>NZ_JAOVZU010000003.1:174347-345760 GCF_025717005.1 Actinotalea endophytica
CCCCCCCCCCCCCCCCCGCCCCGCGCCCCCCGGGCCCCCCCCCCCCGCCCCCCCCGCGCGCCCCCCCCCCCGCCGCGCGCTCAGCTGTCCAGGTCCACGCAGTAGTTGCCCGTGTTGGCGTCCTGGCGCCCGCCGCACGTGTCGCCGAAGGTCTCGTACTCCGAGCCGAACGGGGAGTCGTTGTAGAGCTGGTCGCACGCCGCCATGTCGCCGCCGTCGCACGCGTACCAGAGCGCGTCGAGCGACGGGTCGTCGCCCGGTGCGTCGCTGCCGAACGTGGTCGAGGTGCTGGACGGGAGGTTGTTCGAGATGTCGTCCGCGACGTTCCCGATGATGCTCCGGAGCAGGAAGAACGCGCCGAGGCCGAGCCCGATGATGACGACCACGACGATGGTGATGATGATCGCGATCTTGCTGCCGTTGGACTTCGTGGGCGGCGTGCCCGCATACGGCTGGGTGCCGTAGGGCTGGCCCGGCTGGGGGTAGGGCTGGCCCGGGTAGGGCTGACCGGCCGGAGGCTGGCCGCCCTGGTACGGCTGCCCCGCATAGGGCTGCGGCTGCATACCAGGGGGCGCCTGCTCGGGCGACTGCTGCCACCCGGCCGGCGGCTGCTCGGCAGGCGGGGCGGCGGGTGCGGCCGACCGGGCGGCCAGCGCGGCGTCGACCTGCGGGTCGCCGAGGCCGCCGAGCCACTCGAGCAGACCCGGGTAGGCCGAGGGGTTCGCCGCGACCGCGGGCCTCAGGTCGGGACGCAGCGCCGCGATGTCCGCCAGCGTCTGCGCCGGGGTCGTCGGATCGGAGGCCTGCTGGGCGGTGAACTCCTGGGGCTCGGACATCTGTGTGCCTTTCGGGTGCGCGGGGGTCGCTCGTAGTGTGGCACGCATCACCCGGGACCTGGGGCCGTTCCAGGGGTGTCGCACCCGGTCAGAGCAGTGCCGGGAACACGTTCCAGTACGCGAGGAGCACCAGCAGGATCCCGCTGCCGACCAACGAGCCGGACAGGCACCAGTACCCGCCGGCCGTCCGTGCCGCGGGCTTCCCGGACCGGCGCCGACCGTCCTTGATCCGGTAGGCGAGCACCACGCCGGCGATGACGCTCGCGAGCGCGAGCAACCGCACGGCGAGCCAACCGCCCTGCACCACGATCGTGCTGGTCCGGTAGTTCTGCGCGAGGTTCGCCACCACCAGCAGGTACACCACGAACCCGAGGAACGAGAGCACGGCGGACACCGCCATCACCACGAGCGGCAGCACCACGCCGTCGGCCAGCGCCTTCGTCCGGCGCCCGCGCAGCCGCCTGGCGACCCAGACCACCGGCCCCGTGACCAGAGCGACCACCACGAGGACGAGATAGGCGACCAGCAGGTCGCCCTCGGCGTACCACCGGGGACGTTCGACCGGCGCGGCGAGGAAGCGCTGGTAGGGCTCGGCGCCGGCGATCCGCGGCGCCACGTCGCCGGTCTCCGGCAGGCCGGACACCCACACCGCGAGGTCGCGCAGGAAGTCGTGCACCACGACGTCGTCCACCCGGATGCCGTGGTCGGCGCCCTCGTAGTACCGCACCGTCCAGTCCGGGTTGCCCGCCGTCGTCACGTCGTCGATGACCTGCAGGGCGCCCTGGACCGTCGGCATCGCCGAGTCCCCGGTGCCGTAGACGATCATGACGGGCTGGCGCATCCGCTGCTGGAACGCCTCGACGTCGAAGTCCGCGTAGCTGAACCCACCGCCGGGGAACTCCATCCCGACGAACCGAGGGATCGCCCGCAGGACATCCTCGGGCACACCGGTGTTGCGCAGGTACGAGTCGACCGCGAAGGCCGCCTGCTCGCGCGGTGGCACCACCGGGGCCGCGACCAGCGCCGTGAAGGCGACCGACGGGTTGTCGGCCGCCATCACCGGCACGATCCAGCAGCCCTCGCTCTCGCCGTAGACGCCGACCCGCGACGGGTCGACGCCCGGCCAGGCGCGCAGGGCGTCGACGCTGCGCAGGTAGTCGTTCGCCATCGCCACGTAGTCGCGGCTGCGGGTGCTGTAGGTGTCGAGACGCTTGTTCGGCACGAGCGTGACGATCCCCGCGGACGCGAGCGCCCGGGCCTGGTCGACGAACGCGTCGGTGAACTTCCCGGTCCCGGCACCGTGCACGAACACCACCCCGGGGCGGTCACCGGGCGCGCCGATCGGTTGAGTGATCTGGGCCTCGACACTGGTGCCGGCCAGCTCGACCGTGATGACGGTCGACTCGACCTCGTACGTGCCGATCGGATCCATGTCGTCGGCACCGTCGATCGCAGTGTCCGGCGACGCGACGTCGATGGTCGCGGTCATCGGCACCGGGTCCCAGCCCGGGCCCGACACCGCGCCGAGCACCCCGAGCCCGACGACCACGAGTGCGCTGGTCAGGGCGATCCGATAGCGCACCCGGGGATTCTAGTGCCGCGAGGTCCCGGGGCCGCGCAGGCCGCGGCGCGCCTCAGAAGCCGAGCCGGCCCAGCTGCTTGGGGTCACGCTGCCAGTCCTTCGCGACCTTGACGTGCAGGTCGAGGTGCACCTGGGACCCGAGCAGCGCCTCGATGCCCCGCCTGGCCCGCGTGCCGACCTCGCGCAGCCGGGACCCACCACGGCCGATCACGATGGCCTTCTGGCTCGATCGTTCGACGAACAGGTTGACCCGCACGTCCAGCAGCGCAGGACGGCCGTCGGAGCCGTCACGCCCCTCCCGCGGCAGGATCTCGTCGACCACCACGGCGAGCGAGTGCGGCAGCTCGTCGCGCACGCCTTCCAGGGCCGCCTCGCGGACGAGTTCGGCGACCATGACGGCCTCGGGCTCGTCGGTGAGCTCCCCGTCGGGGTACAGCGGCGGGCCGGGCGGCACGTGCCCCACCAGGACGTCCACGAGCGTGTCGACCTGGAACCCGGACGACGCACTGACCGGCACGATGTCCGCCCACTCGCCGAGCTCGGCCACCGCGACCAGGTGCTCGGCCATCCGCGCCGGGCTCACCAGGTCCGCCTTGGTCGCCACCGCGATCACCGGCGTCGTCTGGCGGCCCGCGGACAGCTCGGCGAGCTGCGAGGCGATGTACCGGTCCCCCGGCCCGACCTTCTGGTCGGCGGGCAGGCAGAACACGACCGCGTCGACCTCGCCGAGCGTCGCCATCACGAGGTCGTTGAGGCGCTCACCGAGCAGCGTGCGCGGGCGGTGCAACCCCGGGGTGTCCACCAGCACCAGCTGGGCGTCGGGGCGGTGCACGACGCCGCGGATCACGTGCCGGGTGGTCTGCGGCCGTCCCGAGGTGATGGCGACCTTCTGCCCGACCAGCGCGTTGGTCAGCGTGGACTTCCCCGCGTTGGGGCGCCCGACGACGCACACGAACCCTGAGCGGAACATCACTCCTCCTCCACCCGGGAGACCAGCAGCGTGGACACCTGCTTGCGACGCCCCTCGACGCGGTCCGCGACGAGCTCGAGCCCCGAGACCTCGGCGCGCGCCCCGGCGAGCGGAACCTTGCCGAGCGCCTTGGCGAGCAGGCCCGCGGCCGTGTCGACGTCCTCGTCCTCGAGATCGAGGTCGAACAGCTCGCCGAGCTCGTCCACCGGTAGCCGGGCAGGCACCCGGAACCTGCCGTCGCCGAGGTCCTCGACCTCGGGGCCGGTGCGGTCGTGCTCGTCGGTCAACTCGCCCACGATCTCCTCGAGCGCGTCCTCCATGGTGACCAGCCCGGCGATCCCACCGAACTCGTCGACGACCAGCGCGAGGTGGCTGGACCCGCGCTGCATCTCGCGCAGCAGCTCGTCGACCGGCTTGGACTCGGGGACGAACACCGCCGGCCGGGCCAGGCTGTCCACCGGCGCGCTGTCGGAGCGCTCGACCAGGTGACGGTGGCGGACGAGGTCCTTGAGGTACAGCACGCCGAGCACGTCGTCGTCGGAGTCACCCACCAACGGCACGCGCGAGTAGCCGGACCGCAGGAAGAGCGACAGCGCCTTGCGCACCGGGGTGCCGCGCGGCAACGTGATCATCTCGGTCCGCGGCACCATGACGGCGCGGGTCAGGGTCTCGCCGAGCTCGAGGACGGCGTGGAACAGCTCGCGTTCGTCGTCCTCGATCGCCTCCGACTCCGAGACCCGGTCGACCATGTCCCGGAGCTCGTCGTCCGAGAGCTCCTGCTGCTCCGCCGCGGTGCGGCCGGACAAGCGCACCCTGCTCGCCACCAGCAGCGCGGCGGTGAGCAGGCCGGAGCTCGCGAGCACGACCGCGGCGGGATGCGTCCGCCCGAGGCGGCGCGGCAGGTGGCGCACCACGACCAGCGCGAGCGCCGACACCAGGGGCAGGGCGAGCAGGAGCACCTGCCACCAGCTCCACCCGAGCATCGCGAGCGAGAGGGTGACCAGTACAGCGGTCGCCACCTCGAGCAGCACCTGCACGGTCGCGGCAGCGGCCGCGGCGCTCTGCGGGTCGTGCGCGAACCGTGCGACGCGCCGGCCGGACGGCGTCGGCGTCGCGAGCGCGGCGATCGCGGACCGGCTCAACCGGTGCAGGCCGGCCTCACCGGCCGAGAGCCCCGCGGCGAGCAGGACCGCGACGAGCGCACCCGCCGCGAGCCAGGCAGCCGTCATCGGCCCGCGAGGAAGGTGAGCAGGAGCCGTCGCTGCAGCGCGAACATCTCCTTCTCCTCCTCCGGCTCGGCGTGGTCGTAGCCGAGCAGGTGGAGGATCCCGTGCGTGGTGAGGAGCAGGAGCTCCTCCGCGGTCGAGTGGCCCGCCGCGACGGCCTGTCGCGCCGCGACCGCGGGGCACAGCACGACGTCACCGAGCAGTCCGGCGGCCGAGACCTGGCCGTCGTCGCCCGGACGCAGCTCGTCCATCGGGAAGGACAGCACGTCGGTGGGGCCGGGCTCGTCCATCCAGCGCTCGTGCAGCTCGGACATCACGTCCTCGTCGACGAGCAGGATGGACAGCTCGGCCTGCGGGTGCACCCGCATGGCGTCGAGCACGTGCCGACCCAGCGCGGCGAACTCGGCCTCGTCGACCGGGTGGCCGCTCTCGTTGTTGACCTCGATGCTCATGATCACCCGCGGTTGCTGCGCGCGTCCCAGTGGGCGTACGCGTCGATGATGTCGCTGACGAGTCGATGGCGGACCACGTCGGTCGAGGTCAGCCGGCAGAACATGACGTCATCCACCCCGGAGAGGATGTCCTCGACGACCCGCAGGCCGGAGACGGTGGCCCCGGGCAGGTCGACCTGCGTGACGTCCCCGGTGACGACCATGGTCGACCCGAAGCCCAGGCGCGTCAGGAACATCTTCATCTGCTCGGTCGAGGTGTTCTGCGCCTCGTCGAGGATGATGAACGCGTCGTTGAGGGTGCGGCCGCGCATGTAGGCCAGCGGCGCGACCTCGACCGTGCCGGACTCGATCAGCCGCGGGATCGAGTCCGGGTCGACCATGTCGTGCAGCGCGTCGTACAGCGGGCGCAGGTACGGGTCGATCTTCTCCGCGAGCGTGCCGGGCAGGAAACCGAGCCGCTCGCCGGCCTCGACCGCCGGGCGCGTCAGCACGATCCGGTTGACCCGCTTCGACTGCAGCGCCTGGACCGCCTTGGCCATCGCCAGGTAGGTCTTGCCGGTGCCGGCGGGGCCGATCCCGAAGGTCACCGTGTGCCGGTCGATCGCGTCGACGTACGTCTTCTGGCCCGCGGTCTTGGGCCGGATGGTGCGCCCCCGGCTGGACAGGATGTTCTGGGTCAGCACCTCCGAGGGCCGCGCGCTCTGGCTGCGCAGCATCTGCACCGCGCGGCCCACGACGTCGCGGTCGAGCGTCGCGCCCGACTCGGCGACCTCGACGAGCTCGTCGACGAGGCGCCCGACGAGCTCGACGTCGGTGTGCGGGCCCTGGAGCGTGACCTGGTCGCCGCGAACGTGGATGCGGACCGCGGGGAAGCCGTCCTCGACGGCACGGAGCACCTCGTCCCGCGGGCCGAGGATGGCCACACCGAGGTGTGCCGGGACGACGATGCGGTGCTCGGCCACGGTGGGTGTGGAGCCTGATCCGCGCGTGGGTGCTGTCATGGGTGCGGCCGTGCGGCCTTGTGCCCTCCTGGTTCCGGGGCCTTCATCCTATGCGGCCGGCCCCGGCTGGTCCTCGGGGAAATCCGTCACGCCGGGCTCCAGCCCAGCTGCGCCCCCGCCAGCACGTGCGCGTGGACGTGGAAGACCGACTGACCGGACCGGGTCCCGGTGTTGAAGATCATCCGGAACTGGCCGTCGGCCAGGTCCTCGGCCACCTCGTTGGCGGTGCGCACCAGGTCCGCCAGGAGCTCGGGGTCGGCGGCCGCGAGCTGGGCGACGTCCGCGTGGTGGTCCCGTGGGGTGACGAGCACGTGGACGGGGGCCTGCGGTGCGATGTCGCGGAACGCGACCATCGTGTCCGTGCTGATCACGACCTCGGCGGGCACCTCCCCTGCGACGATCCGGCAGAACAGGCAGTCGGGTGCGGTCAGCGGCGACATGACGCCAGGCTAGTGCGCTCCGGCCCGCGGCGCTCCGCCCCACCGCCCCAGGCGCTCGGCGACCAGCGCCGCGGCGACCGGCCCCGCGGTCGAGGTGCGCAGCACGTGCGGGCCGAGCCGCACCGCGACGGCGCCGGCACCGGTGAGCGCGGCGAGCTCGTCGTCGTCGATCCCGCCCTCCGGACCGACGACGAGCAGCACGTCGCCCGCGTCCGGAAGCGCCGCGTCGCGCAACGGCGTCGTCGCGGACTCGTGCAGCACGAGCACCGCGCCACCGTCCCCGACGACCTGTGCGGTCAGCGCGGCGAGGCCTGCCGTGGTCACCGCCTCGGCGACCTCCGGCACCGCGGCCCGCCGGGACTGCTTCGTCGCCGAACGCACCGTGGCCAGCCACTTCGCACGGCTCCGCGCCGCTCGGTCGCCGCGCCACACGACGATGGATCGCTGCGCCTGCCACGGCACGATCCCGTCGACGCCGACCTCGGTGGCCGCCTCGATCGCGAGCTCGTCGCGGTCGCCCTTGGCCAGCGCCTGCACGAGCACGACCCGCACGGCGGGTCGTGCCTCGACCACGCGCTCGGCGACCTGCAGGACGAGCCGCCCCGGCTCGACGTCGGCGATCGTGCAGCACAGCCGGACACCGGCGCCGTCGACGACGTCCACGGCCTCGCCCGGCCGGCGGCGCTGCACCACGCCCGCGTGCCGCGCCTCGGCGCCCTCGAGGACGTAGCGCGCACCCGGCTCGAGCCCGTCGAGAACGCCGGGCTCGGCCAGGAACACCGGGGCGGTCACCACGTCTCCCGGCCGGCGGTCCGGCGTCGGCTCATCGCCCAGAGAGCTTGTCGCGCAAGCGCGAGAACACCCCGGCGTGCACCGGGGCGAGGCGGGAGGCGGGGCGCTCCTCGCCGCGCGCCGCGGCCAGCTCGCGCAGCAGGCGCTCCTGGTCCTCGTCGAGCGCCGTCGGCACCTGCACCTCGACGTGGATGTGCAGGTCGCCCCGCCCGCCCACGTGCAGGCGGCCGACCCCGAGGCCCTTCTGGGTCAGGACGTCGCCGGGCTGCGTGCCGGGTCGCACGTCGATCGAGCGCGCGCCGTCCAGGGTCTCCAGCTCGACCGTGGTGCCCAGGGCTGCGGCGGTCATCGGCAGCGGGAGCGTGCAGTGCAGGTCGTCGCCGTCCCGGACGAAGACCTCGTGCTGGCGCTCGCGCACCTCGAGGAAGACGTCGCCGGGCGGGCCGCCGGCCGGGCCGACCTCGCCCTGACCGGTGAGCCGGATGCGCGTGCCGGTCTCGACCCCGGCCGGAACGTCCACCGTGAGCGTGCGGCGGCTGCGGACCCGACCCTCGCCCGAGCACTCCGGGCACGGCTCGGGGATGACGGTGCCGAAGCCGTGGCAGGCCGCGCACGGGCTGGTCGTCATCACCTGGCCGAGGAACGACCGCGCGACCCGCTGCACCACGCCGCGCCCGCCGCACACGTCGCAGGTGCGCGGGCTGGTGCCCGGCCGGCAGCAGGTGCCCTGGCAGGTCGTACAGACGACGGCGGTGTCCACCTGGATCTCGCGCTGCACGCCGAACACGGCCTCGGCGAGGTCGAGGTCGAGCCGGACCAGCGCGTCCTGGCCGCGACGGGCGCGCGGCACGGGGCCGCGCTGGGCCGAGCCGCCGGCCGCCGCACCGAAGAACGTCTCGAAGATGTCCTGGAAGCCGAACCCGGCCCCGAAGCCGGCGTTGCCCCCGCCCGGAGCGGTCGGGTCGACGCCGGCGTCGTACATCTGGCGCTTCTCGGGGTTGGACAGCACCTCGTAGGCGCGCGAGACGTCCTTGAACCGCTCGGCCGCACCGTCGCCCTCGGCCACGTCGGGGTGCAGCTCGCGGGCCAGCTTGCGGTAGGCCTTCTTGATCTGGTCCTGGGTGGCGTCCCTCGGCACACCCAGGATCGAGTAGTAGTCGCTGCTCACTCGTGCCTCTCGTGGGTCGCGCGCGCCGCGCGCGCCCGGTCGTGCGCCGGGGTCATCCGGCGAGGATCCTCGACAGGTAGCGCGCCACGGCTCGCACCGCGGCGATGGTCCCGGCGTAGTCCATCCGGGTCGGACCGAGCGCGCCGATCCGGGCGACGGTCTGGCCGTCGGCACCGTACCCCGCGGCGACCACGCTGGCCTCCGCAAGGCCGACGTGGGTGTTCTCGTGGCCGATCCGCACCGCGACGTCGGCCGAGTCCTCGGCCATCTCGGTCAGCAGCCTGAGCAGCACCACCTGCTCCTCGAGCGCCTCGAGCACCGGGCGGACCGTGCCCGGGAAGTCCGGCTCGGCCCGGACGAGGTTCGACGCCCCGGCCATGACGATCCGCTCCTCGGTCGACTCGGCCAGGGTGTCGGCGACCGCGGACGCCACGGCGCGGACGGCCTCCTGGTCGGCGGGCTGGAACGCGTCGATGAGCTCGCCGAGCGGGCGCGCGAGCTGGCTGAGCCGCCGTCCCGCGGCCGTGACGTTCAGGCGCGCGCGCAGCTCGGGCACGAGGTGGTCGCCGAACGGCGCCTCCAGCTCGAGCACGCGCTGCTCGACCCGGCCGGTCTCGGTGATGATCACCACGAGCAGCCGCCGGTCGCTCACCGGGACCAGCTCGACGTGCCGCAGCGCCGACCTGCTCAGCGAGGGGTACTGCACGACGGCGACCTGGTGGGTCAGCTGGGACAGCAGCCGGACCGAACGGTCGACCACGTCGTCCAGGTCCACCGCGTCCTCGAGGAACGTGGCGATCGCCTTGCGCTCGGCGACCGACAGCGGCTTGACCGAGGACAGCCGGTCGACGAACAGCCGATAGCCCTTGTCGGTCGGGACCCGCCCGGCCGAGGTGTGCGGCTGTGCGATGTACCCGGACTCCTCGAGCACGGCCATGTCGTTGCGGATCGTCGCCGGCGACACCCCGAGAGCGTGCCGCTCGACGAGCGAACGGGAGCCGACCGGCTCCTGGGTGACCACGTAGTCCTCGACGATCGCGCGCAGCACCGCGAGGCGGCGTTCGTCACTCATGGCGCCTCCTCCGATCGATGGCACTCGCGGGTCCTGAGTGCTAATCGTACGACGCCCCGGCCCGGGCGGCAGCCGTGACGTGCCGCCGATCTCTGACTATGGTCAGACAATGGCTGGAGACCTCGGGACGACCTCCGCGGCAGCTGCATCGACCCTGCGCCGCTTCAACCGCACCTACACCCAGCGCATCGGGGTGCTCGACGAGTCGTTCCTCGGCACCGGCCGGCCCCTCGCCGTCTCGCGCCTGCTCTTCGAGACCGGCCCGGAGGGCGCCACGGTCCGCGAGCTCCGGGACCGGCTGGACCTCGACTCCGGCTACCTGTCGCGGCTCCTCGCCCGCCTCACCGAGGACGGGCTGGTCGAGGTGCGGCCGGACCCCGCCGACCGCCGCCGGCGCAGGGTCACGCTCACCGCGGCCGGGACCGCCGCCTGGCACGAGCTCGAGCAGCGCTCCCAGCTGCTCGCCGAGCGCCTCGTGGCCCCCCTCACCGACCGCCAGCGCGATCGGCTCGCTGACGCGCTCGCGACGGCCGACCTGCTGGTCCGCGCCGCGACCGTGCACCTGCACGAGGCCCCGCCCGGCGACCCTCGCGTGCGCGCCGCCACCGCGCAGTACTTCGCCGAGCTGGACCGCCGCTTCCCGCACGGGTTCGACGTCGAGGCCCCGGACACCGAGGGCATCTACGTGGTCGCGGTGTCCGACGGCGAGCCGGTGGCCTGCGGCGGGGTCCTCGACCTCGGTGACGGCACCGCGGAGGTCAAGCGCATGTGGGTGCACGACGCGTGGCGCGGCGCCGGCCTGGGCTCCCGCCTGCTGCGCCACCTCGAGCAGCTCGCCGCACGGCAGGGCCACCACCGGGTCGTCCTGGACACCAACGCCACATTGACCGAGGCGATCGCGATGTACCGGCGCGCGGGCTACACCGAGGTCGGGCGCTACAACGACAACCCCTACGCCGAGCTGTTCTTCACCAAGCCGCTCGACGCCTGACCGGCGCGCCGCCGTCCGCGCCCGGTCACCCTCGGGGGATCATCGAGGCCCCGACCGGAGGTGCCGATGGACCGCTACGGACCCGACGTGCTCGCCGCGGCCGCCGCACCACGCGCGCCGCGCTCGCGGCCCGTGCCCGCCGAGCTCGGACTCGTCGTCGAGGAGGTCACCACCGGCTGGGTCGGCGCGGTGCTGCGCGTCGAACGGTCCGGCGGGATGCGTGTGGTCGTCCTCGAGGACCGCCGCGGTGCGGTCCGGACCTTCCCGCTCGGTCCCGGGTTCTGGGTCGACGGCGAACCCGTCGTGCTGGTCCCGCCGGTGGGACGCACGGCGCCCACCGCCCCGGCGCGCACGGCCTCCGGGTCGCGTGCCGTGCCGGACGCCCCGGCCCGCGTGGCTCGGGCGAGCCGGATCTGGGTCGAGGGCCGCCACGACGCCGAGCTCGTCGAGCAGGTCTGGGGCGACGACCTGCGCGTCGAGGGCGTGGTCGTCGAGATGCTCGACGGCGTGGACGACCTGGTGCGCGAGGTCGCCGCGTTCGGACCCGGCCCGGGCCGCCGGCTCGGGGTGCTGGTCGACCACCTGGTCCCCGGGTCCAAGGAGTCCCGGATCGCCGCAGACGCCGTGCGCGCCGCGCCGGTCGGCTCGGTGCTCGTGCTCGGCCACCCGTACGTGGACGTGTGGCAGGCAGTGCGACCCGAACGCCTCGGGCTCGAGCACTGGCCCGACATCCCCCGAGGCACGTCGTGGAAGCACGGGATCCTCGCCGCGCTCGGCTGGCCGCACGCCGACCAGGCCGACGTCGCGGCGGGCTGGCGCCGGATCCGCGGCGCGGTGCGGGACTACCGGGATCTCGAGCCCAGCCTGCTCGGACGGATGGAAGAGCTCATCGACTTCGTCACAACCTGATCCCGCGATGCTCCCACGTGAGCAGGAGGGCTTTCGCTAGGGTCAGCCCAGCGGCCGTCCTGCGGCCCCGGTCGGCACCGACCCCGGCCGCCCGTCCCTGCGACACATGGTGGTGAACCCGATGACCACGACCCCTCCCGAGGAACCCCAGCAGCCCACCCCCGAGCCCACGCCCGAGCCGCCCACGCCCCCGGCGCCCGCCCCTGAGCAGACCACTCCCCCGGCACCCGCCGCCCAGACGCCGCCGCCCGGCTACGCCCCGCCGCCCGCCGGTGGGTACGCCCCGCCGCCGGCTGGTGGATACGCGCCGCCGCCCGCAGGCGGATACGCGTCGGCACCGGGCTACGGTGCCCCGATGCCGCTGAGCGACTCCGACCAGCGGCTGTGGGCGACACTCGCCCACGCCGGCGCCATCTTCCTCAGCTTCATCGCCCCACTCGTCGTGTGGCTGGTCCAGAAGGGCAAGGGCCAGTTCGTCGAGGAGCAGGCCAAGGAGGCCCTGAACTTCCAGATCCTCGTGACGATCCTCTACATCGTCTCGTTCATCCTGAGCTTCATCGGGATCGGCGTCATCCTCACCTTCGTGGTGTGGATCGGGAACCTGGTGTTCTGCATCATGGCCGCGGTCGCGTCGAACAAGGGCGAGGCGTACCGCTACCCGATCAACTGGCGGATCATCAAGTGAGCCGCTGAGCACGTTCCTGGGGGCCGGTCACCGTCGGGTGGCCGGCCCTCGGTGTTCTCGCCACCGGGCGCCCCGCCCGGTCCCACCGCGCCCGCACCCGGCCGCGAGGCATCGACTGTCAGTCCAGGGCGAGCGTCATGAAGACGCTGTTCGGGTCGTCCCGGTAGCCGGCGAACGGACCGCACTCGACGAACCCGTGCCTCGCGTAGAGCCGCCGGGCCGGCGCGAAGAACTCGTACGACCCGGTCTCCAGGCTCAGCCGTCGATACCCCCTGGCCCGCGCGGCCGCCATGATCGTGCCGAGCACCGCAGCCGCCACACCACGCCCGCGGGCGTGCGCCGCGGTGCGCATCGACTTGAGCTCACCGTGCGTCGCGTCCAGCTCGCTGAGCGCCCCGGCACCGAGCAGCTCCACCCCGTCGCGCGCGGCCCACACGGTCACGTGCGGCGCGCTCAGCCCGTCCAGGTCCAGCGCGTGCACGCTGCACGCCGGCGTCGTCGCACGCATCTCGGCCAGGTGCCCGGCGAGCAGCGCGCGCACGTCGTCACCGGACAGGTCGTCGATCTCGACCCGCATCACGGCCCCTTCCTCAGTCGGTCAACGAACGCACCACAGCGTCGGCGAGCAGCCGGCCACGCCGGGTCAGCACGGCCCGCCCGCGCACCGCAGCGACACCCTCGAGCAGGCCGTCGGCCACCAGACCCGCCACCGCGTGCCGGCCCGCAGCGGAGAGCTCGTCGAGCGCCAGCCCGCCGCTCATCCGGACACCGAGCAGCACACGCTCCAGCGCGACCTCGTCCGCCCCGAGGACCTCGCGCCCCGCCGCGGGCGTGCGCCCGTCGGCCAGCGCCTCGGCGTACGGGCGCGGGTGCTTGACGTTCCACCACCGGACCGAGGCGTCCGGACCGCCGACGTGCGAGTGCGCGCCCGGCCCCACGCCCCACCAGTCGGCGCCTCGCCAGTACGCCTCGTTGTGCCGGCACGCCGCACCCGGGCGGGCCCAGTTGCTGACCTCGTACCAGTCGAGCCCCGCTGCGGTCAGCAGGTCGTCGGCGAGCTCGTACTTCGCGGCCTGGTCGTCCGGGTCGGGCGCCGCGAGCACCCCGCGCCGCACCAGGGCACCCATCCGGGTGCCCTCCTCGATCACGAGCGCGTAGGCGGAGACGTGGTCCACACCGGTCTCGAGCGCGGCCTCGACGCTGGTCCGCCAGTCGTCCACCGACTCACCGGGGGTGCCGTAGATCAGGTCCAGCGACACGGCGAGCCCGGCGTCGCGCGCCCAGCGGACCACCTCGGGCACACGGGCCGGGTCGTGCGTGCGGTCGAGCACACCGAGCACGTGCGTGACCGCGGACTGCATGCCGAACGAGACCCGCGTGAACCCGGCCTCGGCGAGCGCCTCGAGATCGGCCGCGCCGACCGAGTCGGGGTTCGCCTCGGTCGTGACCTCCGCGTCCGGCTCGACGCCCAGCTCGTCGCGCACCGCGCCGAGCAGCACGGCGAGGCCGCCCGGCGGCAGGAGGGTCGGCGTGCCACCGCCGAAGAAGACCGAGGTCACCGGCCGAGCGCGGCCGACAGCACCGAGCACCCCGGCTGCGAGCGCCACCTCGCGCGCCGCGGTCTGCGCGTAGCGGGCCTGGTCGCCGCCGCCGCCGAGCTCCGCTGCGGTGTAGGTGGTGAAGTCGCAGTACCCGCACCGCACCCGGCAGAACGGGACGTGCAGGTACAGCCCGAGCCCGGCCGCCGCCGGCGGGACGTCGGCCAGCCACGGCGGCAGGGCGCCGTCGGACGGGACGGGCTCGCCGTCGGGCAGTCGCGCCACTACCGCCCGTCCCGGGCGGCGGCGCTCTCGAGCGGCCTGCGCAGGTAGTCGGCGAGGTCGAAGCCGTCGTCGGCGAGCACCGCGGACGCCGGACCGGGGCCGAGCCCGGCGAACACCTCGGCGACCGTCACGCCGTGACCCGGCCGGCTCACGCGGGTCACGTCGTCGCCGGCGGCGAGCGTCCCCCCGCGCCGCACGCGCAGGTACACGCCGGGCCGCCCACGCTCGGTGTACCGCCGGACCCAGCCGTCCTGGCCCAGCCACCGCGCGAACGTGGCGCACGGCGTGCGCGGACCGGTCACCTCGACCTCGACCTCCGCGCCGATCAGCCACCGCTCGCCGATCACGGCGTCGTCGACGGCCAGCCCGGACATCCTCAGGTTCTCCCCGAAGAGTCCCGGCGGGACGTCACGGCCGAGCTCCGCGCTCCAGTACTCGCCCTCGGCGTCGTCGACGACGTACAGCGCCTTGTCGTGACCGCCGTGGTGCTTGCGGTCCGCCTGCACGTCCCCGCGCAGGCCGTACGGGCCGACGCGCACCGGCCGGGTCACCGGTCGCTTGTCGATCGCCGTGACCCCGAAGATGCCGTCATCCGCGTGCAGCGCTTGGACCGCGCAGACCGCGGTCACCGTCCCGACGACACTCGGCTCCATGGTCACTTCTTCGCCTGCTCCTTGCCCGAGTCGGTGGACAGCGCCGCGATGAAGGCCTCCTGCGGCACGTCGACCCGCCCGATGGTCTTCATCCGCTTCTTGCCCTCCTTCTGCTTCTCGAGCAGCTTGCGCTTGCGCGTGATGTCACCGCCGTAGCACTTGGCGAGCACGTCCTTGCGCAGTGCGCGCACGGTCTCGCGGGCGATCACCCGCGACCCGACCGCGGCCTGGATCGGCACCTCGAACTGCTGGCGA
The DNA here is from genome assembly GCF_025717005.1 of Actinotalea endophytica. GTDB lineage: Bacteria > Actinomycetota > Actinomycetes > Actinomycetales > Cellulomonadaceae > Actinotalea. The sequence goes on from NZ_JAOVZU010000003.1 coordinate 189,203, forward strand.
GGAATCAGCTCCTTGAGCTTGGCGGCCATCATCACGCCGTACCCGTACGCCTTGTCCTTGTGCACGATCGCGCTGAACGCGTCGACCTGCTCGCCCTGCAGCAGGATGTCGACCTTCACCAGGTCGGACACCTGGTCACCGGCCTGCTCGTAGTCCAGCGAGGCGTAGCCCTTGGTCTTCGACTTTAGCTGGTCGAAGAAGTCGAAGACGATCTCCGCGAGCGGCAGCGTGTAGCGCATCTCGACCCGCTCCGGCGAGAGGTAGTCCATCCCGAGCAGCTCGCCACGCCGGGTCTGGCACAGCTCCATGATCGCGCCGATGTACTCGCTCGGCGCGAGGATCGTCGCGCGGACCACGGGCTCGCGGACCTCGTGGATCTTGCCGCCGGGGAACTCGCTCGGGTTGGTGACCGTGATCACCGACCGGTCCTCCATGGTCACCGTGTAGACCACGTTCGGTGCGGTCGAGATCAGGTCGAGGTCGAACTCGCGCTCGAGGCGTTCCCGCACGATCTCCAGGTGCAGCAGGCCCAGGAAGCCGACCCGGAACCCGAAGCCCAGCGCGACCGACGTCTCGGGCTCGTAGGCGAGCGCCGCGTCGTTGAGCTTGAGCTTGTCGAGCGCGTCGCGCAGGTCCGGGTAGTCCGACCCGTCGATGGGGTACAGCCCGGAGAACACCATGGGCTTGGGGTCGTGATACTCCGCGAGCGCGTGCGGCGCGGGCCGCGACTGGTTGGTCACCGTGTCGCCGACCTTGGAGTGCCGCACGTCCTTCACCCCGGTGATGAGGTAACCGACCTCGCCGACCCCGAGGCCCTTGGTTGGCACCGGCTCGGGTGAGATGACCCCGATCTCGAGGAGCTCGTGGGTCGCCCGCGTCGACATCATCAGGATCCGCTCGCGCGGCGACAGGTGCCCGTCCACGACCCGCACGTAGGTCACCACGCCGCGGTACGTGTCGTACACCGAGTCGAAGATCATCGCGCGCGCCGCGGAGTCCGCGTCGCCCACCGGGGCGGGCACCTCGTGCACGATCCGGTCCAGGAGCTCGGTGACGCCCTCGCCGGTCTTGCCGGACACGCGCAGGACGTCGCCCGGGTCGCCGCCCACCAGACCGGCGATCTCCTCCGCGTAGCGCTCGGGCTGCGCGGCCGGCAGGTCGATCTTGTTCAGCACCGGGATGATGTGCAGGTCCTGCTCCATGGCGAGGTACAGGTTCGCCAGGGTCTGCGCCTCGATGCCCTGCGCGGCGTCCACCAGCAGCACGGCGCCCTCGCAGGCGGCGAGCGAGCGCGAGACCTCGTAGGTGAAGTCCACGTGGCCCGGGGTGTCGATCATGTTGAGCGCGAACGCCCGCTGTGCCCCGTCGACCTCGGCGACCCAGGGCATCCGCACGGCCTGGGACTTGATCGTGATGCCCCGCTCGCGCTCGATCTCCATCCGGTCCAGGTACTGCGCGCGCATCGCACGCTCGTCGACGACGCCGGTGAGCTGGAGCATGCGGTCGGCCAGGGTCGACTTGCCGTGGTCGATGTGCGCGATGATGCAGAAGTTGCGCAGGAGGTCCGGCGAGGTCGCCGCGGGGGCGATGCTCGCGGCCTGCGCAGGGGTCGGGATCGGGGACACCGTGCTCCTGGTCGGATCGGTCTGCTCGTCGGTCTGCCCGTCGGCGCGCCGGTCGGGCTCCGCCCGCGACGGAACGCACGGCGGGCGTCCCATATGGTCCCACGACCCGGCAGCATCAGCCGCACGGCCGGTCGCTCGGCCGGCCGCGAACCTGCCGCACAGCCGGCTCGAGGCCGGCGAGCATCGGCCGCACGCGTGTCCTCGGCGCCTGCCAGGATGTCGCGGTGAGCCTTGATCACCTCGACCGCCTCGCCGCGGCCCAGTCCGCCTTCGCCGACCTGCTCGCTGCCGCCGACCCCGAGGCGCCGGTGGTCTCGTGCGACCCGTGGCGGGTCGCGGACCTCGCGCTGCACCTCGGCGGCGTGCACTGGTGGGCGTCCGCGATGAGCCTCGGCGTCGACCTCGACCCGCACGAGCCGCCCGGTCCGCGCGACACGCCCACGCTGCTGGCGTTCTACACCTGGTCCGCCGCGCACCTGCGCGAGACCCTCGCGGCGCGGCCCACCGACGCGCCGGCGCTCACCCTCGACGGCCCGGGCACGGCGGGTTTCTGGCGTCGGCGCCAGCTGCACGAGACGCTCGTCCACCTCGCCGACCTGGCGCTGGCGACCGGCACCGACCTGCGTGCGATCGACGACCGGTACGGCCTCACGGCATCGGACTGGACGGACACCGTCGCCGAGCTCCTCGACACCATGACCCCGCGCCAGGTCCGCCTCGGCCGGATCGAGCCACCGGCCGACACCGCAGAGCTCGTCACGGAGGACGCCGACGTCCTGCGACTCGGTGACGGCGAACCGGTCGTCCGGGTCGTGGGTCCCGCGCGGAGCCTCGCGCTGCTGCTCTGGCACCGGACGGGCCCGGACGACGCCTCGCTCGCGGTCTCCGGGGACCGGGCGGCACTGGACCGTCTCCTGGCGCTCCGCCTGACGCCCTGAGGCGCCCCGCGGTCAGGCCCGCGGGGCGCCCGGCGGTCCCGTCGGAGCGACCGGGCGCTCAGGCCTCGCGGGTGATCCGGACCTGGACGTCCATCGCCTGCGTGCCGCCCCCCGCGAAGATGCCCCGCACCGGAGGCACGTCCGAGTACTCGCGGCCCCGTCCGACGACCACGTGGTGCTCGCCGACGTCGATGTCGTTGGTCGGGTCGTGGCCCACCCAGTGGCCGACCCACCACTCGACCCACGCGTGCGACTCACCCACGACGGTGCGCCCGACCTCACCTTCGCCGGCCGGGTGCAGGTAGCCCGACACGTAGCGGGCCGGGATCCCGATGCTGCGCAGCGCACCGACGCTGAGGTGTGCCATGTCCTGGCACACCCCCTTCCGCTCGGTCCAGGCGTGGGCCGCGGTCGAGTGGACGGCGGTGACGCCGGGGACGTACTCCATGCCCCCGTGCACGGCCGCGCAGATGGCACGCGCGACGTCGTCGGGGGTGGAGTCCGGCCGGCCGGCCGACTCGCGCGCCAGCTCCGCGAGCTCGTCCGGCACCTCGGTGGTCGGGGACAGCTCGAGGAACTCGGCCATCGCGTCGACCGCCATGTCCGACCGCACGACGTCCCAGCCGAGCGGGGCCGGCAGGGCGGGCTGGCGGACCTCCACCCGCGACACCGCGGAGAGGGTCAGCGACCGGTGGGGCGTGCCGCACTCGAACGCCGTGGTGGCGGTGTTCCAGTAGTCGAGGAAGTCGTGCCGCCATGTGCTCGGGTCGATCTCCAGCGTCGCGGACAGCACCGTCTGGCGGGGTTCGGAGCGCGGCAGCATCCGGACCTCGTTGTAGGACGCGCCGACCAGCCCGTCGTAGCCGAAGGTCGTCGTGTGCACCACGTGGAGCCGACTCACAGCACACCTCCGGCCCAGTGGGTCAGCGCGCCGGACGGGAAGTAGCGCTCCCGGATCAAGGAGCTCGCAGTGGCACAGGCGCGCTGCACGGTGAGCATCACCTCGGGCAGGTTGTCCATCAGGTCGGGCAGCACGCCGTACTCCAGGATCGTGCGGGCATGACCCAGCGTGCGGCGCACGTCGTCCAGCGGGGCCTGCGCGGCGGCCGGGTCCAGCGCGTCGAGGCAGGCCTGCGCCTGACCCAGCGCGTGCACGACCGAACGCGGGAACAGCCGGTCGCTGAGCAGGAACTCGGCGGCGCTCTCGTCGGAACCGATCGAGCGGTACCGGCGCAGGTAGGCCTCGTGCGCGCCGCACGAGCGCAGCAGCGTGCTCCAGTCCGGCCCGGTCGAGCCCGCGAGCGCGCGGGTCGCCAGCAGCCGTGCGGTCATGTCGGCCCGTTCGAGCGAACGCCCCAGGATCAGGAAGTTCCACGAGTCGTCCCGGGACAGCGACCCCGCGGCGACCCCGGTGACGAGCGCCGAGCGTTCGATCGCCCACGCGAAGAAGGCGTGCGGCCGGCGGGTACGGACCTGCCCGGGAAGCTGGTTCCAGGTCGCGTTGATCGACTCCCAGAGCTCGGTCGAGATGACCTCCCGGGCCCGGCGGGCGTTCTCCCGGGCCGCCACCCAGGCGCCCGCGATGGCCGACGGCGTGCTCTGGTCCCACGCGAGAGCGCCGAGCACCTGGTCGCGGCCCACCATGACCTCGGGGTCCGGTGTGCCACGGTCCATCACGAGCAGCAGCGTGCGGCAGACCAGGTCCTCCTCGGCCCACGGGTCCTCGAGGAGCATCTGGACGTGGACGTCGAGCATGCGCGCCGTGTCGTCGGCGCGCTCGACGTAGCGGCCGATCCAGAACAGGGACTCCGCGATCCGGCTCAGCATGGGCCGGCTCCCCGCGCGCACCGAGCCTGCTGCTGTTGCTGCTGTTGCTGCTGGGTCCCTGCCTCGTCGAGCGGGCTCGACGACACGGGCACCGACTCTCCGCTGATCGTCCGGCGCACCGGCGCGATCGCCGAGGTGTTCGGGGCGCGCCGGGCGCGCCCGAGCACCCAGGTGTCCTTCGACCCGCCGCCCTGCGAGCTGTTCACGACCAGCTGCCCCTCCGGCAGCGCGACCCGGGTCAGCCCACCGGGCAGCACGTAGACCTGGTCGCCGTCGTTGACCGCGAACGGGCGCAGGTCGACGTGTCGCGGGCGCAACCCGTCGTCGACGAGCGTGGGCACCGTCGACAGCTGGATCACCGGCTGCGCGATCCAGCCGCGCGGGTCCGCCCGGAGCCGGTCGCGCAGTGTCGCGAGCTCGCTGCGGCTCGCGCGTGGGCCGATCACGATGCCCTTGCCGCCGGAGCCGTCGACGGGCTTGACCACGAGCTCCTCGAGCCGGTCGAGCACCTCGGTGAGCGCCTCGGGCTCCTCGAGCCGCCAGGTGTCCACGCTCGCCAGGAGCGGTTCCTCACCGAGGTAGTAGCGGATCAGGTCGGGCACGTAGGAGTAGACGAGCTTGTCGTCGGCCACCCCGTTGCCGACCGCGTTGGCGATCGTCACCGCACCGTTGCGCGCGCACGCGATCACGCCCGGGCTGCCGAGCAGCGAGTCCTCACGGAAGACGACCGGGTCGAGGAAGTCGTCGTCCACCCGGCGATAGATCACGTCCACCCGGCGCCGGCCGTCGGTGGTGCGCATCCAGACCCGGCCACCCGAGCAGAACAGGTCGCGGCCCTCGACGAGCTCGACACCCATCGTGCGGGCGAGCAGCGAGTGCTCGAAGTACGCCGAGTTGTAGACGCCCGGGGTGAGCACCACGACCGTCGGGTCGTCGACCCCGGCCGGCGCGGCCGCGCGGAGCGCACCGAGCAGCCGCCGCGGGTAGTCCGCGACCGGCCGGATCCGCAGGGCGGCGAACAGCTCGGGGAACACCTGGGCCATGGCCCGACGGTTCGACAGGACGTAGCTCACGCCGCTGGGGACCCGGACGTTGTCCTCGAGCACCCGGAAGGTCCCGTCGGCGTCCCGGATCAGGTCGATGCCGGCGACGTGGATGCGCACACCGTTCGGCGGGTTGATGCCCTGCGCGGCCCGATGGAAGTGCGTCGAGGACGTCACCAGCCGACGGGGAATGACGCCGTCGGACACGGCTCGCTGAGCGCCGTACACGTCGTCGAGGAACGCCTCGAGCGCCCGGACCCGCTGAGCGACCCCCGGCGCGACCCCGTCCCACTCCGCCTCGGTCAGGACGCGCGGCGCGACGTCGATCGGGAAGGGCCGCTCCTCGCCCCCGATGTCGAACGTCACCCCCTGGGTGAGGTACGACCGCGCGAGGGTCTCGGCACGAGCCCGGAGCTCCTGCTCGGACATCTCCGCGAGCGCTTCCTGGACGTGCCGGTACGACGGACGCACGGCACCCGCGTCGTCGATCACTTCGTCCCACGCCTGCCCGCGTGGGTAGCCGGTGAACAGGTCGCTCATGACCGCACCGTAGCGACCGGGTGCTACGCGCGCGTTTCGAACGGGCACCCGGCGGTCGCGCCCGGTCCGAGCACCGCCGGCGCCCTGGCGCCACCACCTGCCCCGTTCCGCAGACCGAGTCCCGGCGGCTGGGACCGGTTCGGGCGACCCGTCGGAGCCCGCTAGCGTGACCGCATGGCGAGGGCGACGGTCGGGCGGCTGCTGGGCTCGGCACTGCGCGCGGTGGCGCGCGGCACGCGGGACGGCATCCGCGCGGCAGGCCGCGCCGGCCGTACCGGGGCGGGCCGTGCGCGGCCGGCCGACACCAGGCGGCCGGGCAGCGCCTACCCGGGGGACTTCGCCGGCGTCGTGACGCCGAGGTACGCACCGGACCTGGACGGGGCACCGGACCCCGGCGAGATCGTCTGGACCTGGGTGCCCTACGAGGAGGATCACAGCCAGGGCAAGGACCGCCCGGTCCTGCTGGTCGGGCACGACGGGCCGTGGCTGCTCGGACTCATGCTGTCCAGCCGGGACCACGACACCAGACCGGGCCCGAACGGTCAGGCCTGGCTCGACATCGGCACCGGCAGCTGGGACGCACGGCGCCGGCCGAGCGAGGTGCGCCTGGACCGCGTGATCAGGATCGATCCGCAGTCGGTTCGGCGCGAGGGCGCGGTGCTGGACCGCACGAGGTTCGACGCCGTGGTCGGTTCGCTGGGCGGGCCACGCGCCTGATATCATCGTCGACCGCGTGTCCGCCCAGGTCGGCGGGCACAGGCTCGGAACCTCTCCGCGGGTGTCCCCACGCCCCAGTCCCGGTCCCGAGCTCGCCCTCTACGACCTGTCAGATCGCTTCGGCGAACACAAAGAGAGTCAAACGTGGCCAACATCAAGTCCCAGATCAAGCGGATCCGCACCAACGAGGCGGCCCGCCTGCGCAACAAGGCAGTCAAGTCCGAGCTCAAGACGCACGTGCGCCGGGTGCGCGAGGCCGTCGCCGCCGGCGACAAGGAGGCGGCCGACGCTGCGCTCCGCAGCGCGTCGACGAAGCTCGACAAGGCGGTCAGCAAGGGCGTCATCCACGCCAACCAGGCTGCCAACCGCAAGTCGAGCCTGGCCAAGCAGGTCGCCGCACTCTGAGCGACGCACCCTGACTACGACAGAGGGCGCCTCCCCCGACGGGAGGCGCCCTCTCTCGTTCGCGACGTGACCGCCCCGACTCCCCCAGCAAGCCGGGAGGGCTGGGCCGCAGTGTTCGCGGCCGTCAGCTCTCGTTCGGCTCGCTGAACCCGACTGTGAGCGGATGCCGCGTGGTCATCGAGAAAGTCGTCGGCCGGATGCCTGCTTCGTCCAGGCCTGTCGCATACGCGCGGGCCGCAGCGGCCTGGTCGCCCATCGTGACGAGGCGGTCGCCGAGGGAGCGCCACACCGACGCCGACTGACGACCGGCCGAGAGCATGGCGAGCCGGTCGGCCGCCCAGCGGTACTCGTCGAGGGCTTCGTCGAGCCGACCCGTCGCGGCCAGCGCGTCGCCGAGCACGATGTGGGCGTCACAGGCGTCGAAGTCGCCGCTGTCGCCGATGCGCTCGAGGCTCGCCCGGGTCAGCTCCTCGGCGCGAGCGGCGTCACCGAGCAGCAGGTGGGCCCGGCCCGTCTCGAAGAGGCAACGCCCGATCTCGAGCTCGGTCCCGACGTTCGCGAGGCCTTCCATGGCAAGGCCCAGCTGCTCGAGCGCCGCGACGGGCTCCGGCGGGTTCGACCGCAGCAGGAGCCAGCCGTAGTGCAGCCGCAGCCGCGGCACGTCACGGTTCGGGGTCTCCTCGCTCAGGTAGGCGATCGCCCGCTCGGTGAGCCGTCGGGCCTCGGCGTACTCACCGCGGCCCTCGGCGACGAGCGAGGCGTTCCAGTAGACGCTGCCCCGGCCACGCCGGGTGCCGTCCCGCTCCGCGAGCTCGATCAGCCCCGAGGCACGGTGCGCCGCGAACAGCAGGTCGCCACGCTGGTAGTACGACCAGAGGATCGACGACGCGAGGCGCAGGTGCTCGTCGGTCGCCGAGAGGCCGGCCTCGTCGAGCTCGGTCAGCACTTCCTCACCGAGCTCGATCGAGTGGCTCAGGTCACCGGCCTCGACGTAGATGCCGCACAGCAGCGCGGCGACCACGGCGGCCTGCAGCCACCGTGCGTGCTCACGCGCCTCCGCCAGCAGCGGCTCGAGGACCGCGACGGCAGCGTCGAGGTCGCCCAGTGCCTCGTGCGCGTGGGCCAGGGCGAGGAGCGCCTCGGCCTGGTGCCGTGGCGCGATCGAGCTGAGGTCGAGCGCGAGCAGACGGTTGCGAGCCTCCGCCGCTTCTCCGTTCGCCAACGCGATGCGCGCGTAGCCGAGCTCGAGGCGCGCACGCTCCTCGCTCGGCGCCTTGTCGCCGTAGCGCAGGTAGTCGGCCGTGGTACCGAGCCGTTCCGCAAGGACGGCGAGCGCCTTGTCGGTCGGCGTACGCCGCCCGGCCTCGATCAGGGAGACGTACGACGGCGAGAAGTCGTCGCCCGCGAGGGCTGTCTGGGACAGCCCAGCACGCACGCGCTCGGCGCGAAGGCGATCGGAGAGTTCAGTCACAACTCATCACCATACCCATGACTTACCGGTATTGACAGAACGTGCACAGACCTGGGACCACGCGACAACGGACGAATCGGACGCGCATCCCCCGTTCGGCCCAACGAGCTCGCGACGGCGCGGGCCGAAGCGCGACCGCGGAGGGACGCGGTCGCGCCACCGCACTGCCGACGCCCCGCGAGGGTCGTCGGCAGCCGACGACCCTCGGGAGCCGGGGCGAGCCCGGCGGGCGCGTTGTCACATCCGGCAGCAGCCGGTGCTCGCCGGCGCGACGGCGTCGCCGGTGAGCGGAAGACCGATGATGGCGAGCGAAGCAGAGACGAGGGCGATCGCAGCAGCCTTGACGATGCGGGTCATTGTAATACTCCTCGGATCGGGCTTGTCATGACCACTATGACAGAGCCGATCATCTCTGACCACCCCCATTCCCGTGGCGAATCGGGACGAATCGCCCCAAATCGCACCAACCGCGACTGTGAGATGTGTCACATCGGACCGTTTGACTCGTCATCCGATCGGATGAGTCACAAGGGCTATGACTCCTGGGACTCCGACCGATTGCCGAGCGGCTCAGCCCTGGGCCGCCTGCGAGACCCGGAGCACCGCGCGCTCGACCGCGAACACCGGGTCGCGCCCCGCGCCCTTGACCTCGGCGTCCGCCTGGGCGACAGCGGTGATCGCCGCCGCGAGCGTCTCCGGGCGCCAGCCGACGAGCTCGCGGCGCGCCCGGTCGAGCTGCCAGGGGGCCATGCCGAGATCCTGGGCGGTCAGGCCGCGCCCACGGGCCGCAGCCACCTTGGCCAAGGTGCGCAGTCGTGCGGCGAGTGCGGCGACCAGGGGCACCGGGTCGGTGCCCGTGGCGAGAGCGTGGCGGAGCATCGCCACCGCCTCCCCCGCGTTGCCCTCGACGGCAGCATCGGCCACCCGGAACCCGGTGGCCTCGACACGTCCGCCGTAGTAGCGGCCGACGACGTCCGCCGAGATCAGACCCGTGGTGTCCGCAAGCAGCTGCTGGCAGGCCGCGGCCAGCTCACGCAGGTCCGCGCCGCACGCCTCGACGAGGGCGTGCACCGCAGCGGGCTCCGCACGCCGGCGACCGCGGGAGAGCTCTGCCGAGACGAACGCCACCTTGTCCGCGTCGCGCTTGACCGGGGCGCAGACGACCTGCGTCGCACCGGCCGCCCGTACGGCGTCGAGCACGGGCTTGCCGCGGTTGCCGCCGGCATGGACCAGCAGGAGCACCGCGTCGGCCTCCGGCGCCTCGAGATAGGCGCGCACATCGGCGAAGGCGGCGTCGGTACCGGACTCGAGGCCGGCCAGGACGACGACCCTGGCCTCGCCGAAGAGCGACGGGCTGGTCGCGACCGCCAGCTGCCCCGACTCGTAACCCGCGGCCTCGAGACGGGTCACCTCGACCTCGGGATCGGCCTCGCGGGCCAGAGCGATCACGCGATCGACGGCCCGCTCGCCGAGCAGACCCTCCGGACCCGAGACGAGCACCACGGGAGCTGGTGTCACCTGGTCCCAGGTGATGGTCGGTGCCGGCACGGGGACAGCCTGCCACGGACCGCCGTCACGCCGCCCCGTGGCGCGACGCCCGCGCGGTCGCCGGGACCAGCAGCACCCGCCCCGCCAGCCACGCCGCGGCGAGCAGCGCCGCGAGACCGAGCGCTCCGAGAGCGCCCTCACGCCACGGGGTCGCCGCGCCGGGCAGTCCGGCGGTCGCCCGCGCGACGGTCCCGAGCCACGCCGCCGGGTACGCCGCGACGCGGGCGACCATCACGGCGCCGCCGGACCAGACCGGCTCAAGGACCGTCGCGGTGAGCCCGAGAAGGGTCGCCGGGACCACGGCCGGTGCCGCGACCACGTTCGCCGGGACGGCCCACGGCGAGACGACCGGGTCCACGAGGACCAGCACGGGCGCCACCGCGCTCTGCGCCGCGAGCGGCACGGTGAGCACCGCGAGCGCCCCCACCGACGGCCTCGTGCGAAGCTGCGGCGGCCACCGCTCGTGCACGGCGCGGGCGCTCGGACCGGCGAGGAGGACGATGGCCACGGTGGCCAGCACCGAGAGCTGAAAGCCCAGGGAGCCCGCCGCCCACGGGTCGGCCACCAGGAGGCCGACCACGGCGACGCCCAGCGCCGGTAGCGGCCAGGACGGCCGTCCGAGCGCCAGCGCGAGAGCGCCGACGCCACCCATGACGGCCGCCCGGAGCACGCTCGCGCCCGGCCCGACGAGGAGCGCGAAGGAGATCACGGCGGCGCCTGCGAGGACCGCCCGCAGCCACCGCGGCGCGCGCGCCGCGCCGGCCAGCGCCATCACCGCGAGCAGCACGATCGCGACATGCTGACCGGACACCGCCACCAGGTGGCTCAGACCCGCGACCCGCATGGCCTGGGTGAGCTCGGGGGTCACGCGGGAGACGTCGCCGATCGCGACGCCGGGCACGAGCGCGGCCGCGTCACCATCGAGCGACGCCGTCGCGGTGCGCAGCCCGGAGCGCAGCCGGGCCACGGCACCGAGCGCGGCACCCGGCGCGGCGAGCACCTCGAACGCACCGGTCGCGAGCACCGCGGGCCGCCGTCCGTCGAGCGGTGCGAGCCGTCCGAGGACGCTGACCCGAGCGCCGAGCGGGACGTCCAGCCACGCGGCGTCCCCCGTGACGAGGACCTCGGCCGCGGCGCGTCCCGTGCGCCCCCGAGCGGCGACCTGGTCGACCAGGACCACGGCACTGACCCGTTCGCGGTCCCACGCCACCGGGGCGGGAGCCGCCTCGCCGACGACGACGCCCTCCACGACCGCGGTGGCCCGCTGCTCGGCGGCCTCCAGCAGGGGCCCGTCGGCACGGGCCTCGAGGTGCGCGGCGCAGGACACCAGGACGGCCGTCACCGCCGCCACGGCCACCAGCGTGGCCCCCGCGACATCCCTGACCGGTGCGGGCCTACGGTGGCGCGGACGCGGCCGACGGCTCCGCCGGAGCTCGTCCCGGGAACCGGCAGCGCGCCGAGCACCGCGACCGACGCCGCCCGCCGACGGGCGACGTGCGCAGACCACGACGAGCGCCAGGGCGATCATCCCGAGGACGACGATCACCGCGAGCAGAGCCGGTGTCGGCCCGGCCGCGCCCTGAGCGTGAACCCCGAGCCCTGCCGCGCACCAGGAGCCGACGGCGGCGGGCAGCAGCCGCAGGTCGACGGGACGCTCAGACACGGACCAGCTCACGGAGCCCGGACAGCAGCGACGGGCCGATGCCACTGACCTCGGCGAGCTCGTCGACGGTGCTGAACCTGCCGTGCTCGTCACGCCAGGCGACGATCCGCGCCGCGAGGACCGGGCCGATCCCAGGCAGCGCGTCGAGCTCCTCGGCGGTCGCCGAGTTGAGGTCGAGTGTCGACGGCCCGACGTCGTCGGCGGTCTGCGGCCCCGGCACGACGATCTGCTCACCGTCGCTCAGCACGCGGGCGAGGTTCACCGCGGCGAGGTCGGCCTCCTCGGTCGGGCCCCCGGCGGCATCGATCGCGTCCGTGACCCGCGCACCCGTCGCCAGCCGGACGACTCCGGGCTCGCGCACCTCGCCCACCACGTGCACCACGAGCTCGCTGCCGGCGTCAGCAGCGGGATCTGCCGGGCCGCCGCCCGCCGCGGCCGACGAGCTCGACGAGGCGAGTGACACGACGACGGGTTGCCCGGCCGGGCGGAGCTGCCACCACAGGACCAACGCGGCGACCGCGAGCAGCGCGGCGGCCGCGCCGGCGGCCCTCGGACGCACGGACCACCGCAGCGAGCGACGACGCCTGGCGGCGGGCACCGAGGACCGCCGTGCCGCCGCCGCCAGCGCCTCCTGGGTGCGCAGCCGTGCGCCGGTCAGGAGCTCCGGCTCGCCCACGGGGTCCGCCCCGGTACCGTCGCGCACCGCGAGGGACGCGAGCCGGTCCGTCGCCTCGGGTGTCACGCCGCGACGCTAGGCGCGCGGGCACCGAGCGACCCGTCCGCCCGCACCCGCTGTGCACGGTTCCGCGGGTGGCGGCCTTGTGGACGTCCCGTACGCCGCGGGAGCGCTCAGACGACGATGTTCACCAGACCGGGCGGCCGGGCGATCACCCGCCGGGCCGGCTTGCCGTCCATCGCGCGCTGGGCACCGGCGCTGGCCAGCGCGAGGGCCACCAGCTCGTCCTCGGCGATCCCCGGCGCCACCTCGATCCGGTCGCGGACCTTGCCCTGCACCTGCACGACGCAGGTCACGGTCTCCTCGACCAGGTACGCGGGGTCGGCCACCGGGTACGACTCGTACGCGAGGCTCTGCTCGTGCCCCAGGCGCGACCACAGCTCCTCGGCGATGTGCGGCGCGAACGGTGCCGCGAGCAGCACCGCGGTCGCCGCGACCGACCGCGGGACCTCGGCGAGCCCGGTCAGGTGGTTGTTGAGCACGATGAGGCGCGCGATCGCGGTGTTGAACCGCATGCCGTCCATCTCGGTGCGCACCTCGTCGATCGCGCGGTGCAGCGCCCGGAGCGTCTCCTGGTCCGGCTCGACGTCGACGACGGTCACCTCGCCGGTCGTCTCGTCCACGACGTTGCGCCACAGCCGCTGCAGGAACCGCTGCGACCCGACCACGGCACGCGTGTCCCACGGCCGTGACAGGTCCAGCGGGCCCATCGACATCTCGTAGAGCCGGAAGGTGTCCGCGCCGTAGGCGGCGTACATCTCGTCCGGGGTCACCATGTTCTTCAGCGACTTGCCGATCTTGCCGTACTCCTGCGTGACCGGTTGCCCCTGCCAGGTGAAGCCGGTCGACGCCTCGGCGTCCTCGACCACCTCGGCGGCCGGGACCGGCTGCCCGCGGTCGTCGCGGTACGCGAACGCCTGGATGTAGCCCTGGTTGAACAACGTGCGGAACGGCTCCACGGCGGAGACGCGTCCCAGGTCGTAGAGCACCTTGTGCCAGAACCTCGAGTACAGCAGGTGGAGCACCGCGTGCTCGACACCGCCGACGTACAGGTCCACGCCGCCCGAGACGCCCGCGAGGTCGTCGTGGCCGGCGCCCATCCAGTACCGCTCCAGCTCCGGGTCGACGACCACGTCGCGCCGGCCCGGGTCCAGGTAGTTCAGGTAGTACCAGCACGAGCCGGCCCAGTTGGGCATCGTGTTCGTGTCGCGCCGGTAGGTCTTCGGGCCGTCGCCCAGGTCCAGCGTGACGTTGACCCACTCCTCGTTGCGCCCGAGCGGCGGCTCCGGCTCGGAGTGCACGTCGTCCGCCTCATAGGTGCGCGGCGAGTAGTCCGGGACCTCCGGCAGCTCGACCGGGAGCAGCTCGTCCGGCAGCGCGATCGGCAGGTCGTGCTCGTCGTACACCACCGGGAACGGCTCGCCCCAGTAGCGCTGCCGGCTGAACAGCCAGTCCCGCAGCCGGTAGGTGACGGTCCCCCGGCCGATGCCGTGCTCCTCGAGCCACGCGATGATCGTCCGCTTCGCCTCGGTCACCGCCAGGCCGTCCAGCGACAGGTCGTCGTGCGACGAGCTCATCGCGACTCCGTCGCCGGTGTACGCCTCGACCTCGATGTCGCCGGGTCCGTCGATCACCCGGACGACGGGGAGCTCGAAGTCCCGCGCGAAGTCCCAGTCGCGCTGGTCGTGGGCCGGGACCGCCATGATCGCGCCGGTCCCGTAGCCCATCAGCACGTAGTCCGCGGTGAACACCGGGATCAGCTCGTGGTTCGTCGGGTTGATCGCCACGTGCCCGGTGAAGACACCGGTCTTGCGACCGGCGTCGGCCTGGCGCTCGACGGCGGACTTCGCGGCGGTCTGGGCGCGGTACGCGGCGACGGCCGCCAGCGGCGAGTCGTGTCCGCCGGTCCATGCCCCGTGCGTCCCGTCCGGCCACTGCGCGGGCACCTCGTCGAGCAGCGGGTGCTCGGGCGCGACGACCATGAACGTGGCGCCGAACAGCGTGTCGGGCCGGGTCGTGAAGACCGTGACCTCGTCACCGCCGATGATCTCGAAGCGCACCTCGGCGCCCTCGGACCGGCCGATCCAGTTGCGCTGCATCAGGCGCACCTTCTCGGGCCAGTCGATCAGGTCCAGGTCGTCCGCGAGCCGGTCGGCGTACGCCGTGATCCGCATCTGCCACTGCCGCAGGTTCCGCTTGAACACCGGGAAGTTCCCGCGCTCGGAGCGGCCGTCGACGGTGACCTCCTCGTTGGCCAGCACCGTGCCCAGGCCGGGGCACCAGTTGACCGGGGTCTCCGACACGTAGGCCAGGCGGTGGGCGTCCAGCACCCGACGACGCCCGACCGAGTCCAGCTCGGCCCAGGAGGTCGCCGGCGCATCCGCCGGCAGCGACCGGGTGCCCGCCTCGTACTGCTCGACCAGCTCACCGATCCGGCGGGCCCGGCCGCGACCGCCGTCCGGCCGCACCGCGTCCTCGTCGTACCAGGAGTCGAAGATCTGCAGGAAGATCCACTGGGTCCAGCGGACGTAGTCCGCGTCGATCGTCGCGAACGAGCGCCGCGGGTCGTGCGCCAGGCCGAGCCGACGAAGCTGGCGGCGCATGATCTCGATGTTCGCCTCGGTCGTCACCCGCGGGTGCTGACCGGTCTGCACCGCGTACTGCTCGGCCGGCAGGCCGAAGGCGTCGTAGCCCAGCGCGTGCAGCACGTTGTCGCCGCACATCCGGCGGTACCGACCCACGACGTCGGTGCCGATGTAGCCCAGCGGGTGACCGACGTGCAGGCCCGCGCCCGAGGGGTACGGGAACATGTCCATGAGGAAGAAGGAACGCTTCGCCGGGTCGGCGTTCGCGCCGTTCCCATCGGTCAGCGGGCCGCTCGGGTTCGGCGTGTGGAACGTCCCGAGCTCGTCCCACCGGTCCTGCCAGCGCAGCTCGATCTGCTCGGCCAGGGCTGCGGTGTAGCGGAACGGAACCTCGTTGCCGCCCTCGGCGGCGGCGTCGGAGGCTGGCTCGGGAGACGTCGGCGTAGGCACCCGCACAGGCTACCCGCGCACGCCGGGCACCCGCGCCGACCCTCCCTCGCGCGGACGCCCGGCCGTTCCGGCCGGCCCGACTCCATGATCGGTCCGCGGGCGCCGCACTACTCTCGGCGCATGAGCCCCGAGGACCCCGCCGTCGCACTCGCCCAGGCCGAGGCCGAGGCCGCAGCCGCGCGCGCCGCAGCCGCCCAGGCAGCGGCCGAGGCCGCGGAGGCGAAGCTCAACGCCCTTCGGGTCGCCGCCGCGGCCGGCGCGGCCACCGACGGGTCCGGCGACGTCGCCGATGCCCCGGCCGCACCCCCCACGCCCGCGGACGCCGCCGCCCCCGACCCCGTGAGCGACGCGCCGGCCGCACCCGCCACGGAGGTCTCCGGGTGGGCCCGCGAGGTGGCCGAGGCCTACACCTTCGACCACACGCTCCCGCTCGGCGCACTGGTCGAGGACGGCACTGCGTCCCCCACGGCCCAGGTCGGCCTCCCGCTGGGCATGATGAACCGGCACGGACTCATCGCAGGCGCCACCGGAACCGGCAAGACCAAGACCCTCCAGGGCATGGCCGAAGGCCTGTCCGCCACCGGTGTGCCGGTGTTCGTCGCGGACGTCAAGGGCGACCTCTCCGGCCTGGCCGTGCCCGGCACCGACTCCCCCAAGCTCGCGGCGCGCTGCACGAGCATCGGGCAGTCGTGGCGTGCCACCGCGTTCCCGGTGGAGTTCTACACGCTCGGCGGCCTGGGCACCGGCACCCCGATCCGGACCACCGTGACCGACTTCGGCCCGCTGCTGCTGTCGAAGGTGCTCGGCCTGAACGACACCCAGGAGTCCAGCCTCGGACTGATCTTCCACTGGGCGGACCAGCAGGGGCTCGCGCTGCTCGACCTCAAGGACCTCCAGGCGGTGATCGCCTACCTCGTGTCCGACGACGGCAAGGCGGAGCTCAAGGGCATCGGCGGCCTGTCGGCGGCGACCGCCGGGGTGATCCTGCGCGAGATCGTCGGGCTCCAGGCCCAGGGCGCGGACGTGTTCTTCGGCGAACCTGCCTTCGAGACCGCCGACCTGCTGCGCACCGCGGCCGACGGCCGAGGTGTCATCTCCGCGCTGGAGCTGCCGAGCGTGCAGGACCGCCCGGCGCTCTTCTCGACGTTCCTCATGTGGCTGCTCGCCGACCTCTTCTCCGAGCTTCCGGAGGTCGGTGACGTCGACAAGCCCCGGCTGGTGTTCTTCTTCGACGAGGCGCACCTGCTGTTCACCGACGCGAGCAAGGACTTCCTGACCCAGGTCACCCAGACCGTGCGGCTCATCCGGTCCAAGGGCGTCGGCGTCTTCTTCGTCACCCAGACCCCGAAGGACGTCCCCGAGGACGTGCTCGCCCAGCTCGGCAACCGCGTCCAGCACGCCCTGCGCGCCTACACCCCGGACGACGCCAAGGCCCTGCGTGCCACCGCCCGGACGTTCCCGAACACCGACTACGACCTCGAGGAGCTCCTGACCACCCTCGGCACCGGCGAGGCGGTCGTGACCGTCCTGTCCGAGAAGGGTGCGCCGACGCCGGTCGCCTGGACCCGGCTGCGGGCGCCGCAGTCCTCGATGGACCCGATGGACCATGCCGCGATGAACGCCCAGGTCGCCGCGTCACCGTTGCGGCCGCGGTACGCGACCGCCGTGGACCGGGAGTCCGCGTACGAGCTGCTCACGGCGCGCGCCGCGCGGGTCGAGGCCGACGCGAAGGCCGCGGCCGCCGCCGAGCAGGCCCGCAAGGAGGCCGAAGCCGCCGCCAAGGCCGCCGAGAAGGAGGCGGCCGCCCGGGCCAAGGAGCTCGAACGGATCGAGCGCGAGATGCGCAAGGGCTCGACGACGCGCACGACGCGGTCCTCACGCACGTCGGACCCGCTGGACTCGTTCCTGCGCTCCGCGGGCACGCAGCTCGGCCGCGAGATCACGCGGACGATCTTCGGGACCCGTCGGCGCTGACGGGACTTCGGCGCGCGGTCCTCTTGTCTGCGCTGCGTCGGCGGAGGTGCCTTGCGTACGCGGTGCGTTGCGTCAGCGGTGCGTTGCGTCAGCAGTGCGTTGCGTCGGCGGAGGTGCGTTGCGTCAGCGCGACAGCAGCAGGAGCGTCTCGACCGAGCCTTCCGGGTCGACCGTCACGAAGCCGAGCGACGGCGCGGGCAGGCCGAGGTCGGACAGCGCGACCGGGATGGTGCCCGCGACCTCCAGACCGTCGGCCGTGCGCTGCACGCTCAGCGCAGCCGTGACGTCCACGGTCGACTCGCCGATCGTCAGGCGCCCCGGCACGGACAGCTCGACCGGGCCCGGCTCGGTGCCGACGGCCGACACGTCGACCGGTGCCCCGAGCTCGAAGTACGCGTCGGGGTGCTCCGACGTGTTGATCGCCCGCCGGAAGTACAGGTCCCGCGCGGACTGGTCGGTGGCGATCGACGCGGTGTCCACCGTGATGTCCGCCGCCGAGAGCATCCCGTCGGCGATGGTCACCGTGCCGGTCACCTGGTCGGTGCGGCCGACGACCTCGACCTCCGCACCGTTGAGCACCTCACCGATCCGGTACCCCGCCTGCGACCCCTCGGCGACCTGCCAGGTCCCGTTCGGGTCGATCGGGGCGTCCGGGTCGAACGTCTGCTCCGGGGTGGGCGTGGACAGCTCGAGCGGCTCGGCAGGTTCACCGGTGGTCATCCGCGCGTACAGCCAGGGCCCACCGGTGACCGCCAGGACGGCGAGCAGGAGCCCGACGATCGTGGTGATCAGCCAGCGCCGCCGGTGCTCGGGTGGGATCTGGTAGTGGTGCGGGTGACGCTGCTCGCGTCCGTGCCGCATCCCTTCCACGACCTCACCTCCTCGTCCTCGGCGCCGGAGAAAGGGTAGCCCGCACTCCGTGGTGCCCCGGCCCTCGACCGGGCTCCCGAACCCCGGTGGCGCGCGTCGCGTGACGAACGTCACCGCGGCCGGATCAGACCGGCGCGTCCAGCGGCGGCATGACCACGGGCGAGGACGGCCAGCGCAGGGCAGGGCCGACGACCGCCTCGCCCGACGGGAACACCTGGATCAGCCGGTAGTCCCGGATCCGGTGCGTCTCGGCGTCGAACCTGAGGATCGTCATCTCGGCGGTGCCGACCAACGGACCGACGGTCGGCTCGTACAGCCGCGCTCCGGCGGTCGACGAGGAGATGTAGCGCACCCCCTCACCGAACGGGAACGGCCCCTGCCGGCTGTGCAGGTGACCGGAGACCTGCGCGGGCACGCAGCCGCGTTCGAGCGCGTCGGTCCCGACCACCGGCGTGTGGATCAGCAGCAGGTCCACGTCGCCGTCCTCGCACGCCACGTCCGCGAGCCGGGCGCTCTCGTCCGCGGCACTCTCCTCACCGACGGGGTGCGTTCCCTCGCCGATCCGCGTCTCGTTCGGGTCGCTGTCCCCCAGGATCCGTAGCCCCTCGACCTCGACGACCTGACCGGACAGCACCACGGCGCCGGCGGCGGCCTCCTGCTGCGAGGTCAGCGCGCTGTCGTGGTTGCCGTCGGCGACGACGTACCCGACGCCGTCGGGCACGGCCTGGGCGAAGCTCTGCACGCAGTACGACTCGACGGCGGTGCCGTCGATCGTGGAGTCACCCGCGTTCAGCACGAGGTCCAGCTCGGCGAGCTCCGCCACCCGGGTGATCACTCGCGCCATGCCGACGTTGCAGTGCAGGTCGCTGATCACGAGCGCGTCGATCGTGTCCGCGGTCGGCGCGTGCGGCCCGTTCAGCAGGACGTCGGCCTCGTCCCGCAGGCTCTGGTCGGCCCACGCAAGGCTCACCGCGTCGGCCGCGTTGGTGTAGAACTGCTCGTTCTCGCGATATAGGTCCAGCGCGTACCCGCCGTAGGTGTCGATCAGGCCGGCCAGCCGGCCCGTGATCCGGGCACCTTCGAGCGGTGTGCCGTCGAAGACCGCCGAGGCGTGCCGTTCACCGACGGCGACGCTCGCTCGTCGCTCGCTCGCAGACACGGTGCCCACCACCAGGAGCGCGGCGGCGGTCCCGGCCGCGATCACCCCCTGGTGTGCCCGGGCCGACCCGGCCAGCTCGTGGCGCCGTACCGGGCCGAGCAGGCGGCGCAGGAGGTACCACGCGCCCACCAGCACGACCATGGCGGTGAGCGTGCGCCGCAGCGCGTCGAGCAGCAGCGCGCGGGCCGCCGCCTCGAGCGTCACCTGCGGCGAGCCGAAGAACTGCAGGTACTTCTGCAGGTCGCCCGAGATCGCTGCGATCGTCGCGGACTGGTCGAGGGCACTCAGCTCGGCGGGGATCTCCTCGACGGTCACCCGCGCGCCCAGCACGAACGGCAACGGCGAGTCGATCACGAGCGTGCCGAGCGGTCCCAGGTCGATCGTGACCTCGTGGTCGACCGTCATCTGGTAGCGAGCGAGGTGCGGACCGAGCGTCCCGGGCGCCTCGGCGGTGGTCACGCCGAAGGTCACCGACGCGACCACCAGGAGCACGACGGCGAGAAGGCGGACGACGACGCGGCGCGGCCTGGCCTGCCGCACCTCGGGAACCGGCGCCGAGGGCGCGCCGTCGTGGTCGTCGTGCATCGCCCCTCCAGCCTCATGCATCGGGACGCCGACGGCCACACACGAGGGACAGGAGTTACGCCGTCAGTGAAGCCGGGCCGCCCCGGCCGGGTCGCGGACCGGACGGGTCACGCGCTTCGGCGCCCGGCCGCGCTCTCCTCGATCGCCTCCAGCCCTTCGAGCGCCCGGGCGAGCAGCACGTCGTCCGCGTCGCTCAGCGGGTCGGCGAAGGCGGGAGCGCCGATCACCACGAACTGGCCGTCGGCCTCGCCGTCCTGTCGCACGGCGACCAACCCGCACGCACAGCTCCACTCGTCCCCGTCGGCGTCGTCGGCGAAGAACACGTGGCGGTGCGGCAAGCTCATGCCCCGACGGTAGGCGTGCGTCCGGACCGGACACACCAGGACACGCCGGGCGGCCGTGAGGACCTCACGAGGCCCAACGACCCTGGCGTCCCCGGACCTCCAGGCGTAGGCCTGAAGGTGCACCACAAAGAGGAGCCGTGGGATCCCCGCGGACCTTCCCGGGGGCGGATCGGCTCCGATCGTGTCCTGGGGAGGACGGCATGAGGACGTCACTGTGGCGAGGGGTGGGGGTGCTCGCGGGCGCAACGCTGGTGCTCGCGGCAACCATGACGGGCGCAGGTGCGGCCCAAGGAGACAACGGCCCGCCGTCGGGGTCGGGCCGCGGTGGCGATGATGCCTCCGCGGCCAACAGCCTCTCGGTCCCGACGGTCATGGTCGACGGCGGGTTCGCCGACGTGAGCTGCCCGGACGCAGCACCCGGTGCCCTGGAGACACCGACCGGCGAGCCGTCCACCGGCTACCTCATCGACCCCACCGCGTACTTCTACGTGCAGGGGCTCAACCGCTGGCAGGCGCAGTGCTACACGGCGCCGACCGCGACGGCGGACGCAGCCTGGGGCGACAACCTCACGGGCGCCGCAGCGCTGACGGTCAACAGCCCGATCCGCGTCGAGCTGGGCCTACTCAACTCCGACGGTGAGGCACCGTCGATGACCGGCTACACGGTGGACAAGCTGAGCCCCAGCGCACTCGACCGCGAGTCGGACTACGGGACCCTTGCGACGGGATCCGTCGAGGACGGGTTCTCGGCGACGCCGACCACGTTCGCGGCCACCGAGCAGCGGGTCTACGACGGCGGCGTGACGTTCAGTGTCCGGAACGACACGACCGGTGCCTTCGTGGTGCACGAAGGCACCGCGGCGACCGCCGAGATCAACGCCACCGGCAAGGTCGTGTACGGCTACAACCTGCGGGTCACGAGCGCCGGCTCGTACACGATCACGTTCGTGATCCCCACGGTGACCGTCACGGGGACCGACGCGGGGACCTTCCTCGCGCACTCGGTCGCCCTGCAGATCACCGTCACCGGCGGACATGGCGGCGGCGGTGGCGGCGGCCACGGGCCGGTGCGCTGACCCACCTCCATGGGGCGCCGCCGCGCCCCACGGGTGACGCCGCTCAGGTGAGCGCGACATCTCACAGGCGCAAACCCGCCCGAACGACGAAGGACCCGGCACCTCAGCGGTGTCGGGTCCGTTCACATGCCCTTCGAGTCCTGGCCCCGCCCGAGGCGGGCAGTCCTCAGGACCTCTCGGTGGAGCTGAGGGGACTCGAACCCCTGACCCCCTGCATGCCATGCAGGTGCGCTACCAGCTGCGCCACAGCCCCGTTCCGCCCCGGAGGGCGGCGGCCAGTCTAGGCCACGCGTGGCCCTCAG
Source organism: Actinotalea endophytica (assembly GCF_025717005.1). Classification (GTDB taxonomy): domain Bacteria; phylum Actinomycetota; class Actinomycetes; order Actinomycetales; family Cellulomonadaceae; genus Actinotalea. Next base: position 211,061 of record NZ_JAOVZU010000003.1, read on the forward strand.
GGCCAATCCGCTCAGGCCCGCCAGGCGTCGGCGGTGCTCGACGGCAACGCCTCGCCGGGCAGTCCCGAGTTCCAGTCGTCCACCGCGACCGCCGGGCCGAGGTTGTGCGACTCGAGGTACCACGTGCCCGGGTGCCGGCCACTCGGCCGGAGCAGCGACCAGTGCGCGTTGTGCAGGCCACCCATGCCGCGCCAGGACGCGTCGAGGCCAAGCAGCCCGGCGATCCCGAGGGTGATCGCAGCGCCGTGCGAGACGGCGACGATCGTCTCGTCGTCGCCGAGCGCCTCGGCGTGCTCGCGGACTGCCGCCGAGACGCGGTCGGCCACCTCCGTGCGGGTCTCCGCCCCGGTTCGCAACGGCTCCTCACGGCCGCGCCAGAGGGCGTAGTCCTCGGGCCACCGCTCGCGGATCTCGGCGAGGGTGCATCCCTCCCAGGCGCCGAAGGACCGCTCACGCAGGCGGGCGTCGACGTGCAGGGCGGCACCGGTCAGGTCGGCGAGGGCCGAGGCGGTCGCGAAGGCTCTGCCGAGGTCGGACGCCACGATCGTCGCCGGGCGGTGGCGCTGGGCGATGTGCTGCGCGCCCTGAGCGGCCTGCCACCGCCCCACGTCGTCCAGGGGGATGTCGATCTGGCCCTGCATCCGGCCCTCGGCGTTGTATGCGGTCCTGCCGTGCCGCCAGAGCACCACCGCCCGAGCCGTCACTCGGGCCCGTCCCCGACGTGCACGTCCTCCGGGAGCGTGACGAGTGGGCAGTCGGCCCACAGCCGCTCGAGCGCGTAGTAGACGCGGTCCTCCGCGTGCTGCACGTGCACCACGACGTCACCGAAGTCGAGCAGCGCCCAGCGGCCCTCGCGCACGCCCTCGCGGCGGATCGCCTTGACGCCGATCGCGTGCAGCGCCTCCTCGACCGCGTCGACGATCGCGACGACCTGACGCTCGTTCGTCCCGGACGCGATCAGGAACACGTCGGTCAGCACCAGGCGTTCGCTCACGTCGAGCGCGATGATCTCCTCGGCCTTGCGCGAGGACGCAGCTCGCGCGGCGGCATGGGCGACCTCCAGCGCGTGGCCGGATGCCGTCATGAGGTGGGTGTCCAGGCGCTCGTCGCGACCGGCCCGGCCCCGGCGACGCTGCCGTCGGTGCCGTCGTCGCCACCACGGTCGACCACCATGGCGATGAGCACGCCGAGCACGAACGCCACGAGTGCGAGCGCGACCCAGTGCAGCCACGAGTACGGCCGCGACGGCGGGAGGTCCTCGTCGGCCTCGTCGTCCATCGGGTCGGGGTCCGCGCCCGCGACGCCGACCGTGCCGTGCGGCGCACCCCCGACGTCGCGGCGCTGACCGTTCCTCGCCGCCGGGACCTCGTCGACCCGGCCCGAGTCGAGCGTGGGCCACTGCGGCACCCCGATCTCCTCGGCCGACTCCGTCTCACCCAGCTCGGTCGAGCCGACATCCGTCCGGGCGCGATCGGTCGCCGCACCGCCACGTCCGAAACCGTTCGCGGGCGCGCCGCGGGACGGGACGTCCCGTGAGGGCGTGTCGACGGGAGGTGCCTGCCGCGAGGGCGTGGCCGCCGGCACCGCTGCGATCGGCTCCGGCGTGATGGTCGCCACGAACCCGGGACCCGCACCGGCACGCGGAGACGCCGCCGGCGCTCGTGCCGCCGACGCGGCAGCCGCCGCGGCACCGGCCGCGAACGCGGTGGTCGCCGTGGCGGCGTTGGCCGGGGTCCGCCGGACCGAAGGCGCCGTCGGGGACGCGCCCGGTGCGCCGGACTCCGACGAGCCTGATCCGGCGCCGTCGTCGGCGGACCCGCCCGGAGTCACGCGGTGACCCCGGTTCGGCCGCCCCTTCTCGGCTGCGATCCGCTCACGCTCGGCCGCGAGCACCCGCTCGCGTTCGGCGCGCTCGCGCATGATCTGGGCGGCCCGCTCCCGGGCGATCCGCGCGCGCTCCTCGTCGGTGGCCGTGCCGTCCGTGCCTGGCTGCGTCCCACCGGCGGCCTCGGAGCTGCCACCCGGCGCGGCCGCGCGCTCGCCCGGACGAGGCTGGCCGGGACGCCCCTGCCCGGTCTGGGCACTCCCGATGCCGGAGCCCTGGCGGGCCACCCGTGCGGCTCGTTCCTGCCGCTCGACCTCGGCCCGCTCTCGCTCGGAGCGCTCCCGCGCGGCGCGCTCCTGCGCGGCACGGACCCGCTCCAGCGCGACCTGCTCGCGCTCGGCCTGGGCCCGCGCGGCCTGGGCCCGGAGGGCCGCGGCGCGCTCCTCGGCGCTCGGCAGCTCGCCGGACGGCGGCGCCTCGACACCCGAGAGCCGCCCGTCGGCGCCGACCCGGCGGACGCCGCCGCTCACCCCCGGCGGGGTGACGGCGCTGCCCGGGATGGCCGGTGTCGCCGTGCGACGATCGCGCCGGGACGGCGAGGCGTCGGCGCGATGGCCGTTGCCCGTCGTCTGCTGAGGTGCGGGAGCCTGCTGACGCGCGGGTGCCTGCTGCACGCCGGGGCGTGCGAGCTCGGCGCTCGGCCTCACCGACACCCGAGGGGTCGGCGTGGTGGGCAGGTGCGGGGTCGGCGGGGGCTGCGACCAGATCAGGCCGCCGGTGCCCTCGGCACGCGACGTCGGCTGCGCCCCGGTGTCCGGCTCGGGCTTCTGACGAAGCTCGCGTCGCGATGCCGGACGACTCACCGGCGCCGGGCTCGCGCTCGGGGGGCCCGGGTTCGGGCGTGCGTCATCCGTCCGCGGACGCGGCCGGACCGCGTCCGTCTCGACTGCGTGGGTGCCCGTGCGGCCGTTCGCCGGCGGCGTGGGCGTGCCGGGGCTCGCGGCTGTCTGCGCCGCGAGGCGCCGCCGCTCCTCCTCACGCCGCCGTCGGCGCTCACCCCAGTCGCTGGGGAACTCCTCAACCATTCTGACCTCGATAAAGACCGTGCTTCGCGATGTACTGGACCACACCGTCGGGCACGAGGTACCAGACCGGTTCCCCGGCGCGCGCACGTCGACGGCAGTCCGTCGACGAGATCGCAAGCGCCGGGATCTCGACCTCGGTCACAGCATCAGGGGGGACGCCGTCGAGCGTCAGAGCGTGACCTGGTCGCGTGACCGCGACGAAGTGGGCCATGGACCACAGGCGCTCGACGTCACGCCACGCAAGGATCTGCGCGACTGCGTCCGCACCGGTGATGAAGTAGATGTCGGCATCCGGGCGCTGCGACCTGAGGTCAGAAAGTGTGTCGATCGTGTAGGTGATCCCTGGACGATCGAGGTCGACGCGGCTCACCGTGAAGCGTGGGTTCGCTGCGGTGGCGATCACCGCCATGAGGTAGCGGTGCTCCGGCTCGGTGACCACCGGGTGGTCCTTCATCGTCGGCCGGCCGGTCGGGACGAACACGACCTCGTCGAGGTCGAGGCGATGGGCGACCTCGCTCGCGGCCACCAGGTGTCCGTGGTGAATGGGGTCGAAGGTGCCCCCCATCACCCCCACCCTGGGTCGTCGCTCGGTCATCCGATTGCGCCTGCCCCGCTCTCGTGGTCGTCGGTGCTTGTGTCCTCAGTGCTTGTTGCCCGCGTTGCGGAACGCGTAGGTCAGGGCGAGCAGACCCAGCAGGATCCCCCCGGCGACCAGGCCGAACCCGACCGGCGACAGGACCGCTGTGCCGGCGGCCTCCGACTCGACGGCGGCGAACAGGGCGATCGTCACATCGACCTCCAGGTCGGGGGGCTCGCCCGCAGATGCGGGCACGACAAGACGAAAGTCTCTCACGACCGGGCCGAGGACGACCGCACCCGACTCGGTCAGTCGGGTGACACGAGACGAACTGGGTCAGGGCCGGACGTGACCGTCGCCCAGCACGTGCCAGACCGTCGTGGTGAGCTCCGCGAGGCCCATCGGACCGCGGGCGTGCATCTTCTGGGTGGAGATGCCGATCTCCGCCCCGAGCCCGAACTGCCCCCCGTCGGTGAACCGCGTCGAGGCGTTCACCGCCACGACGGCGGAGTCGAGCTCGGTCGTGAACCGCTCGGCCGAGGCGAGATCCGCCGTCACGATCGCCTCGGTGTGACCCGAGGACCACCGCAGGATGTGCTCGATCGCGTCGTCCAGGCTGTCCACCACACGCACCGCGAGGTCCAGGGAGAGGTACTCGGTCGCCCAGTCCTCCTCGGTCGCGGGCACCGTCGGCACGCCACCGGCCGCCTCCCGCGCCACGGCGGCAGTGCGGTCGTCGACGTGCAGCGTGACGCCGGCGTCGTGCAGCGCGCGCAGCGCCGCGGGCAGGAAGGCGTCCACCGCGTCGCCGTGCACCAGCAGCGTCTCGGCAGCGTTGCACACGCCGACGCGCTGGGTCTTGGAGTTCAGCACGATCGGCAGGGCCATCGCCGGGTCCGCGCCGGCATCGACGTACACGTGGCAGTTGCCGACGCCGGTCTCGACCACCGGGACGCTGGACTCGCGCACGACCGTCTGGATCAGGTCGGCGCCGCCGCGGGGCACCAGCAGGTCCACCAGGCCCCGGGCGTGCATCAGGGCGACGGCGCCCGGGCGGCCGAAGGCGTCGATCGACTGGACGGCGTCGGCCGGCAGCCCGACCTTCTCCAGCGCGCCGCGGAGCACCTCGACGATCACCGTGTTCGAGTGCAGCGCGGCCGACCCGCCGCGCAGGATCGCCGCGTTGCCGCTCTTGAGCGCGAGCCCGGCGGCGTCCACGGTGACGTTCGGGCGCGCCTCGTAGATCATCCCGACCACGCCCATCGGCACCCGCACCTGCCGCAGGCGGATCCCGTTCGGCAGCGTGGAGCCGCGCACCACCTCTCCCACGGGGTCCGGGAGCCCCGCGAGCTCGCGCAGTGCGTCGGCGATGGCCCCGACCCGTGCCGTGGTCAGCGCGAGCCGGTCCAGCAGACCCGGGGACATCCCGCCCGCACGGCCGGCCTCGAGGTCGAGCGCGTTGGCCGCGACGATCTCGTCCGCCGCGGCGACCAGAGCGTCGGCCATCGTGTGCAGGGCCGCGTCCTTGGTGGCCCGCGTCGCACGGCCGAGCACCCGGCCGGCCACCTTGGCGCGCCGCGCGACGTCGCGCACCGCCTGCTCGACGTCGGTCTTCTGCGGCTCGGCCGTGGTGGTCATGGCCCCAGGGTAGACAGCACGGGCCGAGGGCGGTCCGGACCGTTCACCGACGGTGGTGCCGGACGACGGCCAGGTGATCGCGGTGCACGACCTCCCGGTCGTGGCCGAGCTCGTCGCGCAGCGTCGCCGACGACTTCCCGAGCACTCGCGGCAGCTCCGCCGAGGCGTACCCGACGACGCCACGCGCGACCACCACGCCGTCGACGTCCGTGAGCTCGACCACGTCACCGGCGTCGAAGTCGCCGTCCACCCCCACGATGCCGGCCGCGAGCAGCGACTTCTTGCCGACCGTGATGGCCCGCACCGCCCCGTCGTCCAGGACCACGCGGCCCGCGGCCCGCGCTGCGTGCGCGACCCACAGCCGCCGCGCGTTCTTGCGCGAGCCGGTCGCCGCGAACCAGGTGCCCACCTGCTCGCCGGCGAGCGCGGCGCCGACGTTGGCCGCCGAGGTGAGCAGCACCGGGATGCCCGAACCGGTGGCGATCGACGCGGCGTCGAGCTTGGTGACCATGCCGCCGGTGCCGACGTCGCTCCCGCTCCCGCCGATCTCGACCTCGGCGAGGTCCTCCGGCCCGGTGACCGTCTCGATCCGGCGGGCGCCCTCGTGGTCCGGCGGCGCGTCGTAGAGGGCGTCGACGTCGGACAGCAGCACGAGCGCATCTGCCCTGGTCAGGTGCGAGACCAGCGCGGCGAGCCGGTCGTTGTCGCCGAACCGGATCTCGTGCGTGGCCACGGTGTCGTTCTCGTTGACGATCGGCAGCACGCCGAGGTCGAGCAGACGGTCGAGCGTGCGCAGCGCGTTGCGGTAGTGGGCTCGGCTCACGACGTCCTCGACGGTGAGCAGCACCTGGCCGACCTGCTGCCCGTGGTGCGCGAACGCCTCGGTGTAGTGCGCCATCAGGAGCCCCTGGCCGACGCTCGCGGCCGCCTGCGCGGTGGCGAGGTCCCGCGGGCGGCCGTTCATGCCGAGCGGCCCGAGGCCCGCCGCGATCGCACCGGACGAGACCAGGACCAGCTGCTGGCCGCTCGCCCGGTGCTCGGCGAGCACGTCGGACAGCGCCTCGACCGCGGCGACGTCGAGCCGCCCATCCGCACCGGTGAGCGAGGACGAGCCGACCTTCACCACGACGCGGTGCGCGCCGGCGAGGGTCTCACGAGTCACGCGCCGCATTCTGCCGCGTCACGGCACCGGCGCGCCGAGGCGTCCGTCGCTCGGTCGCCGCCCGGTCCCCGATCGGTCGTCGCCCAGCCCTCGCTCGATCGAGGCTCGATCGAGGCTCGGTCGACGCTCGGTCGACGCTCCAGCCGTGCCGGTCGTCGCCGCGACCGCGGAGCGTGCCAGGCTGACCCCCGTGCGGGTCGTGCTGGCGCCGGACTCCTTCAAGGAGTCGATGACGGCCGCGGAGGCGGTCGCCGCGATGGCCCGTGGGGTAGCTCGGGGCCGGCCGGACGCCACGGTGGTCGCCGCGCCGATGGCCGACGGCGGCGAGGGCACCGCCGCGACCCTGGTCGACGCGCTGGGCGGCCGGATGCTCGAGACCGGGGCGAGGGACGCCCTCGGCCGACCCCGCCTCGCCCGGATCGGCCTGACGCGCACCGGGCTGGCCGTGGTGGAGAGCGCGGAGGCGATCGGCCTCGCTCTGCTCGCGCCGTCCGAACGGGACCCGGTCGCCGCGTCGAGCGTCGGTCTGGCGGACCTGTTGCACGCGGCCTGGCGGGCGGGCGCCGACCGCGTGCTGGTCGGGCTCGGCGGGTCGGCGACGACGGACGCAGGCGTCGGGATGCTCGCCGAGCTCGGTGCGCGGGTGCTGCCCGGCCCGGAGGTCCTGGTCGAGGACTGGTCGGAGCTCGGCGGGCTCGACCTGACCGGCCTGGACGAACGGCTCGGGCGGGTCCGGGTGGCCGTGGACGTCACGAACCCGCTGCTGGGCCCTCGGGGCGCGGCCGCGGTGTTCGCCCCGCAGAAGGGTGCCGACGCCGGTCAGGTGGCGCTGCTCGAGCGCCGGTTGGCCCGCGTCGAGGAGGCTCTGCGCGCCGCGGGGCACGACGTCGCGGGCCGGCCCGGGGCCGGCGCCGCAGGTGGCCTCGGCGCCGCCTTCCTCGCCGCGGGCGCGCCGACCGCTCCGGGCGTGGACCTCGTCGCGGACGCGGTCGGGCTCACCGCGGCGCTGCGGGGGGCCGATCTCGTGCTCACCGGGGAGGGCCGGGTGGACGCGCAGACGCCGCACGGCAAGGTGGTCTCCGGGGTGGCCCGACGGGCCCGCGAGGCGGGTGCCCGGGTGGTCGTCCTGGCCGGCAGTCTCGGGCCGGGCTGGGAGGCCGTCACCTCGCTGGTCGACGACGTGGTCGCGATCGGCCGGCCCGACCGCCCGCTCGCCGAGGCCCTCGCGACCGGGCCGGACGACCTCGCCGATGCCGCGGCGGCCGTCGTGACCGGTTAGGCGGGGCTCTCCCCCGGCTCGCTCCCGTCCGTCACGCCACCTGACGACGGTCCCCAACCACCCCCGCCCGGCGTGACCACCGTCACCACGTCACCGGCACCCAGGTGCGTGGCCACCTTCGGCGGCAGGTCGACCGCACCGGTGCCGTCGTCCACCAGGTTGCGGCCCATCGCGCCGTCCGCTCCCCCCGCGAGCCCGGCCGGGGCGTGTCGACGCCGGTCGGTGAGCAGGTTCAGGTTCGCCTCCTCCAGCACCCGGATCGCCCGGATCACACCGTCGCCGCCGCGGTGCGCACCGGGACCTCCCGAGCCGTCGGCCAGCTCGTAGCGCTCCACCCGCATCGGGTACTCGAGCTCGAGGGCCTCGATCGGCGTGTTCAGCGTGTTCGTCATGCCCACGTGCACACCGGACGGGCCGTCCGCCGAGCTCGAGGCTCCCTGCCCCCCGGCGACGGTCTCGTAGTACGTCCAGCCGCGCCCGCCGATGACCGTGTTGTTCATCGTCCCGGCGCCGCCCGCCGGGACGTCGGCGACCTGCGCGAGCGCGGCGAGGACCGCGTCGGCCACGCGCTGGCTGGTCTCGACGTTCCCCGCCACCACGGCGTGCGGCGGACGCGCGTTGACCAGCGACCCCTCGGGCGCCCGGATCTCCAGCGGCACGTACGTCCCGGCGCAGGCCGGCACGTCGTCGGGCAGGAGGACGCGCAGCGCGAAGAAGCAGGCCGACCTGGTCACCGCGAGCGGGCAGTTGACGTTGCCCTCGACCGCGTCCGACGTGCCGGCGAGGTCGATCGTCGCCGCGTCGCCGTCGATCGTCACGGCCACCCGGATCGGGATGTCGGCGTCGGTCACGCCGTCGCCCTCGAGCTCGGTCTCGGCCCGGTAGACGCCGTCCGGCAGGGCGCGCAGCGCCTCGCGGGTGCGCCGCTCGGCGTACGCCAGGACCTCGTCGAACCCGGCCAGCAACGTCGGCAGGCCGAACCGGTCGACCAGCTGCACGACCCGGCGGGCACCGGTCCGGTTCGCCGCGGCCTGAGCCCGGAAGTCGCCCCGCCGCAGCCGCGGCGTACGGGAGTTGGCGCAGACCAGCTCGAGCACCTCGTCGGTCAGCCTGACCGGCGGGATGACCAGGCCCTCCTGCCACAGGTCGCGTGACGCGGCAGGCATCGATCCCGGGGACATCCCGCCGACGTCGGAGTGGTGCGCGCGGGTCACCGCGTAGGCGACGACCTCACCGTCGACGCCCACGGGCGTCACGAGCGTCACGTCGGGCAGGTGGGTGCCGCCGGTGTACGGGTCGTTGAGGATCCAGGTCTCCCCCGGCCGGGCGCCCCGCTCGCGCACCGCCGCCACGGACTCGGGCATGGCGCCGAGGTGCACCGGGATGTGCTCGGCCTGGGCCACGAGGCGCGCCTGTGCGTCGAAGACCGCTGCCGAGCAGTCCCGTCGCTCCTTGATGTTCGACGAGTACGCCGACCGCACCAGGACGGTCCCCATCTCCTCGGCGATCCCGGCGAGCGCGCTGCGCAGCACCGACAGGGTGATCGGGTCGAGGCTCACGACACCTCCTCCGCTCGGCTCAGCACCAGCGTGCCCACGTCGTCGACGACGCCCCGCCAGCCGGGGCGGACCAGGCAGGTCGCCTCGGGCATCTCCACCACGGCCGGCCCGGTCACGACGCTGCCCGGGCCCATCGCCGTCCGGTCGTGCACCTGGGCGTCGACCTCGCCGACGTCGAGCAGCAGCCGTCGCACCGGCAGCTGGGCGGGGGCGGTCAGGGCGTGCTCCGCACCCCGCAGGTCGGGCACCGCGCCGGCCCGGGTCGCGACGACCCTGACGTTGACGATCTCGATCGGCTCGTCGTCGATCCGGTGGCCGTACCGGCGCTCGTGCGCCTCGCCGAACGCCGCCTCGAGCTCGCCGCGCGTCTCGCCGGGGACCGTCAGCTCGAAGGACTGCCCGGCGTAGCGCAGGTCGGCCTGCCTGCTGAGCGTGGCTCCGGGCAGCGCCGCGAGCGCGACGGCGGCCAGGTCTGCGAACGCCGCCTCGAGCTCGCCGTCCCCGCGCGCGGCGAACGTGCGCACGTGGTCGTGCCGGACGTCGGAGATCGCCAGGCCGAGCGCGGAGAGCACGCCGGCCGCCCGAGGCACCAGGACGGTGCGGCAGCCCAGCTCCTCGGCGAGGGAGCACGCGTGCAGCCCGCCGGCCCCGCCGAACGCGACGAGGGCGAAGTCCCGCGGGTCCAGGCCGCGCTCGACGCTGATCAGGCGCAGCGCACGGACCATCTCGGTGTCGGCGACGCGGACCACCCCGAGCGCGGAGGCGCGGGCATCGAGGCTCAGCCGCGCGCCCACACGGGCGAGCGCCGCCTCGGCGAGATCACGCCGAAGGACCACGTCACCGCCCAGCCGCGCTCCGTCGGGCAGCGCGCCCAGGACGAGGTTCGCGTCGGTCACGGTGGCCTCGACCCCGCCGAGCCCGTAGCACGCCGGCCCCGGGTCGGCGCCCGCCGAGTGCGGACCGACCCGCAGCGCCCCGCCCTCGTCGACCCACGCGACCGAGCCGCCGCCGGCGCTGACGGTGTGCACGTCGACCATCGGCAGACGCAGCGGCACCCCAGCGACCACGGACTCGGTGGTGAGCTGGGCCTCGCCCGCGACCACCGGAGCCACGTCGGTGCTCGTGCCGCCCATGTCGAACGTCAGCACGTCCGGGAAACCCGACAGCCCGGCCACGTGCGAGGCCCCGACGACCCCGCCGGCCGGCCCGGACAGCACGAATCGTGCGGGATGGCGGGCGGCGACCGACACGTCCAGCACGCCGCCGGAGGACTGCATCACGGCTGGTTCGGGCAGCCCGGCGCGCGACGCGCGGCCCTCGAGGTGCTCGAGGTAGTCGGCCATCCGTGGGCGCAGGTACGCGTCGGCCACCGTGGTCGAGGTCCGCTCGTACTCCCGGAACTCGGGCAGGACCTCGTGGGACATCGAGACCGGGATGCCGAGCCGGGCCCGCAGGGCCGCGCCGACCGCCTGCTCGTGCTCGGGGTGCAGGAAGCCGAAGAGCAGGCACACCGCCACCGCGTCGACCTTCGCCGCGGCGATCGCGTCGACCACCGCGTCGAGCCCGGTGAGGTCGAGCGGTGTGACGACCCCGTCCGGCCCCATCCGCTCGCGCACCACGAACCGCAGCTCGCGCGGCACGAGCGGGGCAGGACGCGCCCGGGTCAGGTCGTACAACGCGACGCGGTCCTGCCTGCCGATCTCGATCAGGTCCCGGAAGCCCTCGGTCGTGACCAGCGCGGTGCGGCCGCCGCGCCGTTCGAGCAGGGCGTTCGTCGCGACCGTGGTGCCGTGCGCGAAGGCCAGGACGTCGGCGGGATCGGCGCCGAGTGCCGCCCACCCCGACAGGACCCCTTCGGACTGGTCCCGCGGGGTCGAGGGCACCTTGGCGATCCGCACGGTGCCGTCCGCGGCGACCGCGACCACGTCGGTGAAGGTGCCCCCGACGTCGACGCCGAGGCGCAGCCCGTCGGGTCCCCCGGCTGCGCTCACCGGACCTCCCGCACCGTGATCACCGGGCCATGCTAGGCGGCGCGGACCGGCTCAGTCCTCGCCGGCGGGGTCCGACCAGTGGCCCTGCTCACGCTCGGTCCACAGCTCGGCGCGGGCCTCGGCCTTCGCGTCCATCCGATCGTGGTGCTCGCGCCGCTTGTCGGCGCGGCTCGGCCGGTGGTGGTCCTCCAGGCGCAGGTCCGTGCCCCGCGCGCCGAGCAGCTCGGGCCCGGTCATCAGGGTCGGCTCCCAGTCGAACACCACCGCGGAGTCGCCGTCGCCGATGACCACCTCGGCACCCGGCGTGGCACCTGCGGTGAACAGCTCCTCCTCGACACCGAGCCGCGCGAGCCGGTCGGCGAGGTAGCCCACGGCCTCGTCGTTGCTGAAGTCGGTCTGGCGGACCCAGCGCTCGGGCTTGCGGCCACGCACCTGGAACCACACGTGGCCGGCGTCCTCGCGACGGCTCACCGTGAACGTCTGCTCGTCGACCGCAGCAGGGCGCAGCACGATCCGCTCGGGCGGCGGCGGCGCGGCGGCGCGGGCCTTGGAGACCAGCTCGGCCAACGCGAACGTCAAGGGACGCAACCCCTCGTGGCTCGCGGTGGAGATCTCGAACACCCGGTAGCCGCGGGCCTCGAGATCGGGCCGCACGAGCTCGGCGAGCTCGCGCGCCTCGGGCACGTCGATCTTGTTCAGCACGACCACGGCGGGGCGCTCGGTGAGCGGCGTCTCGCCGCCGGAGACGAGGTCCTCGGAGTAGGCCGCGAGCTCGGCCAGCAGCACGTCGAGATCGGTCACCGGGTCACGGTTGGGCTCGAGCGTCGCGCAGTCCAGCACGTGCACGATCACCGCGCACCGCTCGATGTGACGGAGGAACTCCAGGCCGAGCCCCTTGCCCTCGCTCGCACCGGGGATCAGGCCGGGGACGTCCGCGACCGTGTAGCGAGCCTCGCCCGCCTGGACCACGCCGAGGTGCGGGACCAGGGTGGTGAAGGGGTAGTCGGCGACCTTGGGCCGCGCCGCGGAGATCGCCGAGACCAGGCTCGACTTGCCGGCGCTCGGGAACCCGACGAGCGCGACGTCGGCGATCGACTTCAGCTCGAGGACGACGTCGGCCTCCTCGCCGGGCTCGCCGAGCAGCGCGAAGCCCGGGGCCTTGCGCTTGGTCGAGGCGAGCGCCGCGTTCCCGAGCCCACCGCGACCGCCGGCCGCGACCACGAACCGGGTACCGATGCCGACGAGGTCCGCGACCACCTCCCCGTCGGGCGTCTTGACGACGGTGCCGTCGGGGACGCCGATCTCGAGGTCGCCACCGTTGGCACCCTGCCGGTCGTCGCCCATCCCCGCGGTGCCCGACACGGCACGACGGTGCGGCGCATGGTGCAGATCGAGCAGCGTGGTGACCTGCGGGTCCACGACGAGGACGACGTCGCCGCCGTGCCCGCCGTTGCCGCCGTCCGGGCCGGCGAGCGGCTTGAACTTCTCGCGGCGGATCGAGGCGCAGCCGTGCCCGCCGTCACCGCCGTGCGCGTGCAGCACGACGCGGTCGACGAAGCTGGCCATCAGATCCTCCGGAGGTGGTGGGTGGGACGCGGGCGGGCGGCGGAGCCGCTGCCGGCGGGTCGAGCCCGGAAATGCCGAAGGGGCGCACCGCACGGTGCGCCCCTTCGCAGCATGTCGGTCAGCCGGCCGCCACGACGTCGACGACCTTGCGGCCCCGCCGCACGCCGAACTGGACGGCGCCGGCCTCCAGGGCGAACAGCGTGTCGTCGCTACCGCGGCCGACGTTGACGCCCGGGTGGAAGTGGGTGCCGCGCTGGCGGACGATGATCTCGCCGGCGTTGACCTGCTGGCCGCCGAAGCGCTTGACGCCCAGGCGCTGGGCGTTCGAGTCCCGCCCGTTGCGCGAGGAGCTCGCGCCCTTCTTGTGAGCCATCGCTTACTCCCTGATCACTGCTGGTGGATGTCTGGTGCGGCCGAGGCCGCGCTGGTCACTTGATGCCGGTGACCTTGAGGCGGGTCAGCTTCTGACGGTGACCCTGACGCTTGCGGTAGCCGGTCTTGTTCTTGTACCGGAGGATGGTGATCTTCGGGCCCTTCTCGTCACGCACGACCTCGGCGGTCACAGTGACCTTCGCGAGGGCGTCGGCGTCGGACGTGACGGTCGAGCCGTCGACGAGGAGCAGAGCGGGCAGCTGGACGGTCTCGCCGGCCTCGGCCTGCATCCGGTCCACGACGACGATGTCGCCCACGGAGACCTTCTCCTGGCGGCCACCGGCCTTGACGATCGCGTACACCACGTTGTTGCTCTCTCTCGTTCGGGACGTCTCCAGCCCGCTCGTTGCTCGGGGGCCATGGACACGTGAGAACGGCGCGCTCGCACGGCGCACCGACGTTCTAGGGTACGGAGCCAGACGCGGCGGGTCAAACGCGGAGGTCCACGCGGTGTGCCGCGTGACCGGCCGCCCGCCGGCCCGGTCTCAGCCCTCGCTCGGCTCGGGCACCTCCTCGGCCTCCCCTGCCTCGCTCGGGGTCGCCTCGTCGGCGAGAGCCGGATCGGGGTCGACCGCGTCGAGCTCGATCTCGACGACCTCGACGACCTCGACGACCTCGGTCTCGACGTCGACGGCCGGCTCGACCACGTCCAGGGTCTCGGCGTCCAGACCGGCCGCCTCCAGCGCCTCGACGTCGAGCGGCTCGGCGTCCGCACCGGGCTCGTGATCGTGCTCGTGCGCGTGCGCCGCCGCTGCCGCGATGGTCGCGAGGGTCGCCTTGACCGCCTCGCGCGCCTCGGGGAGCACGGGCACGGCCGGGCTGGGCGCTGCCGGCTGCCGCTTGCCGCGACGAGACCGCTTGGGCTCGGCGCCGGCGTCCGGCTGCTCGCCACCGCGCCCGTCGACGGGCTCGGAGCGGATCAGGTACCCGCGGCCCGAGCAGTGCTGGCAGGTCTCGCTGAAGGCCTCCACGAGGCCCTGGCCGACCCGCTTGCGGGTCATCTGCACCAGGCCGAGCGAGGTGACCTCGGCGACCTGGTGCTTGGTGCGGTCCCGGCCGAGGCACTCGACCAGCCGTCGCAGCACCAGGTCACGGTTCGACTCCAGGACCATGTCGATGAAGTCGATGACGATGATCCCGCCGATGTCGCGCAGCCGGAGCTGGCGGACGATCTCCTCGGCGGCCTCGAGGTTGTTGCGGGTGACCGTCTCCTCGAGCGTGCCACCGGTGCCGGTGAACTTGCCCGTGTTGACGTCGATCACGGTCATCGCCTCGGTGCGGTCGATCACCAGCGACCCGCCGGAGGGCAGCCAGACCTTCCGGTCCATCGCCTTCGAGAGCTGCTCGTCGATGCGGTGCTCGGCGAAGGCGTCGCCGTCGGCGGTCCACCGGCTGACCCGGTCGGCCAGGTCCGGCGCCATCGCGTCGACGTACTCCCGGATCAGGCGCCAGACCCCGTCGCCCTGGACCACGAGCGAGCTGAAGTCGTCGTTGAAGATGTCCCGGACCACCCGGATCGCGAGGTCCGGCTCGCCCTGCAGGAGCGCCGGGGCCGAGGCCGTGGCCTGCTTCTTCTCGATCGCGGCCCACTGGTCCTGGAGCCGCTTCACGTCTCGGCGCAGCTCGTCCTCGGAGGCACCTTCCGCGGCGGTCCGCACGATCACACCGGCGCCGTCCGGGACGATCTCGCGGAGCAGCTTCTTCAGCCGGGCACGCTCGTTCTCGGGCAGCTTGCGCGAGATCCCGGTCATGCCGCCGGCCGGGACGTACACGAGGTAGCGGCCGGCGAGCGTGACCTGCGAGGTCAGCCGCGCGCCCTTGTGGCCGATCGGGTCCTTGGTGACCTGCACCAGCACGCTGTCACCGGACTTGAGGGCCTGCTCGATCCGGCGCGGCTGCCCCTCGAGGCCCGCCGCGTCCCAGTTGACCTCACCCGCGTACAGCACCGCGTTGCGGCCCTTGCCGATGTCGACGAAGGCCGCCTCCATGCTCGGCAGCACGTTCTGCACGCGACCGAGGTAGACGTTGCCGATCATCGTCGGCGAGCTGTGGCCGTCACCGGCCCTCGACACGAAGTGCTCGACCAGGACCCCGTCCTCGAGGACGGCGATCTGCACCCGGCCACCGGCCTCGCGGACGATCATGGTCCGCTCGACCGACTCGCGGCGCGCGAGGAACTCCGCCTCGGTGATGACCGCCCGACGCCGACCCGCGTCACGACCCTCCCGGCGACGCTGGCGCTTGGCCTCCAGACGGGTCGAGCCCTTGAGCGCCGTGACCTCGTCCGAGCGCCGCTCCGGCTCACCTCGGCCGGAGGACCGACGCCGACGCCGACGCCGACGGCTGCCGTCCTTCGACTCCTCGCCCTGCTCGTCGTCGGACTCGGGCTGGTCGTCGTCGCCTGCCTCGCCCGACTCGTCGGCCGGCTCCGACCCGCCCTGGTCGTCCTGGTCGGCGGCACCCGAGCGGCGTCGACCGCGACCACCGCGCCGGCGGCGCCGACGGCGGCTGCCCTCGCGACCGTCCTCGGTCTGCTCCTCGTCGCCCTGGCCCTCGGTGCCCTCGGTCTCGATCTCGTCGTCCGCCTGGGTCTCGGGCGCGTCGCCCTCGGCCGCCTCGTCGTCCGGTTCGCCACTCGTCGGCGCACCCGCGGGGGCCTGTGCACGGCGCGAGCGGGTCGGCTCGGGCGCCTGGAACAGGAGCGCTGTCGCCGAGCGGGCACCGAGCTCCGCGAGCACGTCGAGCTCGGTGGCGTCCCCGGAGCCCGCCTCGTCGGTCGCCGCCTTGGAACGGCTGCGCTTGCGCCGCGGCGCAGGGGTCTCGGGTGCCGCCTCGGGCTCGGGCTCGCCGCCCTGCTCCGCATCACCGGCCGCCTCCGGCTCGGGAGCCGGCGCCTCCTTCTTCTTCCTGCTCTTGGTCGTCCTGGTGGACTTGGCGCCCTTCTTCGCGGGCTTCGCCGCCTCCGCTTCGGGCTCGGCCTCGGCGGGCTCCGCCGCGGCCGGCTCCTCGGGCGCGACGGGCGCCTCCTCCGCCGCGGCGGACGGCTTGCGCCGGCGACGCGAGCGGGGCGCCGGCTCCTCGGCGGCGACAGCGTCTGCCGCGGGTTCCTCGACAGCCGGTTCCTCTGCGGGTTCCTCGACAGCGGGGACCTCGTCGGCGGTCGGCTCCTCCTCGGCGGCGGAGTCCGCCTCGACCTGGGCGTCCGACTCCTCGCCCTGCAGCTGATCGGCGGCCTGCGCCTCGACCGGAGAGCCGTCAGCGCTCGCGTCGGCCGCGGCCGACGGCTCGTCGACCGGCTCGCTCGGGACGGCGTCCTGAGGTGGCGTCACCGGCGCAGGGCTGCCGGCCGGTGCGGTCGCGCGACGGCGACGTCGGGTAGGAGTGGGGGTGGTCTCAACGGTCTCGTCGCTCACGACGTGCTCCAGGCCCGGTGCCGTCCACACTCGCCGGCGCCGGGCGGTCCGGTCGTCGCCTGCACCTGGGGTGCCGCGACGGAAGTCGTCTGTGCCTACCGGTCGGAGGTCCGTGTCGGTACCGGCCGGCGCCTGCCGTCCCAGCTACGGGAGGCGGCGCACGGCGGGTCGCGAACCCGGCCCGGCGGGAAGTCCTCGATCCAGCCTCCGGTGTGGCAGAAGCTGTGACCGCCGTCAGTATCGCACAGCGACCCCGTCCCTCCCAGCGGACGCGCAGGTTCCGCGGATCGGACGCGAGTGCAGCCCGACACGCCGGGGCCAGATGATCGATCATCACCGAAGCGCGCGCATGCTTGCGCAGGGAAATGACGCGGCGTCAGGAAAGAGGGACGAAAGTCCTAACCGGCCGCCAGCGCCTCTTCCCTACGGTCGTCCCGACGGCCCCGTCGTCGTTCCATCCGCGCGCCCCACCGAGGAGACACCGTGGACGCACTTGACCTGGCCCGATGGCAGTTCGGCATCACCACGGTCTACCACTTCATCTTCGTCCCCCTGACGATCGGGCTGTCCCCGCTCGTCGCCCTCATGCAGACGTTCTGGTACCGCACGGGCAACCAGCGCTGGCTCCGGCTGACGAAGTTCTTCGGCAAGCTCCTGCTGATCAACTTCGCGATCGGCGTCGCGACCGGCATCGTCCAGGAGTTCCAGTTCGGCATGAACTGGTCGGAGTACAGCCGGTTCGTGGGCGACATCTTCGGCGCGCCGCTCGCGATGGAGGCGCTCGCCGCGTTCTTCATCGAGTCCACGTTCCTCGGCCTGTGGATCTTCGGCTGGGACAAGCTGCCGAAGAAGCTGCACCTCGCGATGATCTGGCTGGTCGCGTTCGGGACGAACCTGTCCGCGTACTTCATCCTCGCGGCCAACTCGTGGATGCAGCACCCGACCGGCGCCATCTACAACCCGGAGACCGGCCGCGCCGAGATGGTGTCCATCGGCGACGTGCTGTTCAACCCGACGGCCCTGGCCACCTTCCCGCACGTGATCATGACCTCGCTGATCACCGCGGGCACCTTCATCGCCGGCATCGCCGCGTGGTGGATGGTGAAGGACGCCAAGGAACGTCCCGACCGGGCCAAGGACATCTGGCGCCCCGCACTCGTGTTCGCGACGATCGTCCTGGTCATCGCGGGCATCGGGATCGGTGCGACCGGTGACTGGCAGGCCAAGATGATGTTCGACCAGCAGCCGATGAAGATGGCCGCTGCCGAGGCGCTCACCGAGGACTCCCCCAACGGGGCCGACTTCTCGCTGCTGGCGATCGGCGACCTGAACAACGACCCCGACTCGGTCCGGCACC
Source organism: Actinotalea endophytica (assembly GCF_025717005.1). GTDB lineage: Bacteria > Actinomycetota > Actinomycetes > Actinomycetales > Cellulomonadaceae > Actinotalea. The sequence goes on from NZ_JAOVZU010000003.1 coordinate 228,945, forward strand.
TGCTCGCGATCCCCGGCCTGACGTCGTTCCTCGCCAAGGGCGACTTCTCGGCCCCGCTGGACGGCATCAACACACTGCAGCAGACCTACACCGACAACTACGTGACCAACCCGGACCTGCCCGAGGGCACCGCACTGCCCGAAGGCCAGGACTTCGTGCCGAACCTGGCGGTCACCTACTGGTCGTTCCGGCTGATGATCGGCTTCGCGGTGTTCTCCGCGCTGCTGGCCCTCGCGTCCCTCTGGTACACCCGACGCGGCCAGATCGTCGACAAGCCGTGGTTCGGCAAGCTCGGCCTCCTGGCGCTGCCCATGCCGTTCCTCGCAGCCTCGTTCGGCTGGATCTTCACCGAGATGGGGCGCCAGCCGTGGATCGTGGCGCCGAACCCGAACCCGGCCGGCGTGGACGGCGTCTGGCTCGCCACCGTGATGGGCGTCTCGCAGGTCGTCAGCCCGACGTCGGTGATCATCTCGCTCGTCTCGTTCACGCTGCTGTACGCGGTCTGCGCGGTGATCTGGTTCAAGCTGCTCTACCGCTACGTGCTCAACGGCGTGGCTGACACCGAGCCGGACGTCTCCCCCGATGCCAACCCGGACTCCGACGCCTCGCGTCCGATGTCCTTCGCCTACTGAGAGCTGGAGTCATCGTGGAACTCTCGACCGTCTGGTTCCTGCTCATCGCGGTCCTGTGGACCGGCTACCTCGTCCTCGAGGGCTTCGACTTCGGCGTCGGCATGCTCCTGCCCGTGCTCGGGCGCAACGACAAGGAGCGCCGGGTGATGATCAACACAATCGGCCCGGTCTGGGACGGCAACGAGGTGTGGCTGCTCACCGCGGGCGGCGCCACCTTCGCGGCGTTCCCCGAGTGGTACGCGACCCTGTTCTCCGGCTTCTACCTCGCACTGCTGCTGATCCTGCTCGCGCTGATCGCCCGGATCGTCGCCTTCGAGTGGCGCGGGAAGATCAACGACGACCGGTGGCGCGCCTGGTTCGACCGAGGCCTGGTCATCGGCTCCTGGGTGCCGTCGGTGCTCTGGGGGGTCGCGTTCGGCAACATCGTGCGCGGTGTGGCCCTCGACGAGGGCTTCCAGTACGTCGGGTCCTTCTTCGACCTGCTGAACCCGTTCGCCCTGGTCGGCGGCGCCGTCACGACGCTGATCTTCCTCACCCACGGTGCGATCTACCTCACGATGAAGACCGACGGTGAGATCCGGCAGCGCGCCGGCGCCCTCGCCGAGAAGCTCGCACTGGCGACGCTCGTGGTCGCCGGTGCCTGGGCCGTCTGGCTCCAGCTCGCCTACTCCGTGGGCTGGACGTGGGTCGCCACCGGGATCGCCGCGGTCGCCCTGATCGGCGTCGCGCTGTTCACCCGGCAGCGCAAGGAGGGCTTCGCGTTCATCGCCTCCGCGGTCGCGATCGTGTTCGCCGTGGTGCTGATCTTCGGCTCGCTCTATCCCGACGTCCTGCCGGACATCAACGGCGTCAACTCGCTCACGGTCCACAACGCGTCGTCCACGGACTACACGCTCACCGTGATGACCTGGGTGGCTGTGCTGCTGACCCCGGTCGTGCTCGCGTACCAGGCCTGGACGTACTGGGTGTTCCGCAAGCGGATCACCGTCGAGCAGATCCCGGAGCACACCGGCCTGCCCTACGCGAAGGTGTGAGGCCGCTCGACCCGCGCCTCCTGCGCAGGGCCCAGTCAGCCCGCCGGTACGTCCTGCTCACCGCAGGGCTCGGCGGGCTGACGGCCGCCGTGGTGGTCGCGCAAGCCGTGCTGCTCGCGAGGGCGCTGTCCCCCGTGGTGCTGCGGACGGCGGACTGGCCGGACGTCGCCCCGACCGTCGGCTGGCTCGCCGTGGTCGTCGTCGCCCGCGCGGCGCTGGTCCTGGCCCAGGAGCGCTTCGCGCACCGCTCGGCCACCCGCGCCGTCGCCGAGCTGCGCGAGCAGGTCGTCGCCCACGCCGTCGCCCTCGGGCCGCGCTGGCTCGCCGCGAACCCCGGCGTCACCACGCTCGCCACCCGGGGCCTCGACGCCCTCGAGCCCTACTTCGTGCGGTACCTGCCCCAGCTGCTGCTCGCGGTCACGGTGACACCGGCAACGCTCGCCGTGGTGCTCACCCAGGACCTCATCGCCGCCGTGACGATCGCCGTCACCCTGCCGCTCATCCCGGTCTTCATGGTGCTGATCGGCCGGATGACCCAGGGGTACGCCGACGCCCGCCTCACCGCGATGACCAGGCTCGGCCACCAGGTGCTGGACCTGCTCGCCGGTCTGCCGACGCTGCGCGCCCTCGGCCGGGAGCGGGGGCCCGAGCGCCGGGTCGCCGAGCTCGGCGACGCGCACCGCAAGGCCACCATGGGAACCCTGCGCGTCGCGTTCCTGTCCGGGATGACCCTCGAGCTGCTGACCACGCTCTCGGTCGCGCTGGTCGCCGTCGGCGTGGGGTTCCGGCTCGTGTTCGGCGACCTCGACCTGGTCACCGGGCTCACCGTGCTGGTGCTCGCTCCCGAGGTGTACCTGCCGCTGCGCCAGGTCGGCGCGCACTTCCACGCCTCGGCCGACGGGGTCGCCGCCGCGGAACGCGCGTTCGAGGTGCTCGAGGCCGCCGCCCCCGAGCGCGGGAACGTCCCGGCGCCAGACCTGACCGGCACCACCGTCCGGCTGCGTGGCGTCACGGTCGCCGCACCGGACCGAGCGCACCTCGCCCCCGCGGACCTCGACCTCGACCTGGCGCCGGGCGAGGTCGTCGCGCTCGCGGGTCCGAACGGCGCGGGCAAGTCCACCGCCGTCGCGGTGCTGCTCGGGCTGCTCTCCCCCGACCGGGGCGAGGTCACGCTGCAGGGCGACGGATCCGCACGGGCGTCCGTGCCGGTGTCCGAGGTCGACCCGTCGGGGTGGTGGTCCCAGATCTCGTGGGTGCCGCAACGACCCGTGATCGAGCCGGGTACGGTCCGCGACGCGGTCGGTCGGGGTGCGGCCGTCGACGACGCGCAGCTGACCCAGGCCGCCGCGCTCACCGGCCTCGACGCCGTCGTGGCCGCGCTGCCGGACGGCTGGCGCACCCGGGTCGGGCAGGGCGGCGTCGGCCTGTCGCTCGGTCAGCGCCAGCGCCTGGCCCTGACCCGCGCGCTGCTCGAACCCGCGCCGCTGGTCGTCCTGGACGAGCCGACCGCGCACCTGGACGCCGACGGCGAGCAGGTCGTGCTCGACACCGTCGCGCGCCTGCGCGACGAGGGGCGCACCGTGCTCCTCGTGGCGCACCGGGCGTCGCTGCTGCGACTCGCCGACCGCACCGTCGTGGTGCACTCCGCGCCGGTGGAGGTCCGATGAGGACCGACCCGCTGTGGCGGGCCGTCCGCCTGCTCGACGTCGACCCGAAGCGCGTGCTCGGAGCCGTGCTGGCCGGTGCCGGCGGCCTCGGCAGCGCGATCGCGCTCGCCGCGATCTCGGCCTGGCTCATCGCGCGGGCCGCCCAGATGCCCCCGGTGCCCGCGCTGTCCATCGCGGCCGTCGCGGTCCGGCTGTTCGGCATCTCGCGTGGCGTCCTGCGCTACGTCGAGCGTCTGGTCTCCCACGACGTCGCGCTGCGCGGCATGGCCAACCTCCGGGTCCGGCTCTACGAACGGCTCGCGTCGGGCTCCCCGGCGGGGATGCTCGCGCTCCGCCGGGGCGACCTCCTCGCCCGGGTCGGCGCCGACGTGGACGCCGTGGGCGACGTCGTGGTGCGCGGCCTGCTCCCGATGGCCGTCGCCGGTGTCGTCGGACTGGGCAGCGCGATCGCCATGGGCGTGTTCCTGCCGACGGCCGGCGTCGCGCTGGCGGCGTGCCTGCTGCTCGCCGGTGTCGTCGCGCCCTGGTGGGCCTACCGGACGGCTCGGGCGACCGAGCGCGAGTCCGCCGCAGCTCGGTCCGACCTCGCCGCGACGACCCAGACCCTGCTCGACGGCGCGGGCGAGCTCACCGTCGCCGGCCGTGTCGCGCCGGCCCTGGACGAGCTTCGGGCCGCTGACGCACGGCTCGCCCGGGCCGTGGACCGGGGTGCCGGCCCGGCCGCCGTGGCGGCCGCGCTCGGGCCGCTCGCAACCGGGATCGCGATGCTCGCCGCGCTCGTGCTCGGCATCCCGGCGGTCACCGCAGGAGGCCTCGACCCGGTCGAGCTCGCGGTGGTCGTCCTCACGCCGCTCGCGGTGTTCGAGGCGACGTCGGTGCTGCCCGGCGCCGCCGTGTCGCTGCTGCGCTCGCGCGAGGCGGCCCGCCGGGTCGTGGACCTGCTGGACAGCTCGGTCCAGGCTCCCGCGGCGACCCCGGCAGCGCCGGCCTCCGGTGACGCCACGGCCGATGTCCCCGCCGGCGTGGCCGTGCTCCGCGCCGAGGACCTCGCCTGCGGCTGGCCCGACGGACCGGTGCTCGTCCGGGGCCTCGACCTCGAGCTCGTCCCGGGCCGGTCGACCGCGATCGTCGGGCCGAGCGGCCTCGGCAAGACGACCCTGCTGCTGACGCTCGCCGGCCTGCTCGAGGCGCGCGCAGGGCACGTGCTGGTCGACGGCCGACCGGTCCACGTGCTGGACCGAGCGGCAGCGGCCTCGCGCGTGGCCCTGACCACCGAGGACGCCCACGTCTTCGACACCACGGTGCTGGAGAACCTGCGCGTCGCACGCGGAGACGTCACACCGGACGAGGCCACGGCCGTGCTCCGAGCGGTCGGGCTCGACGGATGGCTCGACGGTCTGCCCGACGGGCTCGACACCGTGCTCGGGTCGGACGCCGCGAGGGTCTCCGGTGGTGAGCGCCGCCGCCTGCTCGTCGCGCGGACCCTGCTCGCGGCCGCACCGGTGCTCCTGCTCGACGAGCCCACCGAGCACGTGGACGCCGGCGGCCGCGCTCTGCTCGCCGGGCTCCTGGACGGCACGCTCGCCCCGGGACGGGCCGTCGTCGTCGTCACACACCGCCTCGGTGGCCTCGACGCCGCCGACGAGGTGATCCTGCTCGATGCCACGGGTACCGTCAGGGCACGAGGCCACCACCACGCCCTGCTGCACGGCGAGCACGCCGAGCCGGCCTACGCAGCGGCGTGGCGGGCCGAGCAGCAGGCCGAGCAGACGGAAGGGGAATGAGCCGGTGAGCACCCAGGTCGCCCACGGCGACGGCCACCGCGGACGCGAGGAGTCCCTGGCAGCTGCGGACCTGCTGCAGGCTGCCCTCGGGCTCGCCTCCGACCTCGACCTGCCGACCGTGCTGCACCGCTTCGTCACCGCGAGCGCCGAGCTCACCGGGGCGCGGTTCGGTGCGATCAACGTGCTCGACGCGCGCGGGCGGTCCACGACGTTCGTGCACACCGGTGTCGACGAGCGCCTCGCCGCGCTGCTCGGCCGGGCACCGCACGCCACGGGTGTCCTGGGCGCGATCCCCCCGCACGGCACGCTGCGCCTCGAGGACCTCCTGCAGCACCCGCAGTTCAAGGGCTTTCCCCCGCACCACCCGAAGATGGGCTCGTTCCTGGGGACCGCCGTGCGCGTGCGCAACCGGGTCTACGGCTACCTGTACCTCGCGGACAAGACCGGTGGGTTCACCGACGAGGACGACGAGGTCGTCCTCACCCTCGCGGCGGCCGCCGCCGTGGCCATCCAGAACGCCCAGATGTACGCCGAGTCCGAGCGACGCGAGCACTGGCTGCGAGCCGGCCAGCAGATCACCACGATGCTGCTCTCCGGGGCCGAGCAGGAGGAGGTGCTGCAGCAGATCGCGGCGTCCTCGCGGGAGGTCGCCGGCGCGGACACCGCCGCCCTCGTCCTTCCCGGTGTCGGCGACCAGTGGCTGATGGAGATCGTCGACGGCGTCGGCTCGGACGAGCTGATCGGCACGGTCATGCCCCCCGACGGCCGGGCCCAGACGGTGCTGCGGGACGGCAACGGCCTCGTGGTCGACTCGCTGTCCCGGGCCCGCGCCATGCGCGTGGAGTCGATGCGCCAGTTCGGGCCCGCCCTCTACGCGCCGATGCAGGCCCGCGGTCAGGGCGTCGGCGTGCTGATCCTGCTGCGCCGGGTCGGCTCGGCGCCGTTCGGACCGAGCGACCTCGCGACGGCCGAGACGTATGCGGCCCAGGCCGCGCTCGCCCTGGTGCTCGCCGAGGCCCGCCACGCCCAGGACGTCGCCGCGCTGCTCGACGAGCGCGAGCGGATCGCCCGGGACCTGCACGACCTCGCGATCCAGCAGCTGTTCGCGACCGGCATGCAGCTGGAGACGGTGCGCCGCCGGGCGGCGCGCGGCGTCGACCCGTCCGAGCTCACCGGGATCGTCGAGGACGCACTCGACAACGTCGACTCGACGGTCCGCCAGATCCGTTCGATCGTGCACGCGCTGCGCGACCCGGACGCCTCGGCCCCGCTTGCCGAACGGCTGCGTCGAGAGTCGAGCCTCGCCCGGACCGGCCTCGGCTTCGCGCCGTCGCTCGTCATCACGGTCGACGGCCGGGTGCTCGACTCCGCGGAGTCGCTCGACGGCGACGCCGGGGCACTGGACGACCGGGTCGGCGAGGACATGGCCGACGACGTCGTGGCGGTCGTGCGCGAAGGTCTGGCCAACGCCGCGCGGCACGCGCAGGCGACCGCCGTGACCGTGCGGGTCGACCTCGCGGGCGACGGGCCCGCCGGGACCATCACGATCGAGGTCGAGGACGACGGCGCCGGTCTGCCGCCGGAGCGCGACCGGCGCTCGGGCACGGACAACCTCGCCGCGCGGGCGCGGCGGCACGGCGGGACGTTCACGCTCGGCACCACGATCGAGGGGCGCGGCACGCTGCTCACCTGGACGGCGTCCCTGCACACCAGGTCCTGAGCGGTCAGGACGCGGTCAGTCGATCCGGGGGTGCGTCACTCCCCCGGCTCGCTGCGCCACGAGCTGTGCTTGTGGCCGGCCACCCAGGCCGCGACCTGGGTGCGCCGCTGCAGACCCATCTTGGACAGCAGCGACGTGATGTGGTTCTTGACGGTCTTCTCCGCGACGCCGAGCCGCTCGGCGATCTCACGGTTGGACATGCCCTCCCCGATCAGGTCGAGCACCTTGCGCTCGGACGGGGTCAGGTCGGCGGTCGGGTCGTCGTGGTCCGCCCGGCGGCGGGTGACGGTCCGCTCGTCCAGGAGCGTGCGACCCGCGGCCACCTGCCGGATGACCTCGGCGATCTCCGTGCCCCGGACCGACTTGAGGATGTAGGCCGCCGCGCCCGCCTGCAGCGCCGCGGCCAGCGCGTCGTCGTCGTCGAACGACGTCAGCACGATCGCGCGGGTGTCGGGCAGCGACTCGCGCAGCGCGATCATCAGATCGATGCCGGTGCCGTCCGGGAGCTGCAGGTCGACGAGCATGACCTGTGGTCGGACGAGGGTCGCACGGCGCACGCCTTCGGCCACCGTGCCGGCCTCTGCGACGACGCCCATGCCGTCGGAGCGGTCGATCACCTCCGCGATGCCCCGTCGCACGACCTCGTGGTCGTCGACGATCATCACGGCGATCTCGCTGGAACGGCCCGGTGCGGGCGGCACATTAGTCACCACGGCAGGCATCCTAGATAACACGGTGCAGGGCCTGCACCTACCGTCCTCGGCGTGGTCGCGCCTGACATCGTGGGCAGGTGAACGATGACCGGTTCATGAACGCCGTGCGCACCACGGGTGCACCGCACCGGCGGCACGGCAGGCCGGCCCGGCCGTAGACCGCCAGCTCGCGGTCGAAGTACCCCGACGAGCCGTTGACGTCGACGTAGAGCGCGTCGAAGCTCGTGCCTCCGACCTGCAGCGCCGCACGCATCACGGCCTCTGCCGCGGCGAGCACCGCGGCGATCTGCCCCGGGCGGAGCCGGTCGGTGGGTCGGGCGCCGTGCAGACGTGCCCGCCAGAGCGCCTCGTCCGCGTAGATGTTGCCGATCCCCGAGACCAGCGTCTGGTCCAGCAGCGCGCGCTTGAGCTCGGTGTGCCGCCGACGCAGGCCGGCGACGACCGCCGCGCGGTCCAGGTCCGGGTCGAGCAGGTCGCGCGCGATGTGGACGACCGAGGGCGGCAGCGCGGCGAGCGGGCTGCCGTACCCGCCCGGCCCGCCGTCTGGGGTCGGCACGAGCTCGGCGAGCCCCAGGTGACCGAAGGTGCGCTGGTCGACGAAGTCGAGCACCCGGTCGGGCTCGGCCGCGGCGGTGAGCGTCATCCGCACGCGCAGGTGCGGGTGCTCCGGGGCGTCCACCGCGTGGTGCACCAGCAGCTGGCCGCTCATCCCGAGGTGCGCGGTCAGTGCGTCGTCGCCACCGATCGTGAGCCACAGGAACTTGCCGCGCCGGACCGCTGCCTCGAAGGTGCGCCCGGCCAGGCGCTCCGCGAAGTCGGCCGCTCCCGGCACGTGCCGGCGCACCGCACGCGGGTGATGCACCTGCACGGCGGTGACGGTGCGCCCGACCACGTGCCGGGCGAGGCCGTCACGAACGGTCTCGACCTCGGGCAGCTCGGGCACTCAGGCCCCGCCGGCGGCGCGCGCCACCATCTCGGGACCGCGCGCGCTCAGGCACTCGTAGGCGGCCGCCGCGGCCTCCTGCTCGGCGACCTTCTTCGCGGGACCGGTGCCCTCGCCGCACAGCTCGTCGGCGATCAGGATGCGGGCGTTGAACGTCCGTGCGTGGTCCGGCCCGCTGCCCTGGACGTCGTACTGCGGCGCGCCCAGACCGAGCCGGGCAGCGAGCTCCTGCAGGGACGTCTTCCAGTCCAGCCCCGCTCCGAGCTGAGCCGCTGCCTCGAGGGTCGGACCCACCAGGCGCTCGACCAGCTCCCGAGCCGGCTCCAGACCGTGGGTCAGGTAGACCGCACCGAACAGCGCCTCGAGCGTGTCGGACAGGATCGAGTCCTTCTCCCGACCACCCGTGGCCGTCTCGCCCTTGCCGAGCAGCAGGAAGTCGCCGAGGTCGATCGTTCGCGCGATGGCCGCGAGCGCCCGCTGGGACACCGTCGCGGCGCGCATCTTCGCGAGCTCGCCCTCGGCCTGGTTCGGGTAGCGCCGGTACAGCGCCTCGGTGACCACCAGGCCCAGAACCGTGTCGCCGAGGAACTCCAGACGCTCGTTGGTCGGCAGCCCGCCGGCCTCGTGCGCGAACGAGCGGTGCGTGAGCGCAAGCACGAGAAGCTCGGGGTCCAGGTGGACCCCGAGCGTCGTGATGAGCCTGGAGGCGGTGGTCACGGGCTCGTCACCGCCGGGAGGCACAGGTCAGCGGGCCTCGTGCTCGCTGCGCAGCGCCTCGGCGTACTGACGGCCGTTGTAGGCGCCGCACGCCGGGCACGCGACGTGCGGAAGCTTCTCGGCCTTGCAGCGCGGGCACGTGGTCAGCGTCGCTGCGGTCGTCTTCCACTGCGACCGACGCGCACGGGTGTTGCTGCGCGACATCTTGCGCTTCGGAACAGCCACGGCTAGCTCTCTTTCGGGTCGTCGTACAGGTCAGCCAACGCCTGCCACCGAGGGTCGGTGACCTCGTGAGCGTGGTCCGCGTTCTCGGGGTCCGCCAGGCGGGCCCCGCACTGCGGGCACAACCCGGGGCACTCCGGAGAGCACACCGGGCGAAACGGCAGCGCAGGCACCACCGCATCACGCACCGCGGGCTCGATGTCGATCAGATCGCCCTCGAGCTCGCGCAGATCCTCCTCGTCGTCGCCGTCCTCGACGGCGACCCGGGCCCGCTCAGGGTAGACGTACAGCTCCTGGATCTCGACGTCGACATCGCCGACGACCTCGTCCAGGCAGCGCACGCACTCCCCGACGGTCCCGCCCCGGACGGTGCCCGAGACGAGGATCCCCTCCATCACCGCCTCGAGCCGCAGGTCGAGCTCGAGGTCGGATCCGGCCGGGACACCGATCACGGCGGTACCGAGATCCTCCGGGGCCGGGACGGTCCGGGAGACCGTGCGCATCGTCCCCGGGCGGCGGCCGAGCTCGTGAGTGTCGAGCACGAACGGTGCGCGGGGATCGAGGGCGTGGTGCTCCATCAACGGTCCAGGTTCGAGGGGTCCCGGTCCACGCCGCGAGCAGTGGACCGACGGGCCATCCTACGGCATGCCGGGCGGTGCCCCAACTCGCGGTCCGAGGCCCGGCACGAACCGACTTCACACCGCGCGACCGCGGCCGGACGGACGGCCACGGTCACGCCTCGGGATCGCTGAACGGCTGGCGCTCCTGCGGCTGCTCCAGGCGGCTCGCGAGCTTCGCCCGCCCCGCCTGCACCTGGGCGACGACCCGTCCGAGGTCGATCTCGAAGTCGGCGAGCCGCCGGTCGCAGTAGTCGTCCGCGTCCCGGCGCAGGCCGGCGGCGATGGTCTCGGCGTCCGCCACGATCCGCGCCGCGAGATCCCGGGCCTCGAGCACCACCTGCTCGCGGCTGACCAGCTCCTCGGCGCGGGCGTGCCCGGCCCGGACGATCTGATCGGCGCGCGCCTGGGCGTCCGCAAGGACCTGGTCCGCACCCGCCAGCACCTCGTCGGCGTGCGCGAGCTGGTCCGGCAGCACCGAACGCGCTCGCTCGACGAGGGCGAGCAGCTCGTCCCGGTTGACCAGCACCGAGGACGACATCGGCATCGCCCGGGCGCCGGTCACCAGCGCCTCGAGCTCGTCGAGCAGGGCCGTCAGACTCTGCTCACGGGCGTCATCCATCAGGTCCCCCGTTCGGCCAGCCTGGCCCGCACCGCCGCAGCGACGTGCTCGGGCACCAGGTCGTCGATCTGACCGCCGTACCTCGCGACGTCCTTGACCAGCGACGACGCGATGTGGATCACCGACCGGTCGGCCGGCAGGAAGACGGTCTCGATGCCGGTGAGGTGCCGGTTCATGAACGCCATCGGCAGCTCGGCGTCGTAGTCGCCGCCCCCACGCAGCCCTTTGAGCAGCATCGTCGCGCCGATCTCCCGGCAGAAGTCGACCAGCAGCCCCGCGACGGGCTCGACACGGACACCGCTGAGCCCGGCCACCGCCTCGCGCGCGAGGGCGACCCGCTCGTCCAGGCCGAACAGCGGCTGCTTGCCGGCGTTGGTCGCGACCGCGAGCACGACCTCGTCGGCGAGACCGGTGCCGCGGCGGACGATGTCGAGGTGACCGTACGTCACCGGGTCGAACGAGCCGGGGCACACCGCGATGGTCACGGCCACACCCTACGTCGCCGCATCCTCCGAGACCTCGGGCTCGGCGAACCACACCGTGGTCTCGCCGTACCGGCGCTCGTCGAGCTCGCGCCAGGTCGCCGGCCACGGCGGCCGGCCCGACCGGGTCGACCGTTCGACCACGACCACGCCCTGCGGGTCCAGGTGCGGCACCAGGGCGACGAGCACGTCGCCGAGCGCCGCGTCGGCCAGGTCGTACGGCGGGTCGAGCAGCACCAGGTCGAACGTCTCGTCGCCGCGCTGCAACCACGGCAGCACGCGGTCGGCGACCACCCGCACCCCGGCGAGGCCGAGCGCCGCGACGTTACGACGGCAGACCGCGACCGCGGGGCCCGCCGACTCGACGAGCACCACGTGCGCCGCGCCACGGCTCGCGGCCTCCAGCCCGAGCGCCCCCGAGCCCGCGTACAGGTCGGCGACCCGGGCCCCGTCGACCACGTCGAGGTGCTCGAGCCGGGAGAACAGCGCCTCGCGCACCCGGTCGGAGGTCGGTCGCGTGCCACGCGGCGGGACCGTCAGGCCCCGACCGCCCGCGAGGCCCGCGATGATCCTGGTCACCGGCCCGCCTCGCTGTCCGTCAGCCGCTCGAACAGGCTCCTGGTCTCCGTGCTCGACCCCCAGGCCAGCACGATGGCGCTGGTCACGACCTGCGCCAGGAGCAACACCGGCAGCGGTGCGCCCACCAGGATCGCGATCACGGCGGGCAGGAGCCCCACGACCACGGCGTCCGGCCCGCGCGCGATGACCGCGGCGGCACCCATCGGCACGGCGCCGGCCGGGGTGGCCACGACCGCGAGGTCCCAGCGGGGCGCGGGGCGGAAGGCGGAGCGCAACGCGGCGCCCGCCCACGCCGGCCCGGCGAGCACGCCCAGGGCGAGCCACAGCGGCACCGAGCCGTACCAGACCCCGACGGCGCCGAACGCGGCCAGGTTCCAGACGGTCATCACGATCGCGGGGACGACGAGCCGGGCCCGGCGCAGACCGTTGGCCGACAGCGGCAGCAGGCGGTCCAGACCCGGCGTCAGCTCCGCGCGACGCGCACCCTCGGTCGTCGCAGCCATCGCGACACCGCCCGCGAACAGCACGGCGAGCGCGACCTGGACCGACCCGGCCAGCGCGGGCGCGGAGACCACCAGGACCGGCACGAGCGCGGTCGCCGCGAGCTGCACGAGGTGTCGCGGCGACCGCACGAGCACCAGCAGGTCCGAGGTCACCAGCGCGCTGAGCGGACCGCGGACCGTGCGCATCCGACGTGACCGGCGCCGCTCCTGGCGCGCGATCCGGTCGGTCAGCGCCCGGCCGAGCTCGCGGGAGTCGAACGAGACCAGCGCGCCGGTCGCCTGGGCCGCGACGGCGCCGCTGTCCCGCAGGCTCCGCGCCGGGATCCGGTCCAGGCGGGTCGTCACCAGGGCCCCGACCGCACCGAGCAGCACGACCAGGACACCGCTGACCCACCACGGGACGTCGACGGCGCCGCTCGGCTGCCAGCCGAGCGCCAGCACTGCCACGGCGCTGACGGCGCCCAGCACCATGAGTGCGTCACCGCCCTGAGCCACCACGCGCGACCCGCGCCAGGACTGCACCAGCGCTGCCGAGCCGACCAGCAGGGCCGCCGCGAGCCCGACGCCGATCCCGACCCGCAGCGCCCGCGACGCCGACCCGGCGAGCGCGGCGTCGAGGACGCCCGCGACGAGCGCACCGGCCAGGGCCGCGACCACGGGGACGCGCCGGGCCGACGGGGTGAGCAGACCCCGCCGATCGACCGGCAGCGACAACCACCACTGCGCCTCGGCCCCGCCGACACCCACCGGCCCGAGGCGCCCCGCGAGGGAGACCACGGCCCCCGCGGCGACCATCAGCACCGGCCTGGCCAGCGCGTCGAGCGAGAGGCCTACCGGACCGCCCGGCGGGTCGACCACCGGGAGCTGCTGGAGCGCGCCGAGCGCGATGAGCACCCCGATCCCGACCATGATCACGGAGTAGTAGACGTCGCCCAGCAACGTCATCATGCCGGCGTCGGCACGCTGCCGGGCGACCGCCGCGGTGTAGCCCCGGATCGACCGCGCGGCCGGGATCGGCGTCCGGTCGGCCGGCCCGACGGCCGGGTCCAGGACCGTCGCGCTCACAGCGCGCCCGGCCGGAGCGCGTCGACCGCCTCGTCGACCCGGACGACGCGCGTCTCGTCCCCGACGATCACGGCCGAGTCCGCGACCGACGCCAACAGCTCCGCGTCGTGCGTGGCGATCAGCACGGCCCCACCGGCCTGCTTCTCGGCCACCAGGCGGTCGGCGACGTGACGCCGCATCGCCGAGTCCAGGCGCTGCTCGGGCTCGTCCAGCACGAGCAGGCTGCGGGGCCGCACCAGACCGGCGGCGAGCAGCAGGCGGCGGCGCTGACCCGACGAGAGCGCGTTGGGCAGGACCTCGGCGTGACCGGTCAGCCCGAACTCGTCGAGCAGCTCGTCCACCTCGTCCCCGGCACCGGCGACCCCGTGCCCCCGAGCGGTGAGGTACAGGTGCTCCGCGACGGTGAGCGCGGGGAACCACGCATCGTCGTCGAGGACGGCCGAGACGTGGGCGCGGAAGGTCGCGGTCCGCTCGTCGACCGGCGATCCGAGCACCTTGACGGTGCCGCCGAGCGGTTCGAGCAGGCCGAGCACGGCGCGCAGCAGGGTCGACTTCCCTGACCCGTTCGGCCCGACCAGGGCGATCGCCCGGCCGGCTCGGAGCGTGAAGGTGGCCGGGCCGCACACCGGCCGGCCGACCCAGCCGACCTCGAGACGATTGGCACTGAGCACAGGAGCGGGGCGGGGCACCCGCCCAGCCTACGAGCCGCGAGACCTGCCTTCGGCCACGCCCGGACGGCGCCGCGGTCAGGCCCGGTCCAGGTACTCCTGCGCATCGGGTGCCAGCCAGGCGTCGATCGCCGCGGCGAGGGCCGGCCACTCCCGCAGCCCGGGGTCCTCCGCGACGAGCGTGCGAGCCTCGTCCCGAGCCTCGGCGATGAGCTCCGCGTCACGCACCACCCGCAGCAGCCGCAGCGAGCTGGACCGCCCGGACTGGGACGCCCCGAGCACGTCGCCCTCGCGTCGGAGCTCGAGGTCGACGGCCGCGAGCGCGAACCCGTCGGTCGTCGAGGCGAGCGTCTCCAGCCGGACGGCCGCGTCGGACCCCTCGGCCGCCCGCGCGACCAGCAGGCACAGGCCGGGCTCGCGTCCCCGGCCCACCCGACCGCGCAGCTGGTGGAGCTGGGACAGGCCGAACCGCTCCGCGTCGAGTACCACCATCGCGCTCGCCTCGGGCACGTCGACACCGACCTCGATCACGGTGGTGCAGACGAGCACCGGCGTCCGGCCGGTCGCGAACGCCGACATCGCCTCGTCCTTCGCGGCCGGGGCCATCCGACCGTGCAGCACACCGACCGGCACGCCGGCCAGGGCGGGGTGCGCCGCGAGCTCGGCGGCGACCTCCTCCACGGCGCGCAGCGGCGGCCGGGCGTCCGTCTCGCCGACGGCATCCCGGGCGAGCAGGTCCGCGTCGTCGTCGCCCGAGCCGCCGTCGCCGTCGCCGTCGGCGCTGATCCTCGGGCAGACCACGTACGCGCGGCGGCCGGCGTCGACCTCCTCGCGAACCCGCGCCCAGGTCCGTTCGAGCCACGCCTGGTTGTCGGCGGGCACGACGTGCGTGCGGACCGGCGACCGTCCCGACGGGATCTCGGTGAGCGTCGACACCTCGAGGTCGCCGAACACGGTCATCGCGACCGTGCGCGGGATCGGGGTCGCCGTCATGACGAGCAGGTGCGGCACCCGGGCGTCGTCACCGCCGCGCGAGCGCAGCACGTCCCGTTGCTCGACGCCGAAGCGGTGCTGCTCGTCGACCACCACCAGACCCAGGTCGGCGAACTGCACGCGCTCACCGAGCAGCGCGTGGGTGCCGACCACGATCCCGGCGGCCCCGGAGGCGGCATCGAGCAACGCCTCGCGGCGAGCGGCAGCGGTCTGCGAGCCGGTGAGCAGCACCACCCGGGTGGCGCGGTCGGCGGCGCCGAGCATGCCCTCCTCCGCGAGCGGCCCGAGCAGGTCGCGCAGGGTCCGCAGGTGCTGCGCGGCGAGGACCTCGGTCGGCGCGAGCAGCGCCGCCTGGCCACCTGCGTCGACCACCTGCAGCATCGCTCGCAGCGCGACCACGGTCTTGCCGGAGCCGACCTCACCCTGCAGGAGACGCTGCATCGGTTCCGCCGAGGAGAGGTCCGCGGAGATCTCCTCGCCGACCGCGCGCTGCCCTGCCGTCAGGGCGAACGGGAGCCTGCGGTCGAACGCGTCCCGCAGGCCGCCGTCGGCCGCGGGGCGCGCGGTGCCGGGCCGCGCCGCGGCCTCGGCCCGGCGCCGGGCGAGCGCGGCCTGCAGCACGAACGCCTCCTCGAACCGCAACCGGCGCCGCCCGCGGGACGCGTCGTCGTCGGAGTAGGGCTCGTGCACCAGGCGGAGGGCCTCCAGCAGGGTCGGGAGCCGTCGGCGCGCGCGCACCTCGTCGGGCAGCGGGTCGGGCACGTCTGCCTCGGTCATCGGGTCGAGCACGGTGCGGACCGCGCGCTGGATCCGCCAGGTGGGCAGCGCGGCCGAGGCCGGGTACACCGGGATCGGCCGGCTCGCCTCGACGAGCGCCGCGGCCTCGTCGTCGACGTCGGTGCCGACCAGCTGGTAGTCGGGGTGGGTGAGCTGGAGGCTGCCGCGGTAGACGGTCACGGTGCCGGTGAACATGCCCTGTCGGCCCGGTCGGAGGCGGCTCTCGTGCACGCGCAGCGAGCCCGGGTGCTTGCCGAAGAAGGTCAGCGACAGCTCCCGCAGCCCGTCGGTGACCACCGCCTGGAGGAGCACGCCGCCGCGCGACCGCATGGTGCGGACGGTCGCCTGGCGCACCTCGGCCATGACCGTGACATGCTCGCCGGGCACGAGCGAGGTGAGGTCGGTGAGCCGGCCGGGCGAGGCGTAGCGGCGCGGGTAGTGGCGCAGCAGGTCGCCCGTCGTGTGCAGGCCGAGTGCTGCCAGCGGCCCTGCGGCACGCTTGCCGAGCAGCCGTGCGAGGGGCTCGTCCCAGCGCTCGCTGACGGCCACCGCACCTCCGTCCCGGCCAGGCGACCTGCCGGTCGTCCGGCTCCTCGCCCCGTTCGTCCTGCGACGTCGACCGGCGCCGTTTTGGGTCCACCGTCAACGATCGGCTACCCTATCCAGGTTGTCCGGGTGGACCCGGACCCGCGGGGCGTGCGTCAGTGAGCGGCTCATCGTTCGCCAGGCATCCTGCCCCGCCGCACCGACACGAACATGAACCCGCGCCCTGGCGCACGCGACGATCAGGAGACCGACCCGTGGCTGCTCACTGCGACATCTGCGGCAAGAGCCCGAGCTTCGGGCACAGCATCTCGCACTCCCACCGCCGGACGAAGCGGCGCTGGAACCCGAACATCCAGCGGGTGCGCACCGTGGTGGCCGGCACGCCGAAGCGCGTGAACGTGTGCGCCTCGTGCCTCAAGGCCGGCAAGGTGGTCCGCTCGGCCTGAGCCCCAGCTCACCGACGCCCGCGACGCCAGACGGCTCGCGGGCGTCGCTCTGTCCGGGGACGGACGTCTGGCCCGGTCCGCACGTCGATGGCAGGCTGGGCGGCATGCAGGACGAGCTGCCCGAGGTCACCATCCGCCCAGCCGTCGTCGACGACGCCGACGCGATCGCCCAGGTGCACGTGGCCTCGTGGCGTCAGGCCTACGCGGGGCACGTGCCCCAGGCCCAGCTCGACGGGCTCGACACGGGGTCGTGGTCCAGGTCGTGGCGCGACCGGATCGCCGGCCGGCACGGCACGATCCTCGTCGCCGAGGACGACGGCGACGTGATCGGCTTCGTGTCCTACGGCGCGAGCCGTGACGAGGACGCCTCCCCCGGCACGATCGAGATCTACGCGATCTACCTCGAGCCGCACGCCTGGGGCCACGGCGCCGCCCGCGAGATGATGCGAACCCTGCTCGGCTCGTTGCCCGACAGCGGCACCGTCACGCTGTGGGCCCTCGCCTCGAACGAGCGTGCCCGGCACTTCTACCGGCGCCACGGCTTCACACCCGACGGGGTGGAGCGGATGGAGGAGATCGGCGGCGCGAGCGTGCTCGAGGTCCGCTACCGCAGAGGCTGACGCACGCCGGGGCCGCCCGCGGGTCCGGCACCCACCGAGCCTCAGCGCGCGAAGTGGTCCCAGCCCAACGGGCCCTGGGGCTCCTCGCCGGCGACCGTGAGACGCCCGGCAGGTCCGTCCAGCACCCGGCCGATCCGGCGGAACGGCTCGGGCAACGCCACGTCCGCCGGGAAGGTCGCGAGCAGGCCGTGGTCCTCGCCCCCGGTGAGCACCCACGTCGTCGCGTCGACGCCCAGCGCGACCGCGGCCGGTGCGAGCGCCGCGAGCTCGTCCCCGAAGACCTCGCTGGCCGCGGCGAGGTCCAGGCCGACCCCGCTCGCGAGCGCCAGCCGCTGGGCGTCGCGCAGCAGCCCGTCGGAGACGTCCAGCATCGCCGTTGCCCCGGCGCGTGCGGCTGCGATCCCCGCCGCGAGCGGTGCCGTCGGGCGCCGGTAGGCCTCGACGAGGGCGCCGAAGCCCTCGTGACCTGCGTCGAGACCGGCCTCCAGCAGCCCCAGACCGGCGACCGACCTGCCCCTGTGCCCGGCGTGCGCGACCACGTCACCGGGACGCGCACCGTCCCGGCGGACCGGCGCGCGGCCCTCGAGGTCGCCGAGCACCGTGACCGCCACCGACAGCTCGGTCCCGGCCGACAGGTCGCCGCCGACGACCCCGACGTCGCCGCACGCCTCGGCGAGCCCGCCGGCGAGGTCGGCCAACCAGTCCGGCGTCACGTCCGGCGGGCAGACCAGGGCGACGACGAGCGCGGTCGGCCTGGCGCCCATCGCGGCCACGTCGGCGAGGTTCTGCACCGCGGCGCGGTAGCCCACGTCGGCGCCGCTCGACCAGCTGCGCCGGAAGTGCCGTCCGTCGACGAGCACGTCGGTGGACACCACGACCCGCCCGTCCGGCGCGGCGACGATCGCGGCGTCGTCCCCCGGCCCGAGCAGGGTGTCCCGGCCGAACGGCAGCCGGGGCAGGATCCGGGCGAGCAGGGCGTCCTCGTCGGTCACGCCCCCGACGCTACCGGCGGATAGCGTGGGGCCGTGCGCCCGCTCCCCGTCGCCGCGGCCCTCGCCCTCGTCGTCCCGCTGGCCGGCTGCGCGACCCGGGTCCCGGTCGAGCCCGCGCCGTCGGCCGGCGACCCGCTGTGCGCCGAGGTCGTGCTCGCGCTGCCGCTCGAGCTCGGCGGGCTCGAACGCGTGCTGACCGACAGCCAGGCGAGCATGGCGTGGGGCGACCCGGCGCACCCGATCGTGCTGCGGTGCGGTGTCGAGCCCCCGGGGCCCACCACCGACCAGTGCGTGACGGCGGACGACGGGGAGGTCGCGGTGGACTGGGTCGCCGTGCCCGGGGAGGCCGACGCCACCGGCGCGGCCGACTGGACGTTCACGACCTACGGCCGTTCCCCGGCCGTCGAGGTGTTCGTCCCGGCCGAGGTGACCGGGACGCGGTCCACGTCCTTCCTGGTCGAGCTCGGTCCGGCGATCTCCAAGATCCCCGCGACCCGGCACTGCGTGTGAGCCACTAGGCTCGCGGCATCGATGCGAGGAGGGGTGCGGTGAGCGACCTGGGGCGCGTGGCGGTGATCGCCGGCGGGCTGTCCAACGAGCGCGAGGTGTCGTGGCGTTCGGGCCGGCGGGCCGAGTTCGCGCTCGACGAGGCCGGCGTGGACGCGACGCTCTACGACGCCGACGAGACCCTCCTCGACCGGCTCGCCGCCGACCACGTCGACGCCGCCTACATCGCGGTGCACGGCGCGAGCGGCGAGGACGGCTCCCTGCAGACCGCGCTCGACCTGGTCGGGCTGCCGTACGTGGGTTCGCCGCCACCGTCCTGCCACCTCGCGTGGGACAAGGTCGTCGCCAAGGTGCTGGTCGAGCGGGCCGGCCTGACGACGCCGGCGTGGGTCGCGATCTCGGCGCGCAGCTTCCGGGAGCTCTCCCCGGCGCAGATCGTCCGCTCGGTGGTCTCCGACCTCGGTCTGCCCGTGGTGGTCAAGCCGGCCACGAGCGGCTCGACCCTCGGCATGAGCCTGGTCGCCGAGGCCGCGGACCTCCCGGCGGCGCTGGTGCGCTGCTTCACGTTCGGCGACGTCGCCCTGATCGAGCGGTTCGTCGAGGGCCGCACGGTGGAGACCGTCGTGGTGGAGAACGCCGCGGGCGAGCCCGAGGCCCTACCGCCTGCCGAGTTCGCGAACCCGAGCGTCTCGCCGTTCAGCTTCGAGGCCCGGTACAGCGCCGACCTCATCTCGATCGCGCTGCCCGCGCCGCTGAGCGACGCGGCGACCGCCGAGGTACGCACGACCGCCGAGACCGTGCACCGCGTCCTGGGCCTGCGGGACCTGTCCCGCACCGACGTCGTGGTCGACGCCGAGGGGACGCCGTGGTTCCTCGAGGGGGCGATCTCGCCCGGGCTCACCGAGACGTCGGTCCTGCCGCTCGCGGCGGCCGAGGTCGGGCGCCCGCTGGGCACGCTGCTCGCGGAGCTCCTGGTGCGTGCCAAGGAGCGCGGCGCGGGTCGCTGACCGGGGTCGCGGTCCTCGCTACAGCCGCGGCCCGTCCAGGCCCACGAGCTTGCCCGCGATCCCACCCGCCGCACGCAGCGCCGCACCGGAGCCGAACCCGCTCGGGGCACCCACCACGGGCGCGTCGCGCGCCTCGCGCAGCGCGTCGAGCAGCACCTCGGACGCCGGGTGCTTGGGCGCCCACAGGTAGAGCGAGAGCGCACCCGGCACCGAGTTCACCTCGTTCACCACGAGCTCGCCCGAGGACTCGTCGTACAGGAAGTCCAGACGCACCACGCCGGTGAGGCCGGTGACCACCGCGACCCGGCGGGCGAGCTCGGCCGCGCGCCGGGCGACCTCGTCCGGCACCTGGGCGGGCAGCTCGCGCGGCGCGGACGAGAGCCCGGCCTCCCCGGCGCCGCCGGCGAGGTACTTCTCGTCGTAGGAGTAGACCGCGCCGTCCGGACGCCGCAGCGGCCGCTCGAGGTCGGACACCTCGAGCGCCGGCGCGGTGCGGAACGAGATGTTGAGGTCCACCAGGTCGCGGCGGAACGGCTCCACGACGGCGCCGGCGCGCAGGTGCGCGCTCGACCTGGCCACCACCCGGGCGGTCGCGAGGTCGTCGACGATCTCGATGCCGATCGAAGAGCCACCGAAGCGCGGCTTGACGATGTACGGCCCGTCGAACGGCGGGTCCACGTCCGGCTCGAGCGCGACCCTCGGCAGCGTCGGGATCCCCGCCGATGCCATCACGGCGCCGAACGCGAGCTTGTCCATGCCGAGCGCCGACGCGTACAGCGACCCGCCGGTGGTCCGGATGCCGAGCAGCGCCATCAGGCCCGCGTAGCCACCGCCCTCACCGAGACCGCCGTGCAGGCAGGACAGCGCCGCGGTCGGCTCGATCCGCTCGCTGCGCAGCCGCCCCTTGACGTACAGGCCGGCGTCGGCGCCGAGACGGACGTCCACCGGCTTGGACCCGGACGGCGCACCCTCGAGGTAGTCCTTGGCCTCGGTGCCGGGCGGGACGAGGAACCAGCCCCCGGTCGGCGCCCAGTACAGCGCGAGCACGTCCTGGCCGGCGCCGGTCAGCACCCGCTCGGCCTGCAGACCCGTGAGGATCGAGATCTCGTGCTCGGGGGACGGCCCCCCGAAGACCACGGCCCAGCGGCTGTCGGACGGGCTTGCAGACACGTTTGCTACCTCGCGGGTCGGGGGTCCCGACTCACGGATAGTGATCGGGCAGGTCGTTCTCGTACAGTATGACGCCCTTCGGGCCGGCGACCCGGGTCGCCACGGCGACACCTTGCTCACGGCGGTCGACCACGTCGTAGGTGCCGCCGCCGGCACGCACGCCCTCGAGCAGAGCGGCACGGTTCGTGCGCCCGACGATGACGACGTGCGCCCCGAGCACGGCGGCCTCGGTGCCGAGCGCCGCGTTCCGCTCACGCTGCACGGGGCCGAGCTCGACCATCCCCGGCGTGACGAGCACGAGGCGTCCCTCGTCCCCCACGATCGCCGCGGACTCGACGAGCGCGGCCCGCGCGCCGACCGGGTTCGCGTTGTAGGTGTCGTCGACCACGGTGAGGCCCTCCGCGGTCCGCTGGACCTCGGCACGGTGCGCGGCACGGGGCAGGGCGGCGAGCCGCGGCCGGAGCGCTGCAGGGTCGACGTCGAGGACCGTCGCGATGCCGAGCGCGATCGCGAGGTTGACCCCGTGCGCGACGCCTTCGCCGAGGTCGAGCTCGACCGGGCCGTCCGGCCCCGGCACCGTCGCCGTCGCGGCGACGAGGTCGACCCGGACGTCCGCGTCGGCGCCGGCGACCGTGCAGGTCACCACCCGCTTGCCCTGCTCGCGGCAGCGCTCGGCGAGCGCGGCCAGCCCGGGTTCGTCGACGGGGAGCACCACGGCACGGGCCCGCTCGGTGATCTCCGACTTGGCCGCGAGGATCACGTCCGTGGAGCGCATCCGCTCCAGGTGCGCCTCGCCGATCGTCGTGATCGCGGCGATGTCCGGTGGGAACAGCCCGCACAGCTCGCGGATCTCACCGGGGCCGTACGTACCCATCTCGGCGACGAACACCTCGGTCCCGTCCACCAGGGCGTCGTTGACCGCACGCGACAGGCCGAGCCGGTTGTTGAAGCTCGCCGGCGACGCGACCACCGAGCGCGCGCCGCCCAGGACGTGCGCGACGTAGCCCTTCGTCGAGGTCTTGCCGTAGGAGCCGGTGATCGCGACCACGGTCGGACGCACGCGGGACAGCCGCTGCTGGGCCTTCGCGACGAACGGCGCCGAGAGGCGCTTCTCCACCGCGCCCATCACCGCGGCCGCCAGGTCCACCGTGAACGGGACCGTCACGGCCACGAGCGCGGTCGCGCGGACGCCGATCAGCAACCAGAGCAGCGCACCGATGGCGAGGACGACCACCGCCCATCCGATCGCGAGCCGGCGCAGCCGCCCGGTCCACGCGAGCGCCGACGTACGGCCGCGCACCGACAGGCCACGCGGCACGAGTGCGCCGAGCGCCGCTGCGAGCACGGCAGCGAGCCACGCCCGCGAGAACGGCACGAGCGCGACCAGGGCGAGTGCGGCGGAGACCAGCACCCCCGTCGCATCCTCGGCGGACCGGGTGAACCAGAGCCGCGCGATCACGGTCGCGCGGCCGGGCAGGTAGTGCTCGCGCTGGCACACACGCAGCCAGCGCAGGCCGCCGACGGCCGTCGCGGCGACCACCACGACGAGCACGGCGAGGTCGGTGAGGCTCATGCGAGGTCCGTCCGGGTCATGCGGTGCTCCCGCGGTCGGTGTCGAGGTGGGCGGCCAGTGCCGCGGCGACCGCACGGGCGACCGGACCGGTCAGCAGGTGACCGCCGCTGGGGACCACCTCGAGCCCGGCGCCGGGCACGAGCGAGGCGGCCAGCCGAGCACCGGCGAGCGGTGCCTGGTCGTCGAGCTCGCCCCAGACGAAGGTGGTCGGCACGGAGATCCGGGCCAGGTCCTCGCGGTAGTCCTCGTTGACGACCCGCACGAAGATCTCCCGCATGCGGCCCTGCAGCGCGCGGTAGTCGTCGGACCCCGCGTTGCGGCGGATCCGCTCCACGACGGACTCCGGGACCAGGTGCCAGCCGACCAGGCGCTTGGCCAGCCTGAGCCGCAGCGCCGGCGTGGGCGGAGGGGTCGCGCGCACGAGCGGCGCGCCGGTCAGGACCAGCGACCGCACCAGCTCGGGGTGCCGGACCGCGAGCCGGACCGCGACCCGTCCGCCGAACGAGTGGCCCACCACGGTGTAGGGGCCGGTGCCGGCGAGCGCGCCGGCCAGCTGGTCGGCGTACTCCGTGCTCCCCCACACCGCAGGCGGTTCAGGCGTGATGCCGAACCCGGGGAAGTGGACCGCCAGGGCGTCCTCTCCCGCCACGACGGGGGCGAAGTCCGCTCCGCTGCGCATCCAGCCGTGCAGTGCGAGCACCTCGGAGGCCGGCCGACCGATCCGGTCGGCCAGGAGGTCGTCAGCCAGGGCCGTCAGCACGACGGTGAAGGCTACACCGGGGCGGCCCGGGACCTCGTGTCCGGGCCGCGACGTGGCGGCGACGTGGCGGCGACGTGGCGGCGACACGGTGCCGACACGGCGGCGACCTAGGCTGCGACCGTGAACCCGTCGACCCCCCTGTCCCGCGCGACCCTCGCGGTGACCGCCGGCCGCCCCACCCACGAGCGCGGTGCCGCACTGAGCCCGCCCGTCGTCCTCAGCTCGACCTTCGTCTCCAGCGGGGTGCCGACCGGCGACGAGCCGCTGTACGGGCGCGCTGCCAACCCGACCTGGTCCGATCTCGAGGCGGCGCTCGGGACGCTGGAGGACGCCGCGCTGCCGGGGCTCGTGCTGTCGTCCGGGATGGCCGCGATCGACGCCGCGCTGTCCCTCGTGCCGCCGGGTGGCCGGGTGGTGCTGCCCCGTCACGCGTACCAGCTCACCGGTGTGCTCGCCGCCGACCTCGCGGCTCGCACGGGGCTGCGCGCGGTCCCGGTGGACGTCGCCGACACCGAGGCGACCCTCGCGGCCGTCCGCGCGGAGCCCACCGACCTGCTGTGGCTCGAGTCGCCGACCAACCCGATGCTCGAGGTCGCCGACCTGCCCGCCCTGGTGGCCGGCGCGCACGAGGCCGGCACGCCGGTCGCGGTGGACAACACGTTCGCGACCCCGATCGCGCAGCGTCCGCTCGAGCACGGCGCGGACCTCGTGGTGCACTCGGTGACCAAGTACCTCGCGGGGCACTCCGACCTGGTGCTCGGTGCGCTGGTCACGTCGGACCCCGACCTGCGGGCCCGGCTGCACGCCCATCGCACGCTGCACGGGGCGATCGCCGGGCCCTGGGAGGCGTGGCTCGCGCTGCGTGGGCTCCGGACCCTCGCGTTGCGGGTCGAACGGTCCCAGGCGTCCGCGGCCGTGCTCGCGGCACGCCTCGCCGCGCATCCCTCGGTCGTGGAGGTCCGCCACCCGAGCCTGCCCACGGACCCCGGGCACGAGCGGGCCGCCCGGCTGCTCGACGGCTTCGGCTCGGTGCTGGGTCTGCGGCCCAGGGGCGGTGTCGCAGCCGCCGACGCCGTCGTCGACGCGGTACGGCTGTGGGTGCCGGCGACGAGTCTCGGCGGTGTGGAGTCGATGCTCGAGCGGCGGCGCCGGTTCGCCACCGAGGCCGAGACCGTGCCCGAGGACCTCCTGCGGCTCAGCGTCGGCATCGAGGACGTGGAGGACCTCTGGGCGGATCTCGCCCAGGCGCTCGACGGCCTGGGCTGAGGCAGCACGGCAGCAGCACGGCAGCAAGCACGGCAGCAAGCACGGCAGCAGCACGGCATGGCGACCGCACGGCGGAGCCCTGCCGCGTACGATCAGGGCCGTCGAAAGGGGACGCCTCGATGGTGCGAGCGCGCCGCGCCGCCGTGCTGGTGGCCGTGCTCGGGATCGGTCTCGGAACCGCCTCCTGCACGCTCGACCCCACCGCGGGGCTGACACCGAGCTCGTCGACCGCGGAGGGCTCGACCGCCGCGACGACATCCGCCTCGAGCGCCACCGGCACGCCTGGCACGACCCCGAGCACCCCGACGACCGGCACGACGAGCGGGAGCCCCACCCCGAGCCTCAGCCCGAGCACGAGCCCCTCGACGCCGGTGGACGACGGCGGCGACGCTCCCCCGTTCCGGGCCGACACCGCCGACGACACCGGCAACGGGACCGGGTCGGACGTCGGCAGCCTCGTGGACATCCGGGTCTCCGCCCAGGACGGCTTCGACCGGGTCGTGATCCAGCTCGACGGCCCCGACATCCCGGCGTGGGACGTCGGCTACGTCGACCGTGCGCTCGGCGACCCGAGCGGCATCGTGGTGGACGTCGAGGGCGATGCGGTGCTCCAGGTGCTGCTCCAGCCGGTCGCCTACCCCGAGTCCGGCGAGAACCCGTACGACGGCCCCCAGAAGGTCTCCGCGGCCGGGACCGCCGTGGTCACCGAGGCGGTGCTGTCCTCGATCTTCGAGGGCGAGCTGCAGCTGTTCATCGGCGTCGACGGTGGCCGCGAGCCGTTCCGGGCCTACGGCATGAGCGACCCGTCCCGGATCGTCATCGAGGTGCGCGACCGGCTCGGGTCCTAGCCGGGCTCCGGATCGGGTCCGGGCGGCCCTCAGACCCCGTCGGCCTTGTGCGGGCGGGCGAGCAGCAGCTGGCCCATCTCCTCGACCGGTCGCCCCTCGTGCAGCACCGCGACCACGGCCGCGGTGATCGGCATGTCGACGCCGCTGCGCCGCGCGAGGTCGAGCACCGACAGGGCGGTCTTGACTCCCTCGGCGGTACCCGGCGTGGCCTCGAGCGCTGCCGCCAGGTCCATCCCCTCGCCGATCCGACGACCGAGCTGATGGTTCCGGGACAACGGCGAGTCGCAGGTCGCGAACAGGTCGCCGATGCCGGCCAGGCCCGCGAAGGTCTCCGCGTCGGCGCCGAGCGCCAGCCCCAGCCGGGTGATCTCCGCGAGGCCGCGGGTGATCAGGGTCGCGGTGGTGTTGTCGCCGTAGCCGAGCCCCTGGGCGGCGCCGATGCCGATCGCGATGACGTTCTTGGCGGCCCCGCACAGCTCGACGCCGATGAGGTCGGTGTTGGTGTACGGCCGGAACCACACGGTCGCGCAGACCTCGGTGATCCACCGGGCGAGCTCCTCGTCGGCCGCCGCGACGACCGTGGCCGCGGGCTGGTGCTCGGCGATCTCACGTGCGAGGTTCGGCCCGGACAGCACGGCCACCTTCTCGGTCGGCACGCCGAGCACCTCGACGAGCACCTGGCTCATCCGCTGGTCGGTCGCGAGCTCGACACCCTTCATCAGGGACAGCACGACGGCGTCCGGCTCCAGCAGCCCGGCGAACGGAGCGAGCGTCCGGCGCGCGGACTGGGCCGGCACTGCGACCGCGACCAGGGCGGCGCCACGCACCGCGTCGCGCGGATCGGTCGTCGCGCGGATCGCCTCGGGCAGGACGAGACCGTCGACGTAGGGGCTCGTCCGCGTCGTGTTCACCGCCTCGGCGACCTCCGCGCGACGCGCCCAGAGCACCACGTCGTTCCCGGCCTCGGCGAGCACCGCCGAGAACGTGGTGCCCCACGAACCGGCACCGAGCACTGCGACCTTCACCCGACGACCCTCACCGGCCGGGCTCCGGCATCCCCTTGCGCCAGACGAACCGCTCGGCCGGCGCCTGCTCGCCCCGGATCTGCTCGAGCTGGTGCGTGACCGCGTCCATGATCCGGTCGGTCGCCACGCGGAGCACGGTGCCGTCGACGGGCTTGTCGTACAGGTCGCTCAGGTCGACCGGCGGGCCGGCGACCACGGTGATGGTCTTGCGCGGGATCGGCTTGAGCAGCTTGCGGTAGCGACCGAGCAGGCGGTGCGCGCCCCACTGCGCGATCGGGACGACGGGGGCCCGGGTCGCCAGCGCGAGGCGGGCCACGCCCGTCTTGCCCTGCATGGGCCACAGGTCCGGCTCGCGGGTCAACGTGCCCTCGGGGAAGACCACGACGCACTCACCGCTCGCGAGGGCCTGCTCGGCCGCCTTGAGCGACTCGCCCGCCGACGCGGCACCCCGCGAGACCGGGATCTGACCGGTCGCGGTGAGCATGCTGCGCAGCACGGGGATCTTCCACAGCGAGTCCTTCGCCATGATCCGGGGGGCGACGCCGTTGTCCCACAGGTAGTGCGCGAACGTCAGCGGGTCGATGTTCGTGGCGTGGTTGCCCACGGCGATGAACCCGCCCGGTTGGGCGAGGTGCTCCGCACCGTGCCAGTCCCGACGGGTCGAGGACAGCAGGAAGGTCCGCACCACTCGGGCGAGGTTGACGTAGGCGCGCGATGCACGCGACGGGGCCGGCACGGCGCCGATGCTACCTGTGGGTGCTCAGAGCATCCGGAACTCGGCGCCGAGGGCGCTGAGCTTGTCCCGGAAGTGCTCGTAGCCCCGATCGATGATGCCGATCCCGGCGACGTTCGACTGGCCCTTGGCCGCGAGGGCTGCGATGAGGTGGCTGAACCCGCCGCGCAGGTCCGGGACCTCGATGTCGGCGGCCTCGAGCGGGGTCGGGCCGGAGATCACCGCCGAGTGGTAGAAGTTCCGCTGCCCGAACCGGCACGGGTGACCGCCGAGGCACTCGCGGTAGACCTGGATGTTCGCGCCCATGCCGATCAGCGCGTCCGCGAACCCGAACCGGTTCTCGTAGACCGTCTCGTGCACGATCGACAGGCCCTTCGCCTGGGTCAGCGCGACCACGAGCGGCTGCTGCCAGTCGGTCATGAAGCCCGGGTGGACGTCGGTCTCGAGCACGATCGAGCGCAGGTCGCCGCCCGGGTGCCAGAACCGGATCCCGTCGTCGAGCACGTCGAACTCGCCGCCGACCTTGCGGAACACGTTGAGGAACGTCGTCATCTCGGGCTGGTGGGCACCGCGCACCGTGATGTCGCCGCGCGTGGCGAGGGCGGCCGACGCCCAGGACGCGGCCTCGATCCGGTCCGGCAGCGAGGTGTGCCGGAACCCGCACAGCCGCGGGACCCCCTCGATCCGGATCACCCGGTCGGTGTCGACCGAGATGATCGCGCCCATCTTCTGCAGCACGTTGATCAGGTCGAGGATCTCGGGCTCGATCGCCGCGTTCGACAGCTCGGTGATGCCGTCCGCCCGGACCGCGGTGAGCAGCAGCTGCTCGGTGGCGCCGACGCTCGGGTACGGCAGGCGCACCTTGGTGCCGATCAGACCGTGCGGCGCGCGGATCGCGATGCCCTGGTCGAGCTTGTCGACCTCCGCGCCGAACTGGCGAAGGATGTCCAGGTGGTAGTTGATCGGCCGGTCGCCGATCCGGCAGCCGCCGAGGTCCGGGATGAAGGCCTCGCCGAGCCGGTGCAGCAGCGGGCCGCAGAACAGGATCGGGATCCGGCTGGAGCCGGCGTGCGCGTCGATGTCCGCGACGTGCGCGAGCTCGACGTTGCGCGGGTCGAGCCGGAGGGTGCCGGCCTCCTCGTCGAGGTCGACCTTGACGCCGTGCAGCTCGAGCAGCTCGGTGACGACGGTGACGTCCCGGATCATCGGCACGTTGCGGAGCTCGCTCGGGCTGTCGCCGAGCAGCGAGGCGACCATCGCCTTCGAGACGAAGTTCTTCGCCCCGCGCACGGTGATCTCACCGTGCAGAGGGATACCGCCGTTGACCTGGAGGACGTCACGCATGGGGACCATCGTCGCGCACGCCGAGCCGATTCTCACGTCGCGCTCGGCGTGGTCCCGTGGAGGTCCTGTGCACGTCGGGCTCCCAGGCGTGTCACAGCGGGCACCTAGCGTGGGCGCGAGCACGAGGGGTGGGCGATGAGGTTCGGGTACGTCGGGACGTTCGGGTCTGCGGAGCTGCTGGTGCAGCAGGCGGTCGCGGTCGAGCAGCACGGCTGGGACGGCTTCTTCACCTGGGACGCGCTGTCGATCGGCGCCGACGTGACCTGGGACCCGTGGTCGCTGCTCGCGGCGGTCGCCGTGCGCACGACCCGGGTGCGCCTGGGTGCGATGGTGTTCGCACCGGCGCGGCACCAGCCGTGGACGCTGGCGCGTCAGGTGCAGACCGTGGACCACCTCTCGGGCGGCCGCCTGGTGCTCCCGGTCGGGCTCGGCGTGGACGACGACGCCGCCTACTCCCGGGTGGGCCCCGGCGCGGCAGGAGCGGCCGGGTCGACGACCGGCGCCGCCGGGGCCACCGACCCGGACCGGCGGCCGGTCGCCACCCGGGAGCGCGCCGAACGGCTGGACGACGCCCTCGAGGTGCTCGCCGCGGCGGCCGGCGGTGGACCGGTGACGGTGCACGGGCGCCACAGCGAGCTGCGCGACGTCGTGCTCGAGCCGGGCACGGTGCAGCGACCCCATGTGCCGGTGTGGGTCGTCGGCGCCTGGCCGAGCCGCCGGTCGATCGCGCGCGCCGCGCGCTGGGACGGGGTCGTGCTGCAGCGGTTGCGCTCGGCCGACCCGGTGGACGCCGCGATGGTGCGCGACGTCCTCGCCGAGATCCGCGCGCTCCGGTCCGCCGACGGCCGGTCAGGTCCGTACGAGGTGGTGCTCGGTCAGGCGCTCCCGCAGGACTCCGCCGCCGCTGCGGAGGCCGCCCGCGAGCTCGAGGCGGCCGGCGTCACCTGGTGGGTGCACGCGGACTGGTCGCCGAGCACGTCGGTCGAGGCGCACCTCGACCGCATCGCCCAGCGCCCGCCGATCGTCTGATCAGCCCACCGGTCCCGGTGCGGGCCGCCGCCCCCCCGTCCGCCGCTGCGTCACCACGGAGGTTCTCATGCAGGTCAGCTTCATCGCCGGGTTCGGTCCGATCGCACGCTCGGTCGACGACTCGCACCGGTTCTGGGTCGGTGCGCTCGGGCTGCCGCTCACCGAGCTCGCGCCCTCGTACTTCCACTCGGAGCAGGTCGCCGGCGCGAAGGCGTTCGCCATCTGGTCGCTGGACCAGGCTGCCGAGTCGGTCTTCGGCACGTCGACGTGGCCGGCGGAGCACCCTGTACCGCAGGCATGGCTCGAGCTGGACGTCGCGACGCCGGCCGAGGTCGCCGAGGCCGTCGTCGAGCTCGGCTCAGCCGGGTACCAGGTCCTGCGCGGCGCCGCGGAGGAGCCGTGGGGCCAGACCACGTCACGGCTGCTCAGCCCGGAGGGGTTGCTGGTGGGCGTGAGCCACACACCGTGGATGCACGCCGACGCAGCGGACAGCGAGGAGGCACCGCCGGCGGGGTCGGACAGCTGACCGCCCTCACCGAGTGCGCGCGGGGGCGGCCACGGCGCCCGCGCGCGACCCAGGAGCGGCTCAGCTCAGCGCGTCGTCCGCGTGCACCGGGCGAGCGGCCACCACCTCGACCGGCGGCAGGTGCTTGGCCGGCAGCGTGGTGGGTCGCCAGGCCGCGCGGGTCTGCTCGAACTCGCTGATCTCGGCCTCGTGCTGCATGGTCAGGCCGATGTCGTCGAGACCCTCCATGAGACGCCAGCGGGTGTAGTCGTCCACCTGGAACGGGACGACGACGTCGCGGCACCGCACCTGGCGCGCGTCGAGGTCCACCGTGACCTCGGTGCCGGGCTCGGTCTCCAGGATCTTCCACAAGAGCTCGATGTCGTCCTGCGCGAGCTGCGCCGCGAGCAGGCCCTGCTTGCCCGAGTTGCCGCGGAAGATGTCCGCGAACCGGCTGGAGAGCACCGCACGGAAGCCGTAGTCCTTGAGCGCCCACACGGCGTGCTCACGCGACGAGCCGGTGCCGAAGTCCGGACCCGCGACCAGCACCGAGCCCGCCGTGTACGCGTCGCGGTTCAGCACGAAGTCCGGGTCACCCCGCCACGCGGCGAACAGCGCGTCCTCGAAGCCGGTGCGGGTGACCCGCTTGAGGTACACCGCCGGGATGATCTGGTCGGTGTCCACGTTGCTGCGACGCAGCGGGACCCCGACGCCGGTGTGCTGGGTGAACTTCTCCATCGGTGCCTCTCAGGCGGTTCAGGTCTCGGGTGGTCTGTGGTGACTGAGCGGTCGAGCGTCCGGCCGGGGCCGCGGGCTCAGACCGTCGCGGGCTCGAGCGGGCTGCCGTCCGGCGCCTCGACGCCGTCCAGGTCGGCCACCGAGGACAACGTGCCGCGGATCGCGGTCGCGGCGGCGACGAGCGGCGACACGAGGTGGGTGCGGCCGCCCTTGCCCTGCCGGCCCTCGAAGTTGCGGTTCGACGTGGACGCGGCGCGCTCCCCCGGCTTGAGCTGGTCCGGGTTCATGCCCAGGCACATCGAGCACCCCGCGTTGCGCCACTCGGCGCCGAAGTCGAGGAAGATCCGGTCCAGCCCCTCGGCCTCGGCCTGCAGCCGGACCCGAGCCGACGACGGCACCACGAGAACCCGCACGTCCGGGTGCTTGGTGCGGTCCTTGAACAGCTTCGCGACCGAGCGCAGGTCCTCGATCCGGCCGTTGGTGCACGAGCCGATGAACACCGTGTCCACGGCGATCTCGCGCAGTGGCATGCCCGGCGTCAGGCCCATGTACTCCAGGGCACGCTCGGCGGCGATGCGCGCGTTCTCGTCCGGGATCTCGGCCGGCACCGGGACGTTGCCGCTGAGCGGGAGCCCCTGGCCCGGGTTCGTGCCCCACGTGACGAACGGCTCCAGGTCGGCCGCCTCGAGCACGACCTCGGCGTCGAACACCGCGTCCTCGTCGGTGTGCAGCGTCGACCAGTACTCGACCGCGGCGTCCCAGTCCGCGCCCTCCGGCGCGTGCGGCCGGCCCTGGAGGTAGTCGAACGTGGTCCGGTCCGGCGCGATCATGCCCGCCCGGGCGCCCGCCTCGATCGACATGTTGCAGATCGTCATGCGCGCCTCCATCGACAGCGCACGGATCGCCTCGCCGCGGTACTCGAGCACGTAGCCCTGGCCGCCGCCGGTGCCGATCTTGGCGATCACCGCCAGGATGATGTCCTTGCTCGTGGTGCCCTTCGGCAGCGTGCCGTCGACCGTGATGGCCATCGTCTTGAACGGCGCGAGCGGCAGCGTCTGGGTGGCCAGGACGTGCTCGACCTCGCTGGTCCCGATCCCGAACGCCAGCGCGCCGAACGCGCCGTGCGTCGAGGTGTGCGAGTCGCCGCAGACCACGGTGAGGCCGGGCTGGGTCAGGCCGAGCTGCGGTCCGACCTGGTGCACGATCCCCTGGTCGGCGTCGCCGAGCGAGTGGATCCGGACCCCGAACTCCTTGACGTTGTTGCGCAACGTCTCGATCTGCGTCCGGCTGGTCCGGTCGGCGATCGGCAGGTCGATGTCGAGGGTCGGGGTGTTGTGGTCCTCGGTCGCGATCGTCAGGTCCGGCCGGCGCACCGGGCGACCGGCGAGGCGCAGACCTTCGAAGGCCTGCGGGCTGGTCACCTCGTGGATCAGGTGCAGGTCGATGTAGAGCAGGTCCGGAGCTCCGTCGGTGCCCCGGCGCACGACGTGTGCGTCCCAGACCTTCTCGGCGAGCGTGCGTCCCATCGCGTGTCCTCTCCTGCCCGATCCGGCGCATGGCGGGGTGTCGGGGTGGTGCGTCCCGGTCGATCGGGCCCTGTACTTGCATCTCAGCCTTCGAGACGCCAATATCGACCTATGGACAACTCTAGCGGAGTCGGCGTCCTGGACAAGGCCGCCGCGGTCCTCAGTGCTCTCGAGGCGGGGCCGATGACCCTCGCGCAGCTCGTCGCTGCGACCCATCTTGCCCGACCGACGGCACATCGTCTCGCCGTTGCGCTCGAGCACCATCGTCTGGTCGCCCGCGACATGCAGGGCCGGTTCATCCTCGGACCGCGACTCGGCGAGCTGTCCACGGCGGCCGGCGAGGACCGGTTGCTGGCCGCGGCCAACCCCGTGCTCGCCGCGCTGCGCGACCACTGCGGCGAGTCCGCCCAGCTCTACCGGCGCCAGGGCGACCAGCGGATCTGCGTCGCCGCCGCCGAGCGCCCGATGGGCCTGCGCGACTCGATCCCGGTCGGGGCGACCCTGACGATGCAGGCCGGATCGGCCGCCCAGGTGCTGCTCGCCTGGGAGGAGCCGGACCGCCTGCACCGCGGCCTGCAGGGAGCGCGGTTCACCGCGACGATCCTGTCCGGCGTGCGCCGCCGCGGCTGGGCGCAGTCCGTGGCCGAGCGCGAGCCGGGCGTCGCGTCGGTGTCGGCACCGGTCCGCGGGTCCTCGGGTCGGGTCGTCGCCGCCGTGTCGATCTCCGGTCCCGTCGAGCGACTGACCCGCCAGCCCGGCCGGCTGCACGCCGGTGCGGTCGTCGCCGCCGCGAACCGGCTGACCGAGGTGCTGCGCCGCACCGGCGAGTGACGCCGGCCGCGAGAGCGGTCACGACCGACCCTCGCGACCGGCCCCAGGGCCTCCTCGCGCCCGGGTGAAATGTGCTGCGCCGTCCAGGTGACTTGGCCTCATCCGTCGGCGGCAACGTGGCGATGGCTCTCCTGGACGGCACGGACCCCCGACCGTGCGACGAGAGGAACCACCGTGAGCGCGACACGCGAACCGTACGGCCCGGCCGGAGCCGCCGGCTCCGCGGCCCCCGTCTGGGAGCCGCCGACGACCACCGGTCAGCAGGCCGTGAGCAGCTGGCAGCCCCAGGCCGTGGACACCCCGCCGGCCACGAACCCCTACGCGGCCCCCGTCGGCCAGCCGGCACCCCAGACGTACCCCGCACCGCAGGCCTACGCGGCCCAGCCCTATCCGTACCAGCCCGCGCCCGGCGCCTCCCGCTTCGGCACGACGCCCTCGTACGAGACGTGGGGCTACCAGGTGCCCGGCAACCCGAAGGCGGGCACCACGAACGGCTTCGCCGTGGCAGCCCTGGTGCTCGGGATCCTCGGCGTCTCGCTGCTCGCGGTGATCTTCGCGGCCGTCGCCGAGTCGCAGATCAAGAAGAACGGGCAGCGTGGCCACGGCATGGCCGTCGCCGGCGCGCTGATCGCCGTCGGCTGGATCGCCCTGGGAGTGCTGGCGTTCCTGAGCGGCTTCGCCGCGGGTCTCCCCGGCAGCTGAGGGGAACCCGTCCGGGCCCGCGTCGAGCGCCTGCACGGCGGTCAGGCACGGCAGTCGGACACGGCAGTCGGACACGGCAGTCGGACACGGCAGTCAGGGCAACGACGAAGGCCCCGGTCCGATGGACCGGGGCCTTCGTCTGATGTACCCCCAAGGGGATTTGAACCCCTGCTACCGCCGTGAGAGGGCGGCGTCCTAGGCCGCTAGACGATGGGGGCCAGGACACTCCCCGAAGGGAGCGACAGCGGACAACCATACAGCATCTTCGGCATGCCGCTGACCAGCTGGTCGGACCGACGGGACGCCGTCACGACCATGGCTGGGGTACCAGGACTCGAACCTAGACTAAGTGAACCAGAATCACTCGTGCTGCCAATTACACCATACCCCACCGGGGTATCCGCTCGGCTTCCCGAGAGGGACGCCACGCGAACTACCGGCGCACGATGCTACCGGAGCCGGACGACGGCTCCAAACGGCCGCCCGCACGCCCCGCTCCGAGCCTCCCCTGCGCCTCCGTGTCGGAGCCGCCCTCACAGCTGTGCGACGATGCCGGGCGTGACGACCCGACCCGAGCTGCTCGGCTCCCTGGGGATGGTCGCCTCCAGCCACTGGCTCGCGTCCGCGACCGGCATGGGCGTGCTCGAGCGGGGCGGCAACGCGTTCGACGCGGCGGTCGCCGCCGGCCTCGTGCTGCACGTGGTCGAACCGCACCTCAACGGGCTCGGCGGCGACGTACCGCTGATCGGCTGCCGGGCGGGAGACGAGCCGTTCGTGCTCTGCGGGCAGGGCACCTCCCCCGCAGCGGCCACCCCCGACGCGTTCACCGACCTGGGTCTCGACGTCGTGCCCGGCGCCGGCGTGCTCGCCGCCGTGGTGCCGGGCGCCTTCGGCACCTGGATGGACCTGCTCGCCCGCTACGGCTCCTGGACGCTCCGCGACGTGCTCGAGCCGGCCATCGGCTATGCGGCGGGCGGTCACGCGCTGCTGCCGGCCGCGTCGGCCACGATCGGCCGGATGTCCGGGACGTTCACCCGGCACTGGCCGACCTCGGCCCGGGTGTGGCTGCCCGCCGGCCGGGTACCCGCACCGGGCGAGCGGTTCGCCAACCTGGACCTCGCCGCGACGCTCGAGCGCCTGCTGCACGAGGCCGAGGCAGCCGGCAGCGCCCGGGAGGTCCAGATCGAGGCCGCGCGTCGCGCGTTCTACGAGGGCTTCGTCGCCGAGCGCATCGACGCCTCGGTGCGGATCGCCACCTGGGACTCCTCCGGCTCCGAGCACGCCGGTCTGCTCACCGCCGACGACCTGGCGACCTGGCGGGTCCGTGAGGAGGCGCCCGTCACCGTGGACGTCCTCGGCCGGACCATCGCCAAGACCGGTCCGTGGGGCCAGGGCCCGGCGCTGCTGCAGCAGCTCCTCGTGCTCGCCGGGATGGACCTCGATGACACCGAACCCACCAGCGCCGAGCTGGTGCACACCGTCGTGGAGTCGGCGAAGCTCGCGCTGGCCGACCGCGACGCCTGGTACGGCGACCCCGACCACACGGACGTCCCGCTGGCCACCCTGCTCTCCACCGCCTACGCCGACGAGCGTCGGCGACTGATCGGGCACGAGGCGTCGGCCGAGCTGCGACCCGGCTCCCCCGACGGTCGCGCGCCGCGCCTGCCACGGCTGATCACCGATGCGCTCGGCGACCCCCGCACCGCTCCGTCCGGCACGCCCACCGCGACCGGCGAACCCACCTTCGGCGGGCCGGCCGGCCGTGACCCCGGCTCCGGGACCTCCACCGCGCGTGGCGAACCCACCTTCGCCGCCGACGACACCGCTGCCCCACCACGCGGCGACACCTGCCACCTCGACGTCGCCGACCGGTGGGGCAACGTCGTGGCGGTCACACCGAGCGGGGGGTGGCTGCAGTCCAGCCCCGTGGTGCCCGGACTCGGCTTCGCGCTGCCGACGCGTGCCCAGATGTTCTGGCTCGAGCAGGGACTGCCGGCCTCGATCGGCCCTCGTCGCCGGCCCCGCACCACACTCTCGCCGACCCTGGTGCTGCGCGACGGCGTCCCCGAGCTCGCCTGCGGGACCCCGGGCGGCGACATGCAGGACCAGTGGCAGGTCCCGTTCCTGCTGCGCCACCTGCGCGGCGGCCTGGGCCTGCAGGCCGCGATCGACGCACCGATGTGGCACACCACCCACCACGTCGCGTCGTTCGAGCCTCGCACGGTCGACCTGCTCGGCGTGCACATCGAGGAGCGGGTCGGCCCCGAGGTCCTCGCCGAGCTGCGTCGCCGCGGCCACCGCCTCACCGTCACCGGCCCCTGGTCGCTCGGGCGGCTGTCCGCCGCCGGCACCCGCCCCGACGGCCTGCTGCGCGGCGCGGCGACCTCCCGCGGCGCCCAGGCCTACGCGGTGGGTCGATGACGCCGATCGAGCTCGTCGGGGTCCTGCTCGCCGGCCTCGCCGCGGGGACGGTCAACGCCATCGTGGGCGCCGGAACGCTGGTGACCTTCCCGCTGCTGGTCGCGCTCGGCGTCCCCCCACTCACCGCCAACGCGTCGAACACGGTCGGCCTCGTGCCCGGTGCGGTGACCGGTGCGTGGGGCTACCGGCGCGAGCTCGTGGGCTCGTGGGGCCAGGTGGGCCGGATGGCCGCGCTGTCGGCGGTCGGCGGCATCGCGGGATCGCTGCTCGTCGTCGCGGCCCCGCCGGACACCTTCACCGCGGTGGTGCCGTGGCTGCTCGTGGTCGCCGCCGCGCTCGCCGCAGCGCAGCCACGGGTCGCGCGCTGGGTCCGGCGCCACGCCGAGCACGAGTCGGGTGCCGAGCCGGCCACCGCACCGCTGTCCGTGGGCCTCGCGCTCGGCATCATGGCGACCGGGGTGTACGGCGGGTACTTCGGCGCGGCGCAGGGCGTGGTGCTCATCTCGCTGCTGGGCATCGCGTGGAGCACCGACCTGCAACGGGCCAACGGCGCGAAGAACGTCCTGGCCGGCACCGCGAACGTGGTCGGAGCCGTGGTGTTCATCCTCGGCGGGCTCGTCGACTGGCGGATCGCCGCCCTGGTCGCCGTCGGCTCGGCGACCGGCGGCGCGCTGGGCGCGCGGATCGGACGGCGGATCCCGGCACCCGTGCTGCGCGCCGTGATCGTGGTCGCCGCGCTCGCTGCGGCCGCCGCGCTCTGGTGGGGCTGACGACTCACCGATCCGAGTGTCCGGGCCGACGGGCCGACGCACGTCCGCTCAGGACGTCCGTGCCCCCGGACGCGCGATGCGCGGCACGCCCTGCGCGATGACGATCCCCACGATCACGACGAGCGCACCCAGCGGCTCGTTCCAGGACAACCGCTCGTCGAACACCAGGAACCCGATGACGGCGGCCACGATCGGGGTGAGGTAGGTGACCGTGCTCGCCGTGGTCGACCCGACCGCAGCGATCACCCGGTTCATCCACACGAACGCCAGACCCGTGCCGAGCGCGCCCAGCGCGATCATGGAAGCGCCGACGCCGACCGTGACCTCGCCGTGCGGCGTGACGCCGGTGAGCAGCACCACCGGGAGCAGCAGCACCGCCGCCGAGCCGATCTGTGCCGTCGTCACCGCGACCGGCCCCTCCGGCGCGCCGACGATGTGCCGACGTGCGTAAGGCAGCGCGGCGCCGTAGCAGAGGATCGCGGCCAGGCACGCGAGCGCGCCGTACCACTGCGTCGCCGGGAACGACTGCCACACGCCGAGCACCACGAGGATGCCGACGAACCCGGTCAGCAGTCCCGCCACCCGACGGGGCGTGGGCCGCTCCTCCGGGAACGCGACGATCACGAACAGCAACGTGCTCAGCGGCGTCGCGGCGTTGATGATCGCGGCGAGCACCGACGGCACGAACTGCTGGCCGAACGCGAACAGCAGCAGCGGCACCGCGTTCTGCAGCGCCGAGTAGACGACGATGTGCTTCCACAGCTCCGGCCGGCGGGGCAGCCGTGTCCGGGTCACCACGGCGAGCAGACCCAGCGTCAGCGCGCCGATCGCGACCCGCCCGAACGCGACCTGCACGGCGCTCAGCGCGGTCAGGCCGGCTCGCACGAACCCGAACGACGAGCCCCAGACCAGCGCGTTCGCGAGGTAGAGCGGCAGCCAGGTGCGGGCCGGTGGTGCGGTGGTCGCCGCGCCGACCCGGGCCGGCGCGCTCATCCGGCGACCTCGACGTCGTCCTCGGCCGTCCAGGCGTGCTCGGCGGCGAGCAGGTCCCGCTTCACGGTGAGGCCCCAGCGGTACCCGCCGAGCCCGCCGTCGCTGCGCACCACGCGATGGCACGGCACGACCAGCGCGAGCCGGTTGCGGGCGCACGCACCGGCCACCGCTCGGACCGCCGTGGGCCGGCCGACCTCGACCGCGAGCTCGGCGTAGGTGCGGGTCTCGCCGAGCGGGATGCGGGTCAGCGCATCCCACACGCGGGCCTGGAAGGCCGTGCCCCGCACGTCGAGCGGCAGCGCGGGCGCCGGGTGACCGGCGGCGAGCGCCCCGAGCGCCGCGCCGATCGCGGACAGGCCCTCGTCGTCGCGGTCCAGCAGCGCGCCGGGGAACTCCGCACGCACGTCGTCGAGCAGCGGCCCGACCTCGGGTCCGATCCGCACGGCGCACAGCCCGCGCGGGCTGACCACCCCGAGCACGACGCCGACCTCGGTCCGGACCGCGGTCCAGCCGAGCTGCTCGCCCGGGGCGCCGGCGGCGTAGCGGCTCGGCGGCATGCCCATCGTCTCCCCGGCCGTCTCGTAGAACGCCCGCACCGAGCCGAACCCGGCCCCGAGCAGCGCGTCGGTGACCGGCGCACCGTCGCGGAGCAGACCCCGCACCGCGCCCGTGCGCACGGCCTGGCCGAACGCCCGCGGGCCGACCCCGAGCAGGTCGGTGAAGGCGCGGCGCAGGGTGCGCTCGGAGACGCCGGCGAGGCGGGCGAGCTCGGGGGTCGGGAGCGGTCCGCCGGCCTCGGCCATCGCACGGGCGGCGTCCAGGACGACTGCGGTCCGCAGGTCCTCGGTGGTGGTGCTGGTCATGGCGACGACGCTACGGCCTGGCCCCGACCCCCAGCACTCCGGTTCCGGCCAACCTGCGCCAGGATCCGGCCACGGAACGCCAGGTCAGGGTGCCTCACCCTCGGACCAGCCAGTGGCTGGCCAGCGGGGCGAGCCAGACGTTGCCGTCCGCGCCGGCGTCCAGGTCCAGCCCGGAGAGCAGGTCGTGCGCGGTCCCCAGCCCGAGCTCGACCAGCCGGTGCCCGGGCCACGCCCGCCACTCGTCCGTGATGTTGTACAGCGCGAGGAACGGACCCAGCGGGTGCCGGCGCAGGACGGCGAGCACACCGGGGTCCGACGCGCCGAGCACTCGGGCCGGCACCGAGGCGTCCAGGTGCGCGGTCGCGCGCCGTACGTCCACGAGGTGCCGCACACCGGCGAACACCCGCTCCGGGACGACGCCCGGGGTGTGCCGCGTCTCAGCGACGTCCCACGGCATCCGCGGTCGATGGACCCACCGGTTGTCGTCCGCGTGGCCCGGCTCCGACGCCCAGGCGTCGTCGTTCGGCAGGCCGAGCTCGTCGCCCATCCAGAGCACCGGGATGCCGCCGAAGCCCATCACGATCGCGTGGGCGAGCAGCAACCGGTCGATCGCCTTCTGGGTCGCCCCCGGGTCGCCCTCGGCCACGGCACGGTCCAGGCCGACGAGCGCTGCCGCCGTGCCCGAGACCCGTCGGTCCCCGGTGGCCGGGTTGGCCTGGAAGACCAGCCCGGTCGCGGGTGAGGTCGGGTACCCGCCGGTGTACCAGTCCGACAGGAACGCCCGGTGCGCGAAGCCGTCCAGACCCACCGCCGCCGCGTCCGCGTCGTCGATCGCCCACCCGATGTCGTCGTGGCAGCGCAGGTAGGTGATCCACGCGGTGGAGGCCGGCACGGGCGGCATCGCCTGCAGCGCCCGCACCGCGAGCCGCACGTCCTGGGCGGCGAGCATGGACCACACCTGCACCATGAGGCTGTTGTGGTACGCGAGGTCGCTGACCTTGCCGTGGTGGGCACCCTGACCCAGGTAGTGCACGAGGTCCTGCGGCGCGACGATCGCCTCCGCCTTGAAGATCACCGCGGGTGCGGCGACCCGGACCAGGGCCCGCAGCGCCTGCGTGATCGCGTGCACCTGCGGCCGGTTCTGGCAGTTGGTGCCCAGCTCCTTCCAGACGAAGGCGATCGCGTCCAGGCGGACCACCTCGACGCCGAGCGAGGCGAGGAACAGCACGATGTCCGCGTACTCGACGAACACGTCGGGGTTCGACCAGTTGACGTCCCACTGCCAGGAGTTGAACGTCGTCCAGACCCAGCCGGCGAGGTCGTCGTCCCAGGTGAAGCTGCCGGGCGCGAAGTCGGGGAAGACCTCCGGCAGGGTCGCCTCGAACGCGTCGGGGACGGTGCGGTCGGGGTGCACGTAGAAGTAGTCGCGGTACCGCTGGTCCCCCGCGCGCGCGGCCGCGGCCCAGGCGTGCTCGCGCGCCACGTGGTTGAGCACGAGGTCCGCGACCAGCGAGATCCCGTTCTCGCGCAGGTCGGTGGCCAGCGACCGCAGGTCGTCGACGGAGCCGAGGTCGGCGCGCACCTGGCGGTAGTCGGCGACCGCGTAGCCACCGTCGTTGTCCCCCTCCCGCGGCTGGAGCACCGGCATGAGGTGCAGGTAGGTGACGCCGAGCTCCCGGAGGTAGTCGATGTGCTCCCGCACGCCCTGCAGCGTTCCGGCGAACCGGTCCGCGTAGCACGCGTAGCCGATCATCTGCTCGGACTGGAACCAGCCGGGATCGAGGGTCCTCGCCTGGTCGAGCCGCGCGAGCTCGGGGCCGCGCTCGGCGAACGCGCGCGCGACGACGCG
Organism: Actinotalea endophytica; assembly: GCF_025717005.1. Taxonomy (GTDB): domain Bacteria; phylum Actinomycetota; class Actinomycetes; order Actinomycetales; family Cellulomonadaceae; genus Actinotalea. The sequence goes on from NZ_JAOVZU010000003.1 coordinate 269,747, forward strand.
CAGCAGCCGGCTCTCGAGCTCGGGGACCTGGTCGGGCCGGTACACGGCGCTGAGGCCGGCGTGCACGTCGGGCCACCAGCGCTCGAGCCGCACCTCGAGGGTCTCGCGCCGCTCCGGCGACAGGGCCTCGAGCACGTCGGAGATCTGCGCCACGGACAGGCTCTGCACGGTTGACTCCTCGCTGCCGCAGCTGGGCACGGCACTGGACCCATGGGAAGCCCTGCCAGCGTATCGCCGGCTGCCCGGGCCGCCGCCGGGAAGGTTCAGACGACGCCGTCGAGTGCGTCGAGGGTCGCGACCACGTGGACACCGACCGACCGCGCCGCGGCGATCTCCGCCTCCGGCACCACGTGCCGGCGTGTGCCCGGCCGGTCGAGCCAGACGCCGACCAGACCCGCGCGAACGGCCGCGACCGCGTCGATGTCCAGCTCGTCGCCGACGTACACCGTGCGCGCCGGATCGGTGCCCAGCCGGCGGCACGCCTCGTGGAAGACGCGCTCGTCGGGCTTGCCGACACCCAACGTGTCCATCCCGACGAGCACCGGCACCTGCTCCAGCCCCGCGCGCTCGAGCTTGCGGGTCTGGTAGCCGACCGCGGCGTTGGTCAGCGCACCGACCGCGAGACCACGGCCGACCAGGGCAGCGACCGTGGCGACCGCGTCGTCGTGCGCGCGCCAGGCGTCCTCGAAGGCGGCCTCGAACACCGCGTCCCAGCGAGCGAACCCGTCACCGTCCAGCGCCGGTCCGCCGAACAGGTCGTGCAGCTCGTTGGCCCGCGCCCGGCGCTGCTCGACGTAGCCGACCTCGCCGCGCGTGTATCGCCGGTACCAGCCGCCCGAGTCGGCCCGCCAGGTCATCACGACCTCGGCGAGCCGGGCCTCGCCCACCTCGGGCAGGTAGACGCGAGCGACCTCCGCCAGCGCGGCCTCGAACGCGGCCCGGGTGTCGACGAGCGTGTCGTCGACGTCCAGCAGGACGCCGTCGACCGTCGTCACAGCGAGGCGCGGAAGGCCCGCAGCCGGGCCAGGGTCGCGTCGCGCCCGAGGATCTCCATCGACTCGAACAGCGGCGGGGAGACCCGGCGGCCCGTGACGGCGACCCGCAGCGGCGTGTAGGCGAGCCGGGGCTTGAGGCCCAGCCCGTCGACCAGTGCGGCGGCGAGCGCGTCCTGGATCGGACCCGCCTCGAACGGCTCGACGGTCTCCAGCGCGCCGATCGACGCGTCCAGCGCCGTCGCCGGCTCGCCCTTGACGGCGGCGGCCCGCGCGTCGTCCTCGACCACGAGCGCATCGTCGGCCACGAGCAGGAACCCGAGCATGCCGACCGCCTCGCCGAGCAGCCCGATCCGCTCCTGGACCAGGGGCGCCGCGGCCGTGAGCACCGCCTGCTCGCGCTCGCCGAGCTCGGCGAACGCTGCGGCGTCGACCAGCCCGGCCGCGTGCAGGTAGGGCACCACCCGGTCGCGGAAGTCGTCGGCGGCGAGCATCCGGACGTGGTCGCCGTTGATCGCCTCGGCCTTCTTCAGGTCGAACCGCGCCGGGTTCGGGTTGACGTCGGCGACGTCGAAGGCCGCGACCATCTCGGCGACGCTGAACACGTCCCGGTCCGGTGCGATCGACCAGCCGAGCAGCGCGAGGTAGTTCAGCAGCCCCTCCGGCGTGAAGCCTCGCTCGCGGTGCAGGAAGAGGTTGGACTCCGGGTCGCGCTTGGACAGCTTCCGGTTGCCCTCGCCCATGACGTACGGCAGGTGGCCGAACACCGGCACCGCCTCGGTCAGCCCGAGCTCGACCAGGGCCCGCCAGAGCACCACCTGGCGTGGGGTCGAGGAGAGCAGGTCCTCGCCGCGCAGCACGTGCGTGATGTGCATCAGCGCGTCGTCGACGGGGTTGGTCAGCGTGTACAGCGGGTGGCCGTTGGCCCGCACGATCACGTAGTCCGGGACCGAGCCGGCCGCGAAGGTCAGCTCGCCGCGCACCAGGTCGGTGAAGGTCACATCGGTGTCGGGCATCCGGATCCGCAGCACCGGCTCGCGCCCCTCGGCGCGGTAGGCGGCCTTCTGCTCCTCGGTGAGGTCGCGGTCGAAGCCGTCGTAGCCGAGCTTCGGGTCGCGCCCGGCAGCGCGGTGGCGCGCCTCGATCTCCTCCGGGGTGGAGAACGACTCGTAGGCGTAGCCCGCGTCGACCAGCCGCTGCGCGACGTCGGCGTAGATGCCCAGGCGCTCGGACTGGCGGTACGGCCCGTACGGCCCGCCCAGCTCGACACCCTCGTCCCAGTCCATGCCGAGCCAGCGCAGCGCGTCGAGCAGCTGCTCGTAGGACTCCTGGGAGTCGCGCTCGGGATCGGTGTCCTCGATCCGGAACACGAAGGTGCCGCCGACGTGGCGGGCGTAGGCCCAGTTGAACAGGGCGGTGCGGATGAGCCCGACGTGCGGGGTCCCGGTCGGCGAGGGGCAGAACCGGACGCGGATGTCCGAGCCGGTCGCCTCGGTCGTGGGAACGCTGGTGGTGGCGGTGCTGGTCATGGTGTCGCCAGCCTAGTGCCGTGCCCACCCGCCGCCGTCCGGCCGTCGGCGGCCTGCGCGGACGCCGCGCTGCGGCCCCGCCTGGCGCTCAGTCGCGCCGCAGCACCGGGTTGCGCAGCACCCCGATCTCCTCGACCTCGCACTCGACCACGTCGCCGTGCTCGATCGGCCCGACTCCCGCCGGGGTCCCGGTGAGGATCACGTCCCCGGGGAGCAGCGTGCACACCTCGGAGACGTAGGAGATCAGGTACGCGACGTCGAAGATCAGCTGCGACGTGCGGCCGTCCTGACGCACCGCTCCGTTGACCCGTGCGGTGACGCCGAGGTCCTCCACGTCCAGACCCGGCACCAGGTACGGGCCGAGCGGGCACGCGGAGTCGAAGCCCTTCGCGCGCAGCCACTGCGAGTCGGAGCGCTGCGCGTCGCGGGCCGTGACGTCGTTGCCCACGGTGTACCCGAACACCTGGTCCAGCGCCCGCTCGGGCGACACGTCCTTGGTCACCTTGCCGATCACCACGGCGAGCTCGGCCTCGTGGTGCACCTCGGACGTCCACGACGGCAGCAGGATCGGGTCGTCCGGACCGATCACCGACGTGTTCGGCTTGAAGAACAGCAACGGCGCGGTCGGCAGCTCGTTGCCCATCTCCGCCGCGTGGTCGGCGTAGTTCCGGCCGACGCCGACGATCTTCGACCGTGGGATGACCGGCGCGAGCAGGCGCACCTCGTCGCTCATCGGGACGACCTGGCCGGTCAGCTCGGCCGGCATGTACAGCGGGTCGCCGCGGAGCACGTGCAGCTCAGTGGCGTCCCCCTCCCCCTGGACCATCGCGAAACGGGGGTCGGCGCCGGTGGTGAAACGTGCGATCCGCATGGGTCGAGCCTACGGGGCACGTAGCCTGCCTCCGTGCCAGGAGCCGAGGGCCGGATCGTCGGGGTCGACGTCGCGCGCGGCCTCGCGGTGCTCGGCATGGCGGCCGCGCACGTCGGCGACGCCGGTACCTGGGACGAGGTCACCGGGGCTCTCCAGCTGGCCGACGGCCGGTCCGCGGCCACCTTCGCCACGCTCGCCGGGGTGTCGATCGGGCTGCTCTCCGGCGGTCGCTCACCGCGGGACCTCCCGGTGGCCCGCGCCCGGATCGCGACCCGCGCGGTGCTGATCGGGACGCTCGGCGTGCTGCTCATGGCGCTCGGTACGCCGGTGGTCGTGATCCTGCCGTCCTACGCCGTGATGTTCCTGCTCGCATTGCCCGTGCTGGGCGCCTCGCCACGGCTGCTGACCGGGTTGGCCGGCGTCGTCCTGGTGGTCGGTGCCGCAGTGCACGAGGCCGTGCGCGACGCCGCGTGGGCGCTGGAGTGGCCCGTGTCGATCCTGCTCGGCCACTACTACCCGGTCGTGGTCTGGACGGCCTACCTGCTCGCCGGCCTCGCCGTGGTCCGGGCGGGCCTGCTCGGCCGCCCGGCGCGGCTCGCCGCGATCGGTCTCGCGCTCGCGCTGGTGGGCTACGGGACGGGGGCCGTGGCGGCGTTCGTCGCCGGCCCCGTCGCCGGTGGGCCGCTCGACCTGACGCCGCACTCGAGCACGGTGCCCGAGGCGCTCGGCAACCTCGGCGTCGCGTTCGTCGTGCTGGCCGGGTCGCTCGCCGTCTCGCGCCGACTCCCGGGGGTCGTCGCACCGCTCGCGGCGACCGGCGCACTGGCCCTCACGGCGTACACCGGGCAGGTGGTGGCGATCGCGGTGCTCGGCCGGGACGTGGTGTACCAGCCGAGCAACGTGGTGCTCGCCGCGTTCGTGGTCGTGACCGTCGCCGCCTGCTGGGTCTGGCGATCGCTCTGGGGCCGCGGACCGCTCGAGCGGCTCATCCACGGCGCGTCGGTCGCGGTGGGCGAGTCGTTCGCCACCCCGGCGCGCTCGGAGCCCTGAGGCGCGTCGGGCAGGTCCGGTCAGCCCGGGACCCGCGCCAGGAGCTCGCCGTGCAGCATGCCGAACCAGGCGTCCGGCTGGGCACCCCAGTCGAGCCAGCCCTCCGAGATCTCCTCGAGGAGCACGTCGTCGGCGAGCCCGTGGTCGCGAGCGTGCTGCGCGAAGTCCGATCGGGTCGCGCGGTCGGCCCAGACCTGCGCCCACCAGGTCGCCTCCGCGCCGGCGTAGGCCCAGGCGCTCGCCGAGCTGGTGAGGTCCTCGCTCGCGAAGCCCGCCTGCAGCGCCCACCCGGCGAGGTACCGGCCGGCGTCGGGCTCGCCGCCGTCGGCGTTGGCGACCTCGCGGTAGAGCTCTCGCCACTCGGCGAGGCCCTCGGACGCCGGAGCCCAGGTCATGGTCGCGTAGTCCACGTCGCGCACCGCGACGAGACCGCCCGGCCGCACCACGCGCCGCATCTCGCGCAACGCCCGAACCGGGTCGGGCAGGTGCTGGAGCACCTGGTGCGCGTGGACCACGTCGAAGCTGGCGTCGGGGAACGGCAGCGCCATCGCGTCGGCAGCGCGGAACGACAGACCCGGCACGTCGCCGGCCGCGTCCGCGAGCAGCCGCGCCTCGGCGAGGACGGCGTCCGACGCGTCCACACCGACCACCTCGCCCGGCGCCACGGCCCGCGCCAGGTCGAGCGTGATGGTGCCCGGCCCGCAGCCGACGTCGAGCAGCCGCTGGCCGGGCCGCAGCTCGGGCAGCAGGTACGCCGCGCTGTCGGCCGCCGTCCGTGCGCGGTGCGAGCGGAGCACACTCTCGGCGTGCCCGTGGGTGTAGGTCACCAGGCCAGGGAAGCCCAGCCACGTCTGCGTTTCAATATCCAGGACGAATCGTCTCACCTATCGAGCGAGACCCAGCTGGTCGACGCCTCGGTTCGCGAGCGCGTCCGCACGCTCGTTGCCGGGGTCCCCGGAGTGGCCCTTGACCCACAGCCAGGTCACGTCGTGCCGCTGGAGCTCGGCGTCCAGCGCCTGCCACAGGTCGACGTTCTTCACCGGCTTCTTGTCCGCGGTCCGCCACCCGTTGCGCTTCCAGTTCGGCATCCACCGCTGCACACCGTTCATCACGTAGGTCGAGTCCACGTGCAGTCGCACCCGGCACGGGCGACGCAGCGCACGCAGCGCCTCGATCACCGCGGTGAGCTCCATCTTGTTGTTCGTGGTCAGCGCGTCGCCGCCGAACAGCTCGCGCTCGTGGTCGCCGGACCGCAGCCAGGCGCCCCAGCCGCCCGGACCCGGGTTCCCCTTGCACGCGCCGTCGGTCCACATCTCGACGTCGGTCAGCTCGTTGTCGTCGGCCACGCGGTCACCCTAGCCAGACGGTGGCCCCGGACCGGACCACGGACGGCCCGGCTCACAGCGCATCCCGACCGAACGCCTGCACCGCGCACAGCCCGAGGCGCACGATAGGAGGCATGACCTTCGCGAACCGCACGGATGCGGGACGCCGGCTGGCCGAACGGCTCGCACCGCTGCACGGCACACCGGTCGTGGTGCTGGGCCTCCCGCGAGGCGGCGTGCCCGTCGCGGCACCCGTGGCCGTGGCGCTCGAGGCGCCGCTCGACGTGCTCCCGGTGCGCAAGCTCGGCGTGCCGTGGCAGCCCGAGCTCGCGATGGGCGCGATCGCCGAGGGCGGCGTCCGGGTGGTCGAGGCCGAGGTCGTCGCGCGTGGTGGGCTCACCGACGCCGCGATCGACGCGGCGGCCGAGCGTGAGGCTCCCGCGCTGGCCCGCGAGGCGGCGTACCGCGGCGGGCGCCCGGCCGTGCCGCTCGAGGGCAAGACGGTCGTGGTCGTCGACGACGGACTGGCGACCGGGTCCACGGCGCGAGCGGCCTGCCTGGCGGCCCGCGCGCGCGGCGCCGAGCGCGTGGTCCTCGCGGTCCCGGTCGCCCCGCCGCACTGGGCATGGCCGATGCACGAGGTCGCGGACGAGTGCATCGCGCTGCACGTCCCGTCCCACTTCCGGGCGGTCGGGCAGGACTACGACGACTTCTCCCCCACGACCGACGCCGAGGTGCTGGCCGCGCTCGACGAGGCGCGGGCCGAGCTCGAGAGCTGAGTCACCGCCGCGGGTCACGGCCAGGGACCGAGCTCCGGCAGGTCCACCACGGCGCCCCCGTTGTCCGCGACCAGCGGCACGATCGGCTCGCGCCCGGCCAACCAGGCGACCAGGTCGTTGGCCGCGCCCCGCACCCGGAGCACCCGACCCTGGCCGAGCCGCCGCGGCTCGTCCACATCGGTCGGCTCGAGGTCGAGCTGCGTGCCGTCGGGCACCCGCGGCGAGAGGAACGCCACGAGGTGCTCGCGCAGCTCCGGACCCCACAGGGTGTGCTCGGCGCCCAGGTCGAGATCCGTGAGGTGGATCGAGAACTCCCGCCACCAGGCGAGCACCACGGCCTCGACCGGCAGCCCGTCCTTGAAGGCGGTCCGCCGCCGCAGGACGTCCTCGTCGAGCAGGTCGAGGAGTCCCTCCATGCGGTCCATCGCCGCTTCCACCCGGGTGACGTGCTCGGCGGCGCCGGCCGACGCGCCCGCCTCGATCGCGGCGTCCCGCCCGGGCCGGCCGCCGTCGTAGAACTCTCCCGGGTCGGCCCCCTCCAGCGCCCGGAGCACCTGCCGCTCGGCCGCGGCACCGAACCCCGCCAGGTGCGCGAGGACGTGGCCACGCGTCCAGCCGGGCAGCCGCGACGCGGCCCGGACGTCGTCGTCGGTCAGCCCCTCGATCGTCGTACGGACTCGCTCATGAGTGCGCTCGATCGACTCGATCGCCGCAGACGCCTCGGTCGGAAGCATGACTCCATCCCACCCCCGCCCGGCGCGAACGGCAAGGTCGCCGGGTGTGACGTGGCGCTCGGCCCGGTCCGCTGCGGCGGGCCGCCGCACGCTCACCCGCCCACCCGGCGGGCCTGGCAGACTGGCGGCCCGTGACCGTTCCGAGCGTGACCCCATCGCTCGCCGACCGCGTGCCCGGCGAGCCCGACCCCGACGCGCTCTACGACGCCTTCACCGGATGGGTCGCCGAGCGTGGCCAGACGCTCTACCCGCACCAGGACGAGGCCCTGCTCGAGCTGGTCACCGGGTCGCACGTCATCGTGTCGACCCCGACCGGGTCCGGGAAGTCGCTGATCGCGATGGCCGCGCACTTCGTCGCCCTCGCCCAGGGCCGCCGGACGTTCTACACCGCGCCCCTCAAGGCCCTGGTCAGCGAGAAGTTCTTCGACCTGGTCGCCGCGTTCGGCACGGCCAACGTCGGGATGATCACCGGGGACTCCTCGGTCAACCCCGGCGCCCCGATCATCTGCTGCACGGCCGAGATCCTGGCGAACATCGCGCTGCGCACCGGCGACGGCACCGCAGAGGCGGCCGGCCACGCCGACGACCCCGCGGTCCCCGGGACCGACGCCGTGGGCCAGGTGGTGATGGACGAGTTCCACTTCTACGCCGACCCGCAGCGCGGCTGGGCATGGCAGGTCCCGCTGCTGGAGCTGCCGCGAACCCAGTTCGTCCTCATGTCGGCGACCCTGGGCGACCCGTCGTTCTTCGCCGAGGACCTGCGCCGGCGCACCGGCGTCGAGGTCGCGTGCGTGACGAGCGTCGAGCGTCCGGTGCCGCTCACCTACGGCTACGTCGTCGACCCGTTGCACGAGGTCGTCGCCGGTCTGGTCGCCGGGGGCCGCGCACCGGTGTACCTGGTGCACTTCACCCAGAAGGACGCGGTCGAGCGCGCTCAGGCGCTGATGTCGACCACGCTCGCCAGCCGCGAGCAGCGCGATGCGATCGCCGCCGAGCTCGGCGCGTTCCGGTTCGCCGGCGGGTTCGGCCAGACCCTGTCACGGTTCCTGCGGCACGGGGTGGGCGTGCACCACGCCGGGATGCTGCCGCGCTACCGGCGGGTCGTGGAGCGGCTCACCCAGCAGGGGCTGCTGACCGTGGTGTGCGGCACCGACACGCTCGGGGTGGGCATCAACGTGCCGATCCGCACGGTCGTCCTGACGTCGCTGGTCAAGTACGACGGCGAGCGGATGCGCCACCTGACCGCCCGCGAGTTCCACCAGATCTCCGGCCGGGCCGGACGCGCCGGGTTCGACACCCTCGGCGAGGTCCTGGTGATGGCGCCGGAGCACGTGATCGAGAACCGCGCGGCGCTGGCCCGGGCCGGGGACGACCCCAAGAAGGTCAAGAAGATCGTGCGCAAGAAGGCGCCGCCCGGACAGGTCAACTGGACCGAGCAGACCTTCGAGCGGCTGCGCGACGCCCCGCCCGAGCCGCTCACGTCGAGCCTGACCGTCTCGCACGCCATGGTGCTCAACGTGCTGGCCCGCCGATCGGGCGACCCGGTCGAGGCGATGCGCCGGCTGCTCACCGACAACCACGAGCCGGAGGCCGCGCGCGGCCGCCTGGTGCGCCAGGCCGTCCGGATCTACCGCTCGCTGCGCGAGTCCGGCGTGGTCGACCGGGTGCGGTCGGCCGACGGGCGGTGGACCGTGCGCCTCGCGGTGTCGCTCCCCGAGGAGTTCGCCCTCAACCAACCGCTGTCGCCGTTCGCGCTCGCAGCGCTCGACATGCTCGACGCGGCAGCCCCCGACTACGCGCTGGACGTCGTGTCGGTGGTCGAGGCGACCCTCGACGACCCGCGCCAGGTGCTCGTCGCGCAGGAGAAGAAGGCGCGTGGCGAAGCGGTCGCCGCGATGAAGGCCGAGGGCATGGAGTACGACGAGCGGATGGCGGCCCTCGAGGACGTCACCTACCCGCGCCCGCTCGCCGAGGAGCTCGCCGCCGCCTTCGCGATCTACCGGCGGACCAACCCCTGGGTCGCCGACCACACCCTGTCGCCGAAGTCCGTGGTGCGCGACATGGCCGAGCACGGCGCGACGTTCTCCGACTACGTCGCGACCTACGGGCTCCAACGCACCGAGGGCGTGCTGCTGCGCTACCTCGCGGACGCCTTCCGCGCGCTGCGCCAGACCGTGCCACCCGAGGCCCGGGACGGCGCGCTCGACGAGCTGCTCGAGTGGCTCGGCGTGGTCGTGCGCGGGACGGACTCGAGCCTGCTGGACGAGTGGGAGAAGCTCGCGGCCGGCGAGGGCGCTGCTGGCACCGGCGGCGTGCCGCTCGAGCCGCCGCCGCCGACCCGGCTGTCGGCCGCACCCCGGGCACTGCGCGCCATGGTGCGCGGCGCGCTGTTCCGCCGGGTCGAGCTGGTGGCCCGGGAACGCTGGGACGAGCTCGGGCGCCTCGGTGACACCGATCCCGACGGTGCCGCCTGGAACGCGGACCGCTGGCACGCGGCGCTCGACCCGTACTTCGACGAGCACGACGAGCTGCTGACCGGACCCGACGCCCGCGGGCCGCAGCTGCTGCTGGTCACCGAGCACCGCGACCGGTGGGAGGTGCGCCAGCTGCTCGACGACCCCGCGGGCCACCACGACTGGTACATCGACCTGGTCCTGGACCTGACCGCCTCCGACGAGACCGGCGAGCCCGTCTGGCACGTGACCGACGCCGGCCGCCTCTAGCCCGCCACGCTGCGAGAGGTCGCTCGGTACGGTGCTCGCGTGAGCAAGAAGCAGCCCGTCGGCACACCGGCGCTCGTCGCGCTCGAGCGTGCGGGCGTGCCGCACACCGTTCACCCCTACGACCACGACGCGGGCAGCGACGTCGGCTACGGCCTCGAGGCCGCCCAGGTGCTGGGGCTCGAGCCCGAGCAGGTGTTCAAGACCCTGATGGCCTCGGTGGACGGCACGCTCACCGTCGCCGTGGTCCCGGTGGCCGGTAAGCTGGATCTCAAGGCGCTGGCCTCCGCGGTCGGTGGGAAGAAGGCCGCGATGGCCGACCCGGCCGCCGCCGAGCGCGCGACCGGGTACGTGGTGGGCGGCATCTCGCCGCTCGGGCAGAAGACGGCGCACCCCACGGTGCTCGACGAGACGATCTGGCTGTTCGACACGGTCTACGTCTCCGGTGGTCGCCGCGGGCTCGACGTGGGTCTCGCCCCGGAGGACCTCGTACGGCTCACCGACGCCGTGGTCGCCGACATCGCACGCGACTGATCGGCAGACCCGGCCGCGTGCCCGACGGCCCGCCGCAGCCCCGGTACCCCCTCGTGCTCGGCGCCCCGTCGGGATAGCGTCGAGGCGTCCCAGGCACGACGAGGTGCGGGAGGAGACGCCATGTCGGAGCACGTCTACAAGGTGGTCGAGGTCGTCGGGTCGTCCGCGGCCGGGATCGACGCAGCGATCAACAACGCGGTCGAGCGCGCGGCGAAGCACACCCGGCACCTGGACTGGTTCGAGGTCACCGAGATCCGCGGGCACCTCGCCGACCAGGCCGTGGCGCACGTCCAGGTGTCGCTGAAGATCGGCTTCCGCCTGGAGGAGTGAGCGACCCCGGCGCACGCGTCGGACCGGCGACAACCCGGACCGAGCTCGGTCAGCGGGCCCCGAACCGCTGGTCGCTCGGCACGATCTGCTTGCCCATCGGCAGCAGCGAGACCGGGATCAGCTTGAGGTTGGCCCAGCCCATCGGGATCCCGATGATCGACACGAACAGCGGGATCGCCGTGACCACGTGCCCGAGCGCGAGCCACCAGCCCGCCACGAGCAGCCAGACGACGTTCCCGAGCGTCGACCACGCGCCCGCGTCCGGACGGTCGACCACGGTGCGTCCGAAGGGCCACAGCACGTACGCCGCGATCCGGAACGACGCGATGCCGAACGGGATCGTCACGACGAGCAGGACGCAGATCAGGCCCGCGACGACGTAACCGAGGGCGAGCCAGGCACCCGCGAGCACCAGCCAGATGACGTTGAGCAGAGCGTTGACGACCTTCACACCCCCACCGTGCCCCGGATCGGCGCGCGGCGGTATCCGGGATCACCCGGATCTGGCACCGGGTCGATCTCCCGGCATCTCGGCCGGCGAGCGGGCCGCCGGTCACTCGCCGGCGACCACCAGGGGGTGATCCGGGTCGGTCAGGTCGACCACCACGGTCGCCAGGTGAGCCGGCCGGCACTCGTCGAGGTAGAGGCCCTGGCCCTCGACGTACCGACGGTTCGCCGGGTCGTCCGGGTCCGGCGATCCCCCGTCCCGCTGCGCCGTGCGCGCGACGGTCACCTCGAACGGCGCGTCCAGGAACACCGACACGTCCCACAGCGCCGCGAGCTCGCGGCGGTGCAGGAACATCCCGTCGACCACGATCACCGCGTCCTCGGGGACCCACACCGGAGGGACGTCGACCGGCGTGTCCGTCCGGTGGTCGAACACCGCGGTGCGGATCCGCGGCTCGTCGTCGCGCAACGGACGCACCACCGCGTCGAGGAACGCGGCCAGGTCCACCGAGTCCAGGTAGTACCCCGTCGCCGAGTCGCGACCCCGCGCGTACCGCCGCTCAGCGGGCTGCAGGAAGTCGTCCAGGCTCACCCGCAGCACGTCTCGGCCGGCCGCGCGCAACGAGTCGGCGAGCGCCTCGGCCACCGTCGTCTTGCCGACGCCGTCCACACCGTCGACCCCGAGCAGGAGCCGCCCGGGCCCCGCCTGGTCCACCGCGAGGCCGATCTCCGAGAGCACACCGTCCAGAGCAGTCACCGGCCCAGAGTGCCACTACAGTCCGGCGTGTGAGCAGTCCGCACCCCGACGAGGAGCGGGCCGCCCGCGTCGCCGGCCGGTGGCGGGACGCGCAGCGCCGCGTCGCCGACGCCGCCACCGCCGCCGGACGCGACCCCCGTGAGGTGCGGATCCTGCTCGCCGTGAAGACCCTGCCCGCGAGGGTCGTCCGCGAGGCGGTGCTCAGTGGCGCGACGCTGCTCGGCCAGAACCGGGTCCAGGAGCTCACCGCCGTGGCACCCGAACTGGCCGCGCTCGCGCCGACCTGGCACGTGATCGGGCACCTGCAGTCCAACAAGGTGAACGCGGCGCTGCAGTGGGCGCACGCCGTGCAGAGCGTGGACAGCACCGATCTCGCCGCACGACTGTCCCGGCGGTGCACGGCTCTCGACCGCGACCTCGAGGTCTGGGTGCAGGTGAACGTCTCCGGTGAGGCGACCAAGAGCGGTGTGACCCCGGCGGCGGCGCTCGAGCTGGCGGCCGAGGTCGCCGCGCTGCCCCGGCTGCGCCTCGCGGGCCTGATGACGATCGGCGCGCGGTCGGACGACGAGGCCCTGGTCCGCGCCGGCTATGCGCGGCTGCGCGAGCTGCGCGACGCACTCGTCGGGTCGGGTGCACCGGGCACGGCCGATGCGCACGGCCTGTCGATGGGCATGAGCGGGGACGTCGAGCTCGCGGTCGCCGAGGGTGCCACGATGGTCCGCCTCGGCAGCGCGGTGTTCGGGCCGCGCCCGCCGGCCTGACCGACCACGGAAATCCGCGTGCACCCGACGCCTCGGGACTCCAGACTCACCGCGTGATCGTGCGCACCGCCGTCCCGTCCGACCGCTCGACCCTGGCCGTGCTGGCCGCCGGGCTCCAGCGACGACCCGAGCGCCACGTGGCCTACCTCGGCCTCGACGCCGAGACGATCGCCGCCGAGATGGTCGCCGAGGACGACGACTGGACCGCGGTGAGCGCCGTGGCCGAGCGGGACGGCGCCCCGGTGGGGTGGCTGGTGGGCTCCGTGGACCAGGAGATCGGCCGGGTGTGGTGGTTCGGCCCGTTCATCACCGCCGAGGACGAGGGCTGGGTGGCGATCGCGGACGCCCTCGACGCGCACGCCCGCGCGTTGCTGCCCGCCGCTATCGACCAGGAGGAGCTCGCACCCGACGCGCGGTTCGACGTCCTGATCGCCTGGGCCCGCGCGCACGGCTTCGCCGCGGAGAGCGGGTCGGCCGTCCTCACGCTCGGCGGGCCTCTGCCAGGCCCCGCGGTCGAAGCGCGCCCGCTGCGGCCGGACGACGTCGACGTCGCAGCGCTGCACGACCGGCTGTTCCCGAGGACGCACGCCACCGGCGACGGGCTGCTGCGCGACGCCGACCCCGACCATCTGCGCCTGGTGGTCGAGCAGGACGGCACGCCCGTCGGCTACCTCGCCGCCGAGCGCCAACCTGACGGTGACGGGTACCTCGACTTCCTCGGCGTCGCGGAGCACGCACGCCGCCAGGGTTGGGGCGGCGAGCTGGTCAAGGCCGCGGTGGCGGCCCTCCGGGCGCTCGGCTGCGGTCGGGTGCACCTCACGGTGCGGGAGACCAACGTCGCGGCGCGCAGCCTCTACCAGGGCCTGGGGTTCGTCGAGGAGCGGGTGATCGCCCCGCAACGGCGTGGCTTCTCCCTCGACTGAGGTGGCACACCTGCCGGCCCCCGGCATCGTCGGCCGGTGACCTGCGTCACAGCGGCGCTCGTCGGCCCTCTCTTCAGGTATGAGCGCACGACACCTCCGGACCGTCGGTCACCCGCGGCGCCAAACCGGTCCCGTCGGGGTCCTTGACTCGGCGGCGATCGGGCCGATGGGGCAGGTGAGTCCCCACCGACCGGAGCACGTCATGACCGCCGAGTTCACCCCCACCAGCATCCTGCGCGACCACGGCCCCCACGCGTTCGCGCCGAGCGACGTCGCGCACGCGGTGCTGCTCTCCGACGACGGGCTCTTCGAGGAGATCGTCACCGGGCACCCGCGCGACGTGCTGCACCGCTGCGGCGCCTGGCGGCTGCTCGGCGAGACGACCTGGACGCCGGAGGCGGCGGAGTCGGCCCGAGCCCTGCGGACCCTGCTCGGCCCGGTGCGGCACCCGCTCGCCCGGGTGGTGATCGCGGCCCTCAGCGAGGGCATCGAGACGGCCGAGGCGGCCTTCCCGCCGGCCGGCGAGCCGAACGAGGAGCCCGCTCGCGTCGAGGCGAGCGCCCAGCACGCCGCCTGAGCCTCACGGCACCCGGGCGGTCCACTCCTGGGTGCCGAACTTGGTCTCGACGAGCTCGTCGGCGCGCGCCCGCTCCCCCTCGGTGACGGCCCCGTCGACGGTCCGGTAGCGCGACCTGAAGTGAGCCTTGAACGCTTCGATCACCTCGGCACGAGCCATCCCGGACTGCGAGCGCAGCGGGTCGACGCGCTTGTTCGCGCTCTTCGTGCCCTTGTCCGAGAGCTTCTCCCGGCCGATCCGCAGGACCTCGAGCATCTTCGACTGGTCGATGTCGTAGGCCATCGTCACGTGGTGCAGCACGGCGCCGGTGGCGAGCCGCTTCTGCGCCGCGCCGGCGATCTTGCCGGCCGGCGAGGCGATGTCGTTGAGCGGCACGTAGCGGGCGTCGATCCCGATCTCGGCGAGCGCGCCGAGCACCCAGTCGTCCAGGAACGCGTACGAGCGCTCGAAGCTCAGGCCCTCGACGAGCGAGGCCGGCACGGTGAGCGAGTAGGTGATCGTGTTGCCGGGCTCGATGAACATCGCGCCACCACCGGAGATCCGCCGGACCACGGTGATGCCGTGCCGGTCGGCCGCCTCCGCGTCGACCTCGTTGCGCAGCGACTGGAACGAGCCGATCACCACGGCCGGCGCGCCCCACTCCCAGATCCGGAGCGTGGGCCGGCGGGTCCCGGCGCCGACCGCCTCGGCCATCGCCTGGTCGAGCGCCATGTGCATGGCCGGCGACGCCGGTCCCTCGTGGACGATCTCGAACTCGTGGTCGTCCCAGCCGGTGGCGTGCCCGAGGGCGCGCCGCACCGCCACCGCGACCGCGTCGGCACTGAAGCCGACCATCACGGCGCCTGCTCCGAGCGCCTGCTCGACGACCCGGGTCAGCTCGGCGACCGGGGTGTCTGCGGGCTGCCCCAGCAGGGCCTCGTTGATCGCTTCGAGCGCGGTGTCCGGCTCGAGGAAGAAGTCGCCACTGACCGCGACCCGGGTCAGCCTCCCGTCGTCGACCTCGACGTCGACCGCCACGAGCTTGCCACCGGGGACCTTGTACTCACCGTGCACCGAGTCATCCTAGGACTCCGCCGGGGTGAACGCAGACCCGAGCGCGCGCACGGGCACGGCTGCTCAGGCGCCCACCAGCCGGACCCCGGCGTAGGCGACCGCCGCGACCAGCACCCAGGAGGCGAGCCCGAGCGCCAAGGCGCGGCCGCCCGTGCGACGCAGCATCGCGATGTGGATGCCGGTCCCGAGCCCGACGAGCGCGGCGACCAGGAGGACCTGCTGGGTGAGCTCGGCGGCGTGCAGGACGCCGTCCGGCAACCAGCCCGTGCTGGCCACCAGGATCGCGACGAGGAACCCGACGACGAACAGCGGGACCGGTGCGGGCCGCCGGCCGTCGGCGCGCGGCTGTGCCTGCCTCCCCGCGGTCCGCCGCTCGCGCAGCGCGACCGCGGCCACCAGCGGTGCGAGCAGCACGACACGGCTGAGCTTGACCACGACGGCGGCGGAGAGCGCCCCGGGCACGCGGTTCGCGGTGGCGACGGTCTGGCCCACGTCGTGCACGCTCGCTCCGACCCACGCCCCGAACGACGTGACGTCCAGGCCGAGCACCCCGCGCAGCGGCGGGAGCAGCAGGATCGCGAGCGAGCCGCACAGCGTGACCAGGGCGACCGCGACGCCGACGTCCTCCTCGTCGCAGTCCACGACCTCCTTCATGGCCCCGACCGCGGACGCACCACAGATCGAGAACCCGGTCGCGACGAGCAACGAGCGGGTCCGTCCGACCCGGAGCAGCCGGCCCAGCACCTGCGTCCCGGTGAAGGTGAGCGTGACGGTCGCCGCCACCACGGCGAGACCGGCCCAGCCGAGCCCTGCCACCTGGCCGAGGGACAGCTGAAGACCGAGCAGGACGACTCCGACCCGCAGCAGACGCTTCGCGGCGAAGGCGGTGCCCGGCCGCAGCACCGCGCGGTGCAGCCCGAGGTTGGCTGCGAGAGCGCCGAGCACCACGGCGACGGTCGTGGCGCCGAGCCCCGGGACGGCCGCGGCCACACCGAACGCGACGAGCGTCGCGGCCGCGACGGCAGCGAGTCCGGGTACGAGTGGTCGCAGGCGCCCGAACCGCTCGACCGGGCCCGGCACCACCGTCGCGCCCGGCCGCGTCGCGGCCCGCACCTCGTCGCTCATCCGGTCTCCTCGCTCGTCCCATGTCTGTTCGACCGGGGCAAGCCTCCGCTACGCAGGTGCCCACGCGGAAGGCCAGGATCTTGATCGACCCATCACCATTCGTGATGACTCCGGGTACGGTGGCCACGTGCCCGAGAACCCGAAGCCGGCGCTCGGCCCGGCGGCGCCGCAGGTGCCGGATCTCGTCTCGCTGTCGCTCCTGCGGGCGATCGGCGAGGAGCAGAGCCTGTCCCGCGCGGCGGCCCGGCACGGCCTGAGCCAGCCCGCCGTGTCGGCCCGGCTGCGGGCCCTCGAGCGCCGGGTCGGCACGACGCTGGTGGACCGCGGACCGCGCGGGTCGCGACTGACCCCCGCGGGGGCACTGGTGGCCGGCTGGGCCGGACCGGTGCTGGACGCTGCGGCGGACCTCGGCGCCGGCCTCGCCTCGCTGCGCAGCGATGCGCGGGGGCGCCTGCGCCTCGCCGCGTCACTGACCGTCGCCGAGCACCTGCTCCCCGGCTGGCTCGCGCTCTACGCCGCGGCCCACCCGGACTCCACCGTGACCCTTGACGCGATGAACTCGGTGCGCGTCGAGCAGGCGGTCCTGGACGGCTCGGTCGACCTGGGGTTCGTCGAGGGGCCGAACCCGCCACGCGGCCTCAGGTCGCGCGTGGTCGCGCGCGACCGGCTCGCCGTCGTCGTGCACCCCGGGCACGCGTGGGCCCACCGGTCCGAACCGGTCGAGCCCCGCGAGCTGGCCGCCACCCGGCTGGTGCAGCGTGAGCCGACCTCGGGCACCCGCACCTTCCTCGAGACCGCCCTCGCGGGGGCGGGAGTCGGACCGTCCGCCGCGCCCGTGCTCGAGCTCTCCACGACGAGCGCGGTGCGCTCCGCCGCCGTGGCCGGCGCGGGGCCGGCCGCCCTGAGCCTGCTGGCTGTGTCCCGCGACATCGCCGACGGCCGGCTCGTCGAGGTGGACGTCGCACTGGACCTGCGGCGCCCGCTGCGCGCGGTCTGGCGCGGCGACCTCGGCCCCGCGGCGCTCGACCTGCTTCGGATCGCGGGCCGGCTCCGCGAGGCCTGACACGACCGAGGGCCCCGCAGCGCGCGGAGCCCTCGGTTCGTCGCGTCAGCCGTGCTCAGCCGTGACCGCGCGCGACGACGCGCACCATCTTGAGGTTGATCACGGCGAAGCGGACGAGCTGGAAGAACACGTTCCTGCGGCGGGCCAACGTCTTGGGAGTCGGCAGCGGTGACGAAGCGATGGCCTCGTCGGCGATCGGGTCGGACATGGTCACTGGTCCTCTCTGGCGGGTCTTGGTCGGTCGTCCAGTCGCTCACGGGTCCGGCGGTCGCGCGGCCTGCGCGCGTCCCGCCCTCTCGGTCACTCCGGGATGAGGAACCAGAACGGACGCGCCTTGGCCTTGTAGATGAACAGGTAGTGCAGCATCGCCTTGATCCAGTGGCCGGCCAGGCCGATCTCGCCGGACGTGCCCTTCTGGTCACGACCCGTCCCCGGGTACTTCTTCCAGTCCGGCACCACCGGGAACATGGTCATCGCGGCCGCCGACCCCCGGGTGAAGCCGTTGCCCGCCGACGCGACGCAGGCGGCTCCCATCCGGGCCATCGACGCGGTGTGCGCGTGGGCCTGGTCGCCCTTCGCGATCAGGTCCTTGATGGTGAGCGCGACGGTCTTGGCCATGATCCCGGACGGCATGCCGGTGCGCGGCGGTGCCGGCGTGATGACCGTGCCGTTCGGGCTCTTGCGCGGCACCGAGATCGGGTGCGGCGGCGCGAACGCGATGCCCGGCGCGAAGATGTTCGGGTACGAGGGGTTGCGGTAGGTGGTGGGCCAGTCGTCGGCCGACCACTCCTCGTACGGCTTGGGCGTGTAGTCGGCGTCGACCTTGGTCAACCCGTTGGGTGCGAAGAGCCGGTCGGTGATGTCCGCACCGGCGCGGTCGTACGCCTTCATGTCTGCGCCCTTGAACGGCGGCAGGAGCATCGCGAAGTCGAAGTCGAGGCTGTGCTCGGAGCCGTCCAGCTGCTCGTAGTGCACCGTGCCGGGCTCGACCTTCTGGACGTGGGCCCGCAGGATCGCCTTGACGCCACGCTCCCGGAAGAGCGACTCGGTCCAGGTCTTCGACGACGTCGTGAAGCCCATCTGGGTGAAGCTCATGCCGCCGACGCCGAAGTCGCCGAGCTCGTACTCGTTGGACAGGTACACGACCTCGGCGTTGTCCCGCACGCCCTTCTCGCGCAGCTCGTGCTCGACGTTGAAGGTGTACTCGAACGCGGCGCCCTCGCACGTGCACATGCCGTGGCCGGTGCCGATCACGATCGTCTTCTTCTCGCCGGCCCGCATCTGCTCGACGAGCGCGTCGAACTCCTTCGAGGTCTCGGCCGCGTGCGAGGCCGTGCAGACGGACAACGAGTTGCCGTCCGGACCGAGCCCCGGGGTCGCCGCGAAGTTCAGCTTCGGACCGGTCGCGTTGATCAGGTAGTCGTACCAGAGCCGCTCGGTCTGCCCCTGCGAACCGGGCGCCGTCGAGGAGACCTCCACCTGCGGTCGCTCGTCCTCGGCCGTGCCCTCGGGGAAGATCGTGGTGGCCAGCGCCTGGTGGAACCCGATCCCCTTGCGCCGGTAGATCGGGGCGAGCGGGAAGACCACCTGGTCCGAGGCCATCTTGCCGACGCCGACCCAGATGTTCGACGGGATCCAGTTCCACTTCGAGTTCGGCGACACCACGACGATCTCGTGCTGCTTGCCGAGCATCCTGCGCAGGTGCAGTGCCGCGGTGTGTCCGGCGATGCCGGCCCCCAGGATCACTACGCGAGCCATCGATCTCCTCCTCGAGGTCGTTGCGGCGCCTTGCCGCCGGGCGCCCTGGCCCGACCGATGAGCATACCCCCAGGGGTATACCCCTCGAGGATTGTTCCGCACCGACATCGATACCACTCGGACGGCCGTCGCGAGGTCGATTCGGGGCGCGGCTCCGGCAGATAGGGTCGAGCCGTGCCCCACGACGTCAGCTGGGACGACTACAACGCCCACCAGTGGGGCCGCGTCCCCCGCGCCTCGCTCGACCTCGCGCTGGACGCGACCAGCGGCGAACCCGGCGTCGCGGTCGACCTCGGCTGCGGCGAGGGTGTCGAGGTGGCGGCCCTGCTCGACGCCGGGTGGACCGTGCACGCGGTCGACGGCGAGCCCGCAGCGCTCGCGCGGATCGTCGACCGGCACGGCTCGCACGCCGCCCTGCACGTGCAGCACGCCGACTTCACCGCCCCGCCGGTGCTACCGCCGGCGGACCTGGTGCACTCCTCGTACGCCCTGCCCTACTGTCCGCCGGCCGCCTTCGACGCCCTGTGGGCCGAGGTGCGCGAAGCGCTCCGCCCCGGCGCCGTGCTCGCCGTCCAGCTGTTCGGCCCGAACGACGACTCCTACGGCGACCCCGAGATGACGTTCCACACCGAGGCCGAGGCCCAGGAGCTGCTCGCCGGGCTCGAGATCCTGCACTGGCGTGAGGAGGACGCCGACGGCAACGCCTACACCGGGCCCAAGCACTGGCACGTCTTCCACGTGGTCGCCCGACGACCCGCCTGACACCGCGCCCGGCGCGACCCGGCACGGCCGGACCCGTGCTCAGGAGCGGTTCGGCACCCCGGCGCGCAGCAGCCCGTAGGTGATCGCGTCGACCAGCGCCTCCCACGAGGCCTCGACCAGGTTCGGCCCCACGCCGACCGTCATCCAGGTGGTCTCCGCGTCGGTGTCCATCGTCTCGACGAGCACGCGCGTGGTGGCGTCCGTGCCGTGCTCGGTGTCCAGGATGCGCACCTTGAAGTCGATCAGCTCGAACCTGCCGACCTCGGGGTAGGTCGGCTCGACCGCCTTGCGCAGCGCGTGGTCGAGCGCGTTCACCGGACCGTTGCCCTCGCCGGTCGCGAGCATCCGCTCGCCGCCGACGTGCATCTTCACGGTCGCCTCGCTCGACGCCTGGGTCGGGTCGCCGGGCATCGTCTCGACGAAGACGCGCCAGCTCTCGGTGGTGAAGAACGCCGGTCGCGCCCCGTCGAGCTCCTCGCGCAGCAGCAGCTCGAACGACGCATCCGCTGCGTCGTAGGTGTACCCCTGCGCCTCGGCGTCCTTGACCCGGTTGGTCACCTTGGTCAGCAGCTCGCCGCGTCCGGTCAGGTCGTACCCCAGCTCACGGCCCTTGAGCTCGATCGACGCGCGGCCCGCCATGTCCGAGACCAGCATCCGCATGTCGTTGCCGACCGTGATCGGGTCGGTGTGCTGGTACATGTCCGGGTCGACCTTGATGGCGCTCGCGTGCAGGCCCGCCTTGTGCGCGAACGCGCTCGCGCCCACGTACGGCTGGCGCGCGAACGGCGCGATGTTCGTGATCTCGCTGATCGCGTGCGCGATCCGGGTCATCTCCCGCAGGCCGTCACCGGCGAGCAGCCGACGGCCGTGCTTGATCTCCAGGTTGGCGACGACCGTGAGCAGGTCGGCGTTCCCGGTCCGCTCGCCGTAGCCGTTCACCGTGCCCTGCACGTGCACCGCGCCCGCGCTGACCGCGGCCAGGGTGTTCGCGACCGCGCACCCCGTGTCGTTGTGCGCGTGCATGCCCAGCCGCCCGGTGGTGCGCTGCTGCACGGTGGCCACGACCTCGTGGACCCACTCCGGGATCATGCCGCCGTTGGTGTCGCACAGCACGACGGTCTCCGCGCCCGCCTCGAACGACTCGAGCACCGCTGCGACCGCGTAGTCCTCGTCGTACCGGAACCCGTCGAAGAAGTGCTCGACGTCCACCACCACGCGTCGCCCCTCGCGGCGCAGGAGTCGCACGGTGTCGGCGATCATCGCGAGGTTCTCCTCGCCCGTGGTCCGCAGCGCGCGCTCGACGTGACGGATGTCCGACTTGGCGACGAGCGTGACCACGGGCGCCTCGCTGTCGAGCAGTGCCCGCACCTGGGTGTCCTCGGCCGCCGTGGTGCCGGCCTTGCGGGTCGAGCCGAACGCGACGAGCTCGGCGTTGCGCAGGTCGAGCTCCTTGGCGGCGCGCTTGAAGAACTCGGTGTCCTTGGGGATCGCGCCCGGCCAGCCACCCTCGATGAAGCCGACCCCGAGCTCGTCGAGCAGCGGCGCGATCGCGAGCTTGTCGGCCACCGAGAGGTTCATGCCCTCCTGCTGGGCCCCGTCTCGCAGGGTCGTGTCGTAGACGTCGAAGGTGGTGTCCACCGGGTCTCCTCGGGCTGGCCGTCGGCGTCGGTGCCGACGGGTCGAACCAGGCACTGCGGGCAGGTTCCGTCCACGGTACGCGGGGTGCTGCCCGACCAGGGGTGGCGGTCGGGCCGTGGACGGTGCCGGTCGGGCGGGGGTGGTGCCCGGACCAACAAAAAGACCCCCCGAGGTCACGGGAGGTCTGCGCGTCCGGCGAGGTGCCGAACGCGCTACTCGATAATGAGGTGTGCTGGGTGAGTCACGCGGGCATCATGCCACAGCCCTCCAGCGCCGCCAAGGACCGTCTCAGCCGCGCCGCGCGCGTTCCCCTGCGCCACGACGGCACCATGGCTAGCGTGGGCGTGTCGAGCCGGAACGGCCCAGCACGACGGGCCCTCCCACCTGGAGGAACGATGACCGACCCGTACGAGCCGACCCGCCGGATGCCGCCGGTGCAGCCGCCGGTCCAGCACACCCAGCCCGAGCCACCCGCCGCGCCACCGAAGCCCGCGTGGACGATCGACGCCGGCAGGTACTGGGCCGGGGCGGTCGCCACCGCCGTCGTCGCCGCGCTCGTGGGGGTGGTCGGCACGATCGTGGCCGAGGAGATCCTGAACGTCGACCTCGTGGTGCAGGACCCGTTCGGCACGGACTCGCACCTGTGGGCCTACGTGCTCGGCGGAGCCGTGGCCGCGCTGCTCGCGGCCGGGCTGCTCCAGCTGCTCGTGATCGCCGCGCCCCGTCCCCAGGCGTTCTTCGGCTGGATCGTGGGCCTGGTCACGGTGGTCGCGATGCTGCTCCCGCTGACCTGGACCGACGACCTGGGCAGCGCGGTCGCGAGCGGCCTGGTCAACCTCGTGGTCGGCCTGTCGATCGGCTCGCTGCTCGGCGGCGTGCTGAGGTGGACGCTCCACCCGACCGTCCCCTGAGCGAACCGGGCGCGGGCCCGGCTGCTCGGACGAGCCGACGCCGGCCGGTCGGACCCGCTGCTCGGACCCGCCGCCCGGGCGCACCGTTCAGGCGAGCCGGCGCATCCAGCCGTGCGTGTCCTCGGCGCGCCCGTACTGCACGGCCGTGAGCTGGTGCCGGATCGCGGTGGTCACGGTGCCGGTCGCGCCGCCGTTGACCTCGAGGTCGAACCCGTCTCCGACGAGCCGGCCGATCGGCGTCACGACGGCCGCCGTTCCGCACGCGAAGATCTCCGTGACGTCTCCCGTGCGCAGCCCCTCCAGCACCTCGGCGAGGGGCAGGTCGCGCTCGACCACCTCGTGCCCGCCCTCGCGCAGCAGCGTGAGGATCGAGTCCCGGGTGACACCCTCGAGGATCGTGCCGGACAGCGCGGGCGTGGCGATCGACCCGTCCCGGTGCACGACCATGACGTTCATCCCGCCGAGCTCCTCGAGCAGCGAGCTGGTCGCCGCGTCCAGGAAGCACACCTGCTCGCAGCCGTGCGCGTAGGCCTCCTGCTGAGGCAGCAGCGACGCCGCGTAGTTGCCGCCGCACTTGGCCGCGCCGGTCCCGCCGGGGCCCGCCCGGTGGTAGTCCTCGGCGACGAAGATCGACACGGGGCGCACACCGCCGGAGAAGTAGGGACCAACCGGGGAGGCGATCAGCAGGTAGTCGACCCGGCGCGACGGGCGCACCCCGAGGAACGACTCCGCCGCGAACATGAAGGGGCGCAGGTAGAGGCTCGTCTCGTCCGCGCCCGGCACCCACGCACCGTCGACCGCGACCAGTGCCTCGATCGAGCCCAGGAAGTCCTCGACCGAGAGCTCCGGCAGGGCCAGCCGACGGGCCGAGGCCGCGAACCGCGCCGCGTTCTTCTCGGGCCGGAACGTCCAGATCGAGCCGTCCGCGTGGCGGTAGGCCTTGAGCCCCTCGAAGATCTCCTGGCCGTAGTGCAGCACCGCCGCGGCCGGGTCGAGCTGGAGCGGTCCGTACGGCTCGACGCGGCGGTCGGTCCAGCCCTCGTCGGCGGTCCACGTCACCCGCGCCATGTGGTCGGTGAAGACCACGCCGAACGACGGCGAGGCGATGAGCTCGGCGCGCTCCGACTCGCTGCGCGGTGAGTCGCTGAGCCGTCGCTCGAACGCGTCGGCGGAGGTGTGTGCCGTGGTGCTCATCTCGTTCCCTTCGACCGGGGCGCAGCGCCCACGGAACCGGCCCTGAGGCTACCTGTGCATCCGGTCACTTCACACCAGCCGGACCATCCAGCCGTGCGGGTCGGCCGCCCTGCCGTGCTGCACGTCGGTCAGCCCCTCACGCACGGCCACCGTCACCGGTCCGGCGGTCCCGTCACCCACCCGCTCGTCGAAGCCGGTCCCGGCCAGCCGGCCGATCGGCGTGACCACCGCGCCGGTCCCGCAGGCGAAGGCCTCGGCGACCTCTCCCGAGCGCAACCCGTCGAGCACCTCCGCCAACGGCACGTCCCGCTCCTCGACGTCGTGCCCGGCCTCGCGCAGGAGCGTGAGCACGGCGTCCCGGGTCACCCCGGGAAGGATCGTGCCGGACAGCCCCGGTGTCACGACCGACCCGTCCGAGCGCACGACGACCACGTTCATGCCGCCGAGCTCCTCGAGGTTGGCCCCGGTTCGCGCGTCGAGGAAGCAGACCTGGTCGCAGCCGTGCGCATAGGCCTCGGCCTGCGACGCGAGCGACGCGCCGTAGTTGCCCATCGTCTTGACCGCGCCGGTCCCGCCAGGTCCCGCGCGATGCAGGTCCTCGGCGACCCAGATCGACACCGGCGTGAGCGCGTCCGAGAAGTACGCGCCCGCCGGCGAGGCGATCACGAGGTACTCGACCCGGTGCGCGGCCCGGACGAGCAACGTCGGCTCGGTGGCGACCATGAACGGTCGCAGGTAGAGGCTGGTCTCCGCGCCGTCCGGGACCCAGGCCTCGTCGACCGCGACCAGCGCCTGGATCGAGCCGAGGAAGTCCTCGGCCGGCAGCTCCGGGAGGGCCAGGCGGCGGGCCGAGGCTGCGAACCTGGCCGCGTTCTGCTCCGGCCGGAACGTCCACACCGAGCCGTCGGGGTGCCGGTACGCCTTCAGGCCTTCGAACACCTCCTGGCCGTAGTGCAGCACGAGCGAGGACGGCTCGAGCTCGAGCGGTCCGTACGGCTCGACCCGACGGTCGCCCCAGCCGGTCTCGCTCGTCCAGGTCGCCCGGGCCAGGTGGTCGGTGAACACGTCGCCGAACCGCGGCGCCGCCAGCAGGGCCTTGCGCTCGACGTCCGGCCGCGGCGTGGTGGACCGTCGCACCGCGAAGGCGCGCGCCGCCTCGGTCAGCTCCGCGGGGCCCGTGATCGTCATGGTCCGGTGCTCAGCCGGCCACGCGTGCGGCGAGGTCGGCACCGACCTGCGACGTGGACCGCACGGCCGAGCCCCGCTCGGCGAGGTCCGCCGCGACGGCCGCCTCGACCCGGGCGGACGCGTCGTCGAGCCCCAGGTGCGCGAGCAGCATGCTCACGCTCAGCACGGTGGCGGTCGGGTCGGCCTTGCCCTGGCCCGCGATGTCCGGAGCCGAGCCGTGCACGGGCTCGAACATCGACGGCGCGGTCCGGTCCGGGTTGATGTTGCCGGACGCCGCCAGGCCGATGCCGCCGGTGATCGCGGCCGCCTGGTCGGTGAGGATGTCGCCGAAGAGGTTGTCCGTGACGATGACGTCGAACCGCGACGGGTTCGTGGTGAGGAAGATCGTGGCGGCGTCGACGTGCAGGTAGTCGGTGGTGACGTCGGGGAACTCGGCGTTGACCCGCTCGACCGTCCGGCGCCACAGGTGCCCGGCGTGCACGAGCACGTTGTGCTTGTGCACCAGGGTGAGCTGCTTGCGGCGCTTCCGGGCACGGGCGAACGCGTCCCGGACCACGCGCTCGACGCCGAAGGCGGTGTTGACGCTGACCTCGTTGGCGACCTCGTGCGGCGTGCCGACCCGGATCGCACCGCCGTTGCCGACGTACGGGCCCTCGGTCCCCTCGCGCACCACCACGAAGTCGACGTCACCGGGGTCGGCGAGCGGCGAGCGGACACCGGCGAACAGCCGGGCGGGGCGCAGGTTCACGTAGTGGTCGAGCTCGAAGCGCAGCCGGAGCAGCAGCCCACGCTCGAGGACCCCGCTCGGCACGTTCGGGTCGCCGACCGCGCCGAGCAGGATCGCGTCGTGCTCGCGCACGGTGGCCAGGTCCGCGTCGGTGAGGGTCTCCCCCGTCGCGTGCCAGCGGCTCGCACCGAGGTCGAGCTCGGTCGTGGCGACCGTGGTGCCGCTGCCGGCGAGCGCTGCGTCCAGGACGCGCAGCCCCTCCTCGACGACCTCGGTCCCGATGCCGTCGCCACGGATCACCGCGAGCCTGATCTCCTGCGCCATGCGTGCCATCCTTCGTGCGCCCTGCGGCGCGTCGTCATCGGTCGTTCGGTCGGGGGTACAGCAGGGTGAAGCGTTCGAGGACGAGCTCGAGCGCGGGCGAGAACTCGACGCCGATCGCCGGCAGCACCCGCCGCCAGTAGCGCTCGTGCTCGGCGCGCCAGGACGTCAGGCTCCGGTCGTCCTCGCCCTCGGCGGCGGCGTGCTCGGCGTCGACCTCGTCGAACCGGCACCTGGTCACCGACGTCGTCCGGATCAGCGCTCCGGGACGCCCGCGGCCGTCCAGCACGATCGACAGGTCACCTCGTCTGGGCTCCGGCTCGTCGGACGCCACGAGTTCCGCGGCCGCGGTGGACGTGCCGGTCTTGACCCCGTCGAGCACGAGCTGGAGCAGCGAGTCCGCAAGCTCGGGCGAGTCCCCGAACGACCACGCCGGCGGCACGATGCTGCCGACGACGCCGAGGCCGGTCCACTCCGGCACCGGCGCCACCTTGGCCCGTGGCCGGGCCACCTCCCAGAACTCCAGCAACGCGACTCTCGCCGTGTCGTCGGAGTCGGGCGCCCGGTCCTCGGGTCCGGGCTGCCCGCCCCGCTCCTGCATGGCCACTCCTCAGCGTGCGGCGTGACCCTCGGAGTAGTCCGCGTCGGTCGGCTTGATCCAGGCGAACATCTTGCGCAGCTCGCGGCCGGTCGCCTCGATCGGGTGTGCCTCGCCCTTCGCGCGCAGCGCCGTGAACTCCGGCGCGCCGGCGTCCTGGTCGGCGATGAAGCGCGCCGCGAACGCCCCGGACTGGATGTCGGCCAGAACGTCCTTCATGTTCTGCTTGACGTGCGGGTCGATCACCCGCGGGCCGGACACGTAGTCGCCGTACTCGGCGGTGTCCGAGACGCTCCACCGCTGCTTGGCGATTCCGCCTTCGATCATCAGGTCCACGATCAGCTTGAGCTCGTGCAGCACCTCGAAGTACGCGACCTCGGGCTGGTAGCCGGCCTCGGTGAGCACCTCGAAGCCGTACTGCACCAGCTGCGACGTACCGCCGCACAGCACCGCCTGCTCGCCGAACAGGTCGGTCTCGGTCTCCTCGGTGAAGCTCGTCTTGATGCCGGCCGCGCGCAGGCCGCCGATCGCCTTGGCGTAGGACAGCGCGAGCTCCCACGCGGTCCCGGACGCGTCCTGCTCGACCGCGACGATCACCGGGACGCCCCGGCCCGCCTCGAACTCGCGGCGCACCAGGTGGCCCGGCCCCTTCGGCGCGATCATCACGACGTCGAGGCCCGGGTCCGGCTGGATGTAGCCGAACCGGATGTTGAAGCCGTGCCCGAAGACCAGCGCAGCACCCGGCTTGAGGTGCGGGGCGATCTCGTCGCGGTACAGGTGCCGCTGCACCTGGTCCGGCGCGAGGATCACCACGACGTCCGCCTCCTGGACGGCCTCGGCCACCGGCAGCACGCGCAGGCCCTGGTCGGTCGCCTTGGCGACCGAGGCCGATCCCTCGCGCAGCCCGACCCGGACGTCCACGCCGGAGTCGCGCAGGTTGAGGGCGTGCGCGTGGCCCTGGCTGCCGTAGCCGATGACGGCGACCTTCTTGGACTGGATGACCGACAGGTCGGCGTCGTCGTCGTAGAACAGCTCTGCCACGGGGTGTCTCCTTCTCGGGTGGTGCTGGTGGTGCGGGTGTGGGTGCGGGTACGCGGTGCCGGCCCGGCGGCCCTCGTCGAGCCTAGGCCTCAGGCCGAGCGCATCACGCGCTCGAGCGCGCGGTCGGTGATCGAGCGCGAGCCGCGCCCGATCGCCACGATGCCGGACTGGACGATCTCGCGGACCCCGAACGGCTCGAGCGCCGCGAGCAGCGCCTCCAGCTTGGCCGGGGAGCCGGTCGCCTCGACGGTCACCGCGTCCGGCACCACGTCGACGACGTGGGCACGGAACAGCTGGACGACCTCGAGCACGTGGGCCCGGGTGGACACGTCGGCCTTGACCTTGACCAGCAGCAGCTCACGCTGCACCGAGGCGTCCGGCTCCAGCTCGACGATCTTGATGACGTTGATCAGCTTGTTCAGCTGCTTGGTCACCTGCTCCAGGGGCAGCTCGTCGACGTCGACGACCACCGTGATGCGCGAGATGTCCGGGTGCTCGGTGGGACCCACGGCGAGCGAGTGGATGTTGAACGCGCGGCGCGCGAACAGCCCGGCCACCCGGGTGAGGACACCCGGCTTGTTCTCGACCAGGACCGACAGGGTGTGCCGGCTCATGCTGCACCTGCTTCCTCGAGGCGGGTCATGTCAGTCCTCCCGGTCCCAGGCCGGGCTGATGCCACGGGCGTACTGGATCTCGTCGTTGCTCACGCCGGCGGCCACCATCGGCCACACCATGGCGTCGCGGGACACCGTGAAGTCGATCACCACGGGCCGGTCGTCGATCTCCATGGCGCGCTTGATCGCGGCGTCGACCTCGCCCTTGGAGTCGACCCGGATGCCCTCCGCGCCGTAGGCGTCGGCGAGCTTGACGAAGTCCGGGATGCGCACCGTGCCGTGCCCGGTGTGCAGGTCGGTGTTGGAGTACCGCGACTCGTAGAACAGGGTCTGCCACTGGCGGACCATGCCGAGCGAGGAGTTGTTGATCAGCGCGACCTTGATCGGGATCTCGTTGATGGTCGCGGTGGCCAGCTCCTGGTTGGTCATCTGGAAGCAGCCGTCGCCGTCGATCGCCCAGACCACCCGGTCGGGGTCGCCCACCTTGGCGCCCATCGCGGCCGGGATCGCGAAGCCCATCGTGCCCAGGCCCCCGGAGTTGATCCACGCACCGGGGCGCTGGTGCTTGATGAACTGCGCGGCCCACATCTGGTGCTGGCCGACGCCGGCGACGTAGACCGCCTCAGGGCCGGCGATCTCGCCGATCCGGGTGATCACGTGCTGCGGGGCGAGCAGGCCGTCCTCGGTGTCGGTGTAGCCGAGCGGGAACGTCTCGCGCCAGTCGTCGATCTGCTTCCACCAGCGCTCGAGGTCCGGCTTGCCGTGCTGCGCGTGCTCACGAGCCAGTTCGGGCAGCAGGTCGGCGATGACCTCCTTGAGGTCGCCGACGATCGGCACGTCCGCGCGGCGGTTCTTGCCGATCTCCGCGGGGTCGATGTCCGCGTGCACGATCAGTGCGTGCGGCGCGAACGACGACAGCTTGCCGGTCACCCGGTCGTCGAACCGGGCCCCGAGCGCGACGATCAGGTCGGCCTTCTGCAGCGCGGCGACCGCGGGCACGGTGCCGTGCATGCCCGGCATGCCGAGGTTCTGCGGGTGGGTGTCCGGCAGCACGCCGCGGGCCATCAGCGTGGTGACCGCGGGGGCGCCGGACTCGTCGACCAGCCGGCGCAGCTCGGCCGCGGCCCCGGCGCGCACCGCGCCGCCGCCGACGTAGAGCACCGGGCGCCGAGCCGTCGCGAGCAGCCGCGCGGCCTCCCGCACCTGCTTGGCGTGCGGCTTGGTGACCGGGTGGTAGCCGGGCAGCTCGACCTCGGCCGGCGGCCACGAGTAGGTCGTCATCGCCTGCATCGCGGACTTCGCGACGTCGATCAGCACCGGGCCGGGCCGACCGGTCGAGGCGATGTGGAAGGCCTGGGCGATCGTCTTCGGGATGTCGGCCGGGTCGGTGATCAGGTAGCTGTGCTTGGTCACCGGCAGCGTGATGCCGACGATGTCGGCCTCCTGGAACGCGTCCGTGCCGATCAGCGACGCCCCGACCTGGCCGGTGATCGCGACCATCGGCACCGAGTCGAGGTTCGCGTCTGCGAGCGCCGTGACGAGGTTCGTCGCGCCGGGCCCGGAGGTCGCCATGCAGACGCCGACCTTGCCGGAGGTGTACGCGTAGCCCTCGGCCGCGTGGCCGGCGCCCTGCTCGTGGCGGACCAGGATGTGGCGCACCGACGAGGAGTCCATCAGCGGGTCGTACGTGGGCAGGATCGCGCCGCCCGGGATGCCGAAGACGGTGTCGACGCCGACGGCCTCAAGCGAACGGACGATCGACTCCGCTCCGGTCATCTGCTGCGGCTGCGCCGGGCGCAGGTCGGCCGGCGTGACCGGCCTCCCGGCCGCCGGCGGCGCCTGCTGGGACCCTTGGACCATCGTTGCTCTCCTGTGTCTCGTCGTGGGGGTGACCCCTGGCATGAAAAAACCCCTCGGCCCGGGTGGGCTCGGCGAGGGGCTGGCGTGGACCGTGGGAGGTCTACGCCTGACTGACTACGACGACGAACGTACGCACGTCCGCGAGACTACGACACCGTTTCCTCTGTGTCACGCTCCGAAGGTCCCGTCTCGCATCGTGGATCACGAGTTCATCAGGTGGATGACATTCGGCGGTGCCGGACTCGCCGCCCGAGCGACCCAGATCAGTCCCGGGCCTGCCACGTGCAGACGCAGGCCTCGTTGCCCTCCGGGTCGGCCAGTACCCAGAACGCGGGCGCGCGGGTGTCCCGGACCAGCGTCCCGCCGGCCGCGAGAGCGGCCGCGACGCGAGCCTCGGCCTCGTCGTGCGGCACCGTGACGTCGAGGTGGATCCGGTTGCGCTGCGGCCGAGGGGCATCCATCTGCTGGAACCACACCGAGGGGTTGATCCCGGCGGGGTCGACGAGCGCCGGCGCGTCGTCGGGATCGGCCGAGCCGTCGTCGGCATAGCCGAGCACGGCCCGCCAGAACGGCACCACCGCAGGGATGTCCAGAGCGTCGATCGCGACCTCGAGAGCGAGCGCCGCCCCGGGTGCGGCCTCCAGACCGAGCTCGTCGACGATCCGGCTGATCTCGGCCGCGAGCGCGGTGTCCCGATCGGTGATGCCACCCGCGTCGTGCGAGACCAGCGAGATGTGCACCACCGGGTAACGAAGGTCGATGTCGGGATGGTGGCCGGCACGCTCGGCGACCTCCGTGATCCGCTCCACCAGCTCCACACCGCGGACGAACGAACCCGTCCGGATCGTGGTGTGCAGCCTGCCCAGCAGCAGCCGCCAGTGGCGCTGGTCGACCGCCGCGGTCGCGGCCCCGCGTGACAGAGTCATGCCGTCAGCGTCGCACCGGCGTCCGACACCCGCGCGCCGGGTGGGCGTCAGCGGGCCGGACGCACCACGTTGAGCGGTGCCCCGCCGGCCACCAGGGTCTCGAGCTGACGACGCACCAAGGCCTCGAACCGTGGGTGGGTCGCGTTGGTGTACCCGCCGACGTGCGGTGTGACCAGCAGGTTCGGCGCGTCCCAGAGCGGGTGGTCATCGGGCAGCGGCTCGGGGTCGGTGACGTCCAGCGCCGCGCGCAACCGGCCGGACCGCAGCTCGGCGAGCAGGGCGTCGGTGTCCACCACCTTGCCGCGAGCCATGTTGACCACCAGGGCGCCGTCCGGCAGCGCGGCGAGGAAGTCGGCGTCCACCAGGCCCGCCGTCCCCGGGGTGAGCGGCACGATCAGGACCACGGCATCGACGGTCGGCAACAGCGAAGCGAGCTCGTCCATGCCGTGCACGTGGCGGCCGTCCTCGTCCCGAGCCGTCGTCGCGACCGGGACCACGTCGACCTCGAAGGCGTCCAGCCGCCGTGCGATCGCGGCTCCCACTGCGCCGTAGCCGAGCACCATCACGCGGCGGTCGGCGAGCGACGACCGGAACACCGGAGCCCACCGGTGCTCGGTCATGGCCCGGGCCGACTCGTCGATGCCGCGCTGCACCGCGAGCAGCATCCCGACGGCGAGCTCGGCGGTCCCGGCGTCGTGGACGCCACGCCCGTTGCACAGCGCCGCGGCCGGCGGCACCAGGTCGACGGCGTACTCGAACCCTGCGCTCGGCAGCTGCACGACGCTGAGGTTCGGCAGGTCGTGCAGCACCGCGAACCCGTCGGCCCGCACGAAGTAGTGCGGGATGACCACGACGTCGACCTCGTCGACCGGGACCGGGAGCGGCGCCCGCAGGTCCCAGCGGACCACCCGGACACCGTCGACCGGGTTCGCGACCAGCGGGTCGTAGAGCTCGTCGTTGGCAACGGTGACGGTGATCATGCCGACATCCTGGCACCCGACGGCACCCGCCCATGACCGATCGTCCGGGTCCGCCGAGATCCGTGGCAGGGGTCGATGGTCACGGTCGTCGATGGTCACGGTCGTCGATGGTCACGGTCGTCGATGGTCACGGTCAGCGGTCCCGGGCCCGCCAGTCCTCCTCGAGCACCGCCATGACGATCACGTCGCACCAGTGGTCGCCGTCCAGGTGCGCCTCGCGCAGCCGGCCCTCGACCGCGAACCCCAGGCTCTCGTACAGCGCGTACGCCCGCGGGTTGATGCTCAGCACGTCGAGCGACACGCGGTGCAGCCCCAGCCCGTCCGGCGCGAAGGCGTGGTCCAGGACGAGCTGGATCGCCTCGCCCCCGAACCCGCGGCCGCGGTGGCTCGGGCGCAGTGCGAGCCGCAGGTTCGCGTTGCGCGAGTGGGCGTCGATCTGGTTCAGGACGATCTCGCCCAGGTACTCGTCGGTCAGGTGGGTGATCGCCCAGTCCGCCCGGCCGTCCCGGTCGGCGACCTCGGCGCACCACACGTCGACCTGCTCACGCGTGAACACCTCGGTGGTGCCGGTCTGCCTGGTCCCCTCGGGGTCCTGGGTGACCATCTCCCACATGCCGTCGGCGTCGTCGGACTGGATCGGGCGCAACGTGACCATCTCGCCACGCAGCGTCGGCATGCCCTTCATCGCGGAACGCTCACCACCGGTTCAGCCCTGTCCCACTCGTTCGAGCACGATCTCGCGAACCCGCGCGGCGTCGGCCTGACCACGGGTCGCCTTCATCACGGCCCCGATGATCGCGCCGACCGGGCCGAGGTTGCCCGACCGGATCTTGTCCGCGATGTCCGGCTGCGCGGCGAGCGCCTCGTCGACCGCGGCGACCAGCGCGCCGTCGTCGGAGACGACCTCCAGGCCGCGGGCCGCGACCACCTGCTCCGGGGAACCCTCGCCGGCGAGCACGCCGGCCAGCACCTGCCTCGCCAGCTTGTCGTTGAGGCGGCCCGAGTCGACCAGGCCCTGCAGCTCGGCGATCTGCTCCGGCGTGATCGGCAGCTGCTCGAGATCCGTGCCGTCGGTCTTCGCGGTCCGCGCGAGCTCGCCCATCCACCACTTGCGGGCCGCGGCGGGCGTGGCACCGGCCGCGACCGTCGCCTCGATCAGGTCGACCGCGCCAGCGTTGACCACGTCCCGCATCTCGGCGTCGGCGAAGCCCCACTCCCCCTGCAGCCGCTTGCGGCGCACCGCAGGCACCTCCGGCAGCGTGCCGTGCAGCTCGGCCACCCACTCGCGCGACGGCGCGACCGGGACGAGGTCGGGCTCGGGGAAGTACCGGTAGTCCTCCGCGTCGGACTTGATCCGGCCCGGCGTGGTGATGCCGGTGTCCTCGTGCCAGTGCCGGGTCTCCTGGGTGACGGTGGCGCCCGAGTCGAGCACCGCGGCCTGCCGCGAGACCTCGTAGCGCACGGCACGCTCCACCGAGCGGAACGAGTTGACGTTCTTCGTCTCGGTGCGGGTGCCGAGCGGCGAGTCGGGCGAGGGCCGCAGCGAGACGTTGACGTCCGCCCGGACGTTGCCCCGCTCCATCCGGGCCTCGGACACGTCGAGCGCGCGGAACAGGTCGCGCAGGTAGCGGACGTACGCCGCAGCGACCTCGGGCGCCCTCGCGCCGGTCCCGGTGATCGGCTTCGTGACGATCTCCACCAGCGGGATGCCGGCGCGGTTGTAGTCGACCAGCGAGTACTCGGCGCCGTGGATCCGGCCGGCCTGCCCGCCCACGTGGGTGTTCTTGCCGGCGTCCTCCTCCATGTGTGCCCGCTCGATCTCGATCCGCACCGGGGTGCCGTCCTCGAGCTCGATCTCGACCCAGCCGTCGTACGCGATCGGCTCGTCGTACTGCGAGGTCTGGAAGTTCTTCGGGATGTCCGGGTAGAAGTAGTTCTTCCGGGCGAACCGGCACAGCTCGGCGATCTGGCAGTTCAGCGCCAGCCCGATCCGGATCGCCGACTCCACGGCCTTGCCGTTCAGCGACGGCAGCACGCCCGGCAGCCCCAGCGAGACCGGTGTGACCTGCGAGTTCGGGGGCGCGCCGAACTCGGTGGGCGCACCGTCGAACATCTTGGACACGGTGCCGAGCTCGACGTGCACCTCGATGCCGAGCACCGGGTCGTACCGGTCGACGGCCTCGTCGTAGGGCACCAGGTCGGTCGTGGCGCTCATCGCGCGCTCCCCTCGGTCGTCGATCCGCTCAGCTCCGGCGCGCGGGACAGGAGCGGGGCTCCCCAGCTCGCCTCGAGCAGCGTCTCCAGGGCGGCGCCGACCCGGTAGAGCCGGTCGTCCGCCCGGGCGGGTGCGAGCACCTGGAAGCCGACCGGCAGACCGTCGTCCGACAGGCCGCTGGGCACCGAGAGGCCGGGGACGCCGGCCAGGTTCGCCGGGATCGTCGCGACGTCGTTGAGGTACATCGCGAGGGGGTCGTCGAGCTTCTCGCCGAGCTTGAACGCCGTGGTCGGCGCGGTGGGCGACACCAGCACGTCCACCTGCTCGAACGCGGCGGCGAAGTCGCGCTGGATCAGGGTGCGGACCTTCTGCGCGCTGCCGTAGTAGGCGTCGTAGTAGCCCGCGGACAGGGCGTACGTGCCGAGGATGATCCGGCGCTTGACCTCGTCGCCGAACCCGGCGCCGCGAGTGGCCGCCATGACCCGTTCCGCGGTCGCCGGACCGTCCTGGGGCAGCACGCGCAGGCCGTACCGCATGCCGTCGAACTTGGCGAGGTTGCTCGACGCCTCGCTCGGCAGGATCAGGTAGTACGCCGCGAGCGCGTGGCCGAAGTGCGGGCAGGACACCTCGCTGATCTGGGCGCCGGCACCGCGCAGCACGTCGAGCGCGGCCTCGAACGAGGCCCGCACGCCCGGCTGGTAGCCGTCGCCGGACAGCTCGGTGACGACGCCGACGCGCACCCCGGACAGGTCACCGGTCAGCCCCTGACGGGCTGCGGCGACGAGTGGCGGCAGGGCTTCGGGAAGCGAGGTGGCGTCGCGCGGGTCGTGCCCGCCGATCACCTCGTGCAGCAGCGCGGCGTCGAGCACCGTCCGGGTCACCGGACCGGCCTGGTCGAGGCTCGAGGCCAGCGCGATCAGCCCGTAGCGCGACACCGAGCCGTAGGTGGGCTTGACGCCGACCGTCCCGGTCACCGCGGCGGGCTGACGGATCGAGCCGCCGGTGTCCGTGCCGATCGCGAGCGGTGCCTCGAACGCGCCGACCGCAGCCGCGCTGCCGCCGCCCGAACCACCGGGGATCCGGTCCAGGTCCCACGGGTTGTGGGTGTTGCCGTACGCCGAGTGCTCGGTGGAGGAGCCCATCGCGAACTCGTCCATGTTCGTCTTGCCGAGGATCGGCATGCCCGCGGCCTTGATCCGGGTCACCAGCGTCGCGTCGTACGGCGGCACCCAGCCCTCGAGGATCTTCGAGCCGGCGGTCGTGGGCATGCCCTCGGTGACGACGACGTCCTTGACGGCGATCGGCACGCCCGCGAGCGGGTGGAGCTCGTCGCCGGCGGTGCGGCGGGCGTCCACGACCCGCGCGGTGGCCAGCGCCTCGTCGGGCGAGACGTGCAGGTACGCGTGCACGGCGCCGTCGACGGCGGCGATCCGGTCGAGGTGGGCCTGGGTCAGCTCGACGCTGGTCACCTCGCCCGCGGCCAGCAGACCGGCCAGGTCGGCAGCGCTGCGGCGCGTCAGGTCGTCGCCCATCACGCCTCCTCACCGAGGATCTGCGGCACCGAGAACCGGCCGTCCTCGGCATCGGGCGCGCCGGAGAGCGCCTGCTCGACGGTGAGCGGCTCCTCGGCGACGTCGGCGCGGAACACGTTCGTCAGCGGGATCGGATGGCTGGTGGCCGGGACGTCGTCGGTGGCGACCTCCTGCACGCGGGCCACGGACTCGACGATCACGTCGAGCTCGCCCGCGAGCCGGGTCAGCTCGGCATCGGTGAGGTCGATCCGGGCGAGGCCGGCCAGGCGCGCGACCTCGTCACGAGAGATGGTGGACATGGCCGCGAGTCTACGGGCCGTGTGTTGCGGCGCGATGACCGGACCGCGGGGACGATTGGCCCAGTCGGCCTGACCGCGACGGGGGAATGGTGACCCGCGTGACCGACGCGGCGCTGCCCTACGGACCTGTCATGACGCGGCTGCTGGAGCCGATGCGGCGCGGATTCCTGGTCGTGAACCGCCGGGTCACCGCCCCGCTCCTGCGCAACGGTCTCGGGCCCCTGATCGCCACACCCGTGACGGGCTCGATGCTGTTGCTGCGCACCCGGGGACGGCGCAGCGGCGTGATCCGCGAGGCGCCGCTCGGGTACGCCGTCCGTGCCGGCGAGGTCCTGGTCGTCGCCGGGTACGGGAGATCGGCGCACTGGTTCGCCAACGCGCTCGCCGACCCGCGCGTGGAGCTGGTGCTGCCGGGCGCCCGGTTCGCCGGCACGGCCCGCGAGATCACCGACCCGGACGAGCGCCGCGAGGCGTTCGACGTGACCATCCGCGCGATGGGTGTGGTCGGCCGGGCGACGCTCGGCGACCTGGACGCCGCGTCACCCGAGCGGATCGACGAGCTCGCCGCCGCCTTTCCCGTGCTGGCGATCACACCGACCGCCCTGCTCGACGGGCCGTTCGACCCGGGCGGTGTCGGAGTCCGCTGGACGGCGGGCGTGGCCACCGCGCACAGCGCGCTGGTCGTCGGGGCCTGCTACCTGGCGCGCCGCTGTGCGCGCCGGGGCCCGCGCTCGGGCGGCTGAGCCGAGCGATCGAGCGCCGGAGACCCGCTCAGACCGGCGCGCCGACGTGCCGCATGAGCGCGAGCAGCGCGTCCCCGTACGCGTCGGCCGCGGTCGGAGCCGCGAAGTCGACCGGGTCGGCGTCGGGCAGACGGGTCGTCACCACCCACTCGGCACGAGCCCCCCGGGTCAGGGCGACGAACGCCCCACCGAGCAGCTCGCGCAGCTGGTCCTCGCGCGGCAGCCACAGCACGTCCTCCTGGGCGACGGAGTCCAGTGCCCACTCGGTGGTGCCGTTGAAGCCCAGGATCGTGCCCGTCGGGTAGTGGTGCGCCTCGATCGTCATCTCCGAGAGCGTGAAGACCTCGCCGACGAGGTCCGGCTGCGGGATGACGAAGCGGTCGCCCGGCGCGGGAGTCCAGTGCAGCCCTGCGTCGCGCAGCGCCGCGGCACGGTGCTCGGAGATCTCCATCCGGCCAGTGTCGTCGGGGCGGCGGTGCCACGCGACCCCTCGACGCCCCCGAACCGCCGCCGGCGCCGCGGGCGCCGCGGGCGCCGGACTGCTCAGAGCTCGGCGTAGGTGTACTCGTCCACCTCGACGAAGCCCAGCGAACGGTAGAGGGAGGACGCCGCGGTGTTGGCGATCTCGACCTGGAGGAACGCCCGCTGCGCCGGGCGCCCGTCCTCGTCCGGCGCACCGAGGGCGGCGAGCGTCAGGGCACGCCCGAGCCCGCGACGCCGGGCACGCTCGTCGACCGCCAGGCAGGACAGGGCGACCCAGTCCCCGGCCCTGGCCGCGCGGACCACCCCGATGACCCCGTCGCGGTCCCGCGCCGTGAGGTACCGGGCGGGCACGCCGGTCAGCAACCGTCTCGCGACCTCGGTGGCGACGTCGCCGGACGTGCGCGTCTTGGTGCCCAGCCAGCCCGCGAGCCACGCGTCATCCGGGGCCGGGGCGACGTCGACGCCGGACGCGGCGGCCCCGGCCTCCCCTGCACCGCGCACCGGGCGCGCGAGGACCCGCGTCGTCGAGACCGTGCGGTAGCCGCGCGCGTCGAGCTCGGCGCGCAGCGGACCGGCGGCCGGCGCGGGCGAGCGATCGGTGGCGAGGCGCAGGATCGGCCGCTGGCCGGCCGCCCGGTAGGCGGCCTCCACGTCGTCGAGCGACGCGAGAGCGCCGTCCTGCGAGTCGAGCAGCACCGCGCTGTTGCCACGGCGGGTGAAGCCCGCGGAGATGCCGAGCTGCCACGGTCCGATCATGCGGGTGCTCAGCGGCGGCCACGTGGCGACCTCGAGGCGCGGTCCGGGCCGGTCCACCAGGTCGGCGACGTAGACGAGGGCGGCGCCGGTCTCGACCCGCCAGTCGCGATCGGGTGCCCGCCGCAGCCCGAGCCGTGCATAGAGCCGCTGAGCGGTCCCCATGAACTCGACCGTGGTGAGCACCACCCGCGCTGCGCCGTCGCCGCGGGCACGATCCAGGGCGGACCTCACCAACGCCTCACCGACACCTCGTCCGCGTGCCACCGGGGCGACCGCGAGCATCCGCAGCTCGTGCTCGCCCGGCTCGGCGACCTCCGCCCACGGGGTGCCCGCGGGCGCCCGGGTGAGGGTCCCGACGACGGTGCCGTCCTCGACGGCCACCAGCAGGTCCGCCTCGGCGGCGCGCGTCGCGGCGTCACCGAGCTCCGCGGTGTACCAGTGCCCGGCGGGCACGTGGCCGTCCGTGACGTAGGCCGCCACGCACACCTCACCGGCCGCCGCCACGTCCTCCGGCCGGGCCGCACGTACCTCGATCACGCGCCGCCCTCGACCCGATCGGCAACCGCGTCGGGCCCACCCGCGAGCAGTGCGTCGAACCCGGCCTCGTCGAGGATCGGCCGGCCAAGCTCGCGCGCCTTCGTCTCCTTGGACCCTGCGTTCTCGCCGACCACGACGAAGTCGGTGTTCTTCGAGACGCTGCCCGCGGCCTTGCCGCCGCGCACGAGGATCGCCTCCTTCGCACCGTCGCGCGTGTAGCCGACGAGCGACCCGGTCACGACGACGGTCAGTCCCTCGAGCGTGCGCGGCACGGACTCGTCCCGCTCGTCACGCATCGCGACCCCGGCGGCAGCCCAACGGTCCAGGATCTCGCGATGCCAGTCCTCGGCGTACCAGTCCAGGATCGACTCGGCGATCGTCGGACCCACGCCGTCGACCTCGGAGAGCACCGCCACGGCCGCGTCCCGGTCCCCGTCCAGGACGTCGCGCAGCGCGGTCATCGAGCCGAACCGCTGCGCGAGCGCGCGCGCCGCCGTCGGGCCGACGTTGCGGATCGACAGCGAGACGAGCACCCGCCAGAAGTGCTTGGTCTTCGCGGCGTCGAGCTCGTCGAGCAGGGTCAGCGCGGCCGAGGACGGCTCCCACTGCGGCAGCGTCCGACCCTCGCCGGCCGCCGCGGCGACCGCGGCCCGCGAGTGCTTCGCCGCCTTGCGGAACGGCGAGCGACGGCGCACGACGC
This sequence comes from Actinotalea endophytica, assembly GCF_025717005.1. GTDB lineage: Bacteria > Actinomycetota > Actinomycetes > Actinomycetales > Cellulomonadaceae > Actinotalea. Next base: position 309,100 of record NZ_JAOVZU010000003.1, read on the forward strand.
CGTCGTCGTCGGCGCGCGGCTCACCGGTCTCCGGGTCCCGCACCACGACCTCGACCTGCATCAGCCGCTCGAGGCTCGCGGCCCGAACGCGCTCGCGCTGCTCGGCCGGCGCGTCCGCGGGGTAGCCGACCAGCTCGAACAGGTCCGCCTCGTTGACCACCGGTGGCTGCTCCGGGACCTCGGGCTGGGTGAGCGCCGCGGCGGTCACCTCACCGAGCGCCTCGATGTCGAGCCCGCCGCGGGAGCCGATGTGCTCGACCCTGCCGCGCACCTGCGCCGGGCAGGTCCGCGCGTTCGGGCAGCGCAGGTCGACCTCGCCCTCGCGCATCGGGCGCAGCGGGGTGCCGCACTCCGGGCACCGGTCCGGCATGACGAAGTCGCGGCGAGGCCAGTCGTCGTCCGCCGCGCGCGGCGCCGGCCCGACGATCTCCGGGATGACGTCGCCCGCCTTGCGCAGCACGACCATGTCACCGATCCGCACGCCCTTGGCCCGCACCACGTCCTGGTTGTGCAGCGTGGCCATCGACACCGTCGACCCCGCGACCCGGACCGGCTCCATCACGCCGAACGGCGTGACCCGGCCGGTGCGCCCCACGTTGACCTCGATCGACAGCAACCGGGTGTTGACCTCCTCGGGCGGGTACTTGAAGGCGATCGCCCAGCGCGGCGCACGGCTGGTCGCGCCGAGCCGGCGCTGCAGCGCGACCTCGTCGACCTTGACCACGATGCCGTCGATCTCGTGCTCGACGTCGTGCCGGTGCTCGCCGTAGTACTCGATCATCTCGAGCACACCGGCCAGGGAGTCGACCACGCGCGAGCGCCCCGAGACCGGCAGTCCCCACGACTCGAGCAGCCGGTAGGTCTCGGACTGCCGCACCGTGGCGGCCTCGTGCCCCGCCCAGACCAGCGCCCCCGTGCCGTGGCAGATCAGCCGGAGCGGCCGGGCCGCCGTCACGCGCGGGTCCTTCTGGCGCAGCGACCCGGCGGCGGAGTTGCGCGGGTTGGCGAACGGCGCCTCGCCGGCGGCGACCCGTGCCGCGTTGAGCGCCTCGAAGTCGGCGACCGGGAAGTACACCTCGCCGCGCACCTCGATCCGCTCGGGCACGTCGTCGCCCGTGAGGCGGTGCGGGACCCCGGTGATCGTCTTGACGTTGAGCGTGACGTCCTCGCCGGTCCGCCCGTCGCCACGGGTCGCCGCGCGCACCAGGCGACCGTCCTCGTAGAGCAGCGCGATCGCGAGACCGTCGATCTTCAGCTCGCACAGCCAGTGCAGGTCCTCGCCCGCCCCCTCGAGGTCGCGGTGCACGCGCTCGGCCCACGCGGCGAGCTCCTCGGCCGAGAACGCGTTGTCGAGGCTCATCATCGGCTCGACGTGCTCGACGGTCGCGAACTCGGTGGAGAACGTGCCGCCGACCAGCTGGGTCGGCGAGTCCGGGGTGCGCAGCTCGGGGTGGGCCTCCTCGAGCTCGCCGAGCTCGCGCAGGAGCGCGTCGTACTCGCCGTCCGAGACGGTGGGCGCGTCACGGACGTAGTACGCGAACTGGTGCTCGCGGATCTGGTCGGCGAGGGTTGACCAGCGCCGCAGCGCCGCGGTGTCGCTCTCGGTCGCGGGGTCGGTGCCGGGATCCGTCTCGCTCGTGCTCACCGACCCATCATGGCGGCACCCGCCCACACGCCGCCCACGCCACGCACGCACGCTGCACGCACGCTGCCCGCACCGGCCCGCACCAGCGCGCGCCGGCCTGCGCCCGGTCGCACGCGCCGCCCGCGTCACGCATGGCGCACGCGACGTCCCGGTCCCGCGACCCCTAGGCTGGCTCGCCATGAGCGACGCGGCCACCCCCGACGCGGCCACCCCCGACGCGCCGGCCGGCGACGACCCCTACGGCTGGCTCGAGGAGGTCGACGGCGAACGCGCGATGGGCTGGGTGCTCGAGCGCAACGCCGAGACCCTGGCCGGCCTCGCGGCGACCGCCGAGTTCGCGACCACGCGGGACGCCGTCCGCGAGGTGCTGGACTCCCCCGCCAAGATCCCCGAGGTCAGCCTGATCGGCGACCGGCTCTACAACCTCTGGCGGGACGCCGAGCACCCGCGCGGGCTGTGGCGACGCACCACGTGGGACTCCTACGCGACCGCCGAGCCCGAGTGGGAGACGGTCCTCGACATCGACGCGCTGAACGCCGCCGAGGGCGAGGACTGGGTGTGGCACGGAGCCAAGGTCCTTCGCCCTGACTTCCGCCGCGCCCTGGTCGACCTGTCGCACGGTGGCTCGGACGCCGACGTCACCCGAGAGCTCGACCTCGAGACGCTGCAGTGGATCGCGCCCGAGGACGGCGGATTCGAGCGGCCGGAGGCCAAGGGGTCGCTGTCCTGGGTCGACCTGGACACCGTGCTGGTCACCACCGACCTCGGGCCGGGTACCACGACCACGTCCGGCTACCCCCGCACGGTGCGGCTGTGGCGGCGTGGCACACCGATGGCGCAGACACCGGAGCTGTTCGCGATCGACGAGCAGGACCTCGCGGTCGACGCCTGGCACGACCACACCCCCGGCTTCGACCGCGACTTCGTGGTCCGGGCGATCGACTTCTACAGCGCCGAGACCTGGCTGCGTCGCCCGGACGGCGAGCTCGTGCTGATCGACGTGCCGCGCAGCGCCGAGACGTCCGTGCACCGCGAGTGGCTGCTGATCCAGCTCCGCGAGGACTGGACACCCGTGCCCGGCGGCGCGACGCACCCGGCCGGGAGCCTGCTCGCCGCGCCGCTCGAGGCGTGGCTCGACGGGTCGCGCGACCTGACGCTGCTGTTCGTGCCGACCGCGTCGACCTCGCTCGCCGGCCTCACCTGGACCCGTCACCACCTGCTGCTCACGGTGCTCGACGACGTCCGGACCACGGTCGTCGCGCTGACCCCGCCGGACCTGCCCGAGGTCGCCGCGGCGTGGTCCCCGGTCGCCGTGCCAGGCCTGCCGGAGCTCGGCACGGTCGCGGTCCGCGCCGTCGACCGGTACGAGTCGGACGACGTGTGGCAGGTGACGACCGGCTTCACGACCCCCGCGACCCTCTCCGTCGCGACGGTCGGCGCAGAGCCGCGCGAGCTCAAGTCCGCGCCTGCGTTCTTCGACCCCGAGGGCGTCGAGGTGGTGCAGCACTTCGCCCGCTCCGACGACGGCACGCGGGTCCCGTACTTCCTGGTGCGCGGCACCGGCGCCCCGGCCGACGGCACGGCCGCGACCCTGCTCTACGGCTACGGCGGCTTCGAGATCTCCCTGCTGCCGTCCTACTCGGGGGCACTGGGGCGGGCCTGGCTCGCGCAGGGCGGCGTGTACGCGCTGGCCAACATCCGCGGCGGCGGCGAGTACGGCCCGTCGTGGCACCAGGCCGCGCTGCGCGAGAACCGGCACCGCGCCTACCAGGACTTCGCGGCGGTCGCTCGCGACCTGGTCGCCCGCGGTGTCACGACCGCAGCGCACCTCGGGATCCAGGGCGGCTCGAACGGTGGCCTGCTCACCGGGAACATGCTGACGCAGTACCCCGAGCTGCTCGGCGCCGTGGTGATCCAGGTGCCCCTGCTGGACATGAAGCGCTACTCCCACCTGCTGGCCGGAGCGTCCTGGATGGCGGAGTACGGCGACCCGGACGACCCGGACGACTGGGAGTTCCTCCGGACCTTCTCGCCCTACCACCTGCTCGACGGGTCGCGCGCCTACCCGCCCGTGCTGCTGACCACCTCGACCAGGGACGACCGGGTCCACCCCGGTCACGCCCGCAAGGTCGCCGCGTGGCTGCGCGACCACGACAAGGACGTCACGTACTACGAGAACGTCGAGGGCGGGCACGGCGGCGCGGCCGACAACGCCCAGGCGGCGTTCATGTCGGCGCTGGCCTACCGCTTCCTCGCCGAGCGTCTGGGGCTCGACCGCACCTAGGCACGCGGTCCCGGGTCCGGGGGTCAGCCGTCCGCGGCACGCTCGGCCAGCGCCTCCGCGACCCGCACGGCCGTCCTGATCTCGTAGGCGGCCGCCTGGAGGTTGCCCAGCACCTGGTCGCCGGCGCCGCTGGTGTCGGTGTGCACCACGACGTCGGCCAGGCCCGCCACCGGCAGGCCCATCTCTCGCCACGGCTTGTGGATCAGCGCAGCGAGCTTCGCGATGTCCGGTCCGCCCTTGCGCGGGTGGTCGCGCGGCAGGCCGAACCACGGCCGGGTGCCACGCTCGACCAGCTCCGCCACGGCCTCCCACTGCGGACCCCGCACGCCGGCCGCGGCCAGCCCGATCCCGTCCGCCGACGTCGCCGCCATCGCGGCCAGCGACCGGGACGCGAAGCGCGACCCGCCGTGCACCACGACCCGGTCCGCACCGGCCGCGCGCAGCCGGGCCAGCACCCGGTCGAGAGCCGCTGCGGCCTCGGGCGCCGCGACCGCCGCGATCCGGCCGTGCCCCGAGAACGTCGAGACCGCTCCCCCGATCACGTCCGGCAGGTTCGGCTCGCGGAGCACGACCCTGATCTGCGCGTGCGGTGCCGCCTCCCGGACCCGAACGGTGAGCAGGCCGAGCCCCTCGGCGAGCGAGTCGACCAGGTCCCGCACGGCGCCGTGGTCGGACAGCACGCGATCCCCGCGCGCGAGCCAGAGCTGCGAGGCGAGGGTCCACGGGCCGCGAGCGCTGACCATCAGCGGACCACCCCAGCCGTTCCCGAGCACCGCGAGCGCGTCCAGGTCCTCGCGCAGCAGCGCGGCCGCCCGCTCGACGTCGACGCCCGGCCGGTCGGCGAGCTTCCAGCCGTGCGTGCCGAGCTCGGTGGGCATCTCCTCGAGGATCGCCGCGGTGCGGGCCACCGTCGTGGCGTACTCGCCGCGCTTGGGCATGTGCACCAGCGGCGGGATGCCCTCCACCCCGGTGGCGGTCGAGGCGAGCTCGGTGAAGGCGACGTCCTGCGCCTTGAGCACCTTGTGCCCCGGCCACGGCCCGAGTGCGCTGACCCCCGTCATGCCGCCACCCGCAGCGTGCGGTCCACGGTGGCCTGGGCGATCACCCGGTCGCCGTCGTAGAGCACGGCGGACTGGCCCGGCGCGAGGCCACGGACCGGCGCGTCGAAGGCGACGTCGATCCCGTCCGCGGTCGCACGAACGCGGGCGGCCACCGGCGTGCCGTGCGCACGCAGCTGCGCCGAGCACGACCGCCAGTCGGCCGCGGGCTCCTCGAACCACACCGGGTCGGAGCCCGCGAGGCCCTCGACGCCGAGCAGCTCGGCCGGTCCGACCACCACCGTGTTCGTGACCGGCTGCACGTCGAGCACGTACCGCGGGCGCCCGTCGGGCGACGGAGTGCCGAGCCGCAGACCCCGGCGCTGGCCCACCGTGTACGCCCACGCGCCGTCGTGCCGCCCCACGACCGCTCCGTCGGCGTCGACCACGTCGCCCGGCTCGGAGCCGAGATGGGTGCGTAGGAAGCCTTGCGTGTCACCGTCTGCGACGAAGCACAGGTCCACCGAGTCCGGCTTGGTGCTCACCGGGAGCCCGCGACGAGCCGCCTCGGCCCGCACCTCCTCCTTGGAGTCGGTCTCACCGAGCGGGAAGAGGGCCCGGGCCAGACGGTCCGGTCCCATCACGGCGAGCACGTACGACTGGTCCTTGGCGGCGTCGCGTGCGCGGAGCAGGGCCGGGGTGCCGTCCGCCCCGGTCGTGGCGCGCGCGTAGTGCCCGGTCGCCACGGCGTCGAAGCCGAGCGCGAGGGCCTTGTCGAGCAGCGTCGCGAACTTGATGTGCTCGTTGCACCGCACGCACGGGTTCGGCGTGCGGCCCGCGGCGTACTCCGAGAGGAAGTCCGCGACCACGGTCTGCTCGAACCGCTCGGACAGGTCCCAGACGTAGTACGGGATGCCGAGCAGGTCGGCCGAGCGGCGCGCGTCGGACGCGTCCTCGATGGTGCAGCACCCGCGACCGCCCTCACGTCCCGGTCCGCGGTCCCGCGACAGCGCCATGTGCACACCGACGACCTCGTGCCCGGCGTCCACCGCACGGGCCGCCGCGACCGCCGAGTCGACGCCCCCGGACAGGGCGGCCAGCACACGCATGCGCACAGCGTACGGGGCCCCCGGAGGGGCCCCGCACCGATCGGGCGCCGCGACCGGGGCCGTCGCGGCGCCCGACGCTCACGGCACCGGCGTCAGGTCGAGGTAGAGCACCATCGGGTCCCAGCTCTGCCTCAGCACCCCGCCCGGGACGAGCGTGAAGACCGTCGCCGTCTCCCAGGTCGACGCGCCGTCGGCGAAGCCCGGCAGCCAGCCGTCCTTGACCGCGCCGACCTTGACGTCGCCGGGCTGCAGACCGTCGACCAGGTAGTACCCGTCACCGTCGGCGACGGTCTCGCCCAACGGCGCACCGGACGCCGCGTCGTACACCGTCACGGTCGCACCACCGAGCGGGTCGAACTCACCGAGCACCTGCCCCTGCACGGCAGGCTCGCCGTACATCGTCAATCCGACGGCCTGGGTCTCCCCATCGACGAGCACGATGGTCGCCGCGTCGGCGAACGTGTCGGTCTGTCCCGCGTACACGGTCAGCCAACCGTCCTTGTCTGCCCGCACCGTGTAGCTACCCGGTGTCAGCCCGGCGAAGGCGAAGTCGCCGAACGTGTCGGTCGTCGCGGTCGCAAGCTCGGCTCCCGAGCCGCGGTCGAGCAGGGTGATCGTCACCCCGCCCAGGGGGTCGTCCCACGGGTCGTTCGGGTGATCCTTGAACCCGAAGACGTTGCCCCTCAGCGTGCCGCCCGGCGTCAGGTCGATGTAGAGCACCATCGGGTCCCAGCTCTGCACGAGTGTCCGACCCGGCACCAGGGTGAACACCGTCGCCGCCGCGAGAGTGCCGACGCCGTCGGCGAAGCCCGGCGACCACCCGTCGTGGGTCGCGCCGACCTTGACGTCGCCGGGCATCAGACCCTCGACCCGGTAGTGGCCGTCGCCGTCGGCGACCGTCTGGGCGAGCACGTCACCCGAGGCGGCGTCGTAGACGGTCACCGTGGCCCCGCCCAGCGGATCCATCCAACCGAGCACCTGACCGGCCACGGCGGGCCGGGCGTACAGGGTCGTCTCGAGCCACGCCGCCTCAGCGCCGGAGAGCGTGAAGGTCTGCGCGTCGGCGAGGGTGTCGGACTGGCCGGCGTACATCGGCAGCCACCCGTCCTTCTCGGCCAGCACGGTGTACGTGCCGGGCGGGATCTCGGAGAACCGGTAGGCACCGTACGCATCGGTCAGGGTCGTGGCGGCCACGTCACCGCCCGGCAGCGCGAGCAGCGACACCGTCACGCCCGGGAGTGGGCCGTCCCAGCCGTCGACCGGGTCGTCCCTGATCCCCGTGACCTCCCCGTACAGCCTCGGCATCAGCATCAGGTCGATGTAGAGCACGCCGGAGTCCCAGGACTGCGACAACGTCTGCCCCGGCTGCAGGGTGTACACCGTGGCGTCCGCGAGCGTGCGGGCACCCTCCGCGAAGCACGGCAGCCACCCGTCCTTGGCCGCACCGACCTTCACCTCACCCGGCGTCAGACCCTCGATCCGGTACGTGGTCTCGTACTCTCCGAGCTGCACCGAGGCGATCGGCTCGCCGGTCGCGGCGTCGTACACCGTCACCGTGGCACCACCGAGCGGGTCGAAGTTGCCCAGCACCTCGCCCGTCACGGCGGGCTCGGCGTAGATGGTGAGCCCGGTCGCCTGGACCTCACCGCCGACGAAGGTGAATGTCGCCGCGTCGGCGAGGTCGTCGGCCTGCCCGGCATAGACCGGCAGCCACCCGTCCTTCTCCGCGAGCAGGGTGTACCCGCCGGGGGCAACCCCGTCGAACCGGAAGTCACCGAGCTCGTCGGTCTGGGTCGTGGCGACGGTCGCACCGGTCGTCGCGTCCAGCAACGTGACCGTCACACCGCGCAGCGGGTCGTCCCAGCCGTAGACCGGGTCGTCCCTGATCCCCAGGACCTCACCCATCAACGTCGACATCGGCGTCAGGTCGACATAGAGCACGATCGGGTCCCAGGACTGCGAGAGCGTCTGCCCCGGCTCGAGGGTGTACACGGTGGCGTCCGCCAGCGTGCGGACACCGTCGGCGAAGCCCGGCAGCCACCCGTCCTTGGTGGCACCGACCTTCACCTCACCGGGCATCAGACCCTCGATCCGGTACGTGGTCTCGTACTCTCCGAGCTGCACCGAGGTGATCGGCTCGTCCGTCGCGGCGTCGTACACCGTCACCGTGGCACCACCGAGCGGGTCGAAGTTGCCCAGCACCTCGCCCGTGATCGCAGGCTCGGCATAGAGCGTCATGCCGGTCGACTGCACCTCACCGCCGTAGAAGGTGAACGGTGCCGCGTCGGCCACGTTGTCCACCTGCCCGACGTAGATCGGCAGCCACCCGTCCTTCTCCGCCCGGAGCGTGTAGGTCCCCGGAGCCAGCCCGTCGAACCGGAAGTTGCCGAGCTCGTCCGTCCGGGTCGTCGCGAGCGCCTCACCCGTCTCCGTGCCGAGCAGGCTCACGGTCGCATCCGGCAACGGACCGTCCCAGCCGAGCTCGGGGTCGTCCCGAACGCCGTGGACCCACCCCATCAGCGTCGACATCGGCGTGAGGTCGATGTAGAGCACCATCGGGTCCCAGGACTGCGTGAGCGTCTGCCCAGGCTCGAGGGTGTACACGGTGGCGTCGGCCAGCGTGCGGACACCGTTCGCGAAGCCCGGCAGCCACCCGTCCCGCGTGGCGCCGACCTTGACGTCACCCGGCGGCAGGCCGGTGATCAGGTAGGAGGACTGGTACTCCCCCAGCTCCACCGAGGTGATCGGCTCGTCCGTCGCGGCGTCGTAGACCGTCACCGTCGCGCCACCGAGCGGGTCCATCCAGCCCAGCACCTCGCCGGTGACCGCCGCGGTGGCCGGCAGCAGGGCGAAGTCCACCGAGAGCGGCCGGCCCTTGCGGACGGTCAGGACCGTCGCGTCACTGCGGTCGGCGGCCCGGTCGTACCAGGTGACCTGGCCGTGGGACGTCGCACGCAGCTCCACGTCGCCGAGCGGCACCCTGGTCACGGAGAACCGGCCGGCTGCGTTCGTGGTCGCGCTCCCGACCACGCCGCCGCCCGCCGCGAGCACGTCGACCACGACGCCGCGAACGCGGTCGCTGTCCATCGTGACGACGCCACCGACCTCACCGGTCAGCGGAGGCAGCAGTCTCGCATCGCAGCCCGCGCCGGCCATGAGGGCCAGTGCGACCAGGGCAACGACGGCGGCGCCGCGGGTTCGCAGGGATCGGACCGGAGCACGATGGATGCCGCGCATGGTCTTGCCTCTCACCCGGGCAGTCGGCGACCGCCGGACGCGGCGCTCCGGCTGCACCCAGTTCGACGGTACGCGCGCGCGACCTCCGTCCGCCGGGGTCCAAGGGCCCTGCCTCGCCGAAGGGGCGGGGCACCGGTCACCCGGCCGCGGCAGCCCCCGCGGCGCGTGCCCGGTCGACCACCTCGGGCAGGACGCCGAGCAGTGCGTCGACGTCCTCGGGCGTCGACGTCCGGCCCAGGGAGAAGCGGAGCGCGCCCCTCGCCAGGACCTCGTCCACACCGCACGCGGTGAGCACGTGCGAGACCTGCTGCACACCTGCCGTGCAGGCCGACCCGGTCGAGCACGCGATGCCGCGCGCGTCGAGGAGGTACAGCAGCGAGTCCCCGTCGCAGCCGGGGAAGACCAGGTGGGCGTTCTGCGGGAGCCGGTCACCGGTGGCCGGCTCCGGCCCACCCAGGACGGCATCCGGCACGAGCTCCCGCGCCCCTGCGATCAGCCGGTCCCGCAGTGCGGCGACGCGCGCGGCCTCGGCCGGCAGCCCGTCGAGCGCGAGCTCGAGCGCGAGCGCGAACCCCACCGCACCCACCGCGTCGAGCGTCCCCGACCGGACGTCGCGCTCCTGGCCGCCTCCGTGCAGGACTGGCACCAGGTCGAGCCCGCGCCGGGCCACCAGGGCCCCGACCCCGACCGGACCACCGAGCTTGTGCGCCGTGACGGTCACCGCGTCCGCACCCCAGGCGGTCAGGTCCGCCGGTACGTGGCCGACCGCCTGCACGGCGTCGGTGTGCACCGGCACACCGTGCGCGTGCGCGAGCGCCACGACGTCCCCGACCGGCTGCAGCGTGCCGATCTCGTTGTTCGCCGCCATCACCGAGACCAGCGCGGTCCGGTCCGGGTGGCCTGCGAGCTCCACCTCCAGGGCCGCGAGGTCGACCCGGCCCACCCGGTCGACCGGGAGCTCCACCACGGTCGCGCCCTGCGTCGCGAGCCAGCGCGCCGGGTCAAGCACCGCGTGGTGCTCGACGGCACTGACCAGCACCCGGGTCCGGCGTGGGTCGGCGCCGTGCCGCGCCCACCACAGGCCCTTGACCGCGAGGTTGTCCGCCTCGGTACCGCCGGAGGTGAGCAGCACGTCGCGGGGACGGACGCCGAGTGCCGCGCCGATCCGCTCGCGCGACTCCTCGACGGACCGACGGACCGCTCGACCCGGGCCGTGCGCCGACGACGGGTTGCCGACCGCCGCGAGCTGCTCCGTCATCGCCTCGATCACCCGGGGGTCGACGGGCGTGGTCGCCGCGTGGTCGAGGTAGGTCACGCCAAGCGAGTCTAGGGACGCCCGAGTGTCGGACGGCCGGGCGGCCCGGCGCGCGGCCTGCCACAATCGCGGGCGTGACCGACGAGGGCCCACCGCTGGCGTTCAGCGGATCCCGCCTGGCCTGGGCGGACCTGCCGCGCAGCCTCAAGGCGCGGATCGCGGAGCTCTCGGGTGCCGCGGTGGTCGCCGAGGCCCCCGCGACGACGGGCTTCAGCCCTGGCTACGCCTCTCTCCTCGAGCTCGGTGACGGCACCGAGGTGTTCGTCAAGGCCGTCTCGCCCGAGCAGAACCCGGACTCACCGAACCTGGCGCGCGCCGAGATCAGGGCGATCGAGTCGCTCCCGCCGGGCGTGCCGGCGCCACGACTCCTGTGGTCCCACGACGACGGCTGGTGGGTCATGCTCGGCATCGAGGCCGTCCCCGGCCGGCCGCCCGAGCATCCGTGGCGCGACGAGCAGCTGGTGCGCGTCCTGGACGTCATCACCGAGCTCGCCGAGGCCGGGACGCCCGCACCCGAGCAGCTCCCGCCGATCACAGTCGCCCTCTCCGGGCTCGCGGCCTGCTGGCCGCAGCTCGCGGCCGAGCCGGACGACCTCGAGGCCGCGGCCGCCGCGGTGGGCGAGCACGGGGAATGGCTGCGCGCACACCTCGACGACGCGGCGTCCTGGGCCGCCGAGGCGCCCGAGCGTGCCGTCGGGCACACGATCGCGCACAACGACCTGCGAGCCGACAACGTGCTGCTCGGCGACCACGGCGTGTGGATCGTCGACTGGCCGCACGCCTCGCGGGACGCACCCGCCTGGTTCGACCTGGCCGGCATGCTGCCGAGCATCGCGATGCAGGGCGGCGGTGACCCGGCCGAGCTGTTCTGGTCCCACCCGACGGCGGAGGGCGCCGACCCGGACGTCGTTCGTGCCGTCGTCTCCGGCCTGACCGGGTACTTCGTGCGGAACGCCGTGCAGCCCGCACCGCCCGGGATCGCGAACCTGCGACCGTTCCAGCTCGCGCAGGGAATCGCCGCCCTGGACTGGCTGCGGCGGTTCTGACCGGCCCGCGTGCGCTCAGCCGCGCAGGCGGCGCAGCTCGGCGGTGGCCTGCGGGAGGACCTGGCGCAGGTCGCCCACGATCCCCAGGTCGGCGATCTCGAAGATCGGTGCGTCGGCATCGGTGTTGATCGCGACGATGGTGCCCGAGGCCTGCATCCCGCCGCGGTGGTGCACCGCCCCCGAGACCCCGGCCCCGATGTAGAGGCGCGGCGCGACGGTGACCCCGGTCTGCCCGATCTGGGCGTCCCGGTCGATCCAGCCCTCGTCGGTGGCCACCCGGGTCGCCCCGACCGCACCGCCGAGCACGTCGGCGAGCTCGTCGAGCGCCGAGAAGTCACCGTCCGTGCCGCGGCCGCCGACCACGACGACCTGCGCGGCACCGAGGTCCGGGCGCTCCGACGGCGCGCGCTCGGTCCGCTCGACCACCTCGACCGCGGCGGCGACCGCGGAGACGCTCACCTCGTGCCGCACCACCTGCGGCTCGCTCGGCCCGGTGGTCTCGGCCTGGACGGCGTGCGGCTTGACCGCGAGCACCGCGAGCGGGGTCCGCACCGTGCAGCGGGTGGTCCAGGTGGCCGCGAACACCTGCTTCTCGGCGACCAACCGCTCGCCGTCGACGCTCAGCGCGGCCACGTCGACCATCACACCGGCGCCGGTCAGCACCCCGAGCCGCGCGGCGACCTCCTTGTTCTCGAACGACGAGCCGAGCAGGACGGCCCGGGTCGACGGCTCGACCAACGCGGCGAGTGCCTCGGCGATCACCGGGGTCAGGCGCGGGTGCGCGTCGGGTGTCACCACGTGGAGCTCCTGCACGCCGTGCGCGGCGAGCTCCGCGAGCACGTCGGCACCGGGATCGGCGGCGGCCACCCACACCGCGCCGACGGTGCCGATGGTCCGGCCGAGGGTGAGCAGCTCGGGCACCGAGGGGCGCAGCGCGCCGTCGTCGGCGTGCTCGAGCAGGACGAGGACGTCGGTGGTCATCAGGGCTTCCTCAGACGAGCTTGTTCTGGACCAGGTACTCGGCCAGGCGCAGCCCGGCGTCGCCCTCGTCGGTGAGCAGCACCCGGTCGGTGCGCGGTGGCCGTTCGGTGGCGGTCAGCACCTCGGTCCGCGCGCCCTGCGCGCCGAGACCGCTGCCGTCCAGACCGAGGTCGTCGAGCCCGATCGTGTCCACGGGCTTCTTGCGGGCCGCCATGATCCCGGCGAAGGCCGGGTAGCGCGGCTCGTTCGCCTGGTCGGTCACCGAGACGAGTGCCGGCAGCGGCGCGCGGAGCACCTCCGTGGCGTGATCGAGATCCCGGTGCACGGTGACCGCGCCGTCGGCGATCGCCGTCTCGACGGCGAGGGTCAGCTGCGGCAGGCCCAGCTCGGCGGACAGCGCCGCCGGCAGCATCGAGGTCAGGCCGTCCAGCGACGCCATGCCGGTGACGACCAGGTCCACCGGGCCGTCCTCGGCGATCCGGCGCACCGCCGCAGCGAGCACCCGGGCGGTACCGAACACGTCCGTACCGGTGAGCGCGTCGTCGAGCACGTGGACGGCGCGGTCGGCGCCCATCTGGAGCGCCCGGCGCACGGCGTCGACGGCGTCGTCCGGGCCCATGGTCAGCGCGACGACCTCGGCGTCGTGCTCCTCGGCGAGCGTCAGAGCGGCCTCGACGGCGTTCTCGTCGAGCTCGTTGAGCGTCCCGTCACCGCCGTCGCGGACCACGCGACCGGCGTCGTCGAGCCTCCGCTCGGCCATCAGGTCCGGGACGTGCTTGACACACACGACGATCCTCACCGAGCTCAGCACTCCCTCTCAACGGCGACGCACCAGGCTACCCGGCGCTCGCCGCGGTCGCCGGTCGGGCGCATCGCGCGGGCCGGGGCCGGGTGAATCGTCACGGCACGTGCACGCGGCGCGCCCGTGCGTGGGCCACACTGGGTGACCATGCGTCACGACGACACCACCCACGGCGGCCTGCGCCCGCTCGGCGTGCACCTGCGCGCCGACGGTGCCGACGTGGCGGTGCTCGCCTCGCACGCCACCGCGGTGGACCTGTGCCTCCTGGATCCCGACCCGACGTCGCCCGACGGGTGGACCGAGCGGCGCGTCCCGCTCACCGGCCCGAGCCACGGCGTGTGGTACGCGCACGTGCCGGGGATGACCGCCGGCCAGCGCTACGGCTTCCGGGCGCACGGCCGGTGGGACCCGGCCGCCGGGCTGCGGTACAACCCCGCGAAGCTGCTGGTGGACCCCTACGCGCGCGGCCTCGACGGCCTCCAGCGCCTCGCCGCGGGACCGGCCGAGACGTACGGGCACCGGGTCGACGCGGAGCACCGACCCGCGCACGACCGGCTCGACCCGGACCGCACCGACTCCCGGGGCGTCGTCCCGCACTCGGTCGCGGTCGCCGACCCGGGTCCGGCCCCGGACACCCGACCGCGGGTTCCGTGGTCCCGCACGATCGTGTACGAGGCGCACGTGCGCGGCCTGACCCGACGCCTGTCGTCGCTGCCGCCCGCGCTGCGCGGCACCTACGCCGGTCTCGGCCACCCCGCGACGATCGAGCACCTGACGCGGCTCGGCGTCACGACCGTCGAGCTGCTGCCGATCCAGGCCGCGGCCACCGAGCCGTGGCTGGTCCGGGCCGGACGGACGAACTACTGGGGCTACAACACCCTCGGCTTCTTCGCGCCGCACCCCGCCTACGCCACCGAGGCAGCACAGCGTGCCGGTGCGGACGCCGTGCTCGCCGAGGTGCGCAGCGCGGTGCAGGCCCTGCACGCCGCGGGCATCGAGGTGCTGCTCGACGTCGTCTACAACCACACCGCGGAGGGTGGGACCGACGGCCCGCACCTGTCGTTCCGCGGCCTCGACCCGACCGTGTACTACCTGCACGACGGCGGCACGCCCGCCCGGTTCGCGGACGTGACCGGCTGCGGCAACTCGCTCGACTTCCGTCGACCTCGGGTCGTCCAGCTCGCGCTCGACTCGCTGCGCTGGTGGGCCCAGCAGGTGGGCGTGGACGGCTACCGCTTCGACCTCATGGTGACGCTCGGGCGCGACGCGGACGGCTTCACGCCGAACCACCCGTTCCTCGTCGCGTTGCAGACCGACCCGGTGCTGTCCGACCTCAAGCTCGTCGCCGAGCCGTGGGACGTCGGCCCGGGCGGCTGGCAGACCGGCGGGTTCCCGGCACCGCTGTCGGAGTGGAACGACCGGTTCCGCAACGCGGTGCGCTCGTTCTGGCTCGGCGACCCCGCGGCCGCTGCGCACGGCCGGCCCGGTCATGGTGTCCGCGAGCTCGCGACGAGGCTGGCCGGCTCCGCCGACCTGTTCGGCTACTCCGACCCCCCGCTGATGCGCGGTGTGGTGGCCTCGATCAACTACATCACGGCGCACGACGGCTTCACCCTGGCGGACCTGGTCGCCTACGACCACAAGCACAACCTCGACAACGGTGAGCAGAACCGCGACGGGAGCGACGACAACCGCTCCTGGAACCACGGCATCGAGGGCCCGCTCGACGCCGCCGGCCCGGGGCTGGAGATCCTCCCCCTGCGGCGTCGCTCGATGCGCAACCTGCTCGGCACCTTGCTGCTGTCCGCGGGCGTGCCGATGATCACCGCGGGCGACGAGATCGGCCGCACGCAGCGTGGCAACAACAACGCCTACAACCAGGACAACGCGATGTCCTGGCTCGACTGGGAGCTGAGCCCGTGGCGGCAGAACGTGCTGGCCACCGCCGCGCACCTGGTCGCGCTGCGCCAGGAGCTGCCCGCGCTGCACCAGGCCGCGTTCTTCCGCGGCGTTCCGCACGACGACTGCGCCGACCCCCGGCCCGACCTGTTCTGGCGGACCGCGGACGGGCACGAGCTGCGCACCGACCAGTGGCACGACCCCGCGGTACGGACCCTGCAGATGATCCGTACCGCGTGCGACGGCTCGGCGGTGCTCGTCGTGATCAACGGGAGCCTGGACGAGACCGAGGTCGTCGCCGCGGACGGCACCGACGGGGTGTGGCGCCTGCGCTGGGACTCCGCCGCGGAGCACCCCGACGAGCTCGACCCCGTCGCAGCAGGCCGCGCCGTCCTGCCCGGTGACACGATCCCGATGGACCCGCTGACGATGCGGGTCTATGCCAGCGCACCCGAGTGAGCCCTCGCGGCCGCGGCACGCGTGCCGATCGAGCCGACCCTGGGTAGGTTCGCAACGTGAGCCCGTCCGAGAGCACGCGCCCGTCCGACGGTCGGGGCGGCGGCAACCGCCGACGCACCACCGAGTCCCGCGAGTCCCGCGCGCGGAAGCCCCGCGACGCGAAGCCGGCGGCTGCCGCCGAGCCCGCACCGGCGGCTGCCACCCCGCCCGCCCGGCCCGCACCGAAGGCCGAGCCGGCACCGGCCGCGACCACCCCACCGCCGGCGGCTCCCGCCGAGGTCCCGCACGCCCCGGTGTCGGTCGCTCCTGCGACCAGCCGCGAGCAGGCCATCCCGCCGCTGCCCGGTGGCGCCTCGAGCTCGATCGGCCGGATCCCGGTGGTCGACGTCCAGCCGGTGCTCGAGGCCGGCCGGTGGCCCGCGAAGGCCGTCGTCGGCGAGGCGGTCGAGATCACCGCACGCGTGTTCCGCGAGGGTCACGACGCGGTCGCAGCGACCGCGGTGCTGGTCGGGCCGGACGGCGCCGAGCACGCCAGGACCCGGATGACCGTGGTCAACAAGGGGCTGGACAGCTACCGCACGGACCTGGTGCCGGACGCCACGGGACGCTGGTCGTTCCGGGTCGAGGGCTGGTCCGACCCGTACGCGACCTGGGTGCACGACGCCTCGATCAAGGTCGAGGCCGGTGTGGACGTGGAGCTCATGCTCGCCGAGGGCGCGGCCCTGATGGCTCGCGCCGCCGCGCGTGACGGCCTACCCGAGGACGCACGCGCAGCCCTCGAGAGCGCGGCGGCAGGGCTGCGCGACACCGAGACCGCGCCCCGGGTCCGGCTCTCCGCCGGGCAGTCCGCCGAGGTCGTCGCCGCGCTCGACGCGCACCCGCTGCGCGAGCTGCTCACGGCCTCGCCCGACTACCCGCTCGAGGTGCAGCGCCCGCTCGCGCTCGCCGGCTCGTGGTACGAGATGTTCCCGCGCTCGGAGGGCGCGACCTTCGACCCGTCGACCCGTCGCTGGCGCTCCGGCACGCTGCGCACCGCGGCCGCCCGGCTCCCCGCGATCGCCCAGATGGGGTTCGACGTCGTGTACCTCACGCCGATCCACCCGATCGGCACGACCTACCGCAAGGGGCGCAACAACTCGCTGTCCGCGCAGCCCAGCGACCCCGGCTCGCCGTACGCGATCGGCTCGCCGGACGGCGGGCACGACGCGATCCACCCCGAGCTCGGCACGTTCGCCGACTTCGACGCGTTCGTCGCCCGGGCCCGCGACCTCGGCCTCGAGGTCGCGCTCGACCTGGCGCTGCAGTGCTCGCCCGACCACCCCTGGGTGACCAGCCACCCGGAGTGGTTCACCACCCGGCTGGACGGCTCGATCGCCTACGCGGAGAACCCGCCGAAGAAGTACCAGGACATCTACCCGGTGAACTTCGACAACGATCCCGCCGGGATCTACGCCGAGGTGCGTCGCGTGCTCCAGGTGTGGATCGACCACGGCGTGACCGCGTTCCGGGTCGACAACCCGCACACCAAGCCGCTGGAGTTCTGGGAGTGGCTGATCGCGGACGTCAACGCGAGCCACCCGGACGTGATCTTCCTCGCCGAGGCGTTCACCCGCCCCGCGATGATGCACACGCTGGCCAAGATCGGGTTCCACCAGTCGTACTCGTATTTCACCTGGCGCAACACGCGCGAGGAGATCGCCGAGTACCTCGAGGAGGTCTCCGGCCCGGGCGCCGCGTACATGCGGCCGAGCTTCTGGCCGACGACGCACGACATCCTGACCCCGTACATGCAGCACGGCGGGCCGCCGGCGTTCGCGATCCGGGCGATCCTGGCCGCGACCGGTGCCCCGACCTGGGGCATCTACTCGGGCTACGAGCTCGTCGAGAACGTGCCGCGCCCGGGCGTCGAGGAGCAGATCGACAACGAGAAGTACGAGTACAAGCCGCGCAACTGGTTCGCGGCGAGGCAGACCGGGATCGGCGACCTGCTGACCCGGCTGAACCAGGTCCGTCGCGAGCACCCGGCGCTGCAGCGGCTGCGCGGGCTGACCGTGCACCCCACGACCGATGACGCGACGATCTGCTTCTCCCGCCGGGTCACCGCCGCGCAGAGCCCGACGGGCAAGGCCGACACGGTGCTGGTCGTGCTGAACACCGACCCGCACCACACCCGCGAGGGCCACGTCGAGCTCGACCTCGCGGCCCTCGGTCTTCCCGCGCCCGCCGACGGCGGGGCCGCGCTCGTCGTCCGCGACCTGCTCTCCGGCGACACCTACACGTGGGACGCGAACCCCTATGTCCGGCTCGACCCGTGGGCGCGCTGCGGGCACGTCCTTGCTGTGGAGGCACCGTGAGCGAGGTCCCCACCCCGGCTCCCGTCGACACCGGCCCGATCCGGCTCGAGGACATCCAGCGCGGCGTCGACCCGGCACGCGCGATGCCGTCCCGGGCCGAACCGACCGCGGCGCTGCCCGCCCAGCACCACCCCGGGCTGTCCGACGACCCCGACTGGTACCGGACGGCGGTCTTCTACGAGGTGATGCTGCGTTCGTTCGCCGACTCCACGGGAGGCGGCACGGGTGACCTGCGCGGCCTGATCGACCGTCTCGACTACCTGCAGTGGCTCGGCGTCGACGCGCTGTGGCTGCCGCCGTTCTACCCCTCGCCGCTGCGTGACGGCGGGTACGACATCTCCGACTACACCGCCGTGGCCTCGCAGTACGGGACGCTCGCCGAGTTCGCCGAGCTGATCGAGGCGGCGCACGTGCGCGGCATCCGGGTGGTCATCGACATGGTGATGAACCACACCTCGGACGCCCACCCCTGGTTCCAGGCCTCGCGCTCGGACCCCGAGGGCCCGTACGGGGACTTCTACGTCTGGAGCGACGACCCGGAGCGCTACTCCGACGCCCGGATCATCTTCGTCGACACCGAGGTCTCGAACTGGACGTTCGACCCGGTGCGCCGGCAGTACTTCTGGCACCGGTTCTTCTCCCACCAGCCCGACCTCAACTTCGAGAACGCGTACGTGCGCGAGGCGATGAAGGACGTCGCCCGGTTCTGGCTGCGGATGGGCATCGACGGCTTCCGCCTCGACGCCGTGCCCTACCTGTTCGAGGAGGAGGGCACCAACTGCGAGAACCTGCCGGCCACGCACGCCTACCTGGCCGACCTGCGCGCGATGGTGGACACCGAGTTCCCCGGGCGGATCCTGCTCGCGGAGGCGAACCAGTGGCCGCACGACGTGGTCGCGTACTACGGCACACCGGACGCCCCCGAGTGCCACATGTGCTTCCACTTCCCGGTGATGCCACGGATCTACTACGCGATGCGTGACCAGAAGGCGTCCGCGATCGTGGACATCCTGGCCGACACCCCGCAGATCCCCGCGGGTGGTCAGTGGGGCACGTTCCTGCGCAACCACGACGAGCTCACCCTCGAGATGGTGTCCACCGAGGAGCGCGCGTCGATGTACGGCTGGTACGCGCCCGACCCGCGCATGCGGGCCAACGTCGGGATCCGCCGCCGGCTGGCACCGCTGCTGGACAACTCCCGTGCCGAGATCGAGCTCGCGCACGCGCTCCTGCTGTCGCTGCCGGGCAGCCCGTGCCTGTACTACGGCGACGAGATCGGCATGGGCGACAACATCTGGTTGCCGGACCGTGACGCGGTGCGCACCCCGATGCAGTGGACCCCGGACCGCAACGCGGGGTTCTCCACGACCGCCGACCCCGGGCGCCTCTACCTGCCGGTCATCCAGTCGCTCGTGCACCACTACACGGCGATCAACGTCGAGTCCCAGCTGGCGCAGAACACCTCGCTGCTGCACTGGGTGCACGGCATGCTGGCGATCCGGCGGCAGCACCCGGTGTTCGGCAACGGCGACTACGCCCCGGTCGAGGCCGACCACGAGTCGGTGCTCGCCTTCCTGCGCTCGGGTCCTGGCGAGACCGTGCTGTGCGTGGCGAACCTGGCCTCGACCGCCCGAGCCGCCACGCTCAGACTGCCCGATCACGTCGGCGCGAGGATGACCGACGTGTTCGGTGGTGCGGACTTCGGCACGATCGGCGCCGACGGGACCGTGCGGGTGACGCTCGGCTCGCGCGACTTCTTCTGGCTCTCGGTCGGTACCCGATGAGCACGGTGCCCCCGTCCGTCACCGAGCTGCTGGCCGGGTGGATGCCGGCCCAGCGCTGGTACCCGGCCAAGGGCCGCGGCGTGGGCCTGCGCCCGCTCGGCACGCTCACGCTGAGCGGGCCCGACCCGGACGCGACCATCGAGGTGCGCGTGATCGGCCTCGACTCCGGCGACCGGTTCGACGTCGTCCAGGTGCCGCTGACGTACCGGGCCGCCCCGCTGCCGGCCGGCGAGCACGCCCTGGTCGGGACCACCGAGCAGCACGGCCGCACCCGCTGGGTCTACGACGGCCCGCACGACCCCGCGTACGTCACCGCGCTCCTCGCGGCCCTCGACCACCCGGCCGGCCGTCCCGTCCCGGCACCGAGCCGGTCGAGGGTGCTGCGTGGCGAGCAGTCGAACACGAGCGTCATCGTGGACGTCGACGGATCGGGGCCCCTGATCGTCAAGGTCTTCCGGACGCTGCACCCCGGCGACAACCCCGACGTCGAGGTGCTCCGCGGGCTGGACGGCTTCCCCCAGGTCCCCGCGGTGATCGGCTGGCTCGGCGGCACGTGGCGCACGCCCGGCGGCGACGAGGCGAACGGGCACCTGGCGGTCGCCACCGAGTTCGTCGCGGACGGCCGCGACGCGTGGCGCGAGGCGGTCGCAGCCGTCGAGGAGGGGCGCGACTTCAGCGCCGAGGCCCACGGTCTCGGCGCGGCCACGGCCCGCCTGCACGCCGCGCTGGCCGACGCGTTCGGGACGACGCCGGCCGGAGCGGACGCGCGCCGCGCCACCGAGGAGGGCCTGCGCGAGCGGATCGCCTGGGCGCTGCGCAGCACGGACGCGCTGGACCGGCACCGCGCGACCCTCGCCGACCGCGCCGGGCACCTGGCCCTGTCCGACGTCCCGGACCTGCAGCGCGTGCACGGCGACTACCACCTCGGTCAGGTGCTGCACTCCCCGAGCCGGGGCTGGGTGGTGCTGGACTTCGAGGGTGAGCCGTTGCGCGCGCTGCACGAGCGCACCAGGCCGGACCTCGCGCTACGTGACGTCGCCGGGATGCTGCGGTCGTTCGACTACGCCGCCGGCCAGGTGCAGGTGGCGACGGACGACGCGGCCACCGCCGGGGCCGCCGCGGCCTGGGCGGCCGACGCGCGCGACGCCTTCTGCCGCGGGTACGCGAGCGTCGCCGGCGCCGACCCCCGCGAGCACGGCGAGCTGCTCACCGCGCTCGAACTCGACAAGGCCCTGTACGAGGTCGTCTACGAGGCCGGGAACCGTCCCGACTGGATCGACGTGCCGCTGCACGCGGTCGACCGACTCGTCAGCACGGATCGCACGTGACCACTGCGCTCCGGTGCCCAGCGTGGCAGGGTGGGCCTCATGACGACGACGCCCTCCGCCACGCCTGACCCGACCCCCCGCGCGGTGTTCACCGAGGAGCTCGGCGCGATCGCCGCAGGGGTGCACCAGGACCCGCACCGGATCCTCGGTCCGCACCTCGACGACGACGTCGTGACCGTCCGCGCCCTGCGCCCGATGGCCGACTCGGTCGTGCTCGTGACGGCCGAGGGACGCCGCGAGCTCACCCACGAGCACGAGGGCGTCTGGGTCACCGCGTTCAAGGCCGACGCGGTTCCCGACTACCGGCTCGAGGCCACCTACGGCGGCGCCCCGAGCACGGCCGACGATCCCTACCGCTTCCTGCCCACGCTCGGCGAGATGGACCTGCACCTCGTCCGCGAGGGCCGCCACGAGGAGCTGTGGACCGCCCTGGGAGCGAACGTCCGGCGCTACCCGAGCGCGCTCGGCGACGTCGTGGGCACCGCGTTCGCGGTCTGGGCACCCAACGCACGCGCGGTGCGTGTGGTCGGCGACTTCAACCACTGGCAGGGCGCGACTCACGCGATGCGCGCGCTCGGCGACAGCGGCGTGTGGGAGCTGTACGTCCCGGGCGTTGCCGCCGGCGCGACCTACAAGTTCGAGATCCTCGCGCAGGACGGCTCGTGGCGGCAGAAGGCCGACCCGCTCGCGAAGGGCACCGAGATCCCGCCGGCCACGGCGTCCGTCGTGGTCGAGTCGGGCCACCGGTGGGGCGACGACGCGTGGATGGACCGCCGGCGCACGTCCGACCCGCACGACGGCCCGATGAGCATCTACGAGGTGCACCTCGGCTCGTGGCGGCCCGGCCTGGGCTACCGCGAGCTCGCCGACCAGCTGGTCGAGCACGTCACGCAGATGGGCTTCACGCACGTCGAGTTCCTGCCGGTCGCCGAGCACCCGTTCGGTGGCTCGTGGGGCTATCAGGTCACCTCGTACTACGCACCGACCTCGCGGTTCGGTCACCCCGACGACTTCCGGCTGCTCGTGGACCGGCTGCACCAGGCGGGGGTCGGGGTCGTGCTCGACTGGGTTCCCGCGCACTTCCCCAAGGACGAGTGGGCGCTGGGCCGGTTCGACGGCACGCCGCTGTACGAGCACCCGGACCCGCTGCTCGGCGAGCACCCGGACTGGGGCACCTTCGTGTTCGACTTCGGCCGCAACGAGGTGCGCAACTTCCTGGTCGCCAACGCCACGTACTGGCTCGAGGAGTTCCACGTGGACGGGCTGCGCGTCGACGCGGTCGCCTCGATGCTCTACCTCGACTACTCGCGCAGCCACGGCCAGTGGCGCCCGAACGTTCACGGCGGACGGGAGAACCTGGACGCGATCGCATTCATCCAGGAGGCGAACGCGACGGCCTACCGGCGCTCGGGCGGCATCCTGATGATCGCCGAGGAGTCCACCGCGTGGCCGGGCGTCACGACGCCGACGTCGGGCGGCGGCCTGGGCTACGGCTTCAAGTGGAACATGGGCTGGATGAACGACACCCTCCGCTACCTCGCGGAGGAGCCGATCAACCGCCGGTACCACCACAACGAGATCACGTTCTCGATGGTCTACGCGTTCTCCGAGCAGTTCGTCCTGCCGCTCAGCCACGACGAGGTCGTGCACGGCAAGGGCTCGCTGATGCACAAGATGCCGGGCGAGCACCTGCAGCAGGCGGCCGGTCTGCGCACGCTGCTCACCTACCAGTGGACCCACCCGGGCAAGCAGCTGCTCTTCATGGGTGGCGAGTTCGGCCAGACCTCGGAGTGGAACGAGTCGCACGGCCTCGACTGGCGCCTGCTGGAGTACCCCACGCACCAGGGCATCGCCCGGCTCGTGGTGGACCTCAACCGCTTCTACCGCTCCGAGCCCGCCCTGTGGGAGCTTGACGCCGACCCGGCCGGCTTCGAGTGGATCGACGCCCAGGACGCCGGGCACAACGTGCTCAGCTACATCCGCCGCGACCGGACCGGTCGCACCGCGGTGATCGCGGTGAACTTCGCCGGCGTGACGCACGAGGGGTACCGGCTCGGCCTCCCGGTGGGCGGCGTGTGGCGTGAGGCCATCAACACCGACGCGGACGTCTACGGGGGCTGGGGTGTCGGCAACCTCGGCCAGGTCGAGGCCCTGCCGCAGCCGCTGCACGCGCAGGGCTACTCGGCGAGCGTGCGACTGCCCGCGCTCGGCGCGATCGTGCTGGTCCCCGAGGAGCAGCCGGGCCAGGCCTGAGACCCGACCGCGGTCCGCGCCGGATCGAACCCGATCCGCGCGGACCGGCCGGTCGACGGGGTCCGGTCAGTACAGCGCGCTGGCGAGTTCTCGGCGTGCCCTGGCGACGCTGGGGTCGGCGTCGCCCACCAGGCTGAACAGCGCGACGAGCCGCACACGCACCCGCTCGCGGTCCGGTCCGGCACTGCTCCGGATCGCCGCCAGGAGTCGCGCGAAGGCCTCGTCGACCTGACCGGCCGCTAGCTCGAGGTCCGCCATGTCGAGCTGCGCGTCGAGGTCCGTCGTCTGCTGCGCGCGCTGCGCGACCTGCACTGCGTCCAGGCCCTGCACCCGGGCGAGCAGCTCCACCTGGGCCAGTCCGACCTTGGCCATCTCGTCCCGCGGGTTCTGTGCCAGGGCCCGCCGGTAGGCGTCGCCAGCGCGGTCCAGGTCGCCGGCCTCGATCGCGTCGTACGCCTCGGCGTGCAGCGGGGGCAGCGGCGGTTCCTCGGGCTCGGCCGGCTCCTCCCCCGGCTCGGCGGCGACGGTCCCGGTGATCTGGTTGGCCTCGGCGACCTCGAGCAGCTTCTCCAGCAGTGCCCGGATCTGCTCACGCTCCGCCGGGCCCTGGAACAGCGGCACGGGCTGACCGCGGAGCACGCCGAGCACGGTCGGTATCGCCTGCGCACCGATCGCCTGCGCGATCTCCGGGTGGGCCTCCGCGTCGAGCCGCGCGACGAGGAACCTGCCACCCATCTCGCTGGACAGACCGGCCAGGTCGTCGGCCACCTGGGTGCTCGCCGCGCTGTACGAGGACCACAGGACCAGCACGACCGGGACCGAGGTCGACTGCTGGACGACCGCGGTGAAGGTCGCCTCGTCGGTCACGTCGACCACCGAACCCGTCGGCGCGGACGGCGGGGCGGCAGGCGGCCGACCGAGGCTGGACAGGTCCACCGCGCCGTGCAGGTTCAGGCGCATGTCAGATCCGGGTGTCGTGCTCATGGGCTCCTCGCAGTGCGGGTCGGTCACTCCCCCGAGGCCGCGACGAGAGCGTACTCGGCGCCGAGCACCGTGACCGGGTCCGTGGATCCGGCGGGCGGCACCGAGAACGCGACCGTCACGGTCCAGGCGAGGTTGAGGTTCTTGGTGATCGTGTCCTTGCCGAGCAGCGTCGTCGTGGCCGGGTCGGCGACCTTCAGGGTCGAGTCCGCGAGCGTCAGGGTCGTCAGGCCGCCGAAACCGCCGACCACGATCGCGCCGCCGTCGGCGGTGGCCAGAGCCCAGGGGCCGGTGTCCAGAGGCTGGTACGTCTCGGTGAACGTGCCCTGGCCGACGGCCGCGCTCCAGGCCGAGCGCTGCTCGGCGATCCGCTGCTGGAGCGGGGTGTCGGTGAACCCGTCGAAGTACTCCGACTCGGTGCCGTGCGCGATGACGTCGACGTACTGGTCGATCGTCTCCTCGGGGGTGAGGGTCGCCGTGCCGCCGTCGGCCGGGACCGGGTCGCTGCCCACGCCGGGCAGCGTGGTCGCCGGAAGCTCGACGCCGCCGAACAACCGTTCCCACGCCCACAGTTTGTAGGCCGAGCGCGGATCCTCCTGCACCAGGGTGAGCAGAAGTGGCGCCTGGAGGTCCTCGGACGGGTCGGTGACGACCATGAGCACGCGCGGCCAGGTCGTGGTCGCCGGGTCCACCACCGTCTGGGCGCCGGACGGGATGGTCGTCAGGGCGTCCGCCCCGGTGGTCGCGGCGAGCAGGTACTGGGCCTGGCGGATCTGCTCGGCGGGACCGTAGGCACGGGCTCCGAGGGTATCGACGGCAGCCGTGCGCGCGGCCCCCGGGTCCTCGGCCCCGGCAGCCGCCACCCCGGCTGCGTCGGCGTCGTCGAGAACCGCGTGCAGGTCGGTCAGGACCCGGTCGACCTGCACGGACTCCAGAGCGGCCGGCGCGACGGCCGGCACGGCCTCGGGCTCGGGGACGGGCAGGGGCGCGGCGCACGCGCCGAGCAGCGGCACGAGCGCGAGGACGAGAGCGGTCCGACGCTTCATCGCTTCTCCTCCCCCTGGTCGTGGTTGGCACCCGGTGCGGTGCCCGGCAGGCCCCAGGCGCGCCGCCAGGCATCCGCCGACGGGCTGGACGCGGCGGGTGGCTCGGGCAGCTCGGGAACCTCCGGCGTCTCGCCCGACGCCTCGAGCGGGCTCCACGCCACCGGCGGCGTCGCCGGCTTGCGCCGCATCGCCCGGTCGAGCGCACGTCGCAGTCCGGTCCGCGCCGCCTCCCGGTCGAGCTCCGCCTGGTCCGAGGTGTCCCGCCCGGTGACCGCCTCCGGCACCGGCGTCTCGGGCACAGCCCGAGCCGGCACAGCACGGGCCGGCACAGCACGATCCGACACAGCACGATCCGGCACAGCACGATCCGGTACAGCCTGGTCGGGCGCAGCCTGGTCCGACCCTGCGGCCCGACCGAAGGCCGTGGCGGGCCACACCCGAGCGGTCGTCTCGGGGCTGGAGGCGGTTCGCTCGGGCATCCGCACCGTGCCTACCCGGGGCCACTCGACAGCCCCTGGCTGCGGCCCGGCGGTATCGGCCGCGGGCCCCGTTCCCTGAGGGGCTCCGGGCGTCGCCGCGGGCTCGGGCTCGGGCTCGGGGCGCGGGCGGCGCCCGTGCCGGTCGGCCGCGGCGAGCTCCGCGCGCTCGCGCTCCTCACGCTCGCGCAGCTCGCGGAGCTGGCGCCGGGTCATCGGCGCCCCGTCGGCGCTCACGTGCAGGATCTCGGTCGGCTGCGCCGCGGTGGACGGGCGCGGCCCGGTGGCCTCGGCCGGGCCCGGCTCGCCTGCGGCCGCCGGAGGCTGCTCGAGGCCACCCGCAGTGGCACCGGGTGCGACCGACGTGTCCGACGCGGAGACCGCCGAGAGGGCCGCGCGTCGACCGGCCGAGAAGGCCACCGGTGGCACCGCAGCGCTCTCGGCCGCGGTCGCCACGGAGGTCGTGCCCTCGGTCGGGGACGGCGCGCGCGAGGGGCGGCCCGAGCCCAGGACGTCCCGTGCGTGCCCGAACCAGCCCGCCGCCCCGACGCCGGCCACGGCCCGGCGCGAACGCACCAGGATCAGCGCCCACCACGCGATGCCGAGCACCAGGAGCACCGAACCGCCGGCGACCCCCGGGCGCAGCCACGGGGTGGTCACCTCCTGCGGCCAGGTGAGGGTGAGCGCGACGTCGTCGCCGGAGGCCGCCGCGACGAGCACGCTCCAGCGACCGTCGGTGCGCTCCCACGTCATCGTCGCGCGACCGTCGCCGGTGGCCTCGGTGAGCCACAGGTCGGACCCGGACGGGTCGGCGAACGCGGCCTCGCCGTCCTCGCCGGAGGCCGCGTCGTCCCCGGACTCGGTCGCGGAGGCATCCGCGGACTCGGTCGCGGAGGGATCCGCGGACTCGGTCGCGGAGTCCGTGGGCTCGGGTGACTCGGTCGCCGACGCGGTGTCGGTCGCCGACTCGCTCGGCGCGTCCGTCGCCGTCGGGGACGACGTCGCGCTCACCCCCTGCCCGGCCTCGGTGGTCAGCTCGGTGAGGGTGGCCAGACCGGTCACACGGGTGGCCTCGTCCTCACCGACCCATGCCTCGACGTCCGCCGTCCGGCCGAGCGCGATGGTGACCGGGCCGGTGGCCGACGCCGTGACGGTGACCTCGTCCGCGGCGAGGTCGAGGACACCGGGGTCGGTGACCAGGTACCCGCTCGCCGAGGCCGTGGCGGCCAAGGTGTCCGAGGAGCGCCAGACGGTCGCCGAGGCGACGCCCAGGGCGATCGCGGCGGCGCCGAGCAGGCACAGCAGCGACGCGAGAACGCGAGACAGCACAGAATGTCCCTTTCCGACGTGACGCCCCAGGATAGGCGAGCACGATCGACCGTGCGTGCCCGCCCGGTGGTCGGTGTGTGGCCGGTGTGTGCGCAGATCGTGCCCACCGGGCTCTCCCGCGCCGGGCGGCAGCGCGCTCCGAGACGTCGCCGCTCGGGCTCCGAGACGATCGTCGGGTCGTCGCTCGACGGTGGGTCGACCGCCCGGGCGGGCGGGTTCGACCCGGAACCGGGCTGGGGGCGCCCTGCCCGGACCGTTAGGCTTGGCGATGGTTCGCCGCGCACCCCGGGCGATCCTGGCCGCCGAGGAGACGACCCCGGCGAGGCCCGAACCGAGCCAAGCCTGGAGGTTCCTGTGTCCGAGGAGCGATCGATCTTCCCCGTGGTCCTGCGGGGGTACGACCGAGCGCAGGTCGAGCAGCGACTCGGCGACGTCGAGCGCCAGCTCAACGACGCCAGGGGGCAGGTCGAACAGCTCGACGCCAAGGCCATGCAGCTCGCCGGTGAGCTGTCCGAGGCCCACCGCCAGCTCCGCGAGGCGGAGCGGCCGACGTACTCCGGCCTCGGGTCGAGGATCGAGCAGCTGCTGCGGTCCGCCGAGGAGCAGTCCTCCGACGTGCTGGCCCAGGCCAACGCCCAGGCGGCCGACGCGATGGCCAGGGCCAAGCTCGCCGCCGGGCAGCTGCGCGCCCGTGCCGAGAACGAGGTCGCCGAGATGCTCGCCACGGCCCGTCGTGAGGCCGAGGAGGTGCGCGGCACCGCGGATTCCGAGGCCGAGTCCACGCTCACGTCGGCGCAGCGCCGCGCGGAGGAGCTGGTCGGGTCGGCCGAGCGCGAGGCCGCCCGGATCTCCAGCGCGATCACCACCGAGGAGGCCGAGCGGCGCGGCACGCTCGAGCGCGAGATCGGCACGCTGCGCGCCACCGCCGAGCGGGAGACCACCGAGCTGCGGGTGTCCACCGAGACCTACGCGTCCGAGCTGCGCTCGACGACCGAGGCCGAGACCCGCGCGCTGCGCGAGGAGACCGAGAGCTACGCCGCCGAGCTGCGCTCGACGACCGACGCCGACACCACCGCCCTGCGGCAGCGCACCGAGTCCGAGACCGCAGCGCTGCGCACCGAGGCGGAGCAGTACGCCGCTGCCCTGCGCACCGCCGCGGAGCGCGAGACCGCCGAGCTGCGGGCCGAGGCCGACGCCACGGTCGCCGTGCTGCGGACCCGCGCGCAGGAGGCGGCGGACGCGCTGCGCACCGCGGCCGAGCGCGACGCCCGCGCCATCCGGCACAACGCCGAGCAGGAGAGCAACGCGCTGCGCACCGAGGCCGACCAGTACTCCGCGTTCGTCCGGGCCACGGCCGACCGCGAGGTCGCCGAGCTGCGCTCCGCGGTGGCCGACGAGGCCCAGGCCGCACGCAACGAGCTCGCCGAGGAGATCGGCGCCGAGCGCTCCGAGGCCGAGGACTACGTGAGCACGCTGCGGGCGACCGCCGAGCGCGAGACCACCGAGCTGCGCGAGACCGCCGCACGGGAGACCACGCACCTCCGGTCGACCACCGCGCGCGAGACCACCGAGCTCCGCGAGACCACTGCACGCGAGACCACCGAGCTGCGCGAGACCGCCGCACGGGAGACCACCGAGCTGCGCGAGCAGGCCCGGATCGACGCGGACCGGATGATCGCCGAGGCCAAGCGGACGGCGACCGAGACGCTGAGCGCCGCGACCACCGAGGCCGAGGCACTGCGCAGCCAGGCCGGCCGCGCGCTCGCGGACGCCGAGGTCGAGATCGCGACGAAGCGCGAGGAGGCGGAGAACGCCGACGCCGCCCGCCACGACGCGGCCCGGGCCGCGACCGAGAAGCTGGTCTCCGACGCGGAGGCGCACGCGGCCGACGCCGAGCAGCGCGTCGCCCACGCCCTCGAGCAGGCCGAGAAGATCCGCAGCGACGCCGACACGCACGCCAAGGAGCTGCTGTCCAACGCGCGGCGCAACGCGGACCGCGTCGTCGCCGAGGCTCGCGAGCACGCCGAGAACATGCTCTCCGAGGCGATGACCGAGGCCGAGCGCGAGCGCACCACCGCTCAGCGGCAGGTCGAGGACCTCAACCGCCAGCGCGAGGCCATCACGTCGTACCTCGACGAGCTGCGCAGCCTCCTGGGCCACGAGCCCGTGCCCAGCCAGCGCACCCTCGCGAAGGTCGAGGCCGCCGAGGCGCGCCTCGCCGCGATCGAGGGGAGCTCGCCCGAGCAGGGCTCCGACGCCGACGAGACCGGGGCCGGGGAGGATGCCACGGACGTGGACGACGCGCCGGAGGCCGACGCGAACGCAGCGGACTCCCCGTCCGACGCTGCCGAGGACGCCCCCGCCGAGGACGCCCCCGCCGACGAGGCCCCCGCCGCGGACGAGCCGGCCACCGACGAGTCGACGGCCGCGGACTCGAAGGCGCGTGCCGGCCGCGGTGCCTGAGGACGACTGGCGCGAGCGCCGCGCCGACGCCGCAACCGAGCGAGCCGCTGCGCTCGACCGGGCACGGGCCAAGGAGACGGTCCGTGCCCGGGAGCTGATCTCCGCGTTCCTCGAGGTCGCACGCGAACGCGGGCTCGAGCCGGAGCCGCTGCGTGCCCGCTCGTACGACGGACGCCGTCGGTACCGCACCGGGTTGACCGGCTGGTACCTGCGCGCGAACGAGACCGTCGGGGTGGACACCGAGGGCAGGTTCTACCTGCTCAGCGTCCCGGCCGGCTCGATGGCCCTGCTGCGCGGCGTGACGCTCGAGGAGTCCGACCCCCCGATGGTCCTCGGTCGCGGCGCGCGGGACGGGGAGTCGATCGACCTCGCCGACGCGCTGCGGCGCGTGCTCGGCGACTGAGCTCTCCGCCGGTCGCCGCGATCGGCCGCCTGCGTCGGCACGCCGGTCACCCGGCCCAGGTGCCGTCCCAGTCGCCCAACGGCGTCGACGTCGTGTAGTCCCGCAGGTAGCTGATCGCGCCGTCGCGCAGGTGCGCCACCGTCCGGCCCTCGACCCTCGCCTCGACGCCCTGGATCGTCGCGTGGACCACCCACTGGGCCGTGATCACGCCGTCGGCGACGGACTCGTCGGTGATCTGCCAGTCGTGCACCACACCGCCGCCGGCGAACCAGCCGGACATCCACTCCGCGACGGCGTCGCGCCCGCGCAGCACCGTCCCGGAGGAGTCCACCAGCACGCACGCCTCGGTGAGGACCCCGACGGCGGCGGCGACGTCGTTGCGTCTCCACCCGTCGAGATAGACGTGCAGGGCGTTCATCGCGGCCTCAGCGGCCCGCGCGCGCCAGCAGGGCGCTCAGCGCGGCGGCGACCGGCTCGGGGTTCTCGATCGGCGTCATGTGCCCTGCGGACGGCACCACGACCAACGTCGCGTCCGGCAGGGCCTCGGCCATCAGCTCGGCCTGGTCGACCGGGCTCAGGTCGTCCTGCTCGCCGACCACGACGACGGCCGGCACCCCGACCCCCCGCAGGACGTCGGTGCGGTCGGGGCGGGCCGCCATGGCGCGCTGGGCCCAGGCCACGCCGGACGCCCCCTGGTCGGCGATCCAGGTCTCCAGGTGCTCGACGAGGTCGGTTCGGGTCTGCCTGGACGTCGCGCCGAGCAGAGTCGTGCGCATCGGCAGCACCGCGTCGACGCTGTCGTCCGCCAGGACGGCGTCGGCGATCCGGAGGCGGTTCGCCCGTGCGGGCTCGGGGTCGGCGCCGGACTTGGTGTCGAGGAGCGCGAGACCGGCGATCAGGTCGGGGTGCCGCTCGGCCAGCGCCATCGCGACGTAGCCACCCATCGACAGCCCGCCGACGACGGCCCGCTCGACGCCGGCCGCACGCAGCGCGGCCGCGACCGCGTCCGCCATCACGTCGACCGAGGGCCCGGTACCCCCGACGTGCTCGGCCACGTCCTCGCCGATCGGCGACACCCCGAAGCCGGGCAGGTCGGGTGCCAGGACGGTCGGATCGCCCGTGAGCAGGTCGAGGACGTCGAGCCACATCCGGTGGTCCAGCGGGAAACCGTGCAGCAGGACAAGCGGAGGCGTCCCGGACCCACCCCGTCGCAGGGTGTGCAGCGCGAGCATGCCGTCGGTCGTCATGGCTTCCTCCTCGCCTCAGCCGTCAGCCTCGCCGCTGGCGGCGGTCGACATCGCCCCGTCCCACGTGGTGGGCAGCGGTCCGTGGCCCGGGAGCACGCGCGCCACCACCTCGTCGAGCACCCGGCGTACGGACGGCTCACCGACCCACAGGTGCTTGGCACCGTCCACGCCGATCACCTCGGCCTGGCGCACGCGCGCGAACCGGCGACGCGCCTCGTCGGGCTGCAGGAAGTCGTCGTGCTCCGGGACCAACGCCACGAGCGGGCGGCCGAACGCGTCCCAGCGGTCCAGGTCGGCGTCGGTCGCCCGGGACAGCGGCGGGGAGAGCAGGATGGCTCCCTCGACCGCCGGGTCCGCGCCGTGCATCAGGGCCAGCTCGGTGCCGAACGACCAGCCGAGCAGCCACGGGTGCGGCAGCTCGTGGAACTCCGCGTACTCGATCGCTGCTGCGACGTCGAAACGTTCGGCCTGGCCGCCGTCGAACTCGCCCCCGCTCGTGCCGCGCGGGCTCGAGGTCCCCCTCGTGTTGAAGCGCAGGACGGCGAGGCCGGCGAGCGCGGGCAGTCGCCAGGACGCCTTGCGCAGCACGTGCGAGTCCATGAACCCGCCGTGCGTGGGCAGCGGGTGAAGCGTGATCAAGGTCGCCAGCGGGGGCCGGTCCACCGGGACGGCGAGCTCGCCGACCAGCGTGAGGCCGTCGGCGGTGTGCAGCTCGATCTCGGTGCGCGTGGCGGGAAGGACGGACAGCGCACGGATCTGTGCGGGCGAGGTGCTCATCAGCTCGAGCCTAGTGGCGGTGCGGGAGCGCGGCTCAGCGGCGTCCGGACGAGCCGTCAGCGGCGTCGTGACCAGCACGAGGAGTGCCAGTGCCGCCGCAGCTCGAGGCCCGCCTGGGCGCCGAGCAACGCGTCATCGTGCCACGCGACCACGTGCGGCGTGCCGGGTGGGATCTCCTGCTGGCACCCGGGGCACAGGTACGACTTCGTCGCGGCCGCGGCCGAGACGCTGCGCACCGTCCAGGCGCCGTCCGAGCGGTGCTCGACGCGCGAGCCGCCTCGGGCGCGCTCGGTGTCCAGCTCCGGGTGCGGTGCACCCCACGGGCGTTTGGACGAGCGGCGAGCCATCCCCCCATTGTGCCGGGGTCAGGCCACCCAGGCCCCGGCACGCATCACCCGACGCGGACGCAGCTCCTCGTCGACGACGACGAGGTCTGCCCGCCGACCCGCGGCCAGGCTCCCGACGTCCCCACGGCCGAGCACCTGCGCCGGCGTGCTCGACGCGGCGTGCACCGCCTCGGCGAGCGGGACGCCCGCCGCCACCGTCGTCCGGACCACGTCGAGCAGGTGCGACGTGCCCCCAGCGATCGCACCGCCGCGCACCAGGCGGGACACCCCGTCGGTGACCTGCACCCGGGCCGGACCCAGCAGGTAGAACCCGTCCGGCATCCCGGCGCCGGCCATCGCGTCGGTCACCAGGGCGATGCCCTGGGCACCCACGAGGTCGAACACCATCCGGATCACCTCGGACGTGAGGTGCACCCCGTCGGCGATGAGCTCGACCACCACCTCGCCGCGCCGGGCAGCGGTGAGCAGCACCGGGATCGGTCCGGGGTCGCGGTGGTGCAGCGGACGCATGCCGTTGAACACGTGGGTCGCCACCGGGCGCCGGCCGCGCGGGCCGCCGGCCAGCAGGCGCCGCGCCTCCTCCACCGCCCGGGCGACCTGAGGGGCCGACGCGTCGGTGTGGCCGAACGACGGCACCGCACCTTCCGCCACCACGGCGGCGAGGACGCCGTCGAGCACCCCCGGCACCTCGGGCGCGACCGTCACCCCGATGAGTCCGCCGTCCGCGGCGTCGGCGAGCGCGGTGACGAGTGCCGGGTCGCCGGCCACCATGTGCTCGGCGGACTGCGCGCCGCACCGGGCCGGCGCCAGGAACGGGCCTTCGACGTGGATGCCCGCCAGGTCCCCGTCCGCGACCAGCGTCGCGAGCAGCGCGGTCTGCTCGACCAGCCGCTCGCGGGGGGCGGTGACCAGGGACGCGACGAGCGTCGTCGTGCCGTGCGCCAGGTGCTCGCGGGCAGCCGTGCGCGCCTGCTCGGGCCCGGGCGCGTCCGGGAAGCTCTCGCCGCCACCGCCGTGGCAGTGCAGGTCGATCAGCCCGGGGAGGATGGTCGAGTCGGGTGGGGCGGCGTCCGGCATCGCCGCCAGCTCCGGCGGCGCGTCGGCGACGGCACCCACCCAGACGACCGTGTCCGCGTCGACCACCACGAGGCCGCCGGGGAGCTCACCGTGCTCGGTCACGACGCGACCACGCAGAGCAGTCCCGGACGCCGTCGTCATCGCCCCATCCTGGCATCGCGGCGTCCGGCGCGGGAGTGCGCCGCGCAGGGTGTCTCCGCCCGGCTCCACCCGCGACGGGCCTCGTCCGGACCGTGCGCGGTCGGGCGTCTAGTCGGGAACCACCCCGGGATCGGTCGGCGAGGGAAGCCGGCCCGTGCTGATCAGCGCCCGGTACCAGTAGGCCGAGTCCTTCCAGGTCCGTTCGAGGGTGTCGTAGTCGATCCGGATGATGCCGAACCGGCGGTGGTAGCCGTAGGCCCACTCGAAGTTGTCCATCAGCGACCACAGCAGGTAGCCGCGGACGTCGGCACCGGCCTCCATCGCATCCCCGACCGCGGCGACGTGGTCGTGCACGTACGCGATCCGGCGGGGGTCGTGCACGCGGCCGTCCGGCGAGACCTCGTCGTCGAACGCGGCCCCGTTCTCGGTGATCATCAGCGGGAGCTCCGGGTACCGGTGGTGCAGCCCGACCAGGAGCTCGGTCATGCCGGAGGGGTCGATGTTCCAGCCCATCGCGGTCAGCGGGCCGGAGCGGGGCAGGAACTCCACGTCCGGCGACCCGACCCACGGCGAGGAGGTCGAGGCACCGTGCCCGTCGTCCATGGACCGGGGCTCACCCGGCCGCGCCGCGCGCACCTCCTGCGACGAGTAGTAGTTCACGCCGAGCACGTCGAGACCGGTGTGCGTCACCTCGAGGTCGCCGTCGTGGACGAACGACCAGTCCGTCACCGCCGCGGTGTCCGCGAGCAGGTCCGCCGGGTAGGTGCCGTCCAGCACGGGCTCGAGGAAGATCCGGTTGGCCACCGCGTCGATCCGTCGAGCGGCGTCGAGGTCTCCCGGAGCCTGGGACGCGGGACGCACCACGTGCAGGTTGAGGGTCAGCGAGAGCAGGCCTCGGTCGCCGAGCCCGTCGCGCACGGCCCGCCCGGCCAGCCCGTGCGCGAGGTTCAGGTGGTGAGCGGCGGCGAGCGCCCCCGCCGGCTCGGTGCGTCCCGGTGCGTGCACACCCGACGCGTAGCCCAGGAAGGCCGAGCACCACGGCTCGTTCAGGGTCGTCCAGCGCAGCACCCGGTCACCCAGGGCATCCACGACGAGCGCCGCGTACTCGCCGAAGCGCAGCGCGGTGTCGCGAGCCGGCCATCCACCCGCATCCTCGAGGGCCTGCGGCAGGTCCCAGTGATAGAGCGTGAGCACGGGCTCGATCCCGGCGCCGAGCAGCTCGTCGACCAGGCGGGAGTAGAAGTCCAGGCCGGCCGCGAGCGCCGGACCCGACCCGGTCGGCTGGATCCGGGGCCAGGCCACCGAGAACCGGTAGGCAGCGAGCCCGAGGTCCCGCATCAGCGCGACGTCCGCCGGCATCCGGTGGTAGTGGTCCGCCGCGACCGCCCCGGTGTGCCCGTCGAGCACCTTGCCGGGCGTCGCGGAGAAGGTGTCCCAGATGCTCGCGCCGCGGCCGCCCTCGGTGGTCGCGCCCTCGATCTGGTACGCCGCCGTGGCCGCTCCCCACAGGAAGTCCGACCCGAAGTCTCGGCTCATGCCCTGCACCTCCGTCAGTCCGTCTCCCCCCGCCGTTGTCGACACCTCTCAGGGTGCCAGACGTTCGACCACCCAGCCGTGCCCGAGCGGGCGGTAGCGCACGCGATCGTGCAGGCGATCCCGGCGCCCCTGCCACAGCTCGACGGTGCCGAGCGCGAGGCGGTAGCCGGTCCAGTGCTCCGGCATCGGCACGTCCTCTCCGGCGAACCGGCGCTCCGCCGCGGCGTAGTCCGCCTCGAGCTCGGCGCGGGACGCCACCACGGCCGACTGATCGCTCGCCCATGCGGCCAGCTGGCTGCCACGCGGGCGGCTCGCGAAGTAGGCCGCGACCTCCGCACGGCTCACCGGGGTCACCGCGCCGCGCACGATCGCCTGGCGGTCCATCGCGTGCCAGACGAACACTGCGGCCGCTTCGGGGTGCACCGCGAGCTGCCGCCCCTTCGCGGAGCGCACCTGGGTGTAGAAGACCAGGCCTCGCTCGTCGATCCCCTTGCAGAGCACGGTCCGGGCCGCCGGGGCGCCGTCGGCGTCCACCGTGGCCAGCACCATCGCGTTCGGCTCCACGAGCCCCGCGTCCTGAGCGTCGTCGAGCCACCTGCGGAGCTGGGCGACCGGGTCCGGGTCGACGTCGGCCGGGTCGAGCGTCCCGAGGACGTAGCTGCGCCGCAACGCGGCGAGCCGGTCGACCGGGCGGGGGTCGGGGGTCTGCGGCGCAAGCGGCTCCATGGCCCCATCCTTGCTGGCCCGACACGCACGCGCGATCGCGTCCCGCCATGTTCGATCATGGTCGATGCCGACATGACTCTTGTCACTGCGCAACTTGTCCTTGATCAACATACTGGCTACGGTGACCGCGCCCTATTCCGGACGAAAGGAACATCACATGCGAAAGCGCGCCATCGCCCTGCTCACCGGAGCGGCGCTCACGATCGGTTCGGTCGCGCTCGCCGGGCCCGCGGCCGCGGCGAGCGACGTGCAGTGCGCGTCTGCCGTGGGCAGCGGCTCTGCGTTCTCCTACCGATACATCAACGTGAAGAACTCGTGCAGCCGCACCATCACGGTCAGGCTCGACATCGCGAACGCCAACGACTCGGGCTGCTATGCGATCTCGGCGAACTCCACGGAGCAGCTCCGATACAACCGCCTCTGGGGCACCTTCAGGTCGATCAAGGACTGCTGACCTGCGAGCGCTCGCGACCCTGGCCAGGCCGCGATGCGTGAGGCACCCAGGCGTGGGGGGGGGGGCGGGGGGGGGCGGCGGGGCCCCCCCCCCCGGGGGGGGGCGGGGGGGGGGGCGGGCGGGGG
>NZ_JAOVZU010000003.1:345770-436843 GCF_025717005.1 Actinotalea endophytica
CCGTGGCCCGGCCGCGCGGCGGGCGGCACCCAGGCGTGGGTGCTCGCGGGGGACGCCCGGCGAGCACCTCCCCCGGTTCGGGGTAACGGCGCAGGTACCGCTAGAAGAGCCGCGAGTCCACGTCGTCGACGCCACGCATCGCGTCATAGTCCAGGACCAGGCAGGCGATGCCGCGGTCGGTGGCCAGGACGCGCGCCTGCGGCTTGATCTCCTGCGCGGCGAAGACCCCGCGCACCGGGGCGAGCAGCGGGTCGCGGCCGAGCAGCTCCAGGTAGCGCGTCAGCTGCTCGACACCGTCGATGTCGCCACGCCGCTTGATCTCGACGGCGACCGTGCCGCCGGCCGGGTCACGCGCCAGGATGTCCACCGGCCCGATCGCGGTCGGGAACTCCCGGCGGACCAGGATGTGCCCATCGCCGAGCAGGTGGATCTGCTCGGCCAGCAGCGTCTGGAGATGGGCCTCGACGCCGTCCTTGACCAGCCCGGGGTCCACGCCGAGGTCGTGGCTCGTGTCGTGCAGGACCTCGTGCACCTCGATCTCGAGGCGGTCGTCGGACTTCGTGTGCTGCACCACCCAGACCTCGGCGACCCCGCGCTCCGCCGCGTCGTCGTCGGGGGCGACGACCGTGGTGGTGCACGGCGGGCTCATCCAGTTCAGCGGCTTGTAGGAACCGCCGTCGGAGTGCAGCAGCACGCTGCCGTCGGCCTTGACGACGACGAGCCGGGTCGCGAGCGGCAGGTGCGCCGACAGACGACCGGTGTAGCGCGCGGCACACCGCGCGACGAGCAGCCGCACTCAGAGCGCCCGAGCTCGTCGGGGCCGGGACTCGAGCCAGGACACCAGACCCGCGTAGGCGGCCGAGGACATCGTGAGCGCGAACGACTCCTCGCCGTGACGACACTGGGTCACCACGAGCGAGCGCCCCATCGCGTCCACCTCGTCCAGCTCCTCCCACTCGATCAGCTCGAGCCGATCACGATCCCAGGTCTCCGAGGGCCGCGGCGACAGCGACACGAGGCGCCACCACTCCAACCGCCCGGTCGCGTACTGCGCGATCCCAGGTGCACGGGCCGCCGGGACCTTGCTCGGGCTCCACACGCAGATGAACGAGCCGACCCGGCGGGCGAGCGTGCGGCGACGGGACATCAGCAGGCCGGTCAGGACGACCACGGCGATGAGCGCGAGGCTCAGCACCACGACGGCGACCGGCTCGTGCACGCGCTAGCCCCGCGAGCCCTCGAGGACTTCGGCCGAGTCCACCACCACGGTCACCTGGTTGGCGTCGACCGACAGGAACCCCGCGTCGATGTGCGCGGTGAGCACCGAGCCGTCCATGCCGCGGACGCGCACCGTGCCGGGGCGCAGCACCGACAGCAGCGGGGCATGGCCGACCAGGATGCCGACGTCACCCTCCGCCGCCGGAGCGCTCACCATGGTCGCCTCCCCGGACCACACGACGCGGTCCGAGGCGACCAGCTCGACCTCGAGGTTCGCCACTAGCCGAGCTCCTTGCGGATCCGGTCCCAGTTGCGCTCGAGGTCCTCCAGACCGCCGATGTTGAAGAACGCCTGCTCGGCGACGTGGTCGAACTCACCGTCGGCGATCTTGGAGAACGCCTCGATGGTCTCGGTGAGCGGCACGGTCGAGCCCGGCACACCGGTGAACTGGGTCGCCATGTAGGTGTTCTGCGACAGGAACTGCTGGATCCGCCGCGCGCGGGCCACGACGATCTTGTCCTCCTCGGACAGCTCGTCGACGCCGAGGATGGCGATGATGTCCTGGAGCTCCTTGTTCCGCTGCAGGATCTGCTTGACCCGGACCGCCGTCTCGTAGTGGTCCTTGCCCACGTACCGCGGGTCGAGGATCCGCGAGGTCGAGGTCAGCGGGTCCACCGCGGGGTACAGACCGCGCGAGGCGATCTCACGCGAGAGCTCGGTGGTCGCGTCCAGGTGGGCGAACGTGGTCGCCGGCGCCGGGTCGGTGTAGTCGTCCGCGGGCACGTAGATCGCCTGCATCGAGGTGATCGAGTGGCCGCGGGTCGAGGTGATCCGCTCCTGGAGCTGGCCCATCTCGTCGGCGAGGTTCGGCTGGTAGCCCACCGCGGACGGCATGCGGCCGAGCAGCGTGGAGACCTCCGAGCCGGCCTGGGTGAACCGGAAGATGTTGTCGATGAAGAGCAGCACGTCCTGCTTCTGCACGTCGCGGAAGTACTCCGCCATCGTCAGGCCGGACAGTGCGACCCGCAGACGCGTGCCCGGCGGCTCGTCCATCTGGCCGAACACGAGCGCGGTCTGCTTGATGACGCCCGACTCGGTCATCTCGTCGATGAGGTCGTTGCCCTCACGCGTGCGCTCGCCGACACCCGCGAACACCGACACACCGTTGTGGTTGTTGGCGACGCGGTAGATCATCTCCTGGATCAGCACGGTCTTGCCGACGCCGGCGCCGCCGAACAGGCCGATCTTCCCGCCCTGCACGTACGGCGTGAGCAGGTCGATGACCTTGATGCCGGTCTCGAACATCTCGGTCTTGGACTCGAGCTGGTCGAAGGCCGGCGGCACCCGGTGGATCGGCCAGCGCTCGGTGACCTCGAGCTTCTCGCCCTCGGTCAGGTTGAGCACCTCGCCGGTCACGTTGAAGACGTGGCCCTTGGTGACGTCCCCGACCGGCACGCTGATCGGGTTGCCGGTGTCGGTCACGATCGCGCCGCGCACCAGGCCGTCGGTGGGCTTGAGGGCGATCGTCCGGACCATGGAGTCACCCAGGTGCTGGGCGACCTCGAGGGTCATCTCGACGACCGACTCGCCCTCGCCCTGCGCGGACAGGTCGATCTCGACGGTGAGCGCGTTGTAGATCTCGGGGATCGCGTCCGCCGGGAACTCGACGTCGACGACCGGGCCGATCACCCGGGCGACGCGGCCGGTGACCGGGGCCGACTCCTGGCCGGCCTTCGCCGTGGTGGTCGCTGTCATGGTTCTGCCTTCCGGTGGTGTCAGGTCGGTGTGGGCTCTGGGTGAGGCCTAGGAGGCGGCCAGCGCGTCGGCGCCGGACACGATCTCGCTGATCTCCTGGGTGATCTCGGACTGGCGAGCCTGGTTCGCCAGCCGGGTGTAGGTGCGGATGAGGTCCTCGGCGTTGTCCGTCGCAGTGTGCATCGCGCGCTGCCGCGCCGCGAGCTCCGACGCGGCGGCCTGGAGCAGGCAGGACCGGATCCGGCTCTGCACGTAGCGCGGCAGCAGCGCGTCGAGCACCACCTCGGGCGACGGTTCGTAGTCGTACAGCGGGAGCGCCTCATGGGTCTCGTCCGCAGCGGCCTCGACGACCTCGAGCGGCAGCATCCGCAGGATCTGCGGGGTCTGGGTCACCATGTTGACGAACTGCGTGTACACGATGTGCAGCTCGCCGACGCCGCCGTTCGCCTCCGGGGTCAGGAACGCCTCGAGCAGCGTGCCGGCGATCTCCGCGGTCAGCTCACGGGACGGCGCGTCGGACTCACCGGTCCAGGTCTTCGCCATCTCGCGGTCCCGGAACGTGAAGTACGACGCGGCACGGCGCCCGACGACGTAGAGCACCGCCTCCTTGCCGTCCTCGGCGAGGCGCCCCACCAGCCGCTCGGACTCGCGCAGCACCGACGCCGTGTACGCCCCGGCCATGCCGCGGTCGGCACCGATCACGAGCACCGCGACGCGCTTGGCGTCCGGGCGCTCGGTGGTCAGCGGGTGGTCGACGCCTGCGTGCGTCGCCACGGCCGAGACCGCGCGGGTGACCGCACGGGCGTACGGGCCCGCGGAGGAGACCCGCTCGCGCGCCTTGCCGATCCGGGAGGCGGCGATGAGCTCCATCGCACGGAAGATCTTCTTCAGCGACTGTGTCGACCGGATCCGCTGCCGGTAGACGCGCTGCTGACCCCCCACGCTCAGCCCCGCTTCTGCTTGACGATCTGCTCCTGGGCGACGTCCGCCTCGGCCTCGCCCGCGGCGGGCACCTCCACGTCGGCGACGTCCTCGCTCACCACGAAGCCGGCCGCGAACTCGTCGATCGCCTTCTCCAGCGCGGCCTCGGTGTCCTCGTCGAGCTTGCCGGTCGTCGCGATCGTGCCGAGCACGTCGGAGTGCCGACGCAGGTGCTCGAGCATCTCCTGCTCGAACCGACGGACCTCGCCGAGCGGCACGGCGTCGAGCTTGCCCTTGGTGCCGGCCCAGATCGACGCGACCTGGTCCTCGACCGGGTACGGCGTGTACTGCGGCTGCTTGAGCAGCTCCATGAGGCGCGCGCCTCGGGTCAGCTGCTGCCGCGACGCGGCGTCGAGGTCGGAGGCGAACATCGCGAACGCCTCGAGCGAGCGGTACTGCGCCAGGTCGATCTTCAGCGTGCCGGCCACCTGCTTCATGGCCTTGACCTGCGCAGCGCCGCCGACGCGGGACACCGAGATGCCGACGTCGACCGCGGGACGCTGGTCGGCGTTGAACAGGTCGGACTGCAGGAAGATCTGGCCGTCGGTGATCGAGATGACGTTCGTCGGGATGTAGGCCGACACGTCGTTGGCCTTCGTCTCGATCATCGGGAGACCGGTCATCGACCCGGCGCCGAGCGCGTCGCTCAGCTTGGCGCAGCGCTCGAGCAGGCGGGAGTGCAGGTAGAACACGTCGCCGGGGTAGGCCTCGCGACCCGGCGGCCGGCGCAGCAGCAGCGAGACCGCGCGGTACGCCTCGGCCTGCTTGGACAGGTCGTCGAAGACGATCAGGACGTGCTTGCCGGCGTACATCCAGTGCTGGCCGATGGCCGAGCCGGTGTACGGCGCGAGGTACTTGTAGCCGGCCGGGTCGGACGCCGGGGCCGCGACGATCGTCGTGTACTCGAGCGCGCCGGCCTCCTCGAGGGCGCCGCGGACCGACGCGATCGTGGAGCCCTTCTGGCCGATCGCGACATAGATGCAGCGGACCTGCTTGGTCGGGTCGCCGGAGTCCCAGTTGGCCTTCTGGTTGATGATCGTGTCGATCGCGATCGCGGTCTTGCCGGTCTGTCGGTCGCCGATGATCAGCTGACGCTGACCACGACCGATCGGGATCATCGCGTCGATCGCCTTGAGGCCGGTCTGCAGCGGCTCGTGGACGCTCTTGCGGGCCATCACGCCGGGGGCCTGCAGCTCGAGCGCGCGACGGCCCTCGGTCTCGATCTCCCCGAGGCCGTCGATCGGCTTGCCGAGCGGGTCGACCACACGACCCATGTACCCGTCGCCGACCGGCACCGAGAGCACCTCGCCGGTGCGCCGCACGATCTGGCCCTCCTCGATGCCGGTGAACTCACCGAGCACCACGACACCGATCTCGCGCACGTCGAGGTTCAGCGCGAGCCCGAGGGTGCCGTCCTCGAACTCGAGCAGCTCGTTCGCCATCGCTCCGGGCAGGCCCTCGACCTGGGCGATGCCGTCGGCGGCCAGGGTGACCCGGCCCACCTCCTCGCGCACCGCACCGGTGGGTGTGTACGAGGCCACGAAGCTGTCCAGCGCAGCCCGGATCTCCTCGGGCTTGATCGTCAGCTCAGCCATGGTCTGTCGTCTCCTCCTCGTGGACCACGTGCGGTCCTCCTGCCCGGGCCGCAGTGGCCCGGAACGCCGGCTCAGCCGGCAAGCTTGCGTCGAACGTCGTCCAGCCGGCCCTCGACGGTGGCGTCCACCACCTGCGCGCCGATCTTCACCCTCACGCCCCCGAGCACCTGGGGGTCGACCGCGACCGCGAGCCGGACCGGCCGGCCGTAGGTCTTCTCGAGCATCGCCTCGAGCCGCTCGGCCTGGGCCGGGCTGAGCGGCGCCGCTGCGGTCACCGTGGCGACCAGCAGGTGACGGCGCCGGGCCGCGAGCCGGCCCATCCGGCCGAGCATCGCCGACATCGTGCGTCCGCGCGGCTCGTAGGCGCCTCGCGCCACGAGCTGGACCGTCTCCGGCTGCGCCTTGCCCTCGAGCAGCGTCCGGGCGAGTGTGGCCCGGGCCTCGCGCGAGGCGGTGCGGTCCACGAGCGCCCGCCGGACCTCACGCTGACCGATCAGCATCCGGTCGATCCGGAACAGCTCGTCCTCGACCTCGGGCAGCACGCCACGTGCCTCGGCGGCCGCCAGCACCGCGTGCGCGGCGAACTCCTCCACGCCGTCGACGAGGTCGTCGTCGTCGGACCAGCGAGCCCCGGCGAAGTCGACCATCACGTCGACCACCGCGGGCTCGGCCTTGCCCTCGAGGAGCTGACGGACCAGGGCAGCCTTGTCCTGCGCCGCCCGCGACGGGTCGCTGAGCGCGCGGCGCAGCGACGCCGAGGACAGCAGTGCGTCGACGACCGCGTACAGCTGGTCGGCGAGCACGACGGACTGCTCACCGGCGGCACGCAGCGAGGCCTCGAAGCCCACGCGCACCGCCTCGAGCGAGGCAGCACTGGTCCCGCGCATCACGCCTCCTTGCCGGCGGCGGCCGATGCCTCGATCTCGTCGAGGAACCGGTCGATCACGCGCGACTGACGGGCCTCGTCGGCGAGCGACTCACCGATGATCCGCGACGCGAGCTCGGTGGCGAGTGCGCCGACCTCGGCCCGCAGCGCGACCGCAGCCTGCGTGCGCTCGGCCTCGACCTGACGCTGGGCGTTCTCCAGGACACGCGATGCGTCGTCGGAGGCCTTGGACTTCGCCTCGACCACGATCTGCTGGCCCTCGGAGCGTGCGTCCTCCCGGATCCGAGCCGCCTCGGCGCGGGCGTCGGCGAGCTGCTGGCGGTACTCCGCGAGCGCTGCGGCCGCCTCGGCCTGGGCCTGCTCGGCCTTCGCCATGCCGCCCTCGATCTTCGCGGTCCGCTCGTCGAGCACCTCGGTGAACCGCGGCAGCACGTACCGGTAGAACGCCACACCGATGATCACCGCGACGACGAGCGACCAGACGAGGTCGGCCGGCGCCGGGAGCAGCGGGTTGACGGTTTCCTCGCTCTCCGCGGCCGCGAAGACGAGCGTGGCCAGGGGCGTCATCACCGGAACAGGAAGCCCGTGACCAGACCCAGCAGCGCGAGCACCTCGACGAACGCCACACCGATGAACATCGTCGTGCGCAGCTGGCCGGCGACCTCAGGCTGGCGGGCGATGCCCTCCAGCGCCTTGCCGATGAGGATGCCCAGACCGATACCCGGGCCGAGGGTGCCGAGGCCGTAACCGATGGTCGCGACGTTGCCGCTGACCTCGGCGAGCGTGGTGTGGTCCACGAGGATTCCTTTCATCTGGCGCCCCGGGGGGCGTCGGTCGGCGCCCGCCGGTGGCGGACGGTCGGTCGATCAGTGCTCCTCCTCGACCGCCATGTTGAGGTACGCGGCGGACAGGAGGGTGAAGATGTAGGCCTGCAGGGCGGCCACCAGGATCTCGAACAGCGTGAACGCGATCCCGGCACCCAGCGACAGCAGCGAGGCGGCCTTGAGTGCGCCGCCCGCCTCGAAGAGGAAGAACTGCGTCGCCGAGAAGCAGAGCACCAGGATCAGGTGCCCGGAGATCATGTTGGCGGTGAGTCGGAGCGCCAGGGTGGCCGGCCGGAACAGGAACACCTGGAGCGCCTCGATCGGCGTCACCAGCACGTAGAGGAACGCCGGCAGGCCCGGCGGGAAGAGGCTGTTCTTGAGGTAGCCACCGACGCCGA
The DNA here is from genome assembly GCF_025717005.1 of Actinotalea endophytica. GTDB lineage: Bacteria > Actinomycetota > Actinomycetes > Actinomycetales > Cellulomonadaceae > Actinotalea. Next base: position 353,428 of record NZ_JAOVZU010000003.1, read on the forward strand.
ACTTGCTCACACCGGCCCACAGGTAGGTCACGTAGACCCACAGCGCGAGCACGATCGGCATCCCGATGAGCGCCGTCGTGGCGATGTTCAGGAACGGGATCACGCCGGTGATGTTGAAGAACAGGATCGAGAAGAAGATCGTGGTGAGCAGCGGCACGAACCGCCGCGCGTTGTGACCGAGGATCTCCTCCGCGATGTTGACCCGGACGAAGTCCAGCCCCATCTCCAGGACGTTCTGGAACCGACCCGGCACGACCTTGGCCCGACGGGCACCGATCACGAAGATCGTGACCAGGACGACCGTCGTGAACAGCCGCACCAGGATGATCCGGTTGATCTCGAACGGCGTCCCGGCGAAGAAGATCGGGTCGGGGAAGAACTCGGCGATCGACGGGGCGTGGAAGCCGCTGTCATCACCGGAGGCGGCGAGCGGAAGAATCGTCGCGACGGTGGACAGGGCGCTCTCCCGGGTGGTCGTGAGTCGGAGTGGACCGCGCACCAGTGCCTGGCGGCACCGCGACGGACCGTGACGTCGCAGGAATCCTAACCCATGAGGGCGGCTGCCCGACGAACCCGGAGCGGCCCGTCCACACGCCGGTCAGCATGCGTGCCGACCCGCTTCCCGGGCCCGCCGGGCTGCCCTCAGTCCTGCGACGGCGGGGTGGGCTGGACGTACGGCATCCGCGACTTGGTGACCGCGAGGTAGTCCAGGTAGACCGAGCCGAGGACCCCCACCACGAGCGTCAGCGCGAGCATGTTCCGGTCGTAGAAGGTCTGGTCCTGCAGCAGCGCCAGCACCGCGATCACCACGACGATCTTCACCAACCAGGCGCCGAGGATCACGGCACCCGTGACCGCGACCGAGGCGTCCGCGGTGCGCAGGTTGGACAGCACCGTCGTGCCGGAGAACACCAGGGCGATGCCGACGCCGATCAAGGCGCCCCACACGCCCGCGGCGCCCGCGGTGAGCCACCCCACGAGCGAGCCGACCACGGTCAGGCCGGCGAGCAGCCAGAGCAGGTGGCGCAGCGCACGGCGCAGCACGGCGCGCACCTGGTCGGCCACGCTCGGCTCGCCCGCCGTGTACGGGGTCTGGGAGGTCATGCTGATCCTTCCTGGCGACGGACCCGGCCGCGCAGCGGGCCCAGGGTGAGCAGGAGCGCGACCACCGAGCCGATGCCGAGGAACACGAGCGTCTGTCTCGCGGACCACACCACCAGGGAGGCCGCGCCGAACGCGAACAGCGCCGTCCACAGGTAGAGGATCGCCACGGCCCGACGCTGCGAGTGGCCGATCTGCAGCATCCGGTGGTGCAGGTGCAGCCGGTCGGGGTGGAACGGCGACTTGCCGCGACCCATCCGCCGCACGACGGCCAGGCCCATGTCGAGCAGCGGCAGCAGGAGCACCGCGACCGGCAGCAGGAGCGGCAGGAACGCCGGCACCGTCTGGCGGGAGTCGAGCGTGACCGCGTCGATCTGACCGGTCACCACGATGCCCGCCGCCGCGAAGGTCAGGCCGATCAGCATCGACCCGGAGTCGCCCATGAAGATCCGCGCCGGGTTGACGTTGTGCGGCAGGAACCCGACGCACGCCCCGACCAGCACGGCGATGATCACGCTCGCGATGTTGGCGTAGTCGGTCGAGATGTTCCGGGTCAGCAGGTACGTGTAGAGCAGGAACGCGCTGCCACCGATCGCGGCGACCCCGGCCGCGAGCCCGTCCAGGCCGTCGACGAAGTTCACCGCGTTGATCGCCACCACGACCACGAGCACGGTCACCGCGAGCGACAGCCGGCTGGACGTGATGGTCAGCGAGTGGCCGGTGGGCAACGCGTACAGCTGCACGCCGCCCCACCACGCCATCAGCCCCGCCGCCAGCGACTGCCCGGCGAGCTTGGTGAGCCAGTCGAGCTCCCAGATGTCGTCGGCCACCCCGAGCAGCGTGACCAGGGTCGCCGCACCGAGCACACCCCAGGCCGTGGGCGAGGAGAACGCCTGCGCGAGGAACGGGATCCGGGAGCCGACCAGCAACGCGAGCGCGAGGCCGATCAGCATCGCGACGCCGCCCATCCGCGGGATCGGCTCGGTGTGCACGTCGCGGTCGCGCACCGCGGTGATCGCCCCGCTGCGCACCGCCAGGACGCGCACCAGGGGCGTGCTGAGCCAGGCGCCGGCCGCGGCCACCAGCACCAGCAGCAGGTAGACCCTCATCCGCGCGCCCCCGCAGCGGTCACGACGCCTCCGCCTCGGTCACGTCCGCGACCTCGCGCAGCCGGTCGAGCCCGATCGCACCGGCGCGCACGAGCCGCAGACCGTCGGTCGCGTCGACGATCGACGACGCGACCCCGCCGGGCGCGGCGCCCGCGTCGAGGTACACGCTCACCACGTCCCCGAGCTGTTCCGCGGCATCTGCCGCGGTGAGCGCCGCCGGGTTGCCGGTGCGGTTCGCCGACGAGACCGCGAGCGGGCCGGTCCGGGCCAGCAGCGCCAGGGCGGCCTGGTGGTCCGGCATCCGCACCGCGACCGTGCCGCGGGTCTCGCCGAGGTCCCAGGTCAGCGAGGGCTGCGCGCGCAGGATCACGGTCAGACCGCCCGGCCAGAACGCCTCGACCAGCGCCCGGGCGGCGTCCGGCACGTCGGTGCACAGGCCGTCGAGCGTCGGCACGGCAGGCACCAGCACCGGCGGCGGCATCTGCCGGCCGCGGCCCTTGGCTGCGAGCAACGAGGCGACCGCCCGCGCGTCGAAGGCATCGGCGGCGATGCCGTAGACGGTGTCGGTCGGCAGCACCACGAGGCCGCCGCGGCCCAGGGCGTGCACCGCCTCGTCGAGCGCCGGGCCCCACGTGGCCGGGTCGGTGCAGTCCCTCATCACGCCGCGAGTCTACGGGCGGTGACCATCCGGTCCCGGCCCGCCAGGTCGGCGCGCGTCGCCACGTCCGTGAAGGCACCGGTCGCCGCCACGAGGGCTCGGACGGCGTCCGCCTGCACCTCGGCGTGCTCCATCACGAACAACCCGCCGGGCCGGAGCAGGGCCGCCGCACGCTCGACGACGGCCCGCGGCACGTCGAGCCCGTCCGCACCGCCCCCGTACAGCGCGAGGTCGGGGTCGTGGTCACGCACCTCCGGCTCGAGCGGCACCCGGTCGGGCGGGATGTACGGGGGGTTCGACACGACGACGTCGACCTCCCCCACGAGCTCGGCGAGCAGCCCGGGGTCCCGGACGTCGCCGCCGAGCACCTGCACGTGCCCCGCACCGACCGCGGCGGCGTTGCTCCGGGTCAGGTCGACGGCGTCGGCCGAGAGGTCGACGGCCACCACGCGCGAGCCGGGCACCTCGGTCGCCACGGCGAGGGCGATGCCGCCGGCACCGCAGCACAGGTCCACCACGAGCGCGTCCCGACCGGCCGCGCCCCGGGCGAGCGCGTCGTCCACGGCGACCTGGGCGACGCTCTCGGTCTCCGGACGCGGCACGAAGACCCCGGGCGCGACCCGGAGCGTGAGGTGACGGAACGGCGCGTGGCCGACGATGTGCTGCAGCGGCTCGCGGCGCACCCGCCGGTCGGTCACCGCGGCGAGCTCGGCCACCTGGCTCGCGGTGAGCGACTCGGGCAGCGGGTACGGCAGGGTCGGCCGGTCGAGCACGTGCGCGAGCAGCACCCGCGCGTCCGCGTCGGGCGACGGCACGCCCGCCCCGGCCAGCAGCGTGCGCACGGCCCGCAGGTGTGCCGCCGCCGTCGGCGCGCCACGGACCGGATCCGGCGCACGATCCGACCCGGGGTCGGGCACCGGCTCGGGCACGGGGGCACGCACGGCGTCGGCTCCGTCGGATCGGTGGGTCACGCTCAGCCCCGGGCCGCCGCGGCGAGCCGGGCAGCCTCGTCAGCGTCGATCGCGGAGCGCACGACGGGCTCGAGGTCGCCGGCGAGCACCTGGTCGAGGTTGTACGCCTTGTAGCCCGTGCGATGGTCGGCGACCCGGTTCTCGGGGAAGTTGTAGGTGCGGATCCGCTCCGAGCGGTCGACGGTGCGCACCTGCGACCGACGAGCGGCCGCAGCCTCGGCGTCCGCTGCCTCCTGGCGGGCGGCGAGCAGCCGCGCGCGCAGGATCCGCATCGCCTGCTCCTTGTTCTGCAGCTGCGACTTCTCGTTCTGGCAGGACACCACCAGACCGGTGGGCAGGTGCGTGATGCGCACCGCAGAGTCCGTCGTGTTGACGCTCTGCCCGCCGGGTCCCGAGGACCGGTACACGTCGATCCGCAGCTCGGCCGGGTCGATCTCGACCTCGGTCGCGTCGTCGGCCTCCGGGAGCACCAACACGCCGGCAGCCGACGTGTGGATCCGGCCGGCGGACTCGGTGACCGGCACGCGCTGCACGCGGTGCACGCCACCCTCGTACTTCAGGTGGGCCCAGACGCCCTCGCCGGACTCGGGCACCTCGCGCGCCTTCACCGCGAGCGTCGCGTCCTTGACCCCGCCGAGGTCCGACTCGGTCAGGTCCAGGAGCTGGGTCGTCCACCCCTTGCGGTCCGCATAGCGCTGGTACATGCGCAGCAGGTCCCCCGCGAAGAGTGCGGACTCCTCGCCGCCCTCACCCGCCTTGATCTCGAGCAGCACGTCGCGGCCGTCGTCGGGGTCGCGCGGCACGAGCACGCGACGCAACGCCTCCGCCGCGGTGTCCCGCGCCTCGGCGAGCTCCGCGGCCTCGTCGGCGAAGGACGGGTCCTCGGCGGCCAGCTCGGCCGCGGCGACGGCGTCCCCACGAGCGGCGGACCACTCCTGGTACGCCCCGACCACGCGACGCAGCTCGGCGTAGCGTCGCGCGACCCGGCGGGCCCGTCCGGCGTCCGCGTGCAGCGCGGGGTCGGCGAGCTGCGCCTCGAGGTCGGCGTGCTCGGCGAGCATCGGCGCGAGGGCGCCGCTCGGGTCGAACTCCTCGCTCACGACGCCTCCCGTCCGCTCCGCTCCCCTGACATGGCAGACGCCGACGGGCCGCCACCGCGCAGGTGGCCGGGCCCGCCGGCGTCCGGAGAGCTACTTGGCGGCGGTCTTCTTGCCGTACCGCGCCTCGAACCGGGCCACGCGGCCACCGGTGTCGAGGATCTTCTGCTTGCCCGTGTAGAACGGGTGGCAGGCGGAGCACACGTCGGCGTGGATCTGGCCGGACTTCGCGGTGCTCCGGGTGGTGAACGTGTTGCCGCAGGTGCAGGTCACCTCGGTCAGCACGTAGTCCGGGTGGATGTCCTTCTTCACGGATCTCTCCTCATCAGGGCGCCTCCGGGTCGCGGGCGGTTGCCCACGTGAACCGGAAGCCAAGGGGACAGTCTGCCATGGCTCGGGCACAACGTCCGAACCGGGGTCGTTGTTCCCGGGGTGGTCGGGTCTCAGTCGGTGCCGGGGGCGCCGGGGGTGGTCTTCTGCACCTGGAGCAGGAACTCGACGTTCGACTGGGTCTCGCGCAGCTTGGACAGCAGGAGCTCGATCGCCTGCTGCTGGTCCAGGGCGGAGAGCACCCGGCGCAGCTTCCAGTTGATCTTGAGCTCGTCGGCCGCGATGAGGACCTCCTCGCGGCGCGTGCCCGAGGCGTCGACGTCCACGGCCGGGAAGATCCGCTTGTCGGCCAGCTGCCGGGAGAGCTTGAGCTCCATGTTGCCGGTGCCCTTGAACTCCTCGAAGATCACCTCGTCGGCCTTCGACCCGGTCTCCACCAGTGCCGTGGCGAGGATGGTCAGCGAGCCGCCGTGCTCGATGTTGCGCGCCGCGCCGAAGAACCGCTTGGGCGGGTAGAGCGCCGAGGAGTCGACACCACCGGACAGGATCCGGCCGCTGGCCGGCGCCGCGATGTTGTAGGCCCGGCCCAGACGCGTGATCGAGTCGAGCAGCACGACGACGTCCTGACCCAGCTCCACCAGACGCTTGGCACGCTCGATCGCGAGCTCGGCGACCGTCGTGTGGTCGTCGGCGGGCCGGTCGAAGGTCGAGGCGATGACCTCTCCCTTGACCGTGCGCTGCATGTCGGTGACCTCCTCGGGCCGCTCGTCGACGAGCACGACCATGAGGTGGACCTCGGGGTTGTTGGTGGTGATCGCGTTCGCGATCGCCTGCAGCACGAGGGTCTTGCCGGCCTTCGGCGGCGAGACGATCAGCCCGCGCTGGCCCTTGCCGATCGGCGCGACGAGGTCGATGACCCGGGTGGTCAGCACCTGCGGCGTGGTCTCCAGGCGCAGGCGCTCCTGCGGGTACAGCGGCGTGAGCTTGCCGAAGTCGGCGCGGTTGCGCGCCTCGTCCGGGCTCATCCCGTTGACCTGGTCCAGGCGCACCAGGGCGTTCACCTTGGCGTTGCGTCCCTGGGGCTGGGGGTCGCCCTCGCGCGGCTGGCGCACCGCACCGACGATCGCGTCGCCCTTGCGCAGACCCTGCTTGCGGACCTGGTTCATCGAGACGTACACGTCGTTCTCGCCGGGCAGGTAGCCCGAGGTCCGCACGAATGCGTAGTTGTCCTTGATGTCGAGGATGCCCGCGACCGGGACGAGCACGTCGTCCTCGCGCAGCTCGACCTCTTCGTAGGTGACCAGGTCGCCCGGGCCGCCGGTGCGACCGCGGCGCTTGTTGCGGTCGCGGTACCGGCCCCGGCGGCGGCGCCCGCCCTGGCCGTCGTCGTCGTTCCGGTTCTCGGCCCGGTTCTCGGGGCGGCTCTCGGGGCGGTTGTCGCTCCGGTTGTCGCTTCGTGCGGCCTGGCGGCGGCTGTCGCGCTCGTCGCTCTCGCCGCGGCCGCCGTCGGTCACCCCGCGTGCGGCGTCCGCCGCGCGGGCAGCGCGGTCACGGTCGGCCTCCGAGCGCGTCGGCAGCTCGATGCCGAGCGTCTCGTCGCGTCGCGTCGGCTCCTCGCGCCGACGCTGGCGACGCGGCTCACGCGCGCCCTCGGCCCGCTGGTCCTCGCCCCGCTGGTCGCTGGTCCGCTGGTCGTTGGTCCGCTCAGCTCGCGGCGGCTTGTCGCCGCCCTTCTCGGCCCGGGCGGCGCGCGCCGGGGCCTTGTCCTGCACCTCGCGAGCGGGCGCCGGAGCGCTCTGCTCAGCGGCGGGAGCGTCGGCCTTGGCCGCGGAGCGCGACCGGCCGGAGCCGTTCGTCGCGCGCGAACCGCCGCGGTGCTCCCGGATGGCCGCCACGAGCTCGGGCTTGCGCATCCCTGACGCGCCCGGCAGGCCGATCTCGGCGGCGAGAGCCTGGAGCTCGGGCAGGCGCAGGGTGGACAGCGCGCCGGAACGGCTCCGCTCGGCCTGGATGGTCTCTGACACGAAGGATCCTTCCCCCTCGTCGGCGGCTTTCACGTACGTGGGTGTGCCGCATCGTCACGTCCGATGGATTGATCGGTACGTCCCGCGCCGACCGACCGCGCTCCGCGACGAACGGACCGGGGGTGGCGGGTACCCACCGGATCGGCTGGTTGACAGCGCGTCAGGATCCCGGGGGGTGGCCTCAGGATAGCACCGGCACCACCCCGCCTCGCGCCACCGGCCGAATTCACCCGACCGTGTGTCGCGGCGGCTCACAAGCGCTCGGCCAGCGCCCCTCCGGCAAGACCGGGCGCGAGCACGCGCCACTCGTCACGGACCCCGAGCCCGCCGAGCACCTGCTCGCGGGCCTGGAAGCCACGGTCGCCGTCGGACGCGCGCTCCAGCACGAGCACCGACGGGCCCGCGCCCGAGACGACGGCCGCCTGGCCGACCTCGCGCAGAGCGGTCACCAGACGCCAAGTCTCGGGCATCACCTCGGCGCGGTACGCCTGGTGCAGACGCTCTTCGGTGGCCTCGAACAGCAGGTTCGGACGGTGGCAGAGCGCCTGGACGAGGAGCGCCGAGCGCCCGGCGGTGAAGGCCGCGTCGGTGTGCGGCACGGTGGCCGGCAGCACCCCTCGCGCGGTGACGGTCGCGAGCCGCGAGCGCGGGACCAGGACCACCGGAGTGATGTCCTCGTGCACCGGCAGCTGAGTCGCGTGCGGTCCGTCCGGGCTGGTCCACGAGATCGTCGCACCACCCAGGATGGCGGGTGCGGCGTTGTCCGGGTGTCCCTCGAACTCCGAGGCGATCTTGAACGCGCGGGTGTTGTACAGCGCCTCCGGCTCGGAGATCATCATGCGCGCCGCCAGGATGCCGGCCACGACGGCGGCCGCGGACGAGCCCATCCCCCGACCGTGCGGGATGGTGTTCGTGCACCGCAGGCGCAGACCCGTCTGGGGGGCACCCACCTCGTCCAGCGCCGCCCGGATGGCACGCACGACGAGGTGGTCCTCACCGGTCGGCAGCTCACCTTCGCCCTCGCCGGTCACCTCCACCGAGACGTCGGCGGACCCCAGCGCCCAGACCTCCACCTCGTCGTGGTGGCCCAGCGCCAGGCCCATCGCGTCGAAGCCGGGGCCCAGGTTCGCGCTGGTCGCAGGGACCCGGACCCGCACGTGGTCCGCCTCGAGCCTCATCGCTGGTCCAGCCCGAGCGCGTCGACGATCGACATCACGTCGGGACTCACCCGTGCCGGCCGGACCTCGCTCCCGTCCGGTGTGCGCAACGCCCACTGAGGGTCCTTGAGCCCGTGGCCCGTGACGGTCACCGTGATCGTCGCGCCGGCGGGCACGCGTCCCTGCTCGGCGAGCATCAGCAGGCCGGCGACGCCGGACGCCGAGGCGGGCTCGACGAACACCCCGACCTCGCGGGACAGGAACCGGTGCGCCGCCAGGATCTGCTCGTCGGTGACGGCCTCGATCAGTCCACCGGACTCGTCGCGCGCCGCGACCGCCTGCGTCCAGGACGCCGGGTTCCCGATCCGGATCGCGGTCGCGATCGTCTCCGGCTCGGTCACCGGGTGGCCGAGCACGATCGGTGCGGCACCGGCCGCCTGGAAGCCCCACATCGCCGGGGTGCGGGTCGCAGGTCCGTCCGCGGCGTACTCGGTGAAGCCCTTCCAGTACGCGGTGATGTTGCCGGCGTTCCCGACCGGCAGGACGTGGATGTCGGGCGCGTCCCCGAGCCGGTCGACGATCTCGAACGACGCCGTCTTCTGGCCCTGGATCCGATCCGGGTTCACCGAGTTCACCAGCTCGACCGGGAACGCCTCGGCGACCTTGCGCGCCGCGACCAGGCAGTCGTCGAAGTTCCCGTCCACCTGGAGCAGCAGCGCTCCGTGCGCCACCGCCTGGGACAGCTTGCCCATCGCGATCTTGCCGTCCGGGACGAGCACCGCACAGGTCATCCCGGCGGCCGCCGCGTACGCCGCGGCAGACGCGGACGTGTTGCCGGTCGACGCGCAGATCACGGCCCTCGCGCCGTGGTTCGCGGCCGCCGAGATCGCGGTCGTCATCCCGCGGTCCTTGAACGACCCGGTCGGGTTCTGACCCTCGACCTTGAGCAGCACCGTCGCGCCGACCCGCTCCGACAGCGCTCGCGCGTCGACCAGCGGCGTACCGCCCTCACCGAGGGTGACGACGTGCGTCCGGACGTGCTCGGGCAGACGATCGGCGTACTCGGCGATCACGCCGCGCCACTGGTAGGCCACCTAGGCTCCTTCGACTCGCAGCACGGACACCACGGTGTCCACGACGTCCAGGCCGGCGAGGTCGGCGACCGTCGCGGCGAGCGCGCCCTCCGGCGCGACGTGGGTGACGACGAGCAGGTCCGCGGCGATCCCGTCCTCGCTGCTCGCGCCGGACTGACGCACGGCCTCGATCGACACGCCGTGCCGCGCGAACGCCGCCGCGACCGCGGCGAGCACGCCCGGCCGGTCGGCCACCCGCAGCCGGACCTGGTAGCGGGTCTGCGCCGCCGCGATGTCGAGCACCGGGAGCTCGGCATAGCTCGACTCGATCGGGCCGCGACCGCCCCGCACCCGGTGCCGCGCGACCGTGACCAGGTCGCCGAGCACGGCACTCGCGGTCGGCCGACCGCCTGCGCCGCGTCCGTAGAACATCAGCTCGCCCGCGGCCTCAGCCTCGACGAACACCGCGTTGAACGCCTGCCGCACGCCGGCGAGCGGGTGACCGACCGGCACCAGGGCCGGATGCACCCGCACCACGACACCGGCCGGGTGGTCGTCCCCGGCACCGACCTGCTCGGCGACCGCCAGCAGCTTCACCGCGTAGCCCGTCTCCGCGGCCCACGCGACGTCGTCCGCGGTGATCGACGTGATGCCTTCACGGTGCACCTGGTCCACCGAGACCCGGGTGTGGAAGGCCAGCGACGCCAGGATGGCCGCCTTCGCCGCCGCGTCGTAGCCCTCGACGTCCGCGGTCGGGTCGGCCTCGGCGTAGCCCAGCTGCTGAGCGTGCTTCACGGCGAGGTCGAGGTCCGCCCCGGTGGTCGCCATCTGGTCGAGCACGAAGTTCGTGGTGCCGTTGACGATGCCGAGCACCCGCGTGACCCGGTCGCCCGCGAGCGACTCCCGCACCGGACGGACCAGCGGGATCGCCCCGGCGACCGCGGCCTCGAAGTAGAGGTCGACCCCGGCCTCGTCGGCCGCGACGTAGAGCGTCGGGCCGTCCGCACCGAGCAGCGCCTTGTTCGCGGTGACCACCGCCGCACCGCGCCCGATCGCCCGCAGCAGCAGGCTCCGGGCCGGCTCGAGCCCGCCCATGAGCTCGACGACCACGTCGGCGTCGTCGACCAGCGCCGCGGCGTCGGTGGTCAGCAGCTCCGGGTCGACCACGGGATCGCGCGGCACGGTCAGGTCGCGCACCGCGACGCCGACGAGCTCCAGCGGAGCGCCCGCGCGCGCCGCGAGGTCCTCGGACTGGGTGCGCAGCAGTCGCACCACCTCGGTGCCGACCACGCCGCAGCCGAGCACGGCCACCCGGACTGTCACCGCCCGCTCACCTCATCTCTGCCACCGAGCGGGGCCCAGGATACGGGCCGAGGCCTGCGGGCGGACCGAGCGACCACCTGGCGGGTCCCGGCCGGCTGATCAGGCCATGACCGGTCACCGGGTCAGGGCACGCACCGCTCGCTCGGCGTCGGCGTCGTCGTTCCAGAGGTGGAACGCCAGCCGCACACGGCCGGCCCGGCCCGCCACCCGGCACCCCGACGACTCCAGGGCGGCGCGCCGCGAGCCGTCCGGGTCGGGCAGCGCGACGACGGGACGGCCGACCGGTTCGAGGTCCAGCGCCGTGCGCACCCGATCGGCGAGCCGCGCGCCGTGCGTCGCCACCACCGCGGCGGTCTCGCGGTCGGCGAGCCAGGACGCGAACAGCTCCACCGCGGGGGCGGTGCCGACCCACACCGGCCACGCCGGCGACGTGTCGAACCGCCGCGCGTCCGACGCCAGTGACATGCCGGGCCCGTACACCGAGGCCCAGACGCTCTCCCCCGCGTACCAGCCGGCGCACATCGGCCGGAGCCGGTCGGCGACGGCCGGGGCGACCGTGAGGAAGGCGGAGCCACGAGGCGCGCACAGCCACTTGTAGGCGCCGGTCACGGTGACGTCGAACAACCCGGCGTCCACCGGCAGCCAGCCGACCGCCTGGGTCAGGTCGGCCACCACGATCGCGTGCGCGTCCGAGGCGGCCGCACGGATCGCCTCGACGTCGACCAGCTCACCGTCGCACGACTGCGCCAGCGAGAACGCAACGACGTCCACCCCGGGCTGCACCGCGTCGGCCAGGCGCGCCAACGGTACGTGCTCGACGGTGATGTCCCGATCGGTCTGGGTCTGCACGAGGAACGGGTAGGTCACCGACGTGAACTCGCCGGTCGGGACCACGACCCGCGCACCCGGCGGCAGGTTCGCGGCGACGAGGCCCACCAGCACCGACACCTGCGGCCCGACCGCGACCCGCTCGACCCCGACGTTGACCACCCGGGCGAACGCGCTCCGAGCCCGGTTCACCACGGCGTCGTAGTCGGTCGGGTGAGCCTTGCCGCAACGCCACGTCTCGAGATCCCGCGCCATCGCATCGAGGACCTCGTGCGGCGGCAGCCCCATGCTGGCGGCGTCGAGGTAGCCGGGGACGGGGTCCCAGTGCGAGCGCAGGTCCACGGACCCAGCCTGCCGCACGAGCGGGGCCCCGGCACGACCCGAAGGGCCCGAGATGCGTTCAGCCGAGGTCGAGCGCGAGCAGGTCCTCGACCGTCTCGCGACGCACCAGGAACCGCCACTCCCCGTCACGCACGGCGACCACGCCGGGACGCGGCACGAGGTTGTAGTTGGACGCCATCGACCGGCCGTACGCGCCGGTCACCGGAACCGCCAGCAGGTCACCGGCAGCCAGGTCGCCGGGCAGCTCGGCGTCGTGGACCACGATGTCGCCGCTCTCGCAGTGCTTGCCGACCACCCTGGCCGGGACCGGAGCCGCGTCGCTGTGCCGCGAGACGAGGGCCGCGTGGTACCTCGCGCCGTACAGCGCGGGGCGCAGGTTGTCGCTCATCCCCCCGTCGACCGACACGTAGGTCCGCACCAGGCCGGAGTCGGTGGTGACCGGCTTGACCGTCCCGACCGTGTAGAGCGTGAGGGTGCTCGGTCCCGCGATCGAGCGGCCCGGCTCGATCGACACGTGCGGCACGGGCGTGCCGAGCTCGGTGCAGGCGTCGGTGACCGCCGCCACGACGTCCTTCGCGATCCGCTCGGGGTCCAGGGCCACCTCGCCGGGCAGGTAACCCACCCCGAAGCCCCCGCCCAGGTCCACCTCGGGCACGAGCACCCCGGTCCGGGCCTCGAGCTCGGCGCGCAGGGCCAGGACGGTGTGCGCCGCGACCGCGAAGCCCGCCGGGTCGAGGATCTGCGAACCGATGTGCGAGTGGATCCCGCGCAGCTCGAGCTCGGGGCGCGCCAGGATCGCCTCCAGCCCCGCGAGGGCCTGGCCGCCGGACACCGAGAGGCCGAACTTCTGGTCCTCGTGCGCGGTCGAGATGTACTCGTGGCCACCGGCGTGCACACCCGTGGTCACCCGGAGCATCACCGGTGCGCGGCGGCCCGGTTCGCCACCCCACCCCGCGGCCGCGACCTCGGCCACCCGGTCGATCTCGACGAGCGAGTCGATCACGACGCGGCCGACTCCGGCGTCCCGCGCGGCGACCAGCTCGGCGTCGGACTTGTTGTTGCCGTGCAGCGCGAGGTCCGTCCCCGGCACGCCGGCGCGGAGCGCGACCGCGAGCTCGCCACCGGTCGCGACGTCGATCCGCAGGCCCTCGGCATGCACCCACCGAGCGACCGCGACGGACAGGAACGCCTTGCCCGCGTAGTAGACGTGCACGCCGGCGCCCTCCGGCGCGAACGCCGCGGTCCACGCCTCGCGGGTCGCGCGGGCACGGGCCCGGAGATCCGCCTCGTCGAGCACGTACACCGGCGTCCCGACCTGTCCGGCAAGGGTGCGGAGGTCGACGCCCCCGACGCTCATCGCCCCGTCCGCGCCGATCCGCGCCGACGCCGGCCACAGGCCACCGGGCACCGTGGACCCGTCGCCGGTCCCGGACCCCACGTCCGTGCTCACATCCGCTCCGGCGCGCTCACCCCGAGCAGACCCAGTCCGTTCGCGAGCACCTGGCGCGTCGCGTCGTTGAGCCACAGCCGGGTGCGGTGGGTGTCGGTCACGGGCTCGTCGCCCATCGGCGTGACGCGGCACTGGTCGTACCACTTGTGGTACGCGCTGGCGAGCTCCTCGAGGTACCGCGCGACGCGGTGCGGCTCGCGCAGCTCGGCGGCCTGGGCGACCACGCGCGGCAGCTCGGCGAGCTGGCCGAGCAGGACGGCCTCGCTCGGGTGGTCGAGCAGCGCCGGGTCGAACGCGTCCTCGCGGCGCACGTTCAGCGCGCCGGCGTTGCGCGCCACGTTGGCCGTCCGGGCGTGCGCGTACTGCACGTAGAAGACCGGGTTCTCGTTGGTCGCCCGCGCGAGCAGGTCGAGGTCGAGGTCGATCGCGGAGTCCGCCGAGGAGCGGGCCAGCGCGTACCGCGCGGCGTCCACCCCGACCGCGTCGACCAGGTCGTCGATCGTGACCACGGTCCCGGCGCGCTTGGACATCCGCACCGGCTCACCGCCGGAGACCAGGTTGACCAGCTGACCGATCAGGATCTCGAGGTTGACCCACGGCGTGTCACCGAAGGCCGAGCACATCGCCATCATCCGGCCGATGTAGCCGTGGTGGTCGGCGCCCAGCATGATGATCGCCCGGTCGAAGCCGCGCTCGCGCTTGTCGAGGTAGTAGGCCAGGTCCCCGGCGATGTAGGCGGGCATGCCGTCGGACCGGATGATCACGCGATCCTTGTCGTCACCGAACTCCGTGGTCCGAAGCCACGTGGCGCCGTCGGCCTCGTAGACGTGGCCGAGCTCGCGCAGGCGCGCGATGGCGTGCTCGACGGCACCGGACGAGTGCAGCGACTCCTCGTGGAAGTACACGTCGAAGTCGACCCGGAAGTCGTGCAGCGACTGCTTGATCTCGGCGAACATCAGCTCGACGCCACGCGCCCGGAACACCTCCTGGGCAGGCGCGTCGGACAGCGTCACCGGGTCCGGCTCCCCCGCCGCCACCGCGTCCGCGCGGACCCGCTCGGCGATCTCGCCGATGTACGCGCCGCCGTAGCCGTCCTCGGGAGCCTCCTGGCCACGGGCCCGGGCCAGCAGCGAGCGCGCGAAGCGATCGATCTGCGACCCGTGGTCGTTGAAGTAGTACTCACGGGCCACCTGGGCGCCGCTGGCCTCGAGCACGCGGGCCAGCGCGTCGCCGACCGCGGCCCAGCGCACCCCGCCGATGTGCAGCGGGCCGGTCGGGTTGGCGGAGACGAACTCGAGGTTGATCCGCTCGCCCGCGTTCGCCTGGCTTCGTCCGTACTCCTCGCCGGCCTCGACGACGGTCCGGGCGAGCTCGCCGGCCGCCGCGGCGTCGAGCGTGATGTTGAGGAAGCCCGGGCCGGCGACGTCCACCTGGGCCACCCCGGGCACGGTGGACAGCCGCTCGGCGACGGCCTGGGCGAGGTCGCGCGGGGCCACGCCGGCCTTCTTCGCGAGCTGGAGCGCGACGTTGGACGCCCAGTCGCCGTGCTCGCGCTGACGCGGGCGCTCCACCGTGACGGTCTCCGGCACCTGGTCGGCGGCCAGGGCGAGGACGCCGTCCGCCTGGGCGGACAGCAGGACGGCACGCAGCGCGGCAGACAGCTCGGCAGGGGTCACCGGCCGATCCTATCGGCGGACGGACGGAGCCCGGAGCGGCCGGTCGACCGGGCCCGCGGGCCCCTCCGACGCCCCCGCGCGAGCCCCGGATCGGACGCCGCGCGGCACCGAAACGTGCACTCGACGCCCCGGTGGGTGTTCACTCATCCCACCACCTCACCGCGGAGTCGGGATGCGACGCACGAACCTCATCGACCAGGCCGTCGGCCGGTTGCGCCACCAGATCACCTCGGGGACCTGGGCCATCGGGACCAGGATCCCCGCCGAGCCCGAGCTCGCCGAGCTCATCGGCGTGGGCCGGAACACGGTTCGCGAGGCCGTCCAGTCCCTGGTGCACGCCGGCATGCTCGAGCGCCGCCAGGGTTCGGGCACGTACGTGATCTCCGACTCGGAGCTCGGCAACGCCATGGGCCGCGAGATCGCCGGCGCGCACCAGCGCGACGTGCTCGAGGTCCGCCGCGCCCTCGAGGTGGAGGTGGCCCGGCTCGCTGCCGTGCGCCGCACCCCGAGCCAGGTCAGCCAGCTGCGTGCGCTGCGCGACACCCGCGCACAGGCCTACGCGTCGGGCGAGCTGGACGAGATGGTGGCCGCGGATCTCGAGCTGCACCGGCTCATCGCGGAGTCCTCGCACAACCCGGTGCTGGTCGCGCTGTACGAGAACCTCCAGGACGCGATCAGCGAGAACATCCGGTTCAACTTCGAGCACCCGGCGCACGACGACGACTCGCACAACTGCCTGGTCGAGGCGATCGCCGAGGGTGACGCCACGGCCGCGATGCGCGAGATCGACCAGTACCTGACCGCGCTCATCGGCGAGTACTGAGGTCGGGCACGGGCCCGCCGACGGCCGCATCGCTTCCCCGGCACCGGATCGACGCACCCCGGTGCGACCGCGGGCCGTCACGTGCGGTAGTGTTCTGCACCGCGCCCGAGTAGCTCAGTGGATAGAGCGTCTGCCTCCGGAGCAGAAGGTCGTAGGTTCGAATCCTATCTCGGGCACCCTGGCTGACCTGCAGTGATGCCTGCGCCCGCGGCGCGCGCACCCGGCTCAGCCGGCGTCGGGCGGCTCGGCCACGCACGGTGTGACACCGGGCGCGCACAGAGCCACTCCGAACCCGACCTCCGTCGTCCCGCGCGCGGAGCCGACGCGATAGTCGACCAGCAGCATCCCGGCGCGGGCGACGGCGGCGCCGTCGCTGCGGACCTCCACGATCAGCTCGGTCCCGAGCTCAGCCCCGCACGGCGTGCTGACGGCCCCGACACCGGTAGGGATGCCGGTGTCCTCGAGGGCGATCCGGTCTCCTCCGTACATCTCGTACCGGTCCTGAGGTCGGGTGGTGAACGCCGTGACATCGACGGCGGACCCTTCGGGCGCTCGCACAGCGAGGACCTCACCGGTCTGCGCTCCGTCGACACAGAGCACCAGCCCCCCGAGGGTGACCGGGTCACCGGGCGCGACGTCGTCGGTGCCGACGCCGCTCCAGTCGCCGGCACCGTGCGGCCAGCGGACCTCCCCGTGCGGGGAGGCGCCGCAGGCCGACACGAGCAGGACCGTCGCGATCCACCAGACGGCTCGTCCACCCGGCACCCGAAGAGTCACTAGTACATCGTCCCGACACCGGTGGCGGTTGCGGTACCCAGGTTCGAGTTGGCACACAGCTTCCCGCTCTTGGTCCACGTCCACGTGGCGCTCGAGAGGCTGTTGAATCCCGACTGAGCATTCACCGAGATGTTCGGCAGCTTGACCCCGCCGGAAACGGTCAGATTGGTGCCCCTCGTCTTCGTGAACGTCTGCCCCGCCTTATATGACACGCAGGCATACGAATAGGTGCGCCGAGTGGTGTACGTCTGGTTGCTGAGAATGGTGTGGATGCTCGCAGGGCGGAGCGTTATCTGCCCCGTGCACGTATTCTGATACTTGCGGTAGTTCACCTTGTTCGCCATGCGCCGCGCGTCCGTGTAGGCGGGCGACGTCCCGGATGCACCGAGCTTGATCGTCTGGGACCCGCCGGCGGTCCACGTGCCACCGCCGCCGGCACCGGAGTAAGCGATCCCGAGCGTGTGGCTCGACTCGTACCCCTGCGTGACCTTGACATTGGCGAACGAGGCGCCCTGCACGTGCGTGAAGTACTCCGTGACGCCGTAGACCCAGCCCACCGCGACGACGTCGCAGATGGGCTCCATCGGGACGACGACCCCCGAGGCGACCGCATCGGCACCGGCACGCACGGCCAGGTCCGTGCGACGGTCGCGCCCGACGACGCCCGTCGTGAGCGAGTCGCGGGCCTCCGCCTCCGTGAGCGGTTGTCCCGCCACGTCGATGAAGGAGTCGAGCGGGGTCGTCGAGTCCAGGACGACGCCGGTGCCGAGATCGAACACCATGCGCGGGGCGGAGCTCGTCGCGACGGCCGCGGCCCCGAGAGGCTCAGCGCCCGCGGGCGCGGCATCCACCTTGGCCGAGTGCCACGCCGTGGCCCCGCTCGAGGTCGCGTCGGCGCGCACCGAGACGTTCCAGGTCATCTGTGACGCTGCGTCGGCAGCCGTGACCTCGAGGTTCACCTGGCCGTCCGCCGCGACGTACTCGGCAGGGAGCGCCGCCGGGTCGACCCGTGCGACGAAGCTCCCGTTGCCCGAGGCCCTGGCCAGGGCGACCGTCACCAGCGGGACCCGCTCGCCGTCGGCCAGGTCGGCCAAGAACTCCTGGTCGGGCCAGGCGACGACGACGACGTCCGCAGGCACGCCGCGGCCGTCGCGCTGAACGGTCCCGGACACGGCCACCGGCGACCGCGGCACGGTCCCGATCGTCGGCGCTGCTGCGGCCGGCACCGCCGACGAGACAATTATTCCCAGAACTGCAATCTCGACGGAGATCGCACGAATCCGCCCCATGTGCTCGGCCCCCTGCCTGTATGCACGGACGCAGGGGTCGATCGCACTCACGCCCCCTGCGCGAATCGCCCGACGCTGCGGGCGTGACGGCACGCTAGCAGCAACAAGGTGACCGGACAATGATTCCGACCGGCGCAATGCACGCCGCTCGCGGGTCGCCCGCGGCACCGGCATTGGAGCCCGCGTTCGCAACGCGACGACCCCTGCGCCGGCCCCGCGGCCCGCTCGCGTTGTTGCCCCGGGCCGGCTCCCCGGACCAGGATGCTCCGACGACCGTGCCGCGGCCCCGGACCGGGCGCCGACCCGATCGACCGCGGGCGCCTCGGCGCCACGGTGCCGGACGCACACCGAACCAGGAGGAGGCCGGCCCGGATGGAAGCCTGGCTCCTCACCCTCGCCGACTCGCCCTGGGTCTACCCCGGGATGCTGCTCTTCGCACTGCTCGACGGCTTCTTCCCTCCGGTGCCGAGCGAGGTGGCACTGCTCGGCCTGGCGTCGCTCGCGGTCGCGAGCGGCAACCCGGACCTGGTGCCCCTGCTGGCCGTGGCGATCGTCGGCGCGTTCCTCGGCGACCTGGTCGCCTACGGCATCGGCACCCGGGTGGACGTGCACCGGATCCCGCTGCTGCGCGCCGGACGCGGCGCCCGGATGCTCGAGTGGGCGGAGCGGTCCCTGCGCACCCGGGGCCGGACGTTCCTGCTCGCCGGTCGGTTCATCCCGGCAGCGCGGGTCGCGATCAACGCGGCGGCCGGCGCCCTCGGCTACCCACTGCGCCGGTTCGCCGGGGTGGCCGCGATCGGGTCGACCGTCTGGGCTCTGTACTCCGCTGCGATCGGCATCGGTGCGGGCACCTGGTACCGCGGGCACCCGGTCGCCGCGGTCGCCGTGGGTGTGGTCGCGGGTCTGCTCATCGGCCTCGTCCTCGATGCCGTGTTCGCCCGGTCGGAGCGCCGCGTCCCACGGTGACCGGCACGCCACGGCGCGGTGCTCGGCAGCTCCGCGTGCGGCATTCGCGCGTTCTGCCCGGTGTGCCCGGAGTGAGCTCGACCGGACCCCCGTGACCGCTCAGCCAGGACTCGTCGGCGCCGATGGGGGACCCAGGGACAGTGGAGGGAGGAACCGTGCCGGCACCCGACGTGCTGCAGGCCGGACCGGAGTCACCGGTCTCCACCGCCGAGCGGCTCGCCGACGAGCTCGAGACGCAGCTGCACATCAGCCCCGTCGCGTGCGCCGAGGAGGCCCGTCGAGCGGCAGCCGACGCGGCGACCAACGGTGACGCCCTCGCCGAGCTGGTCGCGAGCTACTACCTGGCCGCAGCAGCGCGGCTGAGCGGCACGGACGACGAGGCGCTGCAGCTCTGCGACCGGGCGGACGAGCTCGCGGACGCCCTCGACGAGCCGGTGTGGCGTGCCCGGAGCCTGCAGACCCGCGCCCTCGTGCACCAGGGCGCCGGAGACGACGAGACCACGATCGACCTGCTCGAGTCCGCCGTCGAGATCTGCCGCGGTGCCGGCGACACGGCGGCGCTCGCACAGGCCATGACCCTGCTCGGCCGGGCCTTCGCCGCGATCCCCGGGTTCTCCGCCCGGGCCGCGTCGACGCTCGGCACCGCTCGCCGGCTCTGGATCTCCTGCCGTGACCGGGACGGTGCGGTGAGCGCCCAGGTCAGCCTCGCGATCACCTATCTCGCCACCAGCGGCGAGCTCGCCGTCCAGAACTCCCCGGGCGCGGCCGCGGCGGCGCGGCAGGCCCTCGCGGCCGCCCGGCTCGCCGTCCAGGAGGCCGACGCGGCGGGGCTCGCCGAGCTCTCGGTCGACGCCCGCCTCGCGCTGGTGGACGCCCTGCTCGCCTGCGACGGCCCGCAGGCGGACCTCGACCAGGCCCTCGAGTCGGCGGCGTCCTTCCTCAGCCGCTTCCCGGTGCCGGGGCGGTGCCTGGTCCTGCACCGCCAGCGCGCCACCCGCCTGGTGAAGTCGGGCGCGGCGGCCGATGCCGTCACCGAGGCCCGCGCGGGGCTCGCCAAGTGCGCGTCGATCGACCGGCCACGCGAGCGCGAGGCGCTGCTCAGGCTGCTCGCCGAGTCCCTCACCTCGACCGGCGACCTCGCCTCGGCCGTCCAGGCGCTGACCGACCTCACCGAGTCCCTGCAACGACGCTCCCGCCAGTCCGCCGAGCGACGCGGCACGGTCATCTCGGCGCGGCTGGACACCGAGCGCGCCCGGCGCAGCGCCGATCGCGAACGCCGCCGGGCGGCCGCGCTCGAGCAGCGCAACGCCGAGCTCGCGTGGGAGGCCGAGCACGACCCGCTCACCGGGCTGGCCAACCGACGCGCACTCGATCTCGCCCTCGAGACGCTGGCACCCGCACCGGACCGACCCGTCTCGATCTGCCTGGTCGACGTGGACCGCTTCAAGCGGATCAACGACACGCTGTCCCACCAGGCCGGCGACCGGGTGCTCATCCAGATCGCCCAGTCATTGCGCGGTGCGGTCCGGCACGGCGACCTCCCGGCCCGCTACGGCGGGGAGGAGTTCGCCCTGGTGCTGCCCGGTGCGGACACCGAGGCGGCACTGATGGTGGCGGACCGGGTGCGCCGCGGCGTGGAGCAGCTGATGTGGCCGTTCGCGGTCCCCGAGGGCCGGGTCACCGTGAGCATCGGCGTGGTGACGTCGACGGGCCCGGTGCAGCCCGCCGAGCTCGTCGCTCGGGCCGACGCGGCGCTCTACGCCGCGAAGGACGCCGGGCGCAACCGTGTGATGCAGGGCTGACGTCGCGGCGCCCAGCACTGCCGCTCGCGACTCGTTCGCGCGACCGCTGCACGCGGCCGCACGCGCCGCCCGCACGCACGACGGCGCCCGGGTGGCCCGGGGCGCAGAGCCCCGGGGCCGCCCGGGCGTCGAGTGGTACCGGCAGGTGGGTCCGCCCGATCCGGGCGGACGGCCTCAGTGCGTCTCGTTGCGAGGGGTCGGCACGCCGGCGAGCAGCATGCGGACCTCGGCCTCGGAGTAGCGGCGGTGGCCGCCGAGCGTCCGGATCGCAGAGAGCTTGCCCGCCTTGGCCCACCGGGTCACGGTCTTCGGGTCGACCCGGAAGAGGCTCGCAACCTCCGACGGCGTGAGCAACGCGCCGCGCGAGGCGTTCTGGCGGGGGGCAGGAATGGTCGTGTGCGCCATGGCACTTCTCCTTCGTCGTTCGGCAGTCCGGCCGACCACGTGGGTCCCGTGACTTTGCGTCCCCACCTCGCGGTGGGTTTGCCTTTGTCGCTGACAGGTCAAGTGTGTCCCGACCGGGGCGATCCGGGCAAGCCGGTTCAGAACGTTTCCGTTGTTCTGCGCCCGGATTCACCCGATTGCGTGAACGCAGGCGCACCTGGGCGGTGGGCTCGAGCCTCGGCGGCGCTGCCGATCCCCCTGCCGACCCCTCGGCCGGCCCCTCTGCGACCTCCCCTTGCCGGCCCCTCTGCGTCCACCGGGCCGTGCGTCCCGACCGTCCGGCACCGGGCAGACTGACGGCCATGACGGAGCTCTGGTTGGCGGACGACCCGGCGGTGCTGCGAGCCCGCGGGAGCCTCAAGTGGACCGCGACGCGCGGCGAGATCGCGGCGTGGGTCGCGGAGTCGGACCTCGGCACGGCGCCGGCCGTGACCCGCGCGCTGCACGAGGCGGTCGACCTGGGACTCACCGGGTACCTTCCACCCGCGCTGCGCTCCGGGGTGGCCCGGTCGTGCGCGGAGCTCTACGCGCGCCGCTACGGGGCCGACGTGACCGCGGCGGAGGTCCGCATCGTCGCCGACGTCGTCACCGCGATGCGGCTCACGCTCGACCGCCTCGTTGCGCCCGGCGCGCCGGTCGCCCTGCCCACCCCCGCGTACATGCCGTTCGTCAGCGAGCCGGCCGGGTGGGGGCACGACGCCATCCAGGTGCCGATGGTCGCCGGGTCCGGCGGCCGCGCCGAGCTCGATCTCGAGGGGATCGAGGCAGCGCTCGCGTCCGGCGCGGGCCTGGTGGTGCTGGTCAACCCGCACAACCCGACGGGCCGGGTGTACACGACCGACGAGCTGCGCGCCCTGTCCGAGGTGGTGGCCGAGCACGACGCGTGGGTGTTCGCCGACGAGGTCCATGCCCCGCTGGTGCACGGCGGGCGCCGGCACGTCCCGTACGCCACCGCGTCCGCGGCGGCCCGCCGGCACACGATCACCGCGACCGCGGCGTCGAAGGCCTGGAACGTGGCCGGCCTCAAGTGCGCGCAGGTGCTGATCGGCGACCCCGAGGCACGTGACCGGTGGGACGCGGGAGGCGACACGGCCGAGGGCGCGTCCACGCTCGGCGCGGTGGCGACGGTCGCGGGGTACGAGCACGGCGAGCCGTGGCTGGAGCAGCTGTGCGGCTACGTCGAGGCCAACGGCGCCCTGCTCGGCCAGGTCCTCGCCGCAGCGGCGCCGGCGGTCGGCTACCGCGAGCCCGAGGGCACCTATCTCGCGTGGCTCGACCTGCGCGCCGCCCTGCCGGCCGACGCCCGGGAGCTGCCGCCGGGAGAGCTGGGCGCCTGGCTGCGAGCGGCCAGCGGGGTGACGGTCGTCGACGGAGCGAAGTGCGGCGAGGTCGGGCACGGGTGGGTGCGGCTCAACCTCGCGATGCCCGCTCCCCTGGTCGAGCAGGCCGCCCGACGCATCGCGGCGGCGCTCGCGGGCTGAGAGAACCCACGAGGGCCGGGGTGGGACCGGCCCTCGTGGGCGGTGCGCGACCGGGAGCGAGCAGTCAGCCCCCGGGCGCGCCGTCGGACCTCAGTGCGAGGCCTCGGACGTGATCGTGGTGGGCTGCGCCGAGTGCTGGATCTCGATCTTGCGCGGCTTGGCCTCCTCCGCGACCGGGATGGTCAGGGTCAGCACCCCGTCGGAGTAGCTGGCCTCGACGGTGTCCAGCGCGAGGCCGCGGCCCAGCGTGAGCTGACGCACGTAGGTGCCGGTGGGCCGCTCGTGCGCGAGCCACTGCACCTCGGCCTCGGTGCGGGCGCTGCGCTGGGCGCGAATGGTCAGCGTGCGGTCCTCGACGGACACGTCGATCGAGCCGGGGTCCACGCCGGGCAGGTCGACGTTGAGCACGAAGTGGTCACCGGTCCGGTAGAGGTCCATCGGCATGGTCGCCACGCTGGGGGTCTCTCGCACGGTGCCGAACATCTCGTCCAGCAGCCGGCTCGGATCGGTCAAGGGGAACATCCGGGTAGCCACGCTCGCCACCTCCTCACAGGCGGCCCCGGACCCTCCGGGGCTCAGGCGTGCCGACCGGGGCACCGGCCCCGGCCGACTGCTACTCACAGGACCAGTATTAGCACTCTCGCCGACGGAGTGCTAGCGCTCAGGGACGGCGAGTGCCAACTGTTCGCGGACGGCGTGAGAAGCTGCCCGACCTGGGGTGTCACACGCATGTCACCACATTGTTCGGGACCTCCGTCCCCCGGTTTCGGTGGAACCGGAGGACCTTTGGCACAGCACGCGCCGCGTCAACTCACCTAGCGTCGTAGACGGGTCAACGGTGATCCGGAAACAGTCCGAATCGACCGGGGAGACCCAGTGAGCACTCGTCCTGCACGTGCCACGACGAAGGCCGCGGCGACCACGCCGCCGGCGGCGTCGACCACCACCACCGCGTCCGCGATCGACCAGCTCGTCGCCGGCGCCACCAAGGCGCTCGCCGCCTACGCGACCTTCACCCAGGCCGACGTCGACCACATCGTGAAGAAGGCGTCGGTCGCCGCGCTCAACCAGCACGGTCAGCTCGCGAAGCTCGCGGTGGCCGAGACCAAGCGCGGTGTGTTCGAGGACAAGGCAGTCAAGAACATCTTCGCGTGCGAGCACGTGACGAACTCGATGGCCGAGCTCAAGACCGTCGGCATCGTCGGCCGCGACGACCTCAAGGGCATCGTCGAGATCGCCGAGCCGGTCGGCGTCGTCTGCGGTGTCACGCCGGTGACGAACCCCACCTCGACCGCGATCTTCAAGTCGCTCATCGCGCTGAAGACCCGCAACCCGATCATCTTCGCGTTCCACCCCTCCGCCCAGGAGTCCTCGGTGGCCGCGGCCCGGATCGTCCGCGACGCGGCGGTCGCGGCCGGCGCCCCGGAGCACTGCATCCAGTGGGTCGAGCAGCCGTCCATCGAGGCGACCAACACGCTGATGAACCACCCGGGCGTCGCGCTGATCCTGGCGACCGGCGGCAACGCGATGGTGAAGGCGGCGTACTCGTGCGGCAAGCCCGCGCTCGGCGTCGGCGCCGGCAACGTGCCCGCCTACGTGGAGAAGTCCGCGAAGCTCAAGCGCGCGATCAACGACATCGTGATGTCCAAGTGCTTCGACAACGGCATGGTCTGCGCCTCGGAGCAGGCAGCGATCCTCGACACCGAGATCTACGACGCCGCGATGGCCGAGTTCGCGACGCTGCACGCCTACCGCTGCAACGCCGAGGAGAAGGCCAAGCTCGAGCAGCTCATCTTCGGCGTCGAGGCCGGTGACGCGAACTGCGCCGGTGCGAAGCTGAACGCCTCGATCGTCGGGCAGTCCCCGGTCCGGATCGCGGAGCTGGCCGGCTTCACCGTGCCCGCCGACACCTCGATCCTGATGGCCGAGGTCAGCGAGGTCGGCCCGGCCGAGCCGCTGACCCGCGAGAAGCTCGCGCCGGTCCTGGCGGTGCTGCGCGCGGAGAGCCGCGAGCACGGTCTGCGCCTCGCCGAGCAGATGGTCGAGTTCGACGGCCTGGGCCACTCGGCCGCGATCCACACGGAGGACAACGAGCTGGCCGAGGAGTTCGGCAGCCGCGTCAAGGCGATCCGGGTGATCTGGAACTCCCCGTCCTCGCACGGCGGCATCGGCGACATCTACAACGCCTTCATCCCGTCGCTGACCCTGGGCTGCGGCTCCTACGGCGCGAACTCGGTCTCCAACAACGTCTCGGCGGTCAACCTGGTGAACATCAAGCGGATCGGCCGGCGCAACAACAACCTGCAGTGGTTCAAGGTGCCGGCGAAGACCTACTTCGAGCCGAACGCGATCCGCTACCTCGAGGACATGCCCGACGTGAACCGGGTGACGATCGTCACCGACGCGACGATGACCAAGCTCGGCTTCGTCGACCGGATCATCGACGTGCTGAACCGCCGGCCCAACCAGGTCGCGCTGCAGATCATCGACAACACCGAGCCCGAGCCCTCGATCGCGACGGTCGACCGGAACACCGAGATCATGCGGGACTTCGGCCCGGACACGATCATCGCGCTCGGCGGCGGCTCGCCGATGGACGCCTCCAAGGTGATGTGGCTGCGCTACGAGCACCCGGAGATCGTCTTCGCGGACATGCGCGAGAAGTTCTTCGACGTCCGCAAGCGCGCCTTCAAGTTCCCGACCCTGGGTGAGAAGGCGAAGCTGGTCTGCATCCCGACCACCTCGGGCACCGGCGCGGAGGTCACCCCGTTCGCGGTGATCACCGATCAGGAGACGGGCGTGAAGTACCCGCTCGCGGACTACGCGCTGACCCCGACCGTGGCCATCGTCGACCCGGCGCTGACCGGCAAGATGCCTGGCTTCCTGGCCGCCGACTCCGGCTTCGACGCCCTGACCCACGCCACCGAGGCCTACGTCAGCGTCTACGCCAACGACTTCACCGACGGCATGGCGCTGCACGCCATCAAGCTGATCTTCGAGAACCTCGAGGAGTCGGTGGTCGGCGGCGAGACCGCGGTGACCGCGCGGGAGAAGATGCACAACGCGGGCACCATCGCCGGCATGGCGTTCGGCAACGCGTTCCTCGGCATCGTGCACGCGATGGCGCACACCATCGGCTCGACCTTCCACCTGGTGCACGGGCGGACCAACGCCACGCTGCTGCCGCACGTGATCCGCTACAACGGCACCGTGCCGACCAAGCTCACCAGCTGGCCGAAGTACGAGCACTACGTCGCCCCGGAGCGGTTCCAGCAGATCGCCAAGCACCTCGGTCTGCCGGCCTCGACCCCGGAGGAGGGCGTCGAGTCCTACGCCAAGGCGATCGAGGACCTGCGGGTCAAGGTCGGCATCCCGGCGTCGTTCGCGGCGCAGGGCGTGTCCGAGCAGGCCTTCATCGGCAAGCTCGACGACCTCGCGATGCGGTCCTACGAGGACCAGTGCGCGCCGGCGAACCCGCGCATGCCGATGCTCGACGACATGAAGGACCTGATGGCGGCCGCGTACTACGGCACGTCGCTCGCCGAGGTCCGCGCCGAGCGTGCGGCGGCGGAGGTCGTGCCCGCGACGTGACGGCCCCGGCGGGTCCGTCGCGGCCCGCCGACCCGGCGGCACCACGCATCGCCGCCACCTCGAGACCGGCTGCCCATCCCGGCCGGCGCTCGGTCGGTGCCCCGCCCACATCCTGGGCGGGGCACCGTCGTCGTCGGGCCCGGTCGTCGTCGGGCCCGGTCGTCGTCGGGCCCGGTCGTCGTCGGGCACCGTGGCATGCACGAACCACCGCCGGGATTTGCGACACTGGACCCCCCGGAACCTGGAGGAAGCATGTCTCGTCGTCTCGTCGCCGTGGCCGTGGCCGCGGGTCTCGCCGGTCTGCTCGGCGGCTGCGCCGACGGTGGGTCGGTGGACTGGGCGAGCCTCAGCTCGGCGGTGCAGGACGGCGTGAGCTCGGCGCGAGAGGCGGCCCAGAACGCCCAGACGGCGATCGATCAGGTCGGCGAGACCAGCCAGCAGGTCAAGGACGCGGTCGCCCAGGCGAACGACGCGATCGCCACGGCCAACCAGGTCGCCGAGGACGGTCAGGCCGCCGGCGACGAGGCCGTCACGAACGCGCGCGCCGCACTCGACCAGGCGAAGACCGCGGTCGACCAGGCCGCGGAGAACGCGCCGAGTCAGGTCGCGGACGTGCTGCACACCCTGTCGGGCCAGCTCGACGACCTGGCCGCGAAGCTCGACTCCTGAGCTCGGCCCACGCCGGCCCGGCGCCGGCACTCCGGTAGCCCCGCCGGCGGGGCTCCGGGCCCGTCGCGCGGGTCCGGACCGGGTCCCGGCCGCCGGCACCGCCGCGCCGGTAGCGTGAGGCCGTGACCCACGACACCGCTCCGCTGTCCGGCATCCAGCTCGAGCTCACCCTCGACGACCAGACGGCGATCGTCACCGACGTCGGCGCGAAGGTCCGCAGCTACACGGTGGACGGGCGAGCCGTGATCACCCCGTTCGACGCGGACGAGCCCGCTCCGGTCAGCAACGGCGCAGTGCTCGCACCGTGGCCGAACCGGATCCGCGACGGGCGGTACGCCTTCGACGGGACCGAGCACCAGCTCGACATCAGCGAACCGGGGCGGATGACGGCGCTGCACGGCCTGGTGATGTGGCAGCGCTGGACCGTGACCGAGCGCTCGGAGTCCCACGTGACGCTCGAGGTGCGGACGGCACCGAGCAGCGGATACCCGTTCGACCTGCTCGTCGCCGTCACCTACCGGCTGACCGCGGCCGGTCTGCACGTCCAGGCACGCGCGACGAACCTCGGCCGGACGGCGGCGCCGTACGGGATCGGCTTCCACCCGTGGCTGTCGCCCGGAGCGGGCTCGCTCGACGAGTGCACGTTCAGCCTCGACGCGGAGACCCGGGTGACCACCGACGAGCGGCTGCTGCCGACCGGCACGGAGCCGGCCGCGGGCCGGTACGACCTCCGCACGGCACGCGCTGCCGACGAGCTCGATCTCGACGACGCCTACGTCGACGTCCGCCGCGACGCCGACGGCCTCTCATGGGCGCGCCTGACCGGGGCCGACGGGCGCACCGCGGCCGTGTGGATGGACGAGTCGATGGACACCTGGCAGGTCTGCTCCGGCAACCACCTGGACCTGGTCGCGTGGCGGCGCACCGGCATGGCCGCCGAGCCCCAGAGCTGTGTCGCGGACGCCTTCCGCACCGGCGAGCGCCTGGTGCGTCTCGAGCCGGGCGCGAGCCACGAGGTCACCTGGGGCATGACGCTGCTGTAGCAGGAGAGGGCGAGCACGAGGTTCGGGCACGAGGTTCGAGCACCGAGCTCGAGCAGGGAGGTCGAGATGGTGGCGGCGCACGAACCCCACTCCCCCGGCGAGCCTGCGTCCGGGTCGGCCGCCGAGCGACGTACACGCCGGCCCTCGCCCGCCGCCCGGCGGTTCGGGTACGTCGTCGCGATCGCGGTGAACCTCGTGATGCTGGGCCTGATCGTCGTCTGGCCGGGCTGGCAGGCGGTGCCCTTCCTCACCGAGGCGACCACCGAGGTGCTCCCGGCGGTCGAGGCGCAGCTGTGGACGTCGATCGCGGTGAACGTCGTCTGGATCCTGGCCGATCCGCGCTGGCTGCGTGCGCTCGGCGAGACCGTGACGTCCGCGGTCGGCCTCGCCGCAGCGGTGCGCATCCTCACCGTGTTCCCGTTCGCGTTCGAGGACGGGACCTCGTGGGCGACCCTCGCGCGGTTCGTGCTGTGGATCGCGGTGGTCGGGTCTGCGATCGGGGTGCTCGTCAATGCGGGGCGCGTGATCCGGGCCCTGGTCACCGGTCCGGTCGAGTCGCCGGGAGCCTGACCGTCGGGTTCACGGGGTATCGCGATCGGGTCGCGACGGGAGCGCTCAGGCGCTCAGTCCCAGTTGGTGCCCATCTTGGTGGTGCCCGGCACGTACTCCCAGTGCCACGGCTCGTAGGCGCCGGAACCGCCCGGACGTGCCCACGCCGGGTTGTCCCAGCCGAAGGTCGGCCCGTTCTCGCTCAGCCAGGCCATGACCGTGGAGTTGTGGGTCTCGGTACCGCACAGGTCGATAGCCAGGCCCCAGCCGTGGTTGGAGGTACCGGGCGTCGCGGCCAGACCGGGCTTGGTGTAGGCGAGCCGCCGCTGGACCGCGAGGGTGCGGTACGAGTCCGTGATGCACAGGTCGTGACCGAGCGCGGCCTTGAAGTTCTGGTTCAGCTCGGTGAGCGCCACGGCGGCGTCGCCGCGAAGCATGTTGGTGCCGTCCCACAGCGTGCAGAGGTCCTTCGCGGGGATCTGCCCGTTGCCCGACGTCAGCTCGACCACGCCGTTGCAGTCCGGGAGCGGGTCGCGGTCCAGCGATCGGCTCACGGCGTCCGCGTCCCGGAGCGCGCCGGTGACGGGCGCCAGGACCGTCGTCGGGGTCTCGGCCTGGGCGGACACGGAGGCCTCGAGGATCTGCGCGGTGGCGGGCGCGTCGGACGCGACGACGCCGACCACGGCACCGACCGGCGTCGGCGCGAGGGCCCCGGCTACCGGGACACCGATGGTGGCACCTGCGAGAGCGCCCACGACGGCCACCCGAGGTGCCCAGTGCGGCAGGAGCGTGCGACGCGACCGCCGCTCGGGGCGGGGGTGGAGATCACGACGGGAGGCAGGAGCGTCCGAGGGGGACTGCCCGTGCTTCACCTGGTCTCCGTCTCACCGTGTCGTCGTCGTGTCCCGACGGCCATGGCGACTCACGGTTGGGGGGCCGGCCGGGTGATTACGAAACAGTAACGGGTCGATGTCTCACCAACCAAGCACGGGCGACGTCGCATTCGTCACATTTCCTGGGACGACACGGGTCACACGTCCCTGATCAAGAGCCACGGACCGCGGCCAGGGCCGAACGGCCCAAACGTTTCAAGACTCCGTCGGTCGGCCCAGCCGGCCACGCTGCATCGCGTCGCGCACCTCGCCGACCAGCTCCTCGAGGATGTCCTCGAGGAACACCACGCCGAGCGTCGTCCCGGCGTCGTCGACCACCCGCGCGAGGTGCGACCCGGAGCGCTGCATCGCCGCGAGCGCATCCTCGACCTCGTCGCCGGGCGCGACCCTCGCGAGGTCGCGGACCCGCCACGTCGGGATCGGCTGCTCACGATCCTCCGCTCCGGCGTACAGCACGTCCTTGAGGTGCAGGTAGCCGACCGGCTCGCCCGCCGCGTCGGTGACCGGGTACCGGCTGAACCCGGTGTGCGCGACCTCACGTTCGACGTCGGCGGCCGTCGCGCCCGGGCCGACCGCGACCAGCCCACCGATCGGGACCATGACGTCCGCCGCCGTCCGGTCGGAGAACTCGATGGCGCCGGTGAGCAGACCGTGCGCGTCGTCGAGCAGGCCTTCGGCCTGCGAACGCTCCACGATCGAGTGGACCTCCTCGGCGGTGAACGCGGAGGCGACCTCGTCCTTCGGCTCGACGCCGAACTGGCGCAGCAGGTGGTTCGCGAGCCAGTTGAGCGCGACGATGACCGGCCGCACCACGCGCGCGATCCCGACCAGCGGCGGTCCGAACCACAGCACCGCCCGGTCCGGACCCGCGACCGCGAGGTTCTTCGGGACCATCTCGCCGAAGACCACGTGCAGGTACACGACGATCGACAGGGCGACCAGGAACGCAACCGTGTGCACCGCCGCGATCGGCAGGCCGATCGCGGTCAGCGGGTCCTCGATCGCGTGGGCGATCGCGGGCTCGGCCACGACACCGAGCGACGTCGAGCACACGGTGATGCCGAGCTGGGCACAGGCGAGCATCAGCGACACGTGCTCCATCGCCCAGAGCACCACACGGGCCCGGCGCGAACCGGCGCGGGCGAGCGGCTCGATCGCGCTGCGGCGCGCCGAGATGATCGCGAACTCCGCGCCGACGAAGAACGCGTTCCCCAGGAGCAGCGCGACACCGAGGGCGAGGGCGACTCCGGTGCTCACGGCATCCCCCCGTCGTCGGACGGTGCGGGACGCTCGTCGCGGACGCTGAGCCGGGCGACCCGTCGACCGTCCATCTGCTGCACGGTGAGCCGCACGCCGTCGATGTCGAGGGTGTCCCCGGTCGACGGGATCCGGCCGAGCCGCGCCATCACGAGCCCGCCGAGGGTCTCGTAGGCCGCGTCCTCCGGCAGCGTGACCCCGACCTCCTCGGCGAGCTCGTCGGGGCGCAGCAGGCCCGGCACCGACCAGCCCGCGCCGAGCCGGTACACGCCGGCCCGCGCCGGGTCGTGCTCGTCGACGACCTCGCCGACGATCTCCTCCACGACGTCCTCGAGGGTCACGACGCCCGCCGTGCCGCCGTACTCGTCCACCACCACGGCCATCTGCATGCCGTGCTCGCGCAGCTCGACGAGCAGCGGCCCGAGCCGCACCGTCTCGGGCACCCGCGGGGCCGGGTCCATCAGCGCCGCCGCCGGGACGTCGGCACGCCGGTCGTAGGGCACCGCGACGGCGCGACGCAGGTGCACGAGGCCCACCACGTCGTCCCGCGAGCCGTCGATCACCGGGAAGCGGGAGTGCCCGGTGCGCCGGGCCGCCTCGACCACGTCCGCAGCGCTGTCGTCGCGCTCGACCACCGCCATCCGGGTCCGGTCGGTCATCACGTCCACGGCAGTGAGGGTGTCCAGCTCGATCGAGTTGGCGATCAGCTCGGCCGTGCCCTCGTCGAGCGTCCCGACCTCGGCGGACCTGCGCACCAGCGCCACGAGCTCCATCGGCGACCGACCGCCCGAGAGCTCCTCGCGCGGCTCGACGCCGAAGCGCCGCAAGACGGTGTTCGCGGTGCCGTTGAGCACCGCGATCACCGGGCGCAGCGCCGCCGTGAACGCCAGCTGGGCCGGCGCGACCGTCCGGGCGGTCGCCATCGGGACCGACAGCGCGAGGTTCTTCGGCACGAGCTCGCCGAACAGCATCGAGAAGCCGTTCACCAGGACCAGCGCGAGCGTCGCGGCCAGCCCGGCCGCGACCGCGGCGCTGAACCCGCCGAACACGCTCTCCAGCAGCCGCGCGAGCGCCGGCTGCGTGGTGTAGCCGAGCAGGATCGTGGTCGCGGTGATGCCGACCTGTGCGCCGGACAGCTGGGTGGACAGCGTCTGCAGTGCGCGCCGCACCTTGAGCCCCGGCCGGTCCTGCTTCTCCTCGAGCTCGTGGTCGACGACGCCGGGGTCGAGCGTGACCAGGGCGAACTCCGCGGCCACGAAGATGGCGGTGCCCACGGTGAGGATCACCCCGAGCAGCACCAGGAGCCACTCGCTCAGCACGTGGCGGGCCTCCAGCAAGTCGTCGTGGGGTGAGCATAACCGGGTGTGACACCCTGAGCGCATGGATGGCAACGTCGCAGGGAGCCGCTCGGTTCCCCTCGTGCTCGTCGTCGAGGACGAGCCCGCAATCTCCACCGCTGTCGCGCACCGGATGCGCGCCGAGGGCTGGCAGGTCGAGGTCGCCGCGGACGGCCCGACCGGCGTGGCCGACGCGGCCCGGCTCCAGCCCGACCTCATCGTGCTGGACGTGATGCTGCCCGGCATGGACGGCCTCGAGGTGTGCCGCCGGGTGCAGGCCGAGCGACCCGTGCCGGTCATCATGCTCACCGCGCGGGACGACGAGACGGACATGCTGGTCGGGCTCGGGGTCGGGGCCGACGACTACCTCACCAAGCCGTTCTCGATGCGCGAGCTCGTGGCGCGGACCAAGGCGCTGCTGCGCCGGGTGGACCGCGCCTCCCAGCTGGCCAGCACGACCACCGCGCTGCCGCCGCAGCAGCTCGGTGACGTGGTGATCGACCGCGCGCAGCGCCGGGTCTCCCGCGACGGTGTCCCGGTCCACCTCACGCCCACCGAGTTCGACCTGCTGGTCACGCTGGCCGCCACGCCGCGCACGGTGCTGACCCGCGAGAAGCTGCTCGCCGACGTGTGGGACTGGGTCGACGCGAGCGGCACCCGCACGGTCGACTCGCACGTCAAGGCCCTGCGGCGCAAGCTCGGAGCGGACCTGATCCGGACCGTCCACGGCGTCGGGTACGCGTTCGAACCTGCCGGGGAGTGAGCAGGAGATGGTGAACGCGCCGCGGCACGGACGCGGACGGCTCGACGTGCGCCCGCTGGACCCGTTCTCCTCGATCAAGATCAAGCTCGGGGTGCTGGTCACTGCCACCGTGACGCTCGGCGTGCTGGTCACCTGGATCGGGCTGCGCAACTTCCTCGGGCCGCGCTGGACGCTGCCGCTCGCGGTGCTCGTGTCCCTCGTCGCGGTGCAGATCCTGGCCCGGGGCATGACCTCGCCGCTGCGCGAGATGACCGCGGCGGCTCGGGCCATGGCGGCGGGTGACTACTCGCGTCGGGTCACCCAGTCCAGCCGCGACGAGGTGGGCCAGCTCGCGCGCGCGTTCAACACCATGGCCGAGGACCTCGAGCAGGCCGACACGCTGCGCCGTGAGCTGGTCGCCAACGTCTCGCACGAGCTGCGCACGCCGGTGGCGGCGCTGCAGGCCCAGCTGGAGAACATGGTGGACGGCGTGAGCCCGGCCGATCCCGAGACCCTGAACGCGGCGCTGGCCCAGACCGAGCGTCTCGGCCGGCTGGTCACCGACCTGCTCGACCTGTCGAGGCTCGAGGCGGGTGCCGTGGCGCTCGACATCGCGCCGGTCGAGGTCGCCACGCTGTGCGACGAGGCCGTCGCGGCCGCGCGGCTGGTCGCACCGAGCAAGGGCCTCACCTTCGAGGTGGACGTCGAGCCCGCGGACCTCGCGGTCCCCGCGGACTCCCAGCGCCTGCACCAGGTCCTGGCGAACCTGCTGCAGAACGCCGTCCGGCACTCCCCCCGCGGCGGCGTGGTGCGGGTGATGGGGGCCAGGGAGGGCCGCGACGTCGTGCTCGACGTGATCGACCAGGGTCCCGGCATCCCGAAGGAGGACCGCACGAGGGTCTTCGAGCGGTTCACGCGGGGCAACGTGCCGGCGATCACCGGTCAGATCAGCACCGGCGGGACGGGGCTCGGCCTCGCGATCGCTCGCTGGGCCGTGACGCTGCACGGCGGCACCATCGAGGTGGCGGACTCCGCGCGCGGGTGCGACATGCGGGTGCGCCTGCCCGCCGAGGTGGCGCTCCGGTCGAGGGGCTGACCACGGGTCGGTGACCCGGAATTCACGCCCCGGGTCGGCCCCGCGGTCGCTACCGTGAGCGCGTGAGTGACAGCGACGCACGAGTCGTGCGGGTCGATCACCTGGTCAAGACGTTCGGCCCGGTGCGAGCGGTGGACGATCTCTCGTTCACCGTCCACCCCGGCCGGGTCACCGGGTTCCTCGGACCGAACGGCGCCGGCAAGACCACGACCCTGCGCACGCTGCTCGGCCTGGTGGCCCCGACCTCGGGCACGGCCACGATCGGCGGCCAGCGCTATTCAGAGCTCGACCACCCGGGTCGGCTGGTCGGCGCGGCGCTCGAGGCGTCCAGCTTCCACCCCGGACGCTCGGCCCGGGACCACCTGCGGGTCTACGCGCCGCAGGTCGGGGTGCCGGACTCCCGGTGCGACGAGGTCCTCGAGATCGTCGGGCTCTCGCCGGTCGCGAACCGCCGGGCCGGCGGCTTCTCGATGGGGATGCGCCAGCGGCTCGGACTCGCCGCGACGTTGCTCGGCGACCCCGGTGTGCTGCTGCTCGACGAGCCGGCCAACGGCCTGGACCCCGAGGGCATCGCCTGGCTGCGCGGCTTCCTGCGCCACCTCGCGGGGCAGGGCAGGACCGTGCTGGTCTCCAGCCACGTGCTCTCCGAGGTCCAGCAGACCGTCGACGACGTGGTGATCATCGCTCGCGGCCGGCTCGTGCACGCCTCCGACATGGCGGGCCTGGCCGAGCTGGCGGGACGGCGCGTCCTGGTCGCCTCGCCCGACCGCGCCGGACTGGACCGGCTGGTCGCGGAGCACTGGCCGCTGGCCGCCGAGCCGGTGCCCGATCGACCGGACGCCGTCATGCTCACCGACGTGGACGGCGCGGAGGTCGGCGCGGCCGCGTTCGCCGCCGGGCTCGAGCTGCACGAGCTGAGCCCGCGTGACGTCGGCCTGGAGGACGTGTTCCTGAACCTCACCGGTAGCGGGGCGAACGGCAGCGGCGGCGGACGCCACCGGGCCGAGGGCTCGGGCGAGGTGGCGGCATGATCGCGGCCCTGCGCACCGAGTACCGCAAGCTCGTCACGACCCGCCTGTGGTGGGTGCTGCTGCTCGTCATGGCCGGCTACATGGCGTTCCTCGGCGCGACGATGGGCTACGTGCTCAGCGCCCCGGGCGCGGCGAGCACGGGCATGCCCGGGGCTTCCCCGGCACCGGAGCTCGACCCCGCCGACGTCGCCCGCACCGTGTACTCGTTGTCCGCCGCCCTCGGCTACGTGTTCCCGGTCGTGGTCGGCGCCCTGTCGGTGACCGGCGAGTTCCGGCACCTGACCCTCACGCCCACGTTCCTCGCCGAGCCACGAAGGACGCTCGTGCTCGGCGCCAAGGCGCTCGCGACGGTGCCGGTCGGCGTCCTGTTCGGGCTCGCGGGCGCGGCCAGCACCGTGCTGGGTGGCGCGGCCGTCCTCGCCCTGCGGGGCGAGCCGACCCTGCTCACGGACCCGGAGGTGCTGCGCACCCTCGGCCTGACGGTGCTGGCCCTGACCGTCTGGACCGCCGTGGGTGTCGGCTTCGGCGCGGCGGTGCCGAGCCAGGTCGGCGCGGTCGTGGTGCTGCTCGCCTTCACGCAGTTCGTGGAGCCGCTGCTGCGGATGCTGCTCGCGGTGAACGAGCCGACGTCCGGGATCGCGCGCTTCCTGCCCGGAGCGGCGGGCGAGGCGATCACCGGGGCGAGCCTGTACAGCTCGCTCGGCGCCGGTGATCTGCTCGCCTGGTGGCAGGGCCTGCTCGTCCTGCTCGGCTACGGTCTGCTGCTCGCCGTGATCGGCCGCGTGACCACGCTGCGCCGCGACGTCACGTGAACGCTCGTCCGCGCTCATGATCGGCGCGGTGCGGGCATTGCCGTTCGCGGCCTCGGACTTGGCCTGGACCGGCCCACCTTTGCCAGCGTGTTGCCAGGTCAGGGGGCATTGCGGGGCCCGCTCTCGCGAGCCGGACGGCACGCGTCGTCGAGCGGGCGACGGCGTCGCCCGTGGCCTAGGCTGAGACGGCAAAGACGGCCGTGGCAACGGTCGAAGGTCCGGGGTGGAAGAGGCACTCGGTGTCCCAGCAGACAGGCAGCGACGCCATGCGGGCGGCGTTCGGCGCGAACCAGTGGCTCGTGGACGAGCTCTACGAGCAGTACAAGGCCGACCGGGACTCGGTCGACCCGGCCTGGTGGGACTTCTTCGAGGACTACACGCCACGCGGTGCGACGACCACCGCGGACCCCGCGCGCGACACGGCGACCGTGGAACGGGGCAACGGCGACGCGGCCGCTCCCGCGACCCCCGCGGCCGGGGCAGGTTCGCCCGACGGCACGGTCCGCGCGCAGGCCCCCGCGCCCGCCGCTCCCCCGGCACCGGCCACCGGGCCGGCGACGGCGACGGCGGCCACGGCCGCACCCGCGACGGCCTCCACCAGGCCCGCCACGACGCCCGCCGACACGGCACCCGAACCCGAGCCGCGCGCCGAGCGCGCGCCCGGTCAGGCGGTGCCGACGACGCCGCGACAGCCGGACGTGCCGGCCCTCACCGGCCCCATCGCGAGCGCGGTCCCGGCGACCGCCGCCTACGCGAACCCGCCGGCCTCCCGCCTCGAGCACCCGGGCGCCAAGCCCGAGCCGACCGTCGAGCGACTCCGCGGCCCGGCGGCGAGGGTCGTCGCGAACATGGAGTCGAGCCTCGAGGTCCCGACCGCGACCTCGGTGCGCGCCGTTCCGGCGAAGCTGCTCGTCGACAACCGGACCGTGATCAACAACCACCTCAGCCGCACCCGCGGCGGCAAGGTGTCGTTCACCCACCTGATCGGGTACGCGATCGTCGAGGCGCTCGCCGAGGTCCCGCAGATGAACTTCGGCTACGCGCCGCAGGAGGGCAAGCCGGCCGTCGTCGACCCCGGCACCGTCAACTTCGGCCTCGCGATCGACCTCGCGAAGCCGGACGGCACCCGGCAGCTCCTGGTGCCGAACATCAAGGGTGCCGACGCCCTCGACTTCGACCAGTTCGTCGCCGCCTACGAGGACATCGTCCGGCGGGCCCGCAACGCGAAGCTCACGCCGGACGACTTCGCCGGCACGACGATCAGCCTGACCAACCCCGGCACCATCGGCACCGTGCACTCGGTGCCACGCCTGATGCAGGGGCAGGGCACGATCGTCGGGGTCGGTGCGATGGACTACCCCGCGGAGTTCCAGGGCGCCTCCGACGAGCAGCTCGCGCGGCTCGGCGTCTCCAAGGTCCTCACCCTCACCTCGACCTACGACCACCGGATCATCCAGGGCGCCCAGTCCGGTGACTTCCTGCGGGTGATCGGCGCGAAGCTGCTCGGCGAGGGCGGCTTCTACGACCGCGTCTTCGCGGCCCTGCGGGTGCCGTACGAGCCGGTGCGCTGGGTGCGCGACAACACGGTCGACATCGACGCGGAGCTGGCGAAGCCGGCCCGGATCGCCGAGCTGATCCACGCCTACCGCTCGCGCGGCCACCTGATGGCCGAGACGGACCCGCTGGCCTACCGCCAGCGCCGCCACCCGGACCTGGACATCCAGAACCACGGCCTGACCCTGTGGGACCTCGACCGGGTCTTCCCGACCGCGGGCTTCACGGGCAAGCCCAAGGCGACGCTGCGCGACATCCTCGGGCTGCTGCGCGACTCGTACTGCCGCAGCGTGGGCGCCGAGTACATGCACCTGCAGGACCCCCGGCAGCGGCGCTGGCTGCAGGAGCGGCTCGAGGCGGGCTACGCACGCACGCCGCGCGAGGACCAGCTGCGGATCCTGCGCCGGCTCAACGCGGCCGAGGCGTTCGAGACGTTCCTGCAGACCAAGTACGTCGGGCAGAAGCGCTTCTCGCTCGAGGGCGGCGAGTCGCTCATCCCGCTGCTCGACGCCGTCCTGTCACGGGCGGCCGAGAACGGCCTGGACGAGGTCGCGATCGGCATGTCGCACCGCGGCCGGCTCAACGTCCTGGCGAACCTCGCCGGCAAGTCGATCTCGCAGATCTTCGCGGAGTTCCAGGGCAACGCCGACCCGCGCTCGGTGCAGGGCTCGGGCGACGTCAAGTACCACCTCGGCACCGAGGGCGTGTTCACCGCCGAGTCCGGCGCGACGACCAGCGTGTACCTCGCCGCGAACCCGTCCCACCTCGAGGCCGTCAACCCGGTGCTCGAGGGCATCGTGCGCGCCAAGCAGGACCGGATCGACCTCGGCGGCGACGGCTTCTCGGTGCTCCCGGTGCTGATCCACGGCGACGCGGCGTTCGCCGGCCAGGGCGTGGTGTACGAGACGCTGAACCTCGCGCAGCTGCGCGGCTACCGCACCGGCGGCACGGTCCACGTCATCGTGAACAACCAGGTGGGCTTCACGACCGGACCGTCGTCGTCGCGCTCGACGACCTACTGCACGGACATCGGCAAGGGCCTGCAGGTGCCGATCTTCCACGTCAACGGGGACGACCCGGAGGCCTGTGTCGCGGTCGCCGAGCTCGCGTTCGACTTCCGCGAGCAGTTCGACCGCGACGTGATCATCGACATGATCTGCTACCGCCGACGCGGCCACAACGAGGGCGACGACCCGTCGATGACCCAGCCGCTGATGTACAACCTCATCGAGGCCAAGCGCTCGGCCCGCAAGATCTACACCGAGTCGCTGGTCAGCCGGGGCGACATCACGGTCGACCAGGCGGCCGAGGCGCTCGCGCACTACCAGGGCGAGCTCGAGCGGGTCTTCGCCGAGACCCGCGAGGTCTACACCCCCGCCCCGGAGAGCGAGCCGGTCGCCGGCCTGGAGCGGCCCGAGGCCCAGCTCGAGGACGCCGGCACCATGGTCGGCTGGCAGACCGCCGTCGACCCCGCCGTGCTCGCCCGGATCGGCCGTGCGCAGGTGCGCCCGCCGGAGGGCTTCACGGTGCACCCGAAGCTGGTCAAGCTGCTCGAGACGCGCGAGCAGATGTCCCGCGAGGGCGGTGTCGACTGGGGCTTCGGCGAGCTGCTCGCGTTCGGCTCGCTGCTCGTCGAGGGCACCCCGGTGCGCCTGGCCGGGCAGGACAGCCGGCGCGGCACGTTCGTCCAGCGCCACGCCGTGCTGCACGACCGCAAGACCGGCGCCGAGTGGACCCCGCTGCTCTACCTGTCCGCGGACCAGGGCAAGTTCTGGGTGTACGACTCGTCCCTGTCCGAGTTCGCCGCGATGGGCTTCGAGTACGGGTACTCGATCGAGCGGCCCGACGCGCTCGTGCTGTGGGAGGCACAGTTCGGCGACTTCGCGAACGGCGCCCAGACGATCATCGACGAGTTCATCTCGTCGGCCGAGCAGAAGTGGGGTCAGCGCTCCTCGGTCGTGCTGCTCCTGCCGCACGGCTTCGAGGGTCAAGGCCCGGACCACTCGTCGGCCCGGATCGAGCGCTACCTGCAGATGTCCGCCGAGCAGAACCTCACGGTCGCGATGCCGACCACACCGGCGTCGTACTTCCACCTGCTGCGGCGGCAGGCGTACCAGCGGCCGCGGCGCCCGCTCGTGGTGTTCACGCCGAAGTCGATGCTGCGGCTCAAGGCCGCGACGTCGGCCGTGGCGGACTTCGCCACCGGCACCTTCCGCACGGTGATCCCCGAGGAGCGGCTGCCCGCCGACGCCGCGGTGGACCGCGTCCTGATGTGCACCGGGAAGGTGTACTGGGACCTGCTGGCCCACCGCGAGAAGATCGGCGACACCCGCACCGCGATCATCCGGCTCGAGCAGCTGTACCCGCTGGACCGCGCGGCGATCGCCGAGGCGATCGCCGGGTACGGCGACGCCGAGCTGGTCTGGGTCCAGGAGGAGCCGTCGAACCAGGGCGCCTGGTCGTTCATCAAGGTGCGTCTGCCGCGGTCCCTGAACCGCGACGTGCGACGGGTCTCGCGGCCCGGCTCGGCCTCGCCGGCCGCCGGGTCGGCCAAGGTGCACGCCGCGGAGCAGCGGGCGATCGTCGAGCAGGCGTTCGCCCGCTGAGCCGTCAGGCGGACGCGGGTTCGTCCTCCTCGGCGCACTCCGCACCGCAGAAGGTGCGGCGGTAGGCCTGCGGGCTGGTGCCCAGCTCGGCGGCGAAGTGGTGCCGCAGCGCGGCCGCGCCACCGAAGCCGGACCGGTGCGCGATGTCCTCCACGGCGAGGTCGGTGCGCTCGAGGAGCTCCTGCGCCCGGCGCAGGCGCAACCGGTTCACCCAGGCGGCGGGCGTGGTGCCGACCTCGGCGCGGAACCGCCGGGCGAAGGTTCGCTCCGACATGTGTGCGCGCGCGGCCAGGCGCGGCACGGAGAGCTCGTCGTCGAGGTTCACCTCCGCCCAGGCGAGCACGTCGGCCAGCGGCCCGGTGCAGCGTGGCACGGGCACGTCGATGAACTGTGCCTGTCCACCGTCCCGGTGCGGGGGGACGACCATCCGGCGTGCGATGGCCGAGGCCGCCGCTGCGCCGAGCTCGCGCCGCACCAGGTGCAGGCAGGCGTCCACGCCGGCCGCGGTGCCCGCGCTCGTCACGACCCGGTCGTCCTCGACGTAGAGCACACCCGGGTCGACCTCAGCCCGCGGGTAGTCGCGGGCGAGCGTGTCGCTGTACATCCAGTGCGTCGTGCACCGCCGCCCGTCCAGCAGGCCGGCCCGCGCGAGGGCGAAGGCGCCGCTGCACACGCTCAGCAGCCAGGCGCCGCGCGCGTGCGTGGACCTGAGCAGCTCCACGACCTCGGGATCCAGGGGCGTGTCCGGGCCGTAGGCGGGGACCAACACGAGGTCCACCCCCGCCGCCGCCGCCAGGCCGTCCCGCACCACGACGTCGAAGCCGAGCTTGGTCGGCACCGGCCCGGGCCGCGGTGTGACGAGCCGGAAGTCGAACGACGGCCCGTCGGTGTCGCTGCGGTCGATCCCGAAGACCTCGCAGGCGACCCCCAGCTCGAACGGTGCGACGTTCGGCAGGACCAGGACGGCGACGGATCGGAGCATGGGCCGATCCTGGCACAGTTGTGGCGGAAAATCGACGCAGCATGTCTCTTCTGCCACTGGTGGCGGAATCTTGCTCAACGCACGATATCTGCCATGACCATGACCTTCGCCATCCTGGCCCTGCTGCTCCTGATCGCCCTCACCGTCGCGCTGGCCCGCGTGATCCAGGCCGACGGCCGGGGGCACACGCCGCCGCGCTCCCACCCGGCCTGGGACGACCGGCTCACCGGCCTCCCGCCGCGCTGAGCACGCCGCGCGTCGGTCCCGCCCCGGCGACCCCCCGTCCGCCAGACTGGACGGGGCTCCGTGCGGGGTCCGGACGAGGAGGGCACGGTGGACGGCGCGCGACGCATCGTGGTCGTCGGCGACGAGCTGGTCGCCGGCGCGGGCGACCCGCGGGGGCTCGGCTGGGTCGGCCGGGTCGCGGCACGCACCCCCGAGGAACCGCGGCCGACCTTCCTCACCCTCGCGGTCCCCGGTGAGACCACCACATCGCTCGCGCAGCGCTGGGAGCACGAGGTCACGCCCCGCCTGCTGACCCCCGAGCCGGAGCACGGTCACCTCATGGTGGTCGCGCTCGGTCGCGCCGACCTCGCCGGTGGCGTCTCCCTGGCCCGCAGCCGGCTCAACCTGGCCAACATCCTCGACGTGGCCGACCAACGACGGATCGCCTGCTTCGTGGTCGGCCCGCCGCCCACCACGCTCGCCGACCCCGACGCGCAGGCCGAGCTGTCCTCCGCGTTCGCCGACGTGTCCGGGCGGCGACGCGTGCCCTACGTCGAGACCTACGGGCCACTGGCCCAGCACGACCAGTGGCTGGCCGACATGGCGGACGGCGACGGAGCGACGCCCGGCCAGGTCGGCTACGGCCTGATGGCGTGGCTCGTGCTGCACACCGGCTGGTCCCGGTGGCTCGGCCTGCCCGACGACGTCTGAGTCAGAGCTCGACGCCCGCCCCACGCAACGTCACGGTGAGGTCGTGCGGGTTGGTCGCGATCGAGCAGGCGTCGTCGTAGGTCACGACGCCGTCGCGGACCAGCGCGAACAGGTGCTGGTCGAAGGTCTGCATCTTGGAGTACTCACCCTCGGCGATCAGGTCGACGATCGGCGGGTTGTCGGCGGGCTCCACGATCGCCTCGGCCGTCCGGCCGGTGTTCACCATCACCTCGACCGCCGCGACCCGCCCCGCGCCGTCGGCACGGCGCACCAGCCGCTGGGAGACGATGCCGCGCAGCGACTGCGCGAGCGCTGCACGGATCTGCTTCTGCTCGTGCGGCGGGAAGAAGTCGACGATGCGGTTGACCGTCTCCTGGGCGTCGATCGTGTGCAGCGTCGACATCACGAGGTGACCGGTCTCGGCGGCCGACAGGGCCGCACGCACCGTCTCCGTGTCACGCATCTCACCGACCAGGATCACGTCCGGGTCCTGCCGCATCGCGGCGCGCAGCGCGACCGTGAAGTCTGCGGTGTCGTAGCGCACCTCGCGCTGCGACACGATCGCCTTCTTGTCCGAGTGCAGGATCTCGATCGGGTCCTCGATCGTGACGATGTTGACCTCCTTGTAGGTGTTCACGAGGTCCACCAACGAGGCCAGCGTCGTCGTCTTGCCGGAGCCGGTCGGCCCCGTGACGAGCACCAGACCGCGAGGTTCGAGGGCAAGCTCGCCGACCACCTCCGGGATCCCGAGCTCGACCAGGGTCTGCGACCCGACCGCGACGCGCCGGAACACCAGGCCGGCCGTGCCCCGGGCCTGGTAGGCGTTCACCCGGAACCGGCCGACGCCGGACAGCGAGTACGCGAAGTCCGCCTCGTGCGTCTGGGCGAACTCGTCGACCAGCGCTGCCGGCATCACCTCGGCCACCATCGCCGCGGTGTCGTCGGGGTGCAGCTCGGGCACCTGGAGCCGGCGCAGGCGGCCGTCGACCCGCAGCCGGGGCGGGGAACCCACCTTGCAGTGCAGGTCGGAGCCGCCGCTGGAGACCAGGGCGTGCAGCAGCGGGATCACGGACTGAGGCTTCGCGGTCACGCTCCACACATCGGAAGCGGCACGCCGCGACTTGAGGATCCGTGGTCGTAGCATCCCGCCGGGTGTGGGACCATGGACGCCGCTTCGAAGGGAGCCACCATGAGCAAGCGAGGCCGCAAGCGTCGGGGCCGCAAGGGCAACGCCGCGAACCACGGCAGGCGTCCGAACGCCTGAGCTGACGGGCGACGGGATCATCCCGTCGCCCGTTCGCGTCTCACCGGTCGGTCAGGACCGCGGGTTCACACCGTCGGTCCAGGACCGCGTCAGGGCTCCAGGCGGGTGCGCAGCACGGTGAGCTGCTGGCGGATCCGCACGTGCAGCTCGGCCGGAGCGGCCTCCTTGCAGGAGCGCCGGACCAACGCCTTGAGATGGTCCTCGATGTCGTACTCGTGCAGGCAGCCGTCACAGTCCGCCAGGTGCGCGCGGATGCGATCCCCGTCGAGCTCGGAGATCTCCGCGTCGAGGAAGTCGAACAGCTTGGCGAGCGCCTCCGCGCAGTTCACCTCGTCGCTCACGACCTGCCTCCCTCGGCGGCCGGGACCAGACCACGCTCGCGCGCGTAGTCGGTGAGCAGCTCCCGCAGCTGGTGGCGCCCCCGGTGCAGCCGCGACATCACGGTGCCGATCGGCGTGCCCATGATCTCGGCGATCTCCTTGTAGGAGAACCCTTCGACGTCGGCCAGGTAGACAGCCATCCGGAAGTCCTCCCCGATCGCCGCCAGAGCCTCCTTGACGTCGGAGTCCGGCAGGGCGTCGAGCGCCTCCGCCTCGGCCGAGCGCAGGCCCGTGGACGTGTGCGAAGCGGCGCGCGCGATCTGCCAGTCCTCGATCTCCTCGCCGGAGGACTCCTGCGGCTCGCGCTGCTTCTTGCGATAGGTGTTGATGAAGGTGTTCGTCAGGATCCGGTAGAGCCAGGCCTTCAGGTTGGTGCCCGGCCTGTACTGGTGGAACGCGGCGAAGGCCTTGGCGATCGTCTCCTGGACCAGGTCCTCGGCGTCGGTCGGGTTGCGCGTCATCCGGAGCGCGGCGGAGTAGAGCTGGTCGACGTAGACGAGCGCCTCCGCCTCGAAGCGGGCGGCTCGCTCGGCTGCGGCCTCGTCCACGGGTGCGCGGCTGGTCTCCTCGGTCATCGGCCACGAGCCTAGACCGGTCCAGGTCCCCGCACGCGGCGGGGCACACATCACACTCACGAGCAGCACAACACCTGCGCGCGCCCCCGGCATTCCCGGGGCTCTCGCGCCGGCCGGGCGCGACCCTCGTGCGGATCCGGTCCGGATCTGGTCCGGTTCTCGTGCTGGAGCCCGATCGACGCGTTAGCGTGGGCACACCACGTGAGGGAGGCACACGCATGCTCATCCGCCGGGTCGCCAGGTCAGCATTCGCCACCTGGTTCGCCGTCGAGGGCTGGCAGGCGGCGCGCAAGCCTGCCGACCACGCCACCCGGGTCCGCGCGACGTGGGGCGCCGTGCAGGACCGGCTCGGGCTCCCCGACGCACCGGACGACCGCACGCTCACCTGGGTGGTCCGGGCCCACGGCGGAGCGATGGCGATCGCCGCAGCCCTGCTCGCGATCGGCAAGGCACCGCGCTCCGCGGCGCTCGCGCTGGCCGGGCTGACCGCCCCGCTCGTGCTCGCGAACGCGCCGATCGGCCCCGCCGCCAAGGCCGCCGGCGCGGACAAGGGCGCGTTCTGGCGCTCGGTGTCGATGCTCGGCGGCGCGCTGCTGGCCGGGATCGACCACGAAGGCCGCCCGTCGATGGCATGGCGCATCGAGCACGCCAAGGTCGACCGCGCGATCGTGCGTGACGCGCAGCGGGTCGTCGCGGACGCCCAGCGCGACGCGAAGGACGCGATCGCCACCGCG
Source organism: Actinotalea endophytica (assembly GCF_025717005.1). Lineage (GTDB taxonomy): Bacteria > Actinomycetota > Actinomycetes > Actinomycetales > Cellulomonadaceae > Actinotalea. Next base: position 398,200 of record NZ_JAOVZU010000003.1, read on the forward strand.
CGCCGCGAGGCGAAGGACGCCGTCGCGGCGGCCAGGCGCTCCGCCTGAGACCCTGCTGCACCACCCCGACGCGGTCACCTCAGCGCCACAGCCCCGTCGGCTCGGTACCCTGCGCGCATGACCTGGTCAGCGCCCGTGGCCCCGCAGCCGCTCGACGCCACCGTCGAGGTGCCCGGCTCCAAGTCGCTGACCAACCGGTACCTGGTCCTCGCCGCGCTGGCCGACGGCCCCGGCGTGCTGCACGGCGCACTCGCCTCGCGTGACACCGAGCTGATGGCCGGTGCGCTGCGCGCGCTCGGCGCCGAGGTGCGCGCGGACGGCAGCCGCTGGGAGGTCACCCCGATCCGGACCGGCGCGGGCGACGGCGCACCGGCCGAGCCGGTGCGCGTGGACTGCGGGCTCGCCGGGACCGTGATGCGGTTCCTGCCGCCGGTCGCGGCGCTCGGCCGCGGGCCGGTGCTGTTCGACGGGGACGCACAGGCGCGGGTCCGGCCGATGGCCCCGGTCCTGACCGCCCTGCGGGCGCTCGACGTCCGGGTCGACGACGACGGCCGCGGGACGCTGCCCTTCACGGTGCGCGGCCCGGCCCGCGGCGGCAGCGTCGACCTGGACGCGAGCGCTTCGTCGCAGTTCGTCTCCGGGCTGCTGCTCTCCGCCCCACGACTCCCGGGCGGGCTGCTGCTCCGGCACACGGGGGCGAGCCTGCCGAGCCTGCCGCACATCGAGATGACCGTTGCGGTGCTCCGCGAGTCGGGTGTGCAGGTGGACGACTCCCGGCCGTTCATCTGGCACGTCGCCCCCGGTCCGATCGCCGCCCGCGACGTCCGGATCGAGCCCGACCTCTCCAACGCCGCACCGTTCCTCGCGGCCGCGCTGGTCGCAGGTGGCACGGTCCGGGTGCCGGGTTGGCCCACCGAGACGACGCAACCCGGCGCCCTGCTCCCGGACCTGCTGACCCGGATGGGCGGGCGCGTCGACCGGGACGGCGACGTCCTCGCGGTGTCGGGGACCGGCGCCGTGCACGGCCTCGACGTCGACCTGCACGACGCGAGCGAGCTGGCCCCGACGGTCGCGGGCCTCGCGCTCCTCGCGGACGGGCCGAGCCGGCTGCGCGGCATCGCGCACATGCGCGGGCACGAGACGGACCGGCTCGCGGCGCTCGCCACCGAGCTGACCCGGCTCGGTGGCCAGGCCGAGCAGACCGCCGACGGCCTGGTGATCACGCCCCGCGCGCTGCGTGGCGGGACCTGGCAGACGTACCACGACCACCGGATGGCGACGACGGGTGCCCTCGTCGGGCTGCGCGTCCCCGGGGTCGAGGTCGTGGACGTCGAGACCACGCGCAAGACCCTGCCGGGGTTCACCGGGATGTGGGACGCCATGCTGGGCCGTCACGCCGGGACACCATGAGCAGCCGCGGGCGGTGAGCCGGTGAGGCGCCACTACGACGAGAGCGACGTCCGGGTCCGCCCGGGACGCGGCTCCAGGCCACGCACCAAGCAACGCCCCGAGCACGCCGATGCGGAGCGAGCCCTGGTCACCGGTGTCGACCGCGGTCGCTACACGCTGCTCATGCTCGACGCCGAGGTCGAGGTGCTCGCGATGAAGGCACGCGAGCTCGGTCGCACCCGCGTGGTGCCCGGCGACGAGGTGGACGTGGTGGGTGACACCACGGGCCGGGAGGGTTCGCTGGCCCGGATCGTCCGGATCGCCGACCGGCGCACGGTGCTGCGCCGCACCGCGGACGACACCGACCCGGTGGAGCGCGTGATCGTCGCCAACGCCGACCAGCTCGTCGTCGTGACGGCGCTCGCGGACCCGCCCCCGCGTACCCGGCTGATCGACCGGTGCGTCGTGGCGGCGTACGACGCGGGCATGGACGTCCTGCTCTGCCTGACCAAGTCCGACCTGGCCGACCCTGCCGCCCTGGTCGCGATGTACGCGCCGCTCGGCGTCCAGACCGTCGTCGTGGGCCGCGACGAGAGCGACGGTCGCGAACGGGTCGAGGGCCTGGACGACGTGCGCACCAGGCTGCGCGGGCGCACCTCGGTGCTGGTCGGGCACTCCGGGGTGGGCAAGTCGACCCTGGTGAACGCCCTGGTGCCGGAGGCCGCGCGGGCCACGGGCTCGGTCAACGACGTGACCGGTCGCGGCCGGCACACGTCGTCCTCGGCCGTGGCGCTGCGGCTGCGGGACGGCGACGGCACACCCGAGGGCTGGGTCATCGACACCCCGGGCGTGCGGTCGTTCGGCCTCGCTCACGTCGACCCCGACCGGATCCTCGCCGCGTTCGAGGACCTGGCCGCGATCGCCGAGGAACGATGCCCACGCGGCTGCACGCATGCCGCGGACGCACCGGACTGCGCGCTGGACGACTGGGTCGACGAGGCCGAGGACGCCGATCGCACCGCGCGGACCGAACGACTCGACTCACTTCGGCGACTCCTGGCGTCCCGCGCGGGCGAGAACGAGCCGGCACGCTAGCGTGCTGGCATGAGCGCCCCCCGGTCCACGCGCTACGACGACGACCTGCGACTCGCGCACGTCATCGCCGACCAGGTGGACGGCCTGACGATGTCCCGCTTCAAGGCTCAGGACCTCGTCGTCGAGTCCAAGCCGGACACCACGCCGGTCACCGATGCCGACCGGAACGCCGAGGGGGTCGTGCGCGCCCAGCTCGCCCGCGCGCGGCCCCGCGACGCGGTCATCGGGGAGGAGATGGGTCGCACCGGCACCGGCTCGCGGCAGTGGGTCGTCGACCCGATCGACGGGACCAAGAACTTCGTGCGCGGGGTGCCGGTGTGGGCGACGCTGCTCGCCCTGCTGGACGACGGCGAGCCGGTGCTCGGCGTGGTGAGCGCACCCGCGCTGGGCCGGCGGTGGTGGGCGGCCAAGGGCGCCGGCGCCTGGACCGGGCGGTCGCTCGCCTCGGCGACCCAGGTGCACGTGTCGCGCGTGAACGACCTGGTCGACGCGTCGCTGTCGTACTCCTCGCTCTCGGGCTGGGAGGCCACCGGACGGCTGCCGGGCTTCCTGCACCTGGCCCGGACGGTCTGGCGCACCCGGGCGTACGGGGACTTCTGGTCCTACTGCCTGGTCGCCGAGGGCGCTGTCGAGATCGCGACCGAGCCCGAGCTCGCGCTGCACGACATGGCGGCCCTCGTGCCGATCGTCACCGAGGCCGGCGGGATGTTCACCTCGCTGGAGGGCGAGCCCGGTCCGTTCGGCGGCAACGCGGTGGCCACCAACGGCCGGCTGCACCAGCAGGTGGTCGACCTGCTCCAGCCGTCGATCTGAGCGCTCAGGCCTGCCGCGCCAGCGCCGCGAGCTCGCTCACGTCGTACCAGAGCAGGTCGCGCTCGACGAGTCGCTCCGCCGCGTCGTCGTCACCGGCGAGCGCCGCGGTGACCTCGGCCGCGGCCCCGGGCTCGTCGACGTGCGCGCACGCCACGTCGTCCCAGGCGACGGCTGTCACCAGCTGCACCGCACTCGGGACCGCGTCGTCGTCGGCGAGCGGAGCGACGGCGTCCTCGGGCACGTCAGCCGCCACGACGACGCGGCGTGGCGGCGCGTCCGCGAGTCGCTCGAGGCTGTCGTCGGCGGCGAGCAGCTGAGCGGAGAACTCCAGGCCCTCCTCGTCCTCGTCGGGCAGCGCCGCACGCAGCGCCGGTGTCACGGCGTGCACGACACGCGGCGAGAGCCCGTCCGGGTCCGCGAGCTCGGCCAAGGACGAGGGCAGGTAGATGCGCACGGTCTCAGTGTGCCGCTCGAGCCCCCACCGCGGAACGCACCGCACCGGCGAGGGCGACGAGGTCTCGGTGCAGGGGTCCGGCACCCACCTCGCCGAGCAGGCGGCCCGCGAGCACCGCGGCGTCGCAGGCGGCCGGGTCCCAGGCCAGCAGGTGCGCGTCGGCGACGCCGGCGTACCGGGCGAGGGCGTGCCGGATGGCCCCCGCGGGCCGCGAGCCGGCGACCGAGGCCCGGACCCGCCCGACCGCGACGACTCGGCTGCCCGGCAGCTCGAGGTCGTCCAGGTCCATCAGCCCGCGGACCAGGCGCTGCATGCCGATCGGGTCCGCGGCGCCGACCGCGACGACCACGTCCGCGGCCGCGAGTGCCGAGAGCGTCGCGCCGTTGCGCTGCGGGGCACGCGTGTCGTAGCTGAGGGCCTCGTCGCGCTCGAGACCGAAACCGCAGTCGACGACCGTCCAGGTGGCGAGGCCGCGAGCGGCGGCCCAGACCTCCTCGAGGTGCGCGGGCGGCAGCTCGGTCCAGCGCTCGGGCCGGCTGATCCCGGTCAGGACCCGCAGCCCGGGCGCCAGCTGAGGCGTGAGGGCGGCGAGCGCGGCCGGATCCAGGCGCCCGGTGGCCGCGGCGCGGCACGCCGCAGCGACGCCCGGGGCCTCGTCGAGCAGCCCGAGCATCGGGGCCACGGTTCCGCCGTAGGTGTCGGCGTCCACCAGCAGGCAGTCGTGCTCGGCGAGGGCCTCGGCGAGACCCAGCGCAACCGTGGTACGTCCCGGCGCCCCGGTCGGCCCCCACACCGCGACCAGCCTCCCGGTGCGTGGCGCCGGCTCGGCCACGGCGGGTTCCGGTTCGGCGGGCCGGTCCGCCGGCTGGCCGGGTCGCGTCCCGCGGGCGAGCACACCCCGGACGGCGGCGAGAGCCTCGGACGGCTCGCCCACGGGCGCGACGGCGTCCACGCCGAGGCGTTCGGTTCGTTCGACCGACCACCCCGCCTCGGGGTCGGCGAGGCCGACCACCCAGCACTGGGAGCCGTGCAGGTGCCGGACGGACTCCCGGTCCAGCCCGGCGAGGTCGGCCGAGACCACCGCGACGTCCCCCAGCCCGGCCGCGGCCGATGCGAGCAGCTCGGCGAGGTCGGCACACCGTCGGCTCACCTCGAGCGTCGGCTCACCGGCGAGGGCTCTGACCACCGCCGACTCCTGAGCGCCCCGGACGGCACACAGTGCGGTGCTGATGAGACTCACCGGCCGGGCACCGTGCCCGTGACCGGAACCACCTCGACCGACCCGTCGCCGGTGAGCGCGCCGAGCACCCCGGCGAGCTGGTCGAGCGGGACGAGCACGTGCACGCTCGCTGCGCCGGTCATGCTCAATGCACCGCCGCCGTCGCTCACCTCGGCGACCGTCAGGTCGGCCGCGAGCTGTTCGGGTGGCTGCCCGGAGTCGGGATCGGGCACGAACCACAGGTCCACCGCAGCGCCCGGCACGACGTCCGCGGACAGCGCCCCGGACGGGACCACGGCGACCGAGCGCAGGTCGAGCGCCGCGGCCCCGGCCACCGCGGCCACCGGGACGAGCTCTCCGGCACCGACGGTGCGCACCACGACGAGGTCCTGGTCGAGGAGATCGCTGTCCCGCCGCAGATAGGCCCCCGCGGACTCGGACAGCTGCACGTCGCGGACCACCAACGAGTCCGGGTCGAGCGCGGCACCGGGCACCAACGGCTCGGTCGTCGCCAGCACCGGCACGGTCCGGCCCGCGGCGCTCACCGCCCCGACGCCGATCGCGACCGACAACCCGACCAGTACGAGGCCGGTGAGCAGCCTCGGGTCGCGCCAACCCGGCCGGCGGAGCCTGAGCGCGGGTGGGCTCACCAATGTCGTCATCCTGCCCCCTGAAGATCGACGTGCCGCCCCATCATGCCGGGCGGGGAACCGGCGCGTGGCGCACTGTGGACAACACGTTCGGGTGGCGTCCACGTGCCAGACTGGCGCCGTGCCTGCCCGCTTCCTCAAGCTCACCGACGTGTGCGAGGTACTGAACATCTCGATGTCGCAGGCCTACGCCCTGGTCAACTCCGGTGACCTGCGCGGGATCCAGGTCGGCGGGCGCAACCAGTGGCGGGTCGAGGACACCGAGCTGGAGGCGTACATCCAGCGGATGTACGCCGAGACCCGCGAGCGGATCGCGCGCGAGCTCGCCGACGAGGACGACCGGCGATCGGTGGACCGCACGACGGGCAAGCAGCCCCCCGCGGACGAGCGGCTCGATCCCCCTCCCGGTGGAGCCGCGACCACCTGACGGGGCGGGCCGGCCCGGGCCGCGCGACCCGCCCGGGTCCGTGCGGCCCGAGGATCAACGGGTCCCGTCACGCCCGGATCAGACGCGGGTCACCAGGTCGAGCGCGACGAACGCGACGGCGCGCCGCCTCCCGGTCGGCCGCAGCGTGTCCGGCGCGACCTCGGCGAGGTCGAGATGGTCGACGCCGACCGCGTCGACCCGCCCGACCAGCTCGTGACCCGCGACCCGCGCGCGGACCAGGCTTCGATCCTGCGCCACGCCTCGCAACGCGTGGCCGAGGCGGAGCCTGGACAGCACGAGGCCCGCGTCCGCGGCCGCGCTGTCGGTGAGGCCGCCGAGCACGGCCACCGCCGTCAACGGCACGAGGTGCTCGCGCGGGCCGTCCGCCAGCAGCGCCCACTCGGGTGCGGCGTCGGCGATCTCGCCCGAGACCCGGTGCCCGTCGCGCAGCACCAGGTCGACCGGACCACGATGGGCACGGATCCGGTCGGCGAGCGCGACCCCGGCCCGCTCGGCGCGGGTGCGCTCGGCGATCTCGTCCGCGCGCTCCTGCATCTCGGCGGCATCGAGCCGTCCCTCGAGGTCGGCGAAGAGGTCGTCCCAGCGCATCGGACCACCGTAGAGGTTCCGGCCCGGGTCTCGGCCGGCCCTCGCGACTCGAACACATGTTCGATAGGCTCGGATCGTGGCTGACGGCCCGACGATCCTGCATGCCGACCTCGACGCGTTCTACGCCTCCGTCGAGCAGCTGCTCGACCCGGTGCTGCGCGGACGCCCGATCGCCGTCGGAGGCAGCCCGCGTGGCGGCGTGGTGCTCGCCGCCTCGTACGAGGCCAAGGCCTACGGCGTCAGCGGCGGCATGCCGGGCAGCCGGGCGGCCGAGCTGTGCCCGGGGCTCGTGTTCGTCGGCGGCAGCTTCCACCGCTACGCCGAGATCGCGGACCGTGTGATGGCGGTGCTCGCGGACGTGACACCCCTGGTCGAGCGGATCTCGATCGACGAGGCGTTCTGCGACGTGTCGGGCGCCACGCACCTGTTCGGCGACGCGGCCGCGATCGGCGCGCTGATCCGGCGCCGCGTCCGGCAGGAGGTGGGCCTGCCGATCTCGGTGGGCGCCGCCCGGACCAAGCACCTCGCGAAGATCGCCTCGCAGGTCGCGAAGCCCGACGGGCTCGTCGTGGTGCCGCTCGGTGGCGAGCGCGCCTTCCTCGACCCCCTCCCGGTCGGCCTGATCTGGGGCGTCGGGCCGGTCACGCAGGAGCGGCTCGCCGCGCGCGGGATCCGCACCATCGGCCAGCTCGCGCAGACTCCGTCGCCGATCCTCCAGCGGATCCTCGGCCACGCCTCGGGCCACACGCTCCACGCGCGCGCCAACGACGAGGACCCGCGCCGGGTCACCGGCCGGCCGCGGGCGCACTCGGTGAGCGCCCAGTCGGCCCTGGGTCGGCGGACCCCGACGCCGGAGCTGGTCCGGGCCGTGCTCACCCACCTCGCGGACCGCGTCGCGCGACGACTTCGAGAGGCGGGTCGGGCCGGACGCACCGTGACCGTACGGGTCCGCTTCGCCGGGCTCCGCTCGGTCACGCGGTCGCTCACCCTCGCCTCGCCGATCTCCGCGACGCTCACGCTGACCGAGGTGGCCGAGCGACTGGCGTGGGCCGCGATCGACGGCACCGGCGAACCCGAGATCACCCTGTTGTCGATCGGGGTCTCGCACCTCGCCGAGCAGCGAGACCTCCAGCTCGAGCTCGACCTCGGCCCCGCCGACCCGTGGCGCCCCGGGTCGTCGGTCGGGGCTGCCCGCAGCGCCGTGGACGCATCGGTCGACGCCATCCGCGCGAGGTTCGGCCGCGACGCCGTCGGGTACGCGCCCGCGGTGCTCGGCCGCGACGCCCTCGTGCCGGAGGAGTTCCGCGAGCTGGCCGAGCACGAGGTCTGACCGACACCTGAGCACGAGGTCTGAGCAGATCCGAGCACGACGACCGAGCAGGAGGCCCGAGAACCGGCCCGAGCGCGAAGCCCGTGCAGGGCACGGTGTGCGACGACGGCGCGCCACTTCGACGCCCGACGGCTCCCAGGCCGCACACTCGTGGTCCACAACCACACCGAACCGATCAAGATCTCGCTAACCTACCCTGCATGCATCAAACGAGATCAAACGAGATCAAAGCCTCGTCTTGGCTCACGGTCCGCGCCATCGCGCTCGCGGTCGTGCTCGGGATCACCACGCGCTGGCTCGGATCGCTCGCCTGGTCCTCAGGGCTCGGCGCCGTGACGGTCGACGATCTCGTGGCCGCCGCGGCGCTGGCGGTCGGTGCGATCGCCGCAGGTGTGCTGACGGTCGGCTGCGGGCTGCTGGCCGTCGCCGGGTGCGGTCGCGCTGCCGGGCACACCTGGCGCGCCGTCGAGGCCCTGGCGGTGCGCCTGACGCCCGGGGCACTGCGCCGGGCGATCGCCCTGGGCCTGGGTCTGGGCCTCAGCGCAGGTGCGCTACCCGCGGCCGCTGCCGAGCCGGCGCCGTCGCTCGGCTGGCAGGTCACCGAGACCGCCTCGCCGACGCCCGCCGCCGAGGACGACGCTGCGTCGACCGTCGCCGGCGCCGTGGGCGCCCTCGACCTGACCGGGGCCGGTCAGCCCGTTGCGGCGGAGGTCGCCGTCGCAACGCCGGGCGAGCCCGCGAGAGCCGACGCCGAGACGGCCTCCGCGGGCGAGTCCGCCACCCGGCCGGCCACGTCCGATGCCGGGCCAGCCGCGAGCGCCGCGTCGGCCGGATCGGCCACCTCCCCCGGCGCCGACACCGTCGTGGTGCGGCACGGCGACTCGCTCTGGGCTCTCGCGGCCGCCCATCTTCCCGGTGCGCCGACGGATGCCGAGGTGGCCCGTGCCTGGCCGGCCTGGTACGCCGCGAACCGTGAGGTCATCGGTTCGGATCCCGACCTGCTGCTCCCGGGCCAGGTGCTCGTGGTCCCGGAGACGACCCCGTGACCGCCGTCGCCGTGGCGCGCCGCCGCCCGCCGGCACCGGTCCGGCCGCGACTGCTCCTGCCGCCGATCGCCGAGCCACGAGGGGCCGGGCCGGATCCCCGAGAGATCGTGCTGCGCCACCCGGTGACGCGCTCGGTGCTCGCGCCGCCGGTCGACGAGCCGTGGGCGGTGCCGGGCGCGCAGGCCCCGTCCACCGCGCCCGCCGACCCGACACCGCTGGCAGGCGCCGTCGTCCTCGCCGCGGTCGAGGCGCTGTCCGGCAGCCGACCGCTGGTCCAGCTGACTCGCTGGGTGACACCCCAGGTCTACGAGCAGCTCAGCGCACGCGCACCGCTCCAGCCGCCGCGGCACCGGCGTCGCGCGACGGTCCGGTCCACCCGGGTCGCGCGGCTCTCACCACGGGTCGCCGAGGCGACCGTCGTGCTGCACGACGGAGAGCGGGTCCGGGCCGCGGCGGCACGGCTCGAGGTGCACCGCCGGGCCTGGCGGGTCACGGTGCTGCAGATCGGTTGATCAGGCCTCGTTCTTGCCGTGGCAGACCTTGTACTTCTTGCCCGAGCCGCACGGGCACTGGGCGTTGCGGGGCGTTCCGGGATAGGTGATCCCGTCCTTCTCCGGAGCCTTCGCCCCGGGCTCGGCCGACACCGCCGGCGTCGTGTCACCGTCCACGCTCGGCGCGGAGTACGACAGCGGGACGCGCCGCTCCGGACCCTCCAGGCCCTGCGCGATGAGCGTCGGGGTCGCCTTGCGCGCCCGGCGCGGCGGCGCTGCCTGCCCGTCGCCACCCTTGTCCCCGGTGTCGCTGCCCGCACCGGCGAGCGCCGCGGGTGCGGCGGCTGCGGTCGCTGCCGCCGAGGCCGCGGTGATCTGCGGACCGGCGGCGCCCTCGCCGGCGCCCTCCCCGGACTCGTCCGGCGAGGCGACCTTCACCTCGAGGTTGAACAGGTAGCTGACCGACTCCTCCTTGATGGCCTCGGACATCGCCTCGAAGAGCTGGAAGCCCTCTCGCTGGTACTCCACGAGCGGGTCGCGCTGCGCCATCGCCCGCAGCCCGATGCCCTCCTTGAGGTAGTCCATCTCGTACAGGTGCTCGCGCCACTTGCGGTCCAGCACCGACAGCACCACGCGCCGCTCGAGCGTGCGCATGTTGTCCGAGCCCAGCTGCTCCTCACGGGCGGCGTAGGCGACGCGCGCGTCCGAGACGAGCTCCTCGACGAGCATCTCCGAGGTCAGGCGGGCCAACGAACCGGCCTCCTCGACGACCTCGTCCACCTCGAGGGAGACCGGGTACACGGCCCGCAGCGCGGTCCAGAGCGCCTCCAGGTCCCAGCCCTCGGGGGTGCCCTCGGCCGTCGCCACGGCGACGTAGCCGCTGATCACGTCGTGCACGAAGTGCTGCACCTGCTCGTGCAGGTCCTCCCCCTCGAGCACCCGGCGACGCTGGTCGTAGATCACCTCGCGCTGGCGGGACATCACGTCGTCGTACTTCAGGACGTTCTTGCGGATCTCGAAGTTGCGCGCCTCGACCTGGCTCTGCGCGCTCTGGATGCCACGCGTGACCATCTTGGACTCGATGGGCAGGTCGTCCGGGAAGCCCGCGCGGTTCATCATCGACTCGGCCAGGCCGGAGTTGAACAGCCGCATGAGGTCGTCGGTCATCGACAGGTAGAACCGCGACTCCCCCGGGTCGCCCTGGCGGCCCGAGCGACCGCGCAGCTGGTTGTCGATCCGGCGCGACTCGTGCCGCTCGGTGCCGAGCACGTACAGCCCGCCCAGCCCCAGCACGTCGTCGTGCTCCGCAGCCACCGAACGCTGGGTGTCGGCAAGGACCTGCGGCCACAGGTCCTCGTAGTCCTCGGGGTTCTCGGCCGGGTCCAGGCCACGGCGCGACATCTCCTCGACGGCCATGAACTCCGCGTTGCCGCCGAGCATGATGTCGGTCCCTCGACCCGCCATGTTGGTCGCGACCGTCACGGCACCCTTGCGGCCGGCCTGCGCGACGATCGCCGCCTCACGGGCGTGCTGCTTCGCGTTCAGCACGTCGTGCGGCACACCCTGCTTGCGGAGCAGCTTGGACAGGTGCTCGGACTTCTCGACGCTCACGGTGCCGACCAGGACGGGCTGTCCGGCCGCGTGCCGCTCGACGATGTCGGTGACCACCGCGACGAACTTCGCGTCCTCGTTCTTGTAGACCAGGTCCGGCTGGTCCTTGCGGATCATCGGCAGGTTGGTCGGGATCGGCACGACGCCGAGCTTGTAGGTGCTCATCAGCTCGGCCGCCTCGGTCTGGGCGGTACCGGTCATCCCGGCGAGCTTGTCGTAGAGCCGGAAGAAGTTCTGCAGGGTGATCGTGGCGAGGGTCTGGTTCTCCGCCTTGATCTGCACGCCTTCCTTGGCCTCGATGGCCTGGTGCATCCCCTCGTTGTAGCGGCGGCCGGGGAGCATGCGGCCGGTGTGCTCGTCGACGATCAGCACCTCGCCGCCCATCACGACGTAGTCCTTGTCGCGGGTGAACAGCTCCTTGGCCTTGATCGCGTTGTTCAGGAAGCCGATCAGCGGCGTGTTGAGCGACTCGTAGAGGTTGTCGATGCCGAGGTAGTCCTCGACCTTCTCGATCCCGCCCTCCAGCACGCCGACGGTGCGCTTCTTCTCGTCGACCTCGTAGTCGTCCTCGCGCTTGAGCCGCAGGACGAGCTTCGCGAACTCCGAGTACCACTTGTTGGCGTCACCCGAGGCCGGCCCGGAGATGATCAGCGGGGTACGGGCCTCGTCGATGAGGATCGAGTCCACCTCGTCGACGATCGCGAAGTGGTGCCCACGCTGGACGAGGTCCTCGGGTCGCCACGCCATGTTGTCGCGCAGGTAGTCGAAGCCGAACTCGTTGTTGGTCCCGTAGGTGACGTCCGCGGCGTACTGCTCCCGACGCTCCTCGGGCGTCTGCCCGACCAGGATGCACCCGGTCGTCAGGCCGAGGAACCGGTGAACGCGGCCCATCAGGTCCGACTGGTACCCGGCCAGGTAGTCGTTCACCGTGACGACGTGCACGCCGTTGCCGGTGAGGGCGTTGAGGTACGAGGGAAGCGTCGCGACGAGAGTCTTGCCCTCACCGGTCTTCATCTCGGCGATGTTGCCCTGGTGCAGCGCGGCACCGCCCATGATCTGCACGTCGAAGTGTCGCTGGCCGAGCGTGCGCTTGGCGGCCTCACGCACCGCGGCGAACGCCTCGGGCAGGATGTCGTCGAGGGTCTCGCCGTCGGCGAGCCGGGCACGGAACCGGTCGGTCTCCTCGCGGAGCTCGGCGTCGCTCAGTGCGACGAAACCGTCCTCGAGGGCGTTGACCTGGTCGGCGATCCCGGAGAGACGCTTGATGACGCGCCCCTCGCCCATCCGAAGGATCCTGTCGAGGACTGCCACGCTCGCTCCATGGTCGGTGGCGTCGTGCGCCGGTCGGCGCGCGACGAGGTCACAGCCGCCCGAAGGTGGGCCGCCGCGGACCAACGGCCATGGTAGGCGCAACTCGCCCGACGAGGATGCCCGCCACCAGCAGCGCGCCGCCGAGCAACCCGAGCGGTGTCATCCGCTCGCCCAGCAGCAACGCCGCGCCGACCGTCGCGGTGAGCGGCTCGAGCAGGACGATGAGGCTCGCCGTCGTGCTGGGCACGGTGCGCAACCCGGAGAAGTACGCGCTGTAAGCCATGGCCGTGGGCCCCAGTCCGAGCCAGACGAGCAGCGCGACGCCGACCCCTCCGGCCGGTCGCCAGCCCCCGCCGACCACGATCGCGAACGGTGCGAGCAGCACGGCACCGAACGTGAACGAGACCCCGGTGAGCTCCAGCGCGCCCAGGCCCGTGGCCGGCGTCCGGTTCACGACGGTCAGCACGGCGAACGCAGCGCCGGGCACCAGGGCCAGCAACGCGCCCAGCAGCGGCTCGGAACCCCCCGCAGGCGCCCCGAGCAGGAGGACCAGACCCCCGAGCGCGAGCCCGATGGCGACCACGACGCGCGGCGGCGGCGCGGTGCGGTCGAGCGCCGCCGTGAGCCCGGCGACCATCACCGGTGAGGCGCCGAGGGCGACCAGCGTCGCCACGCTCACCGAACCGAGCGAGACCGCCGCGAAGTAGGCCGCCTGGTACACGGCCGCGAGCGCGCCGGTCACCGCGATCCGGACGAGCGCAGGCCGGGTCAGCGGGACGCGGTGCAGCCTCCCGGCCACGGCGAGGCCGACGAGCAGCAGCACGCCGCCGACCCCGAGACGGTACGTCCCGACCGAGAGCGGTCCGAGACCTTGGTTCGCCAACGCGGCGCCGCTGAGGCCCCCCGTACCCCAGAGCACGCCGGCCGCGACCACGAGTGCGAGGTCGCGCGGGCGAGGGTGCGTCACGCGCGGAGCGTAGAGGTTCGCGGGCGGATCGCGGCGGCGAGGTCCACCGTGAGATCGCCGAACGCCTCGGGAACCACGGCGACCTCCCCCAGACCGAGCCAGTCGGCCATCAGGTCGAGCTCCGCGGCCAGCTCCACGGCGATCGACTCGCGCGGCGGTGCGCGTCGATCGCCGTGCTGCTCGTGGTGGGCCGCCCGGACCTGGAGCGTGCCGCGGCTGCGGTCGGCCTTGAGATCGACCCTGGCCGCGATCCGTTCACCGAGCAGGAACGGCAGCACGTAGTACCCGTGCACCCGTTTCGCCGCCGGCGTGTAGATCTCGATCCGGTACCGCGTGCCGAACAGCTCCTCGAGCCGGCGGCGTTCGAAGACCAACGGGTCGAACGGGGACAGCAAGGCTCGCCCGGTGGCGCGTCGGGGCACCGTGGCCGCGCGGTGCAGGTAGGCGGGCCGCCGCCAGCCGGGTACCTCGACCGGCTCGAGCTCGCCCGCCTCGACCAGCTCGTCGGCGGCCTGCTTGGCACGCGCCACGGACATCCGGAAGTAGTCGGCCAGGCACCCGACGGTCGCGACACCGTGCGCCCGAGCCGCGATCGCGACGAGCGAGCGCACCGCGTCCGCCTCGTCCGGCTCCGGCGCGGCGAGCACCTCGCCCGGCAGCACCCGCTCGACCAGGTCGTAGCGGCGCTCGAACGTCGTGGTGCGGCCGGCGATCGCCAGCTCGCCGACGAAGAAGAGCCGTTCGAGGGCTTCCTTGGCCACCGACCAGTCCCACCAGCCGCCGCCCGCGTGCGGGTGCGTGTGCGCGAAGTGCTCGTGGACCTGGCGCGCCGTGACCGGGCCCTCGTCCCGCACGATCCGCCGCACCTCGTCGAGCTCGGCGGCGTGGGTGTGCACGAAGCCGTCCGGCTTCGACCACATCCGGTCGCGCCAGGACCGGCGGTCGAACCCGAGCAGGCGCCAGGTGCTGGGCGGGACGAGCGACGCCTCGTGCGCCCAGGCCTCGGTGAGCCGCCGCGGCCGGCGCCCGGCCGCCCGGTCCAGCAGCGACGTGTCATAGGGCCCGAGCCGGGAGAACACCGGCACGAGGTGTGCCCGGGCGAGCACCGAGACCGAGTCGATCTGGAGCAGCCCGAGCCGATCGACCACCGACATCAGCCGGCGCAGGCCGACCGGGCCGGCGGCCGGGCGCGGGGCGTCGAGGCCCTGAGCCCGGAGCGCGACGCGGCGCGCCTGGGACAGGCTGAGCTCCGCGGTCACCCGGCCATCCTTGCGCGGGCCACCGACACGCGGCCGTGCGGCGACGGTGCCCCGTGATCGAGGCTCAGCTGACGAGCGGGCTCAGACGGCTGCCGCCGGCGCACTCACCGGTGCGTCCAGCCGGATCACGCCGTAGCTCCACCCGCGGCGCCGGTAGGCCACCGAGGGAAGGTTCGTCTCGGCGTCGACGAAGAGGAAGAAGTCGTGCCCGACCATCTCCATCTCGTACAGCGCGTCGTCGAGCGACATCGGCTGGGCCCGGTGCAGCTTCTCGCGGATCACGACCGGCGAGTCGCCCCAGAGGGTCTCGACGGTGCCGTCCTCGGCGACCGTCACGAGCTCGTCGGACTCGTCGGACTCGACCGGCTCGGGCTCGGTCGGTACCGGGACGGGGGCGTTCTTGTGGTGGTCCTTGCGGCGGTCGCGCGAGCGCCTCAGGCGCTCCATCAGCTTCGTGGTCGCCAGGTCCAGCGCGGCGTAGGGGTCGTCGGCACTCGCCTCGGCCCTGACCACGGGCCCCTTGCCCCGGACGGTGAGCTCGACCCGCTCACTAGTCTCGGACTGGCGCGGGTTCCGTTCATGGGTGATCTCGACGTCGACGCGCTGCGCCCTGGGGGCGAGCTGGGAGACCTTCTCCAGCTTGTCCTCGACGTGACGCCGGAAGCGGTCCGGGACCTCGACGTGACGCCCGACGACGGCGATCTCCATGGTGCAACCTCCTGAGCGAGGGTGGCGCAGGACCACCCGGTGGACGACGGGAACACCCTCACGGGGCGGTCGGCGAGCACCACCTCCCGTCACGCGGCCTGCGGCCCGGCAGGGGCATCGGTGGCCGTGAGCTGCGCACCTGGAGCGGTGCGGCCCCGCACCGGGCCCCCTGAGCCGGTCTGCGGTACAGCTCCATGTACCGACGTTATATCCCCGATCGGCCGGGGAGAAGCGCAACGGGGGTGATACTCGGCGTCGCCGCCAGCGCGATCGCACCGATCACCAACGCGCCGCCCGCCGTCAGCGCATCGGTGCAGGCCGCGAGCGTCGCGCCGGTGGTCACCACGTCGTCCACCAGCAGGTGCACCGCGCCGGGCGTGACCGCACGCCGCAACCGGTACTCGGCGGCGACACCACCGCGTGCCCGCGCGCCGCGACCGACCTGGTCCCCACCGACCCGCCTGGCGAGCAGACCTCGCTCACGTCGGGCACCGAGCTCGGCCGCGACGCCGTCGGCGAGCAGCCCCACGAGGTCGGCGCCGCGACGCCGACGTGCCGCCCGGCCGGTCGGCACGGAGACCACCACGGGTCGCACGGGCCCGAGCTCCCGGGCAACCACCTCGGCCGCGGACCGCACCGCGTCGACCATCACCCGGGTGAGGTCCGCGCGTCCGCCGTCCTTCCAGGCCGGGATCGCCGTACGCACCGGGCCCGCGTAGGCGGCCGCGGTCCACACCGGGAGCACGGGGGCACCGTCCATCCGGTCGAGCCGTGGCACGTCGGCCTCGCGACGGGCCACGACCTGCAGCGCCTCGGCGCACCGCCCGCACCACGCCACGTCCGCCTCGCCGCACCCCGCGCAGCAGACCGGCACCACGAGCCCGACCACGTCCTGCACCGCGGCCAGCACCGAGGCCCGGCGCCTCGCGCCGCGCAGCTCCCGGGTCTCCACGCCCACAGCCTGCCGGGCCGTGAGGCCGCCCGACTCGTCGTCCCCAGGGCCTGCCCGCTGCTCAGCCCGGGAAGACCGGGTCCTGCACGCCGGCCACGACCGGCACCCAGGCGGTGCCCTGCCGCCACAGCAGGCTGCCCTCGTCGTCGGAGAGGTAGATCGACCGGTCACCCCGCCCGGCGGCGACCGAGCGGGTGCCGTCGACCAGCGGCAGCGCGGACGACTGGCCGCCCACCGGCACCAGGTGGACCGCGGGGACGACGAGCGATCCGCTCAGGCCGAGCACCGCGAGCGTCGACTCGTCCACCCACTCGACCTGCGACGCGTCCGAGATCGACGCCCCGACCTGGATGCTGGCGCCGAGCCGCTGCGGCCGGCCCGTCTCGTCCCGGAGGACCACCGCGACATCGATGACGACGCGCTGGTCGCCGGCCCCGGTGTGCACCACGGCGATCCGGCTGCCGTCCCGGGCCACCGCGATCGACCGCACCGAGGTGCCGGTCAGCCAGTCGCCGGTGACCGCGACCCGCTCGCCGTCCGGCGAGACGGCCAGCAGGTCGGTACCCGCGTCGGTCTCGGCGGTCCATGTCCAGTCGAACCGGTCGACCGACGGCGAGACGAGGTCCGTCCCGCTCAGCAGCGTGGCCGGGTCCGACCCGCTCGCCGTGAGGGAGACCAGCCGGCTCGAACCGGCCAGCGCGACGACGACGGTCCCGTCCATCGACAGCGCGGGGTCGCTCGCATCCGCGGGGAGCCGGCCGACCCCGTCGACCGGGACGATCTCGCCGTCCTCGAGGACCTGCAGCTGACCCGCCGCCAGCAGGTAGGGCCCGGTGTCCGGCTGAGGATCGCGCACCAGGTCCGCCGGCGTGGTCGTCCACGGCTCGCCGCCGCCGGCGATCACCTCGACGTCGGACACCGCCGCGCCAGGCGCCCGTTCGAGGGTCGCGCCGAGCTGGGCCAGCAGCACCGAGCGCTGCTCGGTGGACGCGTTGGCGGCCACCGAGGTCAGGTCGACCGTCGCGACGCCGTCCGCGACCACCACGCCCGCAGCACCGAGCCGGGTGCCCTCGGGTGCGGCCGTCTGGACGGCGTCGCGCAACCAGGCCGACGGCCCGGCGAGCAGCGCACGGACCGCGTAGTTGGCGGCGCCGTTGACCGGGAACCAGCGCAGGTCGGGCACGAGGTGGGTGACGTCCGCGCTGGCGAAGTAGAGCGGCATCTGCCGGTAGAACTGGTCGAAGTCGGTGGTCGACATCGCGACGCCGTCCGGCAGGGACGAGATCCGCCACTGGTTGTCCGCCGTCCTGGTGAGCTCGAGAGCGAGCTCCTGGGTGACCTCCGGTGGGGCCTCCGTGTACACGCCGTTCTCGTCCAGCGTGCCCTGCAGCGGGATCGTCACGACGGCCGTGCCGTCGTCCTCGTTCACCGCGATCTCCGGTTGCGTGCGCGCGTTGTAGACGACGACGCCCGCGTCCGGGGCCCAGGCGGTCGACGCCTGGACCGTGAGGTACTTGCGCGCCACGACGAACTGGTCGGCGAGCCCGGCCGCCGCGGCGACCAGGAACCCCTGCACGATCCCCTGGATCGTGGCGTCCTGCGGCGGGTCGTTCGCCAGCGGGATCGGACGCCCGGGCTCGGTCAGCGCCACGTCGCCCGTGCCGATCGGGCCCGAGGTCGGGATCGTGGCGCACCCGGTCAGCAGCGCCAGCACGAGCGCCAGCGCGACGGTGCGAAGCCTGGTCATGCCGTCTCCCAGGGCTCGAGATCGGGCACGGCGGTCGGGTCGGCGGCGCCTGCCGGGCGGACCTCGGCCGTCGGTGCGGCCGGGCCGAGCGGCAGCGGGGATCCCTCGAGCGGGAGCCCGGCACGCAACGGGAGCGTCAACCGGAACACCGCGCCCTCGCCCGGGCGGCCCCACGCCTCGAGCCGCCCGCCGTGCAGATGGGCGTCCTCGATCGAGATCGCCAGGCCGAGACCCGTGCCACCCGTCGTCCGGGTGCGCGCCGGGTCGGCTCGCCAGAACCGGTCGAAGACGTGCGCGGCCTCCTCCGGCGTCATCCCCACGCCGTGGTCACGCACCGTCACGGCGAGCGCCCGCCGGTCCGCGGCGAGCTTCACCTCGACCGGCTTGGCCTCGGCGTGCTCGATCGCGTTGACCAGCAGGTTCCGCAGCACCCGCTCGACCCGGCGCGGGTCGACGTCGGCGACCACCGGGTCGGCGGGCAGCTCGACGTGCAGCCAGACGCTCTTGCGGGCGGCGAGCGGCTCGGCCTGGTCGACCGCGAGGGTGACGACGTCCCGCACGTCGACCGCCTCGGCGTCGAGCATCGCCGCGCCCGCGTCGAACCGCGAGATCTCCAGCAGGTCGGCGAGCAGGTCCTCGAACCGGTCGAGCTGCGTGCCCAGGAGCTCGGCGGACCTGGCCGGGGCCATCGACAGCTCGTCGCGCGCCTCCAGCAGCACCTCGGCCGCCATCCGGATCGTGGTCAGCGGCGTGCGCAGCTCGTGCGAGACGTCGGACACGAACCGGCGTTGCATCAGGGACAGCTGTTCCA
This sequence comes from Actinotalea endophytica, assembly GCF_025717005.1. Classification (GTDB taxonomy): domain Bacteria; phylum Actinomycetota; class Actinomycetes; order Actinomycetales; family Cellulomonadaceae; genus Actinotalea. The sequence continues at coordinate 417,089 of NZ_JAOVZU010000003.1, forward strand.
TCCGCGCGATCTGGTCCTGCAGCGAGCCGGCCATGTCGTTGAAGCTCCGGGCCAGGGTCGCCATCTCGTCGACGCCCTTGACGATCATCCGTTCGGACAGGTGCCCGTCCGCGAACCGCTCGGCGACGCGTGCGGCGCTGCGCACCGGCTGCACGGCCTGCCGCGTGACCAGCCAGGTCATCCCCCCGATCAGCGCCACCAGGCCGGCGGCGGCCGCGGCCAGGACCTGCTGCACGAAGGACAGCGTGCGCTGCTCGGGCTCCAGGCTGTACAGGAAGTACAGCTCGTACGGCCCGACCGCCGGCACGGTGACCAGCGAGCCCACCAGCAGGCCCGGCTCGACCGAGCCGTCCTCCTGCGGGATGGCCACCGACATCCAGCGTTGCTCCTCCGAGGAGCGCACGGCCTCACGCAGCTCGGGCGTGATCAGTGGCAGGTAGGCCTGCTGGGTGATCTGGTCGGTCACCAGGATGGGCGAGTCGCCGGGCACCCGGCGCAGGAAGACCTCGGGCTGGCCCGACCCGCTCACCTGGAGCGCGCGGACCAGGTCGCTCAGCAGGGCGCTGATCTCGGCCGGCGTCGACGTGGACGTGGCGGACAGGTTGGACTGCGCCTGCTGGGTCGCCCGTGCGCTCTCCTCGAGCAGCTGGTCGAGGCGCTCCTCGAAGAGGCCGTCCCGGATCCAGCCGGACAGGTAGCCACCCAGAACGAGCAGCGCGACCGTGCCGGCCACCAGGGTCGAGGTGATGACCCGGATCTGCAGCGAGGCGCGCCAGCGGTACACCGCCGACGAGAGGAACCTCGCCGTGCGGAGCCGACCGAGGCGAAGGGTGCGCCGGAACCTGCCGGCCCGGACCGCACCGCTCACGCCTGCTCCGCGCCCGCCTTGTAGCCCACGCCACGGACGGTGACGACGATCTCCGGGTGCTCGGGATCGTGCTCGATCTTCGAGCGGAGCCGCTGGACGTGCACGTTGACGAGCCGGGTGTCGGCCGCGTGACGGTAGCCCCAGACCTTCTCCAGCAGGACCTCGCGGGTGAACACCTGCCAGGGCTTGCGAGCGAGGGCGACGAGCAGGTCGAACTCCAACGGGGTGAGCGGGATGAGCTCGCCGTCTCGCGAGACCCGGTGCCCCGTGACGTCGATCTCCAGGTCGCCGATCGTCAGGTGCTCCGGGGTCGGCTCATCGGTGCGACGCAGCCTCGCGCGCACCCGCGCGATCAGCTCCTTGGGCTTGAAGGGCTTCGGGATGTAGTCGTCCGCCCCGGACTCCAGGCCCAGCACGACGTCCACCGTGTCGCTCTTGGCGGTGAGCATGACGATCGGCACGCCGGACTCGGCGCGGATCATCCGGCAGATCTCGGTACCGTCCTTGCCCGGCAGCATGAGGTCGAGCAGCACGAGGTCGGGCTGCCCGGCCCGGAAGGCGTCCATGGCCTCGTCGCCGTGTGCGCAGAACTGCGGCTCGAAGCCCTCGGAGCGCAGCACGATCCCGATCATCTCGGCCAGGGCGACGTCGTCGTCGACCACGAGAATGCGTCCCTTCATGCACCCATGGTGTCACCCCCCTGGCGGCACCGCGTGCACGTGGCGCCGGAGTTGACCCTCCCAGGCGTGGCACGATGGTCGCCGGTCAGCTCCGACCTCGAGGGGGACAGCAGATGAGCGAGCAGCCGGGCAACGGCGACGCGACGCCCGAGGGCGCCCCGGCCGAGCCTGCCCAGCCCGCCCCGACGGGCTGGGGCCAGCCGCAGGGCGTCCCGGGGTACGGCGCAGGTCAGCCTGCTCAGCCCCAGGGTGGGCAACCGCAGTACGGCCAACCGCAGTACGGCCAACCGCAGTACGGACAGCCCCAGTACGGACAGCCCCAGTACGGACAGCCTCAGTACGGCGGACCGCAGTACGGCCAACCCCAGTACGGGCAACCGGCTCCGGGCCAGTGGGGGGGAGCCGGGTACGGGCAGCCCGGGTACGGACAGCCCCAGCCCGCGCCGCCGGGATATGGGCAGCCGCAGTACGGCCAACCCCAGTACGGACAGCCCCAGTACGGCCAGCCCCAGTACGGCCAGCCCCAGTACGGCCAGCCCCAGTACGGCCAGCCCCAGCACGGCCAACCGATCGGCTACGAGCCCGCCCCGGTCCAGCCCGGGATCGTGCCGCTGCGGCCACTCGGCTTCGGCGAGATCTTCGACGGCGCCTTCCGCTCCGTCCGGGACAACCCGCGCGTCATGTTCGGGCTGCCGGCGATCGTGGTCGCCATCGGCTCGCTGCTCGGCATCGCCCTCGCCTACGCCGTCATGCCGCGGCTGAGCGGCTGGTTCACCGACGTCTTCGGCACGCTCGGGGCCAGCCCCACCGAGACGGGGCAGCTGGTCGATGTCTACAGCGCGAGCGTCGGGACCCTGCCGGGTGCGCTGCTCGTCCAGTTCGTCGCGACCACGGTGCTCACCGGCCTCCTCACGGCATCGGTCAGCCGTTCGGTGATCGGTCAGCGGGTGTCGGTCGGCGAGGTCTGGGCGCAGTACGGCAAGCGCGCGCTCCTGCTGATCCCGTACCTGATCGTGGTCGGCATCGTCCAGCTCCTCGGCTGGGCGCTGATCCTGCTGCCCGGCATCGCGCTGCTGGCCGGCGGGACGACCGGTGCGGGAGTCGCGCTCCTGGTCCTCGGTGCCCTGGCCGGCCTCGCGCTCACCGTCTGGTTCACGATCCGCACCCTGCTCGTGCCGCCTGCCCTGGTGCTCGAAGGCCGCGGCATGTGGGCGTCGGTGGTGCGCGGCTGGAAGCTCAGCCGGGGGTCGTTCTGGCGGATCCTCGGGATCTACGTCGTCGCCTCCTTCCTCGTGTACATCGTCCAGCAGCTGATCGCCACGCCGATCGGCCTGGTGGCCGGCCTCATCCTGGCCACGGGCGCCTCGGAGTTCGTCTACGTCGTGGTCACGATCGCGGCGAACGCGCTCGGCATGGTCGTCTCGCTGGCGTTCCTCGCCCCCGTCGTGGCGCTGCTCTACATCGACGTCCGGATGCGCCGCGAGGGGCTCGACATCGAGCTCGGGCACGCGGCAGAGGTCGGGTGACGCGCGCGTGACGTTCGCGGTCGCCGCCGCCGTGCTGCTCGACGTGCCGGTGGATCCCGACGCCGACCAGGCTCGCGCCTGGCTGGAGGCCGAGCTCCTCGACCCGATCTACCACGAGCAGCCCAGCCTCCTGCAGCGCTTCCTCGACTGGCTCCTCGAGCAGCTCGGCCAGGCCCAGCAGGCCCTCGGTGCCATCGACCAGAGAGCCGCGGCGCTCGTCACGGTCGTGGTCGTCGCCGTCGTGGTCGTCATCGCGCTGCTCGTGGCCGGCCCGATCCGGCGGGCCCGACGAGCAGCCCGCGTCTCGCACGAGGTGCTCGTCGACGACACCCGCACGGCCGCCCAGCTGCGCGCCGACGCCGAGAAGCACGCAGCCGCGGGCCGCTGGGCCGACGCGGTCCTCGACCGGTTCCGGGCCATCCTGCGCTCGCTCGAGGAACGTGCCGTGCTCGACCCGCGGCCGGGCAGGACCGCGGACGAGGCCGCGTCCGTCGCGTCGCAGCGGTTTCCGTCGCTGGCCGACGATCTCACCTCGGCGGGCCGGCTGTTCGACGACGTGTGCTACGGCGACCTCACGCCGGACGCCGACGCGGCGGCGTGGATGCGCGACCTCGACCAGGCGGTCACCCGGACCCGCCCCGTGGCACCCGAACCGGCGGCCGTCGGATGAGCCAGACGACCTCCGAGCCCGTCCGGCTGGGCGGCGAGCCGCCACGCAGCGTCGCCGGACGACGTTGGCGTCGCTGGCGGCTGCCCGTGCTGATCGGAGCGCTGCTGCTGACCGCCGCCCTGCTCGCGGCCCTCATCCAGCCGCAGGTGTCGCGCGAGCCGCTCGCGGTGGACAACCCGGGCAGCACCGGTGTCCGCGCGCTCGCACAGGTGCTCGGCGACCAGGGTGTCGTCGTGCACGAGGTGCAGACCACGGCCGACGCCGTCGCCCTCGCCCAGCCCGGCACGACCCTCGCGATCGTCGGCTCGCTGCTGCTGACCGACGCCGACCTCGACCAGCTCGCCCGGACCGGAGCCGACCTCGTGGTCATCGACGGCGACTCCTACGCCCTGGACGTCCTCACCGACGGGCAGGTCGCGGAGACCTGGGCGCCCAGCGCACAGCTTCGCTCGGCCAACTGCGACGACCCGGACGCGACCGCCGCGGAGCTGGTGTCCGACCTGGTGTACTCGGTCACCCTGACGGGCGGGTCGGGTCAGCTCTGCTTCACCGCCACCAACGACCCGCAGACCGGCGGCTACGCCGTGGTCGAGGCCGGCGGCCGAACCGTCCGGGTGCTCGCCGACAGCACGATCCTGACGAACGGGTCGGTGACCGAGCAGGGCAACGCGGCGCTCGGTCTGCGGATGCTGGGGCACCACGACCACCTGATCTGGTTCCGTCCGTCGCTGCTGGGCACCGGGACCAGCGAGGGGTCCGCCACGGGCTTCGCCAACCTGCCGCCGTGGGCGGGGCCGTTCGCCGCGCTCCTCGGGCTCGTGGTGCTGGTCGCCGCGGTGTGGCGCGGCCGCGCGCTGGGTCGGGTGGTCAGCGAACCGCTGCCGGTCACCGTTCGCGCTGCCGAGACGACCCGGGGCCGGGGCCGGCTCTACCGCCGGGCCCGCAGCCGCGGGCACGCTGCCGCGGCCCTGCGGGCCGCCGTGGCTCGACGCACGGCGGTCAGGCTCGGCCTGCCGGCCTCCGCCGATGCCCCCACCATGATCGAGGCCGTGGCCTCCGCGACGGGTCGTCCGACCCACGACGTCGCCGGCCTGCTGTACGGCCCACCACCGTCCGACGACGCGGAGCTCCTGGTGCTGACCAGGGCGCTCGACCAGCTCGAGAGCGAGGTTCATCGCACGTGACCGACTACCCTCCCCCGCCCGCCGGCGACGGCGCCGGGACACCCGCCCCGCTCGCGCCCTCCGGCCAGCCGCCGACAGCCCAACCCGCACCGCAGACGGCGCCACCGCAGACGGCGCCGCAGCCCGTGCAGCCGTCGATGCCCCAGCAGGCACCGGCGCCGACGGCTCCCGCCCAGGCGGCCGCGGTCCACGCAGCACCGCAGGCACCCGCCGGGTTCACGCCGTCCACGGAGCTGCGCGCCGGTCTCGGGGCGCTGCGCGCCGAGGTGGCGAAGGCCGTGGTCGGTCAGGACGCGGCGGTGACCGGCCTGGTCATCGCGCTGCTGTGCCGCGGGCACGTGCTGCTCGAAGGTGTCCCGGGCGTCGCCAAGACGCTCCTGGTCCGCACGCTGTCGGCGGCGCTCGACCTGGAGACCACCCGCGTGCAGTTCACCCCGGACCTCATGCCCGGTGACGTGACCGGCTCGCTGGTGTACGACGCGCGCACCGCGCAGTTCTCGTTCCGCGAAGGTCCGGTGTTCACCAACCTGCTCCTCGCCGACGAGATCAACCGGACGCCGCCGAAGACCCAGGCGTCGCTGCTCGAGGCGATGGAGGAGCGTCAGGTGTCGGTGGACGGCCAGCCCCGTCCGCTGCCCGACCCCTTCCTGGTGATCGCGACCCAGAACCCGGTCGAGTACGAAGGCACCTACCCGCTGCCCGAGGCCCAGCTCGACCGGTTCCTGCTCAAGCTCACCCTGCCGCTGCCCGAGCGCGACCACGAGATCGAGGTGCTGCGCCGGCACGCGACGGGCTTCGACCCGCGGGATCTCGCGGCAGCCGGCGTGCGCCCGGTCGCGGACGCGGCCCAGCTCGCCGCCGCGCGCCACGAGGTCGCGCGCGTGCAGGTCGCACCGGAGGTCCTCGGCTACGCCGTGGACCTGGTCCGGGCCACCCGCTCGTCCCCGTCGCTGTCCCTCGGCGTCTCGCCTCGTGGGGCGACCGCGCTGCTCGCGACGGCTCGGGCCTGGGCCTGGCTCGCCGGCCGCGGTTACGTCACCCCGGACGACATCAAGGCGCTCGCCCACCCGACGCTGCGGCACCGGGTTCAGCTCCGCGCCGAGGCCGAGCTCGAGGGAGTCACCGCGGAGAGCGTCCTGGACACCGTGCTGGGCGCCGTTCCGGTGCCGCGCTGAGCATGGCGGTCTCCTGGCGGGCCGTCGTCCTGGCGGCCCTCGGTGCGATCCCGGTGCTGCTCGTCCCGCAGTACGCGGTGGTGCTCGGCTGGGCGCTCGTCGTGCTCCTGGTGGTGCTGGTCGACCTGTCGCTGGCCGCCTCACCCCGCGACGTCGTCGTGCGCCGCACCGTTCCGGCCTCGGTCCGCCTGACCCAGCCGACGAGCTCGAGCCTGGTGGTGACCAACACGGGCGCCCGACGGCTGCGCGGCGTCGTCCGGGACGCGTGGCAACCGTCGGCCGGGGCGACGTCGAACCGCCATCGGGTGAGCCTGCCGGCCGGCGAGTCGGCCCGCCTGGTCACCCCCCTGCTGCCGACCCGACGCGGGGACCGCGCCGCCGACCGGGTCACGGTGCGCTCGTTCGGCCCGATGGGCATGGCCGCCCGCCAGCTGTCCGCCGACGTGCCCGGGCGGCTGCGCGTCCTGCCCGAGTTCGCCTCCCGCCGGCACCTGCCGAGCCGGCTGGCACGACTGCGTGAGATGGACGGCCGGGCCGCGGTCCAGGTGCGCGGCCAGGGCACCGAGTTCGACTCGCTGCGCGAGTACGTGATCGGCGACGACGTGCGCTCGATCGACTGGCGCGCCACGGCCCGCCGCTCCGAGGTCGTCGTGCGGACCTGGCGGCCCGAGCGCGACCGCCGCGTGCTCATCGTGCTCGACACCTCACGCACGGCCGCAGCCCGGATCGGCGAGCTGCCGCGCGTCGACGCGGCGATCGAGGCCGCCCTCCTGCTCGCCGCACTGGCCTCGCACGCCGGCGACCGCGTCGACCTCATCGCGCACGACCGGCGGGTCCGGGCCCAGGTCGCGCGCGCGGCCGGGCCTCGGCTGCTGCCCGCACTGGCCGACGCGCTCGCGCCGGTGGACCCGACCCTCGTCGAGATGGACTGGCCGGCGACGATCTCGGCGATCGACCAGCGGCTCTCCCAGCGCTCGCTCGTCGTGCTGCTCACCGCGCTCGAGCCGGCCGCCGTGAGCCACGGGCTCCTGCCGGTGGTCGCTCCCCTGGCGCACGACCACACGGTCGTGCTCGCCTCGGTGGCCGACCCCGAGGTGGCCGAGCTCGCGACGAGCCGCGGGAGCGCTGCCGAGGTCTACGACGCCGCCGCTGCCGAGCGCACCGAGCTCGAGCGGGCCGCCGTGACCCTCCGGCTGCGCCGCTACGGCGTCGAGGTGGTCGACGCGCTCCCCGACGACCTCGCACCGCGGCTCGCCGACACCTACCTCGCGCTCAAGGCCGCCGGACGCCTGTGACGCCTCGAGCGTCAGGCGGCGAGCGGCACGAGGTCGGCGCCCTCGCCGCGGCGCAGGTCGCCGGTGGCACCCGCCCGCACGGCCGCGCGCCCCACGATCCACACGTACGCCCAGAAGAGGCCGAACGCGACGACCCCGACGACGATCTTCAGCCACCACGGCAGCACCGTGGACGGCGTCACGAAGCCCTCGATCAGCCCCGAGACACCCAGCACGGCGACGAGCCCGATCGCGACCGTGAACAGCGCTCGGCCCTCCTCGGCGAGGGCGCGCGACCGCGGCCGGCCCCCGGGGTCGACCATCGTCCAGAAGAGCTTCAGTCCCGTACCCCCGGCGACGAACACCGCGGTGAGCTCCAGCAACCCGTGCGGCAGGATCAGCTGGAAGAAGACCGGCAGGCCGTCGTGCAGCGCGAGGATGCCGCCCGCGACACCGACGTTGACGGCGTTGTTGAACAGCACGTACAGCGGCCACAGACCCGTGATGCCGAAGGCAACGCAGGTGGCCGCGATCCAGGCGTTGTTGGTCCACACCATGGCCGCGAAGCTCGCGCCGTCGTACTCCACGTAGTAGTTCTGGAACGCCTGCTCGGCGTAGCTGCGCAGCGCACCCGGCGGGCCGGCTGCAGCCTGTGCCTCGGGCGAGCTGACGAACCACGCACCCGCGACGACCGCGATCGCCACCGAGGCGACGGTGACCGCGATGCTCCACCACCGCACCCGGTAGAGCGCGGCCGGCAGGGTCTCGACGAAGAACCGGCCGACGTCACGCCACGACGGGTCGTGCGACCCGGCGATCGCCGCCCGGGCCCGCCCGAGCAGCTCGGACAGGCGCGAGATCACCGCGGGGTCGGGAGCGGCCGAGCGCACCATCGACAGGTGCGTCGCCACCTCCTGGTAGAGCCGGACCAGCTCGTCGGCCTCCGCGCCGGTGCGCCGCTTGCGCCGAACGAGCTCGTCGAGGCGTCGCCAGCTGGCTGCGTGCACGGCGGAGAACGCGTCGAGGTCCACGGCGGGTAGCCTGCCACAGCGAGGCGACCCAACCGCGACGTCAGGAGGAGCATGTCGGACGAGATCCTCATCGGCGAGGGTGTCGCGCTCGACGCCAGACCTGCGTCGTTCGCGTCCAGGATCCTCGCCGCGCTGATCGACGCCACCGTGACCCTCACGGTCGGGTTCGTGGTCGTGATCGTCGGGTTCGCCGCGGGCGGTGGCATGAACCAGGCGGCAGCGACCGCCTGGTCGCTCGTCCTCGTCGTCATGCTCCTGGTCGGCGCGCCGACCGCGGTCGAGACGCTCAGCCGCGGCAGGTCGCTCGGCAAGCTCGCGGTCGGGCTGCGGATCGTTCGCGACGACGGCGGGCCGATCCGCTTCCGGCACGCGCTCATCCGCGCCCTGGTCGGTGTCTTCGAGCTCTGGATCACGATGGGCTCGGTCGCGCTCATCACGTCGCTGGTGAACCGCAAGGGCAAGCGGGTCGGCGATCTGCTCGCCGGCACCTACGCCGTGCGCATCCGCGGCGGGCAGCGGGCGCTCCCACCGGTCGTGATGCCGCCCGAGCTCGCACGGTGGGCGCACGCGGCCGACATCCGACGGCTGCCCGACGGTCTGGCACTCAGCGCCCGGCAGTTCCTCGGCCGGACCACGAAGCTCAACCCGGCCTCCCGCCGGACGCTGGGCACCGAGCTCGCCGCCCGCGTCGAGGAGTACGTCGCCCCCGGGCCACCGCTCGGCACGCACCCCGAGCGGTTCATCGCAGCCGTGCTCGCCGAGCGCCGGGACCGGGAGTTCGCCCACGCGTCCCGGGTCGCGGCGCGCACCGCCGCGGAGGAGCAGCAGGTCGCCCGCCTCCCGCACGGGGTGCCCGACCCGTACTGAGCGGCTCGGCGGAGCGCAGGCCGTGGGCGCCCCGCGGGGCCGTCAACGTCCCGTCACCGAGAAGTGCTGGTAGTCGAGCACGCCGCCGGTCCACTCCCCACCCCAGAGCCACCCGGCCGCGGCGAACGCCTCGACCACCGGGTCCCCGGCGTGCAGCACCATCGGCTCGTCGGGACGGTCGACGAACGCCGAGCCCGCGTCCGGCGCGACGTGCCGACCACGCACGTACGGGTTCTCGACCGGGTTGAGGTCCAGCGCCCGCCCGTAGGCGTGCTCGGACCACGCGGTGCCACCCGTGATCGGCCGGCAGTTGAACGCCGAGGTGTTGTCGGCGGCCATCGAGGCGTCGTCCGAGCCGCCGAAGTCGTCCACCAGCCGCATGGACGCGATCGGGTACCCGATCCGCCACAGCTCGAGGAAGACCCCGGCGATCGCCTCCGCCTGGTCGGCGTGCACCACGAGCTCGCCGACCCGCGTCCGCCCGTCCGGGTCCAGGTACGGCACCCGGACGTAGCGCAGGTCCGCCAGCGGCACCGGGCACCCCGGTCGCCACGACGACGACATCCGGGCGGCCAGGGCCGGGCCGATCTCGATGATCGAGGCACCTGTCGCACCGGCGCCGCGCGGCCGGGTCGGCGGCACGTCGCCTGCCCACTCGGTGCCGCTCGCGGGCGGCACGGCCGGCGACGTCGCCTGCGCGCTCGCTCGCGGGCTCGCCGCCGCGGAGGCCGAGCCGGTGACGGCGGTGCTCTGCGACACGCCGGTCGAGCCCGCCGGGCTCGCCGGAGCGGATGAGTCGACGGACGCAGTGCCCGGCCAGGTGCATCCCGCGAGCGCGAGCGTCACCACCACCGCGACCCACCGCACCGGCGACATCAGGGAGTCCGGCGTCGCAGGTCCGGTTCGAGGTAGATGAGCCTGGACAGCGGCACCGCGGCCCGGACACGCGCCTCCGCGGCATCGATCGCGTCGGCCACCTCGGCTGCGGTGGAGGCCGCCGGCACCGCGATCTTGGCCGCGACGAGCAGCTCCTCGGGACCGAGGTGCATCGTGCGCAGGTGGATCACGGAGTCCACGCCATCACCGACCAGGGCGGTGCGGATCGCGGTGATGTGCTCGGGCGTCGCGGCCTCGCCGAGCAGCAGCGACTGGGTCTCCCGGGCGAGGACCACCGCGATCACCACGAGGAGCAGACCGATCGCCGCGGACCCCACGGCGTCCCACCGCCCGTCGCCGGTCACCAGGGTCATCGAGACACCGACGAGCGCGAAGAGCAGACCGACGATCGCCCCGCTGTCCTCCAGGAGCACGACCGGCAGCTCCGGCGAGCGCGACGTCCGGATGAACCGCCACCAGCCCTGAGAACCCCGGTGCGGCGTCGCCTCACGCATCGCGGTGCGCAGCGACAGACCCTCCATGACGATCGCCGCGCCGAGCACCGCGAGCGGCACCCACCACCACGGGCCCTCGATCGGGTGCGGGTCGTGGAACTTCTCCCAGGCCTCGAACAGCGCGAAGAGCCCGCCGAGCGTGAAGAGCACGATCGCGACGAGGAACGCGTAGTAGTACCGGACCTGGCCGTACCCGAACGGGTGCTCGGTGTCGGCCCGGCGCGACGCGCGCCGGCCGCCGACGATGAGCAGGACCTGGTTCCCCGAGTCGGCGACCGAGTGCACCGACTCGGCCAGCATCGCCGAGGACCCCGTGAGCAGGAACGCGACGAACTTCGTCACGGCGATCCCGAGGTTCGCGGCGAGCGCCGCGAGGATCGCGCGGGTGCCGCCCGAGGTCGACACTCAGACCTCGCCCGTGGGCCCGGGCTCCGCCTCGTCGACCAGCAGCACCGGCACCCCGTCCCGCACGGGGTAGACCCGCGCGCAGCCGGTGCACGCGAGCGACCCGTCGGCGTCGGCCAGGGTGGCGTGGCAGGCCGGGCAGCGCAGCAGCTCTCGGGCCCAGCCGGGCAGCTCGGTCATGCCGGGCCGGCCTCCGCCCGCACGAGCCCGAGGACGTCGTCCCGAACCTTGACCATGACGTCCTCGTCCTCGGCCTCGACGTTGAGCCGCAGCAGCGGCTCGGTGTTCGACGCCCGGAGATTGAACCACCAGCGGGGGGTGGTGTCCCAGTGGCTGATCGTGATGCCGTCGAGCTCGTCGACGTCGACCGGCCCGGCTCCCTGCTCGGTGACGTACGCGTCGATCACGCGAGCGCGCGCTGCCGGCACGTCGGCGACCCGGGAGTTGATCTCCCCGCTCGCCACGTACGGCTCGTAGGCCTCCGCGAGCGCGGACAGGGCGACCGGGTCTCCGGCCGCGTCCCGCGCCGAGCCCAGTGCCGCGAGCACATGCATCGCCGCGAGCATGCCGGTGTCGGCGAAGAAGAAGTCCCGGAAGTAGTAGTGGGCGCTGTGCTCGCCGCCGAACACCGCGGTGTGCTCGGCCATCTCGGCCTTGATGAACGAGTGGCCGACCCGGGTGCGCACCGTCGTGGCGCCCGCCGACGTCAGCAGGTCAGGGACCGCACGTGAGGTGATCAGGTTGTGGATCACGACCGGGGTCCGGCCCTCGGAACGCTCGCGGGCGACCTCACGCAGGCCCACGAGCGCCGTGATCGCGGAGGGGCTGACCGCACGGCCGGTCTCGTCCACCACGAAGCAGCGGTCCGCGTCGCCGTCGAACGCGAGGCCGAGGTCCGCACCGTGCTCGACGACCGCGGCCTGCAGGTCCCGCAGGTTCTCCGGCTCGAGCGGGTTGGCCTCGTGGTTCGGGAACGAGCCGTCCAGCTCGAAGTAGAGCGGCACGACGTCGAGCGGCAGCTCGGGCTGCCCGCCCTCCGTCCCGAGCACGGCCGGGACGGTCAGGCCGGCCATGCCGTTGCCGGCGTCCACGACGACCTTGAGCGGACGGATCGCGCTCAGGTCCACCAGCGAGCGCAGGAAGCGGGCGTAGTCCGCGAGCATCTCGCGGTCGGAGACCACCCCAGGGTCCTCGACCGGGGTCGGCAGGCCCTCCGCGAGGTAGCGCTCGGCCAGCGAGCGGACCTCGGCGAGGCCGGTGGCCTCACCGACCGGCCGGGCACCGGCCCGGCACATCTTGATGCCGTTGTACTTGGCCGGGTTGTGGCTCGCGGTGAACATCGCGCCGGGGACGTCGAGCACGCCGGAGGCGTGGTAGAGCCCGTCCGTGGAGCACTGCCCGATCCGGACGACGTTCACGCCGCGGTTCGTGACGCCCCGGGCGAACGCGTCCACCAGGCTCGGACCCGACTCACGCATGTCCCGGCCGAGCACCACGCTGCGCCGCGCGGACAGCGGCCCGTTCGGCGCCCCGGGAAGCACGACGACCTCGGCGAACGCCGCACCGAGCGCCTCGGCCGTGGCCGGGCCCCAGTCGTCCGGGACCACCCCACGCACGTCGTAGGCCTTGACCAGGGAGCTCAGATCGATGTCGCGCACCGGGGCAGCGTAGCCAGTTGCGGGGCGGTTGCGCCCCGTTCGTCCGTCGTGCGGCGGGTCACACCGAGCGTGGCTCAGGTGGTCTTGCGCGTCGCGCGCTGCAGGACGGTGTCGATCGGCAGCGCCTGCCAGCCGCCGTCGTGCTCGGTCAGCCACTGGCGGTTCTCGCAGGCCTGGCACGACACGAACAGGACGTCCGTGCCGTCGGTGAGGACCATCGGCAGACGCGTCAACGAGGCCGACCCGCAGGTCGGACAGCGGTCCGGGCTCGGCTCCCCGGTCACGATCCGCCCTCGCCGCGCAGCACCCGCAGGTGGCCGCGCCTCGGGGCGTCCGGCTGGATCGCGGGGGCCTCCTCGCGCGGCCGGCCCGCTTCCCGGACCGCGTCGGCGAGGGCGAGCAGGTCGTCGGGGGTCGGCCCGGTCGGCACGAACTCCGGGGCGACCCGGACCACCTCCCACCCGCGCGGGGCGGTCAGCCTCGTCGCGTGCTCGGCACACAGGTCGTACGAGTGCGGCTCGGCGAGCTGGGCGAGAGGGCCGAGCACGGCTGTGGAGTCGGCGTAGACGTAGGTGAGGGTCGCGACCGCAGGACGACCGCACGCGCTGCGCGTGCACTGGCGTCCGGATCTCACCCCATGAGGGTACCCGGCGCGGACGACCGCTCCGGTGCAGCCCACGCCGAGCGACGTAGGCTGGCGCGGTGAGGATCCACCGTCGGCCGGCGCCGGTCCGCCGCCGCGACCGCCGTGGACGCGGCCCGCGCGGTCTGCTGCTGCCGCCCGACCTGCCTGCGCACCGCACCCGTGCCGAACGGTTCGACGACGCGGTGCTCGACTCGGTGGAACGGCTCGAACGGCGCTGGGCGCGCCAGCTCGAGGGCACCGAGTTCGCGGTCGAAGAGGTGCCGCCGTCCCGGCCCGCGCCGTGGGAGCACGGCGGTGTGCCCCTGGGCCGGTACTTCCCCGCCGACGCGGGTCTGCCGGCCCGGATCGTGGTGTACCGCCGGCCGGTCGAGAGCCGCGCGGTCGACGAGGCCGACCTCGCCGTGCTGGTGCACGACGTCGTCGTCGAGCAGGTCGCTCACCTGCTCGCCCGCTCCCCCGACGAGATCGACCCCGGCTACCGGATGTGACCCTCAGTCCAGCCGCACCTCGACCGCGTCGCGCGGCTCACGGGGCGCGACCGGGCTGAGCACGCCGACGAGGGGCCCGGCGGGATCCGGCACCTCGAGCACCGCAGCCCAGGACACCCCCTCCCCCCGCAGGACCACGCCGGCGACCGAGGCGCCGTCCGGCACGTCGAGGTCGGCGGGAACCAGCGCGAGCGCGCTGCCTGCCGCGACGTCCACGACGGACGTGGCGACCGCCGAACCCGAGTCGTCGAGCACCGTGATCTCGGCCGGCTGGGCCTGGTCGCCCGGGTTGGCCAGCGACAGCTCCCAGGACGCGCCCGAGGGCAGCGCGAGCGGCGACGCGGCCGGGTCCACGGCCGCCGCCCAGGCCCGGTCGAGCGGCAGGCCGGTGTTGACCTCGGCGGCGCCGACACCGCTGCCGCGCGTGATCATCGCGCCGGCCACCACCGGGACGTCGGCGTCCACGACGATCGTCCAGGTGCCCTCGGCGAGGCCGTCCAGCGGCACGTCCAGCACCGCTCCGGCGTCCAGCTCGAGGTCCGTGGCGCCGGGCAGGTCGACCTCACCGTCGGGGCCGAGCACCCGGACGTGGGCGGTCCCGGACTCCGCGGGGGCGAGCAACCGCAGCATGCCGGGGTCGGCGCCGTCCGCGTCCGTCCCGGCCACCGCGACGCCGGGGACCACCTGCTCCAGGGCGGGCGCGGACCCCGGCACCACGTCGTCGACCCCGGCCGGGGTGAGCCCTCGGAGCTCGGAGTCCTGCAGGTACGCGGCGACCGCGCCCCCGGACGCCGTCACGTGCACCACCAGGCGCGGTTGCTCGGCCGCCGTGCCCTCGAGCAGCACGGCGCGCTCGGCGCCGGGCGGGACGAGGTACTCCGCCGCCCCGGTGAGGTCGATCGGGCCCGCGGCGCCCCACAGCTCGATGGTCACCTGAGCCGCCGTACGACCCGGGTTCGCCAGCACCAGCCGCGCGCTCGACCCGAGCGTCGTGGCCCCGCCGACCAGCCAGGCCTCGGTGCTCGCCGGTCGGCAGGACGCCGCGACCAGCCCCCGCAGGTCACCCGCCGTGGTCGTGACGGCGACGCTGCCGGCCAACCAGGCCGGACCGCCGTCGGAAGCGTCGGCGTGGACCACGGTGCCGGCGTCGACCGGCGAGACGGCGGTCGCCCCGCCGCCTGCCGCCGGGACCACGTCGGCGACCGCGGTGCCATCGGCGAGCGAACGGACCTGGGCCTCGACCGCGGTCGCCTGCGGTCGGTCGACGCTCAGCGCGACGAGGCCGGTGACCGCGTCGACAGGCGCCGGGTCGAACTGCGGGTCGTAGGCCACGTCGTCGCCCGCCTCGGGCTCGGTGGGCAGCCGCGCGGTGCCGGGGCACACCAGATCCGTCGGGGCGGCCGGCACCGCGACGGCGAGCGGCTCGGTCGCCGCGGTCGGCAGCGGGCCCCACCCGGGCAGCACGAGGAGCCCGGCGACCAGGCCGACGCTCAGCAGCGCGCCGGCGAACCTGATCAGCACGGAGCCGAGGCGTCTCATCGCGTCCTCCTGCGGCGGGTCGGGACGGCGAGCAGCACCGTGGCACCGAGCACGACGAGCTGCACGAGCAGCCACACGTGCTGACCGGTCTCCTCGTGGCGGACGACGAGCCGTCCGCTGTCGCCGCCCAGCTCGAACGCCTGGCGCCACCCGGTCTCCACCGAGCGCAGCGGTACGCCGTCGAGCCAGGCGTGCCACCCAGGGTCGGCACGTTCGGCCAGCACCAGGAGCCGGTCCGACGGCCCGGCGTCGAGCTCGGTCGCGATCCGCCCGTCGCTCGAGGCGACCGGTTCCAGGACCTCACCGAACTGCTCCGCCGAACCGCGCACCACGCGGGCCCACGCCACGGTCCGGTCGTCGCTCGCGACCCGCCAGATCACACCGGCCTCGGTCTCGGTCACCCGCTCGAGCCCGTCGGTCGCGTCGAGCAGACCGACCAGCTCGGCCCGCGCCGGGTCCTGCGAGGGCGGGACGAGCACGGCACCCACCGCGAGGTCGGCCAGCTGGTCGGCGACCCCTTGCGCGCCGACCGTGAGCCCGGCGGCGGCATCGGCGAGCTCGGTCTCGGCGTCGTCCGGCGCGGCAGGCTCCGGGGCGAGCGGGTCGCCGGTGACCGCGGTGCCCGTGACCGCTCGCGAGGTGTCGATCAGCTGGACGCCGTCGCCGCGCAGCAGCGTGACGTGCAGCTCGGAACCGCTCGGGACGAGCTCGAGGACGCGTGCGGCATCGTCCGAGGCCTGCAGCTGCAGCCCGACCGCGGGCACGACGGCGGTGTCGCTCACCTCGAGCGCGCTCGGGTGCGACGCGCGTACGACCCACGTGCCGAGGAGGGCGACCGGAGCGGCCAGCGCGAGCGCCGCGAGCAGGCCCGCGCCGACGTGCCGCCAGCCGAAGGCCACCCTGGTCAGCGCCTGGCGCAAGCGCCCGACGCCGACCAGCGCCGCGACGAGCAGCCCCGCGAGCACCGTGCTGACCGCACCACCCGTCCAGGTCGGCCCGAGCAGGCCGTCGCCCAGGACGACGCCCAGGTGACCCAGGCCGATCGCCGTGGCGAGGCCGAGGGCCGCGACCAGCCAACCGAGCCGGACCGCCCGCACCGCCGGCGGTCGGATCGCGAGGGAGAGCACCGCCACGACCGCGAGGACCGCACCGGGGAGCAGGGCGACCCACAGGGGCACGGTGTCGACCGGGACCGGCCAGCCCAGCGCCTGCTGCCACGCGACGGCGGGGGCGGCGGGTACCGCGAGGCCGGGGGCGGCGACCAGGGCGCGCCAGCGCTGCGGGTCGACGGCGACCCACACCAGCAGCGGCCCGCTCAGCACCAGCGGCGGGACCGCGACCCACCACAGCCGGCGTCGCGGGCGCAGCACCGCCACGGCGACCAGGGCGACGAGGAGCACGGGCAGCAGGGCGGGGGTGCCCGCGGTCGCCACGCAGGCAGCGAGTCCGGCGCCGGCAGCGGCCGCGAACGAGGGCTCGGCGGTCTCGACCGGCTGCGGTGCCGGCCGCTCGGCCGTCCCGTCGCTGCGAGGACCGGCCTGCACCAGCGCGGTCTCGGCGGTCTCTGCGGCCTCGTCGGGCGCGTCGCCCGTCCGCGGTTCGTCGTCCGCGCCGCCGTCGGTGTCGTCCCGGCTGACGTGCTGCGCGCCGACCAGGCCGGAGGCCACGGCGTCGACCCGCGCGACCCCGACCGCACGGGCCACCCCGAGGAGCACCCAGGGCAGCGCGACGTGGGTGAGCAGGCCGCCGAGCCGAACCTGGTCGAGCCCGACCAGCAGCGCCGGTGCGGCCGTCCAGGTGGCGGCGGCCCACAGGCGCACCACGACCGATCGCGTCGCGGCGCCGGCCGCGAACCACGCCCCGACCCCCGCGAGCACCCAGGCCCCGAGCACGACGAGCGCGGACGCCCCGCCGATCGTCCCGAGCAGCGCCGTCGCCGGGGCGAGCACGGTCAGCAGCGGGTCCGGGGCGGCGGGGTGTCCCAGGTCGGCCTGCACCCACCAGGACCCGATCGCCGACCACACCTCACCCGGCCCGGCGTCGCCGAACGCGAGCGTCCCGCCGCTCAGGCGTGCGCCGGACAGGACCGCGCCGATCGCCGAACCCACCGTGAGGACCGTGAGCGCGATCCCGGCCAGCACGACCACGGCCAGCCCGGCACGCCGCCGGGTGCGCAGCGCGGCGAGCTCGCGCAGCTCGAGCTCGCTCGGCGCGTTGCGGGTGCGTCGCGCCTCCGCCGCGGCGAGCCGGCGGTCGCGAACCTGCCGCAGCACGCTGCGGGTGTCGCGCTGCAGCGGCCGCAGGGCGGACCGGCGCTGCACGGCCACGCGCGCCGCACGACGTCGCGCGACGAGGACGCGCCCGGGCCGGGCGAGAACCACCCACGGCGCGAGGAGCTCGGCCAGCACCAGGTGCGGCTCCTTGGTCGTCAGCCGCATCCCGGCTCGGACCAGGGACGACCCCAGCGCCAGCAGCGCCACGACCGGGACCAGCAGCGCGGGGACGCCCACGAGCTGCTGGTGCAGGAAGGCCTCGCGCCGGGCCTGCACGCTGCGCCGCGCGTCCCAGCCGGGCCGGACCGCAGCGCCACGGAGGCTGGCCTGCGCGTGCCGGACCTCGGCACGGGGCACCACGACGACCCGGTGCCCCGCGAGCCGGGCACGCCGGCACAGGTCGAGCCCGTCGCCGTAGGGGCCGAGCGCGCGGTCGGGTCCACCGAGCACGTCCCACACGTCGCGACGCACGAGGGCACCCGCCAGCCCCACGGCGAGCACGTCCTCGCGACCGTCGTGCTGACCCTGGTCGACCTCGTGGTCGTCCAGACCGGTCATCCGTCGCCCGAACCGGGACGTCGACAGACCGACCTGGATCAGACGCGCCGGGTCGTCCCAGTCGACCTGCTTGCACCCCGCGACCGCGACCGACGGGGCGATCTCGACGGCGCGCAGCAGGCGACCGAGCGCCTCCGGGCGGGGCGCGGAGTCGTCGTGCAGGAGCCACAGCCATCCGGCGTCCAGGTCGACGGCGGCGAGCGCCCGGCGCACCGCCTCGCCGAACGTCCGGGCGCCGGGTGCGTCGACGACCGTGGGACGCCGTCCCTCGGGCCATGCGTCGACCACGGCGTCGGTGACGGCGTCCGGCGTCCCGGCCACGTCCACCACGAGGACGGACTCGGGTGCGCGATCCTGCGCGGCGAGGGCGGTGAGGGTCTCCGCCAGGAAGCCCGTGACGCCGTGCGTCACGACGACCGCCGCCGCCGTCAGAGCGGCGGGGTCACGGCTTGCTGTCATGGCGGCTCCCGCACCCGTGGCCGCCGTCGTGGCCACGGCGGACGCGACGGTGGTCAGACCACCCGCCGCTTCAGCTTGCGCCGCTCACGCTCGGACAGGCCGCCCCAGATCCCGAACCGCTCGTCGTTGGCGAGCGCGTACTCCAGGCACTCGGCTCGTACCTCGCACCCGGTGCACACCTTCTTGGCCTCGCGCGTCGATCCGCCCTTCTCCGGGAAGAATGCCTCGGGGTCGGTCTGGGCGCAGAGGGCACGCTCCTGCCAGCTGAGCGCGGTCTCGTCCAGTGCGTCATCGCCGAACAGGGGCAGTACCGGCGCGACAGCGGGTCGGTTCAGGTCACTGGGGAAGGGTGCGTCGTCATCGAGCACGTTCCACATGTGTCCAGCCTTCCTGCAGGGTGCGCCGCGGCTGCGGCACGGAACACCATGAGTGGAATTACACGCGTGTCATCCGTCACAGTCAAGCCCGACCGTGCTAAAGGGGACGAATCCGGCAGGTCCGACCGGGTGAATTCCGCCCGATACCCTGTGCGCGTGACCGACCTGCCCGCGCTGCTCAGTCGCCTCGGTGGCCATGGGCGGCCGAGGCTCACCTGGTACTGCGAGGACGAGCGGGTCGAGCTGTCCCGCCACGTCCTGGACAACTGGGTGACCAAGACCACGCATCTGCTGGTCGACGAGCTCGACGTCACCCCGGGCCGCCGGGTGGTCGTGGACCTGCCGGTGCACTGGCGCGCGATCGTCTGGTCGCTGGCCGCGCTGCGGGCCGGCGCCGTGCTCGAGCCCGCGCCCGACGCCGTCGTCGTCACCGACGACCCCGAGCGCTGGCCCCGGACGGCCGACCTGGTGGTCGTGGCACTGCCCGCGCTCGCCCGCACGGCCGGGTCCGTGCCGCCCGGTGCGGTCGACGCGAACGCCGCCGTGATGACCTACCCCGACCGACCCGGCGCGTGGCCGCCGGTCCCGTCGGACGCCCCGGCGTTCGGTGCTGTGCGGCACGGCGACCTGGTCGACTGGGGGGGGGGGAGCGCCCCCCCGCCCCCCCGGGCGGCGGGGCGGTGCGC
>NZ_JAOVZU010000003.1:436853-463653 GCF_025717005.1 Actinotalea endophytica
GTAGGGGGCGGGGCGCCCCGGCGACGGGGGCTCGGGGGCGGGGCCCCCCCCCCCCCTGCCCCCCGGCGCGCGCGTGCTGGCCGCGGGCGACGAGCTGAGCGACCTGCTGGCCCTCACGGTGTCGGCGCTGGCCGGCGACGGGTCGGTGGTGCTCGGCGGCCCGCAGTGGGCCGCGACCGTCCTCGCGGACCCCGCGCACCGGGCCCGCCTGCTCGAGAGCGAGCGGATCGACCTCGACCTGCTCCCCGGCGACCCGGGCGCTCCGGCATGACCGCCGCACCGAGCCGCCGGCCCGAGATCCGCGTGGTCTGCGTCACCTACCACCCCGGTGCCGAGCTGGCCGAGTTCGCGGAGAGCCTGCAGGAGGCGACCACCCGGCCGGTCGAGCTGGTGCTGGTGGAGAACGGGGACGACCCGACCGTGGTGAACGAGGTCGGCGAGCGTCACGGCGCCCGGGTCCTGCTCAGCGGCGCGAACCTGGGCTACGGCTCGGCCGCGAACCTCGGGGCGGCCGGTGCCACCGCGCCCTGGCTCGTCGTGGCCAACCCCGATCTGCGCTGGCACCCCGGCTCGCTCGACACGCTCCTCGCGGCGACCGCACGCCACCCGGAGGCCGGGGCGTTCGGCCCCCGGGTGCTCAGCTCGGACGGGACCGTGTACCCGTCGGCGCGCGCGCTGCCGTCGCTGACCACCGGGATCGGCCACGCGCTGCTCGTCCGGGTGTGGCCCGGCAACCCGTGGACCCGGGCCTACCAGGCGGACCTCGCCGATCGCGACGACGAGCACCGTGCGGGCTGGCTCTCCGGGTCGTGCCTGCTGCTGCGGCGTGCGGCGTTCGAGGCCGTCGGCGGCTTCGACGAGGCGTACTTCATGTTCTTCGAGGACGTCGACCTCGGTGACCGGCTCGCCCGCGCCGGGTGGGCGAGCGTGCACGTGCCCGGCGCCGTCGTGACGCACGAGCAGGGCACGTCCTGGCGGCACCGACCCGAGCCGATGATCCGCGCGCACCACGACTCGGCCGCCCGGTACCTGTCCGGGCGGTACGGCGAGTGGTACCAGTGGCCGGTGCGCACCGCTCTGCGGATCGGGCTGCGGATCAGGCTCGCCGCCGAGGTTCGCGCCGCCCGGCGCGGCTGACCGAGCGCGGCAGGCCGAGCGCGGCGGACGCTCCTGGCTCAGGGCACGCCCGAGGTGAGCGCGACGCCCGGGCTCAGGGCACGTCGGCCTGGATCACGGTGCCCACGCCGCTCACCGTGAGCGGCCCGTCGCCCGCCGGCACCACGACGCTCTCGCCGCGGCGCAGCGCCACCGCGCCGTCCCGCTCGGAGGTCACCGAGACCGTCCCGTCCAGGCACAGCAGGATGCGCGGCCCGCGGCCCGGCAGCGGGTGCGACCTGTCGTCGGTCAGCGTGGTGACCGACAGCTCGAAGTCGTCGACCGGCGCGTAGTAGACGCGCGTCTCGCCGTAGAAGGTCTCGGGGGCGATCCGGATCGGTGGCGCCGCCCGGTAGTCGACGTTCGCGAGCAGCTCCGGGATGTCGATGTGCTTCGGGGTCAGACCCGCACGGAGCACGTTGTCCGAGCTCGCCATGATCTCCACGCCGACGCCGTGCAGGTACGCGTGCACGCCGCCGGCGGGCACGAACATCGCCTCACCGGGCTGGAGGGTCACCGGGTTCAGCAGCAGCGAGGTCACGACCCCGGGGTCGCCGGGGTAGGCGTCCGCGAGCATGACGACCGTCCGGTCGGCCCGCGGGGACGGTGACCCCGTCTCGAGCCGAGCCCGGCATGCGTCCGCGACCTCCCCCACCTCCTCGACGCTGGGCCTGGTCGCCGGTTCCAGCAGGTTCCGGAAGGCGCGGCGGATCCCGGTCGCGGTGGGGTCGGCGTGCAGGATCTGCGCGAGCCGGCGGACCAGGGACGTGTCGAGGCCGGCGAGGAGCTCCGCGGCGCGGCGCGGCGCCCGGAAGCCGCACATGGCCTCGAACGTGGTGAGCGCGTACACGAGCTCGGGCTTGTGGTTCTGGTCCCGGTAGCTGCGCTCGGCGGCGTCCCGCGGGATGCCGCGCGCCTCCTCCTCGGCGAAGCCCACCCGGGCCCGCTCGAGGTTCGGGTGCACCTGCAGGCTGAGCGGCTTCTCGGCAGCGATCACCTTGAGCAGGTAGGGCAGCGACGTCCCGAACCGGGCCACCACGTCGGCGCCGAGCATCGCGTCCGGATCGGCCGCGAGCAAGGCGTCGAGCCGTACCGGGCCGTCGTCGGTCTGGACCTGCGACGGCGCACCGGGGTGGCCACCGAGCCACAGCTCGGCGACCGGGTCACCGGTGGGTGCGCTCCCGAGCAGCGCGGGGATGGCAGTGGTGGATCCCCAGGCGTACGGCTGGGTCGGGTTGACGAGTCGGTGCACGTGGTCCTCACGGTTGCGGCAGTCGTCAGATCCTAGCCAGACCGATCACGATGCCGTCGGGCGCAGGGATACGACAGACTGCCGTCATGCGAGGGATCATCCTGGCCGGCGGCTCCGGCACACGTCTGCACCCGATCACGCTCGGCGTCTCCAAGCAGCTGGTGCCGGTCTACGACAAACCGATGATCTACTACCCGCTGTCCACCCTGATCCTCGCCGGGATCCGCGACGTGCTCGTCATCACGACCCCGCACGACGCGCCCCAGTTCCAGCGGCTGCTCGGCGACGGCTCGCAGTTCGGCATCTCGATCAGCTACACGGTCCAGGAGGTGCCCAACGGGCTCGCGCAGGCGTTCGTGCTCGGCGCGGACTTCGTCGGGAACGACTCAGCCGCGCTGGTGCTCGGCGACAACATCTTCTACGGACCCGGCCTCGGCTCGAAGCTCTCGAGGTTCGAGGACATCGACGGCGGCGCGGTGTTCGCGTACCGGGTGGCCGACCCCACGGCCTACGGCGTCGTCGAGTTCGACGCGGACGGACGGGCCCTGTCGCTCGAGGAGAAGCCCGCCCGGCCGAAGAGCAGCTACGCCGTCCCCGGCCTGTACTTCTACGACAACGACGTGGTCGCGATCGCCCGCGACCTCGAGCCCTCGGCACGCGGGGAGTACGAGATCACCGACGTCAACCGCGCCTACCTGGCCCAGGGGCGCCTGCAGGTCGAGGTCCTGCCGCGCGGCACGGCCTGGCTGGACACCGGCACGTTCGACTCGCTGCTCGAGGCCTCCGACTACGTGCGGACGATCGAGCACCGGCAGGGCATGAAGATCGGCTCCCCCGAGGAGGTCGCGTGGCGACGCGGCTTCCTCAGCGACGACCAGCTGCGCGAACGCGGCGAGGCGCTGGTGAAGTCCGGCTACGGCTCCTACCTGCTCGGGCTGCTCGACTCCGGCGCGGCCTGAGGTGGTCGACGAGGGTCCGGACGATCCACCTGCCCGGCGCCGGCAGCCCTGGACGCCCACCGGATGGCACGCGGTGGGACTGGCCCTCGTCGTCACGGCCCTGGCCTGGACCCGGCTGACGCCCACCACGAGCGGCACGCTCTGGGCCGAGGACGGCCGCATCTTCCTGCAGGACGCGGTGCACGCCGCGCCCGGCACCACCTGGCTGCAGGGCTACGACGGCTACCTGCACCTCGTGCCCCGCGTCGTCGCGGACCTGGTGAGCCTGCTGCCGGCGGCGACCTGGGCGGTGGCGATGAGCGCCGCCTCGTGCCTGATCGTCGGGGTCGGCGCGGGGCTCGTGCTGGTGCTGACCGCGGACGTGACGAGCTCGGTCGCGGCGAGGTACGCGCTGGCGCTGCTGGCGGTCCTGGTACCGACGCTGCCGGTCGAGGTGCTGGGCAACGTCGCCAACGGGCACTGGTTCGGGCTCTGGGCCCTCCTCTGGCTCCTGCTCTACCGGCCACGGACGTGGGCGGGCGCCGTCGGCCTTGCCGCCCTCACCCTCGTGATCGCGCTCACCGACGTCCAGGTCGTGCTGCTGGCGCCGCTCGCGCTGTGGCGCTGGCGCGAACCGAAGAACCTCGCGATCAGGCTCGCGCTGCTCGCCGGCGTCGCGGCCCAGGCCGTGACCTTGGCCCTGACGCCGCGCCACCCCAGCGGGTCGTTCCCCGGCCTGCGCAACGTGGTCGAGGGGTACGTCGGCGACGTGGTGATGCCGTGGTTCGTCGGCACGTCGTCGGGCACCGGTGACGCGGCGTCGGCCACGCTCACCACGCTGGGTGCCACGGCGGCGGTTCTGGTCGTGCCCTTCGTGATCGCCTCCGTCCTGCTCTGGCGGGCGGGCGGGCGGCTCCGGCGCGTCCTCGCCGTCGCCCTGCCGGCCGGCTCGCTGCTCGTGTGGATCGTCGCGATCGCGATCAACGGCGTGCCGGCGGTGCTCGTCGAGCCCGACGGGACCGAGGTGGTGCTGCTGCGCTACACGGTGATGGCGTCCCTGCTCCTGGCCGCGCCGCTCGTGCTCGCCGCAGGGAGCCGTCTGCCGCGCGGCCGTGCCGCGCGCGTCGTCGCCGCGGCCGTCGCGGTGCCGCTCGTGGTCGCCGTGGTGCTCTCCTGGCGCCCGGTCGCGACGACCCGCGCGCCGGGCCCGCTCTGGGCACCCCAGGTGGCCGACGCGGCCGTGCGGTGCGACGAGCAGGCGACCCGGGAGCAGGTCCTCCTGCTCGCCCCGCCGGGCTGGACGATCACGGTGCCGTGCAGCCTCCTCGCCACGCCGTGACGCCCGGCCCGGGCTCGGCCCGTGCCCTCAGCCCTCGCCGAGCACCGAGGCCGCCGCGGCGCTCCAGCGCTCGGCCCAGTCCCCGATCGGGGCCACCCCGACGGCCGTGAGCCGGTCGTGCGCGAGGACCGACCAGGCAGGTCGAGGAGCGGGACGCTCGAAGGCCTCGGACGTCGTCGCACGCACGATGCCGGGGTCCATCCCTGCGGCGGCCACGATCGCGCGGGCGAACTCGTACCACGACGTCCGGCCGCCCGACGTCCCGTGATAGGTGCCGGCCGGGGCGCCGGCCGCCACCAGCCGGGCGATGAGGTCGGCGAGGTCCATCGTCCAGGTCGGCTGGCCGATCTGGTCGTCGACCACGTCGAGGCCGCCCCGCTCGCGTGCCACGCGGGCGATGGTCTTCGGGAAGCAGGCCCCGCGGGCCCCGTAGAGCCAGGCGGTCCGCACCAGCAGGTGGTCGGGGGCGTTCGCGGCGAGTGCCCACTCCCCCGCGAGCTTGGTACGTCCGTAGGCGGATGCCGGGGCCGCGGGCGCGTCCACCGGGTACGGCTCGTCCGCCGACCCGCCGAACACGTAGTCGGTCGAGATCTGCACGATCCGGGCGCCGTGCACGCGCGCGGCACGGGCCAGGTTGGCCACGCCGACCGCGTTGACCGCGAAGGCCTCGGGCTCGTGGTCCTCGGCGGCGTCCACCGCGGTCCAGGCGGCGCAGTTCACCACGACGTCGTGCCCCGAGACGTGCGCGAGGCACTGGTCGGGATCCGTGATGTCGATCTCCGGCCGGTCCACGCCGACGACGTCGTGGCCGGCCGCGCGCGCCACGTCGACGAGGTCCTGGCCGAGCATCCCGTTCGCACCCACCACGAGCCAGCGCATCCCAGGTCCTTCCTGATCGGGGGCGGCGTCTCGGCGAGCCTAGTGGGCTGGCTACCCTGGGGCCCTGCCGAGGAGAGGGATCCGATGACCTACCGCGAGCTCAGCGTCCCGGGCGCCTGGGAGATCACGCCGCGCCAGCACGGCGACCCGCGCGGGGTGTTCCTGGAGTGGTTCCAGGGTGCACCGTTCGCCGACGCCGTCGGCCACCGGTTCGACCTCGCCCAGGCCAACTGCTCGGTGTCCGCCGCCGGTGTGCTGCGCGGCATCCACTACGCCGACGTGCCGCCGTCCCAGGCCAAGTACGTCACCTGCGCTCGCGGCGCCGTCCTCGACGTGATCGTGGACATCCGGGTCGGGTCGCCGACGTTCGGACGGTGGGACACGGTCCTCCTGGACGACGTCGACCGGCGTGCGGTCTACCTGTCCGAGGGTCTCGGGCACGCCTTCATGTCCCTCGAGGACGACTCGACGGTGCTCTACCTCTGCTCGACGCCCTACACGCCCGGTCGCGAGCACGGCGTGCACCCGCTCGACCCGACCGTCGGCATCGTGTGGCCGACGACGGCACGGGACGGCTCGCCGCTGACCCCGCAGCTGTCCGACAAGGACGAAGCCGCGCCGAGCCTCCTCGAGGCACGGGATCAGGGGCTGCTGCCGACCTGGGAGGCAGCCCGCGCGTTCATCTCCGGGTTGGGCTGACCGCGGTGGGCACGACTGGACGGCACGCCCGGGTCATCGTCGTCGCATCGACGTTCCCGGCGAGCCCCGACGATCCCGTACCTGCGTTCGTGCGCGACCAGGTGGTCGCCATGCATGAGCTCGCGCCCGAGATCGAGTGGCACGTGCTCGCCCCGCACGACCACCGCTCGGGAACCCGAGGCCTGACCCGGCACGAGGAGTTCGTGGAGCATCGGTTCCACTACTTCTGGCCGCGCCGCGGCGAAGAGCTCGCCGGCCGCGGCATCATGCCCGCGCTCCAGCAGCGCCCGCTGCTCTACGCCGTGCTGCCGTTCCTGGTCGGCGCGGAGCTGGTCGCGCTGCTCCGCCTCGCGCGACGGCTCCGGCCGGTGACCATCTACGCGCACTGGTTCACGCCCCAGGGCCTGGTCGCAGCGTGGGTCGCACGCCTGGTCGGAGCCCGCTTCGTGTTCACCACGCACGCCTCCGACGTCGCGGTCTGGCACAAGGTGCCGATCGTGGGCGGACCGATCGTCCGGGCCCATGCCTCGCGGGCCGCAGCACTCACCGCGGTGAGCAGGCGATCGCTGGCCCGCCTCGAGGCGTTCTTCCCGGACGGTAGGTGGGCCCGCCTCGCCCCCCGCGCCCAGATCGTCCCGATGGGCGTGCACCTGCCTCCGCCGGGCCAGGCCCCGGCCGTCCGCGAGCGCACGATCGTCTTCGTGGGCCGGCTAGCCGAGAAGAAGGGCGTCCAGGTTCTCCTCCGGGCGCTCGCCGCCGCAGCCGACGACCTCGCGGGATGGCGGGTCGTGATCGGCGGCGACGGTCCGTGGCGGGAGCGCCTCGAGTCGATGGCGGCCGAGCTGGGCGTCGCGGCAGAGTTCCCCGGCTACGTCACCGGTGCGGCCAAGGACGAGCTGATCAGGAGCGCCGGCATCTTCGTCGTCCCGTCCATCATCGCCGCCGACGGTGACGCGGAGGGTCTGCCGGTCTCACTCATGGAGGGCCTCGCGGCCGGGCGGATCTGCGTCGCGACCCGGGAGAGCGGCGCCGACGACCTCATCACCGACGGCGGGGACGGCCTGCTGGTGGACCAGCAGGACCCGGCCGGGCTCGCAGCCGCGATCGTCGCAGCCAGTCGGATGACGCCGGCCGAGACCGCCGAGATGGCTCAGCGCGCCGCTGCACGGGTCGCCGAGCTGTCATGGCCGGTGATCGCCCGCCGATACCTCAACCTGATCATGGAGGACTCGTGACCGTGCGATCGGTCCTGCTCGTCAACTCGGACCTCGCGGTCAACCGCGGCGACCGGGCCATTGCCGAGGGCAACATCCAGCTCGTCCGCGAACGGTTCCCGCAGGCGCGTGTGACGATCTTGTCGCAGCACGCCGAACGTGACTCCGCCTGGTACGGCGCGGACGTGCTGGCCATGGACTTCCAGTCGCTCAGCCCCGTCGACCTGGTGCGCCTGCTGCGTGCCGCACGGGCGGCCGACATCATCCTGTGGGGTGGCGGTGAGCTGCTCAAGGACTACACGAACAGAGCCGCACTCTGGTACTGGGCCCTCAAGATGACGGCGGTCTCGTGGGCCAACCCTCGGCTGTTCGGAGCGTTCCAGGGCATCGGGCCGACCTCGTCCCGTCTGAGCCGGCGGATCATCGCCTACCTGGTGAACCGCTGCCAGGGGTTCGCGGTCCGCGACGCCGAGTCCCGCGCCAAGGCGGTCGCCTGGGGTGCCGACCCGAAGACCGTCGTCGCAGCCTCCGACCCGGCCGTCCTCCCCGAGCCCGGCGCGCCCGACCCGGAGCTCCGGGCGCGACTCGACGACGAGCTCGGGATCGACGACGCCTTCCTCGCCGACTTCGTCTGCCTCGGCCCGCGCGACTGGTTCCACTACCGGACCGGCGGCTTCCTGCCGTACAAGTACGCGCGTCGGCTGCCGTGGCGACGCTCGGCCCCGGAGACCGACCCACGGCACGAGCTCTACCTGGAGCGACTCGCGGAGCTCGTCTCCGAGCTCACCTCCGTGCACCGGACCAACGTGCTCTTCGCGCCGATGCACCTGTCCGAGAACGACACGGAGCTCTGCTATCGGCTGCGCGAGCGGTGCAGCGACCCCAGCCGCGTGCGCGTCCTGGACAAGGACGTGCTCTCGCCGGCCGAGTTCAGGGCGGTGCTCGGACAGTCGAGGGCGATGCTGGGATTCCGACTCCACTCGACGATCGTCGCGGTGAGCGCCGGGGTCCCCTCCATGACCCTGTACTACGTCGACAAGGGGCGGGTGTTCTTCGACCAGATCGGCCAGCAGCGCTGGGCCCGCCCGATCGAGGACGTCCTCGCGCCCGGCTTCGTCGCCGACACGGTGACCCTGTTCGGGCGCCTGCTCGCGGAGTCGGACCAGGTGCGGGGCGAGCTCGCGGCCGCGACCGAGACGCTTCGGGCCGAGGTGCGGGACGCCTTCGACGCGATGATGGACCGCGCGGGCGTCTCCGGCGGGTCGCAGCCGTGAGCACTCCGACACCACCGGAGGCCGTCGCGACGCCGCCGGTTCGCCGCTTCGGGTGGCGTCGCGCTCTGGAGTGGTCGTTCTACGCGGCGCTGATGATCTTCCTGTTCCTCTACCTGCGGTCGGTGGACTACAGCACGCTCCGCGGCCTCCAGCCGGTCTGGTGGGCACTCGTGGTCGCGTCGGTGCTGGCCCTCAGCTTCCGCTACTGGGGCGCCTTCATCTGGACCACCCTGCTCCGCTCGCTCGGCGCGCACGACGTGCGGCTCAACCCCGAGCTCGTCGACGTCTATGCGAAGTCGTGGCTCGGACGCTACATCCCCGGCACCGCGCCCTGGATCCTCGGGAAGATCTACTTCGCGTCCCAGCACGGTGTGCCCCGCAGCAAGCTGGCCGTGAGCTCTTTGCTCGAGGCGGCCCTGCAGATCATCGTGCAGCTGCTCTTCGCGCTCACCCTGCTGGCCTTCGACCCGCGACTCGACGTGCTCCCGGCCTCGTTGCGGGCCACCTTCGTGGTGGCGATCGTCGCGTGTGTGGCGGCCCTGGTCCCCGCGATCTTCAACCGCCTCCTCAGCACGGCGTTCCGCCTCCTTCGGCGCGGAGCGCTCGCCGACGAGCACCTGGTGACCTGGCCCACGCTGCTCAAGGGGTTCGGGCTCTACGCGATCGGAGCGGTGGTCGGCGGGTTGTCGCTGTACTTCATCGCGCGCACCGTGGACAGCTCGCTCGAGTGGGCACAGCTGCCGTTCGTGGTCGGCGTCAGCACGCTCGCGGGAGCCGTCAGCATGCTCGCCGTGTTCGTCCCCGGGGGCATCGGCGTGCGCGAGGGCATCCAGGTCGCACTCCTCTCGCTGATCATGCCGACCGAGGTCGCGGTGCTGGTCGCGGTGACCACACGACTCCACGCCGTGCTGATCGACCTGATCTTCTTCGGCCTCGCCCGGGCCACGCGGAGCGTCAGCCGTCGTCGGGCCGCCGCCTGAGGCACCGCGGCGGAGGCGACCGGTCAGGCGTCGAGATCAGGTGCCCAGCGCGGCACGGTACGCGGCCAGGTGCTCCTCGGCCGAGGCCCGCCAGGTGAACTTGCCGGCGCGGCGCACCGCGGCGTCCGAGAGCCGGCCCCGGAGCCCGTGGTCGGAGAGCAGGTCCCCGAGCGCGGCGGCGATCGACGGCTCGTCGGTCCCGCAGTAGGCCACCGCGTCGCCGCCGACCTCCGGCAGCGAGAGCTCGCGGGTGGTGAGGACTGCGGCACCGCAGGCCATCGCCTCGAGCACGGGCAGCCCGAAGCCTTCACCGAGGCTCGGGTACGCGAGCACGTCGGCGCCCGCGAGGAAGGCCGCGAGCTCGTCCAGAGGCAGGTAGCCGGGCCGCACGACCGTCAGGTGGGACGGCACCTCCGCGATCGCGGGCGCGACACGCTCGTCCCAGCCCGGACCGCCGGCGAGAACCAGTGCGGGGGGCTCGGGCATGTCCTCGACCGCACGGACCCACCCCCTGATCAGGGCCGGGACGTTCTTCCGTGGCTCGAGGGTGCCGAGGAACCCGACGTAGTGGTCACCGACCCCCAGCTTCGCCCGCACAGCGGCGACGTCCGCTGCCTCGACGGGGTGGAAGACCGCCGGATCCACGCCGTGGTAGGCGACGTGGAAGCGCGCTGGGGCCCCGCCGACATAGCTGCGCACCGCGTCCCGGGTTGCGGCGGACGGCACCACGAGAGCGTCGGCGCGACGTACGGCGAGCCGTGTCACCGTCCGGAAGAAGGTGGCCTTGATCCGGGAGTGCAGGTCGGGGTGCGAGAAGAAGGTCGCGTCGTGCAGTGTGACCACGGATCGCGCCGAGGTCGCGATCGGGGCGGTGTAGTGCGGGCTGTGCAGGACGTCCGCCCGCACGGATCTGACGATCCTCGGAAGGCCTACCTGCTCCCAGGCCAGGCGCGCGGGCCGGGAGGCGATCGCCCCGGGTGCGACGACGAGCTCGGCGTCCGGCACCAGCTCCGCGAACCCCGTGGCGTCCCGGTCACGACTCACGACGACGAGCTCCAGGCCGAGCGCTGCGAGCTCGGGCAGCAGGGCATCGACGTAGCGACCGACCCCGCCCCGGTCGGCGGGAATCGCTGTGGCGTCGAGCAGCACCCTCACGGGCGCCGATCCTACGGGGCGGCGGGCCGCGCCCGGGGACCGGCCCCCTCAGCCGAGGCGGTAGTACTCGTCGCTCGCGACGATCGAGCCGATGATCTCCTCGAGCCTCGCACCTCGCTGGATGGCGTTGACCCACGTCGCACGACCCTGCGAGTCGATGCGGCGCCCCAGCAGGTCGCGGTAGTACGCGTCGACGACGTCGGTCAGGTGCTCGGACGAGAGCAGGAACCCGCGCGCGACCGCGTACCGGCCCGACGAACGGATCGTCGGGAGCCAGCCCGCCACCTCGCTGGAGGCCGGGGAACGCCCGAGGACGTCCCGGTAGAGCCGACGGACCCATCCTGCGTCGGTGCCCCCCGCGCGCGCGTAGTACTCGTCGGACGCGATGAACCCGGCCTCGAGATCGGTGATCCGCCGCCCGTCGCGGAGCTCGCGCAGCCAGAATGCCAGGCCCGAGCTGTCGGCCGACCGCCCGAGGTACGTGCGGTAGGCGCCCTGGATGAGCCTTGTGCGGTACTCGTCGGAGCCCGTGATCGAGTTGGCGACCTCGACGCGGGGCACCCCGGAGAGGAGGGCCGTGGTCCAGGTCTGGAGACCCGCCGAGTCGACGCTGCGGTGGAACAGGTCCCGGTACACCCGGGAGATGTAGCTGCGCACCTGCTCGGACAGCGACACGACCCGCAGGCTGGCCGTGGTGCCCACCCGCTCGACCGTCACGCTCGTTCCGGTCAGCGGCTCGGTGAAGGTCGCGCCGGCCGCGAGCGCGGGGGCGCGGAAGGCGGAGGAGCTCGCGGGCGTCATGTCGAGGAGGTAGCTCGTCGGGAAGCCGTAGATCGGGTCGATCGTGCGGAACAGCACCTGCACACCGGCCCAGCTGGGCACCCGGGTGTCCGGAGAGACGGCCGGGCGGTAGTCGATGTACACCGTCCCGCCGCTCGTCCCGAGCGTCACGGCGCGCACCGACGTCACCTCGCCGAGGCGCGCGAGATCCACGCTGGCGCTCTGGCCGACGCCGACTCGGACCGCCGTCACGAGCCCCAGCGAGTCCGCGAGGGCGGTGTTGAGGTTGCCGGTCGGCACACCGGCCATGGCGATGCCCATCACGTCGGTGTAGTCGCCGTAGGCGATTCGGGTGCACGACGAGATCGGGAGGCTCAGCGGGACGCGGGTCCCACCCGACGCGCACTGCGCCCGGTTCGCGTGGCCGAGCCCGAGGTTGTGCCCGAACTCGTGGGCGAACACGTCCAGCAGCGGGGCGCCGTTGACCCAGATCACCCCACCGCCGATCGAGGCGTAGCCGGCCCAGCCGCCGCAGTCGGCCCGCTCCGGGAAGTAGACCAGGACGTGGTTCCGTGAGTCCGGGGCGGCCATCGCGTTGGCCGCGAGCGCCTCGCTGAGCAGGGTCGCCTCGTTGCACGAGCCCGGGTCCGCGACCTTCACCCACGGTCGCGTGGTGGCGCTGATCTGGATCTGCCCGGCGGACTGGGCGGACCAGTAGTCGGAGGTCGCTTCGCCGAGGGACTGCAGCGCCGCGGCGCTCGGCGACGACGGTGCCGCGTCCGACGTGTACACCGGAAGGATGGTCAGGGTGTGAACGCCCAGTGCGGTCGCGGGGCTGGCGGCGAGCATCGCCGCGGCGGTCGGCGCGGGGTCGACCGCGACCACCTCGGCACGGTCGTCGATGCTCGGGCTGGCCGCCTCCGTGAGGGCCTCGGCAGCGCTGTAGCCCGCCGGGGCGACCACGGTCACGACCGCGGCGTCACCGGTGCGCCCGGGAACGACGATCTCCTCGGGCACCTCGACGACGGTGCTCCCGACCCGAACCATCGTGACCACGTCGAGGCCGTCGCCGGTGCCCGTGTCCGTGGAGTCGACGGCGATCTGCAGGAGCGTGCCCTCGACCGAGATCTCGAGCGGCCCGGACGCGGACGCCACGCCGGACGATGTGAGAGCCAGCGCGAGCACGCCGGCGGCAACCGCCGAGACCCGCTTCGTCAGCCGTGTGGTCATGTCTCCCCTGTCAGCGGCGCGCCAGTCACCCGGCCGCCGAGCGACCTCTCGGACATCGACCGCTCCGACGCGGACTTGAGGGCCCGGGACCGGCCCGGCTACGACGTTCACCCTCGCGGCCGATCGTCCCCGACGGAGCGCGCCGGGACAACCTCCCGCGACGCTGGCGATAAGGTCGCTCAACACGAGCAGAAGGGATGGGTGCCGCACGCGTGGCTGACGTCTCCGTCGTCGTGGTGACCTGGCAGGCGCTCGCCCTCACGCAGCGTTGCCTCGCCGCGCTCGACGGGCAGTCGGTGCCAGGCGCGAGCGTCGAGGTCGTCGTCGTCGACAACGCCTCCTCGGACGGCACTGCCGAGGCCCTCGGACGGACTCCCGGCATCCGGCTGGTCCGGCTCGACCGCAACCTCGGGTTCGCCGGGGGTGCCGAGGCGGGCATCGCTGCCAGCTCGGGCGATGTCATCGCGCTGCTCAACAACGACGCCGTGCCCGCACCGGGGTGGCTCGCTGCGCTCGTCGAGCCCCTTCGGCGACCGGGAGCCCGGGTGGGCGCGACTACCGGGCGGGTCGTGCTGTCCGGTCGGTTCCGCCCGGCCGCACCGGACAACTCGCACGCACTCGTCGGACTGGACGGTCGGCGCTGGGAACGTTCGCCGGACGGCGAGGAGCTGCTCAACTCGACCGGCAACGAGGTCACCCGGTCCGGCAACGGCAGGGACCGCGACTGGCTGCGCCCGGCGACGTCCGATCCCTCGCCGCGCGAGGTCTTCGGCTTCAACGGTGGGTGCGCGGCGCTGAGCCGTGTGGCGCTGGACGACGTCGGTGGCTTCGAGACGACCCTCTTCCTCTACTACGAGGACACCGAGCTCTCCTGGCGGCTTCGGCGCCGAGGCTGGGGCATCGAGCACGTCCACGGCGCGACGACCTATCACGACCACGCCGCCTCGTCCGGCACGTCGTCCCGGCTGTTCCAGGACCAGAACGAGCGCAACCGGCTTCTGGTCGCCCTCATCCACGCGCCATCGTCGGTGGTGCTGCGAGCGGTGGTCCGCTCCGTGGGAAGGGCCGTCTCCGGCCCGGACCGCGGGAGGCGCCTTCGCGTGCTCCTCCAGGTCGTCCGCCGGGCCCCGTGGGCCCTGGGCCGCCGGCGCGCGACCGACCGGACCGCGACGGTCTCGCGCCGTACCGTCGCCGCCCGCCTCGTCGGGGACGGACAGACACCATGACACTGGATCTGACGATGACCGTCGAGCAGTGCTGGCAGCCGGTCCCGGGCGGCTCGGCCACCTACCTGCTGGAGCTCCTGCGTGCTCTCGACGCCACCGCGGTGAAGGCCGTCGGCCTCGCGGCAGCACACCGCCGTCCCGCGCCCGCGGGCCTGCAGCCGCCCGTCCCGGTGCGCCAGGTGCCGCTGCCGCGGCGTGTGCTCTACGAGCTCTGGAACCGCGTCCCCGGCCCTCTCGCCGAGTGGACGACGCCGGGCAGCGACGTGGTCCACGCCACGACCTGGGCGGTCCCCCGCACGCGTCGGCCCCTGGTCGTCACGGTCCACGACCTCGCGTTCGTGCACGAGCCGGCCCACTTCACGCCGCACGGCGTGCAGTACTTCGAGCGCGCCCTCGCCCGGACCATCGACGAGGCCACGGCGGTCGTGGTGCCGTCCCAGGCGACCGCGGACGACTGCGTCGCTGCGGGCGTCGAGACGTCGCGGCTGTCGGTGGTGCCGCACGGCGCGCCACGGTGGGCGGTGAGCGACGAGGAAGCGGCGGCGTTCGTCCGGGCCCGCGGGCTCCCGGAACGCTTCGTGCTCTGGGTCGGTACCCACGAGCCCCGCAAGAACCTCTCCGGCCTCCTCCAGGCCTTCTCCGCCCTCTCGGCCGAGGACCCGGACCTGCACCTCGTGCTCGTCGGTCCGCCCGGTTGGGGCCGGACCGCCTCGATCCCCACCGGTCCCTGGACGTCACGTGTGCACGAGCTCGGCTACCTCCCGCTCGACGAGCTGCCGCTCGCGTACGCGGCCGCATCGGCCTTCGTCTTCCCGTCCCACCGGGAAGGCTTCGGACTCCCGGTGCTCGAGGCGATGACCGTCGGCACGCCCGTCGTCACGTCGCGCGCCACCGCGATGGCCGAGATCGCAGGCGAGGCCGGCGTCCTGGTCGACCCGAGCGACCCGATGGACATCGCGGCCGGGATCGCCCGCGCGCTCAGCTCCGCCCAGCGGCTCGGCGCAGCGGCACGGCAGCGGGCGGCGGGCTTCACGTGGCGGGCCTCCGCCGAGGCCCACCTCGCCGTCTACCGGTCGGCCGCCGAAGGCTGATCCTCGGCCGCGGCCGGACTGCTCTCGTCCGCGGCCGCCGGAGCCGAGGGGTGCGCGGTCGCGATCTGCTGGTGGCTGTTCTTGAAGCGCCGCTCGACGAGCCAGTAGAACCCGGCGCACAGGGCGAGCGCGGCGGGCACCCCGACGACGGTGAGGAACGTGTACTGGGCCCAGGTCGGCAGGCCCCAGCCCAGCGTGACGAGGTTCAGGCCACCGAGCAGCGGGCTGTGGAGCAGGTAGACGCTGTAGGAGATCAGGCCGAGCAGGGCGACGGGGCGCCAGTTGAGGAACCGTAGGGTTCGGGTCTGCTCCCCCGCGACGGCGCGTCGCCCGAGCAGCACGAGGACTCCCGCGGCGAGGAGTCCGAACGCCGTCTCCGACGCCCAGGCGCGCCGGTGCCACCAGTCCCACCAGACGAGGAAGACGACCGCGAGCACGATGCCGCTCACCCACAGCACCGCTGGAAGCCAACGCAGGGACCACCGACGGTCGACGCTGGCTTGGGCGGCCAGCATGCCGAGCGCGAACAGCCCGATGAGCCACGGGTGGGCGTAGTCGTAGCGGTGGTTGCCGAGTGCGCTCGGGAGCGTCGTTGCGAGCACGGCGAGCGCCGCGACGAGCGCGGGATGGATACGGCGCCAGAGCGGGAGCAGCACCAGCGGCATCAGGAAGTAGATCTGCCACTCGACGGCGATCGACCAGAGCGGACCATTGATCTTGCCGATCCAGTCGTTCCGCAGGTCGTGCAGCAGGAAGAGGTGCGAGACGACGGCACCGTCGGTCACCGGGACCTTGGAGTCCCACTGTGTCCCCGACGGCTGCTGCATGACCGGGACAGCCGCGATCAGTGCAAGGCTCAGGCCGAGTGCCGCGTAGTACGGCGGCAGGATCCGCTTGGCGCGCCGGCCGATGTAGCCGCGGAAGCCCCGCGACAGGCGATACCCCTCCTGACGGACCACCGGAAGCATCAGGACGTACCCGGACAGCACGATGAACAGCGGCACACCGAGATAGCCCCACCCGAGCACACGGCCGATCACGGGCAGGTCGGCGTAGCCGTCGCCCTTGTTCCCGGTGAAGAGGAAGGCGTGGTACAGCACGACGGTGAGAGCGGCGAGGCCGCGCAGACCGTCGAGGTGCGGCAGCTCCAGGCGCCGTTTGGTGTCAGTCGTGGCGGGGCTTGTCACGGCGGTCACCGAGGCAGTCTCCCACACGGGCTCTCGACACCCGGGCACCGGGAGCGGTCCGCCGCCCTCATCGGTCGACCTCGATCAAGGTGAGGGAGCACGCCTGCGGTGGGGCGCCCGCGTAGTCGGCACACGGGATCACGGCCTCGTACGTACCCACGGTCGGCCCGATCTCGTCGAGCCCCGGACGCACCTCCGTCGTGTCTCCGATCGGGGTGTACTCGAGGTAGTAGTCGATGTCGTTGTCGACCAGGAGCTGCCGGAACTCGGGATCGGCAGGGTCGTAGTCCTGCCCCGCCCGACCGTAGACCTGGGCCTGGAGGTAGAAGCCCACGAGCACCGAGGTGCGGAAGTTGCTCCCGACCATCCGATCACCCGGCTCGACGACCTCGGCGAGCTCGTCCTCGGAGAGGATCTGCACAGCCGACCGGGCTGGCTCCCGGGACAGGATCGCAACCGCTCCGTCCGGGCCGCGCGCCGTGCTGAACGGCGCGGATCGCCCGAGAC
The DNA here is from genome assembly GCF_025717005.1 of Actinotalea endophytica. GTDB lineage: Bacteria > Actinomycetota > Actinomycetes > Actinomycetales > Cellulomonadaceae > Actinotalea. The sequence goes on from NZ_JAOVZU010000003.1 coordinate 453,760, forward strand.
CGAACTGCCACAGGACGGTGGCGGGGACGACCGCCACGAGGAGCACCGCGAGCGCGCGACGCCAGCGCTGGCCGCGTCCGAGGGTGTGGACGAGGGTCGGGGCGAGCACCGCCACGAACAGCACCCAGGTCGGGAGCAGCGGCCAGTAGTAGCGTGCGCTGCCGCCGAGGTTCGCCGCGGTCGTGATGCCCGCGTAGCCCAGGAAGTACATCGACCAGAACAGGGCCGCCACCGTGGCGAACGGGTGCCGACGCGCGCGGACCAGACCGAAGAGCGCGAGGAGGAGGTACAGCGCGACCCCGACGAACGCGAAGGGGGCGATGCTCGCGACCTTGTCGAGGTAGTAGGGGAAGGCGTCGATCCGCTGGCTCACGTAGTACCGCAGACGTTCAGGCAGCGGCGTCGACGAGTGCACGAGCGATCCGGTCGCGTCGAACGTGCGGTCCTCCCCGAACGACACTGCCCGGTCGTTCGGCGGTGCGTAGAGCGTCAGAGGCTCGTCGCTCGTGCCGGCGGTCGAGCCCCCGGGCTCGAGCTTCGACTCGAAGTTGACGGTGAATGACGACCCGATCGTGACGTGACCGTACTTCACCGAGAGCGCCGTCACCCAGGGCGCCGTGACCACGACGAAGGTCAGCAGCGCCACACCGAGCACGGCCGCGATCCGCGTGACGCCGACGGCGTTCTCGTCACCGACGCTGCTGCGGCGCTCTGCGACGAGCATCCAGAGCGCCCACAGGCCGAGCACCGCGACGACGACCGGCACGGCGTAGAGCTTGATGACGTAGCCCAGAGCGGCCGCGAGCCCGAGCGCGACGCCACGCGTCCAGAGCACGCGGCGCCGGCTCCAGGGCGCGGCGTCGGTCACCCAGGCGAGCGTGGCGACGAACACGACGGACCAGTTGGCGACGAGGAGATCCGGCGTCGTGAGATAGAGCGAGGCGACGTTGAACGTGCCGAGCCCGACGAGCACGAGCGCCGTCGTCCACGGGTTGCCCCGGGAGTGCCGCCAGACGACCACCATGCCGACTGCGACGCCGACCGCGCCGGATGCGGCGTTCACCAGGAGGAACGACGCCGTCGCCGGGATGCCCACGGCGATCAGCGGGGCCATCGCCCAGCTCACGAACGGCGACCAGAACGCGTTCACCGCGGTCCCCCACGAGCCGTCGGCGTACTGGGTCGCGATCGACATGTAGTAGACACCGTCGATGTTGCTGATCAGGAATCGACCGTTCCAGACCGCCAGCGCCATGAGCGCGAGGAACACGACGTAGCCCGCACCGAGGGCGATCACCGCCGCACCCGGCCGGGACGGCCGTCGGCGGGCAGCGCGCGGCTCGGCGTCGGCGACGGTCGGGTCGTCCGGTCTGGTCAGGTGCGATGTCATCGGCGGCGCTGCTGCTCCTTCGGGGTGTCGTGACCCGTGCGCGCTCGGCGTCCCGGCGGGCCGCAGCCGTGCACGGTCCCAGGTCCGGCCAGGTCGAGCGAGGATGCTACCTCAGACTCCTCCCACCACCTCTGAGTGTGCGGCTCCGGATCAGCTCTGGGCCGTCCGGCCGCTCCCGTCCGCGTCCGTCCGCCGCTGCGCCTGTCGGGCGCGCCGCTCGGTGGCCAGGTCAGGGATCTCGCGCTCGTCCCACACCCGGACGCCGAGGTCTCCGGGGCGCCGGTACTGGATCTCCTTGATCCGCTCGAGCTGCTCCTCCAGGAGCACCCGGTTGGTCCGTTGCAGGTCGGAGAGCACGCCGAGAGCGAGCGACAGCAGAGCCGCCACGGACATGATCGAACCGAAGATCAGCGACTGCACCATGCCGCCGGTCTCACCCTGGCCGATCCACACCGCGAGGAACCTGACGAACGGGATGCCCGCGAGAAGAGCGAAGAAGGCGGTCATGGTCGTGAAGACGACTGTCGGCTTGAACATCAGGTAGGACCGGATGATCGCCGAGGCGGACTTCGCCATGTGGTGGAAGATGTTGCGGAAGAGCCGCGACTCGCGAGTCTTCGGGTTGGTCTCCACGGGCACCGACGCGATCCGCAGCCGCTTGTGCCCCGCCTGGATGATCGTCTCCATGCAGTAGCTGAACTCGGTCACCACGTTCAGCCGCAGCAGCGCATCGCGCGAGTAGGCCCGGAAGCCACTCGCCGCGTCCGGGAGCTCGGTGTCGGCGGCGGCGTTCACCACGGCGCTGCCGACCCGCTGCATGAGCTTCTTGAACGGCGAGAAGTGGACGATCGTGCTCGTCTGCCGGTCGGCGATGACGATGTCCGCGGTGCCCGCGATGACCGGCGCGACGAGGTCCGGGATCCGCTCCTGGGGGTACTGGTTGTCGCCGTCGGTGTTCACCACGATGTCCGCACCGTGCTCGAGCGCGTAGCTCACACCGTCCCGGAACGAGCGCGCGAGGCCCATGTTGCGGGTGTGGTGGACGAAGTGCGTGACGCCGTGGGCCCGCGCGACCTCCAGCGTCGCGTCGGTCGACCCGTCGTCGATCACCAGGATCTCCAGCTCGTCGACGCCGTCGATCCGTTCGGGGATCGAGGAGAGCACCAGAGGAAGCGTCTCTTCCTCGTTCAGGCAGGGGATCTGGATGAAGACCTTCATTGCCGTCCTGTCAGTCACGCAGACCGGTGCCTGCGCTGAGCGAGGAGCCTACCTCAGCGAACCACGTCGACCTCGGGCAGATCGACCCCGGGGCCCGGGAAACCGGGCACGCCGACCTGCTCGAGACCCAGCTCGACCCGAGCCGCGCCGCGGGGTGTCCCGTCGGGCGGGTCGAGCACGACATCCAGGTCGAGGGTGTACCCAGGGTGCACCGACCGGGGCAGCTCGACGTACTGCGGCAGGACCTGGTCCCCGGTCACCCACCAGGCGACCACCCGGACCGTCCCCTCGGAGCCGGCCAGCGAGTCGAGCGGCGACCATGTGTCCTCGCCGAGGTTCGTCAGCTCGACCCGCACGGTGCAGCGCCGCCACGTCCGGCCGCAGGTCGAACCGGGCGCGGGCGCGTCGACCACGGTCAGGTCGTAGGCGTAGCTGCGCAGCACGACGTCGTCGACCGGACGCTCCGCCATGCCGTCGGCGATCAGGTCGTCCTGGCGCTGACCCGGCAGGACCCAGACCGCGTTGTCGGGGAACAGCAGGCTCCCCATCCGGACGGCGCCGAGGCGCTCTCCCTCGGGCCACTCCCACCGAGCGACCACGACATCGGTCGGCGGCGGCTCCTCGGCGCTGTCGAACCGGACGACCGTCCGCGGGCTCAACCAGAAGGTGACGCGGTTGTCCTCAGCCGGCAGGGTCCCGGCCATGTCGTAGCCGATCTCGGTCGCGTCGGGGGCGACCTCGTCGACCAGGTCGGCCACGCCGCTGCTGGTGAGCCAGACCCGGCTCAGGTGGTCCACCACGACGGTGTCGACCACCACCGAGGAGATCGCGAACCAGATCCCTAGCCCGCCGACCGCGAGCACCGAACCGAGCCGGCCGGTGCGGCCGATCAGCAGCAGGGCTGCACTCAGCAGCAGCACGGCGACCACCGTGGCCAGCCGCGGGACCACGCCGAGCAGCACCTGCCACACGAGCACGCCGCCGATGTTGATCGCGGCCACCGGCGCGCCCGTGTCCACGTGCGACAGGTTCACCACCACGAAGGCCGCGCTGACCACCGCGGCCCCGACCAGGACGCCGGCCACCACACGCAGCCGCACCCGGGTCACCAGCGCAGCCAGGCCGATGACGGCGAGCGGCACCACGAACGGGTCGAGGTACCGGCCGTAGAACCAGTAGTCCTGGCGCCCGACCGCCGCCGGGTCGGTCAGCACGCGGCCGAGGAAGAGCGCCACGACCCCGAGCTGACCGGCGAGCGCGAGCGCCCCCCACGCGGCCGCCGCGGCACGGCGCCGGCGGACCTCACGCACTGCCGCCGCGACGACCACCCATCCGCCGAGGAAGGTCAGCCCGAACCACGCGGCGACCTGGTACCACAGCTGCCCGACCGTCGTCCGCAGCAGGCCGACCGGCGTCACCGAGGTGACCGTCTCGATGGCTGCGCCCTCGCGTGACCCGGTGTAGAGCTGCTGGACGATCCCGCGGTAGACGAGGAACGCACCCACGGAGAGCGCCACCGTCGCCACGAGCGCGGTCCGGGCGCCAGGGAGTCGGCGCCACGCCGCGACGGCCAGCGCGAGCGCGGTCGCGATCGGGATCGCGATGGCCCTGCCGTGGGTGAAGAACGCGTACGCGGCGGCCGAGGCCAGCACGAGCCCGCGAGCCATGCCCGGCCGCTCCCAGTACCGCACCGCTGCGACGGCCGTCAGGGCGACGATCAGCACGAGGAAGTTCTCGATGATCACGTAGTTCGACATCACCGACCGCGCCGGCGACGCCGTGATCACCGCGGCCAGGGCCACCGCGGTCGGGGCGTCCACCCGCAAGCGCCGCGCGAGCGCGGCGAGCGGGGCGATCGAGGCCACGCCGACCAGGACGGACAGACCCACCGCGAGCCGGTACACGGTCTGCGGGTCGTCGGTGATCCACCACAACGGGGCGAGGAGCACCGACCACCCGGGGTAGTAGGCGAGCTTGGACAGGGTCCACGGCTCGCCCACCGCGGCGATCACCCGAGCGTCGGCGAGCGGTCCGATCTCGTCCTCGCCCCAGACCGGGGTGGTCGACCCGAGCGCCGCGTGCACGTGCACCAGCAGCGCGACGGCGACCGCCGCCGCGGCGACCAGCCAGCGGAGCAGGGTGCGGTTGCGCGCTCTGCGGACGGCCTCGGCGCCCTCCGCCCCGCTCTGCCTCGCGTCGGCCTGCACCGCGGGCGCGTCGGGGTCCATGGCAGACCAGTATGGCGGGCGTCCACGGCCATCTCGTCCGCGCCGCAGGAACGCTCCGCCCGCTGGCTAGGATGACCACGGTCGTCCACGGCGAGAGGTCACGTGTGATCAGAAGGCTCACCGCAGGGGTGCGGTCGTTCTTCAACGTCCGGTTCGAGGCGCTCACCGCCGAGGTCCGCGCGCTGCGGACCGACCAGCACCGACCCGCGCCCGGCAACGACGACACGGCGGCGGTCACGGCCCTGCTCGTGCGGTCGATCGACCGGCTCGACCGGGATGTGCGCGCGGCCGTCGTGCGGGACGGGCACGCCCCGCACGCTGTGGTGCTCGCCGGTGACGTCGCCCTCGCCCACCTGCTCGGCGCCGTGGGCCAGGTCCCCACCAGCGTGCTCCAGGTCGGGCTGCCGGAGGACGCCGTCGCAGCGCTCGTCGCACTCGGGCACGACGTCCGGCGGCTCGACGACGACGGTGCACCCTGCGCCGTGCTGCTCGTGCACCACGCGAGCAGCCCCGGCCTGCCCGCGCCCGCGCTCCTCGACTCGCTGGCCGGGCGCGCCGCCGCCGGCGCCCGGCTCGCCCTCACGACGACGCTCGTGGCCGGTGTCGACCTCGGGCGGCTCACCGAGATGCTGACCGGGTGGAGCGTGGACGACGCCTTCGCCGTCGGCGCGGACGACACCGCCGGACCGACGTCCGCGGCCTGGGCCCGCCGCGCCACTCCCGACGAGGCCGCCCCCGGCGACCTGGGCCTGGTCGCCGCCCGGCTCCCCGGCTGACATGCGAGTCCTCGCCGACGCCTTCGCCCTCCAGCACCCTGCCACCGCACCGCGTGGCATCGGGCGGTGGGTCCACGAGCTCGCCGCGGCGGTCGAGGACCACGAGCCCGGCGCGATCGACGCCTGGCTGCTGCGCCCCGGACTCCCGGTGCCGGCGCACACGCCCGCACTGGTCCGCGCCGCGCTGCTGCGACGTTCCGACGACCCCGACCTGCGTCCCCCGGACGTGTGGCTCCAGCCGTCGCCGCTGGAACCGCTCACCGGTGAGCTCGACGACCTGTGGCCGACGTGGGCCCGCGGCCCCCGCACCCGGCTCGTGACCGTGCTGTACGACCTCATCCCCCTGGCCGCACCCGAGCGGTACCTCGCTGCTCGGGCCGCGCGCGCGGCGTACCTGGCCCGCCTCGAGCTCGTCCGGTCCGCCGACCGCGTGCTGACCATCTCGCGTGCGACGGCCGACGACGCGATCCGGTTGCTGGGTCTGCCCGCGAACCGCCTCGAGGTCGTCGGGACCGGCGTGTCCGAGCACTTCACGCCGGGACCCGACGAGCCCTCGGCGGTCACGGCCGTGCCGGGTCTGCGTCCCGGGTACCTCCTGTGCCCCGGCGGCGCCGATCCCCGCAAGAACGTCGACCTGGTCCTGCGCGCCTACGCCGAGCTCGACCGGGCGGAACGCCGCGCCCACCCGCTGGTGCTGCTGCACGGTGCCGACCCCGCGGTGATCGACGCCCGGGTCGCGGAGCTCGGGCTCGGCGACCACGTGCACCCCATGGGGCACGTGAGCGAGGTGGACCTGCTCACGCTCTACCGGAACGCGGCGCTCGTGGTCTTCCCGTCGCTGCACGAAGGTTTCGGCCTGCCGGTCGCCGAGGCAAGGGCGTGCGGTACGCCGTCGGTGGTCGCGGACGTGCCTGCGCTGGCGGAGCTCGTGACGGACGACGCAGGCCGTTTCGACCCCACGTCGGTGAGCGGGCTCGTCGACGTGCTCCGGCGCGCCCTCGGCGATCCCGAGCTCCGCGCACGGCTGCTGCGCACCACGGGGACCGGCCGGCCCTGGGCCCAGGTGGCCGAGTCGTGCGTGACGGCGATCCGGGACCTGCCGGCCGTCGTGCCCGGTCGGCCACGGGTCGCGCTGATCAGCCCCATGCCGCCGGTGCCGAGTGGCGTCGCCGACTACTCGAGGGCGATGCTCGACCGCCTCCGGGAACGCGCCGACGTCGACGTCTTCACCGAGCCCGGCGCCGAGCACCCACCGCTCGACGGCGTCGCCTGGTACACCTATCGGGACCTTCGATCGGTGGAGCGAGCCCACGGCGACCATGACGCGCGGATCATCGCCATGGGCAACAGCGAGCATCACCTCGAGACCCTCGCGGCTCTCCGCGCCCACGGGGGCACCGTCATCTCGCACGACGTGCGCTACTCGGACCTGCTCGGCGTGGCCCTGCGCGAGCGACCGGACCTGGTCGACCCCGGCACGCGGGCACGACTCGCCCCGCTGCACGCCGGCAAGGTCCCGGACGAGCACCGCGGCTCCGGCCTGGACGCCGCGGAGTACTGGACGGTCAACGGCCTGATGGCCGGACCCGTGGTCGAGCCCTCGGACCGGACCGTCGTTCACTCGCGCGTCGCCGCGGCGCTCGCCCGGGCCGACCTCGACCCTCCGCAGCGAGCGAAGGTGAGCGTCGTGCCGTTCGGCCACACGCTGCGGACGCCCGGGTCCCAGCGGGACACGGTCGCCTCGTTCGGCATCGTGCACTGGCAGAAGGAGTCGGTGACGGTGGTCCGGGCGTTCGCCGCGCTCGCCCACGAGCACCCGCAGCTCCGGTTCGCGCTGGTGGGACGCTCCGGCGACCCGCGCACCGGCGCGGAGGTCGCCGAGGTGATCGAGTCGGCCGGGCTCGGCGATCGCCTGGTCCTCACCGGCCGGGTCACGGCGGCCGAGTACGACGCGTGGCTCGCTCGCAGCCTGCTGGCCGTGCAACTGCGGAGCCACTCGAACGGTGAGACGTCGGCAGCAGTCGCCGACTGCTTGGGCGCCGGCGTGCCGGTCGTGGTCTCCCGGACCGGTGCTCTCGCCGAGCTCGCCGACTGCACCACCCAGGTGGAACCCGGGATCGCGCCCCGGAGGCTCGCTCGGGTGATCGACGACCTCATCTCGGACGCGGCGCAGCGGGAGTCGCTCGCGGACCGAGGGCGGGCGCACGCCGTGGGGGCGAGCTTCCGCGTCGCGGCGGACGCCGTGCTCGACCTCGCCCTCGGCGGGTCGGCGTGAGGCGCGTCGTCGTCACCTCGTCGCACGCCACCGTCGCGCACGCACGGGCGTCCGTGGAGCACGCACGCCGTGCGCTCCCCGGCGCGGAGGTCTGGGTGCTCGACGTCGACGGGACCTACCGCACGGTGCGGGACGAGCGCGTGCTCGACCCGGGCGACGCCGGGCTCGGCGACGCCACACTGCACCGACGCGTGGCGGCGCACGCGGCGACCGACCGCGCCCGATCGGTGCTCCCGGAGGCGGCCCGGACCGCGGCGCGCGATCTCGCCCCCGGCGAGCGTGCGCTCGGGCTCGCGCCAGGGGTGCTCCTGCTCGCGCCGACACCGACGTCCTGGGACTCCGCCACAGGCTCCCTTCCCGTGGGCACCAGCCTCCCGTTCCTGGTCGTCGTCGGCGCGGGCGAAGGCGTGCCGGCCGAGTCACCACTACCCACCGACTCCGTGCTGTCACCCACGTCGGAGATCGGAGAGGTGAGCGTCGCTCCCGACGGCCCGGTCGTCGGCGCCGCACCGGTTCGAGTGCTCGACCTCTCCTGGGTCGACCCAGCGCGACCGTGGCTGTGGGACGCCTGGCTCGCGGAGCCCGGGACCGCGCGGCTGTCCGAGCAGCCGAACCTCGCCGCCCTGGTCGACCAGCACGCCGCGCGGCTCGCGCAGGACGGCGCCACGCTGCCCGACCCGTTCGCCGCAAGCTCACTCGGGCTGCCCGTCGACGCCGCCACACGCATCGCGATCGCGGCTGCGGGAGACCGCGCCCCGGACCCGTTCGACCCGGAACACGCCGAGGAGCTCCTCGCGTGGCTCACGTCGGGGCATCGCTGGCTGCACGCGCTCCGGGAGGTTCGACCCGACCTGCGTGACGCCTTCGAGCCGGGCGCGGACGACGGAGCCCTGGTGGAGTGGGCCCGACGGTACGCAGCCGCTGAGGGCTACCCGACGGTCCTCCTGCCGCAGACCCTGCCACCGGCGGGGCCGGGGCCTCGCGCGCGCGCTGCGGACCTGCTCCACCGGGCCCGGTCGACGCTCGCAACGCGCCCGGACCCCGGGCTGACGGTTGTCGGGTTCCTGTCCGACGACCTCGGGATCGGTGAGTCGGCCCGCCAGATGGTCGCGGCCACCCGGGCGGCGGCCGTGCCGTGCTCGACGCTGAGCGTGCCCCTGCCGGGACGCGGAGGGACAACCCGGGCCGAGGGCAGAGTCCACGACGCGGTCCTGGTCTGTGCCAACGCCGACCTGACCCCCCAGGTCCTGGCGAACCATCGCCGCGAGCTCGAGCGGTCCTACCGGATCGGCATGTGGTACTGGGAGGTCGAGGAGCTGCCGGCCGAGCTGTGCGACGCTGCGACCGGGCTCGACGAGATCTGGGTGGCGACGGACTTCGTGCGCGGCGCTGTCGCGCCGCACTCACCGGTCCCGGTCCGGACGATCACGCCGCCGTTGCCTCAACGGGGCCCCGCCCAGAGCCTCGACCGCGCCGAGCTGGGCCTCCCGGACCGCCCCGTGCTCCTCTTCAGCTTCGACTACCTCTCCACCGCCGAGCGCAAGAACCCCTGGGGCCTGGTCGAGGCCTTCTCCCGGGCGTTCGCTCCCGATGAGGGTCCAGTCCTCGTGGTGAAGTCCGTGAACGCCGACCGGCGGCCTGCCGACGCCGAGCGTCTGCGCGTCCTGGCGGCCCGCCGGTCCGACGTCATGATGCTCGAGCATCGGTTGTCGCCGAAGGCACGGGACGCGCTCGTCGCCCACTGCGACGCCTACGTCTCGCTGCACCGCTCGGAGGGTCTCGGGCTGACGATGGCCGAGGCGATGGCCTACGGCAAGCCCGTCGTCGCGACCGGGTACAGCGGCAACCTGCAGTTCATGACGGACGAGAACAGCTTCCTCGTGCCGTGGACGGCGGGCCGCGTCCCCGCGGACGCGGCCCCGTACCCGCCGGGCACACGGTGGGCGGAGCCCGACCTCGACGAGGCCGCGCGCCTCATGCGGCGCGTGCTCGAGCATCCCGACGAGG
>NZ_JAOVZU010000004.1:0-390653 GCF_025717005.1 Actinotalea endophytica
CCACCCGCCGACGAAGACTCCTCCCCGCCACCACCCGACGAGCACGCAGCCAAACCCAACGACAGCGCCACCACAGCACCCGCCGCCACCACAGACCTACGACGAAGCAACCTCATTGTTCTTCCTCCTCGTTAGGACCCTCGTCCAGTACCAGCCGGGACCTCACGAACCCCGGTGTGTGACGCGTCCGAGCCACGCCAGGAAGCTCGGCACGATGACGGTGACGACCAGCAGGAGCCCGGTCGCCACGTTGATGGCGTCGGACGACACGTCGGCGAGGCGCAGCGCGCTGCGCAGGGTGCCGATCAGCAGCGCTCCGGCGATCACGCCGGGAAGCCCGCCCTTGCCACCGAAGATGGACACGCCGCCGACGAGCACGGCCGCCACCACGGACAGCTCGAGGCCGGTCGCGTTGTCGCCCCGCGCGGTCGAGTAGTACAGCGTGAACCACACGCCCGCGAGCGCGGCGACGGTGCCGGTCGCGACGAACATCAGCATCTTGACCCGGCCGGCGTCGATGCCCGAGAAGCGAGCCGCCTCGTCGTTCAGGCCGATCGCGTACACGGCGCGGCCCGTCGACGTGAAGTGCAGCAGCACGATGAAGAAGGCCGCGAGCAGCAGGAAGAGCCAGATGATCGTCGGCAGCGCCGTGCCCGCTCCGAACAGACGGTTCTGGACCAGGTCCTTCCAGGACTGCGGGAAGCCGGTCACCGACTTGTCGCCGAGCGTCGCGACCGCGAGCCCGCGGTAGAGCGCGAGGGTACCGATCGTCACCGCGAGGGACGGCAGACCCACTCGCGTCACGAGCACGCCGTTGAACAGCCCGCCCACGGCGCCGACCAGGACGGCGACGAGCGCAGCCACCCCGAACGGCAGCCCGGCGTCGAACAGCGACCCGACCACGACCGTGGACAGGCCGACCATGCTGCCGACCGACAGGTCGATCTCACCGGTGATGATCACGAGCGTCATCGGCAGCGCGATGAGCAGCACCGGGAAGATGTCCTCGAGCAGGAAGTAGACGGTGTTCGCGGTGCCGAAGTTCGGCACGGCCACGGTCGCGATCAGCCAGGTCGCCGCGAGCAGGGCGACGATCGCGGCGTCGCGGCCGAGCAGGACCCGACGCAGGCGCGTCGCGGTGGGCGGTGCGGTGGGTGTGGTGCGGACGTCGGCGTCGACCGTGGTGCTCATCAGGCCACCCCCTCCAGCTGGCGCTCGCGTTCGGCGGCGAGGCGTCGGACGTTGCGGATCGCCAGGACCTTGTCGAGCACGATCGCCGCGATGATCAGCACGCCGACCACGGCCTGCTGCCAGAAGTCCGGCACGCCCACGATCGGCAGCGCGCGAGCGATCGTGGTCAGCAGCACAGCACCGAGCGCGGCGCCCAGGACGGTGCCGCTGCCGCCGGCGATGGCGACACCACCGACCACGGCGCCGGCGACGGCCTGGAGCTCGAGCCCGGCACCGGCCTGCGAGTCGACCATGACGTAGCGCGCGGCGTACATCACACCGGCCAGCCCGGCGAGCGTGCCGGAGGACAGGAACGCGAAGAACACCCGGCGACGCACCCGCAGGCCGTAGAGGTCGGCCGCATCCTCGTCGGAGCCGATCGCGTAGAGCTCACGCCCGGAGCGGGTGGAGCCCATCACGTACGCGACCACGATCACGACGGCCAGCGCCACGAGCGTGAGGATCGGGATGCCGAAGACGCTCGCCACGCCGAGCCGTTCGAACGAGTTCGGCACGTCGCTCGGGTTGATGTGTCCCGAGCCGACCCACGCGATGCCCATGCCCCGGTAGATGTAGAGCGTGCCGAGCGTGATGACCAGGGCCGGGACCCGGGCGACGCTGACCAGCAGGCCGTTGATCGCGCCGAGCACGGACCCGAACGCGATCGCCAGCACGACGACCACCGGGATCGGCAGCGAGGGCCACAGCGTGAACATGTCGCCGGTGGCGTAGGCGGTGAGGCCGAGCACGGCGCTGACCGACAGGTCGACGTTCTTCGAGATCAGGACGATGGCCTGGGCCACCGAGAGCACCACGAGCAGCGACGGGGTGAGCAGCAGGTTCCGGAAGCCGTCCGACCCGAAGGCGAAGCTGCGGTTGACGCTGGTCGCGAGCGCGACCACGACGACGATCGCGATCACGACGCTGGTCTCGCGGCGCTTGAGCAGGTCGGCCACGCGCGTGCCGAACGACCTGCTCGGCACCCGGGTGGCCGTCGCGGCGCTCATGCCACCGCCTCGTGGCGGGTGGCAGCCATCATCACGGCCTCCTGGGTCGCCTCGGCGCGGTCCAGCCGCGCGGTGATCTCGCCCTCGCGCATCACCAGGACGCGGTCGCTCATGCCGAGCACCTCGGGCAGCTCCGAGCTGATCATCAGCACCGCGATGCCGCGTCCGGCGAGCTCGTCGAGCAGGCGGTGGACCTCGGACTTGGTGCCGACGTCGATCCCGCGGGTGGGCTCGTCGATGATCAGCAGGGTGGGGTCGGTGGCCAGCCACTTCGCGATGACGCTCTTCTGCTGGTTACCGCCCGACATCGTGCCGGCCTTGGAGTCCAGGTCGCCGGACTTCACCTGCAGGCGCTTGGCCCACTCGGTCGCGGTCGTGTACTCGCGGGTCGTGGTGATCAGGCCGAACCGCTCCAGCGTGCGCCGCAGCACCAGCGTGAGGTTGCGGGCGAGCCCCATCTCGACGATCAGGCCCTGACGCCGTCGGTCCTCGGGGACGAAGGCCATCCCGGCCGCGATGGACGCCGAGGTGTCGCCGACCGGCATCGTCTCGCCGCGGAAGCGCACCGTCCCGGCCGAGTACCGGTCCACGCCGAACACGGCCCGCGCGACCTCGCTGCGGCCAGCCCCGACCAGTCCGGCGAGCCCGACGATCTCCCCCGCGCGGACCTGGAACGACACGTCGTGGAAGCTGCCGGGGAGCGTGAGGCCCTCGACCTCGAGCATCACGTCGCCGACCGGGAGGCCCTCGGTCTTGGGGAACAGCTCGGAGATCTCGCGGCCGACCATGAGCCGCACGACCTCGGCCGGCGTGAGGTCCGCCGTGCGCCCGGTCGAGATGTACTCGCCGTCGCGCATCACGGTGATCGTGTCGCACAGGCTGAAGACCTCGTCGAGCCGGTGCGAGATGAACACCAGGGCGCGGCCCTCGTCGCGCAGCTGGCGGGCGATGGTGAACAGCCGCTCGACCTCGTGCCCGGACAGCGCCGCGGTGGGCTCGTCCATGATCAGCACCTTCGCGTCCAGCGAGATGGCCTTGGCGATCTCGATGACCTGCTGGTCCGCGATCGACAGGCCCATCGCCAGGCGGTCCGGGTCGATCGGCACGCCGAGCCGGTCGAAGAGCGCGACGGCCTCGGCCCGCATCCGCGCGTGGTCGACTCGCCGCAGCGAGGTCAGCGGCTGGCGCCCCATGAAGAGGTTCTCGGTGACCGAGAGGTCGGGGAACAGCGTCGGCTCCTGGTAGATGACCGCGATGCCTGCGTCCTTGGACTCCGCGGTGCTGCGGAAGTCGACGACGTCGCCGTCCAGCAGGACCTCGCCGGCGTCGCGGTGGTAGACGCCCGCCACGATCTTCACGAGCGTCGACTTGCCCGCCCCGTTCTCACCCAGCAGCGCGTGGATCGAGCCGGTCTCCAGCGTCAGGCTGCCATGGGCGAGCGCGACGACCGGTCCGAACACCTTGCGCACGTCGCGCAGCTGGAGCACGACCGAAGGGTCGTCGATCTCCGCCATCCGTCCTCCTCGTCGAGGGCGATGAATCGTTCCAAACTTCGATCACCGTAGGCCACCGGAGAACTCCGGGTCAAGGCCCACGGCAGCACGTCAGGACAACGAAATGGTCACGATGTGAGCGTTCCCATCGCGACGCACGACACGGCGCCGGGCGCCCCGTCCGGGGTCCGGGCCGACCGGTCGACGGGCACGCCGACCGCCGGGGAGCTGGGGTACGCCGACCGCCGGGGAGCACGGGCCTCCCGGCCGGGGCGTCACGCGCCCGGCCGGGAGCCGTCGATCAGACGCCCAGCCGGTTCCGGCGGGCCAGCTCGGCCGCGTTCGCCGCACCGGTCGGCGTGTACCCGGCCAACGGCAGGATCTGCTGGTGGACGGCGTCCAGCAGCCAGTCGACCTGCGGGAAGAACATCGCCTCGAGCTCGGGCGCCGGCGTGATCCAGTTCCGCGAGCCCACCACCACCGGCGGTGCGTCCAGGTCGTCGAAGCACAGCTGGGTGAGCGTGGACGCCACGGTCTGCATGAGGTTGCCGCGCTCCACCGCCTCCGAGACCAGGAGCACCTTGCCGGTCTTCGCGACCGACGCGGCCAGCGGCGCGTAGTCCAGCGGCGTGGCCGAGCGCAGGTCGATCACCTCGGCGGACAGGCCGTGCTTCTCGGCCAGCACGTCGGCCGCGGACAGCGCCGTGTAGAGCGACGGGCCCAGGGTGACGATGGTCAGGTCGGTCCCGGACCGCTTGACCGAGGGCTGGCCGATCTCGACCTCGTAGTAGCCCTCGGGCACGCCGCCCTCGGCGAACATCTCCCCCATGTCGTAGAGCTTCTGGCTCTCGAAGAAGATCACCGGGTCCGTGCCGGCCAGGGCCGCGTTCATCAGACCCTTGGCGTCGTACGGCGTGACCGGGTACACGACCTTGAGTCCCGGGATGTGCGCCGCGAGCGCGGTGAGGTCCTGGGAGTGCTGGGCACCGTACTTCGAACCCACCGAGATCCGCAGCACCACCGGCATCGTGATCGCGCCGGCCGACATCGCCTGCCACTTGCTGAGCTGGTTCAGGATCTCGTCGCCCGCACGCCCCATGAAGTCCGCGTACATCAGCTCGACGACCGCGCGGCCACCCTCCATGCCGTAGCCCACCGCGGCACCCACGATCGCTGCCTCGGCGATCGGCGAGTTGAACAGCCGGTGGTACGGCAGGGCCTCGGTCAGACCGCGGTACACGGCGAACGCGCCGCCCCAGTCCCGGTTCTCCTCACCGAACGCGACCATGGTCGGGTCGATCGAGTACCGGTGCAGCATCGCCTCGAAGATGCCGTCCCGGATGTTGTACGCCTTCATCTTCGGGACGGGCTTGCCGTCCTTGACACCGACCCGCTCCTTGCCCGCGATCTGCTTGACCCGCGGGTTGTCGGCGAGGTCGATCTCCGGCTCGCGGTCGTCGAGCTTCTCGGCCTTGGTGTTGGAGAACATCACCTGCTCGACCAGCGGGGAGTCGATGCCGATCCGCGGGCTCTTCTCCAGGTCGGTCGCGAGCGCGAAGGCGTCGAACACCTGGTCCTGGATCTGCTCGCGCACCTGGTCCAGCTGCTCCTGGGTGGCGATGCCACCCTTGACCAGGCGGGCGCCGAAGGCCGGGATCGCGTCGGCCTCGCGCCACTCGTCCAGCTCTTCGGAGGTGCGGTAGCTGGACGCGTCCGACGGGGAGTGGCCGGAGAACCGGTACGTGATGGTGTCCAGCAGCACCGGGCCGCGGCCCTCGGCGAGCACCTGCTTCTTGCGCGTGAAGGCGTCGATGACCGCCAGCGGGTCGTAGCCGTTGACCCGCTCGGAGTGCATCTGCTCGGGGTTCACCCCGGCGCCGATCCGGGCGATGAGCTCCTGGCCCATCGTCTCGCCGCGCGGCTGGCCACCCATCCCGTAGAAGTTGTTCATCACGTTGACGATCAGCGGCAGACCGCCGCCGAGCGCCTGGTCCCACAGCGTGCGGTACTGGTCCATCGCGGCGAAGTTGATGCCCTCCCACACCGGGCCACAGGCCATCGACGCGTCGCCGATGTTCGCCACCACGACACCCGGCTTGCGGTTGACCCGCTTGAACAGCGCGGCGCCGGGCGCGACCGAGCCGGAGCCGCCCACGATCGCGTTGTTCGGGTAGATGCCGAACGGCGTGAAGAACGCGTGCATCGAGCCGCCGAGGCCCCGGTTGAAACCGGTGTCCCGCGCGAAGATCTCCGCGTAGGCGCCGTAGAGGAAGAACCGCTCGGCGAGCTCACGCACCGAGCCGGAGAACTCCTCGGCGACCGGAGCCAGCACGGCGCCGCCGGCGTAGCCGGTCATGATCTGCTCGAGCGTCGCGTCGTCCAGCGCGCGGATCGCGGAGAACGCCTTGGCCAGGATCTCGCCGTGGCTACGGTGCGAACCGAAGATGTGGTCGTCCGGGGTGAGGGCGTGCGCCATGCCGACCGCCGAGGACTCCTGCCCCATCGACAGGTGGGCGGGGCCGGCGTGGTTGTACGCGAGGTCGCGGTAGGAGCCCTTGACCTTGATCTCGTTGAGGATGGTCTCGAACTCGCGGACCGCCCACATGTCCCGCCAGATGCCGAGGAGGGTCTCCGCGGAGAAGTCCTCCAGCGACCTCGTCGCACCCTTCGGGAAGGCGTTGACCGGGATGTCGGTGAACGTGATCCGGTCGGTGTGCAGCACGTCCGCCGGGTGGATCTGCAATGACTTGGGCATCGTCGGCTCTCTCGGTTGCTCTCTCGCTGTCAGACGTGCGCGACCCGGACGAGGGCCTCACGCAGGACTTCGGACACGGTCGGGTGCGGGAAGACGACCTCCATCGCCGCCTCGGCGGTGAGCTCGGTCTCGATCATCGCGGCGGCCGCCACGATGAACTCGCTGGACACGTCGCCCAGCACGTGCGCGCCGAGCAGCCGCCCGTACCGCGCGTCGACGAGCACCTTGGCGAACCCGCTGCCGTGCTCGTTCTCGATCAGGAAGCGGCCCGACACCCCGGCGGGGACCTGCGCCTTGCGGTACGCGACCCCGGCCTGCTTGAGCTGGGCCTCGGTCGGGCCGACCCAGGACGCCTCGGGCGAGGTGTAGATCACCCCGGGCATCGCGTCGTAGCGCATCCGGTCGGGGCGACCGGCGATCGTGTTGACCGCGACGATGCCCTCGCGCGTGGCGACGTGCGCGAGCATCATCCGGCCGTTGGCGTCGCCGATCGCCCAGATGCCCGGCACGTTGGTGCGGCCCTCGGGCGTCGTCACGACGCCCCGCCGAACCTCGACGCCGAGCTCCTCGAGGCCGAGGCCCGCCACCGCCGGCACGCGGCCGGCGGCGTTCATCACGCGCTCCGCCACGACGACCTGCTCGGTGCCCTTGGCGTCGGTGAACCGCACGCCGTCCGGCCCGACCTCGGTGACCTTGGCACTGAGGTGGAACGTGATCCCTGCGCTCTGCAGGGCCTTGAGCAGCCGGCGCGACACGTCGTCGTCGGCACCGGCGCCGATGCTCGGGAGCATCTCCAGGACGGTGACCTGGACACCGACGTCGTTGAAGAACGAGGCGAACTCCAGGCCGATCACCCCGCCGCCGATGATCGCGACGCTGGCCGGCAGCTCGGGCAGGTCGAAGACCGAGTCCGAGTCGAGCACGGCGGGCGAGTCGAGACCGGGGATCGGCGGCTTGGCGACCTTCGAGCCCGTGGCGATCATGACGTTCGCCGCCTGGAGCCGCTCGGTACCCTCGCCGGTGCGCACCTCGACGGTGTCCCGGGCGACGAGCCGGCCCTCGCCCTGGACCACCTGGACCTTGTTGGCGTCCATCAGCTGACCGACGCCGTTCACCAGGGTGTCGACGATCCGGTTCTTGCGGGCCACGAGCGTGGGCTGGTCCACCGTGGGCGTGCCGACCTGCACACCGTAGGCCGCGCCCTCGCGCGCGTCCCGGACCAGCTTGGCCGTGTGCAGGAACGTCTTCGCGGGGATGCAGCCCACGTTGAGGCACGTCCCGCCGAGCCGCTTCTTCTCCACCAGCGCGACGCTCATGCCGAGCTTGCCGGCGTGCGCGGCGGCCTCGTACCCGCCCGGGCCGCCGCCCACCACGATCAGATCGAACACGACGTCTCCGCACTCTCGAGGATCCGGGTGAGCACCTGCAGGAACCGGGCGCCGGGCGCGCCGTCGATCAGCTGGTGGTCGAGCGTGAGCGACAGCGAGATCCGGTCGGCGAACTCGACGTTGCCGTCGGCGTTGCGCACCGCGCGGAGCGTGATCGCGCCCACGCCGAGGATCCCGACCTGTGGCGGGTTGAGCACGGGCGTGAACCCCTCGATCCCCAGGTTGCCGAGGTTCGAGATCGTGAACGTGCCGCCCGTCATGTCGTCGGGGTTCAGCGTGCCTGCCTGGGCCTGGGCGGCGAGCTCCTTGCCGCGCGCCGACAGGCCGATCAGCGAGAGGTTCTGCGCCCCGCGGATCACCGGCACGACCAGCCCCCGGTCGGTGTCGGCGGCGAAGCCCAGGTCGATCTCGGCGTGGGTCTGCACCTCACCGTCGAGCAACCAGGAGTTCACCACCGGCATCTCGCGCAGCGCCTTGACCGTGCACGCGCCGACGATGTCGTTGATCGTGATGCCCGCCGTGCTCGGGTCCTTCTTGAGCGTCCGGCGCAGGGCGAGGATGCTGCGCGCGTCCGCCGACGCGTGCAGGGTGTACTGCGCGGTGCTCGCCAGCGAGTCGCGCAGGTTCGCGGCGATCCGCTTGCGCATCGTCGACATCCTCTGGACCGAGGCGCCGGGCGCGGCCGGGGCCGGGACAGCGCCGCCGGTCGGCGCAGCCGTCGCGGGGGCCGCGCCGGGCGCCACCAGGTCGCCGGCCCGCACTGCTCCGCCCACGCCGGTGCCGGTGGCCGGAGCCACCAGACCCTCGGCGGCAGCCTGCGCCTGAGCGGCCGACGTCAGCTTGGGACCGGACTCCCACCGGTCACGTGCGTCGGCCTCGAGCACCCGCCCCTCGGGGCCGCTGCCCGGGGCTCCGGCGGTCTCCATGCCGTGCTCGCGGGCGAAGCGTCGGGCGCGCGGGCTCCACGGGGCGCCGGAGTCCTCGACCGGGACCGCGGCGGGCGCCGGCGCCCCGGCCGGGGCCGCTGCGGGCGCCGCAGCCGCCGGAGCCGCGGCCGGAGCCGCCACGGGCGCAGCGGGGCTCGACTCGGCGGGCGCGCTCGGCGCCGCCGCTCCACCCTCGCCGCCGGGCCGGTACGGCTCCGGGTCCTCCCCCGGGTCGCCCAGCACGCACAGCGTGGTGAAGACGGGCACCAGGTCACCCTCGGTGAAGAACGTCGCCAGCAGCGTGCCGGCCTGGGGCGCGGTCACCTCGAACGTCGCCTTGTCGGTCTCGACCTCGGCGAGCACGTCGCCCTCGGCGACCGCGTCACCTGGGCTCTTGAACCACGCCGAGATGATGCACTCCTCGACCGTGTTGCCGAGCTTCGGCAGCTCCACGGGTACGGCCATCGGTCAGCATCCCTCCGCCTCGTCGCCGAGCAGCGCCTGCTCGGCGTCCACGTTTCCGGATCTCGCTGCGCCCACCTCGGCCACCTCGCCGAGAGGACTGGAGCAGGCACTCCGCGATCCATTGTCGCTCGGATGAGCGCTATGCCCTCATCTGAGCAAAAGTCTGCTGTGCCGGTTCCGACGTGTCAAGGGACGACACGAGCAGAACGGCTGGTCACTCGTCAGGTGCACCGGGTGCGTGCCGCCCGGCCGGTGCGATGGTCGGTGCGCTCAGCGCTCCGCCATCGTCAGCAGCTGACGCGCGCTGATCTCGTCGGTGACGAGGCGGTGGACGACGCCGCTGCGCAGCGCCGCCGCGATGGCCTCCGCCTTGCCTGCCCCGCCGGCGACGGCGATGACGTCCGGCACTCGGCGCAGGCACTCGAGGTCGATGGCGATGATGCGGCTCCCGAGCTCCGGCAGGTCCACCACGGCGCCGTCCTGGTCCAGGAGGGTCATGCAGACGTCTGCCACGGCACCGGCGGCCCCCGCACGCTCGATGACGTCTCGCGGCAGCGCGGGGTGCAGAGCGAAGCTCCCGGCCCGCCACGCACCGATGCCGACGACCGCATGGGTGAGCTTGTCGAACATCGCGAAGGTCTTCCGCACGTGCCGCTCCTTGCGCAGCGCCTCCGCGGCGACCGGGCTGTCGAGCAGCATCGGCACGTGCAACGGGTAGGCACGCCCCCCGCCACGTTCCGCG
Organism: Actinotalea endophytica; assembly: GCF_025717005.1. Classification (GTDB taxonomy): domain Bacteria; phylum Actinomycetota; class Actinomycetes; order Actinomycetales; family Cellulomonadaceae; genus Actinotalea. The sequence goes on from NZ_JAOVZU010000004.1 coordinate 10,007, forward strand.
ACCTGCCGCACCAGCTCCAACGCACTGATCGTGAGGTCGGCCGGGACGCCGCCGACGATCTGGACCACGTCGCAGCGCGGGAGGTCGTCGATGGCTCCGATCATCGCGTGCAGGGTGCGCCCCCAGCTGACGCCGACGATGTCACCTGCCTCCAGCGAGCCGGCGAGCAGCGCGGCGGCGGCTCGGCCCAGCTGGATGCGGACGAAGTCCTCGGTGTCCTCGGCGATGCGGACGACCAGGGCCTGGCGGATGCCGAACGCGGTCGTGAGCTGAGCCGACAGCTCGAGGTCGATCTCGCTCGGGGCCGCGATGGTGATCCTGACGATGCCCGTGCGGAGGGCGGTCTCGAGCATGCGAGAGACCTTGAAGCGTGACAGGCCCAGCTCGGCGGCGATGTCGCTCTTGCTCACGCCGTCGACGTAGAAGCGTCGGGCCGCGAGCACGGTCGACACGGTGTCGAGACTCGGACCATGAGCCCTGGCTGGGGCAGACACGTCGCCTCCGATCGCGAGAACGGCTGTGCGCCCAGGGTAGGGCTCCCCGGCGTGCACCGGTCGGACCACACCTCGAGCGCCCGGACGGCTGGGGCCGAACCAGCTCACCCCGGGGGCGCGCGAGCGCTCGACGCAGCACCGGGGCCGTCCACCGCCGTCGGCCCCACCGGAACGACCATCGCGGTCAGCGCCCCTCCGCCTGGTCGCCGAGCAGCGCGTGCTCGGCGGTCGCGTTCCAGATCCCGCCGACCTTCGCGGCGACGTCTCCCGGCAGGTCGGACAGGCGGGTCATGCCCATCTCCGACAGCGAGGGGTAGATGATCACCTTGCCGTTCAGCGCCTGGGTCTCGACGGCGCCGAGGCCGTCGATGGCGCCGGCCATGCCGCTGACCGCGTCGACCGACACGTTGGTGTCCAGCCGGCCGTCGGACACCATCGCGAGGACGTTCTTCATGTCCTCGATGTTGGAGCCCGAGGTACCGAACATGTAGCAGTGCTTGGCCACGTAGCCGTCCAGGTCGAACGCAGCCGTGCTGCCCGCCGGGATGCCCGCGAACACGTCGATGATGCAGCCGTCGGCGGCGGTCGCGATGCTCGCGGCGGCCAGGGCGGCCGACGGCACCATGATCGTCTGATAGGTGAAGGTGCCCTCGATCGGGGTGGCCTTCGTGTTGAGGTACGTCACGGGCACGCCGCGCCGGGTGGCGAACGGCTCGACCTTGGCGCGCAGCGCCGCGAGCCGCTCGTCGTCGATGTCCGTGCCGACCAGGTGGGCCGGCGGGTTGTCCGCGGCCACCGAGAAGATCATGTGCATCTGGCCCATCGGACCCGCGGCGCCGACGATCAGCACCCGCTCGCCCTCGCGCAGCCGACCGGAGACCGGCACGTGCGCCCAGGACTCCGCCGGGTCGCTGCCCGTGGTGCCGATCCAGCGAGCGCCGCCGTAGTGCACCTGGCCGACATCGAGCTGCACCGGGGCGCCGATCTGCTCGCCGCCCAGCACGAGGTTGATCACCGCGCCATGGGCGAGGAGACCCTGCAGCCGCTCGATCGTCGAGCCGTCCGAGCCGAGGTAGACGACGTCGTCGTAGGTCCCGGCCTCGAGCGCGTCGAGGTCGGCCATGCGGGCACCTAGTGCCTCGGCCGCCCCACGCTGCGCGTCGTCGGCGACCACCGCGACCAGCTCGCCGTGGTCGCCGGGCAGCACGCCGGCCACCGCGGCGAGGTCCCGCCCTGCGTCCGCGACCACCAGCGCAGCGCCGCCGGGGAGCATGCCGCGCCGGTCGGCGCTGGCGAACGCGTTCTCCACGCAGGACCACGGCTCGCACAGCGCGATCGACGAGGCGCTCAGGTGCTCCGGCGCGGGGATGAGATAGCGCTCACCGGTGGTCGGCTCGATGACCACGCGCTCGTCGAGCAGCGTGTACTCCTGCAGACCGCCCTCGAAGGTGTAGCCGAACGCCGCGTTCGAGCCGTCCGTGGGCAGGCTGCGGTAGTCGGTCTGGACCAGGACGCGCTCCCCCACCGAGTGCCGCGTGACCTCGTCGCCCACGGCGACGATGCGACCGACGACCTCATGGCCGGGCACGCCGGGCTTGTCGCCGGGCACGTAGCTGCGGCAACCGTGCAGCACCTCGGGGTCGATGCCGGCGTGGATCTCGGACTTGCGCGGGTGCCCCGAGAACTGCTTGCGGAGCTTGATGTCGGAGAAGCAGAGCCCGACGGCCTCGATCTTCAGCAGGATCTCGTGCGGTCCGGGGGCGTACACCGGCTTGGCCGGGTTCAGCACGGCCTCGCCCTGGGCGACCAGCTGGACGGCGTGCTGGGTCTCGGGGAGTGAGCCCTGGGTCGTCATCGCTACGCCTTTCGTGGGTTGTCGTCGGGTGTGGTTCGCGGGATGGCGGTGGACGGCCGACCGGCCGCCCGGTGGCGGGTCAGTGCAGCATCACCTGGCCGCCGGTCACGGGCAGCGCCTGCCCGGTCTCGTACTTCTGGTCGACGAGGTAGTAGACGGCGGTCATCACGTCCGGCGTCGTACAGCCGCGGGACATCGGCACCTTCGCCTCGTAGAAGGCCTTGACCTCCTCGACGGTCGTCGCGCCGGGCACCTTGCCGGTGCGCAGGTACTGGACGAACAGGCCGTTCTCCGGGTCGGACCACAGCGGACCGTCGTAGAAGTTGCCCGGGCAGATCGAGTTCACCTTGACCCCGTCGGTCACCAGCTCGAGCGCGAACGACTGGGTCAGGCCGATACCGCCGAACTTCGAGCCGGCGTAGGCGAAGTTCTTGTTCGAGCCGACCAGCCCCGACTTGGAGTTGATCTGCACGATGTCGGTCCAGTGCTCGGGCCGCGCGGCGTGCTGGCGGGCGAGCACCGGAGCCACCCCCTGCACGCACAGGAAGTACCCCTTGTAGTTCACGTCGGTGGACAGGTCGAAGTCCCGCTCGGACTGCGTCTTGACGCTCTCGGCGCGCAGCACCCCGGCGTTCGACACGAACAGGTCCAGCCCGCCGTAGGCCCGGACCACCTGGTCCACCGCGGCGGCGACCGAGGCACCGTCGGCGACGTTCATCACGACCCCGACGGCCCGCCCGGCGCCGTGCTCCGCGACGATCCCGGCCGCGGCCGTCGCGACGCCGTCGGCGTTGAGGTCCGCGAGCACCACGTGCGCGCCCTGCGCCGCGAGGTCCTGCGCGATGCCGAGCCCGAACCCCTGGGCCGCGCCGGTCACCACGGCGACCTTGCCGGCCACCCGGCCCGCGCTCGCGCCGCCGGCCGCGACCTGGCGGCGGTAGGCCTCGACCTCCCAGTTCTCGATGAACTCGCTCGAGTCGGGGGTCATGTAGAGCACGCCGCCGACTCGCCGGGCGCCGACCATCACCGCGATCGCGTCCCGATAGACGGCGCGCGCCGTGTCGGCGTCGGCCCAGCGGGCGCCCGCCGCGAACATGCCGACGCCGGCGACGAGGACGATCGTGGGCGGGATGCCGTGCGCGGCGCGGTACGCCGCGACGGCGTCGGTCAGCCGCGCGGCGAGCGCGTCGTCGTCCTCGCCGGGCTCGGGCGCGAACCACATCGGGAACGAGCGGCAGTACACGATCTGGTCCGGGATGAGCGGTCCACCACCGGCCACCTGCTCGCCGTCCGCGTCGGTCACCAGGTCCAGCACCACGTCGGAGTCGTCGAACAGCACGACGTTCAGGGCCGCACGGTCCGAGGTGAGCGCCCGCAGCGTCGGACCGACCACGCGCACCACCCGGTCGACCTCGTCGGGATCGGGCGCCTCGACCCGGCTCACCTCGAGCTCAGGGAAGCCGTCACGGATCTGCTCGAGCTCGCCGAGCAGCCAGGACAGGTCGGCGTCGACGGCCGCCGGGTCCGCGCCGCTGACCACGACCCCGTGGTTCTGCAGCACGACACCGCGCGGGGTCCGGCCGCCGGTCCGCGCCGCGAACCCGGCCAGGCCGTCACGGATCGCGCGGGCCAGCTCGATGCCCGGGTCCACCAGGTCGATCCAGAGCACGTCGTCGCCCAGCCGCTCGGCGACCAGGCGCTTGCCCTCGACCGCGCAGCCGAGCTGGTTCACCACGGTCGAGTGCAGGTGCACCACGTAGCGTGCGGGCATCAGGTCGTGCAGCACGGCCTCGACCGACGGGCGGGGCGCGGTGGGCCCGTCCAGGCGTGCGGCCAGCACCGCGGCCTTGAAGCCGGCCTCCCGCTCGTCGCGGGTCGCACCGAGGTCGCGGTCGAGCAGCGCGGCGAGCGCGGACCGGTCGAGCGCCACGAAACCGTCCGCGTCGATGGTGGCGAGCGTCGTGCCGCTCGCCTTGACCAGCAGCCGGTCGGCGTCCTTGACCGAGGTGTTGCCGCCGCCGCCGAGCACCAGGCTCGGGTTCGCGCCGTAGCGCCGGGACAGCTCCACCAGGGCGTCGATGCTCATCGGGTCACCTCTCCGCGGCCGCGGCCGCGTGGTCGCTGAGGACGGCCTGGATCAGCCGTTCGCCGGTCCGCGCCCACGCACGGATCCGGGCGTCGGCGTCGGGGTACGCCGGGTCGGGCGTGCCGTCCGGGCCGACGAAGCCTTGCTCGCCGCGAGCGACGGCGTCCTGGTGCGCGGCCACCACGCAGGCGCCCTCCCAGACCGTGGCCGCCACGTCGTCCGGGAGCGGCACGCCGCCGAGGCACTCCGGCAGCATCGGCACCATGTCCAGCGTGTTGTGCTCGGTGCCGGCGAGCACCACGAGCCCGGCCGCCCGCAGCCCGGTGACGTACCGGCTGAGCACCACGGGGTCGTTGCGGTTCGGGATCAGCTCCACCGCCGGCACGCCGTGCGCGAGCAGCCAGGCCGCCAGGTCGTCGACCGACTCCTCGAAGCCGCAGACCGGCGAGGCGCCGTCGGCCAGGATCGGGTAGCACGGGATCCCGCCGAGGGAGACCACGAGACCGAGCACGAGGTCGAGGCTCACGGCGTCGTCCTCGGGCACGTACCCGGGCTTGCCCGCCTTCATCAGCGACGACCGCAGGTGGTTCTGCACCGAGACCGCGTCGAGGGCTGCCGGAGCGGAGCCGGTCAGGCGCTCGAGGGCCTCGCCGAGGTCGTCCCCCACCTGTGCGGCCAGCGCCTCGGCGAACGCCTGGGCGACGTGACGCTCCTGCAGGTGGACCGTCGGGATCGGTACGCCGGCGCGTCCGGCGACGGCCGCGACGACGGACTCGACCGTGACGTCGACCGGGACGCCACCCTCGGCGAACAGCGCGTTCAGCCGTGCGACCTGGGCGCCGATCCGGGCCTCGTCGGTGGCCCGGATCACGGCGAGGCGCTCGGCGGCGTCGGCCGGGAGCGGGTCGAGGTGCACCAGTCCCTTGCCGCAGACGTACATCTTCCCCGGGTTGCCGGGGTCGTTGATCTTCACCCCGGCGTCGCGTAGCTCGGGCAGGTAGCAGATCGCCTCGAGGCCGAACAGGGGCACCAACCCGGCTCCCTGTGCGAGCACCGCGAGGTCGTCGTAGACCGAGAAGTCGTAGTAGTTGCTGCCGCCGAGCACGGCGAGGCCCTCGGCTGCCGCCCGTTCGACCGCCTCGGCCGTGGTCCGGAACGCGGAGAAGTTCGGTGGCAGGTGGACGTGCGCGTTGACGCCCGTCCGCCTCTCGATCGGGGACGCTCCGTCGACGTTGGCCGGACCGCTCACGCTTCCTCCCGTGCGCCAGTGCATCGGTGTGATTGAAACGTTTCTATCACGCCGGCGCCGAGGCTCGCAAGTGGGCCGGCCGCCGTCGTGGCAAATGCATGGTAGCGCTATCTCGGTTGGATTGCTATTCCGCATTCTTTGTCATGTCATTGACATTTCTGGATCACGCCGGCGCCCGGTCGCCGCCGCAGCGACGGCGGTGCCGGACGCCGGCGCGACTCAGAGCGCGACCGCCCAGACGTAGCGGCCCGCGCCGACGACCGACCGGTCCCCCGCGAGCTCGACCTCGAGGTGGACGCCCTCGGGGACCACCGCCTCGGCCTGCAGGCTGTCCGCCTCCAGGCGCCACGAGACCGAGACCGTCCCGTGCCCCGTCCGCAGGCTCGCCGACGCCCAGGTCAGGCCTCCACCCGGGATCGGGGCGAACCGCGCGCGCGCATAGCCCGGCTCCAGGGGCGAGAGCCCCGCGACCGTGCGGTGCATCCAGTCCGCGACCGAGCCGAGCGCGTAGTGGTCGAAGCTCGTCATCTCACCGGGGTTGATCGAGCCGTCCTCGAGCATCGAGTCCCAGCGCTCCCAGATCGTGGTCGCGCCCATCGTGACCGGGTACAGCCACGAGGGGCAGCCCTGCTCGGTGAGCAGCCGGTACGCCTCGGTGACGTGACCGGTCGCGGTCAGGGCGTCGAGCACGTAGGGCGTGCCGGCGAAGCCGGTGGCGACCCGGTAGCCGTTCTGCTCCGCGAGCGCCGCGAGCCGGTCCCCGGCCGCGTCGCGCGCGGCACCGTCGACCACGTCGAACGCGATCGCCAGCGCGTAGACCGTCGGGCAGTCGCTGCGGATGGTCCCGTCGGCCGCCACGTAGTGCTCGACGAACGCCGCCCTCGTCGCCTCGTGCAGGGCCTCGAGCTCGGCGGCCTCGTCCTCCCGGCCGAGCACGCGTGCAGCGGCGGCCGCCTCCCGGAAGGTCCGCACGGCGCAGGCGGTGGCCACCACGTCGTTGTCGGCCTTCGCCTCGAACGGGGCCTCGGGCGGTGCGGTCGGGTCGAGCCAGTCACCGAACTGGAACCCGCCGGTCCACAGCCCGTCACCGTCCAGCAGCGCCTGCACCGCCCTTGAGTGCGCGAGCATCGCCGGGTAGGCGCGCTCGAGGGCCGCGGCGTCGCCGTACGCCCGCCACAGCGCCCAGGGCACCCACACCGCGGCGTCGGACCAGATCGCCGTGGTCGCGGTCTGCGGGAACCAGTCCAGCGGCGGGTCGTACTTGATGTTGTCCGGCACCACGAACGGCACCACACCGCCGGCGGCCCGCTGCTCCAGGTCGAGGTCCACCAGCCAGTCACCCAGGAACCCGGCGACGTCGTAGAGGAAGGCCGCGGTCGGCGTGAACACCGCGATGTCACCGGTCCAACCCAGCCGCTCGTCGCGCTGCGGGCAGTCTGTCGGCAGGTCCAGGAAGTTGCCGCGCTGGCTCCACACCACGTTGTGGTGCAGCTGGTTGAGCAGCGGGTCGGAGCACTCGAAGGTGCCCGTGCGGTCCATCGCCGAGTGCACCACGACGGCCTCGATCGCGTCCGCGGTCAGCCCACCCGGGTAGCCCTCGACCTCGGCGTAGCGGAAGCCGTGGAACGTGAACGTCGGCTCGAACACGTCGTCGCCACCGGACAGCACGAACCGGTCGGTCGCCTTCGCCGTGCGCAGCGGCCGGGTGCCGAGCTCGTCGTTCTCCAGCACCTCGGCGTGCCGGACGGTCACCGTCGTCCCGGACTCGCCCCGTGCCCGCAGCCGGACCCAGCCGGTGAGGTTCTGGCCGAAGTCGACCAGCGTCCGGCCGGCGGGAGAGGTCCAGATCCGCGTCGGGCCGAGCGACTCGTGCCGCACCACCGGCGGCCCGACGTACGGCGCGAGCGTCCCGGTGTCGAACGACACCGCGTGCACCGGCCGCCCGCTCCCGCCGCCAGGTCGCAGCCAGCTGTCGTCGCGCAGGCGAGCATCGATCGTCTGGCCGTCGTACAGGTCGTCCGCGAGGACCTCCGAGCCCGTACAGGTCCAGCTCTCGTCGGTCCCCGCGACCTGTGTGTGGCCGTCGGCGAACGTCACCTCGAGCTGCGCGAACCCGGCGACCTCGTCGCCGTAGACCGCCTGGTTGCGCATGAAGCCGAGCCGGCCGTGGAACCAGCCGTTGCCGACCACCAGACCGAGCACCACCGGCTCGCCCGCCCGTTGCGCCGCGACCACGGCCGCCGTGACGTCGTGGTCCCGATGACGCAGTCGCCACTCGTACGCCGACCAGCCGGGGGTGAGCACCTCCTCGCTCGCACGGGAGGTGCCGACGTAGGCCTCGACCACGCCGTGCGCGGTGACCAGCAGCCGCGCGGCCGCGACCTCACCGTGCCCGTCGGCGAGAGCCACCTCACCGCGCAGCCGCGGCGCGGCCCCGAGGCCGGGTACCGGGGCGATCATCGAGGCATGCCAGGTGTGCCCCATGGGGGTCCTCTTCTCAGGTCCGGGCATGCCGAGGGCTGGCATGCCGCCGTTCGTGATGCGGTGCTGGTGGTGAACCGGCACCGGTCGTGAGCCGGTGGGCTCCGTCAGCCCTTGATGGATCCCGCGGTCATGCCGCCGACGATCTTCTTGTTGAAGAACAGGAAGAGCAGCAACGGCGGGATCGTGATGATCAGGATGTCCATGAAGAGCAGGTTGTACTGGGTACGGAACTGGCTCATGAAGTTGTAGAGCGTCAGCTGCACGGTCGCGTTCTCGTCGCCCGGGGTGAAGTACAGCGGGTTCACGAAGTCGTTGAAGATGAACACCGACGTCGTGATGATCACCGTGACGATCACCGGGCGGAGCAACGGGAAGATCACCCGGAAGTACACCCCGAGAGGTCCGGCACCGTCGATGATCGCCGCCTCGTCGATCTCCCGCGGGATGGTCGCGATGAACGCCCGGAACAGCAGGATCGTGAACGGGAGCTGCAGCGCGACCTCGACCAGGATCAGACCGGTCAGGGTCTTGAACAGCCCGATCCCCTGCAGCACCCAGATCGTCGGCACGATCGCCGGCGGGATGATCAGCCCCGCGAGGATCGCGAAGTTGGCGATGCTCGCGACCGTCCCGGTGTTCCGGCGCTGGAGCACGAAGGCGACCATCGAGCTCACGATCACCAGGATCACCACGGAGACGACTGTGAGGATGGTGGAGTTCTTGAACGCGGTGAGCAGGATGCCGTCCCTGGCGCTGAACACGTCGACGACGTTCTGCCAGACCTGCCACTGGGTGGGCAGCGTGAACGTGAGGTCCCGCGCGTCCTCCTCCGTCTTCACGGCGGTGAGCACGATGAAGACGAACGGGATGACGAAGACCACGATGCCGATGAACACGGCGACGACATCGGCGACGACCCGCTTGGCGCCTCTCACAGGTCCACCTCCTTGGACCGCAGGAAGCTGTTGAGCGGCAGGATGATCACCGCGACCAGGATGAACAGCACGACGTTGCCGGCGGTCGACAGACCGTAGAAGCCGGCCTGGTACTGCTTGTAGATCACCGACGCGATCGTGTCGCTCGCGAACCCGGGTCCGCCCCCGGTCATCGTCCAGATCAGGTCGAACCGACGCAGACCGCCGATGAGCGACAGGATGATCACGGTGAACGTCGCCGGCCGGGCCAGCGGCAGCGTGATCCCCCAGAACTGCTTCCAGCCGCTCGCGCCGTCCACCTCCGCGGCCTCGTAGTACTCGCGCGGGATCGACATCAGACCGGCGATGTAGATCACCGTCGCCAGGCCGACACCGGCCCAGACGTCGGCGATCCCCACCGAGAGCAGCGCCGTGGAGGGATTGCCGACCCAGTCCGGTCCGGTGATGCCGAACCAGGACAGGACCTCGTTCACGATGCCGGTGCGCGGGTTCAGCAACACACGCCAGGTGATGCCGACTGCCACGACGGAGACCAGCACCGGGAAGAACACGAGCGATCGCAGCAGGCCACGGCTACGGAGCGCCGAGGTGAGGACAACCGCGAAGATCATCCCGAGGACCACCTTCATGCCGCTGGTGAACGTCGCGTAGAAGAGCGTGTTCCACAGGCTCTGCCGAAGCTGCTGCTCGGAGAAGAACTGCTTGAAGTTGTCCAGCCCGATCCACTCGGACTCGAACAGCGTCCACCGGGTGAAGGCGAAGTAGAAGGAGACCACCGTCGGCACGACGAAGATGACGGTGTAGACGAGACCTGCGGGCGCGTAGAACCAGTACGAGTACGTCCGCATGGTCGTCTTGCGCAGGAACGAGGCGCGGCCGCGCGCCGGGCCGGGCCGGCCGGACCCCGTGGTGTCACGGGGGCCGGCCGACCTGGCTGTGCTCGGCCGGGAGCTGGTGCTCACCAGCCTTCGAGGCCGAGCTGCTTGGCCTGCTTGACGACGTCGGCGTCGTACTGCGCCGCACCGTCGGCCGCGGACGTCTGGCCACCCTCGACGGCAGTGGTGATCTGCTCGAGCGACGGGCCCTTGATCGGCGACAGGAACTCCAGCGCTGCGGAGTTGTTGCCGTCGATGTAGGCCTTGATGTCGTCGACGACCGGGTACGCGGAGTCCGGCGTGGTGACGCCGTTGACCAGGGACGGCCCGGTCGGCGGGACGGCCTCGTACATCGCGGCGACGCCCTCGGGGGACGCGACGAACGCGACGAACTGCTCAGCCTCGGCGATGTGCTCGCTCGCGGCCGGGATGTACTGACCGCTCGGCATCCAGATCGTGCCGCACGCCTTGGCGGCGTCGTCACCCGGGATGCCGAAGAAGCCGATCTTCGCGCCGTCCTCGGCGCTCAGGCTGCCGACCGGGAAGGTGAGCTGCGGGTACTGCGCGGCGTCGCCGGCAGCCAGGGCAGCCATCGCCTGGTCGAAGGTCATCGAGCCGGCGTCGGAGTTCAGCCAGCCGTTCTCGTACGGCGCAGCGGTCTTCTCGAAGCCACGCAGCGCGACCGGGTCGTCGGCGTAGTTCACCTGGTTCGCGGTGTACTTCGTCGCCCAGTCCGGCTCGGCCGCGGCGACGTTGCAGAAGTCGCCGAGGACGAACAGCTGCGTGGTCCAGGTGTCGGCGAACGAACCGAGCACCGGCGTGATGCCGGCGGCCTTGATGACCTCGTTGTTCGCGGCGAACTCGTCCCAGGTCTTCGGGATCTCGAGCCCGAGGTCGGCGTAGACCTCCTTGTTGTAGAGGATGCCGCCGCCCATGGCGTCGCCCCACGGCGCGCCGTAGATCTTGCCGTCGACGGTGACCGACGGGAAGAAGGACTCGTTGGTGTTCGCGATCGCGTCGGTGCCGTCGAGCGGCACGAGCGTGTTGGCCGGGTCGAGCGCCGCGAGCAGCGAACCCGAGTTGTACCAGAACACGTCCTCCATCTCGCCGGTGGCGAGCTTGGTCTTCACGAGGTTGTCGCCGTCGCTACCACCCGGACGCGTGGTGGCCTTCACAGTGATGTTCGGGTACTTCGCCTCGAACGCCGCGATCACGGCGTCGACCTGGGGGAGGGTCGACTCGGCGTCGTCGGTGAGCAGCGTGATCTCGACCTGCTCCGCGCTCGAGCCTCCGTCGGAGCTGGACGACCCGTCCGACCCGGAGCCGCCGCCGCTGGAGCTGCACGCCGAGACTGATGCGAGCGCGAGTGCTGCGACCGCCGCCCCCACGAATGTCAACCGGCTGGACCTCATGGATGGACCTCCTGGAACGTCGTTGTTCTCGGGACCTTGAATGGATTCATCGGCCCGGCTGCCAACTTAGGAGCCGGAGTTGTAGCGCGTCAATGCCTATGGGGTAACAAACCGACAACGGGACGGACATCGGGTGGCGCCGACCCCTCGGAGGCATCCCGTCACGCCAGGCCGCCACGGTGCGCGACGCTCGACGCACGCACCACGAGCTCGGGCTGGAAGACCACGTGCTCGACCGTCAGATCGGCACGGACCAGCAGGTCAGCGGCCGCCGACCCCATCTCGTGGGTGGGCTGGCGGACCGATGTCAGCGGCACCGCGAGCTCGGACGCGATGTCGATGTCGTCGTAGCCGACCACCGCGACCCGGGTGAGCAGCTCGGCCCCGCCGACCCGCCGCAGGCACCGCTGGACGCCCACCGCGACGAGGTCGTTGACGCAGAACACCGCCGACGGGACGCCGGTGTCGTCGAGGATGCGCTGCATCGCCTCGTCGCCACCGGCCGCGTCCAGCGAGCTGAGGAGCACCTCGACCACCACCTGCTCCGGGTCGAGGCCCGCCTCCCGCACCGCGCGGTCCACCCCGGCCCGCCGCCCGGCGCACTGCCGGATCGTGTGCGGGCCGTTCAGGAACACCAGCCGCTCGTGCCCCTGGGAGAGCAGGTGGCCCGCGGCCAGCGCGCCGCCCGCCTCGTCGTCGACCGCGACCGAGCAGAGCTCGGGCAGCGACGACGGCGCGTCCAGCACGACCATCCGGACCCCGCGGTCCTGCATCGCGAGGAGGGGTCCGAGGTCCGGACCGGTCGGCACGACGAGCATGCCGTGCACGCCGTGCTCCTCGAACAGCCGGAGGTACTTCTGCTCCCGCGCCGGGTCGTCGTCCGAGCTCGCCAGCATCAGGGTGTAGTCGTCCTGGGCGAGCCGGTCCTCGGCCCCGCGCGCGACGTCGGTGAAGAACGGGTTGCGGATGTCCAGCAGGATCGCGCCGACGGTGGAGATGCGCCCGGCGCGGAGCTCGCGAGCGCGACCGTTGCGGACGAAGTGCAGCTCCTCGATGGCCGCCATGACCTTCTCGCGGGTCGCCGGCGCCACGACCTCGGGCCGGTTGAGGACGTTCGACACCGTCCCGACCGCGACGCCGGCCAGCTTGGCGACGTCGACGACGGAGGCGCGGCGCGCTCGGGTGCTCATGACGTCATGCTCCCATCCCCGGAACCACCTCCGGCGCGGCGCGCAGCGACCCCGGCGAGGGCCTCCTCGGCGGCCGCGAGCTGCCCGGGCGCGATCATCACCGCCGCCTGGCGCACGGTGGTGTCCGAGCGCCACCGACCTCGGTCGGACCACCCGTCGGCCATCGCGTAGCCCGCGGTCCGCAACGCGTCGAGCAACGCCTCGCGGGCCTCGTCGTCGTCGATCACCTGCGACATCGGGGTGTCGAGGTCGACCGGGCGGACCGGGGCGGCGGGCTCGGGGAGGGCCTCGCTGAGGTCGTGCGTGCCCGACCCCAGCTCGGTGGACCGGCCGGAGGGCAGCACGACGTGCGCACGGCTGTTCGGCGGCACCGTGACCTGGAGGCGGAACGTCCCGTCGAGCCACCGCCAGGCCACCTGCACCACGCCGTAGCCGGTGTCCAGGGACGCCGACGCCGCTCGCAGGCGTCCGCCCGGTCGGGGCGCGACCTCGACCGTGCGGTAGCCCGGCTCGGCGGGCGCGATGCCGCCGATCCGCCGGTGCATCCAGTCCGCGACCGCGCCGAGCGCGTAGTGGTTGAACGAGGTCATCTCGCCGGGGTTGATGGTGCCGTCCGGCAGCATCGAGTCCCAGCGCTCCCAGATCGTCGTGGCACCCATCGTCACCGGGTACAGCCAGGACGGGTTCTCGGTCTGCTGGAGCATGCGGTAGGCCTCGTCCAGGTGCCCCGTCACGGTGAGCGCGTCGAGCACGATCGGCGTTCCGACGAACCCCGTCCCGATCCGGTAGCCGTGCGAGCGCACCCACTCCGCGAGCCGCTCACCGACCCGCTCCCGCTGCTCGCCCCCGACCAGGCCGAACGCGATCGCGAGCGCGTAGCCGGTCGCGGCGTCGGACATCATCCGCCCGCCCGGGGTGACGTACGCGTCCCGGAAGGCGGCTCGCACGCGGGCTGCGAGGTCGGCGTACCGTGCGGCGCCGGCCGGGTCGCCGAGCTCGGCCATCGCGTCCGCGAGCAGCTGGGCCGAGTGCGCGAGGTACGCGGTCGCGACGATGTCGGGATCGCAGCGGGCCGCGCCGGGCGCGTCCGGCGGCGCGGCGGGGTCCAGCCAGTCGCCGAACTGCATGCCGCCGGTCCACAGCAGGTCCTCCCCCGCCGCGCGACGGATCGCCTCGACCCAGGCGACCATCGAGTCGAGCTGGCGCGCGAGGACGTCGCGGTCGGCGTACCGGTGCCACAGCACGGTCGGCACCACGGTCGCCGCGTCGCCCCAGGCCGCGGCCGGCGGCGGTGTCGGCGACAGCACGTTGGGCACGACGAACGGCACGACGCCGTCGACCTGGTCGGCGGCGAGGTCGCGCAGCCACGAGCCCAGGAAGGCCTGGGTGTCGTACAGGTAGCTGGCCGTCGGCGCGAAGACCTCGATGTCGCCGGTCCAGCCGAGCCGTTCGTCACGCTGCGGGCAGTCGGTCGGCACCGAGAGGAAGTTCCCGCGCATGCCCCACACCACGTTGGCGTGCAGCTGGTCGAGCAGCGCGTCGCCGGTGGCCAGGTGGCCGGTGCGCACCAGGTCGGAGTGCAGCACGACCGCCGTGACCGCGTCCGGGTCCACGTCGCCCGGCCACCCGTCGACCTGCGCGTAGCGGAACCCGTGGAACGTGAAGCCCGCCGAGAGGTGCTCGGTCTCGCCGGTGCCGGCGAGCACGAACGTGTCGGTCGCAGCGGCGTACCGCAGCGGCCGGGTGCCCAGCTCGCCGTGCTCGAGCACCTCCGCGTGCCGCACGGTCAGGGTGGTCCCGGCCGGTCCGGCGACACGCAGTCGCAGCCGGCCCACGAGGTTCTGGCCGAAGTCGAGGATCGTCGCGCCCGACGGGCTGGTGAGCACCTGGGCGACCGGGACCTCCTCGGTCTCGCGCACCGGCGGCGACCACGCCGGGACGAGCCGCTCCGGGTCGGCCGGGACCTCCACGACCGGCGCCGCAGCGGGCAGCGGGACGTCCGGGTCGAGCAGTGCGGCGTCGGCACGGCGGGAGTCGACCGTCTCACCCTGGTAGATGCTCGAGGAGAGCACCGGCCCCTCGACGGTCCCCTGCCAGTCGGGCCCGGTCGCCACGACGGACACCGAGCCGTCGGCGTGCACCAGGCGCAGCTGCGCCGCGAAGGCGAGCGCGCCGGTCCAGCGCGGCCGGCCGTGGCCGGCGAAGCCGTAGCGCTCGCCGTACCACCCCTCGGCCACGGTGGCGCCGAGCACGGTCCGCGCCCCGGGTCGCAGCAGCCCGGTGACGTCGTAGGTCTGGAACGCGAGGCGCGTGTCGTAGCTGGTCCAGCCGGGTGTCATGACCTCGTCGCCGACCACCTGACCGCCGAGCGTCGCGACGTAGAGCCCGTGGGCGGTCGCCGAGAGCGTCGCGGAGACCACGTCCCCGGGCACCTCGATCACGGTGCGCAGGCGCATGGTCCCGCGCTCGCGGCGCGGCTGTGCCACACCGACGAACGGAGCCACCCAGTCCGACGGGCCGAGCGGTCCGGTCCGGAGCTCGATCCAGGGCGACGGCTCCGAGCTCGAGCCGTCGACGCCGGTCACCGCGACCCGCACGTGCCCGGTCGCGTGGGCGTCGAGCGGGTCGAACGGCCACGGGACGCGCACCGACGCGGCGCCGTGCACGTGCTGCGTCTGCACGACCCCGGCGCGCCTGAGCTCGACGGTGGCCGAGGCCTGCTCCCAGTCCTGGATCTCGGTGCTCACCGACCAGGTCAGCGCGGGTCGTGCGGTGTGCAGGTGGCGCGGACGGCCGCGGTCTCCCGCCCAGAGCCGGTCCACGACCACGCTGAGAGCCCCGACCATCGATGCCTCCCTTGGAATCGCGTCGCGCGGTCCGAATCGTTTCATTCGGATCGGCGGGCCGCAAGACGTCCTGGCCGATCGGCGCCGTCCGGGGGCTACCCTCGCGGTGTGACCACGCGCCGCGCCGCTCCACCGCGCCCCAGAGGGCCGCGGCTGAGCGACGTCGCGGCCCACGCCGGGGTGTCGCCCGGCACCGTCTCGCACGTGCTCAACCACCCCCACAAGGTCCGCCCCGAGACCAAGGCCCGGGTGCTCGCCGCGATCGAGGAGCTCGGCTTCTCGCGCAACGGGATGGCGAGCGCACTGGCCCGCGGCGACACGCTCACGATCGGGCTGGTCGTGCCGTCGCTCGGCAACTCGCTGTTCGTGGACGTCGCGCGCGGCGCCCAGGCCGGCACGCGGGCGGCCGGCTACTACCTCAACCTCGCCACGGCGGACGACGACGAGGAGCTGTTCGGCGTGCACATGCGCCGGATGAACGAGGTGCGCGCCTCCGGCATGATCATCGCTCCGCTCAGCGCGCACCCCGACGGCGTCGCGCAGTCGCGCCGGGCCGGGTGCCCGGTCGTGGTGCTCAACCACGACGACGGCAACCCGAACGCCTGCCGGGTCCTGATCGACAACCGGCAGGTCGGCGTCGTCGCCGTGGAGCACATGGTCTCGCTGGGTCGTCGGCGGGTGTGGTTCGTGCACGCCGAGGACCACCGGCAACCGGTGGCCCTGCGCCTCGCCGGGGTCCGCGACGCGGCCGCCCGCCTGCCCCTCGGCGTGACGCTGGAGGAGGTGCCGGCCGAGTCGATCTGGGCCACGACCGGAACCGTGGTCGCGCGCCGGATCGCCGCCCTCCCGGCCGACGAACGGCCTGACGGCGTGATCGCCGTGACCGACGAGATCGGCATGGCGATCGTCAACGAGCTCACCGCCTCCGGCATCGACGTGCCGGGTGAGATCGCGGTGATGGGCTGCGACCACAACTCCGCCGCCTGGGGCGCGGTCGTGCCGCTCACCTCGGTCTCGATGGAGGGCGAGGAGATGGGCCGCGAAGGCGCCCGGCTCCTGCTCGACGAGCTTCGCGCGGGGCCCGACCACGAGCACGAGACGGTTGTCCTCACCCCGCACCTGGCCCCTCGCGCGAGCACGGTCGGGCGCGCCGGCGCGGGCGTCGCGCTCGCCGGCGCCATCGACTTCTGATCGAAACACCCCCCTTGTCCGGCTCGGCGAGCCGGGACTAGGGTTTGTTTCACCCCATTGAAACGCTTCATTTCGCGTCCGGTACGAATGAAGCGCTTCATGACGGCGATGTGGACTCAACGGAGAGGAACATCATGCGAACAAACACCCGTTCCCTGAGGCGCGCGGCTCTCGTCGGCGCCGCGATCGGGCTCGTGGCACCCGGCATCGTGGTGGCCGGGTCGGCGACGGCCGACGAGCCGCTCGACTGCTCGACCGTCGCCTGGATGGACACCAGCAAGACACCGGCCGAGCGGGCAGCCGCGCTGCTCGAGGTGAGCAGCCAGTACCAGACCTACCGCTGGCTGGTCGAGCAGCCCGCGACACAGCCGACCACGACGTCGTTCCGGGGTGTGGAGTACCCGGTCCAGGTGGAGTGCACGCCGGAGATCACGTACACCGACGGCCCGGACGGTGTTCGGACGTCCGGAACGACGGCGTGGCCGGCCCCGCTCGCGATCGCAGCGACCTGGGACACCGACCTGGCCTACGACAAGGGCGACGCCATGGGCGAGGAGTCGTTCCTCAAGGGCCGAAACATGATCCTGGCACCGGGGGTCGCGAGTGGCCGCACCCCGCTGTCCGGCCGCACGCCGGAGTACCTGGGCGAGGACTCGCTGCTCTCCGGCCTCATGGCCGCCGCCGGGGTCAACGGCATCCAGGCCGACGGCACCGTGCTCGGCGAGCTGAAGCACTACGTCGCCAACGAGCAGGAGACCGCCCGGACGACGAGCTCGTCCAACATCGACGAGCGCACCCTCCGCGAGGTCTACGAGCTGCCGTTCGAGATCGCGCTCCAGCGCAGCGACCCGGGCAGCATCATGTGCTCCTACAACCAGATCAACGGCACCTACGCCTGCGAGAACGCCGAGACGCTCGGTGCGCTCAAGGACGACCTGGGCCTGGACGCCGGGTTCGTGGTCAGCGACTTCGGCGCCGTGCACACCACCGCCGCGTCCCTGAACGCCGGGATGGACCAGGAGCTCAACCGCCCGCGGTACTTCACGCCCGCGCTGCTGGACGAGGCGCTCGCCGCAGGTGAGATCACCCAGGAGCGGATCGACGAGGCCGCGATGCGCGTGATCAGCGCGTACATCGCCGGCGGCCTGTTCGACAACCCCAAGCCGGTCGCCACCACCGACAGCGTCTCGACCGAGGCGCACAAGGCGCTGGCCTACCAGGCCGGCCTGGAGAGCTCGGTGCTGCTCAAGAACGACGGCATCCTTCCGCTCGACACCTCCGGTGTCGGCTCGATCGCGCTGATCGGTCCGACCGCCTCCAGCACCGTCACCGACGGGATCAGCGCAAGCTCCGTGTGCTCGATGTCCGGGTTCCGCGGGGGGAGCCTCACGTGCGAGGACCTCGTCTCGGCCGAGACGGCGATGACCGCACGGGCGGCCCAGGACGGCATCTCGGTGGCATGGAACGACGGCGCCGACCTCACCGCAGCCGCAGATGCGGCCGCTGCGGCAGACGTCGCGGTCGTGTTCGGCTACCAGCGGATGGGCGAGTTCTCCGACATCCCCGACCTGCACCTGCAGGGTGGCGGCGACGCGCTGGTCGAGGCCGTCGCAGCGGCCAACCCCAACACCGTCGTGGTCCTGCAGACCGGTTCCGCGGTCGAGATGCCGTGGATCGACGGCGTCGACGCCGTGCTGGAGAACTGGTACGGCGGCGAGGTCCAGGGGCCGGTCATCGCGTCCCTGCTGTTCGGCGACGAGTCACCGTCCGGCAAGCTGCCGATGACGTTCCCGGTCTCCTTGGCCGACACGCCCACCGCGGGTTCGGTCGAGCAGTTCCCCGGCGTCGCCGACGCGTCCGGCATCCTCCAGGTCGACTACAGCGAGGGCCTCGAGGTCGGCTACCACTGGTACGAGGCGCAGGGCATCGAGCCGCTGTTCCCGTTCGGCTACGGCCTGACCTACAGCACGTTCAGGTACAGCCACCTCCAGGTCACCCCGACCAGCACCGACGGCGACCACGCGGTCCGGATCAGCTTCCGGCTGACCAACACCGGTGACGTGACCGCGACCGAGGTGGCCCAGGCGTACGTCGAGCTCCCGGCCGCGGCCGACGAGCCCTCGAAGCGCCTGGTCGGCTGGGAACGGGTCACGCTGCGTCCGCACCAGCACAAGAACGTGACGATCACGCTCACCCGCGACGACCTGCGCGACCTGCACCTGCTGCAGTACTACGACACCGAGGACGGCGCCTGGACCACCGCGAACGGCGTCTACACGGTGACCGTGGGTGGCTCGATCGACACCACGTTGACCGACACCTTCCGGATCCACCACGCGAGCCGGCACCACCACACCGCTCGCTGAGGACCGGACCGGACGGAGCCCTCGAGGCCCGGGGGCTCCGTCCAGCTCACGCCCAGGGGTGGAGCGTCACACGCCAGCGCTCCACCCCTGGGTCCCGCGGCGGTCCTGGGTCTCCCGGCGACGGCGCGCACCGGCCCGACGCGTCGGACCGGGCCCGCGCGGTCGGGGCCGCGCGGTCGGGGCCGCGCTCAGCCGGCGTCGGCGAGCAGACGCTCCGCCTCGTCGAGGTCGGTGATCAGCACGTTGACCCAGCCGCCGAGCAACGCTGCCCGGACCGCGGAGTGCTTCCTGGGCCCGCCCGCCACGCCGACCCGACGCGGGACCCGGCGCAGCGCATCGGCCGAGATGCCGACCACCCGCTCGTCGACCGCCGAGAGCACCGGCTCCCCCGCGGCGTCGAAGAACCGCTGGCAGATGTCGCCGACCGCGCCCGCGGCGCGCAGGATCCCCTGGTCGTCGTCGGGCAGGGCGTTGCCGGACTCGCGCAGCAGGGGCGACGGCTCGAGCGACCCGATGCCGACCAGGACCGTGGTCAGCCGCGCCCAGGTCGACATCACCTCGGCCAGGGTCGGGTCGGCCATGATCGTGGCCCGCGCGCGGGCGCTGCCGAGCAGGCCCGGCGCGGACATGAACACCGGCGAGGCGCCGGTCGCGGCGGCGAACTGGCCGAGCAGCCGCGTCGCCTGCATCTGCACGCGAGGCTCGCCGACGCCGCCGACCAGCTGGACGACCGTGTCGACCACCGAGGTCCGGGCCGGTCGCATCCGCTCCACCGCGGCCAGCAGCGTGGCGGACCACGACGCGATCCCGACGGTGTCCCCGCCGGTCAGCGTGGTGTCGAGGTAGACCGCGGTGGCCGCGCCGAGCGCGGGCACCACGTCCTCGTCGTTGCCGCCGACGTCGACCACGACCGCCTCGCCCAGGCCGTACGCGGCCTCGAGGCGTTCCTCGAGATCGGTGTGCACCTCGGTCGGCAGCGCCACCGTGGTGCGCACGATGCCGACCTCCTCGGCCCGCTTGAGCAGCCGGGAGACGCGAGGCTGCGAGACGTGCAGCTCCGCCGCGATCTGCGACTGCCGCAGCCCGCGCTCGTGGTACATCCGCGCGACCTTGACCATGAGCCGCAGCTGGTCCTCGCTGTGGCCGAACCGACCCACCATCGGGTTGGCACGTTCGACGTCCACGCGGCCTCCTCCCTGCGCTGCCCGTCGCCGCGGATCGTAGCGGGACTCAGCGGCCGAGGACGTCCCGAGCCGCCGTGGCGATGCCGCTCGCGCTGATCCCGAAGTGGTCCATCAGCCAGGACACCGACCCGGTGGGCGCGAACGTGTCCGACACACCGACGAACCGCATCGGCGCCGGGTGCCGGGTGACCAGCAGCTCGGCGACCGCTCCCCCCAGGCCGGAGGTGAGCGCCTCCTCGACGGTGACGATGCCACCGGTCTCGCGCGCCGCGGCCAGCAGGGCCGCCTCGTCGAGCGGCTTGATGGTCGGCATCGACAGCACTCGTGCGGAGATGCCGTCGGCCGCGAGCAGCTCGGCCGCGTCCAGCGCGCGCACCACGGTGGTGCCGGTGGCGACCACCGTCACGTCCGAGCCGTCCCGCAGCGTGAGGGCCACGCCCGGGGCGAACTCGTACCCCTCGGGCACCACGTCGGGCACGCCCATCCGGGCCACCCGGATGAACACCGGGCCGTCGTGCGCGGCGGCCCACCGGATCGCCTGGGCGGTCTCGGTCGGGTCGGCCGGGACGATCACCGTCAGACCCGGGATCGTGCGCAGCCAGGCGAGGTCCTCGATCGAGTGGTGGGTCGGGCCGAGCTCGCCGTACGCCATGCCGGGGCTCTGCCCGACCAGCACCATGTGGTGCTGGGAGTAGGCGGCGTCGATCTTGACCTGCTCCATCGCGCGGGCGGTCAGGAAGCAGGCCGCGGCCGAGACGAACGGCACCTTGCCGCCGTTGGCCAGACCGGCACCCACCCCGACCATGTCCTGCTCGGCGATGCCGACGTTGACCAGCCGCTCGGGGAAGCGCTCGGCGAACGGCCCGAGCTTCGACGAGCCGACCGAGTCGTTGACCACGGCCACGATCCGGTCGTCGGTCTCGGCCAGCTCGACCAGGGTCGAGACCCAGGCGTCGCGGCAGTCGTGCAGCACCCGCTCGGCGGGTGTGGTCGCAGTGCTCATCATCACTCCAGCTCGGACAGCGCCTGAGCGACCTGCTCGGCGGAGGGCACCTTGTGGTGCCAGGCGACGTTGTCGGACATGAACGAGATCGGGTGACCCTTGTCGGTGTGCGCGATCACCGCGGTCGGCTTGCCGGACGGCGCGGGCACGCCGGCGAAGACGTCCAGCAGCGCCCCGTGGTCGTGGCCGTTGACCTCGACGACCTCCATGCCGAACGCGGCGAGCTTGTCCGCGAGCGGCTCGAGGTCGTTGGTGTCGGCGACCCGGGCGCCCTGCTGCAGGCGGTTGCGGTCCACGATCACGCACAGGTGGTCCAGGCCGTGGTTGCCCGCGGTCATCAGGGCCTCCCAGTTGGAGCCCTCCTGCAGCTCACCGTCGCCGACGACCACGAAGGTGCGCCGCGACGAGCCGTCCAGCTTGCCGGCGAACGCGGTACCGACCGCGATCGGCAGACCGTGCCCCAGCGGGCCGGTCGAGGCCTCGACCGCCGCGATCTTGGTGCGCGCCGGATGGCCGTTGAGCTGTGACAGCGGCTGCATGAAGGTGGACAGCTGCTCCGGCGGGAGGAAGCCGGCCATCGCCAGCGTGGTGTACAACGCGGCGGCCGCGTGCCCCTTGGACAGGATGAACCGGTCACGGTCCGGGTCCCCCAGCTGGTCCGGGGACATGTTCATCGCGTGCAGGTACAGGGTCACCAGGATGTCGATGACCGAGAACTCCCCACCGATGTGCCCCAGCCCCGCCGCACGCACCATCATGATGTCGCGCCGGCGGACCAGACGGGCGGCCTCGGCCAGGTGGGCCACGGCCTCGTCGCGGCTCGCGCCGGACGGCACCCGACCGAGCACGGTCAGGGTGTCGCCGGGCACGGCCTGCGGGTCGACCTGCGGGACGAGGTCTTCCTCGACGGTCACGAATCCTCCTGGATGGTCCCGAACAGGGCGTCCTGGACGACCTTCTGGGCACCGAGGGCGTCCTGCGCGGCCTGCGCGGCCTTGAGCGCCTCGATGTCCAGGACCTCCAGGGCCCGGTAGACGTGCTTGAGGAACCGGATGGACAGCTTCGCGGTCTCGACCGTGTCCTCCCGGAACGGGAACTGGTCGAGCTGCCAGACGCCCTCCCAGCCGTTGGCCTTGAGCGTGTAGAAGTACTCGAACAGCTCGATCGGGTGGACCGAGCCGACCATCATGTCGTCGTCCCACGAGCGCAGGTTGTCGTTGACGTCCATCGCCCAGAGCAGGCCGTGGTCGATCAGCAGCTGCGCGGCCGCTGCCGGCGACTCGCCGCCGAACAGCGCGTGGCCGAAGTCCAGCAGCACGCCGACGTTGTCCACGCCCATCGCCTTGATGCCGAGCGCGGTCTTCGCGGAGGAGTCCCAGAACATCTTGTTCCGCGGCTCGCGCGGCTTGTACTCGATGACGATCTTGATGTCGGCGTTGGCCTGCGCGAGCTCGCGCATGCCGTCGACCGCGAGCCGCCACTGCTCGCCGTGGTCGACCTGGAACGGGTAGTCCCAGCCGTCCTGGCCCGGCCACACCTTGAGGTAGCGGGCGCCGAGCTCGCGCACCACACCGGCGGCCTCGTTGAGGAAGACCAGCACGTCGGCCCGCACGGCCGGGTCGGGGTTGGTGAACGCGCCCTTGGAGTACTTGCGCATGTAGATCTCGGGAGTGACGCCGATCGCCTGGAGGCCGTGCTCCGCGAGCGCCGCCTTGACCTGGTCGACCGTGACGCCCTCGGTGAACGGGTACGGCACGTCGACGTACGACAGGTCCCCGACCTCTCCGGCGCGGGCGATCTGCTCCAGCGTCGTGACCGGCGGCTTGTAGCCGTCCGTGGCGTACCGGTCGAGGTAGCTCGCGAAGTGCCAGAGCCCGGCACCGAACGGGGGGTAGGTGGTCATTTCTATTCAACTCCGATCGTTCATGCACAGTCTAGCAGATCCCGCGGCGCGGGGTCGGAGGGGCCGTCGCCGCCCGGGCCGCCCCGCGCCGGCGCGAGGAGGTCGTCCCGCGGGACGGCGCCGGGGCGGGGCGGAACCGGGTGGGGGCGTCCCTGCGGGCCGGGGCCCGGCCCGCAGGGATCCGCCTCACTCGATGGCGAACAGCGTGTAGCGGTCCACGTTGGACTTGTCGATCAGGATGCAGTCGATCGACTGCTTCTCGTCGGCGCCGGTCGAGCCGGTGCGGATGAACTGGTCCGCCTGCTCGACGGCCATCTGCGCGATCTGCACGGCCGGCTGCAGACCGGTCGCCAGCATCGTGCCGTCCTTGATCGCCTGCGCGGCGTCCGGGCTGCCGTCGAAGCCGGCGACGATGATCTTGCCGGTCAGGCCCGCGGCGTCGACCGCCGCGACCGCGCCGAGCGCCATCGTGTCGTTGCCCGCGATGATGCCCTGGATGTCCGAGTCGGCCTGGAGCAGCGTCTCGACCTTGCTGAAGGCCTCCTGCTGGTCCCAGTTCGCCGTCTCCTGGGCGGCCATCTCCATGTCGGAGTACTGGTCGATCACCGCGTGGTACGCGTCGGAGCGCACGTGCGCGTTCGTGTCGGTCTCGCGACCCACCAGCTCGATGTAGCGGCCGGTGCCGCCCATCGCCTCGACGAACGCCTCGCCGACCAGACCCGCACCCTGCGCGTTGTTCGACACGATCTGCGCCTGGACGATGCCGGTCTCGTTGATCTCACGGTCGATCAGGAACACCGGGATGCCGGCGTCCTCGGCCTTCTGCACCGCACCGATGGTCACGTCGGCGCCCGCGTTGTCCAGGATGATCGCCACGGCACCGTTGGAGATCGCGGTGTCGATCAGCTCGGACTGCTTGTTCGGGTCGTCGTCGTGCGAGTCGGACTGAGCGGTGTAGCCGAGCTCCTCGGCCTTCGCCACCGCGCCGTCGGCCTCGGCCTTGAAGAACACGTTGGAGTGCGAGGGCGTGATCACCGCGATGAGGCCGCCGGCCTCGCCGCCGCCCGCGCTCTCGGACGCGGTGTCCGACGCGGTGCTGGATGCGCTGTCGGACGTCTCGGTGGTCCCGCTCGAGCCCGAGCACCCGGCCAGGGCCAGGGCCGAGACAGCGGCCACCAGCACCGCGCCACTGCGGAGTGTGCGTCGCATTCGGTCTACCTCCTGTGTGATGGTCCCGGCGCCCGTCACTGGGCCCCGGCGTGGTGTGCCGCCAGCTCACGCTTGACGCTCTGCGCGGCGACGGCGGCCGCGCGGGCGTTTGTCAACCTCTGCTGGCCCTGGTCGAGCATCACTGCGAGCACGATGACCAGGCCCTTGATGACGGTCTGCCAGAAGGTGGAGACACCCACCATGACCAGGCCGTCGGAGAGGAAGCCGATGACGAACGCGCCGATCAGCGCGCCCTTGACGGTGCCGCGCCCACCCGCGAGGGAGGCGCCACCGATGACCACCGCGGCGATCGCGTTGAGCTCGAACGAGGTACCGGTCTGCGGTGCGGCGGAGGTCAGCTCCGACGCGATGATCAGGCCGGCCATCCCCGCGCAGACGCCCGAGATGATGTAGACCTTCATCTTGATCGACCGGACCGGCACACCGCCGAGCTCGGCGGCCCGCTCGTTGCCACCGGTGGCGTACAGCCGGCGGCCGAACGGCGTCTTGGCCGTGAGGATCCAGATCGCCACCGCGAAGATCACCATGATCCAGATCGCGGTCGGGATGCCGAGCGGCCGGGCCACGCCGAGGAAGCTGAAGCCGGTGTTGCCCAGCTCGGGGTCGCCCTGCAGGCGCGGGAACGTGGACCCGTTCGAGATCAGCAGCGCGGCGCCGCGCGCGATGTAGAGCGTGCCCAGCGTCGCGATGAACGGGGCTACCCCGAACCGTGTGACGAGCAGTCCGTTCAGGGCTCCGACGAGGGCGCCCACCGCGAGCGAGACCAGCACGACGACCCACACCGCCGGGTAGGCCGTGACGTCGAAGATCGACAGGTCCCAGCCCTGCAGCAGCACGCCCGCGACGATCCCGGAGAGCCCGACGATCGAGCCGATCGACAGGTCGATGCCGCCGGTGATGATGACCAGCAGCATGCCCATCGCGAGGATCGCGTTGTAGGCGACGTGCTTGGTCATCGTGATCAGGTTCGTCGGCGTCAGGTAGGCGTCCGACAGCAGCGCGAACACGATGATCAGCACGATCAGCGCGACGAACGCCCGCTGGTCGAGCAGGAACTCGCCGATCCCACGCTTGGCGGCGGTGGGGGCCGGAGCGGCGCCG
This sequence comes from Actinotalea endophytica, assembly GCF_025717005.1. GTDB lineage: Bacteria > Actinomycetota > Actinomycetes > Actinomycetales > Cellulomonadaceae > Actinotalea. Next base: position 35,411 of record NZ_JAOVZU010000004.1, read on the forward strand.
GGCGCCTTGGTCGTGGTGGTCGCCATCTCACTCGTCCTCGGTGGTGGTGGGCGGGTTGGGGTTGGAGGTGGTCGCGAGGTCGGGGACCGACACGTCCGACGCGGCCATCAGCTGCTCGCGGTCGACCTCGCGCGGGTCGAGCACCGCCGAGACGCGCCCGCGGGCCATCACGACGATCCGGTCGCACGCGTGCAGGACCTCGCCGACCTCGCTGGTCGCGAACAGAACGCCGATCCCGTTGCGGGCCTCGGCGGCCATCAGCGCGAAGATGTCGGCCTTCGCGCCCACGTCGATGCCGCGGGTGGGCTCGTCGAGCACCAGCACGCGGGGCTGGGTCAGCAGCGCCCGGCCGATCACGACCTTCTGCTGGTTGCCGCCGGACAGCGAGCCGATCGGTGCGTCCTGGCTGGCCGCCTTGACCCGCACCACGCGCGACGCCTCGTCGACCGCACCACGCTCGTCCTTGGCCCGCACGAACATGCCGCGGACGAACCGGGACACCGCGGCGAGCGCCATGTTGCGTCCCACCGACAGGGCCGGCACCAGGCCGTCGCGCTGCCGGTCCTCGGGGACCAGGATCAGCCCCGCGTCGATCCGCTCGGACACCGAGGCGTGGGTCAGGTCCCGTCCCTCGAGGACGATCCGGCCACCCAGCACGGGGTTGCGCCCCGCGACGGCCTCGAGCAGCTCGGTGCGCCCGGCGCCCATCAGGCCGTAGACCCCGACGACCTCGCCGGCGTGCACCGTGACCGACACGCCCCGCACCGCGAGACGCTCGGGGCTGTCCGGGTCGGCCACGATCAGGTCGGAGATCTCCAGCAGCGGCTCACCGGGGTCGTGCGCCATCGGCGCGAACAGCGCGCCCTCCTCGCGCCCGACCATCTGGGTGATGATCCAGCCCATGTCGACCTCGGACATCGGGGCCTGCGCCACGACGTTGCCGTCGCGCAGGATCACCGCGTGGTCCGCGATCTCGAGGCACTCGTCCAGGTGGTGCGAGATGTAGATGATCGACACGCCGCGGGCGGTGAGCTCCCGGATCACCCGGAAGAGCACGTGCACCTCGGTCGCGGAGAGCGCGGAGGTCGGCTCGTCCATGATCAGGACGCGGGCCTCCTCGCTCAGCGCCCGGGCGATCTCGATCAGCTGCTGCTGGCCGAGGCGGAGGTCGCCGACCAGGGTCCGCGGGTCGATCGGCTCCTCGAGGTGCTCCAGCAGCTCGGTCGCAGCGTCGCGCTGCACCTTGTCGTCCACGAAGGCGCCGCGGGTGCGCTCCCGCCCGACGAAGATGTTGTCGGCGATCGACAGGTTCGGGCAGAGGTTGAGCTCCTGGTGGATGATCGCCACGCCGTGCGCCACGGCCTCGGTCGGCGAGGCGAAGGTCACCGGCTCGCCGTCGAGCTCGATCGTGCCCGCGGTGGGCTGCTCGACGCCGGCCAGGATCTTCATCAGGGTCGACTTGCCGGCCCCGTTCTCGCCGATCAGGGCGGTGACGTGGCCGCGCCGGACCTCGAAGTCGACGCCGCGCAGGGCGTGCGTGCCGCCGTAGACCTTGGCGACCTCACGCGCCCGCATCACCACGTCGGTCGCGGCACCCGTGGCGGTCGCGGTCACGGACCGACCTCGATCTGCACCGGGACGATGGTGACGTGGTCGATCTCGCCACCGGTCTTGGACACCCAGGTGAAGGCTCCGATCACGTGCACCTGCTGACCCATCAGGCTCTCCGGGTCCAGGTCGCCGTAGACGGCGTCGGCCGCGCGGGTGTTGAGCTCGATCGCGACCGTCTGGTACTCGGTCTGGTTCACGAAGTCACCGAAGGTGAGGTCGGTGCCGGCGTCCCGGATCGCGGTGTTGGAGCCCAGCGGCGGGACCGCGACACCGACCGTGATGCCGTCCGGCAGACCGTCGACCTCGAGGCCGAACTCGCCGAAGTTGCCCTCGACGACCGTGCCGGTCGCCTCGGCCGCGAAGCTCCACGGCTTGGTGGCGTCCTCACGGTTGCCGTACTTCTCCCCCGCGGCGTCCGGGTTCGCCACGACCTCCGCGAGCAGCGTGTCGAGCGGCTGCGCGCCGTCGACGATCGTCGGGACCACCACGGTGTCGTAGTTGAGGTCCGCGTACTCCTTGGCGGTGTCGGCCGGCTGCGCGAGCGACGACGTCGACACGAACGTGGTGTCGGCGATCGCGAGTCCGACCACCACGAGCGTCACGGCGGTGCCGATCACCGCGGGGCGGCGCCACCACGGCACCGCGCGGCCGGTCGCAACTCGGGGAGCTGCTTCGGTTCCCATGTGTCTCCTTCGACGAGGTTCCGGCCTGGGCCGGTCGTGCTTCAGTCGGTTGCCGGTACGGCGAGCCCGCGCGAGCGGGCGACGGCTGCGGCCCAGGCCGCACGGGCCGGTCCGCGGGTCGTGACGGCGTCGGGGGTCGGCACCACGCGCCGCCCGGGCGCAGGGTGCGCGGTGGGCAGGCCGAGCGTCCGGGCGGCGAGCAGCGCGGCTCCGAGAGCCGACGCCTCCGCGACGTCGGACACCTCGACCGGCCGGTCGAGCAGGTCCGCCTGGGTCTGCATGAGCAGGCCCGAGGCCGTCGCACCGCCGTCGGCATTGAGCACGGCGAGCCGCACCCGACCGTCGGACTCGATCGCCTCGACGACGTCGGCGACCTGGTGCGCCACCGACTCGAGTGCGGCCCGGGCGAGGTGCTCGCGTCGCGTGCCGCCGGTCACGCCGGTGAGCACACCGCTCGCGTCGCGGTCCCAGTACGGCGCGCCGAGCCCCGAGAACGCGGGTACGAAGGCCACCCCGCCGGCGTCCGGCACGTCGGCCGCGAGCGCGGTCAGGAACGCTCCGCCGGACAGCCCGGGCGGGACGCCGAGCGTGGTCGCCATCCAGTCCAGTGCCGACCCGGTCGCGACGATGTTGCCCTCGCGTGCGTAGGTCACCGCGCCGCCCGCCTGCCAGGCGACGGTCGTCGCGATCCCCTCGGGCGCGCGCTCGAGGCCGGCGAGCGGCGTCATCACCGACGACCCCGTGCCGAAGGTGGCCTTACCGGTGCCCGGCTCGGTGCAGCCGTGGTGGTACAGCGCGGAGTGCGAGTCGGCCAGCACCGCCGCGACGGGCACGCCGGCCGGCAGCCGCCCCTCGCCGAGGGTGACGCCGAACCCCGCGTCCGACGCCCGCACCTCGGGCAGCGCGGCGGCCGGGACGCCGAACAGGTCGAGCAGCTCGGGGTGCCAGTCGAGCGTCTCCAGGTCGAGCAGCAGGGTGCGCGAGGCGTTGCCCGCGTCGGTGGCCGCCACGCCGGTGAGCCGGCGCACGAGCCACGCGTCGACCGTGCCGAGCGCGACGTCGTCGGGGTCGGCGCCCGCGGCGACGGCCGCGTCGAGCGCAGCGCGCATCTTGGGCGCGGAGAACATCGGGTCGAGCGACAGCCCGGTGCGACGGCGGACCAGCTCGGCGGCGTCCGGCCGCGCGGCAGCGAGCCCGACGCACCAGGCGGCGGTTCGCGCGTCCTGCCAGCCGAGCACCGGGCCGAGCGGCTCGCCGGTCGAGCGGCTCCAGCAGACCACCGACTCGCGCTGGTTCGAGATCGAGACGGCGGCCGGCGTGGCGTCGACGGCGGCCAGGCACTCCTGCGCGGCCTCGAGCGTCGCCGACCAGAGCTGCTCGGCGTCCTGCTCGACCCAGCCGGGGCGCGGGAACGCGATCCCGACCGGGCGAGACGCCGAGGCGAGGACCTGACCCGTGGCAGGGTCGAGGAAGATCGCCTTGGTGTTGGTCGTGCCCTGGTCGAGCGCGAGGATTCCCGCGGCGGCCGTCCGGTTCGTGTCGATCATCACAGTCCTTGTGAATATCCATTCCGCATCGAATGAAGTACGCTCACCGTAGGGATTGCCGCTCGGGACTGTCAACCGCCGTTGCCGAGCCGTGATGAACGAAGGAGTCACATGGATCACGACGTCGTGGTCGTCGGGTCGGTCAACGCCGACCTGGTGCTCGAGGTACCCCGCCACCTCCACCCCGGCGAGACCCTGCTCGGCCGGGACGCGAGCGTGCTACCTGGCGGGAAGGGCGCGAACCAGGCCGTCGCGGCCGCCCGGCTCGGAGCGGACGTCGCGATGGTCGGCGCCGTCGGGACCGACCCGAACGCCGACGTCGCGCTCGCCGAGCTCCGGCGAGCGGGCGTGGACCTGGCCGCCGTGCGCCGGGTCGAGGGGCCGACCGGGCTGGCGGTCGTCACGCTCGCCGACGACGGCGAGAACTCGATCATCGTCATCCCGGGTGCGAACTCGACCACCGACGTCGCGGCCGTCGAGGCCGCCGCGTCGACGATCGCCGGCGCCGCGGTGTGCGTCCTGCAGGCCGAGATCCCGCTCGACGCGGTCGGCCGCGCAGCGCACCTCGCGCACGAGGCCGGACGCCGCGTCGTGCTCAACGTCGCCCCGGCCTGCCGGCTGCCCCTCGACGTGCTCCGACTCGCCGACCCGCTCGTGGTCAACGAGCACGAGGCCGCCATCCTGCTCGGTGCCGACCCGGGTACCGCGGTCCCCGCGGAGCAGACGGTGCGCGAGCTCGCCGAGCTCGGTGTCGGTTCGGTGGTGCTCACCCTCGGCGCGGCCGGCGTGGTCGGCCTGGACGCGACCGGAACCTGGTCGCTGCCCGCCCGCCCGGTCACCCCCCGGGACACCACCGGCGCCGGCGACGCGTTCGTCGGCGCGCTCGCGGTCGGGCTGGCGCAGGGCGACCCCGCCCGGGACGCCGCGCTGCTCGCCACCCGGGTCGCGGCCGCCTCGGTCCAGCGCCTCGGCGCCCAGCTCTCCTACCCCTGGAAGGACGACCCCCTGCCATGAAGCGTCACGGCATCATCAACGCCCCGCTGTCCGGTCATCTCGCACGGCTCGGCCACACCGACCTGGTCGTGGTCGCCGACGCCGGCCTGCCGGTGCCGGCCCATCTGCCGGTGGTCGACCTCGCGCTGGTCTACGGCGAGCCGCGGTTCACCACGGTCCTGGACGCCTTGCTCGCGGAGATCGTGGTCGAGCACGCCTGGGTGAGCGAACCGGTGGACGACTGGCCCGCGGCCGGCTGGATCGACGAGCGGCTGGACTCCCCTGCCGAGCGCCTCCCGCACGACGAGCTCAAGGCGATGGTCGGCCGCGCGCAGCTGGTGATCCGCACCGGCGAGGACACCGCGTACTCGAACGTCGTGCTGCGCTGCGGCGTGCCGTTCGCGGTCTGACCGCGGCGCGACCCCGGCGCAAGCGAACGCAAGTTCTTGCGAACATTTGCTAGCCTGAGCGCCATGTCGCGCAGACTGGCGGATGTCGCCCGCAAGGTGGGCGTGAGCGAGGCCACGGTCTCGCGCGTGCTGAACAACAAGCCCGGCGTCTCCGAGGCGACCCGCCAGGCCGTGCTCACCGCGTGCGACGTGCTCGGCTACGAGCGGCCCACGAAGCTGCGCGGCGAGCGGGCCCGGCTGGTCGGCCTGGTGCTGCCCGAGCTGGCGAACCCGATCTTCCCGGCGTTCGCCGAGGTGGTCGGCGGCGCGCTGGCACAGCGCGGATTCACCCCGGTGCTGTGCACCCGGACCGCCGGCGGGATCAGCGAGGCCGAGTACGTCGACCTGCTGCTGTCGCAGCACGTGTCGGGCATCGTCTTCGCAGGCGGGCTGTACGCCGAGCGCTCGGCCTCGCACGCGCACTACCGCGAGCTCGTGGAGCGCCGGCTGCCGGTGGTGCTGATCAACGCCTCGATCGAGGACCTCCCCTTCCCACGCGTCGCGTGCGACGACGCGGTCGCGGTCGAGCAGGCGCTCGGGCACCTCGTCGCCCTCGGGCACGAGCGCATCGGCCTGCTGCTCGGCCCGGGCGACCACGTCCCGTCCGAGCGCAAGCTGGCGGCCGCCGAACGCATGCTCACCACGCTCGGGCGCCCGTTGCCGCCCGAGCGCGTGGCCCGCAGCTCCTACTCCCTGGAGAGCGGGCAGGCCGCGGCCACCCGGCTGCTGGCCACCGGCGTCACCGCCATGGTCTGCGCGAGCGACGTGCTCGCCCTCGGCGCGATCCGTGCGGCTCGCCGCGCCGGGCTCCAGGTGCCCACGGACGTCTCGGTCGTCGGGTACGACGACTCGGCCCTGATGAACGCGACCGACCCGCCGCTGACCACGGTGCGCCAGCCGATCGAGCCGATGGGCCGGGCGGCCATCGAGATCCTGGTCGCCGCGATCGACGGCGCCGCGGCCGGCTCCGACGAGCTGCTCTTCGAGCCCGAGCTCGTGGTCCGCGGGTCCACCGGCGCGGCACCCGCGCCGCGCTGAGCCGCACCGGCACCCGAGCGCTCGGCCACCCGCCGCACCGTCTCGCCGGGTGCTCCTGACCCGCTGTCGAGCTCGCGCTCACGCCGTGCGTCGCCGCGCCGGGACCACCGGTGCGTCCCCTCCGCGCCGAGGACCGCCGGCGCCACCTCACCGGCCGTCGTCGACCGGACCCCTCGCCCGCCCTGCCATGTGAGCGATCACGCTTCGCGCGCCGCCAGATCACGTTTCCATCTCGCTGTTGTCGAGTTCTTGCGTGAAAGTCCGCGATTCCTTTAGTGTCATCGCCGTGCCCGAGGACGGGTGCCGGACGAGGGGAGCCGCTGGTGGCCGAGCAGGAGTGGTGGCGCTCGGCGGTGATCTACGAGGTCTACCCGCGCAGCTTCTCCGACGGTTCCGGCGACGGCGTGGGCGACCTGGCCGGCGTCCGTGAGCGCCTCGGATACCTGGCGGACCTCGGCGTCGACGCGCTCTGGTTCACGCCCTGGTACCGCTCGCCGATGGCCGACGGCGGCTACGACGTCCAGGACTACCGGACCATCGACCCCGCCTTCGGAACTCTCGCCGACGCCGAGGCCCTCGTCCGTGAGGCGCTCGAGCACGGCATCCGCACGATCGTCGACGTCGTGCCCAACCACGTGTCGAGCGAGCACCCGTGGTTCCGCGACGCGCTCGCCGCCGGACCCGGCTCGCCCGAACGGCAGCGCTTCTGGTTCCGGCCCGGGCGCGGCGAGCACGGCGAGGTCCTGCCCACCACGTGGGTCTCCAACTTCGCCGGGACCACCTGGACCCGCACGGCCGACGAGCACGGCAGGCCCGGCGAGTGGTACCTGCACCTCTTCTCCCCCGAGCAGCCGGACCTCAACTGGGAGCACCCGGACGTGCGGGCCGAGCACGAGGACGTGTTGCGCTTCTGGTTCGACCGCGGCGTGGCCGGCGTGCGGATCGACTCGGCCGCGCTGCTGGTCAAGGACCCCACGCTGCCCGAGGTCCCGCCGAGCCCCGGACCCGGTGAGCACCCGCACGAGGACCGCGACGACCTGCACGACGTCTACCGCGCCTGGCGGCGACTCGCCGACACCTACTCGCCGCCACGCGTGCTGGTCGGCGAGGTGTGGCTCGCCGACTCCTCCCGGTTCGCGCGCTACCTGCGCCCCGACGAGCTGCACACCGCGTTCAACTTCGACCTGATGGCCCGGCCGTGGGCCGCCGGCCCGCTGCGTGAGTCGATCGACCTCACACTCGCTGCGCACCGTGACGTCGGGGCGCCCGCGACCTGGGTGCTGTCCAACCACGACGTGACGCGCCCGGTCACGCGGTACGGGCGGGTCGACACGGGATTCTCGTTCGCCGCCAAACGGTTCGGCACGCCGACCGACCTCGACCTCGGTCTGCGCCGCGCGCGGGCGGCGTCGCTGCTGGTCGCGGCCCTACCCGGCAGCCTGTACATCTACCAGGGCGACGAGCTCGGTCTTCCCGAGGTCGAGGACCTGCCCGACGAGCTGCGCAGCGACCCGATGCACGCCCGCTCGGGCGGCGTCGACCCCGGCCGGGACGGCTGCCGGGTCCCGCTCCCGTGGTCGGGCGACGCCGCGCCGTTCGGCTTCTCACCGGACGGGGTGCAGCCGTGGCTGCCCCAGCCCGAGGACTGGAAGGCTCTCACCGTCGAGCGCCAGCTCGCCGACCCGGACTCGACCCTCGTCCTGTACCGCAGGACCCTGCGGACCAGGCGCGCCGAGCCGGACCTGCACAGCGCCGACCTCCGCTGGCTCGACGCCGGCCCCGACGTCCTCGCGTTCGCCCGGGGCGGCATCGCCTGCGTGGTCAACCTCGGGTCCGCCGCCGTGCCGCTGCCCGCGCACGACGGGGTCCTGCTGGCCAGCGCCGCGTTCGACGGCAGCGCCCTCCCACCCGACACCGCCGCCTGGCTGCGCCTGCCCGAGGGGGTGCGCATCGACACGTGAGCCCACCCGACCGCCGGATCGTGCCGGCCCTCCCCGGCACGTCCCCCGCCGGTCCCACCGACCCGAACCGACCCGGTCCCGCCCGGACGACCCGATCCACGATTGAAGGAGCGACAACGATGTCCCGATCGATCCCACGAGCGGTCAAGGCACCGCGACCTGCCCTGGCGGCGCTCTCCGCCGTCACCGCCCTGACCCTGCTCTCTGCCTGCTCCGGCGCCGCCGCGAGCTCCGACGGCGACGACACCTCGTCCGGTGACGCGACCTCGGCCGACGAGCAGGTCACGCTGAGCGTGGTCAGCCTCATCCCCGGCTCCGAGCAGGCGGCCTTCGACGCCTTCGACGAGCGGGTCGCGCAGTTCGAGGAGGCGTACCCGAACATCACGGTCGAGCCGCAGGAGTACGAGTGGAAGGCGACCACGTTCGCCGCCCAGCTCGCCGGCGGCACGCTGCCCGACGTGTTCGAGATCCCGCTCACCGACGCCAAGACCCTGATCGAGAACGGCCAGCTCGCCGACATCGACGCCCAGTTCCAGCAGCTGCCCTACGCCGGCGACTTCAACCAGACGCTGCTCGAGGCCGGCATGGGCCCGGACGGCAAGGTCTACGCGATCCCGGCGAAGTCCATCTACGGCGTCGCGCTGCACTACAACCGCGACCTGTTCACCCAGGCCGGGCTCGACCCCGACGAGCCACCCACGACCTGGGACGAGGTCCGCGCGGACGCCAAGGCGATCAAGGACGCGACCGGCGTGGCCGGCTACGCCGAGATGGCCGCCAACAACACCGGTGGCTGGCAGCTGACCGCCGCGACCTACGCCCGTGGCGGTCGCGTGCAGGAGGTCAACGCCGACGGCAGCTACACCGCGACGCTGGACAACCCCGGCACGCGTGACGCGCTCGAGTTCCTGCACGCGCTGCGCTGGGAGGACGACTCGCTGCTCGCCGACTCCACGCTCGACTGGGGCACGATCAACCAGGCGTTCGCAGCCGGCCAGCTCGGCATGTACACCTCCGGCTCGGACGTCTACACCTCGCTGGTCGAGACCAACGGCGTGCCGGCCGACATGTACGGCCTCACCGGGATCCCGCTCGAGGGCGCGGACTCCGGCGTCCTGGTCGGCGGCACGCTCGCGGCCGTCAACGTCAAGGCCGACGACGCGGTCAAGGACGCGGCCGTGAAGTGGATCGACTTCTACTACCTGTCCAAGCTGCGCGACCAGGACCAGGCCGTCGCCGACGCCCAGGTCCGCGCCGAGAACGACCAGCCGGTCGGCACGCCGGTGCTGCCGATCTTCAGCCAGGCCGAGTACGAGACCGCGCTCGGCTGGGTCCAGGACTACGTCAACGTGCCGCTCGACCAGATGACCGGCTACACCGACGTGATGTTCGACCAGCCGGTGGTCGGTGAGCCGAGCCGGTCGACGCAGGAGACCTACGCGGCCATGGACGCGCTCGTGCAGGCCGTCGTCACGGACCAGAACGCGGACCTCGACGCCCTCATCGCGGCGGCGAACAGCCAGGTCCAGTCCCTGCTCGACGCCGGGTGACCCCGTGCCGGGGGGGGGCGGGGGGGCGGCCGGCCCCCCCCCCCCGCGCCCCCCGGGGCGCCGCCCCCCCCCCCCCCCCCCCCCCCCCCCACGACCGTCCCCGACGTCTCGGCCCGCGCCTCGTGCCGAGACCCCACCGACCGGAGGAGCACCATGGCCGTCACCACCCGCCCGCCGTCCCGCGCCCGAGCGCGGACCGGCCGGCTCGGTGCGTCGCTGAGCACAGCCGTGTTCGCCGTGCCCCTCGTGGTCATCTTCGGCGTCTTCTCCTGGTGGCCCATCGTGCGGGCCGGGGTGATGAGCTTCCAGGAGACGAACCTCATCACGACCACCTGGGTCGGGCTGGACAACGTCCGCGCGGTGCTCGCCGACCCGCTGCTGCCGGTCGCGATCCGCAACACCGCGTGGTTCGCCCTGCTCGCGCTGATCTTCGGCTACCCGATCCCGTTGCTGGCCGCCGTGCTGATGAGCGAGGTGCGGCGGCGCAAGGGGCTCTACTCGGCGCTGGCGTACCTGCCGGTGGTCGTCCCGCCGGTCGTCGCGGTGCTGCTCTGGAAGTTCTTCTTCGACCCGCGGCCGGAGGGCGTGTTCAACGAGATCCTCGGCTGGGTCGGCCTCGGCCCGTTCCCGTGGCTCCAGTCGATGACGTGGGCGATGCCGTCGCTCGTGCTCGAGGCGACCTGGGCCGCGGCGGGCGGGACCGTGATCATCTACCTTGCGGCGCTCACCTCGGTCCCGGCCGAGCTGTACGACGCGGCCGAGGTCGACGGCGCGTCGATCTGGCGCAAGGTGTGGCACGTCACGCTCCCCCACCTGCGCGGCGTGCTGCTCATCACGCTGATCCTGCAGGTCATCGGGACCGCTCAGGTGTTCGTCGAGCCGTACCTGTTCACCGGCGGCGGACCGGCCAACGCGACCCTGACGATCCTGCTGCTGATCTACCGCTACGCGTTCGGCCAGAGCCTGGGGGCCGACTACGGGCAGGCCACGGCACTGAGCCTGATGCTCGCGATCGTCCTCGGCGTCCTGTCCCTCGTGTACTTCCGCCTCACCCGCAGCTGGAGCACCTCGTGACGACCATGCTCACCCGCCGCACCGACACCGACTCGACCCCCGACGCCGCCCCGGCGCCACGCCGCCGTCGGCGGGACCACCTGCCGGCTGCGGCGAGCGACGAGCGGTCGGTGCTGTCCAGCGCGGACTGGCGCAGACCGGTCGTCCGCCGCAGCATGCGGCTGGTGCACGGCGTGCTGCTCGGGCTCCTGCTGCTCGCCGGCGTGGGGCCGATCCTGCTGCTGGCCAAGTTCGCGATCACCCCCACCCAGGACATCCTGCGCACGCCCTTGGCGGTGTTCCCGAACGGGATCGCCTGGGGCAACCTCGCCGAGGCGTGGAACGACGTCCAGGTGAGCCGCTACTTCCTCAACACCGTGGTGGTGGCAGCCGGGTCGTGGGTGTGCCAGGTGCTCGTCGCCACCACCGGCGGCTACCTGCTGTCCGTGCTGCGCCCGAGGTACGCGACGGTGCTGCAGTGGGCGGTGCTGAGCACGCTGTTCGTGCCGGCGGTCGTGCTGCTGGTCCCGCTCTACCTGACGATCCTGCACCCGCCGGTCGGCCCGTCGATGCTGAACACCTTCTGGGCGGTGTGGCTGCCGGCCGGTGCGAGCGCGTTCAACGTGCTCCTGGTGCAGCGCTTCTTCGACTCGCTGCCGCGCGAGGTCTTCGAGGCGGCCCGGATGGACGGGGCCGGGCCGTTCCGCCTCTTCTGGTCCGTGGTGCTGCCGATGAGCAAGCCCATCCTCGGCGTGGTCAGCGTGTTCGCGGTGATCGCGTCCTGGAAGGACTTCCTGTGGCCGCTGCTGGTGCTGCCGAACCCGGACCTGCAGCCGCTGTCGGTGCGGCTTCCGTCGCTTCAGGGCTCGACCGACATGGGCGTGCTGATGGCGGCGCTCGCGATCTCCACGGTCATCCCGGTCGTGGTGTTCCTGGCGTTCCAGAAGCTGTTCCTGAACGGCGCCGGGCTCGGCGGGGCGGTCAAGGGCTGACCGGTCAGGTCGACTCGCGCACCACGAGGGTCGCGACGTCCCAGTCGAACGCCGGCGGCTGCGGCGCACCGTGCGCGCGGTGCAGGACGAGCGCCGCAAGGTGCTCGGCCAGGAGGTCGACCCGCTGGTCGATCGTGGTCAGCGGTGGGCTGGCGAGGGCTGCCAGAGCGATGTCGTCGAGCCCGATGACCGCGAGGTCGTCCGGGGCGGACATGCCGAGGCGGTGCATGCCGGCGAGCACCGCGAAGGCGGCCTCGTCGTTGTAGGCGGCGATCGCGGTCACGCCCGCGTAGAGCCAGCGCGCCACGGCCTCCTCGGCGGACGCCACGTCGAGCCGGACCGGCACCACGACCGGTTCGGGCATGCCTCGTTCGCGGCACGCCCCGCGAACGCCGGCCAGGCGACCGTCCAGGAACAGTGCGAACCGCGGGTCCTCCGGTGCGGCGTACCCGATCGCGGTGTGCCCCCTGCTCGTGAGGTGCTCGACCTGCATCCGGCCGAGGTGCTGCTGCGGGATCTCCTGCCCGTCGTCGCCCGACGCAGGGCCGAGCACGTCGACGACCGGCACGCCGGCGTCGCGCAGCTCCTGCCGACCCGAGGGCCCGAGCGGTCCGACCACGACCACCGCGGCGGGTCGCAACCCGGCCCAGGTCTGTCGCAGCGTGCCGGCCGCCGCGCGGCGCGTGGCCGCCGACAGACCGGCGGCGTCCAGGACGTCGGTGAGCGTGTCGATGAGCTCCGCCATCACCTCACCGATCGTGACGTCCGGGATCAGCAGCAGCACCGTCTGGCTCGTGCCACGCCGCAGCGCGCGCGCCGCCTCCGACGGTTGGTACCCGAGCTGCTCGGCGGCCTCGAGGACCCGCTTGCGCGTCGCGTCGGTGATCTTCTGACCCGGGTGATCGTTGATGACGTAGCTGACGGTCGCGGCCGAGACCCCCGCCGCACGGGCGACGTCCTTCGCGGTGACAGCCATGCGCACCCCCGGCTCCCCGGCGCGCGGCGCGCCGTGACTTATGCGATTCAAGCACAGTGCACCAGCAGCACGCGAGATTCCCTGACGCTGCACGTGGCAAGCGGTGCCGGAACCTGGCGCGCGGCCACTTAATCGTGTCATCATTGACGCTCAACGGCCGCAGCCGCCCGAACGAAGGGACTCCCGTGACCACCGACCCGCACTACGACGTCGCCGCGCTCACCCTCGAGGAGAAGGCGTCGCTGGTCACCGGCCGCGACGTCTGGCGCACCGCCGAGGTCGAGCGCCTCGGGATCGGCTCGGTCATGGTCACCGACGGTCCGCACGGCCTGCGCAAGCAGGAGGCATCGCCGGACGAGCTCGGACTGGGCGCCTCGGTCCCGGCGACCTGCTTCCCGACCGCTGCCGCCCTGGGGTCGTCCTGGGACGACGAGCTCGTGCGCCGGGTCGGGGTCGCACTCGGCGACGAGACCCGCGCGAACGACGTCGCCGTCCTGCTCGGCCCGGGCATCAACATCAAGCGGTCACCGCTGTGCGGACGGAACTTCGAGTACGTCTCGGAGGACCCGCTGGTGTCCGGCCGGATCGGCGCCGCGCTCGTCCAGGGCATCCAGTCCCGCGGCGTCGGCACGTCGCTCAAGCACTACGCGGCGAACAACCAGGAGACCGACCGGATGCGGGTCTCCGCCGAGGTGGACGAGCGCACCCTGCGGGAGATCTACCTCGCCGGGTTCGAGCACGTGGTCCGCACCGCGCAGCCCTGGACGATCATGTGCTCGTACAACCGGGTCAACGGTGTGCGCGTCTCGGAGAACCCGTGGCTGCTGACCCAGGTCCTGCGGGACGAGTGGGGCTACGAGGGCCTGGTGATGTCCGACTGGGGCGCCGTGTGGGACCTGCCGGCCGCGGTCGACGCCGGCCTGGACCTCGAGATGCCGGGCACCGGTGGCCGCACCGCGGCGGACGTCGTCGCCGCCGTGCGGTCCGGCCGGCTCGACGAGGCCGCGCTGGACCGGGCCGCGGCCCGCGTGCTCGCGCTCGTCGAGCGCGTCCAGCCCGCGCTCGCCGACCCCGGTACGGCCGATCTCGAGGCCCACCACGCCCTTGCCCGCGAGGCGGCGGCCGCCGGCGCGGTGCTGCTGAGCAACGACGAGGTCGAGGGCGCTCCCCTGCTCCCGCTCGACCGTGCTGCGCGGATCGCGGTGATCGGCGAGCTCGCACGCTCACCGCGCTACCAGGGCGCCGGCTCGTCCCAGGTCAACCCGACGAGGCTGGACGACCTGCTCGGCGCGCTCGAGGCCGAGCTCGGCGCACCGGTGCCGTTCGCACCCGGCTTCACCGTGGCGGGCGTGCCCGTCGAGCAGGCGGACGACGCCGCGCTGCGCGCCGAGGCCGTCGAGGTGGCCACGGAGGCGGACGTCGTCGTGCTGTTCCTCGGCCTGCCCGCCCCCGAGGAGTCCGAGGGCTTCGACCGCACCACGCTCGAGCTGCCGGCCAACCAGGTCGCCACGCTCGACGCGGTCGCGGCCGCCAACCCGCACGTGGTCGTCGTGCTCGCGAACGGCGGCGCCGTGACCATGCCGTGGCGGCAGCACGCGCCGGCCCTGCTCGAGACCTGGCTCGGCGGTCAGGCCGCCGGCTCGGCGATCGCCGACGTCCTGCTCGGCCTGCGCGAGCCCGGGGGCCGGCTGACCGAGACCGTTCCCCTGCGTCTCGAGGACACCCCGGCGTTCGGCAACTTCCCCGGCGAGGCGCGCACCGTGCGGTACGGCGAGGGCGTCCTGGTCGGCTACCGCTGGTACGACACGCGCGACCTGGCCGTGGCGTTCCCGTTCGGGCACGGGCTGGGCTACACGACGTTCGGCTACGGCCCGCTCACCGCTGCCGTCCGGGGCACCGGTGCCGAGACGACGATCCGCGCCGAGGTCACCGTGACCAACACCGGCGCCCGCCGCGGCAAGGAGGTCGTCCAGCTGTACGTCGCCGACCCCGAGTCGGCGGTGGTCCGCCCGGTCCACGAGCTCAAGGACTACGCGACCGTCGTGCTCGAGCCCGGTGAGTCGACGGCCGTCGTGTTCGAGCTGCCGGCCCGCGCGTTGTCCTACTGGCACCCCGAGCTGTCCCGGTGGGTGGTCGAGGGCGGCGCGTTCGTGCTCGAGGCGGGTGCCAGCTCGCGCGACGTGCGAGCGCGGACCGAGATCGAGGTCGTCGGTGAGCAGTTGTGGGGCGAGCTCACCGCCGAGTCCCGGGTCGGCGAGTGGCGCGCCCACCCGGTCGGCGCGCCACTGCTCGCCGACGCGATGGCCAGCGCTCCGGAGCTGGACGAGACGATGCAGGCGATGGTCGACGAGATGCCGGCGCGGGTGATCGCGGCCCTCGGCCTCGCCGGCTTCGACCTCGACGGCCTCGACGAGCTCGTGGCGCGCGCGCGGCGCGGCTGACAGGGCCACAGCGCTCCCTGCCCGGCCACCTGCCACCCCGCCGAGACAGGGGTTCTGCGCCGAGGCAGGGGTGTCCTCGCCCCGATCTCGGTCGGAAGCCCCTGTCTCGCGCCGTGCCGAGCCGACCGCCACTCCTGGCCACAACGCCGGCGGGCCGCCCCGCGTTCGTTCGCGGGGCGGCCCGGGCGTTCGGGGGATGACGCTCGTCAGGCGCCGGCGGTCGACCTCTCGCGGGCCAGTGCGTAGAAGAACAGCGCGACCGGCCGGTACATGGCGTGCGCGAACTTGGTGAACGGCAGCATGAGCATCAGCTCCATCGCCACCGCGACGTGCACCAGGAAGACCCAGTAGCCCCACGCCGGCGGCGCCGACATGTAGAGCGCGACCTCGATCACGAACCCGGTGAACCCGGTGATCCACAGCAGGCTCAGGAACAGCCAGTCGGACCCCTTCGAGTCGGCCTGCGCGGTGGACCACTTCTTCCACCGGCCGATCATGAACACCGTCACGCCGTACATCAACGACAGGCCCGCGACCGTGCCGAGCGCGCGCGACGGGTACCACAGCGGGATCGGCGTCCCGGTCTCCTTGATGCCCAGCAGCTCGAGCCCGTAGTCGATCAACGTCGCGCCGAACAGGCCGAGGAAGCCCCAGATGGTCAGCGCGTGGACCAGCCAGCGCCGCCGCCACAGCGGCTCGACCTCCTGGTCGTCGTGGCAGTCATCCCGGAACCGCTTCTGGCCGAGCGACTCGATGCCGAGCGAGTCCCACACTGCGCCGAGCGTGCGCTTCCACGCGGCGCCCGAGCCGACGGTGTCCTTGAGCGTCACGCCGTCGCGCTTGCCGATCGCGCGGACCATCCGGACCACGCCCCAGGCACCGGCCAGGAACATCGCCGCCATGACCACGATGCCGAGCCAGTGGACGACGTCGTTCGGCACGAAGTCGAACAGCGCGAGCTCCGGCGCGTCGATCCCGCCGAGGTCGGCCTGGGTCAGCATGAAGGTCGCGAAGAACGCCGCGACGAGCACCGCGATCACGGTGCCGATCACCGGCTTGGTGTAGAGCACGCGGGCCAGGCCGGTCGGCTCGTAGGACGCGATCGCGTACCGGCGGGCCGCGGCCATGAACTCACCGGGGTCGGCCTGCGTCGGGCAGGAGTCCGAGCACAGCCCGCAGTGGTAGCAGGTCCACAGCTCCTTGGAGCCGAGCAGCTCGTCGGTGAGCCCGACCTGCGCGTACCGGATCACGCGGCGCGGGAAGGTCGCGTCGTTGTCCGACAGCGGGCAGATCGCGGTGCAGTTGCCGCAGGAGAAGCACGCGTTGACGTCGGCGGCCCCGAACTTCTGCAGGTCACCCATCAGGTCGATGTTGACGACCGTGGCCATGTCACGCTCCCTTTCCTGGCAGGCCGTACGGGAAGTAGCCCTCGTCGTCGTCATCGGGGAACTCGACCAGGTGGCCGTAGCGACGCATCCCCATCACCCAGTACAGGACCTCCTCGGCCGGGTGGCCGATCGCCTGCGCGAGGTCGGGCACGGTGAGCGGACCGTCGGCCAGGGCGGCCTTGATCACCCCGTGCATCGTCATCTCCTCGCGGATGACCTCGCGCGGGTCACGCAGCGCGTGGCCCGTCGGGCTCGTCGTGGTGCTCATGCCACCGGCTCCTTCTCGGGGGCGACGACCAGGCCGTCGATCGCCGCCATCATCTGCGCGTGGGTGTAGCCGAGCAGGTCGATCGCGTCCTCGGGGCAGACCGGCGCACAGCCGCCGCAGCCCTTGCAGCTCGCCGCGCTGATCGTGGCCTTCTCGCCCTCGTCGCACACGTACGACGTGATCGCGTCGTACGGGCAGGTCGTCAGGCACTCGCCGCACCCCGTGCACATGCTCTCCGTGACGGTGGCCACCAGTGGGTCGAGCTCGGCGAAACCCTTCTTCAGGATGCCCGCGGACTGCGTGACGGCCGCCAGGCCGCCGCTGATCGCCTCGGTCGCCGGCTTCGGCCCCTGGCAGGCGCCCGCGATCAGCACGCCGTCCACCACGGTCTCCACCGGCCGCAGCTTGGGGTGGATCTCGTTGTAGAAGCCGTCGTCGCCGGTCGGCAGCTTGAGCAGGGTGGTCAGGTCGTCGTTGTCGCGCGGGACCATCCCGGTGACCAGGACGACCAGGTCCACCGGCAGGGTGAGCGGTTCCGGCGACGTCAGCGCGTCGGTCACGGTCACGGCGAGCCGCTTGTCCGGCAGCTGCTCGATCGACGGCGGGGCGTCGTCCGGGTACCGCATGTAGACCGAGCCGCGCTCGCGGGACTCGGTGTACATCAGCTCGTACTTGCCGTAGGCCCGCACGTCGCGGTGCAGGTGGAACTGCCGGATCGACGGGTCGAGGTCGGAGACCTTGATCGACGCGTGCACCGTGGCCGCGCAGCAGAACTTCGAGCAGTACTCGTTGCCGCCGAGCTGCCGGTTGCCCACGCAGTACACGTACGCGACCGAACGGACCTTGCGGCCCTGCCAGGCGAGCGTCCCGCTGCCCTTGGCCGCGTCGACCAGCGTGCCGAACTCGTGGATCGTCACGACGCCGTCGATGCCGTAGCCGAGCTCGCCGGCCTCGGGCGCATAGACGTCCGCACCGGTCGCGATGACGAACGTGCCGACCTGGTACTGCCGGAGCTCCTCGGTCTGCTCGGTGCGCAGCCGGACCTTGGCGGTGTAGTTGCCGAACGACCCGGCCTTGCCGACCAGCTCGGCGTTGGTGAGCACCGTGATGGTCGGGCGCGCGGCGACCTGGGCCAGCAGCTCGGCGATCTGCTCACGGCCCGGCTTGTCGCGGGGGAACATCGGGCCGAGCTTGCCGACCCAGCCGCCCAGCTCGGCCTCACGCTCGACGATCGTCACCGCGACGCCGATGTCGGCCAGGCCGATCGCGGTGCGCAGCCCGGTGATCCCGCCGCCGACCACCATCGTGGCGGGCACGGTCTCGACGCGCAGCGGCTCGAGCGGCAGGGACAGCCGGGTCTTCGCGATGCCCGCCTGGACCAGCGCGATGGCCTTCTGGGTCGCACCGTCGTGGTCGTCGGTGTGCGCCCACGAGTCCTGCTCGCGGATGTTCACCTGCGTGTAGGCGTACGGGTTCAGGTCGGCCCGCGCCGACACGCCCCGGAACGTCGTGGTGTGCAGCTTGGGCGAGCAGGACGCGACGACCAGGCCGTCCAGGTGCTCGCCCTGGATGTCGTCGATCATCTCGTGCTGCGTGCCGTCGGCGCAGGCGAAGAGCGTGGTCTTGCCGACCACGACGTCCGGGTCGGCCGAGATGGCCTCGCGGACCTTCTCGACGTCCACGTAGTCGGAGATGTTGCCGCCGCAGTGGCAGATGTACACCCCGATGCGGCGCTTCGAGCTCTCGCTCATGCCAGCACCTCCGCTTCCTGCGTGACCGCCGCGCGCTCGAGGTGAGCGGCGACCTGGGCGACCGCGGCACCGGCGTGCACGATCGTGTCGACGATGTCCTTGGCGCCGGAGGCCGTCCCGGCGACGAACACGCCGGGGATGTCGGTGACGCCGGGGTCGACGTCCTCGCTCGGTTCGGCGACGTAGAAGTACTCGTCGAGTCCGAGCTGCTCGTCGGTGAAGAGCCGTTCGACGTCCCGGTTGGGCTGGATGCCCACCGCGAGGACCACGAGGTCGTACTCCGCCTCGACGATCTCGCCGGTCCCCTCGGTGTCCTCGTAGCGCAGCACGAGGTCGCCGTTCTCCTTCTCGGTGACCTTCGAGACCCGGCCGCGGATGTACTGCGCGCCCATGTCCTTGGCCTGCTCGTAGAACTCGTCGTAGCGCTTCCCGGCGGCCCGCATGTCCATGTAGTGCATGGTCACGTCGGCCAGCGGCAGGGCTCCCATGATCAGCTGGTTCTGCTTGATCGAGTACATGCAGCAGACCTTCGAGCACAGCGGGTTGCCCACCTGCGCGTCGCGCGATCCCGTGCAGGAGATGTACGCGATCCGCTCGGGCACCTTGCCGTCACCGGGCCGCAGCACCGTGTTGAACGGTCGGGTCGGCGCCAGCAGCCGGTCCATCTGCATACCCGTGATGACGTTGGCGTACCTGCCCCAGCCGTACTCGGGCTTGTTGTCCGCCGCGAACAGCTTGTAGCCCGTGGAGACGACCACCGCGCCCACCTCGACCTCGGTCTCGACGTCGCGCTTGTCCATCCGGATCGCGTCCGCCGGGCAGGCGTGCACACACTCCTGGCACTCCGAGCAGACCCCGCAGTCCAGGCAGCTGCCCGCCCCGGAGCGGGCCTCGGCCTCGCTCAGCGGCGACTCGATCTCGTGGAAGTCCCGCGGGAGCGCGGCCAGGTCGACCGCACCCTTGATCGGGTTCCGGTGACCGAACGCGGTCTGCCGGGACAGCACCTGGTCGTGCGTGACCGTGTCGATCCGGTCGTCCAGCGCGGTGAAGCCGGTCATCGGCTGGTCGTTGACCCAGCGGTCGACCATGTGGGCGGCGCGCCGCCCGGCGCCGATCGCCCGCGTGATGTCGGTCGCGCCGGTCGCGACGTCCCCGGCGGCGAACAGGTACGGGACCTCGGTCTGCAGGGTGTGCGGGTCGACCGTGATCCGCTGCCCGCGGCCGACCGTCACGACGTTCTCGTACAGGGTCGCGTCCGGGCTCATCCCGATGGTGGAGATCACCAGGTCGCAGTCGACGGTGGTCTCGGCTCCCGGGACCGGCTCGGGGCTGCGGCGGCCGGAGGCGTCCGGCGCGCCGAGCTGCATCTTCTGCAGGCGGACGCCGGTGACCGTGCCGTCGGCCGCGAGCACCTCGAGCGGGGTGACCAGGAACTCGAACTGTGCGCCCTCGGCCTCGGCGTCGTCGGCCTCGACGTGGTGCGCCGGCATCTCGGCGCGCGTGCGGCGGTAGACGACCTTGACGTCGGCCGCGCCGAGGCGCAGCGAGACGCGCGCGGCGTCCATCGCGACGTTGCCGCCGCCGACCACGACGACCCGCTTGCCGGTCAGGTCCGGTGCCTTGTCGTTCGCCACGTCGGCGAGGAAGTCCAGACCGTTGACCGACCCGGCGGCGTCCTCGTTCGGCACGTCCATCGGCGTCGCGTTCTGGGTGCCGGTGGCCACCACGACGGCGTCGTAGCCCTCGGCCTTGAGCGCCGCGAGGTCGTCGATCTTCGCGTCGCACTCGATCTGGACGCCGATCGAGGTGAGGTTCGCGATGTCCGCGTCCACGACCTCGTGCGGCAGGCGGTAGGACGGGATCGCGTGGCGCAGGAACCCGCCGGGCTGCGAGCGCTTCTCGAAGACCTTGACCTGGTAGCCCTGGCGCGCGAGCTGCCACGCCGCGGTCAGGCCCGCGGGGCCGGAACCGACCACGGCGACCTTCTTGCCGTTCGGCGCGGCCACCTCGACGGCCGGCCCGGACGGGGTGGCGCCGTTCGCCGCGTAGTGCTGGTCGGCGGCGAACCGCTTGATCAGCCGGATCGGCACCGGGCCCTCGAGCTTGGTGCGGGTGCACTCGGACTCGCAGGGCGCGTAGCAGGCCCGCCCGAGGGTGCCGACCAGCGGGGTGGCGTCCAGGACCAGCTGGAAGGCCTCCTCGTCCTTGCCGGACCGGACGAGCGAGACGTAGCCGTGCGCCTTGATGCCGGCCGGGCAGGCGCCGATGCACGGCGACGTGCCCTCGCGGTCGAGCACGGCCTTCTTGGGCACGGCCTGCGGGAAGGCGATGTACGCGGCCCGGCGCGCGGCGAGGTCGGAGTTGAACTCGTCGGGGACCGCAACGGTGCACGCCATCTGGCAGTCGCTGCACCCGGTGCACGCGGCCCAGTCGACGAACGTCGACTTCTCCTTGACGGTCGCGGTGAAGCGTCCGTCCGCACCGCGCTTGATCCCCGTCACCTCGGAGTACGTCTTCGTGGTGATGTTCGGGTGGTTGATCGTCGAGGACATCTTCGGGCCGGAGATGCAGCTCGCGCAGTCGAGGGTCGGGAAGACCTTGGACAGCAGGATCATCCGCCCGCCGACACTCGCCTCCTTCTCGACCAGCAGCACCTTGTAGCCCATGTCGCCGAGCTTGATCGACGACTCCATGCCGCCGATCCCGCTCCCGATCACGAGGACGTCGTAGTCCATCAGTGACTCCTGCTCCTTCTGGTCGCGCCGCCAGGGCGTGCCGGATGACGTGCGTCTAGATGAAGAGGTTGACGTTCGACTCGTCGGCCTCGCCGAGGTACGAGGCGACGCCCGCGTACTCGATGTCGTCGAGGAGCTCTTCCTTGGTCAGGCCCATGACGTCCATCGACATCGTGCACGCGATGAACTTCACGCCCTGCTCGCGCGCGGTCTCGATGAGCTCGGGCAGCGACATGACGTTCTGCGCCTTCATCTCGCGCTGCATGAGCTTGGGACCCATGCCGGCGAAGTTCATCTTCGACATCGCGAGCTTCTTCGGGCCGCGCGGCATCATCGCGCCGAACATCTTCTGCACGAACGTCTTGTCCGGCGCCGCCACGGGCGAGTCCTTGCGGATCGCGTTCAGGCCCCAGAACGTGAAGAACATGACGACCTCGTCGTCCATCGCCGCCGCGCCGTTGGCGATGATGAACGCGGCCATCACCTTGTCGAAATCACCGCTGAACACGATGATCGTCTTCTTGGTCGACTCCACCTCGAGTGTCCCTTCCCAGTCGGTCGTGGTGCGGTTCAGCCGACCGGCACGGGCTTGGGCCCGAGCTGGACGAGGGCGGCCGAGAACTCCCGCATGTAGTTGGCGAACGGCTCCGCGCAGACCGAGCAGACGGCGGCCATCTTGAGCCGCTGCGGCTCCAGGCCCTTCTCGGCCATCAGCTCCTGCGCACGCGTGACGATGTGCGCGGTGCGCTCGGCGCAGTCCGGCAGGTAGGCGCACTCCTCGCCGTCGGAGGCGATGAACACACCGTCCTGGCCGTTCTCGAGAGCCCGCACGATCCAGGCCGGCTTGATGCCGCTCGAGCAGGGCACGGCGAGCACGGAGACCGTCGCCGGGTAGTGCAGGTGCCGGCTCCCGGCGAGGTCGATGCCCGGGTCGGAGATGTTGTTCGTGGAGAACACCAGGATCCGGGGCATCGGCTCGCCGGAGCCGTCGTGGTCGCTCATCCGCAGGTCACTTCATCTTCATGAAGAGGCGCAGGTAGCCGGCGTCCTCGTAGTGGCCCAGGTACTCGTGACCCATCTTCTTGGCCCAGGCCGGCAGGTCCTTGAGGGTGCCGGAGTCGGTCGCGAGGACCTCCATGACGGCGCCGGAGGCCACGCCCCGGACGGCCTTCTTCGCGGCCAGGATCGGGCCGGGGCACGAGGTGCCACGGGCGTCGACGACGACGGTGTTCGTGAGGGCCTTGAGCTCCTCGGCTGCGGCGGTCATGAGTCCCCTCCCAGGGTGCTGTGGTGGTGCAGGAGAGCCGTCGCCCCGGTGGACGACGGACGCAGGTGGGGGGCGCGCACGACAGCACGGGAGGCAGCCTCGACACGGCTGCTCCGGGGACCCGTCATCGGGCCTGGTGTGATCGCCACGGCCTCAGCGTCGAACCGCGGGCGCACGGGACCGG
This sequence comes from Actinotalea endophytica, assembly GCF_025717005.1. GTDB lineage: Bacteria > Actinomycetota > Actinomycetes > Actinomycetales > Cellulomonadaceae > Actinotalea. The sequence goes on from NZ_JAOVZU010000004.1 coordinate 58,298, forward strand.
GGGTCCTACGTCCCTACCCCCGGGGGTATTTTGTGAAGCGAATCACAAAGTCCGGACGCGCTGGGTCAAGGGTCCCGCTATACCCCCGCCGGTATCCGTGACATTGGTCCGAGAGGGTGGCTCGGGAGGCCGCGCGGACGGCGGCGTCTCCAGGCGTCAGCACGGCACACGCGAGGCGTCAGGACGGCACACGCGAGGCGTCAGGACGGCACACGCGAGGCGTCAGGATTGCCTGCGAGGCGTCAGGAGAGCCGGCGCACGAACAGGTGCAGGTCGCCGCCGTCCTCGTAGGCGCCGAGGTACTCGTGCCCCACCTTCGCGCTCCACGACGGCACCTCGGCGAGGGTCGTCGGGTCGGTCGCGAGCAGCTGCAGGACGCCGCCCACCTTCGCCTCGCCGATCGACTTCTTCACCGCGAGCACCGGACCCGGCCGGCGCCGCCCTCTGGCGTCCACCACGAGGTCACAGGTCAAGGACTTCAGCGTTGTCACGCCACCGGACATGAGCGCCTCCCCGTCGAGGTGCAGCCCGCCGACCCGTCGTCGGCTGGCTCCACGATGCCTCGCGGGCCGGGATTTGTCAGGGGCCTAGGTCCCTCGACCGGCCGGGCCGCCCGGGCTCGCCCAGCGCGGAGCCCGCCCACGTCCAAGGCTCGTGACGTCGTCCGGAGCGGCCCGCGAGCCCGAATTGCGACGTTTGCCCCTTTCCGGGCCAACGTGACGTGCGTCACAATCGAGCGTCGACCCCGGGAGCCCCCATGGACCGTCGGATCCTCGCAGCAGCCCTCCTCGCGGTGGCGACGATCGCACCCGCGGCCCTCGCAGGTCCGGTGGCCACCGCCGTCGGCGACGAACCCGAGGTGCACTTCACGGCGGCCGGCGACTACGCCGCCGGGAGCAACGCGCAGGCCGTGTTCGCCACGATCGGCGGCCTCGCACCCGACTTCAACCTCGCCCTGGGCGACCTCTCGTACGGCACCACGGGCGCCGAGCAGGCCTGGTGCGACCTGGTCACCGCCGGGGTCGGTGCCGGCTTCCCGTTCGAGCTCATCGCGGGCAACCACGAGTCGAACGGCCTGAACGGCAACATCAACGACTTCTCCGCATGCCTGCCGAACCAGCTCCCCGGGCTGATCGGCACCTACGGCCGTCAGTGGTACGTCGACGTGCCGGCCGGCGACCCGCTGGTCCGGGTGGTCGCGATCTCGCCCGCCCTGACGTTCCCGGACGGGACCTGGCAGTACACCGCCGGGAGCCCCCGGTACGAGTGGACCGCCGCGGCGATCGACGGAGCCCGCAGCTCCGGCATCCCGTGGGTCGTCGTGGCGCTGCACAAGCCGTGCCTCTCGCTCGGCGAGTACGCCTGCGACCCGGGCCCCGACCTGAACCAGCTCCTGCTCACCAAGCGCGTCGACCTCGTGCTCACCGGGCACGAGCACCTCTACCAGCGCACCGCGCAGCTCGCGCTCGGCACCGGGTGCACGACGCTGACCCCGGGCGTCGAGGCCGACCCCGACTGCATCGCCGACGCCGACGACGACCTGGTCAAGGGCGCCGGAACGGTGTTCGCCACGGTCGGGACCGGCGGCCAGGTCCAGCGGGCGGTGCACACCGACGACCCGGAGATCGGGTACTTCGTCGCAGCGTCCGGCTCGGCCGACCCCACCTGGGGCGCCCTCGACGTCCGGGCGACCGCGACCAGCCTCACCGCGTCCTTCGCCCGCGCGTCCGGCAGCTCGTTCACCGACGGCTTCACGATCACCGCGGGCGGGCCCGCGACCAACCAGCCACCCCTCGCCGCCTTCTCGACGGCGACGTCCGGGCTCACCGCGACGCTCGACGCGACCGCGTCGTCGGACCTCGACGGCACCGTCGTGGCCTGGGACTGGGACTTCGGCGACGGGACCACCGGCACCGGCGAGACCACCACCCACGAGTACGCGACCGGCGGCACCTACACCGTCCAGCTCACCGTCACCGACGACGACGACGCGACCGCCACCACCAGCCACGACGTCACGGTCGTCGACCCCGGCACCGCGCTCGCCCTGGACACCTTCACCCGCACCGTGACCGACGGCTGGGGCACCGCCGACCTCGGCGGACCCTGGTCGACCTCCGGCACGTCGTCCCGCTTCGCCGTGACCGGCTCGACCGGCACGTGGTCGATGGCACCGGGCGCGTCCGTCGCGTCCTGGCAGACCGGTGTGTCGTCCGCCTCGACCGAGGTGCAGCTCACCCTCGCCACCGACCTGGTCCCGGCAGGCAGTGGCGCCTGGGTCCACGTGCAGGGCCGCCGTGTCTCGGCAGCCGAGTTCTACGGGGCCCGGCTGCGGTACTACCCCGACGGCACCGTGGCGCTGCAGATGACCCGCGGCAACGGCACCGTGGTCGCCGGGGGCTTCGTGCCCGGCCTGACCGTGGCCGCCGGCGACCGGCTGCGGATCCGGCTCCAGGTGGAGGGCACCGGTCCGACGGTGGAGCGCGCCAAGGTGTGGAAGCTCGGCGAGAGCGAGCCCGCCGGGTGGTTCAGCGAGTTCAGCGACGCCACGGCCGGGCTGCAGGTCCCCGGCGGGGTGGGCCTGTCCGCGTACGCGACCAGCAGCGCCGGCCCGGCGTTCACCCTCTCCGTGGACGACTGGTGGGCCGGCCCGGTCGGCGCCGTCCCCGGCGGCAACCTGGCGCCGGTCGCGGCGTTCACCGCGACGCCGGACGGTCTGTCCGTGGGCCTGGACGGCACCGCCTCCGCCGATCCCGACGGCACCGTCGTGGCCTGGGACTGGGACTTCGGCGACGGGACCACCGGCACCGGCGAGACCACCACCCACGAGTACGCAACCGGCGGCACCTACACCGTCCAGCTCACCGTCACCGACGACGGTGGTGCCACCGGCTCGACGGCCGTCGACGTCACGGTGTTCGACCCGACGGTGAACCAGCCGCCGGCCGCCGCCTTCACCGCGTCGGTCACCGGCCTGGGCGTGTCCCTCGACGGCACGACGTCGACCGACCCGGACGGCACGGTCGTGGCCTGGGACTGGGACTTCGGCGACGGGACCACCGGCACCGGCGAGACCACCACCCACGAGTACGCCGCCGGCGGCACCTACACCGTCGAGCTCACCGTCACCGACGACGACGACGCGACCGCCACCACCAGCCAGGACGTCACGGTCGTCGACCCCGGCGCCGCGCTCGCCCTGGACACCTTCACCCGCACCGTGACCGACGGCTGGGGCACCGCCGACCTCGGCGGACCCTGGTCGACCTCCGGGGCGGCAAGCGTCTACTCGGTGTCGGGCGGCGAGGGCCGGATCCTGCTGCCGAGCGGTGGCTCGGGGCCGGACGTGTCCCTGCCCGGGTCGGCGACGGCGAGCACGGACCTGGTCGTCACGCTGGGTTCCGACAAGGTCCCCGGCGGCTCGGGGCTCTACACCGCGATCGCGCCCCGGCGGACCGCGGCCGGCGAGTACCGGGTGCGCCTGCAGATCCGCAGCAACGGTGCGGTCCAGCTCGGCCTCGCCCGCGTCGAGGGCTCGGAGACGGCGATCGTGCCGGTGGCGACCGTGCCGGGGCTGACCTTCACGGCCGGCGACCGGCTCGTCGTCCGGGTGCAGGCCTCGGGCACCAACCCGACGCTCCTGCGGGCGAAGGTCTGGTCGGCCGCGAGCGCCGAGCCGGCGGCGTGGCTGGCGTCCGCGACTGACACGACCGCGGCGCTGCAGACGTCCGGCTACGTCGGCATCAACAACTACCTGTCGAGCAGCGCGACGAACACGCCGATCGTGCTCAGCGTCGACGACCTCGCCGTCCGGCTGCCCTGATCGCGCACGCCGACGGGAGCGCGTCCCGGCGACCCCGACCGGCGTCAGGCAGCCCGTTCCCGGACCACCTGCGCCACGTCGAGGCGCCGGATCGCGCGAGCCGCCGGGATCTGCGACGCCGCCGCGGCGAGGAGCACGCCGAGCGCAGCCAGTCCGAGGACCCACCAGCCGAGGTCGAGCTCGATGATGAACATGTCGCTGTTGAACAGCCCGAGCATGCCCCGCGCGGCGAAGAACCCCGCGACGAGGCCGAACGGCAGGCCCGCGATGATCGCGACGATGTTCTCCGTGGCGAGCACGCCGGCGGCCCGTCGCACGGTCACCCCGGCGGCGCGCAGCGTCGCCAGCTCGATCGTGCGCTCGACGAGGTTCACCGCCATGGTGACCTCGATCACCGCGAGCGCCAGCACGCCACCGAGGACCACCACGACGCCGACGAACGCCCAGAACAGGCCCAGGTAGCTCTCGATCATGGTGAGCAGCGCCCGCGTGTCGCTGTAGGCGAGCACGTCGTCCATGGTCGTGATCGTCGAGCGCAGCGCGCTGCGGTCCGCGCCCTCGTCGAACTGGACGAGCAGCACCTCGGCGGGGTCGGCGACCAACGAGGAGACGGTCTGCCTCGTGCCGTAGACGAGCGTGCCTAGCGGCTCGTCCACGAAGCCCGCGAGGGTGGCGGTCGACGTCGCGCCTGCCGCGTCCGTGAAGGTCAGGGTGCTGCCGACGGAGACGTCCAGCAGGTCGGCGAGCCTGGCTCCGGCGAGCACGCCGTCGGTCGGCAGCGGCACGTCGGACCCGCCGTCGACGAACCCGTGCATCGCCGTGCCGGGCTCGAAGCCCTGGAGGTCGGTGGCGTAGCTCTTGTCGCCGGAGCTGACTGTGACCCGCGCGACGAGCGACGGCTCGACCGTCGTGACGCCGTCGGTCGCGTCCAGCGACGCGGAGACCTGGTCCGTGGTGCCCGGCACCACGACGACCTGCGCGTCCTCCCGCTGGATCGTGCCGTACTGCGCGTCCAGCGCCGTGATCATCGACGTCATCAGTCCGACCGACGCGAGGACGAGCACGAGCGCGATGACCGATCCGAGCATCGTCGCCAGGGTGCGGCGCGGGTTACGCACCACGTCTCGCAGCGCCATCCGGGTGGTGGCCGGCAGCACGCGCAGCCGCGAGACGGCCGCGCCCCACCAGCCTTGCCCGGCGAGCACCACCTGGTTGCGCATGGCCTCGGCCGGCACGGTCCGCGCGGCGACGAACGCCGGCACGGCCGCGCCGATCGCGCCGACCACGACGCCCAGCGCGAGCCCGATCACCACGAGGTCGGGGTGCCCGGCCACGACCGTGTCCGGGATGCCGAGCTCGGTCGTGTACTCCTTGGTGATCAGGACGGTCAACGGCGCACCCAGGGCCGCACCGGTGGCCGATCCGGCCAGCCCGATGAGCAGGCCCTGGAGCACGTAGTGCCAGATCAGGTGTCCGCGTCTGGCGCCGGCCGCCATCAGCGTGCCGATCACCGGGCGCTCGGAGAGCACCCGCCGGGCGAGCAGCACGTACGCCGCGACGGTGGCTGCGGTGAGGAACAGCAGCGGGAAGGCGACGGACATCTTGTCGAAGCCGTCGAGGTCGAGGTGCAGGGCCGCGTCCGACGGGTTGTCCTCGCGGGTGAGCACGTCGGTCGCGCCGGCGGCGCGCACCGCCTCGATCACCGTGGTCCGGTCGGTCCCGTCGAGCAGCGCCAACGCCTCCGTGGGGCCCTGCCCCGACCACGCCCGGACCTGGTCCTCGGCGGCGAAGACGACCGCGAAGCCGTACGGGTCACCGAGCACCTGCTGCCGGCTCGGCGCCGGCCAGAGGTACTCGGGCGAGATGACGACGCCACGGACGGTGACCTCGTGCCAGCCGCTCGGGCTCAGCACCTGCAGGTGGTCGCCCGGTCCCAGGTCGAACGTCGCGGCCGCGTGCTTCTCCAGCAGCACGCCGTCGGGGTCGTCGGCCGAGAGGTAGTCGCCGTCCACCACGTCCACGTCGTCCACCGCGGGGTGGGCGTCCGCCGGCAACCCGACCAGCCGACCCTGCAGCCGGGTGCCGCCGATCGTCATGGGCTGGTCCGCCGTGGTCCGCACGATCGCCTCGGCCGCGCCGGCTCCGAGCGCGGCGTCGGCCAGCGCCTGCGGGTCGGTCCCGCTCGCGACCACGTCGGCGAACCCCAGCCGTTCGTACGTGCCCTCGTAGGACGTGGACAGGTTGCGGAACGCGCCCGCGCTGGCGACGTACATCGCCACGCCGAGCGCCACCGTGAGCGCGACGGCTCCCACCTGGGTCCGCTGGCGGCGCAGGTCGCGCAGTGCCTTGCGGGTGGTCGCTCTCACCAGGACACCGCCTCCGCCGAGGCCGGCTCGTCGTTGCGCTCGACCGACTGCACCCGTCCGTCCACGACCGTGACCACGGTGTCGGCGATCTGGGCGACGGACACGTTGTGCGTGACGACCACCACGGTCCGGCCCGCCCGGTTCAGGTCGAGCAGCAGCGCAAGGATCTGCCGACCGGTCGTGAGGTCGAGCGCCCCGGTCGGCTCGTCGGCGAGGAGCACGTCGGGGTCGGTGGCCAGCGCCCTGGCGATCGCGACCCGCTGCTGCTGGCCGCCGGACAGCTGGGCCGGGAAGTGCTCGGAACGGTCCGCGAGCCCCACCTGAGCCATCAGCTCGGGCACCCGGCCCGGATCGCCGATCCCGGTCAGCTCCACGATGATCTCGACGTTCTCGCGCGCCGTGAGGGTGGGGACGAGGTTGAAGAACTGGAAGACGAAGCCGACGTGCTCACGCCGGAAGCCGGCCAGGTCCACCGGGCTGCGGCCCGAGATCTCCTCGCCGGCGACGACGACCGTGCCCGAGGTCGTCTGCTCGATCCCGCCGACGACGTTCAGCAGCGTGGTCTTGCCGGAGCCGCTCGGCCCGAGCACCACGGTGAACGAACCGGGCGCGAGCTCGAGGTCGACACCGTCCAGCGCGCGGACCTCCGCGTCGCCGGCACCGAAGACCTTGTGCACGTCGGCCAGCCGGACGCCGCCGCGCGCCGCGCCACCGTCCCGGGGCCGGGCCTCGGGACGCCGCTCGTCGCCGGACCCGTGCTCCGCCTGCTGCGTGGCGCCATGCCCTCGCTCGTCCGCCGCCTCGTGCCGCCCGCTCATCCGTCACCCTCCCCCTCGCCGCCCGGTCCCAGAGCCGACGGGCCGTCGGGCGGCGACGCCACGACCCCGTGGAGATAGGCCTCGACGACACCGGCGGCCCAGCGCTCGGCGCCCTGCGCACCGAGCGGGTCGACGCCGAGCGCGTCGCGCAGCTGATCCCGCAGCAGGAACACCCCCAGGTCGTTGACCAGCAGGAACGCGGCGCGGACCTCGGGGTCGGCGGACGGCCGGAAGACCCCGGCCTCGACCATCCGCTCGGTGACCTCGAGGGTCATCCGGTACCAGCGCCGGAAGAGCTCGCCACCTTCGCTCGAGACGAGCAGGCGGCGCAGGTACGCGGGAACCGGGGACCCTGGGCCGAGGTGCTCGAGCAGCAGGCCGGCCGATCCGGCCGCGATCTCCTGCGCGTCGCCCTGCATCGCGTCGTCGAGACTGCTGAGCATCGACTCGAGCAGATCGGCGACGTGGTCGTCGACCGCTTCGCGCAGCGCCTGCTTGGTACCGAAGTGGTGCACCACGAGGCCCGGCGAGACGCCCGCCGCGGCGGCGACCTCACGCACGCTCACGGCATCCGGCCCGCGTTCGGCGAACAGCTGGAGCGCGGTGTCCCGCAGCCGGGTCTTGCCCGGTGGCCACTCGTCGGCTGTACGCACGTACAGCACTATACACTCGTACAGTGCGCGGCGGGCGGTCCCCGCGGTCACGCGCCGCCGACGTCCGGGCCGGCATGCCGGGGCTCCGACCAGCGCAGGAACCAGGCCGCCGCGATGGACGTCACCCAGGCCAGGGCACCAGGTTCCTCGAACAGGTGCGTGGCGCCGTCGACGACCTCGAGCCGAGCGTTCGGCAGCACCTGCGCCGCCGAGGTGTTCAGCGCGAGCACCTGCGGGTCGTTGCCGCCCACCACGAGGAGCACCGGGCAGCGCACCCCGGGAAGCGCCGCCTCGGCGAGGTCCGGCCGGCCGCCGCGCGACACCACCGCCGTGACCTGGGGTCGCCTCGCCGCCGCGATCAGCGCGGCGGCCGCACCCGTGCTCGCCCCGAAGAGCCCCACCCGCAGGCCGGCAGTCCGCGGGTCGGCGCCCAGCCAGTCGACCGCGCCGGCCGTGCGCTCGGCGAGCAGCGGGATGTCGAACCTGAGGTGGTGCGTGCGCTCGTCGGCCTCACCCTCCTTCGCGGTGAGCAGGTCGAGCAGGAGCGTGCCGAGGCCGGCGCGGTTCAGGCCGTGCGCCACCTGGCGGTTGCGCGGGCTGAACCGGCTGCTCCCGCTGCCGTGCGCGAAGGCCACCACCGCGCGGGCGTCGTCCGGGACCTCGAGGTCACCCTCGAGCACCACGCCGTCGCCGTCGACCCGCACCACCTCGCCCATCGCGTCCTCCTAGGCCGGGGCGTGCGCGGTGAGGTACGCGACCGCACCGTCGACCGTGACGATCTCGGCGTAGTCGGACTCCGGGATCTCGACCCCGGTGACCTGGAACAGGCCGATCGCCATGTCGAGGATGTCCATCGAGTCCAGGTCGAGCTGCTCACGCAGGTCCTCGGCCGGGTCGACGTCGTCCAGGTCGACCTCGGGCGCCACCTGGCCGAGCACGCCCAGCACGGTCTGCTGCAGGGACGTGGTGTCCATCTCGTCCTCCTCAGAGCCGGTCCGGCTGCTGCAGCAGCCGGTCGATCGCGGCGAGCAGGGCCGCGCCACGGTGACCGTCGGTCACCCGGTGGTCGGCCGCGAGCGACGCGGTCGTCACCGGGCGGACCGTGAGCATCCCGTCGACCGCCCAGGCGCGGTCCCGCACCCGGCCGAAGCCGACCATCGCCACCTGCGGCGGGTTGATCACGGGTTGCACGGCGTCCACACCCTGGTCGCCGAGGTTCGTCACGGTCGCCGTCGGGTCGGACATCTCCGACGAGCGGATCCGCCCGGCCCGCGCCCGGCCCACGAGGTCGTGCAGCGCGGCCATCAGCTCGGTCACCGAGAGGCGGTCCGCGTCGTGGATCGCCGGAGCGACCAGTCCCCCGCCGCGCAGGGCGATCGCGACCCCGAGGTGCACGTTCTCCGCCGGCCGCAGGGCGTCGTCCAGCCAGTGGCCGTTGAGCTCGGGGACCTCGCGCAGCGCGAGCGCGACGGCCTTGAGCTGCAGCGCGGCGAGCAGCACCCGGTCGGTGACCGGCACGGATGCGTTGTGCTCGTCGAGCCACGTGGTCGCCCGGTGCAGGTCGATGTCCGTCGCGAGGTAGAAGTGCGGGATCTCGCGCTTGGACCGCGCCATCGCCGCAGCGACCGCACGCCGCAGCGCGGCCTGGCGTTCGGCGCCGCTCAGCGGGGTCACCGGCGTCGCGCCGGTGCCGGGCTCGCCGGACGTCGGCGTGCGCTTCGTCGGCCGCGCCGCCGCCGGCACAGTGACCGGCACAGTGATCGGCACAGCCGTCCGGGTCGGTTCGGTCGCCGCGGCCGACCGCGCGGCAGCGAAGTGCTCCACGTCGACCGTGGTCACCGCGCCACCCGGGCCCGTGCCCGGGACCGTGGCGAGGTCGATGCCGAGAGCCTCTGCGTGCCTGCGGGCCAGCGGCGAGGACGCCACCCGGGTCCCGGCGGGGGCGCGCGACGGCCGGGCGCGCGGCGCGGGCCCGGGAGCCCGTGACCGCGCGGCGACGTTGACCGGAGCCGGCTCGTCCGCCGGGGCCGGCGCGCGCGGCGGCCGCGACGCGGCGGTCTTGCGCCCGGTGCGCTGCTCGACGCCGGTGCGTCTGCGCGCAGGAGCCTTCTTCTCCGCCGAGATCGTCGCGAGCGGTGTCCCGACCGGGACCCGGTCACCCTCCGGCACGAGGAGCTCGGTCACCACACCGCTGGTGAAGGTCTCCACCTCGATGACCGACTTGTCGGTGTCCACCTCGGCGACGATGTCGCCCTTGTCCACGTGGTCCCCGACGGCCACCCGCCAGGCGACCACGGTGCCCTCGTCCATGTCCGCCCCGAGGGACGGCATCCGGAACTCAGCCACTGCCGACCACCTCCAGAGCCGCCGAGACGACGTCCGCGACCTGCGGCACCGCCGCCTGCTCGAGGTGCTTGGCGTACGGGATCGGCACCTCCGCGCCGCACACCCGCGCCACCGGCGCGTCGAGCTCGTAGAACGCGCCCTCGACGATCCGGGCGGCGACCTCGGCGGACAGCCCTCCGCTGCGCCAGCCCTCGTCGACCACGACGGCCCGGTGCGTCCGACGCACCGAGTCGAGAACGGTCGCGTCGTCCAGCGGCCGCAGCGTGCGCAGGTCCACCACCTCGGCGGAGACACCGTCACCGGCCAGCTCCTCGGCTGCCGCGAGCGCGCGCGGCACCGAACCGCCGTAGGCGATCACCGTCAGGTCGTCACCGGCACGTCGCACCGCCGCGTGGTCGATCTCGACCGGTCCGGCGTCGGCCGCCAGCTCCCCGGCCACCCCGTACTGCGCACCGTTCTCGAAGATCAGCACCGGGTCCGGGTCCTGCAGTGCCGTCCAGAGCATGCCGCGCGCATCCGCCAGGGTGCCCGGGGCGAGCACCCTGATGCCCGGGATGTGCGCGTACCAGCCCTCCAGGCTGTGCGAGTGCTGCGCGGCGAGCTGCCGGCCGGCGCCGGTCGTCATCCGGATCACCAGCGGCACGTTCAGCTGCCCGCCGGACATGTGCAGCATCGTCGCCGCGTTGTTCACGATCTGGTCCAGCGCGAGCAGGCTGAAGTTGACCGTCATCACCTCGACGATCGGGTGCATGCCGCCGAGCGCGGCCCCGATCCCCGCCCCGACGAAGCCGGACTCCGACAGCGGCGTGTCCCGCACGCGCTCGGGCCCGAACTCGTCCAGCAGCCCGCGGCTGACGCCGAAGCACCCGCCGTAGCGGCCGACGTCCTCGCCCATCAGGAACGCGGTCGGGTCGCGCTGCAGCGCGTCGCGCAGGGCCTCGTGGAAGGCCTCGCGGAAGGTCAGGGTCACGGTCGCCTTCTCGGCCGTCCGCTCCTTCTCGGTCGTCGTCATCACACGGCCCTCCGGTACACGTCCTTGGTGAGGTCCTCGACCGGTTCGGGCGTCCCGGCCTCCGCGAACCGCACCGCCTCGTCGATCTCGGCGACCACCTCGTCCTCGATGCGGTCCAGGTCGCCGGGCTCGAGCAGACCCGCCGCCGCCAGACGCGCCGTGAACAGGTCGATCGGGTCGCGCTCGCGCCACCGCTCGACCTCCTCCTTGGAGCGGTAGAGCTCGGGGTCGTACATCGAGTGGGCGCGGAACCGGTACGTGCGGAACTCCAGGAACACCGGCCCGCCGCCCCCGCGCACCGTGTCGACCGCACGCCGGGCGGCAGCCGCGCAGGCCAGCACGTCCATGCCGTCCACGGCCCACGCCGTGACGCCGTACCCGGACGCCTTGAGCGCGAGGTCGGTCTCGGACTCCGACCGCTCGAGCGCGGTGCCCATCGCGTAGAGGTTGTTCTCGCAGCAGAACAGCACGGGCAGCGACCACAGCGCCGCGAGGTTCATCGCCTCGTGGAACTCGCCCTCCGCGACGGCCCCCTCGCCGAAGAAGCACGCTGTCACGCCGTCCCGCCCGGACATCCGGTCGGCCAGGGCCAGCCCCACCGCGAGCGGCAGGCCGCCGGCGACGATCGCGTTGCCGCCGTAGAACCGGGTCGACGCGTCGAACAGGTGCATCGAGCCGCCACGACCGCGACTGCACCCCTCGACCACGCCGAACATCTCGGCCATGATCGACGGCGCACCCACACCTCGGGCCAGCGCGTGGCCGTGCTCGCGGTAGGTCGCCACGACCGCGTCGGTCGGGCGCAGGGCACCCATCGCGCCCGCGGCGACCGCCTCCTCGCCGATGTACAGGTGCAGGAAGCCGCGGATCCGCTCCGCGGAGTACAGCTCCACGCAGCGCTCCTCGAACCGCCGGATGCGCACCATCTCGTGCAGCAGGCGCAGGGCCTCGCTGCGATCCAGGTCGAGCAGCGGATCTCTCATGCCGGCTCCTCCCCCTCGAGGGTGGACAGGTCACCGATCGGCAGGCCGAGCTCCCGGGCGCGCAGCAGGCGGCGCATGATCTTGCCGCTCCGGGTGTGCGGGAGCTCGGTGACGAACGCCAGGTCGCGCGGCGCGACGGCCGCGCCGAGCCGCGAGCGCCCGAACCCGATCAGCTCGCGACGCAGGGCGTCGTCCGGCTCGACGCCGCGGGCCGGCACGACGAACGCCTTGACCACCTCGCCGGCCAACGGGTCGGGCAGGCCGATCACGCCCGCCTCGACCACGGCCGGGTGCTCGAGCAACGTGCTCTCGACCTCGAACGGCCCGATCAGGTGACCGGAGGACTTGATCACGTCGTCCGCGCGACCGAGGAACCACACGTAGCCGTCCCGGTCCACGGTCGCCAGGTCACCGGTGAGGTACCAGCCGCCCGCGAAGCAGGCCGCGTAGCGCTCGGGCTGGCCCAGGTAGCCGCGGAACATCGACGGCCAGCCCGGCCGCAGCGCGAGCTCGCCCTCGACGTCCGGTCCGAGCACCTCGACCTCGCCGCCGGTGACGACCGCGCCGCCGGGCCCCCGGCGCAGCACCGCGGCCTCGACCCCCGGCAGCGGCCGCCCCATCGAGCCCGGCCGGATCTCCGCGGCGGCGGTGTTGGCGATCATGATCCCGCCGGTCTCGGTCTGCCACCACGTGTCGTGGATCGGCAGGCCGAGCACCTCCACGCCCCAGGTCACCGCCTCCGGGTTGAGCGGCTCGCCCACGCTGGCCACGAACCGCAGGTGGTCCAGGCCGGCGCCGGGGCCACCGCCGATCCGCATCAGCCGCCGGACCGCGGTCGGCGCGGTGTACCAGACCGTCACGCGCTCGTCGCGCAGGATCGCGTACCACCGCTCGGCGTCGAAGTCGGCCTCGTCGACGATGCTGGTCACCCCGCGGGACAGCGGCGCGATGATCCCGTACGACGTCCCGGTCACCCAGCCGGGGTCGGCCGTGCACCAGAACACGTCGTCGGGGTGCAGGTCGAGCGCGAAGCGCCCGGTCGCCTCGTGCATCACGACCGCCTCGTGCACGTGGACCGCACCCTTGGGCGTCCCCGTGGTGCCGCTGGTGAAGTGCAGTAGGGCGGGCTGCTCCGGGTCGGTCGGGCCGATCGTGTACCCGTCGGAGGCCTCAGCCATCAGCGCGGCGAGCGACAGCGTCCCGGCCGGCGGATCGGCGTCCGCCGGGACGTCGACCAGCAGCACGTGCTCGAGGGTCGGCAGGCGGTCCCGCTGCGGCTCGATCTTGCGGGCGTACGCGGTCCTCGTGGTGACGAGCACCCGACCTCTGCCGATCTCGATGCGCTGCCGCACGGGCTCGGGGCCGAACGCCGAGAACAGCGGACTCACCACGCACCGCGCCTTGAGCGCGCCGAGGACCGAGATGTACAGGTCCGGGACCCGGCCGCAGAGCACGAAGACGACGTCGCCCTCGGCGGCGCCGAGCCGCCCGAGCACGTTGGCGAACCGGTTGGTGCGCCGCCGCAGCTCGGCGTAGGTGAGGTCCTGCCGCTCGCCGTGCTTGCCCAGCCAGCGCAGCGCGACGTGCTCGGCGCGGTCTCCGGTCGCGTGCCGGTCCACCGCCTCGTGCGCGATGTTGAGTCCCCCGCCCGGTAGGCCGTCGACCCAGGTCCGGGCCAGCTCCCAGGAGAAGTCGACCGTGGAGCGGTCCGCCGGCAGGTACGGCGGCACGTCCCAGTGCGTCTTGGTGATGGTGGTGTGCGTCATGACGGATCACCTGTTCCGGCCGCCACGACGACCGCGACGGCGTGCGTGGAGTCGTGCGCGAGGCTCAGGCCCCAGCGCTCCAGGCCCTGGTGGCGGGCGGCGGCCCGGGCGGCGCCGTGCAGCCGGACCGTGGGCGGCCCGCTCACGACGGGGACCTCGACGTCGCGCCAGCCGATCGGCCCGATCCCGGTGCCGAGCGCCTTGGCCACCGCCTCCTTGGCGGCCAGCCGCGCGGCCAGCCGGCGGGTGTCACCGTGGCACCCGCGCAGCTCGGCCGCGGTGAACACACGCGCCGTGAGGGCCTCACCGCGGCGGTCGACGAGTCCGGCGACCCGGTCCACCGCGACGACGTCGACGCCGACGGCGAACCGGCGCAGGGGTGACCGTGAGTCGTCGCGCGGCGGCTCGAGATGTCGAACGCTCGCTCTCATCGGATCCCCCACAGGAGCCCGTAAGCCCAGCCTCCCTCGCCACGGACCCCGCCGCGAGCGCCCTTGGTCCCCGGGTTTCGCCCGGGCGTCCGCTTCAGTCGTCGGCGCCCGTGCCGATGTCTCTGGTCGGAAAGGGGGACCGATGCTCGACGCTTCCTACGGCGACGAGTCGCTGCTCGCCGTCGCGCACCGCGGCGGTGCGGCACAGCGCCCGGAGAACACGGTCGCTGCCTTCGAGCACGCCCTGCACCTGGGTTTCCGCCACCTGGAGACCGACGTCCGCGCCACCCGCGACGGCGTGGCCGTGGCGTTCCACGACCGCACGCTGGACCGGGTCACCGGGCACAGTGGCCGGCTCTCGGACCTGACCTGGGACCAGGCGCGGCGGCTGCGGGTCGCCGGCTCGGACCCGGTGCCGCGTCTGGAGGACCTCCTCGCGGCGTGGCCCGAGGCCCGGTGGATGCTCGACGTCAAGCAGCCGACCGCCCTCGGGGCGCTCGTGCGTGCGGTCCGCCGGGCGGGCGCGACCCGTCGGGTGTGCCTCACCGGCACGTGGGACCGCTGGCTCGACGCTGCGCGCGGCGACCTCGGACCGGCGTTGAGCATCGCGCTGGGGTGGCGCTCGCTCGGGTCGCTGCTCGCCGGTCGGCCGGTGCACCGGCCGAGCGCGGGCTACGTGCACCTCCCGGTCCGGCTCGGGCGCCGCTGGGTCCCGACCCCGGGGCTCGTCGCCCGCTCGCACGACCTCGGGCTGCGGGTGATGGTGTGGGGCGCGCACGACGCCCCGACGATGACCCGACTGCTGGACACCGGCGTCGACGGTCTGATCACCGATCACACGGACGTGCTGCGCGACGTCCTTCGTGCGCGGGGCGCGTGGCGCGGCCCGGCCGACGCGCTCGCGTGACACGATCATGGCCGGTTCCCTTGCGCCGTGCCGGGCGCGGCCGATCGGTGAGGCGAGGAGGTCCCCCACCATGACCGCTGCCCGCTACGTCGCCCACGTCGCAACCGACGGAGGCGCCCACGTGTCCGCCGGGTTCGTCACCATCGACGCCGACGGCCATCCGCTGCACCGCGCCGAGCTGCTGGCCGAGGAGCTCGCGGTGCACGGCTGGCAGCCGCACGACGACGACGAGTCCACCGCGCACGCCCTGGCCGCTGCGGCCGAGGTCGCGCTCGCCGGTCTCGGCTACGAGCGGGACGGCGAGGCGATCAGCTGGTACTCCGAGGCGGACCCGATCGGTCGCTGGCGGACCACGACCGGCGCCGAGCTGCGCCCGCTGCCCGAAGCGGCCCTCGAGGGCGCCGCAGCGGTCTGAGGCGCGATCCGACCCGCCCGCTCGACCCGGGCGCCACGCTCCACCCGCCCGTCCTTGTGGCGCTCCGCACGGCCCGACAGACTGGGGTCGGGCTGACCGGGAGGAGTCGAGAGATGGCGAAGCGGATCGGGATCCTCACGGCCGGGGGCGACAGCCCGGGCCTCAACGCCGCGATCCGGGGCTTCGGCAAGACCGCGATCGGTCACTACGGCTGGGAGCTGCTCGGCTTCCGGGACGGCATCACCGGGCTGGTCAACGACCGCCACACGCCGCTGGACGGCGCCGCGCTGTCGGGCATCCTGACGATCGGCGGCACGATCCTCGGGACGAGCCGCGACAAGGTGCACAAGTTCCCCACCGACGACGGTCCGACCGACATGGTGCCGACCGTCGCCGAGATGTTCGAGAAGGAGGACCTGGACGGCCTGATCCTGCTCGGCGGCGGCGGCACCGCGAAGAACGCCAAGCGGCTGATGGACGCCGGCCTCAACGTGCTGCACCTGCCCAAGACGATCGACAACGACATCGCCCGCACGGACACCAGCTTCGGGTTCGCCACGGCCATGGAGATCGCGACCGAGGCGCTGGACCGGGTGCACTCGACGGCGCACAGCCACCACCGGATCATCCTCACCGAGATCATGGGACACAACGCCGGGTGGCTGACCCTCGGGGCGGGCCTGGCCGGCGGCGCCGACGTGATCCTCGTGCCGGAGCTCCCGTACACGGTCGAGAAGGTCGCCGAGACGATCAAGACCCGACTGAGCCGTGGCAGCTCGTTCTCGGTGGTGGCCGTCGCCGAGGGTGCGCGCGACGTCGACGACACCGCCGACTACGAGGCCGCACGCCTGCTGGTGAAGAACGCCCGCAGCGCCGAGGCCGAACGTGCGGCGCGGACCCACCTGGCCAACGTCGAGGACGCCCAGCGCGAGCACACCTTCCGGCTGGCCCGTGAGCTCGAGGCGGCGACCGGTCTGGAGTCCCGGGTCACGATCCTCGGCTACGTGCAGCGCGGCGGCACACCGTGCGCCGCCGACCGGCTCCTGGCGACCCGGATCGGGGCGGCAGCGGCCGACCTGGTCGCCGACGGCCAGTACGGCTACATGGTCGCGGCGCGCGGCGAGGGCACCGAGCCGGTACCGCTCGAGGAGGTCGCCGGCAACGTCAAGACCGTGCCGACCGACCACGAGTGGGTCTCGGCCGCCCGCAAGATCGGCGTCGGGCTGGGCGACTGACGACACAGGCCGGCAACGGTGGCGCTCTAGGCTCTGTCACGTGAGCGACCCGAGCCCGCGCGAGCAGCGCCCCGAGCCGGCCACCGAGCCTGCGACCGAACCGGACACCGTGCCGGCCACCGGATCGGCCACGGATCCGGCCGCGGCCCGGTCGGCGGCCCTGGCCGAGCTCACCACGCTGCGCGCGAGCATCGACAACATCGACGCCGCACTCGTGCACCTGCTCGCCGAGCGGTTCAAGTTCACCCAGCAGGTCGGTCGGCTCAAGGCGAGGTCCGGGCTGCCCCCGGCGGACAAGGCCCGCGAGCAGGTTCAGGTGGCCCGGCTGCGCGCCCTGGCCGAGGAGTCCAACCTCGACCCGGCGTTCGCCGAGAAGTGGCTCGCGTTCGTGACCGCGGAGGTCATCCACCACCACGAGCGGATCGCGTCGGAGCACGCCGGCCGGGGAGACTGAGCCGCCGTGCCCGCCGCCCCCCTGCCCGCCGAGATCGCCGCGATCCTGGCCAGGCCCAACCCCGCCGTGATGGGCACCGTCGCCCCCGACGGACGTCCGGTCACGGTCGCGACCTGGTACCTCCTGGAGGACGACGGCACGGTGCTGCTCAACCTCGACGCCGGCCGGGCGCGGCTGGCGCACCTGCGCCACGATCCGCGGGTCTCGCTCACCGCGCTGGCCGGCGACGACTGGTACACCCACGTGAGCGTGCAGGGCGAGGTGGTCTCGATCACCGACGACGAGGACCTGGCGGGCATCGACCGGCTCTCCCGGCACTACACCGGCAACCCCTACGCCGTGCGCGACCGCGCCCGGGTGAACGCCCGCGTGCGGGTCGACCGGTGGCACGGCTGGGGCGCCGCGCGGGCCTGACCAGCCGGAACGGACCTTCCGGACGAAGGCGGACAGACCCGGACGGCACGACTGGGCCATCCGGGCGAACCGCGACCGGCCCCCTTCAGGGGTCGCCTCCCGCACTCGTACCGTGCTGGTGAGGTCCCTGCGGACCACCCCGTCGTCTCCCTGAAGGGCCCGTGATGAGCACTGCTCTGGCCAACGCCCTGGCCCGCCTGTCCGGCCTCGAGCTCTCCGAGTCGGCAGCCCTGAGCCTGGCCGCCTCGGGCCGCGCGACCGACGCCGTGCCGACCCAGCCGGGTGCTGCCGCGCAGTCCTGACCGCACCGCGGTCCCCGTGCCCCGCACCCGGGGCCCGTCCGCGCGCACCATCTCCCCCCTCCTGCTCGAGCGGTTCGGATGGCACCATGAGCGCGTGATCCGTGCCGCCCGCCCCACCGACGCCGACGCCCTCGCCGACGTGTGCCTGCGCACGGCGCTGTCCGGCGAGGACGCGACCGGGCGCCTGACCGACGACCGCCTGTGGGCGGACCTCTTCGCGCTGCCGTACCTCGAGCTCGAGCCCGACCTGTGCTGGGTCGTCGAGCTCGGCGGATCGGTCGTGGGCTACCTGGTCGGCACCGCGGACACCGCGGCGTACGCGGAGTCGTTCCGGGACCGATGGCTGCCCCGGCTCGACGGCCGCTACCCGCTGGACCGCCGCACCGACCCGCTCGAGGACCAGCTGGTCCGCGAGCTGCACGACCCCGAACGGGACCTCCTGCCCGAGCTCGTCGGCTACCCGGCCCACCTGCACGTCGACCTGCTGGCCCCGGCCCGCTCACGCGGCTGGGGACGCGCGCTGCTCGCCACGTTCTTCTCGGCGGTCCGTGACCGCGGAGTGCCCGGTGTGCACCTCGCGGTCGCGCCGGACAACCATCGGGCCATGGCCTTCTACTCCTACCTCGGCCTGCGCGAGCTGCCGACGGTGCGCGGCACCTACCTCGTGGCCACGTCCGACCTGCTCTGACGTCCGGCCTGCTCTCACGTCCGACCGGCTCTGAGGTTTCACCCGCGTCCCGGGTCACCTGCCGACGCCCTGCGCACTCCCTTCTCCACATCACCGCGGCCGACCGGCCGCTCGAGCCGCCCCGCGGCCGACGAAGGAGGGAACCATGCCCGTCGCCACGATCCCCGTCCACCGCTACTCGGTGCAGACCGGAGCCAACACCGTCCAGCCGTTCTCCTGGATCAAGGTCTCCGGACCGGTCCTCGCGCACGGCATCCAGAACGACGCGACGCTGTACTTCTCGCCGAGCTACACCCACCTGAGCGGTCATGTGCTGAACGTCGGCGGCCTGAACTTCGACGGCATCACGGTGATCGCGATGATCCCGTTCTCGGAGTTCGACCGGATGTACGACCTGGTGCGCAGCGAGGCGCCGGTGCAGCTCTACTACACCTACGCCTCCGGTACGACGACCACCCGCCAGCTCAACCTCGCGGCCTTCCGGTCCGGTGACGAGCCTGCGGGCGAGGGTCCCGAGGACGACGACGCCGTGGCCGCAGCGGTCTCGGCCCTGGTCGCGGCGAGCACCGTGGACCTCGCGCCGGCCGTGAAGGGCACGCGCCGGCGCTGACCGGCCACCGACCGGCCCGTCCTCGCCCGCCGGCCCGCGTCGTCGTGCCATCCTCGGACGGTCACCCGTCTCGCCGAGGAGAGCACATGCGCGTCGCCCGCCTGCACGGCCCCCGCGACCTGCGGATCACCGACGAACCCGCGCCCGACCCCGGACCGGGCGAGTCCCTGGTCCGGGTCGAGGCGGTCGGGATCTGCGGGTCGGACCTGCACTGGTGGAGCGAGGGCACCGTCGGCGAGACCGCGCTGAGCGAACCGATGGTGATCGGCCACGAGACCGCCGGCCGGGTGGTCGGCGGCCCGCTCGACGGCCGCCTGGTCGCGGTCGACCCCGCGATCCCGTGCGGGCGCTGCGAGCGGTGCCTGCAGGGCGACCCGAACCTGTGTCCCTCGATCCGGTTCGCCGGCCACGGCCCGACCGACGGCTCGATGCAGGAGCTGATCGCCTGGCCCACCGACCGGCTCGTGCCGCTGTCCGACTCGTTCACCGCCGTCGACGGCGCGGTGCTCGAACCGCTGGGCGTCGCGATCCACGCGCTCGACCTCGCCCACCTCAAGGTCGGCGACACGGCGGTCGTGGCCGGGCTCGGCCCGATCGGGCTGCTGCTGGTCCAGCTGCTGCGCTCGGCCGGGGCGGCCCGGGTGATCGGGATCGAGCCGCTCGCGCACCGCCGCGAGGCCGCGCTCACGATGGGGGCCGACGTGGTCGCGCACCCCGACGACCTGACCGACGACGCGCTCCGGGCGGACCTGCTCGCCGGGCGCGACGGAGCCGACCGCTGCTTCGAGGTCGCCGGCGAGGACGACGCGATCGCCTCGTGCGTGACGCTCGCCAGGCCCGGCGCACGGGTCGCGCTGGTCGGCATCCCGGCGACCGTCACGAGCCACTACCCCGCGGCGCCGACCCGCCGCAAGGGCCTGACCCTCGCGCTGGTCCGCAGGATGAAGGACGTCTACCCGCGCGCGATCTCCCTGGCCGAGCGCGGCGCGGTCGACGTGCGCGCGGTCGTCACGTCCACCCACGGCCTGACCGACGCGGCGACGGCGCTCGCCGACGCCGCGTCCCGCGCCGGGCTCAAGGCCGTCGTCACGCCGCAGGTGCGGTGAGGCCGCTCGTCGCACCGCCGCGCGGCCGGTGCGACGAGCGACCCCGCGTTCAGGCGGTGCGCACGCCGATCGTCAGCAGCACGTTCGCGTAGACCCGCGGCTCGCCGGTCGCGACGACCACCGCGACGTCGGGCGTCTTGCACAGGTCGTAGAACTCGAACCGGCCGACCTGGTTCCACTCGAGGTCGCCGAGGATCTGCCTGAAGCCGGTGTGCGCGGGGACCGGTTCGCCGTCCGGCGGCACCATCACCGCGACGGACTCCAACGGCACCGCCTCGACGAGCACCTCGAGCACGTCGTCGACCGTGGCCAGCCCGGGCCTGAGGTTGAGGAAGACCCGCTCGGCGGCCGGGTTCACGCCCGTGGAGTGCG
Organism: Actinotalea endophytica; assembly: GCF_025717005.1. GTDB lineage: Bacteria > Actinomycetota > Actinomycetes > Actinomycetales > Cellulomonadaceae > Actinotalea. The sequence goes on from NZ_JAOVZU010000004.1 coordinate 78,999, forward strand.
GGTAGTTGCCGTCCGCGACCAGGATGCGCGACCCGTGCCCCGCGGCTGCGACGGCGGCGAGCAGGGGCGGGTGGGTGAGCGGTCCGTTGAGCACGGCGTCTCCTCGGGGTCGGGCCCGGGTGGCCCGGGCGTCGTGCCGGCGCGGGCGCGCCGGGGCGTCAACGGGGCGGGGGTGCCGGCTCGACCTGGGCCCGCGCGTCGAGCGCATCCGCGCCCAGGGTGCTGACCCGTGCGACGACCTGCGGCATCAGGCGCTCGTCGCGGATCTCGTCGCCGGTGAGCAGGCCCTGGACCATCTCGATCACCCGGCCGCCGAGCGCGTGGAAGTCCTGGCGCACGGTCGACAGCGGCGGCGGCCACCAGGCGCTGCCGGGGGCGTCGTCGAAGCCCATCACCGCGACGTCGTCGGGGACCCGTACGCCCGCCTCGTGCAGCGCGCTCAGCAGACCGAGCGCCATCTGGTCGTTCCCGGTGAACACGGCGCGCGGCAACCCCTCGGCGAGCAGGCGCCGCCCGGCGCGGAAACCTTCGGAGACCTCCCAGGAACGGCCCTCGACGACGGTCGGCTCGACGCCGGCGGCCAGGCACGCCTCGCGGAACCCGTCGGCCCGGTCCAGCGCGTCCTGCCAGCCGAGATCACCGGTGACGTGCACGAGGTCGCGGTACCCGCAGGACAGCAGGTGCTCGGCGGCCAGCCGCCCACCGAGCCGCTGCTCGATGCCCACGGTCGCGATGTCGTCCAGGCCGCCGGGCCCGGCCAGGACCAGCACGGTCGGCGTCTGGGTGACGACCTCCTGCAGCACGGGCACCGTGGTCCGGGACTGGGCGAGCACGACGATGCTCTCGACCTGGCGCTGCTCGAGGTAGCGGTAGGCGCCCTGGACGGAGTCCGCCCGGGCGTCCTGCTCCATCGCGAGCACCAGGAAGTACCCGGCCGCGCGCGCCGCGGTCTCGACCTCGACGAGCGTGTCGACCATGCCGAAGTGTGCACGCGCGGCCACCAGCACACCGATCGCGCCGGACTTGTTCGACGCGAGCGCGCGGGCGGCGAGGTTGGGGCGGTACCCGAGCGCCTCGACCGCGGCGAGCACCTGGCGCCGCTTGAGGTCGCTCACCCGGGCTGAGCCGCTGAGCACGCGCGAGACGGTCTGCGGGGACACGCCCGCGACCGCGGCGACGTCGGCCATCACGATCCGGCGCTGCGGCGCGTTCACCGCGCACCTGCCGGCTCGACCACGACCGGCGCGAACGACCGGCGGACCAGATCGGCGCGGTCGGCGCGCGAGCCCAGGCGACCGGTGGCCTCGAGCTGCACCAGGACGTTGCCGACGCCGCTGGCCTCGGCCGGCCCGGCGACCACCCTCCGGCCGGTCGCGTCGGCCGTGAGCCGGCACAGGAACGGGGTGCGGGACCCGCCGCCGACCAGGTGCACGGTGCTCACCCGCTGCCCGGCCACCTGCTCCAGTCGCGCGAGCGACCGGGCGTAGGACTCGGCGAGGCTCTCGAGCACGAGCCGGACGAGGCGGGCCGGGTCCGTGATCCGCACGCCGTGCTGCTGCTCGACGTGGTCGGCCACCCGGTCGGCCATCCGCCCGGGTGCGACGAACCGGGGGTCGTCGGGGTCGATCGTCACGCCCGACGACGCTACTCGCTCGGCCTGCGCGACGAGCGCCACGAGGTCGGCGGGGGCGCCGTCGTCACGCCACTGGCGTACGCACTCCTGCAGGATCCACAGGCCGGTGAGGTTGGCGAGCAGCCGGTTGCCTCCGTCCAGCCGCGCCTCGTTGGTCAGCCCGGCGGCGAACGCGTCCGGCGTGACCACCGGCGCGGGCGTCTCGAGCCCGACGACGGACCAGCTCCCGGCCGCGACGAACGCGACCCCCTCGCCCTCGGCCGGCATCGCGTGCACGGCACAGGCCGTGTCGTGCCCGGCGGAGACCACGGCGACCCGGTCGTCCTCGGTCCACCGGCCGCGCACCGTGCCGTCCGCGGTGACCGGGCCGAGCCATCCGGGCGGCACCCCGTCGGCCGCCAGGACCTGCTCCGACCACCCGGCCGCGCCCGGACGGCACAGCCCGGTGGTGCTCGCGATCGAGCGACCCCAGCCGGGCCGGCCACCCAGCCGGTGCGCGAACCAGTCGGGCAGGAGCTGCAGGGCCGAAACCCGGTCCAGCTCGCGCCCCTCGGCCAGCTCGGCCGCGAGCTGGTTCGCCGTGTTGATGTCGGCGGGGTGCACGCCGGTGGCGGCCCAGCGCTGCTCGGCCGACAAGCGGGCGTAGAACGGCGTGGCGATCCGCCCGGTGCGCGGGTCGCGGTAGGTGTGCCCGGGCCCGACCCGCCGGCCGGCCCGGTCCAGGAGCACGTAGTCCACGCCCCACGTGTCCACCGCGACCGACACGACCGGCACCGGCGCCGCGCGCACGGCTGCGCGCAGGCCGGCGCCGATCTCGGACTCGAGCCGGTCGAGGTCCCAGGACAGCGCGCCGTCGTGCTCGCGCGCCTCGTGCGGGAACCGGTGCACCTCGGTCAGGGTCAGGACGTCGTCGCGCACGGTCCCGAGCAGCACCCGGCCCGAGCTGGAACCCAGGTCGACCGCGACCGCCGCGACGTCGTCCATCCCTGCCTGTGCCCTCCCCGAGCTGTTCCGGCCCGGCTCAGACCCGCGAGGTCTTGCGCAGCGGACCGTAGGTGGCGCAGGCCCGGAAGTCGGCGCCCTCGAGGTCGTCGGTGCCGAACGACATCCACGCCTTGGGCCGGAACACCTGCTCGGCCGGCACGTTGTGCATGTTCACCGGGATGCGCAGCATCGAGGCGAGCGTGAGCATCTCCGAGCCGATGTGGCCGTAGCTGATCGCACCGTGGTTCGCGCCCCAGGCGTTCATCACGTCGTACACCGAGGTGAACGCGCCCGAGCCGGTGAGGCGCGGCACGAACCAGGTGGTCGGCCACAGCGGGTCGGTGCGGTCCTCGAGGGTCTTGTTGACGTCCTCGGGCAGGTTCACGGTCCAGCCCTCGGCCACCTGCAGCACCGGGCCGAGCCCGCGCACCAGGTTGATCCGGGTCATCGTGACCGGCATGCCGCCGTCGGTGACGAAGTGGGTGGAGAAGCCGCCGCCGCGGAAGTACTCCTTGTTCGACGGGTGGAACGTGGTGGCGTCCAGGCAGGCAGACACGTCCTCGTCGGTCATCTCCCACCAGGTCTTGATCACCGGCTCGCCGTCGCGTCGGGCCCGGCCCGAGCCGTCGAGCGTGGTCGCACCGGAGTTGCGCAGGTCGATGATGCCGCCCGCGGCGACCCCCTCGAGCCGGTGCCCGGTGACCCGCTCGACCGCCTCGGGGCTCCAGTACGTGCGCACGTCGGAGAAGATCTGCGGCGTGTTGGTCAGCAGGTGGCCGAAGAGCATCGACACACCGTTGAGCGAGTCGTTCTCGGTGGCCACCAGCGACGGCTGCCGGGTGCCCGACCAGTCGAAGTTCGTGTTGAGGATCGTCTCCAGGAAGTCACCGTTCGGCTGGTAGTCGGTCCACTGCCGCTGGCCCTGGAAGCCCGCCAGGATCGCGTTGAAGCCGCCCGCCTCCTCGACGAAGCCCTTCGCGGCGAGCGCGGGGTTGCCGAGCATGAGGTCCCGGCCGATCAGCGCCATCTTGGTGACGAAGTCCCACTGCCGCTCGGCCTCGGCCTCGTCGATCTTGTGGTGGTCGGGGTTGCGGTCCTCGCCCTGCACGCAGTGCTCGCGCACCCAGGCGCGGGCGACCTCGTACTCGGCGTCGTCGTAGATGCCCTCGTCGATCCGCCGGAGCAGCTCGATCGACTCGACGTACTCGTTGCGCATCCCGAGGTACTCGGCGAAGAACTCGTCCTTGACCACCGAACCGGCGATGCCCATGCTGACGGCGCCGATGGACAGGTAGCTGCGGCCACGCATCTGTGCGACGGCCAGTCCCGCGCGGGCGAACTGCAGCAGGCGCTCGGCGACCTCGTCGGGGATCGACGAGTCGTCGGCGTCCTGCACGTGGCGGCCGTAGATCCCGTAGGCCGGGATGCCCTTCTGGGCGTGGCCGGCGAGCACGGCGGCGAGGTACACCGCACCCGGGCGCTCGGAGCCGTTGAAGCCCCACACCGCGTGCGGCATCGACGGGTCCATGTCCATGGTCTCGGTGCCGTAGCACCAGGCCGGGGTCACGGTGACGGTCAGACCGACGTCGTTCGCCTTGAACAGCTCGGCGCACGCGGCGGCCTCGTTGACCCGGCCGATCGTGGTCTCGGCGACGATGCACTCGACCGGCTCGCCGTCCGGGTAGCGCAGGCTCGAGCTGAGCAGCTCGGCTACGGATCGGGCCAGGCCCATGGTCTGGTCCTCGAGGGACTCGCGGACACCCTGGCGGCGTCCGTCGATCGTGGGTCGGATGCCGATCCGCGGGTGGGTGGACATGGTGCTCCCTGTGTCAGTGCCTTCTCGGTGGCGTTCTCGGACGCTCTGCGGTGCGTTGCCTCGGGCCGCGAGCTCGGTGTGGTGCGGGTGCGGCTCGCGCCGCCCCCTGGCCGGGCCGGGACGCTCGTCCCGACCCGGCCGAGGGCGCACCTGGCGGCGCGTCTAGCCGGGAGTCCCCGTCACTCGTAGAGGACGGCCTGGATCTCGGGGTCGTCGATGTTGGTCGAGTCGTACCAGTAGTAGCCGGTGTCGATCGTGGTCGGCAGGTCCTCGCCGTTGATCGCGGCGACCGCGGCCTTGACGGTCTCGTAGCCGATGCCGACCGGGTTCTGGGTGATCGCGCCGGCCATCAGACCGGACTTGATCGCGTCGATCTGCGCCTGACCGGAGTCGAAGCCGATCACAATGACCTTGCCGGACATGTTCAGCTCGTTGACGCCGTTGACGATGCCGATCGCCGAACCCTCGTTGCAGCCGTAGATGCCGACCAGGTCGGGGTTGGCCTGCAGGATCGCCTTGGTGATGTCGGTCGACTTGAGCTGGTCGCCGCCGCCGTACTGGATGTCGACGACGTTCATGTCCGGCTCGTTGGACTCCATGTACTCCACGAAGCCGTCCCGGCGCTCGATGCCGGTGATCGACGTCTGGTCGTGGCACACGATCGCGACGTCGCCGGTGTGGTCGGCGAGCTCGGCCATGTGGGTCGCGGCCTCGGCCGCTGCGGCCTTGTTGTCGGTCGACGCGGTGGTCACCGGGATGTCGGAGTCCACGCCCGAGTCGAACGCGACGATCGGGATGCCGGCGGACTGGGCCTGCTCGAGGATCGGGATCGAGGCCTCGGAGTCGAGGGCCGCGAAGCCGATCGCGTCCGGGTTGGCGTTGAGCGCGGTCTGCAGCTGCTGGAGCTGCTGCTCGACCTCGGCCTCGCTGTCCGGGCCGTCGAAGGTCATCCGAACACCGAGCTCGTCGGCGGCCTGCTCGGCGCCGAGCTTCACGGCCTGCCAGAACTGGTGCTGGAAGCCCTTCGAGATCAGGGCGACGTAGAGCTCGTCGCCGCTGCCGGCGTCGGAGCTCGACGAGGAGGAGTCGCCGCCGCTGCTCGCGTCGTCGGTCGTACCACCGCTCGAGCACGCAGCCAGGACCAGGGCGGCCGCCGCCATCACGGCGACGCCGGCGAACTTCGTCGTACGCATAGGTCTGTCTCTCCTTGGGTGTGGGGAACTGCGAAGGGGACGTCCAGGACTAGTGGCCGGCCTCCCTTCGACGACGGACGTTGTCGGCGAAGACCGCCACGAGGATCACGACCCCGACCGCGACGCGCTGCCACTCCTGCGGGATCGCCATGATCTGCAGGCCGTTGGTGAGCACGGCCATCAGGAGCGCGCCGATCATCGTGCCGAGGATCGAGGCACGGCCGCCGGACAGCGACGTGCCACCGATCACCACGGCCGCGATCGCCTCGAGCTCGTACCCCTGCCCCAGCGCGGGCTGTGCGGAGTTCAGCCGGGCGGCGATCAGCACGCCGCTCAGGCCGGTGAACGTGCCGGCCAGGGTGTAGATCGCGATGGTCCACCGGCGGGTGTCGACGCCGGAGAGCTGGGTGGCCTCCTCGTTGGAGCCGATCGACAGGGCGTAGCGGCCGATCAGGCCCTTGCTGAGCAGCACCCCGGCGACCGCGACCGCGGCGAAGAAGATCAGCACCGCGTTCGGCAGGTTCGCGCCGGGGATGATCGAGCCGAGCGAGATGCTGGTGAAGCCGGGGACGTCGGAGAAGTAGATCGGGTGCGTGTCGGAGATCACCAGCGCCAGCCCGGACGCGGCCATCATCATCGCGAGCGTGGCGATGAACGGCGGGATCCGCAGCACCGCCACGTTCACACCGTTGACCAGGCCGATCAGCGAGCCGAACGCGATCCCGAGCACGACGCCGAGCACCAGTGGCAGCCCGAGGTAGTCGGGGTTGAGGAACACGGCCGTCATCACCGCGGCGAGCGTCATGCCGGTGCCGACCGACAGGTCGATGCCGCCGGTCGCGATGACGAACGTCGCGCCGAGCGCCATGACGCCGACCACCGAGGCCGACAGCAGGATCCCGGTGACGTTGTTCCAGGACAGGAAGGCGTGGCTGGAGACCGAGAAGAAGCCGAACAGCACGATCAGCGCGCCGAACGCGAGCAGCTTCTGCAGGTCGAAGCGCTGCCGCCTCGCGACCGTCGGGGCCTTGTCCTCGGTGGGTGCGGTGGCGATGCTCATGCTGCTCCCATGCCTTCCGTGCGGAACTTGGTCGCGAGCTCCATGATCGACTCCTGGGTCGCCTCGCTGTTGGGGACGATGCCGGTGATCCGGCCCTCGCACATCACCGCGATCCGGTCCGACAGCCGCAGCACCTCGGGCAGCTCGGACGAGATCATGATGATCGACTTACCCTCGTCGGTGAGGTGGACGAGGAGGTCGTGGATCTCCTGCTTCGCGCCCACGTCGATGCCGCGGGTCGGCTCGTCGACGATGAGGATGTCGCAGGACCGGGTGAGCCACTTGGCCAGCACGACCTTCTGCTGGTTGCCACCCGAGAGGTTCTTGGCGAGCTGACGCACCGACGGCGTCTTCACCCGCAGCGCCGCCACCTGCTCCTCGGCCGTGGTGGCGATCTTGGCGTCGTTGATCAGGCCGACACCGTTGACGAACGAGCGCAGCGTGGACAGCACCACGTTGTTGCTCACGCTCTGGTCAAGCAGCAGGCCGTAGCGCTTGCGGTCCTCGGACAGATAGCCGATGCCGGCCTCGACCGCCTGGGCCGGGTTGTGGATCGTGGTGGGCTCACCGTCGATCAGGATCTCGCCGGCGCTGCGCCGGTCCGCGCCGACCAGGGCCCGCGCGACCTCGGTGCGTCCGGCACCCATCAGGCCCGCGAACCCGAGGATCTCGCCTCGGTGCAGCTCGAAGGACACGTCCTTGAGCAGCGCCGCGGTCGACAGGCCGCGGACCTCGAGCACCGGCGTGCCCCGCTGCCGGCCGGGGTCGGGCCGCTGGTCGGTGTCGATCTTGCGGCCGACCATCATCGCGATGACGTCGCGGATCGGCGTCTCGGCGGTGGGCACCGTGCCGACCATCTCGCCGTCCCGCAGCACCGTGACCCGGTCGGTGAGCTCCTTGACCTCGTCCATCCGGTGGGAGATGTAGATGACGCCGGTCTTGGGGGTCACGAAGCCGCGGACCAGCTCGAACAGGGTGTGGATCTCGGAGTCGGTGAGGGTCGCGGTGGGCTCGTCCATGACCAGGACCCGCGAGTCGAACGAGAGTGCCTTGGCGATCTCGACCATCTGCTGGCGAGCGACCGAGAGCTCCCGCACGACGGTCGCGGGGTCGATCTTGATCTCGAGGCGGTCGAGCAGCTCCTTCGCGCGGGCGTTGAGCTTGCGGTCGTCGACGGCCATCCGCGCGAAGGCCCGCGGCTCACGGCCCAGGTAGATGTTCTGGGCCACCGACAGGTCGGGGACCAGGGTGAACTCCTGGTGGATGATGCTCAGCCCGAGGTGCTGGGCCTCACGCGGTCCCTCGACCTCGACCGGGGCGCCCTCGAGCAGGATCTCCCCGCCCTCGTCCATCGTGTAGATGCCGGTCAGCAGCTTCATCAGGGTCGACTTGCCGGCCCCGTTCTCGCCGCACAGGCCGAGGATCTCCCCGTGGTGCAGCGTGAGCGAGACGTCCGACAGCGCCCGCACGCCGGGGAACGACTTCGACACGTTGCGGATCTCGAGCAGCTCTGGCACGTCACGCTCCTTCGAGTGGCGTCCTCAGCGCAGCGGCAGGCAGGAATGGCAGAGAAAGGACTCTGAGTTCGGCGAGATCCGCAGAAATCGCTCGACTCTGAGCCTTTTCTGTTCCTTTGTTTGATTGCGCTGCCATGGACTATGGCACGAGGAGGTCGGCGCCTGCAAGCCCCGTTACCAGGTCGTTGCCGATCGACGCTCGTCGTCCCATGAATGTCCGCGTGGCGCCCGCACGGACATGGCGGTGCGGGCCCGACCGAAGCCTGGCCCGCACCGCCGTCGTCGTGCCGCTACTGGACCGACCAACCGCCGTCCGACGGCAGGATCACGCCGGTCAGGTTCGTCCCGTCGTCGCTGAGCAGGAACGTGATCGACGCCGCGAGCTGCTCGGGCATCGCGACCGGCGGCAGCGTCTGCATGGCCGGTCCGAGCCGGCGCTGGCCGAGCTCCGAGGCGAAGTTCGCCTGGATGTTGGTGGCCACCGGTCCCGGCGCGACCGCGTTCACCCGGATGCCCGACGGCGCGTACATGAACGCCGTGCTGCGGGTCAGGCCGACCACCGCGTGCTTGGAGGCCGTGTAGGCCAGCCCGGCCGCGCTGCCGCGCAGCCCCGCCTCGGACGCGACGTTCACGATCGAGCCGCGCCCGGCGGCGAGCATCGCCGGGAGCACCGCGCGGCTGAGCCGGAACATGCCGTCCACGTTGACCGCCATCACGCGCGACCAGACGGCGTCGCTCACCTCGTGCAGCGGCGTGAAGTCGTCCATGATCCCGGCCACGTTCGCCAGGCCGTCGATCCGCTCACCGGCGGCCTCGACGATCGCCGCGACGTCCTCCTCCTTGGTGATGTCGCCGACGACGGTGACCACTCCCGGCAGCTCGGCGGCGAGCTCCGCGAGCCGCGGTCCGGAGATGTCCACCGCCACCACCCGACCGCCCTCCCGGGCGACCCGCGCCGCGACCGCGCGGCCGATCCCGGACCCGGCGCCGGTGACGATCACCGTCTTCTCCGCGAAACGGCCCGGGACGACGACCTCGACCCACGGCTCCGGGACCGACTCGTCCTCGGCCTCGGGCACCTCGCCGGACGCCTGCCCGGGCGGCTGCACACCCGCGGGCCCGCCCTCGGCCGACGACCCTGCTGACGACCCGGAGGACGCCGAGGCACCGGTCGGATCGTTCGCGCGGGCCACCATGTCGGCTATCACGTCGTCGGTCATCCGCCCGCCGCTCATCGAGGCGACCCGCTTGAGCGAGAAGAACCGGACGGGCTTGAGCGCGCTCTCGTCGCGACCGTCCGCGGCGAGCATGGCGCGCAGGATCGGACCCCCGACGGGGTGCTTGAGCCAGTCGTTGATCGATGACGCGGCGGTGAGCTCGTGAGCCATGGGGGGCACTCCTTGTCGATGCTGAGGCGACGCCGCCTCGCCCCGGCGCAGCCTGCAGGAGCCGCCGCCGGCCTGTCGAAACGGACATCGTTGTCCGTTTAGGACTCTAGTCCTAGACGGAGGGGCGGGCCACTCGAGCTCAGGGCCTACGCTGCCACGATGGGCTCGAGCTCGAGGCGGGACGCCGTGCGCAACCGGGCCGCGCTCGTCGCGGCGGCCGAGGAGGTCTTCCGCGAGGCCGGCGCGACCGCGCCGCTGCACCTCGTGGCCGCTCGGGCGAACCTCGGCCGCGGCACGCTCTACCGCCACTTCCCCGACCGGGCCGCGCTCGTCGCCGCCGTCTACGAACGTCGGGTCGACGCCCTCGAGGCCCTCGCGCCGACCCTGCCGGCCGAGCGGAGCCTCGAGCAGCTGGTGGTCGAGATCGCGCACCTGCAGCTCGACGTGCCGGGGCTGCTGTCCGCCGTGCAGGGCTCCGCCGACGCACCGAACCTGCTCGCCGAGGTCGAGCTGCGCACCCGCGCACTGCTCGACGCCGCGCTGGCCACCGCGCGGGACCTCGCCGAGGTCCGCGACGACGTCACGCTCGACGACGTCCTGCTCACGTTCGCGATGATCGACGGCGTGATCGCCGGTGAGGCACCGGAGCGGGTGGAGGCCTCGGTGCACCGCGCGCTCCGGCTCGCCCTGCGGGCCCTGCTCAGCACCGACCGTCCGCCGCCCGCGCCCCGGCTCGTGGACCGCCCGGACGCCCAGGACTGATCGGGCCGCGCCGTGCCGCCGCTCAGTTCAGCCGAGGATCCACCGGTGCGCCGGCGAACAGCGCGAGATCGCCGCCCTGGCGTCGCAGCACCTGGCTCCACAGCCGCTCCGGCGACCCGCTGAACGGGTCGCGCTCGTCGGCCGCGAGGACGAGCCAGTCGCCCCGCGCGATCTCGGCCTCGAGCTGCCCGCCCGACCAGCCGGAGTGGCCCGCGAAGACCCGCAGCTCGCCCAGCCGGCTGGCCACCTCGTCCGTCGGGGTGTCCAGGTCCACCAGCCCGAACGGTCCGGTCACCCGGTCCACACCCGGAGGCGGCACGCTCCCGTCCGGCACGAGCACCACGCCGAGCGCACCGTCCAGCCCCACGGGCCCGCCCTGGAACAACCGGCCGGGCGGCGTCGCGAACGGCTGCCAGTCGGGCAGCACCTCGTCGACGTCGACCTCGAGCGGCCGGTTGATGACGACACCGAACGCGCCGTCGTCACCGTGGTCGAGCAGCAGCACGACGCTGCGGGCGAAGTTCGGGTCCCGCATCCCCGGGGCCGCCACCAGCAGGCGACCGGTGAGGGACGAGCTCATGACTCCATCATGGTGTCCCCGGGCGGTTCGCGCCCCGGGTCGGTGCCGACCTTCGCCAGCCGCATGCGCCCCGCCGTCATGATCAGCCGGACCACGGCCGCGACGATCACGACGTTGAGGGCCATCTGCACCGTCACGACGTTCCGGGCCAGCGTCGCCACCGGCGCGATGTCGCCGAAGCCGACCGTGGTCAGCACGGCGACGGTGAAGTAGAGAGCGCCGGTGCGGTCCAGCGGCTCGTTGAACTGCCCGGGGTCGATCGACGAGATCGTCGAGTACACCGCCGCCACGACGAACACGTAGAGCGGGACGACCACCGCGATCGCCTGGATCGCACGCAGCTGTGGCGTGTCGGACGCCAGGATCGCCCGCAGCTGGCGCCCGAGCACGGCCAGGAAGGCCAGCCCACCGAGCACGCTCAGCGTCACGGCGGTGCTGTCGCGCGGTGCCGCGGTCGGCGCGAGGAAGTACAGCGCGACGATCACGACCCACGTGACGAGCAGCTGGACGACGGCCGCGACCACCGCGCGCCGACGCGCTCCGCGCTCGAGTTCGAACAGTCGGTTCGGGCTCATCCGGCGCTCCCCGGGTCGGGCGCGACGTCCTCGTCCGGGCGGTCGCGCGGCCACAGCAGGTAGGTGAAGGCGATCGCGATGGCGGCGCCCACGACGGTGTCCAGCAGACGCACCCAGGCCAGGTCGCCGATCCGGCCCGCCGGCGCCCCGACGGCGATCACGGCACCCGCGGTCGTCGCCACGGTTGCGATCATCGGCAGCGCCGGCTTGACCACGAAACCGACCACCACCAGCACGCCCGCGACCGCCACCAGCACGAGCGGCGGCACGAGCGCCGAGACGGGCACCAGCAGCGCGACGGCGAGGACCGTCGCGACCACCCGGAGCAGGGCCAGCTCGATCGGGCTCTTCCCGGTCGGGAGCAGCACCGCGAGCGCGGCGATCAGCACCCACAGGAGGTCGTGGTTGCCGGTGGCCTCGTAGCCCGCGACCAGCCCGGCGAGCGGGATCGCCCGGCGCAGGCCGTCGTGCACGTGCTCGTCGACGCTCCACAGCGAGCGCCACATCGACCGCCAGGGTGCCACCGGGCCGGCGAACGGCTGCTCCGGGCGGTCCACCAGCGAGATGACGATCACCACGACCAGGCCGACCACGGCCCCGAGCGGCGCTCCGGTGCCGAGCGGGTCCCAGCCCTCGACGGCGGGTCCGAAGGCCTTGCCGAGCACGACCGCGAACACGTACGCGAGGGTCGCGGCGAGGCCGAACGCGGCACCGACCGGGCCCGCGCCCGCGCCGACCGAGGTGAACACCGCGACGGCGGCCATCGCGAGCCCCGCCCACCAGGGGTGGCCACCGACCGCGACCGCGAGGAGCTCCGCCCCGACGACCGCGACCGCGACCCCGACCGCCACCCTGCGGCGCACCGCGGCGGGAGCGCCGGCCCCGGCGGCGGCGACCAGGGCACCCGCCACCGCCGCGATCGCGATCGCGCCCGGGCGCTCGCGGCCGTGCACGACGAGTGCCGCGGTCGCGGCGAGCACCGCGCCGGCCAGGACGCCGAGCAGCGGGCGCCAGGTGATCGGTGCGCCCGTCGGCGTGACCCAGCTGCGCCAGTGCAGCACGCCGCCGGCAGGCCTCACACCCCGTCGCCCTCCGGAGCCTGCGACGGCACCGCGTCGCCGTCGTCGATGTCGTGCTTGAGCCGGTAGACCACCTCGTACGTCGTGCCCGAGTTCTTGATCACGGCCGTGATCATCGCCGCCACCGGGAGGGCCATGAAGGCGCCCATCGGGCCGGCGATCGCGCCACCGGCCAGCGCGGCGCCGAACGCCACGGCGCCGTTGAGCTCCATGGTCTTCGCGGACAACCGGGGGCTCAGCACCAGGTTCTCGACCTGCTGGTACACGGTGGCCCAGGCGAGCAGGACCAGCGCGCTGCCGATGCCCTTGACGCCGAGCGTCACCAGGATCGGGATCGCGGCACCGATGAACGTGCCGATCACCGGGATGAACTCCGAGACGAAGCCCATGAACAGCGCCATCGGCAACGAGAACACCAGCGGCAGGCCGATCACCATCATCACGACGAACGAGAGCGAGCCGTTGATGATCATCAGCAGCAGCCGGGAGTAGAAGTAGCCGCCGGTCTGGTCGATCGAGACGTCCGACACCCAGCCGAACTTCTGCTGCCGGGCCGGCGTCATGCGGGACAGCAGGGCGCGCTCGATCCGCGGGTAGTCCGCAGCGATGTAGAACGTGAACGAGGCGATCGTGAGCAGGTCGAAGACGACCCCGATGCTCGAGGACACCACGCCGAGGATGTTCCCGGCCCAGCCGGCGAGCGCCTGGCGGAGCGCGTCGGTGGCGTCGGCGCCGCCGGTCTGGTCGATCAGCGGCACGCCGAACAGGGTCTGACCGAGGTCGTTGAGCTGCGAGATCCAGCCCGGTGCCTGGTCGCCGACCGCGTTCGCGAACCGCACGATGCCCGGGATCAGCACCGCCACGAGCAGCGCGACGACGATCACCCCGATGACGTACATGAACCCGACGGCCGCTCCCCTGCGCCAGCCGAAGCGGCGCTGCAGCCGGGTCACCCCGGGGATCAGCGCGAGGGCGAAGAACGTCGAGGTGACGAGCAGCCCGATGAGGTGACGGGCCTCGTACGCGGCGAACAGCAGGGCGGTGGTCGCCAGCCCCACGGCGACGACCTTCCAGAGCACGATCCAGACGAACCGGTCCAGCCAGGCCAGCTCGGCCGGCGTGCGGGGCGGCTTCCAGGGCGCGACGCGCGGCGACGAAGCGTCGCCCGGCGTGGCCGGCGGCGGGTCCTCGCCCGGCACGGTGGGCTCGACCTCAGGGGGCAGTGGCTCGGACATGGCGACCTCCCACCCGAAACGTAGACCCTCGGCCGGGCCGTCCAGGGGAAACAGGCCGGAGGAACTGCAGCCGGGTCACAACCCGGGGAGCGCCCCGACCTGCCCGTTGCGGATCGCGTCCACCAGCGCGGCATGGTCCCGCTCGTTCTGGTCCGCGTAGGCCTCGGCGAACGCCGCGAGCGCGCGGGCGACGTTGTCCCCCGATCCCAGGTAGGCCGCGATCGCCACCCGGTCGCCGGACCGCGCATGCGCCCGCGCGAGGGTCTGCCCGCAGACCCGGCCGTACGCCACCATCGCGGTCGGGTTCATCGTGGCGGGGTCCCAGGACGCCTTCCAGTCGCGCAGCTGCCGCACGTAGAAGTCCCGCTCCACCCCGTCGACACCGGCGATCCGCGTCCACCCGAGCGTGATGTCGCTCGCGGCCTGCATCAGCCGTTGCCCCTCGACGACCCGCTGACCGTGCTGGGGGTAGGTGCTCGGCCCGAGGTGGCGTTCGAGGACCGAGGTCTGCGCCTCCTTCGCCTGGAGGAGCAGCGCGTCGTCGTCGTCACGACCCACCATCAGGACGATCCACGCCCTGGTGCCGACGCTCCCGACGCCCACCACCTTGCGGGCCGCGTGCGCGTAGTCGAACTGCTCGACGAGGTGACGGCGTTCGCCGGACAGGCTCTCGCGGTACGCCGCCAGCGCCGATCGCATCCAGGTGTCGAAGTCGAGCCCGGTCGGCGCGAGGTCCTCGACGGGTACCACGAGCGGCGGGTCGGCCATGATCCGGCGGTGGCCGTCGACGACGGCGGTGAGCCGCGCGGCCGCCTGGGCGGCGTCGCGGCGCCACGCCTTCGCGACGACCTTCCTGGCCTCCTTGGCGGTCCGGCGGTCGACCTCGGCGCTGAAGCGCGGCAGATCGGGCTCGACGCTGATCCGGGAGTACCACAGCTCGAGGTTGCCCATCGGTGCGAACTCGGCCATCGCCGTGCGGTACCGCTCGACGCATGCGAGCACGACCTGCTGACGCTCGGCATCGGTGAAGCCGTTCGCCCGGCCGGCCACCGCGAGGCTCGCGGCCAGGCGCTTGACATCCCACTCCCACGGTCCGGGCAAGGTCTCGTCGAAGTCGTTGAGGTCGAAGACGAGCGCCCGCTCGGGCGTGGCCCCGACGCCGAAGTTCGCCAGGTGCGCGTCACCGCACAGCTGCACGTGCAGGCCGGTCGACGGGGACGCCGCGAGGTCGGCGGCCATGATCGCGGCACCGCCGCGGAAGAAGGCGAACGGCGACGCCATCATGCGCCCGTACCGGATCGGCACCAGCTCGGGGACCCGGGAGGCGGACTGCTCCTCGAGCAGCGCGACCGGGTCCTCGCGATCCGCCGGCGGGTCCCACGCCGCGAGCGCCGCGCGCGGGACGAGCCGCCGCGCCGCGCGCCCGACGGCGGCGCGCTCGGCCGTGCCGGGCCGCACCCGGGACGGGGGTCCGGAGACCGTGGCAGAGGTCGGGCCGGCCGGGCCGGGAGATACCGAGGTCACCGCGCGCCTCCAGACTCACCGCCTCGCGGGACCCACGACGGGATCGGGACCGCGACAGTGCGTCGGGCACATTCTCCGCGTGACGGCGCCTCGTGCACAGAGCTCGGACCCGGGCTCGGCGTCGGCCGTCCGACTCGACGGGCCCGACGTGCCCCGGACGACCCGGTGCGGTGCCACGATGGCAGGGACGCCCGGTCGCGAGCGCCGACCACGTCCCGCAGAGCAGCAAGCGAGGAGCCACCGTGACCTACTCCCCCGCCGCCGACCGCTACGACACGATGACCTACCGCCGCACCGGCCGCTCGGGGCTCGACCTGCCCGTGCTGTCGCTCGGGCTGTGGCACAACTTCGGCGGCGACCGGCCGCTGGAGACCCAGCGCGCGATCATCCGCACCGCGTTCGACCGCGGCGTCACGCACCTGGATCTCGCGAACAACTACGGACCGCCGTACGGCTCCGCCGAGACGAACGTCGGGCAGATCCTGCGCGCGGACTTCGCGGCGCACCGTGACGAGCTGGTGATCTCGACCAAGGCCGGCTACGACATGTGGCCGGGTCCCTACGGCCAGGGCGGCGGGTCACGCAAGTACCTGCTCGCCAGCCTCGACCAGTCGCTGCGCCGGATGGGTCTGGACTACGTGGACATCTTCTACTCCCACCGGTTCGACGCCTCGACCCCGCTCGAGGAGACCATGGGGGCGCTCGACCACGCCGTGCGCTCCGGCAAGGCGCTCTACGTCGGCATCTCGTCCTACTCGGCGGCCGACACCCGCCGGGCCGCCTCGATCCTCGCGGACCTCGGCACCCCGCTGCTCATCCACCAGCCGTCGTACTCGATGCTGAACCGGTGGGTCGAGGAGGACGGCCTGCTCGACGCGCTCGAGGAGGTCGGCGCGGGCTGCATCGCCTTCTCGCCACTGGCCCAGGGCATGCTCACCGACCGGTACCTGAACGGGGTGCCGGCCGACTCGCGTGCTGCCGAGCACTCGTCGCTGCCCACCGCGCTGCTGTCCACCGACGCGATGGCCCGCGTCCGTGCGCTGAACGAGATCGCGGCGGACCGCGGCCAGAGCCTCGCCCAGCTCGCGCTCGCCTGGGCGCTGCGCGACGAACGCGTCACCTCGCTCGTGCTCGGCGCGAGCAGCGTGGCCCAGCTCGAGCAGAACCTCGGGGCGCTGGAGAACCTCACGCTCACCGATGACGAGCTCGCCCGGATCGACCAGCACGCGGTGGACTCCGGCATCGACCTGTGGGCACCGTTCCGGCTCGGCGCGACGGGCTGACCGGCTGCTCGGCGGGGGTGCGCGGTGGGTGTGCTCGCGGCAGTGTTCGCGACCCTCGTGGTCGCGATCACCCTCGCGTCCCGGCGGCTCGCGCGGCTGTACCTGACCACGCCGATCGCGTTCGTCGGGGCCGGGCTGCTGACCGGCGTCGTGGTCGACGCGGGCACGGCCGGCGAACCCACCCGGGTGGTCGCCGAGTCGGCACTGGCCCTGGTGCTCTTCCACGACGCGGCCCAGGTCCGGCCCAAGGAGATCGGCCGTGAGCGCGGGCTCGAGCTGCGTCTGCTGCTGGTCGGGCTGCCCCTGACGATCGGCGTCGGCTACCTGGTGGTCCGCGGCCTGCTCCCCGAGCTCAGCTGGCCGATGGCGCTGCTCCTCGCGTCGGCCCTGGCACCCACCGACGCCGGCCTGGGCGCGGCGACGGTGCTCAACCCGGTGGTCCCGGTGCGGGTGCGGCGCCTGCTCAACGTGGAGAGCGGGCTGAACGACGGCCTCGCGACACCGGTCGTGCTGTTCGCGATCGCCGCGAGCCTCGACCTCGAGCACGCGATCAACGACCAGCACCTGGTGCTGGACGCCCTGACCGAGATCGCGATCGCCCTGCTCGTCGGCGCCGCCGTGGGGCTGGTCGGCGGTCGCGCGGTGCAGGGGTCGGCCGCGCACGGGTGGAGCACCGGTGCGGCGCGCGCGACGGCCGCGCTCGCGCTGCCGATCGTCGCGTACGCGGGCAGCGGGGTGCTGCACGGGAACGGCTTCATCGCGGCCTTCGTCGCGGGGACGGCGTTCGCCTCCGCGACCCCCCGCCTGGGCGACGACGAGGACCTGCTGGCGCTCACCGAGTCCGCCGCCGACCTGCTGACGTTCGCGGTCTGGTTCTCCTTCGGCCTCGTGCTCGCGACCGCGACCGAGTCGTTGGACTGGCGCAGCGTGCTGTTCGCCGTGCTGTCCCTGACCGTGATCCGGATGGTCCCGGTGGCGCTGAGCCTGCTCGGCGCCGGCTTCCGGCCACCCACGGTCGCGTTCATCGGCTGGTTCGGCCCGCGCGGCCTCGCGTCCCTGGTGTTCGCGCTCATCGCGCTGACCGAGCTCGACGCGGACGACCAGCGCGCGACCGTGGTCGGGGTGATCGCCCTCACGGTGCTGATGAGCGTGGTGCTGCACGGGACGACCGCCGACCCCTGGGCGCAGCGGTACGGGGCGTGGACCACCCGGGTGCAGCCCGCCGGCGAGATCCGCGAAGCCGCAGCACCCCGCACCCGGTCCCGGATGACGCGCCAACGTTGAGCGTCCGGCTCCGGGCGACTCCGGGCGGCTCAGCGGGTCCGTTCGCGGGAGCCCGGGTCAGCCGGCGGCGCTGCAGCGCGCGAGCTCGTCCGCGCTGAGCACGAGGTCCGCAGCCGCTGCGGAGTCCACGATCGAGCTCGCGCGCCGCGCCCCGGGGATCGGGATGACGTGCTCGGAGAGGCTGAGCTCCCAGGCGAGCACCACCTGCTGCGGGCTCACCCCGTGCCCGGCCGCGATCTCGGCGAACACGCCGAACCGGGAGCCGACGTCCCGCGCGCCGCCACCGGTGCCGCCGAGCGGGCTCCACGGCAGGAACGCGATCTGCTGGGAGACGCAGTAGCGGAGCTCGTCCTCGGACTGACGGTGGCTCGGCGAGAACTCGTTCTGCACGCTGACCAGGCCGCCCGGGCCGAGCACGTCCTGCGCGATCCGGATCTCGTCGAGGTTGGCGTTCGAGATCCCGACGCACCGGACCTTGCCCTCGTCGGCCAGGGTCTTGAAGTTCCCGACGACCTCGCCGTAGTCCAGCGACCGGTCCGGCCGGTGCCACTGGTAGAGGTCGATCACCTCGACGTCGAGCCGGCGCAACGAGGCCTCGACCGCGGAGCGCAGGTAGGCCATCGAGCCGTCCCGGCCCCAGGTCTCGCCGGGGCCGCGCGTGATCCCGCCCTTGGTCGCGACGACGAGCCCGTCCGGCAGCGGGCCGTAGGCCTTGAGGGCCTTGGCGACGAGCAGCTCGTTGTGGCCGAACGTGTCCCAGGTCGGCGCGTACACGTCGGCCGTGTCCAGCAGCGTGACGCCGGCGTCCAGGGCGGCGTGGATCGTCGCGACGGCGTCGGCCTCGTCCGGGTACACCTTGTCGTTGTTCATGGACATCGGCATGCAGCCGAGGCCGATCGGGGAGACCTGAAACGGGCCGAGCGTGCGGGGTGTCATGGTCAGCACCCTAGGAGCCGGACGGCCCCGCCGCAGGCGAGTTCGCCGGCTGCCGCCGCCTGACCGGGAGACCGGCTGCGAGCCACGCCTCGAAGCCGCCGATCACGTCGGTGGCGCGGGCCAGACCGAGTGCTCGCAGGCTCGCGGCGGCGAGGCTCGAGCTGTAGCCCTGGGCGCACAGGACGGCCACGGGCAGGTCGAAGCGAGCGATCGGCAGCCGGGACGGCGCCCTCGGGTCGAGCCGCCACTCGAGCACGTTGCGGTCGATCACCACGGCGCCCGGCACCTCGCCACCGGAGTCCCGCTGGTGCTGCGGCCTGGTGTCGACCAGCACGATCCGCCCCTCGGCCAGCAGCGCCGCGGCGGTGCGCGGGTCGAGCCGGTCGAGGCCCGCCCGGGCATCGGCGAGGATCTCGTCGATCGCGCGGCCGTGCCCGACCACCCCGTGCCCGACCACCCCGTGCCCGGCCCGGCCACGACCTGCCATGCCGCGCGCCCGCAGCCTCGGACCGCGGCTCGCCCGGCGAGGTCGAGCCGCGCCTCCGGTCCGCGGGACCGCGGTCATCCGGTCAGGATCGCACCGCGGGCCCGGGCCGGGAAGGCGGACCGGTCTCAGGCCGGCACCGCAGCGGGGTGCGGCACGGCCGGCGCTGCCCCGCGGGTGAGGGGGTCGACGACCTGCGCCGGCACGTCCAGGCCACGGAGGATCAGCCGGAGCGCGAGCGAGATCTCCCACGCGAACAGCGGCAGGGCCGACAGCGGGGCCCAGGGTGAGTCGTAGCCGTACACCCCGGCCTGGACCAGCAGGTTGGAGACCAGCACGAGCGGCGCACCGACGAACGAGAGCACGGGGATCCACCGCGGCACCGACCGGTGGCGGTACAGCACCACGGCGAGCAGCAGCGAGTGGACGACCACGACCAGGCTCGGGCCGATGAAGAACGCCTTGGTGTAGACCGCCACGAGCGCGCCCCCGACCCCCGCCAGGACGGCGGGCTCGAGCCCGAGCCCGCGCACCGCGACGAGCGCGAGCACGGCGACCGCGCCGAGGACGATGCCGCACGCCTCGAGGGTGCGCAGCGCCACGTAGCCCAGGGCGCCGCGCGCGCTGACCCGACGCACCAGGGGGTACAGGGCCACCGCCGTCCCGACCACCGCGAGGGCGAGCATGACGTCGAGCATCGCGCCGAGCACGACCGGCGTGGCGGACGCGTCGCCGAGCACCCAGCCCGGGTCGGACCGCATCGGGCCGTAGAGCGCCACCGCTGCCACCGAGGTCACGTGCGTGACGAAGTAGAGGGCACCGGCGAGTGCTGCGGTTCTGCGGGACGGTGACATCGGGATCTCCTCACCTTCAGGTGTACGGCGTACACCACGTCCTCGGAAGGCTAAGGTGGACGCCGTACACCCGTCAACCCGGAGCAGTGATGCCCACCACCGGAACCGGCAGCCGCCCCGGCGACCCGCCCGGCCGCACTCCCGCCGGCACCGCTGCCGCCACACCCGCCGGCCGCGCCCGCCTGAACCGCGACATCGTGCTGCGCGCCGCCGTCGACCTCGCCGACACGGCCGGCATCGACGCCGTGAGCATGCGCAGCCTCGCCGCGGGGCTCGGCGTCGTGCCGATGGCGCTGTACAAGCACGTCGCGAACAAGGACGAGCTGCTCGACGGCATGGTCGAGGCGGTGGTCGGTGAGATCGAGCCGGCCCGGCGCGACGAGGACTGGAAGGCCTCGCTGCGCCGCCAGGTGCTCTCGGCCCGGCGAGCCCTCCTGCGACACCCCTGGGCGCCCGCGGTCATCGAGTCCCGACCGGCCCCGACCCCGCGCGTGCTCGACCACCTCGACTCGGTGCTCGCGACCCTCCGCTCGGGAGGTCTGTCGGTTCCGCTCGCCCACCACGCGATGCACGCGCTCGGCAGCCGGGTCTGGGGGTTCACCCAGGAGGTCTTCCCGTCGGCGCCGCCGCCCGAGGACCCGGCGCAGCGGGCTCAGCTCGTCGCGGCGATGGCCGCGCGCTGGCCGAACATCGTCGAGTCGGCCGCGGGGGCGGGCCACGACGCGACCTCGACCGTCGGGGCCGGCTGCGACGACCAGGCCGAGTTCGAGTTCGCCCTGGACCTGCTGCTGGACGGGATCGAACGGCGCCACCGGGAGGGGTGGACGCCCGCCTCGTGACGCTCAGGCGTCGAGCATCCGCCGCAGCACCTCGAGGTCCGCGACCTTCCCGGCCAGGTCCGCCGCCGACGGGTGCACGGACAACGTCGTGACACCCGACGCGGCGTACGCGCTCAGCCGCTCGGCGACGTGCGCCACGTCCCCGATCAGTGCCGTGCCCGCCACGAGCTCGTCCGGGACCGCTCCCGCCGCACCGTCCCGGTCCCCGGCCAGGTAGCGATCCTGGACCTGCTCGGCCTGCTCGGCGTAGCCGTACCGAGCGGCCAGGTCCGCGTAGAAGTTGGCGCCCCGCGCGCCCATGCCGCCGAGGTACAGCGCGAGCCGGCGACGGTGCGCGGCCAGCGCCTGCGCCACCACCGGGCCCGAGCCGATCAGCAACGGCACCGAGACCTGCACGTCGAGCGGGCCCAGCTCCGGCGCGCGCGTCGCCCGACCCTCCGCGAGCGCGGCGCCGAACGCCTCCTCGGCCCGCTCGGGCCACCAGAACGCGGGCATCCAGCCCTCGGCGATCTCGGCCGTCCGGGCCACCGACCGCGGCGTCAGCGCGGCGATCGAGACCGGGATGCGCGATCGTCGCGGGTGGTTGACCAGCGCGATCGGCTTGCCGAGCCCGGTCCCACGGCCGGCCGGCAACGGCACCTGGACCTGACGCCCGGCGAACGACACCCGCTCGCGGCGCCAGACCGCGCGGCACACCTCGACGGTCTCGGTCACGCGCGTGAGGGGCGCGGTGAACGGAACCCCGTGGAAGCCTTCGACGACCTGCGGACCGGACGCCCCGATCCCGAGCTCGAACCGACCACCGGAGACGTCGTCCAGGCCCGCAGCGGTCATCGCGAGCGCCGAGGCGGTGCGCGTGTAGACCGACAGGATCGCGCTGCCCAGGCGCACCCGGGAGGTCACCGCGGCGAGGTAGCCGAGCCGGCTGACCGCGTCGAACGAGTACGCCTCGGCGACCTGCACGAGGTCGGCACCGACCCGCTCCGCCTCACGGACCAGGTCGACCGCCGGTGCGAAGTCGTCGGAGTAGTCCAGGACCAGACCCAGTCGCATGCGGTCAACGTAGCGACCGCTGCGGCTCAGGCCCGGTCGACGCCCTGGAAGACCGCGACCGCGGACTTGAGCTGGTCCGACGCCGCGACGAGCCGCGCGGCGTAGTTCCGCACCGGCGTGAGCCCGGTCTCGGTGCGCGACGCCTGGTCGGACACGTCCTGCATCAGGGCGGACACCCGGCGGCCGTCCTCGGCGGCCAGCCCCACGACGCTGTCGATCTCGCTCGTGGTCGCGGTCTGCTCCTCGATCGCGCCCGCGATCGACACCTGGTAGCTGTTGATGCTCGCGATGATCTCGGCGATCGACTCGACCGAGCTCACGGCGGACGTGGTGTCACCGACCAGGGACTCGATCCGGCGGACGATGTCGTCGGACGCCTCGGCGGTGCCCTGCGCGAGGTCCTTGACCTCGGTTGCCACGACCGCGAAGCCCTTGCCGTTCTCGCCGGCCCGGGCCGACTCGATGGTCGCGTTCAGTGCCAGCAGCTTGGTCTGCTCGGCGATCGTCGTGATGACCCGCACCACCTCGCCGATCTCGGCGGACGAGCTGCCGAGCCGCCGGATCGTCTCGCCGGCCGTGCCGGCCACGCCGACCGCGTCGGCCGCGACGCGCGTCGCATCGCTCGCGTTGGTCGCGATCTCCCGCACGGCCACGTCCATCTGCGACGAGCTCTCGACCAGCGCGGCGAAGCTGCGGGTCAGCGACTCGGCGGCCTCGGTGCCCTGGCGGGCACGCTCGGACGCGTCCTGCGCGATCTGGGCGATGTCCTGGCTCGCCGCGTCGAGCGCCCGGGCGCCCTCGTCCAGCTCGCCGCTCACCGCGATCACGCCGCGCACGACCTCGCTGACCGTGTCGAGCGTGCCGTTGAGCGCCTTCGCGAGCTGCTCGAGCTCGGTCCGGCCGGCGCCCTCGTCCAGACGGGTCGACAGGTCGCCGTTCTCGAGGGTGCGCGTCACGTTGCGGATCGAGCGCTCGACGTGCCGCGAGATCAGCAGGCCGACGAGGATCAGCACGAGCACCACGGGGAGCGCCTGGAACGCCAGCTGGTGCCACAGCGCCGCGGTCGCGGCGGTCTGGATGTCGTCGATGTACGCGCCGGTCCCGATCACCCAGCCCCACGGCTCGAAGACGAGGGAGTAGGCCAGCTTCGGGGACGCCGCGTCGGCGTCCGGCTTCGGGAACCAGTACTCGGTGAAGCCGCCACCGGGCTGCTGCCCGGCCGTGACGATCTCCTGGATGAACGGGGTGCCGTTGTCGTCGACCTCGGCGAGGAAGTTCTGGCCGACCCGCTCCGGCTTCGTCGGCAGCAGGACGCAGGTGCCCTCCGTGTCGTACCCGAACAGGTAGCCGTTGGGGTCGAACCGCTGCGCCCCGAGCGCCTCGAGGGCGCGCTGCTGCGCCTCGGCCTCGGTGATGTCACCGGCCTGCGCCTGCTCCTCGTACATCGCCATGGTCGCCACGCCCTCCTGGACGACCGACTGCAGCGTCATCTCCCGCTCGGCGAGCATCGTGGCGCGCAGCTGCTGTGCCGACAGCAGCGACAGCACCACGAGGCCGACGAGGCCACTGGCGACGAGGAGCAGCAGCTGCCCCTTGATCGATCGAAGGGTGAAGCGGCGCATCGTTGCTCCTGGGGGGCTGTCGGATCGCGGTCGAGGACGAGTCGACCTTCACGATCGGCAGCCATGCGGGAGCTGTGAGCCGTTGATCGGTTCGGCGCAGAACCGCGCTCGGCGGGCCGGCGCGGGCGAGGCCCGACGGGCGGGCGACGGGCGGCTCAGAGCGCGGCGATGCTGGTGTCGCCCGCCACCTGGCGCCAGTCGTCGGCGAAGTCCGCCACGGCGCGCTCGAGGGTCGCGGACGAGTACGCGTCGTGCAGCAGGCGGGGTGCGACGGTCACCACGTGCGCGCCGCTCATCAGCGCGGCGTTCACCTGCGCGATGCTCGAGAAGCTCGCCGCGAGGATCTTGGTCGCCGAGCCGTGCCGGTCGATCATCTCCGCGAGCGACCCGATCAGCTCGCGCGCGTTCACGTCGAGGTTCGCGACCCGGTTGTAGTACGGCGCGATGAAGTCGGCGCCGGCCGCGATCGCCATGAACCCCTGGAGCTTGGTGTACACCGCGGTCGCGGTGACGCCGACGCCCTGGCGCTTGAGGATCTGCATCGCGGCGAGACCCTCCTCGGTGGTCGGCACCTTGACGTAGACCGCCTCGTCGACCTTGCGCAGGATGGTCTCGGCCTCCTTGACCATGTCGTCGCGGTCGGTCGCCACGACCTGGACGTGCAGGCTCCGCTCGGCACCGATGATGCGGCGGATCTCGCGGAAGGTGGCGAGCACCTCGCGCTGGCCGTCACGCTTGAGGATGGTCGGGTTCGACGTGACCCCGGTGTACGGGAAGACCTCGCCGAACCGCTCGATGTCGGCGAGGTTGGTGGTGTCGAACATGTACTCCACGGGGGCGCTCCTTGAGCGGTCGTGCGATGGCGCAGCCCCGTTGGTGCCGGATACATCCCATGATAGACGAGCGACCCCGAGCCGGTCACGGACCTCCGGCCCAACTCGCCGGGACCCTTGGACGTCGCCGGGACCGGCAGTGGTGGGATGATGCACTAAACCGATTCAACCCTCGAAGGAGAGAGCACGTGCGTCGCGTCACGATCACGGACGTCGCCCGCCTCGCGGGCGTGTCCAAGGGCGCGGTGTCGTTCGCCCTCAACGGCCGCCCGGGGGTCTCCGAGGCGACCAGGGAGCGCGTGCTCCAGGCCGCGGCCGACCTCGGCTGGGTGCCCAACGCGGCAGCCAAGGCGCTCTCCGACGGCCGCAGCCACAGCATCGGCCTCGTGATGAACCGGCCACCGCGCCTGCACGGCATCGAGCCGCTCATCCAGCACTACCTCGAGGGCGTGCAGGACGAGCTCATGTCGCACGAGACGTCGCTGCTGATCCACGTCGTGCAAGGTCACGAGGCCGAGCTCGCGACCTACCGCGAGTGGGCCCACGGCCGGCGGGTCGACGGCCTGGTCGTCATCGACCTGCGGGTGGACGACGACCGCCCGCACGCGCTGCGCGCGCTGGACCTGCCCGCGGTCGTGCTCGGCGACCCGCGCTACGCCGACGGCGTGCCGAGCGTGTGGACCGACGAGCGCGCCGCCGCCGACCAGATCGTCGAGCACCTCGCCTCGCTCGGCCACCGCCAGGTCGCCCGGGTCGGCGACCGCGCGCTCCTGGCGCACGCCGCGGCGCGCTGCGCGGCGTTCGAGGACTCCTGCGCGGCGGCCGGCATCGACGTCGTCGAGCTCCGCCCGGAGAGCACGCGGCCCGAGTGCCCGGAGGCCGTACCGGACCTGCTCGCCGACCCCCACCGGCCCACCGCCGTGCTGTTCGAGAGCGACCTCAAGGCCGTCGCGGGGCTGGCGACGATCCGTGGGCTCGGGCTCTCGGTGCCCGAGGACCTCTCGGTCGTCGCCTGGGACACCAGCGGGATCGGCGAGCTGCTCCACCCGCCGCTCACGTCGCTCGACCACGACGGCCGCGCCGCGGGCGCCCGAGCGGTCCGCCTGCTGCTGGACCTGCTCGCCGGCGACACCCCCACGTCCGTGCAGGCGCCGACGCCGCAGCTGCAGGTGCGCGGCAGCACCGGCCCGGCGCCCGCCTGAGGCCGCGCGGGCTCAGCCCTCGCGGAACGAGACCCCGAAGCCCCCGCGAGGGTAGTGCCAGGACAGCGCGCCCTCGGGGGCGACCGCGAGGCACGTGCCGCACTCGAGGCACGCCGCGTACTCCACGCCGAGACCGCCGTCCGGCAGCTCGGTGTAGACGTGCGCCGGGCAGCACCGGGCGATCACGCCGGCACAGCCGGTCGACCGGACCACGTCCTGGTCGACGACGATGTGCGACTCGTCCTCGTCGAGCGCGTACCGGTTGTGCGCGAGCCGTTCGGGGACCGAACCGACCTGGAGCGCGCCGCTCACAGCGCCCGCACCCCCGCCCACAGGTCGGACGCGAGGTCGAGCATCCCCACCGGGGAGGTGCGCAGCGCGTCCCACGCGACCGAGGCCAGGTGCTTGCGGGGCGTGGTGTCCAGGTCGAACGCTCTGACCATGACGTCCTCCAGGACGGGTCCGTAGTCGCGGTACATGCGGGGCCGCTCGAGGAACGCCGGCGCCTTCGCGTAGGTGGTGAGGTCCTTGCCGACGAAGCCGGCCATCAGCCGCTCCCGGTACCCGGCCAGCCCGGCCGCCGAGGTGTCGCCGGCGTCGAGCGCGTCGCCGATCCCACCGGCCGCGGCGATCGCAGAGCCGATCGCGAGGTCCATCCCCCGGACCGTCAGGCCCGAGTTGATGGTGAGCCCGGCCGCGTCGCCGACCACGACGAGCCCGTCCGTGGCGACCGTGCCGAGCATCCCGAGCCCGCCCTCGGCGACCAGGTGCGAGCCGTACTCGAGCACCTCGCCGCCGCGCAGGTAGCGCTGCACCGCGGGGTGCTCGCAGTACCGGTCGAACACGTCGGACGCGGATGCGCCCGACGCAGCGAGGTCGTCCAGGCGCAGCACGACACCGACGGACAGCGACGTGGCGTTCGTGTACAGGAACCCGCCGCCGCCGATCCCACCGGTCGCCTCCCCGACCATCGCCAGCGCCGCACCCTCGTCGCCGACCAGGCCGAACCGGTCGTCGATCGTCTCCCTGGGCAGCGACACGACGGCCTTGACGCCGACCGCGAGCTGGTTCTGCGCGGGCTTGGGACGCAGCCCGAGGCCGCGCGCCAGGAACGAGTTCACGCCGTCCGCGGCGACCACGACCCGCGCGCTGAGCTCGTCGTCGCCGGCGACCAGCCCGGTCACCGCACCGGACGGCGAGGTGAGCAACCGGTCCACGCGGACGCCGGGCATCAGGAACACGCCCGCCTCCTCGCACCGCTCGGCCAGCCAGGCGTCGAACCGTGCGCGGAGCACGGTGTACGCGTTGCCGTCGAGCCGGTCGGAGGTGAGGTCCACGCCGACGGCACCGGTCGAGGTGAGGAACGTGACCGCGTTACGCACCACGCGCCGCTCGACCGGCGCCGCGGCGGCGAAGTCCGGGAACACCTGCTCGAGCACCCGGCCGTACAGCACCCCACCGGACAGGTTCTTGGCACCGGGCGCCTCGCCACGCTCGACCAGGACCACCGAGTGCCCCTGCTGCGCGAGCAGGTACGCCGTCACGCAGCCGGCCGGGCCGGCGCCGACGACGGCGACGTCGAAGTCGGGCTCGCTCATGACTGCAGCGCCGCCGCGAGCGCAGGGACGAAGGTGTACAGGTCGCCGACCACGGCGTAGTCGCACTCCTTCATGAAGGGCGCGTCGGCGTCGGTGTTGACCGCGACGATCGTGCCGGCGCCGCGGATCCCGACGGTGTGCTGCACCTGCCCGGAGATCCCCAGGGCGAGGTACACGTCCGGCGTCAGGGTGCGCCCGGAGACACCGACGTAGCGGTCCTTGGGCAGGAAGCCCGACCCCTCGGCGACCGGCCTCGAGCACGCGACGGCAGCACCCATCGCCTCGGCGAGCCGGTCCACGAGGGCCAGGTCCTCCTTGGCCTTCAGGCCCCGCCCGACCGCGACCACGCGCCGGGCGCCGGCCAGGTCGACCTGGGGCGCCGAGGACGGGCGGTTCTCCACGACCCTCACGGCGAGGGCCTCGGCGGTGACCTCCTCGACCGGCACGGCGGCACCCGGCTCGGGCACGCCGCCACCGTCGACGACCAGGCAGACCGGGCCGTCGCAGCGCTCGGTGCGGCGCGCGATCCCGCCGAGCACCTCGCGCTCGACCAGGACCGTGTCGCCGTCCGTCTCGACGCCGACGGCGCCGACCATCGCCGGCGCACGCAGGGTGGCGGCGACCGCGCCGACCAGCGCGCGGGCCGAAGGGCGGGCCGCGGCGAGCACGACGCCGGGCGCGCCGTCCGCGACGACCGCCGCGACCGCGGTGGCGAAGGCCTCGACCGGGGCGTCCCCGGTCTCGCCGAGCCAGAGGCAGCGGTCGACCCCGGCCGTGGCCGTCGAGGCCGCGAGCTCATGCGGTCCGACGACCACGGCCGCGGTCGGGCGACCGAGGTTCCGTGCGGTGTCCAGCAGCCCGGCCACGCCGGGCTCGTCCACGATGATCCAGGTGGTGGTCATGTCTCTCCTCCGAGGGCTCAGAGCACGCCGTCGGCGCGCAGGGCGGCGACCAGCTCGCGTGCGGCGGCGTCAGGGTCGGTGGTGTCGATGCGGCGCCGGCCGCGCTCGGCCAGCGGTACGGGCGCGCGGCCGACCACCTCGGGCTGCGCCGGGAGCTCGCCGGCCAGCGGCAGCTCGACCACGGGCTTCTTGCCCGCGGCGAGGATGTCCTTCATGCCGGCGACCCGGGGCACCGCGGCGTCGGCCGCGACCGCGAGCACCGCAGGCCCGTCGACCCGGACGACCTGGCTCCCACTCCCCTGCGCGCGCTCGACGACCAGGGCGCCGCCGTCGGCGGTCACGTCGGCGACCTCGGCGAGGCTCGGCCAGCCGAGCAGACCGGCGAGCACCGACGGGACCAGGTGGGCGCCCTCGTCGACCGAGGAGTCACCGGCGAGCACGACGCGCACGTCCTCGACCTCACCGACCGCCTGGGCGAGCGCGACCGCGGTGGGTGTCGCTCCCGCACCGGACAGCCGCTCGTCCGCGACGACCACGAGCCGGTCCAGCCCGCGCGACAGCGCGGCCTTGCGGGCCATCGGCGCGGCGATCTCGGGTCCGCCCACGCTCACGCCGACCAGCTCGCAGCCCCAGGCGTCGGCGAGGCGGCGGCCGACCTCGATCGCGACCGGGTCGTACTCGCTGACCGCGGGCTTGGCCCGGCTCAGGTCGACCGTGCCGCCGGGCGCGACGGTGGCTTCCTGCGGGTTGGGCGCCCACTTGTGGGCGACGACGACGGTCATCTCAGGCTCCTTCAGGGCGTACGGGGTCCTCCCGCGTGCGGACGCGGGCCGGACGGATGTGGACGGAACGGGACGGCGTCAGGTGCGACGGCGGGAGATCGCGTTGACCACGAGCATGAGCACCGCGATCAGGACGTACGAGCCGGCTGCCACGACCCAGGCGCCGTTGAACGACCCGGTGCGGTCGTAGATGCTCGCGTACAGGATCGGCGCCAGGGCGGAGAACGCCCCGAGCGAGAACGTGACCAGCGAGTAGATCCGGCTGTAGTCGGCGATGCCGAAGAAGTGCCGCACGGTGAGCGGCGGCACCACGACCAGGCCGGCGTAGGCGCCGCCGAAGATGAAGCATCCGGCCAGGAAGCCGGTGACCTGGTCACCGCTGGTGATCACGGTCGCGGCGCCGGCCACACCGAGCGCCGTGGAGACCATCGTGGTCGCGACGACGCCGACGCGGTCGTGCAACCAGCCCAGCCCGAGCTTGCCGACGATGCCGCCGATCATGATCGCCGAGACACCGGCGGCACCCGTGGCGGAGGCGATGCCCACCGCGGACGCATGGCTCGGGGTCTGCTGGAGCATCGAGGCACCGAGGGCGAACAGCCCCGCGAGCACCATGACCATCCAGAACTGCGGCATGCGCACCGCCTGGCGCAGCGAGAACGTCGAGACCGGGGCCGTCGCGGACCCCGCCCCCGAGGCCTCCGCCTCCTCCTCGGCCTCCGCACCGTACGGCTTCAGGCCGACCTGCTCCGGCGAGTACCGGATCAGCAGGAGCACCGCGGGCACCGACATCAGGAAGCCGATGCCGCCCATGATCGCCCGGGTCTCGCGCCAGCCGATCGAGTCGATCAGTGCGCCGCCGATCGGGTTGACGAACGCCGCGACGAGGCTCGCGAACGCGGCGGTGAGGCCGATCGCGAGGCCGTTGCGCCGCCGGAACCAGTTGTTGACCAGCAGCGGGATCGGCACGTAGAGCAGGAAGCCGAAGCTGATGCCGAGCGCGACGGCCGCGATGTACCAGTGGGTGAGCGAGGTGAACAGCGCGCTCGCCGCGTACGTCCCGGTGCCGAGCGTGAGCGCCACCGCGAGCACGACCTGCACCTTGAACCGCGGCAGCACCCAGCCGGCGATCGGCAGCGTCGCGGTCATCACCAGCGCGACCACCGTCATGTAGCCGTTCAGGGCGGCCAGGCTGACGCCGAGCTCCTCGCTGACCGGCTTGAGGTAGATGCCGGCCGAGTTGCCGATCACTCCCACGATGCCGCCGAACATCAGGCAGCAAGCGACGAGCACCCACCAGGCGCGGTGGACGCGGGTGGTGGTGGGACGGACGTCGACGGTGGACACCGGCGCTCCTCTCCTCGAGTCCGGCGCGCACGGCGCGCTCGGGGGCAGATCCTGGGCCTGGCCGGCCGGACCGTGGTCGGTCCGGCCGGCCGAGAAAAACATATCCCGGCTTCAAAACCGGTTTAGCGGGACCTCTGTCCTGACATTTCTTTCACGATCACGGAGTGGTGCATTTCAGGCGACCGGGGTGCGCGCGGGCGGGGTCGCCGCCTCGCCCGCGAACGCCTGGACGACGTCGGCGTACCGCCGCGCCTCGTCACCCGTGACCGCCAGGTCGGTGTCCTGCCAGCGCCGGCGCCGCACGCCGACCAGCGCCCAGTCCCGCGCGGTCCCGACGATCCGGTCCACCGCGTCCTCCGGACCACGCACCCACGGCGCACCGGACGGCAGGGTGAGCTCGAGCCGCACCGGGGTGTCCGGCAGCTCGAGGCCGTTGATCCGGTAGGCGTGCGGCCTGGCCTGCCAGGTCAGGAAGAGCGTGTGGGCGATCCGGTCGGTGACCAGCGGCTCCAGGCCCAGCGCGTCGTACAGGTCCACCGAGTGAGCCCACAGCTCCATGAGCCGCGCGGTGGCGAGCGAACGCACCGACATCGGCGGCGCACCGGCCGCCCACGGGACCCGGGCCTTCGGGTCGTTGTCCAGGAAGGCCACCGCGAGCCGGCAGCGCACCTCGCGCCACCAGTCCAGCAGCTGCGTCCCGGTGCGATCGAGGTAGGCCGTCGCGCTGTACGACTCGTCGAGCCCGAAGTGCGCATCAGCAAGCTCGTTGACCGATTCACCGTTGCCCTTCATCAGCTCGATCGCGGCCCAGTCATAGGCGGCGATGTGCGCGAGCTCCTCCTTGAACGTCCAGTCGCAGGTCGCGGCCGGCGCGCTCCACTGGTCCTCGGCGAGCTCGCCGACCAGCGTGTCCACCTGGGCCTGCTCTGCGATGAGGTCGGTGACGACCCGTTCCATGATGTGCTCCTGTCTCGACGCCGCCCCGACGCGCGGGCCGGCGGGCGGGGTCGTCAGACCGCGTAGTCCTTGAGGATCGTGCGGCCGGCGATGTGGATCATGACCTCGTCGGTGCCGCCACCGATCCGCTGCACGCGGGCGTCCAGCCAGAGGCGGGAGACCCGCGCGTCGGTGGTGTAGCCGATCCCGCCGAGGATCTGCATCGCGTCGTCGATGACCTCGTTGCAGGACTGCGCGCAGTAGAGCTTGGCCAGCGCCGAGTCGACCTGGACGCTCTCGCCGTTGTCGATCTTCCACGCGGTCCGCATCACCAGGTTCCGCATGTTCTCGATCTTGAGCTTCATCATCGTGATCTTCTCCTGGATCAGCTGGAAGCTCCCGATCGTGCGGCCGAACTGGACCCGCTGGGTCGCGTACCGGGCCGCGTCGCCGAACGCGCACTCGGCCATGCCGAGCATCGAGGCCGCCATCAGCAGCCGCTCGACCTCGAAGTTCGCCATCAGCTGCATGAAGCCCGCGCCCTCGACGCCGACCAGGTCCTTCTCCTCGATCTCGACGTTCTCGAGGTAGACCTCGCAGGTGTCCATCATGTGCCAGCCGATCTTGGACAGCGGCTCGACCGTGACGCCCGGGCTGTCCATCGGGACCCACCACATGGTGAAGGCGGCCTTCTTGCCGGCGTCGCCCGCCGCCTCGGCGTCACGGGCCAGGCAGAGCATGTACTTCGCGCGCAGCGCGTTGCTCATGAACGTCTTGTGGCCGTTGATGTAGACCTTGCCGTCCCGCCGGGTGAACGTCGTCGCGATCGCCGAGGAGTCCGACCCCGCCTGCGGCTCGGTGAAGCCGAGCACGAACCCGGGCTTGCCGGCCATCACCTCGGCCATGCACTGCTCGCGCTGCTCGTCGTTGCCGAACTCGACCATGTCGGCGATCGACAGCGCCTGGCCGAACACGAAGTGCGGGCCGCCCTGCTTGCAGATCTCCTCGGCGACCAGCATCAGCGTCACGGTGTCGACCGGTGTGCCGCCGTACTCCTCGGGGACCCCGAGCATGCCGAACCCGCTCTCGATGAGAGCCTCGACGAGCTCCTCGGGGTAGCGGTGCTGCTCGTTGCACTCCTTCATGTACTCCTCGGAGCACGAGCGCTCGAGCAGCTCACGCAGGCTCTCGAGCAGCAGCTCCTGCTCGTCGGTGAGGCTGAAGTCCATCAGGTCCTGCCCTTCGTGTCGGGGTCGGCGGCGGCGCCGTCGACGTAGTGGTGCAGCCCGTCCGTCTGCACGCGCCGGAGCGCGCCGCGGTGGACGAGGTGGTCGAGGTAGGCGAGCGCGTGGCCCGCGGTGAGCCAGCGCAACCCGGGTGACCGGTCCGCCCACACGCCCGCCTGGAACGGCAGCCCCGCGGCCACCTGGGCCCCGGTGCCGGCCAAGCCGTGGACGACGAGGTCCCGGGTCTGCTCGAGCCGCAGCTCGTGGT
This sequence comes from Actinotalea endophytica, assembly GCF_025717005.1. Lineage (GTDB taxonomy): Bacteria > Actinomycetota > Actinomycetes > Actinomycetales > Cellulomonadaceae > Actinotalea. Next base: position 111,794 of record NZ_JAOVZU010000004.1, read on the forward strand.
GCTCGATCAGCGCCGCGGCCCGCGCCGTGGCGTCGCCGCCCGGGCCGTGCCCGGGCAGGACCGTGCGCGCGCCGAGCGCGGCGACCCGGCGCAGCGAGGCGAGGTGGTCGCCGAGCGCGCCGTCGCTCCCGGTCAGCATCACCGGCGGCGTGATGTGGAACAGCAGGTGGTCGCCGGTCAGCAGGACACCCGCCTGCGGCTGGTGCAGGCAGATGTGGCCGGGCGTGTGACCGGGCACGGCGACGACCACCCAGCGAACGCCGCCCAGGTCGATCTCGTCGCCGTCCGAGAGCTCGAGCACGGGGTGCTCGAGCACCGTCTCCGGCGTGGCCCGGCGGACCGTCGCGGCGAACTCGTCGGCGTCCTGCGGCCCGAAGCCCTCGGCCCGGTAGCGCCGCCGCACCGCACGCTGCACCTCGCCCCTGGCGAGCTCGTGCAGGTACGCCGCGCCGGCCGCGCCGAGCAGCACCCGGCCACCGGTCCCGACGAGGTGGGCGAGACCGGCGTGATCGGCGTGCTCGTGGGTGAGCAGCACGTCGATCCGGTCGGCGTCCACACCGAGGTGCTCGAGCGCGCGCAGCAGCACGCCGTGTCCGACGGGAGTGTCCGAGCCCGGGTCGACGAGCAGGCTGCGCTCGGTGCCGCGCAGCAGGTAGCAGCTCGTCGCCGGCTCCAGGCCGGGCGGGTTCGGCACCTCGATCCGGACGACCTCCGGCGCCGCGACCACCCGGGTGATCAGCGGCTCGACGTCGGGGTGGTCGACGAGCGAGGCGCGCACCGCGGCGGCGGCCCGGCACCGGCGCACCACGGCGGCCTTGTCGACCTTCCCGGCGTCGTCGCGGCCCAGCGCGTCGAGCAGCTCCATCGACCTGGGCTTCTTGAAGCTCGCGAGCCGTTCCTTGCAGAACTCCTGCAGCTCGTCGAGCGTGAGCGACGCCCCGGCCCGCAGCTCGACGGCGACGGCCACCGCCTCGCCGAAGCAGCTGTCCGGCACGCCGTAGACCAGGCAGTCGGCGACCGCGGGGTGCTCGCGCACGGCGGCCTCGACCTCGCCGACGAAGACGTTCTCGCCCCCGGACTTGATCATGTCGCGCTTGCGGGACCTCAGGTACACGTACCCCTCGGCGTCCTTGACCATCATGTCGCCGGTGCGCAGCCAGCGGTCCGGCGTCAGGGCCTGCTCGGTGAGGTCCGGCCGGCCGTGGTAGCCACGCATCGTCGCCAACGAGCGCACCGCGCCCTCGCCGACCACGCCGTCCGGCACCTCACGGCCGTCCTCGTCGACCACGCGGAGCTCGAGGAACGGCATCGGCCGGCCGATGCTCGCGGCCCGCGGCACGTCTCGGCTGGCCATCTCCGCGGTGAGCACGAGCGTCGTGCCGAGCCCGCTCTCGGTCTGGCCCCAGCCGTAGTTGAGCCGGGCGTTCGGGAACCACCGGTGGACGTCTCGGATCATCTGCCGGCTGGTGCCCCCGGCGGACGACTGGACGAGCCGCACCGAGCTGAGGTCACGGGTCGCGACGTCGGGGTGCGCCATCAGCCGCGTGTAGGTGGTCGGCGGCAGCAGGATCATGTAGCTGACCCGGTGCCGCTCGATCTCGGCGAGGATCGCGGCCGCGTCGAAGGACGTGCAGACCACGACGGTCGCGCCGGCCGCGAACGCCATCGTGAACCACGAGTGCCCGCCGTGGTGGTCCATCGGGCACTGGATGAGCACCACCTTGCTCGCGTCGTCCGCGAGCCCGTTCGAGGCGAGGATGCCCTCGACCTCGACCAGGTCGGCAGCGTGGGTGCGCTCGACGCCCTTGGGCCGGCCGGTGCTCCCACCGGTGTGCTGGATCCTCGCGACGGCGGCCGCGTCGTGCACGACCGGCGGCACCGGGCCCACCGCAGCGCGGTCGGTGGGACACGTGCCACCCGTCACCTCGTCGGCGCACACCACGGTGGTGCCGTCGAGGTCGGCGTCGTCGACCACCGCGGCACAGCACGCGGCGTGCACCAGCACCCGCGCACCGCTCTCCCGCACCACGTCGGTGACCTCGCGCGCGATCGACCGCACGTTGATCGGGACGGCCGCAGCGCCGAGCCACTGGATCGCGTAGTACACCTCGATCAGCGGCGCCCCGTTCGGCAGCAGGTAGGCGACCCGGTCCCCCGCCCGCACGCCGAGGCCGTGCAACGTCGCGGCGAGGTGCTCGATCTCGGCACGCACCGTGGCGTAGTCCAGCTCGACGCCCCCGTGCACGATCGCGAGGCGCTCGGGGTGGGCGGCGGCCGCTCGCAGGAACGGCTCGACCGTCGACCCGAGCAGGTGCATGGTCGGCTGCGTGCCGGCGGCCGGCCCCGTCGCGCTCCACGCCCCGGCACCGTCCGGCGCGACGACGCCTCCGCCCCCCAGCTGCGGAGCCGTTGTCGTGGACGGGGTCATCGTGACTGACGCCCCGCCCGGAACCGTGCCGCGAGCTCCTTGTGCTCGGCGGTCTGCGCGCAGAACGGCGAGGCGGTGGACTCGGCCTCGAGGACCGCGTCCAGGCCGACGTCGGCCGACCCGTTCATGATCCCCTTGGTGACCTGGATGCCGAGCGCGGGCATCGCCGCGACGGCGAGCGCGAGCTCGAGCGTGCCCTCCCACAGCAGCTCGGGCGCGAGCACCCGGTTGGCGACACCCATCCGGGCGAGGTCCTCGCCGTACAGGGTCCGGTTGGTGAAGAGGATCTCCTTGGCCGCCTTCTCGCCGACCAGCTCGGGCAGCAGCTTCATGATGCCCATCTCGGGGACGATGCCCAGCGCGCAGAACGCCGGGATCGCGCGGGCGCGGTCCGACACGCACACCAGGTCGCAGGCGAGCACCAGGCTGAACGCGCCACCGACCGCGTAGCCGTCGACCATCGCGATCACCGGGGTGCCGATCCGGCGGACCGTGCGGATCGCCCGCAGGTAGCGGCGCAGCTGCGAGCGCCCCTGCTCGACCGTCGGGCCGTCCGGTCCACCCTGCGAGAGGTCGCCGCCGCTGGAGAACACGTCACCGGCGCCGCGCAGCACGACGACCCGCACCTCGGGATCGGCGTCGGCCTCCTCGAGCAGGTCGCACAACCGGTCCATCATCGGCGCGCTGATCGCGTTCTTCTTCTCCGGCTGGTCGAGGACCACGACGGCCACGCCGTCCTCGCGCCGGGTCAACGTCACGTGCTGCACAGCTCTCCTCCGCTCAGATCGCGACCGCGGCGCGGTAGCCGGCCTTGGTCGCGTCGGCGATCCGGCCCGGGTCGGCGCAGTCGCCGGCCTCGTGGACCTCGACCCCGGCGGCGCTCAGCGCCTCGTACAGGCCACGGTTCGCCTCGAACCCCAGCGTGACGGCAACGGTGCGGGCAGATACCCGGACCTCCGTCTCACCCTCGGGCCCGTGCTGCACCCCGACGAGCCCGTCCGGCGTGATCCTCGTCACGGTGGTCGACTGGTAGGTGGTCACGTTCGCCGCTTCCTTGAAGTCCTTGCGCACGTGGAATCGTTCGCTCGCGCTCACGTCGTAGGCGATCCGCTTGCCTTCTTCGACGATCGTGGTGGTCCGCCCGGAGTGCATCGCGAGCTCGCCGAGCTCGCAGCCGGGCAGCCCGCCGCCGATGATCGCGAGCGACCGGGACAGCGGCCACGGGCTGAGCCTCGTCACTCGCCGCGCGAAGCCCGGCGTGTAGTAGAAGCGCAGGAACGTCGCCCCGGCGGTCCACAGCAGCCGGTCGAGCAGGCGCTGCTTGCGCGGCGGGGTCGAGTTGAGCATCTGCAGGAAGTCGTGCGACGTGACCACGTTCGGGCCGTCGGCGCCCGGCACGTCGATCCCCTTGGGCTCGCCGCCGATCGCCACGACCACGGCGTCCGGCTTCACCCGGCGCACCAGCTCGGGCGTCACCGGGGTGCGCAGCACGACCTTGACCTCGGGGTGCTTGGCGAGCTTGGTCCTGTAGTACCGGAGCAGCCGCTCGTGCATCGGGCTGAAGATCGCGCTCATCTTGGTCGACCCGCCGACCCGCGGGCCGGCCTCGTAGACGACCACGTCGTGCCCGCGCTCGGCGGCCGTGAACGCGGCCGAGAGCCCGGCCGGGCCGGAGCCCGCGACCAGGACCTTCTTGCGACTGGTCGTGCGCGGTACCTCGAGCTCGTCCAGCTCGGCGCCGAGGCGCGGGTTCACCGCGCAGCGCTCCAGAGGGAGCCCCTTGGAGACCACGTCGTCGATGCACCGGTTGCAGCAGATGCACATCGCGATGTCCTCGGGCCGGTCCTCCATGACCTTGCGCGGGAAGGCCGGGTCCGCGATCGAGTAGCGCAGGCCGCCGATGACGTCGGCCTTGCCCTCGCGCAGCACGCTCTCCATGACCTCCGGGTCGGTCTCCCGGTAGGCCGTGACGACCGGCTTGGTGGCGACGGTCTTGATCTTCTCGGAGATCCAGGACCAGTGGCCGTCCGCGATCTGCTTGGTGGTCAGCGGGATGCTCGTCTCGTGCCAGCCGACCGCGAGGTTGTGCAGGTCGGCACCGGCCGCCTCGAGGTAGGGCACCACCTCGAGCGCCTGCTCGATGGTGTGGCCCTCGCCGATCGGGCTCTTCACGTAGTCGACCGGGGACCAGCGCACCAGGATCGGGTAGTCCGGTCCGACCGCGGCGCGGATCTCCTCGATCACCTCGACGGTGAGCCGGACCCGGTTCTCCAGGCTGCCCCCGTACCGGTCGGTGCGGTTGTTGGTGGCCGGCGAGAGGAAGCGGTTGAGGATGCCTCCGACACCCGCCATCACCTCCACGCCGTCCCAGCCGGCGTCCTTGAGGATCACGGCGCAGTCCACGAACTGGCGCTTGAAGATCTCGATGTGCTCGAGCGTCATCGCCTTGAACGGGCCCATCATCGGCAGGATCGAGATGTCCGACGGACCCCAGTCGGTCTCCTCCTCCTGCGCGGTGGACTTCCACTCGTGGACGAAGTACGGCTGACCGACGAGCAGGCCGCCGTGGTCGTGCACGACCCGCGCCATCGACCCGAGGTGGTCCAGGCACGACTCGTCGTACGCGCCGGGCAGGCGGTGGTGACCGCGGAAGCCCTCGGGCCGCTCGTGCGGGCTGACCGTCTGGCAGATCAGGGCGGTCTGCCCGGCCGCGCGCTGCTCGAGGTAGTTGAGGAACCGCGTCGTCGGGCGGGAGTTCTCGTCGACGTAGCCAACGCCGGGCGACATCGACGTCGTCATCATCCGGTTCTTCAGGACGACGCCGCCGACCTGGATCGGGGACGACAGGATCGGGAACTGGCTGCCCATGGGTCGAGGCACCTCTCGTCGGACCCGCCGGTCGGCGCGTGCGCGGACATGACGGGGTAGGGATTCGGTAGGTCGGGGGAATCGCGGTCCCGGTGACCGGCTGTCCCGAGGAACGGCCGGTCAGCGGAGCAGCGGTTCGGGGCCGGTCGGCCCGCCCGAGCGACGGGCCGACCGGCTGGGGCGCTCGTGGGCGCCCGAACGGGGACCGGGAAGGGGTCCCCTCGTCGGCCTCAGCCGACGAGCTCCTCCTGCTTGGCCGTCGAGGTCTTCCAGACCTTGGGGCCGGCAGAGGCGATGTAGGGCACCGCGAGCGCGATGACCAGGTAGAACACGATGACCAGGATGAACGCGGGGCTGAGGGATCCGGTGATGTCGTAGATCTGCGCGTAGACCAGGGCCGCGAGGCCGGAGAACACCAGGATCGACGTGGAGACCCAGGAGTAGACCTCGGAGTAGTGCATCGTGCCGAACGCCTGGCGGGCGAGCATCGGGGTGACGATCGTCAGCGCCGCGAACGCGATGCCGAACAGGCCCATGCCGAGGTAGAACATCCCGGTGTTCGAGCCCGCCTGGAACGCGAGGGTCAGACCCGCGGCGCCCGCGACGCCGGCGATGATGCCGGTGGTCTTGGTGCCCAGCAGGTCGCTCAGCCAGCCGAGCAGGAACTTGCCGACCATCGAGCCGATCATGATGATCGACACGGCCATGGCACCGGCCGTCGCGCCGAGGTCGCCGTTGGCGGCGTACGACGGGATCTGCTGGAAGAACGCCGCGCCCATGACGAACAGGCCGCCGACGAGCATGAGCAGGTAGAACGCGGGCGACTTCTTCGCCTGGCCGAGGGTGGCACCCTCCTCGACGACCGTCGCCGTCGCTCCGTCAGTGGTCTTGGCGACCGTCTCGGCGCCCCAGGGCAGCACGCCCATCGAGGCGGGCGACTTCCGGACGAAGATGACCGTGAGCAGCGTCGCGAAGATCGTCATGACGACACCCATCCACAGACGCGCGTACTGCCAGCCGTGGTTGGCGATCAGGCTCTGGCCGATCGGGCTCGCGAGCGCCGCGGTACCCGACAGGACGCCACCTGCGATGCCCATCGCGAGGCCCGCGCCCTTGGCGAACCAGGCGCTGATCAGCGTCGGCGCCGCGAGGAACATGAAGAACGCGCAGCTGATGCCGTAGATCACGCCGTAGGCCGCCCACTGCCACGGCTGGTCCGCGTAGGCGGTCCAGATCGTCGCGAGGCCGTAGACCAGCACCGACGCGGTGAGCAGCCAGCGCGGGTTGTACTTGGCCATCAGCTTGCCCGCGAGCGGCGTGAACAGCGCGCCGACCCACGGCTGGAGCGTCATGTACAGGGTGGCCTCGGTCCGGGTCCAGCCGAACTCGTCCATGACCGGCTTGATGAAGATGCCCGAGGTGTTGCCGATGATGCCGACCGGCAGGGCGTAGAACCCGATGCAGGCCACGAGGATGAGCCAGGCGTAGCTCGACCCCTTCGATTGCTTGGTTGTCACGGTGGTTGACCCCTTGATCTCGCAGTGAAATGGCGAAACGTGGTGCTCCGTCAGGAGCCGAGAACTCCCTTGGCAGTCAGATCAGCGACCTCCTCGTCGGTGAAGCCGTGCTCAGCAAGGACGGACGTGGTGTCGAAGCCGTAGGGCGCGCCGCCCCGGACCGTCTTGCTGGGGCGCTTGGCGAACCGGGGCACGGGAGTGGCCCCCGTGATCTCCTCGCCGGACTGCAGGTCGGTCCAGGTCTCGAAGACGCCTCTCGCCCGGTAGTGCGAGTTCTCCTGCATCCGCGCGTAGTCCATGATCGGGCTGATCGCGACGCCGAGCGGAGCGAGGATCTCCTCGACCTCGGCGACCGTGCGCTCCTCGCAGAAGGCGTCGAGCTTCTCGGTGAACTTGCGGGCCCGCTCGGGCTTGTCCCGGGTGATCGACTGGATCGGCCCGTCGAAGTCGGGGTCGTCACCGAGGCCGAAGAGCTCGACCATGGCACGCACGGCGCCGGCCCCGCCGACGGCGATGAAGACCCATCCGTCCTTGCACGGCTGCGTGCCCTTGCACGCGCCGACGGTGTCCAGGTTGCCCATCCGCGGCGCCTGCTTGCCCTTGTTGAGGCCGTCGGTCAGGTACGAGGCCTGGACGCGCACGAGCGACTCGAACTGGGCCAGGTCGATGCTCTCGCCCTCGCCGGTCTCGCGGGCCCGGATGACGCCGGCCAGGGCCGCCCAGGCACCGAACAGCCCGGTGAGGAAGTCGCCCATGTAGGGCTTGGTGACGTAGGGCGGGAGTGGGTCGGGGAAGCCGTTGATCGCCATGTAGCCGCTGAACGCCTGGCCGATCGAGTCGAACGACGCACGGCGCAGGTAGGACGGGTCGCCGGTCTGCCCGAAGCCGGAGACGTGCACGATCACGAGTGCGGGGTTGACCTCCCACAGCACCTCGTCGGTCAGGCCCCACTTCGCCCACGTCCCGCCGCGGCCGGACTCGACGAGCAGGTCGGCGTCCTTGATCAGCCGGAACAGGACCTCCTTGCCCTCGGGTGTGGGGATGTTCAGCGCCATGGAGCGCTGGTTGCGCCGCTCCATGGACCAGGACTGCGGCCACAGGCGGTACATGTCCTGCACCTTGGGGCTCTCGAGCTGGATCACGTCCGCGCCCTGCTCGGCGAAGAGCTCGCACAGGAACGGGCCGGCGATCACCGACGCGGCGTTGATCACCTTGAGGTTCTGCAGGTTCCCGAACCCGTTGCCGTCGACGTCCTTCATCTGTTCCTCCTCGGACCGGCTCAGGCGCCGGTGGTCTCTTCGTAGTCGCGCCGGGTCAGGTGACCGGCCGCGTACATGCGGTCCCGGACGTCGTCGGCGACGCCCAGCTCGGCGAGCACGTCGTCGTTGTCCATGCCCACGGTGGGCGCACCGCGCCACACCTGACCAGGGCGCCCGGCGACCTCGGGCACGACCTTGACCCCGGGGATCGGGGTCGCGCCGTCCGCGGCGGTCCACTCGGTGAGCACGCCGCGCGCCACGTAGTGCGGGTGGGTGCGGGCGGCCTCGTAGTCCATCAGTCGCGAGCACGGCACCCCGGCGGAGGCGAGCTCCTCCTCGACCTGGGCGGCGGTGCGCGTCGCGATCCACTCGGCGAACCGGGTCTCGAGGACCTCGGCGGCGGGGGTGTCGACGGGCACGAACGTCGCGCCCTCGGGGAACAGCTCGCTGCCGTACTCCAGGCCGAGGACCGCGAGGGTGCGGCGCACCACACCGGCGCCGAGCACGAGGAGGTAGACCTCCTCACCGTCCGCGCACGCATAGGTGCCGTACACGGCGCAGATCCGGCTGTGGCTGCCCTCGCGCACGTAGTCCAACCCGTAGCGCAGGTAGTCGGTCGGGTAGTTCGCCTGCATCCGCATCATCAGCTCGAACTGCGCGATGTCGATGCTCTCGCCACGCCCGGTCGTGCCCCGCCGGACGAGCGCCGCGTTGGCCATGCCGAAGGCGTACATCGCGGCGGCGTAGTCGGCCGGGAACGGCATCGCCGGCATCGAGGGCAGGCCGGGCACCCCGTTCATCCGCATCGCGCAGCCGAAGGCCTGGGCGATCGGGTCGTAGCTCGCGCGGGAGACGTAGGCAGGGTCGCCGGTCTGCCCGAAGCCCGAGATGTGGGCGATGACGAGCCGAGGGTTGCGCTCCCACAGCACCTCGTCGGAGAGCCCGAGTGAACGGAACCGCCCGCCCACCGAGGCCTCGACGAGAACGTCGGTCGTCTCCATCAGACGCAGGAACACCTCACGACCGTCCGGCTCGAGGTAGTTCATGGACAGGCTGCGCATGTTGCGCCGGTCCTGCTGCCAGGCGCCCGAGCGTCGTGCGACGCGGGAGGAGTCGATCGCCTTGGGGTTCTCGATCCAGATGACGTCCGCCCCGTGCTCGGCGTACAGCTGACCGGCGAACGGTGCGGCGACCGACTGGCCGATCATCACCACCCGCAGGTCGGGCAGGAGGCCGAAGTCGGGACGGGTCGTGGTCAACGGATGCCACCTCTCGGAACGCAGGCGCGCGCCAGCGCCGGCCGGCACGGCACGCGACATGGTGAACCACGACCCGGGGTGGTCGTGGCTACTGCTCGGTGGATCCGAGAAAGAGGCTAGCGAGAGGAAAACCGGTTTAGTGGGACCTGGGTCCTCCCGACCCATGACATTGAAGAAATGGCTCGGAAGGGGACCTTCTCAGGCGAGCTGCTGCCCCCACCAGCGCAGCACGTGCTCGAACCGCGCCCGTCGGTGGCTCGGCCGGCCGGATCGACTCAGCTCGTGTCCCTCCCCCGGGAACAGCAGCAGCTCGGCGGGCACGCCGCGACGCTTGAGCTCGACGAACCAGCGCTGCCCCTGCTCCACCGGGCACCGCCAGTCCTGCTCGGAGTGGATCACCAGGGTCGGGGTTCGGACCTCGGCCACGTGCGCCATCGGCGACTGCGCCGCGACCGCCGCGGCACCGTCCTCGCTGCCGGAGTCCCCGAGGTACTCCAGCCCGAAGAACCACCCGATGTCGCTCGAGCCGACGAAGCTGACCGGGTCGAGGAAGCCGCGCTCGACGATCGCCCCCGCGAACCGGTGCGTGCGCGTGGTGAGCCACGCCGTCAGGTAGCCACCGTAGGAACCACCCATCACCCCGACCCGCTCCGCGTCCAGCGGTGCGTCGTCCGCGTCCAGCACGGCGTCGAGCAGCGCGAGCACGTCGTCGGCGTCGACGGTTCCGAAGGCACCCCGGATCGCGCGGCCGTGCTCGGCCCCGTACCCGGCCGAACCCCGCGGGTTGCCGTGCACCACCGCGTAGCCGGCCCCGACCGCCACCTGGACCTCGTCGAACACCGCCGACGTGTACTGCGCGAACGGACCGCCGTGGATCATCAGCAACGTCGGGTAGGGCCCCGGCCCGAAGGTCTCGGCGTCCGGGAGGGTCAGCCAGCCGTGCACCGGGTAGCCGTCCGGAGCGGTCGCCGTGACCGTGCGCGGGATGCGGAGCCGGTCGCGCAGCGGCGCGGACAGGTCGGTGAGCGCCGTGGACGCACCGTCGACGATCGCGACCACCTCTCCGGCGGTCGCCGGGCCGGCCACCGACGCGGCGACCACACCCGGCGCGGCCACCGCCCCCATGACCACCGCCGGGCCGTCGACCAGCACGCGCGGCTCGGACGCGCCGTCGGCCGGCACGGCCAGCAGCACGACGTCCCCGCGGCGCTGGTCCGCGACGAGCACGTCGTCGCCGTGCAGCGCGAGCACGCCCGGGGCCAGGTCCGTCACCTCCGGGTCGGTGATCCGGCGAAGCGGGCCGGGCTCACCCGCACCGGACAGCTCGAGCCGGTAGAGCGCGGTCTGGGCGGCGACGAACGCGAGCCCGTCCGGGCCGAGGTCCTGGGCGAGCAACCACACCGCGTCGGCACCCGGCTGCACCGCGACCACGCCCAGGGTCGACCCGGAGCCCGCATCGGTCAGGGGTCGCGGCTCGGCCGCGGTGTCGACGTCGACGAGGACCGCGTCGGAGCGCAGGTCGTTCTCCCGCCCCGCGTGCACGGCAGCGACCGCGACCACGTGCCGGCCGTCCGGCAGCCAGCGCGGCGCGGTGACGTCGCGGTCGCCCTCGGTGATCCGGCGCGGCGTCGGCGGCGCGGCGATCGGCGCGCCGCGGTCCAGGCCGTCGGGCAGGTCCACCACGAACAGGTGCCGGCGGCGGTCCCGCGTGAAGCCGACGCCGTCGGAGCGGTACTGGAACTCGGTGATGTGCCGGGGGGCCTCGGCCGACGGGTCACCGTCGGACACGTAGCGGCCCTCGTCAGGGACCCGGGCGACGTAGACCAGGCGGCGGCTGTCCGGCGACCACTGCGCCTCCGCCACCCCGAGCGGGGCGTCGGTCAGCCGCACGGCCTCGCCGCCCGAGGCCTCCACCACGTGCAGCTGAGGCTTGCCCTTGGCCGGCGCGCGCAGGAAGGCGATCCACCGCCCGTCCGGCGACCACACCGGCGCGGTGTCCCGATGCCCGCGGGTGAAGCGCCGGGCCGGCGCCGAGCCGTCCACAGGCACCCGCCAGAGGTGGCCGACGTACTCGTCCGCGTCGAGGTCGGGGTGGACGACGGAGACCACGACGGTGGTGCCGTCCGGGGAGATCGCAGGGGTGCCGGGCGTGTGCAGGAGCGGGAGGTCGTCAGGGTTCACGGCTCGGCACGTTACGCCTTCGCGACGCGCGGGCGGGCATCGACGGGGAGCTCGGCCGTCACGTCGGCGTGGTTGCCGGACACCAGCCCGACGCCGCGCAGGGCGGTGGTCCGCGAGGTCAGCCTCGAGCTCGAGACAGGGGCTCGCGGCCGAGACAGAGGCTCGCGGCCGAGACAGGGGCTTGCGGCCGAGACAGGGGCGCAGACACCCCTACCTGGGCACGAAGCCCCTACCTGGGCACGAAGCCCCTACCTGGGCACGAAGAGCCCCTACCTGGGCACGGAGCCCCTACCTGGGCACGGAGCCCCTAGCTGGGCACGGAGCCCCTACCTCGGCGAATAGCCCCTACCTCTACGCGCGAACGGTGCAGGCCGCGCCTCGGCGCCTCGCCGGTCTGCGCGAACGCGCCTGCACAGGGTGGGCGCCAGGTCCCGGGGTGCACTGGTCTCGCACGTGAGACCGGCACCTCCGGGCAAGGTCGTCGGGCGGCCGCCCGCTCGGCTTGTTGCCGGCTGATCACCCTGAACGGACGCACCCAGCGCGGCGGGTGCTCGACCCCATCCGCTCGATGCCAGGGACGAGCCTCGGGTCCGACGGCTCAGGTCCAGGGACGCGCCGACCGCGCCGCCCAGTAGTCCCCGGCGGGCTCGGCCCCGCCCAGCGCCTCGGCGATCAGGGCGCCGTCGGGTGCGAGCCCGGCCGCGGCCACGTGGGAGGCCAGCTGCTCCGGCGTGGCCGCCCCGGACAGCACCCGCCACGCCCACGGTCGGGCGAGCGCCGCGGCGATCGCGAGCCGGTCCAGCTCGATCCCGGCCCGCCGCGCGACCGACGCCGCATGCGGTGCACGCTCACCGGCACCGACCAGCCGCCCGTTCGCGACCGACTCCTTGACCACGACCTGCGCCCCGGCCGCGGCGGCCTCGGCGGCGGCCGCGCCGACCGACGGCTCGAGCAGGTTCCAGGTCACCTGGAACGCGGTGAACAGCGGAGCGCCGTCGACCTCGACGTCCAGCGCGGCGCGCACCGCGTCCGACTGGTGCGGGCCGGAGGTCGAGATGCCGACCCGGACGCCCTCGTCGCGCACCGCCGCGAGCGCGCGGTGCAGCCCGGGGTCCGCGAGGGCACCGGAGTCGAGCGTCGCGGAGTGCACCAGGTATCTGCCGAGGTTGCTGCCGAGCAGGTCACGGGTCAGCGGCCACTGCTCGCGGAACGCGGCGACGGAGTGGTCCTTGATCTCGTGGACCTGCGCGGCCATGTCCCAGTCGCCGACGTACCGGTACCCCCACTTCGACCCGACCTCGACGTCCCGGTGGCCACGGGCCGCCAACCAGTGCGCGGCGAACTCCTCGGCACGGCCGTAGGAGCGGGCGACGTCGACGTAACGGATCCCCGCGGCGTAGGCGGCGTCGAGCAGCTCGTGCGTGCGGGCCTCCAGCTCGGCCGGCGAGCGCTGCCCGCCGAGGTCCGCGTCACGACCGACGGTGATGTACGCCGGCCGGCCGATCGCGGCCAGGCCGAGCCCGAGTCGTGAGGTCATCGGGGACCATCCTGCCCCGGTCCGCCCCCGGGCGCGCCCCACCTCGGCCGATCTGGCACGCGTCCTGGCGCAGGACGACGCCCGACTCGCCGTGGGACCGCGAAGGGCGGCGGCCGGTCGGCCGCCGCCCCCGCCGTTGCTGCTCAGGCGTTGCCGCTGGAGACCCCGCCGTCGGTGCTCGAGCCGCTGTCGGTCGAGCCGTCGTCGGTCGAGCCCGGCCCGTGGCCACCGCGGCCGGGGCCGCCGTCGCCGTGTCCACCGCCACCGGTGTGCGCGGTCACGGTCGCCAGGTCGGCCGACACGTCGTAGAACACCGGCTCACCGCCGGAGGTCCCGATCGCGTCGTACGACCCGTCCGGGTCCTGCCGCACCTCGGTGATCTGCGCGTCGGCATCCTGCGCCTGCACCGCCGCGATCACCTTGTCCGCCTCGTCACCGGTCACCGCGGTGTCCTGCGAGGCGCCCGGGCCACCGTCGCCGTGGCCGCCACCGCCGGTGCGGGCGGTCACGGTCGCCAGGTCGGCCGACACGTCGTAGAACACCGGCTCACTGCCGGAGGTCCCGATCGCGTCGTACGACCCGTCCGGGTCCTGCCGGACCTCGGTGATCTGCGCGTCGGCATCCTGCGCCTGCACCGCGGCGATCACCTTGTCCGCCTCGTCACCGGTCACCGCGGTGTCCTGCGAGGCACCTCGCTCGGGGCGTGTCCCGTCGGTCGAGCTGTCGGTCGAGCCGTCGGCAGCGGCGTCCGACGAGGCCGTGACGGCCGCGGACGGGCTGTCGGTCTGGGCCAACGCAAGGCTGGCCCCGCCCAGGGTGATCGCCGCGGCAGCGGCAGCAGTGCCGACCGCCAGGCCGGCGCGTCGCTTGGACATGAGCTCCTCCAATTTCCCCGGCGAATGTCGCCGGAATCAGAAGGAGGTTGCGTTCCGGGTATATGCAGGGCCTGCCAGATACCTGATGTGGTGCTGTGGATCCACGCCGATGCCTGTCACGCGGTACCGGTGCGCCGGAACCGGACCGGGCGTCCGTGGTCCTCGCGGAGCCACGGCCAGAACGCCCACGTCATCAGCAGGGCCGCAGCCGCTCCGGCGACGGCGCCGAACACGGCATCGGACAGCCAGTGGGCGTTGATCAGCGTGCGCTGCCAGATCATGCCGAGCACGATCAGCCCGCCGAGGACCCCCCACAGGGTGCGCGCCGTGCGATGCGCCGCGGGGATCAGCGCGAGCACACCGATCACCAGCACCCCGGCGGACACCGCGTGCCCGGACGGGAAGGAGCCGTGGTCGACGTCGAAGAGCGGACCGAACAGCCCCAGGGCCCCGTCGGCGGCCGGGCGCGGTCGGTCGACGAGGTTCTTCATCACCTGCGAGTACACGCCCATGCCGGCCATGCAGGCCGCGACGAAGAACAGCGCCGACCGCCATCGGCCGACGATGGCCAGCCCGGCCGGCAGCAGGACGACCATGAACAACGCACCCGGGGCCTCACCGAGCGCCTGGAAGAACATCGGCAGCGGCCCGGTGTACGCCGCACTCTCGGGCGACACACCCACGAGCGCTCGCCACGCGTCGTCGATCCCCTGAGTGAAGGGGTGCCCGGGGTCGACCGCGACGGCGAGGCCCATGGCCACGAACGCGGCGGTCAGCCCGAGCGCCCACCACAGGATCGCGCGGGGGCGGCGGGTGTCGGACCGCACCGGCGACACGTCGGGACGCGCGAGGGCGGCATCGGGTGTCGATGTCATGTGACGTTCCTCCTCAGGACCGCAGGCCGGTCCGGAGCAGTACGTGAGTCACGGTGGGCTCGCCGCGCTGCGCCTCGCCGAGCAGCTCTTCGTTTCCGCCGGCGAGGCTACACGAATCTCCACCAGTTGGTTAGTATTCGAACGGCGCCGTGCTGAGAGGATTCGGGGGTGCCAGACCGACCGCAGCCCGCCTCGCGCGCCGACGGCTACGCCACCGGCCGCGCGACCAAGCGCGCGATCGTCGCGCGCGCGGCCGAGGCGTTCGCGCAGAAGGGGTTCTACGGCGCGTCGCTGCGGAGCATCGCCCGCGAGGCCGATGTCGACCACTCGACCCTGCTGCACCACTTCGGCACGAAGACCGCGCTCCTGCTGGCGGTGATCGAGTGGTACGACACCCAGAACGCCCCGCCGACTCCCCCGACCGAGATGTCCGCCGACGCCATGCTCGACGGCCTCGTGGCCACGGCGGCGCACAACGCTGCAGCACCCGGCCTGGTCCAGCTGCTCTCGACCCTGACGGCCGAGGCGGGCTCGGCGGACCACCCGGCGCGCCGCGTGCTGCAGGAGCGCCACGAGACCGTGGTCGGACTGATCGGCCGGATGATCGAGCAGCAGCGCGACGCCGGCGTGGCCCGCGACGACGGCCTCGACCCGGCCGCGCACGCCGCGCTCGTGGTCGCGACGTGGGAGGGCCTCCAGGTCTACGACGCGCTCCACCCGGGCGAGATCGATGTGCCGGACCTGCTGGCCCGGACGCTCCGGGACGCGTTCGGGCTCACCCAGGGCGGGACCGCTCCGGACGGGCTCGGGTCGGACGAGTCGGACGACCCGGCCTAGGTCGAGCCCGATCCCGGGGGGCCTGTCTCCACCCAGGGATCGAAGGTCTCGGCGCCCGCCACGTACCGCGCCAGCAGCTGCCGGAACGCCTCGACCTCGTCGGCGGACCAGGCGGCCGAGGCGCCCGCGACCACACGCTCGTCGATCTCGACCACGCGCTCGGCGATCGCCCGCCCCTCGGCGGTGAGCGCCACCAGGACGCCGCGGGAGTCGGCGGGTGCCGCGAGCCGGACGACGAGGCCCAGGGCCTCCAGCCGCTGCACGATCTTGGTGACGTTCGGCCGGCCGGTCTCCAGTCGCTCGGCGAGGACCGTCGGCCGCAGCGCGCCGTGCAGGGCCAGCTGGTTGAGCGCCAGGAAGGTCGGGATGTCGGTGCTCGGGAAGTCGACGGCGGTCATCAGGCCGCGCCGGTAGGCGTCCGAGTTGGCCACCCGGATCAGCCGCTCGACCAGCCCGACGAGGCCGTCCGGGTCGGCCCCGGCGACGGCCGAGAGGTCGACGTCGTCAGGTCGCGCGAGAGCGTCGTCGGGCGGTCGCGGCACGGCTCACCCCCCGAGCACGCGCACCGGGCCGACCAGCCCGTGCTCGCGCACCCGCGTGGCATGCACGCCCTGCCGGCCGGCGAGCTCCAGGAGGATGTCCGGGATCGCGTCGTAGTAGCCGCGCGCGATCAGCCGGTTGTTGAGCGAGCTCGAGACCCGGATCGTCACCTCGTTGCGGCCGGCGCGGACCGCGTCGGTGACGTCGACCACCGGGCGGGACGTGTCGAAGCCGCGGGCCGGCGCGTCGTTCACCACGACGGAGCCCAGACCGCCGCAGGTGGAGCCGAGGTCCAGCACGACACGCCCCTCGGGCCGGGCGTCCAGGTCGAACGCCGATCGGTACTCGCCGACGCCGGAGACCTCGGGGCCGACGCCGGGCAGCGCGGACCACGGGGCGAGCTCGTCGGTGGACGCCGCGAGGTCGGTCACCGCCGTCGTCGGGTGGACCTCGCAGGTCACGTAGCCGAGCCCGCGGTCCTCGGTGACGACCTCGGGCTCGCCCGCGTCCCAGCTCTCGACCCGGATCTCCCACCGGTCCAGGCGCGCGAGCTCGACAGCCTCGACCGGAGCCGACTCGACCGCCCCGGTCGAGCGGTCCAACGTCACCAGGGCGGTCTCCCCCGGCGCGAGCGTCAGGGCGACGACCGTGCGGCCGCCCTCGGACCGCACGCCGCCGTGGGCACTGACCGCACCGCTCCATGGGTCGACCCGCGACACCAGGCCCTTGCCTGGTAGTGCGACCTCCACGGTCGTCGGCTCACCGGACTCGTAGAGGAAGTGGTAGGCGTACAGGTGCACCAGGTCGCCGTCCTCGCGCAGGTAGGTGAGGACGTTGCGGTTCTCGGCGACGAACTCCGCCCGCCCGGTGACGCCGAGGCCGCGCAGCGCGGACACGGTGTCGGCCGGGTCGTCCACCTCCGCCACGACGGGCAGGGCACGCAGCGCGGCCATCGTCGCGACGAGCTCGGCATCACGCCCGTCCAGACCGGGGGTGCGCGCGGCGGCGCGCTCGTGAGTGGTGTGCAGCCTCGCCATGAACAGCTTGAGCTCGCGCGCTCCGTTCACCAGCAGCACCCGCAACCCCTGCCGCGCCCACTGCAGCAGGCGCGCCGCGACGTCGGCGTCGAGCGCCTCCTGGTAGACGATCAGCGCCTGGTAGCCGGGACCGCCGGGCTGCACGACTCCCTCGCCGAAGCCCACCTCGTCCCGCAGCAGCAGGCTGCCGTCGAAGAACTCGTAGCTCCATCCGGCGTCCTGCATGCCGAGGTCCTGCCACCACGGGTTCTCCCGGTTGCGCATCCACCAGTGGGCGTACGCGTCCTCGTCGGCGACCCGGGTCCCGTCCGCCTCGACCAGGCTCATGCCGAGCATGTTGTCGACGAAGTGGTCGGTGCGCAGGATCCCGACGTCGATCCGCGGCCGGCCCTGACGCAGCAGGTACTGGAACCGGCCGATCGCGTCGTTCCACAGCGGGTAGAACTCGCTCGCGGGCTGGCGAAGGTCGAACCGCTCGGAGAACATCGGCCACATGCCCTCGTGGCCCGGCCAGTGGGTCACGCCCTCGGCACCCGCGGTGCTCGCCCAGCCGTGCAGCACCGTCTTGGTCACCCCGGCGGCGAGCTGGGTCGCGATGATCTGGTCGTAGAAGCGGTGGTCGAGCATGTGGTTGCGGGTGGTCGCACCGGTCTCGGACGAGTACTGCTTGCCGAACAGGTGGGCCGGGCCGGCCAGCAGTCGGTAGGCGTCGATCTGCGCGGCGAACTCCAGCGACTCGGTCTCGATGCCGTCGACCTCGGGGCCAGGACGGGTGAGCTCGAACGGCAGCCCGTAGCTGATCTCGGACCGCAGCAGGATGCCGTTCTCGTGCAGGAACGCGGCGAACGGTCGCAGCATGTTCTCGATGTAGAGATCGGTGAGGGTCTGCACGTAGTCGTGCCGGACCTTCGCGACCACGCCGGCGTGCGCGTCGTCCGGCTCGTAGCGGTAGGCCGTGGCCGAGGCCATCAGCATGACCTCACGGGTCAGGAACGGCAGCCACGGCGCGATGTCGTAGCCGCGCCGGGTGCGGAACTCCTGCGCCACCGACGGCCCCCAGAACATCCCGCCGGCGCCCCACGTGGTGAGCTCGAGGGAGTCCATGTACATCTGCGCGCGCGGGTTGCGGGCGATCTGCTCCCGCAGCTCGGGGGTGAGCACCGTGCCGCGCCAGTAGTCGATCACCGCGTCCACACCGGCACGCTCGAGGTAGTTGACCGTGTAGTTCACGCTCACCGACGGCGACGCGGTCTGGCCGGTGCCGTGCGACCAGAACACCAGCAGCTGCCACGAGCGGTCGTCGGTCGGCTCCCAGTCGAGCGCCTCGCCGACCACCTCGCCGGTCAGGTCGACGATGCCCTCGACGTCGAGGACGACCGGCTCCGCCTCGGCGGAGACGACCGGCGCGGCCAGGACCGCGACGAGATGCTGCTGCGTCGGCGGGACCCGGTGCCCGGGCAGCTGGCTGGACACCCGGTCCTCGAGCAGGTCGACCCGGGGTAGCGCGCCGCGCCGACCCGAGCCGCGCTGCACGTGCTCGACGACGTAGTTGAGCTCCTGCGCGGCCGCGGGGTGGTCCGGGTCGATGGTCGGCAGGTTGGCGTTCGACCAGTTGGTGCCCGAGGTGAAGCTCACCGACATGTTCCTGGCCGTGGTCTCCTCGACCACGATCCCGGAGTCGTGCACCCACTCCTCCGACCCCCACCCGTACCGGCTGTGGTCGATCGCCTCCTCGTCCATCGCGAGGAACTCCATGCCGCCGAACCCGAGCCGGTGTGCCGCCTCGATCTCGGCGCGGAGCGTGGCGTCCGTGTGCAGCCCCTCGGCGAGCCACCAGCGCAGCTCGGGGCGGTACTCGATCGGGGGCTTGCGCAGGTGCGGGAGGTGCTCGTCGAGCTGGGACATGGTTCTCCTTCGAACCGCGGCGCGTGGCCGTCATGCGGAACGGGTCGACGCTGAAACGTTCCATCGATGTTTCACGCAGGAAAATACCCGTCGGGCTCGCCGACCGCAAGACCTCGCCGTCGGGCCGCACCGTGGTCGGGCACGCGTCAGAGCGACGCCCGCGCCTCGATCGCGACCTCGAGCACCAGCCGGCTGTGGTCCAGCCGACGGTCACGCTCGGCGACGTCGCGCTCGCGGATCATCCGCTCGAAGGCCCGGAACTCCTCGACCATGCGGTGCTCGTGCACGGTCCGGTCGACCCGCTCGGCCGGCCCGCCGCGCAGCCGCACGTCGAACCCGCCGCAGATGTTCGGGGCACCGTCCATGACGATCGTGCCGTCCTCGCCCTGGATCGTGGTCAGGCTGTGCCCCGCGGAGTCCTTGGCGCACACGCACACGGCGGTGCAGCCGTCGTACTCCAGGACCACGACCCCGGACGTGTCCACGCCGCGCTCGACGTTCGCGGTGTAGCGCACCGAGCGGGGCCGACCGAGCAGCCCGACCACGAGGTGCAGCGGGTAGATGCCGAGGTCCCACAGCGCCCCACCGCCGACCGCCGGGTCGAACGACGGCAGCACCTGACCGGCCCGGAAGGCGTCGTAGCGGGAGGAGTACTGCGAGTAGACGCTCTGCACGAGCCGCAGGCGGCCGAGCTCGGGCAGGCGTTCCGCGATCGCGCGGTAGTTCGCCAGGTACTGGTTCGTGATCGCCTCGACGAGCACGAGGTCACGCTCGGTCGCCAGGGCCTGCAGCTCGTCGAGCTCGTCGAGGTGGAGCACGAACGGCTTCTCGCAGATGACGTGCTTGCCGGCGAGGAGCGCACGGCGCGCGGTCTGCGCGTGCAACGCGTTCGGCAGCGCGACCCAGACCGTGTCCACCTCGGGGTCGGCGAGGCACTCGTCGAGGTCGAGGTAGGCCCGCTCGATCCCGTGCCGTTCGCGCAGCTCCTCCACGGTCTCGCGCGAGCTCGCCCGCCCGACGATCGCGCGCAGCACCATCCCGGGAACGTCACTCGCGACCGGCAGGAAGTCCCGCACGATCATCCCGGTCCCGACCACGGCCAGCTTCATGCCCGCGCCTTTCCCGCCGCGTCCGCGGCCCGCTCGGCGGCGCGCTCGCCGCGCCATCGGTCCGATGCTCCCAGACGCACGTCACCGCCCGCGGTCGAGGGCGCGACCAGGGGCGGTGACGGGCGAGCGCGCTGAACAGACCAGGCTGAACGGAGGGCAGCGCTGCTCGGTGTGCGGCGTTCCTCAGATCTCGCGGGCGACCTTCGCGCCGGCCGCGATCGCGTCGACGATCAGCTTGGGGTCCCCGGCGTCGCCGATCGTGTACACCTCGGGTGCCTTGCCGGCCAGCGCCTTCTGGATCGCGGTGTTCGGCTTGAGCGGCAGCGCCGTGACCACGGTGTCCGCCGCGAGCAGCTCCTTGCGGCCGTCCTTGTGCCGGACCACCAGGCCGTCGTGCACGACCGACTCGTACTCGACCTCGGTGACGAACCGCACGCCGTGGTCCTTGAGCCAGTAGAGCAGGTACGGCTTCATGAAGACCTCGAGCAGGCCCTCACCGATCTCGTCCTCGGAGGCGGTGTCCACGATCGTGATCCGCTTGCCCTGCTCGAGCAGGAACTCGGCGGTCTGGCAGCCGTGCAGACGGCCTCCCATGATCACGACGTCCTTGCCGATCACCAGGTTCTTCGCCACCGGCAGGCCGGACAGGGCACGCACCACGCCGGCGTCGGTGAACCGGAGCATGGTCTTGACCGTGCTCTGCAGCTTCTCCGCGGTGAGCACGTTCCGTCCGCCGATCCCGGGGATGTCCGGGACGTCGTGCAGACCGCCGGTCGCCACCACGATGGCGTCGGGCTTGAGCTGCTCGGCGGTACGGGCACTCGCCGTGATCCCGGCGTGCACCTCGACTCCGGCCTTCTTCACCTGGGTGGTCAGGTAGCTCGCGGTCCCGAGCAGGTCCTCGCGCTTGCCCTTGACCACCGCGGCGACCGGCAGCGACCCGCCGAGCTTCGGCTGCTTCTCGTACAGGTGCACCTCGTGACCGCGCAGCGCCGCGACCCGCGCGGCCTCCATGCCGGCCGGACCGCCGCCGATCACCATGATCTTCTTGCGGACCGGGGCGGGGGTGATCGCGTACTCGCGCTCCTTGCCCAGCGACGCGTTGACCCGGCACTTGACCGGCTGGAAGTGCTCGCACGCGTCGAAGCAGGTCATGCACGAGTTGCAGACGTTGATGTCCTCGGTGCGACCCTCGAAGACCTTGCGCGGCAGCTCCGGGTCGGCGAACAGCCGGCGGTTCAGGCTGATGATGTCGATCTTGCCGTCCGCGATCGCCTTCTCGCCGATGTTCTGGTCGAGCCTGCCGACCGTGATCACCGGCACGTCGACGACCTTCTTGATCTCCGCGGCCATCGGGATGTTGGCGCCCGCACCCTTGCCCTTGGCGTCCACGTACGGGTTCACCGGGCCCTCGTGCCCCGGGTAGAAGTACACGTCCGGGAAGTGCAGGCTCTGCCGGTGGTCCACGTCGTCGACCCATGTGTAGTACTCGGCGCGCACCTCGAGCGCATCGGCGCCGGCCTTGACCAGCTCCTGCGCGAAGAGCTTCGACTCCTCGATCGTGATGCCGTCGGCGAGGTCGACCTCGACCGCGTTGAACAGCGCGATGATCGGCCAGTCCGCGCCGTTGCGCCGCTTGATCTCCTTGATCACCGAGACGAACGGACGCATCCGGCTCTCCAGGGTCTGGGCGCCGTACTCGTCCTCGCGCTTGTTCCACGCCCGCGACATGAAGTTGTTCAGGAAGTGGTTGCAGGCGCCGTTGACCTCGGTGCCGTCCAGCCCGGCCCGCTTCATCCGCTCCGCGGCCTCGGCGAACATGTCGATGACGTCCTCGATCTCGGCGACGGTCGCCTCACGCGGCACCGAGAAGCCCGGCCGCGGCGACTGCTCGCGCGGGATCGACGAGGCGGAGATCCCGGGCGGCGCCGTGACGAACAGCGGCGTCATCGGGCCGAGGTGGAACAGCTGGTGGAACGCGAGCGCGCCGTGCTTCTGCACCACGCCGGCCCACTTCCGCCACCCCGGGATGTACTCGTCCGAGACCACCTTGAACCCGGGCATCGGGGCCTTGACGTCCCGGATCAGCGGTCCGGTCGCGGACGAGATCAGCCCTGCGCCGCCCTTCGCCAGGGCCTCGAAGTAGTCGAGGTACTGGTCGTTCATGAACCCGCCGGTGCTCGGGTCGTCCCAGAAGAAGCCGGTGCCGTTCTTCATGATCCGGTTCTTCGAGGTCACGGAGCCGATGTCGATCGGCTGGGCGAGGTGGGGGTAGCTCGGGGTCATCGATACCTCTGGTCAGGTCGTGATTGCGGCGACGTCGCCGGCCGCGGCGGTCACCCGTCCGGTGACTCGAGGCTAGGGCGACGGCGGTGGATGGGGAGTTGCCGATTCGGCATAGGTCGGTGCCCGGGCCCCGTCAGGGGCGCACCGCCCAGCGCACGGGTTGGCTGGTCGCGGCGAGCTCGGCGAGCGCCACGTCCGCCTCGGCCAGCGGGACGATCCGCTCGAGCATGCCGTCGGTGTGCAGCATGCCGCGCTCCATGAACCGGAACACGGTGCGGATCTCGTCGTCGGTGTAGGCGAAGGAGCCCTTGAGGTCGATCTCGAAGAGCTGCACCTGGATGCCGTTGATGGTGTCCAGCGGCTCGGGCGAGGTACCGACCACGATCACCTCACCCGCGGAGCGCACGAGCTGCATCGCGATCCCGACGGTCGCGGCGCTGCCGGCGCACTCGTAGACGATGTCCGCCCCGAGCCCGCCGTACAGGTCCTTGACGCGTGCCGCGAGGTCGTCCTCCTCGGTGGGGCTGAGCGCGAGGTCGGCGCCCATCGCGAGGGCGAGCTCACGCTTCTTCGCCGAGCGGTTCACCGCGGTGATGTGCCCGGCGCCGGCGGCCCGGAGCAGCTGGACCATCGACAGCCCGATCGCCCCGGCACCGACCACGGCGACGTTCATCCCGGCCTGGAACGACGAGCGCCGCAGGCCGTGCCACGCGGTCGAGTAGATGTCGAAGAGCACCGCCTGCTCGTCGCTCACCGCGGCCGGGACCGGCACCAGCTGGCGCTGCGGGTAGCGGGCCAGCACGTACTCCGCGAACGCGCCCTGGGTGCCGGGACCGATGCCGGGCGTCCGCTCGAACGCGTTGACGCACAGCGTCGGCCGGCCGATCCGGCAGTAGTAGCAGCCCTCGGGACAGCTTCCGGGGGCGCCGATCGCGACGCGGTCCCCCACCGCGAAGCCGGCCACGCCTGCGCCGACCTGCTCGACGACCCCGACCGACTCGTGGCCGAGCACCGTGCCGGGGAACAGGATCCCCTCCTGGCGGTAGGCGTGGACATCGGTGCCGCACATGCCGCACAGGCTGATCCGGACGAGCACCTCGCCCGGGCCCGCGGTCGGGACCGGCCGGTCGACCAGGGCGACCGCTCCGACGCCGTCGTACTGCAGTGACTTCATGCCGGTTCTCCTTCGATCGGGACGGGAGCGGCCGCGCCGCGCCGCAGCAGTGCGGCGAGGCCGAGACCGGCGGCGCTCATCACGAGCGCCACTGCGAACGCGACGGTCCAGGTGCCGTCGAGGCTCTGGGCGGCGATCACCCGGGGGCCGACGAAGGCCGCGACCGAGTACGCGACGAACATGATCGCGTAGTTCGTGCCCTGGTACCGCGGGCCGAACGTGGCCATGGTCAGCGCGGGGAACACGCCCAGCGCGCCGCCGAAGCACGAGCCGAGCCCGAGCACGCCGATCGCGAACCCGAGCGGAGAGTGGACCGTGAGCAGCACCGCGAACGAGACCGCGCCGACGGCCGCCATGAGCATGACGGCGGCCGGTGCGCCGCGCCGGTCGGCCACCACGCCCCACGCCGGGCCGCCGAGCGCATTGCACGCCGAGAACGCCGCGACGAACAGCGCGGACGCGGCCGCGGACAGGCCGTACCAGGTGCTCTGCCCGATCCCGGCGAGCTGCGAGAGCAGCATCAGCGGGCCGAACAGCACCGTGGCGAAGGCCGCGAAGATCGGGACGAACCGCGGTGAGCGGACCATCCGGTGCCACGGCACCCCGTCCGTGGCGCCGCTGTCCCCGAGGTCGGGCGACGCCGGTCCGACCGGCGCCGACCGCACGAACAGCGCGGCCGCGCACGCGACGACCCCGTACACCACACCCATCCGCACGAACGCGGCCGAGACCCCCGCGGAGGCGATGACCGCGCTGGCGACCGGCGCCCCGATCACCGTGCCGAGGCCGACCCCGGCGGTGATCAGGCCGGCCGCGAGACCCCGGCGGTCCGGGAAGAGCCGGACGGTGTTGCTCACCGCGGTGCTGTAGCAGAAGCCCAGGCCGAAGGCCGTGACCACGCCGTACCACCAGACCAGCTGACCGGGCGTGGAGGCGACGCCGCTCATCGCGAAACCGAGGCCGAACAGCACCGCGCCGACGACCATCAGCGGGCGGGCCCAGCCGCGGTCGAGCAGGACCCCGCCGACGACCATCGGGATCGGCGCGAGCGCGCCGTTGACCGAGAACGCGAGCGTGACCTGGGCGGCCGACCAGCCGTGGGCAGCCTGCAGCGGACCGGCGAACACCGAGAACGAGTAGATGACACCGGTGCAGACCACGATGAGCACCGAGGCCGCGAGCACCCGCCACCGGTGCGGCGCGCCGACGAACGCCCCCGCCGTCTGGGCCGGGGCCTGGGGAGCGGCGCTCACAGCATCGATCCGAGCGGCTCGGCGACGGTGAGCTCGGCCGCGGTGGCGGCGCATACCTCGTCGACCGTGAACACCGGGTTGATCTCGGTGAGCACGAGCCCGTGCGGGGTGACCTCGATGACACCCATCTCGGTGACGATCAGGTCCACGCAGGCGACCGCGGTCAGCGGCAGCGTGCACGCCGGCAGGATCTTCGGCGCACCCTTCTGGGTGTGCTCCATCGCGACGATCACGTGCTTGGCGCCGACCACGAGGTCCATCGCCCCGCCCATCCCGGGCACCATCTTCCCGGGGATGATCCAGTTCGCGAGGTTGCCGGCCTGGTCGACCTGGAGCGCGCCGAGCACGGTCGCGTCCATGTGCCCGCCCCGGATCAGCCCGAACGACGTGGCCGAGTCGATGAACGCGCCGCCCACCTGGCACGAGGCCGGCTGACCGCCGGCGTTCACCACGTACGGCGACTCCTCCCCCGCGCCGCAGCCACCGGCCAGCACGATGCCGTTCTCGGCCTCGAGGACCACGCGCACGCCGTCCGGCAGGTAGTCGGGGATCATCGTCGGCAGACCGATCCCGAGGTTGACGAAGTCGCCGTCCTTGAGCTCGCGCGCGACGCGGCGGGCGATGATCTCCCTGATCGTCCCCTTGTCCAGGGATGCCTTGTCGAGCACGGGTGCACGGTCAGTCGCCACCGGGAACCCCTCCTTCCACGATGTAGTCCACGAGGACGCCGGGGGTGACCACGTCCTCCGGCGGGATGGCCCCGAGCGGGACCACGTGGTCCGCCTCGGCGATCACCACGTCGGCCGCCGTGGCCATCACGACGTTGAAGTTGCGGGTCGTGCCGCGGTACCAGACGTTGCCGAGCACGTCGATCTTGTAGCCGCTGATCAGCGCGACGTCGGCGCGCAGCGGCTTCTCCAGCAGGAACGTGCGCCCGTCGATCTCGACCGTCGGCTTGCCGTCGGCCACCGGCGTACCCAGCCCGGTCGGGGTCAGCACGCCACCCAGGCCCGCACCCCCGGCACGGATCCGCTCGGCCAGCGTGCCCTGGGGGCACAGCTCGACCTCGAGCTCCCCGGCGTTCATCTGCGTCGCGACCGCCGGGTTGAGCCCGACGTGCGACGCGTACAGCTTGCGCAGCCGGTGCTGCTCGACGAGCTTGGCGACCCCGTAGCCGGGCCGCGACGTGTCGGTCGCGATCAGCGTGAGGTCGGTGACGCCCTTGGCGCACAACGCCTCGACGACCTGGTGCGGGTTCCCGCACCCCATGAAGCCGCCGATCATCACGGTCATCCCGGACTCGACGTGGGCCACCGCCTCCGCCACCGAGACCAGCTTGTGGCTCGTGACGGGTGCGTCGGTCGTGGTGGTCATGGCTCCTCCTCAGCCCTCGAGCAGCAGGGCGTCGCCCTGGCCCGTCCCGCCGCACAGCGCCGCCGCCGCCCGGCCGCCGCCGCGGCGGTGCAGCTCGTGGGCCAGGTGCACCACCAGGCGCGCGCCGGACTGCCCGATCGGGTGGCCGAGCGCGACCGCGCCGCCGTGCACGTTGACCTTCTCCAGCGGCACGCCGAGCTGGCGCACGGCGTGCACCGCGACCGCGGCGAACGCCTCGTTGATCTCCAGCAGATCGAGGTCCTCCACCGACCAGCCCTCGGCCTTGAGCGCCGCGAGGATCGCGTTGCCCGGCTGCGGCGCGAGTGCCGGGGAGGGCCCAGCGACCTGGGCGTGCGCACGCAGCGTCGCCAGGACGGTCCAGCCCTCGGCCTCGGCGCGCGCCCGCGTGGTCAGCACGACCGCGGCGCCGCCGTCGTTGATCGTCGAGGCGTTGCCGGCAGTGATCGACCCGTCGGGGGCGAACGCCGGGCGCAGGGCGCCGAGCGTCTCCGTCGTGCTCTCCGGGCGGATGCCCTCGTCGCGGGCGACCACGGTCTCGCCCTTGCGCTGCTTGACGGTCACCGGGACGACCTCGGCGTCGAACACGCCTTCGTCCCACGCCTTCGCTGCGAGCTGGTGGGACCGCGCGGCGATCACGTCCTGCTCGGCGCGGTCGGCCGGGTAGTCCGCGGTCCGGCGTTCGGTGTCCAGACCCATCGCCTCGTGCGACCACGCGTCCGAGAGCCCGTCGTTGGCCATCGAGTCGACCACGGTGACGTCACCGAAGCCGTAGCCGAAGCGCGAGCCCATCAGCACGTGCGGCGCGTTGGTCATCGACTCCATGCCGCCCGCGACGGCGACCTCGGCCTCGCCGGCCCGGATCATCCGGGCGGCGTCGATGATCGCGCTGAGGCCCGACAGGCAGACCTTGTTGACGCTGATCGCGGGCACGTCCCAGCCGAGGCCCGCGGCGACCGCGGCCTGACGCGCGGTGCACTGCCCGAGCCCGGCCTGCAGCACGTGGCCCATCACCACGTGCTGCACGGCGCTCGCCGGGCCGGCCGTGCGCGCGGGCGCGGGGCCGGGGGCGATGGCGGCCTGGGCGGCCGCCGCCCCCCCCCCGCCCCCCCCCCCGCGCCCCACCCCCCGGGGCCCCACGGCGCTCGCCGGGACGCCCGAGCGCTCGAGCGCGGCGCGGATCGCGATCGCGCCGAGCTCGACCGCGGGGACGGTCGCGAGGCCGCCCTTGAGCCTGCCGTTGGGGGTTCGGGCTGCCCCGACGACGACGACGTCGGTGGGTGCGCTGGACATCTCGGTTCTCCTGGTCATTCGGGTGATCCGGCGTCGCCGGACGGGACGGTGGCCGGCACGAGGGCCGGTTCGGAAGCCGGGTCAGCGGCCGGAACTGGGGTCGGATCGGTGGCCGACGCGCCGAGCAGGCTGCACAGCAGCAGGGAGTGGAGCTTCTCGGCGCTCGAGGCGCTGCGGGACGTGAGCGCGACCGGCACGCGGGTGCCGACCAGGCAGCCGGCCAGGATGTTGCGCTCGTCCGCGTTCCAGATCTTGCTCATCACGTTGCCGGTGACCATCTGCGGCACCAGCAGCATGTCGACGTCTCCGGCGTACGGGCTGTCGTACCCCTTGATCGCGGCGGACTCGCGGCTCGTGGCCAGGTCGTACGAGATCGGCCCGACGACGACGCAGTCGCCCAGCTCGCCGCGCTCGCTCATCTCCTGCAGCTCGCGGGCCTCGACGGTCTCCGGCAGCTTCGGGTTGACCACCTCGATCGAGGCGAGGGCCGCGACCACGGGCGTGTCGATGCCGAGCCGGCGCAGCGCCTCGGTCGTGATCCGCACGATCTTGGCCTTCGCCTCGAGGTCCGGATAGGGCACGACCGCCGCGTCGCTCATCGCGAGGAGCTTCGGGTAGCCCGCGATCTGCATCAGGCCGAGGTGGGTGACGAACCCGGCGTCGTTGATCCCGGTCTCCTTGTCCAGGACCGGGCGCAGCAGGTCGCGGGTCTCGATGCCGCCCTTGAGGATGAAGTCGACCGCACCCTCGCGGACCAGCCGCACCGCGACCGCAGCCGGGTTCTCCTCCGGCGCGCAGTCGACCAGCTCGGCGCGCTGCTCGTCGAGCCCGAGCTCGGCGAGCAGGGCCCGGGTCCGGTCCGCCGGACCGATCAGGACGGGTCGCACGAAGCCCTGGTCCGCGGCCTGGTAGACCGCCTCGAGCGCGTGCGCGTTCGCCGCGCCGGCCACGGCGCAGCGGGCGACCAGCCCGCTGCGCCGCGCCCGCTCGGCGAGCTCGGTGTAGCTCGCGTACCTCATGCGCCGGTCTTCCACAGGTGCTTGACGTTGTCGTTCAGCAGCCCGTCGACGTCGTCCTGGCTCAGGCCTCGCTCCAGCAGGCCGGGGATGATGTACTCCCCGATCCGGTGGATCCCCCAGTTCTCGGTGCCGGGCAGCTTGTGGAACCCGCTCGCGTCCCGGCCCTTCCAGTGGTTGACCGAGTCGTGCGAGAGGAAGATCCGGTCGCCGAAGCCCCGGTCCATGAGGTTGACGACCATGTCCATCCGGTCGTCGTCGGTCACGTCGTTGAACATCCGCGTTCCGCCGATCCGGTCGAACGCGATCCCGACGCCGAGCCGGAGCACGTCGAGCTGGTAGGCGATGTCGTGCGAGCGCTCGCACATGTGGCCGATCACGACCTTGGCCGGGTCGGCACCGGAGTCGAGCAGCAGACGTGCCTGCTCGGGCCCCATGGTCCCGTGCGACGTGTGGGTGAGGATCGGCGCCCCGGTGATCTGCTGCGCCGCGGCGGCCGCCTGGATGGTCGCCTTCTCGTAGTCGGTGATCGTGCCGGCGCTGGTCGCGACCTTCATCACGCCGGTGCGGATGCCGGTCCCTGCGACGCCCTCGGTGAGCTCGGTGACGTAGAGCTCGGTCAGCTCCTTGACGATGTCGCTGAACAGGCTGCGGAACTTGAAGTACGACGCCGCGCCCTCGCCCTCGTAGTAGTAGCCGGACGTGGCGACGACGTGCATGTCGTACTGCTCGGAGATGCGCTTGAGCAGCACGACGTCGCGACCGCAGTCGTTCGGCGTGAGGTCGAACATCGTGCGCACCCCGTAGGCGCGCATCTTGTCCACCACGGTGCCCGCGACGTCGACGATCTCCTGCTCGTCGTAGTGCCACATGGTCCGGTCGCCGTCGTGGCCCGGGTAGCCGAAGAAGAAGTGCTCGTGGACCAGCGTCCGACCCAGGTCGTCCGGGTCGATCGCGCCACGCACCGTCGTGACGACGCTCATGTCGCTCATCGCTTCAGGGAGAGGATCTGGCGGGCCTCGTCCGGCGTGGCCGGCTCCTTGCCGAACTCGCGCACCACACGCACGGCCCGCTCGACGAGCGACACGTTGGTCGCCTTGACGCCCTTGGAGTAGTAGACGTTGTCCTCCAGGCCGACCCGCACGTGGCCGCCGAGCGCCAGGGTGGCGAACATCATCGGCAGGTGCGCGCGGCCGATGCCGAACGCGGACCAGGTCGAGCCCTCGGGCACCATCCGGACCAGGTAGGCGAGGTTCTCCACGGTGGCCGCCATGCCGCCGCCCGCGCCGAGCACGAACTGGTAGTGCAGCGGAGCGATCAGCACGCCCTGCTTGAGGTAGTACTCCGCGATGCCCATGAAGCCGGAGTCGAAGACCTCGAGCTCGGGCTTGATGTCGAGCTCCTGCATGAGCAGGCCGAGCTTCTCCAGGAACTGCGGGGAGTTCGCGAAGATGCCGGACGGCATCCAGTTGAACGAGCCGACGTCGTAGGACGCGATCTCCGGCCGGGTCAGCGGCAGGTGCTCCATCCGCTCCTCGTCGGAGGCCCGGTGGTCGCCCGCGGTCGTGCAGTTGATCACGACGTCGCAGTCGGTGCGCGCGCGGATCAGGTCGACCGTCCTGACGAAGCGGTCCTTGTCCATCGTCCCGAGCTCGTCCTCGTCACGCATGTGCAGGTGCACGGTCGAGGCGCCGGCCTGCCAGCAGCGGTACGCGTCCTCGGCGATCTGCTCGGGGGTGACGGGGATGTGCTCGTTGAGCGCCGTCGGGGTGACGGCGCCGGTCAGCGCCGCGGAGATGATGACCTTGTTCTCGAGACCCATCGGTCTGTCCTTTCAGTGGTGGTGGTCGTTGGCCCGGCGGCGAGGCGTCAGGCGAGGAAGCTGGGACGGGTGAGGACCTCCTCGAGCGAGGAGTAGCCGGGCGGCAGGACGTCGTAGGTGTGCAGGTCCTCCTCGCCGCGCAGCACGCGCAGGCCGCCCTCGGCGAGCGCCTCCATCTCCTGCTCGCCGGGGACGACGGTGACCGGCGCGATGAACGAGACGAGCTCGCTCACCCAGCCGGTGAACAGCTCGGAGTACGCGATGCCGCCGGTGAGCAGGATCTGGTCGACCTGACCGGCCCGGACCACGGACAGCTCACCGATCGCCTTCGCGACACCGAGCGCCATGGCTCGGTAGACCAGCTCGGCCTGCTCGTCACCGGCCGCGATCATCGCCTCGACGTCGCGCACGTCCTGCGTGCCGAACCAGGCCGCGAGGCCCGCGCCGCCGGCCAGGAACATCCGCATCTGCTGGTGGGTGCGGGTGCCGTCGTAGCAGAGGTCGGTCAGGAACCGGGTCGGGATCCGGCCCGCGCGCTGCGGGGACATCGGGCCCTCGTCGTCGTAGACCCAGTCGGCGACCCGGCCGTGGTCGTGGAAGCCGAGCGAGATCCCGCCACCGAGGTGCGCGATCACCAGGTTCAGCTCGTCGTAGCGCCTGCCGATCGACGCGGCGTAGGTGTGGCCGGCCTTGCGGGTGTTCAACAGGTGCAGCACCGGCAGGTTCACCAGGTCGGGGATGCCGGTGACCTTCGCGACCGGGTCGACGCTGTCGACGCAGGTCGGGTCGTAGATGATCACCGGGACGCCGGTTCCGGCGACGAGCTCGGCGCCGATCATGGAGGACAGCGCCGAGGCGTGCTGGGCGGGCGGCGCGTAGCGCTCGGTTGCGAGCATCAGCTCGTTCACGCCGTACGCCCCCGCCTGCGGGACGTGCCAGATCGTGCCGCCGCGGCACACCACCATGTCCAGGTCACCCAGGTCCAGGCCGTGCTCGACCAGGAACTCGGTGACCTGCGCGGTGCGGTACTCGAGCTGGTCGATCACCTTGGGCATGGTCGCCAGGTCGGCGAGCGGGACGTCCAGGGACGCCTTGTGCAGCATCCGTTCGTCCTCGAACCACGCGACCTTGGTCGACGTCGACCCGCAGTTGATGGCCAGCAGCCGCTTCATCGGCCCCTCCTCGTCGTCATGCCTGGTGATGTCGTGCCTGGCGATGTCTTGCCTGGTGATGTCGAACCCGTCCTTGTCACAGCCGCCGACGACCGGCGCCGGACCTTTGTCACGGCTCGCTCCGGACCAGTCCGGCTACCGTCCCGATACAGGGGTCGCGACCCGGGTCCACGCACCCGGGGAGGACGACGCAGTCCGCGTCGCGAGAGGGCAGCCGGGACGGACCGGCCGGGAGGATCCAGGTGGACCTGCAGTCGCTGAAGTACTTCCAGTTCGTGGCGATGTACCGGAACTTCAGCAAGGCGGCCGAGCACTTCTACATCGGCCAGCCCGCGCTGAGCCGGCAGATCGCCTCGCTGGAGAAGGAGCTCGGCGTCCAGCTCTTCGACCGCGACACCCGCAACGTCTGCCTGACCGAGGCGGGCCGGGTGCTCTACGACAACGTGGACCTGCTGCTGCGCCACCACGAGCACGTGCTGAGCCTCATGGACGCGGCGAAGCGCGGGTACGAGGGCCACCTCAGCATCGCGACGGTGCGCGACTTCAGCCCGCTGTTCACGGGCTTCGTCGAGCACTTCATGGCGGCGTACCCGAACGTGCACACCCGGGTCGAGGACGTCCCGTTCGACCAGCTGACCGAGAGCATCGTGCACGGCGTGTACGACGCGGCCTTCACGCTCGACTACGCGGTGCCGAACAACGACAAGCTCGCGACGATGCCGATCGGCGAGGACCAGTTCATCGCGCTGATGCGCCACGACGTGGCGCCCGAGCTCGGCGACGAGGTGACGCTGCGCGAGCTGCTCGGGCAGAACCTGATCATCCCGCGGCACATCGATCCGCCGTTCCTCAAGCAGCTGCGGCTGACCAGCCGCGAGCGCCGGGGCACCGACGGTGGGATCGAGTTCGTCCCCAACACCACCACCGCGGTGCTCCAGGCCGGACTCGGCATGGGCATCTGCTTCGTCCCGAAGCGGATCCTCCCCACGGCCGGCGGGCACGAGCAGTGGAAGATCTGCCGCCTGGCCGACGTCGAGGCCAGGTTCTCCCTGCTGCTGGTGCGTCAGAAGGACAACGAGTCCAGGACGCTGCAGAACTTCGTCGACCTGGTCCGTGACGAACGGAGGGGGTACCGGGTGGCGCGGTGAGCCCTCCGGCCACCGTCGACCTCCTCCGCCCGCCACGGGGCCTCAGAGCCCCTGGGGCAGCCCGACGACGTCGAGCTCCCCGTCGAAGCTCGACCACGTCACGGATTCCGTGGTGGTCACGTCTGGATTCCCCATTCCTGCGTGCTGGCTGCGAATGCCGGACAACGCGGTGGAGTGCATTCCTGTGCCACCTCGACCTCGACGTGGCAACCGCTCCCGCGGCCTGCTCCCCACCGGCCCGACAATGACGCGCAAAGCCGCCGTGCCGGATCTCTGACCCTCTGATCGTCTCGGTGCCCGGAGGGATCGGGAAATGCCGGTGACGCATCAGTCGGGCCGCGTCCGGGCATGCCGGTGCCCGGCCGAGGGAAGGTCGGCCGGGCACCGGTCGTTCGTCAGCGGCGGCGGCCGCCGGCGAGTCGGGTCACTTGATCTCGTCCTCTTCCTGGCCGCCGTTCACGCGCGGGCGGACGACCTTGCCCTTCTTCTCGGCGGCTTTGACCAGCTCGGCCTCCTCGTGGGCCCACTCCCAGAAGCTCACCTCGTGCGGGGAGTGCTCGGTGGCGGTGTTCCACATCTCCGTCGCGAACGCGTTGCGGACCTCGTTCGCGATGTCCTCCTTCCACGGCTTGCGCAGCTGCTGCACCGTGAGCCGGCGGGTCTGCCGGGTCCCGGCGCGCATGATCAGCTCGGCGATCTCGTGGGCCCGGGCGTAGGCCGCCTCGGTGTCGTCGCAGATCTCGTTGACCATGCCCAGCTCGAGCGCCTTGCGCGCCGTGATGATCTCGCCGGTGAGCTCGGCGTAGGCGAAGCGCTTGCGCCCCATGAGCTCGCGCCACGCGATCTGGATGCCGTCGCCGGGCACCATGTTGACCCGGAAGTGCATCTCCGTGGTCCACGCGTCCTCGGTGCACAGCGTGATGTCGGAGAAGAGCACCAGGTCGGTGTGGAAGGCCGCGCCGTTCCACACGCCGATCGTCGGGACCTCGACGTCGAAGACCTGGCCCTCGATGTCGTTCGTGCCGTCGTAGTACTGGTACTCGTACAGCCGCCAGGCGTGCTCGGGGGCCGAGTCGAACTCGTGCGCGTAGCCCATCGAGCCGTCGTCCTGCGGCCGCCCGATGCCCTTGAACAGGTCCTTGCCGGAGCCGCCGAGGATGATGACCTCGTTCTCGGGGTCACGTCCGGCCCAGTCGAAGAAGTAGTGCAGGCCCTGGTGCGCCTGGGCGTTCCACACCAGCGAGTCGCCGTTGGTGTGCAGCCGCGCCTCGAGGATGCCGTTCTCCCGCTTCATGATGAGGAAGTCCTTGCATGCCTCCTGGTACTGCTCGAAGGTCACGTGGGGGATCGTCCCCAGCTCCTTGTGCGGGAGCTCCTTGCGCTTGTCGTGGTCCGACTCGTAGTTCCCTCTGATCATTGCGGGTTCTCTTTCCTTCCTTGGGGACGGCGCCTCATTCTTGGACGACGCGCGAGGCGGCCACCGTCGGCACGCTCGCTCGCCACGCTTTCCCTGCCAGTAACTCAGTGCGCGCGCGGGTGAGCCAATCCCGATGCTGCATAGATCACCGGCTCCGCCCCCTTTTCCGGCACGCGCGCCGGGACCACCCGCCCCGGCACGCGGGGGGCGGCCCGTTCGGCACCGCCGCCCGGACCGACTCATGCGGGTTCCGCATGCCGCGATTCACGGGCGCGCGCCTAGCGTCGGACGTCGCGAGAACGCCGCGAGAGGACGGGAACCCACCATGGGCGTGCTTCAGGACAAGGTTGCGGTGGTCACGGGGGCCAACTCCGGGATCGGGCGCGCGACGGCCGCACTGTTCGTCGCGGAGGGCGCGACCGTGGTCGTGTGCGGACGGCGCACCACGGCGAACGAGCAGGTCGTTCAGGAGCTGCGGGTGGCCGGCGGTCGCGCCCTCGCCGTGCAGGCCGACGTCTCGGCCGCGACGGACTGCCGCCGGGTGGTCGACGCCACGGTCGAGGCGTTCGGACGCATCGACGTCCTGGTCAACAACGCCGGGATCGGCGACCGGCACATGCCGATCGACGAGTGCTCGGAGGACTGGTTCGACACCGTCGTCAGGACCGACCAGTACTCCGTGTACTACATGACCAAGTACGTGCTGGAGCACATGGTCGGTGCGGGTTCCGGTTCGATCGTCAACGTCTCGTCGATCGGAGCCGGCGGGGTCGCGGGCATCGCCTACAGCGCCGCGAAGGCGGCGGTGAACGCGATGACCAAGAACGTCGCGATCCGGTACGCGGCCACCGGGATCCGCTGCAACGCGGTCGCTCCCGGACCGACCCCGACACCGCTGAACGGGCCAGAGGCGGCGGCCGCCTTCCACGCAGAGTTCGCCGAGATGTGCGCCAGGCACATCGACGTGACGCTGCCCACCGCGTCGGCACAGGACCAGGCGCAGGCGATCTGCTGGTTCGCCTCGGACGCGTCACGGTCGGTCACGGGACAGGTCCTGTACGTCGACCACGGCACGAGCCTGTACTGACCGCGGCACGAGAAGGGGCCCCGCAGCACGCGCGGGGCCCCTTCTCGTGCGGTTCTGGTGCCGTCAGACCAGCTCGAAGGTCCCGGCCGCCCCCATGCCGCCGCCGATGCACATGGTGACCAGCGCGCGCCGACCACCGGTCTCGGCGAGCTCCGCGAGCGCCTTGCAGGTGAGCACCGCGCCGGTCGCGCCCAGGGGGTGGCCCATGGCCAGGCCGCCGCCGTTGCGGTTCACCCGGGCCCAGTCGATGCCGAGCTCACGCAGCACCGCGATGGACTGCGACGCGAAGGCCTCGTTCAGCTCGATCACGTCGATGTCGTCGAGGCCCAGGCCGGTACGAGCCAGCACCTTCGGCACGGCGGCGATCGGTCCGATGCCCATCACGTCGGCGTCGACGCCGGCGACCGCGAAGCCGACGACCCGCGCGATCGGGGTCGCGCCGATCTCCTCGGCCTTGGCCCGCGACATGAGCACTGCGAAGGCGGCTCCGTCGCTGCGCTGCGAGGAGGTGCCCGCGGTGACCGAGCCGTCCTCGGCGAACACCGGCTTGAGCCCGGCCAGACCCTCCATCGAGGTGCTCGGCCGGATCCCCTCGTCGATCTCGAACGTCGTGGTCGAGCCGTCCTCGGCGACCGCGGTGACCGGGACGATCTGGCCGGCGAACCGGCCCGCCTCGCGTGCAGCGGTGGCCCGCGCGTGGGAGTCGACGGCCATCGCGTCCATCTCCTCGCGGGTGATCCCCCAGCGCCGGGCCACGTTCTCGGCGGTGATGCCCATCGGGATGTAGGCGTCGGTCTCGGCCTCGAGCACCGGGTCCTTGAACCGCTCGTCGTCGCTGAGCACCGGGGAGGACATGTGCTCGACCCCACCGGCCACCACGACGTCCGCCATCCCGGCGTCGATCGCGGCCGACGCCGCAGCGATCGTCTGCAGGCCGGAGGCGCAGAACCGGGTCACGGTCTGGCCGCTCACCGAGCTCGGCAGGCCCGCGCGCAGCACGATGTTGCGGGCTGCGTTGAGGCCCATGGTGGTCTCGGGCAGGGCGCACCCGACGATCACGTCGTCGATGTCGCCCGGGTCGAGCTGCGGCACGCGGGCGAGCACGCCGCGCAGCACCTCGGCGCCGAACGCGACCGGGTGGGTGCGCACCAGGCTGCCCTTGCCGGCCTTGGCGATGGCGGATCGGCCGTAGGCGACGATCACGGCGTCGGTCATGTCAGGAGTCCTTCTCTCGGGCGGCGATGCCGCGTACTGGTATCCAGTGCCGGATCGGCAGGATCGAACCGGCGAGGTCCGGGGGTGGAGCCCGGAAGACGACGCCGGGCGGGGCGTGCAGTCCGCGTCGCTGCACACCCCGCCCGGAGGCGGGTCAGATGCTCTCGACCGTTGCGGTCTCGGCCTCCGCGGTGACCAGGCTGGCGTGGTCGACCTTGGCCTGCTTGAGGAACAGCGCCGGGATGATGCCGAGTGCGCACACCACCGACATGATGACGATCGACAGCGTGAAGTGACCGGTCGCGCCGAGCGCGTGGGCACCGGCCCACACACCCGCCGAACCGCCGAAGATCCCCAGTCCCATCGCGTAGCCACCGAGCTTGCCGGCGCTCTGCGGGTAGGACTTGGCCAGGTAGGCGAGGGCGTTCGGGTTGATCCAGGCGAAGAAGAAGCCTGCGATGCAGACCACGATGCCCATCACCACGGCGTTGCTCGTGGCGAACGGCGCGAGCATGGCCAGGCCGAAGATCGCGCCCATCGAGAAGCCCAGGATGATGCCCGGGCGCACCCGGCCGCGCATCAGCTTCTCGGTGAAGGCACCGGCCGCGAAGGCACCGGCGAAGTTGAACGCCTGCGCGATCGCGAGCATCGTGCCACCCGCCGCGAACCCGACGCCGATGTCGCCGTTGGTCAGGTAGGTCGGGGACAGGTCGTTGAACGCCTGGTACACCCACGACAGGATGAAGACGCACGCGATGGCAGCCCAGGTCACCGGGTGCCGCAGCGCGGCGCGGAGCTGGTGCTGCACCGCCGACCGCTCGGCCGGCGTCATGTCCTCGGCGCGAACCTCGGCCTGCTTCGGACCGAACGCCACGATCAAGGCCATGACCAGCGCGACGGCCGCGATCGGCCACAGCGAGAACAGCGCGTCCTGGAACGAACCAGCGTGTGCCTCGAGCACCCCACCCATCGTGAGCTGGCCGATGCCGACGCCCGCCGCCATCGCCGCACCCTGGGTGCCCGTCACGATGGCGCGCTCGTTCACCGGGAATCTCCGGGCCGCGACCGACGCCGACGACGCCATGATCGGTCCCGTGCCCAGGCCCTGGATGACCCGGAGCAGGACCACACCTCCGACGGTCTGGCCGACGGACGGCATCAGGATCCAGCCGATCGCGATCATCGAGATGCCGAAGAAGTAGACGGCCAGGAAGCCGAACTTGTCGATGAACCAGCCGCCACCGAGCGCGCCGACGGCGACCGCGAGGTTGAAGTAGAGCATCGCGACGTTGGCGATCTCACCGATGTTCAGCGCACCGTCGGGCAGCGGCGTGTTGCCCGAGAGGATGTCGCCGGCGATCGAGGGGTCCGGCAGGAAGCTCGCGAAGATCCCCGGGATCATCGGGGCGGGGGCGATCAGCGCCACGGCCGTGGTGCCCGTGACGATGAAGAGCGTGAGGAGCACGAACCACCGGAACGGTGAGTACGTGATCTCCTTGACTGACGTGGACATGGGTGCACATCCCCTTTGATATGGACGGACTTCTCGGGTGGAGGGTTGGGTTGGGGTGCTGCACCGTGCCGAGGCCGGGGGGACCGGGGGCTCTTTCCTAGGACGGTGTTTCTACCGACGGCTCAGCCGTCAGAAGCTCTCGATGTAGGCGTTCGCGTTGTAGCCGGCCATGCGCCCGGAGTTGATCGCGAAGCCCATGGTGTTGCCGGGCAGGTAGAAGCAGTACGAGTCGCCGAAGATGCCGCAGGCGTCGGTGCCCGAGGCGTACAGGCCCTCGATCGGCAGCCCGGCCTCGTCCAGCACGTTCATCTCGTCGTTCACCGCGACGCCGCCGAGGCTGCCGTAGCCGGCCGGGAAGTGCCGGGCGACGTAGTACGTCGTGCCGGTGACCGGGCGCAGGTACTTGTACGGCTTGAAGAACTGGTCGTCGGTGGTGGCGCAGAGCTGGTTGTACTCCTCGACCGTGGCGACCAGGGACTCGTAGTCGATGCCGGTGACCTCGGCGACCTCCTTGAGCGACTCGCACACCCAGAAGTTCTTGGTGTGCTTCTGCTCGTCGTTGTGCAGGTCGGACAGGCCGGACGCCTCGACACCCGCGCCGCTGACGTAGGCCTCGACCTCCTTGTCCCACTTCTCGACCGTCTTGATGTTGTGGTGGAAGGTCACGTAGTCCAGGCCCTTGGCCCGGTAGTCGTCGATGATCGAGTCGGTGACGATCGTGAACGCCACGCGCTCGCGCTGACGCGCGATCGAGTTTCCGGTGTAGACGGTGTTGTTCATGATCTCTTCGTCGATGAACCGCTTGCCGTCGAGGTTGACCATGAGGTTCGGCTGACGCATGGTCTCCGAGATCGTCTTGTAGACGTCGGTGACACCGGGCGTGGTGTAGGTCAGCTCCATGGTCGCCTTGGTGTGACCGCCACCGGCCTCCCACAGCATCGACAGGCCGTCGCCGTCCACGCCCGGGATCCGGAACGAGTGCAGGTCCTTGCCCCACTCGAAGCCCAGGTAGTCGTGGATCATCTGCGGGCTGTTGCCGAACCCGCCGGTCGCGACGATCACCGCGTTGCACTCGGCGGTCTTCGCGACGCCGTCCTCGCCGACCAGCTCGACGGCCGAGACCGCGCCGTCGTCCATGACGATCTTGGTGGCCTTGGTGCGGTACAGGATCTGCACGCCGAGGTCCTCGGCCTGCTCGGTGAGTGCCTTGTACAGGTTCGACGCGGCGCGCTCGGCCGGCTTGTCCGAGCCCGCCGTCTTGACCACGTGCCAGGTCTGCTTGGAGGTCTCGAAGTACTTGTAGGCACCGAGGAACTCGACACCCATCTTCTCCAGCCAGGTGATCGTGTCGGCCGACTGCGCGATGTACTTGCGCACCAGCCGGGCGTCCACGCTCCAGTGGGTGTACTCCATGAGGAACTTGAAGGCCGCCTCCTGGGTCAGGTCGACCATCTGTGCCTTCTGCTGCTTGGACTCGACGGCGAAGAAGCCCATGCCCATGTTGGCGGCGCCGCCGGTCGTGCTGCCCTTCTCGAGCACGATCACGCTGGCGCCCTTCTCGGCGGCCGCAACCGCCGCGGTGATGCCGGAGGCGCCGCCGCCGATGATGATGACGTCAGCTTCCATGTCGCTCATGACAACCTCTTCGTTGCTCGGTGGGTTGGGTTCGGGCTCAGCTGGGACGTGGCCGACGACGGCGCATGCCGCCACCGGCCGGGACGGGTGCCGCGGCGAACGACCCGACCGGGATCGGCTCGTCGGGCACCTTGGGCTTGATCGGACCGGCCTTGGCGATCGCCGAGACCGGGCAGACGCTCAGGCACGCACCGCAGCGCGTGCACACGTCGTTGTCGACCACGTGGACGAGGTCGGGGCCGCCCGCGATCGCGTCGACCGGGCACACCGGCCGGCACTCCTCGCAGCCGGTGCAGGTGGTCGGGTCGACGTGCACGGTGAAGCTCATCGCGCAGGTCAGGCTCGTGCACCGGCTGCGCCGCACGTGCCGGTCCCACTCCTCGGCGTGGTCA
Organism: Actinotalea endophytica; assembly: GCF_025717005.1. Classification (GTDB taxonomy): domain Bacteria; phylum Actinomycetota; class Actinomycetes; order Actinomycetales; family Cellulomonadaceae; genus Actinotalea. The sequence goes on from NZ_JAOVZU010000004.1 coordinate 151,836, forward strand.
CGCAGCGAGTCGAGCACCGAGCGCGCGGCGAGGCCGGCCATCGCGCACGGCACCAGGTCGGCCATCAGCCCGCACAGCTCGTCGACCAGGGCCAGGTCGGCGCTCGAGCCCTTTCCGACCGTGATGTCGGTCAGGATGGTGGCGACCTGGCGGGTGCCCTCGCGGCAGTACACCTCGCGCCCGCAGGTCGCGCCGGCGGCCTGCCACATGAGCGTGGTCGCCATGGCGACCGGGCACGCCACGCCGGCGGCCACCGCCTCGACGTCGATCGGGGTCAGGTTCGCGGCGGTCGTCTCGCACCTCATGCCCGGACCCCCTGCTGCGCGCCGGACTGGTAGACCGCGTCGGTCCAGTACTTCACGGTGCTCAGGTCGGGCCGCAGCTCGCAGTGCAGGCACCGGGACGTCTCCGTGGCGACTGCCTCGGCGGTCCGGCAGTCGGTCCGGGTGAGCTGGGAGAAGTTCGGGATCGTGCCGATCGCCGGGTCGTGCTCGGGACGCTCGTAGTACGTGTCCTCGATGTCGCCGTCTCCGCCGAGGTACCGGTCGAGGCTCGACGCCGCGGCACGCGCCAGGGCGATCGCGTTGATGACGGTCGAGGTGCCGGTGACCGAGTCGCCGGCGGCGAAGACGCCCTCGACCGAGGTCCTGGCGTCGGCCCCGGTGACCACCAGGTTGTTCCGGCCGAGCTCCACGCCGAACTCCGGCGTGAGGTCCGACTGCTGCCCGGTGGCGACGATCACCGTGTCGGCGACCAGCTCACGCGTGGTCCCCTCGACCAGGTCGAGCTGCAGCCCGTCGGCGGTGAACGCGAAGCTCCGCACGTCGGTCACGTCGAGACCGGTCACCCGCTGGTCGGCCACCGTCGGGGTCAGGGTGACGGATGCGTGCACCGTGATGCCCTCGGCGAGCGCCTCGCGGACCTCCTCGGGGTCGGCGAGCATCTTGTCGAACGGCTCGAGGCACAGCACGTGCACGTCGGTCGCGCCGAACCTCTTGGCCGAGCGCGCGCAGTCGAACGCGACGTTGCCGCCGCCGAGCACGGCGATCGTGGCACCCAGCCGGGGCCGCTCGCCGTCGTTCCAGCGACGGCACGCGTCCACGCCGTCGACGACGTTGCTCAGCGCGGGGTCGTACCCGGGCGGGCGCTTGCCGGCCTGCGCTCCGGTGGCGACCAGGACCGCGTCGAACTGCTCGCGCAGCGGGGCGAGGTCGGTGACCCGCACGTTCGTCTCGATCGTGAACGGCGCGATCTCCTGCAGGGTCGCGATCTCGGAGTCGATGACCTCCTGCGGCAGCCGGTACCGCGGGATGCCCCAGGTCATCATCCCGCCGGGCCGCGAGCGCCGTTCCAGCACCGTGACCTCGTGACCCTTGCGGGTCAGGTAGTACGCGGCGGTCAGGCCGGCCGGTCCGCCGCCGACGACGGCGACCCGCTTGCCCGTCGGCTCGGCGACCCAGGTCCGCTCGCGCCAGGTCTGCTCGGCGTCGTTCTCGACCGCGAACCGCTTGACCGCACGGATCGAGATCGGCGCGTCCATCGTCCCGCGCTTGCACTCGGACTCGCAGTTGTGGCTGCACACGTAGCCGAGGCTGAGCGGGAAGGTCAGCTTCTCGCGGAACACCGAGACCGACTCGGCGTAGCGCCCCTCCCCCGCGAGCTGCAGGTACAGCGGGATGTCGGTGTGGGCCGGGCACCCGTTCCGGCACGGCACCAGAGCCTGCGCCCGCGGGACGTCCTCGCGGAACAGCCCGGGCGGGTCCATCAGGGTCCCGGTCGGGCACACCTCGACGCACGCGCTGCAGAACCGGCAGTCGGTCTGGTCGTGCGGCAGGTCGTCGACGGTGCCGACGTACGCCTCGCCGTCGCGGTGGCGGATCTCCAGGATGCTCACGCCGCGCAGGTCGCCGCACGCGCGGATGCACCGCGTGCACTGGATGCAGCGGAACATCTCCTTGGAGATGATCGAGTTCGACGCCCCGATCCGGGCGGTCTCCTTCTCGATCTCGCGCAGCCGCGAGTGCGCGACGCCGGTGTACTGCATGAGCGCCTGGAGCTCGCAGTTCAGGTACGCGCGGCAGGACGTGCAGTCCTTCGGGTGCGGCGCGAGCATCAGCTCGAGCGCCACGTTGCGGATGTGCTCGACCCGCTCGGTCTTGGTGCGCACGACCATGCCGTCGGCGACGGTCACCTCACAGGCCTGGACCGGTCGGTCGTGACCGTCGACCTCGACCGTGCACATCCGGCAGCCGCCCTCGGCCGGCAGATCCGGGTGCGAGCACAGGTGCGGCACGTAGATCCCCGCGGCGAGGCACGCCGCAAGAAGGTCCTGGCCGGGGAGCGCCTCCACGGCGACCCCGTCGACCTCGATCCGCACCATCCGTCGGCGCACCTCCTCGTGTCGTCGTCGCGACGTCAGTCCCACTGAGTTCCATGTCGCACCGGTCTCCGACCGCTCGTGCCGGTCGCAGATCCGCTGCCGCAACGGAGACTAGGGCGGCTCCGGTGGATGGTGACATTCAGTATTCGCATAGGACGACGGCTCCCGGAGGCCAATAGTCCTGACCCCGCCGGTGGCAATTACCAGAGCCTTCCCGGGCCCCGGCGCACCAAGGTCCCGGACAACCTGTGAGTTCACGACGCCGCAGGTCAGCCCCCCGTGACCGGCCCCGATCCGGAGTCGCTGCCGGCCGCCGGAACCGATCTATGCCGAAACGGGATGAGTTCATTCCGGCATCACCCACCAATGTCATACCCGCCACATCGACGTGGCAGGGGGTGTCCCGCGCGCAGCGCGGCGCGCGGGCTGAGCTCGAGGCACGGAGGCCTGCGGCTCGGCGCCACGGACGGCGCCGGAGTCGCACAGCCCCATCACGGGAGAGGTATCCACGATGAGAGCGAAGCCACTGCCGACGATCCTCGCGATCGGCACCCTGGCACTCACCATGGCGGCACCGGCCGCCGCGGCCGGCCACGGCTGCGAGCGGGTGACCGTCGCCGCCGGCGAGACCTGGTCGGTGACGAGCACGACCCGGCTGTGCGCCCTGACCCTCGCCGACGGCGGCACGATCGACGCACCCGACGGCAAGGACGTCGTCCTCGTGGTCGACGGCGCGCAGACCGGCACCGCGATCGAGGAGACCGGTGGCACCCGGACCGTGATCGAGCCCGGCTCGTGGCGCGGCGACGTGGTGCTCGAGGTGGTCGACGAGCGGGACGTCGAGTGGCAGGGCCTGGTCTTCCCGATGTCCCAGGCGCTGTACGTGGGCGCCGACGGGCCGGTCGCCGGGCTGTCCGCGACCGAGGCGCTGCGCGGACGGGTCGGCGGCACCACGGCGGCCAACCTCCGGGTGACCTCGACCGGTGAGAACTTCGGCGGCGTCGTCGTGTCCGGAGGTGACTACACGGTCACCGCGGCGACCATCCGGCTGACCGGGAACGGGCGCTCGGACTTCATCGGGTCCGGTGCCGGGCTCGCAGTCACCGACGGGGCGACGGTCGTGGTGGACCACGCCCGGATCGACAACGAGGGCGTGGCCCGGGTCGGTGTGTGGGCCTCGGGCGGGTCCAACCTCGTCGTCAAGAACTCGACGATCGCCACGCATGACGGCGTGCTGCCCGATGACTACCGGTCCACCGTCGACCTGGCGAGCATGCAGGCCGCGCCGTGGATGCTCGGCATCGTCGGCAACGTCCGGGCGACCAACCTGATGGGCGACGGGACGCAGGCCACCTACATCGGCTCGCGCATCTCGTCGACCGGGTGGGGCGTGCTGTCGACCGACACCGGCAGCAACGTCCGGCTCACCGCGATCAACTCGACCCTGACCCTCACCGGGGACGACGGCTACGGCTCGTACGCGATCGGCGACGCCGTCGAGGAGTTCCTCGGTACGACGTTCGACGTGGCCGACTACGTGTCGATCGTGCGCGGCGGGACCCTGCACTTCGGCGACAGCGACCCGGCGAGCGTCGCGGCGCTGGACGACTCGCTGGGCCTGGGCCTGACCGGCCTCGAGCTGCGCCGGCTGCGCGAGCGCGCGACGGTGCTCGACTCCGACCGGTTCGGCGTGATGTTCCACGGCGCCGGCGACGTGACGATCGACGGTGCGACCCGGATGACCACCGGCGAGACGGCGTTCCTCGACAAGGGCCAGGCTGTCGACCTCGTGGTCGACGGCTCGCAGGGCGCGAGCGTGGCGGCGGGCAACGGCGTGATCTTCCAGCTCATGGAGGACGACGACCCGGGCCCCGTGATGACCGACGACGGTCTGCTCAACGTCGGCGTCTACACCGAGCCGACCGACCCGGCGACCAAGGTGGACACCTGGGACCTGGCCGCCGTGCACGACGACGACGCGGTCGCGACGTTCGTCGACACGACGCTCGTGGGCGACTTCTACAACGCCTACCGCGGCGGCGGCGGGTCGGGCATGTCCGGTCCGCTGCCGGACGGCAAGAACCTGGTGCTGACCTTCGACGGCACCGACGTGACCGGCGTGCTCTCCGCGTCGGTGAGCCGGCACCCGCAGGACACCATCACCGCCGAGGACTACGAGCTGATGGGCGTCGTCACGAACACCGCGCAGCCCGCGGTGAACAACGGCGTCGTCGTCACGCTGTCCGGCGACTCGGTCTGGCGGGTCACCGGCACCTCGTACCTGACGTCGCTGACGGTCGGGGCGGCCGCGAACGTGCTCGGCGCCGGCGGCGCCCCGGTCTCGATGACCGTGGACGGCGTCGCGACGCCGGTCGTCGCGGGTGCCACCTACACCGGTGCGATCGTGGTCACCGTCGGCTGACCGGACCGACCGGACCTCGGTGGCCGGTCGTCGCAAGGCGGTCGGCCACCGAGTCCGCCGCGGTACCCTCCGCCGGCCGGAGGCCGCACCCGGCCGACTAGACCAGCTGCGGCCCGGAGTCCGAGACCTCGATGCGGCGCAGGTGCATCTGCCGCTTGGCACCTGCGTGGTCCCAGGCGTGGAACGCGATGACGTCGGAACCCTCCGGGCCGACGGTGATCGAGTTGTGGCCCGGACCGATGAGGTCTCCGTCGCTCGCGAGCAGCCTCTCGCCGTCGGCCGCGGGTTCCCAGGGCCCGAGTGGGTGCTCGGCCCGCGCCCACGACACGGCATACCGCTCGCCGGTCCACGCGCCGCCGGAGTAGGTGAGCCAGTACGCGCCCCTGCGGTGCACGACGGTGGGGCCTTCGAGGGTGTACCAGTCGAGCCGGCGGCCGTACATCTCCCTGGACCGCTGGTAGAGCTGCCAGTCGGCCGTCGGCGCGAGGACCTCGGTCGCCGGTCCGAGCTGCGTCGGGCTCGCGAGCCGTGCGACGGCGAGGTGGGTGCCCGGCCGGGCCGAGTCGAGCACGTCCCGCGCGTAGAAGAGGTACCGGGTCCCGTCCACGTCGGTGAACGGGTGCGGGTCGATGGCGAACCGCTCCAGTGGGGTGAGGTTGGCTCCCACGTCTCGGTAGGGCCCGGTCGGAGCGTCGGCGACCGCCACGCGGAGGTGGTGCCCTTCGATCCCGTGGCCGGTCGAGTAGTACATCCACCAGCGACCTGCGGCGGGAGCGATCTCCGGCGCCCAGTACTCGTCGTAGTAGACGTCGTCCAGCCGCTCGAGGACTGCGCCGTGCGACGTCCAACGGACGAGATCGGGCGAGGTGAGGCACTCGAAGACCGCGCCGTCCGGCGGCGCCGTGGGGTCGGTCCCGAACGCCACGTAGGTGCCGTCGGCGAGTCGCAGGACGAACGGGTCGGCGAAGTAGCCGGCGTACGCGGGCATCATCGGGGCACGGCCAGGGTGCGGAAGAGCTCGCTCGCCGCCGTCGGCACCCGGACCAGTCGCCCCTCGTCGGACTCGAGCCGGAGCAGGCCCATCCGCCTCAGGTACGCCTCGGGGCCCGATCCCGCGGGTGCCATCGGCGGAAGTGGTGCGTAGGTCCGCCCGGCGCCGTCGGACCGGGGAACCAGGAACTCCTCGACGCTCTGGCCGCCCGAGGCGTAGGACCAGTCGACGAAGTCGAACAGGGGCCACCAGGTGAACCCGCGCAGGTCGAGGCCGGCGGAGCGGAGTCGCGCCACGGACTCGACCGCCGCCCGCAACCACTCGGTTCGCACGGCATCGTCACCCTCGATGCTCGTCTCGGTGATCACCAGCGGAAGCCCGTAGTCCTCGGCGAACCCGCGCAGCACTGACTCCAGCCCGGCGGCACCGCGGTCGACCGCGATCTGCGTGGCCCGGCCCTCGTGCATCACGACGTCGCGCGGCGTGAGGTCGGGGTAGTAGTTGACGCCGAGGATGTCGGGCGAGGCGGGTCGGCGCGCCAGCTCGTCCAGGGCATGCGGGTCGGCCCCGTGCTCGACGAGCCAGCCGGCCATCGGGTGCCGACGACCGACCCGGCCGAGCGCGAGCTCGAGGGGCAGCCGGGCGACCTGCTGGAGGAGCTCCACCTCACCCCGGAGGCAGTCCTCGCCGGTCTCGTACAGCGCGGAGGCCTCCACGTGGACCACCACTGCGTCCGGGTTCGCCCGGCGGATCGCCCGTTCTGCCGCGGCCACGCCGAGGGCGACCGCGACGGTCACCGCGGTCCACCCGCGCCACCCCGTCGCGTGGGGCGGCCAGATGCCACGAAGCCCGGAGAACGATGCCGTCGTCAGCGGCTCGTTCAGCGGCGTGAAGTGGTGGACCCGGCCCCGGTAGCGCTCGGCGAGCGCTCCCGCGAACTCCGCCAGGGCCGCCGGGAACCGCGCGTCGGTGAAGGAGCCCCCGAGCCACGGCGGGCAGCCGTAGTGCACCAGGTCGAGGACCAGCTCCAGGTGGAGTACCTCGGCGGCCTCGACGACGTCGTCCAGGTGGGCCCAGTCGAACGCGCCCGGTGCCCGGTGCACGAGCGGCCACGACGCTCCGTAGCGCAGCGTGGTGGCGCCCAGCTCGGCTGCCCTCGCGAGGTCCTCGCGCCAGTGCTCGTCGTGCTGGGTCAGTACGTGCTCGTCGAGGACCGTGCCGTCGCCCGGCGGGTACACGCAGGTGTCCTCGATGCCCAGCACCCAGGTCAGGGCGCCGGCCTCGAAGCGTCGACGGGCACTCACTTGAGCCCCGTGGTCGCGACGCCGCGGACGAAGTACTTCTGCGCGAGGAAGAAGGCGACCGCCAGCGGCAGCAGCGAGATCGTGGCGCCCGCGAGCAGGACGGCGTGGTCGGTGACGTGCTGACCGCCGAAGAGCGTGAGGCCCGCCGGCAGCGTCCGCATCTCCATCGAGCTGGTCATCACCAGCGGCCACAACAGGTCGTTCCACAGGTTCATGAAGTGCAGCACCGCCAGGGTTGCCAGGGCCGGCTTCGCCAGCGGAAGGATGATGCGCGCGTAGATGCGCAGATGGCCGGCTCCGTCGATGCGCGCCGCCTCGTCGAGCTCGCGCGGGATGGACTGGAAGAACTGCCGGAGCATGAAGATGCCGAAGGCGCTGGTCGCTCTCGGGATGATGAGTCCCTGGTAGGTGTCGAGCCAGCCCAGGTCGAACAGGGTCATGAAGACCGGGACCAGGGTGATCTGCACCGGCACCATCAGGGTGGCGATGACCAGCCAGAACGCGAGGTTCTGGCCTCGGAACCGCAGCCGTGACAGCGCGTAGGCGGCCATCGAGTCGAAGAGCAGGCACAGGATGGTCGTGACGCCCGCGAAGATGAACGTGTTGGCGACCAGGCGCAGGAAGGGCAGCTCGCGCCAGATCTCCTGGTAGCCGTGCAGCGTCCAGGTCTCGGGCCAGATCCGCGCCGGGTTGGCGAACAGGTCCGCCTCCGGCCGGAAGCTCCCCCCGAGCATCCACAGGAACGGGACGATCGCGACGACGGCGCCGAAGACGACCGCGATCCAGATCAGACCTCGGCCGAGCCGGACGCCGGCTGAGCGGTCAGTCGACATCGTTGTACCTGAAGAGTCGGAGCTGCAACGCAGAGATGATCATGATGACGATGAACAGGGCCCAGGCGATCGCCGAGCCGTAGCCGAAGTCGAAGTTCTGGAACGACTGCCGGTACATGAAGGTGACGAGCGTCTCGGTCGAGAACAGCGGGCCACCGGCGGTCATGGCGTAGATCAGGTCGAAGGCCTGGAGGGACTGGATCGTGAGGATCACGGCCGCGAAGAGCAGCGCGGGGCGGATGGAGGGAAGCGTGACGTGGCGGACCTGTTGCCAGGGCCCCGCGCCGTCCAGCTTGGCCGCCTCGTAGAGGTGCTCGGGCACCCCCTGGAGCCCGGCGAGGAGCAGGATCATCGTGAAGCCGAGGCTCTTCCAGATGCCCACCGCGATCACGGTGGGCAGCGCGAGCTCAGGGCTGCGCAACCAGGCGACCGGCTCGAGGCCGAACGTCTTCCAGATGCCGGCGACCAGCCCGATGTCCGGGTCGAGCATGAACCGCCACACGATGCCGATCACCGACAGCGCGACCACCGTCGGGAAGAAGTAGGCCGAGCGCAGGATCTTGCTGAACCGGGTCGTGCGCTGGAGCCAGTAGGCCACCAGGAACCCGAGGACGAGCAGCACCACGACGGACACGAGCGTGAACACCAGCGTGACGCGCAGCGCGTTGGCGAACTGCGGGTCGGCCAGCAGCCGCCGGTAGTTGTCCAGACCGACCCAGGGCTGGCTCTGCGCCCCGATGCGCCAGGCGTGCAGGCTCATCCATAGCGACTGGAAGATCGGGAAGATGATGAAGACCCCGAGGATCAGGCCGCTGGGCAGGAGGAAGGCGACGGCGGGCTGGAACCGTCGCCGGCGTCGCCCGGGCGGACGTCGGATCCCGGCAGCGGGTGGCGCCGCGATCTTGACGCTCATGGTGCTCCGATCGGTTGGGTGCTCGGGGCCGGGGCCACGGCGGGACGCGGCCCCGAGCGGTGGTGCGAGGGTCAGTTGGTGCAGCCGGTCAGGGCGTTGATGGCCTCAGCCGCGGCCGCTGCCTTGGTCGCGACGTCAGCGCCACGCGTGATCTCACCGATCAGCGGGACATAGACGTCGGAGTCGACCTGGGTCGCGTTCGGCACGCCCGGCAGGTACAGCCGAGCGCTCGGGAGCGCCGCGGCGAACGACTGGACGACCTCGTTGGCGGCGAGCTCGGGGTCGTCGGCCATGTCGGTGCGGACCGGCGGGAAGCCGGACGCGAGCGCGAACTGACGCTGGGCGTCGGCGCTGGTCCACCAGGCCAGGAAGGCTGCGGCCTCGTCCGGGTGCTCGGTGCCGTTGGCGATCATCATGGGGACGGTCGAGGCGAGCGTGACCGGGCCGGCGGACCCCACCGGGATCGATGCCACGCCGAAGTTCACGCCCGCCTCGGTGTACGAGCCGGCGGCCCAGGGGCCGTTGATCTCCATCGCGGCCTTGCCGGCGGCGAAGAGCGAGTCGGCCTCGGCACCGGTCAGGCCGACCGGGCTGATGCCGTCGTCGATCACCAGGTTCGCCCACTGCGTGAGGGTGGCCACGCTGGCGTCGGAGTCGATCGCGGCGCAGTTGTCGTCACCCACGATGTCGCCGCCGTCCATCCACTGCAGGACGGGCCACATCTGGATCGTCTCGTGGTCGGCGAGCGCGAGTCCGTAGATGCCGTTCGCGGCGTCGGTCAGGGCGACGGCGTCGGCCCGGAAGTCGTCAGCCGTCGTCGGCGGCTCGGCGATCCCCGCCGCTTCGAACAGGTCCTTGTTGTAGTAGAGCTGGAGCGTCGCGACGTTGGCCGGGATGGCGTAGAGAGCGTCGTCGACGGTGAAGACCTTGATCGCCGCGGGCGCCAGGCTGTCGGCGTCGATCTGGTCGGCTCCGGAGCCGACGTACGAGTCGAGCGGGAGCACCGAACCGTTCTGCACGTACTCCGCAGCGACGTTCGGGTCGAAGTTCGGCGTGGCCACGTCGGGCGCCTGCCCCGTGCCCCACGCGGCCGGCAGGGTCTGCGCGATCGAGTCCCACGGCTGGACGTCCATCGTCACCTGGATGTCGGGATGGGTGTCGTTGAACGTCTGGACGAGGCCCTCGTAGGCGGATCGGTCGCCACCGGTGAACCCCGTCTCGAGGGTGAGCTCGACCACCTCGCCGGAGGCTGCGGTGCCGCCGTCCGAGGACGCGTCGGTCGAGGATCCGTCCGAGGACGAACCACAGGCGGCGAGGGCGAGGACGCCGGCAGCTGCCAGCGCCGCACCGGAGCGGCGGAATCTCATGATCTCTCTCTCCTTCGAGGTTGGGGCCGTGCTTGGGGGCCGTGCAGGGGTCGTGGTCGTCAGTCGTGCTGCGCCGGGGTCGGGCAGCCGCACGAGCCGCGAGCGATGAGCTCGACGGGCAGGAGCACGTGGCGGTGGGCCGGCTCGCGCCCGTCGAGGAGTCCGAAGAGCTCCGAGGCCGCGCGACGCCCGATGAGCTCGGCGGGCACCCGGATGGTCGAGATCCCCGGCGTGGTCACGCGGGCGAGGCCGAAGTCGTCGTACCCGATCAGTCCGAGGTCGTCCGGGACGCTCACGCCGGCGGCGCCGAGCTCTCGCATGAGTCCGTAGGCCATCTCGTCGTTCGCCGCGACGATCGCGTCCGCGCCGTCGAGACCGTCGGCCAGCAGGGTGCGGCCGGCCGCGACGCCCGACGCCTCGCTGAAGTCGCCCTGGATCACGCGAGGTTCCGGGAGTCCGGCGGCCGCCGACGCGCGCCGACACCCTTCGAGCCGATCGATCGCGCTCTGGTGGTCCAACGGACCGCTGACGTGCACGATCCGCCGCGCGCCGTGCTGCTCGATCATGTGCCGCGCGGCCAGCTCTCCACCGGCCTCGTCGTCGACGCCGACCCACACCGCGTCGGGCAGCGTGACGCTGCGTCCGATCAGCACGACGGGCAGGCCGGACGCGACCAGGCTCTCCAGGTCCCGATCCTGGGCGGCGGCCGACGCCACGATCGCACCGTCTGCGACCTGCGAGCGCAGGATCCGCTCGTAGGCGTTGATGCCGTGCTCCGCGACGACGCTCGTGGAGATGATCACCGGCGCCCCTCGCGAGTCGCCGACCTCGCTCACCCCCACGAGCAGGTGCATGAAGTACGAGTGGCCGAACACGTGCTGGCTGGTGTTCGGGACCACGAGTGCGATCGAGCCGGAGCGCTGGGCGCGCAGCGCCCTTCCGGCGGAGTTCGTCACGTAGCCGAGCTCACGCGCCGCGGCCCGGATCCGCTCGGTGGTCTCCTTGCCGATCCGGCTGCTGCCCCGCAGTGCCATCGACACCGCGGCCGGCGTCACTCCCACGACGTCCGCGACGTCGCGCAGGGTCACCCTGCCGGACGTGGGCTTGGCCTCGGCCACGAGCGTCTCCCTGCTTCATCGTTGAAGCAATCGCCTCGTCACGCTGAACGATCTCCGTGCCGGATGGATTGCTTAATCGATATAGCATCGATCTGGATCGACTATCGCACGGCGCGCCGGGAACCGTCAAGCCTCAGGTACGACGACGGCGCGGGCCGGGCCCCGAGTCGGCAGGTGCCCCGGCCCGCGCCGAACGCCCGGTCGCTAGGCCCTCTCCTTGGCCCCCGCGTAGTACCTCCGCCAGATCACCCGGTGCAGCCCGATCGCACGCGGCAGGTCGCGCAGGCCCGGGATGAACGGCAGCAGCATGACCACCAGGGTGAACACCACCACGATCACCATGATCACGATGTCCGCGTTCGCGGTGAGGTTCGCGGCGAACCCGCTGTCGGCCTCGGAGTTGAAGATCGGCAGCTGGTACCAGAAGGAGAACGGGGCGAGCCACTGCTGACCCGGGTAGGCACCCGTCTCGTTCATCATGCCCCACTGGTTGCCCTGCAGCTCGTTCGCGCTGGCGGCCGCGTCCAGGTACCCGCCGTCACCCATGAAGAGGATCTGCTTGGTGTTGTCCGTCGAGTAGAACGAGCCAGGCGCGGCGAGCACCCCGTCGAGCGCGCCGGACGCGGCCATCTGCTCGAGCCCGGATGCCAGCACCGGGACGGGGCCGTAGTCGCCGTCGCCGACCGCGGTGGGGTCGCCGTCTGCGGCACCGAGAGCAGTCTCGTAGGTCGAGGCCCAGAGCGACTGCTGCTCGGCGGTCGCACCGGTCCACTGGTCCAGTGCTGCGACGACGTCGGCGGGCTGCTGCTGGGTCTGCAGCGGCTGGATGACGAAGTCGTTGGCGGGGTCCACCGGGATCCGGATGCCGGCGAGGGCCTGCAGGTTGATCGGGCCCAGGGTCTGGCCGGTCCCGCCGTCGTTGTACGGCGGGCCGTACGTCGCCGACTCGGACGTCCCGGCGAGCTCGGAGACGGTCGTGTCGTAGAAGTCGTTCGGCATGGCCGTCGCCCAGCCCTGGAAGGTCAGGGCCGGTTCGTCGGGCGAACCGAGGAACGACGACAGCCCGACCACGACGACCGCGACCACCGCGAAGGCGATGACGCCCTCCTTGACGATGTCGTAGCGCCGTACCGGTCCGCGCCAGTGCGTGGTCTCGAGCTCGTGCTGCGCCGCTCGCAGCGATGCGTCACGCATGCCGCCCTCCCGTCCGCTCGTGCTCGTGGACGGGCATCACGTCACCGCCGCTTGCGGTCTGGTCGTGCCGCGCGCCGCGCTCCGCCGCCTCAGCCGTCGCCGGTGCGGTGACGGACGCGGCGGCCCGCCCCTGCTCCACGGCTGCGGCGTCGATCGGCGGCACGACGCCGTGCAGGCGCACGAGCACCACGTGCACCGCGACGATCACGCCGATGATCAGCGGCAGCAGGAACACGTGCACCAGCGCGACCTGACCCAGGTTGGCGACGTTGAACCACGCGCCCACGCCGGCGGCGTTCAGACCGTCCTTGGCCTCGAACGAGATCCACTGCGAGTCGAAGTTCGTCTGCAGCACGTAGCCGGTGAGCCCGGTGACGATGGAGACCAGGAAGGCCAGCATCCCGGTGATCCAGGTCCGCGCCCGGTGCCCGCGCCATGCGGCCATCGAGAACTTGCCGACCAGGTGGACCAGCATGAAGACGAAGAAGAGCTGCACCGACCAGAAGTGCAGGCTGTTGAACCAGTGCCCGACGTTGGACGTGTGGTACCAGGACGGCCCTTCGAACGCGAGCACGATCCCGGAGACCACGATCATCCCGAGCGCCGCGAGCGTCAGGACACCGAACACGTAGATCCAGGACGCCACGTACGCGGGCTGCGTCTCGGGCAGGAGCTTCTCGTACGGGAGGTCGTCCTCGAGCCGGCGCCGGATCCGCCCGATCCAGCTCGTCGGCGGCTCGGCGTCGCCGGCGGGCACGGCGTCCTGCCCGGCACGGCCGGCCGGGAGCGCGCCCTGCTCGGCGCTCACCTCCGGACCTCGTGCTCGCGCGCCGCGCTCGGCCGGACGTCGTCGTGCCGCCCGGGGAACGGCAGGACGAGCGCGAGGACGAAGATGCCGACCGTGATCAGCACCATGATCAGGTTGGGTACGGAGATCGACAACCAGCCCCAGGTGAGGTAGGTCGAGGGATCCACCGGGATCGCGGCGAGCGCGTGCATGCTGAGCTCCCTCCAGACGCCGTTTCCTGCGTCGTCCACTCAACGCCTGCAGACTGCAGACGCCCTGCACGAAACCTGGAAGTTCGCGGGGAACGGCCCAGGCGTGCCCCGTGGGCCACGCACGTGGCACAGTGACGACGTGACACCGCCCTCGCCCGGCCCCTCGGCCCTGTCGATCCGGGCGCTCGCCGAGCAGTGGGCGCGGTTCGGCAAGGATCCCGACGCCGTCGAGCTGATCGGCCTGATCCGCGCCGCGGCACTTCGGGTCACCGACGAGAGCGACGAGCTGCTCGCTGAGCACGGCCTGAACCGCGGGCGGTTCGACGTCCTCGCGGCGCTCTACCGGGCCGGTGTCCCGCTCACCCAGGCGGAGCTCGCGGCCCAGATGCTCGTCACGCCGGCCGGGATGAAGAAGCGGCTGGACGCCCTGGTGGCCGACGGTCTCGTGTCACGCCGGACCGACGTGTCCGACGCCCGCCGCCAGCCCCTGAGCCTGACCGCGGCCGGCAGCGCTCGGCTCGAGGAGGCGCTCGACGAGGTGTTCACGATCGAGGCGACCGCCGTCGCGGCCCTCGGGGAGCCCGGACGTCGGCGCCTCGCCGAGCTGCTGCGCACGCTGCTCGCGGACTGACGCGGCGGACGGCGCCGCCGGGTCGTCGCCCGCCCGTGGTCGGGCCGACGGGCCGCCGCGGTCCGCGCTCGTTCAGCGGCCCTGAGCTCGCAGCCGGGCGTCCAGCCCCGGGTAGACCCGCCGGGCGTTCCGCTCGTAGATCGCCGCCCGGTCCGCGGGCGTGAGGTCCGCGGCCTCGACGTAGCGGCGGGTGTCGTCGAAGTACTGCCCGGTGGTCGGGTCGACCCCCCGCACGGCGCCGACCATCTCCGAGCCGAACAGGACGTTCGCGTGGTCGATCACCTCGAGCAGCAGGTCGATCCCGGGCTGGTGGTACACGCAGGTGTCGACGAACACGTTGTGCATCAGGTGCTCGTCGAGCGGCGGCTTGCCGAGCATGTCGGCCAGGCCGCGATACCGGCCCCAGTGGAACGGCACCGCGCCGCCGCCGTGCGGGATGACCAGCCGCAGCGTCGGGAAGTCCGCGAACAGGTCGCCCTGGAGCAGCTGCATGAACACCGTGGTGTCCGCGTTGAGGTAGTGCGCGCCGGTCGCGTGGAAGGCCGGGTTGTCGCTCGCCGACACGTGGATCATCGCGGGCACGTCGAGCTCGACCATGCGCTCGTAGAGCGGGTACCAGTAGCGGTCGGTCAGCGGCGGCGCGGTCCAGTGGCCACCGCTCGGGTCGGGGTTGAGGTTGCACCCGACGAAGCCGTCCGCCACGCACCGGTCGAGCTCGGCGACCGCGGCGTCGATCGGCGCGCCGGGCGACTGGGGCAGCTGGCACACCCCGACGAACGTCTCCGGGTAGAGGTCGACGACCCGTCCGATCAGGTCGTTGCACGCGTGCGCCCAGGCGATCCCGGTCTCGAGGTCGCCCAGGTGGTGCGCCATCGCCGACGCGCGCGGGGAGAAGATCGTCAGGTCCGCACCGCGCTCGGCCAGCAGCCGCAGCTGGTTGGCCTCGAGCGTCTCGCGGATCTCGTCGTCGGAGATCGCGGGGTACGCCGGCGCAGCGGTACCGGCGGCGTGCGCGCGCAGCTGCTCGGCCCGCCAGCGGGTGTGCGCCTCGGGCGCGGTCGTGTAGTGCCCGTGGCAGTCGATGATCACTGCGGCTCCCCCAGGTCCAGGCCTGCGGCGCGACGCATGGCGTCGATCAGCGGGACGAGGTCCTGCATCGGCGTGACGCCGAGCCCGGCGGCCCAGCGCTGGCGCTGCACGGCGGCCAGGGACATCCACGGGTCGACGCCGGCTTCCTCGACGGTCGCGGCCGCCTCGGCCATCTCCTCGGCGCGCCGGACTCCGTGCTCGACCGACCGCGAGACGAAGTACCCGGCGATCCGCTCCCAGTCGGCCTCGGGCAGGATGTTCGACAACGACCCGATCACGTCCGCCTCGACGCCGTAGTGCCGGGCCGCGAGCATCGACTCGCCGAACAGCGACTCGAGCCCCTTGACGATCACCGACCGGCACAGCTTGGTCGCTGCGGCCCGGCCCACCACGTCGGAGGCGACCTGCACGCCGGACAGGCCGAACCTCGGCGCGTGCTCGGCGAACGTCCCCGCGTGCGGCCCGCCGAGCAGGAACGGCGAGGCCGACCGCCGTGGGCCGATCGGCGACATCAGCGCCGCTTCGACGTACCGCGCGCCACTCGCCTCGACGACCTGCGCCGCGGCGGCCTTGTGTCCCGGCGACGCCGAGTTGAGGTCGACGAACCACGCGCCGGGTGCGAGCGCGGGCGCAGCCGCCTCCGCGGCGGCGACGCAGCTGGCCGCGGTGACCGCGCTGACCACCAGCTCGGCGCCCTCGACCGCCGACCCGCTCGACGGGGACGGCTCGAGGCCGAGACCGGCGGCGTTGCGGCTCGCCCGGCTGCCGGGGTCGGCGAACGCGGTGTCCCACGCCGCGAGGGGTCCGAGGCCCGCGGCCGGCAGGTCCTCGGCGAGGATGCGACCCACCTCGCCGAGGCCCACGAGCGCCACCCGCCCCGGGCTCACCGGACTCGTCATCGCCGCGCGTCCCCGCTCGGGCGCTTGCCCAGCATGCCGGTCGGTCGGTAGACCCGGGTGTCCTGGCCCTCGGTCGGCGGGGTGCCGTGCGTGTGGAACGTCTCGATCGTGCCCAGCCCCCACGCCTGCCCACGCGCACGCTCCGGCTCGGTCCAGGTGACCACGGGCCAGTCGGGTGCCAGCACCAGGCGGGTCAGCGGGTTGCAGATCTCGATCCGGTTCCCGCCGGGCTCGAACAGGTACAGGAAGAACGTCTGCTGGATCGCGTGCTTGTGCGGCCCGGTCTCGATGTGGACGCCGAGGTCGAGTGCCAGGTCGGCCGCCCGCAGGATGTCCTCGCGGGTGTCCGCGGCGAACGCGAGATGGTGCAGGCGGCCGTTGCCTCCGGTCCAGTCCTCGGTGAAGACCACGTCGTAGGACTTGTCGGTGAACGTGACCCAGGCCGCGGCGATCCGGCCGTCGTTCATCCGGATCTGCTCGGTGCGCCGACCGCCCAGCACGTCGACCATGAAGTCCGCGTCGGTCGCCGGGTGGGCGGCGAGGAAGTTCACGTGGTCGAACCGGCGCACTCCGACGCCACGGTTCGGCTTGGCCTGAGCCTGGTTCTTCAGCCCGGCCGCGAGGTGCTCGGGCGCCACGTACCAGTCGGTGTCGTAGTACAGCGCGAGCTCGTGGGTGTCGGGTCCGGTGAACACGAAGGTTCGGCCGCGTCCGGCGATCCCGTCCTCCCAGTGGCCCTCGCGGCCGGCGTCGAGCAGCGCGATGACCCGGCTCTCGAGCTCGGCCTCGCTCGAGGTGCGGAACGCGACGCGGCCGATCCCCGAGGTGGGCGCCTGGCGCGCGATGACGCTGCACTCCTCGTAGTCGTCGTAGGCGCGCAGCAGCGACATCCCGTCGACCCGGCGGACCTCGGTCATCCCGAGGATGTTCTCGAAGAACCACGCGGTGGCCGCGAGGTCCGGCGTGTCGAGGATGGCGTATCCGAGATGGGCGATGTGCCCACGGGGCGGTGTCAACGCTGACTCCTTCGGTGGTTCGGCCCGCTAGCGCGGGAAGACATAGCCGTCCATCAGCAGCCGTGCGGTGCGGACCACCCGGGTGCTGCGGATCACGGTCGGGTCGGCCGGGTCGGGGTCGACGTACAGGTCCAGGTACCCGGTGGGGTGCTCGACCCGAACCGGCTCACCTGGACCGGGGAGGCTCGCGAGCGCGGTGGCGACCCCACCGGGCAGGCGTGACGCGGCGGCCACGCTCGCCGCACCGAGCACGCCGATGGCCTGGTGCACGCGGCGCGGGATGAAGCTGCGCGTCGCGAGCGTGCCGCCGTCGCGGGGCTCGGAGACCAGGACGATCTTGGGGGTCGTGGTCTGCTCGAGGTCGCCGTCGAGGCCCATCAGCGGGTATGCGGCGGCCCGGATCTCGCGGATCCGCTGCACCAGGTCCTGGTCGGCCTCGAGCGCGGCCGGGGCCTCGGTACCGGTCAGTCCGAGGTCGGCCGCGCGGACCACCACGGACGGCATGCCGTTGTCGACGCACGTCGCGGGGACGCCGGCCAGCACGTCCAGCGGCGAGCCGGTCGGGAGCAGGGCGCCGTCACTGGCGTCGAGCTCGACCTCCACGGGCGCGGCGGTGCCGGGGACCCCGGAGATCGCCGCGTCGCCGCGGTAGGTGACCACCCCGCCGGGCGTGCGCACGGTGAGCGCCGCGACCGCACCCGTGTTGACCATGCGGACCCGCACCACGGTGCGCCCGTCCTGGGCCGGCACCAGCCCGCGCTCGATCGCGAACGGCGCGACCCCGGCGAGCATGTTGCCGCAGGTCTGCGACGTCGAGACCACCGGTTCGTCGACCACGACCTGGCAGAACAGGTAGTCGACGTCGACGCCCGGGAGCTCCGAACGGCTCACCACGGCGACCTTGCTGGTCAGCGGGTGCGCGCCGCCCACCCCGTCGATCTGGCGGACGTCCGGGCTGCCCATCACGCGCAGCAGCACGTCGTCCCGCTCGGCCGGCGCTGACGGCAGGTCGTCGGCGAGGAAGAAGGCGCCCTTCGACGTCCCGCCCCGCATCAGCGCGCAGCGGATCCTGTCCATCACGACACCTCGGAGGCATGCTCGGCGTGGGTCCGGGTGACCACGCCGAGCTCGAGCAGGCGCTCGCGCAGGCCGTACCGGTCCAGCCCCAGCTGCCCGCCGGCGAACGCTGCGCGCGAGGCCTCCTCCTTCGCGATCCGCGCGCGGGAGGCCTCGAGCACCTGGTCCACGCCGTCCCGCGGGACCCGGACCACGCCGTCGTCGTCCGCGATCACCACGTCGCCGGCGTCGATCACCTGACCGGCGATGGTCACCGGGACGTTCACCGACCCGGGGTTCGCCTTCACGGTGCCCTGGACGCAGACGTAGCGCGACCACACCGGGAAGCCCATCTCGCGCAGCTCGGCGGTGTCCCGGACCCCGGAGTCGATCACCAGGCCCACGACGCCGCGCCGGGCCAGCGCCGTCGCGAACAGCTCGCCGAACATCCCGTACGGCTCCGCCGGACCACTGAGCGCGACGACGAGCAGGTCACCGGGCCCGCACTGCTCGACGGCGGCGTGGATCATCAGGTTGTCGCCCGGGGCGCACAGCGCGGTCACCGCGGTACCGGCGATCCGGACGCCACGCTGGATAGGGGTGAGCGCGGCACCGAGGCTGCCGGTCTTGCCCATCGCCTCGTGGACGGTCGCGACGCCGAGTCCGGCGAGCTCGGCCACGGCGTCGTGGGACGCGCGCGGCGGTTCGGTGAGGATGACGCCGTTCATCACGGCTCCTCGACGTCGCCGCCCGGACGCTGCCCGAGCTTGGCTGCCTGCACGAGCTCGTACACGTGCCCGCGCAGCTCGCCGAAGCGGGGGGCGGACCGCGTGCTGAGCTGGTCGCGCTCGGGTGGCAGGTCGACCGCGACGTCCTCGAGGAGCACGGTCGGCCGGTTGGAGAGCACCAGCACGCGCTCGCCCAGGTAGACCGCCTCGTCGATGTCGTGCGTCACGAAGATCACTGTGACCCCCAGCCGCTTCCACAGCGACCGGACGAGGTCCTCGAGCTCGGCGCGCGTCTGCGCGTCGACCGCCGCGAACGGCTCGTCCATGAGCAGGACGCTCGGCTCGTAGGCGACCGCCCGGGCGATCGCGACGCGCTGCTGCATGCCGCCGGACAGCTGCCACGGGTGCGCATCGGCCGACTCGAGCAGACCCACCGCGGCGAGCGCGGCGTCGACCGCCTCGCGACGGGCGGCCTTGCCCAGGCCCTTCTCCTTGAGCGGCAGCTCGATGTTCTGCCGCACGGTCATCCAGGGGAACAACGAGCGGCCGTACTCCTGGAACACGACGGCCATGCCGTCGGGCGGTCCGGTGACGGGCCGGCCGTCGAGCACGACCTCGCCGCCGGAGAGCTCGAGCAGGCCCGCCATGCAGCGCAGCAGCGTGGTCTTGCCGGCGCCGGACGGACCGACGATGCAGACCAGCTGCCCCGGCCCGACCTCGAAGGTCAGCTCGCGGATCGCCTCGACCGTGCGCCCCTGGCCCTCGTAGGTCTTCTGCACGCTGCGGACGTCGAGCGCAGCCTTCGTCTCCGCGGTGAGGGTCGCGGTCTCGGTCGCCTCGTCGGCGAGCCGGGCGGTCTTCATGGGCATGTCAGGCACCTCGCTCGATGTCGCGCTGGCCCACGTACCAGGCCAGCACACGCTTCTCGAAGAACTGGAAGGTCACGGAGAGCAGCACGCCGATCAGACCGAGCAGGATGATCCCGGTCCACATCTCCGGCACGGCGAAGCTGCGCTGGAACTGCACGATCGCCGCACCCAGTCCGCGGTTCGCCCCGAAGAGCTCGCTGATCACCATGAGGATCACGCCGATGGACAGCGCCTGGCGGGCGCCGGTGGCCATCCGCGGGCTCGCGCCCGGCAGGACGACGTAGAGCATCCGGCGCCACAGGCTGAGCCGGTAGCTGCGGGCGGTGTCGATCAGCACCGGTTCGAGACCGCGCACGCCCTCGACGGTGTTCAGCAGGAGCGGCCACAGGCACCCGAGGGCGATCGTGACGACCTTGCCGACCGACCCGGTGTAGCCGGTGAACAGGGCGATCACCGGCACCAGCACGGGGGGGGGCAGCGCACGGAAGAACTCCATCACCGGCTCGGTGAGGGCCCGCAGCAGCGGGAAGAGCCCGATGATCGTGCCGCCGGCGATGCCCACGACGAACGCGAGCGCGAAGCCGACCCCGAGGCGGGCCAGGCTCGGCAGCACGTCCTGGACCATCCGCCCGTTGAACCAGGTCTCCGGGAAGGTCGCGAGGATCTCGCTGAGCGGCGGCCAGAAGAAGCTCGTGCTGTTGGCGGTCGCGACCCACCACGCGGTCAGCAGCAGGAGGGGCAGGGCGAGCGCGAAGAAGGCCTTGCGGATCACGGGGTGGCGGGTCATCCGAGGCTCCTTCGGACCGACGGGTGCCAGTGCAGGACCCGCTTCTCCACGGCTCGGGCGGCGACGTTGACCGCGAGCCCGAGCAGTCCGACGAGGATCACCAGCGCGTAGGTCTCGGTCACCGCTCCGGAGCTCTGCGCGATGCCGATCGAGCGGCCGAGGCCGGGCACCCCGATCACGAGCTCGGCGGTGATCTCGAGGATCAGCGCGACCGCGGCGGCGAGCCGGAAGCCGGTGACCACGTAGGGCAGCGCGGACGGCCAGATCACGGTGCGCGCGATGCGCCACGCGGAGAACTGGTAGGAGCGCGCCGTGTCGCGGGCGACCGGGTCGATGTCCGCGACGCCGTACAGCACCTGCACGAGCACCTGCCAGGTGGCCGCGTACACGACGAGCGTGATCGCGGACAGCGGCCGGGTGCCGAACAGCAGCACGACGAGCGGGATCAGCGCGACCGACGGGATCGGCCGGAGGAACTCGATCGTCGACGCCGTGAACGCCCGCAGGAACGGGACGCTGCCGATCACCACGCCGGCCACGACGCCGATCGCCATCGCGATCGCCAGGCCGATGGCCCAGCCGGTGACCGTCTGGCGCAGCGCGACCCAGGTGTCCGCCTCGCCCAGCAGGCGCCAGAGGTCGGCGAAGATCTCGGTGGCGGGCGGCAGGTAGTCCGGGTTGACGATCGCCAGGCGGGACAGGAGCTCGGCGGTGGTGATCGCGCCGAGCACGCCGAGTGCTCCGATCACACCGCCCGACCAGGACCGGCGGCGGCGTGGGCGCTGGGCGGCCGGGGCGCTCGGCCTCGGCGGCGCAGCTGTTGCCGTCATGACTCCTCCGTACGGTGAGTGGTGCGAGGGGTGTGGCGGACCAGGTCCGGGCGCCCGTGGACCCATGGCGCCCGGACCGGTCCGGGTCTCACGGCAGCAGTGCCGCCACGTCCGGCGTGGCGCCGGTGATCATGCCGTCCTGGACCGCCAGGTCGGCGAGCAGCTGGACGGACTCGGTGCTGATCTCGGTGGGCCAGCGCGGCAGGGTCACGGCCTGCTGGGTCGCCTCGTCCATCGAGGTGTAGGTCGCGAGGATCGCGCGCGCCGCGTCCGGGTTCGCGTCGGCGTACTCGAGCGAGGTGTTCATCGCCTTGGTGAACCGCTCGACGACGTCGGGGTGCTGCGCGATGTAGTCGCCCGAGGTGAAGTAGGCGCCGACCTCGAGGTTCGGGTCGGTCGCGGCGTAGTTCGACACGACCTGGCGCAGGCCCTGGCCCTGGCCGATGGTGAGGAACGGCTCGACGACCTGGCCGGCGTCGACGTCACCGGCGACGATCGCGGGGACGATGTCCGGGAACGCGAGCTCGACGTACTCGATCGTGCTCGGGTCGCCGCCGGCGTCGCTGACCACCTTGTTGATCGTGGTGGTGTTGATGTTCTGCAGCGTGTTCACCGCGATGCGCTTGCCGGCCAGGTCGGCGGCGGACTGGATGTCGCTGCCCTCGGGCACGAGCACCGCGCCGAAGTCGGCGCCGTCCTCACCGGTGCTCGCGACGCCGGAGGCGACGACCTTGATGTCCAGGCCGTTCGACTGCGCGAGGAGCAGGGACACCACGTTGGAGAAGCCGAACTGGAACTGGCCGCTGACCACGCCGGGAACGATGGCTGCGCCGCCCTGGGCGGTCTCGAGCGTGACGTCCAGGCCCTCGTCGGCGAAGAAGCCCTGCTCGATGCCGAGGTAGATCGGCGCGACGTCGAGGATCGGGATCACGCCGATGGAGAGCGCGACCGTCTCCGGTGTCGACGAGGTGTCCTCGGTCATGCTCGCATCGCTGGTGGTGGACGTCTCCGAGCTCGGGTCCGATCCGGAGCTCGAGCCGCAGGCCGCCAGCATCAGAGCCCCCGCGGCGACCAGGGCGCCCAACCGAAGTGCGGCCACGCGCCGCCGGACCGTTCCGTTCATGGCTCCTCCTCGAGTCATCCCACGCTCGCCGTCGAGCGCTGCACGAGGAGACGTTAGCAAGATTGTCGCCAATCTTGTAGCCCTTTTTGTGACCTGTTATCTCACCGTGATACCGGGGAGGGTATATCTGGGCCTAGCGGGACGCCTGGGGAGACGCCTGCTGCCCGAGAGCGTTCAGCGCGTCGATCACGCTCGAGATGTGGTCGCGCATGGCGGCCTCGGCGTCCGCCACATCGCCCCGCGCGACGGCGGCGATGATCCGCTCGTGCTGCACGAGCGAGACCGCGGAGCGGCCGGGGACCCGCGACAGTGCGAACTGGTGGCGCACCATCTGCCCGTGCAACCGCTCGATGATCCGGTTGGCCGTCTCGTGCTGGGCGACCTCGCGCAGCGTCGCGTGCAGCTCGGCGTTGAGGTCGCTGTACTGCATGAGCTCACCGGTCGCGACCGCCTCGCGCATCCGCCGGCCGATGGTCGTCAGCCGCGTGACGTCGGCCTCGCTCGCCTGGGCCGCAGCGCGGGCGGCGACCAGGCCTTCGACGACCCGGCGGACCTCGGTGATCTCGATGGCCTCGGTGAGGCTGATCTCCCGGATCCGGGCGCCCTTGTTGCGCAGGCGCTCGACGATCCCCTCGGCCTCGAGGGCGCGGAGCGCGGCACGCACGACGAACCTGCTGGTGTCGAACTGCTCGCACAGCTCGGCCTCGACCAACCGCTGCTTCGGGGCGAACTCGCCGCGGAGCACGGCCTCTCGGATCCCGTCGATCACCTCGACCTCGGCTGCCATGCCCGCCTCCTCGCTCCGCGCAGGTATTGGCTACAATACTGTAGCCAATCCACTGCGCCAGTCCTTCTGATCACTCGTGCCGGTCACAGCCGCTCGGCCCGGTCGGCCGACGCCACACCGGCGAAGCCTTCCGCAAGGTACTGGCGCCCCGCGCGCGAGGCCAGCATCCCGCGCAGCTCGGCGGCGTTGCGCCGCACCTCGAACGGCGTCGCGTCGGCGCGGGTGTGCAGCAGTGTGGTCATCCGGTACGAGAAGCTCTGCACCTGCCACACGTGGTCCAGTGCGGTGTCGCTGTAGGCGTCCAGGCCCCGGGTGTCGCCCGAGGCCCAGTCGAGGATCGCCGGGCCCAGCAGCGCGACATCCGCGAACGCCAGGTTCAGACCCTTCGCACCGGTCGGCGGCACGGTGTGCCCGGCGTCGCCCGCCAGCACGACGCTGCCGTGCCGCAGCGGCTGGTGCACGTAGCTGCGGAACGGCAGCACCGACTTCTCGACGATCGGGCCCTCCTTGACCGTGAAGCCGTCCGGGCCGGCCGCCCGGGCCTGCATCTCGGCCCAGATCCGGTCGTCGCTCCAGTCGCGCGGGTCCTCGGCCGGATCGCACTGGAAGTACGACCGCTGCAGCGTTGCGTCACGCTGGCTCAGCAGCGTGAAGCCGCGCGCCGACTGCGTGTAGAGGATCTCCGGTGCGGACGGCGGCGTCATGACCAGCAGGGCGAACCAGGCGAACGGGTACTCGATGAAGAACCCTTCGCCGACGCCGCGCGGCAGCGAGTGGCGCACCAGGCTCTGCGACCCGTCCGCCCCGACCAGCAGGTCGCAGGACAGCTCGACCCGCGTCCCGTCCGGCTCGGTGAACGACACCGACGGCGCCTTGACGTCGACCTCGACGTCCGAGACGGCCCAGCGCACGTCGCCGCCGGAGCCGGAATGCACCTCCGCGAGCGCGGCCACGACCAGGTTCTGCGGGTAGAGCCACACGGACGCGCCGACCAGACCCTCGAGGTCGATCCGATGCGTGGCTCCCCCGGTCCGGATGCCGAAGCCGCCGTGCCGCCGCCCGTCACGCGCGACGTCGGCCGCGAGTCCGAGCTCCTCGAGGAGACGGACCGAGTGCTGCTCCAGGACGCCGGCCCGCTGGGTCGCCTCGATCACGCCGCGCTCGCGGATCTCGATCACGACCGTGTCCACGCCGCCGAGAGCCAGCATGCGGGCCAGCGCGAGACCTGCGGGTCCGGCACCCACGATCCCGACCCGGGTCCGCTCCCTGCGCACCGCGCGGCGCGGCCGCGTCCGACCGTCGCCGCCTGCTGACGTCACCTGCTCCGAGCCCGCCATTGGACCTCCGCACCGTCTTCTCGATCGGAGCAGGCCGGCTCGCCCACGCCGTCGCCGTGCAAGACAGTTAACCAGTATACTATCGACGAGGCAATAGACCCGGATCGCGCCCGTGCGAAGTGGGACGCCTCCCACCGCTCAGCGCGCGCGCCGCGCGAGCAGCTGCATGGCCGCGTCGGGCACGCCCTCGGCCTTGAAGGTGCGCACGACCGGCGCCGTCTCCACCGCACGCACCCTGCCGATCGACCCGAGCGTGGCGGACAGGTACGTGTAGAGCTCGTCCTCGTCGTGGGTCAGGACGCTCGCGTAGATGTTCGTGCGGCCGGTCGTCGCCGCGGCGAACGCGACCTCCCGGTGCGTCGCCAGCGCCGCACCGGTCGCCGCCAGGTCCCCGGGCTCGACCGTGATCCAGACCGCGGTACGCATCGGCGTCGCGAGGACCCTCGGGTCGACCGTGACGTCGAAGTAGAGCGCTCCGTCCGCACGCAGCGCGGCGAGCCGGCGCCGCACGGTGCTCGCCGGCAGGCCGATCGCGGCGGCCAGCTCGTCCACCGGCCGCCTGCCGTCGCCCGCGAGGCCGTCGAGCACCCGGCGGTCCACCTCGTCGACCTCGGCCGCGCCGGCGGGATCGACGTCGACGTGCCGACGGAACGCGTCGACCTGCTCCGGGGTGAGGATGCTGCGCTTGCTGACCACGTTGCGCGGACCGCCGAAGTAGGTCGTCAGGAACCGCTGCGCGGTGATCTCCGTGACCTGGGCGCTGCGGGTCAGCGCCCCCTCGAGCGTCTGGTCGTTCCCCATCGCCGGGGACCGCGTCGCGAACGCCACCTCGGTGCCGCCGGCGAGCAGGTTGACCCACGAGGTGGCGGGCCGACGCGCCAGCACGGTCGCGATCCGCTCGGCACTGTCCGCCGTGCACCGCACGCGCAGCAGCCACCGCGCCTGCCCCACGTACCGCGGGTCGGTCAGCGGGGCGAGCCGCAGCCCGGCGGCCGACCGGAGCTTCGCGTAGCGCCGCGCGACCGTGCGGTCGGACACCCCGAGCACCGCACCGATCCGGGCGAACGGGGCCCGCGCGTCGAGCAGCAGGGCGTGCAGGACCTGCCGGTCAAGATCGTCGAAGGTGACGCTTTCCACCATCAGAACGGTACTCCTGTCGGAATCCACCGATCTGCGACCCGCGCCTGGAGGCCGATGCTCGCCCCGCGCACCCTGGGACCTGTCCACCCGCTCCGGGGCCGGCCCACCCCTCGTCGAGGAGACCGAACGATGACCGTCGTCGACATCAACATCCACCACCTGCCGGAGAACCTGTTCACCGACGCGCGGATCCTCAACGGGTTCCTGGACAGCGCGCCGCGCGGGTTCGGTGAGATCGCCCGGGTGATCACGATGGACGACGGCAAGAAGCAGCTGGTCCTGGAGAAGCCGGCCGGCTACCAGAACCTCAACTACGTCGAGGGCGACTACTCGGTCGAGGCGAAGCTCGCCGCGATGGACGAGGCAGGCGTCGACTACGGGGTCATGCGGGTCCCGGTGTGGCAGGAGTGGCTGCCGCTGGAGATCTGCAAGGTCGTCAACGACAACGCGGCCGACATCGTCGCCCGCTCGGGCGGACGGCTGTTCGCGACCGCGTGCGTGCCGCCCTGGGGCGGCAAGGAGAACATCCACGAGCTCGAGCGGTGCGTCGGCGACCTCGGCGCGGTCGGCGTGCAGCTCGCCTGCCACTACGGCCAGCTCTACCTGGACGACCCGGTGTTCCGGCCGTACCTCACGGCCATCGAGAAGCTCGACGTGCCGGTGGTCGTGCACCACACGCCGCTGCCGGTCGAGTGGCGGTCGGTGATCGACTACACGAACCTGCGCCGCGAGTTCGGCCGGGTGATCGACCAGGCGACCGCCGTGGGCCGCGAGCTGTTCAGCGGCATGTTCGACGAGCTGCCCGGGCTGCGGTTCATCCACACCATGCTCGGCGGCAACTGGTTCGCCAACCAGGAGCTGCTCATGCCGCACAAGTCGAACAAGGACGAGGCCATGCACCGGCTCGACCCGACCGGCGGCGACAAGATCGCCTCCTACCTCGAGCACAACATCTTCTACGACCTCACCCACCCGCACTCGTGGGGCGCCGAGCAGGTCGAGGCCGCCGTCGGGGTCGGCGGCGCCGACCACTACCTGTTCGGGTCGTCCTTCCCGGTCTTCTACGGGTGGATGAGCCAGGGCGTCGAGTTCATGAAGCACGAGCTCGACCTCAGCGACGACGACCGGGAGCTCATGCTCTCCGGCAACGCGAAGCGGCTGTTCCGGCTGCCCATCTGACCCGCTCGGGGCAGCATGGCGGAGCACACAGGCCCGACCACCCGCAGGACGGGCACGCTTCTCCCGCACCACACGACGCGGCCGGAACGGCCGGAGGAAGGACAGGTGCCGATGGCACAGCCGGCAGAGCAGACCCCGGGGCGCGCACCGAGCATCGTCGAGCGCGTGCCGCACACCCCGCGACGCCGGGTCCTCGAGGTGGTCGAGGTCGAGGAGCTGTCCCCCACCATGCGGCGGTTCCGGCTCGCCGGCGACGACCTCGAACCCGACTTCCCGTTCGTCCCGCTGGGCGCGACCGACCACGTCAAGCTCGTGCTGCCGGACGAGGCGACCGGCGAGGTGACCCTGCCCGAGGGCGGCCCGGCGCCGGACGGGCCGCCGATGCGGGAGTACACCATCCGCGGCTTCCGCGACGGCTCCCTCGTCCTCGACTTCGTGCTGCACGAGCACGGCCCGGCAGGCCGGTGGGCGGCCTCGGCGACCGTGGGCTCGCGTCTCGGCGTGCTCGGGCCACGGGGCTCCCAGGTGCACCCGACGTGGCCGACCCACTACCTGCTCGTCGCCGACCCGACGGCCTTCGCGGCGGCCGAGCGGTTCTGCGAAGAGCTGCCCGCCACCACCCGGGTGAGCCTGGTGGCACTCGGCCTGGACGGGAGCCCGGCGCGGCCGCTCGGGCCGGACGGGCGCGCCGACGTCACCTGGATCGAGACCGAGGACCTCGCCGAGGCCGCCGGCCGGCTTCTCGCGGCGGTCGCCCGGATCCCGCTCGACGACCGGACCGTCGCGTGGGGCGCCGGCGAGGCGGGCGTCATGCGGAGCCTGCGCGGCCACCTGCGCGATCGCGGCCTGCCGGCCGAGCGGGTCCTGGTCCGCGGCTACTGGCGCCACGGCTGGTCAGGCTCGCTGCCGCGCGAGGACCGCTAGCACTCGAGGAGGAACGAACCGGTCGTGACGACAGAGGCGGTGGCCCGGTACCCGGGCGAGGAGTTCTCCGTGCGGCGCAGGATCGCGCACATCCTCGTGCTGGGCGGGCTGGTGGCGTTCGGGCCGTTCACGATCGACCTCTACCTGCCCGCCTTCCCCGCGGTCGCGGCCGACCTCGCGACCAGCGAGGCGGCCATCCAGTTCACGCTCACCGCCACGACCGTCGGCTTCGGCCTCGGCCAGCTCGTCGTCGGACCGCTGAGCGACGCCGTCGGGCGTCGACGCCCGCTGCTCGTGGCGACCACCGTGCACGTGGTCGCCTCGCTCGGGATCATGCTGGCGCCGACGGTCGGCTGGGTGATGGTCGGCCGCGTCGCACAGGGCGTCGGTGCGGCCGGCAGCGCGGTCGTCGCGATGGCCGTGGTCCGTGACCTGTTCGGCGGTCAGCCGCTCGTCCGGATGCTGGCCCGGATGGCGCTGGTCACCGGTCTCGCGCCGATCCTCGCGCCCGTGATCGGGTCCCAGCTGCTGCTGGTCGTGGACTGGCGCGGGATCTTCGCCGTGCTCGCCGGGTACGGGCTGCTGATGATGCTCGTCTCGGCCGGCCTGCTCGGCGAGACCCTGCCGCCCGCGAACCGGCACGGCAGCGGCCGACGCGCGATCGGCGAGCGCTACCGGGCCCTCGCGCGCGACCGCGTCTTCGTCGGCTCCGCCCTGGTCGGCGCGATGGGCTTCGGCTCGATGTTCGCCTACCTGGCGTCGTCCTCGTTCCTGTACCAGGAGGACTTCGGCCTGAGCGCGCAGCAGTACGGCGCGCTCTTCGCGACCAACGCCGTGGGGATCGTGATCTCGGCCCAGGTGGCCGGCCGCCTCATGCGTCGGTACCCGCCGACGTGGGTCATGGCGGGATCCCTCACGATCATCCTGGTGAGCTCGGCCGGCCTCCTGGTCGCCGGGTGGCTCGACAGCCCTCCCGCCGTCGCCATGGTGCTGATCTTCGTCACGATCGCGGCGCTCGGCGGCGTCAACCCGTCGGTCCAGGTGACCGCGCTGTCCCGGCACGGCGCACGCGCCGGGACCGCGGCGTCGCTGCTCGGCGCGTTCAACTTCGTGCTCGCCGGGCTCATCTCGCCGGTCGTGGGCGCGCTCGGCGTCTCGGTCACCTCGATGGCCTCGGTGATGGTCGCGGTGCTCGTCCTCGCGCACCTGTGCCTGTGGCTCGTGGTCCGGCCGTGGACGGTGGCCGTCGTCGCCTGACGAGCGGCGCGGGACGAGCCCCCGTCCGGCCTCGACGCGGTGGAACGCCGCGGCCGCCGCGCTGCAGAGCCGCTACTGCGCGGCCTCGCGGTCGGCGGTGCTTGCCGTCGCCACGCGCTCGGTGACGTCGAAGAACCGCCCGAGCCCTTTCGCGACCAGGGGCAGCGTCGCCCAGATGACCAGGTACGAGACCACCACGGAGAGCCCGAAGTTCTGCCAGTAGTGGGCACCGAACAGGGCCTGCGGCCCGACGTTCACCCAGGTGATCACGGTGGTCATCACGAACGACATGATCAAGGAGATGATCAGGTTGAACAGGCTGTCGAAGACCCTCTGGCTGATGCGCATCGCTGCTCCGCGGGGCTGACCGGGGGCACCCGCGGGCTGCCGGCCCACGAGCCGTCGTCCTCGTTGACGATGAGATTAATGATACATATATAAGTATTAGAGGTCAGGGACGTAGGTCCGCCGGTTCCCCCTGCCCGGTCGGCGCCAGCTCCAGATCGGCGAGCCGGCGCAGCGCGGGCACGGCACCCAGAGCGGCGCGGCGCTCGGCCGGCGGCAGCTCGGCCAGGAAGGCGCCGATCGCGGCGACCCACGCCTCGTCGATCCGCCGCCGGTCCTGCACCGCGGTCGGGGTCGCGCGCAGGAGCCGGCGCCGCGCGTCCTCCGGGTCGGTCTGCCTGGTCAGCAGCCCGCGGCCGACCAGGTCCCGCACCGTGGCGCTCGCGTTGCTGGGCTGGAGCCCCAGGGCGCGGGCGACCTCGGTCAGGGTGCAGCCGGGATGGTCGATGACGTGGACCAGCACGTCGACCTCGGAGAGCCGGATCTCCTCGATGCCCAGCCGGCGCTCGCCCAGGCGTCGCAGCCGGTGCACCACCGCGCGGACCGCGATCGCGAACTCCCGCTCGGCGTCGGCGGTCGGATCGGGCACCGGATCAGCGTAGCGACCGCGTGACGCGGCCCCGCGCCGGCCCCGCTCAGCCGGCGACGTCGAACGCGCGGGCCACGAGCCGCACCAGACCGTCGGCGACCAGCTCGGCCGCCCCCGGCATGAAGCGGGACGACTGCGCCTCGTACGTGACCCGCTCGAACGAGACGCGGTCGGCCAGGTACTTCGCCGCGCCGTCGGCCATCGTGACGACCGCCGTCACCGGTGCCGACGAGCGCGCCACGACGTCCACGCCGGTCCCGACCGTGACCTCGGGCGCCAGGCAGGCGAGCGCGAGGTCGCCGAGCCGCAGCGCGGCGATCGGCACCGAGGTGGGGCCCGTGGACCGCCACACCGCGCTCCGGGCGGGGCGGAGCTCCTCGCGCGGTGCGGCGTCCCGGCCGAGCACCTCGACCTGGTCGCGCAGCAGCACGACCGGCCCACGCGAGCCGTCCCCGGCCCGCACCGGCACCTGCGCGGCCAGCCGCACCACCTCCTCGCCCAGCCGGCGGCCCTGCTCGGCGACGTCCGGGTGCGCGGCCTCCCCGCGATCGGCGGCCCGCCACGTACCGTCCCGGTCGACCGTGGCCACGACCGCCGTCTCGCGCGGGGCCTGGTCCGCCGCAGCCCCGACGAGGTACATCGCGACCGCCCCCGGAAGCCGGTCCTCGACGTGCCGCACCGCTGCACCCGCGAGGTCCGCGCTGACCACGCGGGTCCCGTCGGCCAGCCACGAGTCGGCCAGGACACCGGGCTGCACCGCGTATCCGACGATCACGGCGACCGGCGCACCCGACAGGTCCTGCACGACGCAGGCGGTCACGGTCGGGTCGCTCGGCCCGGACTCGTCGGAGCCGAGCCACACGCCCGCCGCGGTGGCCACGTCACGGTTCACGCCCACGTCGCACCGCCCGGTCCGGACCACGATCCGACCCGGCCGAAGGCCCGCCACGGCGTCCTGCGTGCTGCGCCGGAGAGCCTCGCGGAGGGCCTCGCGCAGCCGGTCGTTGCGGTCCGACTCCTCGCCGGGCGGCAGGCCGTCGCGCACGTGCGGCGCGCTGAAGGTGTGCGACGCGACGATCACGACGTCATGGACCGCGAGCGCCCCGGCCTCGGCCACCACGCCGCGCAGCTCGGTGGCGAGCGGCGTGCTCAGCGACGTCATGTCCACCACCGCGAGCGCAACGCGGCGCCTGTCGTCGAGCAGCAGCACTCGCACCTCGAGCGGGTCGAGCACCGTGGCGAACCCCTCGACCGGCAGCACACCGTCCAGATCGAGGGTCGCCGAGGCCGCACCGGCGAGCAGGCCGGGCGTCGAGGGGTCCGGGCGGTGCGCACCCAAACCCGCGGGGCTGCCCGTCACGACGACGCCGGCCGCCAGCGCCCCTCGACCGCGTCGTCGCCGAGCTCCAGCCACTCGCGAGCGTCGGCGTAGAACGCCTCGAGCAGGTCGGGACGGTCGTCGCCGGGCAGGTCCTGCGGCACCGGCCGTCCGGAGCGGTTGTTGAGGTACGTCAGGAACTGGTACGACGCCCGGCCGGTGGTGAGCTCGTCCACGTCGATGTCGAGCGACTGCCCCGGCACCACCGGGTCCAGGCGGTCCTTGCCGTAGATGCTGTCGAACGACCGCAGCCGCCACTCGCCGGCCCGACGCTCCAGCCGGGAGAAGAACCGGCACCAGCTGGTCACGTCGACCTGCACGCCGTCGAGGCGCGGCCGGATCACGATCTGCCCCTGGCTCTCCACCAGCGCGCGGTCACCCCGGACCTCGCTCCACGCCGGGTTGATCGGGTGGATGCCGCCCGGCCGGCCGGCCGCGCGCGTCGCCCGGGACCCGTCGATGAAGCCCTCGGCCGTGCCCTCGAACCAGGTGACCCGGACCACCGAGTCCGGCCAGTAGAGGTTCGCCATGGTGGTCCAGTCACCGGAGTCCCGCGCCCGCCGCTCGCGGCGGACGAGGGCGAAGAGCTCGCGCTCGAGCTGTGGCTCGGTCGCGCTCGGCGCGATGATGGTCACGGTTCCTCCGTCGTCGGGGGGCACGCGCTCGACGCTCATGCCGGGTCGACGCCGACGGCCGCGGAGACCAGCTCGGTCAGCCCGTCGACGATGGTGCGCTGGGCGAAGCCCTGCGCGATCGGACAGCCCTCGGCGGCCTGCGTGCGCCGGTCGTAGGACTCGTCGGTCGGCAGGTAGCCGATCCGGGCGTTCGCGATCGACACGAGCAGCGTGGCCGCCAGCGGAGACGCGTCGAGCACCGCCCGCCCGACCGGCACGGTCACCTCGCCGGACACCCCGGCGAGCGCGAGCGGGCCGATCGTCAGGCAGGTCAGAGTGAGGTCGACGGTGTCGACGTCGGCCTGCTCCATGCCGGGCGGCACCTCCAGCCGCCGCGCCGGGCACGGGATCACCCGGACCGCCCCGGTCACCGGGCCGGCCGCGGTGAGGTGCCGCTGCTCCCGGACACCGCGGACCGCCGCAGCACCGAGCATGAACCCCTGCGCCGCCATGGCGGCCAGGGCGTAGGAGCGGTCCCGTTCCGGGTCGTCGCTCGGCGCACCGAGCTCGAACTTGGGTGCCTGGTCACCGAGCGAGCCGGCCGTCCACAGCGCCACCGTCGGGCCGCCGAGCTCGCGCTCGACGTGCGCGCACGCGGCTCCGGCCAGGTCGGCGCTGACCTCGCGGACGCCGAGCATCACCGTCGAGTGCACCGCGTAGTTCAGCACGACGGCCACCACGGTGCCGTCCTCGGCGACGAACGCGACCGTGCTCAGGGTCTTGTCCGAGACGCCGTCCGGCACGTGCCCGAGAGTCCAGCGGCCACCGATGTACGCCTCGCGGCACTCGTTGACGTCGACGGACTCGCGCGCGACGCCCATCCGTACCGGACGGGTCGCGTCGGCCGCCTGCCGCACCACCTCGACGACCCGGTCGTCGACGTACGCCGTGTAGTCGAGCGACTCGGGGGTCGGGATGCGCGCCTTGCCGCCCGGCGGGACGAGCCCGACGCGCGGCGCGTTGTGCGCGTGCGACGGCGCGAGCATCACCCGGTCGGCCGGGATCCCGACCTCGTCCGCGATCCGGTCCCGCAGCTGCGTCGTGTCGCCGACCTCGACGAGGTCGAGCGCGACGAGCGCGACCCGGGTGTCGCCGTCGCCGACGACCAGGGCCCGCGCGTGCAGCGGGTCGTGCACCGAGAGGAAGTCCGGCCCGAACGGGTTGAGGCCCGCCAGGGCCGCCGGGGTGATCTCGACCCGCGCCGCGCCTGCGGTCAGCTGTCGGGTGCTCATGCCGTCCTCCCGTCCGATCCGGCGTCCGGGTCCGCGAGCGCCTCGAGCCGGCCGAGCAGCCGACGGAGGTTGACGACCAGCTCGCCCGCGTCGATCCGCTCGCCGTCGGGGCTCGCGGCGAGCGCCGCCCGCACCGCGGCGGTGCGGTCCTGCCGGAACGTCTCCAGGATGGTCCGTCCCTCGTCGGTCGGCACGATCGTGACGGTCCGCGCGTCGTGCGGGCCGGTGCGGCGCTCGACGAGGTTGTCCTGGACCAGCCCCTTGAGCAGGTTGCTCACGGTCGGCCGGGCGACGTGCAGCTCGTCCGCGAGCTGGGCCGGGGTGAGGCCGCCGCGCAGGACCACCAGGCGCAGGATCGTCACCTGCGACTCGTTCGCCGGCAGCCGTTCCTCACCGCGTGCAGCACGCTTCATGGTGCGCCACAGTGCCGGGACGAGGTGGGCCAGCTGCTCGGCAGGGTCGACGTCGGGACCCGGGACGGGCTCGTGCACGTGCTCGTTCATCCCTTCACCCCACCTTCGGTCAGGCCGGACATCACGCGCCGCTGGAGCACGACGTACGCGATCACCAGCGGCAGGCTGGTGAGGATCACGTGCATGAACACGAGGTTCCAGCGCAGCCCGTACTGGCCGGCGTTCGCGAAGTTGTAGAGCGTCAGCGGTAGCGTCGCGTTCTCCGGGCCCTTGATCATGTAGAGCGCGAAGAGGAAGTCGTTCCACACGTTGATCACGGTCATCACGGCGGCCGTGAACAGCACGGGTCGCAGCAGCGGCAGGATGATGTGCCAGTACGTCTGCCAGCGGCTCGCGCCGTCGATCTGGGCGGCGTCCTCGAAGTCGAGCGACAGGCTGCGGATGTAGCCCGTGGTGAGGAACACGATCACCCCGATGCGGGTGCCGACCAGGGCGAGGACGTACCCGGCGACCGACCCGGTGAGGTGCGTCTTGGTCAGCAGCACCACGGTCGGCACGATCGCGGGCGGCAGGATGATCGACAGCGCGGTGATGTAGTACGTGGTCAGCAACGACCGCGACCGGGTCCGCGCATACGTCCACGCGGCCATCGAGCCCAGCAGCAGGACGCCGAGGACCACCGGGATCGCCACGAGCAGGCTGTTCTTGAGCCCCACGAAGTAGTGCCCGTCGTTGATCACCGTGGTGAGGTTCTCGAGCGCCGCCCAGGTCGTGGGCAGGGCGACCGTCGGCGTCGCGGCCTCCTGCTCGGTCTTCCACGAGTTGACCAGGAGGACCCAGAACGGCAGGACCACCCACGGGATCGCGACCAGCGACAGAACGGTGTACCGGATGGTGCGCAGCACCCGGGCACGCGGGCTGACCCACGTGGTGGTGGCGGTGGTCGGGCTCATCCGTTCACCTCCCTCTTGCGCAGCGCCCAGATCAGCGGGACGGCGGTCAGGATCACGAGGATCGCGATCATGAAGCTCAGCGCGCTGGACGTCCCGAACAGGCCCTGGCCGTACTGCCGGTAGACCGCGACGTTGAGCACCGAGGTCGCGTCCCCGGGCCCGCCCTTGGTCGTGGCGAAGATCACGTCGAGGGCGCTGAACGAGCCGACGAGCGTGATCACGATGTTGAACGTGAACGACGGCGCGAGCATCGGCACCTCGATCGACCGGAACCGCCGCCAGGCGCTCGCACCGTCGATCAGGGCCGCCTCGATCATCTGGCGCGGGATGCTGTTGAGCCCCGCGATGTACACCAGCGTGACCAGCCCGCTCCACTTCCACGCATCGATGAAGCCGACGGCGACCAGCGCGGTGGACTCGCTGCCGAGCCACGAGTACGTGAAGTCACCGGGTACGAACAGCGAGATGAAGGCGTTGATCGGCCCGTCGGGGGCCAGCATCGCGGACCAGATGTAGCCGGCCGCGAGCGGCGACATCAGCACGGGGACGAAGAAGATCGTGCGGTACACCGAGTTCAGCCGGTTGGTGTCCTGCAGCGCCTTGGCCAGGGCGAGCCCGACCGTGTTCTGGACCAGCATCGTCGTGGCGGCGAACCCGATGGTCACCAGGGTCGAGTGGCCGAGGATGCCGAGCGAGATCATCGACCGGAAGTTGTCCAGGCCGTTGAACGAGATCTCGCTGCTGAAGCCCGTCCACTTGGTGAAGCTCAGGACGCCGTTCGCGAGGAACGGGCCGGCGAAGAAGAACGCGACGAGCAGGATCGCCGGCAGCGCGAACCACAACCGGTAGGCGCCGCCGCGGTGCCGCTCCACGCGCGGCGAGCTCTTGGCGGAGAGCCCGCCGCGCGCGGCGGTCGTGTACGACGAGGGAAGACCGGCCCTCTTCGGAGACATGATGACTGGCATCCCTCAGGTCAGGGCTTCTACTGCTGGGCCTCGATCGCCTGGTCGACGTACGCCTGCCAGGTGTCCGCAGCCTCCTGCGGGCTCGCCTGACCGACCAGCACGCTCACCGAGACCTGACCGAAGCTACCGAAGCCGGGGACGGACTGGTTGAACGCCGGGGTCGTGCTCGGGTCCATCAGCACGTCGGCGAGCGAGGCGTAGAGGCCGCCCAGGTCCGGGGTCGTCGCGTTGGTCAGGGTCGGCACGGCCTGGGCCTCGTCGACGTAGTCCTGGTAGCCCTCGGTGGTGATCCAGTCGATGAAGTCCTTGGCCGCGGCCTCCTTGGTCGCGTCACCGGTGCTCGGCACGAAGTAGCTGCCGATCGGGCTGGCGGAGTAGGAGCCGATGCCCTTCTCGGCCGAGATCGGGCCGAAGCCGATCGTCTCGTCGACGGTCGCGGTGTCGCCGCCGCCGGCCTCGTAGAAGAGCGAGATGAAGTCCGAGGGCAGGATGGTCAGCGCGGACGAGCCGTCATAGACCGCCGCGATCGAGTCCTGGAAGGTCGCCGTGGCG
Source organism: Actinotalea endophytica (assembly GCF_025717005.1). Taxonomy (GTDB): domain Bacteria; phylum Actinomycetota; class Actinomycetes; order Actinomycetales; family Cellulomonadaceae; genus Actinotalea. The sequence goes on from NZ_JAOVZU010000004.1 coordinate 188,110, forward strand.
GCGTCGCTGTTCACGCAGCCGGCGTCGACCAGGTCCTTCATCGTGGTCAGGCTCGCCACGATCGGGCCTTCAGGGTCGTTGACCTTGATCGAGCCGTCGGCCACCCCCTGGCCCCACTGGTCGCCCTCGTTGTAGTCCGCCATGTAGGCGAAGCCGGCGAACATGTTGACCGGGAACTCCGAGCCACCGCCGATGTTGACCATGTCGGCGCCGCTCGCGGTGACCGCGTCGCAGCTGGTCATCAGGTCGCCGTAGCTGGTGGGCACGTCCACCCCGGCAGCGTCGAGCACGTCCTTGTTGTAGAACATCCCGAACGACGAGAGCGGGCCGAGCACCGCGCCGTAGACGGCGCCGTCGAGCTCGCCGGCGTCGTTCACCCGGTTGCCGACGAAGGCCAGGTCGCTCAGGTCGAGCATGTTCTCGGACATGTTGAGCTGCCGCATGTCCTGCGGGGTCGGCACGTACTCGAGGATGTCCGGCCGGTCCCCGGTGGCCCACTTGGTCTGGACGGCTGTGGTGTAGGTGTCCGCCGGCAGGTCCACGAGCTCGATCGTGTTGCCCGATGCCGCCTCGTACGCCTTGTAGAGGTTGAGCTGCGGGTCCGCGTCGGCGGACTGGTGCCACATCACCAACGTGACGCCGGTCGGCGCGGACGCCGAGTCGCTGCCGGTGGCCGAGTCGCTCGGGTCGGAGCTGCCACCGCTCGAGCAGGAGGCCAGGAAGAGAGCGGAGGCTGCGACGGCGGCGGTCATGATCGCCGAACGCCTGACAATCGTTGCTGACATCACGGTTCCTCGTCTTTGAGAAAGCGGCGACCAGGGCAGCCTGATGCTGCCGAGGTGTCATGGCTCGTGGGGGTCACGAACCAACTGTTTTGTCTATCGAATATTTCACCTTACCGACGTATCTCGTCAACGTCTCCGACGTCACGATTCGGTGACGTCATCCCAGGGGCGTCGGCGGTGCACGCGTCGGTCAGCGCAGCGCGACGGCGACGCAGACCATCCAGATCACGTTCAGGGCGGCGTTGAGCCGCAGCAGCCAGACCGGCGCGGGTGCGCGCCGGGCGGCGAGCGCCAGTCGGGCCGCGAATGCGAGCGCGAGCGCCGTGCCCGCGACCGCGAGCACCCCGCCGCCGGTCAGGCCCGCGGGGATCAGCCATGCCATCGCGATCACGTGCACGCCGTCGCGCAGCGGCTTGACGTCGGTGGTGGCACCGGCCAGCTGGGCCCCCTCGAGCATCGTGTCGAGGAGCATCCAGGCGAACCCGGCCGCCACCGCCCAGGCCGGCGCCGGGAGCGCGGCGACCGCGGGGAGCAGCAGCAGGTGGTAGGCGATCCCGAGCAGCCGGGCGGGCCGACCGCCGACCTCGGCGAGCACCCACCGCCCGTCGCGGCGCAGCGGCAGCGGCACGTGGAAGGCCGCGAACGCCGCAGCGGCAGCGAGCGTCGTCGCAACCACCACCGGCATCGCCTCGCTCCTCCCCTCGATCCGTCCGTCCGGTGCTCGGACCTGCGCCCATCGTGGCCCGCCCCGACCGGCGCGTCAGTCAGTCCGCGTCGTCCGGCAGGTCCTTGTACTCGGCGTAGAGGCGGGGCAGGAACTTGCTCAGCTGCTGTGCCTCGGTGGTCGAGTGGGTGATGACCTTCTTGAGGTACCCCTCGTTGAGCATCCAGTCCGGCGTGCTGAGGTCGCGCACGATCGTCCCGTCCTCGACGCCGTACCCGATCCACTCCCGGGTCACCTTCTCCAGCACGCCCCACGGGTTGATCCGGGACAGCGTCATGAACAGGTGCGTGCCGGGCAGCGTGACCGACGGGTCCTCGACCGGGTGGAACGACTCCGTGCAGCAGTCCACGAAGCACCCGGCCGCCTTGAGCTCCTGCTCGCGCTCGGCGGTCAGGCCGAAGTCGCGCGGGTCCAGCTCGTGACGCACCGACCAGAGCATCTCCTCGCCCTCGCCGAGATCGAGCGACTCGACGGTGTAGATGCCGCCGTGCTTGTCGACACCGTTGATGAAGCCGTGGTCCCAGTGGTCCGCCCGGTTCCAGATCTTGTAGCGGATGTTCCCGACGCCCTCGGGCGTGCTCTTCGAGCGGATGTTGATCCACCGGAAGTACCAGCCGAGCATCTGCGGCGTGCAGCCGGGGTACGTGGTGTACACGGCCAGGTAGCCGGTGCCGTCCTCGCGCATGCAGTAGCCGTACTCGACCTCCTCGTACCCGACCGGCCGCAGCAGGTCGGTGAAGCTCTCCGGGAGCGTCGCCTTGCTCGGGTCCATCGGGCCGGCCTCGATCAGCTGGCGCTGCAGCGGCGCGACCCGGTGCAGCGGGAGGTCCCAGTACTTCGCGAGCGGGAGCGCGCGCTCGGCCTCGGTCAGCTCACGCCGCTTGGTGACGAGCATCTCGTCGGGGTAGTCGGTCACGGGGTCCTCCATCGGGTTCGCGTCGTCCCCACCGGGTCGGGCCGCCACCGGGCCCGCGGGTCTGGCTGCGGCGCTGATCGCCGCCAACTACTTCGGCACAGTAAACCACTTGTTTCAGTAGATGGAAATAGTTTGTGCGTGGCCGGCGCCGCGACGAGTCCTGCGTGGGCTGATACCGTGACCTGCGGACACGACTGGAGGCTCGGATGGGCGACACGGACCCGACGCTCGCGGACCAGGCGTCCGAGTTCGCCGAGGTGCTCGGCTACCTCTGGCAGGAGGCGACCCTCGCCACGCGGTCCAAGGGCGGCCTGCCCGTCCTCCCCCCGTCGCAGGCGCTCGCGCTGCGGCTCGTGATCGCGACCGAGGGCCTCACGCCGACGGCGCTGGCCGCCGAGATGCGGCTGTCCCGGCCGATGGTGAGCGAGGTGCTGCGCAAGCTCGAGGAGCAGGGCCTGGTCGAGCGTCGGCGCTCGCGGCTCGACGGGCGGTCCGTGGTGCTGAGTGCGACCGATCGCGGGCACTACGTCCGCGAGTCGTTCCGGTCCGGGATCTCCGCGGCGATGTCCGAGGCCTTCGAGTCGCTGTCCGCCCGGGACATCCAGCGCATCATGCGCAGCATGCCGGCCCTCGACCAGCTGCAGAAGCACCTGTCCGGGATCGCCGACCGCGAGGAGGCCGCGGCCGCCGCCCGAGGTCGCGGGGCCTGACGACCGGACCGCGGCCGGCGGTCCCGGAACCCGAACCTTGGCCGAGGCCGACACTCCTGGCGCCCGACGGCCGAGCCATGGCCGCGGGCCGCGGCTGGACTCAGCTCGAGTGCCGCTCGAGGAACGCGAACACCTCGCTCTCGTCGACCCCGGGGAAGCTCCCGCTCGGCAGCGGCGCCAGGATCTGGGTGTGCACCGCCGCGCTGGGCCACGACCGCTCGGCCCAGCGGTCGGCCAGGTCCCGCGGCGGCAGGCTGCAGCAGGCCGGGTCGGGGCAGGTCGACCGGGTTCGCACCGTCGTCTCCCGACCGCGGAACCAGGTGGCCGACTCGAACGGCACCCCGAAGGCGATCGAGAACTCGCCCTGGTTCGCCATCCCGGTCTGGGTCGAGGCCCAGTACGTGCCGGCCGGCGTGTCGACGTACTGGTGGTACTCGCTCGTGCGGTCCCGGCGACCGAACGCCGCCCTCGCCGGCCAGCGACGGCAGACGGTCTGCCCCACCGACGCACCGGTGCTGTCCACCGGGAACGGGAACCCGTCGTTCTCGTAGCCCTTGTACAGCGCGCCGTCCACGCCCACCCGCATGAAGTGCACCCGCAGGTCCAGGTGCGAGGTGAGCAGGTTCGTCATCCGCTGGGCAGCGGTCTCGTGCGTGACGCCGAACGCGTCGCGGAAGTCCTCGACGGCGAGGTCCTTGGCCCGCTTCGCGCGCTCCAGGAACCCGACCGCGGCCGAGCGCGGCATCAGGCAGGCGGCCGCGAAGTAGGTGATCTCGGTCCGCTGCCGCATGAAGTCCGAGTAGCTCCGCGGACGCTCGTGCCCGAGCAGGCGGTGCGCGATGGCCTGCAGAGCGAGCGAGCGCAGGCCGTGGCCGCCGGGGATCGACGCCGGCGGGAGGTAGATCCGCCCGTTCGCCAGGTCGGTCACCGTCCTGGTCGACGACGGCAGGTCGGGCGTGTGGATGATCGAGAAGCCGAGGCTCTTGGCGATCTCGGCCACGCTGCGGTGGGTGAGCGGGCCGGTCGTGTAGCCGCTCGACCGGACGGCGTCCTCGGCAACCTCCTCGATCGCCGGCAGGTAGTTGTCGCGCTCGCGCATCCAGGCGTGCAGCGCGGTCGAGGCCCGACGGGCCTCCTCGGGCGTGGCGATCGCCGCGTCCGCGCGCCGGGCGAGCTCGGTGTGCAGGCCGACGAGGGCCTCGAGGGCCTCGGTGGGCAGGCTCTGGCCGGGCCGAACCTCGGGCAGGCCGAGCGCGCGGTACGCACCGGTCCGCTGCGCACGGTCCAGCGCGATCTCCAGCGCGGCGCGGTGGGACGGCGGCTCGGGCGCCAGGAGCGCGGCCGCGGGCACACCGAGCGCCGCGGCGATCGAGCGGAGCAGCGTCACGCGCGGCTCGCGCCGACCGTTCTCGACGAGCGAGAGCTGGCTCGCGGACGCGCCGACCTCCCCGCCGAGCCGGTCGAGGGTCCAGCCGCGCTCGGTCCGGTAGTGCCGGATCCGCCGCCCGAGGGTGAGCAGGTCGCTGCTCTCCTGCTCGCCGGCGCCGCTCTCCGGGATCGCGATGACCGGACCGGCTACCCGCGCCGATGCCGACCCACTCTGCTCCGTCGCCATGACATGACCGTACCGAAAGAATCGCCAAATTTTTCATCGGATGACTGGATCCAGCCCGTCTGAACCGTGGAATCGTCAACAGGGAACTCATCGACACGGCGAGAGAAGGACCCGATGACCACGCTGGCCGAACGGCCCCGCAACGCCCACCACGACAACGGGCCGCAGACCGAGAACCGACGCCTGCTCGCGTGGGTCGACGACATCGCCCGGCTGACCCGGCCCGACCGGATCGTCTGGTGCGACGGCTCCGACGCGGAGTACGACGCACTGTGCGAGCTGCTCGTGGAGCAGGGCACGTTCCTGCCGCTCGACCCCGTGCTGCGACCCCGGTCGTTCCTCGCCCGCTCGGACCCTCGGGACGTCGCGCGGGTCGAGTCGCGGACCTTCATCTGCTCCGAGCGGGAGGAGGACGCCGGCCCCACGAACAACTGGCGCGCGCCGGCCGAGATGCGCGCCGAGCTCGACGGCGTGTTCGCCGGTGCGATGCGCGGCCGCACGATGTACGTGGTGCCGTTCTCGATGGGCCCGGTCGGCTCACCGCTCGCCGAGATCGGCGTCGAGCTGACGGACTCCCCGTACGTCGTGGTGAGCATGCACGTCATGACCCGGGTCGGCACGGCCGTCCTCGACGAGCTGGGGCCGGACGGCGACTTCGTGCCCGCGGTGCACAGCGTCGGCATGCCGCTGGTCGACGACACCGGGGCGATCCGCGCCGACGTCCCGTGGCCGTGCCACGAGACCAAGTACATCTCGCACTTCCCGGAGACCCGGGAGATCTGGTCGTTCGGCTCGGGCTACGGCGGCAACGCGCTGCTCGGCAAGAAGTGCTTCGCGCTGCGGATCGCCTCGGTCATGGGCCGCGACGCGGGCTGGCTCGCCGAGCACATGCTGCTGCTGCGGCTGACCAGCCCCGAGGGCCGGTCCTTCCACGTCACCGCGGCGTTCCCGTCGGCGTGCGGCAAGACCAACCTCGCGATGCTGGACCCGACGCTGCCGGGCTGGCGGGCCGAGACGCTGGGCGACGACATCGTGTGGATGCGGGTCGGGGACGACGGCCGGCTGCGCGCGATCAACCCCGAGGCGGGCTTCTTCGGCGTCGCACCGGGCACCGGCGAGGTGACCAACCCGACCGCGGTCACGATGGTCGCGAGCGACACGATCTTCACCAACGTCGCCCTCACCGACGACGGCGACGTGTGGTGGGAAGGCCTGACCGAGCAGGTCCCCGAGCACCTGGTGGACTGGACCGGGCAGGACTGGACCCCGGACTCCGGGCGGCCCGCCGCGCACCCGAACGCGCGCTTCACGGTCCGGGCCGACCGGTGCCCCTCGATCGCCCCGGACTGGGAGGACCCGGCCGGCGTGCCGGTCGACGCGATCCTGGTCGGCGGGCGCCGCGCCACGAACGTGCCGCTGGTCACCCAGGCGCGGGACTGGGCGCACGGGGTGTTCCTCGGCGCGACGATCTCGTCGGAGCAGACCGCTGCCGCCGAGGGGACCGTCGGGCAGCTGCGCCGCGACCCGTTCGCGATGCTCCCGTTCTGCGGCTACAACATGGCCGACCACTGGGCGCACTGGCTCACGATGGGCGAGCGCCTCGGTGACGCGGCGCCGGAGATCTTCTGCGTGAACTGGTTCCGCAAGGGCGCCGGCGGCCGGTTCCTGTGGCCCGGCTTCCGGGAGAACTCCCGCGTGCTCGCCTGGGTCGTCCGGCGGCTGGAGGGGTCGGCCGAGGCGGTCGACTCGCCGGTGGGCCTGCTGCCCACGCCGGGTGCCCTCGACCTGACCGGCCTCGACGTGCCCGAGCAGGACATGACCGAGCTGTTCGCGATCGACCGCGACTCCTGGCTCGCCGAGGCGGACCTCACCGAGGAGTGGTTCGCTCAGTTCGGCCCGGCGCTGCCGGAGCAGGTCGCCGGGCAGCTGGCCGAGCTGCGGCGTCGGCTGGGCGACTAGCGAGCGACCGATCGGGTGGTGCCCCGGGCGGGCGCCACCCGATCGGGGCGAGTCCGGTCGGACCTCCCGCCGCGCCGAACGCCGGATCGGTAGTCTCCCGCCCGACGAAGCGGGAGGCCGGATGGCTGAGCCGATGCTGATCGGTGCGGTTGCGGCGCAGCAGTGCACCGTGGCCCCGGCCATGGTGCTCGAGGCGCTGCGCCGCGGCGCCGAGGACGTCGCCGCGCACTCCATGGGCATCGACCTGCGCTGGAGCACGACCGCCATCAACGCCGAGGACGACCTCGGACGGCCCGGTGCCGCCACCGTCGGCGACGGCCTCGACCCCGGCTTCGTGGCGGACCGCTGGAGCGACGGCACACCCCAGAGCGGGAGGTTCTCCGCCCGTTCCTCGGCGATGCAGGACGCGATCCAGGACGACGTCACGCTCTACGACCCGCGAATGGAGGTCGTGACCGTCGCGTGCGACTTTCCCGCCGTCGTGGGCTGGAGCGACGAGCCCGTCGGTGGGCTGGTCGTGTGGGTCGGCCTGCAGCGTTGGGCGATGTACGGCGGCGGAGCGACCATGGGCTGGGCGGTCGGACGCCTCGAGCGGTGGGTGCTGGACACAGCGGTGGCCATCGGGGCCACCGCCGGGTTCCTCACCGCCACCGACCACCCACCGCTCACGACCGAGAGCCCGTGGGAGCTGGCGACCGGCGCCGCGCCCTCCCTGCGCGACGTCGCCCACAAGGTCTGGGGCTTCGGCTGGGGCACCCTGCTCGGGCGGTCCCAGCTGGATGCGCTCGAGGGCACCGGCGCGCTGGACGACGCCGAGCTGACGCGGCGTGACCTGCCCGGTGGGCGGGCGTGGCTGCGGCTCCCCGGCGACGACCCGGCCGCCGTCACCGACGCCCGGATGGACGCGCTGCGCCGGGCGCTGGGGCCCGTGCTGGACCCGGGCCCCGCGCAGGCCTGAACCGCCACAACCCGGACAGCGGGGCGCGGGCCGCGCTGTCGATCGCCCGCGACCCGTCGAGATGACGGGTCGGGCCCTGTGGTCTCACGGATGGCCTCGGGGTTTCTGACCTGCGGCGACGTCTACTTATGACCAGATCACGACAGATAACGGCGAAAGATTGCGTCAGAGGTTTGACAGATCACTGACGTCACCCCGAGTGTCCTCCTCGGCAAGTCCGCCGACGTCGAGGAAGACAACGAGTGAGCGCCGTGACCGAAACCTCAGATGCCGCCCAGACCCCCCTCTGGCGCCGCGTCACCACCGCACTGGGCCGCCGTGGCGGGTCCAGCCTGCTGGCCGGGATCCTCGCCCTGCTGGTGCTCTCGCAGCTGCTGACGACCCCCGCGTTCGGCCGCTGGGCGAACATCGCGAACATCCTCCAGCAGAACTCGATCATCGGGATCGTCGCGTGCGGCATGCTCCTGATGATCATCCTCGGCGGCTTCGACCTGTCCGTCGGCGCGGTGGGCGCGATGTCCTCGGTGCTCGCCGCGACCGTGATCGTCCATGTCGGGACGCCCGCCGGGATCGTCGCCGCCGTCCTCGCCGGGCTCGCGGTCGGTGCGGCCAACGGCGCGTTCGTCGCGCTGCTCGGCATGAGCCCCTTCGTGGTGACGCTCGGCACCCAGAGCGTCGTGCTCGGCGGGCTGTTCGTCGCGACGCAGGCCAACCCGGTCTACGGCGTGCCCGAGTCCTTCACGCGCCTCGGGCTGGGCCGGATCGCCGGCATCCCGATCGTCACGATCATCTTCGCCGCCGTGGTGGTCGTCATCTGGGCGACGCTGCGGTTCTCCCGGTTCGGCCACTACGTCTACGCGGTCGGCGGCAACCGCGAGGCCGCCCGCCTCGGTGGCGTGAACGTCCCGCTCGTCACGATCGGCACCTATGCGATCGGCGGCACGCTCGCCGGGCTCGCCGGCGTCCTGCTGCTCGCGCAGACCGGGATCGGCCAGCCCGCCGCGGCCAGCACCTGGGCGCTGTCGGCGATCGCGGCGGTCGTGGTCGGCGGCGTCCCACTGTCCGGCGGAGTCGGCAAGGTCTCCGCGGCCGTGCTCGGCACGTTCCTGCTCGGCGTCGTCTCGAACGCCTTGAACCTCAACGGCGTCTCGTCCTACTGGCAACCGATGGTCACCGGCTTCGTGATCCTCATCGCGGTCGGCATCGACAGCTACCAGCGGCAACGGCGCGCCTCGCGCTGAGGCCGTCGATCACCACCACCCGGGGACGAAGCGGTCCCCACCAACCATGAGGAGAACCATGCGCATCACACGACGCCTCGCGGCCTCGTTCGTCGCCATCGGCCTCGCCACGTCGATGGCGGCGTGCTCGGGCAGCGCGGACGCGACCGACACGAGCTCCGCAGGTGGGGACGAGTCGTCCGCCGCCGGCGGGGACCTGCGGATCGGCTACATGATCTGGAACACGTCGGTGCCGTTCTACTCGGGCCTGATCAGCAAGGCCGAGGAGACCGCGGACGAGCTCGGTGTCGAGCTCGACATCCGCAACGGCGGCGGCGAGCTCGCCAACGAGGTCGCCGTGGTGCAGCAGTTCGTCGCCGAGGACTTCGACATGATCCTGATCAGCCCGTCCGACCCGACGGGCATCGTCCCGGCGGTCAAGGAGGCGAACGCCGCGGGCATCCCGGTGATGGCGGTCAACACCATGGCCGACACCTCCAGCGGGGCCGAGATCGTCACCTACGTCGGTGTCGACGACGTCGAGTTCGGCCGGCTCCAGGGCGAGCTGCTCGTCGACGCCATCGGCGAGACCGGCACCTACGCCTACATCCAGGGCAAGCTCGGCACGTCCGCGCAGCTCCAGCGGCAGCAGGGGCTCGAGGAGTACCTGGCCGACTACCCGGGCATCACCCGGCTCTCCGAGATCAGCGCCAACTGGGACAACGCCCAGGCCCTCGCTGCGATCCAGGACACCCTCAACCGGTTCGCACCCGGTGAGATCGACGCGATCGTCGGGCAGGGCCCGGAGAGCGTGAGCGGTGCCCTGAACGCCAAGGAGAGCGGTCGCACCGACGTCGCCTTCGTGCTCGGCGACTACCCGTCCGACGTCCGCTCGGCGATCCAGGACGGCGCGGTCTACGGCACGGTCGACCAGATGCCCGACCCGCAGGGCGAGCAGGCCGTGCGCTACGCCTACGCGTGGCTGACCGGCGACCAGGCGTCCGTGCCGCAGCCGCAGGCCTTCATCGACATGCCGCTGGTCACCGCGGACAACGTCGAGGACGTGCCCGCGGCCTGGGGCGAGTGACCGAGACCCCGCGCCCATCCTGACCGACCGATGACGACCGTGGAGCACCTCTGATGCTGACGATGACGCAGATCCGCAAGAGCTTCGGCGGCATCGAGGTGCTCCACGGCGTCGACTTCACCGTCGAGCCGGGCCAGGTCCACGCCCTCGTGGGCCACAACGGCGCCGGCAAGAGCACCCTGATGAAGGTGCTCGGCGGGCTCTACCACGACTACTCGGGCACGATCACCCTCGACGGCCGGACCCAGCACCTGCGGACCCCCAAGGAGTCGCTCGACGCAGGCGTCGCGATCATCTACCAGGACTTCGCCCTGGTCCCCGACCTCGACGTCGCGCACAACATCGCGCTCGGCCGCGAGCCCGGCGGCCGGGGCTGGGGTGGCGTGGCCCACCGTGCCCTGGCCCGCCGCTCCGCGCAGGAGGCCGAACGCTTCGGGATCACGCTGCCGATGACCACGCCGGTACGCCGCCTCGGCGTCGCCGACCAGCAGCTCACCGAGATCGTCCGGGCGCTCGCGCGCGACGTCAGCTACCTGGTGATGGACGAGCCGACCGCCCGGCTCGCACCCGCCGAGCGCGCCCAGCTGTTCCGGATCATCGCTCAGCTCGCCGAGCGCGGCGTCGGCGTCGTGTACATCAGCCACTTCCTCGACGAGGTGGTCGAGGTCGCCGACGTCGTGACCGTGCTGCGCGACGGCGCGGTGCGGGCGGTCGGCCCCGCCTCGGACTGGACCGCCGACACCCTCGCCCGTGAGCTGGTCGGCGAGGACGAGATCGGCGACCGGCCCGTCGTGCCGGCTCCCGGCGGCCCCGCGGCACCGGCACGCAGCGAGACCGGGGCGGGCGCCGCCCGGCTCGAGGTACGAGCGCTCGCGGTCGAGGGCAGACCGCCGACCGACCTCACCGTCGCCGCGGGCGAGATCGTCGCGCTCGCCGGTCTCGTCGGCTCCGGCCGGACCCGCTGGGCCCGGGCGCTGATCGGCGACCTGCGCACCGAAGGGCGCGTGCTGGTCGACGGGCGCCCGCTCGGCCGGCGCAACCCGCGCACCTCAGCGCGGGCCGGGCTCCTGCTGGTCCCCGAGGACCGCAAGGTCAACGGCCTGGTCCTGACCGGCTCCGTCCGCGAGAACATCGAGCTCACCGCGCTCGGCACCCACCTCAGCCGCGGCGGCCTGGTCCGGCTCGCCACGGTGGACCGGGTGGTGCGTGACCTCCTCGCCCGGTTCCGGGTCCTGCCGCCGAGACCGGAGATCCTCACCAAGAACCTCAGCGGCGGCAACGCGCAGAAGGTGCTCGTCGCCCGCGCCGTGGCCGCCCGGCCCAAGGCCATCGTGCTCGACCAGCCGACGGCCGGCGTGGACATCGGCGCGAAGGCCGAGCTGCACACCCAGGTCCGGTCGATGGCCGCGGCCGGCACCGCCGTGGTCGTGATCTCCGACGACCTCGACGAGATGCTCGACCTCGCCGACCGCGTCGTGGTGCTGGCGAACGGGCAGATGATCCAGGACGCCCCGGCGGCGTCATTCGACCGGGCGTCCCTGCTGGCGGCCATGAGCAGGACGGCGGTGGCGTGATGGCCCCGATCATCGGTGTGAAGTGCTACGGGTTCGACTGGATGACGCGCCTCGGCCTCGACGAGCGGTCCGCCGCGCGGCTGATGGCGTCGCACGGCGTGGACTGGGCGCTGATCCAGAACACCATGGACCCGCTGCCGACCAGCGGCGTCGCCCAGGTCCAGCCCGCCCACTACGACGAGCGGCGGTTCCGGGACGAGCTGCGCAACCACGGCATCAAGACCTACGAGTCGACCGCGGTCTTCTTCCAGCCGGACATGGTCGCCGCGGAACCCGACCTTCGCCCGGTCGCCGACGACGGCAGCCCGATGGAGATGTTCGACTGGTACCTCGGCGTGAGCCCGCACAGCCGCGACTACCTCGCGCGGCGGGTCGAGCTGATGGAACGCGTCGTGGCGACCCACGACCCCGACGGCGTCTTCCTCGTGTTCATCCGGTTCCCGGGCTTCTGGGAGGGCTGGACACCGCGGGTGGCCCGGGATCAGATCCACGACTACGGCTTCGCCCCCGGCAGCACCCGCCGGTTCGCCGAGGACACCGGGATCGACCTGCCGGACGCCGACCCAGCCACGGTGGCGCGGGTCGTGCTGGCCGAGCACATGGCCGAGTGGGTGCGCTGGAAGTGTGACGTGGTCACCGACGCGGCGGCCCAGCTCGCCGAGGCGGCCCGCCGCGCGCGGCCGGGCACCGAGACCCTGATCAACGGGTTGGCGTTCCCGCGGGCGGACCGCGGCGACCTCGGCCGCGAGGTGCTCGGGCAGGACCTGGGGGCGATCTCCGGCGTCGCCGAGCACGTCGAGACGATGATCTACCACCAGATCCTCGGCCGGGACACCGACGCCTGGGTGGCCGAGGTGGTCGAGGACCTGCGCCCCCGGGTCGCCGGGACGCTGCTCCCCTCGCTGCAGACCTCGGTGGCGTACACCGAGCCGCCGCACCACACCGCGGGGCGCGCAGCCGAGCTGCCCCCGAGCGAGGTCGTCGACGTGCTGCGCAGCGTCGCGCGGACGGCCGCCGACGGCGTGACCGTCTACCACTGGACCGACATCGCCGACGAGGAGATCAACGGCGACGGAGTGATGGCCGCAGGGTTGCGCGCCTACAAGGAGGGTTCGCTGTGAACGCAGGGAGCACGGGCGACGCCGAGCGCGTGGTCGCGACGGGCTTCGCGTACCCCGAGGGTCCGCGGTTCGACGCCACCGGAACGCTGCACGTGGTCGAGCTCGCCGGCGGGACGGTCAGCCGCGTCGTCGACGGCGAACGTCAGGTGCTCGCCGCGCCGGGCGGCTCGCCGAACGGTGCCGCGTTCGACGCCGACGGCATGCTCTGGGTCGCCAACAACGGCGGCAACTGGGGCCCGAACGCCTCGACCGGGGGTGTCGCCGGCCCCGGTGGCCTGCGCCCCGCGGCGATCCAGGTCGTCGCCCCGGACGGCACCGTGCGGGACGTCCTGACCGAGATCGACGGCCGCCCGCTCGACAGCCCGAACGACGTCGCGCTCGACCCGCGCGGCGGCCTCTGGTTCACCGACCCGGTCTGGGCCACGCGCGACGCGAGCGGCAGCGCACCCGCCTCCGCGAGCCCGCCGGGCTCGGTCTGCTTCACCGACGGCGAGCGCTCGAGCCGCTGCCACACCGGCATGGTGTTCCCCAACGGGCTCGCCCTGACCCCCGACTGGTCCGAGCTCGTCGTCGGCGAGACCGGGACCGGCCGGATCCTGGCGTTCCCGATCATCGAGCCCGGCCGGCTCGGCGAGCCGCGGGTCTGGTGCGAGCTCGGCGACGGCGCCTTCCCGGACGGCATGGCGTGGGACTCGGCGGGACGGCTCGTGGTGGCCGGGACCGGCTCGGGCGCGCTGTTCGTGGTGTCCCAGGCCGGGCGCGTCGACCGGGTCGCGATGGCCGACGTCGACGTGACGAACCTGTGCTTCGGCGGCCCAGAGGGACGCGACCTGTACGTGACCGAGGCCGCCCTGGGCCGGGTCGTGGTGCTGCGCTGGGACGCGCCGGGCGAGCCGCTGCCCGCCGGGCCGCGCCTGTGGTGAGGCCGCGCAGGAGCTCCGGCCGCCCGGGCAGGGCTGTGGTCGGGCCGGTCTGAGGCCGCTGTGGCTCAGGCCGGCGTGCGCCGTGCGGCCTGGACCCGCGGCTCTGCGGTCACCGGGTCGATGACCCCGATCGCCATCGCGATCGCACCGTAGACCTCGGCCCGCTCCCCCAGCCGGCTCGCCGTGATCTCCAGGGCCTGCGCGACGCGGGCCTCGGTACGGTCGGCCATCGACTCGCGCAGGCCCGAGATCGCCCAGTCGCCAGCCCGGGCGAGCGAACCGCCCACGATGACGAGCCGGGGGTTGAGCGCGTTGCACAGGTTGGCGACCGCGTGCCCCACCTCGCGACCCGCGTCGCGGAGCACGCGGCCCGCACCCGGATGACCCTGCCGGCCCATCGCCGCGAGGTTGTCGAGCGTCAGCTCGGGGTTGTGGGTCACGGCGTGCAGGGCCTGGGTGAGGTACTCCGACGCCGAGAGCGTGTAGAGGCAGCCGCGGTTGCCGCACAGGCACACGATCCCGTCGGCCCGGACCTGGGTGTGACCGATCTCCCCGGCGAGGCCGTCGGTGCCGCGGACCAGGCGCCCGTTGACCACGATGCCGAGCCCGACGCCGTGCGAGATCTTCACGTAGAAGACGTCGTCCAGGTTGCGGCTCGCGCCGAACACCGTCTCGCCGAGCACGGCGAGGTTCGCGTCGTTCCAGGCGTGCACCTCCTGGCCCAGCGCGTCGCCGAGCACCTCACCCGGTCGCACACCGTGCCACCGGCTCGCGACGCTGTCCCGCGCGACCCGGCCGTCCCGCCCGATCGGCTCGGGGATCGCCGCGACGACGCCGTGGCAGGTCTGACCGGGCGCGGCGGCCGCGACGAGCTCGCGGACCACGGCGCGGGTGTGCCGGGCCGCCTCCTTCGCGGTCGCCTCGATCCCGATGTGTCGCACGCCCCGGGCGAGCACCCGGCCGGACAGGTCCGCGATCGCGATCTGCAGGCGCTCGTGCCCCGCGTCGATCGCGACCCCGTAGCCCAGCGGCCGGGTGCGCGCGAGCAGCTCGGGGCGCCGCCCCGGCACGTCGGACCTCGGCACGACGAGCGCGTCGCGCGGCGTCGTCAGCAGGCCCTCCCGCACCAGCTGGTCGACCAGACCGGTCACCGTGGTGCGGGACAAGCCCGTGCGGGCGGCGATCTCACCCCTGGTCAGGGCCACCGCGCCGGCGAACGCGTCCAGCACCCGAGCGCGGTTGAAGTCGCGCATCGAGGACGACCCGCGCGGCGACACGCACCGAGTATGCCCGACGCGTGCAGCCCCCCGGTCGCACCGCCCACCGCGACGCGGCGGCGACGCCCGCCCCGCTCAGGCCAGCCCGTACGGCAGGTCGGTGGCCGCGGCGATCTCGAGCAGGCGGTTGTACTTCGCGACCCGCTCGCCCCGGGCCGGTGCACCCGTCTTGAGCTGCCCCGAACCGGTGGCCACCGTGAGGTCGGCGATGAACGAGTCCTCGGTCTCCCCCGACCGGTGCGAGACCATCTGGGTGTAACCGGCCTGCCGGCACAGCCGCATGGCCTCGAGGGTCTCGGACACGCTGCCGATCTGGTTCAGCTTGATCAGCGCGGAGTTGCCGACCTTGCGGCCGATCGCCTCGGCGATGATCGCCGGGTTGGTCACGAAGATGTCGTCGCCGACCAGCTGCGTGGTGCCACCGAGGCGCTCGGTCAGCGCGACCCAGCCGTCCCAGTCGCCCTCGGCCAGACCGTCCTCGATCGACCACACCGGGTAGTCCGCGACCATCGCCGCGTACCGCTCGATCATGTCGGCGCTGGACAGCCGCTCGCCGTCGACCAGGTAGCCGCCGTCGGACCAGAACTCGCTGGCCGCGGGGTCGAGCGCGATCGCCACGCCAGCCCGACCGGTCGGGTAGCCGGCCTTCTCGATCGCCCGCACGAGCAGGTCGAGGACGTCCTCCGGCCGGGCGATCTCCGGCGCGAACCCGCCCTCGTCGCCGAGCCCCGTGGCCATCCCGGCCTCGGTCAGCAGGCCGCGCAGCGCGCGGTACACGTCCGCTCCGGCGCGCACCGCCTCGGGCATCGACGGTGCACCGATCGGCGCGACCATGAACTCCTGGAAGTCCAGCGGGTTGGCCGCGTGGGCGCCGCCGTTCAGCACGTTGAAGTGCGGCACCGGAAGCCGCGGGCTCACGCCCTCGGGCTGCAGCGACCGCCACAACGGGCCGTCGCCCGCGACCGCGCGGGCCACCGCCATCGAGACGCCGACGATCGCGTTCGCACCGAGCCGCGCCTTGTTCGGGGTGCCGTCCGTCTCGATCATCGCCGCGTCGAGCTCGGCCGGCGACGCCCAGGTGCGCGACCTGGCCAGGTCGGCGAGCTCCCCGTTCACGTTGCCGACGGCGGTCAGCACGCCCTTGCCGGCGTAGCGGGCCGGGTCCCCGTCACGCAGCTCGACCGCCTCGCGCGAGCCGGTGGACGCGCCGGAGGGCACGCCCGCCCGTCCGGCCCGCCCGTCCGCGAGAGCCACGTCGACCCGGACGGTCGGGTTGCCGCGCGAGTCCAGGATCTCCAGCGCCGACAGCCCGGCGACCTCGAAGCCTTCAGCCATGACCTTCCCTCTCCGACGGCGCCCGGCGGCGCGCGTCCAGCAGCGGACCGGTGGCGGCAGAGGGGGCGTCACGGCGTCCCCGGTGCGTGCACCGGAACCAGGGACCGTTGGCGGCGAGCGCCGCGGTTGCGGCGAGCCCCACCGCCGTGACACGACCACCGTAGTCAGTGGCCCGGGCGGCGCGCGCGACCCGAACGTCCCGAGCCGCGCGCGGCCCCGCACTCACGAGCCCTGGGTGACCTCGGCGACCCAGGCGATGAAGTTCGTGGTGCCGTCGCCGGTCAGCTCGGCCATGGTGTGCCCCTGGCCCCAGATGGTCGCGAAGTCGACGTCCGCACCGTCGCTCTGCAGCGCGAGCGCGAGGTTCATCTCCACGGTGCTCGCCGTGTCGCCCTGCTGGATGCCCGTCCGGATCCGCCAGGAGGGCGCGACCGTCGAGGTCTGGTAGCCGTCGTAGGAGTCGGACAGGTAGTACATCGGGTTGTACATCGCCAGCCGGGTCGCGACGTCGGTGCCGAGGCTGTCGGTCTCGGCGAAGTCGGACGTGTACTGCGCCGAACCGTACGAGTCGTCCCAGTCGGCGTACGTCGAGTACTCGTCCTCGTTCGCGGCGATCACCGCCTCGGACGCGGCGTCGAAGTGCAGACCCTCCTCGCCCAGGCCGAGCACCAGGTTCTCGGTCGCGCTCGCGTCGATCGCGTCGAACGCACCGACGTCCTTCGACGCGTTCTTCTGGCTCGTCACGAAGCCCTCGAGGCTGGTCACCGTCGCGGTGTTCGAGCTCGCGTCGTAGCTCACCCACGACGTGTCGGCGTTGAGCGCGGCGATGTAGTCGTCGACGGTCTCGTAGGTCGTCGCGTCGGAG
The DNA here is from genome assembly GCF_025717005.1 of Actinotalea endophytica. Classification (GTDB taxonomy): domain Bacteria; phylum Actinomycetota; class Actinomycetes; order Actinomycetales; family Cellulomonadaceae; genus Actinotalea. The sequence goes on from NZ_JAOVZU010000004.1 coordinate 205,179, forward strand.
CTGCCGGACGACGTCGTGCCGGCGGCGTCGTCCGGTGCGGCTCCGCTCGTCGCGCCCGCGGTGGTCGCGTCTGCGGTCGCGTCGCTCGGTGCGTCCCCGGTCGGCGCGGTCCCGTCGGTGGGCATGCCGGACGGCGCGTCACCCGACGGCGCACCCCCGGTGTCCATCCCGGCCATCTGCTGGCTGCTCGGCGTGTACGGGAACTCGGTGACGGACAGGAAGTCGTTCAGCGAGTCCGTGATCATCGAGACCAGGTAGTCGTAGTACGAGCCGGCGAGGTACACGCCGTCGCTCGACTCGTCGAGGGTCAGCACGGCCCCCGAGTCGTCGGTCAGCCCGAGCTGGTCGACGTACTGCGCGTACGCGGTCGCGAGGTCCTGCGAGTACGCGTCGGTCCAGGTCCCGGAGGCGCGGGTGCCGGTCGTGGCGAACTGGCCCATGTTCCACTCGTAGGCCTCGTTCGCGTAGTCCAGGCTGGTGATCGGGCACCAGGCCATCACGCCGGCGATCGCGTCGCTGATCGCCTCGCCGTTCGCGTCGGTTATCGCCGCGCCGATCGACTCCAGGTAGGGCGTGTACAGCTCGGAGTCGCCCGAGGCGCCCATCACGGCGCTCTGCGCACCGCCACCGCTGTGCCCGAAGACGAAGACGCTGTCCGCGTCCCCGGGGAGCTGCGCGGCGTTGTAGCGCACGTAGCGCACGGCGGCCTTGAGGTCGGTCACGCCCCACGGGGCGTTGCCGGTGTAGTCGTCCCCGTTGCTGTCCCGCCCGCGCAGGCCGGCGGCGACGTAGATGAAGCCGGCCTCGAGATAGGACGCGACCTCGTCGTAGCTGTAGCTCGTCGGCGGGTTCTGGGCCGAGTAGCCCGGGGTGTTCACCGGGAAGACGATCGGGGCGGTGCTCGCGGTGTAGCCGGCGACCTCGCCGGAGTCGTCGATCGTCGCGGTGTAGGTGCCGTCCCCGTTGTCGGTGGCGTCCAGGTAGGCGCCCGGCACGTAGATGCCCAGCGTCTCGTAGTCCTCGGACGCGGGCGAGGACACGTAGACGTTGCCGAGCTGGTAGTAGACGTCGTTCGTCTCGTCGTACTGCCACGCGCCCGGGTCGAGCGCGAGCCCGGACGCGTCGGCGTCCGCCGAGGAGCTGGTGGAGTCCGCCGAGTCGTCGGCCGTGCAGGCCGCCAGGCTCACGGTGCCGAGGGCGAGGGCCGCCACGCCAGCCACCACCCGTGCGGTCCGACTCCGACCGAGCCGCCGATCGATCCGACTCCGACCGAGCTGCATGGGTTGCCGTCCTCTCATCACGGAGGCACCCATCCGGTCGGGCCGCCCCCACACGACTCGGCGAACCTAGGACCGCGCTCTGTGCCGGGTGACGGTGCCGGCCATGCGTCGGCTGTGAGCTCTCAGCGCGACGGCTCGGGGTGGTCCCCGCCCAGCACCGCGGTGACCAGCGGCACCCCCGGCCGGTAGGCGACGTGCACCGGGTCGGGGGCGTCGAGCACCTGGAGGTCGGCGCGCGCACCCACCGCGACCCGGCCGACGTCGTCGCGACGCAGCGCCGCCGCGCCGCCCGCGGTCGCGGCCCAGACCGCCTCCTCGGGTGTCATCCGCATCTGGATCACCGCGAGCGCCACCGCGAGCGGCATCGACGACGAGTAGCACGAACCGGGGTTGCAGTCGCTCGCGAGCGCCACCGTCGCGCCGGCGTCGAGCAGCGCGCGGGCGTCCGGCATCGGCCGCCGGGTGGACAGCTCGACCACCGGCAGCAGGGTCGCGACGGTGCCGCGACCGGCCGCCCCGGCCTCGGTGGGGGCGCCACCCGCCGCGACCGGAGCCGCCCCGGCGAGCAGCGCGACGTCCTCGGCGTCCAGCTCGGTGCAGTGGTCCACGCTCGCGGCCCCGAGCTCGACCGCGAGGCCGACCGCGCCGGTCCGGGACAGCTGGTGGCCGTGCACGCGCAGGCCGAGCCCGTGGGCCGAACCCGCCTCGAGCACGCGGCGCGACTGGTCCAGGTCGAAGGCGCCGACCTCGCAGAACACGTCGATCCACCGGGCCAGCGGGGCGCACGCGTCCAGCATCGGCCCGGTGACCAGGTCGACGTAGCCGTCCGGGTCGGCCGCGTGCTCCGCCGGGACCACGTGCGCGCCGAGGAACGTCGTCTCGGTGGTCAGCTCGCGCGCGATCGCCAGCGACCGTCGCTCGGTCTCGACGTCCAGCCCGTAGCCGGACTTGATCTCGACCGTCGTGGTGCCCTGCCGGCGCATCTCGGTCAGCAGGGCGGCCGCGCGGGTCCGCAGCGTCTCGTCGCTCGCGGCGCGGGTCGCGGCGACCGTGGTGCGGATGCCGCCCGCGCTGTACGGCTGGTCGGTCATCCGGGCGGCGAACTCGGCCGACCGGTCGCCCGCGAACACCAGGTGGGCGTGCGAGTCGACCCAGCCCGGCAGCACCGTGCGCCCGTGCGCGCCCCACCGTGCGTCGCACGCGGGGGCGTCCGCCGACCGGCCGACCCACGCGACCCGGCCGTCCACGACGACCACCGCTGCGTCGCTCAGCGGCGCCGTCCACGAGCCGCGCGCGGGGTCGTTGGTGACCAGCACGCCGATGTCGTCGACCAGCAGGGACCGGCCCGCCGCGGGCGCCGGGATCTCGACCGGCCGCGCGAGGTCGTCGGACGGGCTCATGACGCCCCATCCTGCAGCGCCGCGAGCGCCCGGGTGAGCAGCTCGGCCGGGTCGCCGGCCACGGATCGTCCGTCCCGCACCACGTGCCGTCCGCCGACCACGGTGTGCCGCACGTCGGTGGCCGACGCCGCCAGCCACAGCTGGTCCGGGCGGGCTCCCGTGGTCCGCACCGAGCCCGGGTCGAGCACCGCGAGGTCGCAGGGTGCGCCCACCTCGATCCGGCCGCCGTCCCAGCCCAGTGCGGCGTACCCGTCCGCCGTGGCGGCGGCCAGCAGCGCGGCCGGGGTGAACGTGCCGCGTCGGCCGGTGCGGAGCCGTTCGTGCATCTCCAGGCCCCGCGCCTCCTCGAGCATGTCGAGCACCGCGTGCTGGTCGGTGCCGAGGCTCAGCGGGACCCCGGCTGCGGCCAGGTCGCCACCGCGGCCCGGGCCGTCGGCCAGGTCCCGTTCGGTCGTCGGGCACGCACACACACCGGAGCCGCGCTCGGCGAGCAGCGCGACGTCGGCGTCCGAGACGTGGTTGGCGTGCACGGCGACCAGGTCAGGGCCGAGCAGCCCGTGCCGGTCCAGCAGGCCGACCGGCGTGACACCGTGCTCGGCCAGGCACCCGGAGACCTCGGCGGGCTGCTCGGCCACGTGCACGTGCAGCGGGCCGCTCTCGCCGAGCGCGGCGACCGCGGTCAGGTCGGCGGCGCCGACGGCCCGCACCGAGTGCAGCGCGCGGCCGGCGCGCAGGTGGGGTGCGGCGGGCAGTGCCGCGCGCCGCGCGGCCCACGCCTCGACGGAGCCGTCGTCGAACCGGCGCTGCTCGGCGGACAGCGGCACCGGCCGGCCGTCGGCGTCCACGCCGCCGCGCCGGTAGAGCGTGTCGAGCAGGGTGATCCGCAGCCCGGCCCGCGCGGCCGCCTCGACCAGCGCCTCGGCCATCGCGGTGGACGGCCGGTAGGGCGTGCCGTCCGGGTGGTGGTGCACGTAGTGGAACTCGCCCACCACGCCCACGCCGGACAGCACGGCCTCCGTGTACACGGCCGTGGCCAGCTCGAGGTACGTCTCGGGCGTGAGGCTCGCCGCGACCGCGTACATCTGCTCGCGCCAGGTCCAGAAGGTGCCGCCCTCGGCGTGGGTCCGTCCGCGCAGGGCGCGGTGGAACGCGTGCGAGTGCGCGTCGGCGAACGCGGGCAGCCCGAGCCCGTCGAGCACGGTGTCGCCGGGCGCCGGTTCGACGCCCTCGTCGATCCCGGTCACGACGCCGCCGCCGTGCCGGACCCGGACCCCGGTGGCGACCCGGCCGGCCGGGGGCCGGCCGAGCCAGGCCGTGGGGAGCCAGTAGGCGCCGTCGGTGCCGGCCGGGCGGGCCGCGGTCGGGTGGGTCATCCCTGCCAGCCGGAGCCGGCGCGGTCGCGGATGATCTCGACGAGCGCGGCGGCGCCGAGCCGGGCGTCGTCGTCCTCGGCGTGCTCGCCCGGGGCATGCGAGATCCCGGACGGGTTGCGCACCACGAGCATCGCGGTGGGCACCCCGGCCTCGGCCAGCACCCCGGCGTCGTGCCCGGCACCGGACGGCAGGCTAGGCAGCAACGGTCGCCCGTCCGCGCCCGCGGGCGCCCCCGCGGCGGCGAGCGCCACGCGGACGGGGCCCGCCAGACGGGCTCCGAGCCCGGCGTCGAACCGCGTGACCGGGGTCCAGGACTCGCGCACCCCGGCCGTCCCCAGCGCCGCCGCGACCTCCGCGACGGCCGCGTCGACCGCGACCGGGTCGGCGCCGCGCGCATCGAGCCAGAAGGTGGCCGCGGACGGGATCGCGTTCACCGCCCCAGGATCCACCCGGACCTTGCCGACGGTGGCGAGCACGCCGTGCCGCTCGGCGGCGCGCCGTGCGGCCAGGACGCCCTCGGCGAGCGCGAGCATCGGGTCCGTGCGCCGGTCCAGCGGTGTCGTCCCGGCGTGGTTGCCCTCGCCGACGAGGTCGAACCGCCAGCGTCCGTGCGGCCAGATCTCGGTGAGCAGACCGAGCGGTGCGCCCGCCTCGGCCAGCCCGAGCGCACCGTGCCGGCACCCTCCGGAGGTCGGCAGGTGCCCCTGCTCGACGTGCAGCTCGACGGCCTCGCCGATCCGGGCGACGCGGACCGGGTCGGGACCCCAGGCGGCGGGGTCGGCGCCGACCCGACGCGCGGCGTCCGCAGCGGTCACGCCGTCCGGGTCGGCCAAGGCGCCCGCGCGGGCAGGGTCCAACGCTCCGGTCATCAGGCGCGACCCGGCGCAGGCGATCCCGAACCGGCCGCCCTCCTCCTCGGCGAACACGGGGACGACCACCGGGCGGTGCGGCCTGAACCCCTCGGCGCGCAGCCGGGAGACCGCGGCCAGCGCGCTCACCACACCCAACGGCCCGTCGTACGCGCCACCGGCCGGCACCGAGTCCAGGTGCGAACCGACCTGCAGCACCGCTCCGGGCTCGTCGGCACCGGGCAGGTCGGCGCCCCACCAGGCCCACAGGTTGCCGTTCCGGTCGGTCTCGACGTCCAGGCCGAGTCGCGTGGCGTGCTCGGTGAACCAGTCGCGCAGGGTGAGCTCGGCGTCGGTGTGCACCAGCCGGGACCAGCCGCCGCCGGCCGCGCGGCCGACGTCGGCGATCTCGGCGAGCAGCGCCACCGGGTCCAGGTCCCCGAGAGCCGCCACCGAGGCCGGCACTGACGCCGGCACGGGGCCGGCCGCCGTCCCCGGTCCGGTCGCCCCGGCCCCGGGCACGGCGGCACCAGGTGTCGCGGCGGCCATCACCGGTCCTCGCGCATCGGGATGCGCACGCCGCGCGCCTGCGCGGTCTCGATCGCCTCGGGGTACCCCGCGTCGACGTGCCGGATCACGCCCATGCCGGGGTCGTTGGTCAGCACCCGCGCGATCTTCTCGGCCGCGAGCGGCGTGCCGTCGGCGACGGTGACCTGACCGGCGTGGATGGACCGGCCGATGCCGACACCGCCGCCGTGGTGGATCGACACCCAGGTCGCACCCGACGCCGTGTTGATCATGGCGTTGAGCAGCGGCCAGTCGGCGATCGCGTCGGACCCGTCGCGCATCGCCTCGGTCTCCCGGTAGGGGCTGGCGACCGAGCCGGAGTCCAGGTGGTCGCGGCCGATCACGATCGGCGCGGACACCTCACCGGAGGCGACCAGCTCGTTGAACCGCAGGCCGGCACGGTCCCGCTCGCCGTACCCGAGCCAGCAGATCCGGGCCGGCAGACCCTGGAACGCGACCTTCTCCTGGGCGAGCCGGATCCAGCGGGTCAGCGACTCGTTCTCCGGGAACAGGTCGAGGATCGCCTTGTCCGTGGCGTAGATGTCCTTCGGGTCGCCGGACAGCGCGGCCCAGCGGAACGGACCCTTGCCCTCGCAGAACAGCGGCCGGATGTAGGCGGGCACGAAGCCCGGGAACGCGAACGCGTCGGAGTAGCCCGCGGCCTTGGCCTCGGTGCGGAGGTTGTTGCCGTAGTCGAAGACCTCGGCGCCGGCCCGCTGGAACCCGACCATCGCCTCGACGTGGCGGGCCATCGACTCGCGCGCGGCCTTGGCGAAGCCGACCGGGTCGGCCTCGCGTGCCGCGTGCCAGTCCTCGAACGCGACCTCGAGCGGCAGGTAGGCGAGCGGGTCGTGCGCCGAGGTCTGGTCGGTCACGACGTCGATCTCGGCGCCGCCGGCGAGCAGCGTTGGGACGACGTCGGCGCTGTTGCCGAGCACGCCGATGCTCAGCGGGCGCCGCGCGCGCTTGGCCTCCCCGGCCAGCTCGAGCGCGTGCTCGAGCGAGTCGGCCATGACGTCCAGGTACCGCTGCTCGATGCGCCGGCGGATCCGGGACTCGTCGACGTCGACGCAGATCGCCACGCCCCCGTTCATGGTGACCGCGAGCGGCTGGGCGCCGCCCATGCCGCCGAGGCCACCGGTCAGGGTGACGGTGCCCTCGAGCGAGCCGCCGAACCGCTTGTGCGCGACCGCCGCGAACGTCTCGTAGGTCCCCTGCAGGATCCCCTGCGTGCCGATGTAGATCCACGAGCCCGCGGTCATCTGGCCGTAGGCCGTCAGGCCGAGCGCCTCGAGCCGGCGGAACTCGTCCCAGGTCGCCCAGTCGCCGACCAGGTTGGAGTTCGCCAGGATCACCCGCGGCGCCCACTCGTGCGTGCGCATCACGCCGACCGGCCGGCCGGACTGGACGAGCATCGTCTCGTCGTCGGCGAGCGTGGTCAGGGTGCGCACCAAGGCTGCATAGGACGGCCAGTCCCGCGCGGCCTTGCCGGAGCCGCCGTACACCACGAGCTCGTCGGGGTGCTCGGCGACCTCGGGGTCGAGGTTGTTCTGCAGCATCCGCAGCGCGGCCTCCTGGCCCCAGCCGCGGGCGGTGCGGGTGGTGCCGCGCGGGGCGCGCACGGTGTGCGGGACGGACAGGTCGGTGATCGTCATCGGGTCTCCTCGGGCGGTGGGTGGCCGGGCGCGCGGGGGCTCAGTCGAGCCCGGCGCCGGACTCGGCCAGGGCGGTGCGGGCGACGTCGAGCAGCTCGCCGTCGCGCAGCAGCGCGACCGCGGCCTCGATGTCGGGTGACAGGTAGCGGTCCGGGCCGGGGCCCGGGACGCGGGTGCGGAGCAGGTCGCGGACCGCACGCGCGGCGGGCGACGGGTGGGCGTCCGGCTCGGTGCGCTCGCGCAGGTCGAACGCGCGGGCCGCCGTGAGGATCTCGATCGCCACCACGTCGCGCAGGCCGTCCAGGGCCCTGCGCAGCTTCAGGCCGGCCGACCACCCCATCGACACATGGTCCTCCTGCATGGCCGAGGACGGGATCGAGTCGACCGACGCCGGGTTCGCGAGGCGCTTGAGCTCCGAGACGATCCCGGCCTGGGTGTACTGCGCGATCATGTGGCCGGAGTCCACGCCGGGGTCGTCGGCGAGGAACGGCGGCAGCCCGTGGCTGCGCGCGGTGTCGAGCATCCGGTCGGTACGCCGCTCGCTGATGGACGCGAGGTCGGCGACCGCGATCGCCAGGAAGTCCAGCACGTAGGCGACCGGGGCACCGTGGAAGTTCCCGTTCGACTCCAGCCGCCCGTCGAGCGTGATGACCGGGTTGTCCACGGCCGAGGCGAGCTCGCGGGCGGCCACTCGCAGCGCATGGTCGAGGGTGTCCCGCGCCGCACCGTGCACCTGGGGTGCGCAGCGCAGCGAGTAGGCGTCCTGCACGCGGGTGAAGACCCCGGCACCGCGGTGCGTGACGAGGTCTGACCCGGCGAGCACGGCGGCGACGTTGGCGGCCGAGACCGCCTGGCCGGGGTGCGGGCGCAGCGTCTGCAGGTCGGCGGCGAACACGCTCGACGAACCCCGCAGGGCCTCGACGCTCATCGCGGCGGCCAGGTCGGCCGCCGACAGGAGCTCGGCCAGGTCGGCCGCGGCCAGCAGCAGCATGCCGAGCATGCCGTCGGTGCCGTTGATCAGGGCGAGGCCCTCCTTCTCGACCAGCGTGAGCGGCTCGATGCCGGCGGCCGACAGGGCGTCCGCCGCCGGCAGGAGCCGGTCCTCGGCGTCCCGCACCGTGCCCTCCCCCATCGCCGCGAGCGCGCAGTGCGCCAGCGGGGACAGGTCGCCGGAGCACCCGAGCGAGCCGTGCTCGCGCACGACGGGCGTGATGCCGGCGTCGAGGATCGCGGCATAGGTGCGGGCGACCACGGGTCGCACCCCGGTCCGCCCGGTGCACAGCGTCGACAGGCGCAGCAGCATGAGCGCTCGGACCACTTCGCGCGGCACCTCCGCACCGGAGCCCGCCGCGTGCGACCGCACCAGCGACCGCTGCAGGTCCTGACGGCGCTCCGGCGGGATGCTGGTCGTCGCGAGCGCTCCGAAGCCGGTGGAGACGCCGTAGTGCGGTCGCACGTCGGCAGCCAGCTCCTCGATCACCGCCCGTCCGGCGGCGAGCGCGTCGAGCGCCTCGGCGCTGAGCGCCACGCGGGCGCCGTCCCGGGCGACGGCGAGGACGTCCGCGGGGGCGAGAGGTCCGGTGCCGACCGTGACGGTCGGCGGTGCGGCGAGCGAGGTCATGATGTCCTTCTCAGTCTGGTCGCCCTGTCGGAGGAGGGCGGGTGTGGGGTGCGGGATCCGACGACGGCGGGACCCGGGCACCGCTCCGGCTGGGGCGGGCCCGGGTCGGGCTCAGGCGGCGTCGGCGATCCGCAGCTCGACGACCTGGCCCTGCTGGAGCCAGTTGCGGTGGCCGGCGAGCGCGAGCTCCAGCTCGCCGGACACGACCTCGCCGATGTAGCTGATCTTCAGCGGCTCGTCCGCGAGGTCGTCGCCGTACACGACGCAGAACTGCTGGCGCGGGTTGTACCAGCAGACCGAGCCGCGGGCGTAGCCCTTCTCCTCGCGCCGCATCGCTCCGACCTCCTCGGTCAGGTAGACGTTCTCCCAGGGCGCGACGATCGGCATCGTCCAGAAGACCATCTCTCCGATGATCTTGCCGTGCTGCAGGATGCCCTTCTGCGGCAGCTGCGCTCGGAGCTCGGCGGCGATGCGCGGAACCTTGTCCTCGAAGACCTCGATGGTGCAGGTGTCCACACCGTCGACGCTCATGATCAGGTGCACGGGTCTCTCCTCTCGGGGCAGTTCGTGGGTCGGGTCAGGCTTCGACGCGCTTGAAGCCGTTGGTCACGCCCCAGGGGAAGACGGCGTCGACCCACATGTGGAGCTTGTTGACGTAGCTGATGGCCGAGCGGATCAGCCGGAGCAGCTCGTCGGTGTCGGTGGCGGTCGCGCTGGCCTCGACGAAGCGCTCGATCAGCGCACCGGCCGCGGGCAGGCCGACGAAGTCGAAGAACGCGGCCTTGTAGCCCACGATCTGCTTGAGCAGCAGCTGGAGGGTTCGCAGGTCCAGGCTCTCGGTCTCGGAGACCTCGATGATCCCCCAGAGCAGCTCGTCGGAGAGGGTGCGCGCCTCGCCCTCGGCGAAGATCAGCGTCGTCAGGTACTGCCCGTGGGTCCCGGTGCGCCGCGGGACGATGCCGCGTCCGAGATCGGCCACCTCCTTCGGGCACTCCAGCCAGATGCGGTCTCGCTCGGCGTCGAGCTCGGCGATGACCTCGTCGATCAGGCTCACTGCGGTCTCCTTCCGGTGTCGTACCTCCAGTGTGAGACCGGGATTCGCCAATCCGGAAGAATGAATGCGAGCATTCTGTCTCGTCGGCGAGACGTCGGCAGGCGGGTGTTTCGTGGCGGTGACCGGGAGGTGGCGATGACCGACGTGCCGGCGGCTCGAGCCGTCCTGCAGGTGCTCCGCGTCCTGCGCGCGGCGGGCCAACCGGTGTCCGCCGGCGAGATCGTCCGGGAGCTCGACCTGCCCCGGTCGTCGGTCTACAAGCTGCTCGGCGCGCTGCGCGACGAGGGCTTCGTCATCCACCTGCCCGAGGAGCGGCGCTACGCCCTGTCCCTGCGCGCCGCGCGGCTCGTCGCCGACGACCTCACGGACCTGCGCCTGGAACGCATGGCCGTCCCGCTGCTGCGGCGGCTGGTCAGGAGGGTCAACGGCCCGGTCGTCGCGCATCTGTCGCTGCTGCGCGGTGCGGACGTGGTCTACCGCGCGACGGTGGACGACCCCGCCGGGCCCCGGCTGCTGGTGGGACCCGGCATCCACCTGCCGGCGCACCTCACCGCGTCGGGGCGGGCGATGCTGGCCCACCTGCCGACGGCCCAGGTCAGGGCGACCTACCCGACCGCGGACGCCCTGGTGCACCGGACCGGGCGCGGGCCGCGGACCCCGAGCGGGCTGCGACGGCTCCTGGAGGGTGTCGCCGAACGAGGGTGGGCCAGGGAGGTCGGCGAGGTGGTCGCCGACCTCGCGTCGGTCGCGGTCGCGGTGCTCGACGACGAGCACAACCCGGTCGCGGCGGTCGGACTGACCTGGGTGGGCACGGAGGTGCCGGCGCGGATCGGCACCTGGCAGCACGGTGCCGTGCCGACCCAGGCGGAGCTCGCGGCGCAGACCCGGATCACCGCGGACGCGCTGGCGATGCGGGTGCGCGGACGCCTCTGAAGCGCCCCGGCCGGCTCGGCCGGACGCACACCGCGGCCGGCGGGGCGGGCCTTCCGCTCAGACGAACAGGTCGAGCGACGCGACGTACCGCTCGTACTCCTCCAGACGCTTCTGGGTCGCCACCTCGTCGACCGCGCAGATCGCCTCGAGCAGCATCAGCGAGAGGGCCAGCGGCACGGCGTGCGAGTCGAACGACAGCGAGGACTCGACGGGCGCGTAGAGCACGTGGTCCGCGTACCGGGTCGCGGGTGAGGTCGGCGTGTCGGTGATGCAGACGACGGTCATGCCGAACCCACGGGCGATCTCCAGGAGCTTGATGGTCTCCTTGGGGTACCGCGGGAGCAGGAAGGCCAGCAGCGCCGAGCCGCCGGCGGTGTGGGCGTGCATCAGGGCGTCGACCATCGCGACCGTGCCGACGCTGGTCAGCGCGCGGACGTCGGGCAGCGCCTTGGAGGCGAAGTAGCCGAAGTACTGCGCGGCCGGGCCCGCGGACCGCAGACCGAGCACGCTCAGCGGCCGGCTCGCGGCCAGGACCTCGGCGGCCGCGCGCAGCGGGGCCGGGTCGGCCATCTGACGTCGCAGCTCCTCCATCGCGGCCATCTCGTAGGTGACCGACCGCTGCCACATGTTGAGGTTGGTGAGCTCCGCGGTCCGCTCGTCGTCGGACGGGAGCGCCCGGCGGATCGCGTCCCGGAACTGCGGGTACCCCTCGAAGCCCACCGCGTTCGCGAACCGCGTCACCGAGGGCTGGCTGACGTGGGCGAGGTCGGCGAGGTCGTTGATCGTCAGGTACGGCGCGTCCTGCGCATTGGCGATGAGGCAGTTCATGACCCGGCGTTGCGTCGCGGTCAGCTGCCTGCCTGCCGCGAGCTCGAACAGGAACTGTCGTCGCGCTCGGACCTGTGGGTCGTCCGACGCGGCGATCTCTTCGGGGCTCATCTTCGACCTCCATCGTCCCCCGCCGAGGCTCCGGCGAGGCTAACGCTACGTGTCACCTTGATCGGATGCGCCGAGACGCAGGGGCGGCGCGCCGGGCGCGCCGCCCCTGCGTCTCAGGCGACCGCGGACTCGGTGCTCTCCTCGTGCAGCCGGAGCTCGACGATCCCGCCCTGACGCCGCCAGGTGCGCTCGCCGAGCAGGGCCAGCTCCAGCCCGCCGTCGACGACCTCGCCGATCAGGCTGTTCAGCAGCGGCTCCACGGCGAGGTCCTCGCCGTAGGTCATGACGAGCTGCTGGCGCGGGCTGTAGAAGCAGACGGTCCCGACGATCGTGCCCTTCTCCGCCCGGCGCATCCGGCCGATCTCCTCGGTCAGGTAGAGGTTCTCCCACGGCACGACGAAGGGCAGGGTGGCGAAGAGCTGGTCGCCGACGAGCTTGGCGTGCTGCAGCACGGTCCGGATCGGGAGCTGCTCCCGGAACACCTTGGCGGTCTCCGGGACCTTGTCGTCCCAGATCTCGAAGGTGCAGATCTTCTTGTCGTCCACGATGTAGTCGACGAGCACGGTGGTGCCTTCCTTCTCGGGGTGGATGCGCTGGTCGCGCTGGTCTGTGGGGGCCGGGCTCAGGACGCCTTGAGGCCTTCGCCGGTCTCGAGCCCGCTGTCGTCCCGCGGGAACGCGTTGGCCAGGCCCCACGGGAAGACGAAGTCGATCCACATGTGCAGCCGGTTGGCGTAGGACAGCGCCGCGCCGGTCACCGCGATGAACTCGTCCAGGTCCGCGGCGGCCCGTGCGCCCTCGGCGTAGCGGTGGGTCCACCGGCACGCGACCGGCAGCCCGACGAAGTCGAAGAAGTCCGCCTTGTAGTCGACGATCTGGGTGACGAACATCTTGAGCGTCTCGAGATCCGCGTCGCCCTTGCGGGCGATCTCCAGCAGACCCCAGAGGATCTCGTCGGACAGGGTGCGGGCCTCGCCCTCGGCGAACAGCAGGGACGTGAAGTACTGGGCCTTGGGGCCGGTCCCGCGCGGCAGGACGCCCTTGCCGAGGGACTGGACGTCCTCGGGAAGCGTCAGCCAGATCCTCTCGCGCTCGCCGTCCAGCTCGGCGATCACGTCGTGAACGAGCGACATCGGTTCTCCTCCAGGTGAGATGGGTGGGGTTCTGGGGTCATCAGACGAGGGCCTTGCCCCCGTCGATGCGCAGCGTGGTTCCGGTGACCTGCAGCGAGGACGTGCTCAGGTGCAGCAACGCCTCCCACACCGCGTCGAGGTCGATCTCGCGGAGCCGGTGGCCCGCGACGTCGACCGTTCCGTCCTCGTGCGGCTCCACCTCGCCGCGCCCCGCACGGAGCGCGTCGTTGGTGCCGTCGTCGGACCGGAAGAACTGGGACGGTGCGATCGCGTTGCACGCGACGACCGGTGCGAGCGCGACCGCCAGCTGTTCCATCAGCCGGGCGAGCGCGGACTTCGCCACCGAGTGCGGGACGAACGTGGGCCAGGCCTCGGTCAGCGAGTTGCCGACCATCGCCACGATCCGGCCCTCGCCCTGCTCGAGCATCACCCGGGCCGCCGCCTGGCTCAGGAAGAACGGGCCCTTGAGGTTCACACCCAGGGACGAGTCCCACGCCTGCTCGTCGACCTCGAGCCACGGCGCGGGCCGGAACGTCGACGCGTTGTGCACCAGCACGTCCAGGCGCCCGAAGGCCGCCGTCGTCTCGGCGACGAGCGTGCGGCAGGCCGCGACGTCGGTCACGTCGGCCTCGACGGCGACCGCGCGTCCACCCGCCGCCGCGATGCCCCGCACGACCTCGGCGGCGTCGGCGCCCTGGGTCGGGAGGTGGTTGACCACGACGGCCGCCCCGGCCGCGGCGTAGCGCTCGACGAACCGGCGACCGGCACGGTCCGCGGCTCCGGTGACCAGGACGACCCGGCCGTCCATCGGCGCGGTCACCACGGTTCACCTCCCGCGACGGCGAGCACCTGGCCGGTGAGCGCGGCGCTCGACGGGCCGAGCAGCAGCCCGACCGTCCGGGCGACGTCCGCCGGGGTGGGCAGCGGCAGCACCCGGCGCAGCCTCGAGACCTGCTCGAGGGCGGCGAACGCGGCGTCCTCCTCGGCGAGGTCGCCGGCGCCGATGTCGACCCGGCCGGGGGCGACCACGTTGACTCGGACGCCGTGCGGCCCCTCCTCGAGCGCGAGCGTCCGGCACGCGGACTCGGCGGCGGCCTTCCCGAGCGAGTAGAGCGCCAGGCCCGGGCCGCGGCGGTGCACGAGCGCCCCGCTGACGAAGACGACGGACCCTCGGGTGCTCCTCAGCTGCGGCAGCGCGGCGCGGCACAGCCGCAGGTGGACGCGCACGCCGTCGAGCGAGCGCTCGAGGTCGTCGTCGTCGTAGGCGTCGACCGGGGCCGAGCCGTGCGCCGGCCAGGCACAGTTCACCACGGCGGTGAGCGGCCCGCTGAGCGCCTCGGCCGCCTCGCCGACGACCCGTCGGGACTCGGCGAGCAGGTCACCGCCCACCGCGACGGCCGACCGGCCGTCGGCCCGCGCGGCAGCAACCGTCGCGGCGGCGCCGTCGGCATCCCGCCGGTAGTGCACCGCGACGGCGAACCCCTCGTCGAGCAGCTCGGCGACGACGGCCCGGCCGAGCGGACCGGTCCCGCCGGCGACCAGCACACGACCGCTCATCGGGCGCCGCCGGCCACGAAAGCCTGGACCCGCTCGGACGCGCCGGACCCGAGGATCTCGTCGACCGAGCCCGCAGCGACGATCCGGCCGGCCTCCATGAACACGACCTGGTCGGCCACGTCCCGGGCGAAGCCGATCTCGTGCGTGACCACGATCATCGTCGTCTCGCCCTCGTCGGCGAGGTCGCGCATGACGGTCAGCACCTCACCGACCAGCTCGGGGTCGAGCGCGGACGTCGGCTCGTCGAAGAGCACCAGGCTCGGGTCCATGGCCAGGGCCCGCGCGATGGCCACGCGCTGCTGCTGACCGCCGGACAGCTGCGCCGGGTAGGCCGCCGCCTTGTCCTCGAGGCCGACCCGGGCCAGCAGCTCGCGGCCGCGCTCGACCGCTGCCGACCGCGACTTCTTGGCGACGACCACCTGCGCCCGCACGACGTTCTCGAGCGCCGTCATGTGCGGGAACAGGTTGAAGTCCTGGAAGACCATGCCGATGTGCCGCCGCTGGCGGCACAGCTCGCGGTCGGTGAGCTCGTGGAACCGGCCGTCGGTCATCCGGCGGTGGCCGATCAGCTCGTCGCCGAGCCAGATGGTCCCGTGCTCGACGGGCACGAGCCGGTTGATCGTGCGCAGCAGCGTCGACTTGCCGGAGCCGGACGGACCGAGCAGGACGGTGACGGTGCCGGCGGGGACGTCCAGGCTCACCCCGTCGAGGACGCGGGTCGGGCCGTACGACGCCGCGACGTCGCGGATGTGGACCGCGTGGCGGTCGTGGGTGGCGGTCATGCCTGGTCCTCCCGGGATCCGGCGGTCGTCGTCGTGGCGGCGGCGTCGGAGCGCCTCGGCAGGCGCAGCGCGAAGACGCGCTCGGTCGCGGCAGGCATCGAGGTGGATCCCCGGCCGAAGTAGCGCTCGAGGTGGCCCTGGCCCCAGGACAGCAGGGAGGTCAGGAACAGGTACCAGATCGAGACGCAGATCAGCAGCGGGATGGTCTGGAAGTTGCGCGCGTAGATGGTCTGCGCGGAGTACATGAGGTCGGCCAGCGCGATGACCGAGACCATCGAGGTCATCTTGAGCATGCCGATCGTCTCGTTGCCGGTGGGCGGGACGATCACGCGCATCGCCTGCGGCAGCACGATCTGCCGGAAGGACTCGGTGCGGGTCATCCCGAGCGACGCCGCGGCCTCGGACTGCCCACGCGGGACGGCGAGGATCCCGGCGCGGACGATCTCGGAGAGGTAGGCGCCCTCGTTGAGGCCGAGGCCGAGGATCGCTGCGCTGAGCGGGGTGATGACGTCGTTGACGTTGGCCGACCACAGGGTCGGGCCGCCCGGGATCGCGATCGAGAGCTCCGGGTAGAGGTAGGCGAGGTTGTACCAGAAGACCAGCTGGACGAGGATCGGCGTCCCTCGGAAGAACCAGATGTAGACGCCGGCGACCCCGCGGAAGATCCGGCTGTGCGAGACCCGCATCGAGGCGAGCAGGATGCCGATCGCCAGGCCGATCACCATCGCCACGACGGTGAGGAACAGGGTCATCCAGAGGCCGTTGAGGATCGTCTCCGAGAAGAGGTACGTGAAGACGACGTCCCAGCCGAACCGCTCGTTGGTGATCAGCGAGTGGGCGAGGGCACCGAGCAGCAGCACGATGACCGCGTACCCCGCCCACCTCCCGCGGTGGCGCAGCGGCACCGTGACGACGTCCGGGACCCGGAACGTGTCCGAGGTCGCCGGCGTCGAGGTTGCGCTCGATCCGGACGGCTTCTGGGAAGAGGGCATGGCGGTTCCTTAGCGGAGACGGTCTGGTGCGGCCGCGGGCGCGGGGGCGGGGAGGGAGACAGGGCTCCCCGCCCCCGCGTCCGGCGTCACTCGCCGATCGGGTTCGTGGTGGCGAGGTTGATGCCGGGCTCCGTCCGAGCCCGCGGGGAGATGTCCCAGTCGTCGAGGATCGACTCGTAGGTGCCGTCGTCGACGATCTCCTGCAGTCCCTGCTGCCAGGCCTGGATCATCGCGTCGTCGTCCTGGTTGAAGATCATGCCGAGGTAGAGCTTCGGGAGCTCGGAGTTGTGGTGGACGACGAGGTCCACCGGCGAGGACTGGTTCAGGTAGGCCGCGGCTGCGGTGTCCTGCACGACGAAGTCGACGCGGCCCGAGTACAGGGCGTTGTAGGTGTCCGCGGCCGAGGGGAACTCGTTGACCGTCACCTCGTCGAGGCCCGCGTCGGCGCACTGCGGGTTGATGGTGTCGGTGATGATCGACACGGTGTCGAAGCCGGTCTGGGCCCCCATCGACTCACCGCACACGGACAGCGGGTCGGTGTCGTTGATCGGGCCGTCGTAGTCGGCCGTGGTGATGACCGCGGTCTCGGCGTAGATGAAGTCGAGGAACGTCACCTGCTCCTCGCGCTCGGCGCGGTCGGAGATGCACTCCATCGCGAGGTCGTAACGACCGCTCTGGACGCCGGGGATGAGCGAGTCGAAGTCGGTGTTCTCGACCTCGAGCGTCACGCCGATCCGGTCCGCGATCGCGTTCCAGATGTCCGGCTCGAAGCCGACCATCTCGCCGGAGTCGTCGATCCACTCGCACGGCGGGTAGTTGGCGTCGGTGGCGAGCGTCACGGTGGTGCCCGCGATGCCGTCCGAGCTCGCGTCGTCGGTGGCGGTCGTGGTGGCGGTGCCGTCGGCGCTGGCACTGCTGCAGGCGGCGAGCCCGAAGGCCATGCCGATGACTGTCGTCATGGTGATGGTGCGGTGTCGAAGCACGTTCGCTCCCAGGGTCGGTCGGTGACGGGCGGGGGTGGTCCGCGGGCCTCGGGGCCCATCCGGCACGACGATCCTCTGGAATGAAACTTTGCCGAGCAAGACTCCTCTGAATGGATTTACACACACGTAACCGCGACGCGGCTGATTTCACACGGCCGACACGACCGGACGCTCGGCGGACCCCGGCTCCCGGGCCGCCCGGCGACGCTCGACGATCCAGCTCACCGCCACGAGCACGAGCGCGACGACGACGATGCCGATCGCCACCGCCGAGGCGGCGCCGACCCCGCCGACGACCGTCTGGTCCGGCGAGTCCACTGCCGACGCGACCGCCACGGCGTTGAGCACCGCCACGCCGACGGCGCCACCGGTCTGCTGCGCCGACGCCTGCAGCGACGAGGCGATCCCGCTGCGGCTCAACGGCACCCGCCTGAGCACCGCGGCGAGGGACGGGAAGCCGACCAGGGCCTGCCCGGCCCCGACCAGCACCAGGACCAGCAGCAACGTCGGGAGGTACGTGGTCGACGGGCGCAGCGTGGCCAACGTCGCCGCACCGAGGCCGGTGCAGACCAGGCCCGGGACGATCAGCGCCTGCGGCCGGACCCGGTGGAGCAGGCGGCGCACCACGAACGAGTTCAGGGTCAGGATGGTCAGCGTCACGGGCAGGAAGGACAACCCGGTCTGCAGCGCGGAGAAGCCGAGCCCACGCTGCTCGAACAGCGTGATGAACAGGAACAGCGCGTTCATGCCCATCCCGCTCACGGCCGCAGCGAGCAGGGCGGACGCGGACGGGGCGTCGCCGAAGATCCCCCGCGGCACGAGCGGCATCCGCGAGGTACGACGGCGCCAGGCGAAGCCGCCGATCGCGGCAGCGCCGAGCACCCCGACCAGGAGCCGGATCTCGACCCGACCGTCGGCGGGCAGGGCCGCCGCGATGCCGAGACCGGCCACGCCGCCGGTGAGCAGCGCCGCCTCGACGACGTCGACCCGGGTGCGCTCCGGTACATGGTCGCGCTCCAGGAAGAGGCGGCTGCCGACCAGCGCGAGGACCGCGAACGGCACGAGGGTGGCGAAGCACGCACGCCAGCTCAGGTACTGCGTCAGCGCTCCCCCGAGGAGCAGCCCGACCGCGGCCCCCGACGCCGCGATCGACCCGTACACGGCGAGGGCCCGGCTCCGTTCGGCGGGGTCGGTGAACGTCGTGGTGAGCTTGCTCACCCCGGCCGGGACGAGGAGCGCGGCGAACAGCCCCTGCACGCTGGTCGCGACGAGGAACTGCCACCCCGCCTGCGACAGGCCGGCGACGGCCGCCGAGCACGCGAAGCCGGTCAGCGCGAGCATCAGGGCGCGCCGGGCGCCGAGGCGATCGGTCAACGACCCGCCGAGCACCAGGAAGCTGCCGAACACGAGCGTGTAGCCGGCGACGATCCACGCCCGCGACGCGTCGGCGATCTCCAGGTCGGCCTGGATGCTGGGGATGGCGACGCTGGTCAGCGCCGAGTTCATCACCACCATCAGCTGCGCCACGCCGATGGCCACGAGGCCCAGCCAGCGCCGGCGGTCCGGAACGCGGCGGAGGGGCCCCGGATCGCCGTCCGAGGCCCCTCCGTCCAGCACGGTCATCAGTCGAGCGTGACGGTGCGCGCGCAGCGGGTGCGCGACGGGAACGGCAGGTAGCTGATCCGCAGGACCTCGATCGCCTCGACCGTGTGCTCGCCGCGCAGACCGCCGGGCCGGAGCACCGTGACCGTGGCGGTGTCGGTCAGCTCCCATCGGGTGTCGTAGTCGGTCTCGAGCTCGTCGAAGGTCCAGGTCCGGTCCCCGAGCGAGAAGCGCAGGGCGTCGGTGGGGACGGCCTCGCCGTCGACCGTGATCTCGAAGGGCTCGACCATCGAGACCCCGAGGCCCCGGTAGTACGCGATCCGGGAGTCGAACGCGAAGCCGACGGTCTCGTCACCCTCCGTGACGTTGCGCACCGTGCCCTCGCCGATGACGTACGAGTCGAACATCAGTCACTCTCCCTGGTCGTCGGCCGCGATGAGCCGCTTCATCATCTGCTGGTGCAGGCCCACCTGGCCGTAGGCGTCGACCGCCTGGATGTCCTGGATGTGGCGGTTGCCCTCGTACTCGCTGTTCAGGTACCCGCGGTACCCGCCCTTCTTGAGGGCCGCGATGATCTCGTCGTAGGGGATCGAGTACTCCTCGCCGCTGTCGAGCATCTCGTAGAACTTGGCGTGGATGTGGATGATCTGGTCGACGTGGTCGGTCAGCCGGGCCGGGTCGGAGTCGATGAAGTGCGTCGTCATCCGCGCGAAGTTCACGGTCAGCGGGTCCGCGCCGGAGGCCTCGACCTCGTCGAACAGGGCCTGGGTGTCGCCCTGCTCGTCGTAGTTCTTGACGCAGCGGGCCACGACGTCCGGGTCGGCGCCGTCGCGCAGCGCCCGGTCGATGATCACCCTCGGGAACTTCCGCACGAAGATCCCGAGGTCGGGGACGCAACCGACCACGTCGGTGCCGACCCGCTCCGAGACGTCCAGGTGCCGCTTGATCCAGTCGTCGTCGAAGCTCCACGGCGAGTGGATCTCGACGCCCATCTTCACGCCCTTGTCACGGGCGTACGGCGCGGCCGCCTCGACCACGCTCGGCGGCGTGTTGACGATGATCCGGATGTTCCGGGCCGGCAGCTTCGCCGCGTGGTCGATGTCCCGGTGCAGCGAGGCCACCATCTCGTCGTGGGTCAGCTCGCGGTGCTTGTACTTCTTGGTGTCGAGGAACATGTCGTGCGCCACCGAGACGGTGCCGTACTTCTCCATCCACCCGGCGAAGGTCGCGTAGAACTCGTCGCTCAGGTCGGGGAAGCCCGGCATCATCTGCTCGGCGAGCGTCTCGATGCCCTCGGCGCCGAGCTCGGCCGCGGCGGCGATGCAGCCCTCGAGGTCCCGCTTGCCCTCGAAGTAGTCGTCCTGGAACGAGTACAGGCTCGCTCCCGTCCGGATGTCATGTGCCATTCCCGTGAACCCTTCTCTGCTGCTTGCGATGATCGTGCCGCGCTGGTCCGCGCCGGCGCGTGACTGTCTGGTGCTGGTCCCCGACCCGGACCGTCCGGGCCGGACGCCTCAGCCGGCCGCGGCCGTGAGGCTCCTGCGCAGGAGGGCCTGCTGGGACGCGACCACGTCGAACGCGTCGACGGTCCCGGGCGGGGCGAAGACGTGCCCCTCCCACTCGGTCGAGATCCAGCCCTGGTAGCGGCTGTCGACCAGCACCGTCGCGATCGAGGGGTAGTCGATCGACGGCTCGTCGCCGACCTCGTCGAACTCGTAGCACTTGCCGTGCACGTGCACGATGCGCGGTGCGAGCTCGGCCCAGGTCTCGGCCGCGGCGCGACCGTGCATGGTGAACACCAGGGTCGCCGCGCCGACCGCGTCGTCGGGCTCCCCTGCCGCGCGCGAGGCCTCGGCCCACGCGCCGAAGTTCGCGAACTGGTTGCCCGGGCTGAGCCAGGCCTGGGTGAGACCGTCGGCGGCGCCCTCCGACAGACCCCGCGCCCGCAGGTCCGCGAGGACGCCCTCCGGGACCCGGCGCATGGTGCTGCTGAAGTCCGGGATGAAGCCGAGCAACGGGGAGTCGACCGACTCGTAGAACTCCCGGACCCGCATGATCGCCGGCGAGACGGCGCTCTCCGGCGCGTGGATCTCCATGCCCATCCGGATCCCGTGCTTCTCGGCGCGGGCGAGGCAGCGCTCGATCACCGCGGGGTCGGCGCCGATCTGGATCCGGACCACCGGGAAGCCGAGCGCGGCGGCGGTGTCCAGCTGGCGGTTGAGGTAGTCGACCATCTCGTCGCGGTCGAGCGAGCGGTCGGCCCGCAGTGCCACGTCCACGTTCGAGCCCAGGCAGGTCGGGACGATCCCGAACCGGTCCACCAGGCCGCGCCAGAGGGACACGCTGTCGGCATCGACCTCGGGGAAGGTGCGCAGGCTCTGGAAGCCGACGATCTCCACGCCGGGGCCCAGACCCCGCCCGGCGACCTCCGCGACCAGGCCGGTCAGGTCGTACTGCCGGGACCACCACTCGTTGGTGAACGAGTACAGCGTCACGCCGAGCGAGATGCCGGTGCCCGCGACGTCCACGTTGGTGTCGGTCATCATCACTGCTCCCCGCTGCGGACGACGGGCAGGGTGCCGCCATCCTGCACGTGCCGGACGAGGGCCTTGTCCGGCCCGATGAGGATGTAGGGGATCCGGATCTCGGCCTCGACCCGGAGCTCGACCTGCGTCGCGTCGAGCGTCGCGGGTACGACGAGCCACCCCGTGTCCTGGACGAACCAGAACGTCTCGTGCTTCGCCGCGAGCTCGGTGCACGGGATCGTGGCGTCGCCGAGACGGAGCTCGAGCTGGTCGACGCCGAAGCGCTGCCCGTCGAGCGTGACGGCGACGGACTCCCAGCAGGACAGCGGGAGGCTCCGGTACCACGGGACCCGGACCGGGACGAGAGTCCGGTCGGCCGCCGCGACGACGGCGTCGCCGGGTGAGATGAGTCGGTCCGTGACGCTCGTCATGAGAGCCTCCCCGGCAGGTCGCTGCCCTGGGGCGCGAGCCCTCGTCGAGTCGTCACAGCACCGTTGAGCGGGTGCGCCATCGGGACCCCTTCTCGCACACGGTTCTGAGAGTGTTGGTCGTACGGTCGTCCATCATATGCACTGTCGGTGCATAAGACAACGCCTGATTTGGAGACGCATGCCGTCTGCCGTGCCACTAGAGCGTCGTCCGACACACTAGAGATTGCATCCGTCCCGACTTATGCATATCATGTGCGCAAGTCCTGATGCTGTCGTCCGAGGAGATTCCATGCAGCACCGATTCGTGATCGTCGGCTACGGCACGATGGGGTTCACCCACACCCGCAACCTGACGGCCCTCGGCATCGAGGTCGCAGGCATCGTCGACATCGACCCCGTAGCGCGCGACGAGGCGGCCGAAGCCGGCCTGCACGTCTACCCGGACCTCGACGCGGCATGCGCGGACGACACGGCCGACGTCCTGTTCATCTGCACGCCCAACGAGGTGCACCGGCCGATCGCCCTCGCCGGGCTCGCGGCCGGCAAGCACGTCGTCACCGAGAAGCCCGCCATGCTCGGCTCGGCCGAGATCGAAGAGGTCATGGCCGCGGCCGAGGCCGCGGACCGCCGGTTCATCGTCCACCAGAACCGACGCTGGGACGAGGACTACCTCGTCATGAAGGAGATGTTCGAGGCCCGGACCATCGGTGAGGTGACGTTCATCGAGACCCGCGTCGACGGCTCGCGCGGCATCCCCGGGGACTGGCGGCGCGACCCCGAGCGCGGCGGCGGCATGGTCCTGGACTGGGGCGTGCACCTGGTCGACCGCCTGCTGCTCATGGTCCCGGCCCCGGTGCGCACCGTGTACGCGCGACTCAGCTACGCGCTCGGCGCCCCCGTCGAGGACGGCTTCACCATCTACCTCACGTTCGCCAACGGCGTCGAGGCGCTCGCTGCGTGCACCACCGACAACTACGCGCCGCGACCAAAGTTCCACATGACCGGCCGGCGCGGCACGGCGACGGTGGACGACTGGGAGATGCACGGCAAGGTCGTGCGCCGGGTCGAGGACGTCGAGCCCGACGCCAAGCCGATCGTCGCCGGCAAGGGCATGACCAAGACCATGGCGCCGCGGATCGTCGACTACGGCAAGCTCGCGAAGGTCCAGGACAACGTCGAGGTCCTGCCCCTGCCGCGGGTCGAGTCGGACATCAACGACTTCTACCGCAACGTGATCGCCGCGATCGAGGGCACGGCGGAACCGGCCGTGACCACCCCCTCGGTGCTGCGCTGCATGCGGGTGCTCGAGGCCGCGCGGCGCTCGCACGAGCAGGACGTCGTCGTCGACCTCTCCGGCACCGACACCTACCTCGCGTCCTGACCACCGTCCTGACCCGCCTCCACGTGAGCACCGGCCCGCAGCCCGAAGGAACCCGATGAGCCAGATCAAGACCTCGGTCAGCATGTACAGCCTGCAGGACTCCTACGCCCGGCACCGGCTCGACCTCGAAGGGGTGCTGCAGTTCGTCAAGGACGTGGGCGCTCAGGGTGTCGAGCTGATCAGCGACCAGATGATCACCGGGACACCGTTCCCCAGCGACGCCACCGTGACCCGATGGCGCGACGCCCTCGACCGCTCCGGGCTCGCGCCGGTGTGCAACGACATCTTCATCAACAGCACGATCTACAAGAACCGCGAGCTGCGGGTCGCCGAGCAGGTCGACCTGCTCAAGCGCGAGCTCGACGTCAGCAAGCGGCTCGGCTTCGACCTGGTCCGGCTGGTCTCGAACACGCGGGCCGACGTGACCGAGGCCGCCCTGCCGTACGCCGAGCAGATCGGCATGGCGATGGCCCTGGAGATCCACGCCGGGATGAGCTTCCAGGGCGGTCTGACCTCCGAGTGGATCCGGATGATGCGCCGCGTGCAGTCGGAGAACCTCGGAATCGTCGTCGACTTCGGGATCTTCTGCGACCGTCACCCTCGGGTCTCCACCGACTACTTCCGGTCGATCGGAGTCACGCCCGAGGTCGCGGACGCGGTCGAGCGGATCTACGTCGAGAACGGCGACACGATGCGCGCGTTCGCGTCCGGCGACGGCTTCGGGGACGTCAGCTTCCCGCCCGAGCTCACCGCGCTGTTCCGCAGCGACCTCGACGCCGAGTTCGCGTTCTTCTCCACCGGGTACGAGAGCACCCCGCTGGACGTGCTCGACGAGTACTTCCCGTACATCAGGCACTTCCACGGCAAGTTCTACGAGATGCTCGAGGACGGCACCGAGTACTCGATCGACTACCCCGCGATCCTCACCCGGCTCAACGCGCTCGGGTACGACGGCTACATCTCCTCGGAGTACGAGGGCAACCGGTTCACCCCGGTCGACCAGCCGATCCACGACCATGAGCAGGTCCGCCGGCACCAGGCGATGCTCGCCGCCCACCTCAACGACGGGAAGTGACCCATGTTCGACGGGTACGTGTTCACCGACGGCTCGGCCAGGAACGTCGTCGAGAACGGTGAGGTGACCGGCTTCCAGGTCGAGACCCTCATCACCTACTACCGCGGCATCCCGCTGTCGATGGTCCACGACATCGAGCTGGTCGTGGACGGCGCCGACGTCCCGCGCGACGAGCTCGTGATCTCCCCCGACGGGGAGGACTGGTTCACCCTCGCCGAGGCCGAGACGGTCACCACCTACCGCTGGGAGTACGGCGACCCGCTGTACGTCCGCTGGCTCCACGCGGGCGGCGTGCCCGCGGGTGAGCACGAGGTGACGCTCAGGCTCAAGATCCGGGTCGCGTACATCCCGGTCCCGTTCGGCGGTGAGCGCACCCGGCTCGTCGCCGTCTGACCCGCACCCCGCGAACGGCCCCGCCGCACGACGTCTGCGCGGCGGGGCCGTTCGCGAGCGTGACGGCCGCACCCGACGACCGAGACCGGGCGCGGTCAGCCGACGGGAGCGGCGAGCGCTGCCACCTCGGCGTTGATCGAGTCGGCGTCGAGCACGTTGTCCAGCACCAGCCGAGCGGCACCGATCGCGCCGCCGAGCGCACCACCCTTGGCCAGGACCACCTCGAGGTCGCGGCTCGCGAGCGGCAGCGTCCGGGCGAACACGACCTGACGCACGCCGGAGATGAGTGACTCACCGGCCGTCGCGAGCTCACCGCCGAGCGCGATGAGCCGCGGGTTGAGCAGCGCGATGCAGGTCGCCAGCACCTCACCGAGCGCCTGCCCGGCCAGCCGGAGCGCACGGATCGCCTCGAGGTCGCCCGCCCGGGCGAGCTCGGTGACGTCGTCCGCGTTGTCGGCCCGCACACCGGCCTCGGAGAGCAGCTGGGCGATCCCGATCCCGCCGGCGACCGTCTCCACGCACCCGGTGTTGCCGCACCGGCACTGCCGCCCGGCCGCAGCCTGGCTGAACACGTGACCGAGGTCGCCCGCGGCTCCCTGGACACCGTGGACGAGGCGGCCGCCGGTGATGATGCCCGCGCCCACACCCGAGGCCACCCGGATGTACAGCAGCTCGTCGAGGTCGGGGTACGCGACCGTCTGCTCGCCGAGCGCTCCGAGGTTCGCGTCGTTGTCGACGAAGATCCGGGCGCCGTAGTGGGCCGAGAGCGCCTCGACGATGTCGTAGCGGTCCCACCCGGGCATGATCGGCGGGCTCGTGGGCCGTCCCGTCGAGTGCTCCACGGGGCCGGGGATGCCGACCCCGACGCCGGCGACCGTCCGGCCCGACCCCACGGACGCCACGAGCTGGTCCATCGCCGCGACGACCTCGGGCATGACCACGTCGGGCCCGTCGGCGATCTGGATGTCGATCACGGTCGTGGCGATCGGCGTGCCGGCGAGGTCGGTCAGCGCGAGCGTCGCGTGCCGCACACCGAGGTCGGCCACGAGCACGACCCGGGCCTCCGGCTTGAACTCGTAGGCCGCGGACGGGCGCCCACCCGTGCTGGCCTGCGCCTGCGCCGTGCCGACGAGGCCCAGCCGCTGCAACGGGTCGAGGCGCTGACTGATCGTGGCCCTGGTCTGGCCGGTCATCGCGGCGAGCTCGGTGCGGGTCCGGGTCCGGCCGTCCCGGAGGATCTCGACGAGGTCCCCCGAGGTGCCCCCTCGGTCACCGTCCACGGTCGGCCTCCTCGCAGTCGTCATCCCGCTCGGACGAGACGCTGTCGGCAGTGTTCCACGGACCGCGGCGCGGGGCGCAGCGCCCCGCCCGGCCGGCGCGCTCATGGCCGCACGACGGGTGACGGCACCCAGGCGGGCCGGTTCGACGGCCCGAACAGGTGGCACTCCACGACCTGCTCGCCGACCGGGACCGCCTCCGGTCGTTGGGTCCAGCAGCGCGACATCACCTTCGGGCAGCGCGGCGCGAACGGGCAGCCCTCGGCCGGTGGCTGGGCCGCGGTCCCGGTGCTGACCGCGGTGGCCCGGCGGCGCGCGCGGCGCACCCGCTGGACCGCGGGGTCCGGCACCGGCACCGCGGCGAGCAGCATCTGGGTGTAGGGGTGCAGCGGCGACTCGTGCACGGCACGGGCCGGTCCCTGCTCCATGATGCGGCCGCGGTACAGCACGACGGTGCGCTGTGAGACGTAGGTGACGATCGGCAGGTCGTGTGCGATGAACAGGTAGGCGAACCCGCGCTCGCGCTGCAGGTCGCCGAGGAGGTTCAGCACCTGGGCGCGGGTCACCAGGTCGAGTGCGCTGACCGCCTCGTCGCAGATGATCAGCTGCGGCGAGATGGACAGCGACCGGGCGATCGCGATGCGCTGGCGCTGACCGCCGGAGAAGCTCGGCGGGTACCGGTCGGTCGAGTCCTCGGGCAGGCCGACGTCGGCGAGCAGCGAGGCGACCTTCTCCACGGCCCCGGCCCGTGCCGCACCGCCCTGGACCTCGAGCGGCTCGACCATCGTCCGGCCGACCGTCCGCGCCGGGTTCAGCGAGCTGTACGGGTCCTGGAAGATCGCCTGGAGCCGGCGGGACACCTGGCGCTGGGTCGCACGGTCGCGATGCGTGACGTCGTGGCCGCCGAACTCGATGCGGCCGCCGGCCGGTTCGAGCAGGCCCAGGACCGCTCGGCCGATGGTCGACTTGCCCGAGCCGGACTCCCCCACCAGGCCGACGGTCTCGCCTCGCCGGATCTCGAAGCTCACGCCGTCGACGGCGCGGAACGGCGCACTGCGCCATCCCGTCCCGGGGTACTCGACCCGGAGGTCCTCGACCTTCAGCAGCGTCTCGGTCTCCATCATCGCTCCTCGGTGGACGGGTGCGCCGGCGAGATCGCGGCCACCTCCCTGGCGGCCAGGCACCGGCTCAGGTGCCCGGCGTCGACGATCGTGGCGTCGACCGGCGCCTGCGTGCACGCCGGCATCCGGAACGCGCACCGCTCCGCGAACCGGCACCCGGTGGGCCAGTCACGCGGCAGGGGCACCCGGCCCGGCAGGGCAGCCAGCCGGTCGCCCTCCGCCGCCGCGTCCGGCACGGCGGCGAGCAGCCCGCGGGTGTAGGGGTGACCGGGCCGCGCGAACACGTCCGCGGTGGTCCCGGTCTCGATGATCTCGCCCGCGTACATCACGGCGACCCGGTCCCCGACGTCGGCGAGGACACCCAGGTCGTGCGTCACGAGCACGATCGTCATGCCCTCGGAGTCCCGCAGGTCGAGCAGCAGGTCGAGGATCTCGGCCTGGATGGTCACGTCGAGCGCCGTGGTCGGCTCGTCCGCGATGAGGATCTCCGGCTTCCCGGTCAGCGCGAGCGCGATCGCCACACGCTGGGCCATCCCGCCGGAGAGCTGGTGCGGGTAGCTCTGGAACACCGCCATCGGGCGCGCGATGCCGACCTTCGTGAGCAGCTCGAGCGCCGTGGCCTTCGCCTCGGACCGGGACATGCCGCGGTTCGCCCGCAACGCCTCGACCAGGGCCGAACCGGCGGTGAAGCACGGGTCCAGGGCCACCATCGGCTCCTGCCCGATCATCGCGATCGTCCGGCCGCGCAGGCGCGCACGATCCTTCTCGGACATCGACGAGACGACGTGCCCCGCGATCGAGACCGACGCCGCCTGCACCGCTCCCGGCGCCGGGACCAGGCCGAGGACGGCGAGCGCCGTCATCGACTTGCCGCAGCCGGACTCCCCCACCAGGCCCAGGACCTCACCGCGCTTCGCGTGCAGCGACACGGTGTCGACGACGGCGATCTCGCCTGCGTCCTGCGGGAAGGACACCGTCAGGTCGCGCACGTCGAGCGCCAGGTCCTCGTCCACGAGCTCGCGCGGAGCCGCGAGGCCGCTCGTCCCGTCGGGCGTGAGGGCACGGTCGGCGAGGTTGGCCGGCTTCGGCGCAACCCGCGGACGGTCCGAGACCAGCATCGACTCGCGGCGGTTCTGCGGCAGCGACTCGCGCAGGCCGGCGCCGAGCTGGTTGAAGGCGAGCACCGTGAAGATCAGCGCCGCGCCGATCGGCACCATGAGCCAGGGGTGGTCGTTGATCTCCTGCGTCGCCTGCTGGACGAGCTGGCCCCAGTCAGGTGACTGCGGGTCGAACCCGAGGCCGAGGAAGGACAGCGACGCGAGGATCAGGAACGCCTGGGCGAGGAACAGGAACGTCTGGACGATCAGCGGCCCGGTCACGTTGGGGAACACGTGCCGGGTGATGATCCGCGGCGTGCTCAGCCCGGACACCCGCGCCGAGTCGACGTACAGCAGGTTGCGCGCCGCCTGGGTCGATCCGCGGACCAGCCGCGCGATCGCGCTGGAGAAGACGACGCCGAGCGAGGCCATGATGACGACGACGTTGTTCCCGGAGATGAACGCGACGGTGACGATGATCACGAAGCCGGGCACGGACAGCAGGACGTTCACGTAGAACGAGACCGCACTGTCGGCCCAGCCGCCGAAGTACCCGGCGACGAGCCCGAGGACGACGCCGATCACGACCGCGACGACCGCGGTGAGCACGGCGCCCTGGAGCATGCCGGTCGAGCCGAAGATCAGCCGGGAGAGGATGTCCCGGCCCAGGTTGTCGGTGCCGAGCCAGTGCGTGGCACTCGGCGGCTCGAAGATCGCGCTGAGGTCCTGCTTCAGCGGGTCGTACGGCGCGAAGAAGTCGGGAAACACGGAGATGAGCACCAGGAGCCCGACCCAGACCAGCGCGACCACGACGGCCGGCCGCCGGACCATGGCACCGAGCGCCGCTCGGAACGGTGAGCGGGTACCGGTCATGACGGCGCTCACGACAGCCTCACCCGCGGGTCGAGCCACCCCGTCGCCAGGTCGACGGCGAGGTTCGTCAGGATCACCAGGATCGCGAAGACCACGATCGTGCCCTGCACGACCGGGAAGTCGGCGCCCTGGACCCCGGTGAGGAGCAGGTTGCCGAGACCCGGCGTGTTGAAGATCGCCTCGATCACCACGACCCCGGAGAACACCCCGATGAACGAGATGCCGGTGGCGACGGCGACCGGGATCGCGGCGTTTCGCAGCACGTGCTTGGTCAGCACGGCACCGCGGCGGATCCCGGTGGCCTGCAGCGTGCGGATGAAGTCGCGGCTCTGGACGTCCAGGACGCTGGCCCGGGTCTGCAGCAGGATCTGGCAGGTGTTGGCGATCGCGATCGACGCGACCGGTAGCACGAGGGACTTGAGCCAGCCGACCGGGTCCTGGTTGATCGGGACGTACCCGGTGGCGGGGAAGAGCTGGAACGTCAGCGCGAAGACGAGGATGAGGATGTAGGCGACCCAGAAGTTCGGGATCGCCAGCCCGACGCCGGCGACCTGCTGGATCGCCCGGTCGGTCCAGCCGCCCTTGACCGCGCCGAGCATCCCGAAGGTCACGCCCAGCAGGAGCGACACGACCGTGGCGAGGATCGCCAGCGACATCGTCGGGGGCAGCGCGAGGCTGAGCGACGAGACGACCGAGCGCCCGGTGATGATCGACGTCCCGAGGTCGCCGGTGATCGCCGAGCCGAGCCAGGAGACGTACTGCTCCATCGGCGGCTGGTCAAGGCCGAGCTGCGTGTGCAGGTCGGCGATCTGGGACTGCGTCGCGTTCTGGCCCAGGATCATCAGAGCCGGGTCGCCCGGGACGAGCTGCATCAGGAGGAACGAGAACGTCGCGACGACGAACAACGTGGGTACGGCGAGCAGGAGCCGCCGTACAACGAGCCTTGCCATCAGGGTCTCCTCGGCCTTCGCGGCCCTGGTGGGTGGTCGTCAGGACCGGCCTGACGACCACCCACCTGTCGATGTCGGCCGTCAGGCCGGCGTGATCATGTACAGGAACGGCACCGGCGAGCCGGGGGGGCTGTCCACGACGAGCTTCTGGTCGTCGTAGGCGCAGGCGCCGCGGACGAGCGTCGGCGAGAGGTACCAGGACTCAGTCTGGAACTCCTTGGCGATCTCTTCCAGGATCGCGGTCCGCGCGGCGTCGTCGCCGGCCTGGTCGAGCTGGCCGAGGAGGTCCTCGATGGTCGGGCTCTCGTTCTGCATGACGTTCCAGAAGCCGTTCGGGCTGACCAGGTTCTCGTACGTGTGGATCGGGTTGGTGCCGATCGAGAAGTTGTACGTGATCATCGGCCAGGTCTTGGACGTGAGCTGCTGGAAGAAGTCTGCCGACTGGTCGGACAGCTCGAGCGTGATGCCCACCTCGGCGAGCTGACCTGCGATGGCCTGGGCCGCGTCACCGTAGATGAACGGCACGGTCATCACCTTCACCGTGAACCCGTCGGCGTAGCCCGCCTCGGCGAGCAGCTCCTTGGCCTTCTCCGGGTCGTAGGGGTAGGTGTCCTTGAGTGCGTCGGTCCACCCGTCGGCCTCGGTCGTGAACGGCGTGGAGTAGCCGGTCTCCGCGGCGTCGCCGTAGATCGCCGACGCGATCGCCTCGCGGTCGAT
Organism: Actinotalea endophytica; assembly: GCF_025717005.1. Classification (GTDB taxonomy): domain Bacteria; phylum Actinomycetota; class Actinomycetes; order Actinomycetales; family Cellulomonadaceae; genus Actinotalea. Next base: position 235,737 of record NZ_JAOVZU010000004.1, read on the forward strand.
CGCGTACTGCATGGCCTGTCGCACCCGGACGTCGGCCAGCGGCTCGGACAGGGTGCCGGTGATGTCGTTGAACATCAGGCCGCGGAAGTCGGTCGAGGTGAGCTTGATCGCCAGGCCCGAGCTGGTGTCGGTGGCGTCGACCGACTGGATCAGGTCGATCTGACCGGCCTTCGCCGCGTTGGACGCAGCGGTCGCCTCGGAGAAGTAGGTCAGCTTGATCGTGTCGAACGGGAACGCCTCGGGGGCCCAGTAGTCGGGGTTGCGCGTGTAGGCCCAGACCTGACCCTGCACCGAGTTGGTGTCGTCGAGCAGGTACGGCCCGGAGCCGGCCGGGGTCGAGCTCAGCGACTCCGGGTTGTCGAACGCGGTCGGGTTGACGATCAGGCCGGCGCACGTGCCCAGGTCGGTCATGAAGCCGACGCTCGGCTTGTCGAGCGCGATGTCGACGGTCGTCGCGTCGGTCGCGGTCGCGGTCACGCCGGCGACCCACTCGTTGCACTCACCCGGCGTCGTCGCGGTCTTGGCGTACTCGAAGTTCGCGACCACGGCGTCGGCGTCCAGCGGCGTGCCGTCGGTGAACGTCACGTCGTCCCGGAGGGTCAGCGTGTAGTGCGAGGAGTCGGCCTCGGTCCAGTCCGTCACGAGCCAGGGCTGGGGCTCGCCGCTGGCGTCCAGGTGCACGAGCGAGTCGTACAGCGCCTGGTTGCTGAGCAGGCTGCCGTTGTAGCCGCTCTGCGCCGACCACGGGTCGTAGGTCGTGATGTCGCCCTGGAGTGCGATGTTCAGCTCACCACCGCCGGCCGCGGACGAGGTGTCGTCCGACGGGGTCGTCGACCCTTCGTCGCTCGTGTTGGTCCCGCCGCACGCTGTCACGGCGACGGCGAGTAGGCCGGTGGTCAGCAGCGCGAGCGCTGGCCGGCGGAGTCGTGTCTGCATCATTGCTCCGAATCTCCTTGGGTGTACCGGTATCTCAGTGGGGATAGGTCATGGGGCGCGCCGCGACGCACCGTCTGGGGCAGTACCGCGCGTGCCGCTCGGTCGTAGTGTGCGAGCAGCAGGCCATCGGCTCTGGCGCCGTATCCGCCGCCTCGACCGACGGGATCGGCCGGGTCCGGACGGTCCTGCTCTGCTGCTGCATGCCGCCACCTCCTCGTGGACTTCCAATGGCCCGCCGCTTATGCGTCCGAACGACGGTACTGGATGCAGGTTATGGTACTGGCTGACGTATCACAAGGTGTCTTGATAACGTGGTGGTCACAGTTCACCGGATCTTCCGCCAGACATGAGGGCACCGGGACGGCCTTGAGCCCTCGCAGGAGACTGCGGTCCTAGACTCGTGATCATCGCGGCTGCGCCGCGGGACGTCGGAAGGTGGAGCAGTGGTCGTGGTACCCCCGCAGGACCCCTGGGCGCAGGTCGCCGAGGTCGTCCGACTGATCCGCGGCGGCGAGGCACAGACCCGCCCCGAGCTCGCCGACGTCACCCGCCTCGGGCGCAACGTGATCAGCCAGCGCGTCCAGGCCGCGCACGACCTCGGCCTGGTCCGCCCGTCGGGTGACATGCGCTCGCGCGGGGGGCGGGCGGCCGACGTCTGGGAGTTCTGCGGCGACGCGGGCCACGTGCTCGTCGGGCTGATCGGGACGACGAGGTTCACGGTCGCGCTGGCCGGCCTGAACGGCGACGTCCTCGACGAGGTGGTCGTCGACTGGAAGGTGGCCGAGGGGCCGGAGGCCAGCTCGCGGCGGATCGCCCAGGAGATGCGCGCGCTGCTCGCCGCGCACGAGGTCGACCACCCGTGGGGCATCGGCATCGCCCTGCCGGCGCCGATCGAGTTCACCACCGGGCGCAGCGCCGACCCGGTGGCGCCCAGCTCGATGAACTACCGGTGGCCGGTCGACTTCGACATCCGGCAGTGGTTCATCGAGGAGTTCCGGACCCCGACCTTCACCGACTCGGTGATCCACATGGTGACGCTCGGCGCGGCCGCGGCGCCGGACGCCCCGGACGACCTGGTCTACGTGCGGATCGGCACCGGCCTCGGCGCCGGGCTGGTCTCCGGTGGCCGGATCCACCGCGGGGCCACCTGGGTCGCCGGCGAGCTGAACCACGTCACCATGTCGGACGACCCGCGGCGGATCTGCCCGTGCGGCCGCGTCGGCTGCCTGGAGACCTACTGCAGCGGGTGGGCGATGATCGCGGACGCGCAGCGGATCGCCGCGTCGGGCGCCTCCCCCTACCTCGCCAAGATCGCCGCGACCCGCGAGCTCGAGCTCGACGACCTGGGCGCGGGCGTCGACTTCGGGGACGCGGCGTGCGTGGAGGTGGTCGCCGGCGCGGCCGACATGCTCGGGCGCGCGCTCGCCACCGTGATCACCCTGTTCAACCCGGCTCGTGTGACGATCGGCGGCTTCCCGATCTCGCACAACGGCCTGCTCCAGCGCGTGGTCGAGCGAGCCATCCGCACGCACACCCTGGCTGCGTCGATCGCCGGGCTCGAGATCGTCCCGGGCGACCCGGAGCAGCGCGAGGGCATCCACGGCGCCGCGGAGCTCGTGGTGGACGCGCTGCTCGCACCGGAGAGCCTGGCGACGTGGGGTCCGCTCGGCTCCCCCGTCGGCGTGCCCGAGCTGCTCGAAGGGCCCCAGCAGCCCGGTTCGTAGACCTGGCCCCTCGCACCCGGGCAGATCCGGCACCATCGATGCGTTAGGTGCGATCACTTGTGCATCCCGGGTGCTAAAGTCGCGTCCCGTGAGCAGCGACGCACCTACCCACGTCATCGGGATCGACATCGGCGGCAGCAGCCTCAAGGGCGGCGTCATCGACGTGGGCGCCGGCGCGCTCGCCGGCCCGCCCCGCTCGGTCGTCACGCCGGAGCCCTCGACGCCCGAGCTCGTCGCGACGGCCGCCCGCGAGCTCTTCGACCTCCTCGACGGGGCGTCGGTCGGCGGCCCCGTCGGCGTGGCGTTCCCGGGCGTCGTCCGCGACGGACGCACCTGGACGGCCGCCAACGTGGACCGCTCCTGGGTCGGCGCACCCGCCGAGTCGATCTTCGAGGAGGCGCTCGGCCGGCCGGTCCGGCTGATCAACGACGCCGATGCCGCCGGCCTCGCCGAGGCGCAGGTCGGCGCCGGTGCAGGCTTCCCCGGGTCGGTCCTCGTGCTGACCTTCGGGACCGGGATCGGCTCGGCGCTCATCCACGACCGGCACCTCGTCCCCGGCCTCGAGCTCGGCCACCTCGAGCTCGACGGCGCCGTGGCCGAGCACCGGGCCTCCGCGTACGCGAAGCGGCGCGAGGACCTCGACTGGCCCGAGTGGTCGGCCCGCGTCGACCGGTACCTCAACCACGTCGGCCGGCTGGTGAGTCCCGACCTCGTGGTGGTCGGCGGCGCGATCAGCGCGGACGCCGAGCAGTGGCTGCCGCTGCTGCACGTGGACTTCCCGGTGGTCCCGGCCCGCCTCGGCAACGACGCCGGCGCCGTGGGTGCCGGCCTCTACGCGCTCACCGCCACGGCGCCCGACGGGCAGCCGCGGACCGCGGCCCTCGCGGGCTGAGCCAGGCCTCACGAGCCGGCCTCGGACCGCGCCTGCCGCGCGGCTCGGGGCCGGCCACGCGCTGCTGCGTCGAACCCGTCTCAATGGCCGCAGAGCGGGCGGAACCATGCTCGCCTAATGCTTGACACCCGGCGTAAGCCTCTCTACTTTTGCACGTAGCGGGCGGAACTTGCCTGGCATACGACGGCGTGAGCACGGCTTAGGAGAACTTCCATGGACAAGTTGCGGGTTGGCATCATCGGTCTCGGCTTCATCGGGACCGCGAAGCACCTGCCCGGTCTGGCCGCGAACGCGGACCTCTGCGACGTCGTCGCGTTCTGCGACCTCGAGCTGGACCGCGCCGAGCAGGCCCGCGAGACGTTCGGCTCCGCCGACGCCTACACCACCACCGAGTACCAGCGGCTGGTGGACGACCCGAGCATCGACGTCATCCACGTGTGCACGTGGAACATCAGCCACGCCGAGATCACCATCGCCGCCCTCGAGGCCGGCAAGCACGTCATGTGCGAGAAGCCGATGGCGATCACCGGTGCCGAGGCGCGCGCCATGCTGGAGGCCAGCAGGCGCACCGGGAAGAAGCTCACGATCGGCTACCAGTACCGGCTGCGCGACGACGCCCAGTTCCTGCGCGCGGCCGTCGACAAGGGCGAGCTCGGCGAGATCTACATGGCGCAGGCCCACGCGGTCCGCCGGCGCGGCGTGCCGATCTGGGGCGTCTTCACCGACAAGAGCAAGCAGGGCGGCGGTCCGCTGATCGACCTCGGCACGCACGCACTCGACCTGACCCTCTGGTACATGGGCAACCACGAGGTCGAGTCCGTCACCGGCACCGTGTTCCACAAGCTCGGCGACAAGCCGGAGGGCAACATGGCCGGGCCCTGGGATCCGGCCACCTACACGGTCGAGGACTCTGCGTTCGGCTTCGTGAAGATGAAGAACGGCGCGACCGTGTACCTCGAGGCGGCCTGGGCGCTCAACGTCAAGAACTCCCGCGAGGCGTGCGTCACGCTGATGGGCACCGACGGCGGCGCGGACATCGAGATGAAGGGCGGCGACTACCAGGTCACGCTCAACAGCGTGCTCGGCAACCAGCTGGTCACCACCGCTCCCGAGGCCGGGGCCGGCTACTTCGGCTCGGGCGGCAAGACCGTCTCCGGTTTCGAGAAGATGGGCACGCTCGAGGCCCGGCAGTGGCTGCGCGCGATCCTCGACGACACCGACCCGCTGGTGCTGGCGGAGCAGGCCTGCGTGGTCACCGAGGTGCTCGACGCGATCTACCGCTCGGCCGAGTCCGGCCAGCCGGTCTACTTCGACTGATCCGCCCGAACGAACCAAGGAGCCAAGGATGCCTCGCCCGGTCACGCTGTTCACGGGCCAGTGGGCCGACCTCCCCTTCGAGGAGGTCTGCCGGCTGGCCGGGGAGTGGGGGTACGACGGCCTGGAGATCGCCTGCTGGGGTGACCACCTGGACGTCTACCGCGCCGCGGAGGACGACGCGTACGTCGCCGAACGCAAGGAGATCCTGGCCCGCAACGGGCTGAGCGTGTGGGCGATCTCCAACCACCTCAAGGGTCAGGCCGTGTGCGACGACCCGATCGACTTCCGCCACCGGGACATGGTCTCGGACCGGGTCTGGGGCGACGGGGAGGCCGAGGGCGTGCGCCGGCGCGCCGCGGAGGAGCTCAAGCTCACCGCCGTGGCCGCCCGCAAGCTCGGGGTGGACACCGTCGTCGGGTTCACCGGGTCGAAGATCTGGCAGTACGTCGCGATGTTCCCGCCGGTGCCGGACGCGGTGATCGACGCCGGGTACGAGGACTTCGCGGCCCGGTGGAACCCGATCATGGACGTGTTCGACTCCGAGGGTGTGCGGTTCGCGCACGAGGTGCACCCCTCGGAGATCGCCTACGACTACTGGTCGACGAAGCTCACGCTGGACGCGATCGACCACCGGGAGGCGTTCGGGCTGAACTGGGACCCGTCGCACATGATGTGGCAGGAGATCGACCCGATCGGCTTCCTGGTCGACTTCGCCGACCGGATCTACCACGTGGACTGCAAGGACACGAAGATGGCGACCGGCAACGGCCGCAACGGGCGGCTGAGCTCGCACCTGCCGTGGGCCGACCCACGCCGCGGCTGGACGTTCGTGTCCACCGGCAACGGTGACGTCCCGTGGCAGCGCGCGTTCCGCACGCTCAACGCGATCGGCTACACCGGCCCGATCTCGATCGAGTGGGAGGACGCCGGTATGGACCGGCTCCGCGGCGCCAAGGAGGCCCTCGACTTCGTGAGGGCCAACCTCTTCGACCCACCCACCGCATCCTTCGACGCGGCGTTCAGCACGAACACCCAGCCGGGCGACTGACCGGACGACGCAGCAGGGACCCGGTGCGGCCTCCGACCCCGTCAGGGCTCGGGGGCCGCACCCGTCTCCCGGACGGTCAGTGGCGCACCTCGAGCACGAGCTTGCCGGCCACGGTGCTCGTCGCTCCGTCCCGGTGCGCCGCCGCGGCGTCGGCCAGCGGATACGTGCGGGCGACGCGCGCGTGCAGCGCACCGGCGGTCATCAGGCGGGCCAGCTCCTGGAGCCCGCCCTCGTCCGGCGCGACCAGCATCCCGGTCGTCACGCGGACCCCGCGCTCGGCCGCGACGGCCCTGGCGGCGGCCTGGTCGCACGGCCCGATCGGGACGTACGTGCCACCGTCACGGATCGCGGCCAGGGTGGCGGCCACCGTCTCGGGCGACCCGCCGGCCAGGTCCAGCGCCACGTCGACCGGCGCGGTCACGGCGGCGACGCTCGTCTGCGTGTAGTCCACGAGCTCGTGCGCGCCGAGGGACCGCAGCCAGTCGTGGTTCGCGGCCCGGGCCGTGCCGACCACGTGCGCCCCGAGCGACACGAGGATCTGCACGGCGAGGTGCCCCACCCCTCCCCCGGCGCCCTGGACCAGCACGCGCTGGCCCGCCCGCACCCCTGCGACCTCGGTGAGCGCCTGCCACGCCGTCAGCCCGGCGAGCGGCACGGCGCCGGCCTCGACGAACCCGACACCCTCCGGGACCCGGACGAGCTGCCTGGCCGGCGCGGCGACGTACTCGGCGTACGCCCCCGCGGGCCGCGGGAACCACGGCATGCCGAACACCCGGTCGCCGACGTCGAAGCGGTACACGCCGGGGCCGACCTCGACCACGACTCCCGCGACGTCCCACCCCAAGACGTGCGGCGGCGGCCCGAACGCGAGCGCCGGCGGGGTAGGGGCCCCGGCGCGGGTCTTCCAGTCGACCGGGTTCACGCCGGCCGCGTGGACCTCGACCAGGACGTCGCCGGGCAGCACGCGCGGGACGTCGATCTCGGCGAGGGACAGCACCTCCGGCCCGCCCGGCCGGTCCATCACGACGGCCTGCATCCGAGTCGGGATCGTCCGCATCGGTCTCCTCGTGCTCCTGGTCGACGGGCAGCGCTCCCATCCTGCCGCCCCGGGCCTCGACCTGCGCTCGCGGCCCGCGCGGCTCATGATGCCGATGGGGGGCGGCGCGCGACCGTCCGGGAGGAGGGTCCGATGGCCGGCTACGGGGACTGGAACCAGAAGGTGATCGACGAGTTCCGCGACAACGACGGGACGGTGACGACCGCGGGCTTCGGACGCAACCTCGTCCTGCTCCATCACGTCGGGGCCAGGTCGGGTACCGAGCGGGTCTCGCCGGTGATGGGCATCCGGCAGGACGAGGGCACCTGGCTGATCGCGGCGTCCAAGGCGGGAGCCCCGGAGAACCCGGCCTGGTACCACAACCTCCTCGCGAACCCGGACGTGACCATCGAGACGCCCGACGACGGCGTGGTCGCGGTCCGCGCGGACGAGCTCGCCGGCGAGGCCCGGGACCGGGCGTGGGCCCGGTTCACCGCGAAGAGCTCGGGCTTCCGTGACTACGAGGCCCGGACCACCCGGACGATCCCGGTCATCGCCCTGAGGCGTCGCTGAGAGCAGCGCCGGGCGCCTGATCCGTGGCCCCGGCGGGCGAGCGGGCCCCGGCGCGACGCTGCCGGGGCCCGCTCGGCGTGCTAGTTGGTGCTCCAGGTCGCGAACGGCAGCGGCTGGAACGCGACGCGGGTGACGAAGTCCTTGAGCAGGATCCGCCACACGTACCACTCGTGGCCACCGTTGACGTAGTCGGTGGACACATGGATGCCGGCAGCGGTCAGGAGGCTGACCTCCTGGGCCGGTCCGGTGTGGAAGGTGTTCCCCCCGATCCCGAAGCCGACGGCGAAGATCGGGTCCTGCCAGCCGGCGCCGACGAAGACCGACACCTGCTGGAGGGCGGCGACCTGCTCCGCGCTGAGCGTCGTCCCCGGCGGGAGGCCGGCCGACATCATCCCGTAGTAGCCGAACTGGTCGGTGTTGTAGAGCATGAGCTGGTTGGTGCGCAGGCCACCGGCGGACAGGCCGGAGTAGGCCCGGTCGGCCGCGTCGGCCGAGACGTTGAAGTTCGCCTCGATGAACGGGAAGACCGTGTTGATCAGATCGTCACGGTAGGCCTGGTTGTTCGACGAGCTCGGGTAGCCGTTGCCGTTCGGCATCACGACCACCATCGGCTGGACCTCACCGGTGTCGATCAGGTTGTCCATGATGTTCGCGAGGTTGCCCTGCGTGCTCCAGCCCATGGCGTCCTCACCGCCACCGTGGCTCAGGTAGAGCGTCGGGTACGGCTCGGCCCGCGTCGGGTCGTAGCCGGGCGGCGTGTAGACGACGAGGTAGTTCGAGTCGGCCGGGTTCACGTGACCGGGCGAGGCGTACGTCAGGAACTGCAACGCGCCCTGCTCGTCGTTCGGCGCCTGCCACGAGTAGTCGATCGTGTCGAACTTCGCGTCCGAGGGCACGTAGACCTGCGACACGGTCACCGGCGCACCGGTGACCACACCGTCCACCACGTCCCACGCGGGGTTCGCCGGGTCGGGGACCTCGGTGCAGCCGGACTGGTCCGCCGTCTCGCAGTCGACGTAGAACCCGTAGCTGAACACCCCGGACGGCAACGGCGTGGTGTAGGTCCACACACCGCTGCTGCCGCGCTCGGTCATGTCGACCACGGGCCAGTTCGGGCTGGTCGAGTTCGGCGACGCGATCGGCACGTCGCCCGGCTGCCAGTCGGCAGGCATGATGCCCGGGGTCTCGACCGTGTAGTCGGGCGTGCTGGCCAGCTGCGCCAGCTCGCTCGGCCGCTCGAAGTACCACTCGCCCTTGATCTGGACCCGCGTCGCAGACGGGTCGTAGTAGCGGAAGGTCACCGTGTAGCCGGTGGGCGCCTTGCCGGTGTGGCGGACCTGCGGGCCGAGGTCGTGCTGCGAGGACCCGTGGCTGTCCTTGAGGGCCGCCGGGCCGCTCGCGACGGCGGCGGAGGCGCCGACCGACGCGGTGATCAGGCCGAGGCCGATGACGGCCGCGACGACGCGGCCGGGACGGTTGATGTGTCGTGACATGCGGACGTGCTCCTCGTCATCGAAGGCATTCGTCAGGTGGGCGGCGCGGTGGCCGCCGAGGGGCGCTGGGGCCCGGTCGTGGAGGCGCGGACGAGCAGCGGCACGGCGGGGCGCGTGCCCGGCGCGTGCCGGCGGAGCCGCAGCCGTGCGGCATGTGCGCTCCTTCATCGGCGGTCAAGGGCCGCGGCGCGCCCGACGGCGCGGGGCGGCCGACATCGCGGGGCACCGAGCGGTGCGGCCGACGTCGCCGCGTTCCACTATGCGCCCGCACGGGGCAGGCGCCAACGGGGCGCTGCGGCGGCCCCGGCGGGAGAGCGCCAGGGCCGCCGCAGACCTCAGTCGGTCACCTTGATGGCGACCGCACCCTTGCCGTCGAGCGACAGGTCGGTCGTCGAGGTGGCGACCACGGCGAACTGCGTGGACGTCTCGTCGGCCGCGACCGTGAGCAGCCCGGTGGCTGAGATCGACGTTCCGTCGACGTGCGGCCCGACCAGGCCCCAGGTGACCGACGGGTCGGCCGCGTAGAACTGCTCGGTCGTCCCGCGGGCGACCTCCCACTCGAACCGGCCGGTCCACGGGGTGACCTCGATCCCGGTCCACCCGACGTCCACGGCCTGCTGCCAGGCCCACTTCTCGTGGGTGATCCAGTTCGAGGTGCCCCACGGGATCACGTACCCCGGTGCGGCCCGGAGGCCCGGGTCCGCCGCGGTCGGGGCGAGCAGCCGGCCACCGGCGTAGACCTTGTCGAAGGTCACCGGCGTGCCCGCGACGTCCGTCGTCACGGTCTGGCCCATCCGGCGCGTGATGTACAGCGAGTTGCCGATCAGCTGGATGTTCCGGTCGGCGACGCCCGAGCCGTCGAACACCGTCGCCTCGGCCGCCTCGCTCGCGAGGTACGGCGTGCCTCCGGCGTCCTCGGCGTAGTAGACGGTCTGGTCGGCGACGGTCGCCACGAGCGTGTAGGTGGCCGGGGACATCAGCTGCTGCCACGACTCGAGGTTGGTGAACCCGTAGAAGCTGTACGCGGTCACCGTGCCGTCGATGGTGGTGCCACCGCCGCCCTGCTGCGCCTCGTAGACGTAGACGCTGACGGCGTCGTACGAGGCCTGCAGCGTCGCGGCCGCGAGACCGCCCGCATGCTTGAGCGACGTGCGGTCGACGGCCACCGTCAGGGTGGTGAAGACCGGGGTGAACGACCAGTTGATCGCCGTGATCGCGACCTGCGTCTCACCGGCCGAGGAGCTCACCACGTAGTCCGTGCCGGGCACCAGGACCTTCGAGTCGCCGAGCGCGTTGGACAGCGTCACGGTGACGTCGTCCTGGGTGACCTTGCTCGCGTCGACCCGCGTCGGCCAGGTGACGTAGACGTCGTCGGCCACGTGGTCGACGAGGTTCGGCAGGTCGCCGGCACCGACCCAGGTCCACACCGGCACCGTGCCCGGGCCGGGCGGGTCCGCGACCTTGGTGCTGAGCGGGGCGATGACCGGGTCCACGACGATGCCGCTGCCGTAGAGCTCGTCGGCGCCGCCGCCGTAGTCCTGACCGTAGATCTTCACGTACGCGCCGAACGTCGAGGTCGCGACCGGGAGTCCGTTGTAGGTGATCCCGCTGACCTCGAGCGTGAAGTGGTAGTTGCCCTGGCCGTCGCCGCCGAGGCAGCTCCACTCCCGGCCGCTGTTCGTGTCGCTGATCAGGTAGCCGTCGGTGTCGATCACGATGTCGCCGGCCTGCAGCGCGTACTGCGTGGCACCGTGGTGCCACGCACCCGTGAGGGCCGTCCCGGAGAACAGGAACTCCGACGCGTAGTAGCCGTCGCCGTCGACCATCGCGACCGCAGCGGCGCTCGCGTCGATCTTGCTGTCCCGCAGGCCGGCCAGGCTGAGGGTCAACGTCGCGGACGTGTCCGGGTCGTAGCCGACGTCGATCCCGAAGTCGCTCTTCAGCGTCGACTTCGACGCGGTGAACGCGCTGCCGAAGATGTCGCTGTCGACCGTCAGCCTCGGGATCACGTACCGGCCCACCCGCACCGCGGCGGGCGCGCGCGACGGGGTCTGCCCCGCGACGAGCAGAGCGGACGCCGGGACCTGTGCGTAGATCGCCGCCGGTCCGTTGGTGGCGAAGGCCTCGATCGCGCCCGCGTCGATGGTCACCGTCAGCGTGGAACGCCCGGAACGCTGGGCCACGGCCACGCCGTCCGACGGCGCGAACGCCGGGACACCGTCCGCGGTCACGAACCAGCCGGTCACATCGTCTCCCGGAGACACCGCCCAGGTCGTGCTGCCGAGGGCGCTCAGCTCGACCCGGTAGTCGGTGTCGCGCTCGATGGTGACCTGCCGGCCGTGGAGGGCGACCCGCGGCGCGGCGGCACCGCGGGTCGACGGGGCGGCCGTCACGGCAGCCCCGTGGCTGCCGACGGCCGGTGACGCGTTGGCGGCGGCTGCCGGCACCACGAGGGCGACGACGACCGATGACACGAGCGCGAGGCTTCGCGCTCGCCGACTGACGTTCATGGCGACTTCCTTGGGTCGGGATGGACGGGGGGTGGCGGACGGGTGCCGGCGGAGGGCGACCGTGACGGTGCGCGGGCGGCGCGCCCGAGGAGGCCGGCGGGGCGTCCCGGGCGGGGCACGGCACCGTCGCGGCGACGTGCCGGGCGCGGCCGCGTGGCCGGCCATGCCCTCCCCGGCGGCGCGGGACGGGTGCGGGGTGCGCGGTGGCTCGGGAACGTTCGTGCCGGGCACCAACCCTTCTTCCGTCCCGTCAGGTCAGCCGAGGGCCTGCAGGGTGTCGATGACGCTGTCGATGTGCGCTCTCATGGCGGCCTCGGCGGCCACCGGCTCGTGGGCCACGACCGCGTCGATGACCGCGAGGTGCTGCTCGAGCGAGACGGCCGCGCGGCCGGGTACGCGCGCCAGGGCGAACCGCTGGCGGACGAGCTGGCCGCGGATCCGCTCGAGGACCCGGGCGGCCGTACGGTGCCCGGACACCTCGCGCAGGATCGCGTGCAGCTCGGCGTCGAGCTCGAGGTACTCGCCGAGCTCGCCGGCCGCCACGGCCTCGCGCATCCGTCGTCCGACGTCGGTCAGCCGGTCGACGTCCGCGGGGCCTGCGAGCTGCGCCGCGCGGCGCGCGACGAGCCCCTCGACCAGCTGGCGCACCTCGGCGATCTCGATCGCCTCGGCGAGGGGGATCTCCCGGATCCGGGCACCGCGATGGTGCTCGCGCTCGACGATCCCCTCGACCTCGAGCCGGTGCAGCGCGTCCCGCACGGCTGCCCGGCTCGCGCCGAGCTCCTCGCACAGCTCGGACTCGACCAGGCGTTGCCGAGGCGCGAACTGCCCGCGCAGCACCGCCTCGCGCAGGTCCTCCGAGACGTCGTCCCGACGGGACGCCTGCTCGGTGGTCATGGCTGCGCTCCGAGCAGGGCCGGACCGAGGAGCTCATCGTCGAGCACACGACGATCGTTGTGCCCTCGGGGAACGACTGTCAATCGTTTTGTCCGACAATTTTGCCGACGTTTTGGTCGGACGTGGCATCACCGTGGGGATGGAAGCGCCACCGCACCACGGGGTGGCCGCCGGGCCCCTCGCGCAGCGGGATGATGGGCCCATGGAGCGCCGAGGTGACCCGCGCCCGGACCGCGGCCTGGCCGGGGCGCTCCACGACGCGCTGCTCCGCGGCGAGTACGCCCCCGGCCAGCGACTCGTCGAGGCCGACCTCTGCGACCGGTTCGGAGCCAGCCGCGCCGCCGTGCGGGAGAGCCTGCGGCTGCTCGCGGGCGACGGCCTGGTGGTCCTCGAGCCGCATCGCGGGGCGCGCGTACGGCGCATCACGCTCGACGAGGCGATCGAGATCGCCGAGGTCCGGGTGGCGGTCGAGGTCCTGCTCGCGCGCCGCGCGGCCGAGCACATCACACCGCAGACCGCGACCGAGCTCCGCGACATCGCGACCGGGATCCGCGGCGCGATCGAGGGGTTCGACCCCGTCGCGCACTCGGCGCTCAACGAACGCCTGCACCTGCGGATCGCCGAGATCGCCGACCACGAGACCGCCGCGGCCGTGGTCCGCAAGCTCCGGACCCAGCTGGTCTCCTTCCAGGTCCGGCTGTCGACCCTGTCGGGCCGCGCGCAGACCACCCTGGCCGAGCACGAGCAGATCACCGCAGCGATCGCCGACGGCGACCCGGACGCCGCCGTCGCGGCCATGCGTCGCCACCTCGAGGGTGCGGTCGCCGCGCTGCGGGCCCTTCGCGCCTCGGACGGGTCCGACGCGGCGGGGCGCGCGGCCCACGTGGCGGGCGCCGGATGAACGACCGCCGCAGCCTGTTCACCCTGGACAGCACGCTCACCTACCTGAACCACGCCTCGTTCGGCGTGCCGACCCGTACCGCGCTGCGCCGTGCGGACAGCGAGCGACGGCGCCTCGAACAGGACACCGCGACCCACCTCGGAGCCGAGCTCGTCCAGCGGCTCGAGACCCAGGCCGCCCACGTCGCCCGCCGGCTCCGGGTTCCGGCGGGCACGCTCGCGCTCACCACGAGCTCGACCGAGGGGAACGCCGCCGTCGCGACCTCGTGGCCGCTGTCACCCGGCGACCACGTGCTGCTCCTCGACCTGGAGTACTCCTCGGTCATCCGCGCCTGGCAGGTCGCAGCCGAACGCGCCGGCGCGGCCGTGGACGTGGCCCACCTCCCGCCGCCTGTGACGCAGGACGGGGTGCTCGCGGCCGTCTCGACGGCGCACCCGGCGACCACCGTGGTGGTCCTCAGTGCGATCACGTCCTCCACGGCCGTGCGGATGCCGGTCCGCGACGTCGTCGAGGCGTGCCGCCGCCGCGGCATCGACGTCGTCCTGGACGCGGCGCACGTCGTCGGCCACGTGCCGCTCGACCTGTCGGCTCTCGGCGTCACCGCGGCCTTCGGCTCGTTGCACAAGTGGCTCCCGGTGCCCCGACCGGTCGGCTTCCTGTGGTTGGCCGACAGGCTGACCGACGTGGTGCGCCCGGCTGCGGTGTCGCTCACCTGGGACGCGACGTCGCTGGTCGAGAGGTTCAGCTGGCGTGGCACGTGGGACCCGGCGCCTGCCCTCGGCCTGGTCCACGCCTTCGCCGAGCACGACGAGTGGCGCCTGGCCGGCGACCTCGACTCCGCCGTGGACGTCGCCGACACGCTCGCGACGGGGCTGGTGGACGCCGGGCTGCGCCCGACCGCGGACGGCGCCCTGGTCCCGCCCCGGCTGCGCGGGTTCGTCGTGGACGGGGTGCCCCTGCAGGGCCTGCGCACGGCGCTGGCGGAGCACCGCGTCCGCGCCTGGACCGGCGCGACGCCGGACGGGACTCCGGACGGCGCGACCCTCCTGCGGGTCGCGACCCACGTCTACAACGACGCCGCCGACCTCGGCCCGCTGACCGGCGCCCTCACGGCCGCCCGGGACGCCTGACCGCGTTCAGCCGTTGCGCGCGGCGGCGACGCGGGCGAGCAGCCGGAGCACCTCGAGGTAGATCCACACGATGCTGGACACGATGCCGAACGCCGCGTACCACTCGGCGGCCTTCGGGACACCCGCCTTCACACCCTGCTCGACGTACGTGAGGTCGACCAGCAGCGTCGAGGCCGCGATGCCGAGGATCACCAGGCTGACGACGATGGCGGTCGGCGAGTAGCCGTAGAGGAAGGTCAGGTTGACGCCGAACAGCGAGAGCAGCCAGCCGGTGAGGTACAGCAGGCTGACCCCGAGGACCAGGACGGCGATGATCTGGGCGCCGCGCGGCGTGACCCGGAACCCCGCGACCGAGAACAGCAGGAGCACGCCGAGGCACACGGCGAGCGTGCCGAGCAGGGCCAGGCCGACGATGCCCTCGAAGACCTCCTCGTAGAACCGCGAGATCGCGCCGATCCACAGTCCGTTGAGGACGGCGTAGAGCAGTCCGGCCGCCAGGGCCAGCCGCGGGTTCTGCACTGCGGCGACGGTCAGCCCGATCAGCACGATGAAGCCGACCAGGTAGACCAGGCCCGAACCCTGACCCGCGACGACGCTCGCGTTGGCCCAGCCGATCGCGGCCAGCGCCGCGGTCACGGCGAGGAAGAACACCGCCTTGACCGCCACCCCGCCGTACGACATGGTGCGCTGCGCCGGCCGGAAGGCGGTGCTGACCTCCGACGACGTCCAGGTGCGCTCGTTCAGCATCTCCCGAGACATGGCGTGACCTCCTGGGGCTCGAGGGCAGGCTAGCGCGGGTACACTTGCCTGAATCGTTTCATGCCGTGCCGACGGCGCCTCGACGGAAGATGGACCCGTGACGTTCGACGTACCTGCCCCGATCCTGAGGGTCGAGCACCACGCACCCCCGTCCGCGCTCGGCACCGGCGAGGCACGGCCACGGCTCTCCTGGCAGATCGCCCGCGCGCCCGGCTCCTACCGGCAGGCTGCGTACGAGGTCTCCTGGCGCACGACCGCACCGGACGGCACCACCACCGAGGAGTCCTCGAGCGTGACCGCCTCCGCCGACCAGGTGCTCGTCCCCTGGCCCGGCGCGCCGCTCGCACCGCGCCACCGCGCCGAGGTGCGGGCCCGCACCCAGGACGCCGCGACCGGGCTGTGGGGTCCGTGGAGCGAGCCCGTCGTGGTCGAGCGCGGGCTCGGGCCGGACGACTGGCGCGCCGAGCTCGTCGGGCCCGGCTACCCCGAGGGGCCGGAGGACGACCGCCGCGCCCCGCTGGTCCGCGGCCGGTTCACCGTGCCGACCGGGTCCGTCGCCGCGGCCCGCCTGCACGTCACGGCCCACGGCCTCGTCGAGGTCGAGCTGAACGGCACCCGGGTCGGGCAGGACGAGCTCCACCCCGGCTGGACCCCGTACGCCGAGCGGCTGCGGGTCCGCACGTACGACGTCACCGGCCAGGTCCGGCCCGGCGAGAACGCGATCGGCGCGTGGCTGGCCGACGGCTGGTTCCGCGGCCGGTTCGGCTTCGAGGGCGGGACCACCGACATCTACGGCGACCACGTCGGCGTGCTCGCCCAGCTCGAGATCACGCTGGACGACGGGAGCACCGTCACGATCGGCTCGGACGCCACGTGGCGCAGCGCGCCCGGCCCACTGACCAGGGCCAGCCTGTACGACGGCGAGCGCATCGACCTCCGGCTGCTGCCCGCAGGCTGGTCCGAGCCCGGCTTCGACGACTCGGCGTGGGCTCCGGTGGCGGTCCTCCCCCTCGACCGGGCGGTCCTCGCCGCACCGGACGCTCCCCCGGTGCGTTGCACCGAGGTGCTCGAGCCGGTCGAGGTCACCGCGGTCGACGGCGGCTGGCTGCTCGACTACGGGCAGAACCACTCCGGCCGGCCCCGCGTGCGCCTGCCCGAGGCACCGGCCGGAACCCACGTCACGATCCAGCACGCCGAGGTGCTCCAGGACGGTCGGGTCTACCGTCGGCCGCTGCGGCAGGCTGCGGCCACCGACGAGATCATCACGGACGGTCGCGCCGTCGAGTGGGAGCCCAGGTTCACGGTGCACGGCTACCGCTACGCGTTCGTCACCGGGTGGCCCGGCACCGAGCCGCCCGCCCCGGGGGCCGTGGTGTCCCGGGTGCTGCACTCGGACATGGCGCGCACCGGCTGGTTCTCCTCCGACCGGGCGGACCTCGACCGGCTGCACGAGAACGTGGTGTGGGGCCTCCGCTCGAACTTCGTCGACATCCCGACCGACTGCCCGCAACGCGACGAGCGGCTCGGCTGGACCGGCGACATCCAGCTGTTCGCCCCGACCGCCGCCTTCCTCTACGACGTGCACGGCGTGCTGTCGGACTGGCTGCGGTCGGTGAGCATCGAGCAGCAGCGCTACGGCGGGACGGTCCCGGTCTACGTGCCGTGGGTGCCGGGCGGCCAGTGGTGGCGCCCCGACATGGACGTGGCCGCCTGGGGCGACGCGGCCACGGTCGTGCCCGAGGCCCTGTTCCGCGCGTTCGACGACCGCGACCTGCTGGTGCGTCAGTACGAGTCGGCCCGGACCTGGGTCGACAAGGTCGCCGGGCTCGCCGGACCGAGCCGGCTGTGGGACCAGCAGCTCCAGCTCGGCGACTGGCTCGACCCGGCCGCGCCGCCGGACCGGCCGATGCAGGCGATGACCGATCCGCACCTGGTCTCGACCGCGTACTTCGCCCGGTCGGCGGACGCCCTCGCCGGCATCGCGGCCGCGCTCGGCCGCGACGACGACGCCGCGCACTACGCCGGGCTCGCGGCCGAGGTCCGCGCCGCGTTCGTCGGGCGCTACGTCGGCACCGGCGACCCGATGCACGACACGGTCTGCGCGCACGCGGTCGCGATCGCCTTCGACCTGCTGCCGGACGCCGAGCGCGACCGGGCCGGCGACCGGCTCGACGAGCTGGTCCGGGCCCGCGGCTGCACGGTGTCGACCGGGTTCGTCGGCACACCCGTGGTCACCGACGCCCTGACCGCGACCGGGCACCTCGACACCGCGTACCGCCTGCTGCTCAGCCACGACGACCCGTCCTGGCTCGCCACGGTCGACCGCGGCGCCACCACGATCTGGGAACGCTGGGACTCGATGCTCGCCGACGGGACCGTGAACCCCGGGGACATGACGTCGTTCAACCACTACGCACTCGGGTCGGTGATGGACTGGGTGCACCGCACGGTCGGCGGCCTGGCGCCGGCCGCACCCGGCTACCGCGAGCTGCTGGTCGCACCACGGCCCGCCGAGGGCATCACCCGGGCGCGCGTGCGGCACCTGACCCCCTACGGCGAGGCCGCGGTCGCCTGGGAGCTGCGCGACGGCGAGCTCGTCGTGTCGTTCACCGTGCCGGTCGGGACCACGGCCGTCGTCGACCTGCCCGGCCAGGAGCCGTTCCGGGTGGGCCACGGCGACCACGAGGCGACCGTCCCGGCCTGAGCGCAGGCGCAGGGCGGCGGCCGGCCCGCGCGACGACCAGGCCGCCGCGCCCGCGACCTACCGCGAGTGCGCGCCGGTCGGCACGATCTCGACGAACCGCACCTCGAGCGGCTCGAGCACCGCCGACACGGTCAGGGCGTCGCCGTCCACGACCGTGTCGTTCACGATCATCTGCGGGACGGCGACCTGCCGGATGTACTCCACGCACTCCGGGTCGATCGTCGGTGCCCCCATCTGCAGCCAGGTGTCGAACGCCGAGCCGTGCTCGGCGTTGATGACCCGTTCGCGCAGGCGGTAGGCACCCGGCTCGAGCCCGGTGAGCTCGATCGAGACGTCCATCCGACCGACCTCGGAGAACGGTGCGTAGCGCTCGAGGTAGGTCATGTCGTACCGCTCGCCGGAGGCGAACAGGTGGCTGAAGTGCTCGTAGTTGTAGAGCACGACCTGCATCGCCGACCCCCGCGCGGTGACCACGTAGCCGTCACCGCGCGAGACGAGCCGGTCACCGAGCCGCGAGAGACCCTCGAGCACGTGGTAGTGCGGCTTCTTCACGCCGTTGTAGGTGAGCAGCCCGAGCCCGCCGTGGAACATGTCCGCGCTCGGCTGGAGCTCCTCGAGCAGGTCGGTGAGCGTCCAGTACGTGAAGGCGTCGAGCTCGTCGTAGTTCTCCAGGAGGTTCTTGGCGAGGTAGCAGCTCTTGAAGGTCGTGTCGTTCAGCAGGTCGCGGTGCGAGACCGTGAGGTTCCACTCGGTGAGGTAGACCGGCACCTTCAGCCCGAGGTCGCGGAGCAGCAGCGTGAGCTGGCCGATCGTCTTGCCGAACGCGTCCTGGTCGCGGTTCAGTCGCGTCGAGCTCGGGTGCCCGGGCGTGTGCTCGTCGAGCGTCGACCCACTGAAGTCGTTGTCGTAGAAGTGCACGGCCAGGAAGTCGGGCGAGCACCCGCGCCGACGCACGTCGTCGAGGAACCCGACGAGCCACTCCTTGCCCTGGGTGTAGGAGACCAGCATCGCCGGGCTGCCGAACTGCAGCGACTCCCCGAACCCCTTCACCGCGCGGTAGGTGGCCTCGTAGAACTCGTAGAACTCCGCGTCGTCCTCCCAGCCGAACAGGGTCGGGCCGGTGTCGGGCTCGTTCCAGACCGTGAAGAGCCAGGTCCCGACCTCACGCGCCGAGTACCGGTCGATCGCGTGCCGCATGAACGCCTCGACCAGGTCGACCCACCGCTCGGTGCTGCGCGGCGGGCTGACGTTGAACGGCGCGGAGTACACCGTCCGGTCCGGCACGGAGGCGAGATCCTGCGGCGTGAAGGAGAGCTGGACGAACGGCTTGAGCCCGATCGACAGGAGGAAGTCCAGGACCTTGTCGACCAGGACGAACGAGTACACCGGGGCGCCGTCGGCGTCCTCGCGGTAGACGTGCATGTCGTCCGCGAACAGGCCGTGGAACTTCACGTACTCGAACCCGACGTCGCTCTGCCACTGCCGCAGCCAGTCCCGGACCTCCTCGAAGAGCAGCTCCTTCGCGCGCCCGACCGCGGTCATCTTGCGGTAGCTGTGCCGCAGCGGCCTGCCCGGCGCGGACACGTCGACGCCGTCGACGGCGACCACCTTGGTGGGCGGCTCGACCTCGGCGCGGCGCTCGACGGTCGGCTCGGCCGGCAGGTACTGCGCGAGGATCCGCAGCGGCGTGTCCGGCGCGGCCCCGAGCGTCGTCGGCGGGCGAGACTCGCTCGGCTCGGCGGCGACGTGGTCCCGGCGGTACTGGCTCGGCAGGACGCCGTACCGGTCCTTGACCTGTTTGACGAATGCCCGCGGGTCGCGGAAGCCGTTCCGCTTGGCGACCACCTCGATGCTCTCGTCGGTCGTGACCAGGTCGTCCACCGCGCGGTCGAGCCGCAGCTGGGTGTAGTACGCCGAGAACGTGGTGCCGACGTGCTCCTTGAAGAACGCCGACAGGTACGGGGCCGAGAGGTGCTCGTGCGCGGCGACCTGGTTGAGCGAGAGCCCCTCGGCGTAGTGCTCGTCGATGTACCGCAGCAGGCCCCGCAGCCGTGCGCGGTGCTTGTCCGAGGTGGTCTGCTGGCCCGGGCGCGCGACGAACCGGTGCATCAGCTCGTCGAGCAGCGCGTACAGCAAGGCGGTCGTCTGGAAGCGTCGCTGCTCGTCCTCGGTGCTGTTGACCTTGATGATCGTCGCGAGCAGGTGGACCAGCGGGCGGAACGCGGCCCGGCCCTGGACCGCGGTGGAGTTGGCCCGGAACTGCACGTCGTCCAGCGACGGTGCGAGGCGGTGCACGTCCACGCGCAGCACGATCAGCTGGCACCGCGCACCGGCCTCGACCTCGAGCAGGCTGTGGGGGTTGACCCACAGCACGTCCTCGACCCCGAGGGCGACCTCTTCGTCGTCGACGACGAGCAGCGCCTGACCGTGGACCACGAAGACGAGCTGTGCCTCGTCACGCCGCGACGGGCCGGCCCCGTCGGTCTCGACCATGAGAACCCGAGCCGGGACCGACCGGGACAGCTTCACCAGCTCGGACTCGGTGTGCATCTCCGGGATTATCCCGCACGGGCGCAGGCCAGGCGGCCCGCTCCGGGCCTAGCCCGCGACCCGGGCGGGCACCTCGGCCAGCCCGTCGATGCGCCAGGTCACGTCCGGGTGCGTGGCAGCGGCCCCGATGCCGAAGCAGGCGAAACCACCCGCGAGCGCGGCGTCGACCCCGGCGTGCGCGTCCTCGACCACGGCGCACTCCCCCGGTGAGAGCGCGAGGAAGTCGGCGGCCCGCAGGAAGACCTCGGGGTCCGGCTTGCTGCGGGTGATGTTCTCCCCGTCGGAGACCGCGTCGAAGAGGCCGCGCAGACCCACCTTGTCCAGGATCACCTTGGCGTTGCGGCTCGACGAGCCGATCGCCAGCCGCAGGCCCATCGCGCGCAGCGTCCCGAGCGCCGCCCGCACCTCGGGGCTGACGTCGTCCGGTGTCATGGTCTCCAGGAGCCGGCGGTAGAGCTGGTTCTTCTCGTCGGCCAGCACCTCCTTCTCGGTCTCGGACACCTCGGCGCCGCCGAGCGAGAGCACGATGTCCAGGCTCTCCGCGCGGGACACCCCGCGCAGCCGGTCGTTGTCCGCCCGGGTGAACGGGATCCCGAGCCGGTCCGCAGTCGCCGACCACGCCTGGAAGTGCAGCTCGTCGGTGTGCACCAGCACGCCGTCGAGGTCGAAGATCACGCCCCTCAGACGGCGGCGCGCGCCCCCGCGCGCGCCGTCCTGCGCGGAGTCCTGCTCACCCTCCTGCTCGCCGCTCACAGGTGCGTGTCCCACTGCCCGCAGAACGCGTCGACCGGGCTGGTGCCCGCGAACGGCGCACGGCCCTGGAGCCGCTCGAGCAGCGCATCCAGCACCGCCGGCGAGGAGCCGTAGGTGTTGACGAAGGTCCGGACCCGGGGCACGTCGAACAGGTGGTACGGGTTCTCCAGCGAGACGAACACCGTCGGCACGCTGTGCACGTACGCGGGCACGTTGGCGCCCATCGGCTCGGCCCACTCGATCCGCACCACGGTCTGGTTGGACCGGGTGGACAGGTTCGCCAGGTAGAGGATCAGGTCGTAGCTGTCCGTCACGTCGGTGGTCGGGCTCGCCATGCCCTCCCAGCCACCGCCCGGCTTGAACCGGGTGACCTGGTGGCCCGCGGCGGTCAGTCGCTCGATGACCTGTTCCACCGCCCCGGCCCGGGCCCCCTGGCCGATCGGGCTGCCGCCGTTCTCGAGGTCGTGGACCAGCACTCGGGGGTACCGGTCGGCGGTGAGCGGCAGGACGCCGGGCTCCTGCTTGACGAGCGTGACGGACTCGCCGGCGATCCGCCGGGCGACCGCGTCGTGCTCGGGGTCGGCGAGGACCTCGGCGGCGTCCGGCCGGGGCAGGTTGTCCCCACGGTGCAGGCCGAGCGACGCCTTGAGCGCGAGCACCCGGGTCACCGCCTCGTCGAGCCGCTCGCGGGTGATCACCCCGTCGCGGACGCCGGCCTGCATGAAGGCGACGTCCTCGTCCAGGTTCTTGGTGAACAGGAACATGTCGCACCCGGCGGCGATCACCCGGGGCACCGCCGCGGACCGCGGCAGCACCGAGGCGAGCCCCGCCATCGTGGTCGAGTCGGACACGATCAGGCCGTTGAACCCGAGGCGGCCGCGCAGCAGGTCGCCCAGCAGCTCCTCGGCGACGATGCCCGGCATGATCTCCGCGTCGGCGATCCCCGGGCGCAGCTCGCGGCTGTAGGCCGGCAGCATGATGTGGCCGACCATCACGCTCTTCACGCCCGCGTCGATCGCGGCGCGGTACACCCGGCCGAAGGTCTGCTCCCACTCGGGCACCGACAAGGTGTTCACGGATGCGAGCAGGTGCTGGTCGCGCTCGTCGACGCCGTCGCCCGGGAAGTGCTTCACCGACGCGGCCACGCCCTCGGCCTGGATCGCGGTGACGTACTCGGCGCCCATCGCCGCGACCTTCTCGGCGTCGGAGCCGAAGGTGCGGGTGTTGGTGATCGGGTTGCGGAAGCTCGCGTCGACGTCGACCACCGGCGTGAACGCCCAGTTGATCCCGACGGCGCGTGCCTCCCGGCCGATCACCCGGGCCGCGTCGTGCGCGGCGTCGGCGCGACCCGTGGCGGCGATCGCCATGTTCGAGCCGACGTGGGTCGCCTCGGCGATGGTCTGCGACGCGCCGCCCTCGAGGTTGGCCGAGATCAGCAGGGGCACGGCGGCGGTGCTCTGCAGCGTCGTGACCGTGCTCACGGCCTCGTCGGTGCTCATCGTCCGCAGCAGCACGCCGCCGACGTGCTGGCCACGCGTGAGGTGCTCGAGGTACCCCGGGTCGCTGGTGTACGTGATGAGGCAGAAGAGCTGGCCGATCTTCTCGGCGTCCCCCATGCCCGCCAAGGTGTCGGTCACCCAGGCCACGCCGTCGTCGTCGAGGGAGAACGGCGGTGCGGTCAGATCGATCATGATGCGTTCACTCCGGAGGTCACGGGGGCCTTGTTCGGGGTCGCGGCCGTGGTGGGCGCTGCCGGTCCGGACGGGCTCGCGCCGCGGCGGTGCGTGACCGAGCGCCATGCCCGCCCGATGCGCTCCTCGTTGCTGAGGAACATCAGGAACCCGACGAGCAGCAGTGCGTTGGTGATGGACTGAACCGTGCTGCTCAGGCTCAGCGCGGCGAACGCGAGACCCACGAGCGTCATGGTCAGGGCGCCGAGCAGGAAGCCCAGCTTGTCGTTGGAGAACCGCCCGATGTAGCCCCCGATGAAAACCGGGAGGAAGGCGGTGAACATGATGCCGATGGACCCGAAGTTCAGCTTGCCCGCCTCGATGTAGCCCATCTGCGACGCGATGATCAGGCCGACGACGCTCATCAGGGCCCCGCTGACCGCGTAGGTCAGCACGGCGTTCCGCTTCTCCTTGGTGCCCGAGGCGACCGCGGCGGCCTGCCCGGTGATCAGCGCGCGGTAGTCGAACCCGAACCGCGTGCGGTCGAAGACCGTGTAGACCAGCACCAGGCCGACGGCGACGACGAGCACCATCGCGAGAGTGCTCTTGGCGAACGACGTGAGGCCGCGGTCGAGCAGGAAGCTGACGTTGGCGCCACCGGTGATCGCGAACGAGATCCCCTCGTACAGCAGCGTGATGCCCAGCGAGCACACCATCGGGGAGATCCCGAGCAGCACGTACACCAGGCCCGAGACCACGCCGAGCAGGATCCCGGTGCCGATCGTGACCAGGGCCATCACGGCGAAGCCGCCGCCGGTCTGGATCGCGACCGTCGCCCCGACCACCGACGACAGCGTGGCCATCGCGCCGAGCGAGAAGTCGAACCGGCCGCTGTTGAGGTTGATGGCCAGGGCCATCGAGGTCAACATCGTGGTCGCGACCCCACGGGTCAGCAGCAGCAGGCTGTCGTCGGTGTGGAACAGGGAGACACCGTTGAGCGAGCACAGTGCGGTGAGCACGACGAACGCTCCCACCGGGATGATGAGCGTCCCTGTCGCTCGTCGCATGAGTCCGGCTCCCATCAGCGGTGCCTCCCTGGTCCTCTCGTCGGGTCAGTCGGCGACGTAGGTGTAGGCCGCGACGAACGCCTCGAAGGTGTCGTAGCCCTGGTCACCGTTGGCGAACTGCTCGAGCTCCGCCTTGCCGTAGAACGGGTTCTCGATGGTGTCGCCGGCGAGGAACGCGTCGAACTGCTCCGGCGACGTCGCGACCCAGTAGCCCTGCTCCAGCGCGAGCGCCGTGTCGCCCTCGGCACGGATCGGGTGGCCCTCGACCGCTGCGTAGGTGGCGGCGAAGATCGGGCCGATGCTCGAGGTGAACTTGCCGGCGAGGTAGCCGACCAGCCCTTCCTTCATCGCCTGGCCGTTCTCGTCGGTGTAGGCGTCGATGTCACCGATCGTGATGCCGGTGTCGGCGACCGCAGCGCCGAAGACCGCGAAGCCGGTTCCGGCCGCGAGGATCACGTCCGGCTTGGACGCGACGACGGCGGCCAGGTTGGCCTGCCACGCGGCGTCGTCGAAGCTCCACACCTCGTGGTAGCCGGTGAGCTCGTAGACGTCGGACTGGAAGTCGGCGACCTTGACGGTGCCGTCCTGCATGATCTTCCCGAGGATCGCGCCGAAGTCCGTCGCGCCGCCGTACGACGTCGAGGGCTCCTCGGCGAGCGCGGCGAGCATGCCCGCGGTCCGGTAGATGTGCATGTCGATGTAGTAGGGGACGCCGGCGCCGTAGATCGCGAAGCGGGTGTCGCCCTGCTCCACGAAGTACTTCGCCATGTCGTAGCCGGCCTGGTACTCGACGCCGAGGCTCGGGCCGATCGCACCGACGTAGTACTGGTAGTCCTTGAACTCCTCGTACTGGTCGTCGCTCAGCGTGCCGGTCGCGACCGCGTAGTAGATCCCCGCGTCCTCGGCCATCTGGATCTGCGTCGGGCGGTCCGCGGAGGCGAACGAGATGATCGCCTCGCAGTTGTTGGCGATGAAGCTCTCCATCGCGCGCTTCTCGGCGTCGGCGTCGCCGACCTCCTCCGAGTAGACGAACTCGACGGGGAAGTTCTCCTGGATGTACGTCGTGTAGTAGTCCTTGAAGCCCAGGGCCTCGGAGGACGTGGCGTCCGCGACCAGGACGCACATCTTCACGGGGTCGGAGCCGCCGCCGGCAGCGGAGTCCGAACCGCCGCCGCAGGCCGTCAGGCCGAACGAGAGCCCGAGCGCTGCCGTCGCGGCGAGCGCGGTGGACCTGCTGATCTTCATCGATCTTCCCTTCACTTGGTGAGTCGTGCTTCTCAGGGGTTGGAGGTTCGGTCCCGCGCCTACCGCGGGAGCAGCTTGCTGCGGTGGCCGCTCGTGGCGACCCACACGACGGCCAGGAAGAACAGGGCGCGGACCACCTGGGAGATGCCGTTGCCGGCCGAGGACGTGGCGAGCAGGGTCGTCATGGTCTGGTTGAGCACCGCCATCGACAGGCCACCGAGCAGCGCCGCGTAGATCCGGGTGCGCGGGCCGCCGGAGATCGGCATACCGCCGAAAACCATCGCGACCAGCACGTTCATCCCGATGTCGGCGGCCGAGCTCGTGGTCATCGTCGGCGTGCGCAGCACCGTGAGGAAGGCGCCGAGGCCCACGCCGAGCCCGGCGATCGCGAACGCCGCGATCGCGGTCTTCTTCATCGAGACGCCGGTGAGCCGCGCGGTCACCGGGTTCCCGCCGATCAGCTTCTCGACCCGGCCCAGCCGGGTGTAGGTGAACAGGAACACGCACAGGGCCAGGAAGGCCACGGCCACCGAGAGCTTGACCGGCAGCGTGTCGTACTGGCGGGCGAAGGAGCTGTCGACCTTGATCTGGGCGCCACCGGTGGTCTGCACGAGCGCGACGGCGACCGCACCGAGCACCGAGAGCATCGCGACGGTGGTGACGAACACCGGCAGGTTGAAGACCGCGGCGAGCGACGCGCTCACCAGCGACGTCGCGACCGCGGTGAGGATGCAGGCCACGAGCATCGCCACGAGGCTCTCGGTCGCGTTGTAGGCCAGCCCGCCGACCATCGCCGCGACGAGCGTCGAGGCGCCGAGGCTGATGTCGAACGAGCCCATCGCGAAGATGAAGATCGCGCCGGTCGCGATGATCACGATCACCACCGACTGGTTGATCAGCGTCTGGACGCTGTAGGACATGTTGACGCCGCTCACGGTGCCGACGACCACGAAGGCCACGGTGAGGACGACGAGCCCGAGCAGCGGCGCGAGGGCCGGGACGAGCTCGCGCGGCGACCTGCGCCGGGCAGCCGTGCCGTTCGGTCCGCTCGTGCCGTTCGCGCCGGGCCGGGTGCGCTGGGTCAGATCATGCACTGGATGATCTCCATCTCGGTCAGTTCCGGGCCGCGCTGGAACTCGCGCGCCACCGTGCCGTCCTTCATGATCAGCAGGCGGTCGCACATCCCCATGAGCTCGGTCATCTCCTCCGAGACCATGACGATGGCCTTGCCCTCGCTCTTGAGCTGCACCATCAGCCGGTACATCGCCTGCTTGACGCCGATGTCGACACCGCGGGTGGGGCAGTCCAGGATCAGGACCTCGCTGCCGCACGCGATCCACTTGCCGAAGACGACCTTCTGCTTGTTGCCGCCGGACAACGTCCCGACGACCTGCCGGTCGTTCGTGGCCTTGATCGCCAGCTGCCGCATGGGCCCGGCGACGTAGCGCTCCTCGGCGCGGCGCGTGATCAGGCCCCCTCGGCCCCGGCCCAGCAGCCGCAGGCCGGCGCTCGCGATGTTGTCGCTGATGCTCGCGGTCAGGCTGAGCGACTCGGTGTCGCGGTCCTTGGACACGTAGCCCATGGCGGCGCGCACGGCGCGCTGCTCGTTGACGATCCGCTTGCCGTTGACCACGACGTTGCCGGCGTCGAGGCGGACGGCTCCGAACAGCGCCTGGCCGAGCTCGTGCATGCCGCAGTGGCTCAGCCCGCCGATGCCCACGATCTCCCCGGCCCGGACCACGAGGTCGACGCCGCGCACCTTGTCACCGACCGTGACGTCGGTCGCGCGGAGCAGGACCTGCGGGAAGGCGGTGGCCGTGGTGTCCGCGCGGTAGTAGTGGCCGTCGAGGTTCCGGCCGATCATCGCCGCCCGGATCGCGTCCTCGTCGAACTCGGACTTCTCGAACGTGCGGATCATCTCGCCGTCGCGCAGCACCGTGAGGCGGTCGCAGACCGCGAGGATCTCCTCGAGGTCGTGCGAGATGAAGATCACCGAGCCGCGGGCGCGCTGCTCGTCGACCAGGCGGTAGAGGGTCTCGCGGCCGTGCTGGGACAGCGCGGTCGTGGTCTCGTCGACCACGACGACCTTGGGCGCGTGCATCATCACGCGCGCCAGCTCGACGAGCTTGCGGGTCTGGAAGTCGAGGGCGCCGGCCGGCGTTCGCGGGTCGATCGCGTCGATCCCGATCGCGGCGAGGGCGCGCCCGGCCTCCCGGTTCATCGCTGCGCGGTCCACGAGCCCGAGCCGGACGAACCGGCCGGCGTCACCGAGGAACAGGTTCTCCGCGACGCTGATCCCCGGGACCGTGCCGCTCTCCTGCACGATCATCCCGATGCCGCCGTCGAGCGCCTCGTTCACCGACGCGGGCGACCACGGGCGGCCGAGGAAGTGCACGGTGCCCGCGTCGGCGCGCTGCTGGCCCGCGACGATCGACGTCAAGGTGGACTTGCCCGACCCGTTCTCGCCGATCAGGCCGTGCACCTCGCCGTCACGGAGCTCGAAGTCCACACCCTTGAGCGCACGGACGACGCCGAAGCTCTTCGACATGTCGGTGACGGTGAGGACGCTCTCGCTCGTCATGGCACAGCCTCTCTGCTGCCGCGCGGTAGTCCGGCGGTCTGGTGGACGACCTCATGGTTCGTCGCGCGAGGAGAGGCCGACAACGAGCACTCGTACGGGGTTCGCCGCCCGCTCTTGGGGTCACCCGGGTGAGTGCCGGGGCTCCGCCCGGTGCGGTCGCATTACCGGGACGAGGCTCGGGAGGACACCCGACCGTAAGGAGTTGCACCTGCGCAGACGCGGCCTCGTTTGCTTCACATCCGGCGGTCGGCACCGTCGCGCGGGCGGTCGGCACGGCCGCGCGGGCGGTCGATCGGTGCGCCGTCGTGGGTGGCGATCACGAGGGCGGCGCCGCAGGCGGCCACGAGGACGCCTCGGCCGGGCAGGCCGCGGTGGTGGTGCCCGGCGGGGCTCCTACCGGACCGGCGCGTCCGACGTCGACCCGCGGCCGGCGGGCGTCGGCGACACCGAGACGAGGACCTCCGCGAACCTCCGGCCGATCTCGCGGTGCGCGGCCGGATCTGGGT
Source organism: Actinotalea endophytica (assembly GCF_025717005.1). Classification (GTDB taxonomy): domain Bacteria; phylum Actinomycetota; class Actinomycetes; order Actinomycetales; family Cellulomonadaceae; genus Actinotalea. Next base: position 264,029 of record NZ_JAOVZU010000004.1, read on the forward strand.
GCATCGCGTCGCTCCACGGTGCTGCCGCCTCGTCGGCCTCGCCCCACAGCGCCCGGCCGTCGAGGTGCTGCAGCGCCGGGTCGTCGCGCACCGCGACCACCTCGTGTACGAGCGCCCGGATCCGGCGCAGGTCGAGCCGGCCGTCGGCGCGATCGTCCGCCCGACCATGGGTCGCGAACCTGCCCCGGTCGGGATCGAAGTAGGTCGGGCCCGGCACGTCCTCGACCAGCGGGCACAGCAACGGGGAGATCACCACCACCGGGACCGACGGGAGCCCGGAGCGGATCGTGTCGAGCATCCCGTGCAGCGCGGGCCCGAACGTCCGCTCACGCAGACAGTCCCGGTTGACCACGTTGATGCCGACCTCGAGCGAGACGACGTCGGCGCCGCTGTCCCGGATCGCGCCCGCGACGTACGGGTCGAGCATCGCGTTGCCGGACATGCCGAGGTTGACCAGGTCCAGGCCGGCGGCCCGGGCCGCGACCGCCGGCCAGGTCGTGGTCGGCGACGCGGCGCCGGCGCCCTGGCTGATCGACGAGCCGTGGTGCACCCAGCGCGGCGCCGAGACCGGGCTCGGCGGGTGGATCGGAGCGTCGGCCTCGACGTCCCGCAGCACCACCGCGGCGTCGACCGGGAGCCAGATCTCGACGTCACGCAGCCGGCCGGCCCCGGGGAGCTGCGCGACCACCTCCACCACCTCGCCGACGGTGCGCCGGACGTCACCCGACGCCGGGTCGAGCAGGTCGGTGCCCGTGCTCGTCGACCGGACCGGTGCCACGTCCCCGAGCGGTGCGTCCCGCACGACGTCCCACACCAGGTCGCCGGGCGGCGGCCCGCCCACCAGCCGGGTGGCGATCGGCCGGCCACGCACGACGACCCGGCCCGCCGCGGTCCGCAGGCGGATCCGCACGGCGGCACCCTGCTCGTCGACCATCCGGGCGAAGCCGTCCGGCATCCGCGTGCGGCACCGGGCGGGCAACCGGTGCGGCAGCACGCCGCCCGCCACTCGCTCTAGCCACGCACTCCCCCGGATCTCGAGCCGGTCGGCCGGGACCCGCTCACCCGGGCCCGCGACCGCTCCGCTCACCGTGGCGCCTTGACCGGCGGCCACGGAGCACCCGGGCCCTGCATCCGCTCGTAGAACGGGTCGCCGGCACCGATCTCTCCCCGCCGCACCTCACGCCCCGTGAACGCCGAAGCGTAGGTCGCAGCCGCCAGCTCGAGCGTGACGCGGGCCACCTCGACCGGTACCGGCAGCGGAGCGCCGGACACGAGGGCGTCGAGCACGGCCGCCCACTGCGCCGCGTGCGAGCTCGGCCGCCCGGGTGCGCCCGGGAAGACAGCGGCGAGGTCGGCGTACCCGGGCGCCGGCGTGAGCCGCCAGCCGGCGTCGTCGTAGCCGTACAGGTGCTCGAGCTCGAGCGTCGCGCGGTCGGTGTCCACCCGGATCGACGACACCTCGCGCGGGGAGAGGACCGAGTTCACGATCGTCGCGACCGCACCCGACTCGAACTGCACGACGGCCGCCGACACGTCCTCGGTGTCGGTGTCGCGGGACAGCCGTGCCGCCATCGCCCGCACCGCGGACCACGGTCCGAGGAGTGCGAGCAGCAGGTCGAACTGGTGGATGCCGTGGCCCATCGTCGGACCGCCGCCCTCCACCTCCCAGCGTCCGCGCCACGGGACCTCGAAGTACGCGGGCGCGCGGAACCAGAGGGTGTCGCAGGTCGCGACCAGCGGGCGGCCCAGGGGTCCGGGACTCCCGTCGCCCCGAGGGGCGAGCAGCTCCGCGGCCCGCAGGCCGGCGCCGCCGAAGCGGTGCTGGAACACGACACCGACCCGCGCCCCGGTCCGGTCCTGCACGGCGATGAGGCGGTCCATCTCGGCGAGGCTCAGCGCCGGCGGCTTCTCGGTCAGGACCGGGACACCGGCCTCGAGCGCCTCGGTGGCGAGCGGCAGATGGGTGCCCGGGGGCGTGCCGAGCACCACCAGGTCGGCACCGCCCGCGAGCGCCGCGGCCAGGCTCCCGCCCGAGCGACGGACCCCGTGGCGCGCCGCCACGTCGGCGGCTCGTGCCTCGTCGACGTCCACCACCCAGGTCACCTCGGCGCGGCCGCTCTCCGCGACCGCGGCGAGGTGCGAGGCGGCGATCGCACCGGCACCGACCAGAACCACACGCGTGGTCATCGTTCCTCCTTCGTGGCGGGCCACGGGCGCAGCCGGCCGCACATCCCGTAGCCCGGCTCACCCGTCCACGCCTCGCCCGCCGCCACCCGGGCGGTGCTCATCAGGTCGGCCGGGCTCCGCCCCTCGCCGGCGGCCGGGCGAGCGAGGCGTGCACGCCCCGCCGCGAGCACGGCGGGGCCGACCAGCCGCTCCGCCGCCGCGTGCAGCCGGGCCATGGCGTCCACCGGGCCGATCCGCTCGACCGCGTCGTACAGCTCGGCGAGCCCCTCGATCGCGAGGTCGCGGCGGTGTCGCGCGGCTGCCGCCACGTCTCCGTCGCGCGGGAGCGCCGCCTCGGCCCGGTACCGCTCGGGGTCCGCGAGCACCGCGCCGGGGAACGTGAGCACGGCATCGCCGGCCTCGGCGAGCCCCGCGTCCGACATCACCACGAGCACATCGAGGTCGCCGTCGTTGACCGCCCGATGCACGGTGCCCGCCGTGAACCAGACCGCCACGCCGGGCCGCAGCTCGTGCACCGCCGCGCCGGACGGCGTGATCGTGTGCACCGAGCCGTGCCCGCCGAGCACCACGTACGCCTCGGTCGACACCGTGTGCAGGTGCGGGGCGCCACTGCCGACCAGCCCGACGCCGTCGGGCGCCGGCCAGTCGTAGACGGCGAGCCTGGTGAGCTGGGTGCCCCCAGGCATCGGAGTGCTCATCGCACGGCCTCCGCGGCGAGCGCGGACTCGCCGAGCGCGGCCAACCGGCCCGCCCGCCTCGGGTCCGAGGCGCCGTCGGCGACGACGGTGGCATAGCGGAACCGCAGCTCCGCGCCCGGGTCGAAGCCGACCTCCGCGGAGAAGGCGGGCGCCGGGCACAGGGCGGCGAAGTTCTCGGACCGCGCGAACCACTCGACCGGGTGACCGGGGTTGCCGACCGCGTCGACCATGACGACCGTCGACGAGGCGTCCACCTCGTCGTGCCGTCCGGTGAAGGCCATCCACGCCGCACGCTGCCCGCGAAGCTCGTCACCGCCGGACGCCGTGGCCGTCAGCAGGGTGCCGCCGGTGAAGGACCGCGGCCCCCGCCAGAACAGCCCGCCGTAGCCGGCGTTCGGCCGGCCGTTCGTGGTGGGGCTGCGCAGCGGGAGGGGCTCCCCCGACGTGTTCGTCATGGCCGACGACCAGGTGAGCACCCACACCTCCGGGTCGTCGGTGAGGAGGAACCCGAGGCGCCTCGTCTCCGAGACGACGGCTCGACCGTCCTGGGTACGCCACACCAGCCGGTGCGCCAGTCCCGCGGCGCTGCCCCCGCTCGACAGGTCGAGCATCTCGAGGTGCTCCATCGAGCCGTCGTTGTCGAGCTGGACGTAGCCCTGACCGGCCACGAACGTCGGGCCGCCCCAGAAGTTGTGCGGCCCGACGCCGGGCAGCGACCAGGCGATCCCCTTGTGCCACACGTGGTCGTGCGGCCGGTACGCGGTCACCACGTGGCCGGCCAGGGACCGCACGGGGTGCAGGTACGGCCGCGGGCTCTCCAGCTGCGGCGCGTCGGTGAGGTACACGTACCGGGCCAGGACGACGCCGTCGGCGACGACGTCGACGGCACCGCCGGGATCGCGGGCCTCGAGCGTCACGACGCGGTCGCTCATCAGGCGGCCGCCCGCGCGGCGCGCCGCTCGACCGAGGTCAGGGCGAGCGCCAGGAGCCCGGGGACGAGGACGACCATCACCGGCAGCATCCACACCAGGCCGGCGCACACCCCGGCGGCGACCACCACCAGGAGGTCACCGGACACGTCGCCCCCTGCGCGACGTGCCCCGGTGCGCACCGCTGCGACCCCGGACAGCCCGGGACGCCAGGCGCCCGCGACCCGCAGCCCGACCACGAGCACGGCGGCTGCGAGCGCCACGCTGATCACGAGCACCGGGCGACCGCCGGGCAGCGAGCCGCCCAGCGCGAGCAGTGCGTCGAGCGTCAGGAGCGCGAGGAGCGCGGTCGCGGCGAGCCCGACCCACCACAGGTCGCGCACCGCCGCGCGGAACCCCCGCAGCAGCTCGCGCGTCCCGTCCTCGCGCCCCTCGACGTGGCGCCGCAGGTGGTTCGCACCGGCAGCGGCGGCGGGAAGCGCGGTGAGCACCGGCAGGCTCAGCAGCCCGACGACCAGGCCGGTCAGCGCCATCCGCGAGAAGAGCCCCAGACCACGTTCGACGGCCACCCGCCGCTCGGCGCGCCCGGACTGCGCCGGGCGCGCGGCCGGGCCTCGACGGTTCGACCGGTCGGTGCTCACGTCGCTCACGCTCACCCCTTGAGCCCCTGCGTCGCAACACCTTCGACCAGGTACCGCTGGAAGACCAGGAAGAACAGGAGCACCGGCAGCAGGGCGAGGACGGCCATCGCCATCTGGGCGCCGTAGTCGGACGTCGTGGTCTGGTCGACGTAGAGCCGCAGCGCGATCGGCAGCGTGTACAGGTCGGGCTTCTTCAGGTAGAGCAGCGGTGCGAAGAAGTCGTTCCAGCTCCAGATGAACGCGAAGATCGACGCGGTCACGAAGGCCGGCTGCATGAGCGGGAGCATGATCGACGTGAAGATCCGCACGTGCCCGGCGCCGTCGATCCGCGCCGCCTCGTCGAGCTCACGCGGCAGGTTGCGCATGAACTGGACCATGAGGAACACGAAGAAGCCCTCGACCGCGAGGAACTTGCCGAGCAGCAGCGGCACGAACGTGTTCACCAGGCCGAGCTGGTTGTAGATGATGTACTGCGGGATCACCACGACGTGGAACGGCAGCAGCAGCGTGCCGATCATGAGCGTGAAGAAGACGTTGCGCCCGGGGAAGGACACCCGGGACAGCGCGTAGGCGCTCAGCGAGCAGGAGATCAGGATCCCGACCACCGAGCCGACCGCGAGGATCAGCGAGTTCAGCACGAACGTCCAGAACGAGACGCCGCCGATGCCGTTGAGCGCGGTCTGGATGTTCGCCCAGGACGCGCCCTCCGGCACGAGCGAGACGTTGCCGATGATCTCGTTGCTGGGCTTGAACGACGAGATCAGCATCCACACCGCCGGGTAGAGCACCACCACGACCAGGGCGAGCACGAGCCCGTGGTAGATCAGCGCCTGGACGCCGCGGCGGGCGCGGCCCTGGCGGCGCAGTCGCAGGCTCTCCGCGTCGGAGGGCAGGACAGTGGCGGCGGTCATCGCGCGTCTCCCGAGTAGTGCACCCACATCCGCGAGCTGCGGAACAGCAGCGCCGTGACGGCTCCGACCACGAGCACCAGGGCCCAGGCCATCGCCGCGGCGTAGCCCATCTGGAAGTCGACGAAGCCGCGCTGATACAGGTAGAGCGTGTAGAAGAGGGTCGAGCCGGCCGGGCCGCCGGTCCCGTTGGAGATGATGAACGCGGACGCGAAGATCTGGAACGCGTGGATCGTCTCGAGCAGCAGGTTGAAGAAGATCACCGGGGACAGCATCGGCAGGGTGATGTTGACGAATCGCCGCACCGGGCCGGCGCCGTCCATCGACGCGGCCTCGTAGAGCTCGGTCGGGATCTGCTTGAGGCCGGCGAGGAAGATCACCATCGGCGCGCCGAACTGCCAGACGGTCAGCAGGATCAGCATCGGCAGGGTGCGCGTAGGGTCGCCGACCCAGCCGCCCGGCTCGGCGCCGAAGAACTGGCTGATCCGGTCGACGATGCTGCCGTCGATGAACATCGCCTTCCAGACGATGGCGATCGAGACGCTGGCCCCGATCAGGGACGGCGCGTAGAACGCGGAGCGGTAGAACCCGCGGCCCCGGCGCTTGGTGTTGAGCAGCATCGCCACCGCGAGGGCGGCCGCGAGCTTGAGCGGCGTGCCCAGCAGCACGTAGGAGCCGGTGACCTTCCACGCCTGCAGGTAGTTCGGGTCGGTGAACAGTCGCTGGAAGTTCTCCAGGCCGGTCCACGTCGGTGCACCGAACAGGTCGTAGTCGGTGAACGCCAGGTAGAGCGAGGCGAGCATCGGGCCGGCCGTCAGCAGCACGAAGCCGATCAGCCAGGGCGACAGGAAGGCGTAGCCTGCGAGCGCCTCCGAGCGCCGGCGGCGCCTGCGCCCGGCCTCGCGGCTCGCCTCGTGGACGAGACCGACGGTCTGGATGTACGTGGTCATTCGTTGATCCGTTCGTCGAGGTGCCCGGCCGGCACGGGTGGGGTGCCGGCCGGGCACTGCGCCGGTGCGGCGCGTGAGGCTGTCGTACGGCTCAGGACATCGCGAGCTCGGCCTCGTCGAACCACTGCTTCGCGAAGTCCTCGGGCGTGAGGTTGCCGTACGCGACCTCTTCGGCGAGGGTCTTCCACTTGGCCTCGATCGTGCCGTAGCCCTTCACCGGGATCGGGACGGTCTCGGTGACGTCCCTCGAGATCGACTCCTCGTAGGCGATGACCTGGGCGTCGATGCTGCCGGGCGCCGCCTCGACCTTGTCCCGCTGGACGACGTCGGCCGGCACGCCCTTCGAGGTGCCGAAGATGGCGCCGACCTCAGGCTCGGTCAGGAGGAAGTTGATCAGCGTGGCCGCAGCCGCCGCATGCTCGGTGTTGGCACCGGCCACGAGGAGCATGGACGGCTTGAGGAACAGGTGCTTCTCGCCCGGCTCGATCGACGGGATCTGGTGCAGGGCGAGCTCGCTGCCCGAGTCGGCCGAGTCGGACGCCAGGAAGTTGTCCCAGTTCATCTGGGCGGCCGCCTCGTTGGAGGCGAAGCCGCTGACGGGCGTCAGCGCCACGGTGCGGTCCTGCGGGTAGGTCTGGCCGGCCGCACGCAGGTCGGCGGTGAGGTTCAGGAACTCGACCACGTCGTCCTGGGTGAACCCGAGCGAACCGTCCTCGGCGAAGGGCTGGACACCCTTCTGCAGCAGCCACTGCATGAAGAACCAGAAGGTGCCGGTGTAGTCGGGGCTGCCGTAGATGGCGTAGCCGTCGTCCGTCGTCGCCCCGGCTGCGGTCGTGTCCGCGATGAACTGGTTGAAGTCCTGCCAGGTGTAGGTCGCGTCGTCCGGGAACGCAACCCCCGTCTGGTCGAGGATCGCCGGGTTGGTGAACATCGAGAACGTGTTGGTCGAGGTCGGGATCGCGACCTGCTTCTCGTCGAGCACACCGGCGGAGACGAGGCTCGGGTCGAACCCGGACAGGTCGATGGTGCCGTTGTCCAGGTAGGGCTGCAGGTTCAGCAGCATGTCGTTGTCGGCGTACTCACGCATGTACGACAGGTCGAACTGCATGACGTCCGGCAGGCTGCGGCTCGCAGCCTCGGTGGACCGCGCGGTCCAGTAGTCGTCCCACGGTGAGAACGTCGGCTGCACCGTGATGTTCGGGTAGGCCTCCTCGAACAGCGCGATCGCTTCCTGGTAGCGCGACGCACGGTCGTCGTTGCCCCACCAGGTCAGCGTCAGGGTCACCTGCTCGTTGGGGTTGAACGTCTCGGCGGAAGACGGGTCGGCCGTCGTTCCCCCCGCACTGCTGCAGGCGGAGAGGGCAAGGGCCCCCGCCGCGACCACGCTGGCAAGGGCCAGCTTGTTGTGCCTCATGTAGAGCCTCCTTGCTCGATGTGAAAGCGCATTCCGCAAGGTAGGAGACCGCTTTCCCGGTGTCAATAGGACCTATGAATCGTTGCAAGATCGACACCCCTGAGGTACGCGCAGGCGCGCGCCCGCATCGGCCCCGGGTCGAACCTCCCGCGTCGGGCGGCTTGACCCGGGACCGACCGGTCGGTACGTTGGAAAGCGCATTCCTGCTAGTCATAGGAGACTTCATGAGCATGTCGCCGCTGCGTATCGCGATGAACGGCGTCACCGGGCGGATGGGCTACCGCCAGCACCTCGTGCGTTCGATCCTGGCCATCCGCGACGACGGCGGGCTGCTCATGCCCGACGGCTCCCGCGTCCAGGTCGAGCCGGTCCTGCTCGGGCGCAACGAAGCCCGGCTGCGCGAGCTCGCCGAGCGCCACGACGTCGCCCACTGGTCCACCGACGTGGACGCCGCGATCGCCGACCCGGACCTGCCGATCTACTTCGACGCGCAGGTCACCTCGCGCCGGGTCGAGGCCCTCACCGCCGCGATGAAGGCGGGCAAGCACGTGTACACCGAGAAGCCCACCGCCGAGACGCTCGGCGAGGCGGTCGAGCTGGCCCGCCTCGGCGCCGACAGCGGCGTCACGGCCGGCGTCGTGCACGACAAGCTGTACCTGCCCGGGCTGGTCAAGCTCCGCCGGCTCGTCGACGAGGGCTTCTTCGGGCGGATCCTGTCGCTGCGGGGCGAGTTCGGGTACTGGGTGTTCGAGGGCGACCACCAGACCGCGCAGCGTCCGTCGTGGAACTACCGCAAGCAGGACGGCGGCGGCATGACGGTCGACATGTACTGCCACTGGAACTACGTGCTCGAAGGCGTGATCGGCCGGGTCGAGACGGTCACCTCCGAGGTCGCGACCCACATCCCGACCCGCTGGGACGAGTCCGGCGCCGCCTACCAGGCGACCGCGGACGACGCCGCCTACGGCATCTTCGGGCTGCGCACGCCGGCCGGGGACCCGGTGATCGCCCAGATCAACTCCTCGTGGGCGGTCCGGGTGCACCGCGACGAGCTCGTCGAGTTCCAGGTCGACGGCACGCACGGCTCGGCGGTCGCCGGCCTGTTCGGCTGCGTCGCCCAGCAACGCGCGCACACCCCGCGACCCGTGTGGGACCCCGACGTGCCCACCTCGGAGCGGTTCCGGGAGCAGTGGCTCGAGGTGCCCGACAACGGCGTACCGGCCAACGGCTTCCGGGCGCAGTGGGAGGAGTACCTGCGCGACGTGCTCGCCGGTCGCCCGCACCGGTTCGGGTTGCTCTCCGCAGCGCGTGGCGTCCAGCTCGCCGAGCTGGGCCTGCGGTCCGCGGCCGAGGGCCGCCGGCTCGAGGTCCCGGAGATCACGCTGTGACCGACCCCGCCGACCACTCCCGGCTCTCGCTCAACACCGAGACCACGCACGGCTGGTCGCTGCTCGACGCGGCGGCCGGAGCGGCCGCCGCGGGGCTGTCCGCGATCGGACCGTGGCGTCACCTCGTGCAGGAGACCGGCCTCGCGGTGGCGTCCCGGATCCTCGCGGACCACGGCCTGCGCGCGTCGTCGCTGTGCCGCGGCGGGTTCCTCACGGCGAACGACGAGGCCGCCGTCAAGGCGTCCCTGGAGGACAACCGCGCGGCGATCCGGGAGGCCGCCGGCATCGGTGCCCCGGAGCTCATCATGGTGGTCGGCGGCCTGCCCGCCGCGAGCGCGCCCGGCGGCCCGGCGCGACCCTACCCGGCCGCCGCCGCCAGCGACCCGGCCCGCGACCTGGTCGCAGCCCGGTCCCGGGTCGCCGACCGCATCGCCGAGCTCGTGCCGTACGCCGCCGAGCACCGGGTCCGCCTGGTCCTCGAGCCGTTGCACCCGTTGTTCGCCGCGGACCGGGCGGTGATCTCGACGCTCGGCCAGGCGCTCGACCTCGCCGACCCGTTCCCGGCCGAGACCGTCGGCGTCGTGGTGGACACGTACCACGTGTGGTGGGACCCGCAGCTGCGCGAGCAGATCGCGCGGGCCGGGGCCACCGGTCGGCTGGCGGCGTACCAGGTGTGCGACTGGCTGCTCCCGCTGGCGCCGGAACCGCTGCACTCCCGCGGGCACGTCGGCGACGGCTACGTCGACTTCGCCCGGATCACCACGTGGGTGCGCGACGCCGGGTACACCGGCGACGTCGAGGTGGAGATCTTCAACCAGCAGGTGTGGGACACCCCGCCCGAGCAGACCCTCGCCACGATGAGCGAGCGCTACACCCGCTACGTGCTGCCGTACCTGTGACCGCCTGACCGCGCGGCCCCGGGAGCCGGACCTCCTCGACCGGCACCCGGGGCCGCGTCGCGTCGCCTCCGCAGCCGCGTCACGTCACGTCGCGTCCCCTCCGCAGCCGCGTCACGTCGCGTCGCCTCAGGGCACGTTGCCGTGCTCGCGGAACTCCCGCCAGACGTTCTCGAAGAAGTCGTCGTCCGCCGGGATCGGGCGCCGCGGGCGCCAGCGGAACACCGGCGTCCCCGCCGGGTCGTCGAGGTCGGCGTCGGCACCCGCCCGCCACGCGTGCTCGTCCGGCGCCTCGGGCAGGGTGGCCCCCGGGGCCACCCAGCCGACCTCCTGGATCTCCTCGTCGAGCGCACCGCCGTCCAGCGCGAACCGGAACTCCTCGGGCAGCTCGAGCTCGGTGTCGGCCAGCGGCCCGTGGCCCACGTGCGGCAGCTCACCGGCTCGGTCGGTGTACAGCACCGACCCCCGCGACCGTCCGCCGTGCGCGACGTAGTCGGCCATGGCCGAGAGGTAGACGTAGGCGCTGGTCAGGATGTCCCGGACCAGGAAGACCCGGTTCACCGCACGGCGCGAGCCCGGGTCCGCCACGACGTCCTGCGGGTAACGGGCCAGCAGCGAGCGCACCGCGGCGAGCGCCTCGGCGATCGACTCCGCCGAGCGCACCGGTCCCGCCTTGGCGCTCATCAGCTCCTGGACGCCGGTCAGCAGGTCGGCGGTGTTGTCCGCCGCCCCGGCCGAGTGCCGCCCGGTGGCGGCCTCGGTGAGCCCGACCGCGGCCTGCAGCACCGGCGCCGCCGCCGCCGCGAAGGTCGCGTCGTCAGGCGGTGCGTCTCCCCGCCGGGCGGCGATGTAGATCGCGGCCCGCGTCGCACCCACCTGGCCGCTGTTCAGCGCCGCGCCGCCGGGGCGGTACACGCCGTGCGCCCCGCCGGCCTCCCCCACCGGGAAGAACCCGGGGAGGTTCGCCTGCCACCAGGCGTCCACGAGCAACCCGCCGTTGTTGTGCTGCGCGCACACGTCGACCTCGAGCAGGTCGGTCTCGAGGTCCACGTAGGGGTTCTTGTCCAGGTAGAACTGGTAGGCAGGTTCGTTCAGGTGCCGCAGCCGCTGGATCGGCGTGCCGAACAGGCAACCGGCCCGGTCCAGGTACTCACGCGCCTCGTCGGACAGCGCCGAGGGGTCGAGCTGCTCGCGCACCGGGTTGCGACGGAAGTCGAGGAAGACCCGCCTGCCGCGGAGCACGGTCTCGCGGTAGACCAGCAGGTCGATCAGCGAGGACCCGTCTCGCGCCTTGCGGATGTCGAACGGCCACTGGTAGCCCTTCAGGAACACCATCGACAGCAGTCGCCCGTAGTCGTCGATCGCCTCGGTGAGGAACTCCCGCTCGTCGCCGCCCTCGGCGTCGGTCGAGACGAACCGCGGGAGCACCTGCATGTACGAGCCGGACACGTTCCACCGCGGCTTGGTCGACGCCAGGCCGAACTGCCACTCGGTGAGGTTCTTGCCCTGCACGCCGGCGCGGTAGGCGGCGCCCGAGGCGCCCCACTGCCCGTTCGGGAACACCCGGGTCGCATACATCCCGGCCGGCCCACCGGTCGCGTAGACCAGGTTCGTGCACCGGAACAGCAGCCAGGGCGACCGTTCGCCGTCGTGCGGGACGTCGGTGCGCAGCGCGAGCAGGCCGGCCACCTCGCCGTCGCGGGTGATCACGTCCACCACGCGGCACTCCCCGAACACCCTGGTGCCGTTGCGCGCCACCTTGGCCTCGAGCTTCTCGACCATCGTGCGACTCGTGTACGGACCGACCGAGGTCGCCCGGCGGCGGGGGTCGTGGTCGGTCTTGTAGCCGATGAACTCGCCCCACCGGTTCTGCGGGAACGGCACGCCGAGGTCGCACAGCCGCAGGAACGCCCGCGCGGACAGCGCCGCCTCGGCGAGCGCGTTGTCCCCGTCCATCGCGCCACCGGCGAACAGGGTCGTGGCCATCTCGTGCACCGAGTCCCCGTCACCACCGGACAGCGTGAGCTTGTAGTAGGTCTGCTTGTCCGAGCCGGCGTTGCGCGAGGCGCCCGCGTGCACCTTGTCGGCGAGCATCACCACGTCCGTCTGGCCGAGCTCCCAGAGCCGGTCGGCGGCGCAGAAGCCCGCGGAGCCGGTGCCGACAACGACGGTCGTCGCGGTGACCACCGGTACCTCGAGACCCGCGACCGTCACCGTCCCGGGCGCCTCGGACGAGCGCTCCTCGTGCCTGCCCACCGTCTCTCCCCTCACAGCCGCGCGATGTGCATGCCGCCGTCGACGTGGAACACCTCGCCGGTCGAGTACGGGGTCTGCCCCGACGCGAGGATCGCGACCGCGCCGGCCACGTCGGCCGGGCGACCCCAGCGCCGGATCGGCGCGAGCCCGTCGGCCAGCAGGGCGTCGTACCTCGCGGTCACGCCTGCGGTCATGTCGGTGGCGATCACGCCGGGGCGCACCTCGTAGACGACGATCCCCTCCTCGGCCAGGCGCGCGGCCCACAGCTGCGTGGCCATCGCGACCCCGGCCTTCGACACGCAGTACTCGCCACGGTTCGTCGACACCGTGGTCGCCGAGATCGACGAGACGTTGACGACCGTCGCGACGGGCCCGGCCGGTGGCTCCGGCAGCGCAGCCAGCGGCCCTCGGAGCGCCACGACCCGGCGCGCGAACGCCTGGGTGAGGAAGTACGGCCCGCGCAGGTTGACGTCCAGCACCCGGTCGAAGCTCTCCGGCGTCGCGTCGAGCAGGTCCGCGCGCACGTCGGGCGCGACCCCCGCGTTGTTCACCAGCAGGTCGAGCCGGCCCCAGGCGCCGACGACCGCGTCGAGCACCCGGGCGTGGTCCTCGAGCTCGGCCACCGACCCGACCAGGTAGCGCAGTCGCTCGGGGTGCTCGCTGAGCAGGGCCGCCATCGCGTCCGGGGGCTGCGGCCTGGTGGCGAGCACCGCGACCGCGAAGCCGTCCTCGAGCAGTCGCCGCGTGATCCCGAGCCCGATGCCGCGGCTGCCTCCAGTGACGATGGCGACCCGCATCCGCGCTCCTTCGACGTGGCGGCCGGGCGATCCGGCTCCCCTGATCGTGGCACGTCTCGGCGTGCCGGGCAAGCGCTTTCCAAAAGTCGGGCACGCACGGTCGGATCGCGCCGTGGTGGGATCGGGGAGGAGCGCCGCGGCAGGTCAGCGGGCGGGGGTGGACTCCCTGACGACGACCTCGCCACGGACGGGCTCGAGGGCGTCGGCCCCACCGGGGATCAGCGCCAGGGCGGTCAGCCGCTGCCCGATCTCGCGCAACGGCAGCCGCACGGTCGTCAGTGCGGGGGTCACGTCGCTGGCGATCTCGATGTCGTCGAAGCCGGTCACGGCGACGTCCTCGGGCGCGCGCAGCCCCGCGTCGCGGATCCCGCCCAGCACGCCGACGGCCATCAGGTCGGTGACCGCCATGATGACCTCCGGGCGCTCCGCGAGCGCGAGCAGGGCGGCCGCGGCCGCGCGTCCCCCGGTCCGGGTGAGATCGGTGTGCACCACGCGGTCGTCGGGCACCGGCAGCCCCCGGGCGGCGAGCTCCGAGCGGATCGCCGCCACGCGGGCCGCAGCGGTGCGGTGCCGGGGCCGGCCGGCCGCGATGGCGAACCGCCGATAGCCCAGGTCGACCAGGGCTCCGGCGAGCTCGGCGGCGCCGCCGCGATGGTCGACCGCGAGCACGGGGAGGTCGCCGAGGCGCTGTCCGACGAGTGCCACCTGGCCGCCGCGCCCGCGGTACGCCTCGAGCGCCGCGAGCAGAGCGGCGTCGTCGGCGTCGTCACCGAGCCTGGTGCCGGCCAGGACGATCGCCATCGCGCGCTGCCGGTCGAGCAGCGAGACGATCTCGACCTCGCGCCTCGGGTCGCCCTGCGTCTCGGTCAGGGAGACGATCAGCCCGGCCTCCTCGGCGGCCTGGCTGACGCCTGCGGCGATGGTGGAGAAGAAGGGGTCGGCGATGTCGTGCACGACCAGTCCGAGCGACGTGGTGCGGCCCCGCGCCATCGCCTGCGCGTTCGCATCCGGTGTGTAGCCGAGCGCGGAGGCCGCCGCGAGCACCCGCTCCCTCAGGTCCGGCCGGACCGTGCGGTTGCTGCCGTTGACCGCCCGGGAGGCGGTCGCCTGGGACACGCCGGCGGCATGGGCGACATCCGCGAGCGTGACCCTGGCCATGGGCCGCATGCTACGCCGCGGAACCCGCTTTCCCTGAACGCTGGCCCGACACGCGCCCGGACGGGTCGGCGAGCGACCTCAGCCGAGCTCGACCGAGGCAACCGCCACGGACGCCGGTGGCAAGGTGACCGCGAGCGGCCCTCCGGCGCCGAGCACGGCGAGCTCGCGTGGCCGCACGAGGTCCGGCCGCGCAGCGGTGTTGTGGTCCGCGAGGTCGTCCGAGGCCAGCACCCGGGCTGCCGCCGTGCGGGGCGAGCCGCCCCGTAGGTCGAGCACGACCTCGACCCGCTCCTGCGGGTGCAGGTTCGCCAGCGAGACGTGCACGGCACCGTCCCGCGTGCTCGCCGAGGCCGAGACCACGGGGATCTGGACACCGCCGCCCGACCCGATGAGGTCGCCGCGCAGGTGGACGGCGAGCGACGCCGCGTCCTGGTGGACCCGCGCCATCTCGAAGACGTGGAACGTCGGGGTGCGGACGACGGCGCCGGTCTCCAGGTCCACCAGCAGCATCGCCTGGAGCACGTTCACCGCCTGCGCGACGTTCGCCATGACGAGGCGCTCAGCCGTGCGGTGGAAGACGTCGAGGTGGACGGCCGCGACCACGGCGTCGCGCATCGTGCCCTGCTGGTGCAGGAACCCCGGGTTCGTGCCGGGCTCGACGTCCCACCAGGTACCCCACTCGTCGAGCACCAGGCCGATCCGGCGCTCCGGGTCGTAGCGGTCCATCACGGCCACGTGCCGGCGGACGATCGACTCCACCCGGCGCGCCTCGGCGACCGTGCGCCACCAGTCCTCGACCGAGAACCGGGTCGCCGAACCCTTCGCGTGCCACGGACCGGCGAGCGTGTAGTGGTGCAGCGACAACCCCTGGAAGGCCGGCCGCTCGCCGACCGTGCCGGTCGGCGCGACCGCCCGCATCAGGGCCTCGGTCCACGCGTAGTCCTCCGAGTCGGCGCCCGCGGCGATCCGGTACAGCCGCGAGTCCCCGTGGTCGCGGCAGTAGGTCGCGTACTGCAGCGCGAGGTCGGCGTAGGCGTCGGCGCGCAGCTGCCCGCCGCAGCCCCAGGGCTCGTTGCCCAGGCCCCAGAACCGGATGCGCCATGGCTCGTCACGGCCGTGGGCACGACGAAGGTCGGCCATCGGCGAGCGTCCGTCGCGGGTGAGGTAGTCCACCCACTCGCTCATCTCCCGCACCGAGCCGGACCCGACGTTGCCGCAGATGTACGGCTCGGCGTCGAGCAGCTCGCACAGCCGCAGGAACTCGGCGGTGCCGACGTGGTTGGTCTCCTCGACGTCGCCCCAGTGGGTGTTGACCATCCGGGGCCGCTGCTCGCGCGGTCCGACGCCGTCGCGCCAGTGGTACTCGTCGGCGAAGCAGCCGCCCGGCCACCGCACGTTCGGCACCCCGAGCTCGCGCAGCGCCGCGACGGCCTCGGCACGGAAGCCGTCGACGTGGTCGACGCCGGAGTCCGTGCCGACCCAGAGCCCGCCGTACACCCCGGTGCCGAGGTGCTCGGCGAACTGGCCGTGCAGGTGTCGGCTGATCGTCGCGCCCGGCACGTCGACGTCGATGACGGCCTCGACCCGCCGCGTCATGTCGCCGGCTCTTCCGCGCCCGTGCTCACCCGCATCGAGCTCCCCCCTCGTCGTCGGTCAGGACCGGAAGGCGTCCCACAGGCCCAGCAGGTACTGCACCCCGAGCGCGCGGTCGTACAGCCCGTAGCCGGGGCGGGGTCGGTTGGTCGTGTTCTCGTCCCACAGGTGACGGCCGTGGTCGGGCCGGACGTACCCGGTGAACCCGGCCTCGGCGTAGGCCTTCATGATCCCGACCGTGTCCACCGAGCCCTCGCTCGCGCGGTGGCCGACCTCGGTGAAGCTGCCCCCGGGCAGGTGCTTGATGTTGCGCACGTGGGTGAAGTGGATGCGGTCCACGAAGGCGCGCACCGCGGCCACCGCGTCCGCCTCGGGGTTCGAGGAGAAGCTGCCCAGGCACAGCGTGAGCCCGTGGTGGGCGCTCGGGTTGAGCGACAGCACGGTGGCCAGGTCCTCGTGCGTCGAGACCACGCGCGGCCAGCCGAACAGGTCGAAGGCCGGGTCGTCCGGGTGAACCGCGAGCTTGACGTCGTACTCCTCGCAGGTGGGGATGACGGCGTCGAGGAAGTACCGGTAGTTGCGGTACATGTCCTCGTGGGTGACGCCCCGGTAGGCGGCGTCGAGCTCGGCGACGTGCGCCAGGCGCTCGGGCTCCCAGCCGGGCAGGGTCAGCCCCCCGGAGCCCTTGGCCATGTCGTCGATGAGCACCTGCGGCGAGAGGCCGTCGACGATCGCCTGGTCGTAGGCGAGCGCGGTCGACCCGTCCGGCAGCGGGTGCCACAGGTCGGTGCGCAGCCAGTCGAAGACCGGCATGAAGTTGTAGCAGACGACCTTCACGCCGGCTCGGCCGAGCCGCTCGATCGTGGTGACGTAGTTGGCGATGGCCTCGTCCCGGTCGAGACCGAGCACGGTCCTGCCGACCTTGATCGACTCGTGCACGTTGACCGACTCGACCACCTCGGCGTCGAACGTCCGGGTGATCCCGGCCGCCCGGTGGTCCGGCGTGAGCTGGGTGATCGTCGCGATCTCCGCGGCGATCTCGTCCTCCGCCCAGGCCTCGCCCGCCTGCTTGTGGTGCAGCGACCAGACGATCGTCTCGACCCCCGGGATCTGGCGGATCTGGTCGAGGCTCACGGTGTCGTTGCCCTCGCCGTACCAGCGGAAGCCCATCTTCACGGCGTTCGCCCCTCGGGATCCCGGGTGCTCGGCGTCCGCGGGGTCATCGGTCGACCCGCGCACCGCCGCCGCCGGCGAGCTTGAGGATCTCGGCCCGGGTGGCCATCGACGTGTCCCCGGGGGTCGTCATGGCGAGCGCACCGTGCGCGGCGCCCCAGTTCACGGCCTCGCCGAGCGACCGGCCCTCGAGCAGCCCGGCGACCAGCCCGGACGCGAACGAGTCCCCGCCGCCGACCCGGTCGAGGATCTCCAGGCCATCGCGCTGCGTGGCGCGCACCAGGCCCGTGCCGCGCGACCACGCCAGGGCGCCCCAGTCGTTGACCGTGGCGCTGCGCACCGTTCGCAGCGTCGTGGCGATCACCCCGAAGTTCGGGTAGGCCGCGGCGACCGAGTCGATCATCGACGCGAAGCCCGCGACGTCGAGCTCGGCGAGCGACTCGTCCACGCCGGGGACCTCGAAGCCGAGCGCGGCGGTGAAGTCCTCCTCGTTGCCGATCATCACGTCCACGAACGGCGCGATCTCCCGGTTGACCTGCTGCGCACGCGCCTGCCCACCGACCGCCTTCCACAGCGACGGCCGGTAGTTGAGGTCGTAGGACACGACGGTCCCGTGCCGGCGGGCCGCCTGGACAGCGGCGAGCGTGGTGGCCGCCGCGGTGTCGGAGAGCGCCGCGTAGATCCCGCCGGTGTGCAGCCAGCGCACGCCGAGCTCGCCGAACAGGTGGTCGAAGTCGACGTCGTCCGCGCGCAGCTGGGCGGCCGCGGTGTGGCCCCGGTCGGAGACCCCGACGGCGCCGCGGACGCCGAACCCGCGCTCGGTGAAGTTCAACCCGTTGCGCACCGCGCGCCCGACGCCGTCGTAGTCGAACCAGCGGATGAACGAGGTGTCCACACCGCCGGCCAGGATCAACCCCTCCACCAGGCGGCCGACCTCGTTGTCCGCGAGCGCCGTGACCACGGCGGTGCGCAGACCGAAGGCACGGCGCAGGCCGCGGGTCACGTTGTACTCCCCGCCACCTTCCCAGGCCCGGAACTCCCGGGCGGTGCGGATCCGCCCCTCACCCGGGTCGAGGCGCAGCATCACCTCGCCGAGCGAGACCGCGTCGAACCGGCACTCGGACGCCGGTCGAACCTGCACCGGGGCCGCGTCCTGCGTCATCGTCACTCCGTCCCGGCCGCGAGCGCGACCGCATCTGCCACCAGGGTCCGCACCGCCGCCCAGTCACCGCTCGCGACCAGGTCACGCGGGACCATCCAGGAGCCGCCGACCGCGTGCACGCTCGGCACGGCGAGGTACTCGGCGAGGTTGGCCGGCCCCACCCCGCCGGTCGGCACGAAGCGCACGCCGCCGAACGGCGCGGAGAGCGCCGCGATCGCCTTCGCGCCGCCGGACGTACCGGCCGGGAAGAACTTGATGGTCGTGATCCCGAGCTCGAGCGCCTGCTGCACCTCGGTCGCGGTGACCGCGCCCGGCAGCGCGGGCACGCCGTGCTCGTGGCACCGCTCGACGACCGCGCGCGACAGGCCCGGTGACACGACGTAGGCGGCGCCCGCGGCGACCGCACGATCCACCTGATCGGGCGTCAGCACCGTCCCGGCGCCGACGAGCACGTCGCCACGCTCGGCCATGACCCGGATCGACTCCTCCGCCGCGGCGGTGCGGAAGGTGACCTCCGCGACCGGGAGCCCTCCGTCCACCAGCGCACCGGCCAGCCCGGCGGCCCGGGCCGGGTCGTCCAGCACCACCACGGGCACCAGCCGCCGCGCGCCCAGCGCCTCGATCACGTCGGGCGACGTCGCCTCGCTCACAGGTCCTCCCCCAGGTCCAGATCCACGATGTCCACGGCCTGGCCGGTCGCCAGGGAACGGTTGGCGGCGATGCCCACGGCGACCGCGCGCAGCCCGTCGCGGTAGCCCGCGGCCCGGGCGAGCGGGTCGTCCTCGACCCGCAGGTCCCGCCGGAAGACGTCCATCAGCAGGATCGCGTCGCCGCCACCGTGCCCGCCGATGCCGGCCGGGATCGGGACCTCCTCGGCGCGCGCCCAGTGCTGCTGCACGAGCAGTCGCTCGCCCTCGGGGCGCAGGTCGGGACCGGTGCGCGTCTCGGGCGTGGCCGACGGGTCGAGGGTCACCTTGCCGTGCTCGTCCACGACGACCGCGCCCCGCTCCACCACCTCGAGCTCGGCCCGGCCGCGCGTGCCGTTGACGGTGACCCGGTAGCCCTCCCAGGGGCTGTGCGCATTGAGCGAGTAGGTCAGCAGCGCCCCGCCGCGGTAGTCCACGACGAGCGCGAGGTTGTCCTCGATGGTGATGCCCTCGGCGAACGGGTCGCCGTCGCGCCGGTAGCCGTCGTGGTGCTCGGCGTCGAGGTAGAGCGCCTGCAGCCGCGGGTCGTCCCGCAGGTCCAGCGAGAACGGGTCGTCCTCGGCGCCAGTGCCACGCTCGGGCCTGGGCCACAGCCCGCGGGCGCGGGCGTTCTCGGCGCCGTAGAACTTCAGGCCGCCGCGCGCGTAGACCCGCTCGGGCACGTCGTCGAGCCACCAGTTCACCAGGTCGAAGTGGTGGCTCGACTTGTGGATCCCGAGACCGCCCGAGTTCTCCTTGTTGCGGTGCCAGCGACGGAAGTAGTCCGCCCCGTGCACGGTGTCGAGCGCCCACTCGAAGTGCACGCTCGTCACGTCCCCGATCGCTCCGGACGCGATGACCTGGCGCAGCGTGGAGTTCCGCGGCGCGTAGCGGTAGTTGAAGGTCATCACGAGGTCGCGTCCGGTGTCGGCGAGGGCGCCGACGATGCGCCGGCAGCCGGCCGCGTCGATGGTCAGCGGCTTCTCGACCACGACGTCGGCGCCGGCCCGCATCACACGGTCGACCATCTCGGCGTGCGCGTGGTCCGGCGTCGTGACGATCACGACGTCCACGTCCTGCTCGGCCACCATCGCCTCGAGCCGGTCCGGCGTGTACCGCGGCAGGCCGGCCGGACCGGCCAGGCCGCGAGCCTGGCCGAGCTCGGCGTCGTAGACGTCGATCCGGCCGGGGTTCGGGTCGCACCAGGCCACGAGCTCGCCGACGTCGGCGTGCTCGCCACCCAGGGCCGCGACGTACATCCCGGCCCGGTGCCCGGTGCCGACCACCGCATAGCGGCGGCGCGGTCGGGTGGGGTCCGGGTCGGCGAACTGCGGCACCACCCCGGCGCCGGGTGCGGTGTGCCGGGAGGGCGGCGCGGTCGGGTTCTGGTCGACGACGCTCATGCCGACGCACCTCCGAGCGGCGGGTAGGTCCGTCGCGGCAGGTCGTAGGCCAGCGCCCGCGCGACCTCGTGCGCCTCGTCGAGGTCCAGCCGGTGCTCGGCGACCAGCCGCGCGAGGTGCCCCGCGTCGATCCGCCGGGCGAGGTTGTGCCGGGCCGGGATCGAGAAGAACGCGCGGGTGTCGTCGACGAACCCGGTCATGTTGTAGAACCCCGCGGTGTCCGTGGCGGCCTCCCGGAACCGTCGCATCGCCTCGGGGGTGTCCAGGAACCACCAGGGGGCGCCGAGCCGGACCGCCGGGTACACGCCGGCCAGCGGCGCGAGCTCGCGCGAGTAGACGTCCTCGTCGACCGTGAACAGCACGAGGGTGAGGCGCGGGTGGTGCCCGTACCGCTCCAGCAGGGGCCGCAGCGCCCGGGTGTACTCCGCGGCGACCGGGATGTCGTAGCCGACGTCGTTCCCGCGGGCCGCATGCACCGCCGGGTCGTGGTCGCGCAGCACGCCGGAGTGCAGCTGCATCACCAGGCCGTCCTCGCAGGACATCCGGGCCATCTCCAGGAGCATGTGGCCGGAGAACGCCGCCGCCTGGGCGGGCGTGGCCCGGCCACGCAGGGCCGCGGCGAGGATCTCCTCGGCCTGGGCGGGCTCCAGCGGCGTGGTGTCCGCCGTGACGTGCCCGTGGTCGGTCGCCCGGGCGCCGGCCGCGACGAACGCCGCGCGGCGCTGCTCGAGCGCCGCGACGAAGCTCGCGTAGGACGTGACCTCGATGCCCGACCGCTCCCCCAGGAGCGCGACCTCGTCCCGCCAGGTCGGACGGTCGACGTGGACCAGACCGTCGGGACGGAACGTCGGCACGACCCGCTCACCCCAGCCCCGAGCGGCGAGCGACGCGTGGTGCCGCAGGTCCGCCTCCGCCGAGTCGGTCGTCGCGATCAGCTCGATCCCGAACCGGTCGAGCAGCGCCAGCGGGCGGTACTCCGGCGTCGCGAGCCGGGCCGCGATCGCGTCGTACGCGGCGTCGGCCGTCTCGGCGGACAGCCGCTCCTCGACGCCGAACACCTCGACCAGGACGTGCTCGAGCCAGAACCGGCTCGGCGTGCCGCGGAACAGGTGCCAGTTCGACGCGAAGGTCCGCCAGATCTCGCGCGGGTCGGTCTGCACCGGGCGACCGTCGCGCCGCGGCACACCGAGCGAGTCGTGCGGGACGCCCTGGGAGACCAGCATCCGGACGACGTAGTGGTCGGGCACGACCAGCAGCCGCGCCGGGTCGTCGAACGCCCCGTCGCGATCCAGCATCTCGGCCTCGACGTGCCCGTGCATCGAGACGATCGGCAGCGCTGCCGTGGCGTCCAGGATCGCGCGGGCGATGTCCCGGACCTGGCCCTCGACCGGCAGCGCACGATCCGGGTGCAGTTCCCACCGGCGCATGTGGACCCGTCCTCCTTGATCGGTCGGCCACTGGTGCATTCGATTTCACCGTTTCACCGACCGGGGCATCTTGCCACGACTTGACCTCTCTGCGCAAAGGTCTTCCGACGTGCGGATCCTTCGCAGACCCAGGCGACCGAACGAATGGTGCAATCGATCTCAGATGCTCTAGACTCACGGAACGGAAGGAGGGACGATGGCCACCCTCAAGGACGTCGCAGCGGCCGCCGGCGTGTCTCCGGCGACCGCCTCGCGCGCGCTGTCCGAGCCCGGCTCGGTCGCCACGGCGGGTCGCGAACGCGTGCTGCGCGCGGCCGCCCAGCTCGGCTACCGCGTCAACCCGGCGGCCCGGGCGCTGCGCAGCGGACGCTCGGGGCACCTCGGTCTGGTGCTGCCCGATCTCGCCAACCCGTTCTTCGCCTCCGTCGCCAAGGGCGTCCAGGCGCGCGCCCGGGAGCTCGGCCGGACCGTCCTGGTCGCGGACACCGAGGAGGACCCGGCGCTCGAGCTCGACCTGGTCGCCCGGCTGCGCGAGCAGGTCGACGGCGTGATCCTGTGCAGCTCCCGGATGCCCGAGAGCCAGCTGCGCAGCCACGCCGACGCCGGTCGCGTCGTCCTGGTCAACCGGGAGCTCGACGGCGTGCCGTCGGTGAGCGTGGACAACGCCGACGGCGTGCGCCAGGGGCTCGAGCACCTCCGCGCGCTCGGCCACCGCACCGTCGCCTACGCCGGCGGCCCCGCGTCGTCGTGGTCGGACCAGCGCCGGCGGGAGGCGTTCGCGGCCGTCGAGGGCATCACGGTCGTGGATCTCGGGCCCGGCCGGCCGGTCGCGGCACGCGGCGTCGCGGCGGCCGACCTCGCCCTCGGCTCGGCGGCGACGGCGGTGGTCGCCTACAACGACCTCGTCGCGCTCGGTGTGCTCGACCAGCTCCGCACCCGAGGCGTGCGCGTACCCGAGGAGATGTCCGTGATCGGCTTCGACGACATACCTGCCGCGGCGCTGGTCCATCCCCCGCTGACCACCGTGACCCTGCCGCTGCGCGAGGTGGGCCGCCGGGCCGTCGAGCTCGTCGTGGCCACCGCGGACGCCGACCCGTCCGACCCGCCCGCGGTCGTCCGCGAGTTGCTCGGCGTCGAGCTCGTCGTGCGCGGTTCCACCGCCCCGGCGGCGGCCGGCGCGGCGCGGAGCCAGGCATGACCGCCGACCGGCTGAGCGCCCGGACGCTCGCCGCCCTCGCCCCGGTGCCACGGGGTGTCCGGCTGCCCGGCCCACGGCCTGCGTCGACCGGCATCGTCCACCTCGGGCTCGGCGCGTTCCACCGCGCCCACCAGGCGGTGCTCACCGAGGACGCCGCGGCTGAGACCGGGGACGACCGGTGGGGCATCCACGGCGTGACCCAACGGTCCGCGCGGGTCGTCGACCAGCTGGCGCCGCAGGACGGCCTCTACGGCGTACTGTCGCTCGGCCTGGACGCCGAGGGCGCGGAGACCGCCGCGTTGCGCGTCGTGGGTTCCGTGCGCGAGGCGTCCTACCCCGGCCGCGACACGGCCCGCGTGCTGTCGACCCTCGCGGCACCCAGCACGCACGTCGTGACCCTGACCGTGACCGAGAAGGGCTACCGCAGGGCGGCCGACGGGCATCCCGACCTGAACGACCCCGACCTCGCCTCGGACCTCGCGGCCCTCGCCGACGAGCTCGGGCACACCCCCGAGCGCCCCACCGAGGCACGCTCGCCGATCGGCCTCCTGGTGCGCGGGCTGGCCCACCGGCGCCGTGCGGGTTCGGGGCCGCTGACCGTCGTCTGCTGCGACAACCTGGTCGACAACGGGCCGGCGCTCGCGACCCTGGTGACCGAGGTGCTCGCCGCCACCCCCGGCTCCCGCTCGCTGCAGGACTGGGTGGCCGAGCACGTCCGGTTCCCGGCGACCATGGTCGACCGCATCGTGCCCGCCACGGCACCGCAGCACCGGGAGCTGGCGCAGGCGATGCTCGGCCTGGCCGACGAGGGGCTCGTGGTCGCCGAACCGTTCATCCAATGGGTGATCCAGGACGACTTCGCCGGGCCGCGGCCCGCGTGGGAACGCGCCGGCGCCACCCTCACCGACGACGTCGCGCCGTACGAGCGCGCCAAGCTGCGCGTGCTCAACGCGACCCACTCGACCCTCGCCTACGCCGGCGCCCTGCGCGGCCACGCGACGATCGCCGAGGCGATGGTGGACCCGGTCCTCGCGTCGCTCGCGCGCACCCTCGTCGACCAGGACGTCCTGCCGACCCTCGTCGCGCCGGACGGCTTCGACCTCGCCGCCTACCGCGACCAGGTGCTGACCCGCTTCGCCAACCCCGCCACGGGGCACACCACCGTCCAGGTCGCGATGGACGGGTCGCAGAAGCTGCCGATCCGCCTGCTCGGGACGGTGCGGGACCGGCTGGCCGCCGGGGTCGTGCCGACGGCCTCGGCCCAGGCCGTCGCGGCGTGGATCGCCTACGTCACCGCCGCGGCGCGGGGCACGCTCGAGGTGAACGGCCGGCGGGTGCCGCTCGACGACCCCGCGGCCGGTGCGCTCGCCGCCGCGGTCGACGGGCCCGCGCACGGGCTCGCCGACCGGTTCCTCGACCTGCGGGACGTGTTCGGCGACCTGAGCGACCACGACGGGTGGCGCGCCGCCGTCCGCGACGCGCTCGAAGGACGGCCGGCGTGAGCCCGGCGGTGGCCGGGCCGATCGACCTCGCCGAGGTCGCTCTGCTCCTGCGCCCCGGGGACGACGTCGCCGTCGCGACCCGCGACCTGGTGGCGGGGACCCGGCTGCGGCTCCCGGACGGCGACGTGGCGGACGTCCCCACGACGATCCCGCGAGGCCACAAGGTCGCGACGCGCGGCGTCGCCGCGGGCGACCCGGTGCACAAGTACGGCCAGTCGATCGGGCTGGCGACGGCCCCGATCCGGGCCGGCGAGCACGTGCACACCCACAACCTGGGCATGGACGACGCGGACCGCGAGCACGAGTTCGGCACCGACCGCCGGGAGCTCCCCCCGCCGTCGGCCGCCCGGACGTTCGACGGGTACCGCCGCTCGGACGGGCGCTGGGCGACCCGGAACTACGTCGGCATCGTCACCTCGGTCAACTGCTCGGCCTCCACCGCGCGGCTGATCGCCGACCAGTTCCGCGGCCGGGTGCTCGACGCCTACCCGAACGTCGACGGGGTCGTCGCCCTCACGCACGACACCGGGTGCGGCCTGGTCCCCACGTCGGAGGGCGCGCAGATCACCCTGCGCACGCTGCGCGGCTACGCCACGCACCCCAACATGGCCGGTCTGCTCGTCCTGGGTCTCGGCTGCGAGATGCTGCCGGCCGCCGGCCTGCTCGACGGCCTGGCGCTGCGCGACGACCTCGCGGTGCGGACCCTGACGATCCAGGAGACCGGCGGCATCCGCGCCACCGTGCGGGCCGGCGTCGCCGCGATCGAGGAGATGCTGCCGGGGATCGACGCGCTGCGGCGCGAGCCGGCGCCCGCCTCGGCCCTCGTCCTCGGGCTCAACTGCGGCGGCTCGGACGGGTACTCCGGGATCACCGCGAACCCCGCCCTCGGGCGTGCGTCCGACCTGCTGATCGCGCAGGGCGGCGCCTCGATCCTCGCCGAGACGCCCGAGGTCTTCGGGGCCGAGCACCTGCTGCTGCGACGCGCGGTCTCCCCCGAGGTCGGCCGGCGCCTGCTGGACCGCCTCGAGTGGTGGAAGAGCTACACGGCGTCCGGCGGCGGGACCATGGACAACAACCCTTCCCCGGGCAACAAGGCCGGCGGCCTCACCACGATCCTCGAGAAGTCACTCGGGGCCGTGGCCAAGGCGGGCTCGGCCGACCTGGTGGCGGTCCACGAGTACGCCGAGCCGGTCACCGAGCACGGTCTGGTGTTCATGGACACCCCGGGGTACGACCCGGTCTCGGTCACCGGCATCGTGGCCGGCGGCGCCACGGTCGTGGTCTTCACCACCGGCCGAGGCTCCGTGCTCGGGTGCAAGCCCGCTCCGTCGATCAAGGTCGCGACGAACAGCGAGACGTTCCTGAGGATGCGCGAGGACATGGACCTCGACGCCGGCCGCATCGTGGCCGGGACGGCGACGCTCGACGAGGTCGGCGAAGAGATCTTCGACCTGATCCTCGACGTCGCCTCGGGTCGGCAGACGGTCTCCGAGGAGCTCGACCTGGGCGCCGACGAGTTCGTCCCCTGGCAGCTCGGCGTCGTGACCTGACCGGACTGCCTCTCGCACTGCGTTCCTGCTCAGCTCCTGCTCACCTGGAGGACCCCGTGACCGACCCCGCCCGCTGGCCGCTCGGCGTCACCGGCCTCGCCTACGGAGGGGACTACAACCCCGACCAGTGGCCGGACGACGTCCAGATCGAGGACGTCGCCCTCATGCAGGAGGCCGGCGTGAACCTCGTCTCGGTCGCGATCTTCTCGTGGGCGAGGATCGAGCCGGCCCCCGGCGTCCTGGACTGGCAGTGGCTGGACGACACGATGGATCGTCTGCACGACGCCGGGGTGAAGGTCGCCCTCGCGACCGCCACGGCGAGCCCGCCGCCGTGGCTGGTCCACGCGCACCCCGAGATCCTGCCGGTCGCCCAGGACGGCACCGTGCTCGGGCCCGGCAGCCGCCAGCACTACCGGATCGCCTCGCCGGTCTGGCGTCAGCACGTGCTGCGCCTGACCAGGCTGGTCGCCGAGCGCTACGCCACGCACCCTGCGCTCGCCCTGTGGCATGTCGACAACGAGCTCGGCTGCCACGTGCCGCACGACTACTCCGACGACGCCGCCGCGGGCTTCCGCCGGTGGCTCAAGAGCCGCTACGGCGGCATCGACGCGCTGAACACCGCATGGGGCACGAGCTTCTGGTCCCAGCGCTACTCGACGTTCGACGAGGTGCTGCCGCCGCGGTCGGCCCCGACCTCGCTCAACCCGGCCCAGCAGCTCGACTTCGCCCGGTACTCCTCGGACGCCTGGCTCGAGCACTACCGGGCGATCCGCGACGTGCTCCGGGACGTCACGCCGCACGTGCCCGCCACGACGAACTTCATGGTCACCACCCGGAACAAGTGGATGGACTACGTCGCCTGGGCCGAGGACATGGACGTCGTCGCGAACGACCACTACCTGATCGGCGACGACCCGGAGGCCCACGTCGAGCTGGCGTTCAGCGCCGACCTGACCCGCGGGGTCGCCGGTGGGAAGCCGTGGATCCTCATGGAGCACTCCTCCTCCGCGGTCAACTGGCAGCCGCACAACCGTGCGAAGCGCCCCGGCGAGATGCTGCGGAACTCGTTCCAGCACGTCGCGCACGGTGCCGACGCGGTGATGTTCTTCCAGTGGCGAGCCTCGGCCTCGGGCGCGGAGAAGTACCACTCCGCGCTCGTGCCGCACGCCGGGACCGACTCTCGCGTGTGGCGGCGCACGGTCGAGCTGGGCAGTGCGCTGCGGTCCGTGGCCGAGCTGCGTGGCTCGCGCGTCAGGTCCCGGGTGGCCCTGGTCTTCTCCTACCCCGCCTGGTGGGGCGCCGAGCTCGACTCGCACCCCTCGGTCGACATCAGCTACCCGGGCACGCTCCTGGCGCACTACCGCGCACTGTGGCGGCGGAACGTCACGGTCGACGTCGTGCCGCCGGGCGCGGACCTGACCGGCTACGACCTGGTGGTCGTGCCGACCCTGTACCTGCTCACCGCCGACGAGGCGGCCAACGTCGCGGGTGCCGCCGAGCACGGCGCGACGGTGCTGGTCACCTACTTCTCCGGGATCGTCGACGAGCACGACCGGGTTCACCTCGGGGGCTACCCCGGCGCGTTCCGCGACCTGCTCGGCGTCCGCACCGAGGAGTTCTGGCCGTTGCTGCCCGGCGAGGTCCACACCCTCGACGACGGCACCCGCGCCGACCTGTGGAGCGAGGACCTGCACCTCGAGCCGGGCACCGTCGCGATGCGCACGTTCTCCGACGGTGATCTGGCCGGTGTCCCGGCGCTGACCCGGCGGACCGTGCCCGGCGTGGCCGGCTCGCCCGACGGTTCGGCCTGGTACCTGGCGACCCGTCCCGACGCCGAGGGCCTGCAGCGACTCACCGACCTGCTGCTCGCCGAGGCCGGGATCGAGCCGGACGTGGTCACCCCCGCAGGGGTCGAGGTCGTCCGCCGGCACGATGGCGCAACCACGTGGCTCGTCGCCGTGAACCACACCAGCACCGACGCGACCCTCCGGGCCGCCGGGCACGAGCTGCTCACGGGCACCGACGTGACCGGCCGATGGACGGTCCCGGCGGGTGCGGTGCGCGTGCTCCGCGAGGGCTGAGCCGCTCGGCACTGCCCGCTCCACGCTCGCGTCCCCGGCCACCCCGCGCGACGCCGCCCGCTCCGGGCTCGCACGCGGGTCCCGGTCCGTTCGTCGCCGCCCACCCCGGCCCCGCACGCGCGCGGCGGTCCGTTCGTCGGATCGGCGCGCCGCCGCCGGTGAGCCCCGGGCACACGAGAGCCGGGGTGGTGGCTCGCGCCACCACCCCGGCTCGTCGGTTCAGCTCAGTTGGCCTCGTCGATCGACTGCTGGAGCTCGTCGATCATGGCCGTCGCGGCATCCGCCGGCGTCTCCTTCTCGAACTCCACGTCCTGCAGGTACCGCGCGATCACGGAGTCCAGCTGGCTCGCGCCGTTCGGCGTGATGTTCGGCGCGGTCCCGAGGTTCTGGGAGAAGATCGCGTCGAAGTCCACGGCCTTGGTCTGCCCCGACGACAGCGTGTCGGCGATCGCGGAGCGCACGTCCGGGTTGGCCGGGATGCCGCGGTCGGTGCCGAGGATCTTGCCGGCCTCGACGCTGTTGACCATGAAGTTCACGAACGCGGCGGCCTCGGCCGGGTGCGCGCTCTGCGACGAGACCGACCAGTACATGCCCGGCTTGACGTACGCCCACGGGGTCTTGTTCGCGTCCATGCTCGGGATCTGCACCAGCTGGATGTTCGCGCCGGTGGAGGCCTCGTAGACCGGGACCTGGGTGGACTGCGAGAACGCGAGCGCCTGCTTCTGCGTCGAGAAGTCGGACTGGTCGATCGAGCCCGAGGCGGACTGCGCCTGCTGCGAGGCGGACGCGGCCGCGCCGGACTTCGTCCAGTCGAGCGCCATCTGGAAGTAGCCGGCCAGGGTGTCCGCCGAGATGGACACCGCGTTGTCGGTGAAGAGCTCCTCACCGTTCTGGCGGGCCCACAGGCGCAGCGAGTACCCGTTGTTCATCGGCCCGATGCCGACGATCGAGCCGCCGCTCGCCTCGGTGACGGACTCCGCGAAGGCCTGCAGGTCGTCCCAGGTCCAGGTCGTGGTGTCCGGCAGGGTCAGCCCCAGCTCGTCGAGGACGTCCTGGTTGACCAGGATCGCGAACCCGGTGGTGCTGATCGGCATGCCGTAGAGGCCGTTGTCGGTCTGGCCGAGCGCGACGACGTTGGGGTCGAGCGCGGAGGTGTCCAGCTGCGGGTACTGCGACAGGTCGACCAGGGTGCCGCGCTGGGCGTAGGACGCCAGGTACAGCTCGTCCATCTGGAACACGTCCGGGGCGTTGTTGCCGGCGGTCTCGGTGGCGAGCTTGTCCCAGTAGCCGCCCCAGTCGGAGTACTCACCGGTGACGTGGATGTTCGGGTACTCGGCCTCGAACGCCTTGATCGCGTCCTGGGTGATCGGCACCCGGGAGTCACCGCCCCACCACGCGACCCGGAGGTCGACGTCCTCCGTGCTGAGCGTGGGGGTACCGGACCCGCCGGCGTCGGTGTTCCCGGTGGCGGTGCCGCACGCGGCCATCACCAAGGTGCTCGCCACAGCGAGCGCGGCCACGCCCAGTCGGCGTCGGGACAACACTGTCGAACGCATTGATGATCCTTTCGTAGGGGTGGAGCTTGCAGCGGCGGAACCCGCCGGGTGAACCTCGGCCGAGGGCTACTTGCCTCCGGTCGTCGCGATCCCTCGGATCAGGTACTTCTGACCGAAGGTGAAGATCAGGAGCATCGGCAGGATGGACACGACGCTCATCGCGAACATGCCGCCGTACGAGGACTGGCCCTGGACGTCGATGAACGCGCGCAGCGCGACCGGGACCGTGTACTTGGTGGGGTCGGTCAGGTAGATCAGCTGGCCGAAGAAGTCGTTCCAGGTCCACAGGAACGTGAAGATCGCCGTGGTGGCCAGGGCCGGGGTCATCAGCGGCAGCAGGATCTGGCCGAAGATCCGCCAGTGACCGGCACCGTCCAGCCGCGCCGCCTCGTCGAGCTCCTTGGGCAGCCCGCGCAGGAACTGGACCATCAGGAAGACGAAGAACGCGTCCGTGGCGAGGAACTTCGGCAGGATCAGCGGCACGAAGGTGTTGATCAGACCGAGCTGGGCCCACACCACGTACTGAGGCACGATCACCACCGGCAGCGGCAGCATGATCGTCAGCAGCATGACCGCGAACGCGGGGCGCTGGAAGCGGAACTTCAGCCGGGCGAACGCGTACGCCGCCATCGAGCAGGCGATCAGGTTCCCGATCACCGCGCCGGCGACGATGATCGTCGAGTTGACCAGGTAGACGCCGAACGGCTGACCCAGCGCGTTCCACCCGTGCACGTAGTTCGACACGTCGAACGAGTCCGGGATGAACGACGTGTTCGTGAAGATCGTGCTCTCGGGCCGCAGCGAGCTCGCGACCATCCAGAGCACCGGGTACAGCGAGAACAGCACCGCGGTGAGCATCAGGATGTGCTTGACGACCGTCCAGATGCGGGTGCGCAGCGGCGGGCCGGACCAGGTGGGGGTGGGGCGCTCGTTCTGGCGCTCCGAGCTGTCCATCGTCAGGGTGTCAGTCATCGTAGTGAACCCAATACTTGGAGACCCAGAAGTTGATCGCGGTGAGGACACCGACGATGAGGACCAGCAGCCACGCCATCGCCGACGCGTAGCCCATCCGGAACGAGCCGAAGCCCTGCTGGTAGAGGTAGAGCGTGTAGAAGAGCGTCGAGTCGGAGGGACCGCCGGTCCCGCCCGAGACCACGAACGCCTGGGTGAAGGTCTGGAACGAGTTGATCACCGCGAGGACCAGGTTGAAGAAGATGATCGGGGTCAGCAGCGGCAGCGTGATGTGCCGGAACTGGCGCAGCGGGCCGGCCCCGTCGGTCGAGGCGGCCTCGTAGAGCTCGCGGGGGATCTGCCGGAGGCCGGCGAGGAAGATGATCATCGGCGACCCGAAGGTCCAGATGTGCAGCAGGATGATCGTCCACAGCGCGGTCGAGGGGTCGGCGATCCAGCTGTGCGTCGTGTCGATGCCGAAGATCCCGAGGAACGCGTTGAACAGGCCGTCCGCGCCGAACACGAGGCGCCACAGCACGGCGATCGCGACGCTCGAGCCGAGCAGCGACGGCAGGTAGAACGCCGAGCGGTAGAACGCCAGGCCCCGCATCCCGCGGTCGAGCACCAGGGCGAGGAAGAGCGCGACCGCGAGCTGGCCCGGGACGCCGACCAGCACGTAGGTGAAGGTGACGCGGATCGACTCGTGCAGCCGCTCGTCGTGGAACATCCGCACGAAGTTGTCGAAGCCGACGAAGTTCGCGTTCTGGAGCAGGTTGTAGTCGGTGAAGGACAGCACCAACGACGCGATCATCGGCCCGAGGGTGAGCCCGAGGAACCCGAGGATCCACGGACCGAGGAAGGCCAGGGCGGCCTTGTTGTCCGGCGTGTCCGCCTGGCCGGCGCCCTTCGCCGCACCCTTGCGCTTCGTGACGCGCTGCAGCTCTGCGAGGCTCATGGCCGGGCCGCCCGGGGCGTCCGCGACGTGGCCGAGGGCCGGAGGGCCGACGCGCACACTCGCTCGTTCATCATCCGTACCTCTCCCTTGAGGGGGCCGTGCGCCGCTGCTGTGCGGCGGTGACGGCAACTTTGGCACCGGTTGCAACATCTGTCAACCATTTGCATCCCACGGATCGGGACCGTGGGACGCGCCATGCCATGGCATGCCTCTGACCTGCAACTTTGAGAGAATCTTCTGAGGACTTGCCGAATGCAACCGATTCCACGCTATGCTCACTCCGTGCCACCAAGGGAGGTGCCGTGAGCCCGACGATCCACGAGGTAGCGAAGGCTGCCGGTGTGTCGGCGTCGACCGTGTCGCGAGCCATGTCCGGGGGGAGCGTCCACCCGAGCACGCGCCGCGCGATCCTCGAGGTCGCGAACCGGCTCGGCTACACGCCGAACCGTTCGGCCCGAGGCCTGACGACCGGCCTGACCGGCAACCTCGGCATCCTCGTCCCGGATCTCTCCAACCCGTTCTTCGCCAAAGTGATCAAGGGTGTGGCCGCGCGGATCCGCACCCCTGACAACGCGCTGTTCGTCAGCGAGACCGACGAGGACGTCACCCGCGAGCGCGAGACCATCGAGTCCCTCGTCCGCAACACCGACGGGCTGCTGCTCTGCTCGCCGCGGTCGAGCGACGAGCAGATCCGCGAGGCCATCGGCGACGCGTCGGTCGTGCTGCTCAACCGGCGCATCCCCGGTCTGCCCTCGGTGACCTACGACCTCGGCGCCGCAGCGATGCAGGGCGTCCAGCACCTCATCGCGCTGGGTCACCGGAAGATCGCCTACGTCACCGGGCCCGAGGGCTCCTGGAGCAACGACATCCGCCGAGCGGCCGTGCTGTCGGCGCAGGACTCTGGCGTGGAGGTGATCGTGGTGCCGACGCCGGCGCCCACCTTCGCCAGCGGGGTCCTGGCCGGCGACCTCGTGCTCACCACGGGCGCGACCGCCGTCATCGCGTTCAACGACCTGCTCGCGATCGGCGTGCTCAACCGCCTGGTCACCCGAGGTGTCCGGGTGCCCGAGGAGTTCAGCGTGGTCGGCCACGACGACATCGACATGGCCAGCATGTGCACGCCGCCGCTGACCACCGTCGCCGCCCAGACCGAGCGCATCGGCTCGATGGGCGCCGACCTCCTGCTCCGGTCGCTGCACGGCCGCCGCGGGCGCGGCGGACGCGACGGCAACGGCGCATCGACCGACGCGCATGAGCAGGAGATCCTGACCCCGAGCGAGATCGTGCTGCAGGGCTCGCTGACCGTCCGCGGGTCGACCGCGGTCGTGCCGCCGCAGTGACCGGATCCGCCGACTCCACCGGCCGGTGAGGAGACCATGCCCCTGTTCGACCTCGAGCTCGACGAGCTGAGGACCTACCTGCCCCGCGTCGACGAGCCCACCGACTTCGACGACTTCTGGGACGGCACCCTCGGCGAGGCCCGCGAGCACGACCTCGGCCTGACCGTGACCCCGGTCGACACCGGGCTCGCGCTCGTGGAGGTCGACGACATCTCGTTCGCCGGCTTCGGCGGCCACCCG
This sequence comes from Actinotalea endophytica, assembly GCF_025717005.1. Classification (GTDB taxonomy): domain Bacteria; phylum Actinomycetota; class Actinomycetes; order Actinomycetales; family Cellulomonadaceae; genus Actinotalea. The sequence continues at coordinate 297,068 of NZ_JAOVZU010000004.1, forward strand.
GTGCGCGCCTGGGCGATCCGGCCGGCGGGCTCGGCGGGGACGCCACTGCCCGCGGTCGTGGAGCTGCTCGGCTACGGCGGGGGTCGCGGCCTGCCGATCGAACGGCTCACCTGGGCGTCGGCCGGGTACCTGCACGTGGTGATGGACACCCGCGGCCAGGGCTCGGGCTGGGGCGGCGGCGCCACCGCGGACCCGGTGGGCAGCGACCCGGCGGTCTCCGGCGTGATGACCCGCGGGATCCTCGACCCCGAGACCTACTACTACCGGAGGCTGATCACCGACGCGGTCCGCGCCGTGGACGCCACCCGTGCCCTGCCGGGGGTCGACCCGAACCGGATCGCGGTCACCGGGGTCAGCCAGGGCGGCGGGCTGGCCATCGCCGTGGCGGGCCTGGTGGACGGGCTCGTGGCCGCGATGCCCGACGTGCCGTTCCTCTGCCACTACCGCCGCGCGGTGGACATCACCGACCGGCAGCCGTACTACGAGATCGTCAGCTACCTGCAGGTGCACCGGGACCGGGAGGCCGCGGTGTTCCGCACGCTCGGCTACCACGACGGGGTGTCGTTCGCCCGCAGGGCGACCGCGCCCGCGCTGTTCTCGGTCGCGCTCCGGGACATGACCTGCCCGCCCTCGACCGTGTTCGCCGCGCGCAACCAGTGGGGTCACGACCGTGAGCGGCCGCCCGCGGAGATCGAGGTCTACCCCTACAACCTGCACGAGGGCGGCCAGGCGCACCAGGTCACCCGCCAGCTCGCCTGGCTCGGCTCCCGGATCGCCCGGTGAGGACGAACCTGCTGGCCCCGGAGCGCACCGGGCTCACGATCGCAGCGCGCGGCGCGACCACCGTCGTCGCCGTCGATCCCGCGGAGTCGCCCGCCGTGCGACGCGCGGCGGAGGACCTGGCACGCGACCTCGGCAAGGTCTGCGGTGCGGTGGTCGAGGAAGGACCGTCCAGCGCCGCGCACGTCGTGCTCGGCACGATCGGGACGTCGCCCGCGATCGACGCGGCCATCGGCGCGGGCGTGCTCGACATCGCTCCGCTACGCCAGGACGGCACCCTGCGCTGGGAGGGGTACGTGCTGCAGGTCGTGGGCGAGACGCTCTACGTCGCCGGCACCGACCGGCGCGGCACCATCTACGGCATCTACGAGCTGTGCGAGCAGGCGGGTGTCTCACCCTGGTGGTGGTGGGGCGACGTCCCGGTCAAGGCCCGCGAGCACGTGACCCTGCGCCCCGACGCGGTGGTCCACGACTGGCCGTCGGTCCGCTACCGCGGCGTCTTCCTCAACGACGAGGAAGAGCTCGACGCCTGGGCCGCGGCGCACACCGCCGACGGCACGATCGGCCCCGAGACCTACCGCCGCGTCTTCGAGCTGCTGCTCCGCCTCAAGGCCAACTACCTGTGGCCCGCGATGCACGTCAACGCGTTCAACCACGACCCGGAGAACGGCCGCCTGGCCGACGAGATGGGCATCGTGGTCGGGTCCAGCCACTGCGACATGCTGCTCCGCTCCAACGAGCACGAGTTCCGGCCGTGGTGCGCCGCCCAGGGCGAGCAGGTCGAGTACGACTACTCGGTCCCCGGGCACAACCAGGACATGCTGCGCGAGTACTGGCGCGGCTCCGTCCGGCAGAACGGCGCGTACGAGGTCAGCTGGACCGTCGGGATGCGCGCGATCCACGACTCGGGCTTCACCACGCGGACGATCGACGCCGACGAGTCGCTGTCGCCCGAGCAGAAGCACCGGGCCAAGGTCGACATGTTGGGCGAGGTCATCGCCGACCAGCGCCGGCTGCTCACCGAGGGCCTCGGCGACCGCGCCGCCACCGCCCTGCAGCTGTTCATCCCGTACAAAGAGGTGCTGCCGCTGTACGACTCGGGCCTCGACCTGCCCGACGACGTGACCGTGGTCTGGGCGAACGACAACTTCGGCCACGTGCGGCGCCTGCCCTCCGAGGCCGAGCGCGCCCGGTCCGGCGGCCACGGCCTGTACTACCACTCCTCCTACTGGTCTCCCCCGCCGCGCAGCTACCTCGCGACGTCGTCTACACCGCTCGCGCTCATGCGCCACGAGCTCGAGAAGTCGTGGCGGCACGGGATCCGCACGCTGTGGGTCGACAACGTCGGCGGGTTGAAGCCGCTCGAACTCGAGACCGAGTACTTCCTGCGGTACGCGTGGGACGTCGAGCGCGCGCCCGACGCGCCGCCGCACGACTTCGTCCGCGCCTGGGCGGACCGCACCTTCTCGGGCGGGCACGGCGAGCGGATCGCCTCGATGCTGTCCACGTACTACCGGGTGAACCAGCAACGGAAGATCGAGCACCTCGCGGCCGACGTCTTCCCGCAGACCGGGTACGGCGACGAGGCCGGCCGCCGGCTCGCGGTCCTCCGCGACCTCGTCGACGAGTCGCTCGACCTGCTGGCCGCGCTGCCGGACGCCGAGCGGGACGCCTTCGCGCAGCTCGTCGCGGTCAAGGTGCACCTCGCCTACCTGGTCAACGGCGAGTTCGTGCACGCCGACCGCAGCACGCTCGCGCACGAGCAGGGCAAGCTCGCCGCGGCCGACCACCACCTGGCCGTCTCGCGGGCCTTCGCGGACGCGGCCGGTGCCCTGATCGACTTCTACAACGGCACGATGTCCGACGGCCGGTGGGAGCACATCTTCACCCCGAAGGACTTCCCGCCGCCGACCATGGCGCTCTTCCCGCCCGGACGCCCGGCGCTGCAGATCCCCGCCGAGAGTGAGCTCGGAGTCGTGGTGCGGGGCGACGACGCACCGGTCGCCTCGCCCGAGCTCGTGCTCGGGCCGGACGGGCCGTCCTCGAGCTGGCTCGAGCTCTTCCCCACCGGTGCACGCCCGGTCCGCTACGCGATCACTGCGGACGACTGGATCACGGTGTCCGAGCCGGTCGGCGAGGTCGCCACCGAGGCCAGGCTGGGCGTCACGCTCGCGGGCACCGCCGGCCCCACCGGCACCGCTGCCGGGCGGCGCGGATCGATCCGGATCCGCGACCTGGGCACGGGCGCCGAGACCACGGTCGCGGTGCGCGTCGCAGCGGCGGCACCGACGGGCGTCCCCGGATACGTCGAGGCGGACGGCGTCGTCGCCATCGACGCCGCGCGACCCGACCGCCCGGCCGCCGGCGCGGATGCGTCGTGGCGCGTCGTCCCGGACCTCGGCCGCGACACCACCGGCCTGCTGGAGTCGACCGGCGCCGCGAGGTCCGAGTCCGAAGCCGTCGAGTACGACGTCCATCTGCTGACCCCCGGCGCGCACGTGCTCGAGCTGCACCGCCTGCCGACCCTCACGTCGACCGGCCGCATCCGGGTCGGGGTGAGCGTCGACGAGCACGCGACCGTGACCGTCGAGTCCCCCACGACCGACGAGCACCGCGGGGTGTGGGACCAGGCGGTCCTCGACGGCGTCGAGCGGCTCCGGCTGCGCCTGCCGTACCTGGTGGCCGGGCCGCACACCGTCCGCCTGCACGCCCTGGACCCGGACGTCGGGCTGTCCAAGCTCGTGCTGTACACCGCGGCCGAGCGGCCGACGAACCTCGGCCCGCCGGTGAGCCGGCACGACGGCCGGCCGTGGACCGGCACCACCGACCCGGACCCGGCTCAGGACCCGCGCCCGTTCCTCGACCGGCTCGCACGGGCGGTGTACCGGACCGATCCGGCGACCGTCCCGCTGCCCGACGTGCGGTACGCGGACTCGACGTTCTGGGCGACCGAGACCACCTTCAAGCGGCCGACCGAGCGACCGCAGGCGAACCTCGGGCCCGCGACACACACGGCACGACCTGACGGCACCAAGGACCTCCTGGCCGCGCTCGACACCGGCATCCACCGTGAGGTCGGCGGCACCATCGCGATCGAGGCCGAGGCCGCCTTGGTCGAGGGCCCCACCGCGTGGACGACCCCGTCCCTCGCCGGGCCGCCCGCCCGGTGGCGGCACACCCAGGCCGAGACCGACGGGCGCACCGGCCTGGCCATGCACGTACCGCAGCGCGGACTGGTCTGGGACGACCCGGCGACGGCCCCCGGTCTGCACTACCGCCTCGACGTCACCTCGCCCGGCACCTGGCACGTGTGGCTGCTGGTGAAGTTCGACGACAAGACCGACGACTCGTGCGTGCTCGCGCTGGACGGCACGCCGCAGCCGGTCACCGAGCAGTTCTGCGGCGGCGACCTCTACACCTTCGGCACGCAGCAGGTGTGGATGTGGGTCCACCTCGCCGACCTGGCGATCACCGCCGGCCCGCACACGCTCTCGGTGCTCGCCGGCGAGTCCGGCCTGCGCGTCGACCGCATCCACCTCACGACGCACGACGACCTGCCGCCCGCGGACGCCGCCTGGCCGCGGGGTCAGCAGCGTCCGTGAGGGGCGCCCCGGGGATCAGCTCTCCGGTGCGAGCGGTAGCGAGCGGGCGCTGGTGAACCGTCGGGGTCGCCCGTCGACCGGGTCGGCGAACGCGATCTCGGCTGCGAGCAGCTGCAAGGGATGGCGGAAGTCGTCGATCGCGACGTCGAGCACCTGCGGGTACAGCGGGTCGTTCACGATCGGGATGCCGAGCTCGAGCAGGTGCAGGCGAAGCTGGTGGGTGCGGCCCGTGCGCGGCGTGAGCCGGTAGACCCCGAGACCGTCGACCTCACGCTCGAGCTCGACCAGGGTCTCGGCGTTGGCCGGCGCATCCGGGACCACCTCGGCGCACCAGCTGCCTCGCTGCTTGCGGATGTGGTTGCGCACCACACGCGGGAGCTCCAGGTCGGCGCGCAGCGGCGCGAGCGCCCGGTACGTCTTGTGCACCGCGCGCCGCTCGAAGGCGCTCTGGTAGGCGCCGCGCCACCGGGCCTCGGTCGCCAGCATCAGCAGGCCGGAGGTGACCCGGTCCAACCGGTGCGCCGGCGACAGCTCCGGCAGCCGGAGCTCCTCACGCAGCCGCACGACGACGCTCTCGCGCACGTGGCCGCCACGCGGGATCGTGGCCAGGAACGGCGGCTTGTCGACGACGACCAGGCGCTCGTCCCGGTGCAGCACGTGGATCCGGCCGGGCACCGGCGGCTCGTCGCGCAGCTCCCGGTGGAACCACACCCATCGCATCGGCGCGTAGGGGTCCGCGTCGCGCACGGCGCGGCCGGTCTCGTCGACGAACCGCTCCTGCGCCAGCATCCCCGGCACGTCGACGTGCTCCGGCAGGCGGTGCCGGAGCCACGCGCCCATCGTCGGCCACCGGTCGACCGGCTCGCGGTCGGCCGCGGGAGTGTGGATCCGGGCGGCGTCGAGGCCGTGGCGCGCCGGGAGCGGGGAGCGGGGCGGCACGGGTCGATCGTACGAGGGCGTGCTCCCGGACCGCGCCGCGTCGTCGGCGGCGTGCCTGCACCCCGGACGCCCACGGTCGGTCGGGAAGACGTTCCTTCCCGACCGACCGAGGGTCCGCGCTACTTCACCGTGACCGTGAGCGGCTTGGACCGGGTCGCGCCGGCGTCGTTCACGAGCTCGCTGACGACGGTGTGCTTGCCGACGCCCAGCCCCGCGAGGGACGTCTCGACGTGCTGGGCCGCCGGGGTGGCCGCCACGAGGTCGCCGCTCGCGAACAGCTCGCCGTCGACGTAGACCCGGTACCCGGTGCCGTTGGTGCCCCACCACAGGTCGGTGAGCAGGGTCAGGGTGTCGCCGCTGCCCTCGACCCGCACGGACGGCGTACCCGGCGCGGCGTCGGTGACCTTGACGGTCGTGCTCGTCGTTGCGGTGCTGCCGGCGCCGTTGACCAGCTCCCCGGTGTAGACGTACGTGCCGTCGGGCCGGCCCGCGATCGGCACCGAGGCGTGCTGGGCGTTGAGCCCGTCCGGCTCCAGCGGGATCGTCGCGATCAGCTCGCCATTCTCGTAGAGCTTGAACAGGCGCGCGTTGACGCCCCACCACAGGTTCATGGTGACGTCGTAGTTGCCGTCGTGCAGGCCGTAGGCCCAGCCCGCCGTGTTCGACAGGACCGCACGCCCGGGCGCAAGGGTGTCCTCCGACCAGGGATCGCCCTCCACCGAGACCGGGATCTCGGCGACCAGCGGCGTCGAGGTGGTGTAGAGCCACACCGTCACCGTGACCGTCGCGGACCCGCCCCGCACGGCGTGCACCTCGACGCTCGCCGGGCCCGCGTCGGACGGCTCGAGCGCCACGCTGGTCGGGTTCGACGACGTCCACTCGATGTTCGCGATGTCCGTCGCACCGTCACCGCCCGTCGGGTTGGCGGTCAGGGTCCGGACGTCGTCGAGCATCAGGACGAGCGGGTCGTCGCTCGGGTAGACCGCGCGGCCGTCCTCGTCGAGCACGTTGAACTGCTCCGAGGCGTGCGGCGTCGCGGTGACCTCGACCCGCACGGTCGCGTCGACCGACGGTTCGGAGGCCGACGCGACGGTCACGACCGCGGTGCCCGGGACGACGCCGTCGAGCGAGTCGGCGACGTGCGTCGCGGTCACGAGACCCGTGTCGCTCACCGTCACCACGTCCGGGTCGGACGACGTCCAGGTCAGGTCCTGCGGCGCCGTCGACGGCGACACCGTCGCGCTGAGCTGCTGGCTGACCCCGAGCGTCCCGGAGACCGGGATGAGCCGGACCGACGTCGGGGTGACCGACACCTGCTTGGCGACCGGCGCGAGGGCGTAGACGTTCACCTCGTCCAGGCACGGCCACCAGACCCCGCTGCTGCTGCTCGGGGTCCACAGCTGGATCCGTGCCAGGTCGCCGCCGAACTCGGTGGCCTCGTCGAGGGCCATGGTGTGCTCGGCCGTGAGCGCGGCGTCGTCACGTGCGGTGACCGTGAACGCCAGGGTCTGCGCCTCGTTGTCGACCTCGACGTGCACCTTGTACCAGCGGTTGTTGACGTTGAACCCGGTGCCCACCGCGGTGAGCCCGTCGATCGCCTGGCCGGCATTCGTGGCGTCGAGCACGCCACCGCTGCCGTAGGCGAGCTCGCCGCCCTTGTCGGTGCGCAGCACCAGGTAGCGGTGACCCGCGCTGTCGGTCAGCGCGAAGTACGCCCCGGCCGTCGAGCCGGGCGTGCCGACGTTGATCACGAAGTCCGCGACGACCTGGCTGTTGGCGACCGGCTCGGCGAGCACCTTCTGCCGGGCGCTGGCGCCCGAACCGCTCGCCGAGTTGAGCACCAGGGCCTTGCCGGCGCTGCCGGACGAGACCTTGGCTCCCATCGAGGCGATGTCGGTGACGGCGGTCAGGCCCCACGTGTAGCTGCTCGCCCGGGACTCGAACGACTCGCTGATCGCGGGGACGTGCACGCGTGCCTCGGTCGAGACGCTGCCGTCGCGCGTCGTCGCGGTGATCACCGCCACACCGGGGCTGACGAACCTGACCACGCCGAACTGGTCGACGGTGGCGACCTGCGGGGTGTCCGACGCCCAGACGATGTCGGCGTTGGTCGCGTCGCTCGGCGTGACGGTGACCGCGAGCGTCCTGGTCGGGGCGTCCCCGGCGGGGTCGTCGCTGAACCAGTCCGACCTGACGAACAGCGTGTCGACGTCGAGTGCGAGCGCCGTGACGTCGACGGCGTCGGCCACGACGGTCACGTGGACCGTGGCGGTCAGGTCGGTCCCGTCGTTCGTCGTCGCGGTGACGTCGACCTCACCCGGGGTGACCGCCGTGATCACCCCGGTGGCGTCGACGGTCGCGACCGCGTCGTCCGTGGAGGTCCAGGTCAGCGAGGGGTCGGCCGCGTCGGTGGGCAGCACCTCGGCCTCGACGGCACGCGACGCGCCGGCCTGGAGGGTGATCGACGAGGCGTTCAGCGTGACGCTGCTCACCTGCACCCCGACCACCTGGACGGTCGCGCTCGCGACCGCGTCGGGGTTGTCGACCGACGTGACCGTGACCGTGGCCGCACCCTCGCCCACCCCGGTGACCAGACCGCTGGCATCGACCGTGACCACGTCGGGCGCGCTCGACGCCCAGGTCACCTGGTCGAGCGACGCGTCGGCCGGCTCGACCGTGGCGGTGAGCTGTGCGGTCGCGCCGATGCCGACCGTGAGCGACTCCTGGTCCAGCCGTACTCCGGTCACGGCCACCTTGGTGCTCTGCAGGTGGAACGTCAGGGCGGCGCCGCCGTCGGCGGTCGCGACCGTGACGTCGGTCGTGCCGCTGTCGTCCACGTCGAGCTGGACCACGTGACCGTCGCCGGCGAACGCGCGCAGCGTCCCGGGCGGCGTCTGCCAGGTCTCGCCGAGGAAGTGTGCGACGCCCGGGTCCGAGGAGGTCAGGACGAGGGTCGGGTCGGTGATGCCGGCACCGAGGGTCGTCGTGAGCTGGAGCCTCGTGAGCACGCCGACGGGCAGCGTCTGACCGTCGGTGACCGGGGTGCCGTCGACGCTCACCGTCAGGTCGGCGCCCGTCGCGACCTGCGCACCGGAGACCGTGACCGTCGCGACGGCGGTGTGACCGGCCGCATCCGCGGCGGAGACGGTGGTCTGGCCGGGGGCGGTCGCGACCACGAAGCCGTCGGCGGTCACCGAGGCGACGCCCGGGTCGGCCGAGGTGTAGGTGATCCGGCTGTCGGTGAGCACCTGGTCGGCCGGGCTGAGGACCGGCTCGAGCCGTTCGGTGTCGCCCACCGCGAGCGCGAGGTCACCGTCGGTCAGCGCGATGCCCTGCGGCGCGGTCGCCTCGACGGCATAAGCCGCGTGCACGCCGGGCTCGTCGAGCGGGGTGTGCATCTCGGCGGTCTTGTCCTTCACGACGCCGCGCATCAGGTACGCGTCGAGACTGTCGAGCGCGTCGCCGGCCTTACCCGGTTCCGCGCTGCCCATCTCCCGGATCGACGTGTCGCCGTTGTTGAACATCGTGCGACTGCTGATGTCGATCGGCACGTACTGCTTGGAACCGATGCCGTCGACCGGGATCCAGTCGATCTCCCAGTAGTAGAACCCACGGGTCCGGCCGTACGGGTTCGGCACGTCGAACGGTGCCTGCATGTAGTCGAGCAGCCAGTTGTACTGGCCGTTGACGCTGCCCCGGTAGTACTGGGCCTCCGGGTTGATGAAGTTCTCGGTGGCCCAGGTCGCGCGGTGCTTCGTGAAGGACATCGCCGTCTCGACGTTGACGTAGTCGAGGTACCGCAGCGAGGGATCGGCGTTGAGGGTTTCCGCCATGGTGAGGATGTTGGCGCTCGACCGGCCGCCGTACAGCGAGAAGGCGGCGCCGTCGAACGTCGCGCCGTTGGCGAGCAGCCCGCCGAAGAACGACGTGGCAGCACTCGTGCTGTAGCCGTTGTTGGTGTGCACGTAGCCGGACAGGCCGGGCCACGCGGCCTCGATCGCGTCGTGGCTCGCGGCGATCAGCGCGGCATGGCCGAGCGACGTCGCGCCCTTGCCGATCGGCCAGACGATCCCGTTGTTCTGCTCGTTGCCCTGCTTGACGCCGATCACGTCGACGTCGGCCTGCTTGAGCGCGGTCATGACGTCGTAGACGTAGTTGTAGACGATCGACCGCATGTGGGCGAGGTCGGAGTTGGCCAGGGTCCCGTCGTAGGACCGGTCGAGCCACTCGTAGGGCGTCGAGGCCTTGCCGGACGACATGAACGCGTCGCTGTAGTGGAAGCTCGGCAGGAAGGACATGCCGAGCGCGTCGGCACGCTCGGCGAGCGCGACGGTGTGGACCTTGTCGAAGTACCCGTCGTGGGAGACCTTCGGGGTGTCGGGGTAGACGCTGCCGTCGGGCAGCTTGTCGCCGATCAGGATCAGGTTGAGGTAGTCGTCGTACAGCTGCTCACCGGCGTGCACGAAGATCATCCCGGTCACCGAGCTGACCCCGCGGTTGGCGAGGATGCGCAGCGCGTCCTGCTGGACGCCGTTGGCGTAGTAGGCCGCGCCGTGGTCCTCGAGGACCTGCAGGTTGGACACGTCCGCTCCGCGGATCGAGTCGTCGGTGAGGGTGAACATGTCGATGTTGTCGACCCACGCGTGGTCCGTGCCGTTGCCCGCCCAGTCGTCGGCCGGCGCGGCGACGGAGTCGTCGCCGGTGTAGATGCCGACCGAGTCCAGGTACGCCTGGTCGCGGATGGTGTTGGCGTAGACGGTGACCTGGTGGTCGTCGGGGCCGGTGGTGAACGTGACCGGCACGAGCGAGTAGCCGGTCGTCCCGGCGGGCGCCTGGCGCAGCACCTGCCCGCTCGCGGTGCGCACGCCGACGTTGACGCGGTCACCGGTGCCGGTCCGGGTCGAGGTGTAGCCGATCGGCCCGTACTGGTCGGTCTGCTGGGTCGTGTCGTAGGTGTCCTGGCGGTCGACCCTCGTCCGGGCGGTCAGCACGTACTTGGTGTTCGGCTCGACGTCGACGGTCTGGGACACCTCACCGCCGGCGGCGAGCTGCACGGCTCCTGAACCGGCGTCGGCGCCGGTCGTGACCGCCACCGCCTTCGTGGCGTCGTTCGCCTGCCAGCCGTCCAGGCCGCTCTCGAACCCCCAGTTCTGCACGGGGTTCGCGTCCGCGGCGTCGAGCGTGAGCGCGATCGAGTCGACGTCAAGCGCGGCGCTGCCCGAGGTGACCGTGACGGTCAGCTGGCCGTTGTAGACGAGGACGTTGCGGTGGGCGGCCTGGGACCACGTGCCGTCGCCGGTCAGGTAGACGTCGAGCAGCGCGGTCGCGTCCGGTGCGCCGGTGTCGGTCGCGGTCAGCGTCGCGGTGTTGTTGCTCGCGGTCCCGTCGAGCCAGACCGACAGCGTGTAGCTGCCCTGCGGGATGCCCGTGAGGGTGCGCGACACCGACGACCCGGCTGCGAGCCGCGCGTACCCGGATCCGCTCTGGGGCGCGTCGGTGCCGGCGGTGACCGTGCCGGACGTGGTCCAGCCGTCGAGGCCGGCCTCGAAGTCGAGGTTCGCCCCGGTGAGATCCGGCGCTGCGCTGGTCGCCGCGCTGGTCGCCAGGGTGCTCGCGACGGTGCTCGCGATGCCGGCCGCCGACGCGGTCGAGGTCATGACGCCCTGCGCGACTCGGGGCGCGGCGACCGCCGGCGCGGACGGGACCGCGAGGGCGAGGGCCGCGGTCGCGACGACCGCTGCCCGGCGGGCTCGGGACCCCAGGCGGGCCCGTGCGTGGCTGTCCTGCTCGGCCGCGTGGCGCGACCCTGACCGGCTGACGTGCATCGTTGCTCCCCTGCGGGTCTGGCGGCGCCGGTGCCGAAGCGAACCGGCGAACGGACACCCTCCTTGGTGAACGTTCACCTTCCGTGTTCGCCATCGACGGGGTCGTCGCCCTCGTCGTGGATCGTCAGAAAAATAGTGAACGATCACTATTTCCGTCAAGACCCCCGGCACCGGAGCTCCGACCAGGGCTAGAGTGCGGCGATGGCCACGACCCGCCCGCGTCGCGCGACGATCATGGAGGTCGCCCGGGCTGCCGGAGTCTCGCACCAGACGGTCTCCCGCTACCTGCGGTACCAGGGCGCCGGCATGAAGACCCCGACGCGGGAACGGATCCGGGCGGCGATCGACGAGCTCGGCTATCGCCCGAACCTCGCGGCCCGGGCGATGCGCACCCGGCGCACCGGCCGCGTCGCCGTCGTGCTCCCGGAGGGGTCGGCCCACAGCAGCGTCGAGGTGCTCGAAGGCGTGCGCGTCGGAGCGCACACCCCGGGGTACGACACCGAGGTCGACACCGGCGCGCCGGGGGGGCCCCCCACCCCCCGGGGGCGGGGGGCCCGGGGGGGCCCCCCCCCCCCCCCCCACCGCGGGGTACGACACCGAGGTCCTCACCGTGGGCGGATCGCTCACGACCAGGGACGAGCGCGTGCTCGAGCTGGTCGGCTCCGGCCTGTTCGAGGGGTTGCTGTCGCTGACACCGCTCACGCTCGACGACACGGTCCTCGCAGCACCGCTGCCCGTCGAGGTGTTCGGCATCTACGACGAGCACCTGCGCGGCATCGGCCCGCTCGCCGACGGCTCGCCGGTCGGCGAGCTCGTCCGGGGGCTGGCCGCCCAGGGGCACCGGACGTTCCTGCACGTCGCGGGCGACCTCGGCCACGAGTCGGCTCGCCTGCGCCGGGACGCCTACCTCGACGCGGTCCGCGACCTCGGGCTGCGGTCCTACGGCGTCGTGGAGTCCGAGTGGCGGCCCGAGAGCGCGGTGCAGGCGATCCTCGAGCTGCCCGCGGACAGCGGGGTGACGGCGGTCGTCGCGGCGAACGACCTCCTCGCGGCCGGCGTCGTGCACGGAGCGACGGCGCGCGGCTGGCAGATCCCGCGGGACCTCTCGGTGACCGGCTACGACTCGAACGTCCTCGGCGCGTGGCTGAGTCCCGCACTCACCACCGTCCAGGTCGACCACGCGGGACTCGGCCGCTCGGCGATGCGACGGCTCGTCGCCCGGCTGCGCGACGAGCCTCTGCGGGAGGACCCGACGCCGCGCACGACGGTGGTCTGGCGAGACTCGGTCGGCCCGGCGCCTGCGGCACACGACGCCGAACCTCACGGCCACGACTGAGACCCGGCTCGCGATCACTAAACCGATTTAGTAGAGTTTCCCTCACACCAGCTCGACGGACGAGGGAGTCTGATGCAGCTCGAGGGAAAGCGGATCATCGTCACCGGCGGCGCCCAGGGCATGGGCGAGGCCACCGTCCGGGCCTATCTGGCCGAAGGCGCCAGGGTCGCCGCGATGGACGTCCAGGACGAGGCCGGGCACGCGGTGGTCGAGTCCGCGGCGGCCGACGGGGCCGGTGCCTACTTCCACGTCGACGTCGCCGACCGGGGCGCCGTCGAGGACGGGTTCGCCGAGGCCGTCTCCTGGCTCGGCGGCCTCGACGTCCTGGCGCACGTGGCCGGAGTGATCCGGACCCAGCGACCGGAGGAGATCGACGATGCGAGCTGGGACCTCGTGATGAACGTCAACGTCAAGGGCACGATGCTGACCAACCAGGCGGCGTTCCGGGCCATGCAGGAGCAGGGCAGCGGCGCGATCATCAACTTCGGCTCGGTCTCGGGCCTGCGCGCCGAACCGCGCGGAGCGATCTACTCGGCGTCGAAGGGTGCCGTGCACTCCTGGACGCGCACCGTCGCGGCCGCCTGGGGCCGCTCCGGCATCCGCGTCAACGCGATCCTGCCGATCATCGCGACCCCGATGTACGAGAAGAACCGTGCGTCGATGACACCCGCCCAGCTCGAACGCTTCACCCGGGAGACCGAGCAGGCCATCCCGCTCGGCGGGAGGTACGGCGACGCGGACCGCGATCTCGCGCCGGTGATGGTGTTCTTCGCCTCCGAGGCGTCGCGCTTCATCACGGGCCAGCTGATCCCGGTGGACGGCGGGCTGGCGAGCGTTCGCTGACGCCGCCGGCCCGACGGCTCAGGATCCCGCGTGCGCGGCCAGCTTGGCCACCAGGTCGCCGAACATCAGCCGCACGTCCAGGTCGGTGTAGACGCGGATCGGCCGCCCGGACGGCTCGGCCCGGTAGGACCCGTCGTCGGCGATCCGCGGCGCCGGCATGGTCACGTAGCGGCTCGACGACGGGTCGGCCTCGAACGACGACTGCAGCGCGGTCAGCAGCACCAGCGGGCTGTCGCCCAGGATGTAGGTCTCGCCGATGTCCAACCCGGCCGCGCCGGCCATGGTCCGCACCTGCTCGAGCGCGTCGACGAGGTGCGCACCGAGCGCACCCGCGGGCCGCACCAGGGCGTCGAGCTCGGCGAACGACATCAGGGCCTGCCGGTAGGCGTCACGCGGCACCTGCCACAGCGGCAGCGTCGAGCCGAACACGACCCGGCTGGCCGCGAGGTCGATCCGCTGGTTGTACTCGGAGACCTCGGGGCCGTCGGGCCGGGGTGGTGGCACGGCCAGCCCGGGATGCTCGGGCCCGCCGATCCAGACCACGGTCAGCCGCGTCGCGATCGTCGGGTCGAGCAGGAACGCCGACGCGATCTCCGTCAGCCCCGCGCCGCAGACCACGAACAGCGGTCGATCGTCGTCGCGCCGCGCCTCGGCGAGGATGAGGTCGACCGCCGCCGACGGCCGTGGCGTGGCCGCGTCCGCAAGAGCGCGCTCGCCGCCCGCGACCACCGGGACGTCGCCGCGCCCGGCCAGCTCCAGCACGCGACGGGCCGCGTCGGCGCCCCGCTCGGCGGACCTGCCGTCGGGGTTCCACGGGTCGCCCACCGCCAGGTGCGAGCCGATCACGCCGACCAGCTCGACCGAGCCGGACAGCGCGTGGTGGGCGAGCTGGACCAGGCCGTCCGGGTCGCCGGCGTAGTCGTTGTCGCTGATCACACGGATCCGGGACATCAGACGGTGACCTCCCCGACCACCGGGAGGTCGGTCGCCGACGCGCCGGCCGCGACCACGAACGTGCCCGGTTCGGTGACCCAGGCGTGCGCGGCGACGTCCCAGTGCTGGAACGCGCGCGGCGCGAAGGCGACCGGCACGCTCCGCTGCTCGCCCGGCTCGGCGACCACGGCCGCGAACCCGACGAGCCACCGGTGCGGTCGCTCGACCGCGGAGTCCGGGCGGGAGGCGTACACCTGCACCACCTGGCGGCCCGGGCGCGCGCCGGTGTTGGTGACCGTCACCTCGACGCCGCCGCCGGTCACCGCGAGCTCGTCGACCGACCACGTCGTGTAGCCGAGGCCGTGACCGAACGGGAACTGCATCGCCCGGTCCGGGTTCCGGTAGCCGATGCGCAGACCCTCGTCGTAGCGCAGCACGCCGTCGACCGGCGTGGCTGAGGGCAGGTTCGCCTCGTTCGCGGGCCAGCTGACCGGCAGCCGCCCGCCCGGCTCGACCGTCCCGAGCAGCACGTCGGCGAGCGCGTCGCCGAACTCCTGCCCCGGGAACCAGGCGAGCACCACGGCCGCCACCTCGTCGACCCAGGGGGTCAGGACCGGAGCGCCGGAGTTGACCACGACCACGGTGCGGGGGTTGGCCGCCGCGACGCGCGAGACCAGCTCGTCCTGACGGCCGGGAAGCGCGAGGGTCGTGCGGTCGTAGCCCTCGGACTCGACCTCCTCCGTGGTGCCGACCACGACGACCGCGACCTCGGCCTCGGCGGCCAGCGCGACCGCCCGTTCGATCTCGTCGTCGTCGCTGCTCATCGGGAGCTCGACGTTGACGTGCATCATCGTGCCGATGTCCACACCGTCCATGGTCGGGCCCGAGCCGACCCGGTGGCGGACCACGACGGCGACGCTCTCACCGATCCCGAGGTCCACCGGCACCACGTGCTGGGGCGGGGCCATCAGGGCCTCGACCAGGTCACGCCCGGCGGCGAGCTCGAGGTGCTCGGAGACCGGCGCCGAGTCGCCGACCGTGACCTCGAAGTCGCCCAGCCCGGACCCGCCGACGTGGTGGGTCCCCGCGCGGTCGGCCACGACGGCGAACGACACCTCGACGGTGGCGACCTCGCCGTCGGCCGGGATCCCGGCCATCCAGTTGAACGCTCCCCCGCGGCGCTCCTCGCGGCCGAGCTCGGCGCCGTCGGCGGCCAGGAACCGGACGAGCAGGCCGGGCGTGCCGTCCGGGCGCTGCGTGACCTCCTCACGCGAGACCGAGAAGCGCCCGTACGGGCGCACGCCGGGTGCGTGCGTGATCGTCGCCCCGGGCAGCGCGCGGGCGATCCCTGCGAGCGGCGAGACGGTGTGACGTGGGAAGACGGTCGCGCTGCCGCCGCCGAGCGTGCGGGACACCTCGCTGTTCGGCCCGAGCACGGCCACGCTCGCCGGGGACGCGCCGCCGGGCCCGACCAGCGGCAGCAGGCCGTCGTTGGCGACCAGGACCATGCCCGCCGCAGCATCGGAGCGGACCTGCGCGTCGACGGCCGCGTCGTCCACCGGGGCAGCCTCGGCGAAGCCGGGGATGCCGTCCAACGCACCGACCCGGGCCGCGAGCCGCAGCAGGCGCAGCACGTGGTCGTCGATCCGGGCCTCGTCGACCTCGCCCGCCCGGACCGCGGCGAGCAGCGCGTCGCCCCACGGCCCGGCCGGCCCGGGCATGACCAGGTCCAGGCCGCCCGTGGCCGACTCGACGGTCGACCTCGCCGCGAACCAGTCCGACATGGTCAGGCCGTCGAAGCCCCACTCGTCCTGCAGGACGTCGCGCAGGAGGTCGTTCGCGGTCATGAAGGTGCCGTTGACCCGGTTGTAGGCGGCCATCACCGACCACGCACCAGCCTCGCGGACGATCGTGTCGAACGGCACGAGGTACAGCTCGCGCAGGACGCGCTCGTCGACGATCGCGTCCAGGCTCATCCGCTCGGTCTCGGAGTCGTTGGCCACGAAGTGCTTGACGCACGCGCCGACGCCGCCGGACTGCACACCGGTGACGTACGCGGCACCGATCCGGGCGGTGAGCAGCGGGTCCTCCGAGTAGCACTCGAAGTGGCGGCCGCCGTACGGCGTGCGGTGCAGGTTGACGGTCGGTGCGAGCAGCACGTCCACGCCCTTGCGGCGGGCCTCGGCCGCGAGCAGCACGCCGACCTGCTCCACCCGGTCGGGGTCCCAGGTCGCGGCGAGCGACGTGGGCGAGGGCACGTTGGCCGACGGGTCACGGTCGTCCCACAGCTCGCCGCGCACGCCGGCCGGGCCGTCGGAGACCACCAGGCGACGCAGACCCGCGGCGGGCTCCGGGTACAGCGACCAGAAGTCCGCGCCGGTGAGCAGACGCACCTTGCGGGGCAGGTCGAGCGCGGCGAGGCGGCGGCGCAGGTCCGCCTCGTCGACGGCGGGGGCCGCAGCGGGAGCGGCAGTCGGCTGGGTGGTCATGGGGTGGCTCCGGGCGTTCTCGAGTCGGTCACGTCGGTCGGGTGTGGTCGGTGTCGGTCGTCGGTCCGGTCGCTGCCCGCCGGCCGGTGTCTCGTGCTGTGTCGGTCGTGCTGCGTGCACGCAGCGGGTGCGCTGCTCAGGTGGTGGGCTCCTCGCGCAGCACGCGGACGTCCCACGGCCCCAGCCGGAGCAGGTCGCCCCGCTCAAGTCGCTCGCCGGAGAGCACGTCGACGCACGCGGTCGGAGCCTCGAGGCCGGCGTACCCCCAGTCCCAGTGGTGAACCACGCGCCACGGTCCCCCGTCGTCAGGGTCGAGCGGGCGCATCGTGTGCACCGTGACGTCGGCGGGCCGGGCCTCGCGCCAGGCGTCGGTGGGCAGGTCGCTCGCCAGGAAGTCGCCCAGCGCCCGGCCGAGCTCGCGGTCCGGCAGGGTCCCGACCGTGGTGACACGTCCGGCGCCGTGCGCGTGGGTGACCACGGCGGCGAACTGCCGCAGGTGCGGGTGGTCGTACCCGGCGAGCACGTCGGCGTCCTCGGGAAGCAGCCCGTCGGCCCAGCCGCGGGCGGCACCCGGCCAGCCGCTGAGCGGGACGGGACCCGCCAGGTTGGTGTACTCCAGGTAGCTGACCCCAGCGGGTCCGCGCAGCACCCCGGGTGCGACCACCGGCCGGATCACGTTCTCCTCGGTCGCGTAGCCGGTGCGCGGCGTGAGCATCAGGTGCCCGCCGGCCTCGGCGTAGGCCGCGAGCAGCTCGAGCGTGCGGTCGGAGGCGACGTACAGGGCCGGCACCACGAGCACCGGCCAGCGTGCGGCCATCGCGGCCGGGTCGTCCGGCAGCTGCCTCGGCGCCACGACGTCGACGGCCAGACCGGCGTCGAACAGCGAGCGGTAGAACGCCTCGAGGACCTGCTCGTAGGAGGTGCGGTCACCGGTCCACGAGTGCGGCGTCGCAGCCAGCGGTCCCTGGAACTCCAGGGCCCAGCGCGACTCCGGGTCCACCAGCAGGCCGACGTCGCTGTGCGTGGCCAGGCGCAGGATCTCCTCGCCGACCTCGTCCAGCTCGCGGGCGAGGCGGGAGAGCTCGTGGTACGTCCGTCCGGGCTCGAGGGAGTGGCCGAGGATGCCGCCCCAGTACGACTCGGCGCCGTAGTGCTGGGTCGCCCAGTGCCAGTACTCCAGCATCCGCGCGCCGCGCGCCACCATCAGCCAGCCGGCCTGGCGCCACTGCCCGTCGTAGCACGGCAGGTTGTCGCCGCTGCCACCGATCGAGGTGGCGTTGGACTCGGTGACCAGGAACGGCTCGTCGCGCACCGAGCGCGCGAGGTCGGCCTGCAGGGCCGGGAACGCCGGGCCGGTCCACGGCACGAAGTCCGGGTCGATGCCGGGGCGTCCGTCGCCGGGGTGGGTCAGCGCGTCCTGCGTCGCGTAGTAGATGTTCACCGCGGTGAGGTCCAGCGGCGTCGCGATGGTCGAGATGTCTTGGCCCTTGTGGTGCGGCGCGATGCACGTCATCACGAACTGGTCGGGCCGGGCGTACTCGCGCACCACGTCGGCCTGCCAGGCGATCAGGTCGTCGGCGAGGCGGGCCTGGTGGCGACGCCAGGCGAGGTCGTAGGCGGGCGTGGTGTTGAGGTCGGGCGTCCAGAGCTCGTCCCACTCGGCGATCCGGTGCGACCAGTAGGTCAGCCCCCACGCGCGGTTCAGCTCGTCGACCGTGCCGTACTGCTCCTCGAGCGACGCGACGAAGCTCGCGAAGACGTCCGGGTTGAAGAAGATCTTGTGCCCGGGCTCGTTGTCGACCTGCCAGCCGACCACGGCCGGGTGGTCGGCGTACCGCTGGACGACCGCGCGCACCACGCGCTCGGCGAGCCGGCGGAACGTCGGGTGGGCGTAGTCGACGTCCTGGCGGGCGCCGTACGGCATCGGGGCTCCGGTGGCGATGTGCGCGGTGGTCTCCGGGTACGCCTTGCGCAGCCACGGCGGCGCCGCGTAGGTCGGTGTGCCGACGATCACGGCGATCCCTCGCCGGTGCGCGGCGTCCAGCACCGGCGCGAGCCAGTCGAGCTCGAACTCGCCGTCGCGCGGCTCCCAGGTGGACCAGACGGACTCGCCGACCCGGATCACCGAGAAGCCCCCTGCGACCATGAGGTCGAGGTCGGCTTCGAGCCGCTCGTACGGCTGGTACTCGGCGTAGTAGGCGGCACCCACCCGAATCCGTCCCGGCATCAGCGGCGGGACCTGCGACGACTCAGCGCTCATCGTTACCCCTGTAGTCGATCGATCGGAACGCCACCTCACCGGAGGCGGCATAGGGACCCCACACGCGCCCGGTGAACGAGGCACAGGTGTCCGACGTCAGGTACCGGCCGTCCATCGCCGCCACCTCGACCTCGTCGTCGTTCCCGGTGGTGAACCCGAGTCTGACGATGTCACAGCTCATCCCCTCGCTGCTGAAACCACCCTCGGTCGGGACGGCGTCGATCCACAGCTCGACCGGGCCCGCCGGGGCGGGCGCCGACCAGAGGTGCTCGACCTGGTCGAGCCGGACGCGCGCGAGGATCACGTCACCGGCCCGCTCGACGTCGTAGTGGTGGTCCTCGTCGTAGCGCACCGACAGCCCACCCGTCCCGCGGCCGGGCTCGAGGACCGCCGAGATCCGCGCCCGCTCGTGCTGCTGGCGCCGACCGACGAACCTCGGCCGGGGCGCGTCCATGGCGACCGGCGGGGCCTGCGGGTCCGCGGTGAGCACCATCGCGCCGTCCTCGTGGCGCAGCCAGGTCCGGTCCGCATCACGCACGGTGAGCCACTCCGGGCCGAGCGGTCCGGCGAGGTCGGTGTGGACGGTCACGGTCGGCAGGCCCTCGGTGAGCGCGAACGGCTCGACCACGGGCCAGCCGTCCACCCACCGCACCCGGGTCTGGTACGTCTCGCGCCCCATCGGGGCGAACGCGCGGGTGGCCCCGCGCGGCCGGGTCCCGAGGCTGACCATCACCCAGTCGTCGTCGGTCGCGACCAGGTCGGCGTGCCCGGAGTTCTGCACCGGGTGGTCGGTGGAGCGGTGCGTGTGGATCGGGTTGGCCGGGTGGCCCTCGAACGGGCCCTCCGGGCTCGGCCCACGGGCGATCGACACCGAGTGGCCACGCTCGGTCCCGCCCTCGGCGATCATCAGGTACCAGGTGCCGTCGACCTCGTACAGGTGCGGCGCCTCCGGGAACATCTTCCCGGTGCCCGACCACAACGAGATCGGGTCGCTCAGCGCCCGCCCGGTCTCCGGATCCATCCGGACCTGCTGGATGCCGAGGTGCTTGCTCACCTCGTCACCGGTGAGGATCAGGCCGGAGTACGTCACGTAGCAGGTGCCGTCGGCGTCCCAGGCGATGTCGTGGTCGATGCCGTCGGCGCCGACCATCACGGTGCCGTCGCTCCACGGCCCGCGCGGGTCGGTCGCCGTGAAGATCAGCCCACCGCGGCCCATGGCGTCCGCGACCGTGACGTAGAAGAGCCCGTCGTGGTACCGGATCGTCGGCGCCCAGGCGCCGCCCCCGGTCGGCACGTGCTCGATCGCGAGCTGGCCGGGGCGGGTGACGACGTGCCCGACGGGCTCCCAGTGCTCGGCGTCCGTCGAGTGGAAGATCGGCAGGCCGGGGAAGTACTCGAAGGTCGAGCACGCCAGCCAGTAGTCGTCGCCGACGCGACAGACGCTGGGGTCCGGGTGGAAGCCGGGGACGGCCGGGTTGAGCACGGGAACTCCTTCGTGTCCGTGTGCGGTGTCAGGCGGAGCGGGGCAACGCCTCGTCCGCGCCCGCTCCGGCCCCGGCCTGCTCGTCGAGCTCGGCCTGCTGGGCCAGCAGCCGCAGCCGCTGGGCGCGGCGGACCTCCTGGGCGTCGGGGTCGGGCACCGGCGCGGCCATCCAGAGCCGCTGGGTGTAGGGGTGCTC
This sequence comes from Actinotalea endophytica, assembly GCF_025717005.1. GTDB lineage: Bacteria > Actinomycetota > Actinomycetes > Actinomycetales > Cellulomonadaceae > Actinotalea. The sequence continues at coordinate 317,754 of NZ_JAOVZU010000004.1, forward strand.
GGGCGTCGAGGTGACCTGCGCAGCGTCGCCCCACTCGACGATGTCCCCGCGGTAGAGCACCGCGACCCGGTGGGACACGTTGCGCACCACGGCGAGGTCGTGGGTGATGAACAGGTACGCCACACCGGTGCGTTCCTGGATCTCGACGAACAGGTCGAGCACGCGCTGCTGGGTCGACAGGTCGAGGGCGGAGACCGGCTCGTCGCAGATGATCAACGACGGCTCGAGGGCGAGGGCCCGGGCGATCGCGACCCGCTGCCGCTGGCCGCCGGAGAACTCGCGGGGCAGCCGGGTCAGGGCGTCCGACGGCAGCCTGACCTGGTCGAGGAGCTCCTTCACGCGCTCGCGGGCCTGCGCCTTGGGCACGCGCCGGGCGGTGAGCGGCTCGGCGAGGATGTCGCCGATCGTCATCGACGGGTTGAGCGAGGTGTAGGGGTCCTGGAAGACGACCTGGATCTCGCTGCCCATCGCGCGCCGCTGCGAGCGGTGCATGTGGGCGATGTCCTGACCCCGGTAGCGGATCTGGCCGCCGGTGACCGGTGCGAGCCCGAGGATCGCCCGCCCGAGCGTGGTCTTGCCGGAGCCGGACTCGCCCACCAGGCCGACGCACTCGCCCGGCCGGATGTCGAGACTGACCTCCTTGAGCACCCGCAACGGGGCGCTGCGGCGCCCCTTGCCCGGGTACTCGACGACGAGGTCGCGGACCTCGATCAGGTTCTCGCTCATCGGGCCATCTCCCTCGCCACGTACGCCGGGCGGACGTCGTCCTCGGACAGGATCGCGTCGAACAGCTGCCGCGTGTAGGGGTGCTGCGGGTCGGCGAACACCTCGCGGATGTCGCCGCGCTCGACGATCAGCCCCTCCTGCATGACCGCGACCCGGTCGCACAGGTCGGCGACCACACCGAAGTTGTGGGTCACCAGGATCACGCCCATCTGCAGGTCCTGCTGCAACGAACGCAGCAGCTCGAGGATGTCGGCCTGGACGGTGACGTCGAGGGCCGTCGTCGGCTCGTCGGCGATGAGCAGCTCGGGTTCGCACGAGATCGCACCCGCGATGAGCACGCGCTGGGCCATGCCACCGGAGACCTCGTGCGGGTAGGACCGCATCGTGCGCGCCGGATCGGGGATGCCGACCCTGGCGAGCAGCTCGCGCGCCCGCTCACGCGCCTGCGCCCGGGACATCCTGAGGTGCTGCCGCAGCGGCTCGACGAGCTGGTAGCCGATCGTGAACGACGGGTCGAGGTTGCTCATCGGTTCCTGCGGGATGTACGCGATCTTGTTGCCGCGCAGCGCCGCGAGCTCCTTGGCGGGCTTGCTCACGAGGTCCTCGCCGTGCCACAGCACGCGCCCGCCGGTGATGCCGCCACCCACCGGCAGCAGCCCCATGATCCCGAAGGCGGTCTGGGTCTTGCCCGAGCCGGACTCGCCGATCAGTCCGAGCACCTCACCCGCGCGGACGTCGAGATCGATGCCGTGCACGACCTCCTTGACCCCGCCGGGCACGCCGTAGGCGATCCGCAGGCCGTGGACCTCGAGCAGCGGCACGTCCTCGACCGAGGACTGCGTGGCGCCGGGGGTGCCGGCGTGGCCGGGGGCCTTGGGCTGGGTGGCACCGGTGTTCTCCAGCGCGTCCCGCAGGGCGTTCGCGATCAGGGTCAGCGCGAGACAGGTGAGGGCGATGAGCAGTCCCGGCCAGAGCACGAGCATCGGCTGCTGGTAGATCTTGGTGAAGCCGTTGTTGAGCGCCTTGCCCCAGGACGGGATCTCCGGGTCACCCATGCCGATGAACTCCAGACCGGCCTGGACGGCGATCGCGACGGATGCGATCGAGGCGACCTGGATGATGATCGGCGCCCGCACCACCCGCAGCACGTGCCGGAAGATGATCCGCACGTCCGACAGGCCCGAGACGCGCGCGGCGTCGACGTAGAGCTCGTTGCGCACGCCCTGCACGGCGGCCCGGACCAGGCGGAACACGGACGCCGACAGGATGACGCCGAAGATCCCCATGGCCCACCAGGCCGAGGGCCCGACCACCGAGCGCGCGGCGAGCAGCACGATCATGGCCGGCAGCGCGAGCAGGATGTTCGCCGCCCACGAGCCGAGCGAGTCGAACCACCGGCCGAAGTAGCCGGCGATCAGACCGGAGACGGCACCGAGGCCGACCGCGACGACGACGGCGAGGGCGGCGCTCGCGAGGGAGAACCGGCCGCCGTAGAGCAGGAACGACAGGACGTCGCGCCCGGCGCCGTCGGTGCCCAGCGGGTGCGTGCTGCTCGGCCCCTGGAGCGCGTCGGCCAGCACCTGGTCGTTCCACCCGTAGGGGGCGATCACGCCGGCGAAGACCGCGGCGAGGACGACGAGCAGCAGGAACCCGAGCGCACCGACCCCGAGCGGGTCCTTGAGCAGGCGCCGGCCGAGCGACGGGACGGCGGTCTCCGGGTCGGCGGCCGGAGCGGACTGAGTGGTCAGTGCCTCGCTCATGAGATGCGCACCTTCGGGTTGAACCAGCCCTGGAGGATGTCGATCACCAGGTTGACGACGAGGACGATGACGGCGATCGCGACGACGAGGCCCATCACGACGGGGATGTCGCCCTGCGAGGTGGACGAGATCGCCAGGGAGCCGGCGCCCGGGATCGCGAAGAGCTGCTCGATGATCACCGCGCCGCCGAGCAGGCCGACGAACAGCAGGGCCAGCACCGACAGGGCGGGCCCGGCCGCGTTGCGCAGCGCGTGCAGCAGGACGACCCGCCACTCGGGCAGCCCGCGGCTGCGCAGCGTGCGCACGTAGTCCTGCCGGAGCGCGTCGATGAGCGATCCGCGCACCTGCTGGGCGACGCCCGCGACGGTGGTCACGACCAGGGCGAGCACGGGCAGGGTGATCGACATCAGCCAGCCGCTGATCGAGTCCTGCGGGCGGGTGTACCCGGTGGGCTCGAACCACTTGAGCTGGATGGCGAGCACGATCACCAGGACGAGAGCCACGAGGTAGTTCGGGATCGCCGCGCCGACGATCGAGCCGACCTGCAGGCCGCGGTCGATCCAGCCCCGGTGGACCGCCGCGATGACGCCGACGATCACGGCGACCAGAGCGGCGAAGAACGTGGACAGGAAGACGAGGGAGAGCGTGACCCCGAGCCGCTGACCGACGAGCTCGGTGACCGGGACGCTGGAGAACCACGAGGTGCCCAGGTCGCCGTGGAGCGCTCCGCTCACCCAGTCCACGTACCGCGTGAGCAGCGGCTGGTCGAGACCGAGCTGCGCGGCGCGGGCGGCGACCGCCTCCTCCGAGGCGTTCTGCCCGAGCAGGTTGCGCGCGATGTCCGTGCCCGTCATGAACATGAGCAGGTAGGCGAGGGTCGAGATGACCGCGAGCATGGCGATGCCCGAGAGCAGACGTCGAACTAGGAAGCTGAGCACGGGACTCCTTCGTCGTCCGGCCCGGGCCGGGGGCGGTGAGTGGCCACCACCCCCGGCCGTGAGGGGGTCAGGAAGCCGGCTGGATCAGGTAGAGGTACGGCGACGCGTTGTCGGCGGCCGGGGTGACCACCACGCTCGAGTTGCCGACGTAGAAGTTGTCGATCCGGTAGAACGGCGCGAACCAGGCGTTCTCCACCACGTAGGTGTTGACCTCCTGGGCGGCCGCCGCAGCTTCCTCGTCGGTCCCGGTCTGCATGGTCTCGAACAGGGCGTCGAGCTCGGGCGACTGCGTCCCGAACATGTTGAACGTCGCGTTCGGCACGAGCGCGAGCTGGGCGAACTGCCAGTCGTTGGCCGAGGCGAGCTGCATCCAGCTGGAGGTGAACTTCCCGCCGAGCAGGTCGGTGATGAAGTTCGCGCCGGTGTCGGTGAGGGTCACCGTGATGCCGACGTCCGCGAGCTGGGTCTGGATCGCGCTGAGCAGGTCCTGGTTCAGCGCCGAGGAGTTCGGCATGTCCAGCGAGAACCCGTCGGCGTAGCCGGCCTCGGCGAGCAGGGACGTCGCCTTCTCCGGGTCGTAGCCGTAGTAGTCGTCCAGGTCCGCCTGGTACCCGGCGGTCGCCTCGCCGAACGGCTGGCTGGTCACGGTGCCGTGGCCCAGCTGGATCACGTCGAGGATCGTCTGCTTGTCGATCGCGTAGTTGATCGCCTGACGCACCCGCACGTCACCGAGCGGCTTGTCGACGGTGCCGTCGCGGTCGTAGAACAGCAGGCCCATCCAGTCGAGCTGCGAGGTGTAGACGGTGTAGCCGGCCGCCTCGACCTGGTCCATCGACGTGACGTCCATGAACGTCGCGGCGTCGACCTGGTTGCCCTGGATCGCGTTGAGCAGCGCGGTCTGGGTCTCGTAGTAGTTGATGGTCAGCGTGTCGTAGACCACGTACGAGTCGTCCCAGTAGTCCGGGTTCTTGTCGAACACGTAGGTCGAGCCGGTGACCGTCTTGTCGATGTTCAGGGTGTACGGGCCGGTGCCCACCGGGTTGGTCGCCACGTCCGGGTTGGCGAACGAGTCCGGTGCAGCCATGAAGCCGAACGACCCGGTCAGCCACGTCGTGAGCATCGGGTCGGGAGCGGAGAGGTGGTAGGCGACGTGCGTGTCGTCGACGGCCTCGACGGACTCGACGTACTGCGCGTTCGACAGGTCCGGGGTCGAGGACGCCTGGAAGTTCTCGACGTTCGCGACGACGGCGTCCGCGTTGAACGGCGACCCGTCGGTGAAGGTGATGCCGTCCTGCAGCGTCAGCGTCAGGGTGGTCCGCGCGTCGTCGTAGGTCCACTCGGTCGCGAGGCCCGGGACCAGGTTGCCGTCGCCGTCCTGACGGATCAGCGTGTCGAACACGGCGTTGAAGTACTGGACGTAGTGGGCGATCGAGTAGCCGTTGACGTCGAACCCGGTCGGGTACGACAGCTCGCCGATGACCAGGCTCGCGTGGTCGGACGCCGCCGTGCTGGTGTCCTCGCTCGACGTGGTGCCTCCGCCACCGCCACAGGCCGCCAGGCCCAGCGTGAGTGCGGCCGCTCCGACCGCTGCGACGATCCTGCGCATGACTCTCCTTCGAGTTGAGGCTGCTGATGCGTCTACTGATACGTCTAACTGAGACGTGTAAGCAACATACGCCCGAGCCGTCCGGCGAAGCAAGGGGCCGAGACGCGATCGTTACGTCACGAGGCCGAGGACGGGCCTGCCACGCCACCGCACCGGGCGCACGGGCGCCCCGCCGCCAGGCGCGTGGACGCCACCGTCAGGCGGACTCGCGGACCACCAGCGTGAGCGTGTCCTCGCCGTTCGACACCGGCTCGGGTCCGTTGCCGAGCAGGAACTGCACGTACGCGGCGATCCGGGCGGCGAGGAGCTCGACGTTCTGGTCGATCGTGGTCAGCGGCGGGCTGGCGAGCGCGCCGAGCGGGACGTTGTCCACGCCGATCACCGCGAAGTCGTCCGGTGCGCTCAGGCCGAGCCGGTGCATGCCGGCGAGCAGCGCGAAGGCGACGTCGTCGTTGTAGGCGCAGATCGCGGTGATCGGCTCGGACCCGTCCTGCCAGGCGCGCACCGCTGCGGCGCCGGCGTCGGCGGACAGCTCGACGGGGACCACGACGGGCTGGGCCAGTCCGAGGTCCAGGCACGCCTCGCGGACACCCTCGAGCCGCAGCCTCAGGAACTCCGACACCCGGTCGTCCTGCGGGGCTGCGTAGCCGAGCACGCGGTGCCCCCGCGCAGCGAGGTGCTCCACCTGCAGCTGCCCGATGGTGTCCTGCGGCACGGTGAGCGCCCCGACGTCCGACGTGGGCGCCAGCACCGAGCTGGAGATCGGGATGCCGGACCGGCGGATCTCGTCGTGCTCCGCCTCGGTCAGCGCGGCGACGTCGATGACGGCGATCGGCCGGAGCTGGCGGACCGCGTTGAGGGCCTGGCCGGGTTCCCGGATCCGGCGGGTGACCAGGGTCAGCCCGATGGCCTCGAGGTCGTCCGTGAGCTGCTCGATGATGTGCGCCACCGTGTGTCCGAACGGGATGTTCGGCAGCACCAGGAGCACGGCGTCCGACGTGCCCAGCCGCAACGCCCGCGCGGCCGCCGACGGTGCGTAGCCGAGCGCGGCGGCGGCGTCGAGCACGCGCCGGCGGGTCGGCTCGGAGATGCGTTGGTTGGGGTTGGCGTTGATCACGTAGCTGACGGTGGCCTGGGAGACCCCGGCAGCCCGCGCGACGTCCTTCGCCGTGACGACCATGTGCCACCCCCGGTTGCTGATACGTCACAGTACCCCGCTGGGCGAACGCGGGGCACCCCGCGGGCGGGCTCACGGACGGACGCGCTCCGTGCCGAACGCGACGCTCAAGGCTAGTCGGCCGACGGTCGGGCGGTGAACAGCGACGAAGCCCCTCCCCGAAGGCGAACCTGGCCCCGCTCGGGCACCTCGTCGCTCAGGCCGACGCCGCCGCACACCCGCACGCCGGACCGCAGGTCACACCGTGCGCCGCCCCGACGCCCGGAGCCGCGCGACGTGCAGCGTGAGGTAGAGCGTCTCCTCGTCGGTCGCCGGCCAGCCGAACCGGTCCTGCAGCAGCCGGGCGATGCCGACCGCCGCGGCATGCTCCAGGGGCTGTGCGCTGCGGACCGCCTCGACCACGCCCGGAGGCGTCGCGGCCAGCTCCGCGCCGGTCCGGCCGCGCATGAACAGGTAGCGCAGGTGGGAGACGAACCGCGCGACGTCGAGCGAGTCCTCGTCGACCTCGACGCCGAGCTCCGTGGCGAGCTGACCGAGGATCTCGGCGAGCACCTCGGTCATTCGGATCGTCCCGCCGATGTCGGTCGAGCCGAACTGGGCGTTGACGAAGTGCAGGGCCATCGGGACGGCCTCGGCATCGGGCAGCCGCACGCCCAGCCGCTCGTGGATGAGGTCCAGCGCACGCCGGCTGAACTCGACCTCCGCGGGGTACAGGTGCTGCACCTCCCAGCGCAGCTGGTAGTCGATCGCCGGCTGACCGTCCCGGGCCCGACGGACCGCGTACACGACGTGGTCGGCGAGCGGCAGGAACACGTGGTCGCTGATGTGGTCGCCGAGGGCCTCCCGGGCCTCGCGGAGCACCTCCTGGGCGGCCTCGATCTCCACGAGCGAGAGATCGGACAGCAGGGCCGCGAGCCGCTCGGCGCTCCCCCGTTCCTGGAGCACGAAGACCTTGTCCACCAGCGTCGGGTCGACCGGCTCGCCCGGGCGCACGTGGAAGCCGATCCCCCGACCCAGCAGCACCTGCTCGGCCCCGGTCGGGTCCGCCGCGAGGACGACGCTGTTGTTGAAGACGCGCTTCACGACGAAGCGCAGGTCGCCGCCGACGTCCGGCGGGCTGAGGTCGCTCCGCGCCGCGCTCATCACACCACCACCGTCACGAGGACGTCGCCGCTGGCCACCGCGTCCGCGGGCAGGACGACCACGTCCCGGGCGCTCTTCCAGCCGGTCACCACGACGATGGTCGTCGTGTCGTACCCCGCCCCGGCGACCGCATCCATGTCCACGGTAGCCAGCAGGGTGCCGGCAGCAACCCGGTCCCCCTGCTCCACGCGCGGCACGAAGTGCTCGCCCTCCAGCCGGACGGTGTCCAGTCCGATGTGCACCAGCACCTCGACGCCGGCGTCCGTCATGAGCCCGTAGGCGTGCGGCATCGCCACGACGACGGTGCCGCTGACGGGTGCGACCACCGCGCCGTCGTCGGGGATGACGGCGATGCCCGGACCGAGCGCACCCGAGGAGAACGCGGGGTCGGCGACCGCCGACAGCGGCACGGCGCGCCCACTGACGGGTGCGACGAGGTCGATGGCGGTACTGCCCTGGGTGGTTGTCACTGTCGTTCTCCTGGTCAGAGGTTCATGGCGTACGTGTACGCCTCGAAGACCGCGTCCTGGATGATCCGCGGCTGGACGCAGTCCCCGACCATCACGGTCTCGGGGGTGATGCCGTACAGGGCGTGCGCCTGCTCGCGGCGGGGACGCATGCCGACGCTGATGACCACGTCGTCGGCCGGGATCGAACGCACGGCGCCATCGCTGGTGACGACGTCGACGCTGCCCGAGCCGATCGACGCGCAGGTGGTCTCGAACAGGAACTCGAGCGTGACAGCCTTCTCGAGCTTCTGCCGCAGACCCTCGCGATACAGGGAGTTGCCCTGCGGGGCCCACCGTGTGCCCAGCTCGATCATCGTCACGTCCCGTCCGGAGAGCGTCGCGAGCTCGAGCCCGATCTCGGTCCCGATGGACCCGGCGCCGACGATCGCCACCTGCTTGCCGAGCACGGCCTCGCGATCGATCGCCCCGGTCCCGGTGTGGACGTGCGGCAGGTCGGCACCGGGGATGGGCGGCACGTGCTCGGTGGCGCCGAGCGCGAGGACCAGGGCGTCGGGCCGCAGCGAGCGGACCACGTCGGGCGTCGCCTCGCATCCCAGACGGACGTCCACGACGCTCCGCTCGACCGTGCGCCGCAGATACTCCAGGTAGGCGCGGATGTCCTGCTTGTAGTGCTCCTTGGCCACCCACCGCAGCTGGCCGCCCAGCTCGTCGGCCTGCTCGAGCAGGACGACGTCGTGCCCGCGCTCGGCGGCGGTGACCGCGGCGACGATCCCGGCGGGACCACCGCCCACCACGACCACTCGCTTCGCGTCCGGCGCCGGGGTCAGCCGCCGCGGCACGAACGACTCGTTCCAGAACCGCGCGTTGACCGAGCAGCCGACCTTCTTGCGCTCGGTGGAGATGTGGTAGCACTGCAGGCACCGGATGCACGGGACGATCTCGTCCGCGCGGCCCTCCTGGGCCTTGCGCGGCCAGTCGGGATCCGCGACGAGCGGGCGGCCGAGCGCGACCAGGTCCACGACGCCCGAGGCCAGCAGGTCCTCGGCCTCGTCGGGGTTCATGATCGCGCCCACCACGGCAACCGGGATGCCCACCCGCTGCCGGACCGCGGCCGCCCACGGCGCGTTCGGCATGTGGTCCTCGAAGTTGGTGGTGGCCATGTGCACGTTGCCCTGGATGCCGATGTCCACCCCTGCGCTGATCTGCACGGCGTCGATGAACGGCTCGGCCATCACGATGAACTCGAGCACGTCGGCGAACTCGATCGAGTTGTCCATGAACTCGTAGGCGCTGATCCGCATGTCGACGGGGAACCGCGGGCCGACGGCCTCCCGCACGGCCTGCAGGATCTGCAGCGGGAACCGGGCCCGATTCGCCAGCGACCCCCCGTACCGGTCGGTGCGGTGGTTCGTGCGCGGCGACAGGAACTGCGCCGGCAGCCACCCGTGCCCGAAGTGCAGGAACACCATGTCGAACCCGAGCTCCTGGGCCTCCCGGGCACGTTCGCCGAACATCCCGGCCACCGCGGCCATGTCGTCCTCGGTCATGCCGCGCACCGGCAACCCGTCGGCGCGGACCAGGTCGACCGGCCCGCGCGCGAACTCGTGCGCACGGGCGTGCTGTCCGCCGTGGAAGATCTCGATCGACGCGCGGGCACCCGCCTGGTGCACCTTGAGCACGCGACGGCGGGTCTCCTCGCGCTGGTACTTCGCGAACGCGTCGGCCTCGTCCGCGCTCGCGTAGCTCGAGTGACCAGGCTCGACGATCGCGTGCCCCGCGATGACGATCCCGGCGCCGCCGAGCGCCTTGTCCTCGAAGAAGTCGCCGGTCGGCGTGGCGACGATGCGGTTCTTGGTGATCATCCCGTTGATCGTCAGCGGGCTGAAGAGTGTCGGGTACTGCACGGGTCCTCCTGGCACCGGGCGGGCCGGGAGGGGCCGCCGCCGGGCGGCCCCTCCCGGTGCGGTCACGACTGGGTCACCAGCTCCCGTTCGACCGGCTCGACCCGCGACCGCCTGCGGCGCGCGCCGAGCTCGGTGAGATAGGTGACGGCGAACGCCGTCGCGATCGTGACGGCGACCGCGAGGAAGTACGGCGCCGCCTTCGGCGAGGACAGGAACGCGGGCGACCCGATCAGACCGGTGAACGCGAACGCCGTGATGTAGACGTTGAAGATGCCGCAGACCAGGCCGCCGGCGAGACCACCGACGGTCACCGCGATGAAGTACCGCTTCGCCTTGACGATCACACCGAAGATGCCCGGCTCGGTGATGCCGGCCACGGCGTTGACGAACGCGGCTGAGCCGGCGACCGTGCGGGTCGGGCGGTCACGCGAGATCAGGAAGACCGCGAGCAGCACGCCGAGCACGGCGTAGTTGCCCATCCCACCGGCGGCGAGCGAGTACTCCTTGCCCTGGTCGGCGAGGATCGCGAGCTGGATCGGCAGCACCAGCCAGTGCACGCCGAACATGATCACGTAGATGAAGAAGCCGCCGAAGAGCAGGCTCAGCAGGATCGGGTAGTCGACCAGCCAGTTGTAGGCGTTCGCGATGCCGTCGGCGAACCAGAAGCCGATCGGGCCGAACACCAGCAGCGTGGCCGGCACCATGACCAGCAGTGAGATGACCGGGACGAGGAGCAGCTGGGTCATCTGCGGCAGGACCTTCTTCAGGCCGCGCTCGAGGTAGCCGAACACCCACATCGCCACGAGGATCGGCACGACGGTGCCGCCGAACGCCTGACCGATGAACGGGATCCCGAGGAAGTCGAGGTGCTCACCGGTCACGTTGATCGCGGTGAGGTTCGGCTCGAGCAGGGCGGCACCGATCGTGGCACCCACGTAGGGGTTGGCCCCGAACCGCTTGGCGGCCGTGAACGCGAGCAGGATCGGGAAGAAGTAGATCACCGCGTTGCCGGCCGCGGCGAGGATCGCGTAGGTGTTCGAGTCCGTGGCGATCCAGCCGTAGTTGGCCGAGATCGCGAGCAGGCCCTTGATGATGCCGACCGACGCGAGCAGCGGGATGTACGGGGTGAAGATCGCGGAGATCGTGGCCAGGAGCCGGTCGAGGAGGGATGCCTTGACGGTGACCGGCTCGACCGGCGCAGCCGCGACATCCGCGTCGTCGTCGGCCTGTCCGCCTCCGGGCACACCGGGAACCGCGACCACGGCGTCGTAGACCTTGGGCACGTGCGTGCCGATGATCACCTGGAACAGGCCCTGCGCCTCGAAGGCGCCGACCGCGCCGTCCAGACCTTGGACCACGTCCTTGTCGGCCTTGGCCGGGTCCCGCAGCTGGAACCTGAGCCGCGTCGCGCAGTGCGTCACCGACGCGATGTTCTCGGGGCCACCGACCGCGGCGACCACCTGCTCGGCGAAGTTGTCGTTCATGACCGTCCCTTCTCGGCCGGGAACGTCGGCGTCCCGGCGGCGGAAAGTGCTGGCGGTGCTGGACGGCGTCCGCGTCCCCGGCAGGGTGCCGAGGGCGCGCGGCGCCGCACCGGACGATCGGTCGACATGCCGCGGGCGCAGCGGAGCAGCGGGGCTGCTGAGATTCCTGCCACCTGGCACTCTCCCGTTCCTGGACCGCCGCGGTCTCAGGAGGGGGGATACCCGAACCCGCGCGACGGACACGTCCGTGCACCGGGCCCCAGGTCTAGCCTCGTCTGCGAGTCACTTCCCCAGATGGCCAAGCGAAGCTGTGCTTCGGCGAGGGATTATTCGCGGGATCGGCGGCGGCGTCAAGGATCGGCACTGACACGTCGCGTCGTTCGGCACGGAACGACCACCACCGACGACCCCGAGGTGCCGGGCGTCCGGTCACCCGTAGCGGTACTCGACGCCCATCGTCGGCCGCGGGTACGCCCAGGTCGCGACCGCGCGGCCACCCGCCACGATCCGGCAGGTGCCGCACTCGAGGCAGCCGGCGTAGTCGAACGTGGGTTCGCCGGCCTCGTCGACCTTGTACAGCGCGGCGGGGCAGACCCTGACGAGCTCGGCGAACTCGATCGGGTCGGGGTGCTCGGCGATCGTGATGTGGGCGTGCTCCTCGTCCACCTCGTACCGGTTCCGGCCGAGGTACTCCTCGATGCTGACGGTGGTCGGACGCGGAGTGCTCACAGCGATCTCATCCCCTTGACCAGGTCCTTCGCGACGTTCAGGTAGCCGGTGCGCTTGACGATCGGTGGGACCGCCTTCGCCAGCGGCCGCATCGGGGTGCCGTCGACCAGGAACAGCTCGCGCATCACGTCGCGCGCGAGGTCCGGGTAGTCGCGGAAGACCCGTGGCGTGCTCTCCATGAAGTGCGGGAACCGGCGCAGCGTGCGCAGGTCCCGCAGCACGAAGCTGTCCTCGAGCGCTGCCCGATAGCCCGCCAGGCCCTCGGCCGAGGTGTCCCCCGCGTCCAGCGCGGCGGCGGCGCTGCGTCCGGCCTGCTGCCCGGCCGCGAGCGCGAGGTCCATCCCGCGCACGGTGTACCCGGCGTTGACGCACATCAACGCGGACTCGCCGGCGAGCAGCACGCCGTCGCCGACCAGCGGCGGCAGCGCGTCGTAGCCGCCCTCGGCCACGAGGTGGCCGGAGTGCTCGACGACGGTCCCGCCCTCGAGGATCGGCGCGACGGCGGGGTGCCGCGTGAACTCCTCGAGCAGCTGGTAGATGGGTGTCTCGGACTCCATCAGGTCGCTGACCGTCGCGACGATGCCGACCGAGATCGTGTCCCGGTTCGTGTAGAGGAAGCCGCCGCCCACCCGTCCGTGGGTCGCGTCCCCGACGAAGAGCCAGGCCATGCCGTCGCCGTCGGCGCACATCGCCCGGTCGGAGATCACCGTCTCCGGGAGCTCGACGACGTGCTTGACGCCGACCGCGACCTGGTCCGGGCGGGGCCTGGGCGCGCCGACGGCCTGCGGCACGAGCAACGAGTTGACCCCGTCGCAGAGCAGCACGACGTCCGCGGTGATCTCGTCGTCACCGGCGCGGACACCGGTCACCCGGTCGCCGTCCTTGAGCAGCTCCTCGACCGCGATGCCGTTGATGTACTCGGCACCGGCGCCCTCGGCCTGCTCGGCCAGCCAGGGGTCGAACCGGGCACGCAGGACCGACCAGGACTCGTACCGCTCGTCGCGCATCAGCTCGTCGGTGACGTCGAGGGTCGTCGCGGAGTCGGCGGAGAGCAGGGAGACCCGCTCCCGCACGATCCGGCGCTCGAGCGGTGCGGACCCGGCGTCGTCCGGGAACAGCGCGCGCAGGGCGTGCAGGTAGAGCCGGCCGCCCGAGACGTTCTTCGCCCCGCTGGTGGTACCGCGCTCGATCACGAGCACGCTCTTGCCGGCCTTCGCCAGCTCGTAGGCGGCCGCCGGTCCGGCGCAGCCCGAGCCGACGACGATGGCGTCGAAGTCAGCCACGACGCTCCTTTCTGTGCGCAGGTCCGCTGACCTGCTCTCGGTGGTGGGTCAGCCGGCGCGCAGCGAGCTCGCCTCGGCCAGCGTGAGCCCGCGGGTCTCGGGGGCCATCGCGATCGACAGGACCAGGCATGCGACCAGCAGCCCCGCGCCGACGAGCATGGTCGGGCCGATCCCGTAGGCGGCCAGGAAGAGCGGCAACCCGTAGGTCGAGACCACGACGCCGATCCGGCTGATCGCGATCGCCACCCCGACCGCGGTGGCACGCACCTCGGTCGGGAACATCTCGTTCGGGTAGAGCCACTGCAGGATCCCGGGACCGCCGGAGAAGAACGCGTAGACGCCGAACGCGAGGATGATCACGACGATGCTCGCGCCCGGCCAGATCCCGGGGACGAGCAGACCGAGCGCCATCAGGGCGAGCGAGCCGATCAGCAGCGGGCGCCGGCCCATCGAGTTCAGCCAGTACATCGCGGGGACGGTCCCGATCAGGAAGAACAGGCTGACGGCCGCCTCGCCGAGCACCGACAGGCTCCCCTCGCCCAACCCGAACGCCGCGATGATCGACGGCCCGAAGGTGTACATCGCGTACATCGGGACCACCTGGCACAGGATCAGCAGCCCGAGGTAGACGATCCGGCCGAGGTAGCCCTGCCGGAACACCGCACCGAAGCCGGCCGGAGCAGGCTCCGGCGCGTCCAGCTCGACGTGCTCGCCGAAGACCTTCGCCATGACCTCGCGGGCCTTGTCGACCTGCCCGCGCTGGGCGAGCCAGCGCGGGGACTCCGGGATGTCGTGCCGGCCGATGAGCAGAGCGACGCACGGCACCAGCGCGCTGCCGAGCATCCACCGCCACCCGCCGTCGACCGAGTACAGGGCGAAGCCCACGAAGGCGGCCGCCGTCGCGCCGAGGTACCAGGCCGCGGAGACCACGCCCATCGCGATCGCCCGCTCGCTGCGCGGTGAGAACTCCGCGATCAGCGACGTCGCGATCGGGTAGTCCGCGCCGATGAAGAAGCCGAGCAGCAGCCGCAGCACGATCAGCTGCCACGCCGCGCCGACGAAGCACGCGGCGAGCGAGACCACGCCGATCGCCGACACGTCGAGGATGAACATGGTCCGCCGACCGAGCGCATCGGTGAGCCGACCCCCGACGAGCGAGCCGAAGAAGATGCCCGCGAGTGCCGCCGCACCGGTCGCCGCGGTCTGCGCGTCGGTCAGCCCGAGCGCCGGGGTGAGCTGCACGAGCGCGACGCCGATGATCGACAGCACGTACCCGTCGAGGAACGCCCCGCCGCTGGAGAAGAGGACGATCTTCTTCACGAAGCGGGTGGTCTGCGCGTCGTCGATGAGACGGCGCGTCGCCGCCCGGTCGGCTACTTCCATTCGATGACGCCCCAGTTGAGGTGCGGCTTGGCGGCCGGCGCGTCGGTGTCGACGAGGCGGAAGCGGGCCTCGTGGTCGCCGACCTGCCACAGCTGGGTGGACAGCGTCGAGCCGGGGTGCACGGGCGAGGTGATCCGGGTCTTGAACCGGGTCAGCCGCTCGGGCTCGCCCGGGATGAAGGTGCGGATGAAGTGGCGCATGACCACGCCCGCGTAGCTGATCGCGTGCAGGATGGGCCGCGGCTCGCCGTTCTCGGCGGCGTAGTCCCAGTCGATGTGCTGCGGGTGGAAGTCGCCGGACAGGCGGTAGATGAGGGCCTGGTTCTCCGGGATGGTCTCGACGACCTCCGCGTCGGGCTCGCGGTCGGGCATCTCGACGACGTCCTTGGGCGCGGCCGGGCCGCCCCAGCCGCCGTCGTAGATCAGGCAGTCCCAGGACTCGTTGGTCAGCAGCAGGGTGCCGTCGGAGTCGTAGGTGTCGCCGATGTGCTGGGCGAGCAGGCCCTTGCCCTCGCCGCGGTCGTACAGCCCCTCGAGCCGGACCATGGTCGAGACGCGGTCGCTGAGCCGGGTGATCGGCTGGTGGAACCGGAGGTCGAAGCCCCAGTGCAGCGAGCCGGCGTAGTTGTAGCCGTAGTCGATGGTCCGGGTGACCTCGGAGTCGACGATGAGCATCGCGCCGAACATCGGCAGCACCTTCAGGCTCGGGTCCCGCTCGTCGTGCTCGTTGAGGTAGACGAGGTCGTCCTTGCCGTCGATGCCGGCCCCGCAGCCGAGCGCGAACAGCTCGAGGTCGCGGAACGTGTAGTCCCGCACGAACGGGCCGAAGGTCTGGCCCACCATCTCGGTCTGGATCCTGCCCATCTCGTTGTCTTTCCCTTCATCGGGTCCGCAGCCGTGCGGACGGTTCAGTGCAGGAGCCGCTTCTCGATCTTCATCGACTCGGTCCGCGGGAAGTCGTCGACGATCTCGACGAGCTCGGGGACCTTGTACGGCGCGAGCCGCTCGCGGCAGTGCTGGGTGAGGTCCGTGGGGCTGAGCGCGGCGCCCGGGTCCAGCCGGACGAACGCCTTGACCGCGCGGTCGCGCACCGGGTCGGGGACCCCGACGACGGCGGCCTCGGCGACGAGCGGGTGCGACGTGAGGACGCACTCGACCTCGGTGGCCGAGACGTTCTCGCCCGCCCGCTTGATCACGTTGATGCTGCGGTCGACGAAGTAGAACCAGCCGTCCTCGTCCCGGTAGCCCTGGTCGTGCGTGCGCAGCCAGCCGTCGGCGCCGAGCGCCGCGGCGGTGGCAGCGGGGTCGTCGTGGTACCCGAGCATGAGCGAACGCCCGGGCACCCCCTTGATCCGGAACTCCCCCACCCGGCCGGCGGGCAGCTCGCGCCCGGCCTCGTCGAAGATCCCGACCTCGTAGCCGAGCCCGGCACGCCCCACCGAGGGCCACCGCCGCTCGCCCTGCGGCGGGTCGGTGACGGCCCACCCGATCGACTCGGTCGAGCCGTAGCTGTTCAGCAGCCGGATCCGGAACCGGCGCTCGAACTCGGCCTTCTCGGCGTCGGACAGCGGCATGAAGTAGAGCGCCTCGCGCACCTCGTGCACGCCGTCGTCCGGTGAGGGCGGCTGGAGCATCAGGGTGCGCGCCATCATGGCGATGAGCTGGACGACCGTGGCGCGCTCGGCACGGACCTGCTGCCAGAAGTGGCTGGCCGAGTAGCGGTCCACCACGATCAGCGCGGCCCCGGCGACGAGCACCGGCGTCAGCGCGGCGAGCTGGAAGTTCGAGTGGCAGGACGGCATGGTCGTGAGCAGCCGGTCGTCGCTGCGCAGCGAGGTCTGCCACACGCCGTAGTGGCCGGAGAACACGACGTTCGCGTGCGTGACCATGACGCCCTTCGGCGCCGCCGTGGTGCCCGACGTGTAGAGCAGCTCGAGCACGGTCTCGTCGCTGATCTGCGCATCGGTCACCGGCGCGGCCGGCTGACGGCGGCACAGCTCGGCGTAGGACTGGACGCCCGGCTCCGCGGTCCTGGAGTCGTGCGCACTCTCGTGCGACACGTCGCCCCCGGCGAGCACCCGCAGCTCCGTCAGCCCCTCCTCACGGAGTGCGAGGTGGTCGCCCACCCGGGTGGCGTCGACCACGGCCCACCGTGCCCCGCACGCCCGGTAGGCGCGCAGCAGCTCAGCCGGGGTCGCGCCGAGCCCGGTCGGCACCGCGATCGCACCGATCTCGGCCAGGCCGAACAGCGCGGAGAGCACCTCGGACCCGTTGCCGAGCTGGAGGATCACCGTGTCGCCCGGCCCGACCCCGACGGCGCGGAACGCGTGAGCCGCCTGGTGCACCAGCGCCGCGAACTGGGCATAGCTGAACTCGCTGCGGCGCCCGGCCGGACCGAGGTGGACCAGGAACGGACGGTCGCCGAAGCGACGGCACGCCGTGTCCCACAGGTGTGTCGTCGTCTGACCCGTCGCGATGTCGGCCACCGCCCGCTCCGTCGCCGCTGCCTCAGAGCGCGTCGACCAGCGCGGGCAGCACCTGGTACAGGTCGCCGACCACGCCGAAGTCGGCCTGCTGGAAGATCGGGGCGTTCTTGTCCTTGTTGATCGCGACGATCACCTTGGCGTGGTTGACGCCGACCAGGTGCTGGATCTGGCCCGAGATCCCGATCGCGAGGTAGACGTCGGGCTTGATCGTCGCCCCGGACACGCCGAGGTAGCGCTCCGCGGGCATCCAGCCGACGCCCTCCGAGATGGGCCGGCTGCAGGCCAGCTCGGCGCCGAGCCGGTTCGCGACGGCGCGTGCGAGGTCGAGGTCCGCCTCGGCGGCGAAGCCCCGCCCGACACCGACGACGCGCTTGGCGGCGGTCAGATCGACCTGCTCGCCGCCCTTGGGGCGGGTCTCGACCAGCGTGAGCCCGGCGGTCGGCGTGGCGTCGACAGGTTCGACCGCACCCTGCCCGGCGACGTCCGACGGCGTCACCGCGCCGGGTTCGAGCACCAGCACCGCGACGGGTGCGGTGATCTCGTCGGTGGCCACCGCGAGGCCGCCGTAGGCCAGCCGCGTGACCACCAGCGGAGCGGTCGACACGACGCCGGCGACGTTGGTCGGGCCGACGCCGAGGTGGGCGGCGACCTGGCCGGCGAGCAGCCGGCTGCGCACGTCGCCCGCGAAGGCGACGACCGTGGCCCCGCGCGCCGCGAGCAGTGCGGCGACCGGCTGCGCGTAGGCCTCGACCAGGGCGCCGGGGGCCGCGTCGACGGTGAGCGTGAGGTCCGCGTCGGCCAGGCCACCGGCGCCGACGCTGACCGCCACGACCCGCTCGGCGAGCGCGCGGGCCGAGCGGGCCAGGGCGTTGCCGCCGTCCAGGTCGTGGACGACGATCCAGGCTTCAGTCATGATTCCGTGCTCCTAGAGGGTCGTGAGGAACTGGGCGAGCTGCTGCGCGGTCTCGGCGGGGTCGCCCTCGACGACGACGCGTCCGCGGTCGACCTGCTCGGGGGCGAGCAACGACGCGACCCGGGCCGAGGCGCCGGGCATCGCGGCGGCGACCTCGGAGACCGGCTTCTTGCCCGCGGCGAGGATGTCCTTCATCCCGGCGATGCGTGGGGTGTTGATGCCCGAGGTGAGGCTCAGCACCGCGGGCAACGGCACGTCGACGACCTGCACCCCGTCCTCGAGCAGCCGCTCGACCCGCACGTGGTCCCCGTCGACCGTGATGGCGTCGACCTGGTTCAGCGTCGGCCGGCCGAGCAGCGCGCCGAGCTGGTTGCCGACCTGCTGGGCGTAGCGGTCGGAGCTGCCGGCACCGAGCAGCACCAGGTCGCAGCCGCCGAGCTCGCCGACCGCCGCGGCGAGCGCGCTCGCGGTCTGGAAGCTGTCCGCGTCGGGGTCACCGGGAACGACGACCAGGCTGTCCAGCCCGCGCGAGAGCACGTCCTTGCGCAGCTTCGAGCCGGACCACCCCTCGCTGCCGACGCTGAGGCCGATCACCTCGCCGCCGACCTGGTCGGCGACCTGGCGGGCGGCCTCGACGGCGTTGAGGTCGTAGCTGCCGACCTTCCACTGCGCACGGGACAGGTCCAGGGTGCGGTCGGGCTTGACCGCGATGTCCGAGTCCTCCGGTGCGGCCTTGACGCACGCGACGATTCGCATCGAGTTGTCCTCTCTCGGGGTCTAGGCGGGTCGCTTGACGACGCCGGCGGCGACGAGGCGGTCGACCTCGTCGGGCGAGTAGCCGAGCTTGGCGAGCACGTCGACCGTGTCGTGCCCCTGGTCCGGCATCGGCCGCCAGACCTGCCCGGGGTGCTGGTCGAAGCGCGGGAACACACCCAGCCCCTTGAAGGTCTCCCCGTCCGTGGTCGGCCAGTCCTGCCAGACCCCGCGGGCCTCGAGGTGCTTCTCGGCGACGAGGTCGGAGAACTCCATGACCTTCTGGGCCGCGATCCGGTGCGCGGAGAAGTCGGCCTCGACGTCGGCGACGGTGCGGGTCGCGAGATGGGCCTCGAGGTGCTCCTCGATCTGCCGGGCGTGGGAGCTGGACAGCCAGAGCGCGCTGCAGTCCTCGGGGTAGTCCCCCGTGCCCCACAGGTGCCCGAGCCCGATCGTCTCGAGGAGGTACTTGTTCTGCGGGACGCCGTACACGCACAGACCGATGAAGCCGTCCGCGCAGCGGTACTCGCCGATCGCGCAGAGGTTCTGGTTGCGCGCGCCGGGCCTCGGCCAGCTGATCCCGGCGTTGAGGTAGTCGACCAGGTAGTACTGGCCGATGGACAGCAGGGTCTCGAACATGGCGAGGTCGATCGACTCGCCCTTGCCGGTCCGGCCCGTCTTGTGCAGCGCGGCGAGCGTCGCGCCGACGATCATCAGCGAGTTGAAGTAGTCGCCGGCGTACGGCCCGGGGTTCATCGGCTGGTCCGGCGTGCCGTTCTGGCTCATGTAGCCCGAGTAGGCCATCACGGTGAGGTCGTAGGCGGCCCGCGTCACCATCTCCGGCACACCGGTCTGGCCGAAGCCGGAGACGTGCACGATGACGAGCTCGGGGTTGGCCTCACGGAGCACCTCGTCGGTCAGCCCGCGCTTGGACCAGGTGCCGCCCTTGCTCGACTCGATGAACACGTCGGCGTCGGCGAGCATCCGCAGCAGGACCTCCCGCCCCTCGGCGGAGAAGAAGTCGAGCGCCACGGACCGCTGGTTGCGGCGCTCGGCCTGCTTGATCCACGGGGTGTCGCGGATGGTGTCACCCGCGCCGGTGTTCTCCAGCCAGGTCACGTCGGCGCCCCAGTCGGCCATCAGGCTGGCGGCCTTGGGCACCGCGAGCTCCATCGCGGAATAGACGACCTTGACGTCGTCAAGAACACCGAAGGACGGCTTCTCGGTTGCGATATCCATGGGATTCATTCCTCAATTCGCGTACGCGCGCAGCACGCCCTTGGCCACGGTGAGAATCATCATTTCGTCGGTGCCGCCGCTGATCCGGTCCACCCGCAGGTCACGCCAGATCCGCTGGATCCGGTGGTCGCCGGCGACCGAGATCCCGCCCATGACCTGCATCGCGTCGTCCACGACGGCGAACGCGGCGTTGACGCAGTAGTACTTGCACATCGCCGCCTGGGCGGACGTCATTCCGTCGTTGTCGTAGTGCCACGCGGCCTCGTAGAGCATGTTCTTCATCGCGTCGAGCTTGATCGCCATCTCGCAGAACTTGAGCTGGTTGAGCTGGAACCGCCCGATCGGCTTGCCGAACTGCACCCGGGCGTTGGCATAGCGCGCGGCGTCCTCGAACGCGGACAGCGCCACGGCGTAGTCGCTCAGGCCCACCAGGAACCGCTCGAAGTCGAAGTCCTTGACGCCACGGCGGAACCCGTTGCCCTCGGTGCCGAACATGTCGTCCTCGGTCAGCTCGACGTCCTCGAGGTAGACGTCGGAGCAGCTGTCCATCCGCAGGCCGAGCTTGTCCAGCGGCTCGATCCGCACACCGGGCAGGCTCATGTCGAGGAACCACTCGGTGAAGACCTCGGGGTCGTCGGCGTTGCGCGCCATGACCACCAGGTACGGCACGTGCGCGGACGACGTGATGAACGTCTTGTGCCCGTTGAGGTAGACCTTCCCGTCCCGGCGCGTGTACGTGGTCTGCAGGCTGCCGACGTCGGAGCCCGCGCCGGGCTCGGTGCACGCGGAGTTCCAGATCTGCTTGCCGGTCCCGACGTACGACAGCACCGTCTCGACCTGGTGGGGCGTGCCCTCGCGCAGGATCGTGTCGAAGCACGGGAGCTGGTAGAGCACATAGGTCGGGGCGCCCCAGCGCCCGAGCTCCTCGTAGACGGCGGTCAGGGTGACCAGGCCGAGGTCGAGGCCGCCGTGCTCCTCGGGCAGCATGATCAGGTCGAAGCCGAGGTCGCACAGGTCCTTGACCCAGCGCTCGGGGTAGGTGTGGGTCCGGTCGCACTCCGCGAAGTACGCCTCCCAGTTCTCCCTGGCCATCAGGTCTCGGACGTTCTCGACGAGCAGCTCCTGCTCGTCGCTGAGGCGGAAGTCCATCTGCGGGTTCTCCTTGTCAGTGGGTGGTCTCGAAGGCTCGCCGCAGGAAGGCCCCGCCGCGCTGCAGCGCGACGACGGCGTCGTCGAGCATCCGGGAGTGGTGCAGGAAGCCGTGCAGCACGCCGTCGAACACGTCGTGCACGTGGCGCACGCCGCGCACGGCGAGCATCTGGGCGAGCGCAGCCGTGTCGTCGCGCAGCGGGTCGAGCTCGGCTGCGGCGAGGTAGCAGGGCGGGACCCCGCTGCCGAGGTCGGCGCCCAGGCAGTCCAGGTACGGGCTTCGGGCGTCGGCCGGATCGGCCAGGTAGCACTCGCTGTAGTACTCGAGGTCGGCCTCGGTCAGCCCGTCCCACGGTCCGCCGAGCAGCCGTCGGCTCGCCGAGTCCCGCAGGCCGTACAGGCCGTAGTAGAGCGCCAGCGCCGTCACCGCGACGGGCGGCCGGCCCTCGGCCGCCTCGTCGCGCAGCAGCAGCGTCGTGGCCAGCGCCATGTTCGCGCCCCCGCTGTCGCCGGCGAGCGCCAGTCGGCTGCCGTCGACCGGGAGGCCGCCCGCGCCGTCGAGCAGGTGCCGCGCGACCGCGGCGCACTGCGCGACGGCGACCGGGCGCGGGGCGGCCCCCCCGCCCCCGCCCGCGGGGGGGGCGCCCCCCCCCCCCCCCCCCCCCCCGCGACCGGGAACTTCGCCTCGGGCGACAGCGCGTAGTCGACGCCCACGACGGCCGCGCCCGACTCGTGGGCGAGCCCACGCATGATCCGGTCGTGGGTGTTGAGGTCGCCGACCACCCAGCCACCGCCGTGGACGTAGACGACGACCGGGAGGCCGTCGGCGTCCACCGGCAGGTGGCAGCGGATCGCCACGTCACCGTGCGGGGTCGCGACGGTGGCGTCGATCGTGCGCGCCATCGTCGGACCGCCCTCGTTCCAGAACCGGCGCTCCAGGGCGTAGGCCGTCCGCAGCTCGGCGGTGCCGGCGTCGGTCGCGTAGGCGTCGGGTGCGAGCTCGGCCGACGTGCTCAGCACGGCCCGCATCTGGTCGGAGATCCGGTCGAGGACCGGCAGCTTGGTGACGTTGCTCATGGTTCGGTCCGTTGCGTTCCGCGGGCCGGTTCAGACCGTCGCCGTGACGCTCTCGCGCTCCGCCACCTGGTCGCGGGACCGCGTCCTGCGCAGGTAGAAGAACAGCGCGAGCGAGGCGATCGCGGCGAGCACGGCCGAGCCGACCAGGATCATGAAGATCTGCTGGTACGCACCGGCCGCGACGTTCCCGTCGGCATCGGTCTGCGCGTCGAGGATCGAACCGAACCAGGTGCTCGAGAAGGTGTCCGGCAGGAAGCCGATGATCGAGAGCAGACCGGTGGCCGCACCGAAGTAGGTCAGCGGCACCTTGCCCTCGGTGAGCTGGGCGGAGACCACGCCGAACGAGCCGTTGGCGATGAACCCGAGCACCACGACCAGCGTGCAGGCCAGGACCACGATGCCCGCGGAGGCAGGCAGCGCCATCATCGTGAGCAGCGCGACGCAGAACAGGACGGAGCCGGCGGCGATCACGACGGACGGCCGGAACTTGTTCGCGATCCAGCCGAACGCGGGGCCGGACAGCAGCGTGATCCCGTAGTTGCGGATGTTCGCGACGATCGTGGCGGCGGCGAGCGAGACGCCCAGGACACCGGTCATGTACGGGGTCGTGTAGGTCACGCCGGTGTAGAAGAAGTAGACGAAGAACAGCGAGACCGCGGCGATCCAGACCACCGGGTCACGCAGCGCCCGGCCGAACTCCGCGAGGCTGAAGGTGCTCTCGCCCTTGATCTCACCGGCGAACTTCGGGATGAACAGCCACGACAGGATGCCCAGGACCAGGATCAGACCGCCGAGGAAGAACAGGTAGATCGAGACGCCCAGACCGAGGTTCTCGCCGACCGCGGCGACGATCCAGGTCGAGATCAGGCCGATCACCAGGCCGGCCACGCCGTAGATGCCGTACGAGATGCCGATCCGCTTCGGGTACTCGTCCTCCTTGGAGACCAGGCGGACGAGCTTGTAGCGCACGCCCCACCAGATCAGGATCGTCGTGACGCCCATCAGGATGAACACCGCGTACAGCACCGCGAGGCTCGGCAGCATCGCGTAGACGAAGGTCAGCAGGGCCGTCGAGACGAACCCGACCGACGAGAGCGTCCGCATCCGGACCTTGTCCGCGAGGATGCCGGACGGCAGGTAGCAGATCAGCGCGGTGATCGCGTAGGCGCTGAAGACTGCGCCGAGCTGGGTGTTCGTGACGCCGAGCGCCTCGCGCAGCGGGTCGTAGAACACGGCCTTGAGGTAGGCGGGCGCGTAGATGATCGAGCTGCCCATGCTCGCCAGTGCGAGCAGGAACCAACGCCGACCTGAGCTCAGGTCCGCGTAGCTCTTCTCGTCACCCAATGAGTTCACCATCGAGACTCCCTAGCGGTGGATGCGGGCCGCTTCGGGGACTCCGGAGGTGAGCGGCCAGGGCGCTTTCGGCCCGGCCGGAAGTGTTGCGGGCGCCGGGGCCCGCAAGGCCGCTGAGGCATCGACAGATCGGCGTGAATCGCAGGTCCATCAGTTTCCGCGACCCGGATAGTCAACTTCTCGCGATGGGGGTCCCAGGTCGCTGATGGGACACTACGTAGCGGCGCAGCGGGACCCCGAGCGCCGGCGGTCAGCCCCCGACCGTCGGAGGTCCCGCACGTCGGGAGCCCCGGAGAGGGAGTCATGACCACCAGTGGGCTTCTGGCCCAAGAAGCGCCCGCATCGACGCGGATCGTCCTCGGCCCGAGGCTGAAGTACCTCGGCCTCACCCTTGTCCTGGCGTGGCACTACTGCCTGTGGTTCGTCCCGGGCTCGTTCCCGTCGCAGTTCCTGCTCGACGACCGGATCACGTTCGCCTGGCTGATCGCCCTGACCGCCGGCGGCGTGGTCCCGCTGCTGCTGGCGTGGTGGCTGGGTCGCCGGCGCCACCTCGAGGCGAGCGCGCCGCTGGTCTGGTCGGTCTCGGTGCTCGGCAGCGCCGCGACCGTGGCCCTGACCACGGTCGGGATGAGCTCGGCGTCACTGGCACCCGCGTACCTGTCGGCCGTCGTCATCGGCGCGAGCAGCGGGGTGCTCTGGGTGCTGTGGGGCGAGGGCCTGGCCCTGCACCGGGCGCGGTTCACGCTCGGTCGCGTCGCGCCCGCCTACGGCGTGGTCATGCTGGTCGTGGTCGGGGGGGTCTACCTGCTGCCCGGCTGGGGCGCGCCGGCCGTCGACGCACTCCTGCCGCTCGCCTCGGCGTTCCTGCTGCGCTCGCACGTCCGCGCGCTGCCGGACGGGCAGTACCCGCGGCTCCTGCCGGTCAAGGCCGCGGCCGTCGGCATCCGGACGATCGCGATCGTCGCCGGCATCTCGTTCGCCGCAGCGGCGGTCTCCTACTACACCGTCGCGATCGTGCCCTGGGAGGCGCTCGGGCACGTGCAGGACTACTTCACCTACGGGATCCTGCTGGGCGCCGCGATGTTCCTGCTCCTCGCGGTGGTCCAGGCCGTGCCGCTGTGGCACCAGTCGACCTACGGCGCCTACCCGTGGCTCCTGCTGTTCAGCATCGCCGCGTGCGTCCTGTACCTGTCCGACAGCGGGTTCGAGGCGCCCGCCTTCCTCCTGGCGCTGGCCGTCTCCTCGCTGTTCGAGATCCTGCTCACGATGTACATGGGCGTCCTCACCCGGCGCGGGTACGTCCCCCCGGCCACCGCGTTCGCGCTGTCCGGCGGGGCGATCCGGCTCGGGATCCTGGTCGGCAACGGCACCGCCCTGACCTTCGAGCGGGTGCCGGGGCTCGAGGACACCCTCGTGCGCCCGACCTTCGCGCTGCTGGTGGTGATGCTCACGGCGCTGCTGATCTCGATGGTGCGCCAGGAGTACGCGATCGACGCCCTGACGCGCAACCCGCACTCGGACTCCGAGCTCGCGCTCGTGGTCGAGTCGGTGGCGGAGGAGTTCCGGCTGTCCGGGCGCGAGCGCGAGATCCTCGAGCTCATCGGCCACGGCTACACGGCGTCGGGCGTGGCCGAGACGCTGGTGATCTCGCCGCACACGGTGAACACCCACGTCCAGCACATCTACGCGAAGCTCGGCATCCACAAGCGCTCGGAGCTGATCAGCTACCTGCACCGGCGGGGGTAGGGCGGGGCGCCACGTCGAGGTCGGTGGCGATTTTGTTGCGTAGAGAGCAAAATGACCCGCGTGACCCCTCCCCGGCGCTCGAACGAGCAGGTAACGTCCGGGAACGTGACGATCGACGAGGCCGCGGACAGCACCGCCCGGCGACCCGCCGACGCCCCGTTCGCCTGGCCGAGCCTGAGCCAGGGCCAGCGCGCGGTGCTGCTCGACCTGATCCTGCACGGGCCACGGTCCCGGGCGGAGCTGACCCGGCGCACCGAGCTCTCCCGGGCGACGCTCTCCCGCGTCACGCGTGACCTGGTCAAGCACGGGCTGATCGAGGAGCGCGGGCTCCAGAACTCCGGACGCGGACGCCCGTCCGACGTCGTCGCGCTGCGACCCGAGGCCGCACTGGTGATGGGCATCGAGCTGACCGGTGAGACGGTCGCGCTCGCCGTGTGCGACCTGCAGGGCCGCGTGCTCGAGACCAGCGACCGGCCCTTCACGTCGCACGACGTCGACACCGTGCTGCACGAGCTCACCGGCATGGTCGAGGA
Source organism: Actinotalea endophytica (assembly GCF_025717005.1). Taxonomy (GTDB): domain Bacteria; phylum Actinomycetota; class Actinomycetes; order Actinomycetales; family Cellulomonadaceae; genus Actinotalea. The sequence goes on from NZ_JAOVZU010000004.1 coordinate 343,605, forward strand.
GACCCGCGGACGGCACCCCCGACTCACCGCCGTGGGCGTGTGCCTCGGGGCCGACGTGCGGATGGACCGCGGCTCCGCCGTCGTGGTCGACGCGGACGGTCTGGGCTGGGACGAGGTCCCCCTCGAGCGGCTGCTGAGCCGCGCCGTCCGGCTGCCGGTCGCGGTCACCAACAACGTGCAGGCCCTGACGATCGCGCACCACTGGTTCGGCGTCGGTGAGCAGACCCCGTCGTTGGCCGTGATCGCCGTCGGGCTCGGCATCGGCGCGGGGATCGTGCTGGACGGGGAGCTGCTGCACGGCTCGCGCGGGCACCCGGGCAAGGTGAGCCACGTCAGGGTCTTCGGAGATGGCCGCACGTGCGATCACGGTCACGTCGGCTGCGCCTCCGCCTACGTGACGATGCGCGCCATGCAGCGCAACACCGGCCACGCCTCGTTCGACGACCTCGTGCTCGACGTCGCAGCGCACGACGCCGCGGCCCTGGCCGCCGTCCGCCAGGCGGCCACCGCGCTCGGTGTGGTGATCGCCCAGGTGGTCAACCTCGTCGACGTGAACCGGGTGGTGCTCACCGGGCAGGCCCGGGTGATCTGGGACGTGGCCGACGAGGCGCTGCGTGCCGCGCTGCTCGAACGCCTCGACCCGGCCGCCGAGCCACCCGAGCTGCTCGTGCACCCGTTCGCCACGACCGACTACGCGTGGGGTGCCGCGGTCTCGGCGATCCGGCACCTCGTCTAGCCGCTCGACCGATCGCCGCCGACCCGACCCGCCCCGACCCGCCCCGACCCGACCCGAGGAGCATCCGCGTGCCGTTGGATCTGCCCGACCGCCGAGCCACCCGGCGCGACCTGCCCTGGCCGACCCGCGGGCTCGCCTACGGCGGGGACTACAACCCCGAGCAGTGGCCCGAGTCCGTGCAGCGCGAGGACGTCGCCCTGATGCGCGAGGCAGGCGTGAACCTGGTCACGCTCGGCGTGTTCTCGTGGGGACACCTCGAGGTCGCGGACGGCGAGTGGGAGCTCGGCTGGCTGGACCGCGTGCTCGACCGGTTGCACGAGAACGAGATCATGGTCGACCTCGCGACCCCGAGCGCCGCACCGCCGATCTGGCTGCACCGGGCGCACCCCGAGATCCTGCCGGTGTCGCGGACCGGCGTGCGGTACGCGCAGGGCGGCCGGCTCGGCTGGTGCCCGAGCAGCCCGGTGTTCCGCCGCTACGCGGTCCGGATGGCATCGGTGCTCGCGGCACGCTACGGCGACCACCCGGCCGTGCGGATGTGGCACGTCGGCAACGAGTTCGGCGGTGGCAACCGGCACTGCTACTGCGACGTCTCGGCCGCCCACTTCCGTTCGTGGCTCACCGACCGCTACGGCGACGTCACCACGCTCAATGCGGCCTGGGGCACCGCGTTCTGGGGTCACCGGTACGGGTCGATCGACGAGGTGCTCCCCCCGCGGGACAGCGAGTCCGCCGCGAACCCGTCCCTCCTGCTGGACTTCGACAGGTTCTCCTCCGACGCCCTGCTCGCCGACTACCAGGCCGAGCGGGACGCGGTGCGCGAGCACGTCCGCGACCGGCCCGTGACCACGAACTTCATGGTGCAGGAGGGGCCCGGGGTCGTCGACCACGCAGCGTGGTCCGAGCATGTCGACATCCGCGCCAACGACCACTACCTGATCGCCGACGACCCGCTGCCCGAGGAGGAGTGGGCGTTCGGCGCCGACCGGATGCGCGGTCTCGACCCGAGCCGGCCGTGGCTGCTCATGGAGCACTCGACGAGCGCCGTGAACTGGCAGCCGCGCAACCGCTCGAAGGCGCCCGGTGAGCTGATGCGCCACTCCCTGACGCACGTCGCCCGCGGGGCCGACGGCGCCCTGTTCTTCCAGTGGCGCCAGTCGGTGCAGGGCGCCGAGCAGTTCCACTCCGCGATGCTGCCGCACGCCGGCACGCGCACGAAGGTCTGGCAGGAGGTGGTCGAGCTCGGGCAGGCGATGCGCGCGCTCGGTGAGGTCGCCGGCTCCACGGTCGCACCCGCACCCGTCGCGTTGCTCTACGACGACGTCGCGGGGTGGGCCTGGCAGCGTGGCCAGAAGCCGCACCACGACCTGTCCGCCGCGCACGCGGCCCGCGACCTGCACCGGGCCCTGTGGCGCCGCGGGGTGACGTGCGACATCGTGCCTCCGCACGCCGACCTCAGCGGCCGTGCCGTGGTGCTCGTGCCCGCGCTGTACCTGACCGACGACGCGACGGCGGCGGCGGTCGCGTCGGCGGCGGCCTCGGGAGCCCGGGTCCTGGTCACGTATCTCTCGGGCACGGTCGACCCGGACGACCGCGTCCGCACCGGCGGGTACGCCGGAGCGTTCGCCGCGCTGTGCGGCGTCTACGTCGAGGAGTTCTTCGTCCTGCAGCACCACGAGACGGTCGCCGTGCGCACGGCCGACGGCCACGCGGGAACCGCGCGCGACTGGACCGAGCGCGTGCACGCCGACGACGCCACGGTGCTCGGCACGTATGCCGAGGGGCACCTGGCGGGCCTCCCGGCGTGGACGCGCCGCGCGGTGGGCGCGGGTGCCGCGTGGTACCTGTCGGCCCGGCTGGCCGAGTCGACCCTGACCCGTGTCGTCGACGACGTGCTGGCCGACGCGGGGCTGACCGCGCCGGCGCAGGCGGCCCCGGGGATCGAGGTCGTCCGCCGGGTCGGCGAGGGTCGCTCGTGGATGTTCCTGATCAACCACACCGACCGGGACGTGCCGGTCGCCGCGACCGGCCACGAGCTGCTCACCCGGCAGGACGTGGCCGGGTCGCTGACGATCCCGGCCGGCGCGGTCCGGGCCGTCCGGGAGGCGGACCGCGCCGGTTGAGCCGGGTCAGACCGGGCGGTGTGCGAGCCGGTCCGCCACCCTCACGACAGGACGCCGCGCAACCACTCGACCTGGCGCTCCCAGTGGAACCACTGGCCACCCTCGTGCCCGTTGTGCGGGTAGACCGCGATCTCGGCCGGCGGTCGGACAGCGGCCCGCTCACCCCACGCGTGGTAGGCCGCGAACACGGTCGACGGGAGCACCTTGCCGTCCATCAGGGCCACCGAGAACAGCGCCGGGACCTGGGCCCTGCGCCCGAGCGCAGCGGCGTCGAAGCCGCTCAGCGTCGCCAGGACGGCGTCGGCCCGGCCGCGGTGGACCGCGAGGTAGCTCGTGATCTCGGTGAACGGAGCTTCCGGGGTCATCTCGACCGATCGGCGGAAGTCGCACAGGAAGGGCACGTCGGGCAGGCACGCGCGCACCGCCGGCCCGGTGAGCCCGGCCACCGCGATCGCGATGCCGCCGCCCTGGCTGCCCCCCGTCACGGCGACGCGCTCCGCGTCGACGAAGGGGAGGTCGCGGACTGCGTCGACCAGGCGCACGCCGTCGGTGTACAGGCGCCGGAAGTAGTAGGTCTCGCGGCTCTCGATGCCGCGGGTCATGAATCCGGGGAAGGACGGACCGGACCCGTGCGGGTCGGGGGTGTCGCCGCCGCCGCCCCATCCACTGCCCTGGCCGCGGTTGTCCATGAAGACGTGCACGAAGCCGGCCGCCGCCCAGAGCATGCGCTCGCCGGGCCGCCCGCGACCCCCGTTGTACCCGTTGTACTCGATCACGGTCGGCAGCGGTTCGTCGGTGCGTGGGCGGGTGACCCACGCCCGGACCGGCTCGCCCCCGAAGCCCGGGAAGGTGAGGTCGAGCACCTCGAGGGCCGTGATCGGGGTCGGCGCCGCCTCGAGGACGATGTCGCCCCCGGCGTCCCGGGCCTGCGCCAGCGTGCTCGCCCAGAAGTCGTCCAGGTCGGACGGCTCGGGCAGGTCGGGCCGGTAGCGGCGCAGCTCCTCGAGGGGCATGTCGGTCAACGGCACGGCGATCCCTGCTTCCCTGTTGACAGTTTGTTGCATAGCGCTACAAACTCTACAAGGCTGCTGGCACTGGCCACTAGCGACACAGGCGTCGAAGGGACTGATCTCGTGGCAGCAAGGACCACCACCCCTCTGGGATGGCGACGGACAACGGCCGCGGTCGCCGCCGCGGCGAGCATCGCCGCACTCGCGGCCTGCGGCTCGACCGGCGACAACACCGCATCCGGCGAGTCCGGTGGTGCGGCCGACGCGGGCTCCGACCCCACCACCGTCGAGTTCTGGGGCTGGGTTCCCGGCCTGGAGGACCTCGTCGCGCAGTGGAACGACGAGAACCCGGACATCCAGGTCAACTTCCACCGGATGACCGGTGACGACGGCCAGAAGGTCGAGGCCGCGGTCGACGCGGGCGCCGGCCCCGACCTCGTCCAGCTCAGCACCCACTCGCTGCCCGACTACGTCATCCAGAAGCGCGTGCAGGACATCACCGAGTACGTCTCGGGCGACGAGGCGAACTACACCCCCGCGGCATGGGCCTCGGTCACGTTCGACGGCCACGTGTACGGCGTCCCGCAGGGCATCGGGCCCACCGGGATGATGTACCGGCAGGACATCCTCGACCAGTACGGCATCCCGGTCCCGACCACCTGGGACGAGTACCTGCAGGCGGCCCGCGACCTGCACGCGGCCAACCCCGACGTCTACATCGCGAACCTCTCCCCCGGTGAGATCGGCCAGTGGATGCAGGAGGTCCAGCAGGCCGAGGGCAGCTGGTACGGCATCGACGGAGACTCCTGGACGGTGGGCGTGAACGACGCGGCGAGCAAGCAGGTCGCCGAGCGCTGGCAGACGCTCCTCGACGAGGGGCTCGTCACGACCGAGCTGATGTGGACCCCGGAGTACTGGTCGCTGGTGAACGCCGGCACCATCGCGACGATCAGCTACGCGGCCTGGTTCCCGAACGCGCTGGTCGAGAACGCCGCCGACACCTCCGGACTGTGGCGGGTCGCCCCGATGCCCACACCGGCCGGGTCGGACAACCAGGGCGACTCGGGTGGCGCGGCGGTGGTCGTGCTGGCCGGCGCCGAGCAGCCCGCCGCGGCTGCGGCGTTCGCGTCCTGGCTGAACGGCTCCGACGAGACCCAGGAGGCGCTGATCGTGGACGGCGGTCTCTTCCCGTCGACGATCAACGGCCTGGCGAACCCCGCCCTGATGGAGGCGAGCGACTTCTTCGGTGGGCAGGTCATCAACGAGGTGTTCGCCGAGTCCGCCGCCAAGACCCCGGCCACGTGGGTGGACGGCCCGGACTACGGCACGGCCCAGACCGCGGTGCTCGACGAGTTCGCCAAGGTCGTCGCGGGTTCGGAGACCTTCGTCGAGGCGCTGGACAACGCCCAGGCAGCGGTCGTGGCCGACCTCGAGGCGCGCGGCCTGTCCGTGAGCGAATGAGCACCATGCCGACGGGCCGGACGGTGCAGGCGTCGCGCGAGCGAGACCGACCTGCACCGTCCGACCAGGCCCCCGCCCTCCCCCGCCGCCGCCGGGTCGGCGGGGGAGGCGCCGCCCCCTACCTCTTCGTCCTGCCGTTCGTCGTGCTGTTCGTCGTCTTCATGGTCGCGCCGATCGTCATCGCGATCGTGAACAGCACGTTCTCGAGCCAGTCGTCCGGGCTCGGCTTCGGCGGCGCGAGCACGGTCTTCGTGGGGGTGCAGAACTACCTGCGGGCGTTCGGTGACCGCGACTTCCTGGCGAGCTTCGGCCGCGTGCTGCTGTACGGCGTGGTCCAGGTGCCGCTCATGATGGTCATCGCAGCCACCCTCGCGCTGCTGTTCGACTCGGCCCTGGTGCGCGCCAAGCGTGCCTTCCAGTTCGCGGTCTTCCTGCCGTACGCGGTCCCCGGCGTGATCGCCGCACTGCTGTGGGGCTTCTTCTACCAACCCTCGGTGAGCCCGCTCGTGCAGGGCCTGCAGTCGCTCGGCATCGATGCGGACCTGCTCGCGCCGGGGACGATCCTCTGGTCGGTCGCGAACGTCGGCATCTGGTCCTACGCGGGGATCAACATGATCATCCTGTTCTCCGCACTGCAGGCCGTGCCGAGCGAGGTGTTCGAGGCCGCCCGGCTGGACGGCGCAGGCGACCTGCGGATCGCCCTGAGCATCAAGCTGCCGATGATCGCCCCGGCGGTGCTCCTCACCACGCTGTCGACCGTGATCGGCACCCTGCAGCTGTTCAACGAGCCGCAGGTGCTGCAGTCCATCACCCCGAACATCTCCAGCGACTGGACGCCCAACATGGCCGTGTACGCGGCGTCGACCCTGGGGCGGGACGCTCACCTCGGGTCGGCGATGGCCGTGATCCTCGGCGTCGTCACGCTCGCGGTGTCGCTGCTGCTGGTCCGCGCGACCAACGTCCGAGAAGGAGGGAACGGCCGATGAGCGTCGTGGACCAGGTGCGCGAGGCCTCGGCGCCGAGCAGCGGCACCCGCCGCCGCACCGTCGGCTCGGGCGTCGACCAGGTGAGCCTCGGCTGGACGATCGCCGCGACGGCCGGCGTGGTCGTCGCGTCGATCTACTTCCTCGCCCCCGTGGTCTGGCTCGCGATCGCCAGCACGAAGTCGGGTTCGCAGCTGTTCACGACCCCCGGCTTCGCGCTGGCCGACTGGAACCTGTGGACCAACCTCGAGAACCTCTCCGCCTACGACGGCGGGATCTTCTGGCGATGGGCGATGAACTCGGTCATCTACTCGGTGGTCGGGTCGATCCTGACCACCCTGGTGTGCGCGGTGACCGGGTACGCGCTCGCGGTCTACCGGTTCCGCGGCCGGAAGGTGCTCATCGCGGTGGTGCTCGCCAGCATGCTCGTGCCGACCACCGTGCTGGCCCAGCCCACGTACGTGCTGCTGGTCAACCTCGGCCTGAACAACACGTACTGGGGCGTGCTGCTCCCGACCCTCACCTACCCGTTCGGGGTGCTGCTCGCCTGGATCTTCGCCCAGGACGCCGTGCCGCTCGAGCTCGTCGAGGCCGCCCGACTGGACGGCGCCGGCGAGGTGCGGATCTTCGCGACGCTCGGTCTGCGCCTGATGAGCAGCGGCCTGGTGACGATCCTGCTGTTCGCCTTCCTGGGCAGCTGGAACAACTACATGCTGCCGCTGCTGGTCCTCACCGACGCCGAACTGATGCCGCTCACGGTGGGCCTCACCGGATGGAACCAGGCGTCGATCACGATCCCGTCCCTGCAGATCCTCACCGTGGTCGGGTCGCTCCTGTCGATCGTCCCGATCGCTATCGTCTTCCTCACCCTCCAGCGCTTCTGGAGGTCCGGCCTGACCGCAGGCGGCCTGCGCGGGTGAGGGCGATCGGTTGAGCACACTCGAGTACGACGGCGCCGCCGAGGAGTGGCTGCAGGCCCTTCCGCTGGGCAACGGCCGCCTCGGCGCGATGTGCTGGGGTGGCTCGCCGGCCCGCTTCGACCTCAACCACGAGGGCGTCTGGTCGGGGTCACCGCGCAGCGAGCGCCGTGGATCCGTGGTGAGCGCCGAACGAGCCCACGACCTGCTGGGCCGGGCGCGCCGGGCCGTCCTCGACCACCGACCGGCCGACGCGGTCGCGCCGCTCCAGGCCATGCAGTCCCGGTGGTCGCAGGCGTTCCTGCCGCTCGCCACGCTCTGGGTCGAGGACGACGGGCCGGACGTCGGCAGCCGGAGCCTCGACCTCGCGACCGGGCTGCACACCTGGGTGGCGAGCACGTCGCGGCACACGACCGCGGTACTCGACACAGCGGTGCTCGACACAGCGGTGCTCGACACAGCGGTGCTCGACACAGCAGCGTTCGACACAGCAGTGCTCGCCACCGGTGAGCACGATCACGGCGTGCTGGACGGCGGCGTGCTCGTCCACCGGGTGTGGGGCCCGGCCCGCGCACCCCGGCTCCACCTGGTGAGCCCACTGGTCGAGCTCGCCCGCCACGACGAGGCCGACGGCACGACGCTCGTGCTACGGGCGCCGAGCGACGTGGCCCCCGGCCACGAGCCGGAGGCGCCGGCCACGGAGCTCGGCGAGGACGCCGTCGTGGCCGCCGTCGTGGTGCGCCGGCGGCCGCTGCCCGACGGGTACGTCGTCGTGCTCGCGGCCGAGACCACGTTCGCCGGCCCGGGGCGCCCGCTCGGCTCCGCGGACGACGCGCGGCGACGCGCCGCCCGGCGCGCCGCGGCAGCCCTGCGCGCCGACCCCGACGACCTGCTCCGCGAGCACGCGTCCCGGCACGCCGACGCGCTCGGCCGCAGCGGGATCGAGATCGGCCCACCGGTCGAGGGCACCGTCCCGGCACGCCTCGACCGCGCCCGGTCGGACGGACGCGGCGTGCCGACCGCCGACCCCGGTCTGGTCGCACTCCTCGTCCAGCACGCGCGCTACCTGCTGTGGTCCTCGTCGAGGGACTGCCTGCTCCCCGCGACCCTCCAGGGCCTGTGGAACGACGACCTCAGACCGCCGTGGAGCTCGGCGTACACGCTGAACATCAACCTCGAGATGGCGTACTGGCCCGCCGAGGTGCTCGGGCTGCCGACGACTCTCGCGCCGCTCGTCGAGCTGGTCCGCGCCCTCGCGGAGCACGGCCGCGACACCGCCCGGCGGCTCTACGACGCGCCCGGCTGGGTGGCGCACCACAACTCCGACGCGTGGGCGATGACCACGCCGGTCGGTGCCGGTCACGGTGATCCGAGCTGGGCGTTCTGGCCGTTCGGTGGCGTGTGGCTGCTGCGCGCGCTCGTGGAGCACGTGCGCTTCGGGTCGGCCGACGAGGACTTCGTCCCGACCGTCCTGTGGCCGTTGCTGAGCGGTGCGGCGGAGTTCGTGCTCGCCTGGCTCGTGCCGCTGCCCGACGGAACCCTCGGCACCGTCCCGTCGACGTCGCCGGAGAACACCTACCGCGCGCCCGACGGCTCGGAGCAGTCCCTCACGGTGTCCTCCGCGCTCGATCTCGCCCTGACCAGGGACGTCCTCGGCTGGGTGGTCGAGCTCGGCGCCGACGACCCGATCACGGAACGAGCGCGCGCAGCGCTCACCCGGCTCCCGGCCCCGGGTCCGACCTCGGACGGTCGGATCCGCGAATGGCTCGAGGACGTCACCGAGGCCGACCCGCACCATCGCCACGTGAGCCACCTCTACCCGCTCTACCCCGGCGACACCGAGGTCGACGAGGACGCCGCGACGCGCACGCTCGAGGCACGCGGTGACGACTCGACCGGCTGGTCGCTCGCCTGGAAGATCGCGCTGTGGGCACGGCTGCACCGTCCGGACCGGGTCGATGCCCTGCTCGATCTCGTCTTCCGCGACGCGACGGCACTCGCGGGGCAGCACGCCGGCGGCCTGTACCCGAACCTCTTCGCGGCACACCCCCCGTTCCAGGTCGACGGCAACCTCGGGGTGGCCGCAGCGCTCGCGGAGTGCCTCGTGCAGAGCCACCGGGGTGAGATCGAGCTGTTGCCGGCGCTGCCGACGGCCCTGCGGGAGCGCGGGCGTGCCTGGGGCCTCGTGGCCCGACCGGGCATCGAGGTGGACCTCGAGTGGGTCGACGGCAGGCCCGCCTCGGTGTCCTTGCGGCCACGCCCCGGCGTCACCGGGCCGGTCAGGGTCCGGTTCGGCGGGACGACGGTCGTCGTGCGGCCCGACGCCGAGCTCCGGGGCCCAGGCCTGACCGTGACGGGACGCTGATCCCGGCTCCGGGTTCGGCGGCGCCGTCGTGCCACGCGCAGCACCTCGCGGGTCGGGCTCGAGGTCAGGTCAGCGAGCCCAGAGCGGCGCGCAGCACCTCGCGTTCGTGCCACACGGGCAGGCGGAGGTGGTCGCGGTAGCCGCCGTAGGTGGAGAACCCCGGCCCCGCGACGAGCTTGATCCCGGCCCGCTTGGCCCGTTCGACCAGCGCCACGGCGTCGCCGCCGATGTCCACCCACAGGCCCGAGCCGCCGGCGATCGGCTCCCAGGTCCAGTCCGGCACCATCTCGCGGAGCGTGGCCGTGGTGCCCGCGAGCGCCTCGGTGAGCAGCGCCCGTCGCTGCGTCCGGGCGACCTCCGTCCGGGCGATCAGGTCGACCGCGAGCACCTGGTCCACCACCGAGGTGGCCAGGTCCACCGGCTTGCGCAGCTCGACCAGGCCGTGGATCCGGTCCGCGCTGGCCCTGATCCAGCCGATCCGGATCCCGCCCCAGAACAGCTTCGAGGCGCTGCCGATCGTGACGAGCAGCTCGGGGTCGACCAGGCGGGCCAGCGTCGGCGCCGCACTCCGGCCGGCGAGCGTCAGGTCGGAGGAGCACGCGTCCTCGATCGTCATCAGGCCGACGTCGTTGATCACCTCGGCCAGCCCGCGGCGCGCGGCCGAGGTCATCGTCCCGCCGGTGGGGTTGTGGATCGAGGTCTGGCAGTAGAGCAGCTCGGGCCCGTGGGTCGCGGCGCGGCGTACCCGGTCGGGGTCGAGGCCCCCGTCGACCATCGGCATCCCCTCGACGCGAGCGCCGGCGCCCCGCAGGGCCTCGAGCGCGCCACGGTACGTCGGCTCCTCGGTGAGCACCAGGTCGCCCGGACCGGCGAGACCGGTGATCGCGAGCCAGGTGGCCTCCTGGGCGCCGGAGGTCACCAGGATCTGGTCGGCCGACGTCGGCGTCCCGTCGGCGGTGAACCGATCGGCGATCGCCTGCCGCAACGCCGGAAGCCCGGCCGGGAAGTACCCGTCGGTGAGGAGGTAGCTGCCCATCCGATCGGTGATCGGGCGGGCCAGCACGTCGTACGTCACCGGCGACGCCGGCAGCGCCCCGGTCGACAGGTCGATCACGCCCGTCGGTGTGTCGGTGAACGAGAAGAACCGCCCGCTCAGCTCCCGGTGCAGCCAGTGATGGGCCGACCTCACCCGTGAGCCGGAGCCGCGGTCGGTGGCCAGGTAGCCCTCGGCGGTCAGCGCCTCGTACGCGGCCGTCACGGTCCCCCGCGAGACGGTGAGCGCCTCGGCGAGGGTGCGCTGCGCGGGCAGCCCGGCACCGGGCGGGATCAGTCCGGCCCGGATCAGCTCGACCAGCGACCCCGACAGGTCACGGGCGAGCGTGCCGTCACCGGTGGCCCACTGCCCCAGGAGTCGGCTCAGCTCGCTCGCCGCGATCGTCGGGGCCGCCACGGCCCCACCTTCGCAGCAACGCCGGGCGAGGAGAAGGGCCACCCTGGCCGGATTGGCCCAGACGCGTCCCGGCGCACGTTCCTAGGGTCGGGGCATCGGGCCCCGATCCGGGGTCCGGCATCGACCGGACAAGGGTGAGGTCAATGGCGACCGTGGTTCTCCTGGGCACACTGGACACCAAGGGGACGGAGTACGGCTGGCTCAAGGAGCGGCTCGTCGAGGACGGCGTCGACGTGCTCGCCGTGGACGTCGGCTCCTTCTCCACGAGCCCGATGGCGGACGTGACCTCCGACGAGGTCATCGCGGCCGCCGGTGCCGACGCCGCGGGCCTGCGCGAGCGCCGCGACCGCGGCGAGATGATGGCCGTGATGGGCGCCGGCGCCGCCGTGGTCGTGCACCGGCTGCTCGACGAGGGTCGGCTGCACGGCCTGCTCGCGGTGGGCGGGTCGGGGGGCTCCTCGGTCGCCGCGCCGGCCATGCAGGCGCTGCCGATCGGCGTGCCGAAGGTGCTCGTGTCCACGATGGCCAGCGGTGACGTGAAGCCGTACGTCGGCGAGGTCGACGCGACGCTGATGTACTCGGTGGTCGACGTCGCGGGCATCAACTCCGTGTCCGCCGTGGTGCTGGGCAACGCCGCAGCCGCGGCCGCCGGGATGGCCAAGGCCTACCAGGACCGGGCCGCCGCTGCCGACGAGGCCGAGCACAAGCCCCTGATCGGCCTGACGATGTTCGGCGTCACGACCCCGGCCGCCAACGAGGCCCGCGAGCGGCTGACCGACCTCGGCTACGAGGTCCTGGTGTTCCACGCCACCGGCACCGGCGGGCGCGCGATGGAGAAGCTCGTGGCCTCCGGGATGCTCGCCGGCGTGTGCGACCTCACCACCACGGAGCTGTGCGACGACCTGGTGGGCGGCGTGCTGTCCGCCGGCCCGGACCGGCTGGAGATCGCCGGGACGCTCGGGCTGCCGCAGGTGGTCAGCCTCGGCGCGCTCGACATGGTCAACTTCGGCCCGCGGGACACCGTGCCGCCGCAGTTCGAGAGCCGGAACCTGTTCGTGCACAACCCCACGGTCACCCTGATGCGCACCACGACCGAGGAGATGGCCGAGCTCGGGCGCCGGATCGCGCGCAAGCTGGCCGCCGCGACCGGCCCGACGGAGCTGTTCGTCCCGCTGCGCGGGGTGAGCGCGATCGACGTCGACGGCGCGCCGTTCCGCGACGCCGACGCGGACGAGGCCCTGTTCGCGGCGCTCCGTGACGGCCTGGCCGGCACCGCCGTCGTGGTGCACGAGCTCGACCAGGCGATCAACGACCCCGGCTTCGGCACGAGCATGGCCGACGCCCTCGACCACCACATCCGCAGTGTGAAGGAGAGCTGAGATGAGCAGGCAAGAGATCCTCGCGCGGTTCCGCGCCCAGGTGGCGGCAGGCAAGCCGATCATCGGCGGCGGGGCCGGCACCGGGATCACGGCGAAGTCCGCGGAGGCCGGAGGCATCGACCTGCTGGTCATCTACAACTCGGGCCGGTTCCGGATGGCCGGGCGCGGGTCGCTGTCCGGCCTGCTCGCCTACGGCGACGCGAACGCGATCGTGATGGAGATGGCCAACGAGGTGCTGCCGGTGGTCAAGCACACCCCTGTGGTCGCCGGCGTGAACGGCACCGACCCGTTCCGGGTGATGCCGGTGTTCCTGCAGCAGGTGAAGGCCGCCGGGTTCGCGGGCGTGCAGAACTTCCCGACCGTCGGTCTCATCGACGGTGTCTTCCGGGCGAACCTCGAGGAGACCGGGATGGGCTTCGGCCTCGAGATCGACATGATCCGGATGGCCCACGAGATGGACCTGCTGACCACGCCGTACGCGTTCGACCCCGAGCAGGGCGCCGAGCTGGCCGCGGCCGGCGCGGACATCCTGGTCCCGCACATGGGCCTGACCACGGCGGGCACCATCGGCGCCCACACGGCGCTGACCCTCGAGCAGGCTGCGGCCAAGGTCCAGGAGATCGCCGACGCGGCGAAGAAGGTCAACCCCGACATCCTGTGCCTGTGCCACGGCGGCCCGATCGCCGAGCCGCCCGACGCCCAGTACATCCTCGACCACACCGAGGGCATCGTCGGGTTCTACGGCGCGTCCTCGATCGAGCGGCTGCCCACCGAGGTCGGCATCCGCAAGCAGACCGAGGACTTCAAGGCCATCACGTTCTGACCGACCGGCGCTGCTGACCGGCCGCCCGTCCCGGGCGACGGTCTCACGGCACGCGGGGGCCTGGCTTCGGACCGCCCCCGCGTGCCGCACCCCACCGAGCCGTACCGCGCCCCACCGAGCCCCGAGAGGCCGCGCGCCTCACCGGGCCGCCCAGCCCTGCCCGCGCGACGACAGGTCGCCCGGGGTCGATCCGCCCCGCTCCGAGGAAGGCACGTCCATGTCCGACACCTCCGTCAAGCCCGACGCCGTGCAGATGAAGGAGACCATCCCGCTCTGGATCGCGATCACGATCACCGTCCTGCTGTCCGTGCCGTTCACGCTCTGGCTCGGCGAGTGGAACATGGCCGTCTGGGTCTCGTTCATCGTCTGGGCGGAGTACTTCGCCCTGGGCGCGAAGCCGTCGGCGGCGAAGACGATCCTGCCGGCGTTCGGCTACTCCGCCCTGCTCACCGGCCTGTCCCTGGCGCTGATCCCCTACCTGGACTTCCTGCCGAGCATCCACACCCCCGGTGACCTCGCGGTCATGGTCGCCCTCGTGATCGGGGTCGGCTTCATGGTCTACTCGATGCGCTGGGCGAAGGTCTTCCAGGACGGCTCGCTGCCGTTCTTCAACGGCATCTCGATGGTGCTCGCCGTCTACTTCACCGGCAGCTACCCGCCGATCGTCGACGGCGCCGCAGCCGCCGTCTGGGCTGCCGTGTGGGTCGTCGTTCTCGGCGCGTTCGGCGTGCTGCTCGCGCTGTTCAACCTCTGGATCACGTTCCCGCGCGCGGTCCCGGCGGACTGACGCACGCGGGCCCGGGCCGCGCCGTCGGCGTGGCCCGGGCCGGTCCGTCCGCGCGTCACACCGTGGTGTCGACCAGCTCCGGGTTCCGGATCCCCGCCGGGGCGGTGTCCGACAGCGGCCGTGCCTGGATGAACAGCGCGAGCACCGCCCCGGCGAGCACGATCGGCACCGCGTACAGGTAGATCGGCGGCAGCGCGCCGGCGAAGGCGTCGGCGATCGCCGACTGCACCGGCGCGGGCAGGCCGGCGAGCACCTCGGGCGTGAGCGAGCTGACCCCGCCGCCCGCGCCGACGGACTGCCCGCCGAGCGGCCCCTCGGCCACCTGGGTGGTGAGCCGGTTGACGAAGATCGAACCGAACACCGCGATGCCGAGCGAGGCGCCGATCTGCCGGAAGTAGTTCTGCGCCGACGTCGCCGCGCCCATCACGGCGTGCGGGACGCTGTTCTGCACGATCAGCGTGAGGTTCTGCATCGCGCCACCGACACCCATGCCGAGCACGAGCATCGCGAGGGCCAGCATCCAGTACGGCGTGCCGACCCCGATCCGGGACAGGAGCGCGAGGCCGGCCGCGGCCACCACCGCGCCGACCACCGGGTAGATGCGGTAGCGGCCGGTGCTGGTGATCAGCCGCCCGGTGATGATCGAGGTGGTCAGCATGCCGACGACCATCGGGATCATCATCAGGCCGGACATCGTCGCGTTCACCTGCTCGACCATCTGCAGGTAGGTGGGCAGGTAGGCGACGGTGGCGAACATACCGATGCCGATCGTCACGCCGGCCGCGGCCGGGAAGACGAAGTTGCGTTCGCGGAACAGCGCCAGCGGGATGATCGGGTGCTCGGCACGGCGCTCGACCTGAACGAAGGCATAGCCCGTCACGACGATCAGGGCGGCGAGCGCGAGGATCTGCGGGCTCGCCCAGTCGTAGGTCGTGCCGGCCCAGCTGGTGAGCAGCACGGCGGCGGAGGAGAACAGGGCGAGCAGGGTCGTGCCCGCGTAGTCCAGCCGCGGGCGGGCGCCGGTCGGCTTGTGCAGGTGCAGGGTCACCAGCACCGTGGCGAACGCGGCGAGGCCGAGCGGCAGGTTGATGTAGAACACCCAGCGCCAGCCGATGTTGTCGGTCAGGTACCCGCCGATCAGCGGCCCGGCGATCGAGGCGAGGCCGAAGACGCTGCCCATCAGGCCGGCGTACCGACCTCGCTGCCGCGGCGGGATGATGTCGCCGACGATGGCCTGGGCGCCGATCATCAGCCCGCCGCCGCCGATGCCCTGCAGGGCGCGGAACGCGATCAGCTCGCCCATCGACTGCGCGGCACCCGACAGGGCCGAGCCGACCAGGAACACCGCGATCGCGAACAGGAAGATCGGCTTGCGGCCGAACAGGTCGCCGATCTTGCCGTAGATGGGCAGGCCGATCGTGCTCGCCAGCAGGTAGGCGGTGACGACCCAGGACAGGTGCTCGAGCCCGTTGAGCTCGCCGACGATGGTCGGCAGCGCGGTCGCGACGATGGTCTGGTCCAGCGCGGCGAGCAGCATCGCGAGCATGAGACCGACGAAGGTCCAGGCGAACTGCCGCTTGTTGCGGGCGACGTCCTCGGGGTCGGGGAACGCGCCCGGGCCCTGGTTGGGCTGACTCATGGATGGGACTCCTCCGGGGGCGGCAACCCGCCTCATCGATTACTTGACTGAGTCTACTATTGACTGAGTGAGGTAATCTACCCGAGTGATGACCGACGAGCGCGCCACAGTGGTGTCCCGACGGCTGGCGCGGACGCTCATCCTGGTGGGCGAGCAGATCAAGGCGTCGTTCGCCGAGTCCGTGGAGTCCCTCGGGATGCCCGTCCCCCTCGCTCGCACCCTGCTGGCGCTCGGCGCGCCGGAACCGATGCGTGACCTCGCGGACCACCTCTCGTGCGATCCGTCGCACATCACCGGGATCGCCGACCGGCTCGAGGAGCGTGGCCTGGCCCGCCGGGTGGCCGGTCAGGACCGCCGGGTCAAGCTGCTCGAGATCACCGACGAGGGCAGGGCCATGCGCGACCGGATCATCGCGGTCGCGACCGCCGGCTCGCCGACCACCCGGCTCGACCCGAAGGACCGGGAGCTGCTGCTCTCGCTGCTCGAACGACTGCTGGACGACGGGGCCGACGAGAGCGCGCGGCCCGTCGAGGTGAGCGCAGGGCGCTGAGCCCGTCGAGGTGAGCGCTGGGCGCTCGGCCGGCGCCGTCGTCGGCTGCCGGTGACTCGCGACGCGCTCTCCGCGACCCCTGGAGGGAGCTCGGCGGCCCGGCCCGCGGCGCCGGCGCGGCCACGCCCCCGCCGCGTGAACCGAGTGTTGTCCCGCTGGTCACGGCGACTCCACGGGCCATTCTCGATCGACCTATAGACAACGGGTGTCCACGAGTTGGAGAGACCCGTTCGCTCGCTCCTCCCGGTGTGTCGACGGGTGTCCCCGAGACGACCAGAGGAGTCGTTGATCATGGTTGGTGGCACCGAACGAGTCGAGCTCGACTCGATGCACGACCTCACTGCCGCTCCCCCACGACCGATGCGACGCGTCGGGACCGTGGCCGCCCTGGCCGCGGCGGGGACCCTGGCGGTCGCGGCCGCCGTCTCGACGATCATGCTCGCCGCGGCCTCGTCCGCCGCGACCGACACCCACGCGCACACCGCCGCCGAGAACGCGGTGGCCATCACGCCTCAGGCCGCCGACGGCGCTCGGGCGCAGGACGTCACCGGCCCCGGCGGCGCGGCCCCGGCCGCCGACCTCGGCTCCCGCTTCACTCTCGCGGTCCTGCCGGACACGCAGTTCTACTCGCGCTACGACGCGGACTTCCAGGGCACGTACTCCGACAACCCGTTCGACGTGCAGACGCGGTTCATCGCCGACCACGCCGACGAGCTGAACATCGCGTTCGTCACACACCTCGGCGACGTCGTCGACCAGGAGCGCCACCCCGAGCAGTGGCAGGCGGCGGACCGCGCGATGTCGATCCTCGAGGCCGCGAACGTGCCGTACTCCATCGCACCCGGCAACCACGACGTGCTGGAGCCCGACGAGGCCGTGGTCGACACCGACTACGACCTGACCGCCGAACCCTTCCTGCAGACCTTCGGCCCGACGCGGGCCGCAGCCGAGAACGCCTCGACCTACCGGGGCAGCGACCCGACCGGCCTGAGCCAGTACCACGTCTTCTCCGCGGAGGGTCAGCAGTTCCTGGTCCTCGCCCTGACCTGGCGGGCGTCGGACGCCACGATCGCCTGGGCGAACGACGTGATCGCCGCGCACCCGACCCTCCCGGTGATCCTGACCACGCACCAGCTGATCGACATCCGCGCCGAGGGCTCCGACTCCCTCGAGACCGACTACGGCCTCAAGCTCTGGGACGAGCTGATCGCGCCGAACGACCAGGTCTTCCTCACCCTCAACGGGCACTTCCACGGCACGGCCAACCAGACCAAGCTCAACGAGGCCGGGCACCCGGTCACCCAGGTCGTCATCGACTGGCAGCTCGCGGACGACGGCGGCGACGGCTACCTGGGCCTGTACGAGTTCGACCTGGGCGAGGACCGCATCCGGGTGCAGACCCCGTCGCCCTGGGTCGCGTGGAAGCAGGCCGAGGGCCTGACCGGCGCCGGACCGGCCTTCCTGACCGGCGCCGACGAGGACTTCACGATCCCGCTCGACTTCGCGGACCGGTTCGCCGGCTTCGACCCCGACTGGGCCGGCCGCACCGTGAGCCCGACCGAACCGGATCTCTACCTCGCGGCGAAGGACGTCGTGGCCGAGATGGCCGGTGCGCAGCTGCGCGAGGGCGGCCGGCTCGTCGTGGTCGGGAGCGCGGTGCGGGAGGGCGCGACGTCGACCGTGTGAGGCCGTCGGGACCTGGGGGCGCCGGTCCACGGAGGCTAACGTGGACAGTGCAGGGAGGGGGCGCCGCGCGCCGCACGAGGTGGCTCGGGGCCGCCGCACCGGGCATGCTCGCCGTCGTCGAGTCGCTGAGCGGGAGGACCAGGCACCACGTCTGGCGCTTCCTGGCCGTCCTCGTCGGCCTGGTGTGCGTGGTCGTCGCCTACATCGCCGGCATGGCGGTCATGACCGTGGTGGCGATGGGCGGAGTCCTGGCGATCGCGTCCGGCGATCCGCTGCCGGACGAGCCTCCCGACCTCGAGACGATCGCGGTGCTCCTGGGCTGCCTCCTGGTCTTCTTCCTGATGTGGCGGCTCGGGGTGCGGCTGCTCCGCGGCCACCGGCACCTGGTGCTCTACCTGCGCAAGTTCGGGTTCACGGGTGCGTCGGCCGCGATGAGCACGGCGATCGGCTCGGGTCTGGGCCGTCGCTGGCGGCTCGTCACGCTCGACGACCACGACACCGCACCCCTGGGGGTCGGCGGCGGACGCCGGTGGCTGATCGGGCTGGTCTGGCTCGCGCTCGTCGTGCTGACGGGCTGGGCGGTGATCGGCGCGGTGCGGTGGCTCTCGAGCGGTCCGGCGGACGAAGCGATGCAGTCAGCGATGGAGTCGGCGTACGACCAGGTGATCGCGGAGGGAGGCGACGAGCTCACGGCCACCTTGTCCATGATCATCGTCGGGCCGGTCGTGGCGCTGATGGTCGGCTTCCTGATCCTGTTCTTCGGTGTGTTCTTCTTCAGCCTCCTCATCTCCGTGGCCGCCACGGGCGGAGCGATGCTCACGATGGTGATCCGGTCGGCGGGCAGCGCGGAGCACGCCAAGGCCCTCGTGATCACCCGGGAGGCCGAGGTCCATCGGACCTGCACCCGGCTGAGGCGACGTACCCGGCGCGTGCTGGCACCCCGGATCACCATCGCGAGGGTCGCCGACCGGCTGTGGCAGCTCACGGTGCTGCAGCTGGCCGCCGTGTGCGACGCCGTGATCGTCGACGTGTCCTACCCCACCGACAACCTGGTGTGGGAGATCAGCTCGATGCTCCGGGCACGCACGCGGGTTCTCCCGGTCGGACGGTACGACCGGCTCAGGGCAGTCGCCGCCGACCCCTCCCCTGCTGCGGTGGAGGTCCGCAGGCTGCTCGGCGACCGCGAGGTCGTCGGCTACGACCCCGCTCGGCTCGACGATTTCAGCGACGGCCTGCGGCACTCGTTCCGGGTGCTCGCGGACCGGCGCCGGAGCCCCCGGTGAGGAGGCACACCCCTCCCCCTCGGCCCGCCGAGCGCCCGGACCGGATGGGACCGCGCCCGCTCGCACGGCGGGCGCCTCACGACGGCTCGGCGACCTCCCACGCGAGGTCGCCGGCGCCGTCCCGCGCCAGGTCCCGCCACGCGGTCACGGCCAGGCGCTCGAGGACGGCGACCCACGCGTCGACCGCGCGCCGGGAGAAGCCGGCCTCGGGCACCTCGTACTCGAAGCCGTGGTAGCCACCGGGCTCGAAGACCACCTCGACCGGGACACCGGCAGCCGCCAGCCGGGTCGCGAAGCGCCAGGCGTCGAGCCGCAACGGGTCGGAGGACGTCGTGAACGCATAGGTCCGCGGCAGACCGGTGAGGTCGTCGCTGCGAGCCGGGGCGAAGGACGCGTCGGGCACGGCGTCACCGAGGTAGGCCGCCCAGAACTCGTCCATCACGGCCCGGGTCAGAGGTCCGGCGTCCTCGTCCGTGCCGCGATCGTCGAGCGCCGGGCAGACCAGGAACTGCGCCGCGGGCAGCGGTCCCCCGGCGTCCCGCAAGCGCAGCGACAGGCCGACGGCCAGGTTCGCGCCCGCGCTCGCGCCCCCGACCAGCACCGGCAGGTCCGCCTGCGCCACCAGGGCGAGGTGGACCGCCTCGGCGTCCTCGAGCGCGGCCGGGAACGGGTGCTCCGGCGCCAAGCGGTAGTCCACGGCCACCACGTCGATGCCGGCCTCGGCGGCGAACCGGGCGAGCATCGCGTCGTCGCCCCTGGCCTCGCCGTAGACCCACCCGCCGCCGTGCAGCCAGACGAGAGTGGCCCGCGGCGAGGTTCGTGCGGCGTAGCGCCGGCACACCACGCCCGCGTACTCCTGCGACGTCACCTCGACCGGTAGCGGCGCGGAGCGCTCGTCGTGCCACGTCCGCCGGCGCCGGCGCTCCACCTCGACCGCGGGCTCGTCCGGTGCCGGTTCGACCGTGAACGGTCGAGCGAGGTACCGAGCGAGCTCGGGGTCCAGCGGCACCGGAACCAGCCCCCCGACGGCATGATCGACCGTCACCGTTCCGCCATCCTGGCGCGGAGCCGGTCGAAGGAGACCGCGAGGATGAGCAACGCACCGGTGGCGACCTGCTGCCACGAGGAGTCGATCCGCATCAGGGTCAGGCCGTTGCCGAGCACCGCCACGATGAGCAGGCCCACGACCGTCCCCCCGACCGAACCCACGCCGCCGGACAGGCTCGTGCCGCCCAGGATCACCGCGGTGATGGCGGCCAGCTCGAGCCCCACCCCGGTGGTGCCCGAGGTCGCACCGAGCTGGGACGCGGAGGTCAGCCCGGCCATCGCCATGCACAACCCGGAGATGAGGAAGGCGACGAACACGTTGCGCCGGGTGGGCAGGCCGACCAGCCGCGCGGCGTCGGGGTTCGCGCCGATCGCGTAGATGCTGCGCCCGTAGATCGTGTTCTGCAGCAGCAGGCCCACGCCGACGAGGACGACCACCACCACGATCACCGGCAGCGGCACGTTCGCCACGGGCCGGATCAGCGCCCAGTCGAACCCGGACACCCCGATGCTCTGCCCCTCGCCGACCGAGATCGTCAGGCCGCGGAAGATCGCCAGCGTGCCCAGCGTGGTGATCAGTGCGTTCACGCCGACCACCGTCACGATCAGCCCGTTGAGCAGCCCGACGCCGAGACCGGCGAGCACCGCCAGGGGCACCGCGAGCGCGGTGCCGATGGTCGGCTGGGTGAGCGCGAAGACCAGCCCGACCCAGGCCACGCCGGAGCCGACCGACAGGTCGACCTGGCCGCTGATCAGCAGGATCGTGGCCCCTGCGGCGACGGTGCCGGTCACGGCGAGCGCCGAGAAGATGTTGACGAAGTTGTCCCAGCTGAAGAAGTACGGCGAGCTCAGCGAGAAGACCAGGACCTCCAGGCCGAGGAACACGACGAGGGCTGCGACGTCGGGGATCCGCAGCCGCCGCTTGGTCGTGGGCGTCGCGGCCGTGGCGGCCGGAGCACCGGAACGGGTCGCGGTGTACTCAGACATGGATGGCGCCTCCTGCGGCCTCGGTCAGAGCGCTGACCGTGATGTCGTGGTGCGGGATGGTGGCCGCGACCCTGCCGCGGACCATGACGATGGCGGTGTCGGCCACCGCGACGATGTCCTCGTAGTCGGAGCTGGCGACGACGAGCGTGGTGCCCTGCGCCGCGAGCTCGCGCAGCACCGCGTAGATCTCCTCGCGGGCGCCGACGTCGACGCCACGGGTGGGCTCGCTGAGCACGAGGATCCGCGAGCCTGCCTCCAGCCAGCGGCCGAGCAGCACCTTCTGCTGGTTGCCGCCGGACAGCGTGCCGAGGAGCTGGGTGGCGTCGCCGGTGGAGCGCACGTGCAGCTCGTCGTGCCAGCGGCGGTAGGCGTTCGTCTCGACCGCGCGGGTGATCCAGCCGCGCCACCTGGCCAGCCGGCGCCAGCTCGGTGCGGCGAGGTTCTCCGCGACCGAACGCAGCACGAACGCGGCCTGCCGCGCGCGATCGGGCGGGAGGAACCCGATCCCGTGGCCGATCGCATCCTGCGGGTCCCGGAGCCGGGCCGGCGTTCCGTCGAGCGCCAGCGAGCCGGCCTCCAGGTGCCGGATCGCGAACAGCGCCTCGGCGACCTCGGCGACGCCGGAACCGACCTTGCCGTACAGCCCGAGGATCTCCCCGCGCCGGGCGGCCAGGTTCACCCCGCCGAAGCCGGGCGCGGACGCGTCGGTGAGCTCGAGCACGACGGGCGCGTCGGCCAGAGACCGCTGCGCACCGCGGGTGCGCTCGACCGAGTGCCCGACCATCGAGGCGACGACCTCGGCGGCCGACGTCCGGGCGACGTCGGTCACCAGGGCGACCTTGCCGTCCCGCAGCACGCACACCCGGTCCGCGATCGCGAACACCTCGTCCAGGCGGTGGGTGATGTAGAGCACCGCGACACCGCGCGTCGTCAGCGACTCGATCACCCCGTACAGCCGCTTGGCCTCGGCGTCGGAGAGCGAGGCGGTCGGTTCGTCGAAGATCACCAGTCGGCTCTCGCCGCGCAGTGCCCGGGCGACCTCGACGATCTGCCGCTCCCCGAGCCGCAGCGAGTCCTGCCGGGCGTCCAGGTCGAGCTCGGTGCCGAGCGCCTGCAAAGCCTCGCTGGCCTCGCGACGCATCGCCGACCGGTCGACCCGCATGCCGCGTTGCGGCCAGGCGCCGAGCACGACGTTCTCGGCGACGGACAGCGTCGGGGCGTCGCTGATCTCCTGGGAGATCAGCCGGATGCCGCGGCGCCGCGCCTGGGCCACCGAGTAGCTGTCGACCACGGTGCCGTCGATCGCGATCTCGCCGCCGTCGCAGTGATGATCCCCGGCGATGATCCGCACCAGGGTCGACTTGCCCGCGCCGTTCTCCCCCAGCAGGGCGGTCACCGTGCCGGGGGCCAGGTCGAGGTCCACGCCGTGCAGGACCTCGACCTGGCCGAACGACTTCCGCAGGCCACGGGCGCGCAGGAAGGTGTCGTTCGTCACGAGCAGCTGTACTCCGGGTAGTAGTCGGTCAGCGTGTCCTTGGTGATGAACTCGTGCGGCACCAGGATCTGGTCCGGCACGTCCTCACCGTTGATCAGGTCGATCACGGCGGGCAGGACGAGCTGGGCGTACTTCTCGGGGAAGTAGGCGGCGCTGCCGATCCAGTGGTCGAAGGTGAGGATCGCGCAGTTGTCGGGGTCGAGGTTCTGCACGCCGATGTAGAGGTCCTCGGTGCGGTCCTGGGCCCGCGCGGCGGCGAGCGCGCCGAGGATGACGTCCTCGTTGATGCCGACGACCACGATCTTGTCCGCACCCGGCAGCGAGGTCAGGGTGTCGGTGAACAGACGCTGCGCGACGTCGGTCTGACCGCCCGCGCCGGTGTCCAGGATGATCTCGTCGTGGATCGGGCCGCAGACGCTCTCGAAGCCCTCCTCGGTGCCGTCCATCCGCATGTCGTTGACCACGCCGACCGCGGTGGACTCGAGCGAGATGTAGGCGTCGTAGTCGCACTGGAAGTTCTCGCCGAAGTACTTTGCGACGTTGTAACCGATCAGCTGACCGGCGTACTCGTTCGCCGCGCCGACGAAGGTCTTCTGGCAGGGCTCCTGGTTGATGTCGATGGCCGCGGCCGGGACGTCGGGCCCCTCGTCGCAGATCGACTCCGAGGCGGCGGCGTCGGCCTGGAAGATCACCAGGCCGTCGACGTCCTGGGTCTTGAACTGACGCGCGCAGTCCAGCGCGGTCGCGGTGTCGAACTTGGAGTCGCAGGTGACGAGGTCGACGCCGGCGGTGGCGGCGGCTTCCTCCATGCCCGACTGCAGGGCCTGCGGGAACGCAGCGGCCAGGGTCAGCTGGGTGAAGCCGATCTTGAGCCCCTCACCCGAGCCCGGCTCGATCGGCTCGAAGGCCGCGACGCCGTCCGGAGGCGTCGGGGCGGGGGCGTCGAGATTCATCGAGCTGCCACCGCCCGAGTCCGAGCCCGTGTCGGTCGCGGTGGCCGCACTGCACCCTGCGAGGGCCAGGGAGAGGGCGGCAAGGACGAGCGTCGCGCGTCCTGGAAGGCTGAGTCGTCGCATAGTGTCGGGACCTCCTTGACCCGTCGGCGATTGCAACGTTACAACGCCAATGCGCCCACAGTAGGAGCCAAGCGGCCCCACGTCAATGGTTCGGGCTGGGCTGCCTAGGACGCCCGCAGGGCCGGGGCGACGGCTCAGTGCCGGACGATGGATGTCGCGCGCACGACGAGCTCGGGCGAGAACAGGGTCTGCTCGTGGGTGTGGTCCCCCGACCCGTCCATCTCGGCCATCAGGAGGGCCGCGCCCCGGGCGCCGATGTCACGCGCCGGCTGGCGCACCGTGGTCAGCGGACGGCGTGCCGCGGCGGCCACCGAGATGTCGTCGTAGCCCACCAGGGCCACGTCCTCGGGCACACCGATCCCGCGGTCGATCAGCGCGGTGAGCGTTCCCATCGCGAGCAGGTCGTTGACCGCGAAGAGCGCGTCGGGCCGGTCGCCCGCGGACCGGCTGGCGATCACCGCCGCAGCCTCCGAGCCCGCCTGGACGAAGTAGGACGAGGTCGTGATGACCTCGAACCGTGCCCCGGCGGCTTCGGCGGCCGCGCGAGCACCACGGGAACGCTCCCGGATCTGGGGCAGGTCCCGGGGGCCGCGCACCAGCGCGATGTGGCTCCGACCCTGTGCGAGCAGGTGCTCGACCGCGATCGCGCCACCCCGGGCGTCGTCGACGGCGACCGAGCAGTGGTCCCGGTCCGGCGCCGGGACGTCGAGGAACACGACCGGCACACCCCGCTTCTCGAACGACGCGAGCCCTGCAGGCACGTCACTGCTCGGCGCGATCAGCAGCCCGCGGACGCGCTGGGACTCGAAGAGCTCGATGAGGCTGCTCTCGACGTCCACGTCCTGCGTGGCGTTGCCGAGGAGGGTGGAGTACCCGCCACCGGCGAGCACGGCGCTGGCCCCCTGCATGACGTCGGCGAAGAACGGGCTGGTCGCCTCGCTGACGATCATGCCCACGGCCCGGCTCTGGCCGAGGCGCAGCGCGCGCGCCGCGTCGTTGCGTACGTAGCCGAGCTCGTTGATCGCGGCCGTCACCCGGGCGAGGGTCTCCGGCGCCACCACCTGCGGGCGGTTGAGCACGTTCGAGACCGTGCTCAGCGCGACGCCGGCGCGAGCGGCGACGTCGCGGACCGTCACGGCCCCGGGGCGTTCGCGCATGCTCGTATCCTGTCACCTCACCGCACCCGGACCGCGCAGCGCGGCGGAACCGGTTTGCGACGTTGCACAGCGATTCGCACGCCCGGGACACCGCCTCCCCCTGGGTGTCGCTCACCCCGGAGGCGCCACCGGCAGCACGAGGCTGCTGGGGTGCGCCGGACCCCAGACCACCGTCTGGCGGGCCGGTACGGCATCCTCGGGCGTCGAGGTCGCCACCGGGACCATCCGGTGCGGGTTGCGGTCGAACCGTGGGAAGTTCGACCCGGCCACCTGGACTCGCACCCGGTGGCCGGCGCGGAACAGGTGGCTCGTCGACCCCACCGTGACCACGAACCGGGTGACCTCGTCCGGCACCAGCGGCGACGCGGCCCCATCCCGGTACCGGGCACGGAGGATCCCGTCGGTCACACCGAGGCTCAGCCCGTCGGCGTCGACGTCGCACAGCCGCACGGTCCAGTCGCAGTCCTCCTGGTCGCACCGCCCCCACAGCTCGGCCTCGACGGTACCGGCGACGTGCAGGTCCTCGACGAGCGGCGGCGACGTCCAGACCAGCACGTCGTCGCGCGCCTCCACCTCGGCCTGGTCCTTGGCGCCGGAGTTGGTCGCCATGAGCAGGCCCGGCAGGAACGACGGACCGCCCACGGTCGGCACGGGGTCGTCGGGATCCGCGACGAAGGAGCACTCGCCGGCGACCCCGGCCTCCTCCCCGAGCACTCCGTCCTGACGGAGGTGCCATCGCTGCGGCGCCACACCCGGCAGCGGCCAGCGGTCGGCGGTCCGCCACACGTCGATGCCGCCGGTGAAGTAGCGGACCTTGGGCAGGTCCGGCTCCCGGCCGTCGAGCACCGCGCGGAACAGCTCGAGCTGCTGGCCCTGGATGTCGATGCCCCACGCGGACGCGTCGTAGCCGAGCCAGCCGTCGCCCTGCCAGTCGCTCATGTTGCCGTGCGACCAGGGCCCGGCCAGCAGGTACTGCCGGTCGGCCGCCGGGGCCCCCGGGTCCACCGCCCGGCGGTAGGCCTGCAGCCCGCCCTCGCAGAAGATGTCGTGCCAGCCGACCACGTGCAGCGCGGGCACCTCGAGCCGGGGCATGAGCTGCGAGACGTCGACGGCGTCCCACTCCGCGTCCTCCTCGGGCCGGGCGAGCCAGCTCGCCGTGTACGGCGCGATGAGGGCGAGGTCCTCGTCGAGCACGGGCCGGCGGGCCAGCGTCGCGGGCGGGTCGTGCTGGAGCCGGGCGAGCACCTCGGTCGCGCGCGCGAGGTCCTCGGGTGCGTCGGCGTGCCGGCGCGGCACGTCGGCGGCGCCCAAGGACTCCAGCACCCACAACACCTCCAGGCCGAGCTGGAGCGCCCCGCCCTGGTAGGTCCAGTCGGCCCGGTAGTGGTCCATGCTCAGCTGAGGCGCGATCGCGACCAGAGCCTCGGGACGGCCGCTCGCGGCCAACCACTGCGTGGCTCCGACGTAGGACGCGCCGTACATGGCGACCCGGCCGTCGCAGAAGTCCTGCGCGGCGAGCCAGTCGACGGTGTCCGCACCGTCGCTCCGCTCGGCCGCGAACGGCCAGAAGCTCCCCTCCGAGCCGTTGCGACCGCGGGTGTCCTGGATCGCCACCGCGAACCCGGCCGCGACCGCGTGGGGCGGCTCGAGGTTGAGGATGAACTGGCTCTGGAAGGCCGACTCCTTGCCGTAGGGCGTCCTGGCCAGCAGCACCGGCCACGGTCCAGGTCCGTCCGGGACGTAGAGGTCCGTCGCGAGCCGGACGCCGTCACGCATCGGCACCGCCACGTCGCGCCGGACGAGGAAGCTCGGTGCCGGCCGGTGGACGCTCATCGCGCAGCTCCTATCGTTGCAACGTTACAACGATGTCAAGGTAGGGCCACGCCGGGTCCGCGTCAAGGCGCCCTCAGCCAACGCTTGTCGAAGATGCCCTTCGGGCGCTGTCCGGTCAGGCCCGTGCGGGGTCGCGGACCGGATGCGCCGTGGCATCAACCCTGGCTCGCGTCAGCCGCGCAGCTCGCGCAGCTCGATCTCCGTTCCGTTCTGGGTTGCCGCGAGCTTGCCCTTCCACGGCCCCTTGGCGGGGTAGATGCCGCTGAAGACCCCCACGAACTCGTCGCCCTGGCTCTGCAGGATCGTCGCGATCGGCAGGAGTGCCGCTGTCGCCGCTCGAAGGACTTCGTCGACCACGGTGGACGTGGGGTTCTTGATCAGAGCCATCAACGTGTCGGTGAGCGACCCGCCCTTGGTCAGGTCCGCGTGCACCTTGGCCATGACCTCACCCACGTGGCGGGTCCCCTGGTCGGCGTCGCAGACGACGAGGTAGACCATCAGGCCGCCCTTGAGCACGTGAGGTGGGTAGACCGGCGAACCGTCGCCAAGCGTGAACGAGATCGTCTCCCCGCGGCGCACGCGGTAGATCGCCTGATCCGGGACCTGCTCGGGCGGCAGGACTATCGGTGCCCGGCCGCTCAGGTCGAACGCCACCGTCATGAAGTAGATCTGGTCGCGCCTGCCGAGCAGCCCCCACAGCCCGTCCCAGTTGCGTGTGACCCGTAGCGAGATCAGAGAGAGCCCGCGTGGCCTTCCGGACGACGGGAACACCGCCTCGGCTGGTGCTTCGTCCTCGGTGACGGCAGTGCGCCTGCGTTCGACGAGCAACTCAGGGCCGCCAACGTGGATCGCCTCGGCGAACATCGAGGTCACGGCTTCACCTCACCGCCCGTAGGAGGAGTGCGCCTAGCTGCGACTCTAGCGCCGGGCGGGACCGCTGAGTACCGTCCAAGCCGGGAGTACTTCCGCAGAGGGCGCGCTGATGGACGCACCGACTCACCAGACGGACGTAGGTGACCCGTCCGAACGGAGCGGCCTGCTCGCGAGCCTGCGCGAGTCGATCGCCCGGCTGTCGCCCGACGAGAGCCCCCGCGGCATGGCGGCGATGGACCTGGGGATCGCGCTCGGCCTCGAGTGGGTGGCCGACCCACACGAGGACCGGTGGGCGGCCGCTCTCGCCGAGCTCGACCGGATCCGGGAGCCGGTGGCGCGCACGAGTCACATGCTGCCGCTCTACGAGCTGGCGCTCGGTCAGCTCTGGTACATCCGGGCGGACGCCACCGAGGACCCCGACGACGAGGCCGCCGCGATCGATCAGCTCGAGGTCGCGCGACGAAGCGTGCGCCCGGGCGCCGGGGTCCACCTGACCGCCTCCACCCATCTGGGGACGTTGCGGCTGCGGATCGCCGACCGCACCGGCGACCCGGTGGCGCTCGCAGGAGCGATCCAGGACTTCGAGGACGTGGTACCGGCTCCTCGCGCACGGGATTGGGAGAGGGCTCGCAGCCTCGAGCTCCTGGCGCGCGCGTTGTGGTCGCGGTACCGACGGGCCCGCGACCGCGAGGACATCGCAGCCGCGATCGGTCTCGCGGTCGCGGCTCTTGAGGCGCCCGTCGAGGGGCTGGACAACGTGCCCCAGCTCCACGCCCTCCTGGGGAGCCTCTTCGGAGAGGCCTACGAGCTCACGAAGGACCCAGCGCACGCCGATCGGTCGGTAGCGGAGTACGAGCAACGTCTCGCCGTGACGTCGGATGACCTCGAGGACGAAGCCGTCGCGCACGACAACGCCAGCAACGCGTATGCCCGGCGCTACGAGGCCCGTCGCGACGTGCGCGACCTCGTGCGAGCAGAGGAGGAGTCCGCGGCTGCCCTCGCCCTCGCTCCGCCGTCGACGGGGAGTCGCGGCCGGATGTGGATCAATCGATCGATCTCGCTGGTCGAGCGAGGCGTGCGTGAACGCGACGGGACAGCGCTCGACGAGGCCGTCCAGGCGGCGCGCACGGGCCTCGCGGACGCCTTCGATGCCCCTGACGTGCGCCCCCGCCTGCACTACCAGCTGGCCAACGCGCTGTTGTGTCGCCAGGCACTCTGGGGCAAGGCCTCCGGTACCGGCGTGCACGACGAAGCGACGTCGCACCTCGAGGAAGCGCTGCGCGAGCTCCTGGCCGACAACGCCTCACTGCCGGTGCGCCAACGACTCGGCACCCGTAGCATCGCCGCTCGCGCGCAGTCGATGCTGGTCGGCCTGCACCTCAGCCGCAGCCGCGAGCTCGGTGGCGCCGACGCGGGTCCTCACCTCGACCTGGCGTTCGCGTCCGCCGAGGCAGGCAAGGCCCCGCTGCTGATCCAGGAGATCCTGCGACGTGGACTCGAACCACCGCCCGAGCTCGACGAAGGAGTCGCTCGGTGGGAGTCACAGCTGCTGGGTGACGCAGCCGCCCTCGACCTGCGCGAACTCCTCGAGGCCACTGACGACCCAGCTCTCGAGCTGCGTCACCTGCACAGGCGCCAGAGCGTGCACCGCGAGCTTGACCGACTGTGGGACGAGATGTCGCGGCACGGGCCGGGGTCGGTACGCCGGTACGCCCGGTTCAGGCGGGACGTCCTGGCAGCGCTCTTGGACTCACTCCCGTCACGCTCACCTGGGTGCGACCTGGTTTCACTGGCAGTGCCGCGGTACGTGGACGCCTCCGGGCAGCAACAAGCCCGGATGTGCTTCCTGCTCCTGCGAGATGGGGCGCAGCACGCCGAGATCATGTGCGAGGTCGCCGAGGAGGTCCTGGCGCAGGCGGTCAACGGCCTGCCGTTGACGGGCGACGACCGAGCCGACGATGGCGCCGCGACCCCGGCGGCCTTGCAGCCCCTGGTGGACGCACTGGCCGCCGCCCCGCACCCGGTCTCGAGGTGCCTGGCGATCTCGCCGACCACGGACACGTTCACCCTCCCGTGGCAGCTGCTCTTCCTGCGCGCCGGTTGGTGCACGGAGCTCGGCCGGCCAACGCCCGTGCTCGTCCTGCCCAACCAGGCTCTCATGATGACCCCGCTGGAGGGGAACAGCTACACCTGGAGTGAGGACCTCAACGTCGCCGAGCGGATGGGCATCGAGGACCCGGACAACGTGGCGCAGTACGTCCGGGTCAGCTTCCCCGACGCGGCCCGGGAGACCTCGGGTGCCGCCGTCCTGGGGGATCCCACCGGCGATCTGCCCAGCGCCGCCGACGAGGCGCGCCACGTCGCCGAGCTCCTTGCCGTTCAGCCCCTGCTCGGCGCAGCAGCGACCCGCGACGCCGTCCTTCGTGCGGTGGAGGGGGCCACCGTCGTGCACGTGGCAGCGCACGCACAGATCGACCCCGACCAGCCGCTGAGCAGCCGAGTCAGGCTCGCCGACGGGTCGCTACCTGCCGGTGCGCTCCTTGGTAGCCGAGGAGGAGCACGGCTGGTCGTGCTCTCGGCCTGCCACAGCGGCTACGGCGAGTCGCTGGGAGGTGGCGAGCTCGCCGGCCTCAGCACCGCCTTGCTGCGGGCCGGCTGCCACGCCGTGGTCGCGAGCTCCTGGGACGTCGATGACGCCGCCACGGACTACCTCATGACCGAGTTCCACGCGCGACGCGTGGCTGGTGCGTCGCTCGCAGCGGCACTCGCGGACGCGTGCGCGGCGGTGGCCGATGAGCCGGGTTGGGACGCCCCGTACTACTGGGCGGCCTTCACGCTCGTCCAGAGCCGCTACGACCCGGCGTGAGCCGCCACGACCCGGCGTGGAGTGTCCCCACTGTCCGGCGGAGCGGCTCTGCCGACTGTCTGCTGGCCACGATCTCCCTGCCGCGACGTCTGAGGTCGCGCGGGACCGGTCAGCGGGCCGTACCGCCTGCCTCGAGGGCAAGGTCGTGCTCGAGCTCCGTCGCGGTGCCGTGCACCGGATGGCTTCGCTCGAGCGCGGCACCCTCGATGTCGACGTCCGGCAGCAGCCGGTCGAGCGATCGCGGCAACCACGAGGCGCCGTCTCCCGTCAGGTGCATCAGGGCGGGCACCAGCGCCGGCCGGACCACGAACGCGTCGAGCGGCACGCTGAACGCGAGTCCGAAGCCCAGCGGCCGGACCGCCGCCAGGTGGGAGAACATGAAGCCACCGAACACGCTGA
Organism: Actinotalea endophytica; assembly: GCF_025717005.1. Classification (GTDB taxonomy): domain Bacteria; phylum Actinomycetota; class Actinomycetes; order Actinomycetales; family Cellulomonadaceae; genus Actinotalea. The sequence goes on from NZ_JAOVZU010000004.1 coordinate 374,530, forward strand.
TCATGATGTTCGGCGAAGCTCGGAGTCCGTCGTAGCCCGGCGCCTGTTCTCGACCCCTTCGCCCGCGTCCCTTGCCCCCTGGCGGTCCGGGACGACCTGCCGACGCCCGTTGTCGAACCGCCCATGGCCCGAGTCGAGGCGGGAACCCGGCGCTACCCCGCGTCGACCGGCCTGTGCGAGGACGGCGAGGCGATGTGCACCAGGGCGTCGCCGCGGTTGACGATCGGGGCGTTGGCCCGGCCGATCACCACGCCGTCCCGGTCGGCGCGCACCGTGCGCAGGGTCTTCCCGTACGAGTCGAACACCGACCCGAGCCGCTCCCCGACCACGACCTGCTGGCCGAGCGCCACGTCGAGGTGGGCGATGCCGGTGCGCCGGGACCGGACCCACCCGCTGCCCCGGCACTCGAGCGTCGGCGACTGCTCCTCGGCCACCGGGTCGATCATGCCCAGCGCAGCGAGCACCCGCCGCACCCCGCGGACGCCCGCGTCGACGGCGTACTCGTCGAGCCTCAGGTTCTCCCCACCCTCGTAGAGCAGCACCCGTGCCCCGGACTCCGCGGCCGCAGAACGGATCGAGCCGTCGCGCAACCGGGCGTGCAGCATGACCGGGGCGCCGAACGCCCGGGCGAGCTCGAGGGTGCCCGGGTCGTCGAGGTCGGCGCGGATCTGGGGGAGGTTCGCGCGGCGGTCGGCCCCGGTGTGCAGGTCGATCCCGACGCTGCACTTGCTGACCACCTCGGTCATGAACAGGTGGGCGATCCTGGCGGCCAGCGACCCCCGGGCGGAACCGGGGAAGGAGCGGTTGAGGTCGCGCCGGTCGGGCAGGTAGCGGTCCCCGGTCATGAAGCCGAGCACGTTGACGATCGGGACGGCGATCACGGTGCCGCGCAGCCGCTTCGGCTGCAGCGTGCGCAGCACCTGGCGGATCACCTCGACGCCGACCACCTCGTCACCGTGCACCGCCGCATCGAGCCACACGACGGGCCCGTCCAGCTTCCCGTGCACCACCCGCACGGGCAGCGTGACGTCGCCGCCGGTGACCAGCCGGGTGATCAGCAGACCGACCTCGGCGGCCGTGCCGGCCCGCACCCGGACACTGCCGATCGGCAGGGAGTCGCGAGCCACTCACCGCCCCCAGTTCTTGCGGCGGATGACGCGACGGGGCCGCCCGCCGACGTAGGACCGGGCGGAGTCCACCAGGAAGCCCTGGCTCAGGGCGTCACGGCCGATGAGCAGCCGGAACCCCATCTCGTCCCGGTTGGACAGGGTCATCTCGGTGGCGACCTCGCGCCCGAGCAGCCGGATCACCATCGGCACCACCAGGCGCTCCTCGGTGCCACCGTTGGACGAGCGCACCAGACGCTGGTCGATGACCGGCGCGTCCAGCCGTGCAGCGTCCTCGTCGGAGCGCTGCCAGGGGTGGATGGAGAAGCTCACCCGCGGCTCGCCGTCCACGGTCCGCTCCTCGACGTCGAAGGCGTGGATGGCGCTGGACCGGGCCCCGGTGTCGAGCTTGGCCTTGATCCACCGCACGGGTACCTCGGGCAACCGCACCCACTCACGCCATCCGGCGACCGTTCCTGGCTCACGCGAGCCGTCGACGGTGTTTGAATTGGCGGCCTCTACCACGCCGACATTATTCCGGGATCCTCAGTGAAGCTCGCCATCCTGTCCCGCGCGCCACGCAGCTACTCGACCCAGCGGCTGCGCACCGCGGCCCTCGACCGCGGGCATGTGGTCAAGGTGCTCAACACGATGCGGTTCGCCATCGACCTGTCGGGGGACGAGCCGGACCTGCTCTTCCGCGGCAAGCAGCTCTCGCAGTACGACGCGGTGCTGCCCCGGATCGGCAACTCGATCACCTACTTCGGCACCGCCGTCGTCCGCCAGTTCGAGCAGATGGACGTCTACACCCCGAACACGGCGAACGGCATCACCAACTCCCGGGACAAGCTGCGCGCCACCCAGATCCTCGCGCGGCACCACATCGGCATGCCGCCGACGACGTTCGTGCGGGAGCGGGCCGACGTGCGCCCGGCCATCCAGCGGGTCGGCGGCGCCCCGGTGGTGATCAAGCTGCTCGAGGGCACCCAGGGCATCGGGGTGATCCTCGCCCCCGACCGGGGGGTCGCCGAGGCGATCATCGAGACCCTGCAGAGCACCCGGCAGAACGTGCTGATCCAGAGCTTCGTGAAGGAGAGCAAGGGCCGCGACATCCGCGCCCTGGTCGTCGGGGACCGGGTGGTTGCCGCGATGCGGCGCACCGCTCAGGGCGACGAGTTCCGCTCCAACGTGCACCGCGGCGGCTCGGTCGAGGCGGTGACCCTCGACAGCGCCTACGAGGAGACCGCGGTGCGAGCCGCGCAGATCATGGGTCTGCGGGTGGCGGGCGTGGACATCCTGGAGGGCGAGGACGGACCCCTCGTCATGGAGGTCAACTCCTCCCCCGGCCTGGAGGGCGTGGAGACCGCGACCAAGCTCGACGTGGCCGGGGCGATCATCGACTTCATCGACAACCAGGTGGCCTTCCCGGAGATCGACGTGCGGCAGCGGCTGACCATCTCCACCAAGTACGGCGTCGCCGAGATCGTCGTCCACTCCGCCTCGACCATGGTCGGCAAGCCGATCGGAGAATCGGGGCTGGCGGAGCGGGACATCTCGGTGCTGACCTTGCACCGGGGTACGGGGGTGATCCCCAACCCCGGCGGGCGGCGGGTGCTCGAGGACGGGGACCGGCTGCTGTGCTTCGGCGACCTCGAGCAGATGCGCGACCTGATCCCGAGCAGGCGCCGGCGGTCGCGGCGGGTGCGGAAGCTGCCGAAGACGCCGATCCACGAGTCGTAGGGGGCGGGGGCGGGGCGAGGGCGGGCCTCGGTCAGGCGGTGCAGACGTCGATGGTGGGCAAGAACTCGCCTTCGTGCGCTGCTCGCCGGTTGAGCACGGCTTGGGTGGCGTGGCGGTGACGGCTGACGGTTCAGGCTCCGCCCCCACCGCCTGCCCGCGCTCCCCAGCACGCCCGGAGGACCCTAGGCTGGAATCGCCACCCAGGGCGCCCTGGGGCCATTCGAGGGCTGAGGCGTTGCACTACGACACCACGCTTGCGGAGGCGAAGTCGGCGGCAGGCATCGGGGAGCGGAGCCGCCACGTGATGGCGATAGGGCGCTCGCCCCGATGGTCGACATAGTCGGCCTCTCCCAGGAAGAGATAGGGCGCCCCGGTCCCGAAGGCAGAGACCTTGCGGGGTCGCGCGAAGAGGAGGATGTGACTCCCCCGGGCGCGGTGGTTGAGGTAGCGCTGGCCGGTCTTGGAGGCAACCGACGTTCCAGACTGAGACTCCCAGTGAAAGAGCTCTGGGTTGATCGCGTAGTCCTGGTACATCGTCGTCGGGGAGTACTCGGCCTCGGACTTGTGCAGAGTCACGAGGAACGCGTCAACGTTCGCCTCTGGCGCGAACAGCACACCCTCTCGGAAGCTGTTTGCCTTCCGATCACTGACCGATACGTAGTCAAGTGCGGCGACGATCTCCTCGCGTGTGTACCGAGCATGAACGCGCAACGGCCGCAGGCTCAACTCCCCCGAGAGTCGCGCCGTCACGCGTTCTGCGCGGTCCAGGCCGAGGCGAACAACCGCTCGGAAGTCCTCACGGGCTGCAGCTTCAGTTCGAAGGGCATCCAGCCCGGCGGCATACGACTGGAATCCACCGCCATCTGGCCAGAGGGAGAAGAACAGCATCCGCCCGTACGCCTGCAGGACGCTGTCAGCTTCGTCGTACGCCGGTGCCTCGTCGCCTAGCCACGTGAGATAGGCCGCTGCTCGGTCGAGATCGTCGACGTGACAGAGGGCGCGGACGCGCTTGAGGAGACCCTCTTCCAGAGGCCCTCCATCCTGGACTGCAATACCGGTCTCGCGGCGTAGCCGCGTCCACGACCGGTCGTCCCGCACGACATCGGCCAGCTCTACCCCAGACTCGCCGAGGAATGTCGAGAGGTGGTCGGTGGGATGAGCCTTCAGCTCTGAGGCGATCCCGGACCAGCGAGTGGTGACCTGGCTCCGGATGTTCTGGAGTACGAGATCCTGGCTCCGCCGATCGAGGATGATCTGCGTTCCCGACGGAAGGAAGGGAAAGCCGCGCTCGATGTCGCGCTCGAGTCCAGCGCGGGTGCTGCCCGTCATGGCGCGAAAGCGCCGGTCGAACCGGAACTCCTTGCGGTGGTGCCCAACGAAGTCGAGCGCCGTCAGCACCGCCTTGTCCGGGGCGCGACGCAGCCCTCGACCAAGTTGCTGCAAGAAGACTGTTGAGCTCTCGGTGGGCCTCAGAAACAGCACAGTGTTGATCGCGGGGACGTCCACACCCTCGTTGAAGACGTCCACGGTGAAAACTGTCTGGACAGAACCGTCGATCAGCCCCTTGAGAGCGGCATCCCGGTCCGCAATCGCCGTATCGCCGAGCACCGTTACCGAACTGATTCCGGCATCGTTGAACACGCCCGCCATGTAGTGCGCATGGTCACGCGAGACACAGAAGGCGAGGGCCTTCATCCCGGCCACATCGGCGAGCTTATCTCGCACAGCCTTGAGAATGATCCGCGCGCGAACATGATTGCCCGTCACGAGTTTGGAGAGTTCGCCAGCGTCGTATGCCCCAGCTCGCCAGCCGACGCCGGCCATGTCCAAGCCGTCAGCGACACCGAAGTAGTGGAAGGGCGTGAGCAAGTCGGCCTTGAGCGCATCCCACAACCGCATCTCGGCCGCCGTGCGGCCATCGAAAAGTGCACGAACGTCGAGACCGTCGCCGCGCTCGGGCGTGGCTGTCAGGGCGAGTAGCTCGCGTGGACGAAGATGGTCGACGATCGCCCGGTACGTCTTCGCCTCGGCGTGATGAAACTCGTCGACGACCACAACGTCGTAGGCGTCTGGAGGGACGTTGGCGATGCCGTACGACGTCAGGGACTGCACGGAGGCGAACACGTGGTCCCATCGCTCGGGTCGCGCCCCGTCGACGTAGAGCTCCCCGAAGCCAGCGTCGCCGAGGACCTCACGGTAGGTGCGGAGCGATTGCTGGAGGATCTCCCGCCGGTGTGCGACGAACAGGAGCCTCGCCCGGGACCCGGAGTCGGCGTCTGCGGCCAGCCGCCGGTAGTCCAACGCAGCAACCACCGTCTTGCCGGTTCCGGTCGCGGCGACTACGAGGTTCCGGTGACGATCGTGGACGACGCGCTCGACGTCGAGCTGGTCGAGCATCTCCTGCTGGTACGGATACGGACGCACCTCTAGACCGGACAGCGTGAGCGTCACTCGGTCGCGCGTGCGCCTACCGGACGCTTCGGCGAGCGCGTCATCGAGACGGTCACGGTCGGCGGCCGGCTCGTAGGTCTCGAACGTCGCGTCATTCCAATAACTGTCGAACGTCGCGCGGAACTTCTGGATAAGCGCTGGTGTTGAGACCGATGAGAGACGGACGTTCCACTCCACCCCGTCGAGCATGGCCGCGCGAGAGAGGTTGCTGGAACCCACATATGCAGTGTCAAATCCCGTGTCGCGCCGGAATAGCCACGCTTTCGCGTGCAGGCGTGTTCTCTGTGAATCGAACTGCACCTTCACCTGGGCTCCGAAGTCATGGACTAGCCGGTCCAGCGCCGCCCGCTCGGTTGCGCCCATATAGGTGGTGGTGATCACCCTCAGGGAGACCGCGCGTTCTCGCAGGGCTTCCAGTCGATCCTCGAAGAGCCGAAGCCCATGCCACTTGACGAACGCCATGATGACGTCAACTTGATCGGCGCTCGCCAGCTCGGCTCGAATCTCGTGGCCGACACCGGGCTCTCCGGCGGCGTTTGTCAGGAGAGCAGCTTCCGAGAGCGGTGTGGAAGGGCGGTCTGGAGGTCGATGCCCGACCTGACCCGGCCCGCCCGGGCGGGTGACGGCGAGGAGTTGCCTCGCGCCATCAACCATGTCGGCGGCCTCACCCCAGGCCTCAATGAATCGATTGACGCGTCCGAGGCGGCGGCCAGCGTCACGCTCCTCGCGCAACGCTCGCCGCACAACATCGCGCACGTGCCTGGCGAGGATGTCAGGCGCGTCCGCCGAGTCGATGTCCGCCTGGCGCATGTCGAGGCCATGTGCAAGGGCAAGCTTCTCCTCCAGCGCCCGAGTGATCAGCGACTCGTAGAGACCCTCGACCAGGCTCTCGTCCTCTCGCGACATGCGAAGTAGCTTGCCAGTGACGGCCGCGGGTGACGCGCGAAGTCGCGCGGGCACCGACGCCGTCACTCCGCTGCTCGGGTGGGCGAGCCCTCGCCCTTCGGCGAAGGGCGCTGGCGACGCGCCGGGACTCCTCGAGCAACGCGGAGCCGTCAGCAACCTGGCCAAACCGCTGCTGGCGGCATTCCCGACGGCCCTCGACGTAGCCGTAGTCGCGTCCCTTTCACAGTCCGTCGAGTCGCTGGGCGGCTGGAAGGCCGCCGCTGCGAACGACGCTGGTGCATCTGAGATTGGTGCGCTCACCGGCCAAGAAGCCGGGACAGCCCGAGAATCGCGAGGGTCGCGATGTCGGACGGACGGTTCGACGAAGCGAAGAGTCGCGCATCATCGTCGTCGAGTCCTTGGGCACCCCGCGTGCCGTGAAGTCGGCTGAAGGCTGCCTCGTCGACGAGAGCCTCCGCACCTTGCGGCATCCCCTCGGGCAGCCAGTCATACAAGTCCGGCGTCTGGTGTCTGCCGACAAACGCCGCAGCGCCACCGAAGCCGCCAGCAACGTAGAGGGGCTTGCCCGCGCCGAGAGTCAGGACGGCTTCTTCGACGACGCCGGGGATGGCACCCAGGTAGTCCGAAAGCCGACCACCAACAATGACGCGGCTATCGCAGACTTCCGCGATGAGCGTCCGCGCCGTGGTCAGAGCTGTTGACGGCTCAACCTCCGCCCGCACGAACCCTGGCTGGTTCGCCCCGGATACGGGAGCCGCGACGCCGACGCCGTCGATGAGGTGTACTTCGGAGTGCACGCCGAGTCTCCCGACGTACGCCTGCAGCTCGGCCCGCGAGAGGTTGGCGTGTTCGGTGAACGGAACGTAGTGCTCGAAGACGACGTGGTCGGTCGCATACCGTTCCGCCTCTTCGCGGACGATCTGTGTGAACCCGACGTCGATCTTGCCGCCATAGACGGCGATACCCCCCGCGAGGACGATCGCCCGGGTGAGTTCAGCGACGGTGAGCTCCAGGTGAAGCGGACTCAGGCCGAGTCTCGCCAGGTCAGCGCTCTCGGATACCGAAATCGCGATGCGGCGGCCGCGAAGCGCATCGCGGGGCACCAAATGCGGGTCAACCATCATGCGGCAACACACCACCTCTGGCGGCGAACGTGCGGGGAGTCAGGACGTCGACCTTCGCATCGAATCCCGCAAGCGCGCACAACTCGTCGGCGACTCGTCGTTCGGCGGGACCGAGCGGCGGGTCAGGATGGATGATCCACAGGTGCTTGTCGTCCGCCTGCTCGGCGCGGTGGTCTGCCAGCCAACCAATCGCCGTGACGGGCTCGGGGGCGTGCACGGGTGCCCAGTCGAATCCCTGCTCCAGCATGAACTCGCCCTGTGCGCTCCAGAGAGCGCGCTTCAGCGCTTCGTCGACCAGGCGGTTCAGGCTCGCGTTGATCGAGGTGGCGCGATCGGCACGGTCGAGCGGAACAGTTGGAACGTGGTCCATCAGGAACGACCCGCGAGCCTCGCCCTCGGTCAGCGCGACGAGAGCGACGACGGGAACGTCGTGACGTTTCGCGGCCAGGACCTCCCGCTGCGTCCATTCGCGGCTGGCGTACGCGTCGGTGCGAACCATGAGCAGTGCCGACTCGGCGGCGCTCTGCTCGAGTTCGGCCGCCCAGTCGCTTCCAGGCTGCAGGTCGTGGGCGTCGAAGAACTCGGCAAGCTTCGTGTCCGCGATCACGCCGCGAACGTCCGCGAACACGGCTGCATGGGCGAGTTCATCCTCGCCAGCAGACGAGTGTTTCGCGTGACTGACGAAGACCTTGATCGGCGTCTTCGATCCGGCCGCCAGTTGAGCGATCGTCTGTGCTGCGCTGCGCTCGAGGAGCCCTGGGTGGCCATCGTCGAGAGATTCATCCGGCAACCGCTGGAAGCTGCCGATCGCGCGCAGGAGCGCTGATCCAACTAGATTCACGTTCCGGCCCACAGGTGCGACGACGACACGGTCGCTGCCCGCCGCCCCGATCCCTTCCAGATACAACCGCCACCTGGGCTCGGTCTCGACGGTTTGCCGCAGACCCGGACCGAGCACCGGGATGATGGCCGCGAGCAGCGCCGGCTGGACCGACGCACGTGTGTCACCAGGGAGGACGAGGGGGCGCGGAGCGTCGCCCGCGTCGTGCCAGCTCACGCTCCGGGAGTACACCTCGACGGCTCCGCCTATGAGACCCGAATATGTCGGTGAGTGGAAGTGGCGGTGAAGACGCTCGAACACCCGCGCGCCGTCAGGGTCATCCGAGTGCCACACGACATACACGTCGAGGATCGGCGGGACAGGCATGAGCGCAGCGTAGAGCCGAAGTTCATCCTCTTGCGCGGGTCGTCGTGTCGGTGACTGCTCCTAGCCTTCTGTTGAAGGGAGTTGCGTCATGGCCGAGCAAGCCGAGCACCACAACGTCTTCATCAGTCACCGCCACGAGGACGATGCCCTCGTCGGGAAGCTGAAGGATCTCTTGTCCCGGCACGGCGCCGAAGTTCGAGACTCGTCGGTGACGAGCGATAGCCCGAACAACGCCCACTCCGAGGACTACATCAAGTCCATCCTCGCCGACCGGATCAGGTGGGCCGGCAAGATCCTCGTGATCATCACGCCGGAAACCAAGAACCACGAGTGGGTGAGCTGGGAGATCGAGAACGCGGCGCGCTACGGCGACAAGCGCATCATCGGCGTCTGGGCGCCGGGCGCGGAAGGCGTCGACATGCCCGCAGAACTCAACGACTACGCGGACGCCGTTGTCCGCTGGGATGGAGACACAATCATCGACGCGCTCAACGGCGACGACGTCGGCCCGTGGCAAGGCCCCGATGGGGCACCCGTCACACCGCGGTCGATCAAGCGGCTGAACTGCTGAACCCGCGAATGAGGATCTTCAGTTACGTCGTGCTCCACGACTTCGGATTCGCGCCGAACCCGTTCGGCGGCACATGCACGCTCGCGACGTGCAAGCCGCAGATCAGGCGCACGGGGCACGTCGGCGACTGGATCGTCGGAACTGGGTCGGCCCAGAAGTCGTTGGCCGGCCGACTCGTCTACGCCATGCGGGTCAGCGAAACGCTGACGTTCAACGACTACTGGCGCGACCCCCGTTTCGCGGGCAAGGTGCCGCGAACGGACGGCGCACTCAAGCACGTCTACGGCGACAACATCTACCACCAGGACGAGTCGGGGCGCTGGCAACAGGCGGACTCCCGGCACAGTCTGGCCGACGGCAGTGCGAACCCCGGTCACGTCAGGATCGACACATCAACGGACCGCGTCCTCATCGGCGCGGAGTTCAGCTACTTCGGCGCCGACGGCCCTCAGATTCCTGCTGAACTCCGTTCCGGCTACGACGTCGACCTGGTTCTCTCCGGGCGCGGGCATCGGTGTCTACTTCCCGCGGATCTGGTCACGGCGACACTCGCGTGGCTCGGGTCGCTCGAGCGGGGCCTACTCGGCCGCCCGGCGGGCTGGCCCGCAAGGTAGTCCCACGCCTGCGACGGGAGTGCTGGTCGGTCCAACACGCCCCCGTCGAACCCCGTCGTTGGCTCCAGCGCAATAGTGTCGGGGTGCGGTCGCGCCCCGGGCTCTGCCAGGGTGAGCGGCCGAAGGCGCAGTCGTTCGCTGCGCGGCGCGCCGGATGGTTGACCAACGAGAGCGCAAAGGTTGGGGAACACCATGAGGTCGATCGCGATCAACGGCCACACGGTCATCGCGACCGACGTACTACAGAGCTACTGGTTCGTCGCTGCTGAACGTCAGCGCATGTACCACCAGCGACTGCGAGCTCAGCCGTACCCGTGGACGCGCGATCCGATCCTGTCGGCCTACCGCTTCACGAACGCCTATCGAGCGGCAGATCGAGTCTCTCAGGACCTAATCCGGGTGCAGTACGCCGGCTCGCAGGAGCCCGATGACTTGCTGCTTCGCACGTTGATCTACCGCTTCTTCAACAAGCCGAGCACCTGGGCGGTCGTGGAGGGTGCCGTCGGTTCGCTCACCACGGCGGCGTTCGACGTCGAGCGCATCAGCCTCGAGATGGACCGGCGACTTGCCCTGGGGCAGCGGATCTACTCGCCTGCCTACATCATCCCACCGCCGCCGTTCGGCGCGGCCCGAAAGCACCTGAACCACTTACGCCTGGCCAAGCAGATGATCGCTTCGGATGCGGCCAGCGCGATCGAAGCCGCGTCGAGCTTGCGCGAGGTGTTCAACATCATCTCGTCCTACCCGTCGCTTGGACCTTTCCTTGCGTTCCAGTTGACTATCGACCTGAACTACTCCGCGTTGATCGACTTCGACGAGAACGAGTTCGTGGTCGCTGGCCCCGGGGCACGCAGCGGCATCGCGAAGTGTTTCGTGGACACCGACGGGCTACGCCCTGAGGACCTAATACGGTGGGCCGTCGACCATCAGCAAGAGGAATTCGAACGGTACGGGCTGGACTTTGAGGATCTCTTCGGTCGCCCCCTGGCACTGATCGACTGCCAGAACCTCTTCTGCGAGACCGACAAGTACGCGCGAGTCGCGCACCCGGACGCGCCCGGCATCGGGCAGCGCACCCGCATCAAGCAGCGCTTCGCGCCGCAGACGCCGCCGTCGATGCCGCAGCCGTTCTTCCCACCGAAATGGGGCCTAAACGAACGCGCTCAGGCGGCGGACCAGACGGTCAGTGGTCGCGCGCATTCGGCCGGTTGACGAACTCCCGTGCGACGGCGCCAACATCGCTGTCGCCGAGCAGGCCGAGCCGCTCCTCAAGCGCCGCCGGAGGTACCCGCCGTCTGAACGACCAGTACACGTCGATCGCGCGCAGGTACTCCGTTAGCAGCGGATCGTCGAAGGGGACCGCGAGCGCGTTAAGGTCCGTCCCCGCGCGCACGCTCTCCTCAAGGTCCATCCACCGAGCCAACACCCCGGGGGCGTCCTCCCACGCGGTGTCGTACCGCCTCCTCGACTGCCCCACGTAGGGCGCGTTGACGTCCGCACGGGCCAGCACCGCGCGCGCCCGGCCGTGGTGCCGCTCGTACAGGTGCAACGATGAGGTGAAGAAGGTCAGCACGCCCGGCTCGAGGCCGAGCCAGCGCGCCATCATCTCCATCGCGACGGACCACTCGAAGGCGTTCACTCCCGAGAAGCCCCACCAGATGTCCGTGCTGCGCGCCGCGACGTTCAGGTCGAGGCGTCCGCCGCGGGCCAAAAAGTGCAGCCAGTTGTTGCAGGGGATGTCGTTGCTGTCCTGGAAGTCCTCGGACGGGTCGAACAGGGACGCCACGGCCCGACGGGAGTTCGGAGAGTCGCGCAACACGCTCCGCACAGCCGCCAACTGGTCAGTGCCGTGCCAGGCACGCAAGCGAGGGCCGTAGCCAGCGCGCCAGGTCTTGCCACCGTCGTCCGAGAAGTCCGGTGCACGCTTGAGGTAGGGCGTGAGGTACGCCAGATCATTCCGCCCCGCGAGGACCCAGAGGCTCTCTGCGATCGTGGCGAACGGATTGTTGTTGCGGCCCGGCGCGAACACGAACCGCTCGAGGGGACGTTCGATCACGATCGTCTGCGAGACCAGCTCGATCGTCGGACCGACCCGACTCTCCGTCTTCGCGCCCTTGGTCAGCACTCGATCAAGCATCCCCAAGAAGGCGGCGTTGACATTGCTGAAGGTCGGCATCGGGACGCTATCTCCCGCGATCCGTGAGCAGGCCGCGATGGTCGAGCTCGCCCAGGATGAAGTCCGTCACTGAGTCCGCCACGCCAGGCCTGACTGCCACCGTGACGTCGCCTTGCTCGCGGGCCAGCTCCTGGTAGCCCGCGCGGATCGGCTGTGTGTTGTTGGCATCGTCTTCGTGGGGCTGGTCGAACAGGAACACCACCGATGCCGTGAGCGGCGCCCAGATCTCGGTCACAAGGCCGAAGTAGGTCTCGCGACGTATCCCTGCGGCCGGGACCTCGCCGCCATACCAGCCGTAGGCCAATGCGGACCACCACCACCGGTCCAGCACGACCGCGCGCTCAGTCAAGATGTCGGCGATGCGGCCCACGCTCTCGGCATGGCATGCAAGGTGCGCCAACTGCTTGGCTACGCCTGACTCCGGGCGAAGATCCTCCGACTCAAGCATCTTGTAGATCTTCTTCGTGAAGTGCGTCAGGCCGCGCGGCATGTGTACATGGGCGGTCGTCTGGGAACCGAGCGCCGCCAAGAGAGCCCTGGCCTGCGTCGACTTGCCGGTCTTGTCGAGACCCTCGAGCACGACGAGGGCTCCCTGGTTCAGCCCTCGCTTCGCCATGGTCTTGACCCCCGCCCCTGAGTCGCCGCAGGCCCCGCGGGCCTGGAGACAGGCTGGCACGTCCCGCGTGCGCGGCTTGGGCGGCGCGCGGCATGCGCGCACGCCGACTTCGTTCCCCTCCGGCCCATGGTCGCGCTCCAAGCCCCTCCTCTTCTGAATCGGGGCGCCGCCGGTCGAAGCTCGAGGAGCGCGGCAACGCGGCTGACACGGCGACCACGGCGGCCCATTCTCGGGCGCTCGTGAGCACAGTCGTCCAGGACCGTCCAGGGCCATCCTGTGGGCCTGCCTGCATACCATCTGCATACCGAAACGCCAGAGGCCCTTTCGATCCGAAGATCGAAAGGGCCTCTGACCTGCACCTTCACAAGTAGCGGGGGCAGGATTTGAACCTGCGACCTCTGGGTTATGAGCCCAGCGAGCTACCGAGCTGCTCCACCCCGCGTCGGGACACTCAACAATACGTGGTCGTCCCACGATCGGCCAAATCGAGGCTGACTCACCCAGCCTTCCGCCGCATCCACCCCCGCCGCCCGAAGTGGTCCGCCGCGTAGTCGATCGCGTCCGCCACCCCCAGCTCACGCGTCGAGTTGCCCAGCCGCGCGTAGAACACCACCTGCTCGCCCTTGCCCCGCGCGAACACCGGCCGCGGCGACGGCGTCGCGTCCACCCGGCAGATCGCCCGCCCGTGCACCACCGGGAATGTGACCCGCAGCAGCGCCACCGCGGGCGCGCCGAGCGCACGCGTGAGGTGGTCGTGCAGCCACAGCTCGTACCGGTCCAGGTCGGGCGCCTTCATGTACTGGAGGTCGTCGTCCAGGCCGAGCGCGTGCCCCTCGTCGTCCACGCCGATCAGCAGCGTCCCGCCGCGCGCGTTGAGGAACCCGGCGAGGGTCTTGGTGATGACGGCCTCCATGCGCTCGTCGCGCTTGCCGGAGTGCAGGTTGTGCCGCGCGGTGGACTTGAACTCGACGGTCGCGGACTCCCCCGCCTCGACCAGGGCGGTCGCGTCCGGCGCCTTGCCGCCCACCAGGCGCTCCGTGACCACGAGCACCAGCACGGTCCCGAGCACGGAGAACAGCGCGAGGAACCCGACGTGCGGGGTGCTCGGGTTGCCCATCGCGACCTGGGTCACGGCCCCGCCGAGCACGGCGCCGACCACGCCGGCGAGCACCGCTCCGGACGCGCTGAGGCTCGATCTCCCGCGCAGCAGCCAGCGGCTGCCGAGGCCCAGCGCCGCACCGACCAGAAGCATGCTGATGCCGGCCACGACCAGGGCGGTCGTGATCGGCGCACTCGTCGAGTCCACGTCCGGCAACCTATCGTCCGCCGGGGCCGCCGCGACGGTCCACCGCCCGGCTCGGCACCGGCCCGCGAGCCCGCACCGGCCTGGCTCCGCCCCCGCCGACTCGCCGGCGTCGGCCGCGCTACTCCTCCACCCGCGCCCGCTCGTACGGCGCCGTCATCACGCCGTCCGGGTCAAGCCGCGTCAGGATCGCCCCGGCGATCGCCGAGAGCTGGTCCACCTGCTCGTCGGTCAACGCGTCCAGCACCGTCTCGCGCACGTTCTCCACGTGCCCCGGCGCCGCCGCGACCACCGTCGCCCACCCCGCCTCGGTGAGCACCGCGTTCGTCGCCCGCTTGTCCCCCGGGCAGGGCACCCGCTCCACGAACCCGCGCCCCTCCAACCGGGTCACCACGTGCGACAGCCGGGACAGCGTCGCGTTGGCGCGCGCGGCGAGCGTGGTCATCCGCAGCGTGCGCTCGGGCGCCTCGGAGAGCATCGCCATCACGTAGTACTCGAAGTGCGAGAGGTCGGAGTCGCGCTTCAGCTGCTGCTCGAGCGCGCCGGGCAGCAGCTCGGTCATCGCGATCAGGCGCACCCACGCCTGCAGCTCGCGGTCGCCCAGCCAACGCGTCATGCTGCCCACTCTACCGGAAAGGTTGACGCTTCAAGCAAACACGTCTATCGTCGTGGTTGTCGCTTCAACTAAACCAGTCGGCGCACCGCCGAGAAGGAGCATCAGACATGACGCACGTGAGCATCATCGGGACCGGCAACATGGGTGGCGCGCTGGACGCGGTGCTGACGCGCGGCGGCGTGGCGCACACCCTCGTCGCCAAGGGCGCGGCCCTGCCTGCCGACACCGACATCGTCGTCCTCGCGGTCCCCTACGGCGCCGTCGCGGACGTGCTCGCCACCTACGGCGACGCGCTGACCGGCAAGGTCGTCGTGGACCTCACCAACCCGGTGGACTTCGAGACCTTCGACTCCCTGGTCGTCCCGGCCGACTCGTCGGCCGCCGCCGAGATCGCCGCCGCCCTCCCGGGCGCGAGCGTCCTCAAGGCCTTCAACACCACGTTCGCGGGCGCGCTCGCCGGCGGCACCGTGCTGGAGAACCCGACCACCGTGCTCGTCGCGGGCGACGACGCCGACGCCAAGGCCCTTCTTGCCGACGCGGTCTCGGCCGGCGGCCTGACCGTGGTCGACGCGGGCAGCCTCAAGCGGGCGCGCGAGCTCGAGGCGCTCGGCTTCCTGCAGATCACCCTCGCGGCCGCGGAGAAGACCTCCTGGGCCACCGGCTTCCAGCTGGCCTGACGATGTCCCACCCGTACGCAGACTTCCTGCGGCGGGCGTCCACGATCGACGCAGCGACACCGCGTCGGGCGTGGACGCCCGCGGACGGCCCGCTGCCCGCCCTGTACGTGTCGCACGGCGCTCCGCCGCTGCTCGAGGACTCCGGCTGGATGGACGACCTGCACGCGTGGGCGCGCCGCCTGCCCGTCCCGCGAGCAGTGCTGATCGTCTCGGCGCACTGGGAGTCCGCGCCGCTCGCGCTGTCCACCACCGACGGCCACGCCGACCTGGTCTACGACTTCGGCGGCTTCGACCCGATGTACTACCGCCTGCGGTACGACACCCCCGACGCCACCGACCTCGCCGCCCTGGTCCGCACCGTCCTGCCGGACTCCGAGCCGCTGCACGAGCACACCTCGCGCGGCCTGGACCACGGCGCCTGGGTGCCGCTGCTCGCGATGTTCCCGGACGCGTCCGTCCCGGTGCTCCAGCTCAGCATGCCCACGCACGACCCTGCCCGTCTGCTCGAGCTGGGCAGCCGGCTGCGCACGCTGCGCGAGCACGGGGTGCTCGTGATCGGCTCGGGGTTCATGACCCACGGCCTGCCGTTCATGAACTGGGCGGACCTGACCGCCGTCCCGACCTGGTCGGCGGAGTTCGACGCCTGGGCCGCCGAGGCCCTGTCCCGTGGCGACGTCGACGAGCTCTCGGGCTACCGGCACCGCGCCCCGGGCATGCCGTACGCGCACCCGACGGTCGAGCACTTCACGCCGCTGTTCCTCACGCTCGGCGCAGCGACCGACCCCACCGCCGCCCCCACCACGGCCCTCGACGGCTTCTGGTGGGGCCTGGCCAGGCGGTCCCTCCAGGTCGCCTGACCGGCACAGCAGCCGACCGCGCTGCCCCCGGGCGACACCGCCTGACGGCTCGCGCCCGACCCCGGCGACAACCACCCCTGAACCCCGCGAGCCGGGGAGCCGCCCCTCCGGGGGGGCGGGGGCCCCCCCGCCCGGGGGGGGGGGGGGGGCGGCGGGGGGG
>NZ_JAOVZU010000004.1:390663-399404 GCF_025717005.1 Actinotalea endophytica
AGCCGGGGAGCCGCCCCTCCGGGGTCACGGCTCCCCGGCTCGCGGGGTTCTTGCGCGTTCCTGCGAGGGCGTCCGTCAGCCGCCCGAGTTGGCCGCGTTCAGGTCGGCCTCCGCCGCGATCGCGTCCTCGATGGCCTGCGAGAGCCGGTCCTGCGCCTCGCCGTAGGCCGCGAAGTCGTTGTTCGCGAGCGCGTCCTGACCGTCCAGCAGAGC
The DNA here is from genome assembly GCF_025717005.1 of Actinotalea endophytica. Lineage (GTDB taxonomy): Bacteria > Actinomycetota > Actinomycetes > Actinomycetales > Cellulomonadaceae > Actinotalea. The sequence continues at coordinate 390,877 of NZ_JAOVZU010000004.1, forward strand.
CTGCTGGGCCCGCTGCAGCGCGGCGTCGAGCCGAGCCTGCGCGTCGGACGCCGGCACCGTGGGTTCGGTGGTCGGCGACTCCGTCGGCGAGGCCGAGGGCGACTCGGTCGCTGTGCCGTCCGTGCCGCCGTCCGTGCCGCCCTCGATCGGCGCGTCCGGGACCCCGGTGTCGACCCCCGGTTCGGTGGTGTCCACTCCCGCGTCCCCGCCGAACACCTGGTCGAGCGCGCCCTCCAGGGTGTCGGAGAACCCGACCTCCTCACCGAAGGACACCAGCACCCGCTGCAGCAGCGGCAGCTTCGTCCCGGTGGAGGACTGCACGTACACCGGCTGCACGTAGAGCAGGCCGCCGCCGACCGGCAGGGTCAGCAGGTTCCCGCTGACCACGGTCGAGGTGCCCTGCCGCAGCAGGTTGAGGTTCTGGTTGATCTCCGGGCTCGAGTCGAAGGTGTTCTTCACCTGACCGGGTCCGGGGACCGTCGTGTTGCGTGGTAGCTCCAGGAGCCGCAACGTCCCGTACCCCTCGGAGCGCACACCGTCGGCATCACCCGGTTCGGAGTCCACCGCGAGGTACCCGGTGAGCACATTCCGGTCGGTGTTGCCGCCCGGGATGAACACCGACGTCAGGGAGAACGCGGACGCGTCCTGGGTCGGCATCTTGAGCGTCAGGTAGAACGGCGGCTGCAGCTCACCGCTGGTCTTGTTCGGGTCCTCCGGCACCCGCCAGAAGTCCTGGCCCGAGTAGAACTCCGACGCGGTCTGCACGTGGTAGCTCGCGAGCAGCGTGCGCTGGACCTTGAACAGGTCCTCCGGGTAGCGCAGGTGGCTCATCAGCGCCCCGCTGATCTCCGACATCGGCTTCACCGTCGACGGGAAGACCTTCTGCCAGGTCTCCAGCACCGGGTCGGTGTCGTCCCACGCGTACAGCGTGACCTCACCGGTGTACGCGTCCACGGTCGCCTTGACCGAGTTGCGCAGGTAGTTGATCTGCTCCGGCAGGAGCGTCGACAGCGTGTCGGCCTGGGTCAGCGAGTCGGTCGTGACCTCGTCGAGCACCTCACGGGTGGAGTACGGGTAGTTGTTCGACGTGGTGTACCCGTCGACGATCCACACGACCCGCCCGTCGACCACGGCCGGGTACACCGTGGAGTCGAGCGTCAGGTACGGGGCGACCTTCTGCACGCGGACCTTCGGGTCGCGGTCGTACAGGATCTGCGAGTCGCCGGTCACCCGCTCGGAGAACAGGATCTGCTCGGAGCCGAACTTCAGCGCGTACAGCAGCTTGTTCCACGGGTTGCCGATGCTCGGCCCGGCCTGCACGTCGGCGGTCGGGAACGTCGTGTTGACCTGGCCGCCCGCGGCGTCGTCCGGGTAGTCCAGCTCCCAGTCCCCGCTGCCCGAAGGCGCGCCGACGATCGAGTAGTCCGGCAGGGACTCGCCGAAGTAGATCCGCGGCTCGTAGTCGCCGAGCGCGCCGACCGACGGGATGCCGCCCTCGTAGAACGCCGGGCGACCGTCGGCCGCCGTGGTGTTGCCGTAGGCCGCGACCACGCCGAAGCCGTGCGTGTACACCGTGTGGTCGTTGACCCAGGTGCGCTGCTCGGAGGACAGGCCGTCGAGGTTGAGCTCGCGCACCGCGATCACGGTGTCCCGGCTCTCGCCGTCGATCGTGTACCGGTCCACCGCGAGCTGGGCCGGGAAGTCGTAGTACTGCTTGTTCTGCTGCAGCTGGCGGAACGCCGGCGAGACGATCGCCGGGTCGAGCAGACGGATGCTCGCCGTGGTCTCGGCATCCTCGCGCAGCGCGCCGGCCTCGGCCTCGAGCGTCGCGTCGTACGTGGTGATCTCCACGTCGTCCAGGCCGTAGGCCGTGAGCGTCGCGTCGATGTTGCGCTGGATGTACGGCGACTCCGTCGACTGCTCGTTCGGCTGCACCTGGAACCGCTGCACGACGGACGGGTAGATCCCGCCGATCACGATCCCGGACACCACCACGAGCCCCAGGCCGATCGCCGGCAGCCGCCACGACCCGCGGAACGCCGCCACCAGGAACAGGACCGCGACCAGGACCGCCGCCCCGGCCAGGATCCCGCGGGCCGGGAGCACCGCGTTGATGTCCGTGTAGCCCGCGCCGCCCTGGACCTTCGCACCCGAGTCGCTGGTCACGATCAGCGAGTACCGGTCGAGCCAGAAGTTCACGCCGATCAGCAGCATCGCCACCGCCGCGGTGACGCCGAGCTGGATCCGGGCGGCCGGCGTCAGGCGCGGCCCCGAGCCCTGACCGATCCGCAGACCGCCGTACAGGTAGTGCGTCGCCACGCCGGCGATGCCCGCGATGATCGCGACCGCGAGCAGGAACGACACCACGAACCGCAGCACCGGCAGCACGAACATGTAGAACGACAGGTCCATCCCGAACTGCGGGTCGGTCACCCCGACGAGCGTGCGGTTCAGGAAGAGCTGGACGTCCTCCCACTGCGCGGACGCGGCCGAGCCGGCGAAGAAGCCGAGCACCGCAGGCCCCGCGGTCATCACGAGCTTGCGCAGCGGGTCGATCATCTCGCGGTACTGGTCCAGCGACGCCTGCTCGGGCGTGGACGGCGCGTAGATCGGCCGGGAGCGGTACGCCACCGCGAGCGCCGCCCAGACCGCGACCCCCATGATCAGGAACCCGAGCACGAACAGCACACCCCGGGTCAGCCACTGCGTGGTGAGCACCTCGAGGTAGCCGACCTGGCGGTACCAGAGCACCTCGGTCCAGACCTGGGCGAGCACCATGACGGCGATCACGACGCCGACCAGGATCGCGATGGTCAGGACCAGCGGGCTGCGGCGCCGCCGCTTTCCGGCAGGCGTCGGGCGGGTCGGGCGGGGAAAGGACACGGCGGGGTTTCCTCGTCGTCGGTCAACGTCCGGGCTGGGCGCCCGGGTCGGGCCCCGGGAGATGAACGCCCGGGCGCCGCCCCAGGTTCCCACACCCACCTGGGAGCGCGTGCCGGCTCCGCCGGACTGCCGCCGACCCGTGACCCGCGCCGTCGACCTGACACCATGGCGGGGTGACCGACGAGCAGCGCGACCCCATCCAGCCGACCCCGAGCGCCGAGCCGGCCGGCGACCCGACCAGCACGGACGACGGCGCCCGCCAGGCGCTGGACACCACGATGCGCGAGATCGAGCGCCACGTCGCGAGCGGCGGCTGGGACGGCCCCGTGCGGGTGTTCGCCCTGGTCCGCACCGCCGACGCCCTCGCCGCCGAACCCGGCCTGGCCGACCAGCTGCCGCCCGAGACGGTGGCCGCGGCCACGCTCGATCCCCACCACCTCACCGCGGTCGAGCAGGAGGACCTGCCGCAGTCCGACTCGCTCGAGGACCTGCTGGCCGGGCTGTCGTGGCCCGTGACGGTGCACGGCGCCGCCGTGGTCGTCGAGCGCGTCGTGCTGCCCACCTCGGCCGAGGAGGGCATGCCGGACGACCCGGACGAGGCGCTCACCTACCTGATGGCCCACCCCGACCGGCAGGACGTGCGCCTCGCGGTCGGGGCGCTGCGCGGCGGTCCGACCTGGTGCGTCCTGCGCACCCGCGCGCACGACGACGACGCCGCGGTCGCCGGCGGCCCGGACCTCGTGCCGAGCCTCGTCGAGGCGGTCGCCGCGACCCTGCTCTGACGGCCGGTCGGCCCGCCCGGCCGACCGGCACGTGCGCTCCCGTCGATCAGCCCGGTCGGTGACCGGGCGACCTCACGAGCAGGTCGGCAGGCCCGCCGCGTCTCCCTCGCCGATCGCCTGAACCGCCTCGCGCGCCTCGTGCAGCGTCGCGATCCGCACCACGTGCAGCCCCTCCGGGACGTGCCCGACGACGTCGGCGCAGTTGTCCGCCGGCGCCAGGAACCAGGTCGCGCCGTCGCGCACCGCGCCGAACATCTTCTGCTCGATGCCACCGATCGGCCCGACGGTGCCGGTCAGGTCGATCGTGCCGGTACCGGCGATCACCTGACCGTTGGCCTCGTCCTCCGGCGTCATCTTGTCGATGATGCCGAGCGCGAACATCGTCCCGGCGCTCGGGCCGCCGATGTTCTCGATCTGGATGCTGACGTCCACGGGGAAGTCGAACACCGGGTCGATCAGCACGCCGAGCAGCGCGCGGCCGTCCAGCTCGGTGGTGGTGACGTCGACGTCGGTCGGCGCGCCGTCCCGGGTGATCTGCAGCGTCACGGTGTCGCCCGGCGTCACCGCGTCCATGAGGCTCGACAGGTCGGAGAACGACGTCACCGGGGTCCCGCCGACGCCGGTGATCACATCGCCCTCCTGGAGCACGCCCTCGGCACCGGTGTCCGCCATGACCCCACCGACCGTGAGCGTGGTCGGGACCATGTAGCCGAGCTCCTCGAGCGCGGAGACCGTGGCGTCCTCCTGCGAGGAGATCATCTCCGCCTGACCGGTCTGGGTGACCTCCTCGCGGGTCTGCGCCGGCGCGAACACCTGCTCCACCGGCACCACGGACCGCGCGCTGGAGAACCACCCACGCAGCACGTCACCGAGCGTCACCGGGTAGCCGGGCCCGCCGGCCGTGGTCACGGTGGTGAGCCGCAGCTCACCGGTGGTCGGGTACGTCTCGGCGCCGCTCACCTCGATCAGCGGGGTGCCCTCGTGGTCGCTCAGGGTGTCCAGCGTGGGCCCGGGCGAGCTGACCACGTACGGCAGCGGGAGCGCAGCGGCGGCGGCGAGGAGCAGTGCGAGCGCCACCGAGGCGATGCTCAGGGTGAGCGCGCGGGGGCTCGCGGGCGGCTCCTCGTCGACGCCGTCCTCGAAGCCGTCGGGGGCGTCGTCGTCGCGGTCCGTCACGGTCCACGGGTCGTCGGCGCTCCCCACCGGGCTCCACGACGGTCCCCCTGCGGGCTCGGCCGGGTGCGGCGAGTGCTGGTCGGTCACCGGCACATCATCCCTGCTGCACCTGGGTGCTTCATCCCGACATCGCGCTGCGCCCTGAGCGAACCGCCGTGCGGGGCGGGCTCCCGGTGCAGGTCACGCGGGATCGGCGCGGCTACCGTGGAGGTCACCACCGAGGGGAGACCCGATGAGCGAGCCAGGCATCCCACCGTCCTGGGAGGCGCTGCTGCGCCAGCTGCTCGGCCCACAGGCCGACGAGGTGATCGCCGAGATCTCCGAACGCGGGCTGATCGGTCCCGACGGCACGCCGATGGACCTCGCGCAGCTCGCGTCGAGCCTCGGCCTGCCGGACGACCCGGTGCTCGTGCAGTCGATGGTCGCGCAGTTCCAGGCGATGCTCGCCTCGGGCACCGGCCCGGTGAACGCCGACCTCTCGCACGACGTCGCGCGGCAGGCCGCGGTGAGCGAGGGCGACCCGACGGTCACCGAGGGCGAGCGGCGCGCGGTCGCCGACGCGCTCGGCGTCGCCGAGCTCTGGCTGGACCAGGCCACCGACCTGCCCGCCGCCGGAGGCCCGGTGCGCGCGCTGAGCCGATCGGAGTGGGTCGAGCAGACGATGCCGCGCTGGCGGACCCTCGCCGAGCCGGTCGCCGGGAGCGTCGCCTCGGCGCTCGCGACCGTGATGACCGACCAGCAGGTGCCCGAGGAGATGTCCGACCTGGGCCAGACCATGGCGCCGATGATGCGCCAGCTCGGCTCCGCGGTGTTCGGCCTCCAGCTCGGCAACGCGGTGGGCACGCTCTCCCGTGAGGTGCTCGGCACCACCGACATCGGCATCCCGCTGATCGCCGGCCCGGGCGCCGCGCTGCTGCCGCGCAACGTCGCCGAGTTCGCCGAGGGCCTGGACGTGCCGCTGGACGAGGTCCGGCTGTTCCTGGCGCTGCGCGAGGCGGCGCACGCCCGACTCTTCACGCACGTCGGCTGGCTCCAGGGCCACCTGCTCGGCGTGGTGGAGACCTACGCGCGCGGCGTCGAGATCGACCTCGACGCCATCGAGGAGGCCGTCCGGTCGATCGACCCGTCGGACCCGCAGAACATCGCGGACGCCATGTCCGGCGGCGTCTTCTCGCTGGAGACCACGCCCGCCCAGCAGGCCGCCCTGCTGCGGCTGGAGACCGTCCTCGCCCTCGTCGAGGGCTGGGTGGACGAGGTCACCGCGGCGGCCGCGAGCACGCACCTGCCGCACACCGCGGCGCTGCGCGAGATGATGCGCCGCCGCCGCGCCGCCGGCGGCCCGGCCGAGGACATCTTCGCCACGCTCGTCGGCCTCGAGCTGCGTCCGAGGCGCTCGCGGGACGCCGCCCGGCTGTGGGCGACCCTCACCGAGGACGGCGGCATCGCGGCCCGGGAGGCGGTCTGGGACCACCCGGACCTCCTGCCGACGCCGGAGGACCTGGACGACCCGGCCGGCTACCGCGGGCGTCGCGAAGCCGCCGCGGTCGACTCCGCGGACCTCGACCGCGCCCTCGCGGAGATCTTCGGCGAGGGGACCACCGACGGGCCCGACGACCCGGACGACCCCGAGGAGTCCCGGCCCTAGTCCTCCACGTCCGGCCGCTCGTCATCCGGCTCGTCACCGATCACGTCGGTGGCGAACGCGACGCCGTCCAGGAAACCGCGGGCCCGCTCGGTCTGCGGGTAGGACTCGAGCTCGGCCCAGAACGCCGCGCCGTGCCCGGGCTGGAGCAGGTGGGCGAGCTCGTGCAGCAGCACGTAGTCGAGCACCCAGCCGGGCATGCCGCGCACCCGCGTGGAGATCCGGATCGACCCCTCGCTCGGCGTGCACGAACCCCAGCGCCGACCCTGGCGCGAGGACCAGGCGACGCTCGTGGGCCGGGCCCGGCCACCGAGGTAGCGGTCCGACAGCTGGCCGGCGCGCCGTTCGAGTCCCTCGTCCGAGGGCACCCGACGCGCCTGGGAGGTCATCAGGCGGGTCACCATCTTGGTGACCCACTCACGCTCCTCGGACCGGGAGAAGCGGTCCGGGATCGCGACCACGGTGCGTCCACCCTCGCGGAAGGCCGTGACGGTGCGGGTGCGTCGCTTGCTGCGCCGCACCTGCGCCGCCGCGATCTCGGCGGCCAGCACCTCGGGGTCCACGCGGGGCACGGTAGTCGCCCGCACCGACGTTCGGCACGTCCCGCAGCGACCGCGCACGGGGGTGATCCTGCGGCACGCCGGGAGCGCGGTGGACCGCAGGCCGCTGCGGCGTGATTAGTCTTGGCTGAGCACGGAGACGCCACCTCGGCGATCCTGCGGCCGGATCGACCATGAGCCGGCGAACGAGGCTGACGAACGGAGACTTCCATGGCCGAGACCTACAAGGGCGAGTTCTACTGCGTGAAGTGCAAGGAGAAGCGCGAGACCGAGGGCGAGGTCGTCGTGACCAACGGCCGCAAGATGGCCAAGGGCGTGTGCCCGGTCTGCGGCACCAAGCTCAACCGGATCCTCGGCAAGGCCTGAGGCCCCACACCACGTCGAGAGGCGGTTCCCCGGTCGGGGAGCCGCCTCTTGTGCGTCCGGCGCGCCCTGTGGAGATCTCCCACGGCCCGCCTCGGTCGGCGAGGCTGGGTGGCTGACGAGAGGACGGCCGGTGCAGCTGCGAGCCCTCCCGCTGGTGTGGCGGGACACCACGACGGTCCAGGTCGGCACCGACCCCAGGTGGGCGGTCGCGCTGGGCGATCTCAGCCCATCGGCGGCCCGTGCCCTGGTCGGTCTGCCTCCGGGCGCGAGCGAACGTGCGATCACCGCCGCGCTGGACGCCGAGGACGTCCCGGCCGCGGAGACGGCCGGGGTCCTGGCCCATCTCACCGCGGCGCACCTCCTGGTCCCGCCGCCGACGGTGCCGAGCGCTGCCGCGGCCGAGTCCCGCGCCTGGGCCGTGCTCGACGTCGACGGGGACGGCGCGGCGCTCGTCGCGCGGCGCGCACGATCCCGCGTGCGGGTGGTGGGGCTGGACCGACTCGGCGCGACGCTCGCCCAGACTCTCGCTGCGGCGGGTGTGGGCACGCTCGAGCTCGCCGACGCCACCGCGGTCGGTGCCACCGACGTGGGCTTCGGCGGGTTCGGCGTGCGGGACGTGGGCGACCCGCGCGAGGTCGCCGCCGCACGGGCCGTGCGTGAGGCGAACCCCACCACCCGAACATTCGCTCCCGCGGGCCGCGCGCCGGACCTCGTGGTGCTCGTCGAGCGCGGCCTCGCCGATCCGTGCACCCACCTGCCGCTGCGTGACGCCGACGTGCCGCACCTGTCGGTCGTGGTGCGCGAGGCGTCGATCCTGGTCGGGCCGCTGGTGCTGCCACGCCGGACCGCGTGCCTGACCTGCCTCGACCTGTCCCGCACGGACGCGGACCCGGCCTGGCCCACCGTGGCGGCCCAGCTGGTCGCGGATCCCGCGGTGACCTCGTTGGTCCCCGAAGCCGCGGCCGCCACCACGGCGGCGGGGATCGCCGCCGCCCAGGCGCTCGCACACCTCGACGGGCGCCCCTGCGCGGTGCACGGAGCGACGCTCGAGCTCGCCCTCCCGGACCTGCTCCCCCGAGCATGGACGTGGGCCCCCCCCCCCGCGGGCGGGGGGGGGGG
>NZ_JAOVZU010000005.1 GCF_025717005.1 Actinotalea endophytica
CGCCTGCACACCGAGCTCGGCGACATCCCACCGAGCGAGCACGAGACCAACCACTACCGTCAGATCAGCACCTCGACGACCCTGGAAACCAAAGAACCGAGCCTCCACTGAACCCGGGGCGGTTCACTGAGCTGCGGTGATCCTGGTGGGCGAGACTGGGATCGAACCAGGGACCTCTTCTGTGTCAGTGAGCGGAATGGGGTCCGGGGAATTCGGTCGTGTCCGTCTGTGCAGATCAGACGCTCGTCCGGTCGCGCGCGGACGTTCGCGGACACCGGCGGCAGGTGGCTGGTCGGCGTACGCAGTTGGCTTTCGCGGCGCACGGGATCGGGAGCCCAGGTCGTCCCCCATCCCTTCCATGCCTGACGGTGCCGAGCCAGTCGACATGCTCGCTCATGCCGATGAGCGCTCGCCCTCTCCGCGAGTTCGCTGGCTGTGTGCGAGTTCGCTGGGTGTGGTCAGCGAACTCGGCGCCGATCAGCGAAGTCGGCCGCCGAACCCGCACGGACATGCCGCCGTCCGGTCGTCAGGTGGATCCGGGCGTGCCGTGGCTGCCTTCGGCCCAGGCGCGCCACTTCGGGGCGTCGCGCTGCGCTGCCTGTTGCGCCTCGGGCGACAGCCGTTCGTCGCGGGCGAAGAGGGCGTCCCAGTGGCGGATGCCGTCGGTGATGAAGGTTTCGATGGGCAGTTCGTTGCCGAGCGCGTCGAGCACCTGGACGTCGCGGAAGGTGACGGTGCCCTCGAGGCAGTACCCGACGGTGGCCTCGCCGTCCGCGGCGCCACACTCGTTGAACCAGTAGAAGGTGTGATCGCCCGGCGTGGCGCCTCGTGGCCGGACCGTCAGGCTGGGCTCGGCCGGCCAGTCGGCGGTCAGCTCGGGATCGTCGAAGAACCGCCACCCGTAGATCGATCCTCCCCAGACCAGTGAGGCAAAGAACGCCTCGACGGCCGCGAGATCGGCGAGGGGGATCGCCTGCTGATCCGCGAGCTGCTCACCAACCCGGTCAGCGCGAAGCAGGAACCTCAGTTCGTGGGCGGACGTCAGGCGCAGGACCCGGCGTCCGTCCCTGGGCAGCGGGCCAGACGGCGGCAGTGAGAGCACGTGGAGGAGGATGTCCACGTCGCCAGATGGCTCCAGCCGGACACCGACGACATCCGACTCGTTCAGCGCAGTCTCCAGGCGCGAACGCTCGGCCTCGCTCCAATCCACGGGGCAATAATCCCCGACCACGCGCCGTCACCAGCACACGACTGCCAGCGCCGACATGTCCGCTCATGCCGCACTGAGCGCGTACCCTCCGGGTGCCGCGCGGTCATCCCGCTGATGGGTCGCCTTGTGCTGGTCCTGGCGGGCCTTCGATTCAGCTGTTCGTCCGGCTGGCGAGTGCGCGAGGATCTTCTGGTGACACAAATCCTGCTGCGGCGCTTCGAGGAACTCGTAGGAAGCGAGGACGTCGACGCGCTGCTGGGGCTGGGGTGCGATCTGGCCGATGCCGGCCTCAATGAAGAGGCGGCCGCCTGCTTCCAGCGAGCGGGGCTGCTGGGCTCCCCGGTCGGGTGGTTCGACCTGGGCAACGTCCTGGTTGATCTGGGGCGGCTGCCCGCCGCGGCAGAGGTTCTGGAACGTGCGGGCGAGGGCGGCGAGCCTGACGCCTGGCTGAATCTCGGTCACGTGCTGTCCGAGCTGGGTGACGGCGAAGCAGCGGTGCGCGCCTACCGGGCGGCCAAGGATGCCGGGGACCCCAACGCACCTTTGGCCCTGGCGTTCGCGCTGCGCGAGCAGGGTGACCGCGCGGCCGCCCACGAGGTCGCCACCGCCGCTGCCGATGAAGGTGACGCGACCGCCGCCGCGGTGGTCGCGTGCTGGGACTGGTGCACCTCGCACGACCCGGCGCTCGAACCGGCGCTGCGCGCCGGGGCGGACCTGTTCCCCGCCGCGCGCACCGACCTGGCCGACCTGCTCATCCAGACCGGCCGGACCGCCGAGGGACGAGCGGTCCTGGAACGCGGTGTCGAACTCGGGGAGGTCGAGCCTCTGCTGCCCCTCGGCAACCTGTGCGCCAGGCTCGGCGAGTTCGCGGCCGCCGAGGACGCCTACCTCAAGGACATCGCGTCCGGCGACATCTTCGGCCACAACAACCTCGCCACCCTCTACCTCGAACGCGGCGACGAGCGCTCCGCCGCAGACCAGTTCCGCATCGGTGCCGACAAAGGCGACGCCCTCGCCGAGCAGAACCTCCGGGAGATGCTCGCCGCCGACGACCCTGACGCCTGAGGTCCCGACAGCGTCATCCGCCGCACTGAGCGCGTACCCTCCGGGTGCCGCCCGGTCATGCCGCTGATGGCATGGCGGCATAGCGTCGTCCGCTCACTGCGCAGACTCTTCCTGCTGGTGCCTCGTGGTCGGCACGGTGGTTGGTGCCCGTGGCATGGGGCTGCTGGTGCATCTGGTGGCCGCCGGGCTTCTGCCTCATCCGCTTGATCTTCGAGCTCCGGCATGAGTTCTGTGGGGTCCGGGGCCGACGTGCGAAGGTCAGTGACCGCTTCCGCTTGCCGGAAGGGCAGGCCGCGTGCGGACCGGGTGGCGCGATGGCTCAGGTCGCTGACCGGGGGGAACGTGGTGAACGGGCGAGTGGCGTGGGCGGACGTGGTCCGGCTGGGCACGCCACGCGAAGCCTGGGTTGGCGTGCGCGTTGGCGTACGAGGACGATCAAGGCCGCCCCGGAACCTGTCCGAGACGGCCTATGACCTGCGGTGATGCTGGTGGGCGATACTGGGATCGAACCAGTGACCTCTTCCGTGTCAGGGAAGCGCGCTCCCGCTGCGCCAATCGCCCGTGTCCTGCTGTCCTGCTCTTGCGAGGTGGAGACGGGATTCGAACCCGTGTATACGGCTTTGCAGGCCGCTGCCTCGCCTCTCGGCCACTCCACCGGTGAGGCCTGAGTCCACGTGGTGGATATCGCCTCCGAGCGGACGACGGGACTCGAACCCGCGACCCTCACCTTGGCAAGGTGATGCTCTACCAACTGAGCCACGTCCGCGCTGCACGTTCGCCGGGGCGCCGTGCGCATCCGGAACTGTAGTCGACGGCCGGACCGATCGTCCAACCGGCCCGTCGCGTGGCGCGTCGCTAGCGTTCCTGGCATGAGGTCGAGCAGGGTCGAGCCGAACGCGCGGGCCCGTGGCGCGTCGCCCGGGCGTGCGGTCCTCGGCGGTCGGCGCGCCGCGGGTGTCGTCGATCACGTCGTCCTGAGCGAGCCCGGTGCCCACCTGGACGGCGGGTTCTGGGCGGTCGTGGGTGACTTCGAGGGGGTCGTCCACGCCTGGCGCTTCGCCGAGGTGTCGCCGACGGCGGCAGAGCCGGGCGCCGGACCGCGCCCCGCCCCGGCATGGCGCGGCCCCGCCCGGGACACGTGGGTGAGCACGCTGGACCGCCCGGAGTACCTGGCGGGTGTCGAGGCGGTGCGCGCCGCCGTGCGCGACGGAGACGTGTACCAGGTGAACCTCTGCCGGGTGCTGTCGGCTCCGCTCCCGGGTAGGCCCGGGGCAGAGCCGGATGCGCAGGCCTTGGCGGACGGGCTGGCCGTGGGCAACCCGGCGCCGTACGCCGGTTGGGTGCACGTCCCGGTCGCCTCGCCGGAACCCGGCCGGCCGGCCGAGCCGGTGCCCGGGGTGTGGGTCGTCACGGCGTCTCCGGAGCTGTTCCTCAGGGTGGGTGAGGGTCTCGTCACGTCCGGGCCGATCAAGGGCACCGCAGCGACCGCCGACGGGCTCACCACGAAGGACCGGGCGGAGAACGTGATGATCGCGGACATGGTGCGCAACGACCTGCAGCGGGTCTGCGGGCCGGGGACCGTGGAGGTCGTCGACCTGCTTGCGCTCGAGCACCACCCGGGCCTGGTGCACCTCGTCACGACGGTCCAGGGGCGGCTGGAGCACCCACAGCCCGACTGGTCCGCGCTCCTGGCGGCGACCTACCCGCCGGCGTCCGTCTCCGGGGCGCCGAAGCAGTCGGCGCTCGGCGTGATCCGCCGGCTCGAGCCGGAACCCCGCGGCCCCTACTGCGGCGCCGTCGGCTGGATCGACGCCGACGAGGGGCGGGCCGAGCTCGCGGTCGGCATCCGGACCTTCTGGTGGACGCCGGCCGAGGGCGGGACGCTGCGGTTCGGCACCGGCGCAGGCATCACGTGGGCGTCGGACCCGGCGGCCGAGTGGGCGGAGACCGAGCTCAAGGCAGCCCGCCTCGTGTCGCTCGCGAGCGACACGTGACCGTGGTCGGGACGCGTGCCCGGGGGATCGGCCAGGATGGCGGTGAGGGAAGGAGCGGTGTGGACGACATCGTGGTGTGGGTCGACGGGCGGCTGCGCGACCCTGCCGAGCCGGCGATCAGCGCGGTCGACCACGGGATCACGGTCGGTGACGGGGTCTTCGAGACGTGCCAGGCGGTCGACGGGCAGGCGTTCGCGCTCTCCCGGCACCTGCGCCGGCTGACGCGCTCGGCGCGGGGGCTCGGCCTGGACGACCCGGATCTCGACGAGGTCAGAGCGGGGATCGCGGCGGTGCTCGACGGACGCCCCGACCTCGGGCGGATCCGGATCACCGTGACGGCGGGCGTCGGGCCGCTCGGGTCGACCAGGTCCGGCGGGCGGCAGACGGTGGTCGTGGTGGCCGGAGCCGCCGGGGCGCCGCGCCCGGTCCGCAGCGTGCGCGTGCCGTGGGTCCGCAACGAACGGTCACCGCTGACCGGCCTGAAGACGACGTCGTACGCCGAGAACGTCGTCGCGGTGGCGGCGGCCACGAAGGTCGGTGCGGACGAGTCCTGGTTGGCAAACACGCGTGGCGAGCTGTGCGAGGGCACCGGGTCGAACGTGTTCGTCGAGGTGGGCGGCGAGCTGCTCACCCCGCCCCTGTCGAGCGGGTGCCTCGCGGGCATCACGCGCGAGCTGGTCCTCGAGTGGTCGGCGCAGGCCGGGCTGCCGGTCCGCGAGCAGACGCTGCCCTGGAGCGTCCTCGACACCGTGACCGCCGGCGACGCGGGACTGGCGCTGTGCGGGTCGATCCGCACCTTCGTGCCGGTGGTCGAGCTGGACGGGGTCGCGCTCGAGCCCTTCCCGCTGACGCTCGAGGTCGCGGAGCTCTACCGGCGGCGTGCCGCCGACGACATCGACCCCTGACTCCGCTGCCGCAGGTTCCGCGGGTTCCGCGGGTTGCGGGAGGCCGTAGGCACAGGGTCGCGCTGTGGGCCCGGACGCCACGAGACCCCGCCGCCTCGATCGGCCAGCGGGGTCTCGGGTGTCCTTCGGGTGGCTCAGGCCTCCAGGAGCGAGTCGATGAGCCGGGAGATCTCGCTCTCCATGTGCGGGCTCTCCGAGCCGAACGGCACCAGCGTGACCGTGGCGGACAGGAATCGCATGAAGTTCTCGGCGGGACCCGCGAGGAGCGCGTCGCCCTCGACACCGCTCAACGCGACCAGCAGGTAGGTCGGGTCCTCGTCCCGCCAGATGCGGACGTCACCGGTGCCGGCGGGGGCGTTGGCGTCGGCGAGCACGCCGTGCGCGAACAGCTCACGTCCGATCAGCCAGGTGGAGGTCGAGTGGGTGCCTACGAAGTCCACTCGCACGGTGTAGGGATCAGCGGGGTCGAACGTCAGATCGGCTCGGATCGGCAGCACGCTGGCGTCGGGGAGCACCAGGTGCATGGGGACGGCCTCATGAACCGCTTGGGGGGTGTCGGCCATGGTGTCACCCCTCTCAGGTGGCGTTACCGACCTTCTGGGATCTCGATGGGGGACCGAGATCCGAGCGGTTTCGGCAAACAGTCGGGTTCCGGGTAGCATGCAGGTCGCGTCGTGCGGTTGAACCTCGACCGGCCGGCGGGCGATTGGCTCAGTGGTAGAGCGCCTCGTTCACACCGAGGAGGTCACTGGTTCGAACCCAGTATCGCCCACACAGGTATCGCAGACCCATCCCCCGAAAGGGGGCTTTTGTCCGTATAGGGCCCCTCCAGATGGTGTATAGGCCCAGGTCATTGCCGGTTTCGGGGCGTCTCGGGCTCACCCGTTCGCAGTCGGGGTGAAGAGCCCAGCCGTCACCCGGACGGAGCAGTCCGGCGTGTCGCATCCACAGGTGCGCGCACGGCCGTGACCGAGCCGTGATCAAGCGGTGACGTGAGCCGCGCGGGGAGCGAATGAGGTCGGTCGCACCCGGGCGGGTCGGTAGCATCGATCCGGCCGACCACCCGAAGGAGTCCCGTGTCCCAGATCAGCCTCACCGTCGACGGCGCTACCCGGATCGTCGAGGGCCCGGTGACCGGTGCGACGCTCTTCGCCGACCGCCGCGACGTGGTGGTGGTCCGCGTGGACGGCGAGCTCCGCGACCTCGCCGCCGAGCTGCCCGAGGGTGCCGTCGTCGAGGGTGTGACCATCGACTCCCCGGACGGGCTCGCCGTGCTGCGCCACTCCGCCGCGCACGTGCTCGCGCAGGCGGTGCAGGCGGTGAACCCGAGCGCCCGGCTCGGGATCGGCCCGCCGATCACCGACGGGTTCTACTACGACTTCGACGTCGAGACCCCGTTCACCCCCGAGGACCTCAAGGCCCTCGAGAAGGCGATGCAGCGGATCATCAAGGAAGGGCAGACCTTCCGGCGCTGGGACCTGTCCGAGGCGGAGGCACGCTCCGAGCTCGCGGCCGAGCCGTACAAGCTCGAGCTGATCGGCCTCAAGGGGAACCCGGGTGCCGACGAGGACGGCGCGAACGTCGAGGTGGGCCTCGGCGGGCTGTCGATCTACCAGAACCTGCGCCGCGACGGCTCGGTCGCCTGGCAGGACCTCTGCCGTGGCCCGCACCTGCCCAGCACCAGGCTGATCGGCAACGGGTTCCAGCTGACCCGGTCGGCCGCGGCCTACTGGCGGGGATCGGAGAAGAACCCGCAGCTGCAGCGGGTCTACGGCACCGCCTGGCCGACCAAGGACGAGCTGCGCGCGTACCTCGAGCGCCTGGCCGAGGCCGAGCGCCGGGACCACCGGCGGCTCGGCGTCGAGCTCGACCTCTACTCCTTCCCCGAAGAGCTCGGCTCCGGCATGGTCGTGTTCCACCCGCGCGGTGGCGTGATCAAGCGTGAGATGGAGGACTACGTCCGCCGGCGGCACATCGAGGAGGGCTTCGAGTACGTCTCGACCCCGCACATCAGCAAGGACGGCCTGTTCCACACCTCGGGCCACCTGCCGTACTACGCGGACACCATGTTCCCGCCGATGGAGCTGGAGCACGCCGAGTACCGGCTCAAGGCGATGAACTGCCCGATGCACAACCTCATCTACCGTTCGCGCGGACGCTCGTACCGCGAGCTGCCGCTGCGGCTGTTCGAGTTCGGCTCGGTCTACCGGTTCGAGAAGTCGGGCGTCGTGCATGGCCTGACCCGGGTCCGGGCCATGACCCAGGACGACTCGCACTCGTACGTGACCCAGGAGCAGGCCTCGGCCGAGGTCGAGCACCTGCTGAAGTTCGTCACCGGGCTGCTCAAGGACTTCGGGTTGGACGACTACTACTTCGAGCTGTCGACCCGGGAGACCGAGGGCGACAAGAAGGACAAGTTCATCGGCTCGGACGAGCAGTGGGAGAGCGCGACCCGGATCCTGCTGGAGACCGCGGAGAAGTTCGGGGTCGACCCCGTGCTCGACCCGGGTGGTGCGGCGTTCTACGGGCCGAAGATCTCCGTCCAGGCCAAGGACGCGATCGGCCGGACCTGGCAGATGTCGACCATCCAGTACGACTTCAACCAGCCGGAGCGGTTCGGCCTGGAGTACACCGCGGCCGACGGCTCCCGCCAGCAGCCCGTGATGATCCACTCCGCGAAGTTCGGCTCGATCGAGCGCTTCATGGGCGTCCTCGTCGAGCACTACGCGGGTGCCTTCCCGCCCTGGCTCGCGCCGGTGCAGGTGCTCGGCGTCCCGGTCGCCGAGGAGTTCGCCCCCTACCTGAACGACGTCGCGGCACGGCTCAAGGCCGCGGGGATCCGGGTGGAGGTCGACGAGTCCGACGACCGGTTCCCGAAGAAGATCCGCAACGCGAGCAAGGCCAAGGTGCCGTTCGTGCTGATCGCGGGGGAGGAGGACCGATCGGCCGGTGCCGTCTCGTTCCGGTTCCGCGACGGCAGCCAGGACAACGGGGTGCCGGTCGACGACGCGGTGGAGCGGATCCTGGCAGCGGTGCGCGACCGCGTGCAGGTCTGACGTGACGCATCCCGTGGGCGGTGGCGCACCGGGCGAGGAGCCCGAGGCGCCCGCGACCGTGGACGCCGGGGACGACCTCGCCGGTGAGCCCGACGGCTTCCAGCGGCTGTGGACACCGCACCGGATGGTGTACATCCAGGGCGAGGACAAGCCGGCCGGGCCCGCCGTCGAGCTGTGCCCGTTCTGCCGCGCGGTCGGCGGCGACGACGCAGCGGGGCTCGTGGTGGGCCGGGGACGCACGTGCCTCGCGCTGCTGAACAAGTACCCCTACAACTCGGGGCACCTCATGGTCGTGCCGCACCGGCACGTCGCCGACCTCACCGACCTGCGGGACGACGAGCTGGACGAGCTGAACCGCATGACCCGCACGTCGATCGAGGTGCTCCGGGCCGTGATGGCGCCGCAGGGGTTCAACCTCGGGATGAACCTCGGGCAGGTCGCGGGCGCCGGGATCGCGGCGCACCTGCACCAGCACGTCGTGCCGCGATGGACCGGGGACGCGAACTTCCTGCCGGTCGTGGCACGGACCAAGGCGCTGCCCGAGCTCCTCGCGGACACCCGCGCGCGGCTCGCGGCAGCCTGGCCGAGCGCGGCGACGACGTGATCGCGCGCCTGCGGGGTCTCGCCGGACGGGTCTTCGACCCGCTGGCCGGGCTCCTCGTCCGGCTCGGCGTGAGCGCGGACGCCGTGACGATCGCCGCGACGCTCGGGGTGGTCGTGGTCGCCCTGTGGCTGCTGCCGACCGGCCACCTGCTCGCCGGCGCGATCGCACTGACCGTCCTCGCGCTCGGTGACGCGCTGGACGGTGCGGTGGCGCGCAAGGCGGGGTCGTCCGGACCGTGGGGAGCCTTCCTCGACTCGACGCTCGACCGGTTGGCCGACGGCGCGATCTTCACGGGTCTGGCCGGGTACTTCTGGATCCAGGTGGGCGGGCTCGAGGGTGCCTACGGCGTCGTCGCGGCCCTCGCCTCGCTCGTGCTCGGTTTCCTGGTGTCCTACGCGCGGGCGCGAGCCGGTTCGCTCGGCTTCGACGCGAACGTCGGGATCGCCGAACGTGGTGAGCGGCTCGTCGTCGCGATCGTCGGGTGCTACCTCGTCGGGTTCGGCATGGCACCGGTCGGTCTTGCGGTACTGCTCGGACTGCTCGCCTTCGCGAGCGCGGTGACCGTCGTGCAGCGGATGGCGGTGGTGCGGCGCCAGGTCCGCGCGACCCGGACGGACACCGACCCGGCGACCGGAGCGGGTGGCGCCGCGTGACGCTCGCCTCGCGCGGCATGGTCGCTGCGGTGCGCCTCGCGCCCCGGGTCCCCGAGACCCTCGTGCGGGCCGGCGCCACCTGCGCGGCCGACCTGGCGTGGCTCCGGCGGGGCAAGGGGGTGCGCCGCCTCGAGGCGAACCTGCGTCGGGTCCGACCGGACCTCGACGGTCCGACGCTGCGCGCGATGAGCCGCGCCGGGATGCGCAACTACCTGCGCTACTACGCCGAGGCCTTCACGCTCCCGGCGCGCAGCTTCGAGCAGCTCGACGCGCGCGTCCGGGTGATCGGCGCCGACGCGTTGCACGAGGCGATCGCGGCGGGCAGGTCCGTGGTGCTGGCGCTCGCGCACCAGGGCAACTGGGACCTCGCCGGTGCCTGGGCCACGAGGGCGATCGCACCGGTGACGACGGTCGCCGAGCGACTCGAGCCGCCCGAGGTCTTCGACGCGTTCCTCGCGCTGCGGGAGGGGATCGGGCTCCGGATCCTGCCGCTCGACTCCGGTGCCGAGGTCTTCCGTGAGCTGGTCCGGGTCGTGCGGGCCGGCGGCGGCGTCGTCCCGCTTCTGGCCGACCGGGACCTGACCTCGGGCGGGATCGAGGTCGACCTGCGGGGCAGGCGGGCGCGCGGCGCCGCCGGCCCGGCGGCCCGCGCCGCCCCCACGGGGGCTCCGCTGTTCGCCACCGTGCTGCGGCACGAACGGCTGCACGGCGCACGGCGCAGGGCGGCAGGCACGCCCTGGGGGCTGGTGGTCAACTTCATCCCGGTCGAGGTGCCGGCCGACACCCCCCGCGGTGAGCTGGTCGCGGTGCTGACCCAGGCGTGGGTCGACCTGCTCGGGGCGGACATCGCTGCCCACCCCGAGCACTGGCACATGCTGCAGCGGGTGTTCGTGGAGGACCTCGACCCGGAGCGCGTCGCCGGAGGTGCGCGGTGAGGGTCGGCATCGTGTGCCCGTACTCCTTCGACGTCCCCGGTGGCGTGCAGTTCCATGTGCGTGACCTGGCGGAGGCCCTCCAGGGCCTCGGCCACGAGGTCTCGGTGCTCGCGCCTGCGGACGACGAGACCCCGGTGCCCGACTACCTCGTCCCGGCGGGGCGCGCGGTCCCGGTGCGCTACAACGGGTCGGTCGCCCGGATGACCTTCGGCCCGGTCAGCGCCCGCCGGGTGCGGAGGTGGCTGGCCGCCGGTGAGTTCGACATCCTGCACCTGCACGAGCCGGTGACGCCGAGCCTGGGCATGCTCGCGCTGTGGATCGCCGAGGGCCCGATCGTCGCGACCTTCCACACCGCGCTGCTCCGGTCGCGCGCGCTGCAGATGGCGTACCCGATGGTGCGGTCGAGCCTGGAGAAGGTCTCGGCCCGGATCGCCGTGTCGGAGGACGCCCGGCGGACGCTCGTCGACCACCTCGGCGGCGACGCCGTGGTGATCCCGAACGGCGTGTACGTGGACACGTTCGCCTCCGCCTCGCCCGACCTGCGCTGGACCGGGACGCCGAGCGCTCCCACGGTCGCGTTCCTCGGCCGCCTGGACGAGCCCCGCAAGGGCCTCCCGGTGCTCACGGGCGCCATCCCGGCAGTACTGGAGGCGTTCCCGGGCGCGCGCTTCCTGGTCGCCGGCAGCGGCGACGTGGGTGCGGCCGAGGCGCGTGAGGCACTGGGCCCGCGCGCCGCGTCGGTCGAGTTCCTCGGCGGGATCTCCGACAAGGACAAGGCGGCGCTGCTGTCCTCGGTCGACGTCTACTGCGCACCGCAGACCGGTGGCGAGAGCTTCGGCATCGTGCTCGTCGAGGCGATGAGCGCCGGTGCGGCAGTGGTCGCCAGCGACCTCGGTGCGTTCTCCCGGGTCCTCGACGGCGGGCGCGCCGGCACGCTGTTCCGGACCGAGGACTCCGCGGACCTCGCTGCGACGCTCGTGCGGGTCCTCGGCGACGCCGAGCTGCGCCGGCGGACGTCGTCCTACGCGTCGGACGTGGTGCGCCGCTACGACTGGTCGACCGTGACACGGCAGATCCTGACGGTCTACGAGATGGCGGTCGCCGGGGCGCGGACCCCGGTCGGCGAGGACCCGTCGTCGAGGCGGTTCGGAGGCTGGTCGTGACCTGGTCCGAGATCACGGTCGTCGCGGCCGCGCTCCTGCTGCTCCTCGGCTGGGCGGTGTGGGTCATGGCGAGCCGCCTGGACCGCCTGCACCGCAAGGTCGGCTCGTCGCGCGCCGTCCTGGACAACCAGCTCGTCCGGCGTGCCTCCGCAGCGGCCGAGCTCGCCGCGAGCGGCCTTCTTGACCCCGCCAGCTCGGTGCTCGTGGGCGAGGCGGCCTGGCAGGCGCTCGTCGTCGGCGCGGGCGACCAGGAGCTCGGCGAGGTGAACGGACCCGGCCTGGACCCGGACGTGCCGCTCGGCGGGGTCGACCACGTCTCGCGGGACCTCGCCGAGTCCGAGCTCTCGGCGACCGTGCGGGCCGCCCTCGCAGACCCGGAGGAGGTCGCCGCGCTGCGCGCCGAGCCCTACGGCGCCGAGCTGCTCACCGCGCTCGGGGCCGCCTGGTACCGGGTGCAGCTGGCACGCCGGTTCCACAACGAGGCCGTCGCGCAGGCGCGGCGGGTTCGCCGCAAGACCCTGGTGCGCGTGCTCCGGCTGCAGGGCCATGCGGCACTCCCGGCGACGGTCGAGATCGACGACGACGCACCCGAGGCGCTCACCCAGCTGCGCTGAGCGGGCCGTGTACGCGGAGCGCGGGACCGGCGCCCGCCCCGGTCTAGGATGGTTGCACCCGCGCGTAGCCGCCGGGACCCCACCCTTTCCACACGACGAGGACGTATGAGCGACAACGGTCAGCTGATCGGCACCGCCAAGGTCAAGCGGGGCATGGCGGAGATGCTCAAGGGCGGCGTGATCATGGACGTGGTCACCGCGGAGCAGGCGAAGATCGCCGAGGACGCCGGTGCCGTCGCCGTCATGGCGCTCGAGCGCGTGCCCGCGGACATCCGCGCCCAGGGCGGCGTCGCGCGGATGAGCGACCCCGACCTGATCGACGGGATCATCGGCGCCGTCTCCATCCCGGTGATGGCCAAGGCGCGGATCGGGCACTTCGTCGAGGCGCAGGTGCTCGAGAGCCTCGGCGTCGACTACGTCGACGAGTCCGAGGTCCTCACCCCGGCGGACTACGCCCACCACATCGACAAGTGGGCGTTCACCGTCCCCTTCGTCTGCGGTGCGACCAACCTCGGCGAGGCGCTGCGTCGGATCACCGAGGGCGCGGCGATGATCCGGTCCAAGGGCGAGGCCGGGACCGGTGACGTGTCGAACGCGACGACGCACATGCGTCAGATCCGCGACGAGATCCGCCGGTTGACCTCGCTGCCCGAGGACGAGCTCTACGTCGCGGCCAAGGAGCTCCAGGCGCCGTACGACCTGGTGAAGGAGGTCGCCGCGACCGGGAAGCTGCCGGTCGTCCTGTTCACCGCGGGTGGCATCGCGACCCCGGCCGACGCCGCGATGATGATGCAGCTCGGTGCCGAGGGCGTGTTCGTCGGTTCGGGCATCTTCAAGTCCGGCGACCCGGCGAAGCGGGCCGCGGCGATCGTGAAGGCCACGACGTTCTACGACGACCCGGCCGTCGTCGCCGAGGTCTCGCGTGGCCTGGGTGAGGCCATGGTCGGCATCAACGTCGAAGAGGTTCCCGAGCCGCACCGCCTGGCGCAGCGCGGCTGGTGACCCCGGCCGATCCGGGCGGGTCGACAGCTCCTCGGCCCGGCTTCCTCGGTCCGGACTGGGCGCTCGGCCCGGACGGCCGCTGGTCGAGGCGCGGTGCGCGGGTCCTCGTGCTGGACGAGCACGACCGCCTGCTGATGGCCCGCGGGCACGACGCGGACCAGCCCGAGCGGTCGTGGTGGTTCACGATCGGCGGCGGGATCGATGACGGTGAGACGCCGCGGGACGCGGCCGTGCGCGAGCTCCGCGAGGAGACCGGCCTCGTGGTGCGTCCCGACGACCTCGTGGGGCCCGTGCTCCAGCGCAGCGCGGTGTTCGACTTCTACGCCATGCCGGTGCGCCAGGACGAGGTGTTCTTCCTCACCCGGGTCGGCGAGGTCGGCGAGCTGGTCGTGGACGGCTGGACCGAGATCGAGCGGGACTTCATGGACGAGCTGCGCTGGTGGCATCTCGACGAGCTCGAGAACGTCGGGGTGGAGGTGTTCCCGGGTCGCCTGGTCGAGGTGGTCCGGGGCCTGCTGGCGGGGTGGGACGGCGTGCTCCGGCGCCTGCCGGACGCCCCCTGACGCGCAGGTCCAGCACCTCCCGACAGGTCCGGTCGGCTTGTGACACGCCGGACACATGCCGAGCGTTACTGTCTGGTACGTGCCGACCTCGAACTCTCCCTCGCTACGCATGTCCCGCAGTGGGATCCGTGCCCTCATGGAGCTCGCGCTCAAGGATCCGGAGGCCATCCGGCTCGAGGTCGGTGAGCCGGACGTCCCGACCCCGGAGCACGTGATCGAGGCGGCCTTCGCCGACGCGAAGGCGGGCCACACCGGCTACACGTCGTCGGCGGGCACCCTCGAGCTGCGCCGCGCCCTGGCCGAGAAGGTGGCGGCCGTGAACGGGCTCGAGGTCGGTCCCGAGCGGGTGGTGGTCACGCACGGTGCGATGAACGCGCTGATGCTGGCCTTCCAGGCGCTGCTCGGCCCCGGTGACCAGCTCCTGGTGCCGGACCCCGAGTTCCCGAACTGGCGGATGGGCGCGTTGGCCGCGGGCGGCGACGTCGCGACCTACCCGACCGTCGCCGAGGACGGGTTCGTGCCGCGCCTGGCGGACATCGAGGCGGCGATCACGCCGGCCACCCGGGCGATCCTGGTGAACTCGCCGAACAACCCGACGGGCGCGGTGTACCCGCCCGCGCTGCTGGCCGAGATCGTGGCCCTGGCGCGCGTGCACGACCTGTGGGTGCTGTCCGACGAGTGCTACGAGGCCATCACGTTCGATGCCGAGCACGTCAGCCCGGCGTCGTTCGACACCGACGGCCGCGTGCTGAGCTTCTTCAGCTTCTCGAAGACGCACGCCATGACCGGGTGGCGGCTCGGCTACGTCGTCGCACCGAGCCAGGCGCTCGCCGAGACGATGGCGCAGATCGCCGAGGCGACGGTCGCCTGCCCGTCGTCGGTCACCCAGCGCGCCGGGCTCGCCGCGCTGCGCGGTCCGCAGGACCACGTCGGGCGAGCCGTGGCGGCGTACCGGGAGCGCCGGGACGAGGCCATGGCGACCCTCGGCGCGGCGGGGATCCGCTGCGCGCACCCGGCGGGCGCCTTCTACCTGCTGGTCGACGTCTCGTCGGCGTTCGACGACGGCGAGGAGGCGGCGCTGAGGCTGCTGGCCGAGGAGCACGTGTCGGTCGCCCCCGGCGAGGCGTTCGGTGCCGGTGCGGCCGGGTGGGTGCGGCTGTCGCTGGCCAGCGACCCGGAACAGCTCCGCACGGGCGTGCGCAAGCTCGTCGCGTTCCTCGAGCGTGAGCGTGCCGCGCAGGCCTCGTCGGCGCTCGAGGCCACCCTGGACGCGTCGACGGCCGGCTCGGCGGTCTGACGACCGGACGGCCCGGCACGAGGCGTTCCCTGCGTCCGTAGACTCGCCCCTCGTGATCACGACCGTCGGTGTGCTGGCCCTGCAGGGAGACGTCCGCGAGCACCTCGCGATGCTCGAGGCGTCCGGCGCCCGCGCCGTGCCGGTGCGCCGTCGCAGCGAGCTGGACGGCGTCGACGGCTTGGTGATCCCCGGCGGCGAGTCCACGACGATCGACAAGCTGCTGCGTGCGTTCGACCTGCGCGACCCGTTGCGCGAGCGCCTCGCGCAGGGCATGCCGGCGCTCGGGTCGTGCGCGGGCATGATCCTGCTCGCGGACCGGATCGTCGGTGGCACCGTCGATCAGCAGACGCTCGGCGGGCTGGACATCACGGTGCGGCGCAACGCGTTCGGGCGTCAGGTGGACTCGTTCGAGACCGACCTGGAGGTCGCGGGCGTGCCGGACTCACGGGCACGCCCGGTGCACGCGGTGTTCATCCGGGCGCCCTGGGTGGAGGAGGTCGGCCCGGGCGTCGAGGTGCTCGCGCGGGTCGAAGGCGGGCCGGCCGCCGGTAGGATCGTTGCGGTGCGTGAGCGCGACGTGGTCGCCACGTCCTTCCACCCGGAGATCACCGGGGACCTGCGCCTGCACCGCCTGTTCGTCCAGATCGTCGAGGGGTAGTCATGTCCGGTCACTCCAAGTGGGCCACGACCAAGCACAAGAAGGCCGTCATCGATGCCCGGCGCGGCAAGCTCTTCGCCAAGCTGATCAAGAACATCGAGGTGGCCGCCCGGGTCGGTGGCGGTGACCCGGCGGGCAACCCCACGCTCTACGACGCGATCCAGAAGGCCAAGAAGTCGTCGGTCCCGAACGACAACATCGACCGCGCGGTCAAGCGCGGGTCCGGTGCCGAGGGCGGCGGGGCCGACTACCAGACGATCATGTACGAGGGCTACGCCCCCGGTGGCATCGCGGTGCTGGTGGAGTGCCTGACCGACAACCGGAACAGGGCCGCGTCCGACGTCCGGGTCGCGTTCACCCGCAACGGCGGCCAGATGGCCGACCCGGGCTCGGTCTCCTACCTCTTCTCGCGGCGTGGTGTGGTGATCGTGCCCAAGGCCGACGCCGTCACCGAGGACGACGTGCTGACCGCCGTGCTCGACGCGGGCGCCGAGGAGGTCAACGACCTCGGCGAGGTGTTCGAGGTGATGAGCGAGGCGTCCGACGTGGTCGCGGTGCGCACCGCCCTGCAGGACGCGGGGATCGACTACGACTCGGCCGAGGCGCAGTTCGTCCCGGCGACGCAGATCGAGGTCGACGTCGACGGCGCACGCAAGGTGCTGCGCCTGATCGACGCCCTCGAGGACAGCGACGACGTGCAGAACGTGTTCGCGAACTTCGACGCGTCCGACGAGGTCATGGCTGCGCTCGACGAGGAGTGACCTCGCGCGTCGGTCCGCGGGATGCTGCGGGCCGCGGGGGAGACTGACCGCGTGCGCGTGCTCGGTGTGGACCCGGGGCTGACCCGGTGCGGCCTCGGGGTGGTCGACGCCCTGCCGGGTCGGCGCGCCCGTCTGGTGGAGGTCGGCGTGGCACGCTCCGCGGCCGACGCAGACCCGGCGCTACGCCTCGTCGAGATCGGCGACGTGGTGGAGCGCTGGCTCGACCGGCACAGCCCGGACGCGGTCGCGGTGGAGCGGGTGTTCGCCCAGCACAACGTGCGGACCGTGATGGGGACGGCCCAGGTCTCCGGCGTGGTCATGGTCGCCGCGGCGAGGCGTGGCATCCCGGTCGCGCTGCACACCCCGAGCGAGGTCAAGGCTGCGGTGACCGGGAGCGGTCGGGCCGACAAGGCGCAGGTCACGTCGATGGTCACGAGGATCCTGGACCTCGACGAGCGGCCGTCGCCCGCGGACGCGGCCGACGCGCTCGCCCTGGCGATCTGTCACCTGTGGCGCCCGGCGGCACCGACCGGACGTGGCGCGGCCGGACGCACCCCGGCGCAGGCGGCCTGGGCCGCGGCCGAGGCCGCGGCGCGCCGCGGTGCCCGCTGAGGCTGCGGTTGCTAGCGTCTGTCGTACAGGTGTTCGGTCACGCGCCGTGACGGCGGGACACACGTGAGGACTGGAGGAGCCCGGTGATCGCCTCGGTGAACGGCCGTGTGGCCGCGGTGCGGCTGGACGCGGCCGTCGTGGAGGTCGGCGGCGTCGGCCTGCTCGTGCAGGCCACCCCCACGACGCTGGCCGGGCTCCGGGTCGGCCAACCCGCGAACCTGGCGACGTCGCTGGTGGTCCGAGAGGACTCGCTGACGCTGTTCGGCTTCGCCGAGCCCGACGAGCGGGACGTGTTCGAGCAGGTCCAGACCGTCAGCGGGATCGGCCCGCGTCTCGCGTTGGCGATGCTCGCGGTGCACAGCCCGGACGCACTGCGCACGGCCGTGGCCACGGAGGACCTCGGTGCACTGCAGCGGGTTCCCGGGATCGGGCGGAAGGGCGCCCAGCGGCTCGTCCTCGAGCTGGCCGACCGGCTGGGCGCGCCGTCGGGCTCGGCAGCGACACCGGCGCCCGCGACCGCCGACCGGCGCGGCGAGGTGGTGGAGGCACTGGTCGGCCTCGGCTGGGCGCAGAAGGTCGCCCAGGGCGCGGTGGACAAGGTCGTGCCGGACAGCGAGTCGGTGACCGACGTCGCGGCGGTGCTCCGCGCGGCTCTGCGGTCCTTGGGCGGCGGCCGTGCCTGACGAGGAGGACGTGACCACCGAGCGGATCGTGGCTCCCGGCGCGGAGGAGGCCGAGCGCGCGGCGGAGGCCGCGCTACGTCCTCGGCGGCTCGCCGAGTTCGTGGGGCAGCGCGTGGTGCGTGACCAGCTCGAGCTCGTTCTGCACGCGGCGATCGGGCGCGGCCGGGCGCCGGACCACGTGCTGCTCTCCGGTCCGCCGGGCCTGGGCAAGACCACGCTCGCGATGATCATCGCGGCCGAGCTGGGCGCGTCCGTGCGGGTCACCTCGGGTCCGGCGATCCAGCACGCCGGCGACCTGGCGGCGGTGCTCTCCTCGCTCGAGGAGGGCGAGGTGCTCTTCCTCGACGAGATCCACCGCCTCGCTCGGCCGGCGGAGGAGCTGCTCTACGTCGCGATGGAGGACTTCCGGGTCGACGTCGTGGTCGGCAAGGGCCCGGGTGCGAACGCGATCGGGCTGACCCTGCCGCCGTTCACCGTGGTCGGCGCGACCACGCGGGCCGGTCTGCTGCCGTCCCCGCTGCGGGACCGGTTCGGGTTCACCGCCCACCTCGACTTCTACGACACCGACGAGCTGCGCCGGGTCCTCGTGCGCTCGGCGGGCCTGCTCGGCGTCGAGCTGAGCGAGGATGCCGCCGCCGAGATCGCCGGTCGGTCGCGGGGCACGCCGCGGATCGCGAACCGGCTGCTTCGCCGGGTGCGGGACTGGGCGGAGGTCCGCGGGGACGGGCGGCTGGACCTGGCCGCCGCGCAGTCGGCACTGGCGGTCTACCAGGTCGACGAGCTCGGCCTGGACCGCCTGGACCGTGCCGTGCTGTCGGCCCTGTGCGAGCGGTTCGGCGGCGGCCCGGTCGGGCTCACCACGCTGGCCGTCGCGGTGGGTGAGGAGCCGGAGACGGTCGAGACGGTCGCCGAGCCGTTCCTGGTGCGTGAGGGCCTGATGGGGCGGACCCCGCGGGGGCGGATCGCGACACCGCGCGCCTGGCAGCACCTGGGCCTCGCCGAGCCGTCGGGCGCACCTACGCTCTTCGACTGAGGGGCGCGGGGAACCGCCGCGCCCGGAGCGGCGTTAGGGCGGGGGAGCGGGCGTCACCTAGACTGCCCCCCGGCTTCTCGCGACCAAGGACGTGATCATGGACCCCCTTCTCCTCGTCATGCTCGTCGTGCTGTTCGGCGGTATGTGGTTCATGTCGAACCGCTCCCGCAAGCAGCAGCAGGCGGCTGCGGCGTTCCGCGACCACCTCGAGCCCGGGCAGGAGGTCATGACCGGCTCGGGGATGTACGGCACCGTCGTGGGCGTCGAGGGTGACGTCGTCACGCTGGAGACCTCGCCCGGCGTGGAGACGCGCTGGTACAAGCCGGCGATCGCCAAGCTCGTCGAGCACCCCGAGGCCGAGGAGTCGTACGACGAGGACGACGAGTACGACGAGGACGACTACGACGGCGATGAGTACGAGGACGACGTCGACGACGACGCCGAGTACGACGACGTCGAGGACGACACCGAGGACGAGGACGGCCCGGACGAGACGCCCGGCATGATCGAGGACAACCGCCGGGACTGAGCGCACCGTCGCGCCGTCCTACCACCACACGAGAGAAGACTGACCGTTGGCCACACCGACCCGCCGTGAGCGGCCGGCCCGCACCCTGATCACGTTGGGCGTCATCATCGTCGCCCTCTTCGGAACGCTGTTCGCCGGCGTGAAGTGGTCGGACGCCACGCTGACCCCGAAGCTCGCGCTCGACCTCGAGGGCGGTACGCAGCTCATCCTGCGGCCGATCACCGAGGACGGCGCCGAGGTCACCGACCAGGACATCCAGCAGGCGATCGACATCATCCGCCAGCGTGTGGACGCCTCCGGTGTCTCCGAGGCGGAGATCACCTCGCAGGGCTCCGGCCAGAACCGGAACATCGTGGTGGGCCTGCCCGGCACGCCGTCGCAGGAGACGCTCGACCTGGTCCGGCAGTCGGCGATGATGTACTTCCGTCCGGTGATCAAGGTCGCCGGGCCGTCGGTGACGGACCCCGAGACGGCCGCGAGCGACCTGGGCACGCCCGCGGACGCCTCCGACCTCGCGTGGCTCACGCAGGACGTGCTCGACGAGTTCGCGGCGCTGGACTGCACCGACCCGGCCAACCTCACCGGCTCGGGCTCGAACAGCGGTGACCCCGAGGCGCCCCTGGTGACCTGTGCGGCCGACGGCACCGCGAAGTACGTGCTCGGGCCGGTCGAGGTCAGCGGCACCGAGATCTCCTCGGCGTCGTCGGGCCTACGGGTGTCCTCGACGGGCCAGATCTCGAACGAGTGGGTCGTGAACCTCGAGCTCAACGCCGAGGGCACCACGGCGTTCCGGGAGACCTCCACGCGTCTGCTGGACCTGGAGTCCCCGCGGAACCAGTTCGCCATCGTGCTCGACGGCCTGGTGATCTCCGCGCCGCGGATCAACAGCGTGATCCCGAACGGCAAGGCCGAGATCTCCGGGTCGTTCACGCGCGAGTCGGCCGCGACCCTGGCCCGCCAGCTGAACTTCGGCGCCCTGCCGCTGAGCTTCGAGGTGCAGAGCCAGCAGACGATCTCCGCGACGCTCGGGTCCGAGCAGCTGCAGAAGGGTCTGCTCGCCGGCCTGATCGGTCTGGTCCTGGTCGCCGTCTACTCGATCTTCCAGTACCGAGCCCTCGGCTTCGTCACGATCGCCTCCCTGCTGGTGGCGGGGACCATCACCTACGGCGTGATCGCGCTGCTCTCGTGGACGCAGGGCTACCGGCTGAGCCTGCCCGGCGTCGCCGGTCTGATCGTCGCGATCGGTATCACGGCGGACTCGTTCATCGTGTACTTCGAACGTGTCCGAGACGAGCTGCGGGACGGCCGTACGCTGCCGGCCGCCGTGGCTCAGGGATGGTCGCGCGCCCGGCGGACGATCCTGGCCTCGGACACCGTGAACTTCCTGGCGGCCGTGGTGCTCTACTTCCTCGCGGTCGGCGGGGTGCGCGGCTTCGCGTTCACCCTCGGCCTGACGACGATCATCGACCTGGTGGTCGTGTTCATGTTCACCCACCCGGTGATGGCCCTGCTCGCGAAGACCCGGTTCTTCGGTGAGGGTCACGCCTTCTCCGGTCTCGACCCGGAGCAGCTCGGAGCGAGGTCGCGCTACGTCGGTCGCGGTCGCGTGGTCGGAGCCGACGAGAACGCCGAGGGTGAGCGTCGGATGACCATCGCGGAACGGCGCGCCGCGGAGAAGGCGGCTGCCACGACCGGGACGTCGGGCGCCGAGGGGAAGGACGCCTGATGGCCAGCACGCGGATGGGCCGGTGGGGCTCGGACCTCTACACCGGCAAGCGGTCGTACCAGATCGTCGGTCACCGGCGCCGGTGGTATGCGATCTCGGCGACGATCATCGTGATCTCGGCGCTGCTGCTCGTGACCAAGGGCCTGACGCTGAGCATCGAGTTCCGTGGGGGCTCGGAGTTCACGCTCTCGAACGTCAGCGACACCTCGCAGCAGCCGGCGATCGACGCAGTGACCGCGATCCAGCCGGACGAGGTCCCGCGCGTCTCGGTGGTGGGTGGCAGCTCGCTGCGCGTGCAGACCGGCCAGCTCGACGACGCCCAGACGCAGGAGGTGGCGGCCGCCCTGGCCGCCGCGTACGGCATCCCGACCGACCAGGTCTCCACGACCTACATCGGCCCGAGCTGGGGCAAGGACGTCACGGACAAGGCCGTGCGCGGCCTGATCGTGTTCCTCGTGCTCGTCACGCTCGTGATGACGATCTACTTCCGCAACTGGCGGATGGCCGTCGCGGCGCTGGTGGCGCTCGTGCACGACATGATCATCACCGTCGGTCTCTACACCGGCACCGGCTGGGAGGTCAGCCCCGCGACCGTGATCGGCTTCCTGACCATCCTCGGGTACTCGATCTACGACACCGTCGTGGTGTTCGACAAGGTGCGTGAGAACAACGAGCGCCTGCTCGAGCAGAAGCGGTTCACGCACGCCGAGCTGTCGAACCTCGCGGTCAACCAGACGCTGGTCCGGTCGATCAACACCTCGGTCGTGGCGCTGCTGCCGGTCTCCGGCATCCTGTTCATCGGCGCGTTCCTGCTGGGTGCGGGCACGCTGCGGGACATCGCCCTCGCGCTGTTCATCGGCATCATCGCCGGGACGTTCTCGTCGATCTTCATCGCGACCCCGGTCGAGGTGTCCCTGCGTGAGCGCGAGCCGGCCGTGCGCGAGCACACGAAGGCCGTGCTCGAGGCGCGCGCCGCGGCCGGGATGACCGCCGAGGACGTGGCCGCCGAGCCGGTGCGGGTCGGTGCCTCGGTGCCGGGTCAGCACCTCGGGGTCGGCGCCCAGCCCAAGCGGCGCAAGACCAACCGCGGGCCGGGGAGGACCTCGTGACGGCGGGGTCGCTGGTCGAGCGGGCCGGCGCGCTCATCCACGACGTGCCGGACTACCCCGAGCCCGGCGTCGTCTTCAAGGACATCACTCCGCTGCTCGGCGACGGTCCGACCTTCACCGAGGTCGTCGCGCACCTCGCCGAGCAGGCGCCGCCGGTCGACCTGGTGGTCGGCATGGAGGCCCGCGGGTTCATCCTCGGCGCGCCGGTGGCCTACGCCCTCGGCGTCGGCTTCGTGCCGGTGCGCAAGGCGGGGAAGCTGCCGCGTGAGACCTTCTCCGGTGCCTACGACCTCGAGTACGGCAGCGCCGTGCTCGAAGTCCACCGGGATGCGTTCGCGAGCGGGTCGCGCGTGCTGGTCGTCGACGACGTGCTGGCGACCGGCGGCACCGCGGCGGCGACGGTGGAGCTGCTCGAGCACGCGGGCTGCGCCGTCCCGGCGATCTCGTTCCTGATGGAGCTGACGTTCCTGCACGGCCGTGAGCGCCTCGCGGGGCACAACGTCCAGACCTTGCTCACGTACTGAGGCCTTCGCGCGACGCACCTAGAATCGATCCACGGACAACCGGGAGGGTCGATGGCGGAGCGCGACGCAGCAGGCGTCCCCGTCGGCGGCGCGCCCGTGACGGCGACGCCGGCGACGCTGCGTGAGCAGCAGCTCGGTGCCGCGCGGGCACGGTCGTGGCGCGACCGCCTCGTGCCGCGCTCCGGGGGGAGCGCGACGCCCGCCCTCGAGCCGGTGCTGCAGGCGGTCCGCTCGAACCACCCGAAGGCCGACACGTCCGTCGTGGAGCGCGCGTACGCCGTGGCCGAGCGGGCGCACCGCGGCCAGCTGCGCAAGAGCGGCGACCCCTACATCACGCACCCGATCGCGGTGGCCACGATCCTCGCCGACCTGGGCATGACCACGTCCACGCTGGCCGCGGCCCTGCTGCACGACACGGTGGAGGACACCGACTACTCGCTGGACCAGCTCCGGAGCGACTTCGGAGACGAGATCGCGAAGCTGGTGGACGGCGTCACCAAGCTCGACAAGGTCGTGTACGGCGAGGCCGCGCAGGCCGAGACGGTCCGCAAGATGGTCGTCGCGATGGCGCGCGACATCCGCGTCCTGGTGATCAAGCTGGCCGACCGGCTGCACAACGCACGGACGTGGAAGTACGTGCCGCAGGCGTCGGCGGAGCGCAAGGCGCGCGAGACGCTCGAGATCTACGCGCCGCTCGCGCACCGGCTCGGCATGAACACGATCAAGTGGGAGCTGGAGGACCTGTCCTTCGCGACGCTCTACCCGAAGATCTACGAGGAGATCGTGCGGCTGGTCTCCGAGCGCGCACCGGCACGCGACGAGTACCTCACCACGGTGCGCGAGCAGGTCTTCGCGGATCTGCGCGCGGCGAAGATCCGCGCCGTCGTGACCAGCCGGCCCAAGCACTACTACTCGATCTACCAGAAGATGATCGTCCGCGGCCGCGACTTCTCCGACATCTACGACCTCGTCGGGGTCCGTGTGCTGGTGGACACGGTCCGTGACTGCTACGGCGCGCTCGGCGCGCTGCACGCGCGATGGAACCCGGTGCCGGGCCGGTTCAAGGACTACATCGCGATGCCCAAGTTCAACATGTACCAGTCGCTGCACACCACGGTGATCGGGCCGGGCGGCAAGCCGGTGGAGATCCAGATCCGGACCCACGACATGCACCGTCGTGCCGAGTACGGCGTCGCCGCGCACTGGAAGTACAAAGACCAGGTCAAGCACCCCAAGGGTGGAGCGCCCGACTCCGCGACCGACATGGCATGGCTGCGCCAGCTGGTCGAGTGGCAGCAGGAGACCGCCGACCCGAGCGAGTTCCTCGACTCGTTGCGGTTCGAGATCCGCGGCTCGGAGGTCTACGTCTTCACACCGAAGGGCGAGGTCATCGCTCTGCCGTCGGGGTCGACGCCGGTCGACTTCGCGTACGCGGTGCACACCGAGGTCGGTCACCGGACGATGGGCGCGCGCGTCAACGGGCGCCTCGTGCCGCTCGACTCCGAGCTCGAGAACGGGGACGTGGTCGAGGTCCTCACCTCGAAGTCGGAGACTGCCGGCCCGTCGCAGGACTGGCTGAACTTCGTCAAGAGCCCGCGCGCACGCAACAAGATCCGCCAGTGGTTCTCGAAGGGCCGTCGCGAGGAGGCCATCGAGCACGGCAAGGATGCGATCGCGAAGGCGATGCGCAAGCAGAACCTGCCGATCCAGCGGTTGCTCTCGCACGAGTCGCTCGTCACGCTCGCCAACGAGATGCGCTACGCGGACGTCTCGGCGCTGTACGCGGCGGTCGGCGAGCAGCAGGTGTCCGCCCAGACCGTGGTGCAGCGGCTCGTGCAGTCCCTCGGCGGGGAGTCCTCGGCGGAGGAGGACCTCGCCGAGACGACCCGGCTGGGCCAGCCGCGCACGCGGGCGCGGGCCGGCGACCCGGGCGTGCGGGTCAAGGGGGTGGGGGACGTCTGGGCGAAGCTCGCGAAGTGCTGCACCCCCGTCCCGGGTGACGACATCGTCGGGTTCGTGACCCGCGGCGCGATCAGCGTGCACCGCGCCGACTGCGGGAACGTGGTGGGGCTGCGCAAGCAACCGGAACGCATCGTCGAGGTCGAGTGGGAGCCGGGCGCCGGGTCGGTGTTCCTCGTGCAGATCCAGGTCGAGGCGATCGACCGGAGCCGGCTGCTCTCGGACGTGACGCGGGTGCTGTCCGACCACCACGTCAACATCCTGTCCGCCACGGTCTCCACCAGCCGGGACCGGGTGGCGCTGTCGCGCTTCGTGTTCGAGATGGCCGAGACGACGCACCTGAACACCGTGCTCGCCGCGGTGCGCAAGGTGGACGGCGTGTACGACGTCTACCGGATCACGGGCGCACGCCAGCACGAGCTCGACGCCGGCGTGTAGTCCGGACGTACCGACCGCGCGCACCGATCGCGCCGTACGCGCACCGATCGCGGCGCGCGGGACAGGTCGCGACGGTCCGTGCCACGGACATCGCAGGAGGCCGGGTACCGTCGGGCACCCGGCCTCCTCGCGACGATCAGCGGGACTCGGCCGCCGCGCGTTCGACCTGCTCGAGCCAGGCCCGCCGGGCCGCGAGCGCCTCGGTGGCCTCCTTGATGCGCCGGGAGTCCTTGGCTGCCTTGGCCGCTTCGAGGTCGTCCTCGAGCTGGGCGATCGCCGCCTGGAGCTGTGCGCCGAGGCCCTCGGCACGGGCGCGCGTCTCGGGGTTGGTCCGCTTCCAGTGCGCGGACTCGGCGTCCCGCACCGCCTGCTCGACGGCGCGGAGGCGACCCTCGACCCGCTGAATCTCCGAGCGCGGGACCTTGCCGGCCTGCTCCCACTTCTCCTGGACCTCGCGCAACGTGGACTTCGCGGCCGCGAGGTCGGTCACCGGGACGAGCTTCTCCGCGCGCCCGAGCAGCTCGAGCTTGACCTCGAGGTTGGCCTGGTACTCGGTGTCCGTGGCACGGTTCGCCGCGTCGCGTGCCGCGAAGAACTCGTCCTGGGCGGCGCGGAACCGAGCCCACAGCGCGTCGTCGTCCTTGCGCCCGGCCCGGCCGGCTGCCTTCCACCGGGTCATGAGGTCCCGGTAGGCGGACGACGTCGCGCCCCAGTCGGTGCTCGTGGACAGCGACTCCGCCTCGGCGACGATCGCCGCCTTGGTCTCCTTGGCTGCGGCGTTCGACTTCTCCAGCTCGCTGAAGAACCGACGCCGTTCGCGATCGAACGCGGAACGGGCGTGGCTGAACCGCTTCCAGAGGGCGTCCTCGGTCGGCCGGTCGATCCGCGGACCGTTGCGCTGCGCGTCCTTCCACTGGTCCAGCAGAGCGCGCAGCTGCTCACCTGCGGGGCGCCACTGGATCTTGGCCGGATCGGTCGCGACGATCTGCTCAGCCGCCTCCACCAGGGCGGTGCGGGCCTCGACCGCCGCGGCCTTCGCTGCCGCGCGCTCCGCCTCGGCAGCGGCCTTGCGCTCGGCGGCGACGGACCGCAGCGCGTCGAGTCGCGCGCGCAGGTCGTCGAGGTCGCCCACCGCGGCCGGTTCGGCGAGCTCCTCGGCGAGGTGCTCGAGCGTGGTGTCGATCTCCTTGGCGGGCAGGTCCGTCCCGAGCCGCGCCTCGAAGAGCAGGACCTTGGCGCGCAGATCGGCGAACCGCCGCACGTACAGGGCGAGTGCCTCGGTGGCGTCCGCGTCCGGGTACTGGCCCACCACGCGCTCTCCGGCGGCCTCACGGACGTACACGGTGCCGTCCGGGTCCACCCGGCCGAAGGTGGCCGCCTCGGCCTCCTCGGCGGGAGTGAGGTCCGGCGGAGCGGGCACCGACGGTGCCGCCGGTGCGGCCGCTGCGACCGCCGCAGGCGTGGGCCGCGGGCCGGGCCGGGGGGCGGGCTTGGGACGCGGAACCGGCTTGGGCCGAGGCGCGGGGGCGGCCTGCGCGGTCGCGGCGCCAGATTCCTCCGCGGGGGCGGCGGCCTCCTCGACGGGCGTCACTTCGTCTGCCGGGGTGGCTTCCCCGGTGGCGATTGCCTCGTCTGCCGGGGCAGCCTCGTCGGCGGGCGTCGCCTCGTCTGCCGGGGCAGCCTCGTCGGCGGGCGTCGCCTCGTCTGCCGAGGTGGCCTCGTCGGTGGCCGTGGCCTCGGGTGCAGGCTCCGGCACGGTCTCGCCCGGCGACGCGTTCTCGGTCTCGTCGGTCGCAGGGGCCTCCTCCTGCGGGGTGGCGACATCCGCCGGAGCGGCGTCAGCCGTGGACGACGCGTCCTCGACGGCCTGCGCGGGTGCGGAGTCGTCCGCGGAAGCCTCGGTGTCCGCTGCGGCCGGGAGGGACTCGGCCTCGGCGGGAGCCGTCGGTTCGCCCGTGGGGGGTGCGGGTTCGGGCGCGGGCGCGGTCTCGGGGTCGACCGCGACCGGGTCCACCTCGGGTCGGTTCTCGCTCACTCGACTTCCACCTTCTCGATCGTCACCTTCGTCACCGGCGTCTCGGTCCCGTCCTCGACCCCGGCATCGGCCACCTGCTGCAGCACGTCCAGGCCACTCGTGATGGTGCCGAGGACCGTGTAGCCGCCGGCGCTGTCGGCCGGGATCGTGGAGTCGCCGTACACCAGGAAGAACTGGCTTCCCATGCTGTAGGCGTCACCGGAGACCCGAGCCATCGCCACCGTACCGGCTGGGTACACGTCGTCGGCAGGCGCGTTCTCGATCGGACCGAACCGGAAGTCCGGGCCGCCGGTGCCGTCACCGTTCGGGTCGCCGCACTGGAGCAGCTTGAACGCGTCGGCGGTGGTGAGTCGGTGGCAGGTCGTCTGCTCGAAGAATCCGTCCTGCGCGAGCGTCACGAAGGCAGCGACAGCCTGCGGCGCCGCGTGGCCGTCGAGCGAGAGCGTCAGGTCACCGGCCGAGGTGGTGATCGTCGCGGTCCAGGTGCGGTCCTCGGCGATCGAGGGGTCCGGAGCCGCAGCGGTCGGGTCCGCGGTCGCAGTGTCCGTCGCGCCGTCCGTCGCCGTGTCCGTGGCGCCGTCCGTCGCGGTCGCGGCCGCGGAGTTCAGCTCGTCCATCACGCTGCTGAGCTCGGCCTGGTCGCGGAACGACCCGATCACCGTCCAGACGATCCAGGCCACACCGGCCAGCACGAGCGCTGCCAGCACGATGCCACCGAACCGACGCCGCTGCCGTTCCTTCGCCTGCGCGGTCTCCACGTGGGCCTGCCACTTCTCGGCACGGCGACGCGCGTACTCCCGCTCCCGCTTGCTCGACACTCCGGCTCCCGTCGACTCCTCGGCCCGCCGCTGTG
The DNA here is from genome assembly GCF_025717005.1 of Actinotalea endophytica. Taxonomy (GTDB): domain Bacteria; phylum Actinomycetota; class Actinomycetes; order Actinomycetales; family Cellulomonadaceae; genus Actinotalea. Next base: position 27,982 of record NZ_JAOVZU010000005.1, read on the forward strand.
CGAGCACCGCACAGTCTAGGCAGTCCGGCCGCCCGAACCGGACGTGGCGTGCGGCGCGGCTAGGCTGCGTCCGTGCTCCTGCGGACCGTCGAGGCGCCCCTGCTCGGGGCCACGTGCGTCCTGCTCGTGGACGAGGCCGGCGGAGTGGTCGTCGTCGACGCCGGTGGAGGCGTCGCGGACCGGGTGACGCGGATGGTCGCGGCCGAGGGGTGGAATCCCGTCGCGGTGCTCGCGACGCACGGCCACGTCGATCACACCTGGGACGCCGGGCTGCTCTGCCAGCGGTGGGGGGTGCCGCTGCACATCCACGAGGCCGACACCTACCGGCTCGCGGACCCGTTCGGCTCGCTCGGACCGCTCGGGCCGCAGCTGCGTGCCATGGCCGGGCTGCCCGACCCGCAGGACCCACCGCGGGTCGCGACGTCGCCGGCCGAGCCCTGGGTGACGGCGCCTCTCGACCTGCCGTGGGACGGCGCGATCGGTGCGCTCCCGCTGCCCGGGCACACCGAGGGCTCGACCGCCTACCGGGTCGAGGTCGACGGTGCTGCCGTGCTGCTGACCGGTGATGTCCTGTTCGCGGGCTCGATCGGGCGGACCGACCTGCCCGGTGGCGACGATGCGACGATGGCGCGGAGCCTCCGGCTGCTCGCCCGCGAGGACCCCCTGACCCAGGTCGTCCCGGGGCACGGTCCGCGCACCACGATCGGCGCCGAGCTCCGCACGAACCCCTACCTTCGCGCCGCGCGCTGAGCGGCGCAGACCGGAGAGGAACACGCATGGCACGTCCGACCCCGCTGTCCGGCTTCCCCGAGTGGCTGCCCGCCGGTCGGATCGTCGAGCAGCACGTGCTCGACGTGCTCCGCGACACGTTCGAGCTGCACGGCTACGTGGGCATCGAGACGCGCGCCGTCGAGCCGCTCGACCAGCTGCTGCGCAAGGGCGAGACCTCGAAGGAGATCTACCTGCTGCGCCGCCTCCAGGAGGACGACGAGCGGCCGGCCGACCGCGGGCACCGCGAGACCGAGCAAGGGCTCGGCCTGCACTTCGACCTCACCGTGCCGTTCGCGCGCTACGTGCTGGAGAACGCCGGCCGACTCACCTTCCCCTTCAAGCGCTACCAGATCCAGAAGGTCTGGCGCGGCGAGCGGCCCCAGGACGGTCGGTTCCGCGAGTTCGCCCAGGCCGACATCGACGTGGTCGGCCTGGGCGACCTGCCGTACCACTACGAGGTCGAGGTGCCGCTCGTCGTGGCCGAGGCGTTCGGCCGGCTGCGGTCGATCGGCATGCCGCCGGTCCAGGTGCTGGTGAACAACCGCAAGGTCGTCGAGGGCTTCGCGCGCGGTCTCGGCCTGGACGACGTGGACGCCGTGCTCAGGTCGGTCGACAAGCTGGACAAGGTCGGCCCCGAGGTCGTCGCGGAACTCCTTGCCGCCGAGGCCGACGCGACCACCGTCCAGGCCGAGGCGGTGCTCGCGCTGGCCGCGGTCCGAGGGTCCGACACGGCCGTGGTCGACGACGTGCGCGCCCTCGCGGCGGCTCACGGTGCGGGGTCCGAGCTGCTCGAGGTCGGGCTCGCGGAGCTCGCGCAGCTGCTCGAGGCGGCTGCGGTGACCGCGCCCGGCACGCTCGTCGCCGACCTGAAGATCGCCCGGGGCCTCGACTACTACACGGGATCGGTCTACGAGACGGTGCTCGTGGGGCACGAGCACCTGGGTTCGATCTGCTCCGGAGGGCGGTACGACTCGCTCGCGAGCGACGGCGCGACGACCTATCCGGGTGTGGGCATCTCGGTGGGTGTGTCCCGGCTGGTGTCCCGCCTGCTCTCGGCCGAGCTCGTCACGGTGACGCGCACCGTGCCCAGCGCCGTGCTCGTCGCGGTGACCGACGAGGCCGGCCGCGCCGACTCCGATCGCATCGCCGCGGCGCTGCGGGCACGGGGGATCCCGACGGAGGTGGCGCCGACCGCCGCGAAGTTCGGCAAGCAGATCCGGCACGCCGACCGGCGGGGCATCCCGTTCGTGTGGTTCCCCGACTCCGGCGAGGTCAAGGACATCCGGTCCGGCGAGCAGGTCCCGGCCGACCCGGACAGCTGGGACCCGCCTGCCGACGACCTCCGGCCCCGGGTCGTCCCGACGAGCTGAGAAGACCTCTTTCGGGTCTTTCCCTCCGGTTTTGTCCGACTCATCCCATCTTCGGCCCTATAGTCGACCCCGTTGTCAGGGGGGAAGCAGGGGGCCATGGGGGAGAGTTCTGCCGTCGGCGTGCTCGATCGGCGTCGGGCGCGCGACGGGCGTGATGTGGCCGGGGCGTCCGCGCCCAGAGGCGATCGTCTGCCGCCACCACCGCGTGAGCGGCGCCCGTTGCTCGCCGCCCTCGCCGTCCTGCTCATCGTCGGCGGTGCCGCGGTCGCGGGCCTGCTGGCGCTGCGTCTCGACGAGCGCGTCCAGGTGGTCGTCGCCGCGCACGACATCGCCAACGGGTCGCAGCTCACCGCCGACGACTTCACCACGACGGCTGTCGCCTCGGAGGGCACGCTCCTCATCCCGGCAGGGCAGCTCGACCAGGTCGTCGGGCAGTACGCGCGGGTGCCGATCGCCGCGGGGCAGCTGCTGGACACCACGATGCTGTCCGCGAGCGGCGCGCTGCAGCCCGGGCTGGTGGCCGTGGGGGCCGGCCTCGCGGCCGGGAGGATGCCGGCCTCGGGGCTGCAGCCGGGCGACGTGGTCGAGCTCGTCCGGGTCGGTGACGGCACCGGAACGGTGCTCGTGCCGGACGCGTACGTCTCGTCGTCGTCCACCGGCAGCGAGGACCAGCTCGGCTCCGGTGGCACGGTCGTGACGTTCATCGTCGACGAGTCCGAGGGTGCGGAGGTGGCCGCGGTGGCGGCCGACGGGTCGCTGGCCGCCGTCCTCGTCTCGCGCGGCGACGCGAGGGGTTGACGTGCTGCTAGGGGTGGCGTCGGCGAAGGGGGCGCCAGGGGTCACGACAACCGCCCGTGTGCTCGCAGCGGTCTGGCCGACGGAGGTGGTCCTGGCGGACTGCGACCCCGCCGGGGGAGACCTGGCCCTGCTGGCGCGGACACCGGCCGGCGAGGTGCTCGACCCCGACCGTGGGCTCCTCTCGCTGGCCGCGGACGCCCGGCGTGGCGTAGGGGCGCGTGACGTGGCGGCGCACCTGCAGCACGTCGACGGCGGTACGGCCGTGCTGTGCGGGATCGGAGCGCCCGAGCAGATGACAGGTCTGGGCCCGATGTGGCCGACCCTTGCGCAGCTGCTGCATCGGCTCCCGACGGCCAACGTCGTCGCCGACCTCGGGCGCCTGGTGCCGGACACGCCGGTGCTGCCGCTGGTGCAGGCGTGCGACGCGCTGGTCATGATCGTGCGCCCGAGCGTCGAGGCCTTCGGCCACCTGCGCGAGCGACTGCGGTGGCTCGCGTCGCTCGAGCAGCTGCCCGGCGGCGCACCGGCCGTCGGCGTGCTCGTCGTGACCGAGAGCAGCGACCGACGCTCGGCGACCGACCTCCAGCGGCTGCTCGCGAGCTCCGGGATCACGGTGCCGGTGCTCGGCACGATCGCGCTCGACCGGCACGCGGCCGACGTCGTGCAGGGGCGCCTCGACCGGGGCCTCTCCCGCTCGCTCCTGGTCCGTTCCGTCCGCTCCCTGGTGCCCTCGCTGCGGGCGCTGGCCGACACTCGTGGGTTCGCCCACGCACAGGTGTGACCATGGCGATCGACCAGGCCCTCGTCCGCAGGCTCCGCGAGGAGGTCGCGGACGTCCTCGCGCGCCAGCGTCGGGACGACGCCGCCGCGGGGAACCCGCCGATGTCCGGGGAGGACGAGCGGCAGTTCGCCCGGGCGGTGATCAACCGCGTGCTGGACGGGCACGCGAGGGCGGAGGTGAGCGCCGGTCGCACGCCCCTGAGCCCGGTGGAGGAGGAAGAGGTCTCGTCGGGCATCCACGCCGCCCTGTTCGGCGTCGGACGGCTCCAGCCGCTGCTCGACGACCGCGACGTCGAGAACATCGACATCAACGGCTTCGACCACGTCTTCGTGCAGTACGCCGACGGGCGCGAGCTCAGGATGCCGCCGGTCGCGGACAGCGACGACGAGCTCGTGGAGCTCGTCCAGATCCTCGGTGCCTACTCGGGGCTGACGAGCCGGCCGTTCGACTCGGCGAACCCGCAGCTGGACCTGCGTCTGCCGGACGGCAGCCGGCTGTCGGCCGTGATGGACGTGTGCGCTCGGCCTGCGGTGTCCGTGCGACGTGCCCGCCTGGCGCGCGTGCACCTGGACGACCTGGTGCGGTTCGGCTCGATCACGCCGGACCTCGCCGCGTTCCTGTCGGCCGCGGTCGCGGCACGGAAGAACATCATGATCGCAGGCGCGACGAACGCCGGGAAGACGACCCTGCTCCGCGCTCTCGCGAACGAGATCCCCGCGCACGAGCGCCTGATCACGGTGGAACGGGCACTGGAGCTCGGGCTCGGGGAGTTCGCGGACCTGCACCCCAACGTCGTGGCGTTCGAGGAGCGGCTGCCGAACTCCGAGGGCAGCGGCGCGATCACGATGGCCGAGCTCGTGCGCCGCTCGCTGCGGATGAACCCCAGCCGGGTGATCGTCGGCGAGGTGCTCGGCGACGAGATCGTCACGATGCTGAACGCGATGAGCCAGGGCAACGACGGCTCCCTCTCGACCATCCACGCCAACAGCTCGATCGAGGTGTTCAACCGGATCTCGACCTACGCGATCCAGTCCGTCGAACGGCTGCCGGTCGACGCGACGATGATGCTGATCGCGGGAGCGATCGACTTCGTGGTCTTCGTGCAGAAGCACAACGACTACCTCGAGGGCGGCCGTCTGCGGCGGTTCGTCGCCTCGGTGCGTGAGGTCAACGGGGTGGACGGTCGTGTGCTGTCCAGCGAGGTGTTCGCGCCCGGACCGGACGGCGTCGCGATGCCGGCGGCCCCGATCGCGTGCATCGACGACCTCGTGGCGGTCGGGTACCGCCCCGGCTACGCGATGGCTCGGGGGCACCTGTGAGTGCCACGACGATCGGCATCGTCCTCGCCGGGCTGGTGATCGGTCTCGGCGGGTTCCTGCTCGTCCTGGCGCTGGTCGGCCGACCGGCCGGGGCGCGCGAGCAGCGCCCACGCCGCACCGCACCGAGGGTGGGCCGGCGCGCGATCCTGGCCCTGGCGGCCGGCCTCGTCGTGCTCGTGGCGACCCGGTGGCCGGTGGCCGCGGTCGGGACGGTGGCCCTTGCCCTCGCCGGTCCGGCGTTGTTCGGCGGCGCGCGGCTCGAGCGGGAGGCCATCGCACGCGTCGAGGGGCTCGCCGCGTGGACCGAGTCGCTCCGGGACACCATCGCCGGTGCCGTCGGCCTCGAGCAGGCCATCCCGGCGACCGTCTACGCCTCGTCCCCGGCGATCCGGCCGCAGCTGCGCCTGCTCGTCGACCGCCTGCGCGTGCGTGTCCCGCTCGCCGTGGCGTTGCAGCGGTTCGCGGACGATCTCGACGACCCGTCTGCCGACCTGGTCGTCGCAGCGCTGATCCTGAACGCGAAGCTCCGCGGGCCCGGGCTCCGGCAGGTCCTCGGCTCGCTGTCGGAGGCGGCGCGCGCGGAGCTCGACATGCGCCAGCGGGTCGCGGCCGGGAGGTCCTCGACACGCCGCTCCGCGCAGATCGTCATGGTGTTCTCCCTGGTCGTGATCCTCGGCCTGAGCGTCGCGAACCGGGCCTACGTCGCCCCGTACCAGAGCCTGACGGGGCAGCTCGTGCTCGTGGTCGTGGCGGGGCTGTTCGCGGCGGGGTTCTGGTGGATGAAGCGCCTGTCGGGGATCGAGCTGCCGGGCCGGTTCCTGGTGGCGACCACCGACCGGGGCGGCGTCCCGGTGCGGACCCCGGAGGTCTCGCGATGACGCCGATCCTGGTCGCCGGGGCGGTCGCCGGGCTGGGCGCCCTCCTGCTCGCGGTGGTGCTTGCGCCGCCGCGGGTCCAGCCCGGCTCGGCCCTGGCCCGGCTCGACCTCGAGCGCGCTGCGCGGCGCCGGGCGGACGTGGGAGCGGCGCCGAGGTCCGGCGACCGGCTCGGCCGACGCGTCGCGAGCCTGCTGGCGGGCCTGGGGCTCCCGCTCACGACCCTGCGTGGCGACCTGGCGATCACCGGCAGCTCCTACGAGCGACACCTGGCGACGAGCACGCTGGCCGCGCTCGTCGGGTTCCTGAGCCCGATGGTGCTGGTCGTGCCGTGGACGCTGGTCGGCGCGGGTGTCGCGCCCGCGGTGCCGGTGGTCCTCGCTGTGGGCCTCGGCGTGCTGGCCGGCCTCGCACCGAGCCTCGTGGTCCGCCATCGCGCCGCGCAGCGCCGCCGGGACTTCCGGCACGTCGTCGGGTCGTTCCTGGACCTGGTGGCGATGAGCCTCGCCGGCGGCCGCGGGGTGCCGGAGGCGCTGCAGAGCGCGTCCGAGCTGAGCAACGGGTGGGCGATGGTGCGGATCCGCGACACCCTGATCGCCGCGCGGCTCCGAGGCGTCACGCCCTGGACGGCGCTCGGACAGCTCGGGGAGGACCTGCGCGTCGACGAGCTGCGCGATCTCTCGGCAGCGCTCGCCCTGGTCGCGGAGGACGGGGCGAAGGTCCGCGACTCGCTGAGGGCGCGGGCCGCCTCGATGCGCCGCCGCGAGCTCGCCGAGGCCGAGGGGCGGGCGGGGGAGAAGTCGCAGTCGATGCTCGTCGCGCAGCTGCTGCTCGCGGTCGGCTTCCTGGTCTTCCTGGTGTACCCGGCGATGGTGACGGTGCTCCATGGTGCCTAGGTTCTGGCCCGCCGACGGCGGGCCCGGTGTGAGTGGAAGGAACAGCATGGAACTCGGACTCGACAACCCGCTCGGGTACCTGTGGCTCCGAGCCAGGGTCCGGCTGGACCGGGCCCGGAGCACCGGCGACCTCGGCGCCTCCGCGATCGAGTGGGTGATCATCACCGGTGTGCTCGTCGCCCTCGCGGCGGCGGTCGGCGTGATCATCTACAACCTCGTCCGGGACCGGGCGAGCGAGATCGCGATCCCGGACGCCCCTGGCGGGGGCGGTAGCGGTGGGGGCGGCGGCAACCCGTGACCTGCCGGCAGGGACGGCTGCACGGGCGGCTGCGCGGCGACACCGGGGCGAGCACGGTCGAGCTGGTGATGTACACGCCGCTGCTGATGCTGACGATCTTCGTGATCGTCCAGTTCGCCCTGTCCTGGTACGGGAACGAGGTGGCCGGCGCGGCGGCACGCGAGGCGGCGCGGGTGGCCAGGGTGGGTGGCGGCACGCCGTCCGCGATCGCGGACGCCGAGGCGGCCGGTGCAGCACTCGCCACCAACGTCGGGGGCAACGGCCTCACCGACGTCGAGGTCGAGGTGGTGGCGCTACCGCTCTCCCAGGAGGTTCGCGCGACGGTGACCGGTCGCTCGGTCGAGATCGTCGCCGGCCTCGCGCCGAGGGTGAGCGCTTCGGTCCAAGGGCCGGTGGAGGTCTTCCGCCCCGATGAGTGAACGCACGTCTCGTGACACCGGGTCGATGGCCGTCGAGGTCGTCGTCCTGGTCCCGGTGATGCTCGGACTCCTGCTGCTCGTCGTGGCGATGGGTCGGTTCGTGTCGGCACAGGGTGTCGCGACCTCGTTGGCCCGGGACGCGGTCCGGGCCGCGAGCCTCGAGCGGGATGCGGACAGCGCACTCGACGTCGCCCGTCGGACCGCCGCAGCCGCTCCCGGCGGGTTGACCTGTTCGCCCGCGGAGCTGGACGGCGCGTTCGCCGCCGGTGGGGTGGTCACCGTGGTGCTCGACTGCCGCGTGTCCTGGGACCAGCTCGGGTTCATCGGTCTGCCCGGCTCGGTGCGGGTGACCGGGACCAGCTCGGCCCCGATCGACGTGTACCGAAGGACCGCGCCGTGAGGCGCCCGGCGGCCCGCGACGAGGGCACAGCATCGGCGTTCGTGATCGGCCTGGTGGTGGCCCTGTTCGTGGTCGCGGGTCTCGTGGTCGACGGGGGCCGCGCGCTCAACGCACGGGTCGCCGCGGCGGACGTCGCCGAGCAGGCCGCCAGGGCGGGCGCGATGCAGGTCGACGTCGACGAGCTGCGGTCGAACGGGTCCCTGGCGCTCGACCCGACGGCCGCTCGCTCGGCGGCCGCGGCGTACCTCGTGAGCCAGGGGTACGACGCGACGACGGCCTCGGTGGCCGCCGACACGACGGCGGTGCACGTGACCGTGCGCGACGAGGTGCCCACCTCGTTGCTCCAGCTGATCTTCATCCCGACGATGGCCGTGTCCGGTGGCGCGAGCGCCCGTGCGGCGCTCGGCATCGTCGACGAGATCTCGCTCCCGGGGGGACCATGACGACGCCGACGCCCAGCCCGCACGCCGCCCGGATCGGGCCCGAGCGCTTCCAGCGATCGGTCGCCGAGGACTCCGACGGGCGGCGCCTGGCTCCGCTGGGGGCCGCGCTGCTGCTGGTCCTGCTCGTGGTCGGGGTCCCGGCGCTGCTGATCTCGCTCGGTGGGGTGCCCGGGCTCCCGACCGGCCTGCCCACCAGAGCCCAGCTGACCGGGACGATCGGCGTGCCGCAGCTCATGTCGGCGCTGCTGTGGGTGGTCTGGCTCGCGTGGCTGCAGTTCACGATCAGCGTGCTGGTCGAGCTGCGCAGTGCGTTGTCCGGGGTGGGGTTGCCGCCCAGGGTCCCGCTCGCCGGCGCGAGTCAACGACTCGCCAGGACGCTGGTCGCCTCGGCCCTGCTGCTGGTCACGGTGGCCGGCCAGGCCACTGCGCTCGAGCCGGGCCAGGGCGCGCAAGCGGGCGCCCCGGTGGCCGTCGTGCAGACCGTGGCGAGCACGGACGAGGGTCGTGAGCCGAGCGCCGTCGCGGACGAAGCCGCTGCCCAGGAGACCCGGACCACGTACTGGCTCGGCGACCTGCAGCTCGACCCCGAGGAGGGCGAGGCCCTCGCCGGTCGGAAGGTCTACGTGGTGCAGCCACCCGAGGGGCGCTACCACGACAACCTCTGGGACATCGCGGAGCGGACGGTCGGTGACGGCCGCCGCTACCAGGAGATCTTCGACCTGAACCGCGGCCGTGCCCAGCCCGATGGTCAGGAGCTCTCCCTCGCCCGGCTGATCTACCCGGGGTGGCTGATCGCGGTGCCGGAGGACGCGACCGGGGTGGAGCGGGTCGAGGTCCGCCAGGTTGCGCAGGCACCGCAGGCGGAGCCCGAGGAAGCCGCGCCGAGCCTCAGCGAAGCAGGCGCCGTCGCGGTGCCGGTCGGCCTGGACCGCACCGCCGACCGCACCGCCGCCGCTGACGTCCAGGTCACGCCGGCCGCGGCCCGGCACGAGGGCCTGGTCGGCGCCGGTCTGCTCGCCGCGGGTCTGCTCGCCACCCTCGAAGGTGCGCGACGACGGCGGCGCAGACGGGCGCCCGAACCGGCGGAGGCCGAGCTGGAGGTCGCGCTCCGGATCGGCGCGGACCCGTCCCGCGCCCGTCGCCTCGACGCCGCTCTGCGTGGCCTCGCCGCAGCGCACCAGGCCGAGCGCCGCCCGTTGCCGCCGGTGTACGCCGCACGGGTCGACGACGAGCAGGTCGAGCTGTGGTGCTCCCCGCCGGCGCCGGCGCCGCCGTCGCCGTGGACGGAGGCGGACGGTGGGCGGCGCTGGGTGCTGTCCTCCGAGCTGGACCACGTGGTGGCCGGCGCGCGGGCGGGGGTGGCCTTCCCGGGCCTGGTCTCGCTGGGCCGTGACGACACGGGCGCCGACGTCCTGATCGACCTCGAGGCTGCCCAGGGCCCGGTCGCCGTCGTCGGTGCGGGCGCGCACGACGTGGTCACGGCGCTGGCCGCCGAGCTGGCCACCAACCTGTGGTCCGCCGAGCTCGAGGTGCACGCGGTCGACCTCCCGCCGGCACTCGAGCAGCTCGGGGACCGGCTGCACCGGGCGGAGGTCGCAGCCGTCGTGGCCGCGTGGCGCCGGGTCCCGGAGGACCGCGACGTCCTGACCGGGCGAGTGTCGTACGGGGGCGGCTCGCTCACCGGCCGCTACCTGATGCTCGGCGCGTTGCCGGGTGCCGCGGAGGCCGAGGCGCTCGGTGCCCTGGGGCACAGCGGCGGGCGCACCCCCTGGGGCGTCGTGTGCGCGGGTGACCTCCCGGGCGCGCGGTGGCAGCTCGAGGTCGAGGGGGAACGGCTCCGGGTCCCGGCACTGGGCCTGAGCGTGCGCGCGAACCGGTTGCGCGCGGACGATGCCGCCGGGATCGCCGGGCTTCTCGACGAGGCGCCGGCGCTCGTTGCGGAGCGGCCCGGCGATCCGGCCCGGCCCGCCGTACCCCTGCCGCCGCGCACGGTCACGCTCGACGCGTTCTTCGCGGCCCCGGTCGCCGTGCGGGTGATGGGCGCGCCCGAGATCACCGGTGCGGGGCCGATCGACGTGGAGCGCCTCGCACTGGCGACCGAGGTGGTGGTGCACGTCGCGATGCATCCGGAGGGGGTCCACCCGGCGGTGCTCGGGGCCGACCTGTGGCCGCGCGGCGTCACCCCTGATGTCGTGGACTCCACCCTCGCGCGGGTCGCGGTGTGGCTGGGATCGGGCGCGGACGGGCGGCCGCGTCTGCGGCCCGATGCGGACGGTCGATGGACCTTGAGCCCCGAGGTGGTCACCGACTGGCACGTGGTGCTGGGGTTGCTCGAGCGGTCGCGACGCACGGCCGACCCACGCCAGGAGCGAGAGGACCTGGCCGACGCGCTCGACCTGAGCCCCGCGGCGGTGCTGTCGCAGCGGCCGCCGGGGCGGTACTCCTGGCTCGCGCGCGCCAGGGACGAGCGCGCTTCCGAGGAGCTGCTCGAGGACGCCGCGCACCGGCTCGGGGCGGTCTGCCTCGCGGACGGCGACCCCGTGGGTGCGGCACGTGCGGCGCGCGACGGCCTGCGCTCGGCACCCCTGTCGGGCCTGCTGTGGCGTGACCTCCTGCGTGCGTCGGCCGCCGAGGGGGGAACCGACGCCGTCCTCCCGGTCGCCGCCGAGCTCGAGCGGACGCTGCACCGCGCGGGTGTGGTGGAGGTCGACGCCCAGACCGCAGCGCTGCTCGACCACCTCGTGCCGGGCACGGTGCGCGAACGTCGCCGGGAGGCATGACCGACCGGACAGAACTCCCGGGGCCCTGGTGGCCCCGGGGCCGATCGCCGGGCTGACCAGCGCGGCGGGACCGACACGAAGCAGGGAGACAGAACGTGGCCGTTGGTGCAGAACTCAGCACGCTTCAGGACCTTCACAAGACCTTCGTCGCGAAGGCCGACGAGGCGCTCCAGATCCAGACCCAGGTGCAGAGCGCGCTTGACGGCGCCCAGTGGACGGGCAAGTACTCCGAGGACTTCCGCTCGGCCTGGGTCGAGTACAAGAAGAACCTCAACAACCTCGCCGACGCCCTGACCGGTGCCGCCAAGGACGTGCAGACCAACCACAACAACATCGCTGCCGCGACCGGCGAGCCGGACCGCATCTGAGGCGTGCGGCGCGCGGCCCGCCCAGCTGGAGCGGGCCTCGCGCCGTGCCGGGAGAAGGAGAACACGTGCGGCTCGTGCTGAGCGTCGCGACGGGCGACCAGAACCTCGACGTGCTCGTCGAGTGCGCGCCCGGTGCACTGGTCCGTGACCTCGCGTCCGGGCTCGCGACGGTCGCGCCGCACGTGACGCCGCGGGGGCGCGGGCACCTGGGCGTCGTGCAGGTGGGACCCGGCGCCGGTCCCGCGCCCGCGCTGTGGTTCCAGGGACGTGCCTTGGACCCGGACCAGCCCGTCGCGGACTCGCCGGTGCGGCACGGTGCGGTGCTGGGCATCGGCGCGGACGCCGGTGGCGAGTGGGCCGAGCCCACCGGCGTGGTCGAGGTGCGGATCTCGTCCGGCCGGGGCGCCGGGCGGGTGCATCGCCTGGCCGCCGGTCGTCACGTGGTCGGTTCCGGGCCGAGCGCGTCGATCCTCCTCGAGGACGGCCCGGCGCACGCGGTGGTGCTCGAGATCGGCATCGACGCCGGCGTGACGGTGCACCCCGACGACGCCGCGAGCGGGTCGGTCGCGCCACCGTCGCGCCGCAAGCCCCTGGACGGACCGATCGTCCTGCCGGGCGACCCCGAGCCCGGCCCGGCGGGACGCACCTACGCCGCACGCCTGGCCCGCGCCACGTCGGCGCGCGGGGCCCTGCGCGAGGTCGACCCGGAGAGCGATCGCCCGGTCGTCCACCTGGACCGCGCGCCGCTCGACGGACCGACCCCGTGGTCCCCCGGGGCCGCGCTCGTGGTCGGGGACACGATGCTCGAGCTCTCGGCCGTCACCGCGCCGGACGCGTCGCTGTCCCCGGGCCGAGGTGGCGCGACGCTCGACTACAACCGGCCGCCGAGGATCCTGCCGCCCCGGCGGACCACGGACTTCCGGCTGCCGGCCGAGCCCCAGCGGCCGGACGCGGTGCGGTTCCCGGTCGTGATGCTCCTGGCGCCGGTCGCCCTCGGCGCGGGGACGTTCCTGATCTTCCACAACCCGAGCTTCCTGCTCCTGATGCTCCTGTCGCCCGTGATGGCGGTGGCGAACTGGGCCGGGAACCGACGCAGCCGACGCGGGCAGCACGTCGATGCGGTGAGGTCCTGGGCCGAGCGCAGCGCGCGGGTCACCGCGGCCGCGTACGCCGCGCTCGGGGAGGAGAGCAGCGCCCGGCGCCACGACCTCCCCGACCCCGCGACGGTGCTGCTCGCAGCGACCGGTCCGCGGGTCCGGCTCTGGGAGCGGCGCCGCACCGACCCGGACTGGCTGCTCGGCCGGATCGGCACGGCCGACCTGCCGAGCGAGGTCCGCCTGATCGACCCGGCACGCCTCGACCACGAGCGCGACCTCCGCTGGACCGCACCCGACGTCCCGGTGGCGGTGCCGCTGGCCGACGTCGGCGTCACCGGCATCGCCGGGCCCGCCGAGGAGCGCACCAGGCTGGCCGGGTGGGTCGTCGCGCAGGTGGCGGCGGAGCACTCCCCGGCCGATGTGTCGGTGGTGCTGCTCGGCGACGGTGCCGGGCAGGGGTGGCACTGGCTGCGGTGGCTGCCGCACGTGCGACGCGAGACCGGGGCCCTCGCGTCGGTGGGGACGGACGACGAGACGACGCAGCGCCGGGTCGCCGAGCTCCTGGACCTGGTCGAACGGCGACGAGCCGCGGAGCGCGAAGGCAGGACGGCTGTGGCTCCCGCGCCCGTCGTGGTCGTGCTCGACGGCGCGCGGCGGATCCGCCTTCTCCAGGGCCTGGTGACCCTGCTCCGGGACGGCCCCGGTGTGGGCGTGCTGTTCGTCTGCCTTGACGAGGACGAGCGTCAGCTCCCGGAGGAGTGCCGGGCCGTCGTGACGCTCGGCAGCACGGCGTCGGTCACCGTCGCCGGTCGCGATCCGGTCGACGGGATCCGGCCCGACCTGCCCGACCCCGCCTGGTTCGAGCGGCTCGGGCGGGCGCTCGCGCCCCTGCGCGACATCTCGACCGAGGACCTCGGGCAGACCCTGCCGACCGCGTCCCGCCTGCTCGAGGTGCTACGGATGGACCCCCCCTCCGGGGCGGCCGTGGTCGCCCGATGGGCGGGCGGCGGACGCACCACCAGGGCAGTCATCGGGGAGACCGGCGAAGGGCCGTTCGAGGTCGACCTGCGCGGCGACGGACCGCACGGCCTCGTCGCCGGGACGACGGGCTCGGGCAAGTCCGAGCTCCTGCAGACGTTGATCGCCTCGCTCGCGGTCGCGAACCGCCCGGACGAGATGACCTTCGTCCTCATCGACTACAAGGGCGGCGCCGCGTTCAAGGACTGTGATCGTCTGCCGCACACCGTCGGGATGGTCACCGACCTCGACGCCCACCTGACGTCCCGGGCGCTCGAGTCGTTGCGTGCGGAGCTGCGCCGAAGGGAGCACCAGCTCGCGCGGCTGGGCGCCAAGGACATCGAGGACTACGTCGCGATGCGCGGGGCGGCGGACGCGCCGATGCCCCGCCTGCTGATCGTGATCGACGAGTTCGCGGCGCTGGTCTCCGAGCTGCCCGACTTCGTCACGGGTCTCGTGGACGTCGCACGTCGGGGCCGCTCGCTCGGGGTGCACCTCCTGCTGGCGACACAGCGACCCGCCGGCGTGGTGAGCGCGGAGATCCGCTCGAACACGAACCTCCGGATCGCACTGCGGGTGACCGACAAGCAGGACTCGCAGGACGTGATCGAGGTCCCCGACGCGGCCGAGATCCCGCAGGGTCTGCCGGGTCGCGCCTATGCCCGCCTGGGGCACCAGAACCTGGTCCCGTTCCAGGCGTCCCGGGTCGGCGGTCGCCCGCCCGGCGCGGACCCCGGAGACGCGGTCCGGGTGCTGCCGCTGACGTGGCGATCGCTCGGGCGACCGGCCGTGGTCGTGGGTGCCGTCGACGAGAAGGACGTCGATGTGCCCACCGATCTCGCGTCGTTGGTCCGGGCGGTCGAGGCTGCCTGCCTGGACGTCGGTGTGACGGCGCCGCCCCCGCCGTGGCTGCCCGCGTTGCCGGACGTGGTGGTCGAGCTGCCCGCGGTCGACGGGCCGCTCCTCCTGCCGTACGGCCTGGTCGACCTGCCTGCGCAGCAGGCCCGCGACCTCGCGGTGCTCGACCTGGAGACCTGCGGGTCGCTCGCCGTGGTGGGCAGCGCGCGGTCCGGCCGGTCGACCGTCCTGCGGGCGCTGGCAGCGGCCGTCGCGGAGCGGACCTCGCCGCGGGACGTGCACCTGTACGGGGTCGACTGCGGCAACAACGCCCTGCTGCCGCTGGTCGGCCTGCCGCACACCGGTGCCGTGGTGCCGCGGGACCAGCCCGACCGGCTCGCGCGACTGAGCCGACGCCTGCGGGCGGAGATCTCCCGCCGCCAGCAGCTCCTCGCGGAGCTGGCCTGCGCCGACGTCACCGAGCAGCGGGCGCGGGCGACCGAGGGCGACCGGCTCCCGTACCTGCTCGTGCTGCTCGACCGGTGGGAGGGGTTCCTCCAGGCCTTCGAGGAGTACGACGGCGGCGCTCTGGTCGAGACCTGGACCCAGATCCTCCAGGAAGGGCCGGGGGCGGGCGTGAAGGTCGTGGTCAGTGGCGACCGCTCGCTGCTCGCCGGCCGCGTGTCGACCCTCACCGAGGACCGCGTGATGCTGCGGATGAACGATCGCTCGGAGTACGGCGCCGTCGGCCTCCTGCCGCGCGAGGTGCCCGAGCGCGTGCCGGACGGCCGTGCCTTCCGTGGGCCGGACGCCGAAGAGCTCCAGGTCAGGGTGCTCGACGCCGACGTGCAGGGTGCGGCGCAGGTCGCCGCGCTGCAGTCGCTCGGGCGTCTGGCGGAGCAGCGATGGGCGGCGGAGCGGGTCGATCTGCCGCCGTCCGCGGACCAGGTGCCGTTCCGGGTCGACGTGCTGCCGGCCAGGATCACGCTGGCCGAGGCCGGACGGCTCGGCGGGCCGCCGCTCGGCGGGACCGCGGTCCCGGCGGGTGTGGGTGGTGACGCGCTGCGGCTGATGGGCCTGGACGCCGAGGAGCACGGTCCAGGCGTCCTGGTGGTCGGTCCGCGACGCTCGGGCCGGAGCACCACCCTGGCCACGATGGCGCGCTCGGCCCTCGACCGCGGCTGGGCGGTCGGTCTGGTGACTCCGCGCCGCAGCCCGCTTCAGGACCTGGAGCGCGAGCGCGGGGTCGTGGGCGTGCTCGACCTCGACTCGCCGAAGGACGCGGTCGGCGCGGTCCTGTCGAGGCTCGCTCCCGACTCGCGGCCGACCCTGCTCCTGGTCGACGACCTCGAGCTCGTGGGTACGGACGGGCCGCTGGCCGACGCCGTCGTGAACCACCTCGGCGCCGTGCGAGACCGGCCGGGCCTCGTGGTGGCGGCGGGGTCGGTCGACGACCTCTCCGGCGCGTACCGCGGCCCGGTGCCCGCGCTCAAGCGGTCGCGGTGCGGGCTCTTCCTGTCCCCGAGCACCCCGAACGAGGGTGACGTGCTCGGTGTGCGCCTACCGCGGTCGGCGCTCGGTGCCACGGTGCCCGGTCGAGGCGTCCTGGTCGCCGCAGGTGCGATGCACCTGGTGCAGGTTCCGCTCCCCACGGGAGCGTCGTCATGAGGCCGTGTGCAGGAACGATCGGAAGGGGGAGCGCGGTGCGGAGAGCTGCGCGCGCAGGGATGGTCGCGATGGTTGTCGGACTGGTGGTCGGGCTGGGGGTCACCGGGTGCTCGGGCACCGCGCCGGAGCCGACGAGCACGGCCACGAGTCCCGTGGAGACACCTTCCGAGACGGCCACCGTCGACCCGACCGAGGACGCCGAGGCGGAGGTCCTGGCCGCGTACCGGGCCTACTGGGCCGCGACCGTCGCGCTCTTCGCGGGCAACCACGACGCGGCGGTCTACGACGGCGTCGCGCAGGGGGCGATCGTCGAGGAGAACCTCTCCCAGGCCCGCTACTACGAGGAGTACGACCTGGTCCTCACCGGTGCGCCGACGTTCTCGAACGAGACCGTGACGATCGACGGCGACCGGGCCACGGTCCTCGCCTGCGTGGACAACTCCGCGTGGGTTCCGGCCGAGGGTGAGGTCACGGGCGAGATCGAGCCGGTGCAGGCGGGTGGCCTCGTCCTCGAGCGGATCGACGGCACCTGGCTGGCGACCGACTCCACGCCGGCGCCGGAGGGCTTCACATGCTGAGCCGTCGTCGTCGCCTCGTCGGTGCGGCCGTGGCCGTGGGCCTCTGGGTGGCGGCGTGGCCGGCCGGCCTCGCGTGGGCGGAGACTCCGCCGGGGTGCCGGCTCGTCCCGGTCGCCGGGCACGGCGAGGGCGGCATCCGGTACGAGGTCGTCTGCCCCGGCGACGGCGACGAGACGACCCCGGGGGACGGGGGAGGAGACGCGCCGACGTGCGACCTCTCGGGGATCGCCGAGTACTGCATCGGAGCGAGTGCGTGCTGGGCGAACGTGCCGTCGGCGCTGCCCGAGGACTCCTGGCCGTGGGAGTCCCAGCCGTCGCCGGACGCGATCTACACGTACCAGTCGTGCACTCCGGACCCGACCGGGACGCTGACAGGTTGGTCCTGGTACACGCCTCCGGAGATCACGGTCGGCCAGGCGGCGCGGCAGGCCTACGGTGCCTTGCGCACCCCGGCGTTCTCGATCGGGATGAGCCCCGTGCGGCGTGCCGTCGTGGGGTTGGACACGTGGTTCTGGGCGGCGGGGCCCGACGGCGGCGAGATCACCGGGTCGGCGGCGCTGGGCGTGGTCGCGATCGGCACGCCGGCGAGTCTGGAGGTCGACCCCGGGGACGGTTCGGGCCCTCGTACCTGTGCGTGGTCGGTCTCGGACGGCCCGGCCTGCGCGGTCGCGTACGAGAGGTCGTCGGCGGGTCAACCCGTCGGTGCCGACGGGCTGCCGGCCTACACGGCCCGGATGCGGTTGGTCTACGACGTCCGGTTCACGCAGGGCGGCACCACCCTGGACGTGGCCGGCGTGCCCGACACCCTGACCTCGGGGTGGCAGACCCTGGAGGTCCCGGTGGCGGAGATCGAAGCGGTCGTCGCGCCGTGACGGTGCGGGGCGGACGGTTGCCCGGATCGACGGACCGGACGCCCGATAGGGTTTCGACGCGCGCCGCACGGCGCTGATGCGGGGGGAGAACGGGATTGGCGGAGGACGAGCCGGAGCAGGTGGAGAACCGCTACCGGACGGCGATGTCACGGGCGCTGCCGAGTGTGGAACGTCGCGCCGACGACGTCGCCGCGGTGTTCGACGACGTGCAGGCGGCGATGCGACAGGGTGCGTGGACGAGCACCAGCCACGCCGCCGACGACTTCGCGAGCGGCTGCGCGACGCACGACACGGCGGCGGCGAACGCCGGCGGTGACTGCGTCGCGGATCTTCGCGCGCGCCGGGACGGCGAGCCCGTGACGGTGCCCGCGACCGACTCACGCGCGTACTGGGGCTGACATGGCGACGTCGAGCATCGATGTGGTGGGGATGCGGCAGGTCGTCCGGGGCATGGAGTGCGCGCTGGACGACCTGCACACGGCCAAGGACTGGTTCTCGTCCACCCTGCACGGGTACCGCGTGTGGACCGGTTCGCCGTCTCGGCTGTGGGGGCCGATCACCTGGACGCAGGACCAGATCCCGGGTCTGCGTCGGCGCCTGGCGATGGCCGAGGCGTTGGAGAGCTCACGGCCCGAGTGGCCGGTGGGGACGGCGGTGATCGACGAGGACCTGCTCAGCCAGGTGGCTCCCGAGACAGCCGTGACGAACGGTCGCGAGGCCGCCGAACGCCTGCGGGACTGCGACGGGGTGCCGGACGAGGACCTGATCGCGCTGATCGAGGCGAACCAGGACGACCCGTACTTCGCCTCGGGCTTCGCGGGCGAGCTGAGCCCCGACGAGCTGGCCGAGCTGACCGTGGCGCTGTCGTACCACCGCACCCAGTACGACAACGTGCACACCGCCGAGGAGATCGACGCCGCCAACGCCTGGTACGGGCGGCTGGTCACGGCGATGTCGGCCACGCTGGGCACGGCGACCCGGGCCACCGGCGACCTCGCCCTGCCTGCCGGGTATGCCGACGGCTGGGTCGAGGCGATCACCGAGGAGGTGCCCTACCAGATCGGCGCCGACCCCGACGCCTCCGGGTTCGCCGACCGCGCGAACGCGCTGGGCGTGCTGTTGATGTCCGGAACGTTCTCCGAGGACTTCACCACCACCGTGGCCACGGGCGTGTACGACTACGAACGGGAGTTCGGCGCGGAGAACGGCGCGGTCTGGGGCCCGCGGTCGAGCGACGCCGCAAGCGCCTTCTTCGTCGCGGACGCGACCGGGGCCAGGTTCCGTGACCCGATGGTCGGCGTGCTGGCGGCGCTGGGGCACAACCCCGCGGCGGCGCAGGAGTTCTTCGCGGGCGGGGACCAGGTCACCGTGACGATCGCAGGGAGCGACCAGGTGGTCTCGGACCGGCTGGCCTATCTGATCACCGAGCGCACCTGGGCGGGTCTGCCGGACAACGGCGACGCGCTGGGTGCGGCACTGGAGGCCGCGACGACCACGTACCGGAACAACCAGGAGTCCGGGCGCGTCTCGGCCGACCTCGCCGGCCAGACTCTCGCCCTGATCGGCGAGACGACCGGGGACGGCGCGGGCGGCTGGGGGCCGTGGAAGGACGCCGGATGGCAGATGTGGGACGGCATGCGCCCCCACATCGCCGACGTGCTGGCCTCCTACGGCACCGACGTCTACCGCGTCGCTCTCGAGGGCGACGACCTCTCCGGCGGCCTGGCCGGACCGGGGAGCGGGTACCTCTTCCCGGACGGCAGCGCGTACGGGGTCCGGATGGATCAGGGGCTGCTCGCGAAGGTCCTCGGCACGCTCGGTGAGGACGAGGCGACGATCACCCCGGTGATGGCCGGCCTGATGCAGGCCGGGACGGTCGCGGTGGACTACGGGTTCAGCACGGCCGCCGAGACCCAGGAGTCCGCCGCGGGCGCGATGCTGGCGGGCTTGTCCGTGGACGACGCGACGTCGTCGGTGGTCAACACGTCCGAGGCCTTGGCGTGGGTGATGCAGAACGCCTACAGCGGTGACCAGAGCGACGCGGACCTGAAGGCCGAACGTGCGGCCGCCGTCGCGGAGGCGCTCAGTCTCGCCTCGTCGTTGCCGTTCATCCCGGAGGTGAAGAACGAGTGGGTGCAGCTCGCGCTCGGCGAGGCGGAGAGCCGAGCGTTCTCGGCCGTGGAGGACGGCCTGGCCGGCGACGACGACCCGCAGGCCGCGTATGCCGCGTGGGACGACTACGCGCGGAGCAACCTGCTGCACCAGACACTCGACTCGGCCGTGCGGGCCGGGTACTTCACGGAGGACTCGCTGGCCTCGGCCCAGGAGCTCTACCACGTGACCGTCGAGCCGCCGCCGGCCTCGGGCGTCATCACCGACGCCCAGGGCAACCCGGTCGGGCTGGACTACTCCGACCCGGCGGTCCGCAGCTGGTTGAACGGCTCCGGGTTCGTGGCGGCGATGAAGGACTCGGTGGTCGGCCCGATCGCGGCCGCGTGGGCGGGGCCGGGCTCATGAGGCGCGCGATCCGGGCCGGGACGGCGGCGCTGGTCCTTGTCTCCCTGGCGGCTTGCACCGCACACGGGAGCCCCGAGCCGGGCCCGACGACCTCGGGTGACCTCGCCCTCGCCACTTCGGCGCCCGCCGACGCCGAGGTGCAGTGCGGAGTCGATGTCGCGTCGGTCGAGCTCGCGACCGGGCACGCCGTCGACAGCATCGACGGCACGCTGGCCGAGGCCGGTGACGTCGGCGGAGGCTGGTGCGTGCTGCGCGGCGAGACGCTGGTCTCGCCCGTCGCGGCGGTGCGCGTCGACACCGTCCAGTCCGCGGAGGGCACCGACCTCCGGGCTCGGATCGACGGCGACGGGCACAACCCCCCGGACCGGACCTTCCCGGACCTCGACGGTGGCGTGTGGGGTGACGTCGTCCCGGCGACCGACACCGCGTCGCTCGGGGCGTCGTCCGGGGTCATCTGGGGCTCCTATGCGATCGAGGTCCAGCTCGGTGCAGGTGCCCGTGGGCGCGACATCACGCTCGACCTCGAGGCGTTGACCCGCCAGGTCGCGGACTCGCTGAACCTCGGGAGCCCGTGACGCGCCGCTGAGCGGCGCTGCACGCGTCCGCACCGGTTGCGCAGGCCAACTAGGATCGACGCGCCCGACCGGGCGTCTCCCGAACCGAAGGACCCGATCCGTGCTGCGCACCCACGACGCCGGCTCACTGCGAGCCGAGCACACCGGCCAGACCGTCACGCTCACCGGCTGGGTGGACCGGCGGCGCGATCACGGCGGCGTGGCGTTCATCGACCTGCGGGACGCCTCCGGGATCGCGCAGGTCGTGATCCGGGACGAGGCGGTGGCCCACGGCCTGCGCAACGAGTACGTGCTGCGAGTGACCGGAACTGTCGGTCGCCGGCCGGAGGGCAACGAGAACGACCACCTGGCCACGGGCGAGATCGAGGTCGTCGCGACCGGCGTCGACGTGCTCAACGAGGCCGCGCCGCTGCCGTTCCAGGTCTCGAGCGCTCTGGACGAGCAGGTGGGCGAGGAGGCGCGGCTCCGTCATCGATACCTCGACCTGCGCCGGCCGGCCACCGCCCGGGCCCTGCGTCTGCGGGCGCAGGTGAGCTCGGCGGCTCGGCGGGTGCTCGACGCCCACCGGTTCGTCGAGGTCGAGACCCCGACGCTGACCCGCTCGACGCCCGAGGGCGCGCGCGACTTCGTCGTGCCCGCACGGCTGGCACCCGGCTCGTGGTACGCCCTGCCGCAGTCGCCCCAGCTGTTCAAGCAGCTGCTCATGGTCGGCGGGCTCGAGCGGTACTACCAGATCGCCCGTTGCTACCGCGACGAGGACTTCCGCGCCGACCGGCAGCCGGAGTTCACCCAGCTCGACGTCGAGATGAGCTTCGTCGACCAGGACGACGTGATCGCCGTCTCCGAGGAGATCCTGGTCGAGCTGTGGAAGCTGATCGGCTACGAGATCCCGACGCCGATCCTGCGGATCACCTACGCCGAGGCCATGCGGCGCTACGGCTCCGACAAGCCCGACCTGCGCTACGACCTCGAGCTGACCGAGCTGACCGAGTACTTCGCGAACACTCCCTTCCGGGTCTTCCAGGCCCCGTACGTCGGAGCGATCGTGATGCCGGGCGGCGGCTCCCAGCCGCGGCGCACGTTCGACGCGTGGCAGGAGTGGGCGAAGCAGCGCGGTGCCCGTGGCCTCGCCTACGTGACCGTGAGCGAGGACGGCGAGCTCGGCGGCCCGGTCGCGAAGAACCTGTCCGACGCCGAGCGCGACGGGCTCGTCGCGGCGGTCGGCGCGAAGCCGGGGGACTGCGTGTTCTTCGCGGCCGGCAAGGCTAGCGAGTCCCGCGGGCTGCTCGCGGCGACCCGCGAGGAGATCGCCCGCCGCGTCGGTCTGGTCGACGAGTCCGCCTGGTCCTTCGTGTGGGTGGTCGACGCGCCGCTCTTCAAGCCGACCGGTGAGGACGACGACGTCGCCGTCGGCGGTGGGCAGTGGACCGCCGTGCACCACGCGTTCACCTCGCCCAACCCGGACTGGATCGACCGGTTCGAGTCCGACCCGGGCAGCGCGCTGGCCTACGCGTACGACATCGTCTGCAACGGCAACGAGATCGGTGGCGGGTCGATCCGTATCCACCGGCGCGACGTGCAGGAGCGCGTCTTCTCGGTCATGGGCATCGGGCACGAGGAGGCCCAGGAGAAGTTCGGGTTCCTGCTCGACGCGTTCCAGTACGGCGCCCCGCCGCACGGCGGCATCGCGTTCGGCTGGGACCGGATCGTCATGCTGCTGACCGGAAGCGAGTCGATCCGGGACGTGATCGCCTTCCCGAAGTCGGGCGGCGGCTACGACCCGCTGACCGGAGCACCGGCGCCGATCAGCGCCGAGCAGCGCAAGGAGACCGGCGTCGACACCAAGCCGGAGAAGCCCGCGTCCGAGGATCTGTGACACCGTCGGGTCTCGAGCGCCTGCCCGAGGCCTGGCGGGCGGACCGTCTCCTGCTCGGCGACCGAGGGCGCTGGAGCGTCCAGGACGTGGCGTCCTGCGACGGGGCGCTGCTGGTGGAGCTCGGCGTCGACGGCCGTACGTCGCTCCTGGGCCGCGGGGACCCGGTGCTCGTTCGACGCCTGGTCGCTGCCCGCGTGCACGCGGCCGCGCCCGGGTGGGCGAGCCTTCCCCGGCTCGGTGCGGGCCCGGCGGGGGTGCAGGGCGCGCCGGACGATGAGGGCCCCGCCGTCGAGCCGGAGGACGACCTGCCCGCGCAGACCCGCCGGCGGCTCGGACTCGAGCCCGTCTCCGCCTGGGACTGGCTCGCGACGGCCGAACGCCCCGCTGCTGCGCCGGGCGAGGCCGACGTGGTCCGCCTCGACGCGGCCGAGGACGGTGACGCCATCCGCGACTGCCTGCGCCAGGCGAACCCGGACACGTCCGCCGACCCCGGTGCACCGGGCGAGGCGGCGTGGTTCGGCGTGCGCGACGGCGACCTGCTCATCGGCGTGATCGGCGCGGGGGCCAGGGCCGGCGACCCCGCGGGCGCCGACCTGTCGTGGCACCTCCACGGACTTGGGGTGCGCCCGCACGGTCGCCGCGGCGGTCTCGGCCGCGCCCTCACGGGCGCTGCGACCCGTGCAGGTCTCGCCTCCGGCGCCGACTGGGTGTCGCTCGGCATGTATGCCTCGAACGCGGTCGCACGGCGGGTCTACGAACGACTGGGATTCCAGGTCGAGGGGCGGTTCACCTCCTACCGGGCGGTCGCCCCCGCCGTCGGCACGCCGTCCGTGCACTGAGGGTCCACGGGGTCACCAGCGCCGCGGCGGCTCCACGCCGCCGGACAGGCCCTCGTGCGGGCGGGGTGGGGGAGGCTCGTCGGCGGGTTGCTCGTCCAGCACCGCCGTGGCGTGCACCCGCCAGGCCCACCGCAGGAGCGCACCGCCCGCGGCGACGGTCGCGCACAGCGTGAGGAAGACGAGCAGCGCCAGTGGGCTCCCCTCCCGGTGGCGGATCACCATGGCGGCGACGAGGTAGCCGACCACGAGCCCGACGGCCACGGTCAGCCACTGGGCCCGGCCGAGGGTGGCCTCGCGGGGCGTCCGGCGCGGCCGCGGCCGCAGGGCGAGGACGACGGACGTCACCACCAGCAGCGGGACCGTGATCTGGACGAGCCAGAGCACGAGGCCGCCGACGCCGGTCAGCTGGGGCACGTCAGTGCTCGATCGCGATCCGGCGGGTCGCCCGGAGCAGCCACGCGGGCGCCCACCAGTTCGCCCGGCCGAGCACCGTCATGGTCGCGGGGACGAGCAGCATGCGCACGAGGGTGGCGTCGATGATCACCGCGACGGCCAGCGAGAAGCCGACCTCCTTGATGATCAGCAGCTTGCCGAACACGAAGCCCGTGAACACCACGACGATGATCACCGCCGCCGAGGTGATGATCCGGCCGGACCGCTGCAGGCCTCGGCGGACGGCCTCGTCGTTGCCGGCGCCCTTGTCCCACGCCTCCTTGATCCGGGAGAGCAGGAAGACCTCGTAGTCCATCGCCAGCCCGAACGCGAACGCGACGACCATCGCGAGCACGTACGTCTCGATCCCACCGGTCGAGGTGAAACCGAGCAGGTCCTGCAGGTGCCCGTCCTGGAACGCCCACACCAGCACGCCGAGCGACGCCGAGAGCGAGAGCACGTTGGTGAGCAGCGCCTTGACCGGGATCACCAGCGAGCGGGTCATCAGGAACAGCAGCACGAGCGTCGCGACGACGACGATCGCGACCGCCCACCACACGCGGTCGAGCAGCGCGTCGAGGAAGTCGATCTGCGTGGCGGCCTGACCGGTGACCCAGGTCGGGAACGGAGCATCGAGCGCGCGCAGCGCGCGGACGGCGTCGACCGCGTCCGGACCGCCCGGGTCGTCGGTGTCGACCCGTACCGGGAGGACCACGTAGCCGCCGATCGCCTGGGGCGGGTCGACCGACGCGATCTCGGGGAGGGCGGCGACCTCCGAGCTCCAGTCGGTCACGTCCTCGAGCGGCGCCTCGGCGACGACCCACGCCGTCGCCGACTCCGACGCCGGGTACTGGTCCGCGATGGTCTGCAGGTACTCGCTCTGGTCGGAGCCGCGGGGCAGGAGCTCGACCGAGGAGTTGCGCAGCTGCAGGTGCCCGAGCGGGAGGGCGAGCACGGCGAGGACGCCGAGCGTGCCGATCATGACGAGCCAGGGGCGGCGCTGCACCCAGCCGGCGAGGCGGGAGAAGACGCCTTCCTCCGAGGTGACGTCGCCCGTGCGGCGGATGAGCCCGCGCAGCCCGGGCACCCGGCCGATCAGCCCGGGCTTGATCAGGCGGCGACCGGAGAGCACCAGCAGCGCCGGGACCAGGGTCGTCGCGGAGAGGATCGCGACCACGATCACCGCGACGCCCGCGGCGGAGACCGCGCGCAGGATCGACGGCTTGAACACGAGCAGGCCGCTGATCGCGATGGCGACGGTGAGCGCGGAGAAGGTCACGGTGCGGCCGGCGGTGTGCATCGTGGTGCGCATCGCGCGTTGCACGGCGCCGTCCCCGCGACGTCGGCGCACGGCCCGGCCGCCGTCGTCGTCGACCAGGGCGTGCAGCTCCTCGCGGTACCGCGACACGATGAGCAGGCCGTAGTCGATCGACAGGCCGAGCCCGAGGATGGTCACCACGTTGACCACCGACGCGTCCATCTCGAGCCAGTAGGACAGTGCGAGCACGCTGCCGAGGCCGCCTGCGATCGAGGCGATGGCGCCGATCAGCGGCATGCTCGCGGACAGCAGACCGCCGAAGACGAGCACCATGACGAACAGCGCGACCGGCAGGGCGATCCGCTCGCCGGTCTGCAGGTCCTTCTCGACCTGGTCGGTGATCTCCTTGACGATCAGCGTCTCGCCGCCGACCTGCCCGGTCACCGTGGTGCCGACGGCGTCGCTCAGCTCGCCGGGGATGGCCGCCAGCTGCTCCTCGACGGCGGCGAGCGCTGTCTCCTCGACGGTCGCATCCAGGCCGTGCTCGAGCTCGACGACGACCAGGAAGCCCTGCCCGTCCTGGGCCAGGAGGCCGGCGACCGCGGGGTTGGCGGGCCCGTCCGGGACCACGTACGGGTCGATCACCGAGGCGACGCCGTCGATCGCCGCCAGGTCGGTGCGCGCCGCGGCCATCGCGTCCGGGAGCGCCGGGTCCGCCGGGTCCACGCCGTCCACCGCGAGGCTCAGCGAGGGGCCCGTGGTGGTCTCGGTGTCGATGATCTCGTTGGCGATCGCGCTCTCCGAGCCCGGGACGCCCGGGGCACCGGTGTGCAGGCGGTCGAAGAGCGTCTCGCCGGTCACGTCGGTGAGGGTCACGGCGAAGCACCCGAGCGTCAGGACGAGCCAGACGAGGATCACCGTCTTGGGGTGACGCGCGATCTGTGCGCCCAGCCGGTCGAACACGTCGCCAGCATTCCAGGTCCGGGGGAGGTGGCGCACGTCACTGCGTGTCCGGTTGGGGTGCGGTGCGTCCGGCCCGTTGCGCTGCGCCGCGTCCCCGGGGCGCGGCCGGGTGCGTGCGCGGGCGGGTGGGTGGCGGTGCGTAGGCTTCGCCCGTGGACCTGTTCGATGCGGCGGTGACGACCGACGCCGGTCTTCCCGCGGCCGGTGACGGAGCGCCGCTGGCCGTCCGGATGCGTCCGCGAACCTTGGACGAGGTCGCCGGGCAGGGTCACCTCCTGGCGCCGGGCTCGCCGCTGAGGCGGCTCGTCGCACCTGGCGAGGAGGCCCGTCGCGCCGCCCCGTCCTCCGTCGTGCTCTGGGGCCCGCCGGGGACCGGGAAGACCACGCTCGCGTACCTCGTGGCGGCCGTCGCCGGGCGGCGGTTCGTCGAGCTGTCGGGCGTGACGTCCGGGGTCAAGGACGTCCGTGCGGTGGTGGAGGACGCCCGTCGGGTGCTGGCGACCGGCGGGCCGGAGACCGTGCTCTTCATCGACGAGGTGCACCGGTTCTCCTCGACCCAGCAGGACGCGCTGCTGCCGAGCGTGGAGAACCGGTGGGTGACGCTGGTCGCGGCGACCACCGAGAACCCGAGCTTCTCGGTCGTCTCGCCGTTGCTCTCGCGGTCCTTGCTGCTCACGCTGCGCCCGCTCGGCACCGAGGACGTGCGGATGCTGGTCCGCCGCGCCGTCGACGACGACCGGGGGCTGGCCGGTGCCGTGACGCTGGACGAGGACGCCGAGGAGCACCTGCTCCGGCTCGCTGGTGGCGATGCGCGCAAGGCCCTGACGATCCTCGAGGCGGCGGCCGGTGCCGCACTGGACGGCCACCGCGACCCGGGGCCGGCCGCGGTCGACCTGGCGACCGTCGAGCGTGCGGTGGACACGGCTGCGGTGCGCTACGACCGTGCCGGGGACCAGCACTACGACGTCGCGAGCGCGTTCATCAAGTCGATGCGCGGTTCCGACGTGGACGCCGCGCTGCACTACCTCGCCCGGATGGTGGTCGCGGGAGAGGACCCGCGGTTCATCGCCCGTCGGATCGTGATCGCTGCCTCCGAGGAGGTCGGGATGGCCGACCCGTCGGCGCTGCAGACGGCCGTCGCCGCGGCACAGGCGGTCCAGCTGATCGGCATGCCGGAGGCGCGGATCGTGCTCGCCGAGGCGGTCGTGCACGTCGCGACGGCGCCGAAGTCCAACGCGTCGTACGCGGCGATCGACGCCGCGATCGCCGACGTCCGGGCCGGCCGGATCGGTGCCGTCCCGGCGCACCTGCGGGACGCCCACTACGCCGGCGCCGAGCGGATCGGCCACGGCGCGGGGTACCGGTACGCGCACGACGAGCCGCACGCGGTCGCGGCGCAGCAGTACCTGCCCGACGAGCTGCGCGGTGCGCGGTACTACGCTCCCTCGGACCGTGGCTACGAGCGCCAGGTCGCCGAGCGGCTCGCCCGGATCCGCGAGGTTCTCGACCAGGGCTGACCCGGCGCCGGTGCACCGCCCGCCCGGCGTTCCGGTATGATTGCGAGGTTGCCCGCTCACGGGCACGCCCTGGGGACCTCAGCCGCATCACGAAGGTCGGTCCCACTCCCGCCGGGAATCCGCCCGTCGCGGGATGTGCCACGACAACGACAGGACGAACACCGCATGACCAAGGTGACCCGCGCGCGCCGTCAGGTGCGCCTCTCTCGCGCCCTGGGCCTGGCGCTCACCCCCAAGGCCGTCAAGCACTTCGAGAAGCGGCCCTACCCGCCCGGCGAGCACGGCCGCGCCCGTCGCCGCACCGAGTCGGACTACGCGGTCCGGCTGCGTGAGAAGCAGCGGCTCCGCGCCCAGTACGGCCTGCGCGAGAAGCAGCTGGCCCGTGCGTTCGAGGAGGCCAAGAAGCACTCCGGTCTGACCGGTGAGGCGCTGGTCGAGAACCTCGAGACCCGTCTCGACGCGCTCGTGCTGCGCGCCGGCTTCGCCCGGACGATCCTCCAGGCGCGCCAGGCCGTGGTGCACCGCCACATCCTGGTGGACGGCAAGATCGTCGACCGCCCGTCGGCCCAGGTGAAGATCGGCCAGACCATCCAGGTCAAGCCGCGCAGCCAGACCACCGTCCCGTTCCAGATCGCCGCCGCCGGCGCGCACCGCGACGTGCTGCCCGCCGTGCCCGGCTACCTGGACGTCCAGCTCGAGAAGCTCTCCGCGGTCCTGACCCGGCGCCCGAAGCGCGCCGAGGTGCCGGTGACCTGCGACGTGCAGCTGGTCGTCGAGTACTACTCGCGCTGAGTCCGCGAACCGACGCCCCGCCTCCGCGTGCCGGAGGCGGGGCGTCGTCGTTCCCCCCGTCTGTCGCGTTCTCGGCGCGAGCCGCTCCCGAGTAGGGTCGGGGGGTCGTCCCCGTCCAGGAAGGATCCTCCGATGTCGGTGTCTCTCGGTGACGTCGCCGGTCTGATCGGCGCACTCGTCTTCCTGCTCCTGGTGGGATTCCTCGCGTTGCCGCTGATCCGCCTGTCGCAGGTGTTCGACGAGGCCCGGATCGCCGTCAAGGAGATGACCGAGCACACCCTGCCCGTGATCGACGAGGCGGCGACGACCATCGCGACCACCAACGTCCAGCTGGCCAAGGTCGACCAGATGACCACGTCGGCGGCCGAGATCACGCAGAACGTGTCGGCGCTGACGGCGCTCGTCTCGGCGACGGTCGGTGGTCCGCTGATCAAGGTCGCGGCGTTCAGCTACGGCGTGCGCCGGGCGATGTCGGACCTGGCGGCGAAGGTGCGCCGCTGATGCGTCGGCTCTTCTGGATGGGCGTCGGCGCGGCGGCCACCGTGGCGGTCGCGCAGCGCCTGCGCACCGCGTGGCGCAAGTACACGCCCGAGGGTGTCGCCGAGCAGGTCGAGCAGGCAGGGGAGTCGGCCGTCGCGGCGGGTCGTAGCGCGCTGGACACCTTCGTCCAGGCGTTCCGGACCCGCGAGCGCGACCTCACCGCCCAGCTCCTCGTGACTCCTGAGGGCGGCGACCCGTCCGCCGTGTTCCACCGGACGGGCAAGCCGGCCGCGCAGCCGTCGGCGCCCACGGATCCCGCGGCCGAGCGCGCGCGGCCCGCAGGCCGCGTCGACCCGGACGAGCCGTTGTACGACTTCTGACCGCCGGGTCGGGCCGGGCCCCGACCGGCGATCGCGACCCCCGACCCAGGTGGGAGGCGACGAGCCACCCACGCACCGACAACGAGGACACCATGCTCACCTCCGAGATCCGACGTCGCTGGCTGGCGTTCTTCGAGCAGCGCGGACACACCGTGGTCCCGTCCGCCTCGCTCGTCTCGCCCGACCCGTCGACGCTCTTCACGATCGCCGGCATGGTCCCGTTCATCCCGTACATGCTCGGTCGGGAGACCCCGCCGTGGCCGCGCGCGACGAGCGTGCAGAAGTGCGTCCGCACGCCGGACATCGACGAGGTCGGCAAGACCACCCGGCACGGCACGTTCTTCCAGATGAACGGCAACTTCTCGTTCGGCGACTACTTCAAGGAAGGCGCGATCGAGTACGCCTGGGAGCTCGTCACGGGTTCGCAGGACGACGGGTGCTACGGGTTCGACCCGGACAAGGTCTGGGTGACGGTCTACGAGGAGGACGACGAGGCCGCAGCGCTGTGGCGCAAGGTCGCGGGCATCCCCGAGCACCGCATCCAGCGCCGCGACAAGAAGGACAACTACTGGCACACCGGCCAGCCGGGCCCCGCGGGCCCGTGCTCGGAGATCTACATCGACCGCGGTGCGGCCTACGGCCCTGAGGGCGGGCCCATCGTGGACGAGGACCGGTTCCTGGAGATCTGGAACCTGGTCTTCATGCAGTACGCGATCGACGACGTCAAGGCCAAGGACCAGTTCCGGATCACCGGCGACCTGAAGTCCAAGAACATCGACACGGGCATGGGTCTGGAGCGCACCGCCTACCTGCTCCAGGGCGTGGACAACCTCTACGAGATCGACGAGGTGTTCCCGGTCATCAAGGCCGCCGAGGAGATCTCCGGGAAGCGGTACGGGGCCGACCACGACGACGACGTGCGGTTCCGGGTCGTGGCCGACCACGTGCGCAGCACGCTGATGCTGATCGGGGACGGCATCACGCCGTCCAACGAGGGCCGTGGGTACGTGCTGCGCCGGCTGCTGCGGCGCTCGGTGCGCGCGATGCGCCTGCTCGGTGTGGACGAGCCCTCGCTGCCGCACCTGCTGCCGGTGTCCCGCGACGCGATGGGCCAGTCCTACCCCGAGCTGGTCAGCGGCTTCGACCGGATCAGCCGTGCCGCGTACGCGGAGGAGGAGGCGTTCCGCCGGACCCTCGTGGCGGGCACGACGATCCTCGACACGGCCGTGAAGGCCGCCAAGAAGGCCGGCGACACGATGCTCGGCGGCGAGCAGGCGTTCGCCCTGCACGACACGTACGGCTTCCCGATCGACCTGACCCTCGAGATGGCGGCCGAGCAGGGGCTGAAGGTCGACGAGCAGGGTTTCCGTGACCTGATGCGCGAGCAGCGCGAGCGCGCCCGCGCCGACGCGAAGTCGAAGAAGGGCGGCCACGCGGACCTCA
Organism: Actinotalea endophytica; assembly: GCF_025717005.1. Classification (GTDB taxonomy): domain Bacteria; phylum Actinomycetota; class Actinomycetes; order Actinomycetales; family Cellulomonadaceae; genus Actinotalea. Next base: position 58,641 of record NZ_JAOVZU010000005.1, read on the forward strand.
CCGTCTTCCGCGAGCTGCGGGAGGCGGGCGCCACCCCGTTCACCGGCTACACCGAGCTCACCACCGCGACCACGGTGCGGGCGCTGCTGCGCGACGGCGGTCTGATCGCCACGGCTGCTGCGGGTGAGACGGTCGACGTGGTGCTCGAGCTGACGCCGTTCTACGCGGAGTCCGGCGGCCAGGAGTCCGACTCGGGTGTGATCACCGGCGACGGCCTGCGCCTGGACGTCCTCGACGTGCAGCGCCCCGTGAAGGGCCTGATCGTGCACACGGTGCGGGTCGTCGAGGGCGAGGTCCGGCACGGTCAGGAGGTGCTCGCGCAGGTCGACCCCGAGTGGCGGCTCGGCGCGCGGCAGGCGCACTCCGGGACGCACGTCGTGCACGCCGCGCTGCGTGAGGTGCTCGGCCCGAACGCGCTGCAGTCCGGGTCGTACAACAAGCCCGGGTACCTGCGCCTGGACTTCTCCTGGAACCAGGCCCTCTCCGCCGCGGCGCGCAGCGAGATCGAGGACGTCGCCAACCGTGCGATCCGCGAGGACCTCGGTGTCCAGTGGCAGTACATGTCGCTGCCCGAGGCGAAGGAGTGGGGCGCGATCGCGCTGTTCGGCGAGACGTACGACGAGCAGGTCCGCGTCGTGGAGATCGGTGGGCCGTGGTCGCGTGAGCTGTGCGGCGGCACGCACGTGGACCACTCGAGCCAGATCGGGCTCGTGACCCTGACCGGCGAGTCGTCGGTCGGGTCGGGCTCGCGACGGGTCGAGGCGCTGGTCGGGCTCGAGGCCTTCCACCACCTGGCGAAGGAACGTGCGCTGGTCGCGACCCTGAGCGACACCCTCAAGACGCGCCCGGAGGACCTGCCCGAGCGGGTCGCGGGCTTGGCGGCCCGTCTGCGCGAGGCCGAGAAGGAGCTCGCCGCGATCCGGACCGAGCGCCTGCTCGCCGGCGCGGGGGCCCTGGCGGAGTCCGCCCAGCAGGTGGGTGGGGTCCGGCTCGTCACGGCGGCCGTCGGTGACGTGTCGTCCGCTGACGACCTGCGAACCCTGGCGCTCGAGGTCCGGGGCCGGATGGGGGAGAGCGCTGCGGTGGTGGCCGCGGGCGGGGTCGCGGGCGGGCGCCCGGTGGTCGTGGTCGCGACGAATGCCGCGGCTCGCGACGCCGGTCTGGCGGCAGGTGCGCTGGCGAAGGCGGCCGCGGCGGTGCTCGGCGGAGGAGGCGGGGGCAAGCCCGACGTCGCGCAGGGCGGCGGCACGGACGCGTCCCGGCTGCCGGCCGCGATGGACGCGCTCCGGGCCCAGGTCCAGGGCACCTGACCCGTGGTCGAGCGCGGGGTGCGGCTCGCCGTCGACGTCGGCTCCGTGCGGGTCGGGGTCGCCGCGAGCGACCCCGACGGCCTTCTCGCGACGCCGGTCGAGACGGTGCCCCGTGGCGACACGGTCGAAGGCGGTGTCTCACGGCTCGTGGAGATCGTGCAAGAGCGAGACGCGGTTGTGGTGTACGTCGGGCTGCCGAGGCACCTGTCCGGTCGCGAGGGTTCGGCATCGGAGGCCGCGCGCACGTATGGTGTCCTCTTGGCTCGTGCCCTGGCACCGGTGCCCGTCCGGCTCATCGACGAGCGGATGAGCACTGTCTCGGCGCACCGTGCGATGCACGCCTCCGGACGCCCCGGGCGGCGGCAGCGCGCGGTCGTCGACCAGGCGGCTGCCGTGGTGATCCTGCAGAGCGCTCTGGACTTCGAACGCTCGACGGGTCGCCGGGCGGGCGAGCCGTGTGAATCGGACGGCGGGGGCGTGGAACAACGGGAGGTCTCCTGGTGAACGACGTCTTCCTCGACGACATCGTGCGGTCGGGTGAGCCCGACCCCGGTCGCCGTGGGTCGCGCCGTGACGGCCGGAAGGAACGCGATCGGCGGCGCCGGGCCCGCCGCCGCCGCAGTGTCTTCGCCGTGGTCATCGCGATGGTCCTGGTCGGTGGCGTCGGCTACGCCGTGGCGACCTACCTCCTCCCGCAGATCAGCTCCTTCACCAAGCCGGAGCCCGCCGCGGCGGACTATCCCGGACCGGGCCACGACTCGGTCGACGTGACGATCCCCGCAGGGGCGACCGGTGCGCAGATGGGGCAGATCCTGGTGGACAACGGGGTCGTGCAGTCCGTCCAGGCGTTCTCGGCGGCGTTCACGGCGAACCCGGACGCCGCGGGCATCCAGCCGGGGACCTATCGGCTCACCCTGGAGATCCCGGCCGCGGACGCCGTCACCCAGCTGCTCGACCCGGAGAAGCGTGTCCAGGTGCGGGTGACGGTTCCCGAGGGCTTCCGGGCAGATCAGGTCGTCGACCGGATCTCCGCCGTCGCGACGATCCCGGTGGAGGACGTCCAGGCGGCGATGGAGGACACCGAGGCCACGGGCCTGCCGGCGGAGGCCGGGGGCAGCTACGAGGGTTGGCTCTTCCCGGCTACGTACACCTTCGAACCGGGCACGACCGCGACCGAGATGATCGCGACGATGGTCGCGAAGACGGTCTCCGTGCTCGACGAGAAGGGTGTCGCCGCGGAGGACCGCGAGCGGGTGCTGACCATCGCGTCCCTCGTGGTGCGTGAGGCGAAGTCGGCCGAGGACGCGCGCAAGATCGCCCGGGCGATCGACAACCGGCTCGAGATCGACATGAAGCTCGACATCGACGCGTCGGTCGCCTACGGGCTGGGCAAGTCGGGTACCGAGCTGACCTACGACGACATCCACGTCACGGACACTCCCTACAACCTCTACCTGCACACAGGTCTCCCACCGACGCCCATCGCGTCGCCGGGGGAGGACGCGATCGATGCCGCCCTGAACCCGGCGGACGGTCCGTGGCTCTTCTGGGTGACGGTCAACCCGGAGACCGGCGAGACGCTCTTCGCCGAGACCTACGCCGAGCATCAGCAGAACGTCGACAAGCTCCGCCAATGGGAGGCGGAGAACTCCGGCAGCGACGGGTGAGCGCGGTGCACCGGGCGGCGGTGCTCGGGCACCCGATCGCCCACTCGCTGTCGCCGGTGCTGCACCGGGCGGCCTACACGGCTCTCGGCCTCGACGGGTGGCGCTACGACGCGATCGACACGACCGTGGAGCAACTGCCGGGCTTCCTCGACGGGCTCGACGGGACGTGGGCGGGCCTGAGCCTGACCATGCCGCTGAAGGTCAGCGTGCGCGACCTCGTCGACCATGTGGAGCCGCTCGCGGACGTCGTCGGGGCGATCAACACGGTCCTGGTGCAGCCGGGACCGCGTCTGACGCTCGTCGGTGCGAACACGGACGTGCACGGCATCGTGGCCGCGTTGCAGGAAGGCGGGATCCGGCCCGGCGGCCGAACGGTCGGGCGGGCCGTCGTGCTCGGCGGCGGCGCGACCGCGGCGTCCGCTCTCGCGGCGCTCGCGCAGCTGGGCCAGGCAGAGGCCGACGTCCTGGTGCGGTCGGTCGCCCGGGCCGGGGGCATGATCCGGGCGGCGCACCGGATGGGTGTCAGCCCGCGTACCGCGGCGCTCGGCGATCCGGACGCGGCGGTCGGCCGGTGGGTCGCCGCCGACACCGTGGTGTCGACACTGCCGCCGCATGCGGCCGACCCGATGGCGGAGGCGCTGGTTCGTCGCGGCGAGCCGGTGTCCGGCGTGCTGCTGGACTGCGCGTACGACCCTCGGGTGACCGCCCTGGGTGCGGCGTGGCGCTCGCTCGGCGGGACCGTGGTGGCCGGTGAGCGCATGCTGCTGCACCAGGCCACCGAGCAGGTGCGGCTGATGACGGGCCGTGCGGCGCCGGTCGAGGCCATGGCTGCCGCGCTGGACGGGGCGCTCGGTGCGGCGCCTGCCGGACCCCGCTCGCCGGACCGCGGTGTCCACGCTGTGTCGGACGCACGGACCACCCAGATCGATCACCTACCCTGATCCGGTGCACGATCAGGACGAACCGGGCGACCCGGCACCGACACCCGCGGGAGACTCCGAGCCCGCGGGTGCACCGGAACCCGCCGACGCGCCCGAGCCCGCTGGTGCGCCGGAGCCCGGCGAGGCGGCCGAGCCCGCTGGTGCGCCGGAGCCCGGCGAGGCGGCCGAAGGCCACCCCCTGGACACGGTCGCCGGCGAGGCGGCCGAAGGCCACCCCCTGGACACGGTCACCGGCGAGGCACCCCACCCGCGACGGCGTCGGCGGTGGGTGGCCGTCCTCGCACTGTCGATCGCGGCGGTCCTGGTGGTGGGCGGCGGTGCGGTCGCGTGGTACGGCTGGCGGCTGAACTCGAACGTCGAGCGCATCCCCGACCCCTTCGCAGGCCTGACCGACCGGCCCGAGTCGCCGACCGCGGTGCCGGTGCCCGCGGGCGACGGTTCCGACCCCGAGGAGACCGTGCTGCGGGCGCCGATGAACGTCCTCGTCCTCGGTTCGGACAGCCGGATCTCCGCGGGCGACCCGTCCGACTGGGAGGCCGGCGCGCAGCGCACGGACACGATCATGCTCGTGCACCTGCCGGCCGACGCGTCCTCGGCGTACGTCATGTCGATCCCGCGCGACTCGTGGGTGCCGATCCCGGGGTACGGCACGGCCAAGATCAACGCGGCGTACTCCTACGGCGGTCCGACGCTGCTGATCCAGACCATCGAGGACCTGACCGGCGTCCGCATCGACCACTTCGCAGTGACGGACTTCGAGTCGTTCGTGTCCATCACCGACTCGCTCGGTGGGGTGACGCTGAACCTCGCCGAACCGCTGTACGGGCGCGCCGACATGGGGACGAAGGGGGAGCTGCTGGCCCCTGCCGGCGAACAGCTGCTGGACGGCTCGGAAGCGCTGACCTGGGTCCGCGAGCGCTACTCGCTGACCCGTGGTGACTTCGACCGGGTGCAGCGCCAGCAGGCCTGGATGCGCGCGATCCTGTCGCAGGTGACCTCGAAGGGGATCCTGGAGAACCCGGCGCGGACGCTGGCGTTCCTGGACACGGTGAGCCAGGCGGTCGCGGTCGACGACGGCGTGGACCTGGCCGTCATGCAGGACATGGTCGGCCGGGTCCGCAACCTGCGCAGCGGTGACGTGCACTTCCTCACCGTGCCGATCTCCGGGACCGGCTGGAGCCCGGACGGCAAGCAGAGCATCGTCCGCCTCAACCAGAGCGCGTTCGACGAGCTGATGGCCGCCGTGGTCGCGGACGACGTCGACGGCTATCTCGCGGCGCACGCGGACGACGTGGACCAGCTGGGCGCTGTCGCGCCCTGACCTGCCGGGTCCCTCGCAGGGCTCCACGGGGACGGCCCGGTCTCGGCCGGTTGTTGGCCCGATCGGGCTACAGCACGGCCGGGTCCGTGCCGATAGGTCGGTCAGGCGTATGCCGGCCGACCACCCGGAAGGATCCCCGTGAAGCAGCTTGGCGACATCCTCCTCGATGAAGGCCTGCTCACCGAGGCGCAGCTGATGGCGGCGCTGGACGAGCAGGTGATCCGCGGCGACTCGCTCGGGCGCGTGCTGGTGGACATCGGCATGCTGAGCGAGGCGCAGCTGGTCCAGGCGCTCGCCGCCCAGGTCGGGATGCAGTTCATCGAGCTCACCGACTTCCCGGTGGACCGCACCGCGGTCGGCATGCTGCCCGCCACCGTGTGCCGTCGCTACACGGCCCTGCCGATCGCGATCCACGACGGCTTCCTGGTGCTCGCGATGGCGGACCCCGGGAACGTGCTCGCGGTCGACGACGCCCGCACCCTGTCGCGCATGCCGGTGCAGACCGTGGTCGCCACCCGGGACGACCTCGAGAGCGCGATCGACCGCTACTGCCGCGCCGACGACGAGATCGACGACCTGACGACGGCCCTGGTGGAGGACTCGGCCGAGGACCTGGACTCGGTCGGCGACGCGGTCGAGGACGATGCGCCGATCGTGCGGTTCGTGAACCTGCTGGTCACGCAGGCGATCAGCGACCGGGCGTCGGACATCCACATCGAGCCCGCGGAGAACGAGCTGCGCGTCCGGTACCGGATCGACGGCGTGCTCCACGAGATGCAGCACGCGCCGAAGAACATCCAGTCCGGCGTCATCTCGCGACTGAAGATCATGGCGGACATCGACATCGCCGAGCGGCGCAAGCCCCAGGACGGCCGGATGTCCGTAGTGCACCAGGGACGCAAGATCGACCTGCGTGTCGCGACCCTGCCCACGGTGTGGGGCGAGAAGGTCGTCATGCGAATCCTGGACAACTCGACCGCGAGCCTGGACCTGCGTGACCTGTCGTTCCTCGAGGAGAACCTCGAGGTGTACTCGGAGGCGTACCACAAGCCCTACGGCATGATCCTGGTCACCGGCCCGACGGGGTCCGGCAAGTCGACGACGCTGTACGCCACGCTCAACGCGGTGTCCCGGCCGGAGATCAACGTCATCACCGTCGAGGACCCGGTGGAGTACCGCCTGCCGGGCATCAACCAGGTCCAGGTCAACGTGAAGGCCGGCCTGACCTTCGCCGGCGCGCTGCGCTCGATCCTGCGGTCCGACCCGGACGTGGTGCTGCTGGGTGAGGTTCGTGACCACGAGACCGCGCAGATCGCCATCGAAGCGGCTCTCACGGGCCACCTCGTGCTGTCGACGCTGCACACCAACGACGCGCCGAGCGCGGTCACGCGTCTCACCGAGATGGGCATCGAGCCGTTCCTCGTGGGTTCCGCCCTCGACTGCGTCGTCGCACAGCGCCTCGCCCGTCGACTGTGCACGAAGTGCAAGGAGGAGTACGAGCCGACCGAGGTCGAGCTCGTCGCCGCGAACTTCCCGTGGAGCCCGGGGGAGGAGCTGCCGAGGCTGCACCGTCCGGTCGGCTGCTCGGCGTGCGCGAACACCGGCTACAAGGGCCGGCTCGCGATCCACGAGGTGATGCGGGTGACCGAGGAGATCGAACGTCTCGCCGTGGCGCACGCGTCCGCGGCCGAGATGGCCAAGGTGGCCCGGTCGCAGGGGATGCTCACGCTGCGCGACGACGGCTGGGCGAAGGTCTTCCTCGGCGACACCTCGATCGAAGAAGTGCTCCGCGTGGTCGCCTGATCGGCTCAAGCCGCCGTCCGTCACGGTCGATACAACGTCCGAGCGCCCCGCCAGGCGCACCAGAAGCGAGAGGTCCGCTGTGAACACGACTCCCCAGCCCGGCGCCCCGGGTCCGTGGACGACTCCGTCGTACCAGAGCCCGCCCGCGGCCCCGCACGGCTTCCCGCCCCCGATGCCGACCGCGTCCCAGGCCTACCCGGCCCCGATGCCTCAGCAACCGGCGCGGCCCTCGGTGCTGGGCGGTCGACCGCCGGCTCCGTCGGCCGAGGTGCCGTCTCGGCCGGCCGGGACCGCGCAGCCGCCTGCCGCGCCCGCCCGTCCGGCGGCCGCACCCGCGGCGCCCGCGGCGCCCGCCCGTCGGGCGAGCTCGCGGATCGGCATGGCGCAGGTGGCGCAGGAGGGCGACATCGACCTCGACGCCGCGCTGCGGGCGATGATCGAGGTCGGTGGCTCCGACCTGCACCTGACCTCCGGTGCTCAGCCGATGATCCGGCTCGACGGGGGCCTGCGACCGCTCGAGGGCTTCCCGGTGATGTACCCGGACTCGCTGCAGCGCACGCTCTACTCGATCCTCAGCCAGCGCCAGCGGGAGAGCTTCGAGGAGCACCTCGAGCTCGACATGGCCTACGCGGTCCGCGGCGTGTCGCGGTTCCGCGTCAACATGTACAAGCAGCGCGACTCGGTCGGCGCGGCCTTCCGGATGATCCCGTACGAGATCAAGCCGCTCGAGGACCTCGGCGTGCCGCCGATCGTCGCGAACTTCGCCGGTCTGCCGCGTGGCCTGGTCCTGGTCACCGGCCCCACCGGGTCGGGCAAGTCGACGACGCTCGCGGCGATCATCGACCTCGCCAACCGCAGCCGCAACGACCACATCATGACCGTCGAGGACCCCATCGAGTTCCTCCACCGGCACAAGAAGTCCTTGATCAACCAGCGTGAGGTCGGCGCGGACACGCACTCGTTCGCGAACGCGCTCAAGCACGTGCTGCGTCAGGACCCGGACATCATCCTGGTCGGCGAGCTTCGCGACCTGGAGACGATCTCGGTGGCGTTGACCGCGGCCGAGACCGGTCACCTGGTGTTCGCGACGCTGCACACCCAGGACGCCGCCCAGACCGTCGACCGGATCATCGACGTCTTCCCGTCGCACCAGCAGGACCAGGTGCGCACGCAGCTCGCGGGCGCCCTGCAGGGCGTGGTCTGCCAGACGCTGTGCAAGAAGGCGAACGGCAAGGGCCGCGCGGTCGCGACCGAGGTCATGTTGGCAACGCCGGCGATCAGGAACCTGATCCGCGAGGGCAAGACCCACCAGATCTACTCCGCGATGCAGGCTGGTGCCTCCCAGGGCATGCACACCCTTGACCAGCACCTCGCGGACCTGGTCAAGTCGTCGAAGATCACCTACGAGGTGGGCATGGAGAAGGCCCACCACATCGAGGACTTCAACCGGCTTGTCGGCCGCACGTCGCGGATGGCGCAGGGTGCCGGCTCGATGAGCGACCCGACCGGCGCGGGCGTCGGTTCGGCGGAGGTGCCGGCGGCGGCGCCGCCGATGCCAGGATTCGGAGGGATGCCGCAGTGAGCGCGACCGCGACCGAGACCCGGACCTACGAGTACACGGTCCGGAACAAGGACGGCAAGATCGTCAAGGGCCGCCTGGAGGCCCGCGACCAGGCCGCGGTCGCTGCGCGGCTGCGGTCGATGGGGTCCGCGCCGTTGTCCGTCGCCGAGGTGACCAACTCCGGCCTGCAGCGCGAGCTGAAGATCCCCGGCATGGGCGAGCGGATCGGCATGAAGGACCTGGCGGTCATGGCCCGCCAGCTCGCCACGATGATCAACTCCGGGTTGAGCATCCTTCGCTCGCTCTCGATCCTCGCCGAGCAGACCGAGAACAAGGCGCTGGCCAAGGTACTCGGGACGGTGCGTGGCGACGTCGAGACCGGTGTCGCCCTGTCCGTGGCGCTCGGCCGGCACCCGGCGGTGTTCCCGCCGCTGATGATCAACATGATCAAGGCCGGCGAGGTCGGTGGCTTCCTCGACCAGGTGCTGCTCTCGGTGGCCGAGAACTACGAGTCGGAGGTCAAGCTCCGCGCCAAGATCAAGTCGGCGATGACCTACCCGGTCGTCGTGTTCATCATGGCGCTCCTGGCGACCGCCGGCATGCTGCTGTTCATCGTCCCGGTGTTCGCCGGCATGTTCGAGAGCCTCGGCGGCGAGCTGCCGCTGCCGACCCGGATTCTCGTGTTCCTCTCCGACGTGATGAAGATCGCCGCGCCGATCATGCTCGTGGCGGGTGTCGCCTTCAGCTTCTGGTGGAACAAGCACAAGAATGACCGTGCGGTGCGCGAGAAGCTTGATCCACTGCGCCTCAAGCTGCCCATCTTCGGCAATTTGTTCAAAAAGGTGGCGGTCGCCCGGTTCACCCGCAACTTCGGGACGATGATCTCCTCCGGCGTTCCGATCCTGCAGGCGCTGGACATCGTCGGTGAGACGAGCGGCAACATCGTGATCGAGGACGCGTCGAAGGCGGTCCGGGATGCCGTCCGGTCCGGCCAGTCGCTCACCGGGCCGCTCGCCGACCATCCGGTCTTCCCGCCGATGGTCGTCCAGATGATCGCCGTGGGTGAGGACACCGGTGCGCTGGACCAGATGCTGCACAAGATCTCGGAGTTCTACGACCAGGAGGTCGAGGCCACGACCGAGCAGCTGACGTCGCTCATCGAGCCGCTGATGATCGCGGTGCTCGGGACGCTCGTCGGCGGCATGATCATCGCCCTTTACATGCCCATCTTCAAGATCTTCGACCTGATCGGCTGAGGTCGGTCACAGCGGGGCCCCCGCGCACCGGGGCCGGGGCCCCCGGCGGGGGCGGGGGCGGCCCCCGCGGGGCGCCGGCCCCCCGCGGGCCGCGCCCCGCTGCGTGCGCGTCGGGCGTGCGAGGACGCTGGTAGCAGATGTCGTGAAATGTCCGGATTCGCCCCGTGCAGGGTTGAGGAGATCCTGTGTTCTTTCACCCGTATGGGCGCTCAAGGCGGTCTGTCACGTGCCCGATGACCACTGTGTTCTCACCCGTCGGGAAACCGGCACTCACACCGCAGACGAAAGGGATCAGAATGATCTCGCGTATTCGCAAGTCCATCGAGGACAAGGACCAGGGCTTCACGCTCATCGAGCTCCTCGTCGTGATCATCATCATCGGCATCCTCGCCGCCATTGCGATCCCGCTGTTCCTGAACCAGCGCCACAAGGCCGAGGACTCGGCCGCCAAGGCCGACGTCTCGACCATCGGCAAGGAGGTCGCCACCTACTTCGTCGACAACACCTCGGTGACCGGCCTGGCCGTCACCAAGACCGCGGCCACGCCGGCCCACTACGAGATGGCCGGTGGCGACCTGACCGCAGCCGTCGACCTCGGTCGTGTCTCCAACAACGTCGTCCTCGCGAAGCAGACCTTCACGAACCCGACCAACTGGTGCGTGTCGGTCCAGAACCCGCAGGGTGACAAGGCCGTCGTCGGCTACCGCTACTCCGCCGCGGGCGGCCTCGAAGAGGGCGTCTGCCCGTGATGCAGGTCCTCTGACGGACTGAGGTGGGGCGGGAGGCGAGCGCCTCCCGCCCCATCGGCCCGTCCCCGGCGCGACGCGCGACACGTCCGCCAGCTCGACCCGCTCGGGAGCACCCGACCCGAGCACCCATCCCTCAGCGGTAGACCCGACGCACCGAGAGGTCCGGCATGCAGATGGTCCGAGACGCACGGCGCAGGCTTCTCGCCGGCGACGACGCGGGCGTCACCCTCATCGAGGTGGTCGTCGCCACCGTGATCCTGGCGATCATCGCGAGCTCGGTGCTCGGTCTCGTGATCACCGCGCAGAAGCAGTCGGTGTCCAACCGCAACCGCGTCGCGGCGTCGAACCTCGCCGCCCGCGAGATCGAGCTCGTCCGCGAGCAGTTCATGGCCACCTCGAGCGGTCCGGTGGACCTGGCGAACGAGGGCATGGTCACCAACCCGCACCAGTTCGAGGGTGCGGGCGCGGGCGACCCCCTGGTCGTCGACGGCACCGAGTACACCGTCAGCAGGTCCTCCTCCTGGAACATCACCGGCACCGGCGAGTCCGCGTGCGAGGGCGGGTCCCTGGTGACCCACCCCTCGCTGATCGTCACGGTGTCGGTCACGTGGCCCGGCATGGGCAGCGTCCAGCCCGTCTCCAACTCGGCTGTCCTTGCGCCCGAGCGCGACGTCAACCCCGGAACGGGTGCATCGTTCGCGGCCGTAGCCGTCACGAACGCAGCGGGGGAGCCCTCGGCGGGCCGCACCGTGCGGGTCTACTCCACGACGGAGTCCCGCGCCGGCATGACCGACGCCTCCGGGTGCGCCGTCATCCAGCTCAACCCGCCGGTCGGCGGCACCACGTACACCGCGGCGTTCCCGAACCCCGGCTACGTCGACATCACCGGGACCGAGAACCCGGAGCGGACCATCGGGCTGATCAACCCTGGCGAGCTCGCCGCGAGCACACGCATCTCGCTCGACCGGGCGGGATCCGTCGTGATCCGCGTCACCGGCGGGGTGACGGACGCGGAGGCTGCGGGGTCCGTGGTCACCCTGTACCAGTCGGAGGCGTCGGGGACGTCGACCCGGCCGATCACCCTCACCGGCGTGAACACGACCGTCGGCAACCTCTGGCCGTCCGACTACGGCGCCTACTTCGGCACCACGCTGCCGACCGTGCTGCCCGCCGCCATCTCCCTGGCTCCGGGTTCGACCGGGACGCTCGACGTCCCGTTCGAGTTCGCCGAGTTCCAGGTCGCCAACCTGTTCACCGTCGCCGGCCTGAGCACCTACGAGGTCAGGGCGACCCCGACCGGGTCGGGTCTGACCTGCGACGACCCGCTGGCGAAGACCATCACGCCGTCAGCCGGACGCGTGGTCGCCGGTACCTGGGACTTCTGGCTGTACTCGCCTCAGATCGGCTGCAGCGCGGGTCCGTCCGGCGTCGCACTGAGCCAGGGCGCGAACGCGGACGTCGAGTGGTCGACCGCCCACCTCGACGTGTCCAACGCCCCGGCGACCGACGAGATCTGGGTCGCTCCCGCGCAGACCGGCGGCACGTGCTCGGCGACGTCGGCCGTCGACGTGGGCCCCGGGCCGAGCGGCGCCATCGAGCTGTACGCCGGCGACTGGTACGTCTGGTCGGCGCCCGGCGGGGCCGCCGGCACGCCGTGCACGGCCGGGAGCCTGGTCAACGTGCCCTTCGCCGGGACCGCGAGCTACGCGTTCACCTCGGCCCTCGGCAACGTCGAGGTCCGGTCGCTGAGCCGGTTCTACCACACGCTCCTGGTGAGCAGCGCGCCACCCACGACCTGCTCGACGACCGGGACCGATGCGCCGTCCCCGATCGTGCTCACTCCCACTGCGTCCAACGTGTGGGAAGGGAGCGTGCCCGCGGGGGTCTGGTACTTCACCGCGTGGGACCAGGCGGGTACCGGCGCCTGCTACTCGACCGGGGTGAACCCGGTGACGATCAGGACGGGCTACAGCTACAGGATTCTCTTCGACACGGCGCAGGTGACGGAGTGGTGACTGCGGTGAGCAGGGATCGCGAACGGCGCGAGGACGGCTTCAGCCTCGCGGAGCTGCTGGTCACGATGCTGATCGTGAGCCTCGTGCTCTCGGCGACCGCCACGCTCACCATCGGCCTGCTGCGCACGAACGCCGCCAACGTCTCGCGCCAGGACCAGGTTGACTCGGCCCGGGTCGCGGTCGAGACCATGGCGAAGACGCTGCGCACGTCGGTCATGCAGTCCCAGCTCGGCGCCTCGGGGTCCACGGCGGATGCGTTCATCCAGGGGGACAACTTCAGCGTGTCCTTCTACGCCAACATCAACAACCCCGGTAACACCGTCGGCCCGAGCAAGGTCTCATACCGCATCGTGCCCACCGCGACCGGCATCGGCGAGCTCCACCAGACGGTGCAGATCCCCGACTCGCCGACTCCGTCGCCGACGGGGTACCAGTACTCGAACACCGCCAACATCGTGGACTCGCTGGTCGCGAAGGACGTGCTGACGGATGGTCGGGCGATGTTCTCGTACTACGACGGCTCGAGCACCACCGCGATGAGCACGGGATCGACCGGTCTGTCCGCGACGGACCTGGCTAACGTCCTGGCCATCGAGCTCACCGTGACCGTGCAGTCCCAGCAGGCCCAGCAGGCCCAGCCGACCACCTACGTGCAGCGCATGCTGCTGCCCAACGCCGAGGCGGTCATCCGTCAGGGTGAGGAGTGAGGACATGAGCATCCTGCGGATGCGTCGAGCGCGTCGCCGCCGGGAAGCGGACGATCGCGGTGTCGCGCTCGTGCTGGTGATCGGCTCGGCGATCGTGATCGCCGCACTGCTGCTGGTCGGTCTGACCTACGCGGTGCAGAGCACGCGGTTCTCACGGTACGACCAGGACTACACCGCGGCCATGACGGCGGCGCAGTCCGGTGTCGACGACTTCATCACCCGGCTGAACCGGGACGATAACTACGGGCGGACCGCGGACTGCACGAACTCCGCGATGGTCAGCCCGACCGCCTGTGGCCTGCCCTACGGCTGGTCGCCCGTCACACCCGGTGCCACCGACCCCGAGGACCCGGCGTTCCACTACACGGCAGACGCCAGCGGCGCCTGGACCTCGGGCACGATCATGCTGACCTCGACCGGGCGGGTGAACGATGTCTACCGCACGATCGAGGTCGCGGTCGGCAAGGGTGGCTCGACCGACTACGTCTACTACACCGACTTCGAGAGCGCGGACCCGGACAACCTCTACGCCTACCCCAGCGGCGCGTCGACGACGTGCGGAGGCTCGGGTGCAGCGTTGGCCAAGTACTGGTGGAACGGGCGCAGCACCGCCAGCTGCGTGGAGATCCAGTTCGGCTCGAACGACGACCTGGACGGTGACGTCTTCTCGAACGACGCGGTCCTGTCGAAGGGCGGCCAGTTCCTGCAGGGCTTCGAGTCGGCGAACCCCGGCTGCTCGTCGGTCGTCCCGACGAGCACCAGCACGTGGGCGAACTGCCTGCGCTCGGGCAGCACCTTCACTGCCACCGGGACCAGCCGCACCTTCGGTGAGGCACCGGCCTACCACGCCCTGCTCTACTTGCCCGACAACTCGGCCTCCTTCTCGACCACGCCCGGGTGCCACTACTACGGACCGACCCGGATCATCCTGAACTCCGACGGCACGATGACCGTGTGGAGCCCCGAGTCCGACTTCGCCGGCGCCGTGCTGGCCGTCGCGGACTCGAGCGGTACGACGCCGAGCTGCGGGACGGGGGCGTCGCTGTCGAGCGCCTCGGGTGCCCGGGTCCCGGTGCCGAGCGACATGGCCGTCTACGTCGACGCGTCACCCACCTCCGGAACCGGTGCGGTCACCCGCCACCTCATGGACGCCGGCTACATCGACGGGATCCTGCCGCTGGGCACCTACAGCAGCAGCCTGGTCCCGAGCAGCGGCGCGTCGTACACGGTGCAGGCGGCGATGACCGACCCCCGCAAGTACACCGGCGAGGGCAACCTGTGGCTTCAGGGTGTGATGAACGGACGGGTGACGTTCGCGGCCGCGCAGTCGATCGTGGTGACCGGAGACGTCGTCCTGGCCGGCGGACCGGACGGGACCGACCTCGTCGGCCTCGTCGCGACGAACTCGGTCGAGGTCATGAACCCGTACATGTACAAGGTCAGCGCAGTGTCGACCGGCGGAAAGCACAGCACGACCTACGTGTGGGGTTCGCCCGCCGGGGCCGGTGTCCTGAGCGGCTGGCCGATCCGGATCGCCGACCCTGCCTACGGCCGCAACGAACCGACCTCGGGCCTGCAGATCGCGGCGTCGATCCAGACGCTCCAGCACTCGTTCACGGTCCAGGCATACGGCGAGGGCTCGTATCGCGGGTCGCTCTACGTGCGGGGCTCGATCGCCCAGCGGTGGCGCGGGGCGGTCGGGACGAGCAGCGGGGGCACGATGGTGTCCGGCTACGGCAAGGCGTACACGTACGACGTGCGCCTGCGCTACACGGCACCGCCGTTCTGGCCGCACTGGGTGAACGCGGAATGGAGCCTGCGGTATTCGGGCGAGGTCAGCTCGTCCACGCAACCATGGGTCCCGTGACCGCCCTCCTCGTCGCCTTCTCGGCGCTTCTCGGCCTTGCCGTCGGCTCGTTCCTCAACGTCGTCATCTGGCGAGTGCCGCGAGGCGAGTCGGTGGTCCGTCCGCCCAGTGCCTGTCCGCGGTGCGGCCATGCGATCCGGCCGCGGGACAACGTCCCTGTGCTCGGCTGGTTGCTGCTGCGCGGCCGCTGCCGGGACTGCGGCGAGCCGATCGCCGTGCGCTACCCACTCGTGGAGGGCGTGACCGCCGTGCTGTTCGGGCTCGTCGCCCTGCGCTTCGCGGCGGCCCCTGCGGCGATCCCGGCGTTCCTGTTCCTCACGGCGGTGGGGATCGCCCTCGCCCTGATCGACCTGGACGTGCACCGCCTGCCGAACGCGCTCGTGCTGCCGTCGTACCCGGTGCTGGCGGTGCTGCTCGCCCTCGCGAGCGTCGACGACTGGTCGGCCATGCTGCGCGCCCTGATCGGGGGAGTGGCGCTCTACGCGTTCTACTTCGCCCTGATGTTCGTCTCGGAGCTCGTGCTGGGTCGAACGGGTATGGGGTTCGGAGACGTGAAGCTAGCCGGCCTGCTCGGCGGCGCGATGGCCTGGGTCGGCTGGGGTGCCCTCGTCGTCGGGGGTTTCGGCGCCTTCCTGCTCGGCGGTCTGGCATCGCTCCTGCTGATCCTCACCGGTCGCGGCGGGCGGGGCACGCAGATCCCGTTCGGCCCGTGGATGATCATCGGTGCAGCCCTCGGCGTCGCGGTCGGCGAGCAGCTGTGGAGCGCGTACCTCCAGCTGCTCGCGTGACTGTCGCGGGATGAATTCTCACCCGGTCGGCCCAACCGCTCACGCTCAAGGGGTACCGGCGTTCGCCCGATAGAGGTACCTGACAGCTTTGCCACCCCGGTGATGAAGGGTAGGGCCGTGGCCAGCACAGTGATCGGACTCGACCTCGGCACGACGCGTGCCCGGGCAGTCGAGATTCAGAAGGGCCGTGGCGGCCCGACAGTCGTGAGGTACGCCGAAGCGCCCCTGCCGCTCGGCGCCGTCCAGGACGGCGAGGTGACCGAGCCCGAGAACGTCGTTCCCGCCCTGCGTGAGCTCTGGACGCGCGGGAAGTTCTCCTCGCGCGACGTCGTCCTCGGCGTCGGCAACCAGCGCGTGCTGGTGCGCAGCCTCGACCTGCCGTGGATGCCGATGAAGCAGCTGCGCTCGTCCCTGCCGTTCCAGGTGCAGGACACCCTGCCGGTCGCGGTCGAGGACGCTTTGCTCGACTTCTACCCGACGGCAGCGTTCCAGGGGCAGACCGGCAAGACGGTCCAGGGCCTGCTCGTGGCCGCGACCCGGGACACCGTCGCGGCGAACGTCGCAGCGGTGGAGAGCGCGGGGCTCCACCCCCGGCTGGTCGACCTCAACGCGTTCGCGCTGCTCCGCGCGCACCTGCTCACCCACCAGACGGTGCGGACCGTGGCGCTCGTCGACATCGGCGCCAGGATCACCAACCTCGTGATTGCCCGGGACGGTCTCCCGCAGATGGTCCGCACCCTGGCGTCGGGCGGCCAGCACGTCACGGACGCGATCGCGTCCGAGGGCCGGCTCCCCGTCCCCGAGGCCGAGAACATCAAGCGGCAGGTCGGGGTCGGGTTCGCCGTCGCGGAGGGCTTCCGGGGAGCAGCCGAGGTCGTCTCGCACGTGACCCAGCAGCTGGTCGAAGCGGTCCGCAACACGCTCGTGTACTACGCCAGCCAGAACCCGGGCAACGGTGTCGAGCTGATCGTGCTGACCGGCGGGGGCTCGTACCTCAACGGCCTGGGCCAGTACCTCTCGAGCGCCAGCCGGTTGCCGGTCACGCTCGGCGACGTCCTCGCCGGCGTCCAGGTCGGCCGCTCGGCGCGGCTGGAGGCGCTGCAGGGCGTCGAGTCGACCTTCGCGGTGCCGCTCGGCCTGGCTCTGGGGGTGGCGGCATGAGCAAGCGATCGAACGTCGCCGACGTCACCACCGAGGGCGCTGTGCTCGACCTCACCGGCCTCGGTGCGCCAGCGCACCCGCAGGTGAACCTGCTTCCGCCGGACGTCTACAGCCGACGCGGTGTGCGCCGGGTCAAGGTCCTCATGGGCCTGTCGCTGATCGGCGTCGTGCTGCTCATCCTCGCCGGGTTCGGCTTCGCCTTCCTGGACCTCGGCAAGGCGGAGTCCGAGCTGGCCGCCCAGCAGGCCGAGGTCGAGCGACTCATGGCCGAGCAGGCGCAGTACGCGGAGGTGCCGCTCGTCAAGGGCGAGATCGCCCGTGCCGAGCAGGGTCGCCAGATCGCGACCGCGTCCGAGGTGTCGTGGTTCGACTACTTCGAGGCGATCCGCGCCGTGAAGCCCGAAGGGTGGGCGATCACCTCGATCAGCACGCAGATGCCGACGGCGAACGACGCGTCCCTCGTCAACCCCGACCCACTGTCGCCGGCGGGTGCAGGCGGCATCACGTTCGTCGCCGAGGCGACCCAGATCCCCGTGATCGCCGACTGGGTGGCGGCTGCCGGATCGATCACCGGCTTCGACGACCCGCGTGTCACGGCGGCGCAGATCGCCGACAAGGACGGAACTGCCTTCTACCAGGTGACCGTGACGGTGGTTGTCGACGAGGACGCCTTCGCCAACCGGTTCGCCCCGGAGCCCGAGGCCGATGCCGCCGCCGAGGCCGCGGCCGAGGAGGGGGACAACTGATGCGCAACGCGAAGGCGATGCCGTGGGTGATCGGCACGATCCTGCTGTCGCTGGTGCTGGCAGCCGCCGCGTGGATGCTGGGCATCTCGCCGATGCTCGACACGGCGTCCGAGGCGCGGGACCAGGCTGAGCAAGAGGCCTCCCGGGCCGACCAGCTGGAGATCCAGCTGGCGGCGCTCAAGAAGGACTACGAGAACATCGACGAGTTCCGTGCCGACCTCGCGGCGCTGCAGGCGCAGGTGCCGGCCGAGGTGGACCTCGAGGCGCTGACGCGCTACTTCAACGACCTCGCGGTCGGCTCGAACGTGTTCGTCCGGACCCTGAACAGCTCGATGGCGCTGGCGGTGACCGGCCCGCCGGTCATCGCGGCCGCCGTGACGACCACCGACGCCGGGACGACCGACGCGGGCGCGACGACCGAGGGCACCGCTGCGACCGACACCACCGCGGCCGACGGCACGGCTGCGTCGGGAACTGCGGCCGCCACGACGGTGCAGGGTCTGTACGCCGTCCCGTTCGACATCACGGTGGTGGGCGGATACCAGGAGACGGTCGCGTTCCTGAAGGCGCTCCAGTCCGACCAGGGCCGGCTGCTCGTTGTCAACAACATCGTGGCGAACTCCCTCGAGGAGGCCGCAGCGACCAACGGGACGCCGGCGACGCACAAGGGTGACCTGGAGACGACCGTCTCGCTGTGGGCCCTCGTGCTCACCGACGACGCGACGGTGACGACGGACGGCACGGTCGACGCCACGGGCGAGCAGGCCGAGCTGGCTCCGCTGCCCGTCCCGGCCGCCGGCGACGCGCCGATCACCGTCACGAACTGACCAGCACGACCCGCCACCTCGGCCCGCGTCCGTTGCCCGGACGCGGGCCGAGGTGCGTCCGGGCCCGTGGAAGGATGCTGGCGAGACGGGAGGCACGATGCTGCGCTGGTTGACCTCGGGCGAGTCGCACGGCCCGGCCCTGGTGGGCATCCTCGAAGGGCTGCCCGCGGGCGTGCAGGTGGTGAGCGAGGACATCCGCGGCGCGCTAGCCCGCCGACGCCTCGGCTACGGCCGCGGCGCCCGGATGAGCTTCGAGGCGGACGAGGTCCGGGTGCTGGCCGGTCTGCGGCACGGCGTGACGCAGGGCGGGCCGCTGGCCGTCGAGATCGGCAACACCGAGTGGCCGAAGTGGGTCGACGTCATGGCGGCGGACCCGGTGGACGACCCGGCGAAGCTCGAACGGGCCCGCAACGCACCGCTGACGCGCCCCCGCCCGGGCCACGCGGACCTGGTCGGGATGCGCAAGTACGGCTTCGACGACGCCCGGCCCGTCCTGGAGCGCGCGTCCGCGCGCGAGACCGCGACCCGCGTCGCCCTGGGCGAGGTCGCGGCCCGGTTCCTCGAGCAGTCCGTCGGCATCCGGCTGGTGTCCCACACGGTCGCGATCGGGCCGGTCGCGACGCCCGACGACGCACTCCTGCCGACCCCTGAGGACGTGGCAGCCCTCGACGAGGACCCCGTCCGCTGTTTCCACGCCGCGACGTCCGCGGCGATGGTCGCCGAGATCGACGAGACGCAGAAGGCCGGGGACACGCTCGGCGGCGTCGTGGAGGTGCTCGCGTACCACGTGCCCACGGGGCTGGGCAGCTACACGCACTGGGACCGGCGCCTCGACGCCCGGCTGGCGGCCGCGCTGATGGGCATCCAGGCGATCAAGGGTGTCGAGGTCGGTGACGGGTTCCGGACCGCGGCGCGTCGCGGCTCCGCCGCGCACGACGAGATCGAGCGGGACCCGGAGACCGGCCGGATCCTGCGGCGCACCAACCGCGCCGGCGGGCTCGAGGGTGGCATGTCGAACGGCGAGGTGGTCCGGGTCCGGGCTGCCATGAAGCCGATCTCGACGGTGCCGCGCGCCCTCAGCACGACCGACGTCGCGACCGGCGATGCCGCCACCGCGATCCACCAGCGGTCGGACGTGTGCGCCGTGCCCGCCGCGGGCGTGGTCGCCGAGGCGATGGTCGCCCTCGTGCTCGCGGATGCCGTCGTCGAGAAGTTCGGCGGAGACAGCGTCGACGAGGTCGCGCGCAACTACGCCGCGTACCTCGACGCCATCCCGCCCCTCCAGCGGTGAAGCCCCGGTGACCGCGGTCGCGCCCCGCGTGGTGCTCGTCGGCCCGCCGGGAGCGGAGGTGACGGCCACCGCGGCCGAGGTCGCCGACCGGCTCGGCCTGGCCCTGGTGGACACCGACGCCCTTGTCGAGGAGATCGCCGGCACCACCGTGGCGGAGCTCTTCTGGGATCGCGGCGAGGAGGTCTTCCGCGCGTTCGAGCGCGACGCGGTCGTCCGGGCGCTGGAGCAGGGCGGCGTCGTCGCGCTCGGTGGGGGAGCGGTGGTCGACCCGGCCACCCGGGACGCGCTCGACGCGTATCGCGCGTCGGGTGGGGTGGTGGTCTTCTGCGACGTGTCCCTCGCCCACGCCGTCCCGCGTCTCGGCTTCAACGCACCGCGACCGGTGGGCCTGGGGAACCCGCGGGCGCAGTGGCAGACCCACATGGACGCGCGGCGACCGCTGTACGAGGCCGTGGCCGACCATCGCGTCGACACCGACGAGCGGACCGTGACGGAGGTCGCGCAGATGGTGCTCGACCGTCTGGCGGACGAAGGGAGCACGCCGTGACCACGCCGACCCGGATCCCGGTGGGAGGCGAGCGACCGTACGAGGTCGTCGTCGGCGACCACCTGCTCGGCGAGCTCGCGGGCCTGCTCGGCGAGCAGTGCCGGCGGGTGCTGATCGTCCACCCGGGCGCGCTGGCGACCTCGGCCGAGGCGGTCCGCGACGACCTGCAGGCGCACGGCTACGAGGTCGTCCTCGCGGAGGTCCCCGAGGCCGAGGACGCGAAGACGGCCCAGGTCGCCGCGTTCTGCTGGGGCGTGCTGGGCCAGTCCGGCTTCACCCGGTCCGACGTCGTGGTCGGGCTCGGCGGCGGTGCCACCACGGACCTCGCGGGGTTCGTCGCCGCGACGTGGTTGCGCGGGGTCGCCGTGGTCCAGGTCCCGACCACCCTGCTCGCGATGGTCGACGCCGCCGTCGGCGGCAAGACCGGGATCAACACCGCCGAGGGGAAGAACCTCGTGGGCGCGTTCCACCCGCCGGTCGGCGTGCTGTGCGACCTCGCGACGCTCGAGAGCCTTCCCGTGCACGACCGGGTCGCCGGGCTCGCCGAGGTGGTCAAGGCGGGCTTCATCGCCGACCCGCGCATCGTCGAGCTGGTCGAGGAGCACGCTGCGGGTCTGCGCGCAGAGCACCTCGACGAGCAGACCCGGCCCGTGCTGCGCGAGCTGGTCGAGCGTGCGGTGCGGGTCAAGGCCGAGGTCGTCTCGGCCGACCTCCGTGAGGCCGGGCCCCGCGAGATGCTCAACTACGGACACACGTTCGGGCACGCGATCGAGCAGGTCGAACGGTTCCGCTGGCGGCACGGTGCGGCCGTCTCCGTCGGCATGGTCTACGTCGCCGAGCTCGCCCGACTCGCCGGCCGGCTCGACGAGGACGTGGTTGCGCGCCACCGCGCCGTGCTCGAGGCGCTGGGACTGCCGACCTCCTACCGGGGCGACCGCTGGGAGCAGCTGCTCACGGCGATGCGCCGGGACAAGAAGACCCGGGGCGACCTGCTGCGCTTCGTGGTGCTGGAGGGTCTCGCGCGGCCGACCCGACTCGAGGGGCCGGATCCTGCGCTGCTCGCGGCCGCGTACGCCGAGGTGAGCAGGGAGATCTGAGGCCGACAAGCCCGGAACCTTGTGGCCGTGTCGGGGCCGCGACTAGCCTCGTGCGCATGCTCGTCATGGCGATCCAGCGCCGGGGGAGCCGACGCAGCGGCAACGGCACGGCCGACCTGCTGTCCATGCTGCGCGGGCACGACGGCGCCACGACCCACTTCGACCGGGTCACCACGGACCTGGTGCGCGGGGTGCTCGAGGACCCGGCCGTCGCGGTGGACGTCGCGCTCGACGTGCTCCGGCACGGCGGATGGACGGTCGGCATCGGCACGGGCGCGGTGGACGAGCCGCTGCCCCGGCGCGCGGTGGGCGGGTCGGGCCAGGCGTTCGACCTCGCGAACCGGGCTTTGGAGCGGGCCGGCAGCCGCCAGCGCCCCGTACCGCTGGTCGTGCTCGGTGCGGATCGCGAGCACGCGGCCGACGCCGAGGCGGTCCTCACCCTGATGGCGGCCGTGCTGGCGAAGCGGACCGAGGGCGGTTGGGCCGCGATCGACGCGGGCCGGGCGGCCGGCCGGGCCGCCACCCAGGAGGACGTAGCGGCACGGCTGGGCGTCAGCCAGCAGGCCGTCTCACAGCGCCTCGCGGCCGCGCTGTGGCACGAGGAGCAGGCGGTGCGCCCGGTGGCCGCGCGGTTGCTCGCGCAGGCGCAGGGGCGCTCCTAGCGCCCGGGAACGGTCCGCGCGCCTCGTACCGGTACACTGGTCGCCGCTTCGCGCGCGCCGTGCGACCCCGACGACAGGAAGACCCGCTGTGGCGACCACCAACGACCTGAAGAACGGCATCGTGCTCAACATCGACGGCCAGCTGTGGGCCGTCGTGGAGTTCCAGCACGTCAAGCCCGGCAAGGGCGGCGCGTTCGTGCGCACCAAGCTCAAGAACGTGCTCTCCGGCAAGGTCGTGGACCGGACGTTCAACGCCGGCGTCAAGGTCGAGACCGCGAACGTCGACAAGCGCGACATGCAGTACCTGTACAAGGACGGCACGGACTTCGTGTTCATGGACACCTCGACGTACGACCAGCTGATGGTCGGCGAGGAGGTCGTCGGCGACTCCGCGAAGTTCATGCTGGAGAACCAGAACGCGATCGTCGCCACGCACGACGGCGTCCCGCTGTACGTCGAGCTCCCGGCCTCGGTCGTCCTCGAGATCACCTACACCGAGCCGGGTCTGCAGGGCGACCGTTCCACCGGCGGCACCAAGCCGGCGACCCTCGAGACCGGCGCCGAGATCCAGGTCCCGCTGTTCCTCGAGACCGGCACCAAGGTCAAGGTGGACACGCGCGACGGGTCGTACCTCAGCCGCGTGAACGACTGAGGTGGCCGCACGGAGCAAGGCCCGCAAGCGCGCGCTGGACGTGCTCTTCGAGGCTGATCAGCGGGGATCGGACCCGCTGACCGTGCTCGCCGACCGGATCGCCCAGCCGGGTACCGAGGCCGCCCTGCCGCAGTACGCCGTGGAGCTCGTGGAGGGCGTCATCGCGCACCTCGCGGAGATCGACGAGCTCATCTCCACGTACTCCCACGGCTGGGCGCTCGAGCGGATGCCCGCGGTGGACCGCGCTGCGTTGCGGATCGGTGCGTGGGAGCTGCTGCACAACGACGACGTGCCGGACGCCGTCGCCGTCGACGAGGCGGTGGAGCTGGTCCGCGCGCTCTCGACCGACGACTCGCCGACCTTCGTGAACGGCGTGCTGGGGCGCCTGCTGGCCCTCAAGCCCACGCTCTGACGCGCCGGGACCTCAGGCGAGCGCGGCCCGGGGGATCCGGGCGGCCCGCTGGGTCGGCGCAGCCGAGGCCCGTGCGCGGGGTTCGGCCTGCGGACGCCCGATGAGGTTGCCCTGCACCAGGTCGACCCCGAGTCGGGCCAGCGCGGTGAGCTGGGAGCGCTGCTCGACGCCTTCCGCGACGACCTCGAGCCCATGGACCTCGGCGAGCGCGACGACGGCGCGCAGCACGGCCAGACCGCCGTCGGTCGCACAGTCGTCGATCAGGGACTTGTCGATCTTCAGCACGTGCAGCGGCAGGCGCCCGAGCCGTGCGAGCGAGTTGTAGCCGGTGCCGAAGTCGTCGAGGGCGATCCGGGCACCCCGGGCGGCGAGCTCCGCCAGGACCGCGCGGACGTGGTGCATGTCGTGCACGATCGCGGTCTCGGTGACCTCGATGGTCAGCCGGTCCCACGCGTCGGTGCCCCAGGACTCCTCGATGTGGCGCAGCACGTCGGGCTCGTCGAGCTGGCGGGCAGCGACGTTCACCGCGACCGGCAGGCCGAACCGCTCCATGCCGACCCGGGCCGCAGCGAACATCTGCTTGCCGACCTCGACGATCAGGCCGGTCTCCTCGGCGAGCGGCAGCCAGGACGCCGGTGCCCGCAGCGTGTCGCCGTCCTGCCATCGGGCGAGCACCTCGAGGCCGACGACCTCGAGTGTCGCGGGGTCGGCGACCGGCTGGAAGTGGGCGATGATCCGCCCGTGGGCCACGGCGGTCTCGAGCTCGGCCGTGATGGCGGCCCGGTCGGCCTCGCGCTCACGGAGCAGGTCGTCGAAGTAGGCGACGCCCGCGTGGGTGCGCCGGGCCTCCGCCATCGCGCGGTCCGCGTGCCGCTGGAGCGTCCCGGGGTCGCGCGTCGTGGCGTGGGCGATGCCGACCGTGAGGCTCGTACGCAGCGCCGACCCCGTCGCCGCGCCGAACTCCGCGCGGAGCTCCCGGCCGGTCTCGCGCAACCAGTCCGTGCTGTGCTCGCCGACCAGCACGGCCGCGAACTCGTCGCCACCGACCCGGGCCACGAACACCTCGCGACCGACCCGCTCGGCGAGCGAACGCGACAGGTGGTGCGCGGTCTGCACGAGGAGCTCGTCGCCGGCCCGGTGCCCGAGGCGCTCGTTGGTGTTCTTCAGGCCCTCCACGTCGACCAGCAGGAGCGCGACGCCCTGGCCCCCGCAGAGCACGTCGGTGAGGTGGTCGTCGAGCGCGGTCCGGCTCGGCAACCCGGTGAGCAGGTCGAAGAACGCGGCCCGGTGCAGGCGCTCGGCGAGCGCGTAGCGTTCGGCCGCGGTCGAGACGAGGCGTTCGAGGTCGGTGAGGAAGTCGCGTGCCTCCGCGTCGGGCTCGACCTGGGTGACGATCTCGGTGACGAGGCGGTCCTGGCCGGCGGGGCGGATCCGGCCGTGGACGGTCGGGTCGGCGAGGGCGGCGCGGGCCTCGCTGCAGGCCCGGCCGAGCAGCGCGTCGGCCTCGGTGCTCAGCCAGGCGTCGTTCGCGACCGCCGCGAGTGCGTGCCGCAGGGCCGCCCTCCGCGTCGCGACGCGGTGCAGGGCGCTCATCCGCTCGGCAGCCATGACCTGCAGGCCGATCACCAGCGGCAGGGCCCAGACGCCCTTGAGCAGCTCGGTGACCGCGGTGGGCGGAGGGACCGACGAGGCGACCAGGAGCGCGGCGGACACGAAGCCGGTCACCGCGAGGAGCCCACCGACCGGCGTCATGCGGGATCGCCGGAGCACCGCGGCGACGTACCCGGCGATGGCGGCGAGCGGGACCAGGTGGATCGCCGGTGACAGGGGTCCGTACGCCGGGAGCTGACCCGCGACGAAGGGACGGTGCACGAGGTCGGTCGTGAACCACAGGACGGTGGCCACGCCGTACCAGGCCGCCGCGCCGGAGACGAGACCGCGCACGGACGGCCCACCGGTGGACGCCTGGAGCGCCGGGAGCCCGAGGACCACGGCGGACGCGAGGGCGAGGAACCGCAGCGCCAGGAGCGCCTCGGTCCACGCGGGGTCGGCCACGAGCCCGAGGAGTCCGTTCACCAGCCCGACGACGGCCAGGGCGGCGCTCCATGCGAAGACCCACACGAGCTGGCGCGAGGAGAGCCGGTGGCGGCGGGGAGAGCCGTCGAAGCTCAGCCACCCGGTCTCGAGCACGACGAGACCCAGGACGGCACCGGCGACCACGCACTGCAGGGCCACCGACCAAGCTGGGACAGAACCGGACACAAGGGTCCTATCGGTGCACCCTGTGAGCTGCTTGAGGACCTGGGAGTACTCCTATCAGGTGATTTGACTGTCAGCGGGTCGAGATGTGACCGAATCGGTGCCGGGTCCGTGACACCGCCTGCTCGCGCAGCACGGTGCGCAGCTCCCGGGTGCCGCTGGCCAGCACGGGCCCGTCGAGCACGGTGACCTCGCCGACCCGAGCCGTTGCCGCTTCGCGCAGCCCGTCGACGTCGCCCACCACGCGCACCCGGCCGGTGACCTCACCGGAGGCGACGCGCGCCGCGAAGGTCGCGTCGTCCTCGTCGGCCTGACGGCTCTCGGTCACCGGCACGCCCGCTGCCGCGGCAGCAGCGCGCACCCGGGCCACCTGCGCGGCCGAGGCGCCGCGCCCGACCCGGATCCACAGGTGGGGGACCGGCAGGTACCGCAGCGTGTTCTCCTCGACGGCGAGCCCGGTGGGGTCGGCCGGGGCGAAGACCGTCGTGAGGACGCGAGCGTCGTCGGCCTTCGCCGCGGCGAGCCAGGCGTCGTCGTCCTGGACGGTGCGGTCGGACCAGTCGCCCAGCTGTGCGACGTACCCGGGTCCGCCCGCCTTCGCGCCGGGGCCGACCACCGACGCCTTCCAGCCGCCGAACGGCTGGCGTCGCACGATCGCACCGGTGATGTGCCGGTTGACGTACGCGTTGCCGACCTCGACGTGGGCGAGCCAGTGGTCGATCTCGGCCTCGTCCAGCGAGTGCAGGCCCCCGGTCAGACCGAACGCCGTGGCGTTCTGGACGGCGATCGCCTCGTCGAGGGTGTCGACCCGGATGACGCCGAGCACCGGGCCGAAGCACTCGGTCAGGTGGAAGAACGAGCCGGGCTCGACCCCGTGCTTGACGCCTGGCGTCCACTGCCGGCCCTCGTCGTCCAGGCGCCGCGGCTCGACCAACCAGTGCTCACCGGGGTCGAGCGTGGTCAGGGCACGCAGCAGCTTGCCGCGGGCCGGTTCGACGAGCGGACCCATCGTCGTGCCGATCCGCGTCGACGGGCCGACGGCGAGCGAGGCCACCGCGTCCGCGAGCTGGCGGCGCAGCCGGTCCGAGCGTCCGGCCGAGCCCACGAGGATCAGCAGCGACGCCGCCGAGCACTTCTGCCCGGCGTGGCCGAACGCAGAACGCACCACGTCCGCGACTGCGAGGTCGATGTCCGCGGCGGGCGTGACGATCAGCGAGTTCTTGCCGGACGTCTCGGCGATCACCTGGAGGTCCGGACGCCAGCCCGCGAACAGCTGCGCGGTCTCGATCGAGCCGGTGAGCAGCACGCGCGTGACGTCCGGGTGCGTGATGAGCCGCCGGCCGACCTCGTTCTCGGGCACCTCGAGGACCTGGAGGACGTCCGGGTCGAACCCCTCGTCGGCGAGCGCGCGGCGCACGGCCGCGCCGGTGAGCGCGGCGCACCGCGGCGTCTGAGGGGCGGGCTTGAGGATCGTCGGCGAGCCGGCGCCGAGCGCCGCCATGGCCGAGCCGATCGGGATCGCCAGCGGGAAGTTCCACGGCGGCGTGACGACGCTGACCCCGCGCGACGTGAACGTGGCAAGCGGGTCGCTGTCGAGCTCGGTCGTGCGCTCGGCGTAGTAGCGAGCGAAGTCGACGGCCTCGCTCACCTCGGGGTCGGCCTCGGCGACGGTCTTCCCGGCCTCGTGCGCGGCGATCTGGACGAGCGCGCCGCGCGCGTCCTCGAGGTGGTCGGCGGCACGACGCAGCACGGCCGCCCGGCGGTCGGCGGGCACCGCGGCCCAGGTCGGCGCGAGCTCGGCCGCCCTCGCGACGGCGGCATCGACCGTGGGGACGTCCGCGGCGAACGCCGGGGGCTCGACCTGCGGGGCCTCGGCGAGCAGCCGCGCCGCCCACGCTCGCGAGGCGGGCACGGCCGGGTCCGTGTCCACGGCGTTGTGGAACCCGGACCCGGCCGGCGCGAGCGGACGGCCCCGTCGGGGCGTGGTGTCCAGCGACCCGGCCTCGCGCATGGAGGCGAGGAACCGCTCACGCTGGCCGTCCAGACCGGTCGGTCCGCCGTCGTCGGCGACCGCGGGGTGGTCGCCGCCGAAGATCGCGTGCAGGAAGTTCTGCCCCGCGGCGTTCTCCTCGAGCCGTCGCACGAGGTAGGCGATCGCCACGTCGAAGTCGTGGGCGGCGACGACCGGCGTGTAGAGCAGCACCGAGCCGTGCACGTCCCGGACCGCACGGGCCTGCGACGGCGCCATGCCCTGGAGCATCTCGATGTCGACGTCCGCGACGACGCCGCGCTCGGCCGCGAGCAGGTGCGCGAGGGCGACGTGGTACAGGTTGTGGCTCGCCACGCCGATCCGGGCCGCCGCGGTGCGCTCCGGGTCGAGCGCCGTGTCGAGCATCCGCACGTAGTGGGCGTCGACGTCGCCCTTGGTCGGGTACGGCGCCTGGGGCCAGCCGTGCAAGGCGGCCTCGACCTGCTCCATCGCGAGGTTCGCGCCCTTCACGAGCCGGATCTTGATCCGGGCGCCACCGGCGGCGACCCGTGCCCGGGCGATCCGGGTGAGCTCCTCGAGCGCGTCGGACGCGTCCGGGAGGTACGCCTGCAGGACGATGCCGAGCTCGCTGTCGCGCAGGTCGGGGTGCGCGCAGAGCTGCTCGAAGACCTGCACCGTCAGTGCGAGGTCGCGGTACTCCTCCATGTCGAGGTTCAGGAACGTGCCCGCGTCGCGGGCCGCCCGGTACAGGGGGAGGAGGGTCGCCACGACCCGGTCCCGGCTGCCCGCGAGGTCCCAGGTGGACAGCTGGCTGGCCACCGCCGAGACCTTGATCGAGACGTAGTCGACATCCGGCCGGCGGACCAGAGCCGTGACCCGCTCCAGGCGGGACGCGGCCTCGGCCTCGCCGAGCACCGCCTCGCCTAGCAGGTTGAGGTTGAGCCGGAAGCCGTGCGCGCGAGCGGCCGCGATGTGCCGGTCCAGGTGATCGGCGTCGGCGACGAGATGGCCGACGAGCTGCCGCAGCCGGGCGCGCGCGGCCGGGACGACGAGGCCGGGGGCCAGTGGCCCGAGCACGCCACCCGCGCGCAGCAGCGTCCGGTCCAGGAGCCCGACGAAGGTCGCGGCGCCGGCGTCCTTCGCGAGACCGGCGAGCTCGCGGGCCGCCACGGCGTCGTCCTCGGGCCGTGCGACGCGGTCGACGAACGTCAGCGCCACGTCGAGCCCCGCCGGGTCGCCGACGAGGGCGGCGAGGCGGGCCGCGGCGCGCCGCTCGGCGCCCGAGCCTCCCGCGGTGGCCTCGATCCACTGGTCGGCGAGGGCGAGGACGGCGGGGGTGAGGTCGGTGAGCGTCGTCATCTCTCCAGCATGCGCCGGGCGGGCCGGGCGCGTCTTGCACGCATCCGGCGCCCGAGCCGCGGGTTTGCGCCGTGCGTGCGTCGTGCCGGTTCCGGCCGGCGTCGCGGCCGACGTCGCGCCCCGGAAACCTGCGAGCGGTACCGTCCCGCCATGGTCGAGCGGGCGGGGTCGAAGGCGCTGCTCGACGCCCTGGATCCCGCGCTGCGGGCGTTGTTCGACCAGCTCGGCGGCACCATGTTCTGCGCGAAGGACCTGCAGGGCCGTTACGTCGCGGTGAACCAGGCCTTCGTGGACCGCACCGGACGGTCGTCGGTGCGCGACGTCGTCGGCCGACGCGCCGAGGACCTGTTCGTCGCCCACCTCGCCGAGCACTACAACGCGCAGGACGAGGCGGTGATCGCCTCGGGTCACCCGCTGCGCCGCGAGCTCGAGCTGATCTGGCGGCCCGGCGGGGTCGCGGGGTGGTACCTGACCTCGAAGGAGGTCGTCGTCGTCGACGGCGAGGTGATCGGTCTGGTGAGCGTGTCGGAGGACCTGCGCCGGCGCGACGCGGCCGACGCCGTGATGACCTCGCTGGAGCGCGTCGCGGCACTGCTCTCGACGCGGCCCCCGGGGCCGGTGCCGGTCGCGGAGCTCGCGGCGGTCGCCGGGTGCTCGGCGTCCACGCTCGAGCGCCGGATGCGGGCCGTCTACGGGCTCTCGCCGCAGCAGCACGTGCTCCGGACCCGCGTCGACCGGGCCGCGGCACTGCTGTCGACGA
Organism: Actinotalea endophytica; assembly: GCF_025717005.1. Lineage (GTDB taxonomy): Bacteria > Actinomycetota > Actinomycetes > Actinomycetales > Cellulomonadaceae > Actinotalea. The sequence goes on from NZ_JAOVZU010000005.1 coordinate 88,389, forward strand.
GCGACCTCCCGCTCGCCGAGGTCGCCGTGCGGTCCGGCTTCTACGACCAGGCCGTGCTCACCCGGACGTTCGGGCGTCTGACCGGTGAGACACCCGCGCAGTTCCGGCGGCGTGCCCGCGGCGGTGGGCTGCCGGTCCGCTAGGGTTGCCCGGACAGACATCCTTTAAGGCCCGTCCAGTGAGGCGGGGAAGGAGGTCGGCAGATGACTGCTGCCCCGACGCCCGGATCGCGCGAGGTCCTCGGACCCCAGGAGATCTCCCGGGCACTCATTCGCATCGCGCACGAGGTCCTCGAGCGGAACGCAGGCGCCGAGAACCTCGCGGTCCTCGGCATCCCGACCCGGGGACTGCCCCTCGCCCGCCGCCTCGCCGCGGTGATCGCCGACGTCGAGGGGGTGGACGCCCAGGCGCTCGTCGGCGAGCTCGACGTGACGATGTACCGCGACGACCTGCGCCGCCATCCGACCCGCACGATCGGCGCGACGACGCTGCCCGCCGGCGGGGTCGACGACCGGGTCGTGGTCCTGGTCGACGACGTGCTGTTCTCCGGCCGGACGATCCGTGCCGCCATGGACGCACTGGCCGACCTCGGGCGGCCGAGCGCGGTGCAGCTCGCGGTGCTGGTCGACCGCGGTCACCGTGAGCTGCCGATCCGGGCCGACTACGTCGGCAAGAACCTGCCGACGTCCCGGACCGAGAAGGTCGCGGTCCGGCTGGTCGAGGTCGACGGCGTCGACAGCGTGCGGATCGAGAACGAGGAAGGGGACCGCTGATGCGCCACCTGCTGTCCGTCGCGGACCTCGACCGGGACGCCGCCGTGCTGGTGCTGGACACCGCGGCGGAGATGGCCAAGACCCAGGGCCGCGAGATCAAGAAGCTGCCGACGCTGCGCGGCCGCACCGTGGTGAACCTCTTCTTCGAGGACTCGACCCGGACCAGGATCTCGTTCGAGGCCGCCGCCAAGCGGCTGTCGGCCGACGTCATCAACTTCTCGGCGAAGGGCTCGAGCGTCTCCAAGGGCGAGTCGCTCAAGGACACCGCCCTGACCCTGCAGGCCATGGGCGCCGACGCCGTGGTCGTCCGCCACCAGGCGTCCGGCGCGCCGCACCGGCTGGCCAACGCCGGCTGGCTGGACGCTGCTGTGCTCAACGCGGGTGACGGCACGCACCAGCACCCGACCCAGGCGCTGCTCGACGCGTTCACGATCCGCCGGCACCTGCGCGGCCCGGACGTGGGGGACCCGGACGGTGTGGGCGCCGATCTGAGCGGCTTGCACGTGGCGATCGTCGGCGACGTGCTGCACTCGCGCGTCGCGCGGTCCAACGTCGGCCTGCTGACCACGCTCGGCGCGCGGGTCACGCTGGTCGCGCCGCCCACGCTGGTGCCGATCGGCGCCGATCGGTGGCCGTGCGAGATCTCGTACCACCTGGACGAGGTGCTCGACTCCGGGCCGGACGCGGTGATGATGCTGCGGGTCCAGCGCGAGCGGATGGGTGGTCCCGGCCTGGCCGGCGCCGCGACGTCGGCGGGCTTCTTCCCGAGCCCGCTGGAGTACACCCGGCAGTACGGCCTGGACGCCCGGCGCCTCGCCCGCCTGCCCGAGCACGCCATCGTCATGCACCCCGGTCCGATGAACCGGGGGCTGGAGATCTCGGCGGACGCGGCGGACTCGCCGCGGGCCGTCATCGTCGAACAGGTCGCCAACGGGGTCGCGGTGCGGATGGCCGTGCTCTACCTGCTGCTCGCCGGCGACCGGGAGAAGGGGACCGAGGCATGAGGCACCTGCTGCGAGGGGTCGCGCCGCTGGGCGGCGCGCCGACCGACCTGCTGCTCGCGGACGGGGTGATCGTCGCGCTCGGGGCGGACGCCGCGCGCGAGGCCGGCGACGCGACCGTCGTCGACGGCGGCGGGCTGGTCGCGCTGCCAGGTCTGGTCGACCTGCACACGCACCTGCGCGAGCCGGGCCGGGAGGACGCCGAGACCGTCGAGACGGGTTCGCGCGCCGCGGCGCTGGGCGGTTACACCGCGGTGCACGCGATGGCCAACACCTCCCCGGTCGCGGACACCGCCGGTGTGGTCGAGCAGGTGCTCCGGCTCGGCCAGGACGCCGGGTGGGTGGACGTGTTCCCGGTCGGCGCAGTGAGCGTCGGGCTGCGCGGCGAGCAGCTCGCCGAGCTCGGCGCGATGGCGCAGTCGGCGGCTCGCGTGCGGGTGTTCTCGGACGACGGCATGTGCGTGCACGACCCGGTGCTCATGCGGCGCGCGCTGGAGTACGTCAAGGCGTTCGACGGTGTGGTCGCCCAGCACGCGCAAGAGCCTCGGCTCACCGCCGGGGCCCAGATGCACGAGGGCGTCGTGTCCGCCGAGGTGGGGCTCGCGGGTTGGCCCGCGGTCGCCGAGGAGGCGATCATCGCCCGCGACGTGCTGCTCGCCCAGCACGTCGAGTCGCGGCTGCACGTGCTGCACCTGTCGACCGCCGGTTCGGTGGAGATCGTCCGGTGGGCCAAGGCCCGCGGCATCGCGGTGACCGCCGAGGCCACGCCGCACCACCTGAGCCTGACCGACGACCTCGCGCGCACCTACGACCCGCTGTACAAGGTCAACCCGCCGCTGCGGACCGCGGAGGACGTCGAGGCGGTCCGGGCCGGGCTCGCGGACGGCACGATCGACGTGGTCGGTACGGACCACGCGCCGCACACCCGCGAGGACAAGGACTGCGAGTGGGCCGCGGCGGCCTTCGGGATGACCGGGCTGGAGACCGCACTGGGCATCGTGTCCACCACGATGGTCGCGACCGGTCGGATGACCTGGGCGGACGTCGCCCGGGTGATGTCGCACACACCGGCGCGGATCGGCCGGGTGGACAGCGGTCCGCGCGCCCAGGGGCGCCCGCTCGAGATCGGCGAGCCCGCGAACGTCACGCTGGTCGACCCGGCCGCGCGCTGGACGGTCGACCCGGCAGCGCAGGCGAGCACGAGCCGCAACACGCCGTACGGCGGCATGGAGCTCACCGGCCGCGTCGTCGCGACGTTCCTGCGCGGACGACCGACCGTCCTGGACGGCGTCCTCGTCGCGGAGGGGGTCGCGTGAGCGGGGCGCTCCTCGTCCTGGAGGACGGCCGCTCGTACCCCGGCGACGCGTTCGGCGCGACCGGAGAGACGCTCGGCGAGATCGTCTTCAACACCGGCATGACCGGCTACCAGGAGACGCTCACCGATCCGTCGTACCACCGCCAGATCGTGGTGATGACCGCGCCGCACATCGGCAACACCGGGATGAACGACGAGGACCCCGAGTCGACCCGGATCTGGGTCGCCGGGTACGTCGTGCGCGACCCCGCGGTGCGGCCGTCGAACTGGCGCTCACGGCGCTCGCTGGACGACGCGCTCGTGGCGGAGGGCATCGTCGGGATCAGCGGAGTCGACACCCGGGCGATCACCCGGCACCTGCGCGAGCAGGGCGTCATGCGGGCCGGCATCTTCTCCGGCGACGCCCTCGTCGACGAGGCCGGGCGCACCCGACGGCTCGAGGACCTCGTGGCACGCGTGCGCAGCGCGCCGCCGATGACCGGGGCCGACCTCGCGGGTGAGGTGAGCGTCGACGAGCGGTACACGGTCGACCCGGTGCCGGGCTCGGTGGCCGAGGGCGCCGAGCCGCTCACCGTGGTCGCGGTGGACCTGGGCATCAAGTCGATGACGCCGCACCGGCTCGCCGAGCGCGGCGTGCGCACGCACGTCGTGCCCTCGACCGCCACCCCCGACGAGGTGCTGGGGCTCGCGCCGGACGGGGTGTTCTTCTCCAACGGGCCGGGCGACCCCGCCGCAGCGACGCACGAGATCGACCTGCTGCGCGCGGTGCTCGACCGCAAGATCCCCTTCTTCGGCATCTGCTACGGCAACCAGCTGCTCGGCCGCGCGCTCGGCTTCGGCACGTACAAGCTCGTGTACGGGCACCGTGGGATCAACCAGCCGGTCATGGACCGCCGCACCGGGAAGGTCGAGATCACGGCGCACAACCACGGCTTCGCGGTGGACGCGCCGCTGACCGGCGAGGCCGTGGCACCGCACGAGGAAGGGCGGTACGGCCGGGTGGTCGTCTCGCACGTCGACCTCAACGACGACGTGGTCGAGGGGCTCGCGTGCCTGGACCTGCCGGCGTTCTCGGTGCAGTACCACCCGGAGGCCGCGGCCGGGCCGCACGACGCGGCCTACCTGTTCGACCGCTTCGTCGAGCTGATGACCGCGTCGACCACCGAGGAGGCCGGCGATGCCGCGTCGTACTGACATCTCCAGCGTCCTGGTGATCGGCTCCGGACCGATCGTGATCGGTCAGGCCGCCGAGTTCGACTACTCGGGCACGCAGGCCTGCCGGGTGCTGCGCCAGGAGGGCCTGCGGGTCATCCTGGTGAACTCCAACCCGGCGACGATCATGACCGACCCGGAGTTCGCCGACGCGACCTACATCGAGCCGATCACCCCGGAGGTCGTCGAGCGGATCATCGAGGTCGAGCGCCCCGACGCCGTCCTGCCGACGCTGGGCGGCCAGACCGCGCTGAACACCGCGATCGCGCTCGACGAGGCGGGCGTGCTGGACCGCTACGGCGTGCGGATGATCGGCGTGAACACGCACTCGATCCACCTCGCCGAGGACCGGCAGGCGTTCAAGGACGTGGTCGAGCGGTGCGGTGCGGAGAGCGCGCGCAGCGTCATCGCGCACACGATGGACGAGGTCCTCGCGGCGGTCGACGAGCTCGGCTACCCGCTGGTGGTGCGTCCGTCGTTCACGATGGGCGGTCTCGGGTCGGGCCTCGCCTACGACGAGACCGACCTGCGCCGGATCGCGGGCGCGGGCCTGCACTACTCGCCGACCACCGAGGTGCTCCTCGAGGAGTCGATCCTCGGCTGGAAGGAGTACGAGCTCGAGCTCATGCGGGACCACGCGGACAACGTCGTGGTCGTCTGCTCGATCGAGAACCTCGACCCGGTCGGGGTGCACACGGGTGACTCGGTGACCGTGGCCCCGGCCCTCACCCTGACCGACCGCGAGTACCAGCGCCTGCGCGACATCGGCATCGCGGTGATCCGCGAGGTCGGCGTGGACACCGGCGGCTGCAACATCCAGTTCGCCGTCGAGCCGGACACCGGCCGCGTCGTGGTGATCGAGATGAACCCCCGGGTGTCCCGCTCCTCGGCCCTGGCGTCCAAGGCCACCGGGTTCCCGATCGCGAAGATCGCCGCCCGCCTCGCGGTGGGCTACACGCTCGACGAGATCCCGAACGACATCACCGGCTCCACGCCCGCGTCGTTCGAGCCGACCCTGGACTACATCGTGGTCAAGGTGCCGCGGTTCGCGTTCGAGAAGTTCCCGGGTGCCGATCCGACCCTGACCACCACGATGAAGTCGGTCGGCGAGGCGATGGCCCTGGGCCGCAGCTTCACCGAGGCACTCGGCAAGGCGATGCGCTCGATCGACAAGGGCGGCTCGGTCTTCCACTGGGAGGGTCCGGCGCCGGCCGGCGACGACCTCGAGGCGCTCGTCGAGCAGATCCGGATCCCCACCGAGCACCGGCTGATCCAGGTGCAGCAGGTGCTGCGCTCGGTAGGCACCCCCGGCGGTCCGAGCGTCGAGGACGTCTATGCCGCGACCGGCATCGACCCGTGGTTCCTCGACCAGGTCATGCTGGTGAACGAGGTCGCGGCCGAGGTCGCCGGGGCCGCCGGTCTGGACCGTGATCTCCTGCGGCGGGCCAAGCGCCACGGGCTCTCCGACGCCCAGGTCGCGCGGCTGCGCGGCATGGGGGAGGAGACCGTGCGCCAGCTGCGGCACGCGCTCGGGCTCCGGCCGGTCTACAAGACCGTCGACACGTGTGCCGCGGAGTTCGCCGCACGCACTCCCTACCTCTACTCGGCCTACGACGACGAGACGGAGGTGGCCCCGCGCGAGCGGCCGGCGGTCCTCATCCTGGGGTCCGGGCCGAACCGGATCGGCCAGGGGATCGAGTTCGACTACTCGTGCGTGCACGCGGCCCTCGCGCTGCGGGACCGCTTCGAGACGGTCATGGTGAACTGCAACCCGGAGACCGTCTCGACGGACTACGACACCTCGGACCGGCTGTACTTCGAGCCGCTCACCTTCGAGGACGTCCTCGAGGTCTACGCGGCCGAGGCGGCCGCCGGCCCGGTGGCGGGCGTGATCGTGCAGCTGGGCGGCCAGACGCCGCTGTCGCTGGCGAACCGCCTCGAGGCCGCGGGCGTGCCGATCATGGGGACGCCCCCGGCGGCGATCGACGCCGCGGAGGACCGCGGTGCGTTCGGCGAGGTGCTGGCCGCGGCCGGCCTCCCGGCGCCGGCGTTCGGCACCGCACGCAACCTCCGGGACGCGACCGCGATCGCCGGGCGGATCGGCTACCCGGTGCTGGTCCGGCCGTCGTACGTGCTCGGCGGACGTGGCATGGAGATCGTCTACTCCGACGAGCAGCTCGCCGAGTACGTGCAGCGGGCCCTCGCGGAGGCGGCGGCCGTGGGTCGCGCCGGCGAGATCCCGCCGCTGCTGATCGACCGGTTCCTCGACGACGCGATCGAGCTCGACGTCGACGCGCTGTACGACGGGGACGAGCTGTACCTCGGCGGCGTGATGGAGCACATCGAGGAAGCCGGGATCCACTCCGGCGACTCGGCGTGCGCGCTCCCGCCGATCACCGTCTCGGCCGCCGAGCTCGACCGGATCCGCACGTCGACCGAGGCACTCGCCCGCGGGGTCGGGGTGCGCGGGCTGATCAACGTGCAGTACGCGCTGGTCTCCGACGTCCTCTACGTGCTGGAGGCCAACCCCCGCGCGAGCCGCACGGTGCCGTTCGTCGCCAAGGCGACCGGTGTGCCGCTGGCCCGCGCGGCCGCGCTGGTGATGGCCGGGTCGAGCATCGCCGAGCTCCGTGAGCAGGGTGTGCTCCCGGCGCACGGCGACGGTGGCCGGATGAGCCTGGACGCCCCGATCGCCGTGAAGGAGGCCGTGCTGCCGTTCCGCCGGTTCCGTACCGCCGACGGGCAGATGGTCGACGCGGTGCTCGGTCCCGAGATGCGCTCGACCGGCGAGGTGATGGGGTTCGACGTGGACTTCCCGACCGCGTTCGCCAAGTCCCAGGCCGCGGCGTTCGGCGGCCTGCCGGAGTCCGGCCGGGTCTTCATCTCGGTCGCGGACCGGGACAAGCGGGCGATCACCTTCCCGGCCAAGCGCCTGGTGGAGCTCGGCTTCGAGATCCTCGCCACCGAGGGCACGGCGGCCGTGCTGCGGCGCAACGGCATCCCGTCCACCGTGGTGCGCAAGTACTCGGCCGGGCGCGGGCCCGACAACGAGCCGACCATCGTGGACCTGATCGCCGGCGGCGACGTCGACATGGTGGTCAACACCCCGTCCGGGCAGGGTGCGCGGGCGGACGGCTACGAGATCCGGACCGCGGCCGTCTCCGGTGACAAGGCGATCGTCACGACCGTCCAGCAGCTCGCGGCGGCGGTGCAGGCGATCGAGTCCCGCAGGTCCGGCCCGTTCGCGGTGCGCAGCCTGCAGGACCACCACCTCGAGCTGCGGGACGGGGTGTCGGCATGAGCTTCGGCACGCGCCTCGCCGCGGCGATGGATGCGCACGGCCCGCTGTGCGTCGGCATCGACCCGCACCCCGGGCTGCTGGCCGCATGGGGGCTCGCGGACGACCCGGTGGGCCTGCGTACCTTCGCGCTCCGGGTGGTCGAGGCCGTCGCCGGGCGGGTCGCGGCGGTCAAGCCCCAGTCGGCGTTCTTCGAACGGCACGGGTCCGCGGGGATCGCGGTCCTCGAGGAGGTCCTGGCAGCGGTGCGGGGGAGCGGCACCGAGGTCATCCTGGACGCGAAGCGAGGCGACATCGGCTCGACCATGGCGGGCTACGCCGACGCGTACCTGCGCGACGGCGCTCCGCTCGCGGCGGACGCGCTGACGGTGAGCCCGTACCTGGGGCCCGGTTCGCTCGATCCGGCGCTCACGGCGGCCCTGGCCGCCGATCGCGGCCTGTTCGTGCTGTGCCTCACCTCGAACCCGGAGGGTGCCGCCGTGCAGCACGCCGGCGGCGCCCGCAGCGTGGCGCTCACGGTGGCCCGATGGGCGGCCGAGCAGAACGCCCCCGCGCGCGCTGCGGGCGAGCCGCTCGGTTCGGTCGGGCTCGTGGTGGGTGCCACGATCGGCGACGCCGTGCAGCGGCTCGGGCTCGACCTCGCCGCCGTGCACGGCCCGCTGCTCGCGCCGGGTGTCGGCGCCCAGGGTGCCGGCGCTGCGGAGCTGACCGCCGTCTTCGGCTCCGCGCGGGGCGCCGTCCTCGCGTCGACCTCGCGCGCCGTGCTCGGTGCGGGTCCCGAGGCGGACGCGCTGCGCGATGCGGCAGCACGCGCCACGGACGAGGCGGCGCTGGCCCTGCGCTGATCGCCGGGCCCCGGGATCCACGAGCGAAACGGGCAGCTCGTCCCGTTTCGTCGGCCTCGGGCCCCGGATCTGCCGCCCTGCTGGTCAGACGGCCGAGCCGCGCCCGAGGCGGGGCGCGTTGCCGATCCCGAGCGGGGTCGCTAGGTTCGTCCCGTCCCACCCCGCTTGACCGAGAAGGTGACACGAGTGGCCCTACCCCCGCTCACCCCGGAGCAGCGCGCCGCCGCGCTCGAGAAGGCCGCTGCGGCCCGGCAGGCCCGTGCCGAGGTGAAGAACCGCCTGAAGTACTCGCAGGGTTCGCTCGCCGAGGTGATCGAGCAGGGGAAGACCGACGAGGTGCTCGGCAAGCTGAAGGTGTCCGCCCTCCTGGAGTCGCTGCCCGGCGTCGGGAAGATCAAGGCCCGCGCGATCATGGCGGAGATCGGCATCTCGGAGAGCCGTCGGCTGCGTGGCCTCGGCCCGCACCAGGCCGAGGCCCTGCTCAAGCGCTTCGGCTGAGTGGCAGCACCACGTCTGACGGTCCTGGCCGGGCCGACGGCGGTCGGCAAGGGGACCGTGTCCGCGGACGTGCGCGCGCGGTACCCGGAGGTCTGGCTCTCGGTGTCGGCGACGACGCGTGCGCCGCGGCCCGGTGAGGTCGACGGCGTGCACTACCACTTCATGTCGGCCGAGCAGTTCGACCGCATGGTCGAGGCCGGCGAGTTCCTCGAGTGGGCCGTGGTGCACGGTCGGCACCGGTACGGCACTCCGCGCGGCCCGGTGCTGACGCATCTGGCCGCTGGTGACCCGGCGCTCCTGGAGATCGACCTGGCCGGGGCCCGTCAGGTCCGCGAAGCGATGCCGGAGGCGCGCTTCGTGTTCCTCGCGCCGCCCAGCTGGGAGGAGCTCGAACGTCGGCTGGTGGGCCGCGGGACCGAGGACGCCGAGGAGCGCGAGCGGCGCCTCGCGACCGCCCGGGTCGAGCTCGACGCGGAGCCCGAGTTCGACCACGTCATCGTGAACGACGACGTGCGGCGTGCCACGGACGAGCTCATCACGGTGATGGGCCTTCCGACACGGTAGACTTGGCAGTCGCGTCGCGGCCGCGCTCCAGCGCGCCGACGCCCGCAGACCTCGATCCCCGAACTACGGAGCGCATCTTCATGGCCGGAACCGTCGCCCAGCCCGAGGGCATCACCGACCCGCCGATCGACGAGCTGCTCGCCGCGGCGGACTCGAAGTACGCCCTGGTGATCTACGCCTCGCAGCGTGCGCGGCAGATCAACGCGTACTACTCGCAGCTCAACGAGGGTCTCCTGGAGTACGTCGGCCCGCTGGTCGAGGCCAAGCACCAGGAGAAGGCCCTGTCGATCGCGATGCGGGAGATCAACGCCGGCCTGCTGACCGTCACGCCCACCGAGGGCTGAGGCGAGGGCCGAGCCCTGCGCATCCTGCTCGGCGTCGCTGCCGGGATCGCCGCGTACAAGTCGGCCCTGCTGCTGCGCCTGTTCACCGAGGCCGGTCACGACGTCCGGGTGGTTCCCACCCGGGCGTCGTTGGAGTTCGTCGGGCGCGCGACGTGGGAGGCGCTGTCGGGTCACCCGGTGACGGTCGACGTCTTCGACGACGTGCCGTCCGTCGAGCACGTGAAGCTCGGCCGTGAGGCCGAGCTCGTGGTGGTCGCACCCGCGACGGCCGACCTGCTTGCGCGGGCGGCCTCGGGCCGGTGCGACGACCTGCTGACGGCCGCACTGCTGACCGTCCGCTGCCCGGTCCTGGTCGCCCCTGCGATGCACACCGAGATGTGGCTGCACCCGGCGACGCAGGCGAACGTCGCCACGCTGCGCGCGCGCGGCATCCACGTCCTCGAGCCCGCGGTCGGTCGGCTCACCGGCCCCGACACCGGTCCGGGCCGGCTGCCGGACCCCGAGGACATCGCCAGGGCTGCGCTGGCGCTCGTCGCGCCCCAGGACCTCGCCGGGCGGCACATCGTGATCTCGGCCGGCGGCACGCGCGAGCCGATCGATCCGGTGCGGTTCCTCGGCAACCGGTCGTCGGGCCATCAGGGCTATGCCCTGGCCCGGGCGGCGGCACGCCGCGGTGCGCAGGTGACGGTCGTCGCCGCGAACGTGGCCCTGCCGGACCCGCACGGCGTCGAGGTACGCCGCGTCGAGACGACGGCCGAGCTCGCGGAGGCCGTGCGGGCCGCAGCGGTGACCGCCGACGTCGTGGTGATGGCAGCGGCGGTTGCCGACTTCCGCCCCGACGAGCCCGCCGCGACCAAGATCAAGAAGGTTGGCGACGGAGCACCGACGATCCGACTCACCCAGACCGAGGACGTGCTCGCCGGGCTCGTGGCCACGCGGCGACCCGGCCAGGTCGTCGTGGGATTCGCGGCCGAGACGGGGGACGCCGACGGCGACGTCCAGGCACACGGCGCCGCGAAGGCCCGGCGCAAGGGCGCCGACCTCCTGGTGGTCAACCCGGTCGGCGTGGGCGTCGGCTTCGGCGACGTCCCGAACGAGGTCACACTGCTGGACGCGGCGGGGCACGTGGTCGCCACCGGTGCCGGTGCCAAGGACGAGGTCGCCGAGCTGGTCCTGGACCAGGTGGTGGCCCGCCTGGTCAGGCCCTGAGCCTCCGCGCAGATACGCTGGTGCGATGACCAACGACTTGCGCCTGTTCACGTCCGAGTCGGTCACCGAGGGCCACCCGGACAAGGTGTGCGACCAGATCTCCGACGGCATCCTCGACGCGATGCTCCGGCAGGACCCGGCCGCGCGTGTCGCGGTCGAGACGATGGTCACGACGGGTCTGGTGCACGTCGCGGGCGAGGTGACCACCGAGGCCTACGTGGAGATCCCGCAGGTCGTGCGCGAGACGCTCAACCGGATCGGGTACACGTCGTCCGAGATCGGCTTCGACGCCCACTCGTGCGGTGTCTCGGTGTCGATCGGCCAGCAGTCGCCCGACATCGCGGCCGGCGTCGACAAGGCGTGGGAGATCCGGCACGACGCGGTGGGCGTCGACGACCCCATCGAGGCGCAGGGCGCCGGCGACCAGGGCCTGATGTTCGGGTACGCGTGCGACGACACGCCGTCGCTGATGCCGCTGCCGATCTGGGTCGCACATCGCCTCGCCGAGCGCCTCGCGACCGTCCGCAAGGAGGGCACGCTCGACTACCTGCGCCCGGACGGCAAGACCCAGGTCACCATCGGCTACGACGGCGACCGCGCCGTGCGGCTGGACACCGTCGTCGTCTCGACCCAGCACGACCCCGACGTGCTGCTCGACGCGACGCTCGCTCCGGACATCGCCGAGCACGTCGTCGCGCCGGTGCTCGAGAGCGTGGACCTGGACACGGTCGGCTACCGGCTGCTGGTGAACCCCACGGGCCAGTTCGTCATCGGTGGTCCTCAGGGAGACGCGGGACTGACCGGCCGGAAGGTCATCGTCGACACGTACGGGGGCATGGCGCGCCACGGTGGCGGCGCGTTCTCCGGCAAGGACCCGTCGAAGGTCGACCGTTCGGCGTCGTACGCGATGCGATGGGTCGCGAAGAACGTCGTCGCCGCCGGGCTCGCGAAGCGCTGCGAGGTGCAGGTCGCCTACGCCATCGGCGCGTCGCACCCGGTCGGCCTCTACGTCGAGACGTTCGGCACCGAGACCGTCCCGGTGGACCGGTTGACCCGCGCGATCCGCGAGGTGTTCGACCTGCGCCCCGGCGCGATCGTGCGGGACCTGGACCTGCTCAGGCCGATCTATGCGCGCACGGCGGCCTACGGCCACTTCGGCCGGGAGCTCGCCGACTTCACGTGGGAGCGCACCGACCGGGTCATGGACCTGCACCACGCCCTCTCCTGACGCGGCGCGGCGGTGGACGACGGCCGCGCGACGGAGCCTCGTGGTGGGATGAGGCCCGTGGAGGTCTCACAGCCCGCGCTCCCGGGGCTCGCGCGACGACGGCGGACGTCCTCGCCGGTCCCGATCGCCGCTGATCGGCCGGTGGCCCGGGTCGTGGTGGACCTGTCGCAGCCGCACCTGGACCGTGCGTTCGACTACCTCGTGCCCGAGGCCATGTCCGCGGGGGTTCGCGCCGGTGTGCGGGTCAAGGTCCGGTTCGCCGGCCGTGACGTCGACGGCTGGGTGGTGGATCGCGTCGAGGACAGCGATCACGAGGGGACGCTCGTCCCGCTGCGCCGGCTCGTGTCGGACGAGGTCGTGCTGGGCCCGCAGGTGCTCGACCTCGCCCGAGCGGTCGCGCGCCGGTGGGCGGGCACGCTGCCCGACGTGCTACGCCTGGCCATCCCGCCGCGGCACGCCCGCGTCGAGCGCGAGGAGTGGCCGACGAGCTCGCCCGCGGGGCCGGCCACGGACGACGCCGTCGGCGGCCGCGATCCGGAGCACCCTGCGCACTCCGCCGCTGACCCTGAGCGCTCGGCGTGGTGGCCCCTGCACGGCGGCGCGGCGTTCCTGCGTCGGGTCGCCGGGGGCGAGAACCCCCGAGCGGTCTGGCAGGCGCTGCCCGGCGTGGACTGGGCCGTTCAGGTCGCCGAGGCGGTCGACGCTGCGCGGCAGGGCGGCCGTGGTGCCCTGGTCGTCGTGCCCTCCGCACGTGAGGTCGAGCAGGTGCTCACCGCGCTCGGCGAGGCCGGCGTCGAGACGTGGACGCCCGGCCGGGACTCGGGGGCGGTCCGACTGGTCGCCGACGACGGTCCCGCGGCTCGGTACCGGGCCTTCCTCGCTGCCGCCCGCGGGTTCGCCGACGTCGTCGTGGGCACCCGCGGAGCCGCCTTGGCCCCGGTCGCCCGACTCGGGCTGGTGGTCTGCTGGGACGACAGCGACCCGCTGCACTCCGAGCCGCGGGCGCCGTACCCGCACGCGCGCGACGTGCTCTCGATGCGCGCCGACGCCGGCGCGGCACTGCTGGTGGGCGGGTACGTGCGCTCGGTGGCGGCGCACCGGTGGGTCGCCGAGGGCACGGCGCACCCCGTGATCGCCGATCGCGCCGAGGTGCGAACCAGGGCGCCGCGCGTCGTTCACCTGGATCGCGCCGAGCTCGCTCGGGAGGGGCCCGCCGCCGCGGCGCGCCTGCCCTCGTCCGCCTGGCGCACCGTGCGCGACGGGCTGGAGCGCGGCCCCGTCCTGGTGCAGGTGCCGCGCGCCGGGTACCTGCCGGGCGTCGCGTGCGCGCGTTGCCGCACCGCGGCGCGCTGCGGCGTGTGCTCCGGGCCGCTGCGGCTGGCCAGCTCGCACGCGGCGCCGGCGTGCGGGTGGTGCGGCGCGCTGGCCGGTATGTGGCGGTGCACGGAGTGCGGTCACACGGGCCTGCGAGCCACCGCCGTCGGCGCGGAGCGGACGGCGGAGGAGCTGGGCCGCGCGTTCCCGGGCGCAGCTCTGCGCCGGTCGTCGGCCCGGACCGGAGTCCTCGACACCGTCCCGTCGTCGCCGTCGCTCGTCGTGGCGACCCAGGGCGCGGAGCCTCGGGTCACGGGCGGGTACGCCGCCGCGGTGCTGCTCGACGCGTCGGTCACCGCCGGACGCCCGGGACTGGGTGCGTCCGAGGCAGCGCTGCGGCACTGGTTCGCGGCGGCCGCGCTGGTGCGACCGTCCGGGGACGGCGGCGTGGTCGCGCTGGTCGGGGAGGTGCCGACGTCGCTCGCCGGCGCCCTGGTCCGGTGGGACCCGGCCGGCTTCGCCGCGCGCGAGCTGGCGGAACGGACGGAGCTCGGGCTCCCGCCGGCCGCGCACCTGGCGACGGTCGAGGGTGAACGCGCAGCGGTGTCCGCGGTGCTCGCGGCCCTGCGAGCGCCGACCACCGTGCGCGGTCCGGTGCCGTCCGGCCCGCTCCCGGACGGCCTCCTGGACCCTGAGCAGTCCCGGCCGGTCCGGGCCGTGCTGCAGACACCGTGGTCCGGAGCCGCCGCGGTCGTGGCCGATCTCGCGGCCGTCGTCGCGACGCGCAGCGCCCATCGGGAGCGTCCGGTCCGGGTCCGGGTCGAACCCGATGACGTGGGGGTCGCCTAGGATCGACGGGTGCGTCTGCTGTTCGCCGGTACCCCGGAAGTCGCGTTGCCGTCGTTGGCGCGCCTCCTCGGCGGGGAGCACGAGGTCGTCGCCGTGCTGACCCGCCCCGACGCCCCGGCGGGCCGGGGCCGCCGCCTGGTGCCGAGCCCGGTGCGCCAGGCCGCGGAGTCGGCCGGCGTTGCCGTGCTCACTCCGGCCACGTTGCGCGACGCCGCGGTCCGTTCGGACCTCGAAGCACTCGACCTGGACCTGGGCGTCCTGGTGGCCTACGGCGGCCTCGTGCCCGCGGACCTGCTCGACCTGCCGCGGCACGGCTGGGTCAACCTGCACTTCTCCGTGCTCCCCGCGTGGCGCGGGGCCGCGCCCGTGCAGCACGCCCTGCTGCACGGCGACGAAGTCACGGGTGCGACGACCTTCCGGCTGAAGGCGGGTCCGGTGGACACCGGGCCGGTCTACGGCACCCTCACCGAGACGGTCCGTCCGCGCGACACCTCCGGGGACCTGCTGGGGCGTCTCGCCGACGCAGGTGCCGGACTGCTGGCGACCACGGTGGACGGCATCGCCGCGGGTGCTCTCGCGCCCCAGCCGCAGGGCGAGGACGGCGTGAGCCTCGCACCTCGGCTCACTGCGGACGACGCCCGCGTCCGCTGGGACCACCCCGCCATTGCGGTCGACCGGCGGGTCCGTGCCTGCACCCCGTCGCCCGGCGCCTGGACGACGGACCCGGCCGGTGAACGTCTCAAGGTCGGCCCCGTGCGGCCGCGCTCGGACGCAGAGCCGCTGGCACCCGGGGCGGTGTCCGTCGGGCGCCACGAGGTGCTGGTGGGCACCGCGACCGTCCCCGTGGAGCTCGGCGCGGTCGCGCCGGCGGGTCGACGCATGATGCCGGCGGCGGACTGGGCCCGCGGTGCACGGCTCACACCGGACACCCGCCTCGGTGGCGGCGAGCCGCAGGCCGACGCGTGAGCGACGGGCGCCGCGATGCGCGCGGCCGCGAGCGCGGCGCGGCCCGCGCGAGCCACCAGGGCCGCCGCAGCGGCCAGCGGCCGGCCGAGCGGGCGCGCTCGGGCGATCCTGCCCGCGAGGTGGCGTTCGACGTCCTGCGCGAGGTCGCGGCGGGCGACGCCTACGCGAACCTCGTCCTCCCGCCGCTGCTGCGGCGCCGTGGCATCCGCGGTCGCGACGCGGCCTTCGCGACCGAGCTGACCTATGGGACGCTCCGGCTGCGCGGTCGGTACGACGCCGTGCTCGCCATCGCCGCCGACCGGCCCGTGGCGGAGCTCGACCCTCCGCTGCTCGACGTGCTGCGACTCGGCGCTCACCAGGTGCTCGGGATGCGCGTCCCCGCGCACGCTGCGGTCTCCGAGACGGTCGCGCTGGCCAGGTCCCGCGTCGGCGCCGGGCCCGCCCAGCTCGTCAACGCGGTGCTCCGGCGGGTCGCCGACACGCCCGCCGAGGACTGGTGGGTGCGTCTGGGGGAGACCGGCGACGAGGTGGAGCGCCTCGCGGTCCTGCACTCGCACCCGGCCTGGGTGGTGCGCGGGCTTCGCCAGGCCCTGCTCGCCGACAGCCGTCCCGCGGAAGACCTACCGGCCCTGCTCGAAGCCGACAACGCCGCACCGGTCGTCACGCTCGTGGTCCGCCCGGGCCTCGCCGACCGTGACGCGGTTCTCGCGGCCCTCCCGGGAGCGGAGCCGGGACGGTGGGCACCCACCGCGATCCGGCTCGCCGGCGGCGACCCGCGGGACGCCCCGGGGATGCGCGACGGGTACGTCGCCGTCCAGGACGAAGGGAGCCAGCTCGTCACCCTCGCCCTGGCACGGGTGCCGCTCGAGGGTGGGCTCGGGGACACCGAGTGGCTCGACCTGTGCGCGGGGCCGGGTGGCAAGTCCGGACTCCTCGGAGCCCTCGCGGCGCAGCGCGGGGCGACCCTGGTGGCCAACGAGGTCCAGCCGCACCGGGCCGATCTCGTCCGCGCGACCGTGCGGGCCCTGCCGAACGTCGAGGTGCACGTCGGCGACGGCCGGGGCCTCGGTGCCGCAGAGCCCGGTCGGTTCGCCCGCGTGCTGGTGGACGCACCGTGCACGGGCCTGGGCGCCCTGCGTCGGCGCCCCGAGTCACGGTGGCGCCGCACGCCGTCGGACCTGGGGTTCCTCGGAGGGCTCCAGCGTGAGCTGCTCGCCTCGGCGCTCGACGCGGTCGCACCGGGCGGCGTCGTCGGGTACGTGACCTGCTCGCCGCACGTCGCCGAGACGAGGCTCGTGGTCGAGGACGTCGTGAAGCGGCGCGACGACGTGACGCTCCTGGACGCGACCGAGGCGCTGCGCGCCGTGGCCGGCGGACTGGACCTCGGCCCCGGCCCGCACGCCCAGCTGTGGCCGCACGTGCACGGGACCGACGCGATGCACCTCACGCTCCTGCGCCGGGCCTGAACCCGGCAGACTGTCGCCCATGGCCGTCCAGATCAGCCCGAGCATCCTGTCCGCCGACTTCGCCAACCTCGCCGCTGAGCTGGAACGCATCCGCGACGCGGACTGGGTGCACGTCGACGTGATGGACCAGCACTTCGTGCCCAACCTGACGCTCGGGCTGCCGGTCGTCGAGCGACTCGTCCAGGTCTCGCCGCTGCCGGTGGACGTCCACCTGATGATCGAGGACGCCGATCGATGGGCCCCGGGCTACGCCGAGACCGGTGCCTCGTCGGTGACCTTCCACGCCGAGGCCGCGCAGGCTCCGATCCGGCTCGCGCGCGAGCTCCGTGCTCGGGGCGCCCGGGCCGGCCTCGCGCTGCGGCCCGCAACGCCGGTCGAGCCCTACCTCGACCTGCTGGACGAGATCGACATGCTCCTCGTGATGACCGTCGAGCCCGGCTTCGGTGGCCAGTCCTTCCTTGACGCGATGCTCCCGAAGATCGCCACCGTGCGCAGGGTGATCGACGATCGTGGCCTGGACGTCTGGGTCCAGGTCGACGGCGGGATCTCGGCCGACACGGTCGCACGCGCAGCGGACGCCGGCGCGAACGTCATGGTTGCAGGGTCCGCCGTGTACGGCTCGCAGGACGCGGGCGCCCGCATCGCCGAGCTCCGCGACCTCGCCACCCGGCACCGCCACTGACGCTCGCCCGGGGCCGAGCCCCACGGGCCCCGGGTCGATCCGCTTCGGGGCCGTGCACGCGACCCGCCGGACGCGCCGTCGTGGTGTGGCACACTGATCACGAACGTGCTCCGGGGTCGGTGCAAGTCCGAACCGGCGGTGACAGTCCGCGACCCGACTCGTGCGGCCACTCGGCCGGGCGAGTCGGTTGACCTGGTGAAACTCCAGGACCGACGGTGAAAGTCCGGATGGGAGGAAGCACGTCGAGCTCGGTGCACCCGCGCGTGCACGTGTCTCGCGTCGTCCCCGGAGCCTGTGCCACTGGAACGACGGAGGACGAGCACCACAGATGGACCTCATCAGGAACCTCTACGCGGCCTACATCCAGATCGGTCCCTACCAGCTGCACTGGATGGAGATCATCGGCGTCACGTTCGGACTGGCTTCGGCCATCCTCGGGATGCGGCGCAAGGTGTGGGCCTGGCCGATCGGGATCGTCGGGAACCTCATCCTGTTCGCCGTCTACATCACGGTGACCTTCGACGCCGCGGACGGCCGGGCGCCGCTGTTCGGCCAGTCCGGCCGACAGATCTTCTTCATCGCGACCAGCGTCTACGGCTGGTGGCGGTGGAACCAGGTGCGCAGGCTCAACGACCACGGGTCCGACGCGCCGGCCATCGTGCCCCGCTGGGCGACGACGGGGGAGCGGGTGTTCCTCGTGGTCGGCTGGTTCGCCGGGATGGCCCTGTTCCAGCAGCTGTTCGCCTGGCTGGGGGCCGGCTGGCCCGCCCCGCGCTGGTACTTCTGGGCCGACGCGTGGATCTTCGTCGGGTCCTTCCTGGCCACCTACGCGATGGCCCGCGGCTGGAACGAGTTCTGGCTGGTCTGGATCGGCGTCGACCTGGTCGGCGTTCCGCTCCTCTACTACAACAACTTCGTCCCGACGGCCGTGCTCTACGCGTTCTACTCGATCTTCGTGATCTGGGGCTTCGTGGTGTGGCTCAAGGCCTCGCGCGAGGAGAAGCCGGACATCGAGCCCGAGGACGTCAAGGACACGGTCACCGCGTGACGGCGGACCGTCCCCGACGCCCGGGGTCTCGCACGTGGACGTGCGGTCCCCGGGCTCGGGGCTGCCTCTAGGCTGACGTCCGTGAAGACCTTCGAAGCGCTGTTCACCGAGCTCTCCGAGAAGGCCACGACCCGCCCCGAGGGGTCGGGCACGGTGCGCTGGCTCGACGCCGGGGTGCACACCATCGGCAAGAAGATCGTCGAGGAGGCCGCCGAGGTGTGGATGGCCGCCGAGCACGAGGGCGACGAGCGCACCGCCGAGGAGATCTCCCAGCTCCTCTACCACCTCCAGGTGCTCATGGTCGCGAAGGGGCTCAGCCTCGAGGACGTGTACGCCCACCTGTGACCGCTGTGGGCCTCGGGTGCGCGCGGTCGGCGCCCGGAGCTCCCTCCCGTCGGCACCGACCGCCGAGGAACCATGCTGCGCATCGCCGTCCCCAACAAGGGCTCGCTGTCCGAGCCCGCCGCCTCGATGCTCAAGGAGGCGGGCTACCACCAGCGCCGCGACGGGCGCGAGCTCGTGCTCGTCGACCCGGAGAACGACGTCGAGTTCTTCTACCTGCGCCCGCGGGACATCGCCGAGTACGTGGGCTCCGGCACGATCGACGCCGGGGTCACCGGGCGTGACCTGCTGCTCGACTCCGGCGCCGCTGCCGTGGAGCACATGGCCCTCGGCTTCGGCGGATCGACCTTCCGGTTCGCCGCCCGCCGCGACTCGGTCGCGAGCGTCTCGGAGATCGCCGGGCGCAGGGTTGCGACCTCCTACCCGGGTCTGGTCACGGCGCACCTCTCCGGCAAGGGCGTCGAGGCCACGGTCGTGCGGCTCGACGGGGCGGTCGAGTCCGCGGTACAGCTCGGGGTCGCCGACGTCGTCGCCGACGTCGTGGAGACCGGGTCGACGCTGCGGGCCGCAGGCCTGGAGATCTTCGGCGACCCGATCCTCCGCTCGGAGGCCGTGCTGATCGTCCCCGCCGGCCGCGAGGTCCCCGCGGCCGTGGAGGTCCTCACCCGGCGCCTCCAGGGCGTGCTCGTCGCGCAGCGCTACGTGCTGCTCGACTACGACGTGCCGAACACGCTCGTGGAGGCGGCGGTCGAGCTCACCCCGGGCCTCGAGTCCGCCACGGTCTCGCCGCTGCACAACTCCGAGTGGAGCGCCGTGCGCGCCATGGTGCTGCGCGACCAGACCAACGCGGTGATGGACGCGCTGTACGACCTCGGTGCGCGCGCGATCCTGGTGACCTCGATCCACGCGTGCCGGCTCTGAGGCGGCACGTGCACGACTGACCCGAGGGGCGAGCCCGTGGATGACCTGCACGCACCGTTCCGGCCCCGCCTTGCGCGACTCGTCGCGTGGGCGGTCGCGGTGGCGCTGCTCGTCTTCATGATCGGGATCGCGGTACTGCTCCCTGCTGCGGTGCCCACGGGCACCGTGGCCCTGGGCGACCGGATCGGGATCGCCGCCGTCGGGGTGCTCGCGGCCTGGTTCCTGTCCCGCCAGGCCACGGTGCGCGCGGTGCCGGAGGCCGACGGCCTGGTGGTTCGCAACCTGCTGGTCACCCGCAAGGTCGCGTGGGCCGAGATCGTCTCGGTCCGGTTCGGTCAGGGGCGGCCCTGGGTGCAGCTCGACCTTGCGGACGGTGACACCCTCGCGGTGATGGGCATCCAGTCGTCCGACGGACCGCGGGGCACCGTCGAGGCCAGCCGGCTGGCGACCCTGGTGGCACTGCACTCGGCGACCGACCAGGACGACTGAGCGCTCAGACCGCCGTGACCGCGTGCACCCCCGCAGCCGCCGCGGCGAGGAACGCCTCGGGGTCGTCGTCGAGCCCGCGGCCCATCGTGGACAGCCGGACGGGTGCGGCGGCCAGTGCGTCGCGGAGTCCCGACGGGGTGTCGATGTCGACCCGGCGATGCGGCGGGCACAGCGACCCGGCATCTGCGGCGACGCGGGCGAGGAACTGCGCCCGGGCCGGGTCGTCGGACACCGGCACCACGACGTCGGCGGGGTGCAGCGCGACCCGGCCGTAGGCGGTCAGGGAGTGGTGCGAGACGCCCTGGTGCCGCTCGCGCGGGTCGGCGGCGGAGACCCGGAGCGAGGCGATCGCGCGACCGCCGAGCGTGCCCGCGGCGTTCACGGCCTCGCCCGCCGCCACCCCGGAGAACCCCCACCGCGTGCCGGTCCCGAGGTTGCCGGGTCCCTGGGCGACGACGGCGAGGTCGGCATCGGCGACGTGCCGGGCGGCGAGCAGACCGGTGTGCACCGTGACGGCCTCGAGGTCGCCACCGAACGCCTGGCCGACCGTGACGGTCGTCGCGAGCCATCCCGCGGCACGAAGGTCCGCCACGGTGCGCGAGAACCAGGCCGGGAGCGCGCCGCCGTCGGTCATCACGTAGGCCACGCGCGGGGCGGGCCTCCCGTCCCGCGCCGCCGCCCACCGTGCCCCTGCCACGACCGCGGGCAGCGCCGAGTGCAGGTCCGCGACGACCACGGGCATGCCACCGAGCGAGTCGGCCTCGGCCAGCGCCGCGTGCTGGTCCGACTCCTGCTCGTCGACGCCGAGCACCATGGCCTGGAGCGGGGTGTACCGGGCCTTCACGAGGTGCCCCGGGCCGGGCGCCGGGTCGGGCGGCAGCCGATCGGGCAGGGCGACCACCAGCGCATAGCCGCCGGTGCCCAGCCCCCGGACCTGGGCCGAGACGTTGAGCAGGACACGATCGCCCTCGACCGGCTCGCCGACCAGGGTCGGGTAGGCGAGGCCGCGGAGGGTCTCACCGGCCGTCGCACCGCTCGTCCCGGCGGGGGCGGACTCCACCACGACGGTCAGCTCGACCGCTCCCGGCCACCGCCGACCGATCGACACGACCCGACCCGCGCGCCATGAGATCACCCCCGCAACCTACCGGCGCTAGCGTTGCCCGTGATGAGTGACGCCCTGCCCGCAGCCGAGCGGCTGCTCAACCTGGTCATCGCGCTGGTGAACACCACCGCGCCGATGTCCAAGGAACAGATCCGCGCCTCGGTCGCGGGGTACGACCACGCGCCGAGCAACGACGCGTTCGAACGGATGTTCGAGCGCGACAAGGAGATCCTGCGTGACCTCGGGGTGCCGGTACTCACCGTCACCGGGGCAGCGCACGGCGACGAGCAGGGGTACCGGGTCGACCCGGACGCCTACGCGCTGCCGCCGATGGAGCTGACGGCCGCTCAGCTCGGCGTCCTGGCCCTGGCCGCCGAGTTCTGGCAGGACCAGGTGCTGCGGGTCGATGCGGGACGGGCGCTCACCAAGCTGCGGGTGGTCGGATCGAGTCCGGCGGACCCGGACGCGGTGATCGGGCTCGCGCCGCGCATGCACCCGGCCGGTCCGGCCCTGGGACCGCTGCTGGACGCCGCGGCCGAGCGTCAGGCGGTCGGGTTCACGTACCGGGCGGCCAGCACGGGGGAGGTGCGCGAGCGGATCGTCGAGCCGTGGCGCCTGATCGCCGACCGTGGCGGCTGGTACCTCGTGGGCCTGGACCGCGACCGGGGCGCGCCGCGGGTCTTCCGGCTCAGCCGGATCGCCGGCCCGGTCGCCGCCGTGGGGGCACCGGGGGCCTTCGTGGTGCCCGACGACATCGACCCGCGTGCGCTGGTGGACGTCGCGCGCGAGGCGGAGTCCCGCACCGCGTGGCTGGCGATCGTCCCCGAGCGCGGTGGGGCGCTGCGGGCCCGCGCGCAGGACCTCTCCGGGGGCCCGGAGGCGCCGGACGGCTGGGACCTCGTCGCCGTGCCGTACACCCGCGCCAGCGACCTGGCCGACGAGATCGCGGCGTACACCGACGCCGTGGTGGTCCTGGAGCCCGCCTCGCTGCGCGAGTCGGTGCTCCGTCGGCTGCGGGATGCGGTCACCGCTGCGGCGCCGCTGCGGAGGAACGATGGCTGAGCGGACACCCGAGCGCCTGGTGCGCCTCCTCGGACTCGTCGCCTACCTCGACCGTCACCCCGGTGTCGAGGTCGACCAGGTCGCCGCCCAGTTCGACGTGAGCCCCGTGCAGGTGCTCCGCGACGTCGACACGCTCTGGATGTCCGGCACGCCCGGCTACTTCCCGGACGACCTGATCGACTTCGACGCCGACTCGCTGGACTCCGGAGTCCTGCGACTCACCCAGTCCCGAGGCATGGCGCGCGCGCTGCGCCTCGGCACGCGCGAGGCCGTCGCGCTCCTCGCCGCGCTGCGCGCTCTCGACGCCTCGGTCGGCGACGCGCTCGAGCCGGCCGAGCGCGCCGTGCTCACCTCGACCCTCGACGCCCTGACCCAGGCCACCGGTGACGCGGCCGCGACGGTGGACGTCCAGCTCACCGTCGACGGCGATCCCGCGGTGCTCGCCGCAGCCCGCACGGCGCTGCGCGAGCGGCGGCGGCTGCACCTGCGCTACGTCGACGCGGCGGACCGCGTCACCGAGCGGGACGTCGACCCGTGGCAGGTCGTCGCGGGCGACGAGCGCTCATACCTGCAGGCGTGGTGCCACGGGTCCGGCGGCGAGCGCCTGTTCCGGCTGGACCGCGTGCTCGCTGCCGAGGTGCTCGAGGCTCCCGCGACCACGAGACCGGCACCCCCCTCGGACGCCGCGTTCAAGCCGATGGCCGAGCACGCCGTGGTCCGGCTGTCGGTCGACGGACGGGCCCGTTGGGCGGCCGAGCAGCTCCCGACGGAGGAGATCGTCGAGGACGAGGACGGTTTCACGATGGAGCTGCGGGTCTCGTCGCCGGCCTGGTTGCGGGGCCTGGTCCTGCGGCTCGCCCCGTTCCTCCGGGACGTCGACCCACCCGAGGCGCTCCTCGACGCGGGCGACGCGGCCGGGCGCGCGCTGGACACCTACCGGCGCCTCGGCCTGACGCAGTGAGGCACGCCGTCACGCCCGGCCGGTAGGCGGTGCGACGCGCCGGGGCACTAGCCTGTGGGCGTGCTCTGGTTCACGGTCTGGACGGTGCTGGTCGTCGGCACCGTCGTCGGTGGCTTCTTCCTCGGGCGGCGGCTGTTCCGTTCCGGGCGGGCTCTGATGACCGAGCTCGAGCGCGCCCAGGAGGTCGCGGAGCGCCTCGAGGCCCGCACTGCCGAGCTCGCCGACACGGTCGCAGCGGCCAACCCGGTCGACCCGGTCAACCTGGACGACGTCGAGCGGGCGCGCGCCAAGCGCGCCGCCGCGGCCGAGGTGATGGCGCAGCGGGCGGCACGCCGTGCCGCCCGGCGTGAGGCGACGTTCCGCCGCTGGCAGAGCTTCTCCCGCTGACCACGCGCCCCGGCCAGGTGCCCTCAGCGGCCCGCTGCTCTCGTGATGGCAGTCCGCCGCCGCGGGGCTACCATGACGTCAGCCGGACGAAAGGGCGACATGCTGGCCAACCTGCGGGGATACGAGTGGCTCGTCATCCTGCTCATCGTCCTCATCCTGTTCGGCGCCTCGCGGCTGCCCGGACTCGCGCGCAGCATGGGAAAGTCGGCCCGGATCTTCAAGGACGAGGTCACCGGCAAGGGCAGCGCGGACGACGGGGACGACTCCGACGACGGTGAGCAGCCCAAGGCCTGAGGGAGCGCCCGCTCGCCGGCCACAGCGTCGCGCTCCGCGTGACCCCGAGCGGCGCATGCCTCTCATGGATCACGTACGCGAGCTGCGCAACCGCGCTCTTCTCGCGGCGGCCGGCCTGCTCGTCGGCGCGGTCGTCGGGTGGATCCTCTACCCGCCGCTCTTCGCAGCGCTGCAGCGCCCCGTCGTGGAGCTCGCCGACGAGCGTGGGTCGGAGGTGCTGCTGAACTTCCCCGGCATCGGTGCGCCCTTGGACGTGCAGCTGAAGGTCGCCCTCTTCGCGGGTGCGATCCTGTCCAGCCCGTGGTGGATCTACCAGCTCTGGGCGTTCGTCACTCCCGGGCTGACGAAGACCGAGCGACGGTACACGCTCGGTTTCGTCGGGGCGGCGGTGCCGTTGTTCCTGCTCGGTGCCGGGGTCGCCTGGGTCCTCATGCCGAAGGCCGTCGCGATCCTCACCGGATTCACGCCGACCGGCGCCGGGAACATCATCTCGGCGACCGACTACCTCGAGTTCGTCATGCGCATGGTCCTCGCGTTCGGCGTCGCCTTCCTGCTCCCGGTGCTCATGGTCGGGCTGACCGCGGCAGGGGTGGTCCGGGCCCGCACGTGGCTCGCCGGATGGCGCTGGGCGGTGCTGCTGTCCGCCGTGTTCGCCGCGATCGCCACGCCGACCGGTGACGCCCTCACCATGCTGACCCTCACCGTGCCGATGGTCGCGCTCTACTTCCTCGCGATCGGGATCGGAGCGCTCTTCGACCGCCGCCGCGCCCGGCGGATCGCCGCGGAGCCGGCGTGAGCGGCGCCCGGCTCGGCGTCGTGGTGAACCCCACGGCCGGCCACGGCCGAGGAGCCCGCCGCGGTGGCGACCTGCTGGCCGAGCTCGCCAAGCGGGGTCACGACCCGATCGACCTGACGGCGGAGAACATCGACCTGGCGCAGCGGCAGGCGCGCCAGGCGGTCGTCGACGGCCTGGACGCCCTGGTCGTCGTGGGCGGGGACGGCATGGTGCACCTCGGCGCGAACGTGGTCGCCGGCACGGATCTCCCGCTCGGTGTCGTCGCCGCCGGGAGCGGCAACGACGTCGCGCGCGCCGCACGTCTGCCGTTGCACGACGTCGGTGCGTCGATCCGGCGGATCGAGCAGGGCCTCGAGAACGGTGGGCGACCCGTCGACGCGGTACGCACCGGCGCGCCGGGCTACGAGGCGACCCGGTGGTACCTCGCGGTGCTCTCGGCCGGGCTCGACGCCGCGGTGAACGAGCGGGCGAACCAGCTCACCTGGCCGCGGGGCACGACCCGCTACGTCCGGGCGCTGGTCGCCGAGCTGACGAGGTTCCGGCCGTACGGGCTGCGGATCACGCTCGACGGTGAGGTCTGGGAGCAGTCGGTCACCCTGGTCGCGGTCGCGAACACCCGGTCGTTCGGTGGCGGGATGAACATCGCGCCGGACGCGACCTGGGACGACGGGCTGCTCGACGTGGTGATCGCCGGACCGCTCAGCCGCTCGGGTGTGCTCGGGCTCTTCCCGAAGGTGTACCCGGGCACGCACGTGAACCATCCGGCGTGCACCGTGGTCCGAGCGCGCAGCGTGCTCCTCGAACCGTCGCACGCCGGACCGCTGCCCCCGGCCGGGTACGCCGACGGCGAGCGGATCGGCCCGCTGCCGCTGGCCGCCGAGGTGGTGCCCGGAGCGGTCCGCCTGCTCGCCTAGGCTGAGGCCATGTCCTCCCCGGCCGAGCGGTACGCCGCGGCCCGTGCCAGGGCCCAGGTCGCGCGGAGCGAGCTCGGTGCCTTCCTGCGTGACCTGCCGTTCGAGGCCGACCCGTTCCAGGTCGAGGCGTGCCGGGCGCTGGAGGCCGGCCGCGGCGTCCTCGTCGCGGCCCCGACCGGCGCCGGCAAGACGGTCGTGGCGGAGTTCGCGGTGCACCTGGCCCTGCACCAGGGCGTCAAGGTGTTCTACACGACCCCGATCAAGGCGCTCAGCAACCAGAAGTACCACGACCTGGTCGCCGAGCACGGCAGCGACCGGGTGGGCCTGCTCACCGGTGACACGACCGTGAACGGTGAGGCGCCGGTGGTCGTGATGACCACCGAGGTGCTCCGGAACATGCTCTACGCGGGGTCACGCACGCTCGACGACCTCGGCTTCGTGATCATGGACGAGGTGCACTACCTCGCGGACCGGTTCCGGGGCCCGGTGTGGGAGGAGGTCATCCTGCACCTGCCGCAGCGGGTCCAGATCGTCTCCCTCTCGGCGACGGTGTCGAACGCCGAGGAGCTCGGCGACTGGCTCAGCGAGGTGCGTGGCGACACCTCCGTGGTGGTCAGCGAGATACGTCCGGTGCCCCTGTGGCAGCACGTCCTGACGGCGGACGGCATGTTCGACCTCTACGCCGGCGAGGTGGACGCGACCGATCCGGGGGTCGACCCGCCGATCAACCCCGACCTGCTGGTCGCGCTGCGCCGCAGCGCACGCTCGGCACCCCAGCCGTGGCGTGAGCACCGGAAGGGACGCGGCGGGCGGCCACCCGCGGCCCGCCGCGGCGTCCCACGCGCCGCCGTCGTCGACGTGCTGGACCGCAACGCACTGCTCCCCGCGATCTTCTTCGTGTTCTCCCGGGCCGGGTGCGACGCGGCGGTCGCGCAGTGCCTGCGTACCGGGATGCGCCTGACGTCCGCGGCCGAACAGGCCGCGATCCACGCCCTGGTCACCGAACGTGCCGCCGCGATCCCGGCCGGCGACCTCGGCGTGCTCGGCTTCTGGGAGTGGGCACAGGGCCTCGAGCGCGGCATCGCCGCGCACCATGCGGGTCTGCTCCCGGTGTTCAAGGAGACCGTCGAGGAGCTCTTCTCGCTCGGCCTGGTGAAGGTGGTGTTCGCGACCGAGACGCTGGCGCTCGGCATCAACATGCCGGCCCGCAGCGTCGTGCTCGACACCCTGACGAAGTGGGACGGCTCCGCCCACGCGGACCTCACCCCGGGGGAGTACACACAGCTGACCGGGCGCGCCGGCCGCCGGGGGATCGACGTCGAGGGCCACGCGGTCGTCGTCGAGCACGGTCACCTCGACCCGGTCGCCCTGGCCGGCCTTGCCTCACGGCGTACCTACCCGCTGCGCTCGAGCTTCCGGCCCACCTACAACATGGCCGTCAACCTGGTGTCGCAGGTGGGCCGGGAGCGCGCCCGGGAGGTCCTCGAACAGAGCTTCGCCCAGTTCCAGGCCGACCGTGCCGTCGTGGGACTGGCGCGCCAGGCCCGTGCCCACGCCGAGGCGCTGGACGGGTATGCCTCGGCCATGACGTGCCACCTCGGCGACTTCGCGGAGTACGCCGCCCTGCGCCGGTCGCTGACCCAGCGCGAGCAGGACCTGAACCGGGACGCCCAGCGTCGTCGCCGCGCCGCCGCTCGCGCCGAGCTCGCGGGGCTGAGCCGCGGCGACGTGCTGGAGATCCCCGGGGGGCGACGCGCTGGCCACGCAGTCGTCCTCGACCCGGGCGCCGACGGCCTCGACGGGCCTGAGCCCGTCGTGCTGACCCTGGACAAGAAGGTCCGCACGCTGCGCGCCCCCGACCTCGCCCGCGGGGCGCACACGGTGGCCAGGATGCGGGTGCCGAAGAACTTCCAGCCGCGCAACGCACGCGCGAGGGCGGACCTCGCCTCGGCCCTTCGCGCCGCGCTGGCCGACCCGGCGCAGCGCACCGGGCCCACGACGCCGGCGCCGAAGATCCGCTCCGCCGCCGCCGACGACGCGACCATCGCCGAGCTGAGGCGACGCCTGCGCGCCCATCCCTGCCACGGCTGCTCCGACCGCGAGGACCACGCGCGCTGGGCCGAGCGGCACCACCGCCTCTCCCAGGAGCACGCCGCCCTCGTCCGACGCATCGAGGCGCGGACGAGCTCGATCGCGCGCGTGTTCGACACGGTGTGCGACGTGCTGACCACCACCGGGTACCTCACACCCGAGTCGACGGTGACCCCGGCGGGGCAGACCCTCCGGCGGCTCTACGCCGAGAACGACCTCCTGGTGGCCGAGTGCCTGCGCGGCGGTGCCTGGGACGGGTTGGACCCGGCCGGGCTCGCGGCGGTCGTCGCGGCGGTCGTCTTCGAGGCGCGTCGCGAGGAGGGCGGTGAGCCTGCGCAGGTGCCGGGCGGTGCGCGTCTGGCGGCCGCCGTCGAGGCGACCGTGCGGGTGTGGTCGCGGCTCGACGACCTCGAGCAGTCGGTCGGGCTGTCGTCGACGAGACGGCTCGACCTCGGGCTCGTCGGACCCATGCACCGCTGGGCCTCCGGCAAGGGCCTCGGGCCGGTGCTCGCGGGCACCGAGCTCGCCGCGGGCGACTTCGTCCGCTGGGCCAAGCAGGTGCTCGACCTGCTCGACCAGGTCGCCCAGGCCACGCGTGACGAGCGCACACGAGCCACCGCCCGCGCCGCCACCGAGCGCGTCCGGCGCGGCGTCGTGGCCTACAGCTCGGTCTGATCGAGCCCGGACCCGCGAGCGCGAGCACGGTTGGAGCGCTAGCGTGCGACCCGTGACGGCCACCCTCTACCGACGCGGGGTCGTGCACTCCGCGGCCGACCCGTTCGCCGAGGCACTGCTCGTCGCCGGCGGAGTCGTCGCCTGGCTCGGCCCGGACGAGGCCGCGGATCGGGTCGCGGCCGAGGCGGACGAGGTCGTGGACCTCGACGGCGCACTCGTCACTCCGGCCTTCGTCAGCAGCCACGCGCACCTCGCCCTGGCCGGTGTGGGCGCGGTCGACGTGACCGGGCTGCACGGCGAGGCGGTGCTCGATGCGCTCGCCCCCGTGGACGGGCCGGCCGTCGTGGGCCACGGCTGGCAGAGCCCGCCGGACGACGCCGATCTCGGCTTCGGGGCCGAACAGCTCGACCGCGCGGTCGGCGGCCGCCCGGTCCTGCTGCTCACCGACGACGTGACGGCCGGGCTCGCCGGTCCCGGTCAGGTGTCGGCGGACGGCTGGGGGACGCTGCGCGGTGACGCGCTCCTGGGGGCCGTCGCGGCCCTTCTCGCGGCCGTTCCGGACGCTCCGGAGCGCGGTCTCGCCGCAGCCGCGCGGGCCGGGGTCGTCGCGGTCCACGAGCACTCGCTCCCTGAGGTCGGCAGCCGAGCGGACCTCGCGAAGCTCATCGCCGCGACCGCCGACGACGACTCCGGAGCGCCCCTGGTCGTCGGATACCGGGCGGAGCTGTGCGAGACGACCGACGACGCTCGCGCGATCCGCGCAGAGATCCCCGGGCTCACCGGCATCGGCGGCGATCTCGCGGTGGACGGCACGATCGCGTCGTGGGGCGCCGTGCTGCGTCAGCCGTACGCCGACGCACCGCAGGAGCGGGGCACACTCCTGCTGTCGGCCGAGCGGATCGCCAACCACGTCGCGTCGACCACGCGAGCGGGCCTGCAGGCCGGGTTCCGCGCGCACGGTGACGCCGCGCTCGACGAGCTCCTCCTCGGCTTCCGCGCTGCGGGGGACGTCGAAGGCGTCGCCGCGCTGCACGCCGCGGGGCACCGCATCGACGGGCTCGAGCTCGTCGACGCGCCCGCCTTGGCCACGCTCGTGCTCCTCGGGATCCGCGCAACCGTCGCGCCCGCCGCGGCTCTCGCGAAGGGTTCGGTCACCGCCCGGCGCCTGGGCGCCCTGAGGGCGGGCGGACTCCTGCCCCTCGCGGACCTGGCCGGCGCCGGGGTACCGCTCGGGCTGGCGTCCGCTCCCGGTCGGTTCGACCCCTGGGGCGCGGTCCGCGCCGCCGTGCTGCACCCCGAGGCCGAGCAGCGGATATCGGCCCGTGCCGCGTTCCGCGCGCACACCCGCGGCGGCTGGCGTCTGGCCGGCCTGGACGGCGCAGGCGCGGGCGAGATCCGGGTCGGAGCTCCGGCCCACCTCGCGATGTGGCGTGCGGACCGCCTCGTGGTGCAGGCACCCGACGGACGCCTCGCGGCGTGGAGCACGGATCCGCGCGCGGGGACACCGCTGCTGCCGGAGCTGGGCCCGGACATCCCCGACCCGGTGTGCGTCCGAACCCTGCGCGCGGGCCACGTGATCCACGACACACTCGCCTGAGGCACAGAGCGACACGCCGCGCGACACGCCGGGGCCGGGTCATGATCACCCACACCGAAGTGACCCGCACTGACCTGCAGCAACGGCTCTGACCTGCGGCGACGCGGGCTTGACTGACGCCTGGGAACGAGTAGTTTCGCGATGTCCCACCGCCTGCACCCACCCGCCTGAGGTGCCGCTGCGGTGGCTCCGGCTTGGCCCGTGCGTTCAGTAGACAACGGACATGCGTCCGGTACGAAGGACGCACGGGCCAGTCGGCGCCGGGGGAGGCCCTCACCTCACGTACGCTGACCCGGTGCTGCTGCCTTCCCCCCGACGGCTGACGTCGCTCGTCCTCGCCGTCCTGGGTGGGATCGTCACCGACCTCGCCTTCCCCGGCGTGGGCTGGTGGCCACTCGCGCCCGTCGGGATCGCGCTGCTCCTGCTGGCGATGGGCCGCGACGGAGCGTGGTGGAACGCGCTCGTCGGCCTGGTGTGGGGCCTCGCGTTCTTCGGTCCGCACATCGCCTGGATCGACGGCGCCGTCGGCACGGTGCCGTGGCTCGCCCTGTGCGTCGCCGAGTCCTTGTTCGTCGCGGTGTTCGGCGCCGCGTGGACCTGGACGCGCCGCGGGGCGGTCATCGCCACCGCGGCACGGTGGCAGGTGCCGGCCGTGGCCGTGCTGTGGACCGGACTCGAGGAGGCGCGGTCCGTGCTGCCGTTCGGCGGCTTCCCGTGGGGCCGCCTGGCGTTCTCCCAGGCGGACTCACCGCTCGGCAGGCTCGCCTGGCTCGGGGGAGTCCCGCTGGTCACGGCGGTCGTCGTGGCGCTCGGAGCGCTGCTCGCGGTGGCGTTCGCCCGGGTGCGCCAGATCGAGATCGGTCTGGCGTCGGGCGCGCTGCTCGCGGCGTTCGCCCTGCTCACCGTCGGCATCCTCGTCCCGCTGGACAGCCAGGCCGAAGACGGCCGGCTCGAGGTCGGGGCGGTCCAGGGCGATGTGCCCGATCGGGGGCTCGCCTCGTTCGACCAGGCGCGCGAGGTGCTGGCGAACCACGCCCAGGGAAGCCTCGCGCTGCTGGACCAGGTCGATCCGGGCGAGCTCGACCTCGTGGTGTGGCCGGAGAACGGTGCCGACTTCGACCCGCGGACCGACCCGCAGACCGAGGCAGCGGTCAACGAGGTCACCTCGGCGCTCGACGCACCCCTGCTGCTCGGCACGCAGGAGTACCCGGACACCGGGGGCCGCTACAACCTCGCGATGCTGTGGGACCCCGAGCTCGGCCCCGTCGCGACGTACGCGAAGCAGCATCCCGCTCCGTTCGCGGAGTACATCCCGATGCGTTCGATCGCGCGGCTGTTCTCGGACGCGGTGGACCGGGTGAACACCGACATGCTGCCCGGCACGGGCGTCGGCCTGATCCCTGTGGACGTGCCGCGGCTGGGCCGCACGGTCGGCATCGGCGACGTGATCTGCTTCGAGGTCGCCTATGACGACATCGTGCGCAAGGCGGTGACCGCCGGGGGAGAGGTCCTGGTGATCCAGACCAACAACGCGACCTTCGGTCGCACCGACGAGTCGACCCAGCAGCTCGCGATGTCGCGGCTGCGCGCGATCGAGCACGGCCGCGCGACCCTGCAGATCTCCACGGTGGGTGTCAGCGCCGTGATCGCGCCGAACGGGGTCGTCACCCAGGAGACTGACCTGTTCACCGCGGCCCAGCTCGTCGCGTCGATGCCGTTGCGCAGCACCTTGACACCGGCGAGCAGGTTCGGCGACGAGATCTCGTGGGCGTTCCGAGCACTGGCTGTGGTCGTCACGCTCGCGGGGGTCGTCGGCGCCGTCGGGGCGCGGCGGCGCTGACCCTGCTTCCGCCCGAGCACGCCACGAGGCCCCCGGTTCGGACCGGGGGCCTCGTGCGATCGAGTCAGGCGGAGCGACGCAGCTTGCCTGCGCGCAGCAGCTCCAGGCGCTCGGCGAGGAGCTCCTCGAGCTCACCGACCGTCCGGCGTTCCAGCAGCATGTCCCAGTGGGTGCGCGGCGGCTTGCCGGACTTGGCCTCGGGCTTGCTGGCGTCGCGCAGCAGGGCCTCGGCCCCACAACGACACTCCCAGACGACCGGGATGTCGGCTTCCGCCGAGAAGGGCAGCACGATCGTGTGCCCGTTCGGGCAGTCGTAACGCGCCTCGAGACGAGGAGCAAGCTCGACACCCTGGTCGCTCTCCAGGCTCTTGGCGCCGATGCTCATTCCGCGTAGCGATCGATCGGCCATGGCGACACCTCCGTTCAGGGCGTGGGGGGCGGGCGCGCCCCGCACACGTTCAACGCCCCACTCAGCGACGCTGTTCCGCGCGGGGTGTGGCGATTCGGTGAACACCCGCTCTACGACGACCACCACGGTCCTCCGGGTCCGCTACGCCCGCAACCGCTGGCGTGCCCTCGTCACCGGATCTGCACGAGACCCCTCCCGGGGGGCCGCAGGGCCCGGGGGAGCGGACCGGGGCGCGCGGGCCACGGGCGCCTGAGGCGTCCCGCTCAGGCCGATCGACCCTCGCCGCGCACGGGACGCCCGGAGACGTGCGCGAGGGGCGCCGGGCAGGTGCCCGGCGCCCCTCGTCGCGACCGCGACGGAACGGATCAGGTGTTCTGGTACTCCGGGTCGCAGAAGATGACGAAGCTGATGTCCTTGTCGATCCACTCGCCGTAGTAGCCGGCGCCGTAGTAGTCGGTGCCCGCCTTGATCAGAACGACTCCCAGCTGACCAGGGTTGGCGATCTGGTGCAGGCCGTCGGAGTACTCGATCTTGTAGCAGTTCGTGTAGCCCATCGATTCCCAGTACGCCGGATCGTGGGTCTCGGGGGTGACCGGCCTGACGGCGCTGGCGGGGGCAGCGATGCCGGCCAGTGCAAGCGTGCTCGCAGCGATCGCAACGGTGCGTCGAACGTTCACGGTGTCTCCTCGGTTCGGTGCTGGTTGTGCGGACGTCCGGAATGTCCGGAGCGCCATGTCGACGCTATTGCGGTGTGTGGCCCGGGTCACACCCCACGTCGCGGTTTCACCCGCCGCCGCACGTGTCATCACCCGTTCAGGCGATATCGAACGTCTGTTCGATCGCCTCGACGACGAGTGCGTGGTCCTGGGCCTGCGGCAGTCCGGACACGGTCGCGACACCCACCTGGCCGACGCCTCGGACGACGAGCGGCACAGCACCGCCGTGCGTGGCGTACTCGCGCGCCGGAAGCCCGGTCGCGGCATGGAAGTCCGTGCCGGCTGCTGCGTGCCGACGTCCTACGAGGAACGACGGGCGGCCGGTCAGCTCGGCGACGGCACGCTTGCGGGCGATCCACAGGTCGTTCTCCGCGGTGCTGCCGGGCATCGCGGCGTGGAACACCTGTTGACGCCCCAGGTGGATGTCGATCGCCACCGGCAGGGAGCGCTCCTGAGCGAGCTCGACGATCGCGCAGCCGAGCGTCCAGGCGTCGGCGTGGTCGAAGTGCTCCAGGACGAGACGGGCGTGCTCGGCCTCGAGGTGGGCAACGATGTCGGAGTCGGACATGGCAGAAGACCTCCCGGTGCGGCCGCCGGTGCGGCCTGCGAGGACGCTACCGGGACGGTGACGTCCGAACCACGTGTGCCGATAATGAACATTATGTCATTCCTCTCTGAGCGCCGGCCCGGACGAGCACGGTCCGGGACCCGAGCCCACTCCCCGTAGGATCGGGCGGGTGAGTCAGCCTGAGACGCCTCGACCCCGCACGCTCCGTGACAACTGGTGGTGGTCCGGCGGCCTGTGGAGCGTCGCCGGCGGCGCGATCATCTGGTACCAGTGGCCGTCGCTCACCGGCGAGACCGAAGGCTTCTGGGGCAACTGGGTGATGGCCGCCGTCGGCCTGGTGATCGGCGTCGTGGGACTGTTCCGGCTCTACCGTGACTGGCGGATCGAAGAGGCACGCCGCAAGGGCGAGCTCGAGGTCGCAGGTGACGACGCAGCGGCGCCCACCGCACACCTGTCAGGCTCTGACACCTCGGAACCCGAGGACCAAGACGGCGAGGAGCCGCACCGCAACGCCTGACCGGTCACGCCTCCGGGTCCGCGACCTCCGCCCGGGTGCCGGCGTCTGCGTCGGCGATCTCCTCCTCCGGTCGCGGTGGCACGTTCTCGTCCACCTCCAGATGAGGAACGTCGATCTCGTCGCCGAGGTGACCCAGCGGGTCCGGGTGCTCGGGGTGCGGGACGCTCATTGCCGACCTCCCGTCGGTGGGCTCAGACCTCGAGGCTCTCCCCCGGCGCCAACCGCCGGTACTCCCCCGCACGTCCGAGCCCGGAGAGCAGGCGGTCCGCCAGGGCACGGCCGGGGTCCGACAGGATCGCATCGTGGATCGGCACCGCGACGCGGGGCGCGACGGCACGGCAGAAGTCGATGGCCTCGGCCAGCTTGAGCCACGGCGCGGCCGCCGGCAGCAGCAGGACCTCGGCGTCGCCGGGCGGCAGGTCGAGTGAGTCGCCCGGGTGCCACACCGTGCCGATCAGGTATCCGACGTTCGCCGGGCGTGGCACGTCGGGGTGGATCTCGGCGTGCGTACCGCCACCGACCAGCACGTCCGTCCCGGCCACCGCCGGCCGGTCGCCCACGCTGACCGCGTGAAGGCGCGCTCCCGGCGCGCCGTGCTCCATCAGCAGCTCGAGCACTTCGACCGGGGCGTGGACCGCGAGATCGGGCCGCGCCTCGAGCACCGCCACCAGGTGCTCGGGGACGACGTGATCGGCGTGCTCGTGGGTGATGAGGACCGTCCCGGCGTCCTCGAGCGCAGCGTCGGCCCTGGAGAACGAGCCGGGGTCCACCACCAGCCGCCCGTCACCCGTGTCGATGCTGATGCAGGAGTGTCCCCAGACGGTCAGGCGCATGGCAGCATTCTCGTCCCGCAGCGTGCCGCCCGCATGCGGTCTCGCCGCGCGCCGCCGACGTGCTGCTGCCCGTTCTGTCGGTGTACCGGCGCGTGGGCGGCACTCACTCGACGACGAGAACCAGGTCCCCACCCTCGAGCTGCTGGATGGCGCCGATCGCGAGCCGCCGGACCTTCCCGCCGACGGGCGTGGTGATCGCGGCCTCCATCTTCATCGCCTCGATCGTCGCCACCGTCTGGCCGGCCGACACCTTCTGGCCCTCCTGGACCGTCGGAGTCACGGCACCTGCGAACGGAGCGGCGATGTGCCCCGGACGGCCAGGATCCGCCTTCTCGGCCGTGACCTGGTCGACCTCGACCGACACGTCGCGCACCTGCAACGGCCGGAGCTGGCCGTTGAGGGTGAACATGACGGTGCACATGCCGCGCTGGTCGGGCTCGCCGACGCCCTCCATGCCGACCAGGAGACCCACGCCCCGATCCAGCTGGATCGTGACCTCGTGGTCCGGGCGCATGCCGTAGAGGTAGGTGGCCGTGTCGAGCACGCTGACGTCGCCGTACTGGGCCCGCACCGCCTCGAGCTCCTTGGTGGGCCCAGGGAACAGCAGGTGGTTCAGGCGGTTCCGCCGGGTCGCCGAGTCCCCGCGGAGCTCTGCCCGGTCGGCCTCGCTCAGCGGCGCGATCCGCTTGCCAGGTGTGCGACCGGCCAATGCCTTGGTCCGGAACGGCTCCGGCCAGCCCCCGGGAGGCGTGCCGAGCTCGCCCCCGAGGAACCCGACCACCGAGTCCGGGATGTCGTAGTCCCCCGGCGACTGCGCGAAGTGCTCGGGGTCGGCCCCACGCGCGACCAGGTGCAGTGCGAGGTCGCCGACCACCTTCGAGGACGGCGTCACCTTGACCAGCCGGCCGAGCAGCCGGTCCGCAGCGGCGTACATCGCCTCGATCTGCTCGAACCGGTCCCCCAGGCCCAGCGCGATCGCCTGCTGGCGCAGGTTGGACAGCTGCCCGCCCGGGATCTCGTGGTCGTAGACCCGTCCGGAGGGTCCAGGGAGCCCGGACTCGAACGGTGCGTACAGCTTGCGCACCGCCTCCCAGTACGGCTCGAGGTCCATCACGTTGCGCAGCGAGAGCCCGGTATCGCGCTCGGAGTGCTCGAGCGCCGCCACGAGCGCCGACATCGGTGGCTGGCTCGTGGTGCCGGCCATCGATGCCGACGCCGTGTCGACAGCGTCCACACCGGCCGCGACCGCCGCCATGAGGGTCGCGAGCTGGCCACCGGCGGTGTCGTGGGTGTGCAGGTGGACCGGCAGGTCGAAGCGCTCGCGCAGCGCCGTGACCAGGCGAGACGCCGCGAACGGGCGCAGCAGGCCGGCCATGTCCTTGACCGCCAGGACGTGCGCGCCGGCCGCGACGATCTCGTCCGCGAGGTGCAGGTAGTAGTCGAGCGTGTACAGGTCCTCGCCAGGGTTGGTGAGGTCGCCGGTGTAGCACAGCGCCACCTCGGCGACGGCGCTGCCCGCGGCCCTGACGGCGTCGATCGCGGGCCGCATCTGGTCGACGTCGTTCAGGGCGTCGAAGATCCGGAAGATGTCGATGCCCGTCGACGCGGCCTCGCTCACGAACGCCGCGGTGACCTCGGTCGGGTAGGGCGTGTAGCCCACCGTGTTCCGGCCGCGGAGCAGCATCTGGATCGCCACGTTCGGCAGGGCGTCGCGCAGCACCGCCAGGCGCTCCCACGGGTCCTCGCCGAGGAACCTCAGGGCGACGTCGTAGGTCGCCCCGCCCCAGGCCTCGACCGAGAGGAGCTGGGGTGTGAGCCGGGCGACGTGCGGCGCGGCGACCGCGAGGTCGTAGGTCCGCACCCGGGTGGCGAGCAGGGACTGGTGGGCGTCGCGGAACGTCGTGTCGGTCACGGCCACCGGCACCTGCTCGCGCAGTGCGCGGGCGAACCCGTCCGGCCCGAGCTCCAGGAGGCGCTGCCTGCTGCCCGAGGGCGGGGCCGCGGCCAGGTCCGCCGCCGGCAGCTTCTCGCGCGGCTCCAGCTGGTCACGCGGGGCGCCGTGCGGCCGGTTGACCGTGACGTCGCCGACGAACGCCAAGAGCTTCGTCCCGCGATCCTGGCTCTCCTTGATGATCAGCAGCTCGGGCCGCTCCTCGATGAAGGACGTGGACAGGTCGCCGGCGACGAACTCCTCGTCGGTCAGCACGGCCTGGAGGAACGGGATGTTCGTCCGGATGCCGCGGATCCGGAACTCGGCCAGCGCCCGGCGGGCCCGGCGGACGGCCGTCCCGAAGTCCCGGCCCCGGCAGGTGAGCTTCACCAGCATGGAGTCGAAGTGGCCACTCACCTCGGCGCCAGCCGTCGCGGTCGCACCGTCGAGGCGCACGCCGGCCCCGGCCGGAGACCGGTATGCCACGATCCGGCCGGTGTCCGGACGGAAGCCGTTGGCCGGGTCCTCGGTGGTGATCCGGCACTGCAGCGCGGCACCGTTGATCCGGACCGTCTCCTGCGCGATGCCGATGTCCGCGAGCGTCTCCCCCGAGGCGATGCGCATCTGCGCGCCCACGAGGTCGATGTCGGTGACCTCCTCGGTCACCGTGTGCTCGACCTGGATACGCGGGTTCATCTCGATGAAGACGTGCCTGCCGGCCCGCTCCCCCGCCGTGTCCACCAGGAACTCGACCGTCCCCGCGTTGACGTAGCCGATGTGCCGGGCGAAGGCCACGGCGTCGGCACAGAGCCGGTCCCGCAGGGCAGGGTCCAGGTTCGGTGCCGGGGCGATCTCGATGACCTTCTGGTGTCGCCGCTGGACCGAGCAGTCCCGCTCGAACAGGTGTACGACCTCGCCCGTGGCGTCCGCCAGGATCTGCACCTCGATGTGGCGGGGGCGCAGGACCGCCTGCTCCAGGTACACCTGAGGGTTGCCGAACGCGCTGCCGGCCTCGCGCATCGCCGCGTCGATCGCCTCGGGCAGCGCATCAGCGGTCTCGACGCGACGCATCCCGCGCCCGCCGCCACCGGCCACGGCCTTGACGAACAGCGGGAAGCCGATCGGCTCGGCCGCGGCGACCAGGGTCGCGATGTCGTCCGAGGGGTCGCTCGACGCGAGCACGGGGAGCCCGGCCTCCCGGGCTGCTCGGATCGCCTGGACCTTGTCGCCGGTGAGGTCGAGCACCTCGGGCGGCGGCCCGACGAAGGTCAGCCCCGCCTGCGCGCACGCCCGGGCGAACCCGGCGTTCTCGGAGAGGAACCCGTAGCCCGGGTACACGGCGTCGGCGCCCGACTCGCGCGCGACCCGGAGGATCTCGTCGACGTCGAGGTAGGCGCGGACCGGATGTCCCGGCACACCGATCGGGTAGGCCTCGTCAGCCTTCAGCCGGTGCTCGGAGTTGCGGTCCTCCCACGGGAACACGGCGACGGTGCGCGCGCCCAGCTCCACCGCGGCACGGAAGCCCCGCACGGCGATCTCGGCGCGGTTGGCGACCAGGACCTTCGAGAACACGGCTCACCCCTCCGGACGGTATTGGCGTCACGGTAGCGGCAGACGGGTGACGAGCGCCCGCTTTCCGACTGGCGGACAAGTGTCCAAAGGCCCAAGCCGAGGGGGCTCGGCGGGCGTGCGCGAACTCGGCCCCCCGTGGGGGCAGGGTCGCGAACGTCAGCCCGCGGTGCGCGCCCGACGCCGCGCGGCGAGCTCGTCGCCGGGGTGGTTGGCGTCGTCCTCGGCGCGAGCCGTCGGCAGGCTGGCGAGGCTGCCCTCGACCTCACGCCAGACACGGCCGACCGCGATCCCGAACACACCCTGGCCGCCCTGGACGAGGTCGACGACCTCGTCCGGCGAGGTGCACTCGTAGACGCTCGCACCATCGCTCATCAAGGTGATCTGGGCGAGGTCGTCGACACCGCGCTCACGCAGGTGCGCGACAGCCGTGCGGATCTGCTGCAGCGAGACCCCGGTGTCGAGCAGACGCTTCACGACCTTGAGCACCAGGATGTCGCGGAAGCTGTACAGCCGCTGGGTCCCCGAGCCGCTCGCCGAGCGGATGCTCGGCTCGACCAGCCCCGTGCGTGCCCAGTAGTCGAGCTGGCGATACGTGATCCCCGCAGCCCGGCAGGCGGTGGGGCCGCGGTAACCCGTGCTCGCGTCCAGCTCGGGGAGCTCGTCGCCGAAGAGCAGGCCCTGCACGCGCTGCGGCACACCGACCGTCTGGTCGGCAGTCTGATCCACGCCGCCCACCGTGCCTCCCCTCGCGCCGGCACCCCGCCGGACACCTGCCACGCTAGGGCCGGCAGGGTGCACCGTCAACGACGCCACGCCCGAACCACGTCGGCGTGTCGCGGCGGCGTGTCTCAGGTTCAGGTTGAGGGTCAGATTTGCCCCGGATCGGGCCCTCAGCCCGGCTCGACCGGCCCCTCCGGCGGCGCGTTCTCGAAGTCCTCCGGAGTCACGTTCTCCAGGAAGGCCTTGAACTCCTCGACCTCGTCCTCGGGGGTCACGCCCTCGACCTCGAGGGCCGACTCGTCCAGCACCTCGGACACGCACAGCACCGGGCACCCGAGCCGTACCGCCAGTGCCACGCCGTCCGACGCGCGCGAGTCCACCCGGTCGCCGGTGTCGAGCACCAGCGCCGCGTGGAACACGCCGTCCTCCAGCGAGACGATCTCGACCTGGGCAACCCCGACGCCGCACGTCTCCAGGACCGAGACCAGAAGGTCGTGCGTCATCGGCCGAGGCGGCACGATGCCGGCCTGCCCGGCCGCGATGGCCGCTCCCTCGGCCGGCCCCACCACCACCGGCAGCAGCCGCCGACCGGCGGCGTCGAGCAGGAGCACGACCACCTGGTCGACGCTGCTCTGCCGCCGCACGCCCAGGACCTCGAGCTCGACGAGTCCGGTTGCCATGGACACCACGCTACGTCCCCGGGGCCCTGCGCGGTACCTCGTGCCGGGCGGCTCGCCGACGGTCAGGGCGACAGCCGCGCCACACCCGCGCGGACGAGCGCGGTGTGCAACCGGCTGCAGAGCTCGCCCACCTCGGCGGCGACCGCCGCCGCGTGCGCCTGCGCCGCGACCTGGCGCTGGCCGCGCAGCGGAGCGACGATCTGGTCGACCACGTCGACCTGCCGGTCGGCCGCGCTGCGGAAGCCCCGCAGGTGACGAGGCTCCACGCCGTGCTCGGCCAGTGCTGCCGCGGCGATCACGATCTCCATCGCCCACGGGTCCAGGTGCCCACCGGCCCCCGGGGTCACGACTCCCGCCTCGACGAGTCCGGTGACCAGGGCGGGATCCACGCCCGCCTCGCGTGCGAGGGACTCCACGGTGTGCCGGCCGGCTGCCCGAAGCGGCTCACCGTCGGACGTGGCGAGCCGCGGAACCACCTGCTCGCTGCCTTCGCCACGGTCCAGCGCGGCGAGCTGCTCCCCGATCACCCGCAGCGGGAGGTACCGGTCACGCTGCTGGCGGAGCACGTAGCGCACGCGCTCGACGTCCGCACGGCTGTACTGGCGGTAACCGCCGGCGGTGCGACGGGGCTCGACCAGCCCCTGCTCCTCGAGGAAGCGCAGCTTCGACGGGCTCAACGCCGGGAAGTCCGGCTGGAGCTCGGCAAGCACGTCGGAGATCCGCATGCTCGGCTCACGCGAGACCCCCTGCGGCCAGGACTCCACCACGCTCGGCCGCGGGGGCGCGGCGGCGTCGGCCTGGACTCGATCGGTGCTGCCCCCCGCCACGCGACGCGACGCGGCGTCGCGCGTCGTCACTGCGAGTCCGCCGAACCGGGCTGACGGGCGGGGCTCGGGTGGAACGTCATCCGGAACTTGCCGATCTGCACCTCATCACCCGGACGGAGCAACGCCTGGTCGATCCGCTCGCGGTTGACGTACGTCCCGTTCAGCGAACCGACGTCCCGCACGACGAAGCCGTCTCCCTCGCGCACGAACTCGGCGTGCTTGCGGGACACCGTCACATCGTCGAGGAAGATGTCCGCGGAGGGGCTGCGGCCGGCGCTCGTCCGCTCCGCGTCGAGCAGGAAGCGCGCACCCGCACTGGGGCCGCGCTGCATCAGGAGCAGCGCCGACGTGGGCGGCAGAGCCGCCACGGCTGCGTGCTCGGCGGGCGTGAGCGCGACCGACGGCTCCTGGTCCCCCACCAGGCCTTCGCCGAAGCTCATCGTGGTGTCGACCGCCCACTGGCGCTCGGACGCGCGATCGTCCATCGGACCTCCTGTCTCGAACGTCCAGCCTATGCGCAGCCGGGCGTCGGCGTCAGTCCCCGGTGGGTGAAGCCGACGGTGCCGGCGTGGCGTACTGCGGCGCCTTGACGTCCCGGAGGACGGAGATCGTCAGGTGGTCGACCGCTTCGACGTCCGTCGTCGCGTCCGCCCTGGCCTGGAGCGACGACAGCGCACCGCCGGGCACCTGCAACGCGGGGATCAGCGTGTCGGGATCGCCGATCGCGAGCCAGACGTAGGGCGCACTGAGCATCACGCCGTCCACCATCACGCCGTCGACCGTGTCGATCACGTAGCTCGACGCGGTGATCCGGCGGTCGCCCACCTGGATCGCCTCCGCACCGGCGTTGCGCAGCTCCTCCATGAGATTCAGCAGGAGCACGGCCGAGATCCGCTGGTCGGTCTCGCCGACGACGACCTTGACCCCGCCGCCCTCCGCGGGCAGCGTGCCCGCGAGGATGCCCTGGACCTCGGCGCGCTGCGCCGCCGCGGCGACTGCGGCACGCTCGCTGTCCGCACCGCTCACGAGCTCCGCGCGCTGCGCCCGCAGCGCCGCGGCCTGCTCCTCGAGCGCGTCCGTACGTTGCGTCACCTCGTCGAACAACCGGACGAGCTCCTCCTGACTCAGGCCGGCGAGGTCGTCGCTGTTGGTCTGACGAACCTGGGCGACGAGCCCGAAGCCGAGCAACGCGCACAGCACGCCCGCGACGAGCTGGCCGCGGGAGAGCCGGGGCGCCAGTCCGCGCCGGAGCTTGGTCCACCCGGACGCCGCCGCCGGGGACGACGGCTGCTGGACCGCCTGCGCCTCCGGCAAGGCCTCGGGCGGGGCCTCGTCGTGCTCGGTGCTGCCGGGCTGGAGATCTGCCATGTCAGGCCTTGAAGAGGTGGCGGCGGATCGCCGCCGCGTTGGAGAAGATCCGGATGCCGAGCACGACCACGACGGCCGTCGAGAGCTGGGTGCCCACGCCGAGCTGGTCACCGAGGAAGACGATCAGCGCGGCGACCACGACGTTCGACAGGAAGGACACCAGGAAGACCCGGTCGTCGAACGTGCCGTCGAGGATCGCCCGCAGAGCGCCGAAGAGTGCGTCGAGCGCAGCGATCACCGCGATCGGGAGGTAGGGCTGCAACGACGGCGGCACCGACGGCCCGAGGACGATGCCGGCGATCGCGCCGAGCAGCAGGCCGATGACGGCGATCATGGTGAGCCTTCCTGGTCGTTCGTCGTCGACGATGCCACACCGGCCTCGACCGCGTACCGGAGCACCGCGCTGCTCACGCCCGCGAGCGACAGGTCCTGCGCGCTGCGGATCTGCACGCCGATGCCGTAGCCGCTGGACAGCAGGCCCAGATGGCTCGCCGCCTGGGTCGCGGCGAACGTGCTCTGCAGGGAACCCGGGTCGCCGACCGCCTCGATCGTGTAGGGCGAGGACAGCGGCACCAGGTCCACGAGCACGACCTGGCTGGCCGAGCGGATGGCGCTGAGCGACGTGATCCGCTGGCCGTTCACCGCGATCGCCTCGGCGCCCGAGGCCCACAGTCCGTTGACGACGAGCTGCAGGTCGACGTCCTGCACCCGGTCCTCCGGCACCTCGGCGCCGTCCGGCCCGTCGGTCAGCTCCACGACCAGACCCGGTCCCACCACGGGCAGCGTGCCGGCGACGGTGCCCGTGAGATCGAGCTCTGCGAGGAGCTCGGGGTGCCGAGCGGCCAGCACCTGCTCCTGGAGGTCGGCGATCTGGGCGTCGAGATCGGCGTTGGTCTGCGCCAGCTGGTCGGCCGAGTCGGTCCGCTCGGTGATCTCCGAGATGAGCAGGTCCCTCGAGGACCTCAGTGCTTGGGCAGGTCCGCGGAGCCCGAAGATCGCGCCGGACAGCAGGACGCCGAGCGTGACGGACACGACGAGCACGATGCCGGACCGGGCGAGCGCAGCCGGCCGCGACCTCTGCTGCGGCGGGCTCGCCAGCCCGTAGTCACCGTCGACCGGCTGGTACCACAGGTCGTTCAGCAGGCTCATCGAGGCGTCGGGGCGGCGGTAGGTGCTCATCTGCGGGCCCTCAGCTCGCGGAACGCCTGGCCCAGGTACAGCGCTGCGGCCAACCAGTAGAGGCCGATGCCCCACCACGCACAGGCCCAGCCGATGACTCCGGCCACGTCACCGAGGGTGCCGGCCACGTGCGCGAGAAGCAGCAAGGGGAAGGCGTACAGGAGCGCGAACGTCCCCGCCTTCCCGACGAAGTGCACCGGCAGCGGACCGATCCCTCGGGCCATGAGGACCGCCAGCACGACGGCCAGCAGCACGTCCCGGCCGACGACGACACCGACCAGCCACCACGGGACCACGTCACGGATCGCGAGCACCAGCAGCGTCACGAAGATGAACAGCCGGTCCGCTGCCGGGTCGAGCAGCTCGCCGAGCCGGCTCTGCTGGTTGAGCTTGCGCGCCAGCACCCCGTCGAGCCAGTCGGTCGCGCCGGAGAACGCCAGCACGATCAGCGCGGCGACGTCGTACCCGGCGAAGGCGAGCCAGGCGAAGACGGGGACGAGGATCAGGCGCAGCAGGCTGATCGCGTTGGGCAGGGTCACCACCCGCCTGGCGGCGACGTCGGAGGTGCTCACCGTGCTTCACCCTCCGAGTCCGGCGACCCCGTCAAAGGACGATCCTACGGCGAGTCGCCGGGACCTCCGACCAACCGACGTCCTCGGGACCGCGCGTCGAGGCGCCGCACAGGTCGGGCTGACAGACTGCTCGGGTGGACACCACACCCCACTGGGCGGCGCGCGTCGAGGACCTCCTCGTGAACCGCCTGGTGGGCACGCTGCGCCGACGCGACTGGGTGCCCCGCATCGAGCCGTACACCGGCTACGGCGCCGAGGGCTGGGTCCGCGTGCTCGCCCGAGCCGTCCTGGCTCCGCCCGGCACCCGGTCGGCTGAGGTCGCCGAGCGGGACGAGCCGGAGCGTCCGGTGCGCGGCTGGCGGAGCTTCGCCTCCGTGCAGGTGCCGTTCCAGGCCGTCGAGGTGACGGTCTCCGGCCGGACGCACCACCTGGTCGTGGATCGCGGGGGGTACCTCGACGCGGTCGTGCCGGCCGACCTGGCACCCGGCTGGCACGAGGTGGTGATGGCACCCGAA
The DNA here is from genome assembly GCF_025717005.1 of Actinotalea endophytica. Lineage (GTDB taxonomy): Bacteria > Actinomycetota > Actinomycetes > Actinomycetales > Cellulomonadaceae > Actinotalea. Next base: position 132,881 of record NZ_JAOVZU010000005.1, read on the forward strand.
GGCGTCGACGCGCCCGTCGTGGCACCCGTCCTGGTGGTGGGGCCGGAACCGGCCACCGCCCTGGTCAGCGACATCGACGACACCGTCATGGTCACGGCCCTCCCCCGGCCGATGCTCGCGGCGTGGAACGCCTTCGTGCTCCACGAGCACGCCCGGCGCGCCGTGCCGGGGATGCCGGAGCTCTTCCGCCGGTGGCAGGGCGCTCACCACGATCCGCCGGTCTTCTACCTGTCCACCGGCGCGTGGAACACCGCGCCGGCGCTCCGCCGGTTCCTCCAGCGCAACGGCTACCCGCCAGGACCCCTGCTGCTGACGGACTGGGGGCCGACGAACACCGGCTGGTTCCGGTCAGGTCGGGAGCACAAGCGGCAGACCCTGCGCCGCCTCATGACCGAGCTGCCTCAGCTCAGCTTCGTCCTGATCGGTGACGACGGGCAGCACGACCCGCACCTGTACGCCGAGGCGGTGGCCGACCACCCCGGTCGGGTCACTGCGGTCGCGATCCGACGGTTGACGCCGGCCGAGCAGGTGCTCGCGCACGGGATCCCGTCGCCGCTGCGCGCCGTGGCCACCGACGACGCCCCCCTCGTGGTCGCGGGCGACGACGGGCACGAGATCCTGCTGCGCCTGATCGACGCGGGACTCGTCCCGCCGGCGAGCTGACCCGGCCCGGGTCCTGGGACCGGGTGCGACGGGCCTCGGTCAGCGAACCGCGTCCGCGACCGCCGCGACGAACGCGTCGACGTCCTCGGGCGTGGTGTCGAACGCACACATCCAGCGCACCTCGCCGCCGGTCGCGTCCCAGTCGTAGAACGCGAACCGCTCGCGGACCTGGTCCGCCACCCCGGCCGGGAGCCTGGCGAAGACCGCGTTGGCCTCGACCGGATGGAGCACCGTGACGCCGGGAAGGTCCCGCACGCCGTCCGCGAGGCGCTGCGCCATCGCGTTGGCGTGCCGGGCCGAGCGGAGCCACAGCTCGTCGGTCAGCAGCGCGAGCAGCTGGGCCGAGACGAAGCGCGTCTTCGACGCCAGCTGGAGGTAGGTCTTGCGCAGGTACCGGAGCCCGTGCGCGGCCTCCGGGTCGAGGACCACGACCGCTTCGGCCGCCATCGCTCCGTTCTTGGTCCCCCCGAAGGAGAGCACGTCGACACCGACGTCGGTGGTCAGAGCCCGTAGCGGCACGTCGAGGAACGCCGCGGCGTTCGCGATCCGGGCGCCGTCCAGGTGGACCCGCATGCCGGCGGCATGGGCCACCTCGGTGACCGCAGCGATCTGCTCGGGCGTGTACGTCGTGCCGAGCTCGGTCGACTGGGTGATCGTGACCACCAGCGGCTGGGCACGGTGCTCGGAGCCCCAGCCCCAGGCCTCGGTGGCGATCAGCTCAGGGGTCAACCGTGCGTCCGGCGTGTGGACGGGCAGCAGCTTCACTCCCGCCACCTTCTCCGGCGCCCCGCCCTCGTCGGTGTGCACGTGCGCGGTCGCCGCGCACACCGCAGCACCCCACGGTGGGAGCATCGAGGACAGCGCGACCACGTTCGCCCCGGTGCCCGAGAGCACCGGGAACACCTCGACCTCGCGGCCCAGCTCCGCGCTGAGGCGGGCGGTCAGTGCCTCGCTGTACGGGTCCGCGCCGTAGGGGCGCACGTGTCCGCCGTCGGCCGCGGCGAGGGCCGCGAGGACCTCCGGGTGGACGCCGGCGTAGTTGTCCGAGGCGAAGTCCCGTCGCGACGGGTCGTGGAGCGGCACGGCGACGATCCTGCCACCGGTCGAGGCCTGGTCCGGACCACCCGGCTCGGGTGTGATCGCCCGGTCCGGGCGTCCGCCGGCGTCAGCGCATCGGTGCGCGGCGGGCGAGGAGCTTGCGCTGCAGGTCGAGCACCCAGCTGAAGAGCTCGTCGTGCTCGCGCTCGGTGGCGTCCACGATCCGGCAGCCGTACGCGGTCTGACCTCGTAGCTCGTGGGACCGCACGACCTCGACGACCAGCTCGAGCGGCCGTCGCGGCGCTGCCAACCGGACGCGCCAGCGCGAGCCGCGGTCGAGACCTGCCGGGGTCACGATCCGCAGCCCGTGGGCAGAGAGGTCGACGAGCGCGGCGTCCCACGGGGCAGATGGCGGGTTGTCGTCGTCCGGGGCCGGCTCCGGCATCGGACCGAGCACCGTCACGGTCAGGTCGGTCGGCACGCGCAGCGCCGAACGCTGCTGGCGGACCTCCTGCAGTCGCAACCCGCTGATCTCGACCCGCTTGCCGGCCGCGAACTCGACGGTGCCGTGGTAGGTCAACGCACCGCGGTCCGGGTTGAGCACCTCGACGACGGCCTCGTCACCCTCCGCGAACCACGCGCCGGCGAGGGTCTGCGCGTCGACGACCAGCACGTCGTGCTCGTGCGAGCGCACGAAGCCGCGGGCGATCAGCTCGCCCGCAAGGGTACGGAGCTGGCACGGATCGGCCTCCAGTGCCATGGACCCCTCCCGTCACGTGTGTGCAAGCGCGCCCATGCTATTGCCGCCAGGTCAGTCGTGGCTCGGAGGCTCGACGTCCCCGGCGGCGTTGCGCGCGAGCACGAACAGCAGGTCCGACAGCCGGTTCAGGTACCGCAGCACCGCGGGCGAGACCACGTGCCCCGCCTCCTCGGCGGCCACGACGTGCCGCTCCGAGCGGCGCACCACGGTCCGTGCGTGGTCCAGCCGGCTCGACGTCAGGTCCGAGCCCGGGACGACGAACACCGGCCGGAGCGGCTGTTCGGCGACCAGCCGGTCGATCCGGTCCTCGAGCGCCTCGACCATCTGCTCGGTGACGAGCGAGACGCCCGGCCGCAGCCGATCGCGGTGGTCGGGATTGGTCGCCAGGTCCGCCCCGACCACGAAGAGCTCGCGCTGGAGCGTGAGGACGGTCTCGGCGAGGGCCTCGTCCTCGCACCCGGCACGCACCACGCCCAGCACCGCGATCGCCTCGTCGACGTCCCCGCTCGCCTCGATCAGCACGTCCGACTTGGGCACCCGGCCGCCGAGGAACCGGCCCGTCGTGCCGTCGTCCCCGGTCTTCGTGTAGACCCGCACTGCCGCTCCCGTCCTCGAGTGCGCCCAGCGTGCCATGGGTCACGAGCGCGTGCGGTACCGTGAGCCGGTCACCATCCGGTGGCAGTCCTGCAGGTCCAGGGGAAGCCGGTCGAAGTCCGGCGCTGTCCCGCAACCGTAGGCCGAGCGAGCTCGGCGAGCCGGAGCACCTGGGCAGGACGAGAGGCTCCATCCGTCGAGGACAACGGGACGGGGCCCGCGCCCGTCCCGGCACCAGCCGCGTGGGGCACGGGGTCCGTCCACGGACCACTCAGGAAGAGGCACCGTGCTCCAGTTCCGCCGTGCCGCGCTCGCCGCGGCACTCAGTTTTCTCCCGCTGGCCGCAGCGCTCCCCGCGTCGGCCGCCGAGGACGTCACCACCTGCCCCGACGGCGTCGCCGTGGTGGTGGACGCCACCGAGCTGGATGGGGACGTCTCGGTCGGCTGCGCCGACGACTCCCCCGCGACCGGCACCGACGCGCTGCACCAGGCCGGCTTCACCGACACCCGGGACGGCTCCGGGCTGATCTGCGCGATCGACGCCCTGCCCGACCCCTGCCCGGCCACGTTCGAGGGCTCCTACTGGTCCTACTGGTACGTCGCCGACGGGGAGTGGGTCAGCTACATGGAGGGCTCCGACACCGCCGTGCCGGGCGTCGCGGACGGTTGGCGCTGGGGCGACGGCAGCACCCCGCCGGACGTCGCACCCGCCGATCTCGTGGCCACCTCGACCGACGACCCGTCCGCGTCGCCCAGCGCGTCCGCATCCGCCGTCGCCGCGTCGCCCAGCGCGAGCGAGGAGCCGTCGGTCAACGAGGCCACGACCGACGTCGCCGACCAGGGTGGCACCAGCACCGGCGGATGGCCGGTGATCGGCATCGTGGCGCTCGTCGTGGCGGTCGTCCTCGTCGTCGCGACCGCACTGGTGACCCGGCGGCGTCGGGACGTCTGACGTGCACCCGGCGGCGTGGTGGGCGTGGGCGCTCGGCATCGTGGTCCTGGCCGGCCGGACCGGCTCGGCCACGGTGCTGACCCTGCTCGCGCTCACCGCGCTCGCCGTGCTCCTGCTGGCCCGTCGGCGCGGCGGTCCGGCGCCCGGTGCGTACCTCACCCTCGCCCTCGCCGTCGTCGTGGTCCGGCTGGTCTTCCACGTGCTCGTCGGGGTGCCGGGCGGTGGCACCGTGATCGTGGACCTGCCCACCCTCGAGGTGTCCTGGGCACCCGGGCTGAGCCTGCTCGGACCGATCACGACCGGTGGGCTCCTGTCCGCGGTGATCGGCGGTCTCCGGCTCGCGGTCATGGTCCTCGCGATCGGCGCCGCCGCCACGGCGGCGCCCCCGACCCGACTCCTCCCGCTGCTGCCCCCCGCCCTGCACCACCTCGCGACGGCGGTCGTCATCGCCGTCGCGGTCGCCCCCTCGCTCTCGGCCGCCGCGGGTGCGACCCGACGCGCGCGGCGCCTGCGCGGCCTGCCCACCCGAGGAGTACGGGCGGTCGCGGGGACGGCCCTGCCGGTCCTCGCCGACGCGCTCGACCGCTCGCTCGCCCTCGCCGCGTCGATGGACACCCGCGGCTACGCCCGCCTCCTCGCGCCGCGCGACCGGCGCGTCACGCCGCTGCTGCTCGGCTCGCTGGTCGCCCTCGGCCTCGGGACGTACGGCCTGCTCACCGGCGACCTGCGGTACGGGCTGCCCGGTCTGGCCGTCGCCGTCCTGCTCGGTGCCGTCGCCGCCGGGCTGGCCGGGCGCGGTCCGCGTCGTACCCAGTACCGCCCAGCGCGGTGGCGGCCGCCGGACCTGCTCCTGGCCTGCGTCGGGGCCCTCCTGGCACTGGGTGCCACCGCGGGCGTCCCGGGCGGCGCGCTCGCCGCAGCGGCTGTGCTCGGCGCCGTCGTGGGCTCGGTCCGCGAGCCCGGGGCGCGCTACCGGGAGGCGCTCGCATGATCCGCCTCGAGGCCGTGAGCGTCACCTATCCCGGTCAGGCCTCCCCCACGCTTCGCGACGTCGACGTGTCCGTCGCCGAGGGCGAGCTGTGCCTCGTGGTCGGGCCCACCGGCGCCGGCAAGTCCACGTTGCTGCGGGCCGTCAGCGGGCTCGTCCCGCACTTCACCGGTGGCACCGTGCACGGTCGGGTCGTCGTCGACGGTCGGGACACCCGCGACCATCGACCGCGGGACCTCGCCGACGTCGTCGGCGTCGTCCAGCAGGACCCCGCCCGCGGCTTCGTGACCGAGACCGTCGAGGAGGAGCTCGCCTACGCGATGGAGCAGCTCGGCCTGCCGAGCGACGCGATGCGCGCCCGGATGGAAGAGGTGCTCGACCTCCTCGGCCTCGTGACGCTGCGGCACCGCGCCCTGCGCGACCTGTCGGGCGGCGAGCAGCAGCGCGTCGCGATCGGCGCCGTGCTCACCGCCCACCCCCGAGTGCTCGTGCTCGACGAGCCGACCTCGGCGCTGGATCCGGCGGCCGCGGACGACGTCCTCGCGGCGTTGACCCGCCTGGTGCACGACCACGGCATGACCGTGCTGCTCGCCGAGCATCGCCTCGAACGGGTCGTGCAGTACGCCGACCGGGTCCTCGCGGTCGGCCCGGACGGCTCGGTGGCCGAGGGAGCCGCGGGCGAGCTCGTCGTGCGGGTCGCGGGCGGCCCACCCTTGGTGGAGCTCGCGGCGCTCGCCGGCTGGGACCCCGTCCCGCTCTCGGTGCGCGACGCCAGACGCAGGGTGGCTCCGCTGCGCGCGCGGCTCGCCGCGAGCGAGCCGCCCCTGCCGCACGTCCCCCGCGCGGCCACCCTGCTCTCCGCGCACGACGTGCACGTGCGCTACCCGGGGACGCACGCGGTTCGCGGGGTCGGCCTCGAGCTAGCCGCCGGCCAGGTGACCGCGGTGATGGGGCGCAACGGCGCCGGCAAGTCCTCGCTGCTGTGGGCCGTGGCGGGTGCGGCGCCACGGGCTGCCGGCACCGTCCTGGTCGCCGGGCGGCGCGAGGCCCCGGCGCCCGCCGATCCCGCAGTGCTCGACCCTCGGGAGGCACGCCGCCGGGTCGCGCTCGTCCCGCAGGACCCCGGTGACCTCCTGTACCTCGGGTCGGTGGCCGCCGAGCTCGCGGCGAGCGACGCGCAGGCCGACGCAGCGCCAGGGACCACGGCAGCCCTCTTCGCGGGGTTCGCCGGCGCCGTGCCCGCCGCGGCCCACCCCCGCGACCTCTCGGAGGGACAGCGGCTCGGCCTCGCGCTCGCCGTGCAGCTCGCGGCCGGCCCCCCCGTTCTCGTGCTCGACGAACCGACCCGCGGCCTGGACTACGCCGCCAAGCGCGTCCTCGCGAGGCTGCTCGCCGAGCACGCGCGGGCCGGCGGCAGCGTGCTCCTGTCCAGCCACGACGTCGAGTTCGTCGCGCAGTGCGCCGACCGGGTCGTCGTGCTGGCCGACGGCTCGGTGGTCAGCGACGCGCCAGCGCGAGAGGTCCTCGTCGCGTCGCCGACGTTCGCGCCACAGGTCGCCAAGGTGCTCCACCCGCTCCCGCTGCTCACGGTGGACGAGGTCCGCGACGCGTTGGCGGTGACCGGATGACCACGGCGGTCCGGACGTCCCCGTCCCGGACCGAGGTGCTGCGCGCGCCCCGGGTCCACGCCGTGCCGCTGCGCACGTCGACCTGGGTCGCGCTCGCGGTCGCCAGCCTCGTCGGGCTGGCGGCGTTCGGCTGGCCGCTCGTCGTCGCCCCGGAGGCCGGGCTCGCGCACGCGGCGGACGCACCGGTGGTGCTCGGGGCCGTCCTCGCCGGCCTGCTCCTGGTGGTCCACCTCGCGCTCGCGGACGGCGGCATGGACGTCAAGGCGGTGGCCCTGCTCGGGCTGCTCTCCGCGGTCGGCGCCGTGCTGCGGCAGCTGTCGGCCGGCGCTGCGGGCATCGAGCTCGTGTTCGCCGCCCTCGTGCTCGGCGGCCGGGTGCTGGGCCCGGGCTTCGGCTTCGCGCTCGGGACCACCACGCTCGCGACCTCGGCGCTCCTGACCGGGGGGGTCGGTCCGTGGCTGCCGTTCCAGATGCTCGCGGCATCCTGGGTCGGGCTCGGCGCGGGGCTGCTCCCCTCCCGGGTCGGTGGGCGGCGCGAGGTCACGATGCTCGCTGCCTACGGGGCCGTGGCCTCGCTCGCGTTCGGCGTGGCGATGAACCTCTCGTTCTGGCCGTACACGCTCGGTGCCGGCACCGACCTCTCGTTCGTCGCGGGCGCACCCGTGCTCGAGAACCTGCGACGGCTCCTGCTCTTCTCGGCCGCGACATCGCTCGGGTGGGACCTGGGACGGGCCGTGACGACGGCCGTCGGGCTGGCGCTCGTCGGCGCCCCGGTGCTGGCGGTGCTGCGGCGCACCGCCACTCGCGCAGCGTTCCTGCCGGCCCCGGAGCGCGCGGGCGACACGAGCCGCTGACCGCACGACGTCCACGGCCGCGCCGGGACCGTGACCGCCCCGAGAGCGTGGCCGCGCGGCACGCGTCCGCAGCCCGCTCCGCCCAGCTGCCCGCGAAGCCCGCGACACGCCGACGTGAACGCGACACGCCGTCCGAATGCTGCGACGCCGGTTCTGTCTCGCGACGCCTCCGTGGCGCTCACCTGCAGTTTCTCTGTCAGTCCCCGTGACTACCGTCGGTGGTAGGACGACATCGGACGTCGACCATGTCGGAGGCACAACATATAGTGGTCACACGCATGTAGTTACGGCACACGTTGTGGTGTGGTTGTCCACAGAACATATCGGACACTCACAACCAAACCCACAGGTTTCCCACATGGTTCTGCACAGGCCGCCCCGGCGGGCCACGCGGGCCCGGTGCCGCGACGCAGGGCAGGACGAACGGATCGACGACGCCGAGGGCCTCGGAGTCACAGGAGGATCAGAGATGACGGAGACGTCTGCGGGAGCCCGTCGCTCGGGCCGCAAGGGGCAGGGCCTGACCATCGAGCGGGTGTTCACGACGCCCGGCACGCACCCCTACGACGAAGTCACGTGGGAGCGGCGCGACGTCGTCCAGACCAACTGGAAGACCGGCGAGACGATCTTCGAGCAGAAGAACGTCGAGTTCCCCGCCACCTGGTCGATGAACGCGACCACGATCGTCACCACCAAGTACTTCCGCGGCGCGGTCGGCACCGAGCAGCGCGAGCACAGCCTCCGCCAGCTCATCGACCGGGTCGTGCTCACCTACACCGCCGCGGGCCGCAAGTACGGCTACTTCGCGAGCGACGCCGACGCCGAGGTCTTCGAGCACGAGCTGACCTGGATGCTGCTGCACCAGGTGTTCAGCTTCAACTCGCCGGTGTGGTTCAACGTGGGCACGCCGTCGGCCCAGCAGGTCAGCGCCTGCTTCATCCTGTCCGTCGACGACACCATGGACTCGATCCTCAACTGGTACCGCGAGGAGGGGATGATCTTCAAGGGCGGCTCGGGCGCCGGTCTGAACCTCTCGCGCATCCGCTCGTCGAAGGAGCTGCTGTCCTCCGGCGGCACGGCCTCCGGACCGATCTCGTTCATGCGCGGAGCCGACGCCTCGGCCGGCACCATCAAGTCGGGCGGCGCCACCCGCCGCGCGGCGAAGATGGTCGTGCTCGACGTGGACCACCCCGACATCGAGGAGTTCGTCGAGACCAAGGCGCGCGAGGAGGACAAGATCCGCGCGCTGCGCGACGCCGGCTTCGACATGGACCTCGGCGGCCGGGACATCGTCTCGGTCCAGTACCAGAACGCGAACAACTCGGTCCGCGTCTCCGACGAGTTCATGCAGGCCGTCGCGGACGGCACGGAGTTCGGCCTTCGCGCCCGCCACTCCGGCGAGATCCTGCAGACCGTCGAGGCCAAGGGCCTGTTCCGCAAGATCGCCCAGGCTGCGTGGGAGTGCGCCGACCCGGGCATCCAGTACGACTCGACGATCAACGCCTGGCACACGAGCCCGGAGTCGGGCCGGATCAACGCGTCCAACCCGTGCTCGGAGTACATGCACCTGGACAACTCCTCGTGCAACCTCGCGTCGCTGAACCTGCTCGCCTTCCTCCGCGAGGACGACACGTTCGACGTCACCCGGTTCGTCAAGGCCGTCGAGCTGATCATCACCGCGATGGACATCTCGATCATGTTCGCCGACTTCCCCACCGAGCCGATCGCCGAGACGACCCGTGCGTTCCGCCAGCTCGGCATCGGCTACGCGAACCTCGGTGCGCTGCTCATGGCGACCGGCCACGGCTACGACTCGGCCGGCGGTCGTGCGCTCGCCGCGTCGATCACGTCGCTGATGACCGGCACGGCCTACAAGCGCTCCGCCGAGCTCGCCGCCGTGGTGGGCGCGTACGACGGCTACGCGCTCAACGCGCAGGCTCACCAGCGGGTCATGCGCAAGCACGCCGCCGCGAACGACGACATCCGCACGCTGCACACCATGGACGCGGAGATCCACCAGGCGGCCACCAAGGCGTGGGCCGAGGGCAACAAGCTCGGTACCCGCAACGGCTGGCGCAACGCTCAGGCCTCGGTGCTGGCCCCGACCGGGACCATCGGCTTCATGATGGACTGCGACACCACCGGCGTGGAGCCGGACTTCTCGCTGGTCAAGTTCAAGAAGCTCGTCGGCGGCGGCTCGATGCAGATCGTCAACCAGACGATCCCGCGCGCACTCGCCAAGCTCGGCTACGCGACCGAGACCGCGGAGGCGATCGTCGAGTACATCGCCGAGCACGGCCACGTGATCGGCGCCCCGGCGCTCAAGCCCGAGCACTACGAGGTCTTCGACTGCGCGATGGGTGAGCGTGCCATCTCCCCCATGGGTCACGTTCGGATGATGTCGGCCGTCCAGCCGTTCATCTCTGGTGCGATCTCCAAGACCGTCAACATGCCGGAGACCACCACCGTCGAGGAGGTCGAGAAGCTCTACTTCGACGCCTGGTCGATGGGCATCAAGGCGCTCGCGATCTACCGCGACAACTGCAAGGTCGGTCAGCCGCTGTCGGACGCCAAGGCGAAGAAGGCCGAGGCGCCCGCCGCACCGGCAGCGGAGGTTCCCGGCCCGGCGCCCGCCACGCGCAAGCGACTGCCGCGCCAGCGCCAGTCGGTGACCACGTCGTTCACCGTGGGTGGCGCCGACGGGTACATCACGGCCGGCTCCTACCCCGGCGACGGCCTCGGCGAGCTGTTCCTCAAGCTCGGCAAGCAGGGGTCGACGCTGGCCGGCGTCATGGACGCCTTCTCGATCGCCATCTCGGTGGCGCTGCAGTACGGGGTCCCGCTGGAGACCTACGTGCAGAAGTTCACCAACATGCGCTTCGAGCCCGCCGGCATGACCGACGACCCGGACATCCGCATGGCGCAGTCGATGATGGACTACATCTTCCGTCGGCTCGCGCTGGACTACCTGCCGTTCGAGACGCGCTCCTCGCTCGGCATCTACACCACCGAGGAGCGTCAGCGGCAGCTCGACACCGGCTCGTACGAGCCCCTCGAGTCCGACGAGGCCGACGGCGCCGACCAGGCACCGGCTCCCGCGGTCGCGGAGGCCCCGGCGGTCCGCACCGAGACCCCGCGCGAGGTGCACTCGTCGGCCGAGCTGATGGACCTGCTGCAGGGCCGCGAGGCCGATGCCCCGCTGTGCATGAACTGCGGCATCAAGATGCGCCCGTCCGGCTCCTGCCACGTGTGCGAGGGCTGCGGCTCGACCAGCGGCTGCAGCTGAGTCGTCGGACCCGCGAGGGCCCGGATCCCGTCCGACGGGGTCCGGGCCCTCGCGCATGCCTGCGCCGTCACCCGACCGCCAACCCGGCTACGGCGCTCGGGTGAATGTCGCGCCCGAGTCGGACCGGTTCGCTCACATCGTCCGAACGCACGCCGATCCAGGGGTGGGGAGAAGTGTGCCCACCGACCGAGGAGTTCCTGGATGGCCGAGCGCCGACACGCCGTGCGTCGCGGTTCGCACCGTGCGCCGCGGCCCACCGGCGCCGCCGGGACGCTCGACCGGGTGCTCTGGACCGGTGGTGGCCTGCTCCACGGACGTGTGCTCCCGCCGGTCGCCGCGCTCATCGCCGCCACCAGCTTCGTCGCCGGCTCCGTGGCACAGGTGACGCTGTCGCAGATCCAGGCCGACGCCCTCCAGGTCGAGCAGCGGGCCGCCGCGCTCGCCGCCGAGCAGGCACAGGAGCGCCACGACGCCGCGAGCACGGCACGGCTGAGCGCCCAGGCCACCGCCTACCTCGCCCACCGGCGCACCGAGGCCAGGTCGATCGCCGAGGGCGCCGTGCAGACCGCGGACGAGCTCACGGCAGCGTCCGGCACGTACCTCGACGACGACGAGCGGGACGAGCTCGATGCGGCCCTCGCCGAGCTGACGGCTCTGCTCCAACAGACCCCCGACGCCGAGACGGCCCTCGACACGGCGCTCCAGACCCTGCCGGCCGTGGACGTCGAGCCCGTCGTCGTCGAGCCCCCGGCGGTCTCGCCGATCGAGCCGCTCGCCGACGTGACCGAGCTCCTGGCGGCCTCGGTCGCCGACGCGTCCACGTCCACCCCGGCGCCGGCCGCCGCCGACGTGGTGCTCGACCCCGGGCGGACCGACGCGGGGTCCGCCTCCCGCGGGCTCACGATCCCCCGCGCCGAACCGACCACGGCCACGCCCCTGGTCGTCGCGACCGGCGATGCCACCCCGATCTCCAGCGACGCCACCGACCCGGACCCCGAGCCCGCACCGAGCACCGATACCGACCGACCGACCGGCTCGGCGACCGACGACGCGGGAGAGGTCGGCGAGGTCACCGATCCCGCGCCGGGCCTGTCGCCCGACCCCGGCGCCGTCCCGAGCGCGGCTGACGACGCGTCGGCCGATGCCGCCGTGCTCGCGACCGCCGACCTCGCGCTGTCCGACTCCGAGCACCTGGTCGAGGTCGCTCAACGGCTCCTCGACCTGAGCGCCGAGGTCCAGGCCGTCGTCGAGCAGCGCAAGGCCGAGGAGCAGGCCCGGCTCGCTGCGGAGGCCGCTGCCGCCGCGGAGGAAGCGCGGATCGCCGCGAGCTTCTCCGCCAAGGTCGCGGCCGCCGACGCGGCGCCGAACGGCGAGATCCCGACCCAGTACCTGTGCGGCGTCACCTTCCAGCGCGGCGTGCTCCTGCGTTGCGACGCCGCCGCCGCGCTCGACAAGCTCAACACCGCGTACCGCCAGGCCACCGGGCACTCGCTCACGGTCGTGTCGAGCTATCGCACCGCCGAGGAGCAGGCCGCCCTCGTCGAGGAGAAGGGCGAGGAGATCGCCGCCGCCGCCGGTACCTCTCAGCACGGTCGTGGTCAGGCGATCGACCTCGCGGGCGCCGGCCAGCTCGGCCAGTTCGACGCCCCGCTCTACCTGTGGCTGACCGAGCACGCCGAGGACTTCGGCTGGCACCACCCGTCCTACATGGACCCGGGCGGCGCCGGGCCGCTCGAGCCGTGGCACTGGGAGTTCCACACCGGAACGTGACGCCTGCTCTCACCCGGCGGAGGCTCGGCGTCGCACCACCACGGCCCTGCCCGCCAGGCCCACCAGGAGAACGCCGCCTCCGGTCAGCACCGACGCCACCGGCAGCGAGAGCACCAGCACCCCGCACCCGACTGCACCGAGGGTCGGCAGCGTGCGCGGGCCGACCCGCCGGGCCGCGACGTTGGCGACCAGGTAGTAGGTGAGGACGCCGAACGACGAGAACCCGATCGCGCCACGCAGGTCCGTGGCGAGCGTCAACCCGACGACCACGACGCCCACCGCGAGCTCGGCACGATAGGGCGTGCCGTGCACCGGATGCACAGCGTCCAGCCGTCGAGGGAGGTCTCCCTCGCGCGCCATCGCGAGGACGGTGCGCGCGAGGCCTGCCAGGAGGGCGAGGAGCGCACCGGTCGCGCCCGCCACGGCGGCAACCCGAGCCACGGCGCCGATGCCGGGCCCCACCGACGCGGCAAGGTCTGCGACCGGTGCCGTGGACCGCGCCAGCGCCTCCGGGCCGAGCCCGGCCAGGAGCGCGGCGCCGACGGCGCCGTACACAGCCACCACGATCAGCAGGGCGATCGCGATCGCGCGCGGGATGGTCCTGGCCGGGTCGCGGACCTCCTCGCCGAGGGTCGCGACGCGCGCGTACCCGGCGAACGCGAAGAACAGCAGCCCGGCAGCACCGAGGACGCCCATCGGGCTCCCGCCCGCTGACCAGGCCTGGGACGACTCGAGCAGACCGGCCGCGGCTGCGCCGCCCACCACGGTCGCGAGGCCCGCGAGGACGATCACGACGAGCACCGCGGCGGCGCGGGCCGTGCGGGTCACACCTCGGTACCCGAGCGCGATCGCCGCCGCCGCCACCAGACCTGCCACCGGCCGGGTCCACGGAGCGGGCACCAGGTACGCGGCGACCGCCAATGCCATCGCCGCCGCGCTGGCGGCCTTTCCCACCACGAAGCCCCAGCCCGCGAGGAAGCCCCACCACTCGCCGAGCACCGTGCGTCCGTAGAGGTAGGAGCCACCCGCCGCCGGCATCAGGGCCGCGAGCCGCGCGGACGACATCGCGTTCGCCCAGGCCACACCCGACGCCACGGCCAGGCCGGCCAGCAACCAGCGGCCCGCAGCCGCAGCTGCGGGTGCGAACGCCACGAACACCCCGGCCCCGAGCATCGAACCCAGACCGATCACGACCGCGTCGAACAGGCCCAACCGCCTCGCCAGGCGCATCCCCTGTCCGGCCACGCGCCGATCCTCGCGTCGCCACGTCGCGCGCGCCACCCGGCCCCGCGCTGGGCTCTCCGGGCCCGGCACGGACGGTCAGTGCGACCCGGGCGTGCGGACCGGTGATGTCCGAACCGGTGGCGTCCGTGCCGGGGTCACGAACCAGCTCACCGAGCGCATCACGTCCCCGGCCCGCAACCATGCCCACTGCTCCGCGGCGGGCGACGGCGCCGAGCCGACATGCTCGGGACGCCAGCCGACCATGACGTGGGAACGGGTCCACCGGATCGCGCGCGCGGGGCGCCACTCCTCGAGGCCGTCCGACCAGACCAGACGCACGATCACCGGCACGTCGCCCATCGGCGCGACCGGAGCGTTCGCCGGCTGCTCACGGTTGACGACGCGACGTGGCTCCACCCGCCCAGCGTATCGAACACCTGTTCGAGCGACCAGATCCGCCGGTCAGACGGCGACGAGCTGCAGACCGGAGCCGGCGGCCGACATGGCGTACGAGTCGTCCACGTGGACCACCTGGCGCCCGCGCGCGGTGAGGATCGAGGCGGCCATCGACGCGCGGTACCCGGCCGCACAGTGCACCCAGACCTCACCCGGCGGCACGTCGTCGATCCGCTCGATCAGCTGGTGCAGCGGGATGTTCACGGCGCCGTCGACGTGCCCGGCGCGCCACTCCGAGCCACGCCGGACGTCGAGCACGACGACCGGCCGGTGGTGGCGCACCTGGGCCAGATCGGCGAAGGTCGCGCGGACCTGGGTCCCGATCGGCCCGTCGGTCCAGTCCTCCGGTCGGCCGGTCGCGGCCGCGGCCGGTCGGTCGATCCCGATCCGGACGAGCTCGCGCTGAGCCTCGGCAACCTCCTCCGGCGTCGCGCCGAGCAGCGTGAGCGGCGTGCCCCACGGGATGAGCCAACCCAGGTAGGTCGAGAACTGACCGTCCAGACCGATGTTGATCGTCCCGGGCACGTGGCCCGCGGCGAACGCCGTCCGGGTGCGCAGGTCGACCACCCACTCCCCCGCCTCGAGGCGGCGGCGCAGCTCGGCCTTGTCCGCGAGGCTCGGGAGCGACAGATCCGGCTCGACCGGCCCGTCGACGTTCCGCGGCGCCATGTGCACGTAGTACGCCGGGTAGTCGTCCAGACCCGCGAGGATCGTCTCGACGAACGTCTCCTCGTCCTGCGTGAGCGCGGGGTTGAACCGGCGCTCCTGGGCGATCGTGGATCCGGTGGCGCCCTCGGTGGTCGCCGTCGCCGAGCAGAAGCTTCCGAAGCCGTGGGTCGGCATCACCTGGGTGACGTCGGGCAGGGCCGCCAGCCGGTGCGCCGAGTGGAACTGGTGGTGCGCGAGGGTCGAGGCGTGGGCCATGCCGAGCAGGTCGGGGCGTCCGGTCGAGCCGTACAGCAGCGATCCACCCGAGAAGACCATCGGCGTCTCGCCCTCGAGCACGTACGACAGGTGCGTGAACGTGTGACCCGGGGTGTGCACGACGCGCACGACCATCTCGTCGCCCACCGGCACGACGTCGCCGTCGCGGGTCGGGACCCGCTCGAAGGAGACCTGGTCGTCGGCGTTGACGTGGTACGCCGCTCCCGTGCGCTCCGCGAGTGCGTAGCCGCCGGTGACGTAGTCGTTGTGGATGTGCGTCTCGAAGACGTGCGTGATCTGCACGCCCACGCGATCCGCGAGGTCGAGGACGCGGTCGATGTCACGCTGCGGATCGATCACGAACGCGACCCGGCCGTCGTGCACCAGGTAGCTGCGGTCCCCGAGCGACGGGGTGTCCAGGGTCAGTACCGTCGGGGTCATCGTCGCCTCCTCAGCGCGCGTCCATGCCGGTGACGACCGAGCGTCCGGCCATCCGCCACCCGTTGGTGCCACCCGCGACCGAGACCGCGTCGTAGCCGGCCCGCTGGAGCGCGTCGGTGACCACGAGGCTCCGGTTGCCGCTCGCACAGATGACGTGGATCCGTCCGTCCGTCGGCAGCTCGGCGACCCGCTGCCCGAGCTGGCTCATCGGGACGAGCACGGCCCCGGGGACGTGACCGGCCACGTACTCCCCTGGCTCCCGGACGTCGAGGACGTACCCGCCCGCGGCGTGGACCTCGGCGAAGCCCGTGATGTCGATCTCCCGCACCGTTCCTCCAGATGTCGTCGTCGTTTGGATACCCCCCGGGGTATGCAACACCTAACTCTGCCCATCGTGACTTTGTTCCGCATCCCGGGCGGCGGGCCTGGCGGACTCCCGAGGCACCCGAGCGGCCAGGGCAGCTCCGGGTACCCGGCAGCGACGGAGGAACACCGGCCGCGCGGCCTCGCGCGCAGGTTTCACCCGTCTGCACGAGGACCAGAGCCGTTCGAGTGCGGTATAGGGGCGCCGGGGCCCTTTCACCCGCTCCCCTGGCCGGTGTGGCCCTCGCCAGGCCGGACACTGGAGGTGGAGGGCGTGGACCACGTCCTCAGGCGCGCTCGGGACCATCCCCCCGCCCGGAGCGCGGAGAGGCAGTACGTCGATGGATCGCAACAGCCCGCGCGAGGACCTCGTCCTCGCGATGCTCGAGTCCAGGCACAGCGCCGGTCAGGTGCGCGCCGTCCTGGACTCCTCGGAGTTCGGCACGCACACGGCGCTCGTCATGCTGCTCGCCGACCACGACCTGCAC
Organism: Actinotalea endophytica; assembly: GCF_025717005.1. Classification (GTDB taxonomy): domain Bacteria; phylum Actinomycetota; class Actinomycetes; order Actinomycetales; family Cellulomonadaceae; genus Actinotalea. The sequence goes on from NZ_JAOVZU010000005.1 coordinate 149,310, forward strand.
CGTCCGGACTCCCCGGCCGCCGGCCCCGAGCGCCACGCCTCGGTCGCCGGCTACGTGCGAGAGATCGCGGCGGCAGCGCGCCACGCCGGCCCCCGTGCCCGCGGCACCGACCCGCGCTGGGCGCTCGTCGCGGACGCACAGGCCTCACTGGTGTGGCTCGCCGGACGCACCCCGACCTCGGCCGAGGTCCATGCGCTGCTCCGTGCGGTCCTGGCCGCACGTCCGCACCCCGGCCCAGCCCAGGTGCGGTCGCCGAAGGACGTACCGCTGGTGCCGCGGCCCAACGGACCCGACACTCGCCGGACGCGCAGCGACGACCGGCGGTCGTGACCGGGCCGGGCCGGACCGCCAGTCGTCGCTGGGCTTCATGCCGCGCCGGAGCACGGCGCGGGTAGGGCTCAGCTGAAGCCGTGCGCCACCCGGGAGCGCTGCTCCTGGGTCTTGAAGAGCCGGAACCGCGGCAGGAACTTCTCCCAGTCGATCAGGTGGGAGTCGATCTCCGGGCCGTCGATGCAGGCGTGCTTGCGGATCATCTTCCCGTCGACGACGACCGGCACCATGCACGCACCGCACATGCCGGTAGCGTCCACCATGATCGAGTTGAGGCTCGCGACGCACGGCACGCCGTAGAGCTTCGTCAGGTCGGACACCGCACGCATCATGAGCGGCGGGCCGATCGTGACGACCTCGGCGATCGTGCGGCCCTCGCCGCGCTTGTTCGCCTCGAGCATCTCCTCCAGCGGCCCCGTGACGAAGCCGTGGTGGCCGAGGGTGCCGTCGTTGGTGGCGTAGACGACGTCGAGCTGGTCGCCGTATTCCGCCTTGATCCGCCCGACCCGCTCGTCCTCGCCCGTCCAGAACATCAGGCTGGCGCTGCGGAAGCCGGCGATCAGCGTCACGTGGTTGCCGGCCTTCAGGTGCTCGCGCATGATCGGGAAGACCGGCGGGAGGCCGAGACCGCCCGCGGTGAACACCACCGTCGAGTCCTTCGGGTACTCGTGGATCTCGCTCGGACGCCCCAGCGGTCCGGCGATGCCGGCGAAGGCCTCACCGACCTTCATCTGGTTGATCTCCAGCGAGCTCGTCCCGACGCCCTGGACGACCAGGCAGATCGTGCCGTCCTCGGTGCTCCAGTCCGCCAGGGTCAGCGGGATCAGCTCACCGTCGGGACGCGGCAGCACGCGGACGAACTGCCCGGCCTGCGCGGACTGCGCGATGACCGGCGAGTGGACCACGAACTCGTGGATCCCGTCGCTGAGCTCGGCGGTCGACATGATCCGCTGGGCCGTGGCGGCCATCTCGGTGTAGGCCTGCGCACCGGAGACCATCGCACCGATCGTCTCGGGAGCGAGGTCGATCGCGCCGACGATCTCGCGCGCAGCCGACTGGCCGTCGCCCGCCGCGCGGATCGCGGTCGAACCACCGCGAGCCGCGTCGCCACCGGTGTAGACGCCCGGGAGCGAGGTCTCCTGCGAACCGTCGCCGGTGACCTCGATGGTTCCCCACTTGGAGGTCTGCAGCCGAGGCTCGGAGTCCTTGATGATCGGGTTGGCGTCGTTGCCGAGCGCCATGATCACCAGGTCCGCGCTCACGGTCTCGGTCTGACCGGTGGACCGTGGCCGCCGGCGACCGGAGTCGTCAGGCTCGCCGAGCTCCATCACGTCGAGCGTCGTCGCCGTGACGAAGCCGTCGTCGTTGCCGAGGAACTCCGACGGAGAGCGCAGCACCCGGAGGCCGATGCCCTCCTCGAGCGCGTGGTGCAGCTCCTCCACACGTGCCGGCATCTCGGACTGCGTGCGGCGGTAGACGATCGTCACGTTGCCGCCGAGCCGCCGTGCGGTGCGCGCGGCGTCCATCGCGGTGTTGCCGCCACCGATGATCAGGACCTGCTTGCCCTCGACGTCCGGCAGCGGGGTCTCGTACTCCGGGCTCTGCGCGTGCATGAGGTTGACCCGGGTGAGGAACTCGTTCGCCGACATCACGTTCAGCAGGTGCTCACCGGGGACGTTCATGAACCGCGGCAGGCCCGCGCCCGACCCGACGAAGATCCGCCAGAAGCCCGCGTCGCGCAGGTCCTGCAGCGTCGCGGTCTTGCCGACCACGAAGTTCGGCACGAACTTGCCACCGAGCAGCGTGATCTTGTTGACCACGTCGTCGATCAGCTCGTTCGGGAGACGGAACTCGGGAATGCCGTAGCGCAGCACGCCGCCGAGCGCGTGGAACGCCTCGAAGATCGTGACCGGGAATCCCTCGGCCGCGAGCAGGTAGGCGTTGATCAGGCCGGACGGCCCGGAACCGACGATCGCCACCGGAGGCTTCTCGGCCCGCTGCCACGGGTCCGGCCAGCTCGCGAACTTCTCGGCGGCGCCGTTCGGGTTCACCAGCTTGTCCCGCTCGGGCAGGAACCACTCGACCTGACCGATCTGGATCGGGTTCTGCTTGTGCAGGCACACGCCCTGGCACTGCAGCTCCTGCGGGCACACCCGGCCGGTCACGTCCGGCAGCGGGTTGCTGCCCTCGATCAGCTCGAGGGCGTCCCGGAACCGGCCGTTGCCGATCAGCTCCAGCATCGCGGGGATGTGGATCTTGACCGGGCAGCCGCCCTTGGGTTCCTTGTGGTTCGCCAGGAAGATGCCCAGCTCGCACGGCTTCTCGGCGCACTGCTTGTCGCGCAGGGCCTCGAGCCAGATGAACAGGTCCACGTCCTCGCGGGAGTAGCCGAGGTTCATGTACCCGAGGTAGCCCTGGTTGACCAGGCCGAAGTCCTTGGCCCGCTCCTCCGGCTCGCGGATGTGCGGCGGGATGGACACCGAGGCCGGCCAGCCGTCGGAGAGTCCGTCGAACATCGGGTAGCGCTCCGACAGGTGCTTGTCGATCGCCTTGATGAACATCCGCTTCTTGCCGAGCGGCAGGTTCCAGACGAACCGCATGAAGAGCACGCTCACGTCGTCGCCGCGGCGGAGCAGGCCCCACAGCGTCTCGGTGAACTCCTTGCCGAGCTCCGGCTGGGAGAACTCCCAGGCCACCGCGGCCATGCCGTCCGAGATGAACATCTCCCGGAAGGCCGTCGGCTCGGCCAGCAGCCGGCGCCGCAACAGCTCCATCTGCTGGTGGAACTGCTCCACCTCGTCGGAGTGCTCCAGCTCGGCCAGCTGGGCCGCGCCGGTCTCGACCGCTCCCTGCGCGTCCAGGTACCTCAGCAGGTTCTCACGCCCCCCGGCAGCCGGGGGCAGGGTCTCGGTCACTTGATGATCTCCGCGTCGCACGTGGCCTTGACCCGCTCGATCCGGGCCTGCAGCTCCGGGGTGACCTGGACCTTGTCCAGCGCACCCTCCTTCATCTTCGCCACCGTGCGGGCCTCGCCGTCGATGACCTGGGTGACCTTCTCGAAGAACATCGGCAGCTCCTGGTAGCAGGTGCCGCAGTCGGTGCACTTCGCCTGGTCGGTCGGGTCGAGCCAGACCGCTCGGTCGGCGACCGCGGTGGCCGCCGGGGCGGCGGCCGGAGCCGCAGCCGGGGCTGCTCCACGGACCGGCACGGGAGCACTCAGCCCGGACGGCGCCTTGCTCGAGGTCGCGAGCTCGGCCATCGCCCGTGCGATGTCGTCCATCGACGTCTCGCGCAGCGTCATCGCCTCGTCGTAGCGAGCCGTGATCGTCGCGAGGTCGCCGTCGTGCAGCGCGGTCAGCTGGTCCTCGTGCATGCCCGAGAGGTACTGCAGGATCTGCCAGTACCGCCGCCGGTCCTCGACGAGTGCCACGACCTGCCCCGAGCACTGCACCTTCATCAGGTGACGGTCCTCGTCGGTGGCGTAGATGAACGGCACCTTGCCCTCACGGTCGGCGACCTCGAGCTCGACGAACTCGTCGATCGGCACCGCGTTCGCCTCGTCCGCCGGCTTGAGCGGCCGGAACTGCTTCTTGAACCGCGTCTCGCCGAGGGCGAACTCCGCCGGGGTGAGCGACGTGGTCATCAGCTGCACCTGACCCGCCTCGTCGAGGTACTCGAGAGTCGTGTCGGTCCAGGTCTTGTCCGGATCGGGGTTGCCGTCGAGCGAGAACCAGTCGTACAGCGTCTTCCCGCGACGCGGGTCGTGCACGAACAGCGGGCTCATCCGGGACTCCACCGCGAGCCGCGACCGCGCCGCGGACGCCGCCTCGGCGATGCCGTGCTCGGAACCGCACGGCGTGTAGGTGTCCATCACTGCCGGACCCTCGGCGTAGCTGAGGAAGTCCATCGAGCTCTTCAGGAAGTGCCCGTGCATCGACGTCGACGTCGAGGCGACGTAGACGTTCGGGTGGAACGACGCCAGCAGCCCGAGCTCCTTGCGGGACTCGTGCTTGCCGTCGTGCGCCCCGCCGAACCGCGACAGGTCGGAGTCCTGGCCGGTGAAGCTCGCCGTGGACGCCTGGCCGCCGGTGTTGGAGTAGGCACCGGAGTTCAGCACCATCACCTTGATCGGCGTCTCGGACGCCAGGATGCGGCTCATCGCGCCGAACCCGATGTCGTAGCTCGCGCCGTCGCCGCCGATCGTCATGATCGTCGGCATCATGTCCAGCTCGCTCTGCGTGAGCCGGTCCCAGGTCAGGCGCTGCATGACCTTCTCGTGGCGCTCGGGGTCGTACGCGTCGTCGATCTCGAGCCGCGCGGTGCGCATCGCGCGCACCTCGTCGACCAGGTCGTGCGCGACGCCCTCGAAGATGCCCTTCGCCAGCGGCTGAGCGTCCTGGAACAGGCTGTTCACCCACGGGTCGAGGTAGTTGTTGTAGGGCATCGTCGACGCGTAGACGCTCGAGCAGCCGGTCGAGTTCGCGACGATCGTCGAGGCAGGGCCTTCGCCGGTCGGGCCGGACTCGACCAGGTACAGCCGGCGCTCGAGCGTCGAGATCAGCGAGGCGACCCGCTCACGGCGCACCGTCTCGGACGGGTCCAGCGCGGCGAGCTTGTCCTCGAGGCCGCCGAGCAGCTCGGTGAGGGCCTTCTCGTGCGCGTCGCGCCGCTCCTCGCCGAGGGCGTGGCTCATCGACATCACCAGACGGATCGCGGTGACCTCGCCACAGCCGCGGCACGCGCCGTGACCACCGGTCGTCGAGTAGTAGTTGTCGTGGTCGAGCAGCAGCCGCTTGAGGTCACCCTCGGGCGACGTGGAGCCCTCGTAGAACCGCGCGGGCGTGTTCGGCAGCGCCGAGAGCAGCTCGAAGCGGTCCTGCAGGTTCGCCAGGAGCGTGTCGTCCTGGTCCACCGGCGTCAGCGCGCCGGGGCCGCAGACCTCGGTGCACTCCAGGCAGCCCGTGCACTTCCACGGGTCGATCGTCGCGCTGAACAGGCCGCCGCTGCCCGGCTTGGCCTTCTCCATCGCGTCGAAGTAGGGCCGGGTGCGCGCGACCGGGAAGGTCGCGAGCTTCTCGACCAGCGCGGACAGCGAACGGGCGAACGTCGCGCTCTCCGACTCCAGACCGGCACCGACCTGGGCGACCAGGTCGTGGAACGCCGGGGCGTCCTTCTCGGCCAGGTAGCGCTCCCGCACGCCCGCCGCCAGCGGGTACACCTGGGTCCGCAGCGAGGCGCGCTGCGCCTCCGGCAGGTCCAGCGTGTCGATCGTGGTCAGCAGCAGCGTGTGCAGCTCGTGGACGGTGTTCGGGATGGCGGCGTCCGGGCAGACCAGCGCGCACTCCATGCAGCCGGTGCACAGGTCGGGGTCGAACGCCGGAACCGTCCGGCGGAACAGGCCCTTGTCCTTCGCGCCGGCGGACCCCGCCGGCATGAACAGGCCGACACCCGGCAGCACCGGTGCCTCGCCGATCGTCCCCTCGCGGAACGGCCGCGCCACGATGTCCTCGTAGTAGGCCGGGTCGAACAGCGCGCTCGCGGTCCCGCTGTTGGACGAGCACATCTCCTGCGACACGGTCACGGGGCGCAGCATCCGGGCCGGGGCGGCCTCGGCGTCGATCGCGACCAGCTCGGGCGCGTCGTAGTCCACGGCGACGACGGCGTCCACCGCGTCGCGGATGACCGCCATGTTGCCCTCGACGACGGCCTCGCCCTTGGACCCGAACTTCTTCGAGATCTGCGCGCGGACCTTCTCCAGGATGGCGTCCTGCGAGGCGCCCTTCGCGACCCGGTCGACGTGACCGGCGACCGCGCCGATGAACGCGATGCCCATCATGCGGGTCTCGAGCTCGGGCTTCGGGGCGTGCTTCTTGGCCACCGTGAAGGCGTCCATGATCATCAGGCGGATCTTGCGCTCACGGATCGTGGTGCGCGCGTACTTCGGCAGCTGACGCCAGAAGTCGGCCGGGCTGAGGTCGGACTGGATGATCAGCGTGCCACCCTCGACCAGACCCTTGATCGGGTTGGTGTGCACGAACGCCTTGTGGTCGGGCGAGAGCACGACCTCGACGTCCTCGAGCTCGGCGTTCGTGATGAGCACGGGCTCGGGGCTGAGGGTGATGTAGTAGTTCGTCGGCGCGCCGGACTTCTCCGAGCCGTACTTCGGGGCGGCCTTCGAGTGCATCCCGAGGACGCCGGACAGGATGTCCGTGAGCAGCTTGCCGGTCGCGATCGTGCCGTAGCCGCCGACCGAGTGGAACCGGATGCGCATCGCCTCGTCGGGCAGCAGCTGCGGGTTCTCCTTGGTCACCAGCGCCATGTGCTCGGTGCTCGGGTAGGCGGCCTTGAGACGCGCCTCGATCTCGGCCATCTGCGGGGTCGGGTTCTTCGAGAAGAACTGCGAGCCCAGGTAGACCAACGGGGCGGCGGTGCCGTCGATCATCGCCTCGTAGGCGGCGACCAGGTGGCGCGGCTGCACGTCGTGGCCGCCGAGACCGAAGATCGCGGTGGTGACGTGCGGCAGCGCGGCCAGCGCCGGCAGCTCGTGGGCGGCGCCGTCGGCGTTGGCCCGGGCCTTGAACAGCGCGTTGCTGACCAGGCTGGTGAGCGCGGTCTGGTCGGACCGCTCGAGGACCATGACGCTCTTCTTGCCGGCCAGGGCCTCGACGATTTCGGCCTCGGGGAACGGCGAGAGCATCTTGACCGAGACGACGCCCACCTTGTGCCCGAGCGAGCGCAGGTACGGGACGACCGCGCGCACGTCGTCGGTGATCGAGCCGAGGCCGACCATGACGTAGTCGGCGTCCTCGACGTCGTAGGTCATCACGGGGCCGTACTCACGACCCGTGAGCTCGGCGTACTCGGCCATCGCCTGGCGCGCGAGCCTCGGCACCTCGGAGGCGAAGTGCGTGCGGTGGTCGACCGCACCGGCCTGGAAGTCGGGCTGGTTCTGCACCGGGCCGGTGAGGCCCGGGTTGTCCACGTCCACCAGCGCGGGAACGAGCTGACGGGTGCCCTTGCGGGGGGCGTTGCGCCACTGGCGCGACCAGGGCTTGTGCAGCTCGGTCGGCAGCCAGGCGAGGGTCGGTGCGACCAGCTCGCCGGCGTCGTCCGCCTCGATCGCGTCGGCGTTGGTGCCCAGGTGCGCCAGCAGGGCGTCCATCGCGCCCTCGACCACGTCGTCCCGGTGCCGCTCGAGCCAGGAGGTGAGCTGGGCCACGCGGCCCTTGGCGCCGAACAGGATCTCCTGCGCCACGGTCGGGCAGTCGACGCGGCTGGTGGGGTCACCCACGTAGGCCCGCAGCATCTCGGGCTCGGGCAGGACCATCTCCGACATCATGTGGCTCGTCGAGAAGCCGTCGAACGAGTTCGCGACCGGGATGAGGGACAACGCCGAGGTGCGGTACGAGATCGCCGCGAGGTCGGCCGCCTCCTGCGGGTTCGAGCCGAACAGGATCGTGTAGCCGGACGGCAGGAGCGCGTACACGTCGTCGTGGCCGGCCATGACGTTGAGCGAGTGCTTCGACACCACACGGGCCGCGCACTGCAGCACGAAGCCGCCGATCTTCTTGCCGACACTGACGTAGTGCGACTCGAGGGCGTACAGGATGCCCTGGCTGGACGACGCGTTCGAGACGTACTGACCACCCGTGAGCGCGGCACCGAGCGCACCACTCTGAGCGGAGTGCTCACCCTCCGTCTCGAAGAAGAACGGGTGCTTGCCCCACACGTTGACGTTGCCCTCGGCTCGCGCGGCCTCGAAGAGCTCGGAGATCTCCGTGGACGGCGTGATCGGGTAACCGATCACCCCGCCGCAAACGTGACGCATGACGTACGCCACGGCTCCGTTACCGTTCAGAACGGTCGGCTTGCCGGGGTACTGAGGCTGCTGAGAGGTCATCTGCCTGTCCCGTGGTGTGAGCGGTCAACGGTGTCAGGTCGAGGGTCTGCAGCGACCCCGTCGCGACGATGGTGTCGTCGTGGCGGAACGCGTCGTCGCGGTCCTCCCGGCCCGGTCTTGGGCAGCGTAAGTCAGCCCATGACCGCCTCCCCGGACCATTCGTCCTACGAGGCACCCGTGACCGGGGAAAACCCGGCCGAAGCTCGTGTCATACCCGGCCGGCGGAACGGCGTGTCGCAGCCCGATCGCCGTTGACCAGCGGCATCGGGGCACCCACCCCGACGCCCCCGTCGGGCCTCGGCGACCGTGATAGGTCCGGCGCCCGGTGGCCTCAGCGGGCGCCGAAGACCTCGTCGAGGGTCTCGGCCAGGACCGAGTCGACGACGATCCCGGACGTGGTGTGAGCGCCCAGTCCGGGCGTCGGCATGGCCGCCAGCGCCTCCTTCACGAGCGCGTGGGCCTGCTCGTCCGAGGTCTCCGCGGTGTCGATCACCAGGTCGAACTGGTTCTCCTTGGCCCAGTCCTTGCCGTAGAACATCCGGACGAACTTACGGCGCATCGCGTCGTCCGCCTTCACCCGGGTCAGTGCGTCCTCCAGCGGCATCGCGTCGCGTCGGGCGATCCGCTGGGCGCGCCGCTCCAGGGGCGCCTTGATCAGGACGTGCAGCGCGTCGGCGTAGTCGGCGAAGAGCGAGAACCCACCACGGCCGAGGATCACGGTGTCCCCCCGCGCGGCGATCGCCTTCATCGTGGCGTCCAGCATGTTGATCGTCGTGGTGGCGTCCTCGTCGAACAGCTCCCAGATGCTCGGCGGCTCGTCGTAGATCTTCGACAGCTGCGGGATCCCGTACTGACGCAGCACCGAGTCGATCAGCGTCTTGTCGGCGAACGTCCAGCCGAGGTCCTTGGCGAGCGACTTGGCGATCCGGGCGCCGTGGCTGCCCATCTGGCGAGAGACGGTGACGAGGGTCATGGCACTTCTCCTGTCCGCGACGGTGCGGGCATCCGGGACCGGACGGCCCGGAGGACGCGACTGAGTCTACTGACGGAACGGTCAAAAGTCAGGATGTCCTGACGTATCCATGTCTCGCGGCTCGGTCCGCGGGCCTCGGCGCGGACGCCGGCCGCCGGCCGGCGGTCACAGCAGCACACGCTCGCCGTCCTCGGGGACCACCGTGTGCCACCCCAGCTCGTCGCGGACCCGGCGGGCGAGCGCGCGCGAGGCCCGCACCTCGCCGTGCCAGACGTACACCACGTCCGGCGGGGCCGGCGTCGCGGCGAGCCACCCCACGATCTCTCCCGCGTCGGCATGGACGGAGAACCCGTGCAGCACCACGACCTCGGCACGGACCGGCACGTAGCGGCCGTGCATCTTGATCGCCGCGGCGCCGTCCTCGAGGGACCTGCCGCGGGTGCCCTCGGCCTGGTAGCCCACCAGCACCACGGCGTTCCGCTCGTCCGGCAGCAGGTGCTTGAGGTGGTGCACCACCCGGCCGCCGGTGGCCATGCCGGATGCGGAGACGATGATGCTCGGCCGGTTCGGCGGGTCGAGACCTCGCGACTGCGACGCGGTGTGCGCCTCGTGCAGGTCCCCGGGGTCGAGCGCCTCGAGGTCGGTGCCGGCCGCGAGCTCCGGGTCCTGCTCACGTAGCGCGCGCCGGTAGACCTCGAGAGCCGCCAGGGCCATCGGGCTGTCGACGAACACCGGCACGCGCGGGATCCGCCCCTCCGAGCCCAGGCGACGCAGCGCGTGCAGCAGGACCTCGGTGCGGTCCACCGCGAACGCCGGGATGAGCACCGATCCGCCGCGCCCGATGGTCCGGGTGACCACGTCGGCCAGGGCCGCCAGGTCGTCGCCGGCGTGCCGGCGGTCGCCGTAGGTCGACTCGACCACGATCGCGTCGACCGCGGGCGGTGGTGGCGGAGCTGCGAGCAGCGGGTGGGACGGACGGCCGAGGTCGCCGCTGACCACGAACCGCCTGCCGCGCGTGGTGACGACGGCCGACGCCGAGCCGAGGATGTGGCCTGCGCTCTGCAGGTGCACCGAGACCTCGGCGCACGGGCTCACCTCGTCGCCCAGGGCGGTCGGCCGGAACATCGGCAGGCACCGTTCCGCGTCGGCGGTGTCGTACAGCGGACGGGGCGCGGCGTGCCGCGAGTAGCCGTGCCCGGCGGCGAAGGCGGCGTCCTCCTCCTGCAGGTGGGCGCTGTCACGCAGCACGATCGCGGCGAGCTCGGCCGTCCACCGCGTGGTGACGATCGGCCCGGCGAAGCCCTGGTCGACCAACGCCGGCAGGTAGCCGCTGTGGTCGAGGTGCGCGTGGGTCAGGACCACCGCGTCGATGCTCGACGCCGGGACCGGCAGGGGCCTCCAGTTGCGCCGACGCAGCTCGCGCGGCCCCTGGAACAGACCCGCGTCGATCAGGAGGCGACTCTCGCCCGTGTCCACGAGCAGCTTGCTCCCGGTCACGGTGCCGGCGGCGCCGAGGAACCTCAGGCTGGTGTGCATCGTCGCTCCGACCCGGCCCGCCCGACCCGCGCGCGGGCCTCTCCTCCACGGTACTCGGCGACCCGGCGCGGCGGCCCCGATCCGACCAACGATCGCCGGACGAGACAGGTGCGCGATGGGACCGGGCCCACGGCGACGGCCCGGCGTGTCGTCCGTCCCGCGAAACATGGCGGACCCAGACTCCGGGCTCAACGGCGCCGGACCCCGCCTGCGCCCGAGAAGTGGGAGAAGCATGATCAAGCAGTCCACCGACGCCAAGGGCCGCCGGCTCACCTTCGCGCTGCCGACCGAGGCACTGCCCGGTCCGGTCAGTGTCGTCGGGACCTTCAACGACTGGACGCCCGGCAGCCACGTGCTGCGACGCCGGTCGAACGGCATGTCGAGCGCGTCCGTCACCGTCCCGGCCGGGACCACGGTGCACTTCCGGTATCTCGCGGACGGCGGCGCCTGGTTCGACGACACCGAGGCCGACGCGGTCACGGCCGAGGGCAGCTTCGTCAGCGTCTGACCGGCGCGACGGGTCGCGACCTGTGGTGGCCGGCCGTCCGAAGCCGACCGGCCACCACGGTCACTCCCAGCGGAACGTCCGCCACGCGACGGCCCCGAAGACCGCCCCGTACCCGAGCAGGAGCAGCAGGGACACCAGCGGCGGCGCATCGCCACGGACCGTGGCGTTCATCGCCTCGACGGCCGCTCCCGTCGGGATCCAGGAGCTGATGCCCTGGAGCACCTGGGGCATGGCCGGCAACGGCAACCAGAGGCCCCCGAAGAACGCCAGCGGGAAGAACAGCACGTTCCCCAGAGCCGCCGCGGCGCGACTGGTCCGGGCCACCGCGGCGACCACGAGGCCCAGCGCGAACAGTGCCCAGGCGGTGAGCAGCAGGACCAGGACGAACGCCGGGACGCGGCTCGGCAGCTGCCCGCCGAGCATCGAACCGACACCCAGGACCAGCACGACCGCCGCGGCACCGACCACGAGGTTCAGGACGACCTGAGCGCCCAGCAGGCGAGCCGGCGAGACCGGCGTGGTCGCCATCCGTCGCAGCACACCCAGCTCGCGGTAGGTGGCCAACGGCATCGGCAGACCGATCAGCGCGAGCATCGTCAGGGCCACGACGCACAGCACCGGCAGGTAGGCGTCGAAGACGCTCATTCCCCCCGAGCCCGGGATCTCGTCGGCGAACGGGCCGATGTTCCCGAAGATCACCACGAGGATCACCGGCATGCCGAATCCCCAGACGATCCCCACCGGCTCGCGAATCGCCAGCTTCGCCTCGGTCTGCACGACGCGGGCGAACACACCGCGCGGCGCGCTCATCGCCGTCCCACCTCCTCCGCCTCGTGGAAGGCGTGCCCGGTGAGGGCGAGGAACGCGTCGTCGAGCGTGCCCGAAGCCACGGTCAGCCCGCGGGGCCGGAGCCCGAGGCGGTCGAGTGCGAGGACGACGGCGACCACCACGTCGCCCGTCCCGGTGACCGTGAGCACATCGCGGTCGCGACTCACCGAGGTGACCTCGGCAAGCGCCGCGACGACCTCGTCCGCGGCGCCGGGCTCGAGCACGAACCGCAGGTGCGTGGCGCCCCCGTGGCGTTCGGCCAGCTCGGCCGGTGTGCCGACCGCGACGATCCGGCCGGCGTCGATCAGCGCGACCCGGTCGCAGAGCCGTTCGGCCTCCTCCATCGCGTGCGTGACCAGGAGGACGGTGACACCGCCGTCCCGGACCTGCTCGATCAGGCCCCAGGTGTCCCGGCGTGCGGCCGGGTCGAGCCCCGTCGTCAGCTCGTCGAGGATCGCCAGCCTCGGGCTGCCGACCAGGGCCAGGGCGATCGACAGCCGCTGCCGCTGCCCGCCGGACAACGTTCCGTAGTACGCGTCCCACCGGGGCGCGAGTCCGAGCTGGTCGGCGAGGGCCATCGGGTCGGCCGGCCCGCGGTAGAAGGCGGCGTACAGCTCGAGCGCCTCCCCGACCCGGAGCTTGCGCGGCAGCGCACCCTGCTGCTGCTGGACGCCGACCACCTCGTGCAGCGCCGACGCGTCCCGGCGGGGATCGAGTCCCAGGACGTCGATCCGTCCCGCATCGGGGCGCCGCAGGCCGGCGACGCACTCCACGGTCGTGGTCTTCCCCGCGCCGTTCGGCCCGAGGATTCCGAAGATCTCCCCCGCGGCCACCTCGAACCCGACGTCCTCGACGGCGACCAGGTCGCCGTACTGCTTGTGCAAGCGTTCGACCTCGACGACCGGCACGGCGTCCTCCTCGCGCGGTGGTCTCCAGTCTCCCTCCGGACGGTGCCGAGCGGGCCCGGATCCGGGCGCGACCCCGAGATGGGTGCCACCTACAGTCAGGTCATGACAGTGGTCGGACCCCGGCGCGCGCCGTGTGCACTGCTCGTCGCGCTGCTCTCGCTCGCGGGCTGCACGGCCACCGGCGCGCCACCGTCGGCGGGCGCGTCGCCCTCGCCGGGGTCGGCCTCCGCCGGGGAGGTGGGGCCCGACCTCACCGCCGTCGGCGTCGAGATCCGGCAGGACCGGGCGAGCTGGGGGCCGCGCGTGGTCCAGGTCCACGTGACCTACGACGGCCCGGGTGCGCTCGAGGTCCTGGACGCTTCGCTCAGCACGTCGGTCATCGTGGGGCCTGCCGTCTCCGACCCCGCGAAGCCGAAGACCGTGCCCTCCGGCAGCTACCGCGACGTCGACGTGCCGCTCGGCGCGCCCGTGTGCTCACCCGCGAGTGCGGAGACCCCCGCCACCGACACCTCGGTCCCGGCAGAGGTCACACTCACCGTCGCGACGCCGGACGGCCCGCAGGACGTCGTCGCGAACCCGACCGACCCCAACTCCCACCTCGAACGGATCCACGCCGAGGACTGCGCGGCCCAGGCCTTCGATGCGGCGGCCACCGTGCGCTTCGACAACTACCGCACGACCGAGCACGGCGACCAGCTGATCGGGCTCGTGGACCTGGTCGTGGACCCGGTCGTCGGTGGACCCGCCGTGTCGATCGACCAGATCGACCAGTCGATCCTCTTCCAGCCCGAGGCCGCCGCGACCGCGTGGATCTTCCCCGACCTCGAGCCCGTCCGTGCGGCGACCACGGTCACCCTGGAGTTCCGGCCGGGTCGGTGCGACCCGCACGCCGTCGCCGACGACAAGCGCGGCACGTTCTTCGGCCTGCGCACGACGGTCGGCGGCGAGCCGCAGCACGTGTTCTACCTCCAGCTCCCGGAGTCGATCCGGGCTCAGGCGAAGGCCTACATCGGCGACGCCTGCGGATGGGGCACGTAGGGTCCGCGGGCGTCGGGCCGTGCCGCGTGGGTCAGCCGGTCGCCTCGCCCTCGTCCGGCGCGCCGACCACGTACGGCGCGAGGACCGTCGGTAGCGCGGAGTGCCCCGGGCCGCCGGCGGCGAGCCAGGCCCGCAGGGCCTGGGTGGCGTCGGGTGTCACCAGCCCGGCCAGCCAGACCGGACCCGCTGTCGCCCGGTGCTCGCGGACTGGTCGGACCACGATCGCGTCGCCCTTGCCGCACTGGTCGAGGCAGTCGACCGCGGTGATCCGCGCCACCCCTGCCTCCTCGATCGCGGCGTACCGGGCGAGCTGCGCTTCCTGTCCGGCCCGCCCGTCGCCGAGCCGCTCGCCAGCGCAGCTGCGGCACACCGTGAGGCCGGGCACGGCACGTGGGCTCATGCCGGGGTCCCCACTCCGCCACTGCACGCTGCGCCGGGCTCCGGGGTCTGGGGCCCTTGGACGTACTTCACGAGGAACTCCTCCACCCGGGGATCGGCCGGATCGTCGACCTCGAGCTGGACGCCCCACGCCGTCAGGACGATCGGGGCCTTGAGGTCCTCGAACGGGCTGAGCAGCACGAAGTCGTACCCCCCGGCGAGCGTGGTCAGGGTCTCGACCTGGGACGGGTCGAGTCCCGGCCGGTAGGTGATCCAGACCGCGCCGTGCTCGAGGGAGTGCACGGCGTTCGCCGTCGCCACCGGCTCGGTGTAGACACCGCAGTTCTGCACCACCGGGTCGTGATCGCCGCCCATCGGCGGGAGCAGGGTGCCGCCCGGTGTGCTCGGGGTCGGCTCGGGCAGCGCGGCGACGTGGTTCGCCGAGAGGTCCTGCTCCTCCTCGACGCCGGGGATGGGCGACGCCGCCGCCTCCTGCACCGCAGCCTGCCGCCGGCTCTCGGCGAGGATGACACCACCCGCGACAGCGACGAGAGCCACGACGACCGCTCCGACGGACGCGATCACCAGGACGCGTCGGCGGCGTTCGGAGGCCGCCTGGGCGGCGCGGATCCGGGCGAGCTCTGCCTGCCGCTCGTCCGCCGGCTTCTTCTTCCCCACGAACCCTCCTCCTGACGTCGTCGCTGATGGGCGGCGTCCGATAATAGACACGGTACGGTCCGGCTCAGTGCGGGCCGCGGCCAGGCGCCGCCGGCAGGCCCACCCGGACACGTCGCGACGGATGCCGACGCTCAGCTCAACGCGACGAGCGTCGTGGCACCGATCGCGTAGGCCGACCCGTCGGCGGCCACGGCAAGCGCCTGGACCGGACCGACGTCGGACCGCCGCTCCCAGGCCGCGCCGTCGCCCGAGCGCCAGGCCGTGCCGTTCACGTCGACGCCCCACAGCGACCCGTCGACCCCCGCAGCGATGAGCACGAGCAGCGGAGCGTCCACGACCGGGGCGAACGTCCGCCCCCGGTCGGTCGAGCGCTGCAGACCGTCCGCCGTCGTCGCCCAGATCCCCTCCGCCGTGATCGCGAGGGCTGCCGGTGCGATCGCAGCGCCGCGCTCGAAGGACCCCCCGTCGTCACCGGAGACCAGCAGGCCCTCGTGCCCGTCGAAGCCGACCACCGTGTGACCGTCGCCGGCCAAGGCGTGGAAGTCGACCGCGCCGGTCAGCGAGCGGGCCGTCCACGTGTCGCCGCCGTCCGTGCTGACGATCAGACCCAGCGGGTTCGGCAGCTCGCTGCCGACCGCGGGATGCCCGGACGAGATGAGCGTCTCGGTCCCGGCGATCCCGGTCATACCCATCAGGTCGTGGCGATCTCCGGCGAGCAGGGAGACCTCGCCGTCCGGAGAGACCTCCACCGCTCCCGTGTGGGTGCCCGCCACGAGCACGCCGTCGGGACGCACGTGCAGCCCATGGACGTGGTCCAGCGCGACCGACAAGGGGATCACCGCGGCGGTCGGCTCGGCCGGGTCCGCCCCCGAGGAACCGCCCGACGCGGATCCGACCGTCGGGTCGAGGTCGTCCGGCGACGTGCTCCGCTCGGCGGACGGCGACGTGCTCGGCTCGGCCGGGTCCGCCGGCGTGCAGCCCGAGAGGGCAAGAAGGGCGGCCAGCAGACCTCCGGCGACCCGGACGGCAGACGCACCCACGTCAGCTCGGGTGCCCGCCGTGGCCGTGCTCGCCGGCGTGGTGTCCCCCGTGCTGCCCGCCGAGGTACGCCGACGGCTCGGCCAGGAACGCCTTGCGGCATCCCGGAGCGCAGAAGTAGTAGGTGGTCCCGTCCACCTCTGCACTCAGCGCCGTCGCCGGGTCGACGCTCATCCCGCACACCGGATCGGTTGCCGTCTCCGCCATCGCAGCCTCCTCTGCTCGCCCGACGGGATACCCCGCCGGGGTATCGCGACTCTACCTGCGGGACTGCGAAGGACCCACCTGGCGACGATGAAGAGTCCGTCAAGAAGCACGGGCGTCCGGCCAGGTCCACCCCCACGTGGTCGTCGCGCCGCACGGCTCGGTGCACATGCGGGTGATCGCACCCGGTGGTTCAGTGGCATGACGGCACGCGTCACGCGCGCCGGCCCGGTCTCACATCCGACGGTGAGGAGGAGACATGGCTCACCCCCGTTTGGTCGTGGTGGGTGCGGGGCTCGCCGGGGTCACCGCCGTGGAGACGCTTCGGTCCGAAGGGTTCGACGGCTCCGTGACGATGGTCGGCGCGGAGCCGCACGCCCCCTACGAGAGGCCTCCGCTGTCCAAGGGCTTCCTGATGGGCACCGAGAGCCGCGAGTCGGTCTTCTCCCACCCGGACGACTGGTACCGCGAGCACGCCGTCGAGCTGCACACCGGCGTGCGAGTCACGGCGATCGACCGGAACGCCCAGGTCGTCGAGACCGCGGGTTCCGAGCGGATCGGCTACGACGGCCTGCTCCTCGCGACGGGCTCGCGGCCGCGCGGCCTCGACGTCCCCGGCACCGAGCTCGTCGGGGTCCACCAGCTGCGCACGCTCGATGCCTCGGAGGGTCTCAAGACGGCCCTCGAGGACGCCGAGCGCCTCGTCGTGGCGGGCGGCGGATGGATCGGCCTCGAGGTCGCGGCGGCGGCCCGGATCGCGGGCCTCGACGTCGTGCTCGTCGAGCGTGGCGACGTCCCGCTCGGCGGCGCGCTCGGTCCCCGGGTGGCCCAGGTTTTCGCCGACCTGCACCGCGACCACGGCGTCGGCGTGCTCACCCACCGCGAGGTCCGACGCTTCCTCGGGCACCACGGCATCCTCGAGGCCGTCGAGCTCGACGACGGGACCCGGCTGGACGCCGACCTCGCCCTGGTGGCCGTCGGCGCCGTGCCGCGGACCGAGCTCGCAGAAGCGGCGGGGCTCGCCGTCGACGACGGCGTCCTCGTCGACGCGCACCTGCGGGCGGCGGACCCGCGGATCTTCGCCGCCGGGGACGTGGCGAACGCCGACCACCCCGTGCTCGGCCGGCGAGTGCGGGTGGAGCACTGGGCCAACGCCCGGAGCCAGGGTCCCGTCGCGGCCCGCGCGATGCTCGGACAGGACGTCGTCCACGAGGACCTGCCGTTCTTCTTCACCGACCAGTACGAGCTCGGCATGGAGTACGTCGGCTACGCGCCACCGGGGGCCTATGAGCGCGTCGTGCTGCGCGGCGACGTCGCGGGGCTGACCTTCGTCGCGTTCTGGACCTCGGGCGATCGCGTCGTGGCCGCGATGCACGTGAACACCTGGGACGCGACCGAGCCGCTGACCGAGCTCGTCCGGTCCGGCCGGAACGTCGGAGCAGACCGGCTCGCCGACGCCGCGGTCCCGCTCGCCCAGCTGTAGCCCCGCGGAGTCCCCCGGCCCTCAGCGGGCGCGACGGCGCTCGTCGAGGCGCGCCGCTCGCCGGGCCGGACGATCCTCGATCCACACCCCGATCCGGAAGGAAGCACCGATGACCCGCACACCGCCGACGGACCCGAACACCTCCGAGGCGGACGCCCGCCAGCTTCGCCTCGCGCGGCTCCAGGGCGACGCGTTCCGCGCCGCCCTGGACCACATGGCGCTGGAGGTGGCCGACGACGGCGGGCATGCCCGAGCCGGCGACTACCTCGTGGCCTACGCGGTCGAAGAGGCCGAAGGCATGTATCACCTCGACGGCGGGGCGCTCGCCTGGCACAACCCTGATGGCGCGAACGCCCACCTCGAGATCGTCGTGTGCGACGCGGCCGACGGCCGGTTCGTCCCGGGCCTCGACGTCACCGCGACCCTCGTGGCGCCCGACGGCACCGAGCACGGGCCCCACGCCCAGGAGCTCGTCTGGCACCCGATGCTGTACCACTACGCGCGGAACTGGACCCTGCCCGGCGACGGCGAGTACACGGTGCGCGTACACATCGAGCCGCCGACCTTCATGCGCCACGACGAGGTCAACGGACGCCGCTACGCCGATCCCGTCGACGTCGAGTTCACCGGCGTGCGGATCGAGCGCAGCGCCGAACCGGTCGAGCCACCGACCTGAGAGCCCCGGGGCCGCGCGCGCGAGGTAGAGCCCTGACCGGTCCGCGACGCCGCGCCGTCAGGTCCGGCCGCTCCATCCGGTCCAACGATCCACCCTGGCGAGCAGCACCGGGCCGGCCGGCGGCGCCGCACGGTACTGCGGGTACCGCTCGATCAGCTCCTCGACGGCCCGGTCTCGTTCGTCGCCGCCGTCCAGGACGCGCGCGCTCGCGTCGGCCCGCACCCACCACAGACGTTCCCAGTCCTCGTCGTAGACGTCCGCAAGGAACGCCACGCGTGGGTTGGCGACGATGTTCCGGATCCTCCGCAGGCGGTGCGGGTCGGCCACCCGTTTCGGCTTGTGGTCGATCGCGACAGCGATCTCGTCCGATCCGACGACTGCGAAGGTCACCGGGACGAGGTGCGGGACGGCCGCGCGGTCGGCGGTCGCGAGGTACGCGTGTCGTTCCGCCGCGAAGCGCGACCGGCACTCGTCGACGTTCACTGGTCGAGTGTGTCGTCGGCGCCGAGGTTCGGGGCGTCGCCTGCCACCGACCAGTCGTCCGCGTCGCCTGCCACCGACCAGTCGTCCGCGTCGCCTGCGACCGACCAGTCGTCCGCGTCGCCTGCGACCGACCAGTCGTCCGCGTCGCCCGCCGAGACGCCGTCCGCTGCGCCGCCGCCGTCGAGGCCCTCCTGGATGTCGTCGTACAGGCCCTCGTGCAGCGCCGGGTCGCCGAGCGACGAGACCGGTCCGTCATCGGTCACGGGCTCGTCGACGGGCTCGAGGCTCTGCCGGGCGTCGACCTCGGCCGCGGCGTCAGCCGGGTCGACGTCGAACAGGGTCTCGTCCAGGCACTGCTCCGAGTCGGCCTGCGCCTGGGCCCAGTCGTTCAGCCGCATCTCCGCGGCGTGGGCCATCACCTCGGGGTCGAACGCCGGGTCGGTGTCGTCCGGCATCGACTGCTGAGCGTCGACCTCACGCTCGGCGTGCTCCAGGTCCGACGTGGTGCCCTCGTTGAAGTGATCGACCACGGCGGCACCGTGAGCCATCGTCTCGACGGGCTGCTCGAACAGTCCGGGGTCCGGCTCGCCCGCATGGGTGTCCACCAGGGTGAGCGTCACCGGCCCGATCCCGAGGCTCGTGTTCCAGCTGGACGCCGTGGAGCCGACCTCCACCGCGTCACCGAGCCACATGGTGTCCCACAGCCCGTCGTGCTCGACGTCCAGGTCGCCCAGCGTCGACCAGTCGTCGTCGGAGAAGCGGATGGTCATCGACTGCATGTCGTCGACCAGTGGCACCGCGTCCACCTCGGCGATGACCGCGGGCCCGGCGAAGTCCTCCACGCGATGAGCGTCCACGGTCCGGAAGGTGGCCCAGTCCCCGTTCCCGACGCTCCCGTTCCCGATGCCCGGGATCGCGGTCGCGCCGATCGAGGCGCCGTCGACCACGAAGTCTCCGGTCTCACCGGTGACCCGGTCCCTGATCTGCAGTCCCCCGACTCCCACCGACACGTTGAGCCCGGCGAGGTCGGCCGCGTCGACCGAGCGCATCGCGATGACCCGGATCGCCCACTCGTGCCCCGTGTACCCGTCGTCCTGCTCCGGCATCGCTGCCTCCCCTGGTCAGACCCACCAGCGCCGCATCGCCCGGCGCTCGCGCAGTGCGGCGTCCCGCAGCTCCGCCCACAGCCGACGCATCTGGTCGGCGCCCTGGAGCGCCACGACCGTGTGGGCGCGGTCCTCGCAGTGCAGCACGATCCGGGCATCGCCGGACAGCAGGAGCGACAGCGGCCGTTCGTAGACGGCATCGGTCACCTCGTACAACCAGACCGTGTCGGTACGACGGTTGAGCACACCTCGCGTGATGTCGATCGCGTGGGTGTACACGTCGTACCTCGTGGCGCGGGCGCGCAGCACGCCGCCGAGCGCGATCAGCACCCCGAGCGCGGCGATCAGCAGGCCGACGACGGTCAGGGCGCTCGCGGCGACGGCCGCGCGGTCGTCCAGCACCTGGACGGCGCGCGCGACCTCCGCCTCGAGCACGGCGACCGGCGAGCCCTCCCCCTCCCCGAAGCCCAGGTCCTGCGCGTCCCGGAGCCGGCTCCGCAGCACGTCCGGGCTGCGCCCGAGCATCGACCACCTAGCGAGCAACCCGGCCAGGGCCGAGGGTCGCAGGACGGCGAGCAGGACCCCGGCCACGGCCACGATCGCGCCGAGCAGAACCGCACCCAGCGACGATCCGAGGCGCCGGCCGCCCGAGACGAGCAGGGTGCCGTGCCCCGCGTCGCCCGGGCTCTGCTCGAGCCCGGCGGCGAGGGTGCCCGGACCCGACAGCACCTGGTCGGCCGGTGCAGCGGGCGGCGCCGCCGGGGACCCGTCACCAGGGCCACCGTGCGGTCGTGGCGCATTCGGCGCCGCACCACCGGGCTCGACCGTGGGTTCGAGGGCTCGGCACCGGGCGAACGCATCCTCGGCCCGGTCGGGCTGACCCGCGGCCTCGAGTGCGGTGCCCAGCGCGAACCACGACCGCGCGTCGTCGGGTGCGAGCGCCGTGAGGGTGCGGAACGGTTCCAGCGCCTCGGTCGGGCGTCCCGCCCGGTGGCGGGCCAGCCCGAGCAGGTACTGGGCCTGGCGATCCCCGGGTGCGCTGGCGACGACCCGCTCGAGGACCGCCTCTGCGCGGTCCAGCTGACCGGCTCGGATGGCGGCACGAGCGGCCGCGACGCTCCGGTCGTTCGGACCTCCGGTCGGCTCCGACACGCCAGTCCCCGTCCGTCGGCTTCCCACGGGGCCGACGACGATCCCTGCCCTGCAAGGCCGGGACCCGAGACTCCGCGGCTATCGGGCCAGTCTGCGACAGTGCGAGAAGGCTTTCAACCGTCCCCGACCGGGTCTACCGGGACCCCGGCCGGGGCAGCCGGCGGACGAGACGTCGCCAGCGGGGCCACGGAAGCACCGATGATGGGACACTCGAACCCTCGCGCGCGTCCGCAACGTACGGGGGAACCATGTACCGAGCACGTCTCGCCTCAGGACTCGCCACGCTCGTGGTGGCGGTGGCACTGCTCAGCGGCTGCGGTGACGGCGGGATCACGCTCCCGACCAGCCTCCCCACCACTCTGCCGACGGTGACCCGCCCCGGGGGCAGCGGGACCGCGACCACCGACCCGACCGAGACCGCCGAACCCACCGAGACCACCGAGCCGACCGACCAGCCGACCGAGACGAGCGAGCCCACGGCGACCGCCGAACCCACGGCCACGGCCGAGCCGTCCGAGACAGCAGAGCCGACGGCGACGGCCGAACCCACCGAGACCACCGAGCCGACGCCGACCACCGAACCCACAGCCACGACCGAGCCCTCCGAGACCGCGCCCGCGGAGCCGACCGACGAGCCGACCGCCAGCGCCTCTCCGACCGACGAGGGCGACACCAGCGCCGGCGAGGAGACCGACGACGCCGAGCCAGGAGGCCCGACGTGGTGGGTCTGGCTGCTGGCTGCCGCGGTGCTCGCTGCGATCGGGGCGGCGTTCATCCCTGGCCGTCGGCGGCGCCGGCGGTGGGACGAGGAGACCGCCGCCATCACGTCCGACCTGGCCCGGCTCGATGCCGAGATCGTTCCCGAGGTGCTCACCAGGGCGAGCACCACCGAGGCCGCCGCGGCGTGGCAGGCGAGCGGATCGTGGAGGTTCGACCTCGACCGCCGGCTGCGCGCCCAGGCCGCGTCCGCGCCCGACCCAGCCCGGCTCTCCCAGGTCGACGGCTGCCAGCAGGCCCTGGGCGCCCTGATCTCGGCCGTCGACGCGGAGATCTCGACACCGGCGGGTGCGGGGGCCGATGAGCTGCGCTCTCGTCGCGCCGCCGTCGAGCAGGCCCGCGCTCAGCTGCGTGTCGCGCTCCAGCCCCCGCCGGCCTAGGCGGACCGCCGGTGGCGAACCGACTCGCGGACGCGACGAGCCCCTATCTGCGCCAGCACGCCGACAACCCGGTCGACTGGTGGGAGTGGGGGCCGGACGCCTTCGCTGAAGCGCGCCGCCGGGACCTCCCGGTCCTGATCTCGGTCGGCTACGCCGCCTGCCACTGGTGCCACGTGATGGCCCACGAGTCCTTCGAGGACCCCGAGATCGCGGCCTTCATGCGTGACCACGTCGTCGCCGTCAAGGTCGACCGTGAGGAGCGTCCGGACGTGGACGCCACCTACATGGCCGCCACCATCGCGATGTCCGGGCAGGGTGGCTGGCCGATGACGGTGCTCGCGACCCCCGACGGGACGCCGTTCTTCGCCGGGACGTACTTCCCGCCGGTGGCGATGGGGGGCGTCCCGTCGTTCCGGCAGCTGCTCGAGGCCGCGGTCGACGCCTGGCGCACCCGACGTGCCGACCTGGTCGACGGGGGCGCCCAGGTGGTCCGGGCCCTCGCCGCCCGCACGCCCGCGCTCGGTACCGCGCCGCTGGACCGCGCGGTGGCCGACGCCGCCCTGTCGGCGGCCCTCGCTCAGGCGGACCCGAGCCACGGCGGGTTCGGGCGTGCCCCGAAGTTCCCGCCGTCGATGCTGCTCGAGTGGCTCCTGCGTCGCGCCGCCCGCGGCCAGGGCGACCGCCGGTCGACGCAGGCCCTCGACCTGGCCGGACGAACCCTCGAGGCCATGGCGCGAGGCGGGATGTACGACCAGGTCGGCGGGGGCTTCGCGAGGTACTCGGTGGACGCGGCCTGGGTGGTGCCGCACTTCGAGAAGATGCTCTACGACAACGCCCTGCTGCTCCGCGTCTACGCGCACTGGTGGCGTCTGACCCGGTCGCCGCTGGCCCGGCGGGTCGTGGAGGAGACCGCGGACTTCCTCCTGTCCGAGCTGCGCACGCCCGAGGGCGGCTTCGCGTCGTCGCTGGACGCCGACTCACTCGACCCCGGCACCGGCACGGTCCGCGAGGGCGCGTTCTACGTGTGGACGCCGGAGCAGCTCGTCGACGCGCTCGGCGCGGCTGACGGCACCTGGGTGGCCGACCTGTGTCGGGTGTTCGACGGCGGGTCGTTCGAGCACGGCACGTCGGTGCTCCGCCTCCCGGCCGACCCGGACGACCCCGAACGGTGGCTCCGGGTTCGTGACCGGCTCCGCGACGCCCGCGCCGCGCGCCCCCGCCCGACGCGCGACGACAAGGTCGTCACCGCCTGGAACGGCCTGACGATCGCGGCGCTCGCGGACGCCGGTGCGCTGTTCGACCGGCGCGACTGGGTCGAGGCCGCGCGTACGGCCGCCGATCACGTGCTCGCGACGCACCTGCGGGACGCCGCTGAGGCCCCGCGATTGGCCCGGAGCTCGCTCGGCGGCCGCGCCGGGGCACCCGCGGGTGTCCTCGAGGACTACGCGTGCCTCGCCGAGGGTCTCCTCGCCGTCGTCCAGGCCGTCGGGGACCCGCGCTACCTGACCGACGCCGAACGGCTCCTCGACGCCGTCCGTGAGCAGTTCACCGACGACGCCGGCATCCTGCACGACACCGCGGCCGATGCCACCGACCCGGTGATCGCCGCGATCCGCCGCCCGCGCGAGGTGGTCGACGGCCCGACGCCGTCCGGCACCGCGGCCGCCGGTGCCGCGCTGCTCACCTACGCCGCCCTCACCGGCTTGGCGACGCATCGACGTGCCGCGGAGCAAGCCCTCGGCGTCCCCCTCCTTCACGCCCCCGAGACGCCACTCGCCGCGGGCTGGGCGCTCGCCGCGCTCGAGGCCGCCCTCGACGGGCCGCGGCAGGTCGCCGTGGTCGGCGATCCTGACGATCCCCGCGCCGCCGCGCTCCGCAGCATCGCACTGGCCGCACCCGCGCCGGGCCTCGTGATCGCCACGGGCGAGCCGGACGCCGCCGGACTCCCGCTGCTCGCGGGCCGTCCGCTCATCGACGGCGCCCCCGCTGCCTACGTGTGCCGGGGTTTCGTCTGCGACCGACCGACCGGTGACCCTGACCTGCTCGGCGCGCTGCTGAACGGCTGACCCGCTCCTGCCGTCAGCCGGCGGGCGGTCCCTGCCGCCACTCGTCGCGCAGCAATCCGTACGTGCACGAGTCCAGCCACCTGCCGTCACGGTGCAGCGAGTCGGCGCGGAACAGTCCCTCACGGCGCATGCCGACGCGCTCCATCAGCCGCCACGATCGTTCGTTGTCGAGGAAGCAGCCGGCCGTGACCCGGCGCAAGCCCAAGTCGGTGAAGCACGCGCGGATCAGACCGGCGACGGCCTCGGTCGCGAAGCCGCACCCGTGGTGCCCCGGGTCGAACACCCAGCCCAGCTCGGCCTGCGTCCGCCTCGCGCGATCGGCGACCTCCGCCTGACCCCAGGCGTCCTCGACCGCGAGCCTCAGATCGCCGATCACAGCCCCGCCGTGCTCGACCACCAGCGTCACCGCGAGACTCGCCGGCTCGACGAACGTCTCGCGGAACGCCCCCTCGTCCGCCGGCTCGGCCGTCAGCCACCGCGCGACCTCGGGGAGCCGCCGGTACCGCCAGACCGACGCGGTGTCGCCGGGGCCGGCCGGACGCACCGTCAGGCGATCCGTCGCGAACGGCCGCAGTGGAAGAGCCTCAGGCATCCGCCGACCGTAGCGCCCACGGCCGACGCGGTTCACACCGGCCGGTCAGCCTTCGGGCGTCCGCGCGGGGTCGTCCGGTGTTCGAACCAGCAGACGCGTCAACCGTCGCCCCTCGGTCGCCGTCACGACGAGCTCGTGCTCGCGCACGCGCACCCGATCGCCGACCACGGCGAGCCGACCCAGGCGGTGCACGACGAAGCCGGCCGCCGTCTCGTACGGGCCGTCGGCGAGCTCGACGCCCGTGATCTCGGCGAACTCCTCGATCGTCACCCCGGCGTCCACCACCTGATGCCCCTCGGCGTCCTCGTGCGCCACGGGTTCGGGCACGTCGTACTCGTCGTGGATCTCCCCGACGAGCTCCTCGACCATGTCCTCCAGGGTCACGATGCCGTCCGTGCCGCCGTACTCGTCGACCACGACGGCGATGTGCTGGCCCTGCGACCGCATCGCGGACAACGACGGCAGCAACCGGTTCGTCACCGGGAGGTGCAGGATCGGACGGGCGACCGCGGCGAGGGTCCGGTCCCCGTCGACGCCGAGCAGGTCGCGCACGTGGATGAACCCGAGCACGTCGTCGAACCCGTCGCCGGTGACCGGGTAGCGGGAGAACGGGCGCGCCTGCACCAGCGGGAGCGCGTCGACCACGCGTACCCGGCCGGAGAGGAAGACCACCTCACCGCGAGGTCGCATCACCTCGCCGAGGGTTCGGTCGCCCGCGTCGAACACGTCGTCCAGGATCCGCCGCTCGTCCTCGGCCAGACCCGTGTGGCCCACCACGAGATCCCGGAGCTCGTCCTCGGTCATCTCCTCCGTCGTGGCGGTCGGGTCGCCGCCGAGCAGCCGGACCACCGCGTTGGTGGACACCGACAGCAGCCAGACCACCGGCCGCATGAGGGTTGCGAACCGGTCCAGGGGCGGGCCCACGACCAGCGAGACGGTCGCCGCACGCTGCAGCGCGAGCCGCTTCGGGACCAGCTCGCCGAGCACGAGGGAGAG
Source organism: Actinotalea endophytica (assembly GCF_025717005.1). Classification (GTDB taxonomy): domain Bacteria; phylum Actinomycetota; class Actinomycetes; order Actinomycetales; family Cellulomonadaceae; genus Actinotalea. Next base: position 175,340 of record NZ_JAOVZU010000005.1, read on the forward strand.
GTAGGCGACGGCGAGGGTCATGACCACCAGGGCCGCCGTCTCCGCCGCGGCCTCGCCGAACCCGAGACGCTCGAGGACGGGCGCGACGTCCGGCGCCAGCGTCGACGCACCGTAGGCCGCCGAGAAGAAGCCGGCGAGGGTCACCCCGATCTGCACGGCCGCCAGGAACCTGTTCGGGTCCCGTGCGACCGACGCCACCCGCGCACCCCGGCGACTCTGCCGCTCGAGCCGGTCGATCTGGCTCTCCCGGAGCGAGACGAGTGCGAGCTCGGTCCCCGCGAACACGCCACCGATCAAGACGAAGAGCAGCACCAGGAGCGCGTTGGTCACCGTGGTCAGATCCACCGGACCCGCCCCCTCCCCGATCCGGCCGTGCCGGTGCTGGACAGCGGGTAGGTCGGGCCGTGCCGAACATCCATGGCGACGAGTACACACGGGACCTGGCCCCCGAGGTCAAGCCGGGGCTGTCGGGGCCTCGCCCGGATGCGGTCATCGAGGGCCTGGCCGGCAGCACGACGCGACCGGGACGGCCGATCGTCGCGAACTCCTGAGGCCACGCACCCGCCACGACGCACCAGAGGCCGCCTCGCTTGTCGGCGAGACGGCCTCTGACCTGCGACAACACTGTCGGGATGACAGGATTTGAACCTGCGACCCCTTGACCCCCAGTCAAGTGCGCTACCAAGCTGCGCCACATCCCGTTCGGCCGAAGCCGGAGACGATCGTACCGCAGGCGTCGGGCCCCCTCGCGACGCGGCGACACGCACGCACGGTGACGCCCGGCGCGATCGGCCTCGACTCAGACGGGCCGCGCCGAGCCCTGCGCTGTGCGGGCAGGGAGCTCGTCACCCTCCTCGAGCTGGCTGATCTCCGCCTCGACCAGGACCAGCACGGCGAGGTCGACGAGCAGGCCCCAGACCGCCGCGAACTCCTCGGCGAGGAAGACGAAGAACTGGGTCACGAGCAGCGACACCAGGACCGCACGCCGGAATCTGAGGTAGGCGGCGTACCGGTCCCGGCGCACCAGCACCAGGCCCCACCCGGCGAGCAGTGCGCTCACCAGGACCCCACCGACCATGCCGGCGGCGACCCACCAGTCCAGGCCCGCCGCCTGCCAGGCCGCCAGGCCGAGGACCACCGTCGAAACGACGCTGACCAGCAGCACCGCGACGGTCACCGCCGGCACGAACCGGGCGTCGATCAGTCGACGCGTGGTGCGCACCAACCACGAGCTCACCGAAGCCACCGGGTTGGGCGCCTCGCTGTGGTCCTCGTCGACGACGTCGAGCACGGCGGCGACCTCGGCCGTGCCGTGCTCCCCCTCCGCGCGGGCGAGGAGCCGGCGCGCCTGGGCTCGCGCGTGCGGCGTGAACCCGCCGGCCAGCCCCGCCACGGCCTGGTCGGCAGCGGCGGCGAGGTACTCCGACGGCCGGTACGGCACACGCCCGTGCACCGCCTCCGCGAGCAGCACGAGCAGCACCACCACCAGGTAGATCAGCGCCGCAGTGGGACGGAAGAAGTAGTCGTTGTCGTCGGTGACGAACTTCCCGATCTCGTCGATGAACAGCCCGAACCCGATGCCGCCGACGACCGACGCGATCGGCCGCACGGCCGGCCCGACGAACGACAGCAGCAGCACGATGGCCAGGGTCATGCCCAGACCGCCCCAGAGCACGTGCGCGATGTGCAGGCCCTCCCCGCCGAGCTGCGGGTACCCGGTCGCGGCCAGGAAGGCTCGCGTGACCATCACGGTCGCCACGCCGGAGACCAGGAACCCGGCAAGGCTCGTGCTCGCCGCGGGGTCGCGCGGGAGCCCCCAGCGCAGCAGCACACCCCGCTGGGCGACGCGCGACGGGCCGGTCACCGCTTGCGCTTCTCCCGTACCCGGACCGAGATCTCGATCGGCGACCCCTCGAACCCGAAGGTCTCGCGCAGCCGTCGCTCGATGAACCGGCGGTAGCCCGCCTCGAGGAATCCCGTGGCGAACACGACGAACCTCGGCGGACGGGTCGCCGCCTGCGTCGCGAACAGCACCCGCGGCTGCTTGCCGCCGCGCAGCGGGTGCGGGTGAGCGGCCACCAGCTCGCCGAAGAACGCGTTGAGCCGGCCGGTCGGCACCCGGGTGTCCCAGGACTGCAACGCCAGGTCGAGTGCCGGGACCAGCTTGGCGCGGTGCCAGCCCGTCTTCGCCGACAGGTTCACCCGCGGCGCCCACTGCACCTGGACGAGGTCGCGCTCGATCTCGCGCTCGAGGTAGCGCCGACGCTCGTCCTCCATCAGGTCCCACTTGTTGTACGCGATCACCAGCGCGCGCCCGGCCTCGACGGCCTGGGTGATGACCCGGGTGTCCTGCTCGGTGAGCGGCTGGCTCGCGTCGACGAGGACGACCGCGACCTCGGCCTTCTCGATCGCCGCCTGGGTGCGCAGCGACGCGTAGAAGTCGGCGCCCGTCGTCTGGTGCACGCGGCGCCGGATCCCTGCCGTGTCCACGAACCACCACGGCCGGTCGCCCAGCTCGACGAGCTCGTCCACCGGGTCACGGGTGGTACCCGCGACCTCGTCGACCACGACCCGGGCGGACCCCGCCAGCGCGTTGAGCAGGCTCGACTTGCCGACGTTCGGGCGCCCGACGAGTGCGACGCGGCGCGGGCCGCCCTCGGGCACCGGACCGGCGACCGCCGAGCGCTCCGGCATCGCCTCGAGCACGGCGTCGAGCAGGTCCCCGGAACCGCGCCCGTGCAGCGCGGAGACCATGTGCGGCTCGCCGAGCCCGAGGTTCCACAGCGCGAGGGCGTCCGCCTCGGCGCGCGGGCCGTCCACCTTGTTCGCGACGAGCACCACCGGCTTGCCGGCCTTGCGCAGCATCCGCACCACACGCTCGTCGGTGGCCGTCGCGCCGACCGTCGCGTCGACCACGAAGAGGACGACGTCTGCCAGGTCGATCGCGACCTCGGCCTGCTCCGCCACACGCGCGTCGAGGCCTGCGACGTCGACCTCCCAGCCGCCGGTGTCCACCAGCGTGAACCGACGTCCCGCCCACTCCGCGGGGTAGCTCACCCGGTCCCGGGTCACGCCGGGGGTGTCCAGCACGACGGCCTCGCGCCGGCCGAGCACCCGGTTGACCAGGGTGGACTTGCCGACGTTCGGGCGTCCGACGACCGCCACGACCGGCAGCGGCGCGCCGGACTCGCCCCCGTCACCTTCGAGGGTCTCGCCCTCGAGCAGCGCGAGGTCCTCCTCGGCGAGCTCGTACTCCTCGAGGCCCGCGCGCAGGGCTTGCGTGCGGGCCAGATCCTCGGCGGTGGGCTCCATGGGGGTCATCCTCCCCTGAACCGGCCCCGAGCGACGAACCGGACCGCCGAGCTCAGTCGGGGCCGTCAGCCGGCAGCGGCAGGCCGTGGCGCTCCGACGCGCCCTGGACGTGCTCGGCCAACCGGGCCGCCACGGCGTCCGCCGTCGCGGCGACGGCCTCCCGGCGCGACATCCCCTCGCCGCCGGCAGGTTCCACCGGGGCACCCAGCTCGACCACGAAACGCCGCCGCAGCGCCGGGACGTGGCCGAGGCTCTCGCCGGTCCGCCGCGTGCCGAGGATCGCCACCGGGACCACCGGGGCGCCGCCGTTCACGGCGAGCCACGCCACACCCGCGCGCACCCCGGCGACGTCGCCACGCCCGCGGTTCCCTTCCGGGAAGATCCCGACCACCCCGCCACGTCGCAGCACCGCGAGACCCGCCTCCAGCGCGCTGCGCCCACTGCTGCGGTCCACCGGGATCTGCCCGGCACCACGCAGGATCAGCCCGATCGGACCGTGGAACATCTCCTGCTTGACCAGGATGTGCGAGCCACGCGGCAGGGCGCCGTGCAGCAGCGGGCCGTCGACGATCGACACGTGGTTCGCCGCGACCACCACCGGACCGGTGCTCGGCAGGTTCTCGACCCCGACGACCCGGGTGCTCCACACGACGTGGGCCAGGAACCGTCCGACCTGGCGCGACCACACCGGACCGGCCGGCCCGGGCGCGTGCGGCCCCGCGGGGCTCACTCCCCCGTCCGGCTCTCGATCAGGTCGAGCACGGCACGCACCGTCTGCTCGAGGTCGAGACCCGACGAGTCGACGGTCACCACGCCGTCCGCGGCGGTGCGGAACTCGACCACCGTGGAGTCCTTCGCGTCCCGGCCCACCACCTGGTCGCGGGTCGCGGCCACGGCGGCCGCGTCGTCGGTCCCGTGCAGCTCACGAGCACGACGGGCCAGCCGGGCCTCCTCGCTCGCGGTCAGCAGCAGCCGCACGTCGGCGTCCGGGGCGACGACGGTGGTGATGTCCCGCCCCTCGACGACGACACCACGTCCCTCGCTGAAGCCCTCCGGGGTGCACTCGAGCTCGATCACGGCCCGTTGCCGGCGCCCCAGGTCCGCGCGCACGTCGAGGTTCGTCGCCACCTGCGAGACGACCTCCGAGATCGCCGAGGCCCGGATCGCGGTGCCGACGTCGTGCCCGGCCACGCGGAACACCGGGAACCTCGGGTTGAGGTCCAGCTCGAGCACCATGGCGTGCACCGCCTGCGTGACGGCGTCGGTGTCCGCCAGGTCGACACCCTGCTCACGGCACCACCACGCGGCCGCGCGGTACATCGCACCCGTGTCCAGGTACGCCAGGCCGAGGTGGGCGGCCACCTGGCGGCTCACGCTCGACTTGCCCGATCCGGAAGGCCCGTCGACCGCCACGACGAGCGGGGTCCGCACGCTCATCCCGCCACCCGCCATCCGCGCGCCTCCAGCTGGCTCTCCAGGTGCTCGCCGAGGCCCGGCAGCACCGAGATCGAGGCGAGACCGACCGCCTGCCGCGGCGCGTGGTCGATCGCGAGCTCCTCGAGGTTCACACCCACGTCGCCCATGTCCACGAGCAGACGGCCGAGCTCGCCCGGACGGTCCGGCACCAGCACCGTGACCACGTCGTACGTCGCGTGCGACCCACCGTGCTTGCCGGGCACCCGGCCGACACCCGCGTTGCCTGCCGCGATCGCACCGGCGAGCGTGCCGAGCGCACCGTCGGCCGCGGGGTCGCCCGTCGCCGCGTCGAGCGCGTCGATCAGCGCGTCGAGGTCACCGCGCAGCGCCCGCAGCACGGGCGCCACCGCCGCCGCGTTGGCCGCCAGGATCGAGGTCCACAGAGCGGGGTCGCTCGCCGCGATCCGGGTCACGTCGCGCAGCCCCTGGCCGGCCAGGTCGAGCGACCCGGGCGGCGCGGCTCGCAGCTGCGACGCGACCAGCGACGCCGCCACCTGCGGCACGTGCGAGACCAGCGCCACGGCGGCGTCGTGCTCGGCCGCGGCCATCATGACGGGCGTCGCACCGGTGTCGACAGCGAGCGTCCGGACCGCAAGAACCGCCGAGGGCTCCGCCTCCGGCGGCGCGGCCACCACCCAGGGACGGCCGGTGAAGAGGTCCGGGCGGGCCGCCGTGGGGCCGGAACGCTCGGACCCGGCCATCGGGTGCGACCCCACGTAGCGGCGCAGGTCACCGCCGCCTGCCGCGACGGCCGCGGCGATCGCACCCTTGACCGACGACACGTCGGTGACCACGGCCCCCGGGTGCGCTGCGAGCTCCGCGAGCACGACCTCGGCGGTCACGTCGGGCGGGGCCGCGACGACCACGAGTGCAGGCTCGGGCTCGTCCTCGACCGGCAGCCGTCCTGCGCCGACGTCGCGTGCCAGCAGCACAGTGGTCCGCGACGGGTCGCTGAGCACCACGTCCACACCACCGGCGCGCAGCGCGAGGCCGACACTCGTGCCCAGCAGGCCTGTGCCGACCACGCGCACCGGGCCTCGGGTCGCGACCACGGACTGCTCGCTCACCGTGCGGGGTCCTTCCGGTCGGACGCGCTGGACGACCAGCGAGCGTAGCGGGTCACAGGTCCACGGCGGCCATCAGGGCGCCGAGCTCGTTGCCCGCCACCACCCGAGTCTGTCCCGGCTTGAGCTGCCCGAGCCGCACCGGGCCGATCCGGGTCCGCACCAGACGGGTGACGGGGTGACCGACGGCGTCGAACATCCGCCGCACGATCCGGTTGCGGCCTTCATGCAGGTCGACCTGGACCAGGCTGCGGCGCGGCGAGGTCTCCAGGACCGTGTACGCGTCCACCCGCACCGGCCCGTCGTCCAGCTCGATCCCCCGCTTGAGCGCCTGACCCACGCCGGGCTTCACCCTGCCCTCCACGGTCACCACGTAGGTCTTCGTGACCTCGTAGGACGGGTGCGCGAGCCGGTGGGCGAGCTCACCGTCGTTGGTCAGCAGGAGCAGCCCCTCGGAGTCAGCGTCCAGCCGGCCGACGTGGAACACCCGACGGTCGGCCACCAGGCCGGACAGGTCCGGGCGCCCCTTCTCGTCGTGCATCGACGAGACCACGCCCTTCGGCTTGTGCAGCGCGATCGTGACCAGATCGGGGTCCAGCTGCACCCGCATGCCGTCGACGTGCAGCACCACCGTCGTGGGGTCGACGCGCATGCCCTGCTCGCGGACCACCTCGCCGTCGACCTGCACCCGCCCCTGGGCGATCAGCTCCTCGCACGCCCGCCGCGAGCCCAGGCCTGCGCCCGCGAGCACCTTCTGCAGTCGGACGCCCTCGGCGCCTCCCGACCCACCCGGCTCGTTCACGCGGACGCGTCCTCGTCGAGGTCGAGCGCCTCGAGGTCGGGCAGGTACGGCGCGAGCGGCGGGAGCTCGTCGAGGCTCGTCATGCCCATCCGCTCGAGGAAGTACGGCGTCGTGACGTACAGCAGTGCGCCCGAAGGCTCGGTCCCGGCCTCGATCACCAGTCCCCGGGCGGCCAGGGTGCGGACCACCGAGTCGACGTTCACACCGCGTACCGCGGAGACCTGCCCCCGGGTCACCGGCTGCCGGTACGCGATCACCGCGAGCGTCTCCAGGGCCGCCTGGGTGAGTCGCGCGGACTGCCCGTCCAGCACGAACCGGCCCACCACGTCCGCGTGCGCGGCCGACGAGTAGAACCGCCACCCGTCGCCGACCTGGCGCAGCTCGAACCCGCGCAGCTCCGTGCGGTACTCCTCCGCGAGGCCGGCGAGCAGGGCCTCGACCTCCACCGTCGGCAGGCCCAGCGCCGTCGCGAGGCGCACCGCCGGGATCGGCTCGTCGGCGACCATCAGCACCGCCTCGAGAGCTGCTCGAGCCCCGCCGGGCAGCACCGAGACGTCGAACGCCAGCTCGTCCGGCTTGGGCTCGGCTGCGACCTCGTCGACCGGGCGCCCGAGGTCCTCGTGATCGCTCATGCGTCCTCCTGCAGGGGCGCGGGCTCCGAGCCCGCCGCCTCGTCGTAGTCGTCGTTGACCTCGACGTCGCCCTCGGCGCTGCCCGTCCAGCGCACGGTGAGCTCGCCGAGGGGGTCGACCTGGTCGAACGCCACCTGGCCCTCGCGGAACAGCTCGAGCAGCCCGAGGAACCGCGCGACGACCACGACGGTCTCCCCGGCGTCGGACACCAGCGACCGGAAGGTGGCCGCACCGGTCCTGCGCAGCCGGTCGACCAGCACCGCCGCCTGCTCACGGACGCTGACCGGGGTCGCGTGCAGGTGGCTCAGCGAGACCACCGGGACCGGCTTCGGCGCCAGCGCGCGAGCAGCCAGTGCGGCGAGGTGCTCGGGCCCGATCGCGAGGACCAGCTCGGGCAGCAGAGCGGCCAGCTGCGGTTCGAGCGCCACGGCCCGCGGCACCCGGCGCGACTGCGACGCGAGCCGCTCGCCGAGGAACCCGGCGACGTCCTTGAAGGCGCGGTACTGCAGCAGCCGGGCGAACAGCAGGTCGCGGGCCTCCAGCAGCTCGAGGTCCTCGGTGGTGTCCAGCTCGCCCGGGAGCAGCCGGGCCGCCTTGAGGTCGAGCAGCGTGGCGGCCACGACCAGGAACTCGCTGATCCGCCCGAGCTCCCACGGCTGGTCGGACTGCTCCGCCGCACGCACCGCAGCGATGAACTCGTCGGTCACCTGCGCGAGCGCGACCTCGGTGATGTCGAGCTTGTGCCGCGTGATCAGACCCAGCAGCAGGTCGAACGGCCCGGAGAAGTTGTCCAGGTGGACCTCGAACGGTCCGGGCCGGCTCGACGCTGCGAGCTCCTCAGGCGGCATCGCCGCGCGCCACCAGCTCGCGAGCCAGCTGCCGATAGGCGACCGCTCCGGCGTGCGTCGGTGCGTACGTGGTGATCGGCTCCGCGGCCACGGACGCGTCCGGGAACTTCACGGTCCGCCCGATCACGGTCTGCAGGAGCTGGTCGCCGAACGCCTCGTGCACCCGGGCGAGCACCTCGCGCGAGTGCAGGGTCCGCGAGTCGTACATGGTCGCGACGATGCCGTCGACCTGGAGCCGGGGGTTGAGCCGGTCCCGCACCTTCTCGACGGTCTCGATCAGCAGCGCCACGCCGCGCAGCGCGAAGAACTCGCACTCCAGCGGGATGAGCACGCCGTGCGCCGCGGTCAGCGCGTTGACGGTGAGCAGACCCAGCGACGGCTGGCAGTCGATCAGGACGACGTCGTAGTCCTCCTCGGCCGGACGCAGCACGCGGGACAGGATCGACTCACGAGCGACCTCCCCGACCAGCTGGACCTCCGCCGCGGAGAGGTCGATGTTGGCCGGGAGCAGGTCCAGGCCTTCGACCGCGGTCGGCCGCACGACGTCGGCCAACGCCGAGCCGCGCTCCATCAGGAGGTTGTAGACCGTGCGGTCGAGCTCGTGCGGGTTGACCCCGAGTCCCACCGATGCGGCGCCCTGCGGGTCGAAGTCCACGACGAGCACCTTGCGCCCGTAGTCGGCCAGCGCCGCCGCGAGGTTGATGGTGGTGGTGGTCTTGCCCACCCCACCCTTCTGGTTGCACAACGCGATGATCCGGGCCGGTCCGGTGCCGGCCAGCGGCGAGGGCTCCTGGAATTCGGGCAACGGCCGTCCGACCGGGTCTGCCCGGGGCGCCTCGAGGTCCGTCACCCGCCCGAGGTTACCTCAGGAGAAGCCCCGGCCAGCGCCGCTCCGCCGGGGTGGCGCGAACCCTCAGCCCACCGCCCTCGGATGGGCCGCGACGTACACCTCACGCAGCAGCTCGGGGCTCACCTGGGTGTAGATCTGCGTGGTCGTCACCGACGCGTGCCCGAGGAGCTCCTGGACCACACGCACGTCCGCGCCACCGGCCAGCAGGTGCGTCGCGAACGAGTGCCGCAGCGTGTGCGGCGAGATGGCCTGGGTCAGTCCCGCCCGCTCGGCCGCGAGCCGCAGGACCGCCCAGCCGGACTGCCGCGACAGCCGCCGGCCGAGGGTGTTCAGGAAGATCGCCGGTGTCCCCCGGCCGTGCGCTGCGAGCTCCGGGCGGGCCCGCACGAGGTACGCCTCGACGGCGTCGCGCGCGTACGAGCCGACCGGGACGACGCGCTGCTTGTCACCCTTGCCGCGCAGCAGCACCTCGCCGGTCTCCAGGTCGAGGTCGTCGACGTCGAGCCCGACCACCTCGCTGATCCGGGCACCCGTGGAGTAGAGCAGCTCGAGCAGCGCGCGGTCGCGCAGCGGCACGGGCCCGTCACCGATCCCGGCGGCCTCGAGCAGCGCGGTCACCTCGGCCACGCCGAGTGCCTTGGGCAGTCGCCTGGGCCGGGCCGGCGGCTTCACCGGGCTCGCCGGGTCGGTCACGGTCCAGCCCTCCAGGGCGCCGAACCGGTGCCACCCGTGCACGGCGGCGACCATCCTGGCCGTCGACGAGGCCGCCAGCGCCCGCCCGCCGTCGGCGCCGGTGCGCACCGCGAGCACGTAGTCGCGGACGTCCGCCTCGCTGACCTCGGCGAGGTCGGTGCGCCCACGCGCCGCGAGGTAGGACTGGTACCTGCTCAGGTCGCGCCGGTACGCGGCGAGCGTGTTGGCGGACAGGCCCCGCTCGACCGCGAGGTGGTCGAGGTAGGCCGTCGCCGCACCCTCGAGCCGGTCGGAGCCCACCTCAGACCGGCAGGAACGGGTCGACCGAGACCGCGACGAACAGGAGCGTCAGGTAGGTGATCGAGTGGTGGAAGACCTTCATCTCACCCAGCTTGCCGCCCGCGCGCCGGGCTCGGACCAGCAGCCCGACGACCTGCGCCGTGAACCACGCCCCGAGAACCGTCGCGACGGCGGCGTAGACCCAGGACATCCCGGCGAGCGGCACCAGCGCGAGCGACGCCGCCACCATCGCGACCGTGTAGACGACCATCTCGACGGCGACCCGGACCTCGCCGGCCACCACGGGCAGCATCGGGACGCCGGCCTGCGCGTAGTCGCGGCGGAACCGCATCGACAGCGGCCAGTAGTGCGGGGGCGTCCAGAAGAAGATCACGAGGAACAGCGCGACGGGGGCCCAGGCGAGCGAGCCGGTCACCGCGGACCAGCCGATCAGCACGGGCATGCACCCGGCGATCCCACCCCACACGATGTTCTGCGGCGTGCGGCGCTTCAGCAGCATCGTGTAGCCGACCACGTAGAGCAGGATCGCGGCCAGCGACAGCAGCGCGGCGACGGCATTGACCAGGACCCAGAACCAGGCGACCGCACCGATCCCGAGCGCCACGCCGAACACGGTCGCAGCCCGCGGGCTCACCTCGCCGGTGACCAGCGGGCGCCGCTTGGTGCGGTTCATCACCGAGTCGATGTCGCGGTCGAGCACGCAGTTCAGGGTGTTCGCCGAGCCTGCGGCCGCAGTGCCCCCGACCAACGTCGCGAGCACGAGACCGATCGACGGGAGCCCGCCGGCCGCCAGGATCATCGTCGGCACGGTGGTCACCAGGAGCAGCTCGATGATCCGCGGCTTGGTCAGCGCGACGTAGGCGGCTGCGCTGCGCACCACGCGCACGCCCACCGCGGCGACGCGGGCACCCGGCGCCTGAGCGGGCCCGTCGGCCACCGCCGACGACTCGGTCACGCTGCGCACTGTCGGCTTGCTCCGTTCGCGGTGAGGTCGCGCACCGGCCCGGCCTCCGGCGTCGGGGACCATGGTAGGCGACGGAGGCCGCATTCACAGGAGATGACGCCCTGCCGAGAGCGAACGACGCGCGAGCGGCAAGGGACAGGAGTCCCACTGCCCGTCGCCGGGTGATCGTCCCGGCCCCACGGCGACGGTTCGCACGTCGGACACGGACAGTGGTCCCAGACATGGGCGGCTAGGCTCGTCGCGGTCACCGACGACGGTGGACCCGTGCTCGTCCGGGCCCTTGATCCCGCACGGAGCGTGCCCCAGATCCCCTCCCCGGGAAGGATCGAGCTGACGTGAACGCGCTGGAGTGGACCGACCTTGATCGTCGCGCGGTGGACACCGTGCGAGTGCTGGCCGCAGACGCGGTCGAGAAGGTCGGCAACGGCCACCCTGGGACGGCGATCTCGCTGGCCCCGCTCGCCTACCTGCTCTACCAGCGCGTGATGCGCCACGACCCCAGCCAGCCGGAATGGCTCGGCCGCGACCGCTTCATCCTCTCGGCGGGCCACTCGAGCCTCACCCAGTACATCCAGCTGTACCTGGCCGGCTACGGCCTGTCGCTGTCGGACCTCGAGGCGCTTCGCACCTGGGGCTCCAAGACCCCGGGTCACCCCGAGTGGGGCCACACCGCCGGCGTCGAGATCACCACCGGTCCGCTCGGCCAGGGCGTGTCCAGCGCGGTCGGGTTCGCGATGGCCGCCCGCCGGGAGCGCGGCCTGCTCGACCCGGATGCAGCACCCGGCACGAGCCCGTTCGACCACCACGTCTACGTGATCGCGTCCGACGGTGACCTGCAGGAGGGCGTGTCCTCGGAGGCGTCCTCGATCGCCGGCACCCAGAAGCTCGGCAACCTCGTGGTCGTCTGGGACGACAACCACATCTCGATCGAGGGCGACACGTCGATCGCGTTCACCGAGGACGTGCTGGCCCGCTACGAGGCCTACGGGTGGCACACCCAGTCCGTCGACTGGACGGCGACCGGCGAGTACGTCGAGGACGTCGAGGCCCTGAACGCCGCGATCGAGGCCGCGAAGGCGGTCACCGACCAGCCGTCGATCATCCGCCTGCGCACGATCATCGCCTGGCCGGCCCCGCACGCGAAGAACACCCACGGTGCGCACGGCGCCAAGCTCGGTGGCGACGAGGTCGCCGCGCTCAAGGAGGTCCTCGGCTTCGACCCGACCGCGTCGTTCGCGGTGGAGCCCGAGGTCATCGCGCACACCCGGGCCGCGGTCCGTCGGGGCGAGGCCGCGCACGCGGAGTGGGACGTCCGGCTCGCCGAGTGGCGTGCCGCCAACCCCGAGCGCTCCGCACTGCTCGACCGGCTCGTCGCGCACGAGCTCCCCGAGGGCTGGGCCGACGCCCTTCCCACGTTCGAGGCCGGGACCTCGGTCGCAACGCGCGCGGCCTCCGGCAAGATCCTCGGCGCCCTCGCACCCGTGCTGCCCGAGCTGTGGGGCGGCTCGGCCGACCTGGCCGGCTCGAACAACACCACGATGAAGGGCGAGCCCTCGTTCCTGCCGCCCGAGCGCTCGTCGCACGAGTTCGCCGGTGACTGGTACGGCCGCACCCTGCACTTCGGGATCCGCGAGCATGCGATGGGCGCGATCCTCAACGGCATCGCCCTGCACGGCCTGACCCGGCCGTACGGCGGCACCTTCTTCACCTTCAGCGACTACATGCGCGGCGCGGTGCGTCTGGCCGCGCTGATGGGCGTGCCCTCGATCTTCGTGTGGACCCACGACTCGATCGGTCTCGGCGAGGACGGCCCGACCCACCAGCCGGTCGAGCACCTCGCGGCCACCCGCGCGATCCCCGGCCTGGACATCGTGCGCCCGGCCGACGCGAACGAGACCGCCGCCGCCTGGCAGGCGATCCTCGCCCAGCGCGAGCGCCCGGCCGGCATCGTCCTGACCCGGCAGAACATCCCGGTGTTCCCGCGCGGGGTCGACGGGTACGCGACCACCGACGGCGTGGCCAAGGGGGCCTACGTGCTGCTCGACGCGTCGAACGGCGCCCCGGAGGTCATCCTGATCGCCACCGGCTCCGAGGTCTCGCTCGCCGTCGAGGCGCGCACGCACCTCGAGGCCGCCGGCACCCCGACGCGCGTCGTCTCCGCGCCGTGCCTCGAGTGGTTCGAACGCCAGGACCGTGCCTACCGTGAGAGCGTGCTGCCCCCCACCGTGCGCGCCAGGGTCTCCGTCGAGGCCGGTATCGCGATGCCGTGGGCGGGCCTGGTCGGTGACGCGGGCCGGTCGGTCTCCCTCGAGCACTACGGGGCGTCGGCCGACTACCAGACCCTCTACCGGGAGTTCGGCATCACCACCGAGGCCGTGATCACCGCGGCTCGCGAGTCGATCGCCGCGGCCGGCTAGCCCGGGAGCGGGGCAGCACGTCGACGCTCTGCGCCGACACCGTTCATCGGCGGGTCCGACGATCCGCCAGGAAGGGAGCTGCCCATGTCCGCCCAGATCCTGCCGGCGGAGCTACCCGGCCCGCTCAGCGCCTTGCGTGACGCGGGTGTCGCGGTGTGGCTGGACGACCTGTCGCGCCCACTGGTGCGCGACGGCGTCCTGGCCGACCTCGTGCTCACCCGCGGCGTCATCGGGGTCACCTCGAACCCGTCGATCTTCGCCAAGGCGCTGAGCGGCACGCAGGCCTACGACGCCCAGCTCGGCGAGCTGGCCGAGCAGCAGGCCTCGCTCGACGACGCCGTGCTCCGGATCACGACCGACGACGTGCGTTCTGCCTGCGACGTCCTCGCCGACGTCCATGCGGCGACCGGCGGCGTGGACGGCCGGGTCTCGATCGAGGTCGACCCGCGTCTGGCCCACGACACCGACGGCACCGTCGAGGCGGCCCGGCGGCTCTGGCGCACGGTCGACCGCCCCAACCTGTTCATCAAGATCCCGGCGACCGTCGAGGGGCTCCCGGCGATCACCCAGGTGCTCGCCGAGGGGATCAGCGTCAACGTGACCCTGATCTTCTCGCTCGAGCGCTACGAACGGGTCATCGAGGCGCATCTCGCGGGCCTGGAGCGCGCGCAGGCCGCGGGCGTGACCCTGGCCGGTCTCGCCTCGGTCGCGTCGTTCTTCGTGTCCCGTGTCGACACGAAGGTCGACGACCGGCTCGAGAAGATCGGCGACGACGAGGCGCTCGCCCTGCGCGGCACCGCTGCGATCGCCAACGCCCGGCTCGCCTACGCGCTGTGGCAGGAGAACACCGCATCCGCCCGGTGGGAGCGGCTGGCTCGGGCCGGCGCGCTCCCCCAACGGCCGCTCTGGGCATCGACGAGCGTGAAGAACCCCACGTACCGGGACACCCGCTACGTCGACGAGCTCGTCGCCCCGAGCACCGTCAACACCATGCCGGGCACGACGCTGGCCGCCGTGGCCGACCACGGGACGATCACCGGCCCGACCGCGCTCGACGCGGATGACGCGCGTACCGTCATGGCTCGGCTGGCAACCGCAGGCGTGGACCTGGACGATGTGACCGACGAGCTGGAGGTCGAAGGAGTGCAGGCGTTCATCGACAGCTGGGAGAACCTTCGGGACACCGTGCGAACGGGCCTGGAGGCGACCAGGTGAGCAGAGCCATCAGTGCGGAGCACAACCCGCTCCGCGATCCGCGGGACCGGCGACTGCCGCGCATCGCCGGCCCGTGCGGGCTGGTGATCTTCGGCGTCACCGGAGACCTGGCGCGCAAGAAGCTCATGCCCGCCGTGTACGACCTCGCCAACCGCGGCCTGCTGCCACCCGGCTTCGCGCTCACCGGCTTCGCCCGGCGCGACTGGGAGGACCAGGACTTCGCCCAGGTGGTGCACGACGCGGTCCAGGAGCACGCCCGCACACCGTTCCGCGAGGACACCTGGAAGCAGCTCGCCTCCGGGATCCGCTTCGTCCAGGGTGAGTTCGGCGACGAGTCCGCCTTCGACCGGCTCAGCGAGCAGGTCGCCGAGCTCGACGCCGAGCAGGGCACCAACGGCAACCACGCCTTCTACCTGTCCGTCCCGCCGAAGGCGTTCCCACTCGTGCTCGAGCAGCTCGCGCGATCGGGTCTGTCCGAGCAGCGCGAGGGCACCTGGCGCCGGGTCGTCATCGAGAAGCCCTTCGGCAGCGACCTCGCCTCGTCGCGTGAGCTGAACGGCGTCGTCTCCCGCGTGTTCGCACCCGAGTCGGTGTTCCGGATCGACCACTACCTCGGCAAGGAGACGGTCCAGAACCTGCTGGCGCTGCGCTTCGCGAACCAGCTCTTCGAGCCGATCTGGAACGCCAACTACGTCGACCACGTGCAGATCACGATGGCCGAGGACATCGGCATCGCGAGCCGTGCGGGCTACTACGACGGCATCGGCGCGGCCCGCGACGTGATCCAGAACCACCTGCTCCAGCTCCTCGCGCTGACCGCCATGGAGGAACCCGTCTCGTTCGACGCCGACGACCTGCGCGCCGAGAAGGAGAAGGTGCTCTCCGCGGTGCGCCTGCCCCGTGACCTCGGCAAGCACACGTCGCGCGGCCAGTACGTCGCGGGGTGGCAGGGTGGCGAGAAGGTGCACGGGTACCTCGACGAGGACGGCGTCCCGCCGACCTCGACCACCGAGACGTTCGCCGCGATCCGGGTGGACATCGACACCCGCCGCTGGGCCGGAGTGCCGTTCTACCTGCGGACCGGCAAGCGCCTCGGCCGCCGGGTGACCGAGGTCGCCGTCGTCTTCAAGCGCGCTCCCCACCTGCCCTTCCAGTCCACCGCGACCGAGGAGCTCGGCAAGAACGCCCTCGTGATCCGGGTGCAGCCCGACGAGGGCGTGACCCTGAGGTTCGGCTCCAAGGTGCCCGGCACGGCCATGGAGGTGCGGGACGTCACGATGGACTTCGGGTACGGCCATGCCTTCACCGAGTCCTCCCCGGAGGCCTACGAGCGGCTGATCCTGGACGTGCTGCTCGGCGACCCGCCGCTCTTCCCGCGTCAGCGCGAGGTCGAGCTGTCCTGGCAGATCCTCGACCCGATCATCGAGTACTGGGCCAAGCACGGCGCACCCGACCCCTACGAGTCCGGCTCGTGGGGCCCGACCTCCGCGGACGCGATGATGGCCCGCGACGGCCGCGCCTGGCGCCGGCCGTGAGAACCCGGAGGACCACATGATCATCGACCTGCCCCAGACCACCACCGGGGACGTCGCGCGGGCGCTGGTCCAGGTGCGCGACGAGGGCGGCGCCATCGCGCTCGGACGCGTGCTCACCCTCGTGATCGACGCCGGCGACCGCGACCCCGAGCCCGCCATCGAGGCCGCGAACGTCGCGAGCCGCGAGCACCCCTGCCGGATCATCGTGCTGTGCCGGTGCGGCAACCCCGAGGCCCGCCTCGACGGCCAGATCCGTGTGGGCGGGGACGCCGGCGCGAGCGAGGTCATCGTGCTGCGCGCAGGCCCCGACCTGCTCGACCACGCCGACACGCTCATCACGCCGCTGCTCCTGCCCGACGCGCCGATCGTCACGTGGTGGCCGAACGAGGTGCCCGAGGACCCCTTCGACCACCCGCTCGGTGGCATGGCCCACCGCCGGATCAGCGACACGCTGGCCTGCCGTCACCCCGGTGACAGCCTGCGGCAGCTGCGCGAGAACTACCGCGACGGAGACACGGACCTCGCCTGGACCCGGCTCACGGTCTGGCGTGGGTTGCTCGCCGCCGCCCTGGACCAGCCCCCGTACGAGCGCGTGACGAAGGCCGTCGTCGCCGGCCACGACACGCACCCGTCGGTGACCCTGCTCGTGGCGTGGCTCGCGTACGCGCTGCGCTGCCCGGTGGAGACCGAGCTCAGCCCCGACGTCGAGGGTGTCACCCAGGTTCGGCTCGAGCGCAGCTCCGGCCCGGTGGTGCTGGACCGGCCCGACGGGCGGGTCGCGACGCTCAGCCAGCCCGGCCAGCCGGACCGCACGATCGCCATGCCGCTGCGCACCCTCACCGAGTGCCTCGCCGAAGAGCTCCGCCGGCTCGACGCCGACGAGGTCTACGGCGCGGTGCTGACCGACGGCCTGCACCGGATCGGTGCGGCATGACCGGGCCCACGCCCCGGTTCGTGGTGCACCCCGACAAGCAGGTCCTCGCCGACGCCGTCGCGGCCCGCCTGGTCACGGCGCTCGTCGACGCGCAGTCCGAACGGGAGATCGCCGAGCTGGTCCTCACCGGCGGGTCGATGGGCGCCGCGACCGTCGCGGCCCTGGCCCGCATCCCGGCGCGCGCCGCGGTCGACTGGTCGCGGGTGCAGGTGTGGTGGGGCGACGAGCGCTACCTGCCCAGCGGGAACCCCGACCGGAACTGCACCCAGTGCGACGACGCCGGGCTGATGGAGCTCGGCCTGGACCCCGCCCTCGTGCACCGCGTCCCCGGTCCCGACACCAGCGAGTCCACCGAGGACTCCGCGGAGCGCTATGCGGCGACCGTCCGGGACCACGGCACCGGGCCGTTCGACGTCGTCCTCCTCGGGGTCGGCCCGGACGCGCACGTGGCCTCGCTGTTCCCGCACCACCCGGCCCAGACGGCCGGCGGCACGATCACCGTGCCGGTGCACGACTCCCCCAAGCCGCCGGCCGATCGGGTCTCGCTCACCTTCGACGCGCTGATGCGCGCGCGACAGGTGTGGTTCCTCGTCTCGGGTGCGGAGAAGGCCGACGCGGTCGCGGCCGCCGCCGCGCCCGGCGCGGACAGGTGGGACGTGCCGGCCGCGGGCGTGCGCGGGACGGACGCCACGCTGTGGCTGCTCGACCTGGCTGCGGCGGCGGCGCTGCCCGGCGGGACTGCCGGCCCCTGAGGTCAGGGGCGCCGGGCGTCCAGCCAGGCGTACCAGGCGTCGAGGTTCTCCCCGGTCTTCGCCGACAGGGGAAGCACCTCGACCCCGGGCCGCAGCGTGCGCGCGTGCCGGGTGAGCGCCTCGACGTCGAAGTCGACGTAGGGCAGCAGGTCGGTCTTGTTCACCACGACGAGGTCCGCCGCGGCGAACATGTGCGGGTACTTGAGTGGCTTGTCGTCGCCCTCGGTGACCGAGATGACGACCACCCGGGCGGCCTCGCCGAGGTCGAACAGGGCCGGGCACACCAGGTTGCCGACGTTCTCCACCATGACGAGGGATCCTGGCTCGGGGGCGAGGCTCTGCAGCGCGGTCTGCAGCATCTCGGCGTCGAGGTGGCACCCGGCGCCGGTGTTGACCTGCACGGCGCGGGCGCCTGCGGCGCGGATCCGCTCGGCGTCCAGCAGGGTCTCCTGGTCACCCTCGACGACCAGCACGGGCCGGTCGGAGGTCTCGCGGATGGTCCGCTCGAGCAACGTCGTCTTGCCGCTGCCGGGCGAGCTCATCAGGTTCAGCGCGACGATGTCGTGCTCGGCCAGCCAGGCCCTGGTCGTCGCGGCCAGCGCGTCGTTCTTGCCGAGCACGTCGAGCTCGAGGTCCATGGTGGTGGTGTGCTCGTGCCCGGCCGGCTCGGCCATCGTCGCGGTGTGCGCGTGCCCGGCGGCCGGCTCGACCATCGTCGCGGTGTGCGCGTGCCCGCCGACCGGCTCGGCCGACGGCGCGGTGTGCGCGTGCCCGCCGACCGGCTCGGCCGACGGCGCGGTGTGCGCGTGCCCGCCGACCGGGTCGGCCGCCGAAACCGCGTGCTCCGCGGGCGGCGCGTCGTGCGTGTGGAAGGTGAGTCCGCCGTCATGGCTGTGCGGCTCATCGGGGGTGTGGGTGTGCGTGACGCCGTCGTGCGTGTGCGTCACCGCACCGCTCGCCGGGTCGACCACCCGCACGTCCGTCGCCCCGCACCCGCAGGTGTCGCACACTCAGACCACCTCCACCGACGCCACCACCAGGGACCGGCCCGCGACCACCTCGGCGTCCGTGCTCCCGCACGGGCACTGGGGAAGCAGGTCCGGCATGTCGAACTCCGTCCCGCACACCCGGCAGTGTCCCCTGCCGAGCTCCTCCTCGATGTCCAGCCAGGCACCCTCGAGGGTCGTGCCCGTCACGGCCAGGTCGAAGCAGAAGCGCACGGCGTCGGGGACGATGCCGGCGAGGGTGCCGATGCGCAGCCGTACGCCTCGGACCGCCCGCCCGTCGGTGTGTGCCACCACGGTGCGAACGACGTCCTGGGTGATCGACAGCTCATGCATCCGGCGCCCTCCGTGCCCACAGACTAGGCACGGCGACCACCGTGCGAGTGGGACCAGCGTCCGGAGTGATCAGCCGCCGCGGCGCGCGCGGAGCGCGGCCAGCGCCTCCTCGAGGATCGCGGCGCCGTCCTCGTCGGTCCGCCGCTCCTTCACGTAGGCCAGGTGCGTCTTGTACGGCTCGTTGCGCACCGGCGCCGGCGGGTTGTCCTTCTCCTGGCCGGCCGGGAAGCCGCAGCGCGGGCAGTCCCAGGTCTCGGGGACCTCGATGCCGGCCTCCTCGGCGAAGCTCGGACGGGTCTCGTGCCCGTTGGCACACCAGTAGGACACCCAGACCCGAGGCGCGGCGTCGCCGCGCTCAGCCTCGCCCATCGGACCGGCACCCACTCGGGAGCCGCGGATCGCACTTCCGCTCGCCATGGATCCTGAACCCTTCTCAGCCGCTGACGCGCTGGATCAGACCGAGCAGGACCACGATCGCGGTCCACACCAGCACCAGACCGACGGTGATCCGGTTGAGGTTCCGCTCCGCGACACCGGAGCTCCCTGCGCTGCTCGACACACCGCCGCCGAACATGTCCGACAGCCCGCCACCACGGCCCTTGTGCAGCAGCACGAGCACCACGACGAGGAAGCTGCTGATCACGAGCAGCACCTGGAGGATGATCTTCAGGACGTCCATATCCGTCTCTCGTCGTCGTGGGCAGTCGAACATCAAGGATAGGCGACGTCAGCCCCAGCACCGAACCACGGTTCGGGTGAAGCGACGCCGGGCGTGGTCGGGGCCCGCCCGACCGCTCGGGCGGGCCCCGGACGCTACGTCAGATGCCCACCTGGTGGGACTGGTAGCGCACGATCTTCGCGAACTCCTCGGCGTCCAGGCTCGCACCGCCGACCAGCGCACCGTCGACGTCCGACTTCGCCATGATCGCCGCGACGTTGCCCGACTTCACCGAGCCGCCGTAGAGCACGCGGACCGCGTCGGCGACCTCTGCGCCGTACAGGTCCGACAGCTTGCCCCGGATCGCCGCGCAGACCTCCTGCGCGTCCTCCGGCGTGGCGACCTCACCGGTGCCGATCGCCCAGACCGGCTCGTAGGCGATGACGATCGTGGCGGCCTGCTCGGCCGTCAGACCCGCCATGCTGCCCTCGAGCTGCGCGAGGGTGTACGCGACGTGCTCACCGGCCTTGCGGATCTCCAGGCCCTCACCGACGCAGAGGATCGGCACGAGGCCCTGGCCGAACGCCGAGGCGCACTTGGCCGCGCAGGTCGCGTCGTCCTCGCCGTGGTACTCGCGGCGCTCCGAGTGCCCGACCACCGCGTAGCGGCAGCCGAGCTTGGCCAGCATGACTGGCGAGATCTCGCCGGTGTAGGCGCCCTCGGTGTGCTTCGAGACGTCCTGCGCGCCGTAGGCGATGTCGAGCTTGTCGGCGTCGACCAGGGTCTGCACCGAACGGATGTCGGTGAACGGCACCATGACGGCCACCTCGACGTCGGAGACGTCGTGCTTGGCGTCCTTCAGGATCAGCGCGAGCTTCTGGACCAGATGGATCGCCTGGTGGTGATCCAGGTTCATCTTCCAGTTGCCCGCCATGAGCGGCGTGCGGGTCATCAGTCCTCCAGAACAGCGATACCGGGAAGGGTCTTGCCCTCGAGCAGCTCCAGGCTCGCGCCGCCGCCGGTCGAGATGTGGCCGAAGCCGGCCTCGTCGAAGCCGAGCAGCCGCACGGCCGCGGCGGAGTCGCCACCGCCGACGATCGAGAAGCCCTCGGTGTCCACCAGGGCCTGGGCGACGGCCTTCGTGCCGGCGGCGAACGCCGGGAACTCGAACACGCCCATGGGGCCGTTCCAGGCGATCGTCTTGGCACCCAGGATCGCCTTCGCGAAGAGCTCGCCCGAGCGCGGGCCGATGTCCAGGCCCATCTTCCCGGCCGGGATCGCGTCGGCGTCGACGATCTCGTGGGGCGCGTCGGCCGCGAAGCCGTCCGCAGCGACGATGTCGACCGGCAGGACGATCTTGTCGCCGGCCTCCTCGAGGTATCCGCGCACGGTGTCGACCTGGTCCGCCTCGAGCAGCGACGAGCCGACCTCGTGCCCCTGCGCGGCGAGGAAGGTGTAGACCATGCCGCCGCCGATGAGGAGCGTGTCCGCCTTGGTGAGCAGGTTCGCGATGACCCCGAGCTTGTCGGAGACCTTCGCGCCGCCCAGCACGACCACGTAGGGACGCTCGGGGTTCTCGGTCGCCTTGCGCAGCGCCTGGACCTCGGTCAGCACGAGCGAACCGGCGGCGTGCGGCAGGCGCAGCGCGACGTCGTACACCGACGCCTGCTTGCGGTGCACCACGCCGAAACCGTCGGAGACGAACGCGTCGGCGAGGGCCGCGAGCTCGTCGGCCAGCGCGCCGCGCTCGGCCTCGTCCTTGGACGTCTCACGGGCGTCGAAGCGGATGTTCTCCAGCAGCGCGATCTCACCGTCGCCGAGCGCGGCGACCGTGGCCTGCGCCGACGGGCCGACGACGTCCTCGGCGAGGGCGACCGGCTTGCCGAGCAGCTCGGACAGGCGGGCCTGCACCGGGGCGAGCGAGTACTTCGGGTCCGGCTCGCCCGTCGGGCGACCGAGGTGCGCGGTGACGACGACGCGGGCGCCGGCGTCGAGCAGCCGGGTCAGGGTCGGCAGGGCCGCCCGGATCCGGCCGTCGTCGGTGATGGTCGTGCCGTCGAGCGGCACGTTGAAGTCGGAGCGGACCAGCACGCGCTTGCCGCGCAGGTCGCCGAGGTCGTCGATGGTCTTCATGGTGCTCCTCGTGAGCTCAGAGGTGGTGAGAGGGTGCCGACATGCCGACGTCCGCGGCGCCCGGCAGGGCTCCGCGGACGTCGGTCATGAACGGGACGTGGTCAAAGACCGGACGAGATCAGAGACGCTCGCCCACGAACACGGTCAGGTTGACCAGGCTGTTGGAGTAGCCCCACTCGTTGTCGTACCAGGCGACGACCTTGACCTGGTCACCGATCACCTTGGTGAGGCCGGAGTCGAAGATCGACTGGTGCGGGTTGGTGACGATGTCGCTCGAGACGATCGGGTCGTCCACGTACTCGAGGATGCCCTTGAGCGGGCCCTCGGCAGCGGCCTTCACCGCGGCGTTGACCTCGTCCACCGTGACCTCCTTGGAGGCGGTGAAGGTCAGGTCGGTCGCCGAACCGGTGATGGTCGGCACGCGCAGCGCGTAGCCGTCCAGCTTGCCCTTGAGCTCGGGGAGCACGAGGGCGACGGCCTTCGCCGCACCGGTCGTGGTCGGCACGATGTTCTGCGCGGCGGCGCGGGCGCGACGGAGGTCGCGGTGCGGGCCGTCCTGCAGGTTCTGGTCACCGGTGTAGGCGTGGATCGTGGTCATCAGACCGCGCTCGATGCCGATCGCGTCGTTGAGCGCCTTCGCCATCGGGGCGAGGCAGTTCGTGGTGCAGGACGCGTTGGAGATGATGTTGTGCGCAGCCGCGTCGTAGTCGGTGTGGTTGACACCCATCACGAACGTGGCGTCCTCGTTCTTCGCCGGCGCGGAGATGATGACCTTCTTGGCGCCACCGTCGAGGTGGGCCTTGGCCTTGGTCGCGTCCGTGAAGAAGCCGGTCGACTCGATGACGATGTCCGCGCCCAGCTCGGCCCACGGCAGGTTCGCGGGGTCGCGCTCGGCGAGGGCCCGGATCTTCTTGCCGCCGACGATGATGTTCTCGTCGTCGTAGTCCACGCTCAGCGGGAAGCGGCCGAGCACCGTGTCGTACTTGAGCAGGTGCGCGAGGGTCTTGTTGTCGGTGAGGTCGTTGACGCCGACGACCTCGATGTCGGCCCCGGCGGCCACGAGAGCCCGGTAGAAGTTACGCCCGATGCGGCCGAAGCCGTTGATCCCGACGCGGATGGTCACTGTGCCTCCTCGGAGCGTGCCAATGGGGCACGCATCTGGTCATGGAACGGTTGCGTACGGCGCTGTACGCGCCTGGCATCGTCGTCCTGAGAGTGCCAGTGAGACTCAGGTTACACGTCGGACACATACGCGCTAGGACGTTCGTCCAGACGCTGGGCAGCCTCGCTGTGGGTGTCTCAGACGTCGAGCATATCGGCCGTCAGCCCGGCCTCCGTGTCGGGGATCCCGAGCTCCGCGGCTCGCTTGTCGGCGGTCGCCAGGAGGCGCCGGATGCGCCCCGCGACGGCGTCCTTGGTGAGCTGCGGGTCGGCCAGCTGACCGAGCTCCTCGAGGGACGCCTGCTTGTGCTCCAGCCGCAGCATCCCGGCCTCACGCAGGTGGTCCGGCACGTCCTCGCCGAGGATCTCGAAGGCCCGCTGGACCCGGGCACCCGCCGCGACCGCGGCCCGCGCCGACCTGCGCAGGTTCGCGTCGTCGAAGTTCGCCAGCCGGTTCGCCGTCCCGCGGACCTCGCGGCGCATCCGGCGCTCCTCCCAGACCAGCACGGCGTCGTGCGCGCCGAGCCGGGTCAGCATCGCGCCGATCGCGTCGCCGTCGCGGATCACCACGCGGTCGACACCACGCACCTCGCGGGCCTTCGCGGCGATCCCCAGCCGGCGCGCGGCCCCGACCAGGGCGAGCGCCGCCTCCGGGCCGGGGCAGGTGATCTCCAGCGCCGCCGACCGTCCGGGCTCGGTCAGCGACCCGTGCGCGAGGAACGCACCGCGCCACGCGGCCTCGGCCTCCCCCACGCCGGCGCTGACCACCTGCGGCGGAAGGCCACGCACCGGGCGACCACGGTTGTCGAGCAGCCCGGTCTGGCGGGCGAGCGACTCCCCGTCGCGCACGACGCGGACCACGTACCGGGTGCCCTTGCGCAGACCGCCGCCACTGACCACCACCACGTCGGAGGTGTGCCCGTAGACCTCGGTGATGAACTGGCGCAGGCGCCGTGCGGCCGCGCCGGTGTCCAGCTCGGCCTCGATCACGATGCGGCCGGAGATGATGTGCAGTCCACCGGCGAAGCGCAGGGTGGCCGAGACCTCCGCCTTGCGCCACGAGGTCTTCTCGACCGGCAACCGGGCGAGCTCGTCCTTGACCTGTGCCGTGAGCGCCATGGGCGTCATCCTGCCATCCCCCGTCCGTCGCCCAGGTCTCCCCAGTGCCCTTCGAAGGCGTCACGGTAGGCCGCCGCGAGGCGCAGCGCATCGTGGCGCGGTGTCCCGTCGCCGACGCCGACCTGACGCAGCACGAGTCGCGCACCCATCGACTCGGCCACGTCCGCCAGCTCGTCGAGGTGGACGACCGCCCCCGGGTCGGCGATCACCACGTCGACACGCAGGTCGGGAGCATGTTCGGCGAGCGCCCGGAGGTGCTCGAGGTTCGTCATCGCGCCCGGGTCGTCGGGCCGGAGGTTGAGCGTCACGCAGCGCCGCGCCGCGGTCCGGTGCAGGGCCGCGGAGAGCTCCGGGACCAGGACGTGCGGGAGCACCGAGGTGAACCAGGAACCGGGGCCGAGAACCACCCAGTCGGCCGAGTCGATGGCGGCGACGGCCTCCTGGCAGGCCGGCGGCTCGGCGGGCGCGAGACGGATCGAGACGACCCGTCCGGGCGCCACGGCGACGCGGCTCTGGCCGAGGACCGTGTGCACCGCCCCGTCCAGCTCGAGGTCCGCCTCGATCGCCAGCGGGATGCTCGACATCGGCAGCACCCGGCCGCGCGCGCCGAGCAACCGTCCCACCCAGTCCAGGCCCTCGACCGGGTCGCCGAGCAGCTCCCACAGGGCGGCGATGAGCAGGTTGCCGACCGCGTGCTGGTCGAGCGGGCCGTCGGTGTGGAAGCGGTGCTGCAGCACGTCGCGCCAGGTACGACCCCAGTCCGTGTCGTCGCACAGCGCGGACAGCGCCATCCGGAGGTCGCCGGGTGGCAGCACCTGGAGCTCGGTGCGCAACCGGCCCGACGAACCGCCGTCGTCGGCGACGGTCACGACGGCCGTGAGCCGGTCGGTCATCAGCCGGAGGGCGGACAGGCTCGCCGCGAGGCCGTGCCCACCGCCGAGCGCGACGACGGCGGGGCCACGCTGCTGGGACGGTGCCGGCTGGAGGGACCGGCTACTCACGTCCGAGGTCCCGGTGGCTCACCACCACGCGCGCGCCACGTTCCCGGAGCTTCGCGGCGACCGCCTCGGCGATCGCCACCGACCGGTGCTTGCCGCCCGTGCACCCGATCGCGATCGTCGCGTAGCGCTTGTCCTCGTCGCGGTACCCGGCGAGGACCGGGTCCAGGGCGTCGACGTACCGGTCGACGAACACCCGCGCGCCGGGCAGGCCGAGCACGTAGTCCCGCACCGGGGTGTCCTTGCCGGTGAGGTGGCGCAGCTCGGTGATCCAGTACGGGTTCGCGAGGAACCGCACGTCGGCCACGTGGTCGGCGTCGAGCGGGAGCCCGTACTTGAACCCGAAGGAGATGACCGTCACCCGCATGTCCTGCTCGGCGCCGCCGGACACCGCGAGCGTCACCTCGCGGGCCAGGTCGTGCACGTTCAGCTCGGTGGTGTCGATCACGACGTCTGCGCGGTCGCGCACGCCGCGCAGCATCTCGCGCTCCGCTGCGATGCCGTCCAGGATCCGGCCGCCGCCCTGCAGGGGGTGCGGGCGGCGCACCGTCTCGAAGCGTCGGACGAGCACCTCGTCCGACGCGTCGACGAAGAGGATGCGGAACTCGAAGCCGGCCTCGCGGAGCACGTCGAGCATCTCCACGAGGTCGCCGGACAGCTCGCGGCCGCGCACGTCGACCACGGCGGCGAGCCGGTGCACGCCTCCCGGTCCGGTGGACAGCATCCCGGCGAGCTGGGTGAGCAGCGGCGCCGGCAGGTTGTCGACCACGTACCAGCCCAGGTCCTCGAGGACTGCCGCGGTGCGGCTGCGCCCTGCGCCGGACATGCCGGTGACGACCAGCAGCTGGGCCAGCTCGGCGCGGGGCGACGGTGTGGTCGCCTCCAGCGCGGGGATGCCGGAGGGGACGGTCGTGGGGGGCGGTTCCTCCATGTGACCAAGCATGCCAGCCGGGTCGGTTGCCGCGACCTCGGCCGGCCGAATCTCACCCGCCACGGGCATTCCCCGCGAGGGCGTCGACCACGGCCCGAGCAGTCGCCGGACCGATCCCCTTCACCGCCGCGATCTCGTCGGCCGTGGCCCGGCGGATCTTCGCCACCGAGCCGAACTCGTCGAGCAGCGCGGCCGCCCGGGTCGGGCCGAGACCCGGGACGTCGTCCAGGGCGGAGCGGGTCATCCCGGCGCTCCGCCGCGTCCGGTGGTGCCGGATCGCGAACCGGTGCGCCTCGTCCCGCACACGCTGCAGCAGGTAGAGCCCTTGCGAACCGCGGCGCAGGATCACCGGGTACTCCTCGCCCGGCAACCACACCTCCTCGAGCCGCTTGGCGAGGCCGCACAGCGCCACGTCGTCGACCCCGAGCTCGGCCAGTGCTCGCGCGGCCGCGGCGACCTGCGGTGGGCCACCGTCCACGACAACGAGCTGGGGCGGGTAGGCGAAGCGGGCCGGCGGGCCGGACACCGGGCCGCTCGCGTCGAGCGCCTCCTCCGCGGTGTCGTAGCCGCCGAGGTCGGGCTCCTCGCTGCGATCGCGCTCGGCGAGGTAGCGCCGGAACCGGCGGGACAGCACCTCGTGCATCGCCGCGGTGTCGTCCCGCGCCCCGCTGCCGTCCTCGCCCCGGACCACGAAGTGCCGGTACTCGGTCTTGCGGGGCAGACCGTCCTCGAACACGACCATCGAGCCCACCTGGTGGGTGCCTTGCGTGGTCGAGATGTCGTAGCACTCGATCCGGAGCGGCGCGCTGTCCAGGCCGAGCGCCTCCTGGATCTCCTGCAGCGCCTGGCTGCGCGTCGTGAGGTCACCGGCGCGCTTGGTCCGGTGCAGCGCGAGCGCCTGCTCGGCGTTGCGGCGCACGGTCTCGGCGAGGGTCTTCTTGTCGCCACGCTGCGGCACCCGGATCTGCACCTTGGCGCCCCGCATGCCGGCCAGCCATGCCGCGACCTGCTCGACGTCGGGCGGCAGCACGGGGACCAGGACCTCACGCGGCACCGGACTCGTCGCAACGACCGACCGCTCGGGGCGTCGGGCACCGCCGGACTCTCGTTCCACCTGCCCCGGCCCGCCGTCTCCGTAGACCTGCTGCAGCAGGTGCTCGACGAGCTCGGCGTCGCCGACGTCCTCGACCTTCTCGACCACCCATCCCCGTTGGCCCCGGATCCGCCCGCCGCGCACGTGGAAGACCTGCACTGCGGCTTCCAGGTCGTCCCCGGCGAGTGCGAAGACGTCGGCGTCGGTCCCGTCCGCGAGCACCACCGCGTTCTTCTCGGTCGCGCGGGCGAGCGCGCCCAGGTCGTCCCGGAGCTTCGCGGCCCGCTCGAACTCGAGCTCGGCCGCGGCCTGCTTCATCTCCCGCTGGAGCCGCCGCTCGAACCGCGCGACGTCGCCGGCCATGAAGTCGCAGAAGTCCTCGGCGAGCGCCTGGTGGTCCTCCGCCGAGATCCGGCCGACGCAGGGCGCCGAGCACTTGTCGATGTAGCCGAGCAGGCACGGCCGCCCGGCCTGCTTCGCCCGGCGGAACACCCCCGCCGAGCAGGTGCGGACCGGGAACACCCGGAGCAGCAGGTCGACGGTCTCCCGGATGGCCCACGCGTGCCCGTACGGGCCGAAGTACCGGGTCCCGGGCCGCTTCTGCCCACGCATCACCTGCACGCGCGGGAACTCCTCACCGAGGGTCACGGCGAGGAACGGGTAGGACTTGTCGTCGCGGTACTTGACGTTGAACCGGGGGTCGAACTCCTTGATCCAGGAGTACTCCAGCGCGAGCGCCTCGACCTCGGTGCCGACCACGGTCCACTCGACCGACGCGGCAGTGGTGACCATCTGCTGGGTACGCGGGTGCAGCGCCGAGAGGTCCTGGAAGTAGCTCGCGAGCCGCGACCGCAGCGACTTGGCCTTGCCGACGTAGATGACGCGGCCGTGCTCGTCGCGGAACCGGTAGACCCCGGGCGAGTCGGGTACCTGGCCCGGCTTGGGCCGGTAGGTCGCGGGGTCGGGCATGGTGCGAGGGTAGGCCGGATCACCGACGCCCGCGGTCCGGTCCGTCTCCGGCCGGGCAGCGTCGGGTGGGACCGCCTCGGTACGGTGAGGCATGGGCATCCTGCACAGCTACGCGGCCGAGGTGACCTGGACCGGGGCGGGCGAGCACGGCACCACGGGCTACGCGGCGTACAGCCGCGACCACGAGGTCGCGTTCCCCGGCAAGCCGGCGCTCGCCGGCTCCGCGGAGAAGGCGTTCCGCGGCGACCCGAGCCGCTACAACCCCGAGGAGCTGCTCGTCGGTGCGCTCGCCCAGTGCCACATGCTGTGGTTCCTGCACCTCGCCGCCGACGCGGGCGTCGTGGTCACGGCGTACCACGACGACGCCCAGGGCACGATGCGGGTGCGCTCGGGCGGGATGGGCCGGTTCACCGAGGTCGTCCTGCACCCACGTGTGTCCGTCAGCGGGGTGCCGGACGAGGCCGTGCTGGCCGACCTGCACGAGCGTGCCGGCGAGTACTGCTTCATCAAGCAGTCGGTGAACTTCCCGGTCCGGTGCGAGCCCACGGCGGTCGCGCACACCGGCTGAGCAGCCTCATGCCCCGACGGCGACCGGGTCCTGAGTCAGGATCTCGGCGAGGAACTGCCCCGTGTACGAGCCCGAGACGGTGCCCACCTGCTCCGGCGTGCCCTCCGCCACGACCGTGCCGCCGCCCGAGCCGCCCTCCGGCCCGAGGTCGATGACCCAGTCGGCGTTCTTGATCACATCGAGGTTGTGCTCGATGACGACCACCGTGTTGCCCTTGTCCACGAGCGACTGCAGGACCCCGAGGAGCTTGCGGATGTCCTCGAAGTGCAGGCCGGTCGTCGGCTCGTCGAGCACGTAGATCGTGCGTCCGGTCGACCGCCGCTGGAGCTCGGACGCGAGCTTGACGCGCTGCGCCTCACCGCCCGACAGCGTGGGGGCAGGCTGGCCGAGGCGCACGTAGCCCAGGCCGACGTCCACGAGCGTCTTGAGGTGCCGCGAGATCGCCGGCACAGCCGCGAAGAACTCCGAGGCCTCCTCGATCGGCATGTTCAGCACGTCCGCGACCGTCTTGCCCTTGAAGTGCACCTCGAGCGTCTCGCGGTTGTACCGCGCGCCGTGGCACACCTCGCAGGGCACGTACACGTCCGGCAGGAAGTTCATCTCGATCTTGATCGTGCCGTCACCGTTGCACGCGTCGCAGCGGCCGCCCTTGACGTTGAACGAGAACCGGCCTGGCGTGTAGCCCCGAACCTTGGCCTCCGTCGTCTCCGCGAAGAGCTTGCGGACGTGGTCCCACACGCCCGTGTAGGTGGCCGGGTTCGACCGTGGCGTGCGACCGATCGGTCCCTGGTCGACGTGGACCACCTTGTCGAGGTGCTCCAGCCCGGTGACCCTCGTGTGCCGCCCGGGAACCTGCCGGGCACCGTTCAGCTCGTTCGCGAGCACCGTGTAGAGGATCGAGTTCACCAGGGTGGACTTGCCCGAGCCCGACACCCCGGTGACGGCCACGAACACACCCAGCGGCACCTCGACGTCGATCCCGCGCAGGTTGTGCTCCCGCGCACCGATCACCCGCAGCCGCCGTTCGGCATCGACCGGTCGGCGCACCTCGGGCAGCGGGATCTCACGCCGCCCGGCGAGATAGGCGCCGGTCACGGACTCCTTGGCGGTGAGCAACCCCCGCAGGTCCCCCGAGTGCACCACGCGCCCGCCGTGCTCCCCCGCGCCGGGGCCGATGTCCACGATCCAGTCCGCGGTACGGATCGTGTCCTCGTCGTGCTCGACCACGATCAGCGTGTTCCCCAGGTCGCGCAGCCGCGTGAGGGTGTCGATCAGGCGGCGGTTGTCGCGCTGGTGGAGCCCGATGGACGGTTCGTCCAGAACGTAGAGCACGCCGACCAGGCCGGAGCCGATCTGGGTCGCGAGCCGGATCCGCTGGGCCTCGCCGCCGGAGAGCGTGCCGGCCGGCCGCTCGAGTGACAGGTAGTCGAGGCCGACGTCCAGCAGGAAGCCGAGCCGCGCCTGGATCTCCTTGAGCACCTGGGCGGCGATAGCGCGCTCGCGCTCGCCGAGCTCGAGCCTGTCCAGGAAGACCTTCGCCTCGTCGATCGGCAGGCGGCTCAGCTCGGCGATCGACAGGCCGCCGACGCGGACCGCCAGCACCTCGGGCTTGAGCCGTGCGCCGTCGCAGGCCGGGCACGGGACCTCGCGCATGAAGGCCTCGTAGCGGTCCTTGGACCAGTCGGACTCGGTCTCGGCGTGGCGCCGCTCGATGAACGAGATCACGCCCTCGAAGCCCGTGGAGTACTGCCGCTCGCGACCCCACCGGTTCCGGTAGCGCACGTGCACCTTGTGGTCCCGGCCGTACAGGATCGCGTTCTTCGCGCGCTCCGGCAGCGCACGCCAGGGCACGTCCGTGCTGAAGCCCAGCTCGTCGGCCAGCGCGGCGATGAGCCGCTGGAAGTAGTCGGCCGAGTTCTGTGCCCACGGCGCCACGGCGCCCTCGCCGAGGGTCGCCTCCTCGTCGGGGATGACCAGCTCGGGGTCCACCTCGAGCCGGCTGCCGATGCCGGTGCACTCCGGGCACGCGCCGTACGGCGCGTTGAACGAGAACGTCCGGGGCTCGATCTCGTCGAGGGCGAGCTCGTGGTCGTTCGGGCAGGCGCGCAGCTCGGAGAACCGGCGCTCGCGGTGCGGGTCGCCGTCCTCCGCGTCGACGAGGTCGACCACGAGGCGGCCGCCTGCGAGCCCGAGGGCGGTCTCCACCGAGTCGGTCAGCCGCTGCCGGACGCCCTCCTTGGCGACCAGTCGGTCCACGACCACGTCGATCGAGTGCTTGAGCTTCTTCTCCAGCGGTGGGACCTCGGTGAGCGCGAGCACCTGGCCGTCGACCCGCGCCCGGGCGAAGCCCTTCGACTGCAGGTCCGAGAACAGCTCGGCGTACTCCCCCTTGCGGCCCCGCACCACGGGGGCGAGCACCTGGTACCGCGTGCCGAGCGGCAGCTCGAGCAGACGGTCGACGATCTGCTGCGGCGTCTGGCGGGAGATCTGCTCGCCGCAGACCGGGCAGTACTGGGTGCCCGCGCGGGCGTAGAGCAGCCGGAGGTAGTCGTAGACCTCGGTGATGGTGCCGACCGTCGAGCGCGGGTTCCGGCTGGTGGACTTCTGGTCGATCGACACGGCGGGCGACAGACCTTCGATGAAGTCGACGTCCGGCTTGTCCATCTGACCCAGGAACTGGCGCGCGTACGCGGACAGCGACTCGACGTACCGGCGCTGCCCCTCGGCGAAGATCGTGTCGAACGCGAGCGACGACTTCCCCGAGCCCGACAGCCCGGTGAACACGATCAGGGCGTCACGCGGGAGGTCGATGTCGACGTTGCGGAGGTTGTGCTCGCGCGCCCCCTGGACACGCAGTCGGTCACTCACCGGGCCATCGTAGGTGCGCAGTCCGACACGTACAACTGTTCGAACCGAGTCATGCCGATCCGCCGGTCGCGTGGCGGCGCACCTCGTCGTCCAGCAGGCCGAGCGCGGCGTCCACGACGGCACGCCGGTCGTCCGGGAGGCCCAGATCCTCGAACTGCCGTCGCAGGTGGACGAGCCCCTCGACGACGCCGACCCGAGCCTCCGCCGCGGCCAGACCGTCGCCCACCGGCAGGGTCATCTCCTCGAGCACCGGAGCCGGCGAGCCCGGCTCGGGCGACCGCACCGCGAGGTCGGCGAGGAGCATCCCGACCTCGGTCGCGCTCGGCCGCACGCCCGGGTCCCGCGCGGTCATCGCGCGCAGCAGCGACGCCCAGTCGGGCGGCAGCGACGCCGGGACGTCGGGGTCGCGGACCAACCGTGCCGCCGCCACCTCCGGCACCGTGCCGGTGAACGCCTTCTCACCCGTGAGGCACTCGAGGAGCACGAGACCGAGGCTGTAGACGTCGCTCGGGGTCCGCACCTGGACGCCGGACGCCTGCTCGGGGCTGAGGTAGGACGCCGTGCCGAGCGTCGTTCCGGTCATCGTCCGGCGGGTCGCCTCGAGCATGCGGGCGATGCCGAAGTCGGCCACCTTGAGCACCTGCTCGTCCCCCGTGAGCAGGAGGTTGCCGGGCTTGACGTCGCGGTGCACGATCCCCGCGTCGTGGACCGCCGAGAGCGCTTCCGCTGCCGCCCGTCCGAGCGATGCCGCCTCGCCCGGCGCGAGCGGTCCGTTGCGGAGCCTCGCCGTGAGGCTCGGCCCTGCGACGAGCTCGAGGACCAGGTACATCTGCCAGGTCCCGTCCGCCAGCCGTCGACGACCCACGTCGATGAGCTCGACGAGGCCGGCGTGGTGCACCCGGGTCAGCGCCGTGGCCTCGACCTGCGGGCCGCTGAGGTCGTCGGGGTCGGCCACGGGCTCGAAGAGCTTGACTGCGATGTCGATGCCGGCTCGCTCGTGCCAGCCTCGACGCACGGTCGCCATGCCGCCGCGCCCGATGACCGGGCCGAGCCGGTAGCGGCCGTCGAGAACCTCACCGGCGTGGTCATGATCCAGGGCCACGGTCACCTCCCGGCCCGACGGTACGGCCGCGGTGCCTGGCGCGCGACACGGGTGGTCGCGACCACCCGATGGTCGACGCGCGAGGCGGGCTCGTCACGGATGCGGGGAAGCCTGGCGTCGACGGACGGTGGCGGGCCGGGCCGAGCCGGGCTGACACTGAGCGGGTGGACAAGGAGGAACCACGATGGCCGACTACCACAGCACCACCTACGTCCCGGTCACGCTCCCCGAGGTGTTCGCCTATCTGACGGACGCGTCCCATCTCCCCGAGTACCTGCACCGGATGCGCGAGGCACACGCCACGGCACCGGACGTGGTGCACACCACCGCGACCCTGCCGGACGGAGCGACCGTCGAGAGCGACGCGGCGTGGCACGTCGACGAGGGCCGCAAGCGGATCTCGTGGAGCTCCGGGCCGAACGGCGAGTACCACGGCGAGCTGAAGATCCATGAGACCGCCGAGACGACCAAGATCATGCTGCACCTGCACACGCCGCACGATCGCGACGACGAGGTCCAGCGCAGCGCCGACGACGCACTGGCGCAGATCCGAGCCGCGGTCTCGCACGACGTGTCGGCCATGTGACCGGTCGCGGCCGTCGGCGGCCGCGTCTCCGGTCAGCGGACCGCGCAGAACTCGTTGCCCTCCGGGTCGGCCATGACGATCCAGAAGCCCATCACGTCCTCGTCGAACTCACGCACGATCGTCGCGCCGAGCGCCACGAGCCGGGCCGCGTTCGCGCGCACCTCGTCCGGGCTCGCGAGCGGACCGCCCTTCGGGTAGCCGGGAACACCGACGTCGAGGTGCATCCGGTTCTTGGAGGTCTTCGGCTCGGGAACCTTCTGGAGGAAGACTCTCGGCCCCACGTCGTCGGGATCGACGATCGCGTAGGCGTCGTTCCAGCGTTCCTCCGGCAGGCCCCACGCGGCGAACGTGGACGGCCAGTCGTCGAAGGGCGTGGGCGGCGGCTCCTCGACGTACCCGAGCGCGCTGGCCCAGAAGGTGCCGAGCCCCCGCGGGTCCGCGGCGTCGAACGTCAGGGTCAGGTGTCGGTCCATCAGGGCCCTCCTCGGTCTCGGCGCCTGCGTGCGGCCCCCGATGGGCCCAGGCACGTCAGCTGGCGGCGGCGCGTGCCTGCCGGAGCTCCTTCTTCAGGTCGGCGATCTCGTCGCGAAGCCGCGCCGCGAGCTCGAACTGGAGCTCGGCCGCGGCCGCGTGCATCTGCTCGTCCAGCTCGTGCACGAGCTGTGCCAGCTCGGCGGCCGGGACCTTCGACAGGTCCGCCGTCGGCGTGCTGGTCTCGGCGCCACGCCGCGGCACCGGGGACGTCCCGCGCCCGGTGCTCCGGTAGCCGCCGGCGAGCAGCTCCGCGGTGTCCACGTCCTCGCGCGCGAGCATGTCGGTGACGTCGGCGATCCGCTTGCGCAGCGGCGTCGGGTCGACGCCGTTCGCGCGGTTGTAGGCGACCTGCTTCTCGCGGCGGCGCTCGGTCTCCTCGATGGCCGACGCCATCGCCGGGGTGACCTGGTCGGCGTACATGTGGACCTCGCCGGAGACGTTGCGGGCCGCGCGGCCGATCGTCTGGATCAGCGAGGTCCCCGAGCGCAGGAAGCCCTCCTTGTCGGCGTCGAGGATGCTGACCAAGGAGACCTCCGGCAGGTCGAGGCCCTCGCGGAGCAGGTTGATCCCGACCAGCACGTCGAACTGGCCCAGTCGTAGCTCACGCAGCAGCTCGACCCGGCGCAACGTGTCCACCTCCGAGTGCAGGTACTGCACCTTGATCCCGCGCTCGAGCAGGTAGTCGGTGAGGTCCTCGGCCATCTTCTTGGTCAACGTCGTGACCAGAACGCGCTCGTCGCGGTCCGTCCGGGCTCGGATCTGCTCGAGGAGGTCGTCGATCTGGCCGGTCGTCGGCTTGACCACGACCTTCGGGTCGACCAGCCCGGTCGGACGGATGATCTGCTCCACCACGCCGTCGGACTGGGACAGCTCGTACGGCCCGGGTGTGGCCGAGAGGTACACGGTCTGCCCGATCCGCTCGACGAACTCCTCCCAGCGCAGCGGACGGTTGTCCATCGCGCTCGGCAGCCGGAACCCGTGGTCCACCAGGGAGCGCTTGCGCGACATGTCGCCCTCGTACATCGCCCCGATCTGCGGGACCGTCACGTGGGACTCGTCGATGACGAGCAGGAAGTCCTCGGGGAAGTAGTCGAGCAGGGTGTTCGGCGGTGACCCGGGCTCGCGGCCGTCGATGTGCCGGGAGTAGTTCTCGATCCCCGAGCAGCTGCCGATCTGCCGCATCATCTCGATGTCGTACGTCGTCCGCATGCGCAGGCGCTGGGCCTCGAGCAGCTTGTTCTGCCGCTCCAGGGTGGCCAGGCGCTCCTCGAGCTCGGCCTCGATCGAGGCGATCGCGCGCTCCATCCGCTCCGGGCCGGCGACGTAGTGCGACGCGGGGAACAGGAACACCTCGGTCTCGCTGCGGATCGCGTCCCCGGTGACGGGGTGCAGCAGCGTGATCGCCTCGACCTCGTCGCCGAAGAGCTCGATCCGGATGGCGAGCTCCTCGTAGACCGGGATGATCTCGACGGTGTCGCCGCGCACCCGGAACGTACCGCGGGTGAACGCCATGTCGTTGCGCGTGTACTGCATCGCGACGAACCGCCGGAGGAGCTGGTCCCGCTCGATCTCGTCGCCCACGGCGAGGCGCACCATCCGGTCGACGTACTCCTGCGGGGTCCCGAGGCCGTAGATGCAGGAGACCGAGGCCACCACGACCACGTCGCGACGGGTGAGCAGCGAGTTCGTCGCGGAGTGCCGCAGACGCTCGACCTCGTCGTTGATCGACGAGTCCTTCTCGATGTAGGTGTCCGTCTGGGCGATGTACGCCTCGGGCTGGTAGTAGTCGTAGTACGAGACGAAGTACTCGACCGCGTTGTTCGGCAGGAGCTCGCGGAACTCCGTCGCCAGCTGGGCCGCGAGGGTCTTGTTCGGTGCCATGACCAGCGTCGGACGCTGCAGCTGCTCGACCAGCCATGCGGTGGTCGCCGACTTGCCCGTACCGGTCGCACCGAGCAGCACGACGTCCTTCTCCCCCGCCGTGATGCGCTCGGTCAGCTCCGCGATCGCCTGGGGCTGGTCGCCCGAAGGCCGGTAGTCGGAGACGACCTCGAAGCGCCGGGCCTGGCGCTGGAGGTCGGTGACGGGACGCATGGGTCAACGCTACGGCCGACCGCCGACACGCGCCGCGCCGGGGCCGTGGCCGGCCGCCCCGGGACGCCCGGGCCCACCAGCGGGCCACCCGGGACCTCCCCGGGCTGCTCGAGCCGGCCCATCACGGTGCTACGTGCGGTCGACCTCCGCCGGCTCGGGGCCGAGTGTCGCCTCCAGCACCGTGTCGACCACGGTCCGCAACGCGAGTGCCGCATCCACGGTCACCATGCCGACGCCGCCGCCCTGGGCCGGGGTGAGCGGGACGTGCACGAAGCCCGCGGCCACCCGGCTCTCTCGGGCGACTGCCATCAGGCGGTAGAACACCGCGTTGCAGACGTACCCGCCCGCGGACGCCGAGATCTCCACCGGCACCCCGGTGCGGCGGACCGCCGCAAGGCACTCGCGCAGCGGCAAGGCGGAGAGATAGGCGTCCGGACCGTCCGGTTCGAGGCGCTCCTCCACCGCGAGACGTCCGTCCGCGTCGGCGATGGCCGCGTCCGCGACGTTGACGGCGACCCGCTCCAGCCCGACCGCGGTGCGCCCGCCCGCCTCACCGGTCGCGATCACCAGGCCGGGCCGGATCCGGTCGATCCGGTCGGCGAGCAGCCGTGGCGCGCGGTCGTAGGACACCGGGAGCCGCTCGACCACCAGCGGAACCGGCCCCGACCAGGTGCGGGACACCTCCTGGACCGCGAGCCACGACGCGTTCACCGGCCGCCCGTCGAACGGTTCGAAACCGGTGAGCAGCACCGGCGCGCTCACTCGTCCGCCGCCCGCCACGACGCCACCAGGGCGTCCACCTGGCCGCGCAGCCCGGCGACGTCGCCGGAGCCGTCCAGCACCACGTCGGCGACCTGCAGCCGAGTCTCGTCGTCCGCCTGTGCCGCGAGACGGGCCCAGGCCTCGTCCTCGGCCAGCCCACGGCCCTCGACCAGTCGGCGCACCCGGAGCCCCGCCGGAGCATCGACCACGACCACGGGCGCGAAGTGGCTGGTCTGCCCGGTCTCGGCCAGCAGCGGTACGTCGTGCACCACGGTTCGCGCGCCGGCGGCGACGTACGCCTGCTCGGCGGCGATCGCCGCTGCGTGGATCAGTGGGTGCACGATGCCGTTGAGCCTGCTCCGGGCCGACGCGTCGGCGAACACCTGCGCCCCGAGCGCCACGCGGTCCAGGACCCCGTCCTTGACCGTTCCCGGGAAGGCCGCCTCGACCGCCGCCAACCCGGGCGTGCCCACCGCGACCACGGACCGCGCGAGCTGGTCGTGGTCCACCACCGGCACCCCGAGCTCGCCGAGCCGGGTCGAGACCACCGACTTCCCCGCCGCGATACCCCCGGTGAGCCCGACGCGACGCACACCGGGATGCTCCGGCCAGCCGTGGTTCATCCCGGCAGGGTACCGAGCCGGGGGCCATCGACGACGCGTGACGGCGCCCGCCTCGACGAACGACGAAGGGCCGGCACCGTCACGGTGCCGGCCCTTCGTGTCAGGGGCTCAGTTGCCGGTGAGCTTCTCACGCAGCGCGGCAAGCGCCTCGTCGGAGGCCAGGGTCCCGGCCGCCTCGCCGACCGGAGCCGAGGAGTAGCTGGACTCCCCGCCGTCGGCAGCAGCCTCGGCGTCGGCCTTCTGGGCCTCGGCGACCTGCTTCTTGTGCGCCTCCCAGCGCTCGTGGGCGGCCGCGTACTGGGCCTCCCACGCCTCGCGCTGGGCCTCGAAGCCCTCGAGCCACTCGTTGGTCTCGGGGTCGAAGCCCTCGGGGTACTTGTAGTTGCCCTTGTCGTCGTACTCCGCGGCCATGCCGTACAGGGCCGGGTCGAAGTCCTCCGAGCCCGGGTCCACGCCCTCGTTCGCCTGCTTGAGCGACAGCGAGATGCGGCGGCGCTCAAGGTCGATGTCGATGACCTTGACGAAGGTGTCGTCGCCGACGTTGACGACCTGCTCGGGCAGCTCGACGTGACGCACGGCCAGCTCCGAGATGTGCACCAGGCCCTCGATGCCGTCCTCGACGCGCACGAACGCACCGAACGGAACGAGCTTGGTGACCTTGCCGGGCACGACCTGGCCGATCGCGTGGGTCCGGGCGAAGGCCTGCCACGGGTCCTCCTGCGTCGCCTTCAGCGACAGCGAGACGCGCTCGCGGTCGAAGTCGACGTCGAGAACCTCGACGGTGACCTCCTGGCCCACCTCGACGACCTCGCTCGGGTGGTCGATGTGCTTCCAGGACAGCTCCGAGACGTGCACCAGACCGTCGACGCCGCCGAGGTCCACGAACGCACCGAAGTTGACGATCGAGGAGACGACACCGGGGCGCACCTGGCCCTTCTGCAGGGTCTGCAGGAAGGTGGAGCGGACCTCCGACTGGGTCTGCTCGAGCCACGCGCGGCGGGACAGGACCACGTTGTTGCGGTTCTTGTCGAGCTCGATGATCTTGGCCTCGATCTCCTTGCCGACGTACGGCTGGAGGTCACGGACCCGGCGCATCTCGACCAGCGACGCGGGCAGGAAGCCACGCAGGCCGATGTCGAGGATGAGACCGCCCTTGACGACCTCGATGACGGTGCCGGTGACGACGCCGTCCTCCTCCTTGATCTTCTCGATCGTGCCCCAGGCGCGCTCGTACTGGGCGCGCTTCTTGGACAGGATCAGCCGGCCCTCCTTGTCCTCCTTCTGGAGGACGAGCGCCTCGACGGCGTCGCCGACCTGGACGACCTCGTCCGGGTCGATGTCGTGCTTGATGCTCAGCTCACGCGAGGGGATGACGCCCTCGGTCTTGTAGCCGATGTCGAGGAGGACCTCGTCGCGGTCGACCTTGACGACAGTGCCCTCGACGATGTCGCCGTCGTTGAAGTACTTGATGGTCGCGTCGATCGCGGCGAGCAGCTCTTCGCTCGAGCCGATGTCGTTGATCGCAACCTGGGGCGTCGTCGTGGTGGGAGTGGTGGTCATGTGGTTGGGAGCTCCGATGCGGACAGGGATGTAGTACGGACTGGGACTGTGCTGGGATTGTGCTTCGGCACCCCGGGCCTTGAACCCGGACCGCCACGTGGGCGGACTGCGCCTCAGCCATCCTAGAGGCGTGCAGAAGACCGGTCAAAGAGACCGGATGGGACGAGGAGACCAGCGTTGACCAGCGAACCTGAACGCGGACCGGCACCGGCTGTCGCGGTGCTGACCTCGGGTGGCGACGCCCCCGGCATGAACGCCGTGGTGCGAGCCGTGGTCCGGACCGCGATCGGTGCGGGCGCCGCGGTGTACACGGTCCAGGAGGGTCTGCAGGGCCTCGTGGACGGCGGCGACCGAATCCGCCGCGTGGAGTGGGGCTCGGTGAGCTCGATCCAGCACCGGGGCGGGACCGTGATCGGGACGGCGCGCTCCGCCGCGTTCCGGACCCGCGAGGGCCGACTCACCGCGGCTGCGAACCTCGTCGGGCACGGCATCGACCGCCTCGTCGTGGTCGGCGGCGACGGGTCGCTGACCGGGACCGACGTCTTCCGGTCGGAGTGGCCGGGCCTGCTCGCCGAGCTGGCCGAGACCGGCCGCATCGACTCCGGCGCGCCGGAGCGCCACCGCCACCTCGTCATCGCGGGCGTGGTCGGCTCGATCGACAACGACATGGTCGGCACCGACATGACTGTCGGGGCGGACACCGCGCTGCACCGGATCATCGAGGCCATCGACGCGCTGTCCAGCACCGCGGCCAGCCACCAGCGCTCGTTCGTCGTCGAGGTCATGGGCCGGCACTGCGGCTACCTCGCGCTGATGAGCGCGATCGCCGGTGGCGCGGACTACGTCCTCATCCCGGAGAACCCGCCCGCGGAGGGCTGGGAGGACGAGATGTGCGAGCGGGTCCGCGCGGGCCGGGCCGCCGGTCGCCGCGACACCATCGTGATCGTCGCCGAGGGTGCGACCGACCGTGACGGCAACCCGCTCACCAGCCAGGGCGTGCGCGACGTGCTCGCGGATCGCCTCGGCGAGGACGTCCGGGTCACGATCCTCGGGCACGTCCAGCGCGGTGGCGCTCCCAGCGCGTACGACCGGTGGATGTCCACGCTGGTCGGTCACGCCGCAGCTCTCGAGGTCGTCAACGCCGGCCCGGAGCACGAGCCGCAGCTGATCGGCGTCGAGCACAACCGGGTGCACCGCACCCCGCTGATGGAGGCGGTCGCGAAGACCCGCGAGGTCCCCCGGCTGATCGAGGCGGGCGACTACGCCGCCGCGATGGCCGCGCGCGGGCCGTCTTTCACGCAGATGGTCGAGGTCTTCGAGGGCATCGCCCGGGCCGACCAGGAGGCGCCGTCCGGCGGCGCACGGATCGCGGTCGTGCACGGTGGCGGCCTGGCACCCGGCATGAACACCGCGGTCCGTGCCGCGGTCCGGGTCGGCCACTCGCTGGGCCACACGATGCTCGGGGTCACCGGCTCGTTCCAGGGACTCATCGACGGGCAGGTCGAGGAGCTGGCGTGGGGCGACGTCGACGGCTGGGTCGGGATGGGCGGCGCCGAGCTCGGCACCCGGCGCAAGACGCTGCGCGTCGAGCAGTACTACGCCCTGAGCCGCGCGGTGGAGAACCACGGGATCGACGGCGTCCTGGTGGTCGGCGGCCACCGCGCGTACGAGTCGCTGCTCGCGATGCACGCCGAACGTGACCGCTACCCCGCGCTCGGCATCCCGGCCCTCGGCCTGCCGGTCACGATCGACAACAACCTCCCCGGCTGGGAGACCTCGATCGGCGCCGACACCGCCCTGAACGAGATCGTCACGGCCGTCGACCGGCTCAAGCAGTCCGCGATGGCGTCGCAGCGCGCCTTCGTCGTCGAGGTCATGGGTCGCTACTGCGGCTACCTGGCCCTGATGGGCGGCCTGGCCACCGGTGCGGAGCGGGTGTACCTGAACGAGGACGGCGTCCGGCTCGCCGAGCTCAGCCAGGACGTCGCGCACATGCGGGCGAGCTTCAAGGCCGGCCGGCGCCTGCACCTGGCGATCCGCAACGAGCACGCCAGCGAGGGCTACACCACGGACGTGCTGTGCCGGCTGTTCGCCGAGGAGTCGGGCGGCGCGTACGACGTGCGTCCGATGGTGCTCGGGCACCTGCAGCAGGGTGGCAACCCGTCGCCGTTCGACCGGGTGCACGCGACCCGGCTCGCCGCGTACGGCGTGCGCTGGCTCTCCGACCAGATCGCCGCCGGGCGCCAGGACTGGTCGTTCATCGCCGCACGCGACGGGGAGCTGACCAGCGAGCCGATCCGCCTGATGGCGGACCTCACCGACATGACGTTCCAGCGCCCGCGGGAGCAGTGGTGGCTGGGACTCAAGCCGAT
Organism: Actinotalea endophytica; assembly: GCF_025717005.1. Classification (GTDB taxonomy): domain Bacteria; phylum Actinomycetota; class Actinomycetes; order Actinomycetales; family Cellulomonadaceae; genus Actinotalea. The sequence continues at coordinate 216,605 of NZ_JAOVZU010000005.1, forward strand.
CATGGCTGCCCTGGCCACCGAGCCGGAGGTCTGACGGTGCCCCGCTTCGCCGGGTACCGCACGCCCGACCCGGGCGGCGCGACCGGCGACGCGGTGCGCTGGTGGGACGCGAACGCGACCGACTACTACGACGAGCACGGGCCGACGCTCGGTGACGACGACCTGCTGTGGTGCCCGGAGGGCCTGACCGAGGCCGAGGTCGGGCTCCTCGGGCCGCTCGTCGGGCGCCGCGTGCTCGAGGTCGGTGCGGGCGCCGCGCAGGGCTCGCGCTGGTGCGCGGCGCACGGCGCCCAGGTGGTCGCGACGGACCTGTCCGCGGGCATGCTCGCGCAGGGTGCGCGGCTCAACGCCACCTCGGCGTCGCCCGCCCCGTTGGTCCAGGCGGACGCCCGGGCGCTGCCGTTCCCGAGCGACGCGTTCGACGTGGTGTTCTCGGCGTTCGGTGCCCTGCCGTTCGTAGCGGATGCCGGTGGGGTGCACCGCGAGGTCGCGCGGGTGCTACGAGCCGGGGGTCGCTGGGTGTTCTCGGTCACGCACCCGATCCGGTGGGCGTTCCCCGACGACCCCTCCGAGCACGGCCTCACGGCGGTGCGCTCGTACTTCGACCGGACGCCCTACGTCGAGACGGACGATGCCGGTCGGCTCGAGTACGCCGAGCACCACCGCACGGTGTCCGACCACGTCCGCGACGTGGTCGGCGCCGGCCTGGTCATCGACGCGATGGTGGAACCCGAGTGGCCCGCGGGACGCAACGAGGTCTGGGGTGGTTGGGGCCCGGTTCGCGGCGCCCTGCTGCCGGGCACGCTGATCGTGGCGGCCCACCGACCCGACTGAGCGGCCGGCGGCTGCGGCTCAGTGGCCGGCGTCGTGCCACGAACCGCCGGTGCCGACCGACACGTCGAGCGGTACCGCCAGGTCTGCGGCTGCGGCCATCTGCTCGCGCACGAGGCCCTCGACGGCGTCGCGCTCACCGGGTGCGACCTCGAGGACCAGCTCGTCGTGCACCTGCAGGAGCATGCGGGAGCCGAGGCCCTGCTGCCGGAGCTGCGCGTCCACCCCGAGCATCGCGACCTTGATCAGATCCGCGGCGCTGCCCTGGATCGGCGCGTTGAGCGCCATGCGCTCGGCCATCTCGCGGCGCTGGCGGTTGTCGCTGGTCAGGTCCGGCAGGTACCGCCGTCGGCCGAGGATGGTCGCCGTCCAGCCGGTGCGCCGAGCTTCCTCCACGACACCTGTGAGGTAGTCGCGCACGCCGCCGAAGCGATCGAAGTAGTCGTCCATGAGCGTCTGCGCCTCTCCGGTGGAGATGCTGAGCTGCTGGGACAACCCGTACGCGGACAGCCCGTAGGCCAGGCCGTAGGACATCGCCTTGATCTTCGAGCGCATCGCCGGGGTGACCTCGCTCGTCGGCACGGAGAAGACCCTCGAGCCGACGTAGGCGTGCAGGTCCTCCCCCGAGCGGAACGCGGCGATCAGGCCCTCGTCACCCGACAGGTGGGCCATGATCCGCATCTCGATCTGGCTGTAGTCCGCGGTGAGCAGGGTCTCGTACCCCTCCCTGACGACGAACGCCCGGCGGATGCCCCGGCCCGCCTCGGTGCGGATCGGGATGTTCTGCAGGTTCGGGTCGGTCGACGACAGCCGGCCGGTCGCGGCGATGGTCTGCTGGAACGTGGTGTGGATCCGGCCGTCGGCCGCGACCGACCGCAGCAGGCCCTCGACGGTCTGGCGGAGCCGGGAGGCGTCGCGGTGCGCCAGCAGGTGGGCGAGGAACGGGTGCTCGGTGCGGGCGAACAGATCGGTGAGCGCGGCGGCGTCGGTCGTGTAGCCGGTCTTGATCTTCTTCGTCTTGGGCATGTCGAGCTGGTCGAAGAGCACCTCCTGGAGCTGCTTCGGCGAGCCGAGGTTCACCTCGCGCCCGATCACCGCGTAGGCCTCCTGGGCCGCCTCGGCGACCTGGCGCGCGAACCCGTGCTCGAGCTCGGTGAGCACCGCGACGTCGGCACCGATCCCGGCGGCCTCCATCCGGGCGAGCACGTCGACCAGCGGAAGCTCGACCTCGTCGAGCAGCCGGCGCGCGCCACGGTCGGTCAGCTCACCGCCCAGCGCGTCGGTCAGCTCAGCGACCGCACCGGCCCGGACCCCACCGGCGGTGGACCCGGCCCCGTCCAGGTCGAGGTCCAGAGCGCCCTGGCCCCCCGAGCCAGCCTCCTCGACGCGTAGCTCGCGGTGCAGGTGCCGGATCGCGAGGTCGGCGAGGTCGTACGAGCGCTGGTCGGGATGGCACAGGTAGGCGGCCAGCAGCGTGTCGAACATGACGCCGCGCAGGGCGAGCCCGCGGCCGGCCAGCGCGTGCCACGCGTCCTTGGCCCCGTGCACCGTGACGGCTTCGGACGGGTCGGCGAGCCAGCGCGCGAGGGCGCCCTCGTCCGCCGGGTCGATCTCCGCGAGGTCGATCGTCAGCGCCTCGGTGCCGTCGGAGACCGCGAGGGCCCAGGCGTCGCCGTCCGCCGGCGTCGACCTGCCCTCGACGTCGAGTGCGAGGGTGCGCGCGCTGCGGGCCGAGAGCCATCCGGCGAGCTCACCGGGCTGCACCGCGTGCACGTCGAGCTGCAGCGCGGGGGTGTCCTCCGGCTCCTCCCCGACCATCGCGAAGAGCCGCTCCCGCAGCACCTTGAACTGCAGCGTGTCGAAGACCTGGTGCATCGCTTCGCGATCCCACGCCCGCACCGCGAGGTCCGGCACCTCGACCGGGAGCTCCACATCCGTCAGGGCGGCGTTGAGCTCGCGATTGAGCCGGACCTGCTCGAGGTTCGACCGGAGGTTCTCCCCCGCCTTGCCGGTGATCGCCGGAGCGGCCTGCAGGACGGCGTCGAGGTTGCCGTACGTGGTGACCCACTTCGCCGCGGTCTTGGGTCCGACACCGGGAACGCCGGGCAGGTTGTCGCTGGTCTCTCCCACGAGCGCGGCGATGTCCGGGTACCGCTGCGGCGGCACGCCGTACTTCGCCTCGACCTCGTCCGGCGTGAAGCGCACGAGGTCGGAGACACCCTTGCGCGGGTAGAGCAGGGTGACGTCGTCGGACACCAGCTGCAGCGCGTCCCGGTCGCCGGAGCAGACCAGCACGTCCATCCCGGCCGCGACGCCCTGGTGGGTGAGCGTCGCGATGATGTCGTCCGCCTCCACACCCACCTTCTCGAGCGCGGTGATCCGCATCGTCGCGAGGATCTCCTTGATCAGCGGCACCTGGCCCTTGAAGTCCGGCGGGGTGACGTCCCGGGTCGCCTTGTACTCCGGGTACCGCTCGGTGCGGAACGTCGTCCGCCCGGCGTCGAACGCGACCGCGAGGTGCGTCGGCGCCTCGTCGCGCAGCAGGTTCGCGAGCATGGCCGTGAAGCCGTAGACCGCGTTGGTGGGGGCGCCGGTCGTGGTCGCGAAGTTCTCCACCGGCAGGGCGAAGAACGCGCGGTAGGCCATCGAGTGACCGTCGACGAGCAGCAGGCGAGGTCGCGCGGGGTCCGTCACGGGTGCCAACCTAACGGTCATGACCGACACCGCCACGCCCTCGATGCCCGCGACGCCCGCAGGCACGCTGATGAGCCGGCTCGGGATCGAGGTCCTCGAGATCTCGGCCGAGCGAGCCGTGGGGACCATGCCGGTCGCCGGCAACACCCAGCCGGCCGGGCTGCTGCACGGCGGTGCCACCGCAGCGCTCGCCGAGACGCTCGGCTCCTACGCGGCCCAGGCGCACGCGGGCGAGAGCCGGCAGGTGGTCGGGATCGAGCTGTCGGTGACCCACCACCGGTCCGCGCGCGACGGGACGGTGACCGGGACCGCGACCGCTCTCAGCCTGGGACGGACGCTCGCGAGCTACGAGATCGTCGTCGTGGACTCCACGTCGCGCCGGCTGTGCACCGCGCGCTTGACCTGCCTCCTCTTGGCGGCCGACGGGTCCTGATCCTCGGCGACCACGCTCGCCACCGGGACGTCCGCCACGGCCGCGCGGGAGTGCCGCCGCCGTGCGATCAGGTCCTCGAGCCCGCGCTGCGGTCCGCGCCGGGCCGATCGCTGGAGGTCCTGCGCGAGCCGCCGGCGCAGCGCCGTGAGCGTCGAGACGCGGTACCCCGCCGCGGGGCCGAAGCCGAGCTGGACGAAGAAACGTTGCATGCCGCGGGCACCCGGCACGGGTGAGGCGTAGACGTGCGTGACCCCCGCCTGCTCGGCCAGCTCGACCGCCGAGCTCATCAGGGCGTGGCCGACGCCGCGCCGACGCTCGTCCGCGACGACGTAGACGGCTTCGACGGCCAACGACGCGTCGTCGGTGAACGGGCTCGGACCGACGACCCGACCGACCAGCAGACCGACCGGCACCTCGTCGTGCCGGGCCACGATCATCACGCCGCCGTCCAGCCCGCCCAGCGCGGCGAGCTGGCGGGTCACGGCGTCGGGGTCCGCCGAGCAGAGCTGGTTGCCGACGAGCGACTCGCGCCGCGCGGCCATGACCAGGTCGACGAGCTCCGGGACGTCGGCCGGCTCGGCCGGGCGTACCTCGATCGGACGCACGCGCACCTCCTGTCGATCGGCGGCGCCCCTGCCCCGCGGCGTCCGAACTGCAGGTTAGCCACCTGCGAGGGGGTCGCGAAAGCCGGACGACCACTTGCAAAATCCGGACGAGCACTTGGGCATGACGCGTGAAGATGCCAAGGTTTCCTCTGCGAAACCCGCACGACACATGGAATGCCTAAGGTCGCCGAAATCCGGCACTGGCATGCCGGTACGGCTGCGCCCTACGGAGCCGTTCACACCGACCGGACGGAGGCGCACGGTGCACCTTGCGGCCCCCCAGCCGAGCCAGCGCCGAAGGCGACCTGCACCGAGCCGAGCGCTCTGGCTGTTGATCACCGCTTTCGCTGCCCTGCTCGTCACAGCCCTGCCGGCCTCCGCGGCCGCGGAGCCCGCCTGCTCGCCGGACCCGGAGACCGCGTGCCTCATCGGCACGATGCGCACCGCCGCGGGCGATCCGGCGGTCGGTGTCCAGCTCGAGGTGGTGGGTCCGGACGGCAGCGAGACGGTGACCACCGGTGACGACGGCCGCTGGGTGCTGGCGGTGCACACCGCCGGTGAGTACACGGTGAACCTCGACGTCGAGACGCTCCCCGCCGGCGAGACGCTCCGTGATCCGACGGTCACGTCGCGCACGCTCACGATCGAGCTGAACTCGCAGGCCGGTGCACTGTTCGCGCTCGGCGAGCCGACGTCCTCCGGCGACGCGACGGCCGAGCCGAGCTCGGCGAGCCCGTCCGACACGAGCACGGACTCCGACCCCACCACCGAGACGCCGAGCACCTCGCCCGGCACCAACCGGGTCGCCCAGCAGTTCGCCAACGGCCTGGTCTTCGGCCTCCTGCTGGCGCTCGCCTCGGTCGGCCTGTCCCTGGTGTACGGCACGACCGGCCTGTCGAGCTTCTCGCACGGTGAGCAGGTCACCCTCGGCGCGATCCTCGCGTACGTCGGCGTGCAGCTCGTCGGCCTGCCGCTGTGGGCCGCGGCCCTCGCCGCGATCGCGATCGGCGGCGCGACCGGGTGGCTGCAGAACCTCGGCATCTGGGCCCCGCTACGGCGACGGCGCGTCGGGCTGACGCAGCAGATGATCGTCACGATCGGTCTGTCGATGGCGCTGCAGTACCTCTTCCAGTTCTTCTTCGGTGGCGGCCGGCTCCGGATCGTCACGACGTCGTCCTCACCGGTGCGGATCGGCCCGGTGGTGATGTCGGTGCAGACGCTGATCTCGGCGGGCATCGCGATCGTGGTTCTCGCCGGCGTCGCGATGTTCCTGATGTACACGCGAACCGGCCGGGCGACCCGAGCGGTGTCGGACAACCCGGCGCTCGCCGCGGCGTCGGGCATCGGGGTCGAGAGCGTGATCCGCACGGTCTGGGTCGGTGCGACCGCCCTGGCCGCGCTGGGCGGCGTGCTCACCGGCCTCTACTTCCAGGCGACCACCTGGAACATGGGCGGGACGATCCTGCTGCTGATGTTCGCGGCCGTGACCCTCGGTGGTCTCGGCACGGCCTTCGGGGCCCTCGCCGGCTCGATGGTCATCGGCATCGTCTCCGAGATGGCAAGCCTCGTGATGCCGTCGGACATGAGGTTCGCCGGCGCACTGCTCATCCTCATCCTCGTCCTGCTCATCCGGCCGCAGGGCATCCTCGGTCGCCGGGACCGGATCGGCTGAGGGGAAGGACACGGACGTGGACTGGACTCGGATCCTCACGAACGTCGCAGGCGAGCTCTTCGCCCCTGCGACCGCCGCCTACGCGCTCGCCGCGATCGGCCTCAACGTTCACTTCGGCATGACCGGCCTGATCAACATGGGCCAGGCCGGCTTCATGCTCATGGGTGCCTACGGCTTCGCGATCGCGACCATGAACGGCTGGCCCGTCTGGGCGGCCGTGCTCGCCGGTCTGATCGCCGCCGCGATCTTCGCGATCATCCTCGGTATCCCCACCCTGCAGCTGCGCGGCGACTACCTCGCCATCGTGACGATCGCGGCCGCGGAGATCGCCCGATATACCGTGCGATCGTCGTCGCTGACCTGGCTCACCGGCGGCAACGCGGGCATCTCCGGCAACGACTTCAAGGGGTCGTTCCAGAACCTGTGTCCGCTACCGGAGGGCTCCTGGGCACTAGGCCCGTTCCAGTACTCGAACTGTCTGTCGAACAGCTGGTGGCTGCGGATCGTGGGCTGGAGCCTCGTCGCGATCGCCGTGGTGCTCGTCTGGCGCTGGATGAAGAGCCCGTGGGGTCGCGTCCTCAAGGGCATCCGCGAGGACGAGGACGCCGTCCGCTCGCTCGGCAAGAACGTCTACAGCTACAAGATGCAGGCGCTCGTGCTCGGCGGTCTGTTCGGTGCCCTCGGCGGCATGATCTACGTCCTCCCCTCCGCCGTGCAGGCCGACGCACTGGGACGCACACTGACGTTCAACGTCTGGACGATCCTGCTGCTCGGCGGTGCCGCGACGGTCTTCGGGCCGGTGCTCGGCTCGCTGATCATGTGGGCGGTCCTGATGCTCATCAAGTCCGTGCTGCGTGACATGCCGTGGGACGTCATCACCAGCACCCAGGCCGAGGCGTTCTCCTGGGTGCTCGTGGGCGTCACCCTGATGGTGCTGGTGATCTTCCGACCACAAGGCATCCTCGGCGATCCGAAGGAGGTGGCGATCGATGGCCGCTAGCACGCTCACACGCAAGGAGCAGATCGCCCGCGACCTCGCGCACGTCCCGCACAAGCCGGGATCGACCAAGCCGGACCCGATCATCGTGGCCGACCACGTCACCCGCCGCTTCGGCGGCATGACCGCGGTCGACGTGCACCACCTGGAGATCCAGCGCGGCGCGATCACCGCCCTGATCGGCCCGAACGGTGCCGGCAAGACCACGCTGTTCAACCTGCTCACCGGCTTCGACCGGCCGAACAGCGGCGAGTGGTCGTTCGAGGGCACACCGCTGTCCCGGATGTCGGCGGCGAAGGTCGCCCGGTCGGGCATGGTGCGCACGTTCCAGCTCACCAAGGCCCTCTCCCGGATGACGGTCCTGGAGAACATGCGGCTCGGCGCGACCGGGCAGCCGGGCGAGAACATGCTCACCAGCCTGTTCCCGCCGGCCTGGAAGGGCCGCGAGGACGACATCACCGAGCAGGCGCTCGAGCTGCTCGCCCGGTTCAAGCTCGACACCAAGAAGGACGACTTCGCCGGCAGCCTTTCGGGCGGCCAGCGCAAGCTCCTCGAGATGGCGCGCGCGCTGATGACCAACCCGACGACGGTGATGCTCGACGAGCCGATGGCCGGCGTGAACCCGGCGCTGACCCAGTCGCTCCTCGGGCACATCGAGGGCCTGCGGGACGAGGGCATGACCGTGCTCTTCGTCGAGCACGACATGCACATGGTGCGGCACATCTCCGACTGGGTCGTCGTCATGGCGGAGGGTCGCGTGGTGGCCGAGGGCCCGCCGACGACGATCATGCAGGACCAGGCCGTCGTGGACGCCTACCTCGGCGCACACCACGACACCGATCTCGGTGACGACTCGCTGCTGGACGACGACGTGATCGACCAGCTCGAGGAAGAGGCCGAGGCCGAGGAGCACTCCCGGGCGGAGGACGGCGAATGACCACGACTGCGGAGACCCAGGTCCACAAGGGCGCGCCCGAGGGCGAGCCGCTCCTCGCGGCCGACGACCTGTACGCCGGCTACCTGCCGGGCGTCGACATCCTCAACGGCTGCAACCTCGTGCTGCACCCCGGTGAGCTCGTCGGCATCATCGGCCCGAACGGCGCCGGGAAGTCGACGCTGCTCAAGGCGCTGTTCGGCCTGGTGCCGATCCGCGCCGGGAAGGTCACGCTGCGCGGCGACGAGATCACCAACCTGCGCGCGGACAAGCTCGTCCACCGCGGTGTGGGCTTCGTGCCGCAGACCAACAACGTGTTCCCCTCGCTGACCATCGAGGAGAACATGCAGATGGGGATCTTCCAGGACGCCAAGCGGTTCGGCGAGCGGTTCGAGCGGATCGTCGACCTGTTCCCGACCCTGGGCGACCGCCGCAAGCAGCGTGCCGGCTCGCTGTCCGGTGGTGAGCGGCAGATGGTCGCCATGGCACGCGCGCTGATGATGGACCCCAAGGTTCTGCTGCTCGACGAGCCGTCCGCGGGCCTGTCCCCCGTGCGCCAGGACGAGACGTTCATCCGTACCCGGAAGATCAACAAGGCCGGTGTGTCGATCGTCATCGTCGAGCAGAACGCCCGCCGTGCTCTGCAGATCTGCGACCGTGCGTACGTGCTCGACCAGGGTGCGAACGCCTACTCGGGCCCCGGGCGCGAGCTGATGAACGACCCGAAGGTCATCGAGCTCTACCTCGGCACGCTCGCGACGGACGTCGAGGCGGCCGATGCGGAGCGGAAGGGCCAGGGGCCGAAGCACGCCTGACGCGTAGCCGCTCAGGGGCGGTCGGGCGGCTGGCTCTCGGCGGCCACGTCGAACAGCTCACCCGGTGTCGTGTCCAGGGCGTCGCACAGCGCGGTGAGCGTGGTGAAGCGGACGGCGCGCGCCTTGTTGGTCTTGAGGATCGACAGGTTGGCCATCGTCAGCCCGGTGATCGCGGAGAGCTCGGTCAGGGTCATGCCGCGCGCCTGGAGCACCGCGTCGAGGCGACAGCGCACCCGGTTCGGACGGCCGTCCTCGGCGCTGCCTGGCGGTTCAGACGACACCGGCCACGTCCTCCTTCAGCCGCGCTCCCTCAGCGAACGCCAGGCTGAGCGCGGAGACCACGACGCCGACCACGATGAGCGTCCAGGGCCACCTCGGCACGTTCGTCCCGAGACCCTCGATCGCCTCGTAGTCCACCGAGGCGACGAGTGCGGCGATGGCGGCGGTGTCGAGGAGGCCTTGGAGGATCCCCCCGCCGATCAGGACGGCGCTGAGCCAGCCGAGGAGGCGTCGTGACGGCGGTTCGAAGGCGCGGCCGGCCGCGATCTCGTCGAGCGCTCGGATGAGTAGGAGGACGGCGGCCAGGATCGTCGCGGCCGCCACGATCGATGGTCCTGCACAAAGCACTCGCAGCTGAGGCGCGAGGTCAGCCACCGTGAAGGTGTGACCCGGCCGCTCGTCGGCTTGGATCAGCTGCGGCAGCTGCTCCAGGGTCAGGCCTGGGTCCGCGCCGCCCGAGACGATCAGGAATCGCCCGGTCAGCACCGCGACCGCAGTTGCCAGGTTCGCGACCACCGCGAAGCTGCCGACGATCGACGCCAGCCCCACCCCGAGTCGGGTCGCCCAAGGTCCGCGCTTCCGACGTGACATCACGACCGCCCCCATATCGCTAGTCGATGTTATCGAAGAACGATACACGGATCGGCGGAAGCGAACGTTGTCGAGCGGGGCGCGGCGGACCGCAGGCACGACGAGGCCCCGCCGGCCGGAGCCGACGGGGCCTCGTTCGTCAGAGTGAGGCTCAGGCCTCGCCCTCGACCGCCTTCACCCAGGTGTAGGTGTTGTCGTCGTTGTACTGGTAGATGCCGATGAAGGCCGACGACGGGTCGTTGTCCGCGTTGAACGGACCGGCGCCGGAGACCGGCTGGTAGTTGATCGCCTCGCCGCTGGCAAGCAGGTCGGCGCACTCGGAGAAGCCGGTGCACTCGGTGCCACCGTCCGCACCGGAGACCGCAGCCATGTTGGCCTGGATGGTCTCACCGTCGGTCGCGCCGCCCGCCACGGCCGCCAGGGCCACGAGGATGGTCGCGTCGTAGGACTCGGCCGCGTAGGAGTAGTCCTCGAGGTCCGGGTTCACACCCAGCAGGCGCTCCTTGAAGGCGTCATCCGGGTACGCACCCGGGATGGTGCCCTGCGTGTTCCACGCGGCAAGCGTGCCGGCGTCGAAGTCGGCCGAGTAGTCGGCGGTGTTGCCGTCGACCATGTACAGGCGGCCGGTGAAGCCCTGCGCGACGAGCTCGGGGACGATCGACTTGGTCTGGTCGAACGCGATGAGCGCGATCGCCTGGGGGTTCGTGGCGAGGATGCTCGTCACGGCGTCCGCGAACGACTGAGCGGTCGGGTCGAACTCCTCGCCCGCCTTGCCGTAGGTGATCGTGCCGCCCTGGCTCTCGACCGTCGAGGAGATGACGTCACGCAGAGACGTGCCGTACTCCTCGTTGAAGACCAGGATGCCCAGGTCGGACACGCCGTCAGCAACGATCAGGTTGCCGAGCGCCGAGCCCTGGACGGTGTCCGGCGGCGCGGTGCGGAAGTAGAACGGGCTGTAGCCGGACAGCGAGGTCGCCGTGTTGGCCGGGGAGACCATGACGACCTTGGCGTTGGTGATGTCGTCGACGACCAGCTTGGTGACCGAGGACGACGCGGCGCCGATGACCGCCGAGACACCCTTCGACTGCAGGTCGGACCACGACTGGGGGGCGACATCGGCGTGGTCGGCGTCGGAGGAGTCCGCGGCCTCGTGGGTGACCTCGCTACCGAGCACACCACCGGCGTCGTTGATCTCCTGGATGGCCAGGTCGACACCCGCGATCTCGGGCGGGCCGAGGAAGGCGAGCGAACCCGTCTGCGGGAGCAACGAGCCGATGACGAGCGGCGAGGCGGTACCGCCGCCGCTGCTGTCCGAGCTGCTGCTCTCGCCGTCGGAGCCGCCGCTGCTCGAGCAGGCGGTCAGAGCGAGCGCTGCGGCACCCAACAGGGCCGCGGCGCGCACCGTGGTCGTGGTCTTCATACGTGGCACCCCTCTGGTGATCACGGGTCCCGGGACGTCGCCGCCCGGGGTTGTCGTGCAGCGCACGCTAGACCCCGCATGTGTCCGGAGTGTGACATGCGGTGTATCACAATGAGGAAGTTGTCGTTTCGTGATCCGGTTTTCACCGGACTCTCACGCACTCCGGGGCCGTGGATAATCCACGGCCCCGGAGGAGTACTGCGATGAGGTGCGGGTCAGGCCCCGCCGACCTGGTCGATGACGGCGTCGGCGACCTCGCGCATCGTCAGGCGACGGTCCATCGAGGTCTTCTGGATCCAGCGGAACGCCTCCGGCTCCGACAGGCCCATCTTCGTCATGAGCAGACCCTTGGCGCGGTCGACCCGCTTGCGGGTCTCGAACCGCTCCCCCAGGTCCGCGATCTCGTCCTCGAGGGCGAGGATCTGGCGGTACCGGGAGATCGCGATCTCCACGGCCGGCAGGAGGTCAGCGGGCGTGAACGGCTTGATCACGTACGCCATCGCGCCCGCGTCACGTGCCCGCTCGACCAGCTCGGCCTGCGAGAAGGCGGTCAGCAGCACCACCGGCGCGGCGTGCTCCTTGGCGATCCGCTCCGCGGCCGTGATGCCGTCCATCACCGGCATCTTGACGTCCATCACGACGACGTCCGGGCGAAGGTCCGTGGCCAGGGCGACGGCCTCCTCGCCGTTCGCCGCCTCACCGACGACGTCGAAGCCCGCCTCGCGGAGCGTCTCGACGACGTCCATCCGGATCAGGGCCTCGTCCTCGGCCACGACTGCGCGACGCTTGGTGCCGGGCGCGGGAGCGGGCTCCGGCTCGACGTCGGCCGCCGTCGGCAGCTCCACGGGCGCCACGGTCTCGGGCTCGGTGGCCGTGTCCGGCTCGGTGGCCTTCGCCTCGGCGGGGGTCTTGGCCGGGGTCTTGGCGGCCGGCTTCTTGGCTGCGGGTTCCTTCGTCGTCACGGGCGCTAGCCTAGACCGGTCCGACCAACGTTCCCCGTCAGGGGCCCGCGGCCGCCGAGCCGCGTCGCCCCGCGACGTCGGGACGGAGGTCGGACAGGTTGCCCCGATAGCCCAACTGGCAGAGGCGTTCGGCTCAAACCCGATCCAGTGTGGGTTCGAATCCCACTCGGGGCACCGACTTGACCTGTGGAACCGCAGCGATTGTCCTCACCTGGGGACAGATGCGGCCCGATGACGGGGTGACGAGCATCGAGAAGGGCCTCCGCGGGGACGGTACGACTGCCCACCGGGTGGTCCGGCGCGACCCCATGCAGCCCGGCCGGCAGGCGATGACGTTCGACGACCGGCGCCAAGCGGAGCAAACCGTGAAGCTGCCGGATGCGAACGGGCAACGGCTGTCGCTGGCCGTCGAAATGGCGAACGCGATCCGGCAGGGCGGCCGCACGGTGCGCGAGGTCGTCGCCGAGCACCTCGACTTGCTCAATCGCGACGCGTGGCCCGGGCATGTCACCCGGCACGCGATCCGAGCGAGGCCTCCGACGGGCGCGACTCGCACCCAGTCGGAGGCCTCACCCGGTCGCCGTTGTTCGCCCTCGGTGGCCGAGGGCGCCCCCGCAACTAGAGGTCGACGGCGACGCGGTAGCCCGCGTTCACTGCCTCCCCCACCTTGGCGGGCGTGACGCAGTCGCCGACCGGGTGCACGCCGGATCGTCCGGCCAGGGCATCGACCAGGCTCGTCGCCGGGCGCACGCCGAACGCCGCGACGACCGTGTCCGCCTCGACCGCAACCGGACCGTCGGGCCCCACGACGGTCACCCCGGAGGCGTCGACCGCTGTGACCTTGTGCTGCGTGAGGAGCCGCACGTCCGCCTCGGCGAGCTGGCGGAGCAGCGGGAGCCGATTGAGGAAGAGCATGTCCTGGGCGATGTCGTCAGCCATCTCCACGAGGGTCACGTCGTGGCCGTCGTGCGCCAGCTCCAGGGCCAGGTCGGCACCCGAGAGGCCGCCGCCCGCGACGACGACCCGATGGCCCAGGGTCGCACCCTGGTGCGCCGCCAGGACGTCGACGACGTTCGGCCCGTCGATGCCCGGGATGCGGGGCTCCAGCGGGAGCGAGCCGGTCGCGACGACGATGTCGTCGGCGCCGTCGAGCTCGGGCGACGAGGCGTCGATCCGGGTACCGGTGTGCACGGTCACGGGAAGGCCGGCGAGCTGCCCCTCCCACCAGCCGACCATCCCCCGCAGCTCCCGCTTGAAGTCCGGGCTCGCGGCCGGCCAGAGGACTCCCCCGATGTGGTCCGCCTGCTCGTACACGTCGACCGTGTGCCCGCGGAGCCCGGCGACTCGCGCCGCCTCGAGCCCGGCCGGGCCGGCACCGACGACGACCACGCGCTTGCTCGCCGGGGCCCGCTCGATCGACAGGGTCAGCTCGTTGCCAGCCTCGGGGTTGACGGCGCACCCCAGGCTCCCGCCGGCGAACACGTTCCCGATGCACATCTGGTTGCAGCGGATGCACGGCCGGATGTCGGCGCGGCTGCCGGACGCGAGCTTGCCCACCCAGGCGGGGTCGGCGATGTGCCCGCGCCCGACGCCCACGAAGTCGGCGTCACCCGCTGCGAGGACGGCCTCGGCCGACTCGGGGGTGAGGTTGCCCACCGCCATGACCGGGATCGAGAGGACCTCCTTCATGGCGCGGGCGGACGGGACCATGCAGTCGTCGCCGAGGTAGTACGGCGGGAAGACCCAGTCCATGGCGTCGTACGAGCCGTCGTCCGCCATCAGCAGGTCGAGCCCGGCCTCCTGCAGGAGCAGCGCGATCTGCTGGGCCTCGGCCACGTCGCGTCCGCCGGACACGTGGTTGAGCACCGACAGGCGGAAGCTCACCGGGAGGCCGGGGGCCGCGGCCTTGACCGCCTGGATGATCTCGGTGGCGAAGCGGGTGCGGTTCTCCACCGAACCGCCGTACTCGTCCGTCCGGCGGTTCCACTGCCGCCCGAGGAACTGGTCGAGCAGGTATCCGGTGTGCCCGTGCACGTCGATCCAGTCGGCGCCGGCGGCCGCGCACCGCGCTGCGGCCTCGCCGACGCTGCGGACGATCGCGCGAACCTCCTCCGTCTCCAGCGGCCGGCACAGCACGGCGGGGTTCCAGTAGCTCGGGTTGTCCGACGCCGAGACGGGCGGGGTCTCCGGCGTGAAGGCCGGGTTGTTCCGGCCCTGCCCCGGGGTGAGCTGGACCGCCAGCAGCCCGCCGACGGCGTGAACGGCGTCGGCGACCTGGGCGAGACCCGGGATGCACTCGTCGGCGTCCATCCGCGCGAGCCCACCCATGTTCTCGTAGGTCGTGCAGGTGCTGGTGAGCTCCGTCACGACGAGGGCGACACCGCCACGGGCGCGCTCTGCGTAGTACGCGGCCTGGCGCTCGGAGAAGAAGCCCTCCGGCGTGGACATCGCGGTGCCCATCGGCGGCATGATCACGCGGTTCTTGAGCTCGAGCCCGCCGACGACGGCCGGGCTGAGGACGTGCTGGAAGGTCGACATCGGTGAGTCCCTCGTGGTCGCAGTGATGGTCCGCTGCGAACGGTAGACGGACTCGTCTGTCTACCGTGGGACCAAAGGCATGCGTACGATCGGGCACCGGTACGGTGGCGACACTCGACGGAGGAGGGAACAGATGGCCCGGCCCGACCAGGCCGTCGACGAGGCACCGACGTTCGTCGTCGGTCGGCCGGCGCGCGACGGAGGGCAGTCACCCGTCGCCCGGCGCATCCTCGACGTCGCCACGCCCCTGTTCTACGGCCAGGGCATCCGCGCGGTCAGCGCCGACGTGATCATCGAGGCAGCTGAGGTCACCAAGGCCACCTTCTACCGCCACTTCCCCACCAAGGACCACCTGGTCACCTCCTACCTCCTGGCGATCGTCGAGGGCGAGCGCGCGGCCGTCTCCCAGTGGCGCGCGCAGTACCCCGACGAACCCGGACGGGTCCTCCTCGCCTACGCCCGGGCGCTGATCGCCGAGGTCAGCAGCCCCAGCTTCCGCGGCTGCCCGTTCGTCAACGCGACCGCCGAGTACCCCGACCTCAGCAACGCGGTCCGGTCGGCCGTCGGCCTGCACCGCGCGTGGCTCCGGGACACCGCGGCCGAGCTGTTGGCCGAGCTCGGGGTCCGCGAGCCGCAGGCGGTCGCCGTCGCACTGATCATGCTTCGCGACGGGGCGATGGTGGCCGGCGACGGAGCCACCGGGTGGGGCGTGTCCGAGGCCCTGCTCCGAGCCGGCCACACCCTGGTGCGGGTCGGGCTCGATCCCGTCGTGACCGACTGACACACCGCGGACGTCCGGTGGAGGGCTGCGGGCCAGCCGGCATCGCCGGTCTCGCCGGCATGGTGGGCGCTGGGCGTTGCTCGGGGACCTGACCTGGTCCCCGCGGGGCCAACCCGGTCCCGGGGTGGCGACGGGCGCCTCGAGCCCGCACCATCGTCGAACGGCATCCGCGCAACCCGAAGGGGGACTCACCTGGCAACGGGAATGGCACCTGCGGGTGGACGCTCCGGAGATCACGCTCTGGCGGCGGGGATCACGGCCGTACTCGGCCTCTTCGTCCCCGGCATCGGGGACTTCATCGCCCTGGCCGCGTCGATCGCCGCGATGGCCCTCGGCGCCATCGGACTGCGGCAGTACGAGTCGGGACGGTCACCACGCTCCGCCCCGGCCGCCGTAGGGGTCGTGCTCGGCGCGCTGGCCGCGCTCGGCGTCGGCGTCCTGGCGCTCGCGAGCGTGACCTGAGTCGCTGCTGCCCTCGCCTGCCCGCGCACAGCACACCGTCGGACCACCGTGGTGCCCACCGCCGCCGCCGAGGTTCGGCTGTGCCCGGGTGCTTTCGTCCCACGCGCCCCGTCAGCCGGTGTTGCGCAGACCGGCCGCGATCCCGTTGATGGTGAGCAGCAACGCGCGCTGCAGGTCGCTGTCCGGCGCGGCTTCCTCCTGCTGGGCGCGCGAGCGCCCGAGCAACGAGACCTGCAGGGCGTGCAACGGCAGCAGGTAGTCCTCCCGGATCGCGAGCGTGTGACGCAGCAGCGGCGCCGACTCCAGCAGCTCGTTCTGGCCGGTGACCGCGAGCACCTCGGCCACCGTGCGGGCGTGCTCGGTGCGGATCCGCTCGAAGAGCGGCGCGGCGTCCGCGGGCACCAGCTCGCGCACGTAGCGGTCGGCGAGGTCGAGGTCGGTCTTGGTCAGCGTCATCTGCACGTTGGACACGAAGGTCCGGAAGAACGGCCAGGTGCCGTACATCTCGGCCAGCGTGTCGCCCCAGCCCGCCTCGCGCGCCGCCGCGAGGCCCGACCCGACGCCGTACCAGCCGGGCAGGATGATCCGCGCCTGCGTCCAGCCGAAGACCCAGGGGATGGCGCGCAGGTCGCTCAGGTCCCCGTCGCCGCCCGGGCGCTTCGAGGGCCGTGAGCCGATGTTCATCTTGCCCAGCTCCTCCACCGGCGTGGCGGAGACGAAGAACTGCACGAGGGCCGGGTCGCCGACCAGCTCGCGGTAGGCCGACTTGCCCGCCGCGGCCACCAGGTCCATGGTCTCGTCCCAGCCGGCGAGCACCTGCGGCGCGAGCGCCGGCCGGCGGTGCAGCACCGACGCCTCCAGCGTCGCTGCGAGCGCGTTCTCGAGGTTCCAGCGCCCCAGACCCGGCAGCGTGTACTTGTCGGAGATCACCTCGCCCTGCTCGGTGATCTTGATCGGCCCGTCCAGGCTGCCGTTCGGCTGGGCCATGATCGCCTCGCCGGTCGGACCGCCGCCGCGCCCGACGGACCCGCCCCGGCCGTGGAAGAGCCGCAGCATGACCCCGTGCCGGGCGGCGACGTCCCGCAGCGCCCGTTGCGCGCGATGGATCTGCCACTGCGAGGCGGCGATGCCGGCATCCTTCGAGGAGTCGGAGTAGCCCAGCATGATCTCCTGCACGTTCCCGCGGGCAGCCACCAGCCGCCGGTACGCCGGCTCCGAGAGCATCGCGTCCATGAACTCGGCGCCACTCTCCAGATCGGCCACGGTCTCGAACAGCGGCGCGAAGCCGATCCGCGCCGTCGCGGGTCGCTCCTCGGTACCGAGGTCGAGCAGGCCGGCCTCGCGGGCGAGCACGACCACGGCGAAGATGTCGTCCACGTCGTGGGTCATGGACACGATGTAGGTCTCGATCACCTCCTCGCCGAACCGGTCGAGCGCCTCACGGATCGCGGCGAACAGCTCCAGGCTCGCCGTCGCCGCCCCGGGCAGCTCGACGCGGGCGCCACCGAGCAGCGGACGCCGGGACGCGAGCTCGGCGCGCAGCAGAGCGACCCGGTCGGCGCGTTCGAGGTCGGCGTAGGGGGTGTCGAGCTCGCCCAGCCGGTCGTAGAGGACGCCCAGCGCGTCGTGGTGCCGCTGGCTGTGCTCACGGATGTCCAGCGTCGCCAGACCGAAGCCGATCGCCGTGGCGGTGCGGATCATCCGGAGGATCGCGCCGTCGGCCGTGAGCTGGTCTCCGCCGGCGATCATCGAGTCGCGCACCAGGACGAGGTCGGCGAGCAGCCCGTCCAGCCTCAGGTAGTCCCGGCCGGGCTCGTGCGCGGTGCCGTTGGCGATCCGCTCGCGGGTGCGCTGCAGCCGCACGCGCACGTAGGACAGCTTCTGGCGGTACGGCTCCTCGGCGTCCAGTCGACGAACCAGCGCGTGCGTGTTCGGCAGCGCCGCAGCATCCGCCTCGAGGCTGGCCAGCAGGTCCTCGCTGACCGAGACCACGCGGGTCGAGGCGCTCATCTCGGTGAGCAGGTCGTCCGCCGCTGCGATCAGGGTCCTGAGGCCGTGGTCGTGCAGCAGACCGAGCACGGTGAGAGTGACCTGGGGCGTGACGAACGGGTTGCCGTCGCGGTCGCCGCCCGCCCAGCTCCCGAACCGCAGCGGGCGGGCGTCGACCGGCAGCTCGACGCCCACGGAGGCCAACGTGCGGTCGAGCTCCTGCAGAAGGTCCGGGACGACGTGGGCGGCGAGCGACTCCAGGTAGTAGATCGCCGTCCTCGCCTCGTCCTGCGGCTCGGGTCGGACCACCCGGAGCTCATCGGTCTGCCACAGCAGGTCCACCAGCTCTGCGAGCCGCCGTTCGAGCCGCGGGGTGTCCGCCGGCGAACGCACCGGGTCGCCGAGTGCGGCAACCACGTCGGCGATCTTGCGGAGCAGCTCGAGCACCGAGCGGCGGCTGGCCTCCGTCGGGTGAGCGGTGAAGACCGGCCGGTACTCCAGCCTGGCGAGGACCTCGTCCACGAGGTCCTCAGCCAGGTCCCCCGTGGCGACGGCGGTGCCGATCCGGCCTGCGGTCGTCGCCAGCGGCCCCTCGGCCCCCGCAGCGAGCTCACGCCACCGGTAGAGCTGCTCGGCGATGTTGGCCAGCTGGAAGTAGGCGGTGAACGCGCGCGCCAGTCGCACCGCTGTTGCGTCGTCGACGTCGGACAGGACGTCGTGCAGCTCTTCGTCCCGGCCCTCGCGCGCCAGGCCGCGCACGCGTTCGACCAGGTCCAGCAGGTCTTCTCCCTCGTGCCGGATGAGCGCTTCGCCGAGGAGCCGGCCGAGCAGCTTCACCGTGGTCCGAAGGGCTGCGTGGTGGGCGTCGGAGGACACGCCACCCGCGTACTGGGCGACGTCGGACAGCCGAAGACCGGCGCTGATCGGCTCCTGGGAGGCTCGCGAGTGCATGCCGCACAGTCTGAGGTCCCAAGCGTCAGGCTGCATGTCGCGGCCCGTGACGGCACGCCGCCGGGCAGGCAGGCGTGGTGGGGTCAGCCGAACGAGCGTTCCCCGTCCGGCCACACGACCCGTGCCACACCGGACCCGGCCAGGACCCGGAAACAGTTGAAGCACGGCTCGTCGGTGCAGTAGACGGTCGCACCGGCACGCTTCTCCCGGGCTACTTCCATGACCACGTTCTCCTCGGCGTGGATCGCCTCACACCGACCCGTGTCGGTGCCGACGTAGTCGGTCCCGGTCGGGTGCTCGTCGTAGGTGAGCCGCCCGCGGGGGCACGCGCCATCGGTCAGGCAGCCGGGCTGCCCCGGGGGGTAGCCGTTGTACCCGGTGCCGAGGACCCGGTGGTCCGGGGACATCATCACGGCCCCCACCAGCCGGCGGGTGCAGTCGGCGCGGGTGGAGACCGCGGTCGCGATCGTCAGGCCCCACTGGTCCCATGACGGTCGGGCCCGCGGGGGGCCATGGACGACTGGGCTCACACGTCCTCCAAGAGGGGCAACGGCTGAGGCGAACGGTACCCGGCCAGAGCCCATCGGTCCCGGGATCGCCCGGATCCCCACGGGCCGCACCCCCACTCGGCCACCGCGAAGGCGCCGTGCTCGATCTCCCCGCCCAGGGTCTGCCGAACAAGGGCGTCGCCGGCGCGCTGCACATCAGGCCCAGGACCGTTCCTTCTCGGTCATGGCCACCGATCCCGGCCGACCGGCGGACGGTCGGCCGGGAGCTGGCGGGCTACTCCTTCTCGGGGGTGACGATCGCGAAGTCCGGGTCCCCGGGATCCAGGACCGCCATCAGCCGCCCGAGCGCCGACGCGTCCCCGGCCAGCTCGATACCGGCCTGGGCCATCGCCTCCGGGCTGAGGCCGCCGCCTGCGAGCGCGGCGAGCTGGGCGTGGTGCGGCAGGGTGAGCGTCGCGTCCGCACCCTCGCTCTCCGCGACGCGCCGATGGGTCAGGACCCCGTTGGCGAGGGTGACGCGGTAGCGCGCGCCGTCATCGGTGAAGGCGACGTCGATCGTCAGGTGGTCGTCCCACGCTCGCGGGCCGTCGACCTGGATCGCGAGGGCGTCGAAGAGCATCTCCGGCGTGAGCTGGGCGATCATGTCGGCCGCCGACGTCGCGATCGGCGTGCCGAAGGAACCCTCGCGCAGCTCCGTCGCCCCGGAGAGGTAGAAGTTCCGCCAGGTGCCGTTCTCGGACCCGTAGCCGAGCTGCTCGTACGTGTCCGCGAGGAGCTCACGGGCGGCGGCGTGGCCGGGCTCGGCGAACACGACGTGGCCGAGCACCTCGGCGACCCAGCGGTAGTCCCCGGCGTCGAACGACCCTCGGGCCTTGGCGACCACGGCGTCAGCCCCACCCATGAACTCGACGTACCGGATGGCCTGCTCCACGGGCGGGTGCTGCCACAGGTGAGCCGGGTTCCCGTCGAACCAGCCCAGGTAGCGCTGGTAGATGGCCTTCACGTTGTGGCTCACCGAGCCGTAGTAGCCGTGCGTGCTCCAGGCCTTCTCCAGCGCCGGCGGCAAGGTCATCGCCTCGGCGATCTCAGGTCCGGTCAGCCCCTGGTTCAGCATGCGCAAGGTCTGGTCGTGCAGGTAGGCGTAGAGGTCTCGCTGCGTCTCGAGGAAGGTCAGGATCCGGTCGCCACCCCAGGTCGGCCAGTGGTGCGAGGCGAACGCCACGTCGGATCGTGCCGAGAAGAGGTCGATGGCCTCCGTGAGGTACTTCGACCAGACGTTCGGGTCACGGACCAGGGCACCGCGCAGGGTCAGCAGGTTGTGCAGGTTGTGGGTGGCGTTCTCGGCCATGCACAGCGCCCGGTAGCGCGGGAAGTAGAAGTGCATCTCGGCGGGGGCCTCGGTCCCGGGAGCCATCTGGAACTCGATCTCCAGACCGTCGACGACCTCCACCTGGCCGGTGCTCGTGATGTCCACCGTGGGCACGATCAACGTGATGGTGCCCGTGGAGGTCGTCTGGCCGAGTCCCGCGCCCACGGCACCCCGCGGCCCGCGGTCGAGCGCAGCCCCGTACATGTAGCCGGCGCGCCGCGACATGGCCGTGCCCGCGTAGACGTTCTCGGCGATCGCATGGTGGACGAAGCCCTCCGGGGCGAGCACCGCGACCCGGCCGGCGTCGACGTCGGCCTGCGTGGTCACGCCCTTGACCCCGCCGAAGTGGTCGGCGTGGGAGTGGGTGTAGATCACCCCGGTGACCGGACGGTCGCCTCGGTGCTCCCGGTACAGGGCCAGCGCGGCCGCCGCGCACTCGGTCGAGATGAGCGGGTCGATGACGACAACCCCACTGTCCCCCTCGACGAACGTGATGTTCGACAGGTCCAGGCCACGCACCTGGTAGATGCCCTCCGTGACCTCGAACAGGCCCTGCTTGGTGACGAGCGACGACTGGCGCCACAGGCTCGGGTTCACCGAGCCCGGCGCCTCACCGCTGATGAAGGCGTACGAGTCGTTGTCCCACACGACCCGTCCGTCGTCGGCACGGACCACCCCCGGCTCGAGCTTGGCGATGAAGCCGCGTTCGGCGTCGGCGAAGTCCTGGGTGTCGTCGAACGGCCAGCGCTCGGCGAGTGCCCGCTGCTGCCCGATGACGATCGCGGTGGGGTCCTTCTGCGTGGCCATCCCAGGTTCCTTTCACTCAGGAGATGAACTGGCCGTGCCGGGTTCCGGTCGGTCGCCGCCCGCGATGCGGCGGGCGTGGTCGTACGCCTCGTCGAGGGACGCGGTGATGCCGTCCTTCGCGAGGAAGATGTGCTGCTCGCCGATCTTCCGGTCGAGGCCGCTTCGTGCGAGCTTCTCGGCAACCAGTGGCGCGACCCCGGCCAGGACGAGCGTGTTGCCCTCGGCGGTCAGGCGGGTGCAGTACTGGTCGAGGAACCGCAGGCCGGTGCTCCTGACGTCGTCGACGTCCCTGATCCGCAGGACGAGGACAGCCCCGCTCGCCGACTCCGGCCTTGGCAGGGCCTCGGCGAGGCGTGGGATCTCGGCGAAGAACTGCCAGTCCCGCAGCCCGACCACGGTGACCTCGGCCGGGTCCAGCTGCACCCGCCCGGGCCGCTCGGTCCAGTAGCCGCCGTCGCGCACGAGCTCGTTCACCTTCCCCGCGCGGGCGGATCCACCGACGAAGACCAGGATGGACAGCCCGGCGCCGAGGAAGATCGTCCACTGCAGCGGGATGAACATCGCCGAGCCGAACGTCAGCAGCATCGCGGCGAACGACCAGGGCGAACCGACGGCGGACAGCCGGGCGTTGGCCAGCCTGCCGACGACGAGCTCGACCGCGATGACGAACAGCAGGCCCGCGATCACCGCGAGCGGCACGGTCTCGGCCACGCTGCCGAACAGCAGCACAAGCAGGCCCAGCCAGGCCGCGGAGAACACCCCGCCCCACCGTGACTGCGAGCCTCCGCTGACCGAGATGCCGGTGCGTGACAGCGACCCTCCGGTCGCCATCGACTGGAAGAACGCACCCGCGACGTTCCCCAACCCCTGGCCGACGAAGTCCCTGCTCGCCGAGGCCTTCGAGCCGTCCGGGTTCGGGTAGGCGGTGCTGATCCCCGCGCCCTGGACCAGCGCCACGAGCGCCACGGAGACCGAGCCGAGCACCAGCACGGGGATCGACGACAGGTCCGGGAGGTCCGGGGTCGGCAGGCCGTTCGGGATGCTCGCGATGTCGCCGACCGTCGCGACCGAGGCGAGGCCCAGGAGTGGCACGGCGACGGTCATGATCACCAGCGCGATCACCGGCGCGAGCTTCTCCGTCGGCCGGAACGCCTTGCCCGCGACCACCAGCGCGACGGTCGCCAGGGCCACGCCCGTGGTCGCCGGATCCCACGACCCGATGTGTGCGAACCAGTCCCAGAGCTGGCTGAGCTTGTTCGAGCCCTGCGGGTCGTAGCCGGAGAAGTCGCCGAGCTCGCCGATCAGGATCAGCAACGACGCCGCCGCGACGAAGCCGGTCATCACCGAGTTCGACACGAAGCTGACCAGGCTGCCGAGCTTGAGGAGCCCGAGGACGAGCATGAAGACACCCGACAGCAGGGTCACGGTGAACAACGCCCCGGGCATCGCGTCGTTGGCGATGCCGGCGACGACCAGGACGCTCCCGGTCGACAGGGCGATCGCGCTGGTCAGCGTCGAGATCATCAGGACGGTCCCGGTGGCCAACGCGGCCACGAGCGTGGCGACGAGCCCGGAGTACAGGCCGTAGAGCGGGTTCACCCCGGCGAGCTGTGCGTACGCCATTCCTTCGGGGATCGAGAACAACCCCGTTGCGAACCCCGCGACGGCGCCCGACACGACCGTGTCGCGCCCAAGACCACTGGGCATGAACCTCATACGCGCCCCTGTCAACGGGCGCTGCTGCCTCGCCGATGAGACCGCAGCGGGCCGGCCCACGGGCCGACACGGCAACTCTGGCACGCAGGCCGTCGCCGCAGGTGAAGATCGGAGGAACGACTGACGTCGAGGACGCCTAGAACCAGCCGAGCTCCCGCAGCTCACGCTCGGAGATCCCCATCGCATGCCCGACCTCGTGGCCGAGCACCGTGAGCACCCGGGCGGGCACCTCCTCGCGGGATCGGCAGGCGGCCAGGATGGGCAGTCGGAAGAGGGTGATCGTGTCCGGGATCGATCCGGGAACCCGTCCGCCGTGGGCGGTCGCGGGGATCCCCCGGTACTGGCCGAGGAGCGTGACCCCGGGACGCGTGGTGCCCGGCTCGGGTTCGTCCCGCACGAGCACGGCGATCTCGTCGAGGAGGGGCGTCGTCCACTCCGGCAACGCGTCGAGCGCGTCGGTGACCAGCCCCTCGAACTCCTCGCTGGTCATCCGGACCGGGCTCATCGTCCTCCCCGGTCTGAGTCGCTCGGGCGTCCTCTCCGGCGGGTGCCACGGACGAGGAGCGGCAGGCCGACCACGATCAGCACGATCGCAACGGCCAGCTCGACGCCGGGCGGCAGCCTGGTGGTGGTCACGGCGAACCGGTGGATCAGCGCGATCACCCCCGTGACGGTGAGGATGATGCCGAGCCGGAGGTAGGCGTTCCTCGACACCGTCGCACCCCTAGTCGCGGACCAGGACGAGCGCGAGGCCGGGGATGACGAAGGATGCGAGGAACAGCGGCAGGAACCTCTTGCCGGTGCACCGGAAGGCGGCGACCTCGTCGTTCCCGATCTCGAAGGTCTTCGTCGCGCTCGAGTTGCGCCCGTTGCGGACCTGAAGGGTGTGGCGTCCGGGGTCGAGGTTCGTCTCGAACGTCTGGTTGAGCTCGACCGTCCCGGCAGGTCGACCGTCGAGCTCGATCTCGTAGGGGCCTCGACGCACCTCCGCTCCGACCGCGCGGTGGGACACCGTCAACGTTGCGACCACGGTTGCCTCCTCGGACCGCCGACAGGCCCAGTCTCCTCCCCCGACCTGGGGGTTGGCTGGGCGTCGGCTGGACGCAGAGCCCGCGCGACGGGCCGCGTCCGGACCCGGCCCACCGACCGGATCAGTACGTGTGGAACCCCCGGCCGGTCTTCCGGCCGAGCCATCCGGCCCGCACGTACTTGCGCAGCAGCGGCGCCGGCCGGTACTTCGGGTCACCGGTCTCGGCCTGCAGCACCTCCATCACCGCGAGCACCACGTCCAGACCGATCAGGTCGCCCAGCTCGAGCGGACCCATCGGGTGGTTGGCGCCGAGCTTCATCGCGGTGTCGATGTCCTCCGCCGAGGCGGTGCCCGCGGCCAACAGCTCGGCGCCTTCGTTGACCAGCGGGATCAGGATCCGGTTCACCACGAACCCGGCGCCCTCCTGGACCTGGACCGGGGTCTTGCCCAGCCGGGTCGCCAGCTCGGTCACCTGCGCGACCACCTCCGGCGGGGTCGCCGCACCGGCGATCACCTCGACCAGCTTCATCACCGGCGCCGGGTTGAAGAAGTGCATGCCGACGACGGGGTGCGCCAGGCCGCGGGCCAGCTCGGTCACCGACAGCGAGGACGTGTTGGTCGCGAGGACGGTCCCGGCGCCGCACATCTGGTCCAGCTGCTCGAAGAGCGGCCGCTTGACGGCCATGCTCTCGACGATCGCCTCGATGACGAGGTCGGCACCCGCGAGGTCCTCGACCAGGCCGATCGAGAGCCGGGCCTTGGTCGCGGCCGCCGCCTCCGCGTCGATCTTGCCCTTCTCGACCAGACGGTCCTGGTTGCGGCCGATCCGCTCGCTGCCCGAGCGCGCGAGGTCGAGGGTCGCGTCGGTGAGCGTCACCTCGAACCCCTCGTTCCGGGCGAACACCTCCGCGATCCCGGCCCCCATGGTCCCGGCACCGATCACTCCCACACGCATCTCTGCTCCTCACTCGCCCCGGAACGGGCTGTGCGATCTCTTCTCCAGGAATGCCGCCATGGCCTCGCGCTGGTCCGCCGAGCCGAAGCACGCGGCGAACTCCTCGACCTCGATCTCGAGGGCCGCGTCGAGGTCGACCGACTGCCCGCGCAGCAGGGCGGACTTGGTCGCGCGGATCGCGATCGGCGCCTGCTCGGCGATCGACCGGGCCATGGCGCGCGCGGCGTCCAGCAGTTCGTCCGGCGGGTGCACGGCGTTGACGAGGCCGATCTCCAGCGCCCGTGGAGCCTTGATGCTGCGACCGGTGAACAGCAGCTCCCGGGCGAACGCAGGCCCGACGAGTCGTGCCAGACGCTGGGTCCCACCGAACCCGGCCGTGACGCCGAGACCGACCTCGGGCTGCCCGAAGACCGCGCGCTCCGAACCGAGCCTGATGTCGCACGCCAGGGCGAGCTCGCACCCGCCCCCGATCGCGAAGCCGTTCACGGCCGCGATCGACGGCACGCCGAGCATCTCGAGCTTCCGGAACACCCGGTTGCCGCGCCTGCTGAAGGCCTCCGCCTCGGCCGGTGCGAACGTCGCCATCTCGCCGATGTCCGCGCCGGCGACGAAGGCCCGGCCGGCGCCGGTCACGATCAACGCGCGCGCGCCGTCGGCCTCCACCGTGTCGAGCACCGTCTCGAGCTCGACGAGCACCGCGGCGTTCAGCGCGTTGAGTGCGTCCTCACGCCTGATGGTGACGGTTGCGACCTGGTCGGCGATCTCGTAGTCGAGGTGTCCCATCTCGGCCCCCTACGCTGCCGGCCGGCGCGGCGGCAGCAGGACCGCCTCGCCGTCGACCACGACCGTGCCGTCCTGCTTGGTGGCGACGCACTCGAAGCGCACGCGTCCCTTCTCGAGCTTCTCGGCCACGGTGACCGTCGCCTTCACGGTGTCGCCGAGGAAGACCGGCGCCGTGAACCTGACCGATTGCGAGACGTAGATCGCACCCTCTCCCGGCAGCGACGTGCCGAACACCGTCGAGAACAGGCTCGCCGAGAGCATCCCGTGCGCGATCCGCGTGCCGAACCGGGTCTGCTCCGCGTAGCGCTGGTTCACGTGAGCAGGGTTGAAGTCCCCGACGATGCCGGCGAAGCCGTACACATCGGCCTCGGAGATCGTCTTCTCGAATGACGCACAGTCGCCGACGGCGAGCTGCTCGTAGTCCATGGTCCAGCTCCTTCGCCGGATGACGCCCTTGTCACTTTGGATGATAGGGCCGGTCGCATGACGCGTGTCAAGAGTCGCCGCCAGCAGGCGTGTCAGGTGCCGACGACAATGTCACTCAGAACCGATCGGGCGACGTCGTGAGCGTGACGACATGACAGAGAGTGCGTTTCGACGGCACGCCGATATGGCGTGTGACCTGCACCGATGTGGCGATCTGTGACATTCGCACGCGCTGTGGATCCCGCCGCAACACGTCGAGCACCGGTGCTTGCCAAACATGACGCTGGTGTCATACGGTGCGGCGCAGGGGGCGCTGCCCGGGCGACCGAGCTCCAACGACGGGGTTCGCCACACGGTCATCAGGGCAGATGTCATCAGCGTCAGGATCGACTCCAATGAGGGAGGGTCCATCACGTGGAGCTGCTTCAACCGCTCCTGCGTAGCCTCGAGACGGGCAGCGTCTACGCGCTCGCCGCGCTCGGCATCATCCTGGTCTGGCGGACCAGCCGGGTGATGCACTTCGCCCAGGGCTCGATGGGCATGTTCAGCGGCACCGCGGTGGCCTTCGTCTTCGACCGCACCGGGGCCCCGCTGTGGGCCAGCGTGCTGGTCGGGGCCGTCGTCGCGATCCTGCTCGGCTTCGCCGTGGACTTCGCCGTGATCCGCCGGCTGCGCCGCGCGACGGCGGTCGGCAAGGAGATCGTCACGCTCGGCCTGATCATGGTGTTCCTCGGTCTGGCCCCGATCGTCTTCGGCACCGATCCCCTGCTGCTGCCGAAGGCGATCCCGACCGGTGACCTCACGCTCGGCAACGCGA
Organism: Actinotalea endophytica; assembly: GCF_025717005.1. GTDB lineage: Bacteria > Actinomycetota > Actinomycetes > Actinomycetales > Cellulomonadaceae > Actinotalea. The sequence goes on from NZ_JAOVZU010000005.1 coordinate 243,971, forward strand.
ACCTGTCCTACAACGGTCTGCTCAACATCCTGCTCGGCGTGGTGATCGCCGCCGTGCTCTTCGTGGTGCTGCAGAAGACCAAGATCGGGCTGGCGATCCGGGCCACCGCCTCCAACGAGTCCACCGCTCGGCTGATGGGCATCCCGACCAAGACCGTCACGCTGCTCGCCTGGGCGACGGCCGGCGTGCTCGGCATGCTCGCCGCGGTGATGATCGCGCCCACCACGACGGTCACCCCGACCTTCATGAACACGGTGCAGGTCACCGCGCTGTTCGCGTGCGTGCTCGGCGGCTTCCAGACCTTCTACGGCCCGGTGCTCGGGGCGTACCTGATCGCGATCGCGAGCAACTTCCTCAAGCTCTCGGTCAGCTCGGTATGGGGCGACCAGATCCTCTACCTCCTCATCCTCGTCTTCCTCCTCGTGCGCCCGAACGGCCTCGTCGGGAAGACCTATCTGAAGAAGGTGTGAGCGATGAGCAACGCCTCCGCCATGGCGGTCCGGGTCGCCCGTCACCCGCACGTCCGGTTCCTCGTCTTCGGCGCGGTCCTGATGACCCTCCCGGCCCTCGCGTCCAGCGGGATCATGATGACGAGCACGCTCTCCACGCTCGGGTTCACGCTGATCTACGCGATCGTGGCCATGGGCCTGAACCTGCTGCTCGGCTACTCGGGGCTGATCTCGCTCGGCACCGCAGGCTTCATGGGGCTCGGCGCCTACCTCGCCGCGTACGTCCAGGACGACCTGGGACTCGGCTTCTGGGTCGCCGTGCTCGCCGCCCTGATCGTGCCGACCTTCATCGGCCTGCTGGTGGGCGTCGTGTCCCTGCGGGTGCGCAGCATCTACCTCGCCATCGCCACCCTGACGATCTCCGAGATCCTGCTCAAGACGTTCGAGCAGGCGGAGTGGTTCACCCGCGGCACCGCGGGCAAGCAGTCGAGCTACCCGGTCGTGCTGGGCATCCAGACGGACCGCTCGTCGATGTTCTTCATCATCGTCGTCGCGCTGGTGCTCGTGATGATGCTGACCCACAACATCGTGCACGGCCAGCTCGGCCGGGCGCTGCACGCGATGCGGTCGAGCGAGGTCGCGGCCCAGGCGATGGGCGTCAACGTGCTCACCTACAAGCTCTTCGCATTCGCGGTCGCGACGATGTACGCGGGGCTGGCCGGCGCGCTCTACCTGTTCTTCCTGAAGAGCTCCTACCCGTCGACCTGGAACCTCTTCCTGTCGCTGAACGTGGTCGCGATGGTCGTGGTGGGCGGCCTGCGCTCGATCTACGGCACCGTCGCCGGGGCGTTCGTGATCTTCGCCGTGCCGGAGCTCATCCTCAAGGAGCTCCCGGTGATCGGCGACACCCCCGGCCTGCCGTACATCTTCTCCGGCGTGCTCATCGTCGTGGTGATCATGTTCTTCCCCCAAGGGCTACGGGGTCTGACCGACCTGCTGCGCGGCCTCGTCACGCGCCGTCCGTCGGCCGCCGCGAGCGAGCAGGCGCCCGAGGAGGTGGCGGCCCGATGACCGACGTCCTCCAGGTCGAGCACCTGTCCATCAGCTTCGGCGGCCTCAAGGCCCTCGACGACCTCTCGTTCACGGTCGGCGACAGCGAGATCTTCGGTCTCATCGGCCCCAACGGCGCGGGCAAGACGACCGTCTTCAACTGCATCACGCAGTTCTACCGGCCCGACGCCGGCGCGGTCTGGTTCGCCCCCGGCGCCGACCGGCTCGCCCGGGCCGGGCACCACGGGACCGACAAGGTCGACCTCGTCGGCGTGCCGGTGCACCGGGTCATCAAGCACGGCCTGGTCCGGACGTTCCAGAACGTCGAGATCATCCCCGAGCTGTCGCTCATCGACAACGTGCTGATCGGCGGTCACATCGACTTCAAGGCGAGCATGCTCGCGCAGATGTTCCGGCTGCCGAGCTCGCGCCGAGAAGAGGCCGCGCTGCGGGAGAAGGCGCGGGGCGCCCTGGCGTTCCTGAGCATCGACCACCTCGCCGACGAGCCGGCCGGCGGTCAGCCGTACGGCGTGCGCAAGCGCCTGGAGATGGCCCGCACGCTGATGGCCGAGCCGCGGCTGATCATCCTCGACGAGCCGGCCGCCGGCCTCAACGAGTCCGAGACCGAGGGCCTGGCCGAGACCATCCGCCGGGTCCGCGACGAGTACGGCTGCTCGATCCTGCTCGTCGAGCACGACATGGGCCTGGTCATGAACGTGTGCGACCGGATCTGCGCGATCTCGTTCGGCAAGTTCCTCGCGGAGGGCACGCCGACCCAGATCCAGCGCGACCCGAAGGTCCACGAGGCCTACCTCGGGGAGCGTGACGATGTCTGAGATCGCCCTGTCCATCCGCGGGCTCGTGATCCGCTACGGCGCGGTCGAGGCCGTCCGCGGCATCGACCTGGACGTGCCGCGGGGCCAGGTGGTCGCGCTGCTCGGCGCCAACGGCGCCGGGAAGACGTCCACGCTCCGCGCCGTCTCGGGACTCACCCGGGCCGCGGCCGGGTCGATCCTCTACGACGGCGCGGACATCACCCACCTCGACGCCGAGAAGATCACCCGGCTCGGCATCGCCCAGTCGCCCGAGGGCCGCCAGGTGTTCGCCGACCTCACCGTCGAGGAGAACCTGCGGACCGGCGCGTTCACGGTCCGCGACCGCGCCCAGGTCGCAGCGAGCTTCGAGCGCTGCTACGGCTACTTCCCCCGGCTCGCCGAGCGGCGCACCCAGCTCGCCTACACGCTGTCCGGCGGCGAGCTGCAGATGCTCGCGATCGCCCGGGCCCTCATGGCCGGCCCCTCACTGCTGCTGCTCGACGAGCCGTCGCTGGGCCTGGCCCCGCTCGTCGTGCAGGACATCTTCCGGATCCTGTCCGAGATCAAGGCGGAGGGCACGACCGTGCTGATCGTGGAGCAGAACGCGCTCCAGACGCTGAAGATCGCCGACTACGCCTACGTGCTCGCCACGGGGCGCAACCACCTCCAGGGCCCGGCGGCAGACCTCATCCAGGACCACGCGCTCGTCGAGGCGTACCTCGGCTCAGGCGGCAAGCACCCGGAGAAGAACACGAAGGAGACACCGTGAAGAGGAAGAAGTTCATCGCGACGGCAGTCGCCGCATCGCTCGCCGTGCTGATGGCCGGGTGCTCAGGCGCCTCCGCCGACTCCGGCAGTGACGACGGGACCAGCAGCAGCAGCGCGACCGGTGGCGACGAGGCCACCGGCATGGTCCAGGGCATCACCGACGACAAGATCCTGATCGCCAACAGCGCGGCGACCTCCGGCGCCTACGCGCCGGTCGGCGTGCCGTTCCTGGCCGGCCTGCAGGGCTACCTCGACATGGTGAACGCGTCCGGCGGCATCGACGGGCGGCAGATCGAGTTCCTGCACACCGACGACGAGTTCGACCCGGCCAAGGGCAGCGCGGCCCTGACCAAGTTCATCGAGGACGACAAGGTCTTCGCGATCGTCGGCCACTTCGGCACGCCGGTCGTCGCCGCCACGGTGGACACGCTCAAGGAGGCCGGCATCCCGTCGGTCTACTTCGCCACCGGCATCGGCCAGCTCTACGCCGACGACGCCCAGACCGACGCCGACGGCGCCAACCTGTTCCCGGTGCAGCCGCTGTACCGCACCGAGGGCGGCATCATGGCCGCGTACGCCGCGGGCAAGTTCGGCGCGACGAAGATCGGCATCATCTACACCAACGACGACGCCGGCTCGGACCTCGAGAAGGGTGCCGTCGAGCAGATCGACGCGATGGACGGCGTCGAGTACGTCGAGGAGCAGGTCGCTGCCGGCGCCCCCGACGTCTCCGCCGCGGTGACCTCGATCAAGAACGCGGACGTCGACTTCATCATCATCGCCGCGATCCAGGCGACCATGCCGACCATCGTCAAGGAGCTCGCCGCGCAGGGCGTGGACAAGGACGCGATCACCACCTACGTGAACGTCTCCTCGGCCATGAGCGAGGCCGTCGTCGGTGACATCCAGGGCAAGTTCGACCTCTACGGCCCGGGCTGGGTCGACTACTCCAGCGACGTCGCACAGGCCTCCCTGGCCGACTTCCAGGCGAACGTCGACGCCGAGTACGCCAACAACGTCTACGCCCAGACCGGCTGGATCGCCGCGTCGTTCTTCGTCGAGGGCCTCACCCGGCTCGAGGGCCAGGACGTCACCTGGGACTCGTACAAGGCCGCGATGGAAGAGGCCCCGATCCAGAACCCGTTCGGCGGGACGATCGACTACAGCAACGGCCAGCGCAAGGGCACCCAGGAGATGAGCCTGTCCAAGGTCGTGCCCATCGACGACGCCAACCCGGTCGGCTGGGAGCAGGTCGAACCGCTCCAGAGCATCGACTCCCTGCTGGGTCAGTAGCACGCGCACGGGCCGGGGACTGCCCGGCGGTCCCCGGCCCGTGGCACCACCACGACTTCGTGAGGCAAGAGTGATGAGCACGCAGGAGAACGTCGGCATCCTCGGCTACGGGCTGTACCTGCCCGAGCCTGTGATGACCGCACGCGAGATCTCGGAGGCCACCGGCGGCGTCTGGTCCGAGGACGCCGTGGTCGACAAGCTCGGCATCGTCCGCAAGCCGGTGCCCGGTCCGGGCGACGGCACCCAGGAGATGGGGGCGCGCGCCGCGCTCGACGCGCTGGAGCGCACCGGTCTCGACCCGCTCGAGATCGACGTCATCCTGTGCATCGGCGAGGAGTGGAAGGAGTACGGGCTGACCACGTCGGCGCTGTACATCCAGGACCGGATCGGCGCCACGAACGCCTGGGGCATCGACGTGGCGAACCGGTGCTGCACCACCCTCACCGCGCTCAAGATGGCCAAGGACATGCTCCTGGCCGACGACGACATCGACACGGTGCTGGTCGCGGGCGGGTACCGCAACGGCGACTTCGTCGACTACACCGACACCACCGCGTCGATGTTCTTCAACCTCGGTGCCGGCGGCGGCGCGTTCCTGGTCCGCAAGGGCATGGACGAGAACCTCATCCTCGGCACCCACATCCTGTCCGACGGCTCGCTGGCGCACACCGCCGGGGTCCAGATCGGTGGCACCGCCGAGCCGTTCACGCCCGACAACGTCGCCGAGGGCTACCGCTCGCTGCGGCTGATGGACCCGGTGCGGATGAAGGAGCGGCTCAACGCGACCAGCCTGCCCAACTGGTACACGTGCATCGACGAGAGCCTGCGCAAGAGCGGCGGGCTGAAGCGTGCGGACATCGACTACCTCGGGGTGCTGCACTTCAAGCGCAGCCAGCACCTGGCGATGCTCGCGGACCTCGGCCTCACCGAGGACGACACCACCTATCTCGAGGACTACGGCCACATCGGCCAGGTGGACCAGATGCTCACCCTCCACCTGGGCCTCGCCGCCGGGAAGATCACCGACGGCTCGCTGGTCACCCTCATCGCGGCAGGCATCGGCTACGTCTGGGCCTCCACGTGCATCCGCTGGGGAAAGGCGAAGTGATGGTCGACTACCGCTCCAAGCTGATCACCGTCGACCAGGCCCTGGACCTCGTCGGCGACGGCGACAACATCACCGTGGGCCTCGGCGCCAACGAACCGCCGGCCTTCCTCGGCAACCTGCACCGGATCGCCGACCGGGTCAGCGACGTCACGGTCACGAACTGCCTGCCGACCGTGGCCGGCGAGTACCTCTCGGAGGAGAACGTCCGCTCGTCGTTCAAGATCGACTGCTGGTTCTCGACCCCGCCGCTGCGCAAGCTCGCCGGCACCGGACGGGTCAGCTTCATCCCCAACCACCTGCACCTGGCGGGGACCAAGCGCAACAGCCACCGCCGCTCGCGCATCATGATCTCGCTCGCCTCGATGCCGGAGGCCACCGGTCGGACCCGGTTCGCCTGCGGCAACACCTACGAGGAGATGATCGCCCGCGAGGCGGACCTGCGGATCCTCGAGATCAGCCCGAACGCGCCCTACTCCTACGGGCAGAACTACCTCGACTGGGACTCGATCGACTACGTGATCGAGTCCGACGGGCGGCCCGGCACGATCCCGGCCGCCGCACCGACCGACCGGGACCTGGTCATCGGCCGCACGATCGCGAACCTGATCGACGACGGCGACTGCATCCAGGTGGGCATCGGCGGCATCCCGAACGCGGTGTGCGGCTACCTGATGGAGAAGCAGGACCTCGGCATCCATACCGAGATGATGACCACCGGGATCATGGACCTGATGAAGGCCGGCGTCGTGACCGGCGCGCGCAAGCAGGTCGACGTCGGCAAGGCCGTGTTCGCGTTCGCGCTCGGCAGCGCGGAGATGTACGAGTTCATCGACCAGAACCCGGACTGCTGGACCGGTCGCGGCGAGGAGGTCAACAACCCCTGGCTGATCGCGCGCAACGACAACCAGGTCAGCATCAACACCAGCATCGAGATCGACCTGACCGGGCAGTGCTGCTCGGAGTCGATCGGCACCCAGCAGATCTCCGGCACCGGCGGCCAGTCCGACACCGCGACGGGCGCGCAGCGCTCCCGCAACGGCCGATCGATCATCGCGCTGTACAGCACCGTCGAGAAGACCGACCGGGTGACCGGCGAGACCACGGTGATCTCCAAGATCGTGCCGACGCTGCGCCCGGGCGCGGCGGTGTCGCTGTCGCGGAACGACGTCGACTGGGTGGTCACCGAGTACGGCGCGGTCAACCTGCGCGGCACGACGATCGCCGAGCGCGTCGAGCGGCTCATCTCGATCGCCCACCCGGACTTCCGCGACGGGCTGCACGAGGAGGCCGTCCGGTGCGGGTTCATCACCGTCGCGCCGTCGGTCGCCCGAGCAGCGGCGGTGGGGCGGTAGCCGATGGCCACCTTCGACGTCGACGGGATCCCGATCTACTACGAGGACCACGGCTCGGGCGAACCCCTGGTCGTGCTCAACGGCATCTTCATGTCGAGTGCGTCCTGGCGCGCGTTCGTGCCCGCGTTCAGCGCACGCAACCGGCTGCTGCTGCTCGACCTCGCCGACCAGGGCGCCAGCGGGAAGCTCGACCACGAGTACACCCAAGAGCTCCAGGAACGGGTCGTGCTCGCGTTCCTCGACCACCTCGGGCTGGACCGCGCACACCTGTGCGGCGTCAGCTACGGCGGCGAGGTCGCGCTGCGGATCGCCTCACGTCACCCGGACCGGGTGGACAAGCTCGTGCTCGCGAACACGACCGCCTACACCTCGGCCTGGCTGAGGGACATCGGCCGGTCGTGGGAGCACGCGATGAGCACCCACGACGGGCACGTGTTCTTCAAGACCTGCATCCCGGTCGTCTACTCTCCCGGCTTCTACGAGACCAACTACGACTGGATCTCGGCGCGCGAGGACTTCTTCGTCCAGACCTTCACGCCCGAGGTCTACGACGCGTTCGCGCGCCTGACCCGCAGCGCCGAGACCCACGACGAGCGCGCCGGCCTCGGCGGGATCACCGCCCCGACCCTGGTGGTCAGCTCCGAGCACGACCACGTCACACCGCTGCCCAACCAGACCGAGCTGGTCGCGGCCATCCCGGGCGCATCCCACGCGATCGTCCAGGGCGCCGGTCACGCGGCCATGTACGAGAAGCCCGCCGAGTTCACCGCCCTGGTGCTCGGCTTCGTCAACCACCAGACCACCGACATCACCATCTCCTGACGCCCAGACGGAGGAACTCCCGTGACCGACCTCTACATCGTCTCCGCGTGCCGGACCGCGATCGGCAGCTTCGGCGGCAGCCTCAAGGACACCCCGGCATCCGAGCTCGGCGCCGTCGTGGTCGCCGAGGCGCTGCGCCGCGCCGGCGTCGCCCCCGACCAGGTCGACGAGGTGTTCCTCGGCTGCGTCCTCGCGGCCGGCAGCGGCCAGAACGTCGCCCGGCAGGCCGCCGTCGCGGCCGGGATCCCGGTGGAGGTCACCGCGACCACCGTCAACATGCTCTGCGGCTCCGGCATGAAGACGATCGTCGAGGGCGCCCGCGCGATCCTCGCCGGGGACGCCCGGGTCGTCGTCGTGGGCGGCACCGAGAACATGTCGGCAGCGCCCTACCTCGTCCCCGCGGCCCGCTGGGGCGCCCGGATGGGTGAGGCCGCGATGCGCGACTCGATGCTGGTCGACGGGCTCACCGACGTCTTCAGCGGCGACCACATGGGGATCACCGCCGAGAACGTCGCCGAGCAGTGGGGCATCGACCGCGACCGGATGGACGCGTTCGCCCTGGAGTCGCAGACCAAGGCGGCGGCCGCGGTGGCCGCCGGCCAGTTCGCCGAGGAGATCGTGCCGGTGCCGGTCACCGTCAAGCGGCAGACCGTCGAGTTCGCGGTCGACGAGTACCCCCGGGCGACCACCGCGGAGGCCCTGGCCAAGCTGCGCCCCGCCTTCAAGAAGGACGGCACCGTCACCGCCGGCTCGGCGTCGGGGATCAACGACGGCGCAGCCGCGCTCGTCCTGGCCAGCGGCGAGGCGGTCGAGGAGCTCGGCCTCACCCCGATGGTCAGGCTCGTCGGGTGGGGCCAGGCCGGGGTCGACCCGTCGATCATGGGTGTCGGCCCGATCGAGGCGACCCGCCGAGCCCTGGCGAAGGCCGACCTGAAGGTGGACGACCTCGACCTGATCGAGGCCAACGAGGCGTTCGCTGCACAGGCCCTCGCCGTCGGCGGCGACCTCGGCTGGGACTGGTCCAAGGTGAACGTCAACGGCGGCGCGATCGCGCTGGGTCACCCCATCGGGGCGTCGGGGGCGCGGATCGTGGTCACCCTGCTGCACGAGATGGCCAGGCAGGGCTCCCAGCGGGGGCTCGCGACCCTGTGCATCGGCGGCGGCATGGGCATCGCGACCGTGTACGAGGCGTGCTGAGGGAGCGGCGGCGGCCGGTGCACCATACTCGTGCCTGCACTCCCCAGGGCGGCACCCGGTGCCGCCTGCGGACCAGCCGTCCCCTTCCAGCGCGAGGCAGGACCACATGCCCACACAGACCTTCCTGAACCTGCCTGCGGCGAAGCAGGAGACGGTGATGGCGGCCGCGCTCGACGAGTTCAGCAAGCGCAACGTCGAGGAGGCGAAGCTCTCCAACATCGTGCGTGCCGCCGGGATCCCCCGCGGGAGCATCTACCAGTACTTCGAGACCAAGGAAGACCTGTACGTCTACGCCTTCGAGCGGCTCCGCGAGGAGCGTCGCGAGTACACCAAGCCGGCCTTCGACTACTACCTGACGAGCCCGTTCCTCACCTTCTTCGAGCACTTCTACGCCCTGGACACCGAGTACCTGGCACGCCACCCGGTGCACATCCAGATGGGCAAGGTGATGTACAGCCACGCCTCGGGCGTCTCGCTGAACCTGATCCGGGCGATCAAGACGCGCTACCGCGAGCTGTTCCTGATCGCGATCGAGCGCGACCAGGAGCAGGGCGTGATCCGGCGCGACGTCGACAAGTCCGTCCTGGCCGACCTGTGCGTGCACTTCATGACGGACATCTTCATCTTCCAGAACCTCTCCGACCGCATGACCTTGCACGACATGCGCGACCACCTGCGCGGGACGATCGAGCTGATCCGTCGCGGGGTGGAGTGACCGACACACCGAAGGAGGAGCAATGACGCTCTTGGCAGGCATCACGTCGCGGGTGGTCCCCACCGCGCGGCTCTCGGTCAACGTCCTCGAACGGGCGGCCGACGACCCCGGCACGCCCGAGGACCGGACCGTGGTGCTGGTGCACGGCAACGCCTCGTCGGCGCTGTTCTGGCAGGAGGTCATGCTCGCGCTGCCCGGCGACCTGCGGGTGATCGCGGTCGACCTGCGCGGCTTCGGCGGCACGCAGACCCTGCCCGTGGACGCCTCGCGCGGGTGCGGCGACTTCAGCGACGACCTGCACGCGACCCTCGAGGCGCTCGGCCTCGGCCCGGTGCACCTGGTCGGCTGGTCGATGGGCGGCGGTGTGGTGATGCAGTACGCGCTCGACCACCCCGTGCTCAGCCTGACGCTCCAGGCGCCGGTCTCCCCCTACGGGTTCGGCGGCACCGGGCGCGACGGGTCGCTCCTCACCGCGGACGGCGCGGGCACCGGCGGCGGCGGCGCGAACCCCGACTTCGTGCAGCGGCTGGCGGACGGCGACACCTCGGACGAAGCCCCGACCTCGCCCCGCAACGTGTTCCGCAGCAGCTACGTCTCGCCCGAGTACACCGGCGACCTCGAGGACCTCTGGGTCACGTCGATGCTCAGCACGGCCACGGGCCCGGACAACTACCCCGGTGACGCCGCGGCCAGCGCGAGCTGGCCCGGTTTCGGCCCCGGGGCCCGCGGCGTGCTCAACACGCTCGCACCCACCAACTTCAACACCGCCGGCCTGGTCGACCTCGACGTGAAGCCGCCCGTCCTGTGGATCCGCGGCAGTGCCGACGCGATCGTCTCGGACGCGTCCTACTTCGACCTGAACATGCTCGGCAAGGCCGGTGTCATCCCGGGCTGGCCCGGGGACGACGTGGCTCCGCCGCAGCCGATGATCACCCAGACGCGGGACGTGCTCGACGCCTACGCGGCCGCGGGCGGGGCGTACACCGAGGTGGTCTTCGAGGGCGTCGGGCACAGCCCGCACCTCGAGCGGCCCGCGGAGTGGGTCGAGGCGCTCGTCGCGCACGTGACCGGCTGACCGGACCGTCGGGTCGGCTCGCACGGGCGCCGGCGTCTGCACGGCCGGGATCCCGTCGCGAGCCGGCCCGACCTGCGACGATGACCACCATGACCGCGTCACCGGGCAGCGGGGGCTTCTGGCACCCGAACCGCCGCGGCGTGCCGCGGCCCGTCGAACGCGCGTGGTGGCGCGTGCGGGACTACGCGGACGCGGTGCGCTGGCAGGCCCTCGCCCTCGACCGACGGCACCGCCCGGACCAGCTCACCGCGAACCCGACGTCCCGCGGACGCCCGGTCGTCCTGGTGCCGGGCGTCTACGAGGACTGGACCTTCATGCGGCCGCTCGCGCAACGCCTGCACGCGCGCGGCCTGCGCGTGCACGTCGTACCCGGTTTCGGGTTCAACCGCGCGCCCATCGTCCGGCAGGCCGAGGTCCTCGGCCGGTTCCTCGAGGCCGAGGACCTGCGCGACGTGCTGCTCGTCGCGCACAGCAAGGGCGGCCTGATCGGCAAGCTGGCGATGCTCCGGCACGACCCGACGCAGCGCGTGACACGGATGGTCAGCCTCAACACCCCGTACGACGGCTCGACGCTCGCGTGGGCCTTCCCGACGCCCGCGGTCCTCGCGTTCCGGCCCAGCGACCGGACCCTCAAGGCCCTGGCGGCCGAGCGGTCCGTCAACCACCGGATCACCGCCGTGAGCAGTGAGTGGGACCCGCACGTCCCGACCGGCTCCTCGCTGAACGGCGAGGAGGACGTCGTGGTGGCGACACCGGGTCACTTCCGGCCACTGAGCGACCCCGCGTTCATCGACCTCGTCGTCGCTGCGGCACTCACGCCCGAGGCAGGTGGACCACCCGGCTGAGCCCGGGCTCGTCGGGGTCGTCGCGGATCTCGCGCCCTTCCAGCCAGGAGCGGATCACGTGGGTGAGCTCGCCGGGGTGGCTGAAGTTCACCGCGTGCGCAGCACCCTCGATGATCACCACGGTGAGGTCGGGGTGCGCCTGGCGCGCGAGCTCCATCACACGAGTGGGCGGCGGCATCAGCGGATCGAGCGTCCCGATCACCGCGAGGGTCGGCACGTTCGTGCGCAGCACCCGCTCCAGCGTCGGGAAGCGGGTCAGCTCGGCGAACAGGTTCGCGGTGTTGACCGGGCCGAACCGCGCGTAGTCGGGCAGCGCGATCCGGGCCATCCTCGCGTCCTCGCGCGGGATGTCCTGCAGCATCTGCCGCATCGCGCGGCGGAACGGCTGGTTGTGCAGGCCCCCCGCCGGCGAGGTCAGCACCACACGCTCGACGAGCTCCGGGGCCATGTGCGCCACCTCGAGGCTCACCGGGCAGCCCATCGAGTTGCCCACCAGCACGACGCGGTCCATCTCGAGGAGCCCGAGCAGCTCGACCAGGGCCTCGGCCAGCGCCGGGATGCCCATCGCGTGGTCCCACCGCTCGCTGCGCCCGTGGCCGGGAAGGTCGGGCACGACGTTCGTCGCGATCGTGGTGAGGCGCTCCGCGGTGGGCAGCAACGACGCGCCCGAGATGCCGAAGCCGTGGACGTGCACGATCGGCGTCGCATCGGGCACCGGCGGTGTGGAGGTGCGCACGAACACGTCCAGGCCACCGACCTGGACGGTTCTCTCGTTCCAGGTCACCGTGCCCGCCGAGCCCGGCCGCCTGCGTGCCGCCATGATCCGAATCTAGCGCTGCGGAGCCGGGTCGACGCCGACTTGATCGCCGCCATCGCTCCGCGCTCCGACTCCGCCGTGGAGCGAGCACGACGCGGCTAGGCTCGCCAGGTGGGCACGATGTGGCTGACGCTGCTGCCCCTCGCCGCGGGCAGTGTCCTCACGCCGAGCTACTACCTCATCGAGATCCTGCTGCTCCAGTCACCTCGCGGCCGGTCGAAGGCGCTCATGTTCGCGACCGGGTTCGCGGTGATGAAGCTCCTGCTCGGTGCCGTGTTCGGGTTCCTCGTCGTGACCGGCACCCCCGGAGGCGACTGCGGTGAGTCCCCCGTCGTGGCGACGCTGCTGCTCGCCTCGGGACTCCTGTTCCTGGCGATGGCGTTCCGGCAGCTCCTGGCGGCACCGCACACCGACGACGGCCCACCGCGATGGATGGCGACGGTCGACGGGATCACGCCGGCCCGCGCGTTCGCCCTCGCGTGCGGCATGACCCTCGCCGCCCCGAACCTCTGGGTGTTCACGCTGACTGCGGTGGCGACGATCAAGGACACAGGCCTGACGACGGCGACAGCAGTGATCACCTTCCTGGCGTTCGTCCTGCTCACCGCGGCGCCGATGCTCACGGTCGTCGGCATGACGGCGCTGGTCCCCAGGACGGCGGAGGCGACCCTCGACGCCCTGCGCACCTGGCTGGTCGCGCACAACCACGTGATCATGATCGCCGTCTCGCTCGTGCTGGGCGTCGCACTCGCCTGGGCGGGACTCGGCCGTCTGGCCGCCTAGACCCGCGCGTTCCGCACCGGTAGGTCGGCATCGTGCGCTCGCCGGAGCACGTCGCCCACCTCGACCACGAGCGGTCGCTCGGGTCCCGACCCGTCCGTTCTCACCGCGCCGAGGCGCACGACCGCGTGAGCGCAGACCTCAACCGCGCTCGTCCCGATCAACAGCTCGCACGTTCCTTCGATCGGCCTCCACCGCTCGGTCGCCTCGTCCCAGCGCCCCCATCGATGCGGCAGGCCGTCCGGGCCGATGTCGACGGACGCGTGCACGACTCCCCCGGGACGCGTGTGAACGCGCGTCCATCCGAGGAGCACCTCCGGCCGACCGCGTCGCCCTCGGTAGACCTGCACGACCTCGGTACCGGGTCGCGTACAGGTGTTGCGCAGCGCGAACCGCACCAGCCACGCGTCGTCGGCGAGATCGACGCTCACCGCGTCGATCTCGTGGGTCGCGTAGCCGATCCCGTGCCCGAACGCGAAGGCGACCTCGCGGCCGGAGCGATAGCCCACGCGGGTGCCCTCGCGGTAGTCGACCCACCCGCCGCTGCCCGGATAGACCTGGGCGTCGACGTCATCCGGCCGGACCTCGTGCGCCGGGAAGGTGATCGGCAGCCGGCCCGCCGGCTCCCGGGCGCCCGTCAGCAGATCCGCCAACGCCCGACCCTGGCCCTGCCCGGGGTACCAGGCGTGCATCATCGCCGACACGCGGTTCCGCCAGGCCGAGACGTCGACCGGACCCCCGCTCATCGTCACGACCACCGTCGGCACGCCCGTGGCGGCGACGGCGCCGATGAGCTCGTCCTGGCCGCCGGGGAGCCTGGTCGTCGGTCGGTCCATCGCCTCCGACTCGTAGGCGCGCGCCACGACGACCGCGACGTCCGCCCACTGCGCCAGTGCGACCGCGTCCGCCCGCAGCGGCGGCACGGCCCCGGCAGGCGGCACCCACCCGAACCGCAGCTGTGCCCCGTAGTGCCCGGACTGAGCGGGCACGGTGGTCGTGTACTCGACCACGATCGGCACGTCACGCCCTGCGTCCAGGTGGACCCGGACGGTCGCCACCTCGGCACCGACGCCGTCCCACAGGATGCCCACCGGAACCGGACGATCGGGGTCGACGGCGGTCGTGACGTCGAGGAGCGTGGCGCCGTCGACCACGAGCCGCACCGAGCCCAGCCACGTCAGCGCGAGCACGTACTCCCCGGTCACCGGTGGCCGCAGGGTGGTGGTCCAACGGGACGCGTGCCGCGCGGGCAACCCGGCGGGCCACCCCGACCAGCCCGGCGAGGGCGCGTGGAACCCCGCCTCGGCGAAGAACCCCCGGTTCATCTCGATCTGACCGAGCCGCACCGACCAGCTCGGGTCACCGTCGAACGCCACGGTGTCCCAGAAGTCGACGAGCACACCCGGCGCATCGGCCGGGCCGAGGCATCCGGCCGGAACGGCCTCCGGTCCCGGGAGCAGGGAACCCGAGCTGATCGGGTCGGCACCGGGCGCCCAGCGCACCTCGGCGCCCGGCAGCGCGGCCCGCAACCCGTCGACGACCGACACGGCCAGGGCGCGCTTCGGAGCCACCAGGGGGCTGCCACCACCGGCGGCGGTCACCGCGCCCGCGTCGGGTCCGATCACGGCGAGCCGGCTCACACCCCGCAGCGGAAGGACCCCGTCGTTGGCGAGCAGCACCGCGCCGCGGGTCGCGACCTCGCGCGCGATGTCGTGATGGTCGAGCAGCTCGATCGTGCGGAGCGGCTCGGCATCGACGTCCTGGTGCAGGGCGAAGTAGGGCCGCAGCACCCGGTCGACGCGTGCGTCGAGCTCGGCCTCGCGCACCTCCCCGGCGCGCACCGCGGCCAGCAGCTCATCACCCCACACCGGATCGTCGGTGAGCTCCCAGTCCAACCCGGCGTCCCAGGAGCCCGTCAGGGAGTGGTTCGCGAGGAAGTCGGACATCACCCACCCCGCGAACGACCACTCGTCGCGCAGGAGTCCGGTCAGGAGTCGCTCGGAGTGGGACGCGTAGACGCCGTTCACCTGGTTGTAGGCGCTCATCACGACGGTCGCTCCGCCGGACCGGACGGCCGCTTCGAACGCCGGGAGGTAGAGCTCACGGAGCGTGGCCTCGTCGACCCTCACGTCGACGACGCCACGCGAGGTCTCCTGGTTGTTCGCGACGAAGTGCTTGACGCACGCCTGGGCTCCGGCCGCCTGGATGGCGAGGACCTCGGGGACGACGAGGCGCGCGGCGAGGGTCGGATCCTCCCCGAACGACTCGAACGTCCTGCCGCCCAGGGGAACGCGCGCGACGTCGACCGCGGGCCCGAGCAGCACGTGATGGCCCGTCGCCCGGAGCTCGCGGCCGAGGACCGTGCCGTAGTCGTCCGCCTGGCCGGGGTCCCAGGTCGCCGCCAGCGCGATCGGGGCCGGAAGTGCCGTGGAGGCCGTGCTCTCGGTCACCCCGGGTACGAGCCGGATGCCGGCGGCGCCGTCGGCCGCCCGGATCGGCCCGAGCAGCGGCCCGGGCTCCTGGCGGTTCGACAGGAGAGCGACCTTCTCCTCGAGCGTCATCGCCTCGCGCACCACGCGGGCACGCCGCGCGGCCTCGGGCTCGTGCGCCCATGCGTGCGCTGACCACGCGTTCACGTCGACCTCCCCGGGCGACCGGCTACGCCTGGAGCATCGACCCAGAGCGAACGCTCGGCGATCACGTCGCGAAACCAGTACGCGCTGTCCTTCGGCGTCCGTTCGAACGAGCCGAAGTCGACGTGCACGATCCCGTACCGCTCCGAGTAGCCCAGGCTCCACTCGTAGTTGTCCAGGAACGACCACAGGTAGTAGCCCCGGACATCGACACCGTCGGCAGCCGCGCGGGCGATGGCGTGCAGGAAGCCGCGGACGTACTCGATCCGATCGCGGTCGTGGACCCGACCCGCGTCGAGAGTCTCGCTGCAGTTCGCGATCCCGTTCTCCGTCACATAGATCGGCACCGGCACGCGGTACTCCTGGTGCAGGAGCCCGAGGACCTCGTAGGCGACCTCGGGATCGTAGAACTTGCCGCTGTCGAGGAAGTTCCCGCCGACGAACCCCGTCCTCGCCTCGTCCCCCGGTTCGGCATCGACCAGCACGCGGTTGTAGATGTTCAGCCCGAAGAAGTCGATCGGCGCGGCCGCCAGGGCCTCGTCCCCGTCCCGCACCTGCGGCATGCTGCCGTCCTCGCGCCACCGCTCGACCTGATGGTCGCTGTACCCGCCCTTGAAGAGCGGGTTCAGGAACGCCTCGTGGGCGTCGGCGTCCTGGTCCCGGACCCGTTGCAGGTTCTCCGGCGTGGGATCGACCGCCGACCGCTTCCAGACGTCGACGACGATGCCGATCTCACCCTGCGCGCCCGAGGCCCGGAACGCCGAGACGGCCTGGCCGTGCGCGAGCAGCGCGTGGTGCATCGCGGTGCGGCCGGACAGCGCGCCGGTCTTCCCCGGCGCGAACACCCCCATGCCGTAGCCGGCCCAGTTGGCGATCGGCTCGTTGAGCGTCGCCCACCTCGCGGCGCGGTCGCCGAACAGGTCGTACGCGACGGCGGCGTACTCGCCGAACCAGTGCTGCACGTCCCGGTTCAGCCAGCCACCACGGTCCTCGAGGGCCTGTGGGAGATCCCAGTGGTAGAGCGTCACGTTGGCGCTGATGCCCGCGTCGGCGAGCGCGTCGAACAGCCGCAGGTAGAAGTCCACACCCACACGATTGACCTGGCCGGTCCCCTCCGGGAGCAGCCGGGACCAGGACAACGAGAAGCGGTAGGAGTCGACGCCGAGCGACGCGAGCAGGGCCACGTCGCTCGGCATCCGGTGGTAGTGGTCGACACCGCGGTCACCAGGGATGTCGTGAACCACCTTGCCCGGTGTCTGGGAGAACACGTCCCAGATCGAGGGGCCCTTGCCCCCTTCGTCCCAGGCCCCTTCGATCTGGTAGGCACTCGTCGCGACGCCCAGCTCGAACGGGTGTGGCAGATCGATGCGAGGCGGCTCTGCACCGTCAGGAGGCGTCACTTGATCGATCCCGTCGTCAGTCCTGCCCTCCAGAAGCGCTGCATCGCGACGAACCCGACCATCAGCGGGATCGTCGCGACCAGCGCACCGATGAGCACGAGGCGGTACTGGTCCGGGACCTGGCGCGAGAGCAGGTTCCAGTTGGTGATGCCGACGGTGACCGGGAACAGCGTCTGGTCGGACAGCAGCACCAGCGGCAGGAAGTAGTTGTTCCAGATCGCGACGAACTGCAGCAGCACGACCGTGAGCAGCCCGTCGCGCATCATCGGCAGGCCGATCCGGAAGACGATCCGCGCCTCGCTCGCCCCGTCGATCCGGGCCGCCTCGAGCACCTCGTCCGGAACGGACGCGTCTGCGAAGGCCATGCACAGGTACACACCGAACGGGTGCACGAGCGAGACGGCGAAGACGCCCCAGAAGTTGTTCGTCAGGCCGACCTCGGCCAGCAGCAGGAAGATCGGCAGCACGAGGGCCGTGGTCGGGATCATCACTCCGGCGAGGATCGATCCCGCGACCGTCGACCGGCCCCGGAACCGGTACTTGGCCAGCGCGAACCCGGCCATCGCCGAGATCAGCACGGACACGACCGATCCGAGGCCGGCGTACGCGAGCGTGTTCAGCAGCCATCGACCGTAGATGCCGTCGTCGAAGGCGAACAGGTCTCGCAGGTTCGTCAGGTACTGGAAGCCGGACGCCTGGAAGTTGTCTCCGGTGATCAGCTGCGAGGTCGGCTTCCCGGCCGACACGAGCAACCAGAAGACCGGGAAGAGCACGTAGGCCGCGAGCACGAGGTAGATCGCGCCGGTCGCGGCGCGGGCGACCCGGGCGTGGCGTCGTGGCATCGGCTCGGACGGACCGGCCACGTGGGGGCGCTTCGTGGTGAGCGTCGCGACGGTCATGCTCTCGCCGCCCGGTTGACCAGCCGCATCACCGCGAACGAGGCGACCGCGGTGGCGACCGTGAGGATGATCGAGACCGTGGCGGCCATCGCGTAGTCGTTGTTCGCGAACGCGTACGTGTACGCAAGGAGGTTCGGCGTGTAGGCCCCGTCGACGTCCGCCCCGACCCCCCGGAGGATCTGCGGTTCGTTGAACAGCTGGAAGGCGCCGATCAGCGTGAAGATCAGCACCAGGACCGTTGCCTGGCGGATCAGCGGAAGCTTGATCCGCCACGCGATGACCGCGAGGGAGGCACCGTCCATCCTGGCGGCCTCGACCACCTCGGTCGGGACCGTGCGCAACGCCGCGGTCATGACGATGACGTTGTAGCCGAGGAACATCCAGACGTTGATGTTCGCGAAGCTGAAGGGCAGCGAGCCGGACGCCAGCGGGTCCCACAGCAGACCGAGCCCGTGCAGCCGCTCGAGCACCGGGTTGAGCTGAGGGATGTAGAGGAAGCCCCAGACCACGACGGCGATCACGCCGGGCACGGCGTAGGGCAGGAAGAGCACGAACTGGATCGCTTTCCCCCACCTCGTCAGCGCCGCGTCGATCAGCAGTGCGACGCCGATCGAGAGGCCGAGCATCACCGGAATGGCGACCGCTGCGTACTGGAGCACGTGCAGGACGGCGGCGTGGAAGTCCGGGCTCGCGAGCACCTCGCGGTAGTTCGCCAGGCCCGCGTATGCCGTGCGTCGCGTCGCGAACGCGCCCGTGCGGACGCTCCGGGTGAAGCTCTGGTAGACCGCGTAGACCAGCGGGGCGGCGAAGAACGCGAGGAACAGGAGCCCGAACGGGGCGAGGAGGAGCCACGGGGTGCGGGCCGAGTACTGCAGGGTGGGACGGATCCGGGGCGTCCCACCCTGCAGCGTCGAGCTCGGCGCGACCCCGGAAGGGATCGTCGTCATGGAGTGACCGTGAAGCCCTGGTCGGTCAGCTGCTCGACCGCGGTCGACTGCAGCGAGGTGACACTGCCCGGCAGGTCCGAACCGGGCGCGAGCCTGCCGAGCTCGTCCTGAACCGAGGTCAACGTCGCGATGGTCGTCGGGGACCACTGCCAGTCGGCGGGGACCTGCTCGGCGGAGGCGGCGAACTGCGCGAACACGTCTCCGCTCCCGTCAGGGGTGACGAAGGGGGTGGCCTTCTGCTTCGCGACCTCGACCTGCGCGAGCGACGCGGGGTACGAGAAGGAGGTCTCGTCGTTCACCGCCGAGTAGGCCTCGGGCGACTGGGTGAACCAGGTCAGGAACTCGACGGCCTCCTGCGGGTGCGACGAGGATGCCGTGACACCCCACGCCGAGCCTCCCGAGTTGGCCGACGCCAGCGCGCTCCCGTCCCACTGCGGCAGCGTCGTGACGCCGAAGGTGCCGTCCGGCACGTCCATGTTGATCAGGTTGGGTGCCCACCACGACGGGTTCAGGACGGTGAGGATCTGACCATCGGCGACCATCTGCTGGCCGACCGTCTCGTTGTCCCAGACCCACACGATGCCCTCGTCGACCATCCGCTGCCAGGTCTGCGCGACCTGCTGGGTCGCGGCGTCGTCGATGTTCACCCGCCACGCGTCGCCGTCCCGGGTCCACCAGTGGGCGCCGGCCTGCCACGACAGGCCGACGAAGTTGTTCGGATTCGTCGTCATCGCACCGATGTAGACCTGGCCGTCGGTCTTCGCGTTGATGTCGAGACCGATCTGCTCGAACTCCTCCCAGGTCGCGGGCGCCTGGTAGCCGTACTCCTCCAGCGCGGTCGCGTTGTAGTACATGCCGATCGGACCGATGTCCCCGGGTAGTGCGTACGGCGAGCCGTCGACCAGCACCTGGTTCCAGGCGGCCGACGAGTAGGCGCTCTCCTGGTCCGCCGCGAGGTCGCCCAGGTCTGCGAGGGCGTCCTCGGCGAGGTAGTTCGGCAGTGCCATGTACTCGACCGGGAGGATGTCCGCCGCCGTGCCGGACTTCACGCCCGCGAAGATCTTCTGGTACGCGGTCGTGAGGTCCGCGGGCAGCGTCTCGAGTGTCACCTGGATCCCGGGGTTCTCCTCGTTCCAGATGTCGAGTGCGGCCTGCAGGTTGGCCTGCCATGCCCACATCGTCAGCTCGACGGGGTCATCGGCTGTGGCGCCGGCTGCGCTGCTGCTCCCGCCGCCGCACCCGGCAAGCGCGAGAGCACAGGCCGCAACCATGGCCGTGACACCCGCGACGCCGCTCCTCTTCGGACCACGCATCGCTCTCCTCCTCGAAAGCCAGGACCGGCGCACTCGTGACGCCGCGAAATCCTGATGCAAACAAGTATTCACGTGATGGCGACCGTGCGCAAGCCCCGTCCGCCGGTACAGTCAGACGCCGTGACCGAGACCCGACGGCGCGGCCCTTACGGCAAGACCCGACAGCGGCGGGCCGACATCATCGCGGCCGTCCTCGAGGCGTACGCGACGGCGGACGCGCGCGGTCCGATCCTGCGGTCCATCGCCGAGATCGCCGGCCTCTCCGAGCAGGCGATCCAGCACCACTTCCCCACCAAGGACGACCTCTTCGTCGCCGTGCTGCGAGATCGCGACGTCGCCGCGCTGGCGGCGTACGAGCAAGAACCGGGGCACCCGAGCGACGAGCTCGACCTGATCTCGATCATGCGGAGCAACGAGGCGCAGCCGGGCCTCGTGCGCCTCTACTCCGACATGGCCGCCGCCGCGGCGGACTCCACCCATCCCGCACACGAGTTCTTCCTCGAGCGCTACGAGCAGGCCACCCTCGGCGTCGCCCGCTACTACGCGCGCCGACGCTCGGGGTCCGATGATGCCGAACCGACCGAGGTGGACACCTGGGCCGCCCGGATCACGATCGCAGCGGCCGACGGCCTGCAGACCCGCTGGCTCGTGCAGAGCGACGAACCCGTCGCCGACGACCTCGCCCGGCTCGTCGAGACGATCGCGACGCTCCTCGGCCCCGACCTCGACACCGGGTCCGGCGACCGACCCGACCGGCCGTAGGCCGTCCGGCCGTCACGCCGACGTCCGGCGGAGCCCGCACGGCGGTACCGCTGATCCCCGCGCAGTGATCCGGATCACTACCGAAGGTCCCAATTTCTGTCCGCTGCGGTCCGTATAGTTGCGGCACGGCTCACCGCCCGCCCCGAGGCGGCTGAGACCCGGGACGAGGGAGTTCCTCCATGGCTGTTGTTGTTGCGTTCAAGTGGGCACCCGACCCGCAGGACGGCCGGGTCGCCGACGACGGCGCCATCGACTGGAGCGGCGCCGCGACCTCCGCCGTCGGCGACGACGCCGTCGCGGTCGAGGTGGCCAGGCAGACGGCCGAGTCGCTGGGCCAGGAGGCCGTCGGCATCACCCTCGGCCGCAAGAACGCCGACTGGGCCCTGGCCCGTGGTGCCGACCGGGTGATCGCCGTCGACGCCGATCTCGCCGGTGCCTCGGACGACCTCCGCGCGGCGGTGCTCGCGGCCCTCGCCCGACGCGTCGACGGAGCCGACACGGTCATCATCGGCGACTCCGCGGTCGACTCGGGTGCGGCGGTCGTCCCGTCCCTCCTCGCCGCGACGCTCGGCCGGCCCGGCCTGCTCGGCGCCACCGGGGTCGCCACCGACGGCACCGCGATCACGGTCGAGCGCCGCACCCGCGACGCCGTCGTCACCGTCAAGGTCGACGGTCCTGCCGTGATCGCCGTCGCGGCCGACGCCGCCACCCCACGCGTGCCGGGGATGCGGGACGTCCTGATGGCCCGCAAGCGTCCGATCGAGACCGTCGAGCTCGCCGAGCTCGGCGTCGACGCACCCGGCGCCGAGCTGCTGACCTCCCGCCGCACCGACAGCGGTCGGCAGGCCCAGCTCTTCGACGGCGCCGACCCGCAGCAGGCCGCGCGGCAGCTCGTCGCGGCGCTGCGCTCCGCCGAGGCCGTCTAGTCCGGCACGGCGACCACCTCCACCCCCCACCCAGCTCAGCACGCCTGCCGAAAGGGCCGGAACCGTGACCTTCAACACCTGGATCATCGCGGTCGACAACCGCATCGCGGACCTCCTGGCGGCCGCCGCTACGGTCCCCGGCGAGGTCCACGTCGCCGTGCTCGGCGACCGCGACCTCGCCGAGGAGCTCGCCCGCACGGACGTCGCCGACGTCCTCTGGTTCGAACCACCCGCGGGGAGCGTCGTCGAGGAGTACGCGGGACAGGTCGCCGAGGCCGTCGCGGCCCGCAAGCCGGACGTCGTCCTGACCGGACCGCAGGATGCCGCGCGGCTCATCGCCGGCCGCCTGGCCGCGCAGCTCCGCACGCCGCTCATCACGTCCGTGCAGTCGATCGAGGCGGACCCGCCGGTCGCGACGCGGCTCACGGTGAGCGGCTCGGTCGAGCAGACCGTCTCGGCCAGCCCGCTGCTCGCGGTGCTCGACTCACCGGGCGGCGCCCCCGAGGCGACCGACGCCGCGGTGACGATCGACCAGATCGTGCTCGCCCCCGGGACGACCATCTCCATGGTCTCGGCGGTCCCCCGCGCGGCCGGCGCGGACCTCTCCACCGCCGACCGGGTCGTCGCGGTCGGCCGCGGCCTCGCCGCGAAGACCGACCTCGGCCTGGTCCGGGACCTCGCCACGGCGCTCGGCGCGCAGGTGGCCGGGTCGCTGCCCCTCGCCGAGGACCTCGGCTGGCTGGACAAGGACCTGTGCGTCGGCATCTCCGGCAAGCAGATCAGCCCGGCCCTCTACCTCGCGGTCGGCATCTCCGGCCAGATGCAGCACATGGCCGGCGTCACCCGAGCGCAGAAGGTCGTGGCGATCAACAACGACCCCGAGGCGCTCATCTTCGGCAAGTGCGACTACGGGATCGTGGGCGACCTCTACGCCGTCGTCCCGGCCCTGGTCAGTGCTCTGGGCGAGCCCAGGGCCTAGCTCCTCCCCGGCACGGCCGCCCTCGGCCGCGCCGGTCAACCAACGACAAAGAAGAGAGGCTGGACATGGTCCAGGAGTGGCAGAACATCGAGCCGATGGCCTCCTACGACGTCGTCGTCGTCGGCGGCGGTGGCTCGGGACACAGCGCGGCGCTCCGCGCAGCGCGCAACGGGCTGAGCGTGGCCGTCCTGGAGAAGGAGCCGGCGATCGGCGGCAACTCCCAGTTCGCCGAGGGCGTCGGCGCGATCCAGACCTCGCTGCAGAAGGAGCAGGGGCTCGACCAGCTGTCGCGCGAGGAGGCCTTCCAGATCCTCGTCGACTACAGCCACTACTTCGCCAACCCCGAGGTCGTCGCCGCGTTCATCAACAACTCCGCGACGACGGTCGACATCTTCCGCGACCTGGGCGTCCCGTTCCACATGATCACCTCGTTCGACCCGGACAGCGAGTACAAGGTGTGGCACCTCGTCAAGGGCGGCGTCGGGGTCGCCGTGCAGATCATGCACGAGGCCGCGCTCAAGGCCGGCGTCGACTTCTTCACCAGCACCCGCGCGCGCCACCTCGTCAAGGACGGGGACAAGGTCTCCGGCGTCGTTGCCGAGGCCGAGGACGGCGAGCTGATCCGGCTCGAGGCCGGCGCGGTCATCATCGCCTCGGGCGGCTACACGTCCAACGAGGAGATGCGCAAGAAGTACGTGACGATGTACGACCCGAACAACGCCTACCCGAACGACCCCTCGAACAACCAGGGCGACGGCATCCTCATGACCTTCGAGGCCGGCGGCGACTCGTTCGGCCTGGGCATGCTCATGCTCAACGGCGCGTGGGTCCGCGGCAAGTCCCTCGGGTCGCACCTCAACTGTGCGTCCACCCAGCCCTACCTCTGGGTGAACCTGGACGGCCGCCGGTTCACCACCGAGACCGCGGTGCAGGAGTTCCAGAACGCGGGCAACATCCTGTCCCGCCAGCCCGAGGGCGTGCAGTTCACCATCCTCGACCAGACGATCATCGACCACCTCGTCAACGACGGCTGCGAGGTCGGCATCGGTGCCTACGTGCTGAGCGGCGAGAAGCTGACCCGGCTCGAGGCCGAGATCGAGGAGGACCTCGTCGACGGCATCCACGTCTGGAAGGCCGACACCATCGAGGAGCTCGCCGCCAAGATGGGCGTGAACGTCGACGTCTTCACGCGCGAGGTCGCCGAGTACAACGAGGCCTGCCACGCGGGCAAGGACGCGAAGTTCTTCAAGCCCAAGTACCTCTTCCCGATCGAGACCGGCCCGTTCTACGCCATCAAGGGCCACAACGGCTTCGTCTGCTCCCAGGGCGGGATCCGGATCAACGGGAAGATGGAGGTGCTCGACAAGGGCTCCTTCCCGATCCCCGGCCTGTACGCCGTGGGCGTCGACGCAGGTGGCATGTACGGCGACACCTACCCGGCCCGTCTGGCGGGCGTGTCCTGCGGGTTCGCCATGACGTCCGGCTGGATGGCTGCCGACGCCGCGACCAAGGCGCTGCGCGACGCGCCGGTCACCGTCTAGCACCGCCGTCCGATGTGGATGAGCCCCTGATCGTCCACATCGCTCGGGGGCCTCGCGCTGCTCAGCGAGGCCCCCGAGCCAGGCGGCCGGACCCGGCTAGCATCTCGTGATGATGACGCCGCCAGACAACGCACCCGAGGGTGCCGGACGCCGACCCCCGGGCCGCCCACGCGACCTGGAGGCCGAGGCCCGGCTCTTGGCCGCGGGCATGGAGGTGTACGGCGAGCGAGGCTGGTACGGCTTCACCGCGAACGAGGTGATCCGCCGCGCCAAGGTCGGCAAGGCGACGTACCACAGCCGGTGGTCCTCGCTCGGCGAGTTCCTCGCCGCGTGCTTCGACGAGGCACTGGCACCGTTGCAGCACCAGACCGTCGAGGGCGACGTCCGCGAGATCCTGATCGCCCAGGGGCGGCTCATGGCCGACCTGTACTTCGGCCCGCACCGGCTCGCGACCCAGCGCCTGTGGGCCGAGTACGAGGTCGTGCCCGACCCGCTCCGGCGGGTCCGCGAGGTCCTGACCCAGGCCACCGTGCACCGCGCCAGGAGGCTGGTCGCGTCGGCCGTCGCCGACGGGCAGCTGCCGGCCGGCCTCGAGCCCGACCGGCTCCTGGAACCGTTCGAGGGCGGGATCTACATGCACATCGCGACGGCGTCGCCGGAGAACCGCGACGAGGTCCGCGCCGGCATCGACGCCTACATCCAACAGCTGGCCGACGACCTGCTCGCGGCGATCCCCGTGGCGGTCGCCCGCGAGAGCTGAGCGCGACGGCGCTCGTCCGCCCGGGGTGCCGGATCACAGCGTGCGCGCCGGCCGCACAGGACAAGGTCGGGCGCGCCGGGTGCTCAGCCCTGCCGGTACTCCACGCCGAACCCGCCGCGCGGGTAGTGCCAGGTCAGCGAGCCCTCCGGGGCGACCGCGAGGCAGGTCCCGCACTCGAGGCAGGCCGCGAACTCGCAGCCGACGCTGCCGTCCGGCCGGATCGAGTAGACCTTGGCCGGGCACACGGCGACCAGGATCGCCGCCGCCCCGGTCGCCTTGGCGACCTCCTGGTTCACCTCGATGTGCGACTCGTCGTCGGTGACGAACCGCACCGTCGACAGCCGGTCACGAACGCCTGCGCGCAGCTTCACAGCGACCGCACTCCCTTCCAGACGTCTGAGACGAGGTCACGGGTACGCAGCGGCGAGTGCCGGACGGTGTCGAGCGCCGTGCGCCACAGGCGCCGTCGTGGCCGGGTGTCGAGGTCGAAGACGCCGTGCAGCACGTCCGCGAGCAGCGTGCCGTAGCCGTCGTACATCCGCGGCTCCTCGAGGAAGGCCGGCGCCTTGGCGTACGTCGCCATGTCCTGGCCGACCCAGCTGTCCCGGAGCGCCTGCTCGTACCGACCGAGAGCCGCGAGCGACGTGTCACCGGCCTCGAGCGCGTCGTGGACGACCGTGGCGGCCACCGAGCCCGATCCGACGGCGAGGTCCATCCCCCGCACGGTCAGCCCCGAGTTGATGGTCAGGCCGGCGGCGTCGCCGACCAGCACCATCCCGTCGACGGCGAGCCGGCCCATCATCGCCTGACCGCCCTCGGCGACCAGGTGGCAGCCGTACTCGGACACCTCGCCGCCCTCGAGGAACGGGGCGACCCCGGGGTGCGCAAGGAAGTGCTCGAACACCTCGGTGGACTCCAGGCCACGCTTGACGAGGTCGTCCAGCCGCAGCACGACACCCAGGGACAGCGACTCGCGGTTCGTGTACAGGAAGCCGCCGCCGCCGATCCCGAGCGTGCAGTCGCCCACGATGGCGTGCGCGGCCCCGAGGCCGGGAGCCACGCCGAAGCGCTCTTCGATCGTCGCCGCCGGCAGGTCCACGACAGCCTTCACGCCGACCGCGAGCTGGTGCGGTTCCGGCGCGGGACGGAAACCGGCCGCCCTGGCGAGGAAGGAGTTGACGCCGTCGGCGGCCACGACGACGCGCGTGCGCAGCTCGTCCTCGCCCGCCTTCACACCGATCACGCGCGACGACCCGTCGAGCAGCGGCGCATCGACCCGCACGCCCGGCATCAGCATCGCGCCCGCCTCCTCCGCGCGGCCCGCGAGCCACGGGTCGAGCTTCGCGCGCAGCACGGTGACGGCGTTGGTCGGGTCGGCCAGGCGGTCGTCCGAGTAGTCGATCGCGACGCGCGAGCCCCGGTTGAGGAACGTGACCACGTTCCTGGTGATCCGGCGCTCGACGGGCGCGTCGTCGAGGTAGTCGGGGAAGACCGCCTCGAGCGCGCGACCGTAGAGCACGCCGCCCGACAGGTTCTTGCTCCCCGGTTCGCTGCCGCGCTCGATCAGGACGACGTCATGACCGGCGCCGGCCAGCTGGTGCGCGGCGACCGATCCGGCCGGCCCGGCACCGACGACGGCGACGTCGAAGTCGTATGAGTCCTGGCCGCTCATCGGCGGTGCGTGCGGTGTGCCACCATGTCCGCTCCTCTCGCGGGTCGATATTACTGACCGATCCGGTCTGATACAAGACGGGCCCGATCTCGTTCACCCGATCGCGACCGAGCGCCAGGTGGCGAATCCGCACCCGAGCCCGGCCCGCGGCCCCGCTCGCGCTGGCATGATCGGAGGATCGGCTGCGCCCACGCGCGGCGCCTCGGAGGTCACTGTGGTCCACCGGCACGAGCACGACGACTCGACCCTCTACCCCGCCTACGCCGGACGGCTCTCCGGCGGGCCCATCCCGAAGAACCGGATGCCGGACGACGAGTCCGCCCCGGAGTCCGTGTACCGCCTCATCCACGACGAGCTCCTCCTGGACGGCAGCTCACGGCTGAACCTCGCGACGTTCGTGACGACGTGGATGGAGCCTCAGGCCCAGCTGCTCATGGCCGAGGCGTTCGACAAGAACATGATCGACAAGGACGAGTACCCGCAGACCGCCGAGATCGAGCGGCGGTGCGTCAACATCGTCGCTGACCTCTTCCACGCGCCCGTCGACGGGGACGCCATCGGGGTGTCGACGATCGGGTCGAGCGAGGCGGTCATGCTCGGCGGGCTCGCGATGAAGTGGCGCTGGCGTCAGCGCCGCGAGGCCGCGGGGCTGCCCACCGACCGCCCGAACCTCGTCCTCGGCTCCAACGTCCAGGTGGTCTGGGAGAAGTTCTGCCGGTACTGGGACGTCGAGCCGCGCTACGTGCCCGTCTCCCACGACCGCTTCGTGGTGGCGCCCGACGACGTGATGGCCCGGGTCGACGAGAACACCATCGGCGTGATCCCGATCCTCGGCACCACCTACACCGGCGAGTTCGAGCCGATCAAGGAGATCCACGACCGCGTCGTCGCCTGGAACACCGAGCACGGTGCGGACGTCCCCCTCCACGTCGACGCCGCGAGCGGCGGCTTCGTCGCACCGTTCCTGCACCCCGACCTCGAGTGGGACTTCCGCCTGCCGCAGGTGAAGTCCATCAACGTCTCCGGCCACAAGTACGGGCTCACCTACCCGGGCGTCGGGTTCGTCGTGTGGCGCTCCGCCGACGAGCTGCCGGAGGACCTCGTCTTCCACGTGAACTACCTCGGCGGGGACATGCCGACGTTCACGTTGAACTTCTCCCGGCCCGGCAACCAGATCGTCGGGCAGTACTACAACTTCGTCCGGCTCGGTCGGGACGGCTACCGCCGGATCATGGAGCGGCTGCGCGACGTCGCCCACCGCCTGGCCGACCGGATCGGCGCGATGGACGCGTTCGAGCTGGTCAGTGACGGCACCGACATCCCGGTGCTCGCCTTCCGAACGTCCGAGTTCGCGCCGTTCACGGTCTTCCACGTGTCCGACGAGCTGCGCAAGAGCGGCTGGCAGGTCCCGGCCTACACGATGCCGGCAGACGCGACCGACGTCGCCGTGCTCCGGGTGGTGGTCCGCGAAGGCTTCACCTTCGACCTCGCCGACCTGCTCGCGGAGACCCTCGAGAAGGCCGTGCGGCACCTCACCGAGTACCCGCCCGACGGCTTCAGCCCCCAGGCCGGCTTCAGCCACACCTGAGGACCGCCGTGCAGTGGCGTCGCCGGCTCACCTGGAGCCCGCGTGACCTGACCTGGCGGATGACCGTGCTGTTCATGGTCGGGTCGGCTCTGTTCGCGCTCGGCTCGTTCCCCGCGTACTGGAGCCTGGTCGACTCGCGCGTCGTCGCGGCCACGTTCGTGGTCGGAGCCGTGTTCTTCACGACCGCCGCCTACCACCAGTACCTCGAGGTGGTGAACGGATCCGGCACCGGGACTCGGTTCCGCTGGTGGGCCTGGGGGCCGCGCACGATGCTGTGGTGGGCGGCCCTCGTCCAGCTGGTGGGCACGCTGTTCTTCAACGCCAACACGATCGCGGCGATGGCCACCCACCTGACCACGCACCAGGCGAACCGCCTCGTCTGGGCACCGGACTTCTTCGGGTCGATCGCGTTCCTCGTCGCGAGCCAGCTCGCCTGGCGGGCCGTGTGCCCGCGCCAGTGGTGCGTGCGACGCGACGACCCGGACTGGTGGTCGGCGTTGCTCAACTACGTCGGGTCGGTCTTCTTCATGCTCTCGGCCCTCGGCGCTTTCATCCTGCCCACCACGGGCGAGCCGGTGAACCTCACGGTCGTCAACAGCGGCACGTTCCTGGGCGCCGTCTGCTTCTTCGCCGGTGCGTACGTGCTCCTGCCGGCGAGACGGCCTGCGACGCGGTGAGGCCCCCGACGGCCGCGACCGCGTGACGGCCCGAGGGCGAGGGCCTCGGGCATGCTGGGCCGATGGACCCCGCGCGAGTCGACCCGACCGGCGGCGCACGGCTGCCGGACCTGCGCGTCGGCACGATCGTTCCGGCTGCCACGGTGTCGTTCTCCGCGTTCCTGATGTTCGGCGCCCACGCCCGGCCGCTGGCGTACCTCGTGCTCGTGGCCGGCCTGCTCGCCGCGTGGGCCCTGGACCGCCCGTTGGCCAAGGACCTGCTGCTGATCGGGATCGGCATCACGATCGTCAGCAGCACCTCCATGGCCGCCGACGTCTCCTGGCCGCGGTTCGTCGCGATCGGCACGGCGCTCGCGCTCGCGGTGACCACACCGTTCGTGATCGACCGCCGGGTGTACCGGCGTCGCGCCATCCGGTTCCCGTGGCGCACCGGGCGACGCTGGCCCACCGCCGAGCGGTGGTACGTCGTCGCCGTGCCGGTGCTCGGCTGGGCGATCCTGCCGTTCTACTTCATCACGTCCGGCGCCTACCGGAACTGGCCCGCGATCACCGACGGCGGCGAGCTCGCCAGGTTCTTCGTGGGCGTCAACGCCGTCGGCACGTGGGACGAGCTGTTCTTCATCTGCACGTGCTTCGCTCTGCTGCGGCGGCACTTCCCGGTCTGGCTCGCGAACCTGCTGCAGGCGACGATCTTCGTGTCGTTCCTGTGGGAGCTCGGCTACCGCGAGTGGGGGCCGCTGCTCACGACACCCTTCGCTCTGCTGCAGGGCTGGATCTTCGCGCGCACCGGGTCGCTCACCTACGTGCTGGTGGTCCACCTGCTGTTCGACGCGATCGTCTTCCTGGCGATCGTGCACGCACACCACCCGGAGCTGTTCCCGATCTTCGTGTACTGACGCCTCCCCCGCGCCGCGCCGCAGCGCCATCCGTCGACCGGGTCGATAGGGTCGAGCGACCGATGTCATCGAACCTCGAGGTCGCTCCATGGTCGACATCTCCGGTGCTCACTCCGAGGTAGGTCAGCTGCGCACCGTCATGGTGTGCGCGCCCGGCCACGCCCACGAGCGCCTCACCCCCAGCAACTGCGACGACCTGCTGTTCGACGACGTCATGTGGGTGGACAACGCCAAGCGCGACCACCTGGACTTCGTCACGTCGATGCGCGAACGAGGCGTCGACGTGCTCGAGATGCACGATCTGCTCGCGCAGACGGTCGCGCTGCCCGAAGCCCGAGCGTGGGTGCTCGACCACCAGGTGGTGCCCAACCAGGTGGGCGTCGGCCTGGTGGACGAGGTCCACGGCTACCTCGACGGGCTCAGCGACCGCGAGCTCGCCCAGACGCTGATCGGCGGCCTGTCGACCGACGAGTTCCCCGAGGACATCGGCGGGGACATGCTGCGGCTGGTCAAGGACGCCGCGGGCAGCAACGAGTACCTGCTGCCCCCGCTGCCGAACACCCTCTACACCCGGGACACCACCTGCTGGATCTACGGCGGGGTGAGCCTCAACCCGCTCTACTGGCCGGCACGGCGCGAGGAGACGATCCTCACCACCGCGATCTACCGCTTCCACCCGGACTTCGCCGGCCGGGTCACCGAGTGGTGGGGCGACCCGACGCACGACTGGGGCCTCGCGACCGTCGAGGGCGGGGACGTCATGCCGATCGGCAACCGCACTCTCCTCGTCGGCATGGGCGAACGCACCTCCCGGCAGGGCATCAGCCAGCTCGCGAAGGCGCTGTTCGAGCGCGAGGTCGTGGACCGGGTGATCGTCGCGGCGCTGCCCAAGATGCGTGCCGCGATGCACCTGGACACGGTGTTCACCTTCGCCGACCGCGATGTCGTGCTCCTGTACCCCGACATCGTCTACGGCATCGAGGCGTTCTCGTACTACCCGTCCGACAAGCCCGGGGGCGTCGAGCTGCGGAAGGAACCGCGGCCGTTCGTCGAGACCGTGGCCGGCGCGGTGGGCGTCCCCGCGATGCGCGTGGTCGAGACCGGCGGGAACGCCTACGTGCGCGAGCGGACCCAGTGGGACTCCGGCGCCAACCTGATCGCCCTGTCCCCCGGCGTCGTGATGGCCTACGACCGCAACGTCCGCACGAACTCCCTGCTGCGCGACGCCGGGATCGAGGTGATCCCGATCGTCGGCGCCGAGCTCGGCCGCGGACGCGGCGGCGGGCACTGCATGACCTGCCCGATATCGCGGGACCCGGTCGACTGAGCCGAGTCCCGATGGGCGCGCGCGATACCACTCGCGCGCGCCCTGCACGTCGACAACGCGATGCAAGATCGGACTAGGACGATGCCCGGGGAACGTCGCTAGCGTCCGACCCGGCCGGGCGGGGAGCCCACTGCGCGGTCGGCCACCTGTCGACGGCTCAAGGGAGAGACGTGAACACCCCGCACCACCCCCGGTATCGATGGTTCGTCCTCGCATCGCTCGTGCTCATCACGACGGCCGGTGCCATGTCCATGATCGCCCCGGCGCCCTTCGTGGGCCTGGTCTCGGAGGACCTCGGCATCAGCCTCGGGGCGGCCGTGGCGACGACCATGATGACCGTGATGCTCACGACGTCGATCGTCGCGTTCCTCAGCGGCTTCGTGATCGACCGCGTCGGATTCCCGATCGTCTGGGTCTTCGGGTGCGCGATGCAGATCGTCGCGGCGCTCGCGATCGGCCCGCTCAGCCACTCGACGAGCGGTCTGGTGATCGGCCGCATCCTCACCGGCATCGGCATGGGTCCGATCAACGCCGTGATCGCCACGGTGTGCGCCCAGTGGTTCCGGCCGCGCGAGCGCAGCTACGTCGCGGCCGCCCAGGGCGTGTCGATGTGGCTCGGCATCTCGATCGGCCTGCTGTGGACCCCGCACTGGTTCGCCGTGTTCGGCGACTGGCACCGGGCGCTGACCATGTCGGCGATCCCGCCCGCCGTCGGCCTGGTCCTCGCCCTCGCGATCCTGGTCGGCCCGAAGCCGCCGGTCTCGACGGTCGCCGAGACGGTCGAGCACCGTGCCGCCACCGCGGCCGACATGAAGCGGTCGCTCGCCACCCGCGCCATCTGGGTGCTGTTCGTGATGGCACTGTTCGAGGCCTGGTTCCAGCAGGCCTACAACGACATGGCACCCGGCTTCTACGCCGTCGACCCGCCGGTCGGCCTCGGTCTCGGCCCGGTCGGCGCGGGCCAGGCGCTCACCTGGGCGGGGTACGCCTCGATCGTCGGCACGATCCTCGCCCCGTTCGTGGTGGACCGGCTGTTCAAGGGCAACCCGAAGCTGCCCCTGATGATCGCGTGCACCGTCTCGGCCGTGTTCACGATGGGGATGCACGTGATCACCAAGGACAGCGGCGCGGCCCTGATCCTGCTGCCCTGCGCGATGCTGCTGTTCAGCTCGATCGTCAACCCGACGATCTACGGCTACATCGCCAACCACTACCCGAGCACCGTCTCGGGACGGCTCGGCGGGACGGCGACCAGCCTGGCCGGGTTCGGATCCTTCCTCGGCCTCGCCGTGGGTTCCGCGGCCCTGGCGCTGACCGGCTACTACACGGTCTCGATGAACGTGCTCGCGGCGGTGATCCTCATCTCCGGGATCGCGTCCCTGCTGATCAAGGAACCGGGACTGCGCGCGCCGGGCGCCGCGGGTCCGGTCCCGGTGGCCGCCGAGGCCGCGGAGACCACGGTGCCGGTCACGTCGTCCTAGGCCGCTGAGACGCCGGCGGCGGGTTCAGGGGGCCCCGCCGCCGGTACCGGCCCGCTCCGCGCCAGGATGGACGGGGCCCACCCGCGCGGCGCCGTCGCCCCTCTCAGGACTCTGCCGGGTCGGCCGCCTCCGACGCCGCCCCGGCGGCACGCCGGCCGAGCTCGCCGGCAGCGACGATGAGCACGATCGGGATCACCAGTGCGGCCACCAGGGTCCGCACCATCGCGTCGGTGTCCAGGGACGCCGCGATGACCAGCGCGGCGGAGACGTTGCGCTGCGCCGTCGCGAGGCCGAGGAGCTGCCGGTCGGAGCCGCTGCGGCCGAGCCCCGCGAGCCACCCGACGGCCAGCCCGACCACGAGCACGGCCGCCGTGCCGACGAAGACCCACGAGCCGATCGACCCGAGCACGTCGCGCCAGGTGGCCAGCAGACCGGCCACGATCCCGATCGCCAGACCTGCCGACGACGCGTGGCGGAAACCGCCGACCATGCGATCGGCCGCCCCGCGGTACCGCGCTCGCACGACGAGCCCGGCCCCGAGGGGCACGAGCATGAAGAGGACCAGGGACGACGCGATGTCGCCCGCGGCGACCGTCGCGCCCTCGAGCAGCAACGGCACCACGAACGGTGCGTAGGCCACCGTGAGGACCATCAGCAGCACCATCACGCCCACCGCGGTCGCCGCGTCGGCCTTCGCGAGGCCGGCGAGGGTCGGCAGGAACGGCGCACCGGCGCAGCACCCGACGAGCACGACCGCCGCGGCGCTCGCGTCGTCCATCGGGACGAGTCGGGTCACCGCGAGCGCGGTCAGCGGGACGACCACGAAGTTGGCGACCAGGACCCCGACGACCAGCCGGCCGTCGGCGAGCGGACGAGCGATCGCGCCGACCGTCAGACCAAGGCCCATCGCGCCCATCCCGGCCACGACGAAGGTCAGGATGCCGACCTGGGTGATCGCGGCGAGCACGTCCGACATCGCATGCCTCCCTGCACGAGGGTGGTACTCAGCGCGCCCGACGGCTCCTGCCGCCGGGCGCGCCGGCGTGTCAGGCGAGTGCCTTGGCCTTGAGGGCGTCGAACTCGGCCTGGGTGATCGTGCCGGCGTCGAGCAGCTCCTTGGCCTTGGCGACCTGCTCGGCGGGGCTCGTCGTCGCGACCGAACGGATGTACTCGTCCTGCGCGGTCTTGACGGCAGCGGCCTGAGCCATCGAACGGTCGGCCATGCCGGAGCCACGGGCGATGAGGTAGACGATCGCGGTCAGCATCGGCAGGAAGATCAGGAAGATCATCCAGATCGCCTTGACCCAGCCCGAGGTCGCCTTGTCGCGGAACAGGTCGAACACGATCGTGAAGATCGCGAACAGGTAGGCCGTGAAGGCGAAGATCAGGAAGACGGCCCAGAACCATTCCCAGAACGTGCTCATCATCGAGTCCTCTCCGGTGGCGCCCCGGTCGTACGCCGCCGGGGCCCTCAGCCCGAACGTACTCGCATCACCCCAGCGCGACGGGACGTTCGCCGCAGCACTTCGCTGCGAGGCCGCCGGGGTCCCGGACGAGGCAGAGTGCGGTGCACGGCCCCGGGGCATCCGGCCCGTGGTAGACCGTCTGCCATGCGACCCGGCATCGACGCCGCCCGCCGAGCAGTCGGCGACGTCCACCTGCGCAAGGACGTGCCGGCAGGCCTCGTGCTCGGGGTCGAGAGCGTGCCGGACGGCCTGGCCGCGGGCCTGCTCGCCGGGGTCAACCCGGTCTTCGGCCTGTACGGGTACCTGTTCGGGACCCTGTTCGGTGCGCTCGCCACGAGCTCGGCCTTCATGGCCGTGCAGGCCACCGGCGCGATGGCCGTCGTGCTGTCCGACGTCGAGCAGGTCCAGGGCGACTCGCCACAGGCGGTGACGGCGCTCTTCACGCTCTCCTTCCTCACCGGTGTGGTGATGCTCGCCCTCGGCCTCGCACGGCTCGGCGGCGTCGTGCGCTGGGTGCCGAACGCGGTGGTGACCGGGTTCATCAACGCCGTGGCCGTGAACATCGTCCTCGGCCAGCTCGAGAACCTCACCGGCTACGGCTCGGACGCGTCGAACCGGGTCACGCGGGCGCTCGACACCGTGCTCAGCGCCGGGCAGCTGCACTGGCCCTCGGTGCTCCTCGGCGCGGTCACGATCGCACTCATCGTCGCCCTCGAGCGCACCCGCCTGGGCGCGCTCGGGATGGTCGTCGCGATCGTCGTCGCGTCCGTGCTCGTCGAGGTGCTCGGCATGGACCAGGTCGCCCAGCTGCGGGAGATCGCCGAGGTTCCCCGTGGGCTGCCATCTCCCCAGCTGCCGGACCTCGGCCTGGTCGGCGTGCTGCTCGTCCCGGCCGTGTCACTCGCGTTCGTCGGGCTCCTCCAAGGCGCCGCGATCAGCTCGTCGCTGCCGAACCCGGACGGCGAGTACCCGGACGCCTCCGGCGACTTCCGCGGGCAGGGCGTCGCCAACCTCGCCTGCGGCCTCTTCCAGGGCATGCCGGTCGGCGGGTCGATGTCGGCGACCTCGATCGTGACCGCGGCAGGCGCGCGGAGCAGGGTCGCCCTGCTGGTCGCGGCGGCCACGATGGCCGCCGCCGTCGTCGCGTTCTCCGGACTGGTCGGATACATCGCGATGCCGGCCCTGGCCGGGCTGCTCGTCGTGGTCGGTGTGCGCACGTTCAAGCCGGACAACGTGCGGATGGTGCTGCGCACCGGTCCGGTGCAGGCCACCGTCATGGTGACGACGTTCGTGCTGACCCTGGTGATCCCGCTGCAGTACGCGGTGCTCGCCGGCGTCGGGCTGTCGCTCGTCCTGCACGTGGTACGCCAGTCCAACCGGATCCGGGTGCGCCAGTGGCGCTTCGACCCGGACGGCACCGTCACCGAGCTGGATCCCCCGCGCGAGCTGGCACCTGGCTCGGTCGTCGTCCTGCGACCCTACGGCAGCCTGTTCTTCGCGGCCGTGGCGAGCTTCGAGGCGGCGCTGCCTGCCGTGACCGAGCAGTCGCGCAACGCTGTCGTCATCCTCACGATGCGGGGCAAGGAAGACCTCGGCAGCACGTTCATCAACGTGGTGCGCCGCTACGCCGCGCGCCTGCACGCGGTCGGCAGCACCCTGATGCTCGCCGGGGTCTCCGACCAGGTCGCCGCGCAGCTCGAGTCGACCGGGACCGCGGACGAGCTCGGCCGGGAGAACCTCTTCCGCGCGACGGACGCCGTGACGGCGTCCACCCGGCAGGCGCTCGAGGCAGCTGCCGGGTGGACGCGGCGGGAGCCCGAGGGTCCCGGCGACGACGTCAGTACGTGAAGACCGAGGTCTGCGACTGCAGCCTGGCCGCCATCTGAGCGAGCTCGCCGACGGCCACGCCGAGGTCCCCGAGGACCCGGGTCGAGTCCTGTGCGGCGTCGGCGACACCGGTGATGTTCGACGCGATCTCGCCCGAGCCGGTGGCGGCCTCCGCCACCGAGCGCGACATCTCGTTGGTGGTCGCGGTCTGCTCCTCGACGGCCGAGGCGATGGTCGCCTGGTAGCCGTTGATGTCGTCGATGATCGCGGAGATCCGGCCGATCGCGTCGACGGCCTCGGCGGTCTCGCCCTGGATCGCCTCGACGCGGCGGACGATGTCCTCGGTGGCCTTGGCGGTCTCCTGGGCGAGGTCCTTCACCTCACCTGCCACGACCGCGAAGCCCTTGCCGGCCTCGCCGGCGCGGGCGGCCTCGATCGTCGCGTTGAGCGCGAGGAGGTTGGTCTGCTCGGCGATCTGGGTGATCGACTTCACCACGTCGCCGATCTGCTTCGACGAGGCGCCGAGGCGGTCGATCGCCCCGGTGGTCGTGCGTGCCATGTCGACCGCACCGCCGGCCACCCGCGCGGCCTGGGACGCGTTCTGGGCGATCTCGCGGATCGACGCACCCATCTCCTCGGTGCCCGCAGCGACGCCCTGGATGCTCTGCGAGACCTGGGTCGCGGCCGACGACACCACCCCTGCCTGGGCGGACGTCTCTTCGGCGCCGGCGGCCACCTGCGACTGCGCGGCGGCGAGCTCCTCGGACGATGCGGCCACGGCCGTCGCGGTCTGGACCACCTCGGCCATCAGGCCGCGGAGCCGCTCGAGCGCCCCGCCGAGGGCGCGGGCCATCTCGCCGAGCTCGTCGTGCGAGCGGACGTCCGGGAGGACCGTGAGGTCGCCGGTGGCGAGCGCGTCGACCGAGCGCTTCACGGCCACCACCGAGCGGAGCACGCCCGCGGCGACCAGGAAACCGAGCACGAGCACGAGCAGGGCACCCGCCACGACGATCACGATCGTCAGGGTGATCGACCGGGCCGCGGTGGCATCCGCCTGGTGTGCCGCCTCGTCCATCAGCGCCACCACGTCGGCGTTGAGCTCGTCGAGGTGCGCGATGAGGTTGGCGCCCGCGTCGGCTGCGCCCCCGGTGCGGATCTGCGAGAACAGCTCGCGGTCATCGGCCACGGCGGCGTCGAGCATCTCGCCCTCGACCAGGACCTGGTACGAGTCGAACGCGTCAGTGAAGTCGGCCCACGCGGCCGGCTCGGTACCGATCTGCGCGGTGTAGGTGGCGACGAAGTCGGCGGCGGCCGCGTTCATGTCGTCGAACGCGGTGCGCACCGCGACGCCCGCCTCCTCCTTCTCGGACGGGAGGGCGGCGGCGGCCGCGTAGACGCGCATGCGCACGTTCCACATCGCACCGCTCAGGGCGTCGGCGGACAGACCGACCGTCTCCTGCAGGGTGGCCTGACGATCCGCCTCGTCCTTGACGCTGATCAGCTGCAGCGTCGCGAACGTGCCGATGCCGGCCAGCAGCACGGTGGCTGCCAGCCCGACGCCGAGGATCTTCATGCGGACCGAGCGGACGAGCGACCAACGACGGGCGGACGGCGCCGCGGCGGGTGCGCCCTCACCTGGGCGGGCACCGTTGCCGAGCAGACTGGGCATGTTCGACTCCTGGGGGTCAGGGAGACGCGGGGGGCGGCTCGCCTTGAGATCGACCCCGTACCTGCGCTCCCGAGACCTTCGTCCCCGCGATCACCCGATCGGCGGATTGCGGCAGTCTGCCCGCACTGATCACTTTCCCCCGGCCGCTCAGCCGAACAGCGGCTCCTTCTCGAGCTGGTACTCGGCGTCGCCGAACCCGAGCACGAGGTAGGCGATCGGGGTGAAGAAGACCAGCAGCAGGGTCATCCCGAAGCCCTTGCCGAACACCCGTGCCAGGTCGGCCAGGATGATCACGATGATCACGATGTCCAGGATCGGCACGAGCAGCAGCAGGAACCACCACATCGGCCGCTTGACGATCTTCAGCAGCCCGAAGGTCGCGAGGATCGGGATGATCGAGAGCCACCCGGGCTGCCCGGCCTTCTCGTAGAGCTTCCACCCCGCGACGAGGATGAAGACTCCCCACACGATCGCGAGGATGATCCACACCATCGCGCCGCCGCTGAGCTGGGCATCCGTGGTCGTGACGGCTTCGAAGGGACTCATGGGTGCCTCCCCGGTCGGTGGGTGCGCGTGAAGATCACGCGGCTGCGCCGACTGTAGCGAGGGCCCGCGGCCCGGCACCACGGTTCGCGCCGATGTCGCCGGGGGTGCTCATCGTCCGCCCGGCCGGGCGCGAGGGCCGGTGGCGACGCGACGCGCGCTCCGCTCGACGAGCAGCAGGCCGATCGCGATCGCCGCCATCTCCGACACCGGAAGGCCGCCGGGCTGGGGACCCATGCCGCGTGTGTCGGAGACACCCAACGACGCGAGGCCGCCGACCACGGCCACGAGACCCAGCCCCAGCACCGCGCCGGACACCGGCTCGCCCGGCACCGCGGCGACCGGCCGCTCGGCGCGACGGACGAGACCGACCATGCCGGCCAGGACGATCGCGAGCGCGAGGACCCAGAGCGGCCGCCACCACCACCACACCGCCGAGCCGGCACCGGGATCGGGCAGCACTCCGGTACGCACCAGGGCGTAGCCCACGACGACCACGGCGGACATGTGCCACAGGAACAGCGACAGCACGACGCCGTTCACGGCGATCACACCGGCCCACACGCGTTCGCGTGCCAGGACCGCGGTCGCAGGCCCGCGCAGCAGGAGCACGCCGCCGAGCTGAGCCGTCGCCAGCGCGAGCAGCGCGAGCGTCGGCGGCGCCGTGTTGCTCAGGTCCGGCGGGGTCGCCGCGCCGACCATCGCGACCCCGTAGGGCCCCGGTCCCACGAGCACCAGCGCCACGCCGAGGCCACCACCCAGCAGCGCCCAGGCCGCGGCGCGGGAGCGAGGCAGCGCACCGTGCCGCCAGGCCATGCCTGCCTGGTGCGCCGCCAGCCATGCGAGCAGGTAGCTCGCCGACGCCGGCCGGACGTCCGCGGTCGCCAGCCGCAGCACGTCGCCGACGGCGACGCCGGCGACCAGCACGACGACGACGCCGAGGCCCCAGCGGCGGTGCGCGCGCTCCGCCCACGGCGCGAGGCACACGACGACGAGGTAGACCACCAGGAACCACAGCGGTGTCGCAGCCGTCCACACGGCCGCGCGGACCGCGGCCTCGTCCCAGCCCGCAGCGGCACCGGCGACCCGCACGGCCGCGAGCACCGCGAGCAGCACGGCCGACGGCCGCAGCAGCCGCAGGGCACGCGAGCGGAGCCACGCGGCGGTGCCGACCCCGCGGCGTTCCGCCGACGCCAGCGACGCGGCGTTCGCATAGCCGCCCACCAGGAAGAACACCGGCATCACCTGGACCAGCCAGGTCAGCGGATGGGTCCACGGCGCGAGGTCCAGCAGGTTCTCGCCCACGAGCCGCGAGCCCACCTGCCGGGCCGACACGACGGTCCAGTGACCGAGGACGACGACGAGGATCGAGACCGCTCGCAACAGGTCCACGTAGCGCTCCCGGGCCGGCGGGGTCGCGGTGGCCAGGTCCCGGACGTGACCGCGCCGCTGCGGTCCGTCCGGATCCTCGCGCCGTGTCCCGGAGCCTGCCATCAGGTGTCACCTCGTACGCGCCGACGCTCACGTGGTCCTGCTGTCGACGGTACGCGCGCCACTCACCCGAACGGGTGCACCCCGTTGCCCGGAATGTCCGATTCGACCAGCATGGTCCTACGAGGGCCGTGGTCGGCGGCCCGGGACCGCCGGGGGACGCGTGCCCACACCACTCCTGAACCACGACATCGCCGAGGACCGCGACCGGGCGAGACGACGCCGCGTCTACCGGTGGGCGGCGGCCGTGATCGCCGTCGAGGTGTGGTTCGTCCTGGCCCCCCTGCTCGGCCTCTCGCCGTGGCCTACGCTGCCCCGGCTCGACCCGATGCTCGTCGTCGTCGTCATCTTCTTCGGCGGGATGCTGGCCCTCGCGGTCGGCACCCAGGTCCTCACCGGCCGGTCCCCGCACCTCACCTACCGACCCGAGCAGGTCGACGTCCGGCTCGACGACGTGATCGGCATCGACCCGATCCTCGAGGACGTCCGCCGGACGATCGACCTGTTCCAGGCGCACCGCAGGTTCGCGGACCAGATGGGTGGCACACCGCGGCGCGGCGTGCTGTTCGAAGGCCTGCCGGGGACCGGCAAGACCATGACTGCGAAGGCGATGGCGGCCGAGGCCGGTGTGCCGTTCCTGTTCGTCTCGGCGACGTCGTTCCAGTCGATGTACTACGGAGCGACCGCGAAGAAGATCCGGGCGTACTTCCAGGCCCTGCGGGACACCGCGCGCAAGGAAGGCGGCGCGATCGGCTTCATCGAGGAGATCGACGCCATCGCGATGCGCCGTGGTGGCCTGCTCTCGCCCTCGGTCGCGACCTCGAGCGCGGACGGCGCCGCCCGCACCGTGGTCAACCAGGTGATCAGCGAGGGAACCGGAGGCGTCGTCAACGAGCTGTTGGTCCAGATGCAGTCCTTCGACCAGCCGACCCGGTCCCAGCGCCTGGCCAACCGGTTCATCGCCGCGGTGAACCTCCTCCTGCCGGGCGACCGCCAGATCCCGCAGCAGCGGCCGACCCGCGCCCCGATCCTGCTGATCGCCGCCACGAACCGGGCCGACCACCTCGACCCCGCCCTGCTGCGGCCCGGACGGTTCGACCGGCGCCTCACGTTCCCCACCCCGGACGTGCACGGCCGGCGCGCGCTCGTCGACCACTTCCTCGCCAAGCGCGCCCACGACGCCGACCTCGA
Organism: Actinotalea endophytica; assembly: GCF_025717005.1. Taxonomy (GTDB): domain Bacteria; phylum Actinomycetota; class Actinomycetes; order Actinomycetales; family Cellulomonadaceae; genus Actinotalea. The sequence continues at coordinate 285,045 of NZ_JAOVZU010000005.1, forward strand.
CGAGCCACGTCTGCGCGAGCGCATCGCAGCGGCGACCAACGGCTGGACCCCGGTCATGGTCGAGCACCTGCTCGACGAGGCGCTGGTGAACGCGGTCCGGCGCGGCGCGTCCGGGATGAGCTACGCGGACGTCGAACGCGCACGGCTCACCGAGATGGTCGGCATCGGCGCTCCGGTCACCTACACCCGGCACGAGCAGGAGCTCATCGCGACCCACGAGGCCGGGCACACCGTCACCGCCTGGCTCGTCGCACCGAACCGCACGCTCGAGGTCGTGACCATCATCAAGCGAGGCGCCGCGCTCGGCCTGCTCGCACACTCGGACACCGACGAGATCTACACGCACACGTCGGCCGACCTGCGCGCCCTGGTGCAGATCGCGATGGGCGGGATGGTCGCGGAGGAGCTCTTCTTCGGCGACACGACGACCGGTCCGGCCAGCGACCTCGCCGCGGCCACCCGGACCGCGGTGCAGATGGTGGGCGCGGCCGGCATGACGGGCTCGCTCGTGTCGTTCATGGCCGGCGGCAAGGACCTGGTCGAGGCGACCCTCGCGGATCCCGCGGCGCGCGCCCAGGTCGAACGGGTCCTCGAGGACGCCCGCAAGCACGTCGTCTGGCTCCTGTCCCGCAACCGGCACCTGGTCGAGGCCCTGCGGGACGCGCTGCTCGAGCACCACGAGCTGGTCGGCGACCAGATCACCGACGTGCTGCTCGGGGCCAGTGGCGCGCGCCGTCGCGTCGACGGCCGGACCGACCTCGGGGCCGCAGCCCCGGTCGAGCCAGACGTGGCACGCCCCGCCTGAGCCGACGGCGCGCCGGGGCGTCTCCGCTCGGTGCGGAGCGCCCGGTCGGCGCCGTCCGCCGTGTTTTCGCCCGCCCGGGCCGTCACAAGGCGGCCCGGGCGGCTCTCCTCTCCACTGCCAGGGTCCGACGACGTACCCGCCGCGGCCCGGTTCCGGAGGCGATCGCCCCCGGACCTTCGAGAGGGGGACGCGATGCCCACCATCGAGACGTCACGCAGCCAGTTCCGCCGCCTGATCGCGGCCAACCCGAACCACTTCGGCACCTTCAGCGGTGCCGCCACCGTGACCGACCTCCTCCCGGTCGTCGAGCCGAAGAGCTCCGACACCGGGTACGAGGAGATCGGTTGCGTCGCGTACAGCCCCGAGCGGTCCCGCCTCGAGGCCACCGTCGTGGTCAAGCGCTCCTTCGGCTACGGCGGTGACCCGTGTCAGGACGGCTCGGTCGAGTGGGTCAGGTTCTTCGTCGACACCGGCAGCGGCTGGGTCGACGCCGGAGCGTCCGCCGCCCGGGTCTTCGACGTCCCCGACGGGACCGACTGCGCGGACCGTCCCGACCACCCCTACGTCGCCGTCGTCGGGGTCGACTGGGCCCCGGCCCGCCGGGTGTGCTCGCTTCCGCAGCTGCCGCGCGTGCGGGCCATCCTGTCCTGGGAGCACGAGCCCACGCCCGGCGACCCCAACTACGTCCCGGTCTGGGGCGAGGTCGCCGAGGACCACGTGCAGGTCGCGCCGCGTCGCTGGCTGGTCGCCGGTGACCTGGTGGACGTGCTGGCCCCCGCCCTCACGATCGACCCCGAGAAGCTCGCCCAGATCGTCGCGGGGCTCGACCTGCCCGTCCCGATCCCCGAGCCGGACCCGGTCGGTCCGGTGGCACTGAACCCCCAGCCGCTTCCGCCGGTCGCGACGGTCCCGCCGATCGCACTCGACCGCCTCGCCAGGATGTACGCACCGGAGAAGGTCAAGGCGCTCGCCGCGCGCGCGACCGACCGCAAGGTCGCCAAGCTCGCCGCCGAGCCCGTACCGCCGCACCGGTTCGCCGCGAGCCTGGCCGCCGACGCCGTCGCGCTGCCGTTGCCGCAGACCGCGGCGGCCGCGACCGCGGTGTCGGCCGCCGCCCTCGGCATCGACCTCGGCGACCTCGTCGCCACGCTCTCGGAGGGCAAGGGCAACACGACCTACGAGGAGCTCGAGTGCCTCGGGCTCGACGACGCGGCCAAGCAGCTCGTCGCGACGTTCCGGGTCAAGCGACCGACCGGGTTCTCCGGTCCGCCGTGCTCCGCGGGGTCCACCGAGTACGTCGCGTTCTGGGCGGACTTCGACGACGACTGCCGCTACCGGTACCTGGGCACGGTCAAGGTCTCCGCCCACGACTTCATCACGATGCCCGCGGGCGGGCTGTCCTATGCGGCGGTGCTCCCGGTCGACCTGGACGCCTACCGGCGCCTGTGCGAGGAGCCCGGTCTGCACCGCGTGCGCGCGGTCCTGTCCTGGAACTCCCCGCCGTCCACCACCGACCCCGACGCCGTCCCGCACTGGGGCAACCGGCTGGACACCCACGTGCACGTGCTCCCCGGCCACGGCTACGACGGCACGGCGCGGCTGACCATCGTCGGCGGCGTCGCGACCGACGAGATCGACCCGGTCACGGGCATCACGCGCCCCGTGGCGCACATCGCCTACAACGGCGCGGTGCTCGACCCGCGCGGCTGCCCGTTCGCCGGCCGGGTCACGGCGCACGGACCCACCGACCCGGCGCTGGCCGGCAGCACCTACCGCCTGCTGCGTCGGGACCTCACCACCGCGGGGCCGGCGATCCCGGTCGCCGAACCGTTCTACGTCGTCGACTCGACCGGCCACGGGAGCTGGCTGACCCCGCCGGCGAACGGGTGGATGTCCTGGCCGGTCTGGTCGGGAAACACGCTCGGCACGCTCGGGTACATGACCCCCGGCGGCGACGACCGGTGGGAGGTCATGCTCGAGCTGCAGGGAGCGGGCGTGGTGGACACCCAGGTGTTCCAGCTGGACAACACGCTCAACGCCGCGTCCACGGACCCCGCGAACGCCGCGCACCTCGCCGTCGACCCGGGTCAGCTCTCCGCCCAGGCGTGCGGGAAGTTCACCCAGGGCATGGCGATCCACGGGACGTTCGACGCGACCGACGCGTGGTTCGCACAGTGGTGGTTCGAGCTCCTGCCGACGTCCCTGCCGGTCGGCGCCCTGACGCCGTCCGCGTCCGGGACGACCCCGGCGCCGGTCGGGTCCACCTGGACGCTCGACACGTCCGCGCTGACGCCGTGCGGCTACGTGCTGCGCCTGCGCTCGAGCGACCGCGCGGTGATCAGCTCGACGCACACCGGCCGCTCCGTGGCGGTCGACGTGGGCTTCTGCATCGAGTGAGCCGAACCTGCCCGGCGGGCCCGAGGGGCTCGCCGGGCAGGGGGACCGGCAGGACCCGGTCACGGGCTCGTCACGACCGACCCCATGACCCGGACAGAGCCCGGACAAACGCACCGAACGTCCTGGTGGCGGGGCCCGCGGGGGGGCCGCCCCCGAGGGGCCCGAGCACCGCCCCCTCGGCGGGCCGCCGCCATGTCCGAGAACGACACCACGTTCGGCCGGAGGGTCCGACGCTCGGTCGACCCCCGGCTCCTGACCGACGACCTCGTGCTCGGGCCGGTGCACCCCGGGACCGCGGTGCTCGCACCACGCCCCGTGACAGTGCTGCGCCCGCAGGACCTCCTGCACGTGCGCTTCCGCTTCGTGAACCTCGAGTGGGGCTCGGACCACGGCACGGTCGTGCTGCAGCGGCACGACCCGCAGCACCCGGCCGGCATCGTGATGGAGCTCCCCAGCCAGCACATCGTCGAGCAGGCCTTCCTGGAGACGTCGGTCGGACCCGCCCCCAGCTCGAAGCCCGCCGGGGGTGTCGAGCCGGAGCTGGGCTCCGAACCGGTCTTCCGGCCGGTGCCGGCCGTGATCTCCGACGGGAGCCGGGTCGCGGTCTCGGTGACCGACCAGCGCGTGCCGTACTCGCTCGACGGGCTGCTCACCGCGATCAGCACGCTGCCGCTCCGGGTGGCGCCGCACGCCCAGGACCACCCGGTCCGGGTGGCCGGGCTGGGGACCGTCGGCTCGCTGAGCGACCTGAGCCGCGCGACGCTCGACCTGCAGCATGCGCTGGCCTTGCGTGCGTCGGGCAGCGGGGGCTCCCCGGTCTCGCTCGCCGCCGTGGCCCGAGGTGTCCGGGCCGTGCGGACCGTCCGTGGCCGACTCGGCGTCGCGTCCGCCGCCGACGCGCTCGTGGACCTCGACGTGGCTCGCGAGCTCGGCGTCCGGGACGACCTGATCGGCCGCCTCACCGGCGTGGTCGCCGCACTCGCCCAGCACCCGACGCCGCGAGCACCCACCGACGCAGAGACCTCGCTCGAGATCCCGTGGCGCCTGCAGCTGTCCCCGTCGACCAAGAACGCCTTCGCGCACGCCTCCCAGCCCGTCGAGCACGACGGCCGGACCGAGCTGTGGCACTCCCGGCTCGGGGTGCGCGACTCGCAGGACGGGCAGGTCGTCGTCGACGAGGACGACGACCTGGGGCGCCGCGTCCGCGCGATCTGGACGCGCGACTTCGGGCGGGTCAGCGCCTTCACGCCGCACCCGGTCCAGGCCGGCGACTTCCCGAACGCCGACGGGTCCGCCGACGAGCCGGCCCTCGGGCTGGACTTCCGCAAGTCCCTCAACGCGCGCGACCGCATGATGATCGTGCACAGCTCGTCGAACTTCGGCCTCACGCTGAACGGCCACACCTGGAGCCCGTACCCGGTCCAGGTGGACAACCTGATGCTCTCCGCGCTGGGCGGCTGGCTCGACTCCGACCTCCAGGTGCCGACCAGGCCCGACGGGCCGATCTCCCTGGAGGAGTGGCAGCACCGCGCAACTCTGGGCCGCGACCACTACGTCAAGGTGGTGTACGCGGGGACTCTCTTCCCGTTCGGGCACCGAGCGTCGCTGGTCAAGATCACCGAGCGCCGCTTCGCCGACGACGAGCCCGACGACCCGGCCTACCTGTACCAGCGGTTCTTCATCGTGGTCCGCCAGCCGACCCGGACGTACACCGACACCTCGGAGTACACCGACGCCCGGGACTACACCGGGCTCGGCAGCCGGACCGTGCGGCGTGACCTCGCCATGCCGCTCGGCAGCGTGCACCTGACCACCAGGGTCACCCCGCTCCTGGACAACCCCACGAACCTCGTCACGACCGGAGGCCTGGTGTTCTTCCCGCACGCGGCCCTCGCCCCGGTGGACTTCGGGATCCTCGCGACCGACCGCGAGGGGAACGTCGCGGAGTGGAGCGGCCCGCTGCTGTTCGTGGAGAAGGACCACAACTCCCTCGACGGGCTCCCGGAGATCGTGAAGCTCTACTGGGAGGCCTCGGACTCGCTCCGGCGCCACCCGTTGCACGGCCAGGCGATCGCGTTCGCGCGGCGCGAGACCCCGGGGCACCCGACCCTGGACACCGAGCAGCGGACCTCCGCGCTGTACTTCGACGCCGCAGTCCCGCCGGGGCCCGGCCCCGAGGGCAAGGACGACGCCCAGTACTCGCCGATGCTGCGCGAGGCCCAGGTCGTCGTCCCGGCGATGAGTGCCCTCGCGGGAGCCGAGGCTCCGGTCACGGTCCGCTACCCGGCGCACTACGCGCAGCACGGTTTCGCGCAGAACCGCGCGCTGGTCTATCTCGAGGTCGAAGGTGCTCCTGCCCTGGACTTCTCCCAGCAGGCCGATCGCTCCGGCGGCCTGGTCACCCCGAGCCTGTCGGTCACCGGGCTGTCCGGCCGGACCGGTCCGATCGGTGGGTCGGTCGACGCCGCGATCGCCGGCACCACCAGCCCGGCGGACTTCTTCGGTGCGCTCGGCGCCAAGCTCTTCGGCCTGGTCAGCCTCGCGGACCTGCTCGACGCGGTCGGTCTGCTCCCCGAGGAGTTCCCGGCGTTCCGCGGCGAGCAGACCAACACCGTGCTCGCCCTGCTCGACGACCTGCGGCGGCTCGCGGGCTACGTGCAGGACCTGCCCACCAGGTTCGGCGGCGACCCGGATCCTGCGGTGCAGGCCGCGCTCGCCGCCCTGAACGGGGCCGCCACCCTGGTCGGCGACGTGCTGACCGCACTCACCTCGTTCGACCCCACGGACACCGCACAGCTCTCGGCCGACATGACCGCGCTGGCCGGACAGCTCGGCGGGCTGCGCGACGCGGCCTCGGCCGCCACGGCTCTGCCGAGTGCCGTCCGCAACGACCTGGTGGGCGTGCTCGGTCGGCTCGCCGAGCACCTGGGCGGCGCGCAGGCCGTGACCGGCGTGCTCTCGCTCGCGACCGACCTGATCAACGGCATCGCCCTGCCGTCGCAGGTGTCCGCGAGACTCGACTGGTCGCACGACCTGCCGGCCTGGCCCGCCGCCGCCCCCGTGTTCCAGCCGGTCACCGCCGCCGGTGCGGCCATCCCGCACGCGACCCTCGACCTCGTGGTCGAGCTCAAGCCGCCGACCGGGCCGACCGCGCAGCCGACCACGATGGTGACCTGCTCGATCACGCCGTTCCGGCTGCAGCTCGCCGGCCAGAGCTGGGTGATCGCCCTGCACGTCGAGAAGATCGAGTTCCTCGTGACGCCGGGCCACAAGCCGGACGTCAACGTGGTGCTCGGCTCGCAGGCCGTCGAGTTCGGCGGGCCGCTGACGTTCGTGGACACGCTCCGGAACGTGATCCCGTTCGACGGTTTCTCCGACCCGCCCTACCTGGACGTCGACGCGAGCGGGATCAAGGCGGGCTTCGACCTCGACCTCCCACCGCTCACGGTCGGCGTGATGAGCCTCGCGAACGTCTCGCTCGGAGCCCAGATGCGGGTGCCGTTCATCGGCGACTCGCTGGACTTCAGGTTCAACTTCTGCACGCGCGAGAACCCGTTCCGACTGACGGTGTGGCTGTTCGGCGGCGGCGGCTTCTTCGCGGTCACGGTGACCCCGATGGAGGTCACGGTGCTCGAGGCGGCCTTCGAGTTCGGGGCTGCCGTGGCGTTGAACTTCGGCGTGGCGAGCGGCTCCATCGAGTGCATGGCCGGGATCTACTTCCGGATCGAGGACGACAACGGCCAGCTCACCGGGTACTTCCGGCTGCGCGGCGAGGTCGACGTGCTCGGCCTGATCTCGGCGAGCATCGAGCTGTACCTCGAGCTGAGCTACGAGACCTCGACGGGGAAGGCCGTCGGCAGGGCGACGCTCACCATCGAGGTGGAGATCTGCTTCCTGTCCTTCTCGGTGCAGATCAGCTGCGAGAAGAAGTTCAAGGGGTCCAACGCCGACCCGACGTTCGCCCAGGTCATGGGGCCGGCCACGGTCGGCTCCCCGCGGCCCTGGGACACCTACTGCGCCGCGTTCGCGGCCTGAAGGAGCAGTCATGGTTGCCGAGTCAGTGCTGTGGACGGTCCTGCCGGACGGACGCCGTGACGACCGCCTGCGCGCCACGGTCCTGGTGTCCCCTCGCCTCACCCCGGACCCCGGTCAGTCCTTCCAGTCCGTGCGCGCCTTCCCGGCGTTCACCGACTGGCCGCAGACCCTGTCCAGGCTGGCCTGGCAGGTCGAGGTGGACGGCGTCGGCATCTTCCCGGCCGAGCGCGTCGACCCGGTCGCGCCGCCCTCGTCCGACACCTGGCACCTCGTGTTCGGCGACGCGGTCGGGGTCGAGGGGCACGAGTTCGTCGACCGCTCCGAGCGGACGATGCGCAGCTTCCCCGCCGCCGAGCTCGCGCAGGACGTGCTGAGCACCTACGCCCAGGTCGCCGCGCAGCACCCCTGGGCCTTCCCGCCCGCGTCCACCGGGCCGATCGCGACGCTCGCCGACGACGTCGGCGACCTGGGCCGCCAGCTCGACGGACCGGACTCGCCGTACCGGCAGCTCGACGCCTTCTTCGTCGACGTGAGCAACGTCATCGAGGGCCGCAGGGGCCGGTACCTGGTCCGCAGCGCGGTGCCCGGGCCGCTGCGCCGCCGGCTGAACTACCTGCAGGCGTACCGGTTCTACGACCGGTTCAGCCACGGTCGCCGAGTGCGGACCTCGCCGGCGATGCTCGACGAGCACGCGGTGACACCCGCCCCGTCGGCGCCGCACTACGACTTCCACGCCTACGTCGCTGCGCTCGGGGACTACCCCACCTTGATGCGGATGCTCGGGCTCGCCGTCGACCTGGTGCTGCCGGACGACCTGCCGGACGGCCCACAGCGGATGCGCCTGGTGCTCGAAGGAGACCCCGAGCCGTGGATGACCGAGCCCCAGGCCGCGCCCTGGCTCAACTACCTCCTCGACGGGAAGTACTTCGTCCCGCGCTCGCGCAAGGGCGAGGGCGACCTCGACCGGGGTCAGCTCCGGCTCAACGTCCACGACTGGTTCGAGGTGCACCAGATCGACATCGACGGGTCGGTCCTCAAGGCCGCCCACCTCGCGGCGACGGTCGGCACCCTGAAGGACCACCTGGCGACCACCCAGCCGTCGATCTCGGACGACGAGACGACGCTGCCGGCCCTGCGATCCGCCGGGTTCACGATCGTCCGGGTGGACCGCGCCGCCCAGGTCGTCGAGCAGCTCGACCACTCGCTCGCGAACGACACCCTGACCAAGGCGGGCCAGCCCGCGGATCTCTTCGCCGAGGACGTCGTCCGCGGGTACCGGGTCGATGCCGGGTCCGACGGTCGGTTCCGGCCGCTCTACGCCAGGACCGGCACCTACCGCGTGCAGACCGCCCACGGCGACGAGCCCCTCGACATCCCGCCGGACGAGGGGTACGTCAAGGCCGCGTCGACCACCGAGGTCCCGGACGACGACTCCGAGCTCTACCTGCACGAGGCGCTGTTCTCCTGGGGCGGCTGGAGCCAGGTCGTGCAGCGCCCCGGCGGCCGGGTCAACCCCGACGAGGACCTCGAGCAACCACCCACGGACCTCGCCACCGACGCGGACCTTCCCCTCGTCACGTCGTTCGAGGCCACGCCCGGGACCCTGCCGCGGCTGCGCTACGGCACCGAGTACCGGTTCCGCGCGCGCCTGGTCGACCTCGCCGGCAACAGCATCGAGCCCGGGCTCGCCGACGACGGGCATGCCAGCGCGCCCCAGCGGTTCTACCGCTGGGAGCCGGTGTCCTCACCGGCCGTGCTGCCCCGGCTCCCCTACTCCGAGGGCGAGTCGCAGCTGCGCATGGTGATCCGCAGCACGGCCGGGATCCCGGTCGCCGACTACGTCGCCCTGCCGAGGGTCCAGGAGGCGGCCGGCTACCAGGCCACGAACGATCGCTGGCTCGCCGCCCCGAAGACGTCGCAGCAGATGGCGGAGCAGCACGGCGTGTTCGACGCCGCGATCGGGGACGGCTCGAGCCAGGCCGCCCGGGACGAGGCCTTCGCCGTCGCGTCCCGCGAGGCCGGTGCGCTCCCCGACGTCGTGCCGCAGGCCGAGCTCGAGCTGCCGTACCTGCCGGACGTGTCCAGCCGCGGTGCGAGCCTCACCACGCTGCCGGCAGGCCCGGCGCAGACCTGGCTCCAGCCGTGGCCCGTCGAGGGCGAGGGCGCCTGGTGGGACCGCCAGCCGTTCCTGCTCCGGATCCACGACGGGCCCGCGCCCGCGCCGGTCTCGCCGGGCGGGACGCCCCAGTCGCCGCAGTGGGACCCCACGGCGCGCGTCCTGAACGTCCACCTGCCGCAGGCCGAGGTGGTCCGGGTCAGCCTCAGCTCGTACCTGGACGACACCGACCTGGACATCCAGGGCGTGTGGAGCCTGGTCGAGAACGTCATGGACGCGAACGACCGCGGCCAGGCCCTCCAGGGACGGATGTGGCTGACCACCCCGCCGGTGACCCTCACCCTCGTGCACGCCGTGGAGAAGCCGCTGACCGACCCCCAGGTCGCGGTGCCGCCGGCCGGCATGGTCCGCGACGCCGGTGAGACGCTCTGCGTCCTCGACGGCGCGATCGACAACCACGCCAAGAGCACCGGACGGCTCGACGTCGACGCCGTGTGGCACGAGCAGGTCGACGACCTCGCGATGGACGCGCCCCTGGACGGCGTCGACGGACGGGGGCTGCGCAGCGCGCACGCGCACGTGGGCGACCTGAACCTCGAGCCCGACGAGAACCACTGCCGCACCGGCCGCGACGACGCTCCGGCCGGCGGTGGCCAGGGGCCGGTCCACCGTCTGCGCCACGAGCTCGGCGACACCAAGCACCGGCTGGTCGACTACACCGCGACCGCGACCACCCGGTTCCGCGAGTACTTCCCGCCCGCGATCGTCGACGGCGTCGACGGGACGGGTGCGTCGCTGGTGACCCGTGCGGGGCCCGCCGTGTCCCGGCACGTGCCGTCCTCGCGGCGCCCGGAGCCGCCGGAGGTCGCCTACGTCGTGCCGACCTTCGACTGGCGCACCGAGGAGCTGCCCCCGGCGCTGGCCCTGCCCGGGCACCGGCCGCTGCCGCGCCCGCTGAGCCGCACCCGGGTCGGCGGGCTGCGCGTCTACCTGCGCAGGCCGTGGTTCTCCTCCGGCGACGGCGAGCTGCTCGGGGTCGTGATCGCCGACCAGCCGTGGTTCACCTGGCCGCTGGACCTGGCCGCCGGGATGACCGTGCCGCTCACGGCCCGCAAGGCCGCCGACCTCGCCGCGGCCGGTGTCGTCCGTCGCGCCGCGGGGCGGCGTGGCGTGACGACCGCGGCACGCGGTCTGCCCGGCTCCGAGGAGCTGCTCGCGACGGTCGGCCTCGGCGACGTCGACGTGTCCCCCGACCTCGCCCGGGCGACCTTCGGCCGGGCCGCCGCCAACCTCGACCTGGTCGGCGACCTGGTCTGGGGCTTCCTGCACCTCGGGCCCGACCCCGACACGCTCGTGACCCGCTGGGGAGCGGACCCGATCCGCGACTCGGCACCCGTCGCCCACGGCCCGTACATCCACCAGATGCCGCTCCGCACGGCCGTCGGCACGGGGCTCGCCCTGGCCGAGACCGCGAACGACACGGTGACGGTGGTCGGCCACACGCCCCGGTTCGACCCGGACCGTGGCTTGTGGTTCTGCGACATCCAGCTGGACGCCGGCAGCTCCTACCTGCCGTTCGTCCGGCTCGGTCTGTGCCGGTACCAGCCGCACTCGATCGACGGCGCGGAGATCTCCCGGGTGCGCACCACGGACTTCATCCAGCTGGTCCCCCCGCGCACCGCGACGTTCAGCACGCAGGCCGGCTCGGTGCACGTCGAGGTCCACGGACCTGCGGGCCTGACCTGGGCGGCCGAGCGGATCACCGGTCCGCACCCCAGTGGCCCCGGCGTCCTGGAGAGCCACCGCCTCAGTGCCCGGGTGCAGGTCCTGGGCTCCGGGTCCGACCCCGATCTCGGCTGGCAGGACACCGGCGCCGAGGTGGAGCTCGTGCCGACCCAGGCCGCGAGCCTCGCCGACGTGCACTGGACCGGTGTGGTCCCGGTGCCCGACGGCCGGGCCGGGCAGCGCCGCCGGATCATGGTTCGCGAGGTCGAGCTGCAGTGGGCCGACGACGACACCGACGAACCGCTCGGCCACACCCGGTCGCGCTCGCCCTCGATGCTCCACCTGGCACCGCCCGCCGGGTTGACGACCCTGCGCGAGCGCCTGGTCTACGCCGACTCCTTCGACCTGCCGACCGTGCAACGGAGCATCGGCCTCACCCGACGGATCGGGTGAGCATCGCTCCGGCGCGCTCCCGGACCGCGCGCTCGGCGGGCGGCACGGGAGCTCCGATCACGGCCCGAACCCGCTCGGCCTCGACCAGACGCGACGCCGCGACGGCGACGTCGCCCCGGAGCGCCGCCAGCAGGCCGAGCTCCTCGAGCGCGCTCGCCTCGCGCCACCGGTCCCCCAGGCGCCGGTGCTCGGCGAGAGCCACCTCCTGCAGCCGGGCCGAGCGATCCAGGTCGCCGCGCTCCCGGGCCACGACACCACGCTGGTTCAGCGTCCAGGCCATGCCCTCCGGGAACAGGTGCTGCTCGCTCAGCTCGTAGCCGCGGGCCAGCAGGGCGTCGGCCTCCTCGAGACGCCCGCTGAGCCGCGCGATCACGCCCGTGTTGATCGCCGACCAGATCGCCGGCTCACCGGGCGGGATGCGATCCACCAGAGCCACGGCCTGCGCGGCGAACCGCGCCGCCAGAGCCAGGTCGCCGGACAGCCATGCGGCCAGCGACAGGCCGGTGAGCTGCCCGCACTCGGCCCGGACGTCGTCCGCCGCACGGGCGAGGTGGAGCGCGTCCTCGTGGCGCCGTCGCGCGTCCTGGTAGCGACCCCGCTCGCGGGCGATGCTGCCGAGCCGGCCGAGCGCCCAGCACTGACCGGCGGTGTCGCCCAGGTCGCGCGACAGGGCCAGGCACTCCTCGACCTGGTCGGTCGCGACGGCGTAGTCGCACTGCAGGAAGGCCAGCGTGCCCGACGCCTGCAACGCGCGAGCCCGCAGGGCCGCGCGCACGGCGCCGGAGGACGCAGCCTGCGGCGCGGCCGCGAGGGCAAGCGCCGTCCAGGCGCGCCCCTGCGCATACCGGCCGCGCAGGTAGCACCACTCCCACGCGCCCCCCACGATGCGCAGCGCGAGGTCGGGGTCGTGCCCGACCGCCCAGTGCACGGCACGGTCGAGGTCCTCGACGTGGTCGTCGAGGACCTCGAACGGGCCCCGCCGGGGTCGGCGCGCCCCCCGCACGGGTCGTCGCCGGCGCCGGCGCCGAGCCGCTCGACGAGGTCGGCCACCCACGCCGCGTGCCTCGCGTGGACGGCGTCCGCGTCGTCCCGCTCGGCCAGGTGGCGGGCCGCGACGTCACGCACGAGTCGCAGCATCCGGAAGCGGGCCGTGCCGTGGGCGTCGGCCGCCCGCACCACCAGAGAGGTGGCGAGCAGAGCGGACAGGTTGTCCAGCGTCTCGGCCGGGTCGCGCGCCGAGACGGCCTCGACGTCGTGGGGGCCGAAGGAGCCGGCGAGCACCGAGAGCGTCGCGAACATCTCCCGCTGAGCAGGTCGTAGCGCCCGGTCGCTCCAGCCCACCACCGCCCCGAGGAGGTCGTCGCCGACCTCGTGGCCCGGCGCGCCGGGCCCGTCCGAGGTCTCGGCGAGGCTCTGCTCCACCGCGTCGGCCAGCTCGGTCAGACCCAGGACGTCCGAGCGCGCCGCGACGAGCTCGACCGCGAGCGGGAGGCCGTCCACGCGACGACAGATCCGCTCGACCGCGCGGACGTCCGCAGTGCTCAGCGGGAGGTCCGCCGGCCGGGTCGCCGCGCGCAGGAACAGCGCGCTCGCCGGGGCGGCGACGAGCCCCGCGACGTCGTGCTCGCCGTCCGGCAGGGCGAGCGGCGGGAGCGGGAACGACATCTCCCCGTGCTGCTGCAGCCGAACCCGCGACGTGACCAGCACCTGGACGCCGGGCGCCCAGTCACCCAGGGCACGGACCAGCTCCCGCGAGCGGTCCAGCAGGCGCTCCGCGCCATCGAGCAGCAGCAGCGCGTCCCGGTCGGCGAGCCGGCGCACGATCGCGTCGAGCGTGGTCGCCCCGGGCGCGCCCACCGTGTCACCCACCGTGGTGAACCACGCACCGGCTCGCCGGACCGCGCCCACAGGTACCCAGATCACCCCGTCGGCGTGCCGGCCCGCGAGCTCCTGCGCGACGGCGACGGCGAGACGCGTCTTGCCCACACCGCCGGGTCCGGTCACCGTGACGACGCCGACGCCCTGCGTCAGCAGGCCGCCGACGGTCCGCAGCGCGGCGTCGCGGCCGAGGAGCGGGCCCGGCCAGCTGGGCAGCGGCTGCACGCCGTGCCCTACGGAAGCGGCGCGCAGCAAGGTGTGGCGGTCCAGGTCCTCGAGCGACATCGCGTCCGCGAGCTGTCGGAGCGTCGATACCCGCGGCGAGCGGCGACCGCGCTCGAGCAGCGAGACCGCCTCGACGCTGAGCCCCGCCAGCTTCGCCAGGTCCACCTGGGTGAGGCCGCGCGCACGACGCACCAGACGAAGCTCGTCCCCGAAGACGGTCATGCCGACTCCCGTGGTTCTCGGAGGTCGTGCGCGGCCCTTCCACTGTAGCCAGGGCCCGGATCGTCGCCAGGTGCGCGAACGGCCCGGCCGAGGTGGCCGGGCCGTCGAGTCGACATCATCGCCCCCGCCCGCTCCCCCGTTTGCCCTTCTCGGGGAGCCTGAACCACGACCGGCCTGTTGGTCGCCGTCAGGGACGAGCCACCCGCCCGGGTCCGGTGCCCATGCCTTCAGGCCCGCGACTCGAACGGGACGCAGCGCCTGGGCGGGATGTCGTGACCGCTCGGCAGCGTCCTGCGCATGTGAACGGTAGCGCGTCGCGCCATCCCGTTCACAGTGAATATCGGCAACAACTCGGCGAACTTGAGCATTCCCGCCGGCGAACGGCACGCGACGCACGGACCTGCGGCACAGTGGGTGACATGCCCGAGTTCCGGCCGAGCGCCGCCCCCCGCACACCACCGACCGCACCGGTCCTCAAGGTCGCCGTCGTCGGCACGGGCGGCTGGGGCGAGCAGCACGCCCGCGTGTTCACCGACCGGACCGACACCGAGCTGGTCGGTGTGGTCGGCCGCGACCCCGACCGGACGGCCGCCCGGGCCGCGGCCTACCGCACGACGCCGTTCACCGACGTCGACGCCATGCTCGAGGCGACCTCGCCCGACCTGGTCACGGTGTGCCTGCCGAACGAGGCCCACTTCGCCCCCACGTTGCACCTCGTCGAGCGGGGCGTGCCACTGCTCGTCGAGAAGCCGCTCGTGTTCGACCTGGCCGAGGCCGACGCGCTGGTCTCCGCCGCCGGCCGGCGCGGCCTCTTCTTCGCGATCGACCTCAACCACCGCTACGCGGAGCCGGTGCGGCGGCTCAAGGAGGCGATCGACGCGGGCCGGCTCGGCGACCTCGTGTTCGCGACCTGGCGGTTCGGCGGCGAACCCAACCTCGGCGGGTCCCGCCACGCGAACCTCATCGAGACGCAGGTGCACGGCCTCGACATGCTCGAGCACCTGTGCGGGCCGATCGCCTCGGTCATGTCCCAGCCGTACGACCGCTCCCACCCCGGCACCGTCACGACCCTCGCAGTTGCCCTGGAGTTCGCCTCCGGGGCCGTCGGGACGCTGCTCGGCACCTACGACTCGTCGTACGCCTACCCGGGCACCCACCTGCTCGAGGTGAACGGCACGCAGGGTCGCGGGCTCGTCGAGGACACCGTCCGCCGGCTGACGCTCTCCCGCGCCGGTGACGACGTGGCCGAGGTCTGGCAGGCCGGGTACTTCGACGACGAGGCGCGCAACTTCCACGGCACGTTCGACCGTTACGTCGACGACCTGCTGCGCGCGCTGCGCGCCGGAGGACCGCCTCCGGTGCCCGCGTCGGCGGGGCGCCGCGCGCTGCAGGTCGCGCACGCCATCATCCGCTCGGGCGACGAGGGGATCCGCGTCGAGGTCTGAGGCCCCGCACGGCGGCGGGTGTGCACCGGCGGCGGGTCGTCGGCGCCTCGCGCAGCGGGCGCTACCGCGCGCCGGCCCCCGCGGTGACCGGCGCTCCGAGGGCCGCGCTGCTACGCCCGGCGAGTCGTGCACAGACCGCGACCGCGTCCTCGAGCACTCCGAGGAGCGCATCCGCGCCGCCCGCTGCCAGCGCCCCGACGGCGTGATCCACCGCGGTCCGCGCCAGGTCACGGCTGCCGAACCGGGTCACGGTCAGCTCCGCGGTGAACTGCTCGGCCCACGCGGCAGCATCGGGGATGCGAGCCAGTGTCGCGGCTGTCGACGGCCGCAGTGCGCCCGGTGACCGTCCGTCCCTGCTCGCCAGGGCCCGGTCCAACGTCAGCAGACCGGCAGCGAGCGCACGGGTCAGGTCCTCGTCCGCGGCCTCCGGGGCCGCACGGCGCACGGCGACGAGCGCGATCTCCAGGTCCCAGCGCGGGTCGGTCGAGGTGAGCCCGATGACGTCCGGGATCAACGGCACGAGGCGTTGACGCTGCAGGTCGCCGACCCGGTCGTTGACCGAGCGCGCCAGGTGTGCGAGCAGCGGGTGGGTGCACGAGGGGTGGTCGCTCCAGCGCTCCCCTGCGAGCAGGCTGGCCCACTCCATGAAGCAGCCGCCGTCCGTCCTGCGACGATGCGCCCCGGGCGCCAGCACCGGCAGCGAGTCGGGCACGGTTGTGGTCATGCCGACCTCCTCGGGTGAGGCCGTCAGTGTGCGCCCGCTGCGGGAGGTCGGCAACAGGAGCACAGCGCCGAGGCCGCCGCGACCGCAACCGTCAGGCGAGCCGCATCACGACCGGTGTCGCGGCCTCGAGGGTGCCGGAGACCGTGCAGGACCGGTCGTGGGTCACGGTGACGGCACGCGGCAGCACGGCACGCGCACGGTCGGCACCCGCCCCCTCGCCGAACGCGACGTCGAAGGTGACCACGACGTCCTCGAGGCGGTTGCCGCCCTCGGTGTGCTTCTCGGCGTCGACCCGCACCGTGAACCGCTCGGGCTCGGCGTGCCGGCTCGTGGCGTGGTCGACGTCCACCGCCGCGCAACCGGCGAGCGCGGCGAGCAGCATCTCGATCGGGGTGAAGCCCTCGGCGCCGAACGTCACCTCCGCACCCTTCGCGTTGCGGGCCGTGTAGACGCCCTGGCTGTCGCGGGTCACGCTCAGGCTGCGGTGGGACATGGGCGGCATCGTGACACGACCGCCCCGCTGCGCGTCGGGCGCGCCCGGACGGCGGTCACCCGATGATCGGCTGTCCCTCGGGCCTGCGCACCGCTCGGGCCCGCTCACGCAGCGCCAGCGCGGCCCCGAGCGTGATCGGCCCGAGCCGGCCGGCGAACATCAGGCCGATGAGGACCACCTGGTGCCACGGCGCGAGCTGGGCGGTGATGCCGGCCGACAGGCCGACCGTGGCCGAGGCCGAGACCACCTCGGCCAGGATGTCGCTGAGCCCGAAGTCGGAGGTGAGGTCGATCGCGATGGTCGGCACGATCACCGCCGCGACACCGACCAGGGCGACGGCTGCCGCCTGGCGTTGCGCGGCGGCCGAGATCCGACGGTCGAAGAACGTCACGTCCGGGTCGCCGCGCAGCTCGGACCAGATCACGACGGCCAGGACGGCGAACGTGGTCATCTTGATCCCACCCGCGGTGGACGCGCTCCCGCCGCCGATGAACATCAGCACGTCGGTGCCCAGCCAGGTGCCCTCCCGCAGCGCGGCGGGGTCGAGCACGCTGAACCCCGCCGTCCGGGGCATCACGCCCTGGACGAACGACGCGAGCACCCGCCCGGGCACGCTGAGGCCGCCGAGCGTCGCCGGGTTGGACCACTCGGCGGTCAGCATGAACACCGTGCCGAGCGGCACCAGGATCGCGGTCATCAGGACGGTGATCTTGGTGTGCAGGCTCCAGCGGCTCGGTCGGTGGTGCCGACGGAGCAGCTCGACGACCACCGGGAAGCCGAGGCCGCCGATCAGCACGGCGAGCGCGATCGGGATCCCGATCCACGGATCCGTCGCGTACCCCTCCAGGCTGTCCGGGAAGAGCGCGAAGCCTGCGTTGTTGAAGGCCGACACCGCGTGGAAGACGCCGAGCCACACGGCCCTGCCGAAGGGTTCGTGATAGCCCCACACCCAACGGACCGCGAGCAGGACGGCCGTGGCGGCCTCCACCGCGAGGGTGATCCGGCCGACCCGCACGAGCGTGCTGCGCACGTCGCCGAGGCCGACCGTCCGGGTGGAGGCGGCTGCCATCAGTCGGGTGTGCAGCCCGAGCCGCCGCGAGACGAGCAGCCCCACCAGCGACGCGAACGTCATGATGCCGAAGCCGCCGAGCTGGATGAGCAGCAGGATCACGAGCTGGCCGAAGCCGGTCCACGCCGTCCCGGTGTCGACCGTGGTCAGCCCGGTCACGCAGACCGCCGAGGTCGCGGTGAACAGCGCCGTGCGCAGACCTGCGTGACCCGAGAGGGGCAGGACGAGGAGCACGGTCCCGAGGACCACGGCGCCGGCGAACCCCAGGACGATGCCGAGCAGCGGACGCTGGTGCATCGCGGCGCGCCAGGCGGCGCCGAGCCGGAGGCCGCCGGACGGCCGCTGGACAGGTCCCCCAGGCAAGCCCGGCCGCGCCTGGGGGGCACGCTGACGGGACCACGGCGGCACGGGCACTCCTCACGGACAGGGGCGGGCAGGTCCCATCGTGGCGCACGGCGCGCCTCACAGCCGACCCTCAGCGGAGGGACACGGTCCCCGAAAGCTCGGGCGGGACGCTCCTGGACATGTCGAAGCGCTCCCGCACACGTCGCACGGCGGCGATCGTCGCCACCACCCTCGTCCTCAGTCTCGGCAGCGCCGCTGCCTGGGCCCTGGACCGGTTCGTCATCGAGCACGTCGAGATCACCGACGTCGCGGCGTACGAGGCGAGCGCCTCGGCGTCCAGCTCGGCGAGCGCGACCACGGCGGACTCGACCGCCGACGCGAGCACGAGCGAGGCCGTGCTCACCGACACGAGCTACACCTCCGACGACGCGTCGATCACGATCTCGACCGTCGTCACCGGCAGCGGCAGCTCGCAGGTCACGTACTACGTCGCCGACGTCGTGCTGTCCGACGCGACCGCGCTCCGGTCGGCCTTCGCGCAGAACGAGTTCGGCGAGAACATCACCGAGGACACCTCGGACATCGCCGCCGACGTCGGCGCCGTGTTCGCGATCAACGGCGACTACTACGGGTTCCGCAGCACCGGGATCGAGATCCGCAACGGCGTGGTCTACCGCGACGAGCCGGCCCGCGAGGGGCTGGCCTTCTACACCGACGGTCACGTCGAGGTGTACGACGAGACGACCACGAGCGCCGACGAGCTGCTCGCCGCCGGGGTCTGGAACACGTTGTCCTTCGGACCGGCCCTCGTGGTCGACGGCCAGGTGGTGGACGGCATCGACTCGGTCGAGGTCGACACGAACTTCGGCAACCACTCCATCCAGGGCGACCAGCCGCGCACCGCGGTCGGTGTGATCGACGACAACCACCTGGTGTTCGTCGTGGTCGACGGCCGGAGCCCCGGCTACTCGGCGGGCGTCGACATGAACGAGCTCGCCCAGATCATGATCGACCTCGGCGCGACCACCGCGTACAACCTCGACGGCGGCGGCTCGTCGACCATGTACTTCAACGGCGAGGTCATCAACCAGCCCAGCAACGGCGGCGAGCGCGGCGTCTCCGACATCCTCTACGTCGCGGGGTGAGCACCGTGATCGTCGTCATCCCCGCCTACCAGCCCGACCAGCGACTCGTCGACCTGGTCCGCACGCTGCACCGGACCAGCCCGAGCACCGAGGTGCTCGTGGTGGACGACGGCAGCGGGCCCGCCTACCGCCGGGTGTTCGACGGCGTCCGGGAGACCGGCGCCACGGTCCTGACGCACGACGTCAACCGCGGCAAGGGCCGTGCACTGAAGACCGCGTTCGGCTACGTGGCCCGCCGGCATCCCGGGCACGACGTGGTGTGCGCCGACTCCGACGGCCAGCACAGCGCGGTGGACGTGCTGCGGGTCGCCGCGGCCGTGGGCCGCGACCGGACGATGGTGCTCGGCGCACGGCGGTTCAGCGGCGACGTTCCGCTGCGCAGCCGGGTCGGCAACACGGGCGTGCGCGCACTGGTCCGGCTCGTCACGGGCCTCGACCTGCACGACACCCAGACCGGGCTGCGTGGCTACCCAGCCGACCTGCTCGAGTGGCTGGGCACCGTGCCGGGCGAGCGCTTCGAGTACGAGATGCGCGTGCTGCTCGAGGCCGGACCGGCGGGGTACGACGTGCACGAGATCGAGATCGCGACGATCTACCTGGACCACAACGCGTCCTCGCACTTCCGGCCGGTCGTGGACTCGGTCCGGGTGCTGGTGCCGGTGCTCTGGTTCGCGATGGCGTCCCTGGTGGGCTTCGTCATCGACACCGCGGTGCTGCTCGTGCTCGTCCCGCTGAGCGGGTCGCTCGCGGTCGGCGTGGTCGGCGCACGGCTGCTGAGCGGAACCGCCAACCTGATGCTCAACCGGCACGTCACGTTCCGCTCCGGGCGGCACGCGCCGTTGCGCGGCGTCGTGCGCCGCTACGTGACGCTCGCGGTGCTCCTGCTGGCCGGCTCGTACCTGGGCCTGGCAGCGCTCACCGCGCTCGGCCTGCCGCTGCTGGCGGCGAAGGTGATCACCGACCTGAGCCTGCTCACGGTCAGCTACCAGGTGCAGCGCGCGCTGGTCTTCCGACACCGGCACGCCGCCGAGGTCGCGGCGAGCGCGGTCGAGGTGAACGGCTGAGGCTCAGCCCTGCTCGCCCGCACGCACCGGCACCGGGCACGCGTCGGCGGCCGCGAGGCGCCGCACCAGGGCCCAGCCGAGCAGCGCGACGGCGCCGACGGCGAGCCACGGCTGCACGGGCGCGAACCACTGGATGGCGCCGGTGTACCCGAGCGCCAGCAGTGCGAGCTTGTTGCACACCGGGCAGCCGACCGCCAGGAAGGTGAGGAACCCGCCGAGCGCGCCTGCCTTGCCCTCGGTGCTCTCCTCGGGCCGGTCGTCCTTGCGGCGCACGTAGGTCGCGAAGAGCATGCCGGAGAGCACCGCCGTCACCAGCAGGGCGGGCCACGCCCACGCCGTGGTCGGGATCTCGCGACCGAAGATCGGGTTCCCGATCATGGCCGTCGGGATCGCGACCACGAGTACCGTGACGAGGGAAGCGACCGCGGCGGTCAGGTACTGGCGCGCTTCCCAGGCCCGCAGCCCGGTCGCAGCGGCACCCAGGCGGGTGGAGGCACGGGACCGGAGACCCAGGGGAGGTGGCGTCATACCCCCTACGGTATATCAGACCCCTTCCGGGGCGCCCGGGCCGGCGAGGCCCACCCACCCGAAGACGGGCACACGGCCCGTACGGGCGTGCGCGCACCCACCTTCACGGAATGAGGTTCCTGAACCATGAAGATCGTTGTCGTCGGCGGCGTCGCGGCCGGGATGTCACTCGCGGCGCGTGCTCGCCGTCTCGACGAGTTCGCCGAGATCGTCGTCTTCGAGCGCGGCCACCACGTCTCGTTCGCGAACTGCGGCCTGCCGTATCACATCGGCGAGACCATCAAGGAACGCGACCGGCTGCTGCTGCAGACCCCCGCGAGCCTGCACGACTCGCTCGCCATCGACGTGCGCAACGGCGTCGAGGTCCTCTCGATCGACCCCGCGGCCAAGTCCGTCCGGGTCCGGGTGGTCGACTCCGGCGAGGAGTACGACGAGAGCTACGACGCCCTCGGCCTGACCCCCGGCGCGGTCCCCTTCAAGCCGACCATGCCCGGCATCGACCTGGACTCGGTGCACGTGCTCCGCCGGATCGGCGACATGGACGTGATCAAGCGCGCCGTGGACGGCGACGGCGACAAGAAGCGCAGTGGTGGCGTCCAGCACGCCGTCGTGATCGGCGCGGGCTACATCGGCCTCGAGATGGCCGAGAACCTGCACGAGCGGGGCGTCAAGGTCGAGGTCGTCGAGATGGCCGACCAGATCATGCCGCCGCTCGACCACGAGATGACCCGCGCCATGGAGAAGTACATCCAGGCGCACGGCGTCACGCTCCACCTGGGCACGGCGGCCGCGGCGTTCACGAAGAAGGCGAACGGCCGCACCCAGGTCGAGCTGAAGAACAACACCTTCATCGAGACCGACATGGTGATCATGGCGGCCGGGGTGCGCCCCAGCGTCGAGCTCGCCGAGGCCGCGGGCCTCGAGCTCGGCCCGCGCGGTGGCATCGCCGTCGACGAGCACATGCGCACGTCCGACCCGAGCATCTGGGCCGCCGGGGACGCCGTCGAGGTCAAGCACACCGTGCTGCCCGACTCGTGGCTCATCCCGCTGGCCGGGCCCGCGAACCGCCAGGGGCGGGTCGCCGCCGAGAACATCTGCGGTCGGACCACCACCTTCGACTCGGTGCAGGGCACGTCGGTCGTGAAGGTGTTCGAGATGGTCGCCGGCGGCACCGGCGCCTCGGAGAAGCAGCTCAAGCGAGCCGGGACCGAGTACCTCACCGTCTCGACCCACCCGCACGGCCACGCCGGCTACTACCCGGGCACCGCGATGATGCACGTCAAGGTGCTCTTCGCGCCGGCCGACGGCCGGATCCTCGGCGCCCAGATCGCCGGGTTCGACGGTGTCGACAAGCGCCTCGACGTGTTCGCCACCGCGATCCGCGCCGGCATGACCGTGCACGACCTCGAGGGCCTCGAGCTGGCCTACGCGCCGCCGTTCGGCTCGGCCAAGGACCCGGTCAACATGGCCGGCTTCGTGGCCTCCAACGTGATCTCGGGCGACCTCAAGCTCTGGTACGCCGAGGACTACCCGGAGGCCACCGAGGGCGCCCGGATCATCGACGTGCGCGGCCCGGACGAGTTCGGCATCTGGCACATCCCCGGTGCCGAGAACGTGCCGCTGAAGACGATCCGCGACGCGCAGGACGGCTGGGACAAGGACACGCCGATCCGGCTGTACTGCGCGGTCGGATTCCGGTCCTACCTCGCCTACCGGGCACTGGTCCAGCGCGGGTTCACCGACGTCAGGACGCTGTCCGGCGGCTCGACCACCTTCCGTGCGTTCCACGACGTGGACCCGACCGCGGTCGAGTCCACCACGCCGATGATCTCCTACGCCGAGGAGACCGGCACGGCCCTTCCGGCCGCGACCGGGAACGTCGTCGACCTGGACTGCACCGGCCTGGCCTGCCCCGGCCCGATCATGCGGCTCACCCAGACGATGCTCACCCTCGTCCCCGGCGACGAGGTCGTGGCACACGTCTCCGACCCGGGCTTCGGCCTGGACGCGCCGGCCTGGGCCCAGCGCAACGGTCACGAGCTCGTCGACATGACCCCCGAAGGTGCCGGCTTCCAGGCACGGTTCCGCAAGGGCGGCGTCCAGCTGTCCGGCGCGGCGGCCCGGATCAAGGACAAGAAGTCGTTCGTGGTGTTCTCCGGCGAGCTCGACAAGCTCATCGCGGCGTTCATCATCGCGAACGGTGCGGTCGCGATGGGCGACGAGGTCTCGATGTTCTTCACGTTCTGGGGCCTCAACGCGCTCAAGCGTGACGACGCCCCGAAGACCGAGAAGTCGGCCCTCGAGCGCGCCTTCGGCGTGATGATGCCGTCCGGCCCCGACGCCATGCCCCTGTCGACGATGAACATGCTCGGCGGTGGCCCGGCCCTGATCAAGAAGGTCATGCGGGACCACAACGTGCCGTCGCTCACCGAGCTGATCGGAGCCGCGCAGCGGTCCGGCGTCCGGATGGTCGCCTGCACGATGACGATGGACCTGCTCGGCATCCGCGAGGAGGACCTCATCGACGGCGTCGAGTTCGGCGGCGTCGCGACGTTCCTCGGCGAGGCGAACGAGTCGAACGGCCGCTTCTTCATCTGAGCAGCACCTGACCAGCAACGCGAGGGGCCCCGGGCGATCCGCCCGGGGCCCCTCGTCGTACCGGCACGCGGCCGGCGGGAGGCTCAGCTGCCGAAGCGGTGCACCAGCAGCGAGTTGGTGGTGCCGGGCACCCCGACCGGGGCACCGAACACGATGATCACGAGGTCGCCGGCCTCGGCCAGACCGTGCTTGCGCAAGGTCGCGTCCACCTGGACGACCATCGCGTCGGTGTGCGCGACGGTGTCGACCTGGTAGGTCTGCACACCCCAGGTCAGGGCGAGCCGGCTGCGAACGTCCCCATCCGGGGTCAGCGCGAGCATCGGGATCTGCGAGCGCAGCCGCGAGACCCGGCGTGCGGTGTCACCCGACTGCGTGAACGTGACCAGGTACTTCACGCCGAGCGTCTCGCCGACGTCCGCCGCCGCGTGGGTGATCGCACCCGAGCGGGTCTTCGGGCTCCAGCCCAGCGGCGCGATCCGGTCGAAGCCGTGCGTCTCGGTGTTCTCGATGATCCGGGCCATCGTGCGGACGGCCTCGATCGGGAACTCACCGACGCTCGTCTCGCCGGACAGCATCACGGCGTCCGCGCCGTCCAGGACCGCGTTCGCGCAGTCCGAGGCCTCGGCCCGGGTCGGGCGCGGCGCCGAGATCATCGACTCGAGCACCTGGGTGGCCACGATGACCGGCTTGGCCGAACGGCGGGCGAGCTCGATCGCGCGCTTCTGCACCAGCGGGACCTGCTCGAGCGGAAGCTCGACGCCCAGGTCGCCGCGGGCGACCATGATGCCGTCGAAGGCGTCCACGATCTCGGCGAGGTTGTCGACGGCCTGCGGCTTCTCGATCTTCGCCAGGACCGGGACCTTGCGCTTCTCCTCGGCCATGATCAGGGCGACGTCGTCGTAGTCGGAGGCCGACCGGACGAACGACAGTGCGATGAAGTCCGCGCCCTGCGCGAGGCCCCAGCGCAGGTCCTCCTTGTCCTTCTCCGACAGCGCGGGCACGCTCACCGCGACGCCGGGCAGGTTCAGGCCCTTGTTGTTCGAGACCGGACCGGGGATCTCGACCTTCGTGACCACCCGCGGTCCCTCGACCGCGGTGATCCGCACGGCCACCCGGCCGTCGTCGATGAGGATCCGGTCGCCGACCCGGGCGTCACCGGGCAGGCCCTTGTACGTGGTGGAGACGAGCTCCTTGGTGCCGGGCACGTCCTCGGTCGTGATGGTGAACACGTCACCGACGGCAAGCTCGTGCTTGCCCTCCTCGAACCGGCCGAGCCGGATCTTCGGGCCCTGCAGGTCGACCAGGATGGCGACCGCACGTCCCGCGGCCTTGGCCGCGTCCCGGACGCGCTTGATGACGGCGGCGTGCTCCTCCGGCTCGCCGTGGCTCCGGTTGATCCGTGCCACGTCCATGCCCGCGTCAACCAGGGCCTGGACCATCTCGGGGGACTCCGTCGCGGGTCCCAGGGTGCAAACGATCTTCGCTCTACGCATGTCCCCAGCCTAGTTCTTCAGTCGTGGGACCTTTCGTCACCGACCGGCCCCGCACGGAACGTTCACCCGACAGTCAGGCTCGCAACGGACGGTCGGTCGGCTCGATCGGCCGGTGCAGCTCGGTGGAGCCCCGCAGCCAGGCGTCCACGCCTGCTGCGGCCGCGCGGCCCTCGGCGATCGCCCACACGATGAGCGACTGCCCGCGGCCCGCGTCGCCCGCGACGAACATGCCCGGCACCGAGGTCGAGAAGTCGTCGCCCCGCGCGACCGTCCCCATCGCCGTGAGGTCCGCCCCGGTCTGCTCGACGAGCGACCCGCTCTCCGGCCCGGTGAAGCCCATCGCGAGCAGCACGAGGTCCGCCGGGATCTCCTTCTCGGAGCCCTCGACCGGACCGCGGGAGCCGTCCGGCTTGGTCTCCATGGTGACCAGCCGCAGCGCCCGGACCCGCCCGTTCTCGTCCCCCACGAGCGCGGTGGTCGCCGCCTGGTACTCCCGGACGCCGCCCTCCTCGTGCGAGGTCGAGACCTTGAACGTCATCGGGTACGTCGGCCACGGCTGGTTCACCGGCCGCTCCACCGGGGGCTGGTCCACGATCTCCAGCGACGTCACCGACGCGGCACCGTGGCGCAGCGAGGTGCCCACGCAGTCCGACCCGGTGTCGCCGCCGCCGATGACCACGACGTGCTTGCCCGTCGCGGTGATCTGGTCGGGGATGTCGTCGCCCGCCCGCACCTTGTTGTTCTGGGTCAGGAACCGCACCGCGGGCAGCACGCCCTCGAGGTCCGAGCCGGGGACGGTCAGCAGCCGCGGCGTCGTCGACCCGATCGCGATCAGGACCGCGTCGTACCGGGCCAGGAGCTCGGTCCAGGTGATGTCCTTGCCGATCTCCACCCCGGTGCGGAACCGGGTGCCCTCGGCCTCCATCTGCGCGACCCGACGGTCGATGAGCCGCTTCTCGAGCTTGAAGTCCGGCACGCCGTAGCGCAGCAGCCCCCCGGGCCGGTCGGCGCGCTCGAAGACCGCGACGGTGTGCCCGGCACGGGTCAGCTGCTGGGCGGCGGCGAGCCCGGACGGCCCCGAGCCGACCACGGCGACCGTGGACCCGGTCAGGAAGTGCGGCACCTGCGGGGTGATCAGCCCGCGGGCGAACGCCTCCTCGACGATGGTGATCTCGGTGTTCTTGATCGTCACCGGCGGGGCGTTGATGCCCAGCACGCACGCGGTCTCGCACGGGGCCGGGCAGATCTTCCCGGTGAACTCCGGGAAGTTGTTCGTCGCGTGCAGCCGGTCGCTGGCCTCGGCCCACTGCCCGGTCCAGACCAGGTGGTTCCACTCCGGGATCAGGTTGCCCAGCGGGCAGCCCTGGTGGCAGAACGGGATGCCGCAGTCCATGCAGCGGCCGGCCTGCCGCTGGGCGGTCTCGAGCTCGCCCGGCTCGCGGGTCCGCTCGGCCACGACGTCGCGGTAGTCCTGCAGACGCACGGGCACCGGCCGGTTGGCCGGCAGCTCGCGCTCACGGACCTTGAGGAAACCTCGGGGGTCAGCCACGGGACACCTCCAGGATCTGGTCCCACACTCCGGGCGCGTGCACGTCGAGGCCGTCGGCCGCGGCCTGCGCGAGCGCCGCCCGCATGCGGTCGTACTCGGTCGGCAGCACCCGGGTGAACCGGGCGAACGCCGCGGGCAGGTCGGCGAGGAGCGCGGCCGCGTGCGGCGAACCGGTCTCCTCGGCGTGCTTGCGCAGCAAGGTCTCGACGACCTCCTGGTCGGCGGTGTCCAGCGGCGAGAGCTGCAGCGCACCGGTACTGATCGCGAGCCCGTTGAGGGCACCGTCACGCAGGTCCAGGACGTACGCGACACCGCCGGACATGCCCGCGCCGAAGTTCCGGCCGGTCGGCCCGATCACCATCACGGTGCCGCCGGTCATGTACTCGCAGCCGTGGTCGCCGACCCCTTCGACCACCAGGGTGGCGCCGGAGTTGCGCACCGCGAACCGCTCGCCGACGACGCCGCGGAGCAGCACCTCGCCCTTGGTCGCGCCGTAGCCGATCACGTTGCCGGCGATGACGTCCCGCTCGCCGAGCACCGAGGCGACGTCCGGGCGCACCACGACGCGCCCGCCGGACAGGCCCTTCGCGACGTAGTCGTTGGCGTCGCCGAACAGCCGCAGCGTGATCCCCTGCGGCAGGAACGCGCCGAACGACTGGCCGCCGGACCCGGTGAGGGTCACGTCGATCGTGCCGTCCGGGAGCCCCTCGCCGCGGTAGCGCTTGGTGACCTCGTGGCCGAGCATCGTGCCGACCGTGCGGTTGACGTTGCGCACCGGGAGCTCGATCTTGACCGGGGTCCCGTTCTCGAGCGCGTCCGCGGCCAGCGAGATCAGCTGGTTGTCCAGCGCACGCTCGAGACCGTGGTCCTGGCCCTTCACGCAGCGCACCGCAGAGCCGGGCCGCGGAGCGACCGCCTGCAGCACCGGAGCGAGGTCGAGCCCGGCCGCCTTCCAGTGCTCGACGGCCGCCCTCGTGTCCAGCGCGTCGACCCGGCCGATGGCCTCGTCGAGGGTCCGGAACCCGAGCGCCGCGAGGTGCTCGCGCACCTCGGTGGCGATGTACTCGAAGAACGTCTCGACGAACTCGGGCTTGCCGTTGAAGCGCGCCCGGAGCTCCGGGTTCTGGGTCGCGACGCCCACCGGGCACGTGTCGAGGTGGCAGACCCGCATCATGATGCAGCCGCTGACCACCAGGGGTGCGGTGGCGAAGCCGAACTCCTCGGCGCCGAGCAACGCGGCGATCACGACGTCGCGGCCGGTCTTCAGCTGGCCGTCGACCTGCACGACGATCCGGTCGCGCAGGTCGTTGAGCACGAGGGTCTGCTGGGTCTCGGCCAGGCCGATCTCCCAGGGCGTCCCCGCGTGCTTGAGCGACGTCAGCGGGCTCGCCCCGGTGCCGCCGTCGTGGCCCGAGATGAGCACGACGTCGGCGTGCGCCTTCGAGACGCCCGCGGCGACCGTGCCGACCCCGAACTCGCTGACCAGCTTGACGTGCACCCGGGCCTGCGGGTTCGCGTTCTTCAGGTCGTGGATCAGCTGGGCGATGTCCTCGATCGAGTAGATGTCGTGGTGCGGCGGCGGCGAGATGAGGCCGACACCCGGCGTGGAGTGCCGGGTCCTGGCGATCCAGGGGTAGACCTTCTCCCCCGGCAACTGGCCACCCTCACCGGGCTTGGCGCCCTGCGCCATCTTGATCTGCAGGTCGGTCGCGTTGGTCAGGTACTCGGAGGTCACGCCGAACCGGCCGGACGCGACCTGCTTGATCGCGCTGCGCCGCTGCGGGTCGTGCAGCCGCTCCGGGTCCTCGCCACCCTCACCGGTGTTCGACCTCGCGCCGAGCCGGTTCATCGCGATGGCCAGCGTCTGGTGCGCCTCCATCGAGATCGACCCGTAGGACATCGCGCCGGTGGAGAACCGCGTGACGATCTCGTCGATCGACTCGACCTCGTCGAGCGGCACCGGCTGGCGGGCACCCTCGGCGAACCGCAGCAGGCCGCGCAGCGTCATGAGCCGCTCGGACTGCTCGTCGACGCGCCGGGTGTACTGCCGGAACACGTCCAGCTGGCGGGTCCGGGTCGAGTGCTGCAGCCGGAAGACGGTCTCGGGGTCGAACAGGTGCTCCTCGCCGTCGCGGCGCCACTGGTACTCGCCGCCCACGTTGAGCCGGCGGTGCGCCTGCGGGTTGCCCGAGGCCGGGTAGGCGTCGGCGTGCCGCGCGGCGACCTCGGTCGCGATGACGTCCAGACCGATGCCACCGAGCCGGCTGGTCGTCCCCGCGAAGTAGCGGTCGATGACCTCGTGGGACAGGCCCACCGCCTCGAAGACCTGCGCGCCGCGGTAGGACGCGATCGTCGAGATCCCCATCTTGCTCATCACCTTGAGCACGCCCTTGCCGAGCGCCTTGATGAGGTTGGCGACCGCCTTCTGCGGCGACACGTCGAGCGTGCCGTCCTTGGCCATGCCCTCGACGGTCTCCATCGCGAGGTACGGGTTGACCGCCGCTGCGCCGTAGCCGATCAGCAGCGCGACGTGGTGCACCTCGCGCACGTCACCGGCCTCGACCACGAGGCTCACCCGGGTGCGGGTGTGCCGGCGCAGGAGGTGGTGGTGCACCGCCGAGGAGAGCAGCAGCGACGGGATCGGCGCGTGGTCGGCGTCGGAGTCGCGGTCGGACAGGATGATGAAGTTCTTGCCCTCGTCGATGGCGAGGTCGACCTCGGCGAAGATCTCCTCGAGGCGGGCCTCGAGCGCCTCGGCCCCGCCGTCGACCTTGTACAGGCCACGCACGGTGTGCGCACGGAAGTGACCCTTGACCTTGGGCGCCTTGTCGATCCGGATGATCTTGGCGAGCTCGTCGTTGTCCAGCACCGGGAACGGCAGCACGAGCTTGCGGGCGTGCTCCGGCAGGTCCTCGAGCAGGTTGGGCTCGGGGCCGAGCGCCCCGCCGATCGAGGTGACGAGCTCCTCGCGGATCGCGTCCAGCGGCGGGTTCGTGACCTGCGCGAACATCTGGGTGAAGTAGTCGAAGAGCAGCCGGGGGCGGTCCGACAGCACCGCGACCGGCGTGTCGGTACCCATCGCACCGATCGGCTCCACGCCCGCACGCGCCATCGGCCCGAGCAGGACCTTGAGCTCCTCCTCGGTGTACCCGAACGCCCGCTGGCGACGTCGCACCGAGGCGTAGGAGTGGTCGACGTGCTCGCGCTCGGGCAGCTCCGCGAGGTAGACCGAGTGCTCCTCGACCCACTCGCCGTAGGGACGCTGCGCGGCGAGCGACGACTTGATCTCCTCGTCGGAGATCACCCGGCCCTGGCCGGTGTCGACCAGGAACATCTTGCCCGGCTCGAGACGGCCCTTGCGGACCACCGTCGCGGGGTCGAGGTCGAGCACACCGGCCTCCGAGGCGAGGACCACCAGGCCGTCGTCGGTGATCCAGTACCGGCCCGGGCGCAGACCGTTGCGGTCGAGCACCGCGCCGATCACCGTGCCGTCGGAGAACGCCAGTGCGGCCGGGCCGTCCCACGGCTCCATCAGGGTGCCGTGGTACTGGTAGAACGCGCGCCGCGCCGGGTCCATCTCGGCGTGGTTCTCCCACGCCTCCGGGATCATCATGAGCACCGCGTGCGGCATGCTCCGGCCCGCCAGGTGCAGCAGCTCCAGCACCTCGTCGAACGCCCCGGAGTCGGAGAAGTCCGGTGTGCAGATCGGCAGCACCGGGTCGAGGTCGCCCAGCACGTCCGAGCTCAGCGTCGACTCGCGCGCGGCCATCCAGTTCCGGTTGGCGCGCAGCGTGTTGATCTCACCGTTGTGCGCGAGCGTCCGGAACGGCTGCGCGAGCGGCCACGACGGGAACGTGTTCGTCGAGAACCGCGAGTGCACCAGCGCGAGCTCGGACGCGTACCGGGGGTCCGACAGGTCCGGGAAGAACGGCTCGAGCTGGCCGGTCGTGAGCATGCCCTTGTAGGTGAGCGTGCGCGCCGAGAGCGACGCGAAGTACAGCCCGTGCTCGTGCTCGACCCGCTTGCGCACCCGGAACGTCTTGCGGTCCAGCTCGATCCCGGCCAGCGCCCGCGCGGGGTCGGCGACCACGAGCTGACGGAAGACCGGCATGGTCGAGCGGGCGATCGACCCGACGAGGTCAGCGGTCACCGGCACGTCGCGCCAGGCCAGCACCTCCAGGCCCTCGGACGCCACGACCTGCTCGACGGCGTGCTCGGCGGCGGCGCGCTCGGTCGGGTCGGTCGGCAGGAACGCCATGCCGATCGCGTAGTACCCGGCCGGCGGCAGCTCGGCGTGCACGACGTCCCGCAGGAACGCGTCCGGGATCTGGGTGAGGATGCCGGCACCGTCACCGGTGTCCTTCTCGGCGCCGACCGCACCGCGGTGATCGAGATTGAGCAGGGCGGTGAGCCCCGCATCGACGATGTCGCGTCCGGGGGTGCCTCGCAGCGTCGCCACGAACGCGACACCACAGTTCTCGTGCTCGGCTGCCGGGTCGTACAGACCCGTCGGCACCTCATGGAGCGGCCGGCTCATCGTCACCGTCCTCGCTGCGGCCCGGGCATGCCCGGGGACGTGGTCATGGGAAGTCCTGGGCGTCATCGACCCGAACCGCGGCGACCGTGCTGGTTCGCCGCCCTTCAGCCGTGCGGGCAGTGTTCCGCGTGGCTCGTCAGGCAAGGGTACGCCTCAGCTCTCGGGGAGATCGGCGGGGTCGGCCGGCTCCTCGGGTGCCTCGACGAGCACCGTGGTCTCGCGCCCAGGGTGACGACGTCCGACCACGACGAAGGCTACCAGCGCACCAAGTCCGACCAGGATCGAGGTCCAGACGTTGATGCGCAGCCCGAGGAAGGTGTGCGCGGGGTCGATCCGGACCATCTCGATCCACAGCCGACCCGTCGTGTAGATCATCACGTAGAGCCAGAACACCCGTCCGTGCCCGAGCTTGAACTTGCGGTCCGCCCAGACCAGCACGCCGGCGCCGGCCAGGTTCCACAGCAGCTCGTACAGGAAGGTCGGGTGGAACAGCGTGTCCGGCGGGTACTGCGACGGGAAGGTCGGCGAGTCGGGGTCGATCCGCAGCCCCCACGGGAGCGTGGTCGGGCCGCCGAACAGCTCCTGGTTGAACCAGTTGCCCAGCCGCCCGATCGCCTGCGCGACGAGCAGGCCGGGGGCGAGCGAGTCGGCGAACACCGCGAACCGCACGCCCTGGCGACGGCAGCCGATCCAGGCGCCCACCGCCCCGAGTGCGACGGCACCCCAGATGCCGAGCCCGCCCTCCCAGATGAACAGCGCACGGACCGGGTCGCCCCCCACGCCGAAGTACGCGTCCGGCGAGGTGATGACGTGGTAGATCCGGCCGCCGACGATGCCGAACGGCACCGCCCAGAACGCGATCTCGAGCACCGTGTCCGAGTCTCCCCCGCGGGCGACCCACCGACGCTGCGTGATGATGATCGCCGCGACGATCCCCACCATGATCGCGAGGGCGTACGCCCGGATCGGCAGCGGACCCAGGTACCAGACCGACTGCGACGGGCTCGGGATCTCGGTGGCGACTCGGCTGGCGGCCTCGGCGGCCGCCTGGACGGCGATCATCGGCGTGCTCCCGTGACTCCTTCAGCGAGCGCCGCGGCGAGATCGCCCAGCGCGCGGCGGCCGGACGCAGCGTCCGGCGCGTCGAGCAGCGTCCGGACCAGCGCGCTGCCCACGATCACGCCGTCGGCGTACCCGGCCACCTCGGCCGCCTGGTCGGGCGTGCTCACGCCGACCCCGACGCAGACCAGCTCCGCCCCGGCGGCACGGGTGTCCGCCACCAGCCGGGCGGCCTGGGCGCCGACAGTCGCGCGCGCTCCGGTGACACCCATGGTCGAGGCAGCGTAGACGAAGCCGCGGCTCGCCGCGGCGGTGAGCGCGAGGCGCTCGGTGGTCGAGCTCGGCGCGACCAGGAACACGCGGTCGAGGTCGTGCGCGTCGGAGGCCGCGAGCCAGTCCGCGCCCTCGTCCGGGATGAGGTCCGGCGTGATCAGGCCCGCACCGCCCGCGGCGGCGAGGTCGCGCGCGAAGGCGTCGACGCCATAGCGCAGCACCGGGTTCCAGTACGTCATCACGAGCACCGGGGCGCCGGTGGCGGCGATCTGCTCGACCGCGCCGAACACCTGCGCCACCCGCGTACCGGTCTCCAGCGCGTGCTCGACCGCGCGCTGGATGGTCGGGCCGTCCATCACCGGGTCGGTGTACGGCACGCCGAGCTCGACGATGTCGACGCCGGCGTCGACCATGGCCTTCGCGGCCTCGACCGAGCCGGCGACGTCGGGGTAGCCCAGCGGGAGGTAGCCGACCAGCGCGGCACGCCCGGAGTCGCGAAGCTCTCGCAGCCGGGTGGCAGTACCGCTCACTCGTCCTCCGTCTCGTCCAGCAGACCGAACCATGCTCCCGCGGTCGCCACGTCCTTGTCCCCGCGTCCGGACAGGTTCACCAGGATCAGCGGCGGGTGGTCGAGCCCCCACTGCGCCGACTGCGGGCCGAGCCGGAGCGCGCCGGCCAGCGCGTGCGCCGACTCGATCGCGGGGATGATGCCCTCGGTCCGGCACAGCAGCGAGAACGCGTCCATCGCCTCGACGTCGGTCACCGGCTGGTACTCCGCCCGCCCGAGGTCGTGCAGCCAGGCGTGCGCCGGGCCGACGCTCGGGTAGTCCAGGCCGGCCGAGACCGAGTGGGTCGGCCTGGTCTGACCGTCCTGGTCCTGCAGCAGGTACGAGCGGGCCCCGTGCAGCACCCCGGGCGCTCCACCGGAGAAGCGCGCCGCGTGGCGTCCGGTCTCCACGCCCTCGCCGCCGGCCTCGAAACCGAACAGCCGCACGGTCGGCTCGTCCAGGAAGGCGCTGAAGATGCCCATCGCGTTCGACCCGCCGCCGACGCACGCGGCGACCGCGTCCGGCAGCCGGCCGGTCTCCTCGGCGAGCTGCGCCCGGGCCTCCTCGCCGATCACCCGGTGGAAGTCCCGCACCATCTCCGGGAACGGGTGCGGTCCGGTGACCGTGCCGAGCAGGTAGTGGGTGGTCTCCACGTTGGCGACCCAGTCGCGCAGGGCCTCGTTGATCGCGTCCTTGAGCGTCCTCGAACCGATCGTCACCGGGACGACCTCGGCGCCGAGCAGCCGCATCCGCGCGACGTTCAGCGCCTGGCGGCGGGTGTCCTCCTCGCCCATGTACACGGTGCAGTCGAGGTCGAGCAGGGCGGCCGCCGTCGCCGTGGCGACGCCGTGCTGGCCCGCGCCGGTCTCCGCGATGACCCGCTTCTTGCCCATCCGCTTGACCAGCAGCGCCTGACCGAGCACGTTGTTGATCTTGTGCGACCCGGTGTGGTTGAGGTCCTCGCGCTTGAGGAAGACCCGCGCACCCTGCCCGACGTGGGCCGCGAACCGGGGCACCTCCGTCAGCGGGCTCGGCCGGCCGGTGTAGGTCCGGTGCAGCCGCTCGAGCTCGGCACCGAACGCGGGGTCCGCGAGGGCCTTGTGGTACGCGGTGTCCAGCTCGTCCAGCGCCGCGATCAGGGCCTCGGGCACGAAGCGCCCGCCGAAGGCACCGAAGTACGGCCCGGACTGGTCGCTCAGCGGTCCGCGCTCGCCGAGCGCGCTCACGGCTCGGTGCAGCGCGTCGGAGG
The DNA here is from genome assembly GCF_025717005.1 of Actinotalea endophytica. GTDB lineage: Bacteria > Actinomycetota > Actinomycetes > Actinomycetales > Cellulomonadaceae > Actinotalea. Next base: position 319,020 of record NZ_JAOVZU010000005.1, read on the forward strand.
CGCGGGCACCGCCACGGGGCCCGGCCTCGGTCACTGCCGGACCGCCCGGAGCGAGGGGTGCGCGCCCGCGGCCACGAGGTCGGCCACCGCGCTGCGCGGATCCTTGCCGGTCACCAGGGACTCGCCCACGAGCACCGCGTCCGCTCCGGAGCGCGCGTAGTCCATCACGTCGTGCGGTCCGCGCACGCCCGACTCGGCGATCCGGACCACGCCGGTCGGGACCAGCGGTGCGAGCCGCGCGAAGGTCGTGCGGTCCACCTCGAGGGTCTTGAGGTTGCGGGCGTTGACCCCGATGCAGCGCGCGCCGGCGTCCAGCGCACGGGCCACCTCGACCTCGTCGTGCACCTCGACCAGGGCGGTCATCCCGAGCGAGTGCACCCGCTCGACGAGCGAGGTCAGCACCGTCTGCTCGAGCGCCGCGACGATGAGCAGGACGAGGTCGGCGCCGTGCGCCCGGGCCTCCCAGACCTGGTACGGCGTGACCACGAAGTCCTTGCGGAGCACGGGCACGTCCACCGCGGCCCGGACCGCGTCGAGGTCCGCCAGGGTCCCGCCGAACCGGCGCTGCTCGGTGAGCACCGAGATCACGGCCGCCCCGCCCGCCTCGTACTCCGCCGCGAGGGCCGCCGGGTCGGAGATCGGTGCGAGCGCTCCCTTCGACGGGCTGGAGCGCTTGACCTCCGCGATGACCCCGACGGCCGCGGGGTCGTGCAGCTGGGAGAGCGCGTCCTTGGCGCCCGGGATGCGGGCCGCCCGTTCCTTGACCGCGGAGAGCGGTGTCGCTGCCTCGCGCTCGGCGAGGTCAAGCCTGACCCCGGCGATGATGTCGTCCAGCACGGTCACGCGTCCCGCCTCCCCTCGTCCGGCCTCACGGCCATCGTAGGGCGAGCCGCGGAGGGTCCCCGACCTGCCCGATCCGCGAGACCGTCAGGCGCCCGCGGTGGAACTGCTCGCCCCGGTGGGCTGGCCCATCCCGAGCATCCGCATGACCTTGCCGACCACGAGGCCGACCAGGACGACACCGAGGCCCACCCAGAACAGCGGCATGACGGAGAACATGATCGACAGGGTGGAGGTCAGACCGCCGATCAGGATGATCACCACGGTCACCCACGCCGCGAGCGTGTTGCCGTGGTTGGCCGGCGGCGCACTCACGGGCAGGTTGGCCTGCTCGCGCCCGCCACTCGTCTCGGTCATCGCTCCTCCGTCCGTCGGTGTGCCGAGGATAACCGCATCACGTCGGGTCTTCTCCGCGAGTGAGCGCATCCCAGGCCTCACCGGCGTCGACGGTGCCGCCGGAGGTCTGCTCGCCCGCGTCGCGAGGCGCCACCTCGTGCCGCGCCGTCGGCCCCTGCCAACGCCGTGACCACACGACGGTGCCGACCGCGACCAGGACGGCGGCCAGACCGAGCGCCGCCGCGACCCACGGCCACAGCCCGACGACGACGTCACCCACGTCACCGACGCCGACCCGGTCGGCCGCCGTCGAGGCGAGCACCGTCGTCGCGCGCGAGGCGGCGCCCAGCGCCGACACCGTCACGAGCACCCCACCCAGCGCCGCGACCACCGCGGCGAGGATCGCCCCGACGCGGCGCCCGAGCGCGAGGGCGAGCGCCGCTGCCGCGATCACGAGCCCACCGGCCCCGACCCCAGGGGCGACCTCGGACCCGGTCGCCTGGACGGTCACCACCGCCTGCACCGCACTCGTGGTCGTCCCGTGCACCCAGACCGGCGCACCGGTCGCGAGCACCGCGACGGCCACCGCCAGCAACGCCCAGACGGCCTGCCGGCGGCTCATGGGCCCACCGGGCGCAGCCGGGCGGCGACCTGGACCGCCCGGACCGCCGCCGCCGCCTTGTTCTGGGCCTCGTGCCACTCGCTGGTCGGCACGGAGTCGGCGACGATCCCGGCGCCGGCCTGGACGCTCGCCCGGCCGTCGCGGATCATCGCGGTGCGGATCGCGATCGCCATGTCCATGTCACCCGCGAAGTCGAAGTACCCGACCGTGCCGCCGTAGATCCCGCGACCGGCCGGCTCGAGCTCGTCGATCAGGGCGATGGCCCGTGGCTTCGGGGCACCCGACAGCGTCCCCGCGGGGAACGTCGCGACCAGCGTCTGCAGCGCCGTCGCGCCGGGGCGCAACCTCCCCACCACCGTCGAGCACAGGTGCGCGATGTGGCTGAACCGCTTGACCGCCATGAAGTCGACCACCTCGACGCTGGTCGGCTCGCACACCTTCACCAGGTCGTTCCGGGACAGGTCGACGAGCATGAGGTGCTCGGCGCGCTCCTTCGGGTCGGCCAGCAGGTCGACCGCGAGCTCGGCGTCCTCCTCGGCCGTCGCGCCACGCGGGCGCGACCCGGCGATCGGGTAGGTCATGACCCGCCCGTCCTCGACCCGCACCAGCGTCTCGGGGCTGGAACCGACGACCGCGAGGTCCCGGCCCTGCGGGTCCTGCAGGTGCAGGTAGTACATGTACGGGCTCGGGTTGAGCGTGCGCAGCACCCGGTAGACGTCGAACGGGTCGGCCGGGCAGTCGAGGTCGGCGCGCTGGGAGAGCACCACCTGGAAGACCTCACCGTCGCGGATGGCCTCCTTGCCGCTGCGCACGGCGTCCTCGAACTCCGTCTGGCGGGAGCGGAACTCGATCTCCGGCTCCGCGACGTCCGCCACCACGAGCGGTGCCGACGTGGCCGGGTGCGCGAGGGCGGCCTGCATCGCGTCGAGCCGCGCGACCGCGTCGGCATGCGCCTCGTCCACCCGCCGGTCGGTGTTGTCGGTGTTGATGGCGTTGGCGATCAGCCACACCGAGCCGTCCACGTGGTCGACGACCGCGAGGTCGGCGGCCAGGCAGAGCAGCAGCTCGGGCACACCGAGCTCGTCCGGCGCCTTGGCCGGCAGGGTCGGCTCCCAGTGCCGCACGATCTCCCAGCCGAGGACGCCCACCAGGCCGCCGGTGAGCGGCGGGAGCCCCTCGATCGCCGGCGTGCGCAACGCCTCGAGCGTCCCGGCGACCACGTCGAGCACGTCGCCCTCGGTCGGCACACCGATCGGCACGTCGCCGGTCCAGTGCGGCGCACCGTCCAGCACCGAGAGCGTCGCCCGAGACGAGACACCCACGAAGGACCACCGCGCCCACGTGCCGTCCACCTCGGCGGACTCCAGCACGAAGGTGCCCGGGCGCCCCTGGGCCAGGGTCCGGTACAGCCCCACCGGCGTGACCTCGTCCGCGAGCAGCCGGCGCACCACCGGGATCACCCGTCGCCCGGCGGCGAGCTCACGGAACTCGGGCAGCGTCGGCCAGATGACGCCCCAGGGCAGCGGCGTGGGCGCGGTCGGCGTCATCCGCGCACCGCCGCGAGGTCACCGCCGGCGTCGAAGCAGCTGTGCGCACCCGTGTGGCAAGCCGCGCCGACCTGCTCGACCTTCACGAGCACGGCGTCACCGTCGCAGTCGAGCTGGACCGAGTGGACGTGCTGCACGTGACCCGAGGTGTCCCCCTTGCGCCAGTACTCCTGACGGGACCGGCTCCAGAACGTCACGCGACCGGTCGTCAGGGTCCGGTGCAGGGCCTCGTCGTCCATCCAGCCGACCATGAGGACCTCGCCGGTGTCGTGCTGCTGGACGACAGCGGCCACCAGGCCCGCCGCGTCCCGCTTGAGCCGGGATGCCACCGTGGGGTCGAGAGTCACCGGACGATCCTGCCACGGCAGGCTCGCGCCCCGTGCGGTACGCCCAGCGCTCGGGCGCCCCGCTCGGCGGGCGAAGGTCAGTCGTTCTCCGGGATGTGGCGGGCGTCGATGCCCGCCGACGCCCGCCCGTAGACCGCGGCGCTCTCGAACTCCACCACCACGACCGGGTCGTCCCCCACGACCCACGCGTCGTGGTCGGGCTCGATGACGTACGCGTCGCCGACGCCGAGGTCGGCCACGCTGCCGTCCGCGTGCACGACGTGGATCCGGCCGGACTGGACGGACCCGACGTGACGCACCTGGCAGTACCTGGTCCCGACGACGGGGGCGACGTCCACGGACCACTGCCACCCGGGCTGGAACGTCAACCGCGCGACGTGGTGGGTGCCGAGGTGGACGACGTCGACCGTGGTGCTCGGTGGTGTCCGCTGCTCGTCCGGGACGTTGAACGACTTCGCCGTGACACCCGACATGGGACCTCCCGCGCCCGAGGCCCCGGGGCCGTTCCCGGGCTCTCGACGCTACACCCGCCCCGCGCTCGCCAGAAGGCGCCGCCCCGGCGGTGGTCGGACGCCGCTCAGCTGGTCTGAGCCAGCCAGGCGTCGTGCATCGCCGCGTACGGGCCGGCCTGCGCGACCAGCTCGGCGTGCGGACCGACCTGGACCACCCGGCCGGCATCCACGACGACCACGAGGTCGGCCGCCTCGGCCGTGGACAGTCGGTGGGCGATCGTGATCGTGGTCCGGCCGGCGGTCAGCTCGGACATCGCGCGCGCGATCCGCACCTCGGTCGCCGGGTCCACCGCGCTCGTCGCCTCGTCCAGCACGAGCAGGTCGGCCCCGGCCAGGTGCGCCCGGGCCAGCGCGACCAGCTGACGCTCCCCCGCCGACAGCCGCTCGCCGCGCTGACCCACCTCGGTGCCGAGGCCGTCGGGCAACGTGGCCAGCCAGTCCGTCAGGCCGAGCTCGTCGAACACCCGACCCAGGTCGCCCGGGTCAGCGCCGCGTGCTCCGTACGCCACGTTGTCCGCGAGCGTCCCGTCGAACAGGAAGCCCTCCTGCGGGACCAGCACCACGCGCTCGCGCAGGGCCGCGAGGGACAGGTCACGCAGGTCCGCACCGTCCAGCAGGACCCGGCCGGCGGCCGGGTCGACCAGTCGGGTGACCAGCTTCGCGAGCGTCGTCTTGCCGGAGCCGGTCGCTCCCACCACGGCGACCTTGGTCGTGGCGGGGACGTCCAGGTGGACGTCGTGCAGGACCGTCGGACCGTCCGGGTAGGCGAACTCGACACCGTCGAGCTCGACCCGGGCGGCACCCCGCGCGGTGCCCCGGCCTCCGCCGTCGGGGTCGGCGATCTCGACCGGCGTGTCGATCACCCCGAGCACGCGGCGCCAGCCCGCGAGCGCGTTCTGCAGCTCGTTGAGGATCTCCGTGGCCATCTGCACCGGGCCGGTGAACAGCTGGACCAGGAAGAGGAAGGCGAGCAACCGCCCGGCGCTCAACCCGCCACCGATGCCCAGCAGCGTCCCGACCACGACCACCACGGCGAGCACGCCGTTGGCCACCAGGACCCCGCTGGAGAAGACGGTCGCGACCCGGTTCTGCGCCGTCACCTGGGCCTGGCGCCAGTCGTGGATCGCTCCGTCGATCCGCCGCTGGGTGCGCTGCTCCACCCCGTAGGCGCGCACGGTCTCCGCGCCGACCACGGCCTCGGAGATCGCACCGAGCATCGCGCCCATCGACTGGCGCACGCGCGCGTAGGCGGCGGACACCCGCAGCTGGGCGGGACGCAGGATGAGCACGAGCGGCACGAACGTCGCCCAGACCACGAGCGTGAGCTGCCACGACCACGCCGCCATGAGCACGGTCGCGGCGACGATCTGCAGCACCGAGACGAGCAGCATGATCCCGCCCCACTGCACGAACAACGAGATCGTGTCGACGTCCGAGGTCACCCGGGACACCAGGCTCCCTCGGCGCTCGGTGCCCTGGGTGAGCGCCGAGAGGTCGTGCACGTGCCGGAAGGCGGTCACGCGCAGCCGCGCGAGCCCTGCCTCGCTGGACCGGAAGAGCCGGACGTTGACCAGGGCCGAGCAGATGCCCGTGATCACCAGGGCGACGGCCGCGCCGCCGAGCAGCAGCCCGAGCCGGCCGGCCCCGGCATCGCCGAGCACCACCGTGTCGACGGTCTGCTGCACGGCCATCGGCACCACGACGCGGCCGCCCGCGGCGAGCACCGCGAGCAGCAGGGTGATCCACACGCCCTGCACGAGCTCGGGAGACACCTGCAGCCCGCGGCGCAGGACCTCACGCCCGCTCAGCGACGAGGTCGCGTCCAGTCGCACGCTCATGCCGACCTCCGCTCGCGCTCGGTCTCGTAGGCGGTGGCGAGCTCGAGGTACCGCGGGTCGCGCGCGAGCAGCTCGGTGTGCGTGCCGCGGTCCACGACCGACCCGTTCTCCAGGTGCACCACCTCGTGCGCGAGCGCCACCGAGGACATCCGGTACGCGACGAGCAGCACCGTCGGGCCGTCGGCGCCGCCGGCGGCCAGGCCGCGCAGGATCGCGCGCTCGACCTGCGGGTCGACCGCCGAGGTCGCGTCGTCCAGCACGAGGAGCCGCGGCCTGCGCACGAGCGCACGGGCCAGCGCGAGGCGCTGGCGCTGGCCACCGGACAGGTTCGCGCCACGCTCCCCCAGCATCGCGTCGAGCCCACCGGGCAGCGCGTGCACGACGTCGTCGACCTTGGCGAGCCGGAGCGCCGCCCAGACCGCGTCGTCGTCGGGTGCGGCCGGGTCGTCCACGTCGGCCAGGGTCACGTTCGACCGCACGCTGTCCTCGAAGATGAAGGTCTGCTGCGCCACGAGGGCGACCTGGGCCGTGAGGTCCTCGTCCCGCACGTCGCCGATCGGCACGCCGTCGAGCAGGACCTCACCGGAGTCGACGTCGTGCAGCCGCGCCAGCACGCCGCAGAGCGTGGTCTTGCCCGAGCCGGTCGACCCGACCAGCGCGACCACGCGCCCGGGCTCGAGCTCGAGGTCCACGCGGCGCAGCAGGTCGTGCCGACCGGACGAGTCGTGCACCGCGACACCCAGGCCCCTGGCCCGGACGTGCAGCCCGCCGGTGGCACGCGGCAGGTGACCGGTACCCCCGGCCCGGTCCCCCTCCGCGTCCATCACACGCGAGATCCGGTCGTGGCCGACCAGCGCACGAGGCAGCTCCCCCAGCACCCAGCCGAACGCCCGGACCGGCACCGCCATGAGCGCGAGCAGGTACGCGGCACCCACCACGTCACCGGTCTCGATCGCGCCGGCACGCAGCCGTGCCGCGCCGACCGCCAGCACGGCCAGCGTCCCGGCGCTCGGCAGGAGCTCGATCACCGGGTCGAAGAAGGCCCGCACCACGCCCACCCGGACGTTCGCGGCGCGGAGACGGTCCGTCGCCTGCGCGAACCGCCGCTCCTCGACGTCCTCGGTGCCGAGCGACTTGACCAGGAGGGCGGCCTCGAACGACTCGTGCGCCACGTCGGAGACCTCGGCACGCAGCTGCTGGGCGCGCGTCACCGCCGGCGACATCCGGCGCTGGAACACGAGGTTCGCGACGACGGCCAGCGGCAGCACGGTCAGCGCGGTGACCGCGAGCCACACGTCGGTGCTGAACAGCGCGACGGCAGCGACGACGATCATCACGACCACGCCGATGGCGAACGGCACCGGGTTGAACACCCCGGTGGCCGCCTCGACGTCCGAGGACGCGTTCGCCAGGAGCTGGCCGGTCGGGTGCGCCCGGTGCCAGGACATCGGCAGCCTCAGGTACTGCCGGGTCACGCCACGACGGTGGTCGGCGCCGATGTCCGCGTACCCGCGGCCCGCGTAGATCCGCCTGCCGGCGACGGCGAGCGCCAGGGTCACGGCGACGCCGAGCAGGGCGAGACCCGCCAGCCACAAGGCGTCGCGGGCCTCCGCGTCGCCACCGATCGCCGGCACCACGACCGAGTCGGTCACGCGACCCAGCACCTGGCTGACCCCGACCGTGAGCGCGCCGAACAGCCCCGAGGTGAGCACCGCGACCACGTACGTCCTCGGGTGCGCGGCCATCCCCCGCCAGATCAGCAGGAAGCCCCTGCGGACGGGCCCGCCCGGCAGCGTGTGCCTGCGGTCGGTGCTCACGGGTCTCCTGCCTGACGGGGCGCGGGCGCGGGCGGCGGTCGGGCGCGACCGCGCGCACGGCGCGGCACGCCGAACGGTGGGGGGTGCCCCGGTCAGAGGAGTACCGGGACCTGAACATCCTAGGTCGCCGCGCCGACAGTCGGTGCCTCCGCACGCTCCGACGGCCGCTTGCGATCTTCGAGGTGGCGTCCTTCGATGGAAGTAGCGACTCATGTCACGGTGTCCCGCGCGCCACGAGCGGGTGGTACCAGGAGAGGAGTCGACATGGTCACTGTGGACGAGATCCGCACGCTTGCCGGAACCGAGGTGGTGGACCACAGCGGCGCGGCCATGGGCACGGCAGCCGACGTCTACGTCGACGACTGGACCGGGAACGCCGCCTGGGTCGTGGTGCACGGCTCGACGGACGACCGGCTGGCCCCGCTGTCCGGGTCGTGGGTGCACGACGCCGTCCTCGAGCTGGACGTGCCCGTCGAGCTGGTCCGCGACGCCCCGGCGCTCACCGCGCAGGACACGATCGCGCCCGACGACGAGGCACGGCTGGTGGAGCACTACGGCTCGGCCCTGAGCCCCAGCGGCGGGCCCGGAGTCAGCGGCGAGCACCCGAGGAGTGCGCACCGGTCCAGCCCGACCACCGGCCCCGGAGCGAGCGGTCACCTGCCCAGCACGGTCGAGGCGGCGAGCCCCACCACCGGCCCCGGCGGCCCGGGGAGGAGCACCGACCTTCCGATCACCGAGCCTCGTCGGAGCCCGCGGACGGGCGTCGGCGGGACCGGTGAGCCGGGCAAGACGCACCTGCGGCGGTGGGAGCCGACCGGCTAGGCGCGCTCGGGCGCACGCGCAGCGCGGACCGCCGCCCCGCACGGCACCGCCCTGCACGGCACCGCCCTGCACGGCACCGCCCTGCACGGCACCGCGCTGCACCGGACCTGCACACGCACCTGCCGCACGCCCGTAACACGGCACGGCTAGCCTCACCGCCGTGCCGATCGGACCTGCACCCGTGCCCCTGTCCACCGAGACCACACCCGCGGCCCGACCCGGGACGCCCCCCGAGACGCACCTGGTGCGCTACGGCGGAGCGTTCACGCCGGAGGTGATCGCCCGCGCCGAGGGCTCGTGGGTCGTGACCGAGTCCGGCCGGCGGGTGCTCGACTTCACCTCCGGTCAGATGAGCGCGGTCCTCGGGCACAGCCACCCGGACGTCGTCGCCACCGTGCGGCGCCAGGTCGGCGAGCTGGACCACCTGTTCTCCGGCATGCTGTCGCGCCCCGTGATCGACCTCGCCGGCCGGATCGCCGGCTCCTTGCCCGACCCGCTGGACAAGGTCCTGCTGCTGACCACCGGCGCCGAGTCGAACGAGGCGGCGCTGCGGCTCGCCAAGCTGGTCACCGGTGGGCACGAGGTGGTGTCGTTCGCCGCGTCGTGGCACGGCATGACCCAGGGCGCCGCCGCCGCGACCTACTCGGCACGGCGCGCCGGGTACGGCCCGGTCGCACCGGGCAACCTCGCGATCCCGACCCCGAACCGCTACCGCCCCGACGTCGTCGGGCCGGACGGCGAGCTCGACTGGCGCCGCCAGCTCGACCTCGGCTTCGCGCTCGTCGACGCGCAGTCCACCGGCGCCCTCGCGGCGTGCCTGGTCGAGCCGGTCCTGTCGTCCGCCGGGGTCGTCGTGCCACCACCCGGCTACCTCGCCGCGCTCGCCGAGAAGTGCCGCGACCGCGGGATGCTGCTCATCCTCGACGAGGCGCAGACCGGCGTCGGCCGCACCGGCCTGATGTACGCGTTCGAGCGCGAGGGCGTCGTCCCCGACATCCTCACCCTGTCCAAGACCCTCGGTGCCGGCCTGCCGCTGGCCGCCGTGGTCACCTCGGCGGAGATCGAGCAGCGTGCGCACGAGCGCGGGTTCCTCTTCTACACGACCCACGTGTCCGACCCGCTGGTCGCCGCGGTCGGCCTCACCGTGCTCGACGTCGTGGCCCGGGACGGGCTCGTGGCGCGCGCGGCCGCCCTCGGCGAGCGGCTCGGCGACGGTCTGCGGACGATCCAGCAGCGGCACGGTGTCGTCGGTGACGTGCGCGGCCACGGCCTGCTGCAGGGCCTCGAGCTCGTGACCGACCGCGAGTCGAAGCAGCCGGCCGATGCGCTCGGTTCGGCCGTCACCCGGCGGTGCTTCGAGCTCGGGCTGCACATGAACGTGGTCCAGATGCCCGGCTGGGGCGGCACCTTCCGGATCGCCCCGCCGCTCACCGCGGACGAGAGCGAGATCGACCTCGGGCTGGAGATCCTGGACCAGGCGATCGGCGACACCTCGGTGCCCTGATCGGGGCGGACCCCGCGCGACGGGAGGCGCTCAGCGCACCTCGACGGCGGCCGCGCGCAGCGCGTCCTTCACGTCGCCGACGCTCAGCGTGCCGAAGTGGAACACGCTCGCCGCGAGCAGTGCGTCCGCACCGGCCCGCGCGGCGGCCACGAAGTGCTCGACGGTCCCGGCGCCGCCGCTGGCGATCAGCGGGACCGCGACCTCGCGGCGGACATCGGCGAGCATCTCGAGGTCGAACCCGCTCGTGGTCCCGTCGGCGTCCATCGAGTTGAGCAGCACCTCGCCCGCACCCAGCTCGACGGCGTGCTTGGCCCACCACACCGCGTCGATCCCCGTCCCGGTCCGGCCGCCGTGCGTGGTGACCTCGTAGCCGGACGGCGTCGACCCGTCGACCACGCGTCGCGCGTCGACCGACAGGACGAGCACCTGGGAGCCGAACTGCCCGGCGATCTCGGCGACCAGCTCCGGCCGTGCGATCGCGGCCGTGTTGACACCGACCTTGTCCGCACCCTCGCGCAGCAGACGGTCGACGTCCGCGACGGACCGCACGCCACCGCCCACCGTGAGCGGCACGAACACCTCCCCGGCGGTGCGTCGCACCACGTCGTAGGTGGTCTCCCGGTTCCCGGAGGACGCCGACACGTCGAGGAAGGTGATCTCGTCGGCGCCCTCGGCGTCGTAGCGCCTGGCCAGCTCGACCGGGTCGCCGGCGTCGCGCAGGTCGGCGAAGTTCACACCCTTGACCACCCGCCCGGCGTCGACGTCCAGGCAGGGGATCACGCGTACGGCGACCGCCACGGTCAGCTCCCTTCAGGGCCGCCGCTCGCGGCCAGGATGTCCACCACGTACACCAGCGTCTGGTCGTTCAGCCCTGCCTCGCCACCCTGCCCGGGTGGCAGGACGAGGAGCACCTGGCTGCCCACGGTCTGCTCGACGATGCCCTCGTCCCAGCCGTCCGGCACCGACCCGACGCCGATCGGGAACGTGGCGGGGAGCTTGTCGTCGGTCCAGGTCGAGTCGAACACGGTGCCGTCGGTCCAGGTGGCCCCGACGTACTGCACCGTCACGGCCTGGCCGGCCTGGACCTGGGGCCCGGAACCGCGGATCAGGGGCTGCACGACGTTCTCGGACGGCGGATCGCCGTCGGGCATGGTGATCGTGGGCTCACCGTCGGCGGCGAGGGTGACCGTGGGCAGACCCTCGCGCGGTGTGACCGGCTCACCGGTGGCCCGGGTCGGCAGGACGTCGTAGACCGCCACGGTCGCCGGGTAGCCCTGCCGCGCGGGCGCGAGCTGGAGGATCCTCGCGCCCACGGACTGGCCGCTCAGCGCGGCGAACAGGTCGGGGCCGAGCGCCTCGGCGGACATGACGAACGGTCGTGGCTCTGAGCTGTAGGTGTCGCCGATCACCGACGCGTCCTCGGCGGACTCCGCGTAGAAGTCGAGCAGCACCGGCTGGCCGGGCTCGAGCGCGGGGCCGTCACCCGGTACGAGGACCTCGACCCGCTGGGTGGGGACCGCGTAGGGCGTCGGGAAGCTCAGCTCGGGCGCCGACCCGGGGTCACCGCTGACCTGGACGTCGGGCGGCGTCTCGTTCGCCGGCGTGCACGCGGCCGTGGTCGCGAGCACGAGCGCGACGAGCAGCACGGTGACGCGACGCACTCATCTCTCCTCCCGCGACGAACCTGGCGCGAGAACTGTAACCGCTGGCCTCCGACCACCCCGCCGGCCGGTTCGGGTGCTCACCCGGCCCACACGGACCGTTCACATCCGAACGGCCGGGTCGCAGGTGGCCCGCGTGGTCACATCGACTCGAGGAGCCGGTCCACGCGCTCGTCCACGTTGGCGAACGGGTCCTTGCACAGCACGGTGCGCTGCGCCTGGTCGTTGAGCTTCAGGTGGACCCAGTCGACCGTGTAGTCGCGTCGGGCCTCCTGGGCGCGCCGGACGAAGTCGCCCCGCAGCTTCGCGCGGGTCGTCTGCGGTGGGACGGCGGTGGCCTCGAACGCCTCGACGTCGGTGATGACCCGCTCCACCAGTCCGCGCTGGGACAGCAGGTGGTACAGACCCTCGGTGCGCGAGATGTCGTGGTACGCGAGGTCGAGGCGGGCGATCCGGGGGTCGTCGAGCGTGATGCCGTGCTTGGCCTGGTAGCGCTGAACGAGCCGAAGCTTGATCACCCAGTCCAGCTCGCGCTCCACCGCGGCGAGGTCGCCCGAGCGCACCGCGGCCAGGCCGCGACCCCACAGGTCGAGCACCCGACGCTGATCGTCGGTGAGGTCCAGCTCGGCCTCGGCGAACTCCGCGGCCCGCGCGAACAGCTCGTCCTGGAGGTCGAGCGCGCTCGCGGTCCGGCCGCTGGCGAGGGTCACCGGTGCCGTGCCGGTGAGGTCGTGGCTGATCTCCCGGATCGCCCGCATCGGGTTCTCCAGCCCGATGTCCCGCATCGGCAGGCCGGCCTCGACCATCCGCAGCACCAGGTCGGTCGCGCCGACCTTGAGCAAGGTCGTGGTCTCCGACATCGAGGAGTCGCCGACGATCACGTGCAACCGCCGGTACTGCTCGGCGTCGGCGTGCGGCTCGTCCCGCGTGTTGATGATCGGCCGCGACCGGGTCGTCGCGCTGGAGACCGACTCCCAGATGTGGTCCGCGCGCTGGGACAGCGTGAAGACCGCACCGCGCGGGGTGGGGAGCACCTTCCCGGCCCCGGTCAGCACCTGCCGGGTGATCAGGAACGGCACGAGCACGTCGGCGATCCGGCCGAAGTCGCCCCGTCGGCGCACCAGGTAGTTCTCGTGGCACCCGTAGGAGTTGCCGGCCGAGTCGGTGTTGTTCTTGAACAGGTGGATCGTGCCCGGGACGCTCTCGTGCTCGAGGCGCTGCTGCGCGTCCGCCACGAGGCCCTCGAGGACCAGCTCACCACCGCGGTCGTGCGCGACGAGCTGACGCAGCGAGTCGCACTCGGCGGTCGCGTACTCCGGGTGCGAGCCGACGTCGAGGTACAGCCGCGAGCCGTTGCGCAGGAAGACGTTCGACGACCGGCCCCAGGCCACGACCTTGCGGAACAGGTAGCGCGCGACCTCGTCGGCCGACAGCCCGCGACCGTGCGAGACCGCACAGGTGACGCCGTACTCGGTCTCGAGCCCGAAGATCCTGCGGTCCACGCTCAGCCCGCCAGCAGGTCGGCGACCGCGGGGCCGGCCAGTCGACGGAAGGCCCGGCGCGGGCGGGTCCGGTCGAGCACGGCGACCTCGAGCTGGGCCGCGTCGATGGTGCGGGGCGGCTCGTCCGGCTGGCTCGCGAGCACGTCGACCGCGAGCCGGACCGCCGACCCGAGGTCCAGGCCGGGCTGCCACCGCTCGGCCAGCGCCTCGGCGAGCCTGTCGGCCTGGCCGCCCATCACGACGAACCGCCGCTCGTCGGTGACCGACCCGTCGTAGGAGAGCCGGTAGATCTGGTCCTCGTCGGGCGTCGCACCGACCTCGGCCACCGCAAGCTCGACCTCGAGCGGCTTGGACTCCGTGGTGAAGACCGTGCCGAGGGTCTGCGCGTAGGCGTTGGCCAACGCGCGGGCGCTGACGTCCGAGCGGTCGTAGGAGTAGCCGCGCAGGTCGGCGTACCGGATGCCGGCGACCCTGAGGTTCTCGAACTCGTTGTACTTGCCGACCGCCGCGAAGGCGATCCGGTCGTAGATCTCCGAGATCTTGTGCAGCGCCGCCGACGGGTTCTCGGTCGCGAACGCGATGCCCTCGTCGTAGCCGACGACGACCACGGACCGGCCGCGTGCGATGCCCTTGCGCGCGTAGTCCGCCCGGTCCTTCATCAGCTGCTCGGGCGCGACGTAGAACGGCATGCTCATGCGCGCTCCCCCTCCCGGGTCGCCTCGACCCGGTCGACCACGGCCGCCAGCTCGTCGTCCCCGACCGCGCGGTACCCGGACGCGTCGACGACGGCGACGGTCGGCCAGATCCGCCGCGCGCGGTCCGGCCCACCCGTGGCGGAGTCGTCGTCCGCGGCGTCGATCAGGGCGTGCACCGCGACCTGGACGGCATCCGCCTCGGACAGCCGCGACCGCCACAGCTTCTTGAGCGAGCCGCGCGCGAACACCGAGCCGGAGCCGACCGCGTGGTGCTCGGTCTCCTCGTACCGGCCGCCGGTCACGTCGTAGGAGAAGATCCGCCCGACCGTGCGGTCGAGGTCGTAGCCCCCGAACAGCGGGACCACCGCGAGGCCCTGCATCGCCAGGCCGAGGCCGCTGCGCACCATGGTCGCCAGCCGGTTCGCCTTGCCGTCCAGCGACAGCAGGGCGCCCTCGATCTTCTCGTAGTGCTCGAGCTCGAGCTGGAACAGCCGGACGAGCTCCAGGGCCAGACCGGCCGTCCCGGCGATGCCGACCACCGAGTAGTCGTCGGCCGGGTGCACCTTCTCGATCTGCCGCGACGCGATCATCGACCCGGCCGTGGCCCGCCGGTCACCGGCCATGACGACGCCGCCCTCGTAGGTCAGCGCGACGATCGTCGTGCCGTGCGGGCTGAGCGGCACCTCGCCGGGCGGCAGCGGGCGGCCGCCGGGCAGCAGCGACGGGTCGTGGGCGGCGAGGAACTCGACGAACGACGAGCTCCCCGGCGTCAGGAAGGACCGTGGCAGACGGCCCGCGGCCTCAGGCATCGAGCGTCACTCGCCGCCCTTCTGGACGAACCCACGCACGAACGACTCGGCGTTGGACTCGAGCACCTCGTCGATGTCGTCCAGCAACGCGTCGACGTCGGAGTCCTGGGACTGCGGCGCGGCGGGGACCGGCGGAGCCTCGGGCTCGTCCGGCTCGTTCTCGTCGTGCCGTGCGCGCTGCTGATCCTGTGCCATGGGCTGACCTCCGTCCGTCCGACGAACCGTCACGCGGTCCCGGTGCGATCCTAGGCGTGCGGGGCGTCGCCGGTCGCGTCACGACGCCGGGCGAGACGGCCCGGTCAACCGGTCGCCAGGGCCGCGACGAGCGCGGACGCGTCCTTGCAGGAGCGGAGCAGCTCACCGACGTGCGCCTCGGTGCCGCGCCACGGGTCGCGCAGCGGGATCCGCTGCAGCGTCGCCAGGCTCGGCACGTCGAGCACGACCGAGTCCCAGCTGGCGGCCCGGACCTGGTCGGCGAACCGGCGCACCACGGTCCCGCGGAAGTACGCGCGGGTGTCCCCCGGCGGCTCGTGCACGGCCCGCTCGATCTCGGCGTCGTCGACCAGCCGCTCGACCGCGCCGGCGGCGACGAGCCGGTGGTAGAGGCCACGTTCGGGGCGCACGTCGGACCACTGGATGTCCATCGCCGCCAACCGCGGGTGGTCCCAGGCGAGGTGGTCGCGACGGCGCATCGCGTCGAGCACCCGCAGCTTGGCCACCCACTCGACCTCACGCGCGCACAGCGCCGGGTCCTGCGCCAGGCGGTCGAGCACCGACGCCCAGCGCTCCACGACCGGCTCGGACTCGGTGTCCACGCCGTGCGCGCGCACGGCGGCGAGCACGTGCTGCTGGATCTCCAGCCCGGTCAGCCACCGACCGTCGACGAGCTCGACGCGGGTCGTCAGGGTCGGGTCGTGGCTGATCGCGTGCACCGCGGCGACCGGGTCGGCGAGCGCGAGCTCGTCGAGCGCGGGCACTCCGTCGGGACCGGCGTCCTCGATCAGCGAGAGCACCAGCGAGGTCGTGCCCAGCCGGAGCCAGGTCGCGACCTCGAGCATCGTCGCGTCACCGAGGATCAGGTGCAGGCGACGCCAGCGGACGCGGTCGGCGTGCGGCTCGTCGCGGGTGTTGACGATCGGGCGGCGCAAGGTCGTCTCCAGGCCGATCTCCGCCTCGATGTAGTCGGCGCGCTGGGACAGCTGGAAGCCCGGCAGCTGGCCGGACTGCCCGATCCCGACGCGGCCCGCTCCGGCGTACACCTGCCGGGTGACCAGGAACGGCATGAGCTCCGCCGCGAGCACCGAGAACGGCACCGCGCGGTCCACCAGGTAGTTCTCGTGCATGCCGTACGACGCGCCCTTGCCGTCGACGTTGTTCTTGTACAGCACGATCTCCGGGAGCGCCGGGCTCGCGGCGCACGCCCGGGCCGCCGCGAGCATGACCTGCTCACCTGCCTTGTCCCAGATCACCGCGTCGCGTGGCGTGGTCACCTCGGGCGAGGAGTACTCGGGGTGCGCGTGGTCCACGTACAGCCGCGCGCCGTTGGACAGGATGCTGGTCGCGGCTCCGGGGTCGTCGAACTCCTCGGCCAACGGGCGCTCCACCTGGTCGGGGGTGAGCGCGACGGCGTCGTCGCCCGACGGGGCCGGACGGGACGGGTCGTCGGTCAGCTGCGAGGGGTGGGCGGCCGTCCGCCGCAGGCGGAACCCCCGCGCATCGGCCAACGGGTCCTCGTCCGCGTAGTCCCAGCGGGCGCGCGACTCGGCGTGGACCGCGGCGTACACGCTCACCACGTGGCTCGACAGCAGCATCGGGTTGGCCTGCGGGCGCCCAGGCTGCAGCACGCCGTACTCGGTCTCGATCCCCATCACCCGGCGCACACCCACCGCCTCAGGCTAGTGCCGGCCGCCGCGGCTCTCCTGCCGGGCGTGGTGGTCGGGACCGGTTCCGGCGCGGTCGCCGGGTTCGCGTCGCTACAGGTACTGGCCGGTCGGGTTGACGTTCTCGATCGTCCGGCCGGACTCCTTGCCGGACTTGCCCTGGACGATCGTGCGGATGAACACGATCCGCTCGCCCTTCTTGCCCGAGATCCGCGCCCAGTCGTCCGGGTTGGTCGTGTTCGGCAGGTCCTCGTTCTCCTTGAACTCGTCGACGCAGGCCGCGAGCAGGTGCTCGACGCGGATGCCGCGCTGCCCGGTGGCGAGGAAGTCCTTGATCGCGGTCTTCTTCGCGCGGTCGACGACGTTCTGGATCATGGCGCCGGACGAGAAGTCCTTGAAGTACAGGGTCTCCTTGTCGCCCGAGGCGTAGGTGACCTCGAGGAACTCGTTGTCGGCGGACTCGTCGTACATCCGCTCCACGGTCGCCTCGACCATGCCCGCGACGGTCGCGTCCCGGTCGCCGCCGTGCACCGTGAGGTCGTCGGGGTGCAGCGGCAGGTTCGTGGTGAGGTACTTGCCGAAGATCTCCTTGGCGGCCTCGGCGTCGGGGCGCTCGATCTTGATCTTCACGTCGAGGCGGCCCGGCCGCAGGATCGCCGGGTCGATCATGTCCTCGCGGTTGGACGCGCCGATCACGATGACGTTGTCGAGCCGCTCCACACCGTCGATCTCGGCGAGCAGCTGCGGCACGATGGTGGTCTCCACGTCGCTCGAGATGCCGGTGCCGCGGGTACGGAACAGCGACTCCATCTCGTCGAAGAACACGACCACGGGCGACCCCTGCGACGCCTTCTCCCGGGCACGGGCGAAGATCAGCCGGATGTGCCGCTCGGTCTCCCCCACGTACTTGTTGAGCAGCTCGGGGCCCTTGACGTTCAAGAAGTAGGAGGTGCCCGGCTGGCCGTCCGGGGTGCGTCCCCTGGTCTCGGCGAGCGACCGCGCGACCGCCTTGGCGATCAGCGTCTTGCCGCACCCGGGCGGGCCGTACAGCAGCACGCCCTTGGGCGGGCGCAGGCCGTGCTCGCGGAACAGCTCGGGGTGCGCGAACGGCAGCTCGACCGCGTCGCGGATCTGCTCGATCTGGGCGCCCAGACCGCCGATGTCCTCGTAGTCGATGTCCGGGACCTCTTCGAGGACCAGCTCCTCGACCTCCGAACGCGGCACGAGCTCGAACACGAAGCCGGACCGCGAGTCGACCGTGAGCACGTCGCCGACCCGGATCCGCACATCGCGCAGCGTGCCGGACAGCCGCACCACCCGTTCTTCGTCGCCCCGGCCCACCACGAGCGCGCGGTCGGTGCCGATCAGCTCCTTGACGGTGACGATCTCGCCGACGTCCTCGGTGGGTTCGGCCTCGACGACGACCATCGCCTCGTTGAGCCGGACCTCCTGGCCGGAGCGCAGCTCGGACAGGTCCACGCCGGGCCCGATCTGCACGTGCAGCTTGCGGCCGGACTGCGAGACGACCGCGGTGCCGTCGTCGCGCAGCCGCACGAGGGTGGCGAACGTGGCCGGCGGGCGGCCCAGGTCGTCGATCTGCCGCTGCAGCTCCACGATCCGGTCGCGGGCGGCCCTCAGGGCCTCGGCGAGCCGCTCGTTCTTCGCCGCGAGCGCCGCAGCCTGACGTGCGGCGTCCCCGGCGCGGCGCGCCGCGTCGTCCGGGTTCGCCCCGACGGGGCGGTGGCTCTCACCGTGGCTCTCGGTCATGGTGCCTCCCTCCGACCCTCCCACGATAGGTGCCTCTCGTGAACGGGGCGTGTCAGGGGGCCTGACGCACCGCTCGGTCTCAGCCCTCGACCGGATCGGTCGCGCCGAGGTCGCGGCGCACCTTGCGGACCTTCTTGTCCGAGACGGCCCGCTCGCCGAGGTCCTCGGCGCTCCACTCGTCGGCCGGGCGGGAACCCTTGGCCGGACGCCGGGTGCGCTCGGGCGGTGCCACACCCTCGGCCATCCGCCGCGCGGTGAGCAGGAACCCGGTGTGCGCGATCATCCGGTGGTCGGGGCGCACCGCAAGGCCCTCGAGGTGCCAGGTCCGCACCATCGACTCCCACGCGGCCGGCTCGGTGAACCGGCCGTCGGCGCGGACGTCCTCGGCGAGCCGGGACAGCTGCGTCGTGGTCGCGACGTAGCAGGTCAGAACGCCGCCGGGGGCCAGCGCACGGGCCACCGCGTCGACGTTCTCCCAGGGCGCGAGCATGTCGAGCACGACCCGGTCGACGCTGCCGGGCTCGCGCTCGGCGAGCACCTGCGCGAGGTCCCCGACGGTCAGCCGCCAGGCCGGGTGCGGCCCGCCGAAGTAGGTCTCGACGTTGGCCCGCGCGATCGCGGCGAAGTCCTCGCGACGCTCGATCGACTCCAGCGCGCCCCCGTCGCCGACCGCCCGCAGCAGGCTCAGCGTCAGCGCACCGGACCCGACGCCGGCCTCCACGACGCGCGCGCCCGGGTAGATGTCGCCCATCGTCACGACCTGGCCGGCGTCCTTCGGGTAGACCACCGCCGCACCCCGAGGCATGGACAGGGTGAAGTCGGCCAGCAGCGGGCGCAGCGCCAGGTACTGGGCGCCACCGGTCGCGGTCACCACGCTGCCCTCGGGCGCGCCGATCAGCTCGTCGTGCCGGAAGTAGCCCTTGTGGGTGTGGAACGTCGCTCCCGGGGCGAGCGTGATCGTGTGCAACCGCCCCTTCGGGTCGGTCAGCTGGACGCGCTCACCGGCGCGCAACGGTCCGCGTCGCGCATCGGCGCCGGTCACGTGGGTCACGGCGCCCGAGTCTGCCGGGGTGCCGGGCCTGCGGTCCAGCCGGACCGCCCTCGGGTCAGCCGGTGCGCAGGGCCCGCACGACGTCCGCGGTGCGCAGCAGCCCGGCCACGCCACCGTCCGGCCCGAGCACGACCATCACCGGCGAGCGCCGGGACGCGGCCCGCACCGCCTCGACCGCGGCGTGGCCGGTCAGCGCTCCGGGCACCTGGGCCTCGGGCGGCAACGGCGTCGCGACGGCCTCGAGCGGCGTGCCGGCCCGCAACGGCGCGGGGACGCTCCCGGCCGCGGCCGGGTCGACGAAACCGACCACCGCGCCGGCGTGCACGAGGACCGCCAGCACACCCGCCGGTCCGGTGTCGAGGTCGGCGACCGTGGCCCGCACGTCGACCGCCACGGCCGGCTGGGCGAGGTCCGCGAGCACGAGCCGCTGGACCGCCGTGTCGACCGCGGCCGCCTGGAGCGCCTGGCCGGCGCCGGACCAGACGAACGATGCGACGAGCAGGCCCCACAGCGCGCGGGTGAGGTCGGGCGCGCCGGTCAGCACGGGCCACAGCGCCCACGCGGCCATCGCGACCGCCAGGCCACGCCCGACCCACGCGGCGGCCGTCGTCCCGGCTGCCCGTCGACCGGTCGCCGCCCACACCGTGGCCTCGAGCACGAAGCCGCCGTCCAGCGGGAGCCCCGGCAGCAGGTTGAGCACACCGACGAACGTGTTCGTGACGGCGACCGCGAGCACGAGCGCCGCGACGGCGCCGTACCCGGGCAGGGCCTGGCGCAGCAGCCAGGCGCACGCGGCGATGGCCAGGTTGCTCACCGGGCCGGCGATCGCGACGAGTGCCGAGGCCTTGGGCCCCGGGGCCTGGCCGCCGAGCTCGGTGTGGCCGCCGAGCAGGGTCAGGGCGATCTTCTCGACGTGCATGCCGTGGCGCCGTGCCACCAGCGCGTGGGCGACCTCGTGCAGGAAGGTCGAGGCGAACAGCAGCGCCACCGTGGCGGTGGCGAGCAGCCACGCCGTGCCGGTCCCGTCGGGTCCGACGGCCTGGGACGCGTACGGGAGCACGAGCACGACGAGCGCGACGGCGGCGACCATCCAGCCCGGCGAGAGCACCACCGGGATGCCGGTGACGCGACCGACCACCCAGCCGCGACCCCATGCCCGCACGTCCACCGGGCCACCCTAGGGCGTGGCGCGTCGGACGCAGGTCGTACGCTGCCCGCGTGACCTCCCCCGACGTGCTGCCGCCCACCCGCACGGACCCGGCCGAGGTCGTCGCCGACGCCGTTGCGGCGGCCGGAGACGTCCAGCCGCCGGAGTCCACGACGCGGCTGCCGGGTCTGTCCCCGTCCCGTGCGTCCGACTACCTGCAGTGCCCGCTGCTGTTCCGGCTGCGCGTGGTGGACCGGGTTCCCGAGCCGCCGAGCCCCGCGGCCGTGCGCGGCACGATGGTGCACGCCGTGCTCGAGCAGCTGTTCGACCTGCCGGCCGGCGCGCGGACCCTCGAGGCGGCGGCCGCGCTCCTCGCCCCGGTGTGGGAGGCGATGGTCGAGGCCGAGCCCCGCGTCGCCGAGGTGCTCGACGGTGCGGGCACCGACGCGTGGTTCGAGAACGCGACCGCGCTGCTGCGCACCTACTTCACGCTCGAGGACCCGAACCGCCTGGCACCGGCCGAACGAGAGCTGGCGGTGCGCCTGGACACCGAGGAGGGCTGGGAGCTGCGCGGGATCGTCGACCGGCTCGACGTCGCCCCGAACGGCGCGATGCGGGTGGTCGACTACAAGACCGGGCGGTCGCCGAGGGAGGGCTTCGAGGCGAGCGCGCTGTTCCAGATGAAGTTCTACGCGCTCGTGCTCTCCCGGCTCCGCGGCCAGGTCCCGGCGATGCTGCAGCTCGTGTACCTCGGCGACGGCGTCGTGCTGCGCCACGTCCCGGACGACGCCGAGCTGGCCGGCACCGAGCGGAAGGTCCGGGCGATCTGGTCCGGCATCCGCGAGGCCGCGACGCGGGGTGAGTTCCAGCCACGTCGCGGGCCCCTGTGCGACTGGTGCGCGCACCAGTCGCTCTGCCCGTTGTTCGGCGGCACCCCGCCGCCGCTGGATGCCGACGCGGTCGAGCACGCCGTCGGGGTGCGCCCGCAGGCGTGAGGGCTCAGGCGGGCTCGAGCAGGTCGAGCACCTGCCCGGCGCCGATCGCCGCGAGCATCGCGAGGTCGACCTCGGCGAGCGAGGGCACGCGGCTCAGTCCGGGACGAGGCGTGACGTCCACGATGTGCGGCACGCCCAGTGTGCGTGCGCCCGCGGCCATGGCCGAGGTGATGCCGGGCGGTGAGTCCTCGATCGCCACGCACCGCCCGATCGGGACGCCCAGCGCCGCGGCGGCCCGCTGGTAGGGCTCGGGGTGCGGCTTGCCCTGCTCGACGTCCTGACCCGCCACCACCACGCGGAACGCCCCCGGCGGGGCCTGGGCGACCACGGGCTCCGCGAGCTCCCGGTAGGACATCGTGACGAGCGCGCACGGCACACCGGCGGCCGCGAGCCCGGTGAGCAGGTCACGGACCCCGGGCTGCCAGGTCACCCCGTCGACCAGACCACCGCGGACCTCGGCGACGAGCTCGGCGACCACCTGATCGACCGTCAGGTCCACCCCGTGCTCGACGAGCGTGGCGCCGTACACGTCGAGCGGCATGCCGACGAGTCCCTCGGAGAGCTCCGGTCCCCACGCGACGCCGTGCCGGGCCGCCAACGCCGCCTCGGCCGCGAACCACAGCGGCTCGGTGTCGATCAACGTGCCGTCCATGTCCCACAGCACGGCCGCGGGCAGGGGAACCTCGGGCACCAGCACCGCGTCAGTCTAGGGTCGGCCCACTCAGGACCCACCGGGCCGGGCTCGCGTGGTGCCCGCGGGGTCACCGCCTACGCTGGGGGGCATGACCGACGTCCCACCGCCGCACCCCGCCCTGCGCGGCACGGTGATGTTCGCCGCCTTCGAGGGGTGGAACGACGCGGGCTCCGCCGCGTCCCAGGCCCTGGTGCACCTGCACACCGCCTGGGAGGCCGAGCAGGTCGACGAGCTCGACCCCGAGGAGTACCACGACTTCCAGGTGAACCGTCCGCACGTGAGCACCGAGGCCGACGGCACCCGGCACATCACCTGGCCCGCCACGACCGTCGCGGTCGCCGACCGGCCGGGCAGCGGGGACGGCGACCAGGTGGTGCTGGTGCACGGCATCGAACCGTCGATGCGCTGGCGCACCTACTGCGGCGAGCTCCTGGACAGCGCGGAGCGGCTCGGCGTCACCACGCTCGTCACGCTCGGCGCACTGCTCGCCGACGTGCCGCACACCCGGCCGATCCCGGTCACCGCGACGAGCGACGACGCGATGCTGCGCGAGGAGCTCGACCTGGACCGGAACAGCTACGAGGGCCCGACCGGCATCGTCGGCGTGCTCGGTGACGAGGCCCGGCGCCGCGGGATCCGCACGGTCTCGCTGTGGGCCGCCGTGCCGCACTACGTGGCGCACCCGCCGTCGCCGAAGGCGACGCTGGCACTGCTCGCCCGGATCGAGGAGCTGCTCGGCGCGCCGGTCGACGTCGGCGAGCTGCCCGACGACGCCGACGCCTGGCAGCTCGGGGTGGACGAGCTCGCCGCCGAGGACGCCGAGATCGCCGAGTACGTGGCCCAGCTCGAGGAGGCGAAGGACACCGCCGAGCTCCCCGAGGCCACCGGCGAGGCGATCGCGCGGGAGTTCGAGAAGTTCCTGCGCCGTCGCGACCACCCGAACGGCTGACCGTCCTGGGCACGACACTCCTCACCCCGGTGCTGCACGCCCGGACCGGTACCCGGTGAGCGTCTCCGAGCTGTGGGCCCGGGCGACCGCCGCCTCCGACCCCGCATCGCTCACCGTCGTGCTCGCCACCGCCGCGGCCGTGCTCGTGGTCCTCGCGACACCGCGCCTGTGGCTCCTCGCACGCCATCTGCTGACGATCGTGCACGAGGGCTCGCACGCCGGCGTCGCGCTGCTGACCGGGCGACGACTCTCAGGCATCCGGCTGCACGCCGACACCTCGGGCCTGACCGTCTCGGTCGGCCCCGCCCGCGGCCCCGGGATGGTGGCCACCGCGTTCGCCGGGTACGTCGGGCCGGCGCTCGCCGGGCTCGGCGCGGCCTGGCTGCTGTCCCGCGGGCACGCCGCGGCGGTGCTGTGGCTGCTGCTGGTCCTGGTCGCGGTGATGCTGGTCGCGATCCGCAACCTCTACGGCCTGTGGACGCTGCTCGTCGCCGGGGTGGTCCTCGGCCTGGTCACCTGGTACCTCGACCCGCAGCCGTGGGCGCACGCGGTCGCGTGGTTCTTCCTGCTCGGCGCGCCGCGCGCCGTGATCGAGCTCGCGCGGACCCGCCGACGGTCGCGCACGTCGGACGCCGACACGCTGGCCCGCCTCACGCACCTGCCGGCGTGGGTGTGGGTCGGCGTGTTCGGCGCGGTGTGCCTCGCCGCTGCCGCGGTGGGTGCGGTGCTCCTGGTCGGCGCGGCGGCCTGACTACAGGCGTACCCCGAGCAGCGCGTCGACCGCGCGGGCGGCGACGCCGGGGGCGCCCTCGACCTCGCCGCCGATGCTCAGCGAGGCCGACGCCCAGCTGTCCATCGCGGCGAGCGCACGCGGCGTGTCGAGGTCGTCGGCCAGTGCCTCGCGCAGCTCGCCGAGCAGCTCGGTGGCGTCCGGACCGCCATTGCCGGACACCGCGGCCCGCCACCGGTCCAGACGTGCGGTCGCGGCATCGAGCACGTCGTCGGTCCATTCCCAGTCCGAGGCGTAGTGGTGGGCGAGGATCGCGAGCCGGACCGCCATCGGGTCCACGCCCCGCTCGCGCAGCGCCGAGACGAGCACGAGGTTGCCTCGCGACTTGCTCATCTTCTCCCCCGACAGCGCGACCATCCCGGTGTGCATCTGCACCCGCGGGCCGTGACCGCCCAGCGCGAGGGCGTGCGCCGTGCTCATCGCGTGGTGCGGGAAGCACAGGTCGCGACCGCCGCCCTGCACGTCGAAGTGATCGCCCAGCGCCTGCTCGGCGATCGCGGTGCACTCGATGTGCCACCCGGGCCGGCCGGTCCCCAGGTCCCCCGCGAACCAGAACGGCTCACCCGGGCGCTCACGGCGCCACAGCGCGGGGTCCAGCGGGTCGCGCTTGCCCGGCCGCTCCGGGTCCCCGCCGTTCTCGCCGAACAGCGCGACCGTGCCCTCGTGCGACATGCCGGTCAGCCCGTGGATGCCCTGGGCGACCGCGTCGGCGTACACGTCGCCGAGCTCCGGGTGGTCACCACCCGCGCCGGGCTCGAGCGGCACGCGGTAGGCGACGCCGCGATCCAGCAGCCGGGCCACCGCGTCGATGACCAGCGGGATCGCCTCCACCGCCCCGAGATAGGTGTGCGGCGGCAGCACGGCGAGGGCCGTCATGTCCTCGGCGTACAGCGCGGCCTGCTCGGTGGCCAGGTCCGTCCACTCGACGCCGAGCTCGGCGGCCCGCTCGAGCAGCGGGTCGTCCACGTCCGTGACGTTGGAGACGTAGCGCACCTCGAGACCCTGGTCGAGCCAGGCGCGGTGCAGCAGGTCGAAGCCGACGGCGGTCGCCGCATGCCCGAGGTGCGTCGCGTCGTACGGCGTGATGCCGCACACGTACATCCCCGCCACGGGACCCGCGGCGGCCGGCACGAGGTGGCCGTCGAGGCCCCGGACCTGCACCTCGGGCCCGTGTCCGGGCAGTGTCGGGACAGCGGGAGCGGGCCAGGTCTGCACGGCGGCAGCCTAGTGGCCGCGGCCGTGCCGGCCGCGCGGTCTCAGGGTCCCGGAGGGCAGCATCGGCGCGGGGAGCCGACTCAGCCGGCCCGGGTAGTCCGGGACGTCCCCGAACCGCTCGGAGCCGGCCTGCCACTCGGCCCGGAACGCGGCGACCTCCGCGTGGTCGCGACCGATGAAGTTCCACCACATCACGATGCTCTCGGGGTACGGCTCCCCGCCGAGCAGCAGGACCGTCGACGGCAGCTCGGCGGTGAGCTCGATGTGCTCGGGCCCGGCGTCGACCACGCCGAGCTGACCCGGGCCCAGCGCCGCGCCGTGCCAGCGCACCGCGCCGGCGTCGACCAGGAGCGCGTGCTCGTGCACCGCCGGCACGGGGACGTCGATCCGGGCTCCCGCGGCGAGGACGAGCTCGACGGCGAGCAGCTGCGTGCGGGTGCGCACGGGTGATGCCTCGCCCGCGAACCCGCCGATCAGCACCCGGGCACGCACGCCCTCGGCGACCTCGACCGACCGGGCGCGGTGGTGCTGCAGGTCCCGCGGGAGCTCCCGGTCGGCCTCCGGGAGCACCACCCACAGCTGAACGCCGTGCAGGCGGGCGGAGTCCTCGGTCGAGACCTCGGAGTGTGCGATGCCGCGGCCCGCGGTCATCAGGTTGACCTCGCCGGGCTCGACCACCACGTGGCCGCCGCCCGAGTCGTGGTGCTCGACCCGGCCCTCGAACAGCCAGGTGAGGGTCTGCAGCCCCGCGTGCGGGTGCGGCGGGACGTCCATCCCCCCGGTGTCGGCCACCGGGTCGGGTCCGTAGTGGTCCACGAAGCACCACGCACCGACGAACGACCGGTCGCGATGCGGCAGGGTGCGGCGGACGGTCATCGCACGCGGGCCGCCGAGCGGGACGTCGCGGGGGTCGAGGACCTGGACGGGCGGCCCGTCGGGGTGCCCGGGTTCGCACACCAGGGCGGTCGGGTTGCGGTCCGGGTCGCTCACGCCCACATGGTCACCCGGCGGCCCGGGCCACGCACCCCGGGCGACGCTCAGCCGAGCGCGCCGCCGTACGGGTCCAGGACGCCGAGCACCAGCAGCGCCAGGACGACCACGGACAGCCCGAGCCGGTAGATCACGAACGGCCGGTAGCTGTACGTCGAGACGATCTTCAGGAAGCCGATGATGACGACGTAGCCGACCACGAACGCGATGAACGCGGCGAGCAGGGTCATGGCGAGGCTCGGCGTCCCGGCCGTGCCGAGCAGGTCGATGTTGGTGACCAGCTGCTCGAAGCCCGAGCCGAGCACCGCGGGGATCGCCAGGAGGAACGAGTAGCGCGCCGCGGCCTCGCGCGTGTAGCCGAGCAGCAGACCGGCGGTGATCGTGCCGCCCGAGCGCGACACGCCCGGGATGAGCGCCATCGCCTGGGCGAAGCCGAACGCGACCGCGTGCTTGGCGTCGATCCGGTCGAGCGTCTCGCGCTTGGCTCCGACCTTGTCCGCCCAGCCGAGGATCAGACCGAACACGGCGAGCGTGATCGCGATCAGGTACAGGTTCCGGAAGCTGGAGGTGATCGTGTCCTGGAAGGCCAGGCCGAGCACGACGATCGGCACGGAGCCCAGGGCGATCCACCACGCCATCCGCGCGTCCGGGTCGCCCTCGCCGAACCGCGAGTGCCAGTCCGAGCCGTTCGCGCCGGTGAGCGCACGCCACCAGGCCACCACGATCCGCGCGATGTCGCGCCGGAAGTACAGCAGCACCGCCGTCTCGGTCCCGATCTGGGTGATCGCGGTGAACGCCGCCCCGGGGTCGGTGCTGCCGATCAGCTCTCCGACGATGCGCAGGTGCGCACTGGAGGAGATCGGCAGGAACTCGGTCAGGCCCTGCACCAGGCCAAGGACGACGGCTTCCCACCAGCTCACAGCGGCACACCGTACAGGCCGGGGCTGGTAGCGGCCTCACGTTCGGCTCCCGGCGGGCCGCGTCAGCCGCGGCAGCCGAGGTCCCGTAGCCTCGCCTGCATGGACGAACGAGTGCTCGGTCGCACCGGGCTGCGGGTCTCCGCGATCGGTCTGGGCACCCTGACCTGGGGCCGCGACACGGAGGCCGACACGGCTGCGGAGCTGCTCGGGACGTTCGTCGAGGCCGGCGGCTCGCTGGTGGACACCGCGGCCTCGTACGGCGACGGGGCCGCCGAGCTCCTGCTGGGAACCCTGATCGGTGAGGTCGCCGAACGCGACGACCTGGTGCTCGTCACCAAGGCAGGCGTCCGACGGGCCGCGACCGGCTCGCTCGCGGACACCTCACGACGGGCACTGCTCGACTCCCTCGACGCT
This sequence comes from Actinotalea endophytica, assembly GCF_025717005.1. GTDB lineage: Bacteria > Actinomycetota > Actinomycetes > Actinomycetales > Cellulomonadaceae > Actinotalea. The sequence goes on from NZ_JAOVZU010000005.1 coordinate 346,684, forward strand.
TCCCTCACCCGGCTGCGCACCGACCACGTCGACGTCTTCTGCGTCCAGCAGCCCGACGCGGTGACCCCCGCGGACGAGGTCGCCCGGACGCTCGAGCACATCCTGGACTCCGGCCGCGCTCGGTACGTGGCCCTCGCGAACCACCCCGCGTGGCGCACCGTGCGGGTGGCGGACCTGCTCGCGCCGCAGCGCCTCGCGGCCGTCGAGGTCGAGTACTCGCTGCTGCAGCGCGGTGTCGAGCGCGAGGTCCTCGCCGCGGCGCGTGAGATCGGCGCCGGCGTGCTCGCCTGGTCGCCGCTGGGCCGTGGGGTGCTGACCGGCAAGTACCGCCGCAGCGTCCCGGCCGACTCGCGGGCCGCCTCCGCGCACCTGTCGGGCTTCGTCGAGCCCTACCTCGGTTCCGCTGCGGCCCCGGTGGTCGAGGCGGTGGTCACCGCCGCCGACGGGCTCGGGTGCGCGCCGCTCGAGGTCGCGCTCGCCTGGGTGCTCGCCCGGGACATCGCCTCGGCGATCGTCGGGGCGCGGACACCCGCCCAGCTGCGGCCGGTGCTCGCGTCGTCCTTGGTGCTGCCGCCGGAGATCGTGACCGCACTGGACGAGGTCAGTGCGCCGGCGCTGGGGTACCCCGAGCGCCGATAACCGGGCGGGGGCCGGTCCAGGTCGGGTCGGTCCGCACCAGGTCGAGTCCGCCGGGCGTGCCCTCGGCCGGGCCACCCCTCCTCGGCGGGGCTACTCCTCGTCGTCGAGGTCGACCCCGTCGAGGTCGTCGTCCTCGTCCAGGTCGTCCTCGTCCAGGTCGTCGGACTCGTCGTCGTCGTCGGACTCCTCGTCCGTCTCGTCGTCGGCGAGGTAGAACGGGAGCGTCTCGCCGAACACCCGCACGAGCGCGTCGTCGTAGACCTCGAACGCGTCCGCGAGCACGTCGTAGGCGTCGTCGACCTTGGGGTCGTCGTCCGCGCGACGGGTGGAGACCGCGTGATAGTGCGCTTCGAGTGCGGCCAACAAGCGGTCCAACGCAGCACGCGGGTCTACCGTCATGCCCAGACCGTATCGCCGCGCGGTAGACATTGGCAGCACATACCCGAGGGAGGGCCGATGTGATGACGAGCGGGCTCGAACCGGACGGTTGGCGGGCACGCGGTGCTCAGTACGAGTACCGCGTGCTGACGATCGACAGGTCCACGAGCAGGTCCGACGCGAGTCGGCTGCTCACCGCCGAGGCCGAGTACGGCAAGTGGGAGCTCGCCCGCACCCGGCTCTACGCCGGAGGCACCCGCAAGGTGTGGCTGCGGCGCAAGATCATCCGGATGAGCTCCACGCTCTGACCGAAGCCGTCGGCATCCGTCGGCAGCGGCCCGCACCGCGACCTGGTGCGGGCCGACCGCCACGTCAGGAGCCGGTGAGCCCGCGTCGCACCAGCAGCGGCTCGATCCGCGGGTCGCGGCCGCGCAGGTCCCGGAAGAACGCCATCATGTCGCCGGAACCGCCCCGGGAGAGCAGCGCGGCCCGGAACCGGTCGCCGTTGCCCCGGGTCAGACCACCGTTCTCGGCGAACCACTCCACAGTGTCGGCGTCGAGGACCTCGGCCCACAGGTAGGAGTAGTACGCCGCGGAGTAGCCGCCACCGAAGACGTGGTTGAAGTAGGTGGTCCGGTAGCGCGGTGCGACCGCGGGGGCCGTGACGCCCGCGGCCTCGAGCGCGGCGGCCTCGAACGCGGGCACCGCGTCGACCTCGGTCGGCACGTCCTCCGGCACGAGCCGGTGCCACGCCTGGTCGAGCAGCGCGGCGCCGAGGTACTCGGTGGTCGCGAAGCCCTCGTTGAACTGCCGTGAGGCGCGCAACGTCTCGACCCACTCGGCGGGCATCGGCTCGCCCGTGACGTGGTGCACCGCGTAGTGCTCGAGGATCGACGGCTCCCAGGCCCACATCTCGTTGACCTGCGACGGGAACTCGACGACGTCGCGTGGCACGTCCGTCCCGGACTGCGACGGCAGGCGCACGTCGGACAGCAGCCCGTGCAGCGCATGGCCGAACTCGTGGAACAGCGTGATGACGAAGTCCCAGGTGAGCAGCGTCGGTTCGCCGTCCGGCGGCTTGGGGACGTTGAGGTTGTTCACCACCACGGGTTTCTCGTCGAGCAGGTGGCTCTGGTCGACCAGCGAGTTCATCCACGCGCCACCCTGCTTCGAGGCGCGGGTGTACCAGTCGGCGAGGAACAGGCCGACCTCGCTACCGTCCGCGTCACGCACCTCGAAGACCCGGACCTGCGGGTGGTAGCCGACCAGGTCGGTGCGCTCGGTGAAGTCGAGGCCGTAGAGCTCGTGCGCCGCCCGGAACACCCCCTCGTGGACCACTCGGTCGAGCTCGAGGTAGGGCCGCAGCGCGGCGTCGTCCAGCGAGAACCGTTCCGCGCGCACCCGCTCCGCGTAGCGCGGCCAGTCGCAGCCCTCCAGCTGCGCGCCGGGCTCGTCGACCCGCAGGGCCGCCTCGAGGTCGGCGGCCTCGGCCCGCGCGTTGGCGGCGGCCGCGGGTGCGAGCGGGCCGAGCATCGCCTGCACCGCGGCCGAGGTCTTCGCCGTGCCGTCGGCGGCGACGTAGGCGGCGTGGTGCTCGTAGCCGAGCAGCCGCGCGCGCTCGGCGCGCAGCCGCACGAGCTCGAGCAGGATCGCGCGGGTGTCGTGCTCGCCACCGCGACCACCGCGGTCGAGCGACGCCCGGTAGAGCCGACGGCGCACGTCGCGGTCGGCGAGCGAGGCGAGCATCGGCTGGGCGGAGAACAGCGACAGCTCGAGGAGCCAGCCCTCGGCATGGCCACGGTCGGCTGCGGCCTGACGGGCGGCGGCGATCTCACCGTCGGACAGGCCGGCGAGCTCGGCCGGATCGGTGAGCAGCAGCGCGGAGTCGTTCGTGTCGGCCAGGAGCTCGCGGCTGAACGCGGCCTCGAGCGTCGAGGTGCGGGCGTTGATCTCCTTGACCCGCGCCTGGTCCGCGTCGGACAGGCCGGCACCGGCCCGCACCAGGTCGCGGCGCAGGTGCTCCAGCGCGTAGGCGGCGTCGTCGGGCAACGAGACCTCTGCGGACTCGACCCGGGCGGCGAGCGCCTCGACCCGGGAGTACAGCCTCGGGTCCAGGTAGATCGCGTCGTGGTGGGCCGCGAGCCGCGGGGCGATCTCCTCCTCGATCGCGTCGAGGTCGGGGCTCGAGTCCGATGACACCAGGTTCCAGAACGCCGCGGACACCCGGTCGAGCAGCGCGCCGGTGCGCTCGAGGGCGAGCAGCAGGTTCTCCTCGTCCGGAGGGGCCGGGTCCGCGAGCAGGGCATCCACCTCGGCCAGCTCGGCGGCCATGCCCGCCTCGAAGGCCGGCAGGTAGTGCTCGGTGCGGATCGCGGCGAAGTCCGGCAGGCGGTAGGGCAGGGTCGACGGCGCGGCGAACGGGTTGCTCGGGTCGAGCGTCAGAGCAGTTGGCACAGCAGAGGGCACGGAAGACGGCACAGCAGAGGGCACGGCAGAGGGCGTCGCAGAAGGCATGGCGTCATCCTGTCAGGCGACGCGGGTCCCGACACGACGGCGCCCCCGCCGGCCGCTCAGGCCACGCCGTGCAGGGCGGAGCCGTCGCCCGCGTCCGCGGTCGGCCACGGCTCGACCGGCTCGCGGGGATCCTCGCGCAGAAGGCCGCCGACCCAGGCGTCGACCCGCTCACCCTGCTTGAGCAGGTGCTTGCGCCGGGTGCCCTCGACCCGGAAGCCCACCGCCCACACGACCCGCCGGGACGGCCAGTTGCCCACCACGGCCGACCAGGTCAGCCTCGCGAGGGCGGCACCCGACGGGTCGAAGGCGTACTCGGTGACCAGCGGCACTGCCCGGCCGAGCAGGCCGCGCCGGCGACCCCACGGGGCCATCCAGTAGCCGATCTCGGCGCTGCCGTCACGCACGCCGTGCAGGCCGATGACGCCCTGGATCCTGGGCTCGCCCGCGGCGCGCACCGCCCAGACCCGCTGGTCGCCGCGCACCCAGCCGGGCCGCACCATGAGGTCGAGGAACGACTCGGCGTCCGCGCGGCCGTACGGGCTCGGCACCGTGGTCCAGGCCGGGATCTCCGGGTCCTGGCACGCCTCGACGATGTCGTCGAGGTCGCCCTCGGTCAGTCGGTCGACCACCACGGTGCCGTCGGAGAGCGTCGGGGGTTGCATCGCGACAGCCTAGGAGCCGGTGCGGGCACCGTGTCGAGCCGAAAAGGCCGTGCCGATCGAGCTCGTGCCGGTCGGGACGGCGTCGGCCGGGAGCCGCGCCGTCCCGGCGCGGGCGCTCCGGTCGTAGGCTGGCGACGTCGACGCACGGAGGCGCTGCATGGTTCCCCGACCCAAGCCCTGGGCGAAGAAGGTCTTCGAAGCTCCGTCCTGGTTCTACGCCCGCGGGTGGGGGTGGCTGCTCGGCCGACGCTTCTGCGAGGTCGAGCACGTCGGACGCAAGTCCGGCAGGCGCCTGACCACCGTCCTGGAGATCGTGATCCACGACCCGACCACCGACGAGATCGTCGTGGCCTCGGCGTACGGGGCCACCGCGAACTGGTACCGCAACCTTCAGGAGCACCCCGCGACGAAGATCAAGACCGGCCGCCAGGAGTACCGGCCGCAGACCCGGTTCCTCACACCCGAGGAGGGGCGCTCGGTGGCCGAGCGGTTCCGGGACGAGCACCCCTGGGAGGCACGGGTCGGCCTGCGTGTGATGGACGCGATCGACGCGGTCCCCGCGGGCACGTTCGACGACCCGGTCGAGATGTTCGCGTCGTTCCCGATGGTGGCCTTCCGGCCGGCCGAGCCGGCGGTGCTGTGACCGCTCGGGCTGCCCACGCGGAGGCGCTCCGCGCACGTCCACCGGCACAGTGGGAGGAGTACCTCGAGCAGCACTCGGGCCTGCCCGGTCCGCGCGCCGACCTCGAGCTCCTCGACGTCGTCGGCGACCTCGCGGACGCGGCCCGGCTGCGGGCCTGGAGCGCGAGCCCGGACGAGTACCTCGCCGCCTGCGGCACGGCGGGGCTCGGCCGCCTCGTCACGGCGGTCGAGGACGCCGATGCCATGACCCTGCGGGACCGCGCCGGCGACGGCCGGTGGCGTGTTCGCGAGGGTGTCGCGATGGCGCTGCAGCGGGTCGGCGACCGCACCCCCGCGCTGCTGCGCGACCTGCTTGCCGCGTGGGCGGACGGCGACCCGCTGGTCCTGCGCGCGGCCGCGGCGGGGGTCTGCGAGCCTCGGTTGCTGCGCGACCCCGCCACCGTGGCCGCGGCCCTCGACCTGCTCGACGTGGCGACGTCCGCCCTGGCCGGTCTCCCGTCCGGACGCCGGCGGGACGACGACGTGCGGACGCTGCGCAAGGGCCTGGGCTACTGCTGGAGCGTGGCCGTCGCCGCCGACCCGGCCGCCGGGTTCCCCCGGCTCGAACGGTGGCTCGTCGACGACCCGGACGTGCGCTGGGTGGTGCGCCAGAACCTCGGCAAGGCCCGGCTGACCCGCGCGGACGCCGAGCGAGCGGCGCACCTGGCCGACCTGCTCCGGGCCACCACGCCGTGATGGGCTGACCCGGTGCCGACGTTCACCAAGCGACGCCCCCGGCCGCCGGACGGCTTCTTCCGCTACGAGGCCGCCGGGCTCCGGTGGCTCCGCGCAGCGCACGGCGCCCGCGTCGTCGAGGTGCTGGCCGTCGGCGAGGACGCGATCGAGCTCGAGCGTCTCGAGACCACCCGGCCCGACCCGGTCACCGCCGAGGCGTTCGGCCGCGAGCTGGCCGCGACCCACCGCGCGGGCGCGCCCTCGTTCGGGTCACCACCGGACGGCTGGTCCGGCGACGGCTTCTTCGGCCCCCTCGACGACCCCCGCCCGTTGCCGACGGGTGCGTGGTCGTCCTGGGGTGCGTTCCATGCCGAGGCGCGAGTCGCCGACGTCCGGGACAAGCTCGCGGCACAGCGGCAGCTCTCCCCCGGGCTCCGGGCCGGGCTGGACGCGCTTGCCGACCGCCTGCGGGCGGGCGAGTTCGACGACGACCTGCCGCCGGCCCGGCTGCACGGCGACCTGTGGTCCGGCAACGTGATGTGGACGCCCGACGGCGCGGTGCTCATCGACCCCGCGGCGCACGGTGGTCACCCGCTGACCGACCTGGCGATGCTCGCGCTGTTCGGACTGCCGCACCTCGATCGGGTGCTCGCCGCGTACGCCGAGTCCACCCCGCTGCCGGACGGCTGGGTGGACCTGGTGCCGTTGCACCAGGTCTACCCCGTCGCCATGCACGCCGTGCTGTTCGGCGGCGGCTACCTGCACCAGACCGAGGACCTGGTGCGGCGCTACGTCTGACTCAGACGAGGAGGTCGGCCGGGTCCTCGACCTGGTAGCCGTGGGCCTGCGCGACCGCCGCGTTGAGCAGCGCGCCGTGGTGGGTGGTCAGGCCGGCGCGCAGGGCCGGGTCGGCGGCCAGCGCGGCCTGCCAGCCCTTGCTCGCCAGGTCGGTCAGGTACGGCAGCGTCACGTTGGTCAGCGCCCACGTCGAGGTCGCCGGAACCGCACCGGGCATGTTGGCGACGCAGTAGAAGATCGAGTCGTGCACGGCGAAGGTCGGCTCGGCGTGGGTGGTGGGGCGGGTGTCCTCGAAGCAGCCGCCCTGGTCCACCGCGATGTCCACGAGCACCGAGCCCGGCTTCATCCGGGACACCAGCTCGTTGCTGATCAGCTTCGGCGTGCGAGCACCGGCCACCAGGACGGCACCGATCACCAGGTCGGCCTCGAGCACAGCGGCCTCGACCGAGTACGGCGTGGACGCGAGGGTCCGCACCCGACCGCCGTACGCCTCGTCGAGCTCGCGCAGACGGGGCTGGGAGACGTCCAGGATGGTGACGTCGGCGCGCATGCCGACGGCGATGTCCGCGGCGTAGCGGCCCGCCACGCCGCCACCGAGCACGACGACCTTGGCCGGCGCGACGCCGGGGACGCCACCGGGCAGCAGACCCCGGCCGCCCTGGCTGCGCATCAGGTGGTAGGCCCCGACCTGGGGTGCCAGGCGGCCGGCGACCTCGCTCATCGGCGCGAGCAGCGGCAGCGAGCCGTCGGCGCGCTGGACGGTCTCGTAGGCGATCGAGGTGGTGCCGGCCGCGAGCAGCGCGTCGGTGCAGGGGCGGTCGGCGGCCAGGTGCAGGTACGTGAAGAGGACCTGGTCGCGGCGCAGCAGCGGGTACTCGGCAGCGATCGGCTCCTTGACCTTGCAGACCAGGTCCGCGGCCCAGGCGTCCTCGGCCGTCGCGACGATGGTCGCGCCGGCGGCGCGGTAGTCGTCGTCGGTGATGGCCGACCCGACGCCGGCCTCGGACTGGACGAGCACCTCGTGCCCGGCCGCGACCAGCTGGTGGACTCCGGCGGGCGTGACCGCCACCCGGTATTCGTGGACCTTGCGCTCGGTCGGGATCCCGATCCGCATGACGACCTCCCTGGAACTCAATGGACACCTCGAGGCACGCGCATGTGCCGTAGGACACAAGTGTGAATGAACGGACGTTTCTGACGGGTTAAGGCCGCAGAACATTCGGTATGGTCGGGGCATGACCACCACACCATCGGCTCCGACCGGTGTCCGCTCGCCGGCCCCGAAGAAAGTTCGGCGCGTCCTGGACGCGACCGACCGCGCCATCCTCCGGGTCCTCGCCCAGGACGCCCGGATCCCGAACAACGCGCTCGCCGAGGCGGTCGGTGTTGCGCCGTCCACCTGCCTCGCGCGGGTCCGGGCGCTGCGGGAGTCGGGCGTGATCCGGGGCTTCCATGCGGACATCGACCCGGCGGCACTCGGACACCGCCTGCAGGCCATGATCGCGGTGCGGGTCCAGGGCACGGCGAGGTCCGAGATGAGCACGCTCGGCCAGCAGCTCGCCCGGCGCCCGGAGGTCCTCGACGTGTACTTCCTGGCCGGCGCCGACGACTTCCTCGTGCACGTCGCGGCCCGCGACACCGAGACGCTGCGCGCCTTCGTGGTCGACCAGCTCTCCGCCCGCCCCGAGGTCGCGCACACCGAGACGAGCCTGATCTTCGAGCACCTTCCGGCCGGCCGCCCCGCACCCGAGCGGGCGGCGCGTTGACCGCGCTCGGAGCAGCCGCGTGGCGTCTGCGCGGCTGGGCGCGACGCTGGTTCCGCTCCCTGCTCGGCGTCCCGGTGCTCGCGGTGCTCGGCGGCGCGCTGCTCGCCGTCGCGACGCTCGGGCTCTCGCTCGCGATCGAGGCGCCCACGCTGGCCACGGTCGACGTCGCCCAGCAGGTGCTCCTCGCGATCGGCGGAGCGACCCTCACCCTGGCGGGCTTCGTCCTGACGATCGCCACCCTGTCCCTCCAGTTCGGTGCGACCACCTACGCCCCCCGGCTGGTCGAACAGCTCCGGCGCGACCGGCTGCTCCGGTTCACGCTCGGCGGCGCCCTGGGGACCTTCACCTACTCGATCGTGGTCGTCCTGACGGTGCGGTCGCAGCACCAGGACGCCGCCACCGTGGCCACCGTGCTCGCGCTGGTCGGCGCGACCGGGACGGTCCTGCTCTTCATCGCACTGCTGGACCGGCTGACCGCCCGGCTGCGGCCCGGCCGGACCATGGCGCAGCTGACCGAGGATGCGCGGCAGGCGATCGCGCGCACCTACCCCGACCCGGCGTCAGGTGCGCCCGAGCACGGGCGCGACGGCGTGCCAGGCGCGGCATCGGCGGGCTGGGCCGAGCTGCCCGCCGACGCCGTCGTGCGACGCGAGGAGGGCTTCGGCTCGCTCGTGGACGTGGACGCGGCGGCACTGGCCACCCTCGCGCGCGAGCGTGCCATCCAGGTGGACCTGCTCGTCCCGATCGGCTCGTTCCTGGGTCCGGACGAGCCGGTCGCGCTGGTCACCCGGGCCGGGTCGGACGCACCGGCCGATGTCGACGAGGAGATCACGGCACAGGTCCTCGGCGCCCTCGCCCTGGGCGACGAGCGCACCGTCGACGCAGACCCGTCGTACCCGCTGCGGCTGCTCGTCGACATCGCGATCCGGGCCCTGTCCCCCGGGCTCAACGACCCCACCACCGCCGGCCAGGCGATCGACCACATCGGCGAGGTGCTGGTCGAGGCCTCTCGGCGTCGGCTCGGGCCACGCGCGCTGGCCGACGACGGCCGGAGCCTCGTCGTCGTCCCGGCCCCGGGGTGGGCGGCGCTGCTCGACCTCGCCTGGACCGAGATCTGGCACTTCGGCTCCGACCCGCAGACCCGGGCCGCGCTCCGCACGGCGTTCCGCCGGCTACAGGCCCGAGTCGAGCCCGCCCGTCGTCACGAGCTCGACGAGCTGACCTCGCGGCTCGAGTCCGCGTCCTGATCGACCGGCTCGGGCCCGGGCAGCACCGGCGCGAAGAACCGGGCCAGCAGGACCACCGCGCCAGCGACCAGTGCCACGGTCACCACCAGCCCGGGCGTGAGCCGGTCCACGGCCACCAGCACGACACCCGCCAGCACCGCGACCACGCCGTCGACCAGACCCCGGTGCGCGGCGAACCAGCGCGCGGTGGTGCTGCGCCGGATCGCCGCCAGCCACGCCGGGCCCTCTGCCTGCCCGGCTCGTCCGAAGGCCGAACGAAGGCCACGGGCCGCCGAGGTCCCGCCGAGCACGAAGCCGACCACGACGAGCACGAGCCCGAGTGCGAGGGTCGTCCGCAGCATCGGACGCAGACCGCCGACGACCTGGTCGTACAGGACGAGCCCGGCGTCCAGCCGCGACACCTGGCCGACCAGCGCGTCGGTGTACAACGCCCGACCGATCGTCACGACCAGCCCGAGGGCCGCAGCGGACCCGGCGAGCACGAACCCGGCGATCATCAGGGCACGCGCCCGGTTGACCGCAAGGCTCACGCCGACCGCGAGCAGGCCGAGCGTCGCCCAGATCAGCACCGGGCCGAGCACGTCGATCAGCCGGTAGAGCTGGCGCAGCCGGACGACGTCGCCGTTGCTCATCACCGGGTAGCTCACGCTGAGGTTCGACAGCCGGTCCACGAGCGAGAAGCCGCGGTCCGAGAGGTCCGAGACCACCACGGCGAGGACCGCTGCGAGGTTGATGCTGAGGTTGCCGCCCTCGTCGAGCTGGGCGATCGCATCCGGATCACCCTGCATCACGGCGACGAGCTGCTCGTGCGCCGCGCGGTTCGCGGCCACCCAGGCCGCGCTGAACTGGTCCGAGTCGACCACCCGCCCGATCGCCTGACGGACGAAGCTCGAGATCGCGTCGGCCAGCGGGGCCTCCAGCGCCAGCAGGCCCGTGGCGACCCGAGGGGGAACCTTGTCGAGTCCCGCGACCGCCTCGGTGACCTGGGCGGCCAGGTCCTCGGGACCGATCCGCTCGAGCAGCGCGGTCGCGAGCTGGTCGGTGATCGCCGCCTTGATGGCCGGGTCGTCGGCGAGCGGTGCGACCGTCTCCAGGTACCGGTCGGTGTCCGTGACCAGACCCCGCGCCCACGACGTGGCCACCGCAAGCGGCGCGAGCAGCGCCGCGATCACGACCACGGCGACCGCCGAGGCGGCCCGCAGCCGACGTGACCCGCGCGCGGCCTCGGGCGCAGGCTCCGAGCGCAGCTGGGCGATCTCGCCCTCGAGCGCGGCGATCCTGGTCAGCAGCTCTTCGCGGTCGGTGGGGTCGACCTCCGGCGTCCGGGTCATGGGGCTGCCCTCCCGCCGGGCGATCGTCCGGCTCGTTCCGTCGAGTGCCTCACGCGAGACGCGGCGATCGGCGCCCGCACTCGGCAGGCTAGTCCCCGCATCGGCCGCCACGCCCATGATCGGCACGTGCGGCCCGTCGGCGCGCACCTGCACCGGTCGAACGCTCCCGTCGGGACCCGGCGGCGGGCGGCGCTACAGCGCGATGGTGTCCCCGTGCGCCAGCAGGTGCACCTCGGTCTGCGGCGAGTGGCGTGAGACCGCCTCGGCGAAGCGCCAGCCCGGCGTGTGCAGGTGGTGGCTCATCGCCCAGTGCATGCCGGCCGGGTGCAGGCTGCCCCAGTGCACCGGCACCGCGTGGCGCGCCCGGACCATCGCCACGGCCTGCGCGGCCTGGTCCGGATCCATGTGCCCGGGCCCGAGGTTCGGCCCCCAGCCCCAGATCGGCACGACCGCGAGGTCGATCACACCCCGCGGCGCGAGCTCCGGCAGGTCCCGCATGCCGTCGAACAGAGCGGTGTCGCCGGCGAGCCAGGTCGCGGTGCGGCGGCCGGCGACGATGTGACCCACGGACTCGGCCACCGGACCGAACGGTTCGCGACGGCCGTGGTGCTCGGCCCGCACGGTGGTGACCGTCCCGCCGTGCCGGATCCGCACCGTCTCGCCGATCGCGGCCTCCTGCGCGGGACGAACGCCCTTGCGTCGCAACCAGGCGCCCGCCCCGAGCGGCGCGAGCACGACCGGGGCGTCCAGCGCACGCAGGCTCGGCAGGTCGCAGTGGTCGTGGTGCAGGTGCGACAGCACGACGGCGTCCGGCCGCTGCCAGGCCACGCTGGGCGGGGGCGCCACGTGACGCAGCAGGCCGGGCCGGGCACGCAGCACCGGGTCGGCCACCACCGAGATCCCCTCGAGCACGACGAGCACCGAGGCATGACCCCACCAGGTGAGCTTCACGACTGCTCCTCGGGAACGACCTCCTCGCGCAGGCCGGCCGAGCGCAGCCAGCGCACCAGCTGGGCGTGCACCGTCTCGGCACCGCACAGCACGCGCTCCCCCGGCACGGAGTCGTCGAGCAGGTCCTCGTCGACGGCCCACTCGACCGGGTGCAGGAGCATCGCGAGGTTCTGGTCGCCGCCGAGCCCCCCGTGCGAACCGACCAGCTCCTCGAACGCGTGCACCTCACCGGTCTGCGCGTCGTAGGTGGAGTGCACGAGCACGTCGGGCGCGTTCGCCATGCGTGTGACGCGGAGCAGGTCCGTCCGGGCGCGCGGACCGAACGATGCCAACGGGTCCTCCCCCTCGACCCGCCCGTCGGTGAGCCGATGCACGCCGGCGTGGCCCACCGCGAGCGGGCCCTGCGCGGTGTCGACCACGCAGAACCCGACGCCCGGCTCGGCGAGCAGCCCGGGCAGCAGTGCCGGGTGCCGCTCCGCGACGTCTTCCAGCGTGACGCGGCCCGGCGACGTCGGGAACCAGATCAGCCCGAGGTTCCCGGAGGCGGCCACGACGGTGGCTGTCGGACCCGTGCCGCCATCCGTGGGCTCCGATCTCGCGTCGCGCTCGAGCCCGTCGGCCCCGGGTGTCCACCGCGCCCACCGGCCACGCGCACCGGATGCGCTGAGCACGTCGGACAGCAGGGTCGCCAGCGGGCCCCAGACCTCCTCCGTCCCGGTGTGCCCGGCGACGCTGCCCGAGGTCAGCTCCGTGACCACCGCCTCGAGCGATCGTCCGGCGAGCTGGGCGAAGGTCGCACCCTGGCTCTGCCCGTGGTCGGAGAGCACGACGAAGCGGTACTCGCGCGGGCACACCTCGGCGAAGCGCTCGAGGGTGCCGATCGCCGCGTCCACGCCCGCGAGCGCGTCGAGGGCCTCCCGCCGCACCACGCCCGCGTGGTGGGCGATCTCGTCGTAGTCGACCAGGTCGACGAAGACCACCGGCGCACCGCGGGCCATCTGGTCGGCGACCAGCGCGACGTTCAGGTCGCGCATCAGCACGTTCGTGACGGCGCGCAGCGCGACGTAGGCGCCACGCCGCGGCACCCGCGGCCACACGTCCCGCCGGCGCTGGTGCCACGCCTGCGTGAGCTCCTTGATCATCTCGCCGAAGGTGAGCAGCAGCGCCCGACCCAGCACGAACGGCCGCGCGAAGAACCGCAGGTAGGAGCTGCCCGTCCCGAGCCCGCCCCGGCGGCCCGCCCGGCTCATCACCAGGAAGGCGGACTCCGCGTCGCCGGTGAACATCGTGGAGACGGCGGCGCCACCGTCGGCGAGCAGCCCACGCCCGTCGGAGAGGTGCTCCTCGACGATCGCGGCGTCCGCCGGGTGGTTCGTCACCACCAGGCGCCCGGCCTCCTTGTCGTACCAGCGGAACGCCGGGATGCCGTCGTTCGTGCCGTGCAGCAGGCCCGCCTGGCTGGCCGGCGTGGTCGACGGCACGCGAGCCCACCACGGGCGAGCGGTGTGGCTGCCGCGGCGCAGCCACCGGGCCAGGGTGGGTGCGTCCCCCGAGCCGATCGCGTGCTGCAGCACCGGGTACGCCAGGCCGTCGATCTGGATCACCACGAGACCCGGCTCGCGCGAGTCGCCGCCCGCCCGGGTGCGCCGGCTGCGACGCATCAGGTCGGCAACGAGGTAGTCGCGGTCCTCCGCGCCGACGAGCCACCGCGCGACCGCCGTGACGATGCCGACCACGGCGAACGTCGCGAGCGTCGCTCCCCAGCCGTCGACCTCGACGCCCGGGACCACGGCGAGCGACAGCCGCAGCACACCGAGCTGGAAGACCAGGCCGAGCAGCAGCGTCCCCGGAACCCCGACGAGCCGCGCGAGCGGACGCAGCCGAGGCCGGACCAGGGCGTCGAGCAGACCGACGAGCAGCGCGACCAGCAGCGCCGCCCACCAGTCGTCGATCACCAGGCCGTGCACCATCCATGCGGTGACCAGCAGCGCGATAGCCGTCGCGCAGGTGCCGAGCACGGCGTTGCGCACGTCCCGCTGGGTGATCCTCAGGTCCACGGGTCCTCCGATACCGCTCGCTCTCACGCTAGCGGGGTGGTGCGGTCCGCGCGGGGCGTCCCACTGGAGCCCGCCCGCGTGCCGCCTCGGTGTCACGCATGCCGAGCAGCGACGTCCCGACTCCGTAGGTGACGAAGTCCCCGTGCGGCACGATCCGCACACCGACCGACGTCTCGGCCGGGTCGCCGGTGTCCAGGCCTCGGGTGAGCCGCTGCCAGACCTCGGCCGGCACCTCGGGGCGCGGTAGCACCGTCGCGGTGCCGGCGACGGTGATCGTCGCCGCCGGGATCTTCACGAACGGCATGAACGGCACCCGCTTGCCGATCGGGACCGTCACCGAGATCTCCGGGTTCGCGCGCAGGTGCGCGACCTTCCAGGAGTCCTCCTTGCTGACGAACCAGATCGCTCCGTCGTGCACGGTCGGCACGATGCCGACCGTGCGTCCCTCGCCTCGTGCGCTCACCATCCCGACCACAGCGAACGCCTGCTTGCCCAGCTCCGCCCACACCTGGGTGGTCGTCACGTCGACCATCACCGCTCCTCACCTCGTCACCTCCCACGCTAGGAGTCGCCGAGGGCGCCGCGGGGGCGTTCGGGCCGGCAGCTCAGGCCAGGACGGGCACGACGGCGGGGTGCAGGTGCGCGAGGGCGCCACGCAGGACGTCGAGGAACTCCTCCGGGGCGTGGCTGTTGACGTCGTGACCGGCTCGGCGCACCACGTGCAGCCGGGCGTTCGGTCGGGCCGCGAGCATCCGCCACTCGTCGAGTCGCAGGGGATCCCGGGAGCCGTTGACGATCCACACCGGCACGAGCAGCCTGCGCAGATCCGCCAGCGCGGAGTAGCCGTGCAGTGCGGCAAGCATGTCGGCCACGACGTGCCAGGTGCCGTTCGGGCGGAACATCGCCGCGACCTTGCTGCTGGCCCGCCGGTACAGGTTCAGGGGCTTGCCCGCGATCTCGGTGGAGCAGCCGGACAGCATCACCCCGGCGAGGCGATCGTGGTGCCGCGCGGCGTACGCGAGCGACGTGTAGCCGCCGAGCGAGAGACCCACGAGCAGGGGCGGCACCGGCTGGGCTGCGACCGCGTCGTCGATCGCCCGCAGCGCACCGTCGAAGGTGAAGCGCTCCCCCGTGCGTGCACCGTGGCCGGGGAGGTCGAGGGCGTGCACGGTGTGGCCGGCCGCGCGCAACGCGTCGACCTGGGGGTCCCAGATCGCCGAGGACGTCCTGGTCCCGTGCACGAACACGACGGGGATGATGATCGGCTGCCTCTCACGGGTACGGCGTTGTGCCATCCCCATCGGTTCCAGGGTCGGTCACCTGGAGCCGTAGCGCCCGTTCATCCCGGCACGTGGACGATCATCACCGGACCCTCACGCCCGGGACGCGAGAGCGGCACAGCTCGCCGCGCTTACGCTCACGCGCCGCGGATCTCGCCGATCCGGATGTTGTTGCCGAACGGGTCCCGCAGGCCCATGTCGCGGCCGTACGGCATGTCCGTCGGCGGCTGCGTGATCGTCACGCCGTGCTCGACCAGGTGCTGGTGGACCGCGTCGACGTCGTCGGTGGTGAACGCGACCCAGCCGCCCCCCGCACCCTTGGCGACGAGCTCACGGACCTGCTCCGCCGTCGCCGGGTCCTGGGCCGGCGGGCCGGGCAGCTCGAGCAGGATGTCGCGTCGGTCGCCCGGCACCCGCACGGTGAGCCAACGCATCGGACCGAACATCAGGTCGGCCGAGACCTCCAGACCGAGCACGCCGACGTAGAAGCCGAGCGCCTCGTCCTGGTCCAGGACGAAGATCGAGGACAGGTTGTTCGCGGTGAGGTTCATGCCCTGGAAACTACGGGCCCGGGACGGGCCGGCGCTTCTCCGAAATCGGCATCGTCGACCGGCTCGCGGAAGACCGCCGGTCGCATCCAGGCCATCGTCACGCAGCCGGGGACAGCGGGCAGTGGCCCGCGCCTGCGGTACGCCGAGGGCGACTCGCCGACGACGGCCGTGAAGGTCCGCCCGAAGGTGCCCAGGCTGGTGAACCCGACCTCGGTGCAGATCCTGGTCACCGACCAGTCGGTGGAGCGCAGCAGGAACATCGCACGCTCGACCCGTCGCCGCTGCACGTACCGGTGCGGCGTCTCGCCGAACACGCCGCGGAAGGCTCGCACCAGGTGCGCGGGCGTCACCGGCACCAGCGCGGCGAGCGTGGCCAGGTCGAGCTCGTCGCGGTAGCCGGCGTCGATCGCGTCGCGGACGCGCAGCATCGCCCGGTTGATCTCCTCGCCGCTGCGGCTCATCGCACCTCCGTGCTCGCGGAGCGGACCCGCGACCCGGGCCACAGACCGAGGATCCCGGCCGGTCGCCGGCCGCGCCACCTGCGACGTGCCCGGAACCGTCCGGCGCAGGCCCGGACGGTGACGCAGTGCCGGACGGAACGCAGTGCCGGACGGAACGCAGTGCCGGACGTGACGCAGTGCCGGACGTGACGCAGTGCCGGACTGAACGCGCTGCCGAACGGAACGCGCTGCCGAACGGAACGCGGTGCCGAACGGAACGCGGTGCCGAACCGCTGCGGGGCCCGGAGGTGCCCCCGGGCCCCGCAGTCCGACGGTTCAGTGCCGGCCGTGGCCCCGGCTGCCGAGGCCCAGCGCGTCCCGCATGGTGAAGAAGAGGTCGGTCTGGTCGGTCAGGCCCACCACGTTGGCCGCCCGAGGGCCGTACGCCGCGATCCGCACCTGGGTGCCGGTGTGGTCCTGCGAACCGCCCTCGTCGGCCGTGCCGTACGCCACGGTCATCGGCTTGCCGTCAGCGGTGAGCAGCGTCCGGGTCAGCCCGGGCGTCGTCGTGTTCGGGTACACGATCTGGCTCGAGTGCCCGTGGTCGGCGGTCACCACGACCAGCGTCCGGCCGTCGTGCTCGGCGAAGTCGAGGGCGGCCTGCACCGCCTCGTCGAAGTCGACCGTCTCGCCGATCTGGGCGCACGGGTTCGCCGCGTGGTCCTGCTTGTCGATCGACGCACCCTCGACCTGCAGGAAGAAGCCCTTGCCTCGCCGCGAGTCCAGGAGGTCGATGGCCTTGTCGGTCATCTCCGCCAGGCCTGGGACGCTGTCGGCGCGGGCCGGGTTCGCCGAGCAGGTGATCGGGTCCTCCGCGCCACCCGCGTGGGTCGCGAGCGCGCCCGTCCACCGGGTCTCGAGGTTCCCGTCGGCGAACAGGCCGAGCACCGGCCGGCTCTGGTCGGCGCGGGTCACCGCGGCGAGCTCGTCGGCGTCAGTGACCACCTGGTACCCGCGGTCGGTGGCCTGGTCGAGCAGCGTCTCGCCCTGCCAGTCCCCCGCGGTCGCGGCCTCGTCGAAGTACGTCGCACCGCCGCCGAGCACGAGGTCGGCCCGGGTATCGAGGATCTGCTCGCTGATCGACCCGGCGCCGCCGTTTTCGAGCGCGTTGTCCGGGCACTGGGCGCTGGTGGCCGACGGCGCCTTGCAGCTGCGCGAGGTGACGTGGGCCTCGAGGACGGCCGGGGTGGCGTCCTGGATCTCCGCCGTGGTCACGTTGCCGGTGCGCAGACCGTTCGCCTTCGCGAGCTCGAGGATCGTCGTCTGCGGCTCACCTGCGATGTCCACCGAGATCGCACCGTTGTAGGTCTTGGTGCCGGTCGCCCAGCCGCTGCCGGACGCCGCGGAGTCGGTGACGTAGTCCGGCAGGCCGTCGGCCTTGTCCAGCGACCAGGTCGTGTACTCGCCGGTCAGCGGGAGGGCGTCGATGCCGGGCAGCTCGCCGGCTGCGCCGTAGGCGTAGTTGCGGGCGATGGTGATCTCGGAGTCGCCCATGCCGTCACCGATCAGCAGGATGACGTTGCGCGCCCTGCCCCCGTCGATGGCCTGGCGCACGGCCGCGGTCTGGTCGCCGGACAGTCGCTTCGCCCCGCCGTTGGCGGTGATGGAGCCGGCCGCGACCGCGCCGCCCGCGACCAGGGCCAGGGCGGCGGCCGCGGCGGTGACGCCCACGGCGCGCCTGGAGAGTGCTGTCATCGTTCCCCCTCGAAGTGGAGTGGCCCCGGACCGGGCCGCGCCCCACCCCACTCCGCCGGGGTGAACTCCACGGGTACTCACCGCGGCGATCGGCAGAACTCTGCGCGCGGGCCCCGCCGCACCGACGCCGGAGTTCAGCACTCTGCGGGCGGACCCCCGCCACGCCGACGCCGGAATTCAGCGCGAGCGTCGCCGACGTGGACCGGCAGGATGACCCCGTGACCGCGACAGTGCAGGTGAGAGACGTCGCCGCCGGCTTCGGCGACCGCGAGCTGTTCCACGGGGCAGACCTCGTGGTCGCGCCGGGGGACGTGATCGGCCTCGTCGGCCCCAACGGCGCCGGCAAGTCGACGCTGCTGCGGATCCTGGCGGGACTGCGCGCGCCGGAGGCCGGCACGGTGAGGGTCTCCCCGCCGACGGCGCACCTCGGCTTCCTCGCGCAGGAGGTCGAACGCGTGCCGGGCGAGACGGTCGCCGACCACCTCGCCCGCCGCACCGGGGTGAGCGGGGCCACGGCGGCGCTCGACGCCGCGGCCGACGCGCTCGCCGCGGGGACACCGGGGGCGGAGGACCACTACGCCCACGCGCTCGAGGACTGGACGGCGCTCGGTGCGGGCGACTTCGAGGCGCGGCGCGGCGTCGTGGTCCGCGACCTCGGGCTGGCCG
This sequence comes from Actinotalea endophytica, assembly GCF_025717005.1. Lineage (GTDB taxonomy): Bacteria > Actinomycetota > Actinomycetes > Actinomycetales > Cellulomonadaceae > Actinotalea. The sequence goes on from NZ_JAOVZU010000005.1 coordinate 365,075, forward strand.
TGGACCTCGACCTGCCGATGACCGCACTGTCCGGCGGCGAGGCCGCCCGGGTCGGGCTCGCGATCCTGCTGCTGTCCCGCTTCGACGTCTACCTGCTCGACGAGCCGACCAACGACCTCGACGCCGCGGGCCTGCTGCTGCTCGAGGAGTTCGTCGTACGCACACCGGCCCCGGTGGTCGTGGTCAGCCACGACCGCGAGTTCCTCAGCCGCACCGTGACCACGGTCGTCGAGCTGGACCGCAGCCTGCAGCGCGTCCAGGTCTACGGCGGGACCTACGACGCCTACCTCGACGAGCGCACCATCGCGCGGCGCCGCGCACGCGAGGCCTACGAGGACTACGCAGCGCGCCGCTCGGCGCTCGAGGCGCGGGCGCGTCGCCAGCGGGCCTGGATGGCCAAGGGGGTCCGCAACGCTCGTCGCAAGGCGACCGACCCGGACAAGTTCATCCGCGCCTTCCGGGCCGAGTCCAGCGAGAAGCAGGCCGCGAAGGCGCGCCAGACCGAACGGCTGATCGAACGGCTCGAGGAGGTCGCCGAACCCCGCAAGGAGTGGTCGCTGCAGCTGACGATCGCGACCGCGCCACGCTCGGGCGCCGTGGTCTGCGCGGCGCGCGGCGCGGTGGTGCGGCGCGGCGGGTTCCGGCTCGGCCCGCTCGACCTGGAGATCTCCTGGCAGGACCGCGTCGCGATCACCGGACCGAACGGTGCCGGCAAGTCCACGCTCCTCGCCCTCCTGCTCGGTCGCCTCGAACCGACCGAGGGCCGGGTCGACGTGGGTGCCGGGGTGCTGGTCGGCGAGGTCGACCAGGCACGACGCGCGTTCGAGGGCGACACCGCCCTCGGCGAGTCGTTCGCGGCCGAGGTGCCAACCTGGCCGACCGCGGACGTCCGCACCCTGCTCGCCAAGTTCGGGCTCGGCGCCGACCACGTCGGCCGACCGGCGGGCTCCCTCTCGCCGGGCGAACGGACCCGCGCGGCGCTCGCCCTGCTGCAGGCCCGGGGGGTCAACCTCCTCGTGCTCGACGAGCCGACCAACCACCTCGACCTGCCGGCGATCGAACAGCTCGAACAGGCCATGGACACGTTCGACGGCACGATCCTGCTGGTCACGCACGACCGTCGGATGCTCGAGACCGTGCGGCTCACCCGCCGGCTGCACGTCGAGGACGGCGACGTGGTCGAGGTCTCCCCCGACTGACCTGCCGTCCTCGGCGCGCGCGTCGCCACCGCCTGGGTCGGGTCGCCGCTCCGGTCGCACCGGCCGAACCCGCTGGCGATACTCGCGACATGGACCCGACCGAGGTGACGATCGAGCTCGACGACGGCGCGATGCCGGCACACCTCTGGCTCCCGGACCGCGGCAGCGGGCCCGGGATCCTGCTGGTCCAGGAGATCTTCGGCCTGAGCCCCTACCTGCGGCGGCGGGCGGCCGACCTGGCCGCGCTCGGCTACGTGGTGATGGCTCCCGAGCTGTTCTGGCGGCTCGGCACGAGTGCGGTGCCGAACGGCCCGACGATGCTCGAGCAGGGCCTCGCTCTCGCGTCGCGCTTCGACTGGCCCACCGGCGTCAGCGACGCCTCCGCCGCACTCGACCGGCTCCGCGAGCTGCCCGAGGTGACCGGCGGGGTCGGGCTCGTCGGCTTCTGCTTCGGCGGTGGCCTCGCGTTCGCGGTGGCCGCCGACGAGGCGCCGGATGCTCTGGTCGCGTACTACGGCTCCGCGCTGCCGACGCTGCTCGATCTCGCGCCGCGGGTTCTCGCGCCGTCGTTGCACCACATCGGTGCCGCGGACGCCTACCTCGACTCCGCGGCCGTCGCGGCCATCCGTGCTGCCGTCGCACCGCAGGGCGCTCGGGTCGAGGTCCACGACGGCGCGGACCACGCCTTCGACAACCCGGACTTCGCGAACTTCCACCCGGGCGCGTCCGCGACGGCCTGGGCGCAGACCCGCGACTTCCTGCGTGAGCACCTGCCGGTCTGACCGTCACGACCGCACCGGCACCCCGACCGCTCCGGGCACGGCCGCGCTCGTCGTGCGCTGCACGCCGCGGGTTCCGACGTGGACGACGGCCGCGAGCGTGAAGAGCGTTCCGACCAGGACGCCGAGGCCGGCGAAGCCGGCCCTCGCGACCATCGCGCCGCCGGCGGCGGCGCCGACGAGGTAACCGAGCTGCTGGGCGGTGGTCCGCACCGCCATCGCCGCCACGCCCCGACCGGCGAGCTGCAGCCCGAACGCGCTCGCGGCGATGCTCCGGGCCCCGGCGACGAACCCGAGGGCAGCGAGCACGCTCGCGCTGACGGCCGCGGACGGCCGCACCAGACCGAGCGCCGCCCCGCCGATCGCCAGCAGCGCCGCACCGGGCACCAGGAGGTCACGGGCCCGCGCGAGGCGCGGGCGGGCGAGTCGGGTCCCGACCATGAAGGCCACGGCGCTCACGCCGATCAGCAGCCCGACCGTGCCCGGCGCGGTCCCGTAGGTCCGGGCGAAGAGCGCGCCGGCGTAGACGACGACGGCCGACCACCCGGCGTAGGCGAGGAGCTCACCGAGCGCCCAGGCCCGTGCCCGGGTGGTCCGCCAGACCTGAACGTCCGGCGCGCCGGGCTCGAGCTGCGCGGGCGCGACGTCGCGGGGCAGCCGCAGCGTCCCGGCGAGGGCCAGCAGACTCGTCGCGCACGGCACGAGCAGCCAGGTCGTCCGCCACGACTGGGCCAGCAGCCCGGACGTGAGGGTGGCCAGCACGGCCGCGGCCGGCGGGCCCATCATCGCTGCCGACAGCAGCCGCGGTGCGTCGTCGGCCCCGCCCCACACCTTGGCGGCCGCGAGCGCGCTGGTCAGGACCGTCGCGAGACCGAGGCCCAGGACCACGTGGGCCACGATCAGCACGGTCAGGCCGGTCGCGACGCCGGCGAGCGCGGACCCCACGGCGACCGACCCGAGCCCGACCGCAAGGAGGTCTCGCAGCCCGACGCTGCGCGCGAGGGTGACGAGCAGCACGGTCGCGACCGCGGCGGCCAGCCCGGAGACCCCGCGCAACGCACCGATCGCGCCCACCGAGACGCCCAGGTCGTCCGCGAGCTGTGCGACGACGGGCGGCAGGACGAACCCCGGCGCCTGCGCCGCGAACATCGCGAGAGCGAGCACGGCGGGGAGCTGTGTCGCAGGCGCAGGTGCTGCGTGCTCACGTGTCGTCGTCGCAGGTGCTGCCGGTCGTGGTGCGCTGCGGGTCATGGTGGCCTCCTTCGGTGACCCCGTCGACGCTAGGCACCGCGCGCCGTCACGACGTCCGTGCGGGCACGCTCGTCGGGCGCTCCGGCGCGGTCACGCGTGGCGGTGCGCACGCACTCGGGACGGGCGCCTCAGCCCGAACGGAGGAAGACGGCCGCGGCGGCTGCTCGCGCCGAGCCGCCTGCGAGCCCGAGCTTGCGGTACAGGTGCGAGATGTGGCGCTCCACCGTGCGCACGCTCAACCCGAGCCGGTCCCCGATCTCGTCGTTGCCGAGCCCCTGGGCGACGAGGGCGAGCACGGCACGCTCGCGCGCCGTGAGCCCGGCCAGGGGGTCCGGCCCAGCGCGGACGTCGTCGAGGAACTCGCGCACGGCGGCGACGAGCCGGTGCCAGGCCGGGTCGCGCGCCAGGAGGATGTGGTTGCGCCCGTCGAGCGGGACGAAGCGCGCTCCGGGGATCAGGGTCGCCATTCGTCGCCCTTCCTCGAACGGCGTCACACCGTCGTCGCGGACATGGACGACGAGCGTCGCGGCGCGCACGTCGCGGGCGAGGTCGGAGACGTCGATCTCCGCGGACGTCTCACGGATCCGTGCCGCGGTCTCCGGCGACGCGGACACCCGCTGCATGTCCTCGTACTCGCCGACCTCGCGCTCGTCCGCGTCGGGCATGAACAGCGTGGTGAACACGCGTCGGAAAGCGGGCGTCTCGAGTCCCCAGCCGACCCGCGTCAGCGAGACCAGCAGCGCATCCTGCTCACGCTCGGCGGCGGTGTGCGGGCGCCGCCCGCGACCGCGTGCGTAGCCGCCGTAGAGCACGAGCCGCCGCACCCGCTCGGGGTGGCGCACCGCGTACGCGATCGCGACCGCTGCCCCGCCGGACAGCCCGAGCAGGTCGACGCGCTCGAGGCCGGCCGCGTCGAGGACGGTCGCGAGGTCGGCCACGCGGGCCGTGAGCGAGAGGTCGGCCGCGTCCCGGTCGGACAGCCCGCACCCGCGCATGTCGTAGCGCACGAACGGCCGCCCACGACCCAGCTCGTCGAACCAGTGGGCGTAGATCGCCGCGTCGCGCTCGAGGTGCGTCAGCCAGGTCGCGACCCGCACGAGGGGCGTCCCAGGGCCGGAACCCACCGTGGCATAGGCGAGCGTGACGCCGTCCGGCGCCGCGCAGAACCTGATCTCCTGCTGCATCGCAGGTCGATCGTATGGCGAGGCACGCAGCGAGGCACTGGCCGAGGCCCAACCGGGGGCAGCGGACCGTCGGCGGTCAGCGACCGAGAACCACCGGGATCCGCCGCGGACCGAAGTCGTCCGCCTCCGCCGCGAACCGCCCGGGCAGCGCGGTCCCGCAACGCGGGCAGCGGCCGTCGGCGGTCAGCCGGTACGCGTGGATGGCGTACCAGTCCCGCTCGATCAGCGCGGCGCCGCACTGCGCGCACGCCGTCACCTCGCCGGCCGGGTCGCGGACGTTGCCGGTGTAGACGAAGTGCAGCCCCTCCTCGAGGGCGATCTGCCGCGCGCGCACCAAGGTGGCCCGAGGGGTCGGCGGCACGTCGCGCATCCGCCAGTCCGGGTGGAAGGCGGTCACGTGGTGCGGGACGTCCGGCCCGAGCTCGTCGAGCACCCAGCGGAACATCGCACGGAGCTCCTCGTCGGAGTCGTTGTGGCCCGGGATGAGCAGCGTCGTGATCTCGAGCCAGACGGAGGTCTCGTGCCGCAGGTAGGTCAGGGTGTCGAGCACCGGTTGCAGGCGCGCGCCGGTGATCCGCCGGTAGAAGTCGTCGGTGAACCCCTTGAGGTCGACGTTCGCGGCGTCCATCGCGCCGAACAGGTCGCGCCGGCCTTCCGGGTTGATGTACCCGGCCGTCACCGCGACGGCCTGCACGCCGCGCTCGTGGCACGCGGCGGCCACGTCGACCGCGTACTCGGTGAAGATCACCGGGTCGTTGTACGTGAACGCGACGCTCCGGCAGCCGAGCTCCACCGCGGCGCGCGCGACGTCGTCCGGCATCGCCCGGTCCATCAGCCGGTCCATCTCCCGGGCCTTCGAGATGTCCCAGTTCTGGCAGAACTTGCAGCCCAGGTTGCAGCCGGCGGTCCCGAAGGACAGCACGGAGCTACCCGGGTAGAAGTGGTTCAGCGGCTTCTTCTCGATCGGGTCGATGCAGAACCCGGACGACCGCCCGTAGGTGGTCAGGACGAGCTGGTCGCCCTGGCGCATCCGGACGAAGCAGAAGCCGCGCTGCCCGTCGCGCAGACGGCACTCACGCGGGCACAGGTCGCACTCGATGCGCCCGTCATCGAGCCTCCGCCAGAACCGTGCCGGGTGCTCGGTCTCGGTCGTCATCTCAGACCTCCTCGGCGTACTCGCTGACGGTGTAGCGGCCGAGCCGCACCTCGTCGCTCCAGAAGCCGGCCGGCAGCCCCGCCTTGGTGCGCAGCGCGGCAAGGAAGTCCACCGGGGCCGGCAGACGCTCCCAGACCTGCGGCAGCAGGGTGCCGCGGCGCCCGCAGCAGGTCAGCACGACACCGTCGACACCGGGCCGGAGCCGCGCGAGCGCATCGGCCTCGTCGGCCACCGGGAACGGCGTCACGTCGGAGAGCACCGAGACCTCGACCTGGACGGTCGCGAGCTCGGCGCGGCTCAGCGGCACGAACCGTGGGTCCCGGAACGCGGCCGCTCGGGCGTTCGCCTCGACGTCCTCGCGCAGGGGCCGGCGCGCTTCCAGCGAACCGATGCACCCACGCAGGTGCGGACCCGACCAGAGCGTGACGAACGCCGCCCCAGGTCGCGCGAGCCAGTCGGCCGACTCGTCCACGTCGACGCGCTCGCCGAGCTCGCGGGCGACCGCGGCGCGCGCGAGCCGGAGCAGCACCGGACCGGCGTCGTCCGGGAGCGGCGGCGGGGTCACCAGCGCGGCGCCGTCACGCTCGGGCGGACTCGTCGAAGCCGATCGCGGCATACCCCACCACCCTTCGCCGGTCCCCCGCGGTGTCGCCCGAGCTGCACATGCCGAGCAGCCGCGGCAGCAGCCCGTGGCGCAGCGCGGCGACGAGCAGCCCGTTGACGGGTGCGGCGCCGCAGGCCTGCTCGGGCTCGAGCGGGCCGTCGAGCTGGAGGATCTGCTCCACGGTCGCGCGGTCGATCCGGGCCGCGACGTCGTACGGCAGGTAGTGCGAGAGGTCCGAGCTGACGACCACCACCGTCTCCGTGCCACCCCAGAACGTGTCCAGGACGTCGGCGACCTGGTCGGGGTGGGTGCGTCCGACCGCGAGCGGCAGCACGGTCGGGCCGTCGAGGACCACCTGGAGGAACGGCAGGTGCACCTCGAGCGAGTGCTCGGCCGCGTGGGTCACGGCGCTGTCCACCAGCTGTGGCAGCGCCGCCCGGGTCTCCGCGTCGACCGGTTCGACCGGGACGAGGCCCAGCGGCGTCGAGAAGGCCTCGGACTCCGGCAGCGCGAGGCCGTCCACCGCGACCCGGTGGGTCGGTCCGAGCAGCACGACCCGGCGGACGCGATCGCGTGCGCGCGCCAGCAGCGCGTAGCCGAGCGCGGCGGTCGAGCCGGAGTACACGTATCCGGCGTGCGGCAGGACCAGGGCCTTGGGCACCGGGACGTGCGGGTCGATCCGCCGCGCGGCGTCGTCGACCAGCGCGCGGACGCTGTGCTCCAGGTCCGAGCGTTCGTGGGGGTAGAACATCCCGGCAACCGCTGCCGGTCTGACGTCCGGCATACCTCGATTGTCCCACCGCTCGCGGCGGCGGGACCCGGTCCCGCGTGCGTCGGCCGCGTCCCGCGTCGGGTGGCCGACCCGTCAGCGTGGTGCGCGGTGGGCCGCCAGCTGGATCGCGCCGAAGAGCTCCGCGCGCGGGCCCAGCTCGGCCGCGAGCACGCTGAGCTCGGCGGCGGTCGCGGGCTGAGCACGCCGTCGGATCGAGGCCTCGACGCCGTCGACGAAGGCGGGAGCCGCGGTGCCGAGCAGCCCGCCGATGATCACGGCGCTGGGGTTCAGCAGGTTGCACATCCCGGCCAGCGCGCGCCCCAGCGTGCGACCCGCCTCGTTGATGATCCGCGTCGTGATCGGGTCGCTGAGGTCGCCGAGCCCGATGTGCGGCGCGGACATGTCGCCTCCGGGACGGGCGTGGGCGACCGGCGGCGCGGCGAGGTCCCGTCCGGGGTGGGCATGGGCAATTTGGGCGCGGAGCGAGTCGATCGAGACGACCGCCTCGAGGCAGCCCCGGTTCCCGCAGCGGCACGGCTCGGTGTGGCCGGCCACCTCGGTGTGGCCGATCTCGCCGGCGAGGCCGGTGGCCCCGTTGTAGATCGACCCGCCGAGCATCAACCCGGCTCCGATCCCGCCCGACGCCTTCACGTAGAGGAAGTCCTGGTGTCCGCGGCCGGCCCCGAGCTGTCGTTCGCCGTAGGCGCCCAGAACGGCGTCGTTCTCGACGTGCACCGGCGCGCCGAGGCGATCGGCGAGCTCCTGGGCGGGCGCGCGACCGACCCATCCGGACAGGATCGTGGGTGAGCGCACCTCGCCGGTCCGTGCGTCGAGGGGTCCGGGTACACCGGCGACGACGAGCGACAGCGGCCGGTCGGTGTGCGCGCCCGCGAGGCGGGTGAGCGTGTCGACGGCGTAGTCGAGCGCACCCGCCGCGTCGAGGTCGACGTTCATGGGTCGGTACTCCGACCCCAGCACGGTGCCGACCGCGTCCGCCACCGCGACGGCGATGTGCCCGTGGCCGAAGTCGATCCCGCCGACGGCCCCGCCGCTCGGAGCGACCGCGAGGCCGACACCCGGGCGCCCGCTCGCCTTGGACCGGACGGCCGGGACCTCGGCGACGAGGCCCGCGTCGACCAGCCGGCCGACGGCGTGGTTGACGGTGCTGCGCGAGACGCCGGTCAGCTCCGCCAGGCGGGCCCGGGTGATCGCCGGGGTCGTCCGGATCAGCTCGAACAGCTCGTCGCGGGTCCGATCCCGCAACGTCGAGTCCCGGCGCTCCACCATGAGCACATCCTAGGGCCGACGGAGGCATTCCAGCCACGATTGTTCAAACGATCGTGGCTCAAAAGCACGGCGGGTGGCGGGGCCGGAGAACGGCCTCGCCACCCGCCGTCATGGGCGGATCAGCAGGGACGCGGCACCGACGGGTGCCAGGCCCCCGGGTGACCGGGCACCGGGTGCTGGCCCGAGGACCCGCCGTGGTCGCCGTCGTGACCGTTGCCGCCCGAGACACGACCGAGGTCCACGCTGACGAACTCGGCGAGGTCGAACAGGCCGCTGTACGGAGCCGTGTCGACGCCGTCGACGCCCTGCAGGCCGGCGAGCTCACCGAACTGCGCGGAGTGCAGCGCGATGGTGAGGATCCGCATCGCCGAGCGCTGCAGGTCTCCCAGCCGCAGGAGGAACTCGGCCGGGTAGTCCCCGGTCATCACGACCGTGTAGGACACGACCGGGCTGGTGTCGTCGCCGTCGACCTCGTGGACCACGTCGGTGACCGAGATGGCCGCGCGCTGGCCGGCGTTGAGCGCGTTGGTCGCCGGGTCCAGCAGGGTCATCACGGACTGGTAGGCCTCGTCCACCGACGCGTAGGACACGGGCGTGCCGTTGTCCATCGACTGCACCTGCGAGAGGTCGGTGGTCGCGTCGACGGTGGTGCTCACCGTCTCCGCACCGGTCGCCGACAGGGTCAGCCCGTTGAACGACCAGGTCCACCAGACGAACTGCATCGTGCCCCAGGTGAAGACGGAGCGTGAGTAGACCGGGAGTCCGTTCACGTCGATCGTCGGCGGGACCACGAGCATGGCGTTCATCACTTCGCTCGGGTTGTTGCCCGGCATGATCAGGTCGTTGCCGGAGTACATGACCTGCGCCGGGTCGTGGGACCCGCCCCAGTCGGTCATGATCAGGCCCTTGAAGCCCCACTCACCACGCATGAGGTCGGTGTTCATGTCGTAGTTCGCGGACGCGTACGTACCCTGGATCCGGTTGTACGACGTCATGATCGCCATCGGCTGAGCGGACTCGACCGCGATCTGGAACCCCTTGAGGTAGATCTCCCGCAGGGCTCGCTCGTCGACGACGTTGTTCTCGGCGCCGCGGTTGCTCTCCTGGTTGTTCGTCACGTAGTGCTTCAGCGTGACGCCGACACCCGGGTTGGACTGCACGCCGAGCGTCTCGGCGGTCGCGGTCTCACCGGAGACGAGCGGGTCCTCGGAGAAGTACTCGAAGTTGCGGCCGTTGAGTGGGTCGCGGTGGATGTTCATGCCCGGCGCGAGCCACAGGGTCACGCCGTACTCGTTCATCTCCGCGCCGATCGCCGCGCCGACCTGCTGGACCAGGTCGCGGTCCCAGGTCTGCGCCAGCATCGTGCCGATCGGCCACGCCGTGCACCACTGGTAGTACGTCGTGTCGCCGGCGGTCCACTCCTGGGTGAGGCGCAGTCCGGCGGGACCGTCGGACAAGGTCATCCCCGGGATTCCCTGGTCCTCGTAGAGCGCGGTCGTGTAGCCCGCCGCCCCGGCTGCGGTCAGGGTCGAGCCGGCCGTGCTGGCACCCTCGACGATGTTCGCCAGCTGGGTCACGCTGAAGCCGGCGACGAGCTGCTCCATGGTCGCGGCGCCGGAGGCCACGTCGTACAGCGTGATCGACGGGTCGGTCTCGACGTAGCTGATCGACTCGCCGAGCTTGGCCGCGTAGGGGGCACCGGTGCCTTCCCAGTCGGTCTGGTCCGGGTCGACGTACGCCGTGATCGACGACATCAGGTCGCCGTCGAAGCCGTAGTACGAGGAGTCCGCGCTCACCGGGACGTCCTGGGAGTACACGGACGCGTCGTCCGCTGCGTGGAAGTGCCTGGTCGACAGGTTCACCCGCTGCGCGGTGCGGATCTCCTTGGCCTGGGAGCCGTAGCTGTAGAACAGGTCCGGGTCGGAGGTCAGGACCTCGTCGGGGGCCTGGTCGTCGACCTGGGTGGACAGCTGCTCGGTGGTCAGGGTCTTGCCCAAGCCGATCTTCGCGACGACCTCGGTGTCACGTGAGGAGTCGCCGACCCGGATCAGGTAGTCGCCCTTGTCCATCACGTACGCGGCCTTGGACATGTCGTAGGAGGACATCTCCGTGGTCGGGAACGAGATGGTCAGGATCTGCGAGGCACGCGGGGCCAGCTCGTCGGTCTTCGCGAAGCCCGCGAGCTCCTGGAAGGGCTTGTCCAGGCCGGTCTGCGGCGCGGAGAAGTACACCTGCACCACGTCACGACCGGAGACCTCACGACCGGTGTTGGTCACCTTCACCTTCACGGTCACGGAGTCCATGTCCGCCGACACGTTGAGGGTCTTGACCTCGAAGTCGGTGTACGACAGGCCGTAGCCGAACGGGTACAGCACCCCGCCGTCGGGGTCGTCCGGAGCGATCTGCTTGGCGAACGAGTCGAAGTACCGGTACCCCACGTAGATGCCCTCGGAGTACACCTCGTTCGCGACGTCACCATCGGCGTTCGCGAACGTCGCCGAGGCGGGATAGAGGTCGTACGAGGCGGCCCAGGTGTCCACGAGCTTGCCGGACGGGTTGACGGTGCCGTTGAGCACCTCGACCAGGGCGTTGCCGGCCTCCTGGCCGGCCTGGCTCATCAAGAACAGCGCATCGAGGGCCTGCCCGCCGTCGGGGTCGGCCACCTCGCCGTTGACCTGGGCGAAGAACGCCGTGTCGACCACGCCGCCCACGTTCAGCACCACGACCACGTTCGGGTAGGTCTGACCCAGCAACGCGATGTCCGCGCGCTCGGTGTCGGTCAGCAGGTAGTCACCCTGACCCGAGGACCGGTCGCTGCCCTCACCGGAGTTGCGTGCGACCACGAACAACGCCGTGTCCGTCTCGGCCGTCGGCGCCACCGTCTCGGCCGTCAGCAGCTGCTCCGCCGCCGAGTAGTCGACGCCACCGAACATCCCGCCACCACCGGGCAGCGAGTCGAACGCCGCCACCATCGCATCCCAGTACGCGTCACTCGTCGTGACCACGTACCCGGCGTTCTCGAAGCCCTCGCGCACACTGATCGTGTAGCGGTTGTTCACCGCGCCCGACCCCGTGCCGCCCTTGACGGTCGCGTAGGCACCGACGCCGAACAGCGCGACGTTGCCGGACGAGGCCATCGGCAGACCGCCGTCGTTCTCCAGCAGCACCATGCCCTGCGTCGCAGCCTGCTTGGACAGCTCCGCGTGCGCCAGCTCCATCGCCGACGGATCCGGATCGGTCGTCGCCGCGACCGCACCCACGGCCCCGACCACAGCCAACGCGGTCGCAGCCACGCCGGCGACAAGAGCGCGACCCCCCGCGCTCCGAACGTTGAGAAGTTGCATGGGTTGTCCTCTCCGACACACTCGTTGGACACCGCTGCTGGTGGGCACCCCTGCTGGTGGACACCATCGCCGACCTCACGGCGCAGCGACGCACAGCCCTTCGGGGGCGCGGCTCGACGCACGCGCGGCCGCTCGGCGTCGAAGCCGTCTCCGTCGGCGGCTTCGGGGCCCAGGCCCGCGTCACTGCGTGCATGGGGTGGACCTCCGCACCGTACTCACGCCCGGTTCGCACCGTCAACATCCAAATTGTGCTGATCTTCGGCGTCTGTTCGAACGGTAACGGTTCGTATACACATTGGATTCACTTCTTGACCTCAACCGTCGGAGCGGAGTGGAATCGCTAGTGGGTCCGGTCGAGCCGCCACCCTGCCGCGCGACCGAACCCCCGACCGAACGCGGCAATGGAGGCGCAGACGATCATGAGAGTTCACCGCAGGTACGCCGGCGTCCTGGCCGGCATCGCTGTCGCAGGTCTCACCCTGATGGGTTGCAGCAGCGGGGACAGCGGGGGTGGCGACACCGCCACCGAGAGCACGAGCGGGAGCGCGACGGACACCGCGGGGGCCGCCACCGAGGTGGAGGTCTTCACCTGGTGGACGTCAGGTGGTGAGAAGGCCGGCCTCGACGGCCTGGTGAGCGTGCTCGCCGAGAAGTACCCGAACGTCGAGTTCATCAACGGTGCCGTCGCCGGCGGCGCAGGCTCGGCGGCCAAGGACCTGCTGCAGTCCCGCCTGCAGGCCAACGACCCGCCGGACACCTTCCAGGCCCACGCAGGCGCGGAGCTCGACGACTACATCGCCGCCGGGCAGGTCGAGGACATCAGCGACCTCTACACGGAGTTCGGCCTGACCGACGCCTTCCCCGCCGACCTGCTCGATCTCCTCACGGTCGACGGCGCGATCTACTCGGTGCCGGCGAACATCCACCGCGCCAACGTCGTGTGGGCCAACCCGTCGGTGATCGAGGCCGCGGGCCTCGACCCCACGGCGACCTACGCGACCATGGCGGACTGGTTCACCGCACTCGACGCGGTCCAGGCGAGCGGCAAGACCGCTCTGTCGATCGCGACGACGTGGACCCAGGTGCAGCTGCTCGAGACCGTGCTGATCTCGGACCTCGGGCCGGACGCCTACAACGGCCTGTGGCTCGGCGAGACGGACTGGACGGGTGCCGACGTGACCGCGGCGCTGGAGGACTTCCAGAAGCTGATGAGCTACACCAACACCGACCGCGACGGGCTCGACTGGCCCGACGCACTGGGCATGGTCACCAGCGGAGACGCGGCGTTCAACGTCATGGGTGACTGGGCGGCCGGCGAGCTCGACGCCGAGAGCCTGACGGCAGGCACGGACTACATCTACTTCCCCGTGCCCGGGACCGACGGGATCTTCGACTTCCTGGCCGACTCGTTCACGCTCCCGGTCGGTGCACCGCACCCCGACGGTGCCAAGGCATGGCTGGACGTCGTCGGCTCCCTCGAGGGCCAGACCGCGTTCAACAAGGCCAAGGGCTCCATCCCGGCCCGGACCGACGCCGACCCGATGGAGTTCAACGAGTACCAGCAGAGCGCGATCAAGGACTTCGGGTCCGACACGATCGTGCCGTCGCTGATGCACGGCGCCGCGGCCCCGATCGCACAGCTCAACGCGATCTCCGACGCGACCAGCAAGTTCACGACGGGTGGCTCGGACCTGGCGACCTTCCAGAGCGAGCTGGCAGCCTCGGCCGGCTGACCGGTGCGCGGGGGCGCCGCCGCGCGCGGCGCCCCCGCCTCCGAGGCCACCAGCCCGACGAACGACGGGAGGTCCCGTGCGCCGCACGATCCGCGGTTGGGGTCCGCCGCTCCTGCTCATCTCGCCGTCCCTGATCCTGATCGGCGTCTTCGTGTACGGCCTGATCGCCATCAACGCCTACACGTCGATGACCGACATGCACACCGCGGCCCAGACCACCGGCCGGGCCCCGGTCGCCTTCGTCGGGCTCGCGAACTACTGGGACCTGCTGGGCAGCGACTCGTTCCAGCACTCGCTGAAGAACCTCGCCCTCTACACCGTCGTCTTCCTCGCGGGGACGATGGTGTTCGGCTTCCTGTGGGCGTGGATGCTCGACCGGCCGGTGAAGGGTGAGGGCGTCTTCCGCTCGATCTACCTGTTCCCGATGGCCGTCTCGTTCATCGCGTCAGGTGTCGTGTGGCGGTGGCTGCTCAACTCCAACACCGGCGACAAGGCCAGCGGCCTGAACCGACTGTTCCAGATGGTCGGCCTGGACTTCCTGCAGAACGGCTGGTGGAACAACGTCAACTTCGGGATCACCGCGATCGCGATCCCGGCGATCTGGCAGCTCGCGGGCTACGTCATGGCCCTGTTCCTGGCCGGCTTCCGCGGCATCCCCGAGGAGCTTCGGGAAGCGGCCCGGATCGACGGCGCGTCCGAGTGGCAGCTCTACCGGCTGGTGGTCTTCCCGCAGCTCACCCCGATCGCGCTGTCCGCGGTGATCGTGATCGGGCACATGTCGCTCAAGGTCTTCGACCTGATCATGTCCATCTCGAAACCGGCGAACTACCAGACCAAGGTTCCCGCGATCGACATGTTCCTGTTCAAGAGCGAGTACGACTACGCCAGCTCCGCGGCGGTCGGCGTCATCCTGCTCGTGATCGTCGCGATCCTGATCATCCCCTACCTCGTGCACGTCGCACGGTCCGGGCGGCGGTGAACCATGACCACCACCTCGACCAGCACCGACGTCGCGGCGGGCCGCACGCGCGGTCGGCGCCACCCGATCGACCCCCGGTTCGCCCTGAGCCGCACCCTGCGCTACGCGGCGCTGCTGTTCTTCCTCGTCGTCGTGCTCATCCCGGTGTACGTGCTGCTCATCACCAGCTTCAAGGGCCAGGGCGACGCCGCGGCGGCCCGGGCCTGGAACCTGCCGACCGTGTGGATCCTGGACAACTGGCACGAGGCGTGGGTCACGCTCGCACCGGCGATCGGGCGGTCGATGCTGATGGTCGTCCCGGCGTCGATCATCTCCGCGATGCTCGGCTCGATGAACGGCTTCGTGCTGTCCCGCTGGCGGTTCCGCGGGGCCGACATCGTCTTCACCCTGATCCTGTTCGGGATGTTCATCCCCTATCAGGCCGTGATGATCCCGCTGCTGCAGCTCGTGCTGGGCATCGGCCTGCCGAGCGGCGTACCGACCCTGATCGTGCTCCACGTGATCTACGGCATCCCGATCACGACCCTGATCTTCCGCAACTACTACGAGTCCGTGCCGGCCGAGCTGGTCGAGGCCGGCCGCGTCGACGGTGCCGGGATGCTGCGCACCTACTGGTCCATCGTGCTGCCCATCTCGATCCCGAGCTTCGTGGTCGTGCTGATCTGGCAGTTCACGTCCGCGTGGAACGACTTCCTGTTCGCGGTGTTCTTCTCCTCGGCGCAGAACGGCCCGGTCACCCTCGCCCTGAACAACCTGGCGAACGGCTCGATCCTGGCCAACTACGGTGCGTCGATGGCCGGTGCGCTGCTCGCGTCGGCGCCGACCATGATCGTGTACGTCGTGCTCGGCAAGTACTTCATCGGCGGGCTGATGTCCGGCTCGGTCAAGGGCTGAGCGGCGCCCTGCTCGACGCGGCCCGGCCTCCTACGCTCGCCACCACGTGCTCGCGAGTCGCCACCGCGGCGCTGCGCCGCGGCGCCGGCGGTACGGCTCGAAGCGCAGCCGGCCGTCCACCAGGACCTCGTCGCGGCGGGCGGCCTTGGTCCCACGCTCGGGGACCGGTGTCACGCGCGGCACGATGGCCGAGGGCGCGACCGGGAAGCGGATGGTCAGCGACGAGCCTCCCTCCGGCCTGGTCGCGGCCACCAGCCGGCCGCCACGGGCCTCCGCCAGCCCACGCACCAGGGCGAGACCGAGCCCGGTCTGCGAGAGATCGTCGCGAGGCGGCTGCGCCGGGGTGGGATCGTTGATCGCCGCGACCTGATCCCTGCTGAGGCCGGACCCGCTGTCGGCGACCGTGACCTCGATCAGACCGGCCCGGCGCGACGCGGTGAGACTGATCCGGTCGCCCCGACCCGTGTAGCGCAGGGCATTCTCGATGAGCGTGTCGAGGCTCGCCCGCATGCGCTCGGCGGACCCGAGGTAGGTCCCGGCCTGCGCGCTGACCGCCCAGGTCCGCTCGGCGACCTGTGACCAGCGCTGCGCGGTCTGCGTCACGAGGCCGTCGAGGTCGACCTCCTCGACGTCGGTGCCGCCCTGGAGGCGGAAGGCTCGGACCAGACGGTCGGTCACGCGGGTCAGGCGGTCGAGCTCGTCGTCCACGACCTCGAGGTCGCGGCGGTCCTCGGCGTCGCGCGGCCGGTTGAGCAACAGCTCGACGTACCCGCGCGCGATCGTCAACGGGGTCCTGAGCTCGTGCGACGTCAGTCGGCTCAGGCGGTCCCGGTCGCCGGCCAGGCGGCGCTCCCGGTCCGCCATCGCGATGACCGTGCCGAGTGCGATCTGTCGCCGTCGCACGTGCCACACGACCAGCACGACGAGCAACGCCATGAGCGGGATCTCGCTGGTCTCCTGCCACGCGATCACCCCG
Organism: Actinotalea endophytica; assembly: GCF_025717005.1. Classification (GTDB taxonomy): domain Bacteria; phylum Actinomycetota; class Actinomycetes; order Actinomycetales; family Cellulomonadaceae; genus Actinotalea. Next base: position 381,233 of record NZ_JAOVZU010000005.1, read on the forward strand.
GTCGACGCCCGCACGACGAGCACCGCACCGGTCATGGCGGTGCATGCCGCCACTCCCACGACGGCGGTGCGCAGGTGCCAGTTCCCGAGGCCGTAGAGCAGCGCGAACGACGCCCACGCGAGGTGGTAGGCCATGGTCTCCTCGCCGGGGAAGGACCACATCAGGATCGTGCACGCGACCGCGATGGTCAGCCAGGCCCAGAAAAGGCCGAGCCGACCGCTCGACGCACTAGGGACCGGAGAAGTAGTAGCCGACATTGCGAACCGTCTCTATGGGGGGATCAGGCTCGAGCCTGGCTCGAAGCCTGCGGACGGCGACCTCGACGACGTTGCTTCCGGGGTCGAACGCCAGGCCCCAGACGTCGCGCAGCAGCTCCTCGCGGCTGCAGACCTCTCCCTGACGCCGCATCAGGTGGGCGAGCAGGGTGAACTCACGCTCCGCGAGGGCCACGTCACGCGAGTGGACGCGGGCGCACCGGCGGTCCAGGTCCAGACGGATCCCGCCGGCCTCCAAGTAGCGGCCGTCGTCCCGCGCGCGACGCGGAGCCGACATGTGCCGGCGGGTCCGGGCGAGCAGCTCCACCAGCGAGAACGGCTTGGCGACGACGTCGACGGCGCCGCGCTCGAGCGCCTGGACCCGCGCCCCGACCTCGGTCACGCCGGACAGGACGATCACCGGCGTCGCGTCCTGCCGCCGACGCAGCGACGCGAGGACGGACAGGCCGTTGCAGCGCGGCATCACGAGGTCGAGGAGCACGAGGTCGAACGACTCCGTCGCGAGACGCTCGAGGGCGACGTCACCGTCGCCGGCCGTCACGACACGGTGGCCCTCCTGGCTCAGCGACCGGACCATCAAGGAGCGGATTCGCTCCTCGTCGTCGACCACAAGAACATCGCCCATGGTGTTCCTCCTCCTCGATCCTAGAGAGGAGAAACGGCCAAAACCAGGGCAAAGCGTAGATTTCACCCCAATTCAGGACAAACGTCCGTTGCGGAGTCGTCCAGCGGCGTCAGAAGACCGCGTTCACCGCGGCGCGAAGGGCCCTCAGGGCAGGTCGAAGGCGTCGATGTCGAGGTTGTTGGCGGTCAGCCCGTGGGCGGTGCCGTCGAAGTACACCGACCAGACCCCGGCGTTGTCGTAGACCACGTCCTCGTCCTGCACGTTGCCCACCCCCGGCACCGCGGTCGTGGTCCCCGCGAACGACAGGTACAGGTGCGTGGCATCCACCCGCACGAACCCGTCCACGTTCGCCGCACCCGGCAGACCGGCCACCGACGCGTCGAACACCCGCGCGAAGCCCGTCCCGTCCCAGGAGTAGATGTCCGCGTCATCAGCCGCACCACCCACCCCCGGCGGGTTCGTCGCACCCACCGTCGAGAAGAACAACGTGCCACCCGACCCACCGGTCGCACCGACCACGTCGATCGCATCCAGGTCCAAGTTCCCCGCGGTCAACCCGTGCGCGGTCCCGTCGAAGTACACCGACCAGACCCCGTCCGCGTAGTACACGACGTCCTCGTCCTGCACGTTGCCCAACCCAGGAACGCTGGTGTTGTTCGCCGCGAACGACACGAAGAAGTGCGTGTCATCCACCCGCGAGAACCCATCCACGTTCGCCGAGCTCGGCAAACCAGCCACCGACGCGTCCCACACCCGCGAGAACCCCGAACCATCCCACCGGTACACATCAGCCGCATCAGCCGACCCACCCACACCAGGCGGGTTCGTCGCACCCACCGTCGAGAACCACAA
>NZ_JAOVZU010000006.1:0-16914 GCF_025717005.1 Actinotalea endophytica
TCCGCCGGGAGGTCCGGTCCGGTGCGGCGCCGGGGCGTGCGGTGCGGGAGGTCCGGGCCGGCGTCGGAGCGTCAGGGCCGGGCGGCGAACCGCTCGAGCAGCTCGGGGTGCCCGGCGACGATGAGGATGTCGTCGGCCGAGACCCGGGTCTCCGGCGTCGCGTAGACGAACTCGACGCCCGGCGACTTCACGCCGAGCACCGTGACGCCGTAGCGCGTGCGGATCTTCGACTGGCTGAGGTCGAAGCCCTGCATCTCGCGCGGCGGGCGCATCTTGACGATCGTGAAGTCGCCCTCGACCTCGATGTAGTCCAGGAGCTTGCCGGAGACCAGGTGGGCCAGCCGGGAGCCCGCGTCCGCCTCGGGGAACACCACGTGGTGCGCGCCGATCCGGGTGAGGATCCGCGCGTGCTCGGGACTGATCGCCTTGGCCCAGATCTGCCGGACGCCCATGTCGACCAGGTTCCCGGTGATCAGCATGCTCGCCTCGAGCGAGGTGCCCACACCGACGACGGCGGCCGCGAAGTCCTCCGCCGCGATCTGCTCGAGCGCCTCCGGGTTCGCGGCGTCGGCCTCGACGAGCGGAACCCGGCCGGAGAAGTGCCGGATGAGGTCCGGGTTGCGCTCGACCGCGAGCACGTCGTGGCCGAGCTTCTCGAGCGTGAGGGCCAGTGCCGAGCCGAACCGGCCGAGCCCGATGACGAGCACGCCCGAGCCGGCCTCCTTCCTGCCGTGGTCCCTCCCGTGGTCCTTCCCGTGGTCCTTGGGGTCGGGACGCGTCGTGTCAGCCAATGATCGGCCTCTCCTCGGGGTACCGGATGACCCGGCGCCGGTCGCGCAGCGCGAGTGCCGCTGCCACTGTCATGGTGCCCGTCCGGCCGACGAACATCAGCCCGGACAGCAGGTATTTCGCGGACTCCGGCAGGTCCATGCCGGTGGACAGCCCGACCGTCGCGAACGCCGAGAGCACCTCGAAGAGCACGCGGTCGAGCGGTTCCCCGGTGACCTCGAGCAGGATCAGGCTGGACAGCAGGACGATCGACGCGCCGATGAAGACCACGGCGACGGCGAGCCGCACGGTCGCCGGTGGGATGCGCCGGCCGTAGGCCTCGACGTCCTGGTCGCCCCGGGCCTCGGCGAGGATCGCGAGGACCATCACGGCGAGCGTCGTGACCTTGATCCCGCCGGCCGTCGAGGCGCTGCCGCCGCCGACGAACATCAGCGCGTCGGTGAGCAACCAGCTCGACTCGTGCATCTGGCCGACGTCGATCGTCGCGAACCCACCCGACCGCGGCATCACGCCGGCGAACAGCGCGGCGAGCAGCTTGCCCGGCCCGTCGAGCGCACCGAACGTGTCGGGGTTGGTCCACTCGACCGCGCCGATCACCACGGTCCCGGCCGCCAGCAGCACCAACGACGTGGTGAGCGTGAGCTTGGTGTGCAGGCTCCACAGCCGCACCTTCGTGCGGCGCTGCCACAGGTTGTGGATCACCGGGAACCCGAGCGAGCCGATGAACACCCCGAGTGCGATCGGCGCACCGAGCCACCAGTCGTTCGGGTGGTCGGTGAGCCCGCCCGCGGTGGGCACGAACCCGGCGTTGTTGAACGCCGAGACGCCGTAGAAGACGGCGTGCCACAGCGCCTCGCCGACGTCCTCGTGCAGGGCGAGGAACCGGGGGAGCAGGAGCGCCGTGATGCCGAGCTCGATCGCCGTCGAGGTGACGATGATCACCTGGAGCAGCGAGCCGACCTCGCCGAGCCGATGGACCTTGGTCTCCGACGCGGTGAGCAGCTTCTGGGTCAGGCCGATCCGGCGCGAGACGGCCATGCCGAGCAGCGAGGCGAGGGTCATCACCCCGAGGCCGCCGAGCTTGATCCCCACGAGGATGATCGCCTGACCGGTGAACGACCAGTACGTGCCGGTGTCGACCGTCGTCAGCCCGGTGATGCAGACCGCCGAGGTCGCGGTGAACAGTGCGTCGGCGAACGGCGGGCGCTGACCCGAGGCGGTCGCCTGCGGGGTCCAGAGCAGCAGTGTGAAGACGCCGATGACCCCGGCGAAGGTGGACAGCGCGAGCCGTGCCGGGGAGTGCCGTGCGGCTCGGTCGATGATCTCGCGGCCGATGGCCAGGGGACGCGGGAGCGCCATGGCACCTCCTCGCCGCGGACCCCGTCACGGCCCCGTGCAGGGCCGCGAGGTCAACTCTTGCACGCTGGGGCGCAGGTCCGGCACCGCAGCCCGCGCGTGCCGCGGGATACCGTGGGGCATGCGCGTCGCGGTCGTGTGGGACACCGCGCTGCTGGGCTACGACTTCGGCCCGCAGCACCCGATGGCCCCGTTGCGGCTGGAGATGACCGGCCGGCTGGCCGGCGAGCTCGGTCTGGTGGAGCTCGAGCAGGTCGACCTGGTGGGCGCCGAACCGGCCGACGACGCCCTGCTCGGCCTGGTGCACACGCCGGAGTACGTCGCGGCGGTGAGGCGGGCCGGCGAGACCCTCGCGCCGGACCCCGCGCACGGCCTGGGCACCGAGGACAACCCGGTCTTCCCGCACATGCACGAGGCCGCGGCGCGGGTCGTCGGGGCGAGCGTGGCCCAGGGCCTCGCGGTGTGGCGCGGTGAGGCGGACCACGCGGTGAACCTTGCGGGCGGCATGCACCACGCGATGGCCGACCACGCCTCCGGCTTCTGCCTGTACAACGACGCGGCGGTGGCGATCCGTGCGCTGCTGGCCCAGGGCGTGCGACGGGTGGCCTACGTGGACGTCGACGCGCACCACGGCGACGGCGTCGAGCGGGCGTTCTGGGACGACCCCCGCGTGCTCACCTGCTCGATCCACGAGAGCGGGCTCACGCTCTTCCCCGGTACCGGTCATCCCGGTGACAACGGCGGTCCGGCAGCCCGCGGGCATGCCGTCAACGTCGCGCTGCCCTCGGGCACGGGCGACGCGAAGTGGCTGCGTGCGGTGGAGTCGGTGGTGCCGCCGCTGCTGCGGGCGTTCCGGCCGCAGGTCGTGGTGAGCCAGCACGGGTGCGACTCGCACGGCCTGGACCCGCTGACCAACCTCGCGGTCTCGGTCGACGCGCAGCGCCGGGCGATGGACACGGTGCACGACCTCGCGCACGAGGTGGCCGACGGGCGCTGGCTCGCGCTCGGCGGCGGGGGGTACGCCGTGGCGCGTGTCGTCCCTCGGGTGTGGACCCACCTGATCGGGGTGGCCGCGCACGCGCCGGTCTCCGCCGGGACCGAGGTGCCGCTGTCCTGGCGCGAGTACGGCGAGCGGCTGTTCGGCTTCCCGATGCCGACGACGATGAGCGACGGACCGCTGCCGCGCGTGCGCCCGTGGTCCGAGGGCTACGACCCCGGGGACGACGTGGACCGCGCGATCCTCGCCGCCCGGACCGCCGCGTTCGAGTGGCACGACCTCGACCCGCTCTACGACTGACCCTCAGTCACAGAGATGGCCAGAATTCACTCTGTTCGCCCCTTTCACTCGTGCACCTCGTGCCCCTAGGGTTTTGCCTGCGCACTCGCGTTGCGGACCGTCCTGAGGAGCGAACCGGCGATGACCACTGGCCCCGATCGGCCGCGCGTGAGGTACCTCACCGTCGCCGAGGTCGCCGAGATCATGCGGGTGTCGAAGATGACGGTCTACCGGTTGACGAAGTCCGGCGAGCTGCCCGCCGTCCGGGTCGGGCGGTCGTACCGCGTGCCGCAGGACGCGCTGGACGCGTACCTCGAGCGCTCGATGACGGGTGAGATCGACCACCGCGCGCACGGCTGACGCGAGCCCGTTCGGGGGCCGTTCGCCTGCGGGCGCGTAGAGGGTAGACTGACCCGCGGTCTTGACCCCGCGCGCCCAGGCGCGCACCACCAGACAACTGCGAGGACACGTGGGCTCCGTCATCAAGAAGCGCCGCAAGCGCATGGCCAAGAAGAAGCACCGCAAGCTGCTGCGCAAGACGCGCCACCAGCGTCGCAACAAGAAGTGACGCCCACGCTGCCAGCGTGACCCACAGGGCCCGGCCGAGTGCCGGGCCTTCGTGCACCCGGGCGCCGCGGGCGCAGGGGGATTCCGCCGCCACGGAGATCCGTGGTACAACGTTGTAAAGAGTGTCGGCCCCGATGAAGGAGGCGCGGCGATGGCAGCGACGATGCACGACGTCGCGCGGTTGGCCGGCGTGTCGATCAAGACCGTCTCGAACGTGGTCAACGGCTATCCGCACGTGCGCGCGGAGACCCGGGCGAAGGTGCTCGCCGCGATCGACCAGCTCGACTACCAGGTGAACGTCGCCGCCCGGAACCTGCGCACCGGTCGCACCGGGATCATCGCGCTGGCCGTCCCCGAGCTGAGCCTGCCGTACTTCGCCGAGCTGGCCGACCGGGTGATCGAGGCCGCTCGCGAGCACGGTCTCACGGTGCTCATCGAGCAGCACGGCGGCGATCGGGAGCGCGAGCTCGAGGTGCTCTCCGGCGCTCGCCGACACCTCACCGACGGTCTGATCTTCTCGCCGCTCGCGCTCGGCGCCGGCGACGAGAGGCTGCTCGAGGTCGACTTCCCGATGGTGCTGCTCGGCGAGCGCATCTTCCACGACGGCGTCGACCACGTGACGATGCACAACGTCGAGGCCGCGCGCGCGGCCACGGCCTACCTGCTCGAGCTCGGCCGTCGCCGGATCGCGGTGGTGGGCGTGCACGCGGGCGAGGTGGTCGGGTCGGCCGGCCTGCGCCTCGAGGGCTATCGGCTCGCCCTGGCGGACGCCGGCATCCCGTTCGACCCGTCCTTGCTCGGCGAGGCGGGCCTGTGGCACCGGGCCACCGGCGCCGAGGCGATGGCCGCCCTGCTGGAGTCCGACGCCGGGCCGGACGCGGTGTTCGGCTTCAACGACGCGCTCGCGCTCGGCGCGATGCACGAGCTCCAGGTGCGCGGCGTACGCATCCCCGAGGACATCGCGGTGCTCGGCTTCGACGCGATCGACGACGCGATGTACTCGTTCCCGGCGTTGTCGACGGTCGACCCCGGCAAGGAGCAGATCGCCACCACGGCGGTCCAGATGCTCGTGGACCAGGCCGCCAACCGGCAGTCCTACCGCAACGGTGTGCACCGGCCCACCCGGGTCTACGCCGACTTCCGGATCCTGGTGCGCGGCTCGACCGAGCCGGCCACGGAGGCCTCGCGCCGGTGACCTCGGCGGTGCCCGGCACCCGCCACCTGTGACGGATTCGTGACGCCATGCCTCTTGACCTCACCCGAACGTGTAGTACATCGTTGTATACAACGATGTAGAAGCGATGTGGACCGGTCGGTCGCATCGCGGTCGTGAACCCCGAGGGCGTGGTGCCCCGGAACGGATCGAGGAGGATTCGGATGCAAGCGATTCGTCGTACGGCACATGGCCGTTGGGTCGCCGCCGGGCTCGGCGCCGTCGTCGCGCTCAGTGGCCTGACCGCCTGCAGCAGCGGTGGCTCGACCGGGACGGACACGTCCGCGAGCGACGGTGCCAGCAGCAGCAGCGACGGCGGCAGCAGCGACACCACCTGCACCAACGAGATCAAGAAGCCCGACGCCGAGCAGGTCCTGGTCTGGGCCTGGTACCCGGCCTTCGAGGGCGTCGTGGACCTCTTCAACGAGACGCACGACGACGTCCAGGTCTGCTGGACCAACGCCGGTCAGGGGAACGACGAGTACACGAAGTTCTCGACCGCGATCGAGGCCGGCACCGGCGCGCCCGACCTGATCATGCTCGAGTCCGAGGTGCTGCCCAGCTTCGAGATCCGCAACTCGCTCGTCGACCTGGTGCCCTACGGCGCCGACGACGTCAAGGCGGACTACACCGACGGTGCCTGGAAGGACGTCACCAGCGGCGACGCGGTCTACGCGATCCCGGTCGACGGCGGCCCGATGGGCATGCTCTACCGGCAGGACATCTTCGACAAGTACGGCGTGTCCGTGCCGACCACCTGGGAGGAGTTCGCCCAGGCCGCCCAGGACCTCAAGGACGCCGGGTACGACGGCGTGATCACCGACTTCCCGACCAACGGGCGTGCCTACAACACCGCGCTGTTCGCCCAGGTCGGCTGGACGCCGTTCACCTACGACATCACGAACCCGGCCGACATCGGCATCAACGTGTCGACGCCCGAGGCCGTGGACGTGCTGAGCTACTGGAACGACCTGGTGAGCAAGGGCCTGGTCGGGACCGACGACGCGTTCACCGCGGACTACAACACCAAGCTCGTCGACGGCAGCTACGCCGTGTATCTCGCCGCGGCCTGGGGCCCCGGGTACCTCAAGGGCCTGTCCGACGCCGACCCGAACGCCGAGTGGCGCGCAGCGCCGATCCCGCAGTGGGCGGGCCAGCCCGAGCAGCAGATCAACTGGGGCGGCTCGACCTTCGCGGTGACCAGCCAGGCGAAGGACCCGGAGGCCGCCGCGCTGGTGGCCAAGGAGATCTTCGGCACCGAGGACGCCTGGAAGATCGGCATCGAGGAGGGCGCGCTCTTCCCGCTGTGGAAGCCGATCCTCGAGTCGGACTACTTCAAGAACCTGGAGTACCCGTTCTTCGGCGGGCAGCAGATCAACAACGACGTGTTCCTGGCGGCCGCGGCCGGCTACTCGGGCTTCACGTTCAGCCCGTTCCAGAACTACGCCTACGACCAGCAGACCGCTGAGATCTACTCGATGGTGCAGGGCGAGAAGTCGCCGCAGGAAGCCATGGACTCCCTCGACAGCACGCTCGTCCAGTACGCCAAGGACCAGGGCTTCACGGTCACCAACTAGTCACGGCGTGGCGTGACCCGGCGGCCGGCGCAGGACCGGCCGGCCGCCGGGCACCCCCCGGGAGGCACATCACCATGACCACCGTCACGCAAGCACGCCCCGAGGCACCCGTGCGGCGCCGCCGGGACCGCGCGGTGAGCGCGATCGACACCCACCGTCAGCGCTGGGGCTGGCTGTTCATCGCCCCGTTCGCCGTCGTCTTCGTCGTCTTCCTGATCGCGCCGCTCGGCTACGCGTTCTGGATGAGCCTGCACACCAAGACCCTCGCGCAGGGCGAGCACTTCAGCGGCCTGGAGAACTACGTCAAGGCGTTCACCGACCCGATCTTCCTCGAGGGCCTGGTCCGCGTGCTGCTCTTCGTCGTGATCATGGTGCCGATCCAGATGATCGTCGCGCTCGTGGCCGCGCTCGTGCTGGACACCCTCGCGACCCGGGCCTCCAAGGTGTCCCGGCTGCTGATCTTCGTGCCGTACGCCATCCCGGCCGTGATCGGCGCGCTGATGTGGGGCTTCCTCTACAGTCCACGGTTCGGCCCGGCGACGAACATCTGGGGCCTGTTCGGCGCGACTCCGCCCGACTTCCTGGGCCAGGGCACCGTGTTCGGCTCGCTGGTGAACATCGTCACCTGGCAGTGGTCGGGCTACTTCATGATCATCCTGTACGCCGCGCTGCGGGGCATCGACCCCTCGATCTACGAGGCGGCGCGGATCGACGGTGCCAACGGCCTGCAGACCGCGACCCGGATCAAGATCCCGATGATCTCGGGCTCGCTGATCATGGTCGTGATCTTCTCGCTGATCGGCACGCTGCAGTTCTTCACCGAGCCGCAGGTGCTGCGCAACGTCGCGCAGGGCGCGATCCCCACGAGCTACACCCCGAACATGTACGCCTACTCCCTGGCGTTCTCCTACAGCCAGTTCAACTACGCGTCGACCATCGCCTTCGCGCTCGGCGTCGTGGTGTTCATCGGCTCCTACATCTTCCTGTTCCTCACCCGCAAGCAGAGCGGACTGCAGTCATGAGCGCCCTCACGAGCCGAACCCGACCCGCGACGGCTCCTCGCGGCCCGCACTCGCGGCGCATCGGGTCGCACGTCCTGCTGATCATCCTGGCGATCTACTTCGTCATCCCCCTGTGGTGGCTGCTGGTCGCCAGCACCAAGACGAACTCCGGCCTGTTCGTGGGGTCCGGCGGTCCGCTGTGGTTCAACGACGGCATCCACATCGTCGAGAACATCCAAGGGCTGTTCACCCACCAGAACGGCATCTACTGGCGCTGGTTCGGCAACTCGTTCCTGTACGCGCTGTCCGGCGGGATCGGCGCGACGATCCTCGCGCTGCTGGCCGGCTACGGGTTCGCGAAGTACCGCTTCCGCGGTCGGAACCTCGCGTTCTCCGTGCTGCTCGGCGCGGTGATGGTGCCGCTGACCGCGCTGGTCATCCCGACCTTCATGCTGCTGGCCAAGATGGGCCTGCTGAACACCGTGTGGGCCGTGATCCTGCCGTCCCTGCTCAGCCCGATCGGCGTCTACCTGATCCGCGTGTACACCCAGGACGTGGTCCCCGACGAGCTGCTCGACGCGGCCCGCGTGGACGGCGCCGGCGAGCTGCGGGTCTTCGCCCAGGTCGCGCTGCCGCTGCTGCGGCCGGCGATCGTCACGGTGCTGCTGCTCACCACCGTGGCCACCTGGAACAACTTCTTCCTGCCGCTGGTCATGGTCCAGAACCCCGACCTGCTCCCGGTGACGGTCGGGCTGAACAACTGGCAGGCGTTGTCGAACGCCGGCGCCGGCGGTGAGCAGGTCTGGAACCTCATCGTCACCGGTGCCGCGATCTCGATCGCCCCGCTGATCCTGTCCTTCCTCACCCTGCAGCGGTACTGGCAGGGCGGGCTGTCGCTCGGGGCCCTCAAGTGAGCGGCCCCGCGACGCCCGACCACCCGACCTCGCCGGTCGACCGAACCGGCGTCCTGCCCGACCTTGGAGCTCTCTGATGTCCACCGCTCGTCTCGTCCTCGACCCCGCGTTCCGGATCGCCCCGGTGCGGCGGCGGACCTTCGGCTCGTTCGTCGAGCACCTCGGACGGTGCGTGTACACCGGCATCCACGACCCCGGTCACCCGAGCGCCGACGAGGACGGCTTCCGCGGCGACGTGCTGGGGCTGGTCCGCGAGCTCGGCATCTCGACGGTCCGCTACCCCGGGGGCAACTTCGTGTCCGGCTACCGCTGGGAGGACGGCATCGGTCCGGTGTCCGAGCGGCCGACCCGGCTCGATCTCGCCTGGCACTCGACCGAGCCGAACACGGTCGGTGTGGACGAGTTCATGCGCTGGTGCGCCAAGGCCGGCGTCGAACCGATGATGGCCCTCAACCTCGGCACGCGCGGCGTCGCGGAGGCCCTGGACCTGCTCGAGTACTGCAACATCCCGGGCGGTTCCACCTGGTCGGACCTGCGGCGCAAGAACGGCGCCGAGCAGCCGCACGACGTGCGGATGTGGTGCCTCGGCAACGAGATGGACGGTCCGTGGCAGACCGGCCACAAGACCCCGGCCGAGTACGGCCGGCTCGCCGCCGAGACGGCACGAGCCATGCGTCAGATGCAGCCTGACCTCGAGCTCGTCGCCTGCGGCTCGTCGAGCTCCTCGATGCCGACCTTCGGCGAGTGGGAGCGGGTCGTGCTCACCGAGGCGTACGAGCAGGTGGACTACATCTCCGCGCACGCCTACTACTGGGAGACCGACGGCGACCTGGCCAGCTTCCTCGGCTCGGCGATCGACATGGACCGCTTCGTCGAGTCGGTGGTCTCGACGGCCGACGCGGTGCGCGCGGCGGGCCGGCACACGAAGCGGATCAACATCTCGTTCGACGAGTGGAACGTCTGGTACCTCGACGGCGCTGCGTCCAAGCCGCCGACCGACTCGTGGCCGGTGGCCCCGGTGCTGCTCGAGGACCACTACTCGGTGGCGGACGCGGTCGTGGTGGGCAACCTGCTCATCTCGCTGCTGCGGCACTCGGACCGGGTGCACGCCGCGAGCCTCGCCCAGCTCGTGAACGTGATCGCGCCGATCATGACCGAACCGGGCGGCCGGATCTGGAAGCAGACCACGTTCCACCCGTTCGCGCTGACCTCGCGCTACGCGGTGGGCGACGTGCTCGAGGTGCGGCTCGACACGCCGTCGCACACCACCGCGAAGTTCGGCGACACCCCGCTGGTCGACGCGGTCGCGACCTGGGACGAGGCGAGCGGCGCGATGAGCGTGTTCGTCGTCAACCGTTCGGTCGACGAGGCGACCTCGCTCGACGTCGCGGTGCACGGCTCGGCAGGGCTGCACCTGGTCGAGGCGGTCACGATGGCCTCCGAGGACCCGTACGCGAAGTCCACGGTCGACGACGACACGTCGCTGGCACCCAGGCCGAACGACACCGCGAGCGTGGTGGACGGGCGCCTGCAGGTCGACCTCCCGCCGGTCTCCTGGACGATGCTCCGGCTCGAGCCGTGAGGAAGGTCGCGCGGGCCGTCGGTGCCGCACTCGGCGCAACTCTCCTCGGCGCCCTCGGTGCAGGGTGCGCCGACGGCCCGCGCGACCTGGCCGTCGACCTGCCGCTGAGCGGCGACCTACGCGCGCACGACCCCGCCCTGGTGGTCGACGACGGCGACTGGTGGGTCTTCTCCACCGGCGACCCGGTCGTGGGCGGTGGGGCGATCCAGGTGCGGCACTCCGACGACGGCCGGGAGTGGACCTACGCGGGCGAGGTGGCGCCCGGGTCCAGGCCGGCCTGGATCGAGCAGACCGTCCCCGGCGTGACCAACCTCTGGGCGCCCGACGTCGTCGAGCACGACGGCACCTGGTACCTCTACTACGCGGCGTCCACGTTCGGGTCGAACCGCTCCGCGATCGGCCTGATGACCGCCGACGCGCCGGGCCCGGGGGACGGCTGGGCCGACCGGGGGCCGGTGGTGGTCTCCGACCCCGACCAGGACGACTGGAACGCGATCGACCCCGCGGTCGTGACCGACGACGACGGCACGCCGTGGATGGCCTTCGGCTCGTTCTGGGGCGGCATCCAGCTGCTCGAGCTGTCCTGGCCGAGCGGCCTGCCCGCCGACGGCGCGACGCCGGTGACGATCGCCGACCGTGGCGCGCCGCCGAACGCGATCGAGGGGGCGTCGCTGCTGCACCGGGACGGCTGGTGGTACCTGCTGGTCTCCAAGGACTTCTGCTGCCGCGCCACGGCGAGCACCTACCGCGTCGAGGTGGGGCGGTCGCGCGACATCACCGGGCCGTACGTCGACGCCGACGGCCGGTCGATGCTCGAGGACGGCGGCACGATCCTGCTGTCCACCGACGGAGACATGATCGGCCCCGGCGGTGAGTCGGTCTGGGGGGAGTACCTCGCGTTCCACTACTACGACGGCGCCACCGGCGGGGCGCCGCACCTCGCGATCCGCGAGCTCGGCTGGACCGACGACGGCTGGCCCGTGGCGGTCACCGAGGCGCCGGTGACGAGCACGCCGCAGGTCGGGGACTGACCGGCGCCTCAGTCGGGCCCGCCGCTGAGCCGGCGCTGCACGGCACGCGCGGTGACGCCGAGCACCCACGCGGCCCCGGCCCAGCTCGCGGCGTGCACGCCGTGGCGGGTCGCGACGCGTCCACGGCCGCGGAACTCGCGCACCGGCCAGCCGGCCCGTCGCGCGTGCCGGCGCAGGCGGCCGTCCGGGTTGATCGCCACCGGGTGCCCCACCGTCCCGAGCAGCGCGACGTCGTGCGCGGAGTCGCCGTAGGCGTAGCAGTCCGGCAGGTCGAGCCCCTCGCGGTCGGCGAGGTGGTGCACCGCGACGGCCTTGGCCGACCCGTGCAGCATGCCGCCGACCAGCCTGCCGGTGTACACGCCGTCGACGTGCTCGGCGACCGTGCCGAGCGCGCCCGTGGCGCCCAGCCGCGCGGCGATGATGCCGCCGATCTCGATCGGGCTCGCCGAGACGATCCACACCTGGTGTCCCGCGTCCAGGTGCTCGGCGAGCAGCGCGTGCGTGCCGTCGAAGAGGCGCAGCGAGAGCACCTCGTCCCAGACCTCCTCGCCGATCCCGGTCATCTCGGCCACGGACCGGCCGGCGACCAGGCGCAGCGCGCGCGACCTCAGGTGCGCGATCTCGCGGGCGTTCTCACCCATCAACAGGTACTGGGTGTGGGCGGCGGCGAACTCGGCGAGATCGCGCCAGCGCACCAGCCCGCGGGCGCGGAGCCCGACCGCGAGGTGGAAGGCGCTCGCGCCCCGGATCAGGGTGTTGTCGAGGTCGAAGAAGGCTGCGACGCGCGAGGGCGCGGGTGGCCCGGCGGCATCGGGGTTCATGCCGTCGTCAGACACTCGTCCACTGTAGCCACGTGCCGGTGGGCCGCTCGCGCGCGACCACGGACGCCTGCCCCCGCGCGCTCGCGGGCCGTCGTGGCACTAGGCCTGCGTGCGGGTCGGCAGGTCGAGCTCGCTCGAGCGGAACCATGCCCAGCCGCGCCGGTCCCAGGTCGGGGTCTGGCGGGTCAGGCGGCGGGCGTAGTCGTCCCATCGGGTCGTGCCACGTGCCCAGGCGCGCTCGGCCGCGCCGGCCAGCCGTGGGAGGAGGAGCGTCTCGAGGTCCTCGCGGCCCGTCACGGTCTCGCACCAGACCGCGGCCTCGACCCCGGCGAGGACACCCTCGTCCGCCGCGCCGGGGACGATCTCGACCGGGTCCCACTCGACGCCGTCGCGCAGGGAGGTCGCCGGGTACACCGGCAGGCCGAGCCGGGCTCGGGCGGACTCCTGGGCCGGGTCGGTCGAGGCGGCGGCGTGCGGCCGGTCGAAGTAGAGCGGGCCGGTCGGCGAGACCAGGACCTGCGCTCCCTTGGCGAGGGCCGCCGGAACGTCGCCCGCGGCGCGCTCCATGTTCGCGAGGATCATCGGCCAGAGGTCCTCGGGCACCATCGCGGCCAACGCGTCGGGCAGGTGGTCACCGTCGAGGTCGCCCTCCATCCAGTACTGCACGACGTCGCCGTCGCCGACGCCGCCGCGGGCCGCCTCCTGCCAGCCGATCGGGCGTCGGCCGCGCTCGACGACCATCGCCCGGGCGCGGTCGACGAAGACGGCGTGGGCGTCGTCCGGCATGCCGAACGCCTCGTCGCCGCCGACGTGCACGAACGCGGTCCCGGGGAACTGGGCGATCACGGCGTCGAGCACGTCGCCGACGAAGTCCCAGGTCTCGTCCCGGGCGGGGTCGAGGAACGCGACCGGCAGCCCGAACCCGCCGTCGCCGGACGAGGCCAGGATCTCGGGCGCGAGCGTGGGGTAGGCGTGCAGCACCGCGCCGGTGTGCCCGGGGAGGTCGACCTCGGGGACGACGGTGACGAAGCGGCGCGCGGCGTAGGCGACCAGCTCGGCGATCTGCGCAGGCGTGTACCAGCCGCCCGGGCGACCCCAGGCCGCGCCGGCCGCACCGACCTCGGTGAGCAGCGGTCGGCCGGGCACCTCGAAGCGCCAGCCCTCGTTGTCGGTGAGGTGCAGGTGCAGCACGTTGAGCTTGTGCAGCGTGCACATGTCGATCACCCGCCGCACCGTCTCGACGTCGTGGAACGTGCGCACGACGTCGAGCGAGAGACCGCGCCACGCGAACCGCGGACCGTCGACGACGCGCACGGACGGCAGGTGGTCCGCCGACTCCGAGACCGCGGCGCCGATGAGCTGGCGCAGGGTGGTGAGCGCGCGGTGGACGCCTTCGGGCTGCGCTGCCCAGACGCGGACGTGGTCGGGCGTGATGTCGATGCCGTGGCGCTCGTCGGCGTCCCGCCGGCCGTCGGCGCGCAGGCCGGCGGCCGTAGCCACGGCGTCGAGGCCGTCGACGGCGAGCTCGACCGTGATCTGCGGCACGCCGGCGATCGCGCGGTCGGCCGTGGCCGCGGTCGTCCGGACGGCCGTCGCGTCGATCGTGGCGTCGACGACGACGTCGAGGCGCAGGCCGGTGTCGGCGTGCAGGTCGTCGAGGAACACGGCGACGACCGGGGCGAGCGCGGGGTCGGTGACGACCAGGGGACCGGCCCCGGAGAGGGGGAACCCGCCCTCTCCGGGACCGGCGGTCTGGACGGCAGGGATGACCGGGAGTGACATGCCTCGGTCTCCTAGCGCACGGACTTGATCGGGATGATGGCGAGGGCGCCGAGTGCCGCGAGCACGATCCCCACCGGGAAGAGCGCCTGGTAGCCGACGGCCACCACGATCGCGCCGCTGACGAACGGGCCGACGGTCTGCGGGAGCGTCGCCGCGATGTTCAGCACGCCGAGGTCCTTGGCGTAGGTGCTGTCGGAGGGCAGCACCTCGGACATCAGGGCGCCGTCGACGGCCATGTAGGCACCGAAGCCGAACCCGCAGACGACCGTGAAGATCATCATGCCGACCAGGCTGGGGGCGACCAGCGGGACGATCATGGCGATGCCGATGACGAGCGAGGCGATGATGACGAACACCTTGCGCCGGTGGAACCGGTCGGACAGCGGACCGGCGAGCGCCATGCTGACGATCATGCCGAGCAGGCTCAGCCCGCCGAGCACCGGGATCGCGCCGACGGCCTGGTCCCCGAGGCCGATGTAGTCCTGCAGGATGTAGAGCTGGTACCCGGTCACGGCGAAGTAGCCGGTGAACAGCAGGAGCCGGCCGAGGAAGCCCCAGAAGAAGTCGGGGTGCTTGATCGGGCTGACCCAGAACGTCTTGAGGAAGACCAGCAGCGAGAACGGCTCGTTGACGCGGTCCTTCGACGAGGAGTCGGGGTTGAGCACCACGAACAGCGTGACCATGACCACGGTGACCCCGGGGATCACGAGGTAGGCCGCCTGGATGTGCTCGGCGAACGCCGCGCCGACGACCTGGCCGCCGAGCGCGCCGAACATCGCACCGATGCCGAGCAGCGTCGCGAACAGCCCGCGCACGGGGCTCGGGACCCGGTCCGGCATGATCGCGGTGAGCGGGCTGATCAGGAAGTTCAGTGCGACCTGGACGATGGTCCAGGCGATGACGAGCTGGGCGACGCCGTTGGCGAAGCCCATCCCGACGAGCGAGAGGCCGGTGACGAGCGCGCCGCCGACCATCCAGGGCGCGCGCCGGCCGAACCGGCTGCGGGTGCGGTCGGAGACGAGGCCGGCGATCGGGCCCGCGATCATCGCCGCGATGGCGCCGATGCCGAGCACGAACGCGAGGTTGGCGGCCTTGCTGGCCTCGTCGATGCCCTGCACCTGCAGCGGCAGGAGGACGCCGGGGATCGCGCCGACGATCAGGTAGACCGAGAGGTTGAGGGGGAAGATCGAGCCGAAGAGCCGTCGAAGCGGCTTCGGCATCCGTTCCTTGGCGGCGGTGGCCTCGGGCGTGAGGGCGCCGTGGGGGAGCTCTCCGGTGACGTCGGAGGCGGTGGTCGGGTTGGCCATGGAGACTCCTTTGTATCTGGCACCCGTAAGATACACCATATCTAACGCATGTCATATAGGGATGGGTCCGCTAGCCTGAGGGCCCGCGCGACAGAGGTGGAGGCATGGCCAGACGGCTGGCACCGGAGGTGCGCCGAGCGGAGATCGTCTCGATCGCGCGCGACGTCATCAGCACCGAGGGCTACAGCGCCCTGAGCCTGCGCGAGGTGGCGCGCCGGTGCGGGATGTCCGCGCCCGGCCTGATGCACTACTTCCCCGACATGCCATCGCTCCTCGAGGCCGTGCTGGACAGCCGCGACGAGGAGGACTACCCCGCTCTGCTGGTGCCGCTCGAGCAGGGCGCGAGCCTGCTCGACGTGATCGACGCGACCCTCGCCTACTACGACGCGCGATCGTCCGAGACGGCGCAGTTCGACCGCCTCGAGACCGAGGCGCTCGACCCCGCCCACCCCGCGCACGACTACTTCGCGGCGCGCGCCGAGCGGCAGTTCGACCTCCTGCGCCCCGCGATCGAGCGGGAGTTCGACGACCCCGACGCGGTCGCCCACCTGCTCCGCCTGATGATCGACGGCATGCGGCTGCGTGCTCTGCGGGATCCCGGGCACGGTGGCATGGCCGAGCAGTGGCGGGCCATCCGTGGCGTCGTGGCCCGGCTCCTGCGGCGCGCCCCGGAGGATGTGACCAGCGCGACCTAGGCTGGGCCCATGACGACGCCCGGCGCCGCGCCACGTCTGGTGCTGCACACCCGGGCCGGTTGCCACCTGTGCGAACCGGCCGCCGAGGTCGTGCGCGCGGTCGCTGCGGAGTCCGGGACGGCCTGGGCCGAGGTCGACGTCGACGCGCCTCCCACCTGGGCGGGTGACGCCGCGACGCTGGTCGCCGCCTTCGGGGACAAGGTGCCCGCGGTCACCGTCGACGGCGCCCTGGTCGCCTACTGGCGGGTCGCGCCCGACACCCTGCGCCGGGCACTCGCACGGGAGGGCGGGTCGCGATGAGCGAGCAGGTGCCGCGGCCGGTGCCGCCGGCGACCGTCGCCCGGCTTCCCCGCTACCTGCGCGCGCTCGACGAGCTCGTCGGTGAGGTCGCCACGGCGTCCTCCGAGCAGCTGGCTGCGATGACCGGGGTCGGGTCGGCACAGCTGCGCCGGGACCTGTCGCACCTCGGCCCGAACGGCGTCCGCGGGGTCGGCTACGACGTCGCCCGGCTGCGCGAGCAGGTCGCGTCGGCGCTCGGGCTCGCGGCGGACCTGCCGGTGATCATCGTCGGGATCGGCAACCTGGGGCACGCGCTCGCGAGCTACATGGCCGGGGGTCGGCTGGGCTTCCGGGTCGCGGCGCTGGTCGACGCCGACCCGGCCGTGGTCGGCACCACGGTGGCCGGGCTGCGGGTCGAGCGCGAGGCCGACCTGGCCGTGGTGGTCCGACGGGAGCGGGTGGCGCTCGCCGTGATCGCGACGCCGGCGGAGGTCGCGCAGGACGTGTGTGACCGGCTGTGCGACGCGGGGGTGCACGCGATCCTCACGTTCGCGCCGCGTGAGCTGCGGGCCCGCGAGGGCGTCGAGGTGCGTGCCGTGGACCTCGCGACCGAGCTGCAGATCCTCGCCTTCCACGAACGCCGCCGCACCATGCCGGACGCGGGGGGGGGGGGGGGGGGCGGGGGGGGGCGGGGGGGGGGGGGCGGGGGGGGGGGGCGGGGGGG
>NZ_JAOVZU010000006.1:16924-289173 GCF_025717005.1 Actinotalea endophytica
CGATCCACGCCTTCCCCGAACGCCGCCGCACCATGCCGGCCGCGGCGCCGGACTGAGCCGGCGCCGCGTCGCGGGAGGGTCGTACAGGGCGGGCCGATCGGGCCCGCGGGATCACTCGGACTTGGCGCCCTCGATCTCGAGCGCGATCTGCACGGTGTCGCTGACCAGCACGCCACCGGTCTCCAGCGCGGCGTTCCAGGTCAGACCGAAGTCCTTGCGCGAGATCGTGGTGGTCGCCGAGAAACCGACGCGCGAGGTGCCGAACGGGTCGGTGGCCGCGCCGTTGAGCTCGACGTCCAGGGTGGCCGGACGGGTCACGCCGTGGATCGTGAGGTCGCCGTGCACGAGCAGGCCGGAGCCGCCCTCCTCGACCGAGGTCGAGGCGAAGGTCCACGTCGGGTAGGTCGCCACGTCGAAGAAGTCGGCGCTGACCAGGTGGCCGTCGCGGTTGGCGTCGCGGGTGTCCACGGTCGCCGGGTCCAGGGTCGCGGTCACGGTCGAGGTGGTCACGTCGTCGCCGAGCACGATCGTTCCCTCGGTGATCGCGATGGAGCCGCGGACCTTGGCGATGCCCGCGTGGCGGACGGTGAACGAGGCGTGCGAGTGGCTGGTCTCGATGCTCCAGGTGCCGGCCGGGGCGGCGGTGGTGAGGGTCGTCATGGGGTTCTCCTTGGAATGTGGAAGATTCAATTACCCGTGTCGTTCAACTTTCTACTACACTGGGTCGCGGAACGCAAGCGGCGGCCACCGGTCGCCGGCCGTGAGAAGGAGACACCGATGTCCGTCACCGAGACCGACGTGCGCTGGCTCACCGCCGAGCAGCAGCAGTGGTGGCGGTCCTACCTCCAGGGGACCGCGCGGCTGACCGAGGCGCTGTCGCGGCAGCTGGAGACCGACTCCGGGCTCTCGCTCAACGAGTACGAGGTGATGGTCCGGCTCTCCGAGGCCGAGGGGCGCACCATGCGGATGGCCGAGCTCGCCTCCTCGTTGGTGCACTCCCGCAGCCGGGTCACGCACACCGTCGCGCGGATGGAGCGCCGTGGCCTGGTCGAGCGCCGGGCCTGCGCGTCCGACGGCCGTGGCATCAACGCCGTGCTCACCGACCAGGGGATGGCCGCGCTGGTCGAAGCCGCCCCGGGCCACGTGCGCGCGGTCCGCGAGCACCTGGTCGACCGGCTCACCGACGACCAGATGCGCGCGCTGGGCGAGGCGATGCAGCACGTGGCGCCCGACGTCGACGCCGTGTGAGCGATCGGTCACAGCCGGTCGTCCCGGGCCGCGCCACACAGGACGGTAGGTCACACTGGACCCCATGCCGCTGACCACCGTCCATCTGCTGCGCCACGGTGAGGTGCACAACCCGGCCGGCGTGCTCTACGGCCGGCTGCCCGGCTACCACCTCTCCGACCGCGGCCGCGCGATGGCCGACGCCGTGGCCGGCCACCTGGCGGGCGAGGACGGCACCGAACGGCGCGACGTCGTCCACGTGGTCGCTTCGCCGCTGACCCGCGCGCAGGAGACCGCCCGGCCGATCGCCGACGCCTTCGACCTGCCGGTCGCCGAGGACGCGCGGCTGATCGAGGCCGCGAACCACTTCGAGGGCCTCACGTTCGGCGTGGGAGACGGCTCGCTGCGTCGGCCCACGCACTGGCGGTTCCTGTGGAACCCGTTCCGGCCCTCGTGGGGCGAGCCCTACACCGAGCAGGTCGAGCGGATGCTCGCCGCCGTGGCCGGCGCCCGCGAGGCCGCCGAGGGGCACGAGGCCGTCGTGGTGAGCCACCAGCTGCCGATCTGGGTGACCCGCCAGTCGCTCGAGGGCCGGCGCCTGTGGCACGACCCGCGCCGCCGCGAGTGCTCGGTCGCCTCGCTGACCAGCCTGCGCTGGGACGGCGACCGGCTGGTCGGCATCGACTACACCGAACCCGCGGGTCACCTGGTGGTCCGCGGCCGACAGGTCCCGGGGGCCTGATGCGCCGGATGCACGGGGTGCTGCGCCCCCTGATGTTCGTGCTCGCCGTCGCGGTGGCGGCTGCGATGGTGATCGCGCTCGCGTCGTGCAGCGGGTCGCCGCTCTACGACGAGACCGGCTCGGCCGGCGACAGCGGCACCACGACCGTCGACCGCTCGGTGACCACCTGGCAGCCGGACGAGCGCCCCGGCCCGATCGAGCTCACCGCCGAGACGTTCGCCGGGGACGAGGTCGACCTCGCTGCGTGGCGCGGTGACGTGGTGCTGGTGAACACCTGGTTCGCGAACTGCCCGCCGTGCCGGGCCGAGGCCCCGGACCTGGCCGAGATCGTCGGCGAGTACCAGGCTGAGGGCCTCCAGGCGGTCGGCATCAACGTCTCCGACGACGCGGGCACCGCGCAGGCGTTCGAGCGGACCTTCGCCCTGCCGTACGGGTCGATCCCGGGCTCGGACGGCAAGGCCGTCGCCGCGATGCAGGGCACCGTGCCGCTGCAGGCCGTGCCCACCACGGTGCTGCTCGACCGGCAGGGGCGGGTCGCCGCGCGGATCCTCGGGATGGCCGACCCCAGCACGCTGCGCTCGCTGATCGACGACCTGATGGCCGAGCAGGCGTGAACGCTGCGGTGGTCGTCCCGGGTCCGCTCGCCGGCTGGTTCGCAGGTCCGGTCGGAGCCTCGGTGGGCGACACCGTCGCCCAGACCGTGCTGAGCGGCTCGATGCTGCTCGCCGTGCCGCTCGCCGTGGTGGCGGGGCTCGTCTCGTTCGCGTCGCCGTGCGTGCTGCCCCTCGTCCCGGGCTACCTGGGCTTCGTCAGCGGCATGGCGGCGAGCGGTGCTGCGGCGCCGGCGCGGAACGGGACCTCGGGAGCGGACGGCTCGGGGGCCGGCGGTGCCGGCGGCGGCACGGGGCGCACCGGGGGCACGCTCACCGAGGTCCGGCGAAGCAGGCTGCTGCTCGGCGTCGCGCTCTTCGTGGCCGGCTTCACGGTCGTCTTCGTGGTCCTCGGCGTGCTGGCCGGCTCGGTCGGCCAGGCCCTGCTGCGGTACGCCGACACCATCACCATGGTGCTCGGCGTGGTCGTGATCGTGATGGGCCTGGTGTTCGCGGGCTGGCTGCCGATCGCCCAGCGCGAGCGGCGCCTGCACGTCGCGCCCACCGCCGGACTGTGGGGTGCGCCGCTGCTCGGCCTGGTGTTCGGCCTCGGCTGGGTGCCGTGCATCGGACCGACCCTGGTCGCGGTGTACACGCTCGCGCTCGACCAGGCCTCCGGGGGCCGCGGTGCGGTGCTCTCGGTCGCGTACTGCGTGGGGCTCGGTCTGCCGTTCCTGCTCGTCGCGCTGGGTCTGGAGCGCTCGCAGCGCGTGCTCGGGGTGCTCCGCACCCACCGGGTGGCGGTGATGCGGATCGGCGGCGGGCTGCTCGTGCTGATCGGGATCGCCCTGGTGACCGGGCTGTGGGGCATGGTGACCGAGTCGCTGCAGAGCCTGATCGGCGGATTCGAGCCGGTGGTGTGATGGCGACGACGACCTCCCCGCCGGCCTCACCGCCGACGCTGCCCCGGCTCGGGCTGCGCGGCGCGATCCGCTGGGTGTGGCGCCAGCTGACCAGCATGCGCGTCGCGCTGATGCTCCTGATGCTGCTCGCGGTGGTCGCGGTGCCCGGCTCGATCCTGCCGCAGCGCCCGCAGGACGCCGCGGCCGTGGCGCGCTACCTCGCCGACAACCCGGACTGGGGTCCGCTGCTCGACCGGCTCGGGTTCTTCGACGTGTACGGCTCGGTGTGGTTCTCCGCGGTCTACCTGCTGCTGTTCGTGTCCCTGGTCGGCTGCATCCTGCCGCGGATCGGCGCGCACGCCCGGGCCTGGCGGGCGCGCCCGCCGCGCGCGCCGCGCCGGTTCGACCGCTTCGAGGTGCACGAGACGCTCAGCACCGAGGCGGGCACCGACGAGGTGCTCGCAGCGGCGCACCGCGCGCTGCGCGGCGGGCGCCGGTTCCGGGTCGAGCCGGGCGAGGAGCCGGGTGGTGCGCGAACGCTGTCCGCCGAGCGCGGGTACTTCCGCGAGACCGGCAACATCGTCTTCCACCTCGCACTGGTCGGGCTGCTGATCTCGGTCGCGACCGGTCAGCTGCTGCACTACCGCGGGCAGGTGCTGGTCGTGGAGGGCCGCGGCTTCGCCAACACGCCGAGCGCGTACGACACCTTCGACGCCGGCAGCGGGGTGGACACCGCGAGCCTCGTGCCGTTCACGGTCGAGCTGAACTCGTTCACCGCGAGCTTCGACTCCGCCGGGCGGCCGACCTTCTTCGAGGCCGCGGTCTCGGTGACCGAGCCCGACCAGGCGACGCGGGACACCACGATCCGGGTCAACCGCCCGCTGGACGCCGGCGGCGCCAAGATCTACCTCGCCGGCAACGGCTACGCGCCGCAGCTCACGGTGCGCGACTCGGACGGCAACGTCGCGTTCGAGGGGCCCGTCCCGTTCCTGCCGCAGGACGCGTCGTACCGGTCCCGCGGCGTGGTCAAGGTGCCCGACGTGACGTCCGGGGACCAGATCGGCCTGGTCGGCTACCTGCTGCCGACGGCGGTGATCACCGAGGACTCGGCGTACTCGGCGTACCCGCAGCCCGGCAACCCGGTCCTGGTGCTCCAGGTGTGGCGCGGCGACCTCGGTCTGGACTCCGGGGTCCCGCAGAACGTGTACCAGCTCGACACGGCCGGGATGGCCCAGGTCAGCGACGCCGACGGGACGCCGGTCACCGTCGTCGTGCCGCTCGGCGAGGAGGTCGAGCTGCCCGGCGGGCTCGGCACGCTGAGCTTCGACGGGCTGCCCCGGTACGTCGCTCTCGACATGCGGTACGACCCGTCGCTGGGCTGGGTCCTCGCGTTCGCGCTGACCGCGCTGGTCGGGCTCGCGGTGTCGCTGTTCACGCCGCGGCGGCGGGTCTGGCTCCGGGTGGCGTCCGACGGTGAGCGACGTACAGTTGAGGCCGCCGCGCTGGCCCGCGCGGACGACGGCGGGCTGGCCGGTGAGGTCGAGCGCGTGCTCGACGCGGTCCGTGAGCTCGGGCCGTGGTCGCAGCCGGACCCTGACGCGGCGCCGACGGCGGCGCACGACTCGGAGGACGTGGATGAACCTCGGTGAGCTGAGCACCATCGTCGTGTGGGGGGCCACCACGGCCTACGCGATCGCGTTCGGCGCGTTCGCCGCGGACCTCGCACGTCGGGCCGAGGTCGCGAGCACCAAGCGGGTCCGCCACACCACCCCGGTGCTGGCCGGGGCGTTGGTGTCCGGCGGTGAGGCGTCCGCGGACGTGGCCGAGGCGGACGCCGATCTCGACGGCCTCGAGAACGACGCCGCCGACGGTCCGGCCGACCCGGAGGCCGCCGACGACGCGCCCGACGGCCCGGACGTCGCCGACGAGCTGCCCGAGTACCGCCCCGGCAAGGCGCTCGGCATCGCGATGTCCTTGACCACCCTCGGGCTCGGGCTCCAGCTGGCCGGCATCGTGCTGCGGGGCCTCGCGGCCGAGCGGATCCCGTGGGCGAACCTCTACGAGTTCCTCGTGGTCGGCACGTTCGTGGCCGTCCTGACCTTCCGCATCCTGTGCCTGCGACGCGACGTGCGGTTCCTCGGTGCGGGGGTGCTGGGCTTCTCGGTGGTGGCGCTCGGTCTCGGGCTGACCGCCTTCTACATGCCCGCCCAGGGTGTGGAGCCCGCGCTGCAGAGCTACTGGCTGGTCATCCACGTCACCATCGCGGTGATCGCGACGGGCGTCTTCACGGTCGCGGTGAGCGCGAGCGTGCTGCAGCTGCTCAAGGACGCCTGGGAGCAGGGGTCGCCGCGCCTGGCGCACCCGCGGTTCCGGCTGCTCGGCCAGCTGCCGTCGGTGCGCTCGCTCGAGGCGCTCGCGTTCCGGCTCAACGCGGTCGGCTTCGTGCTGTGGACCTTCACGGTGATGGCCGGCGCGGTCTGGGCCGAGCACGCCTGGTCGCGGTTCTGGGGCTGGGACCCCAAGGAGGTCTGGAGCTTCATCGTGTGGGTGGTCTACGCGGCCTACCTGCACGCGCGCACCACGCGCGGCTGGTCCGCGCGAGCCGTCGCCTGGTTCTCGATCGCCGGCTTCGCCGTGCTGATCTTCAACCTCACCGGCGTGAACATGCTGCTCGGCGGCAAGCACACGTACAGCGGGATCTCGCGCTCGCAGGGCTGACGCCAGGTCTCGTGGCCCGTGCGCGGGTCGGCTGGTGGACGGTCCTGTCTCGGAGGTCGAAGGGCCCTTGCCGCGACCGATCGCCGGCGGGTCATGATGAGATGTCGGACCCTGCGAGGAGATGACGGCGATGAAGGCGTCGGTGGGAGACCGGTTGGTCCTGGCGTCGAGCGTGGTCGACGGGACGGTGCGGGACGGCACAGTGGTCGCCGTGCGCCACCCGGACGGCTCGCCGCCCTACACGGTGCGCTGGCACGACACGGGGGAGGAGTCGCTGGTCTACCCCGGGCCGGACGCGCACGTCGAGCACGGAGGTGACGCGACGCGCGGCGTGACGCCGGAGGCGCTCGCGAGCACCTGGCGCGTGCAGGTCACGCTGAGCCACGAGGGAGCGGAGACGACGGCCCAGGCGGTGCTGGTGGCCGGCAACCCCGACCACCTCGGCGCGGTGGGCCGTGCGCGTCGCAACCCCGAGGACGCCTCGATCGAGGTCGTCGGCGAGGAGGTGGCGGTCGCCCGGGCGCTGCGGCGGTTGGCCGACCGGCTGCTGGACACCGCCGAGGAGCAGATCGAGGACTCCACGGGCGTGCCGGCGAAGGTGCACGCCTGAGCTGAGCGGCACACTGCAGGCATGGACCTGCCCGCGGCCCTGGCCGACCCCGGGGCCGCCGTCCGTCGTGTGCTCGACCCGGTGCTCGTGCCGCGCGGGTTCGCCGCCGGGCAGGTCGGCCGGTCCGGGCGCGAGGTCGAGATCACGTTCTGTGCGCCGGCTCGGGTGATCCGCGACCGGTTCGGCGGGCTCGCCGTCCGGGCCGCGGACGGCCCGGAGCCGGAGCCCTGGGAGTGCCACGACCTCGTCGTGGTCGTCGGGCTCGAGGCCGACGGCGCGGCGTACCTCGACCAGGTCCGCCTCGACTCGCAGGGTCTGGACCGGCTGCTGCGCTCCGTCGACCGGGACGACCTCGCGCCCGAGGCCGTGGGACTGGACCGGCCGCGCGACCCGGGTGACCTCGGGCCGTCGGCGTCGGTCCTGGTGTCCGGCGCCGTGGACTACGAGCCGCGCGACCTCGACGCGATCGGCCCGGTCGGCCCGCTCGGCCGCCTGCCGCTCGACGCGGCCCTGGCGCGCGCCGCGGAGCTGCTCGACGTGGTGCTGGGCGAGGCCGAGCGGCACCCGGTCTGGTGGGACTCGGCCGACCCCTGGACGGGCGGCTGAGAGCCCGGGCAGGGCTGGCCCTCGGCTCCGGCGGCCGATCACCCCGCCGGGGACAGCTCCCGCGCGATCGTCAGATCGCCCCGCACACCGGCGGCGACGTCGCGGCGGTGGCGCTCCTGCCGTGAGCCCGTGGGACCCGCCTGGCACACTCCACCCATGGCGACCGACCGGGCTCCGCTTCTGCTGCTGGACAGCGCGTCCATGTACTTCCGAGCCTTCTACGGCGTGCCCGACTCGGTGCGGGCGCCCGACGGGTCGCCGGTGAACGCGGCGCGGGGGTTCCTGGACGCGATCAGCCGGCTGGTCCTCGCCCGGCGGCCGAGCCGTCTGGTGGCCTGCTGGGACGACGACTGGCGGCCGCAGTTCCGGGTGGACGCGATCGCGTCCTACAAGGCCCACCGGGTCGCCGCCGACGGGGGCGAGGAGGTCCCGGACCTGCTGGTCCCGCAGGTGGACGTGATCAAGGATGTGCTCGCGGCCTTCGGGATCGCGCGGGTCGGCGCGGCCGGGGCCGAGGCCGACGACGTGATCGGCACGCTGGCGAGCCGCGAGCGGTCCCGCCCGGACGGCGAGCGGCTGCCGGTCGAGATCATGACCGGCGACCGCGACCTGTTCCAGCTCGTCGACGACACCGGCCCGGTCCGGGTGCTGTACCCGGTCAAGGGCGGTGGCGAGCCGCTCGTGGTCGACCAGGCCCACCTTGCTGCGACCTACGACGTCGCGAGCGGCGACGCCTACGCCGACATGGCCACACTTCGGGGGGACCCGAGCGACGGCCTGCCGGGGGTGCCCGGGGTCGGTGAGAAGACCGCCGCGGCGATGATCCGGCGGTACGGCTCGCTCGCGGGGGTCCTGGGCGCGCTCGAGGCCGGCGACCCCGGCCTCACCGCGACCCAGGCCGGTCGGCTGCGCGGCGCGGCCGACTACCTCGCGGTGGCCCCGGGGGTCGTGCGCGTGCTGCGCGACCTGCCGCTCGGCGAGGTCGACGACGAGCTGCCGCGCACCCCGGTCGACCCCGACGGCCTGGTCGCGCTCGCCGGGCGCTGGGGCCTCGAGTCGGCCGTGGCGCGCCTGGTGGACGCGCTCGCCGGCTGAGCCGGCGCCAGGGCGCCGGCCGGCGCGGCCTGACGCTCAGCTCAGGGTGGCCGCGAGCTCGGCGCCCCACGCACGGGCCCGCTCGGCCTCGCCCTCGGCGAGCCCGTCCCACTTGCCGTGCACCCGGAAGGTCGTCGGCTTCGCGACCGGGTGTCCGCCCAGTCGCCGCAGGGACTTGTCGATGCCCTTGCCGGCGGACCCGGGCAGGTCCGGGGTGACGACCTTCGTGTCGAACGCTGCGCAGGCGAGCCCGGCCGGCAGCTTCGCCGTCTCGAGCCACTCCCGCACCCCGGTCGGGGACAGGACCGGGGGGTGGTCCTTGGCTGCGTTCGCCCGCGTCGAGGCCCGGGTCATCCCGAACGCGTGCGTCG
Organism: Actinotalea endophytica; assembly: GCF_025717005.1. Classification (GTDB taxonomy): domain Bacteria; phylum Actinomycetota; class Actinomycetes; order Actinomycetales; family Cellulomonadaceae; genus Actinotalea. The sequence goes on from NZ_JAOVZU010000006.1 coordinate 25,786, forward strand.
GTCCACCGACCACGAGCAGGTCGACGTCGCCGGGCACCACCGGTTCGGCCTCGCCGACGTCCACGACCCGGACGTCCGCCTCGCCCAGGCCGGCTCCGATCGCCTCGGCGACGGCCTTGGTCGCACCCCACATGGACTCGTAGATCACCAGAACGGTCACGGCTCCACCGTCCGCTCCCCGGTGCCGATGGGCCAGGGGCTCAGGTCCCGGGTGTCACTCGACGGCGAGCGCGAGCTGCGCGCCCCACTCCTTGGCCTTCGCCAGCTGGCCGTCCATCAGGCCGCCGGTCATGCCCTTGACCAGGAACGACGTCGGCCCGCCGACGATGTCGACGCCCATCCGACGGAGCCACTTGTCGATGCCCTTCGCGGCCGCCCCGCTGGCCAGCCGCATGGTGCCGACCCGGGTGTCGAACGCGGCGCCGTGGATGTCGGCGGGCAGGCGCACGGCGTCCAGCCACTCGCGGATGCCGATCCCGGTCGAGATCACCGAGCCGTGCTTGCGGACCGCCTCGGCGCGGGTGGCCGGTCGGGACATGCCGAACGTGTGCGTGGGCCCGCCGACCACGAGCAGGTCGACGTCGTGCGTGACCACGGCGCCACCGGGTTCGGCCGCGAGGGTGCCCACCTCCACGACGCGGACGCTGCCGCGCTGGGACAGGGCCGAACCGATCGTGTCTGCGATCGTCCGGGTGCTGCCGAACATCGACTCGTAGACCACCAACGCCTTCATGGCTCAACCCTGGTCGCTGTCGCGCCCGTGGGCCTGAGGCACAGGTCCCAGCGTGTCGTCGGGCGCGGTCACCAGACGTTCGACCCGGCGAGCGTCGCGACCTGGCCGGCGTCGAGCGTCACCGGGACCACGACGACCTCGTCCAGGACCGCGTGCGCCGACGCGTCACCGCTGCCGGCCGGTGCGCCGAGCACCAGCGACACGTCGCTCACGCTGGTCGCGGAGAGCGTCGCGGAGCCCACCGGGGTGGCGTCCAGGTAGACCGTCAGTGCGGCGTCGGACCGGGTCATCGTCACCAGGTGCGGGGCGGAACCCGGCGCGCCGGTCTGCACCAGCACCGTCGGCGGCCCGCCGCCCGGGGGCACCTCGACCACCTGGAGCAGGCCGCCGGAGACACCCAGGCCCAGCCCGTAGCCGTCGGCCTGGGTGAGCCACAGCAGGTCGCCGGGCGTCGCCGTGTCGGTGAACGACGTCCAGACCGTCACGCTCAGCGCGCCGGTCGAGGTGAGGGCACCCGCAGGGTCGGCCCAGGACTCCTCGAGGCTGCCGTGCAGCGTGAGGGCGCCGCTGTCGTCGCAGGTCAGCAGCCCGGGCGCGGCCACGTCGCCGGGCAGGGCCGACGCCGCGGCGAAGTCCAGGTGGCGGATCGGACCCAGCGACGCGACCGTGGACGACCACGTGCCGGAGCAGGGCCGGACCGAGACCGGCGTGCTCACCGCGGCGCTGTCCACGTACGCGGCGGCCGTCGACCCGACCCGCGGCAGAGCGAGGCCGACCGCGACGCCGAGCAGCGCCGCCGCGGCGGCGACGGCGAGGCGCGTCAGACGCTCAGAACGCGCCGAGCGCATCGTCCACCTCCCGTCGCGGTGCGGGCCGGCGCGCGGGAGCCCGGCGTCGCTCGGCGAGCGAGTCGACGAGCTCGAGCGTCGCGAGCAGCAGCAACGGTGGGGCGAGGAGAGCGAGCCGACCCACCTTGGACTGCGCCCAGCCGAGCCACCGGCCCCAGTCGGCCTTCGCGTCCACCACGACGCCCCGCACACCGCTGAGCGGTGTCGCGTTGGGGTCGCGGGTCTCGTTCGCGTCGCCCTTGGTGAAGATGTACGGCCGCATGATCGGGCTGCCGCTCGTGTCGAGCTGGGCCTCCATCCGGCCGGTCAGCGTGTTCTGCACCATCACCGGGTACATCTGCAGGTCGACGATCCGGTGCGTGACGAGGTGGTTGCTGCCGGGCGGGTAGAACGTCGCGACCTGGCCGACCGCCAGCTGGCTCGGGTCGTCGATGAGCTGCAGCACGGCCACGTCCCCGGCCTCGACGAACGGCGACATCGAGCCGGACGTCACCACGAGCAGCCGCTGGCCGTGCAGCTGGTACCAGTACGGGAGCGCGAGGCTGGTCGCGAACGCACCGACGAAGGTCAGCACGACCGTCCAGACGAGCACCTTGAACACCTGGCGCGGGCTCGGTGCTCGACGGCGCCTGCGCGGCCGGTCGGCGTGCTCGGCCATGGCGCCGGTGACCCGTGCGCCGGTGGTGGCCAGCGCCGAGCCGAGCGCCCGGGCCGCGCGTTCCGGAGCGTCGCCGGAGCGGGTCGTCAGGGCGACCTCCGCGGCCGTCCAGGTCGGTGCGCCGACCATCGACGCCCAGGCGCGCCATGGCGCGGCGGCGAGCACCGCGGCCTCGCGGACGCCGGTGGCGGTGACGCCGAACCAGGCCCGCCAGGGTGCTGCGGCCAGCACCGTCGCGAACGAGAGGTCGGCTGCGGTGACGCGGAACCACGCGCGCCAGGGCAGTGCCGCCCCGGCGACGGTCCCGCGCACGGCGGCCCAAGCACGGCCGAGAGCTCCGGCGAGCACGCTCGCCGGAGCCTCGGCGGTGAGGGCCAGGGCCATCGGTCAGGGGTTGTTCACGGTCTGCTCGGCATCGACCTGCAGGTCGATCGAGGCGGTCGCGCCCTGGAACTCGTTGCCGGTGGACAGCGGGAGGCCGACGGACACGCACAGGTCCTCGGCGGTCTTGGCGGCCAGCACGCGGTCGTCGGTGTCCTGCCCGGTCGCCGAGCTACCGATCAGCGGCGTCAGCGTGGTCGGCACGCCGCTCATCGACCAGCTCGTGGCGGCCGCCACGCCGGCGGCGTTGCAGCTCGCCGCGGCGACGCCCGCGTAGACGGTGAGCTCGAACTGGCCCGCGAGGTCGACGGCGGGGTCGTCGTTGCTGCCCTGCGCGGAGAGCGCGTAGCGCAGCTCGAGCGTCCCGTCGTTGCTCACCGGCACCACGCCGTAGGCGACGTCGCCGGGCGCGAGGTTCAGGGCGCCGAGCGTCTGCGTCGCCGAGTGGGTGGCGGAGATGTCGACGGTGCCGGTGGTGAAGTTCGCGCTCCCGGTGGTGTCGGCATCGGTGAAGAGGGCACCGGTCGTCAGCGTCGTCAGGCCGATCGCGGCCAGGCCGACGGTCGTGGCCGTGGCCACGAGGCGGGTGCGGCGGCCACGGTCGAGGTCGCTGCGTCGTTGCGGCGCGATCATCTCGCGGATGAGATCGTCCATGGTGACTCCTAGGCGGCGGGTGCCGCTCCGTCGGGACCCGGTGGGGGGCCGGGTGGTGGTGCGGTGACCGGGGGCCGGTCGGGTGGTGCGGCTCGGTGGTGCAGGGGATCGGGGTCGGGCCGGGCGTGGGGATGCTGCGTCAGGAGTGGGGTGTCAGGCATGCACCTCGCCCCGGGAGATCACGACGTCCTCGGCGGGCACCGCCCGCGAGTACCAGAAACCCTGTGCCTGGTCGACGTCGAGGGATCGGAGGGTCGCCGCCGTGGCGCCGTCCTCGACGCCCTCGGCGACCACCTGGAGACCGAACGAGTGCGCGAGGTCGACCATCGCCTTGATCACGGACCGCGCGCGCTCGCCGTCGTGCGGGTCGGCGAGGTCGGCGACGAACAGCTGGTCGATCTTCAGCACGTCGACCGGGAGGTCGCGCAGCTGGGCGATCGAGGTCTGGCCGATGCCGAAGTCGTCGATCGCGACCCGGACGCCGGACTCGTCCAGCGCGCGCAGCACCGGGACGACCCGGGTCGGGTCGGCCACCAGGGCGGTCTCGGTGATCTCGACCTGCAGGTGCTCGGGATCAACGTCGTGCTCGGCGAGCAGGCTGCAGACGGTGTCGACGATGCTCGGTGAGACGACGGTGTGCGCCGAGAGGTTCACCGCGATCGGCACCCGGTCGGCGGGTGCCCACCGGGCGAGCTGCTCCACCACGGAGCGCAGCACCACGTCGGTCACGTCGTTGATCAGGCCGGACTGCTCGGCGAGCGGGATGAACACCGTCGGCGGCACCCAGCCGCGCGCCGGGTGGCGCCACCGCACGAGCGCCTCGAGACCCGCCGTCCGGCCGGTGACGAGGTCGATCTTGGGCTGGTAGTGCACGGCCAGCTCGCCCGTGGCCAGCGCCTCGTGGAGCTCACCCTGGAGCACCAGGCGGGACGGGCTCGAGCCGTCCTCGGCCACGTCGTAGACCGACACCCCGAGGCGGTGCTGCTTGGCCGTGTACATCGCGATGTCGGCCTTGCGCATCAGGCCGCTCGCGTCGTCCGCGTGGTCGGGGATCATCGCGACCCCGATCGAGGTCGCGACGTGCACCGTGAGGTCGCCGAGCGCGAACGGCTCGACGAACACCGAGCGGGCCCGGTGAGCGAGGCGCTCGGCGTCGTCGACGTTGTCCACCGCGAGCAGCACGGCGAACTCGTCGCCGCCGAGCCTGGCGACCAGGTCGCGACCGCGGAACGCGGCCTGCAGGCGCTGGGCCACCTGCTCGAGGAGGTCGTCGCCGCGGTCGTGGCCCAGGGTGTCGTTGATCTCCTTGAACCGGTCGACGTCGAGCAGCAGGATGCCGACGCCAGGCCCGCCGGCCTCGCACGCCACGACCGCGCGGCGCAGACGGTCGAGCAGCATCCGCCGGTTCGGCAGCCCGGTCAGCGAGTCCAGCAGCGCCATCCGCGCGTTGTCCATCGCGGACCGCTGGAGGTTCTCCGACGCGCGGTGCACCGTGCGGTAGAGCACCAGCCAGAGCACCAGCAGCCCGAGGCCTGCGGCGAGTGCGATCGTCCGCACGGCCTGCGCCTGGGTCGCGGCGGCCGTGGTGTGATCGAGCACCACCTCGAGCGCGCCGGCGACGGTGCCACCGAGCCGGAGCGGCACGTAGACGTCCATCGCGGTCGAGCTCGCGCCCACCTGGCCCTCGTCGGCCCCGGCGAGGTGGTACCGGATCCGTGCGGACGGCTCACCGGCGATCACGGCCTGCTCGAGCTGGGTGCCGCTGGGGAACCCGGCGAGCGAGTCGGACTCGCTGTCGTAGATCAGGGCCCCGTCCACGGTCCACAACCGGAGCCCGAGCATGGTGTCGGCCAGGCCTGCGGTGGCCGCGTCCAGGGCGGCGCGGTCCTCGTCGGCGAGCACGCCGGACTCCAGCGCGTGCAGCGGTACGAGCGGCGAGACCCAGCCCGCCGCGGTCTGCGCGGTGCGCACGCCGTCGTCGATCGACTGCTGGCGCATCACCTGCGCCGCAGCGACCACGACGCTCACCGCGACGAGCACGATGCCGACCAGCGAGATGAGCACGAAGCGCCCGGACAGCGAGAGGCGACCGGTCCCGCTGAGGGACGTGCGCCGGGTGCTGCGGGCCATCGTGATCTCCTCGTCGGGCCATGGCGGAGCCCTGGGTCGGGTGCACGGGACGTGGGTGGCGCCTCGCGAGACGAAGATCGGCTCTCGACGACGGTAGGTTGAGCCCGCGAGCCGGGTCGTGGGCTGATCGAGGGTTCTGGGGGCCTTTTCACCCGCTGCCGGAGTGGTCGTTCCATCGAACGGCGCAATGCTGAGGACCGAACGAGGAGCGCGCATGGCCGACGAGAAGACCGACCCCCCGGTCGCCGGTCGCAGCCGGCACGCCCGGTTCGCTCGCTGGGCTCTCGGGCGCGTCGGCTTCCGCCTGGTCGGCACGTTCCCGCAGCGCGGCATCGTGGTCGGCGCGCCGCACACCTCGAACTGGGACTTCGTGCTCGCGGTGCTGGTGTTCTGGGCGCACGACGTCCACCCGCGCGTCCTGGTGAAGACCGAGATGTTCTGGTGGCCGCTCGGCCCGTTCCTGCGCTGGATCGGTGCGGTCGAGACGGATCGGCGCGGTGGCACCGGGCTGGTCGAGCGGCTCGCGACCGAGGCGGCCGCCGCGGACCGGTTCGTGCTCGCGCTGGCGCCGGACGGCACCCGTCGCGCCGTCGACCACTGGAAGTCGGGCTTCTACCGACTGGCCATGTCCACCGGGCTGCCGGTCACCCTCGCGTTCGCCGACGGCCCCTCGAAGACGGTCGGGACCGGGCCGACGCTCGAGATGACCGGCGACGTCACGGTCGACATGGACCGGATCCGCGCCTACTACACCGACAAGCGAGGCATCCGCCCGGAGCGGGCGAGCGCCGTGCGGCTCCGCGAGGAGGACGCCGGCTGAGGTCGGCCGAGCGAACGACCCGTCCACTCCCGCCCGGCGTGCGAACACCGTCCGACGGGTGTGTGCTGAGCAGGCTCCGACCGGGCCTGCCGGGCCGCGCCGGGCGCTCACGAGGAGGGACGCGATGGGCTACGAGGTCACCAGGTCCGACGAGCAGTGGCGCGAGGAGCTGTCGCCGCAGGAGTACGCCGTGCTGCGCGAGGCCGCCACCGAGCGGCCCTGGACCGGGGAGCTGCTCGACGAGAAGCGGCGCGGGACCTACCGGTGCCGGGCCTGCGGTCAGGTCCTCTTCACCGCGGAGACCAAGTTCGACTCGCACTGCGGGTGGCCGAGCTTCTACCGGCCCAGCGCGGACGACGCCGTCGAGCTGATCGAGGACCGCACGCTCGGCATGGTCCGCACCGAGGTGCGCTGCGCGCGGTGCGGGTCCCACCTCGGGCACGTCTTCGACGATGCGCCCCAGACCCCGACCGGGGACCGGTTCTGCATGAACTCGGTGTCGCTGAGCTTCGAGGCCGAGGACCGGTAGCGCGGGCACCACGCGGCTGGGCGAGACTGGACGGGTGACGCCCGACAGCCCACGCCGCCCGCGCCGCCCCGCGATGCTCGACCCGCGCGACGCCGAGGAGATCCCCGGCGACCTCGACCCCGCCCTGCGCGGCGAGGTCGCGCACACCACCGCGAACGCGCTCGTGCACGGCGGTCGCGCCGCGGAGGACCCCGAGGTGGTCGACCGCCTGGTGCGGCTGGTCGAGGCCGAGGGTCTGGACACCGTCGCAGGGCTGTGGGCCGACAGCGCGCCGCACACCCTGCCGGGCGCGCTGTGGCGGCTGTACGCGCTGCGCGAGTGGGTGCGCCGGGACCCGCGCACCGTGGCCGAGCGCTACCGGCTCGGCGAGCAGCGCGCCGAGGTGCACGGCGCGGTGGCGGGCGTCGCCGCACCGCCGGGCCCGGAGGAGGTCGCGCACGTCGCCGACGCGGTGCTGTCCGGGGTGTACACGGGTGATCTCGCCGTCGCGCTCGAGCGCGCCGGGGCGTTCTGCCGCGTGCTGGCGACGGGTGCCGTGCTCGACGCGGACGTGGTCGCCGACGACGAGGAGGCCCGCCAGCTCACCCGCGGCGCCGCGGGTCTGGTGCGCACCGCCGAGGAGCTCGAGGAGTGCGCCGGCCTGTGGCGGGCCGGAACCCTGGACTGACCACCGACCCTGGTGGCCGGGACCGGGACCGACCCGTCGCACCGCGCCCTCACCCACCCGGCGGGTGAGCGCCTCGCTCGGCGGCGGTTAGCATGGTGGGACGGCGTCGGACCGCGTCAAGCCCCGGGCTCCACTTCAAGCCGCTTCGAGCGGCCTTCGCGCCGTCAGGCGCTTCGCGGTCCGGCGCCGTTCTCCCTCGGTCTCCCTCGTTGCGTGCCCCGGTGCGCCTGGGACCCTCGTCCCGCTCGGGTGGGTGCGGCCTGTCCCGTCGCTGTGCGTTCGGCATGACGTCACCGAGAGGCCACCCGAGGCGTTGGGTGTTCACCTTCGTGCTGCCCTACCCTGAGCCCGACACACCCCCGACTTCTGGAGCACTGCCGTGCGTCTGCGCCTGACGCCCACGAACACGAGCTTCTTCGACCTGCTCGCCGGCTCGGCGCAGCACCTGGTCGGTGGGGCGGAGCTGTTGGGCCGACTCCTGGGGGCCGCTCCCGGCGACCGCAAGCCGATCGCCGCCGAGCTGCGCGACGCCGAGCACGCGGCGGACGAGTCGACGCACGAGATCATGCGCCGGCTGAACCAGACCTTCGTCACCCCGTTCGACCGGCACGACATCTACGGCCTCGCCTCCGGCCTGGACGACTGCATGGACCACATGGAGGAGGCCGGCGACCTGGTCGTGCTGTACCAGATCGACACCCTTCCGCCGCGGGTGCACAAGCAGGTCGACGTGCTGCGACGGTGCGCCGAGCTCACCGCGGAGGCGATGCCGCGGCTGCGCTCGATGAAGGACCTGAGCGACTACTGGGTCGAGATCAACCGCCTGGAGAACGAGGCGGACAAGTCCTACCGCAAGCTGCTCGCCGAGATGTTCCGCGGTGAGGCGAACCCCATCGAGGTCATGAAGCTCAAGGACGTCGTGGACGCGCTCGAGGCGGCCGCCGACTCCTTCGAGAGCGTGGCGAACATGGTCGAGACGATCGCGCTCAAGGAGTCCTGAGCGACCGTGGAGATCGCGCTCGTCGTCGTCGTCGTGCTGTTCGCCCTCGGCTTCGACTACACCAACGGGTTCCACGACGCGGCGAACGCCATCGCGACGTCGGTCTCGACCCGGGCCCTGACCCCGCGGGTGGCCCTGCTCATGGCGGCGGTCTTCAACATGGTCGGTGCGCTGCTGGGCGACCGGGTCGCCCACACGATCGGCTCGGGGATCATCGACCTCGGTGGCGAGGCCGGAGTGCACCCCCGTGAGGGCCTGATCCTGGTGCTCTCCGCGGTGATCGGGGCGATCGTCTGGAACCTGATCACCTGGTGGCGCGGCCTGCCGTCGTCCTCGTCGCACGCGCTGATCGGCGCGCTGACCGGCGTCGGCATCGTCGGCGGGGTCACGGTGTACTGGAACGTCATCCTGGACAAGGTCGTCATCCCGATGGTGCTCTCGCCGGTCGTCGGGTTCACGCTGGCGTTCCTCGGGATGACCGCCCTGCTGTGGCTGTTCCGGAACGCGAACCCGCACAAGGTCACCCGCCGGTTCCGGATCGCGCAGACGGCCTCCGCCGCGGCGATGGCGCTCGGCCACGGCCTGCAGGACGCGCAGAAGACGATGGGCGTGATCGTGCTCGCGCTCGTTGCGGGCGGGTTCCAGGACGGCGACGACATCCCGATCTGGGTGAAGCTCGCCGCGGCCGGAGCGATCTCGCTCGGCACCTACTCCGGCGGGTGGCGGATCATGCGCACGCTCGGCCGCCGGGTCATCGAGCTCGACCCGGCCCGCGGGTTCGTCGCGGAGACGGTGGCCGCCTCGGTGCTCTACACCACGGCGTTCGCGTTCCAGGCGCCGATCTCCACGACCCACACCATCACGTCCTCGATCATGGGGGTCGGCGCGACCAAGCGCCTGTCCGCGGTGCGCTGGGGCGTCGCCGGTCACATCGCCGTCGCCTGGGTGCTGACCATCCCGGCCGCGGCGAGCGTCGCGGCCGTCGTGTACCTCGTGCTGCACGCCGTGATGGGCTGAGCCGCCGGGTTCGCCGGGCCCCTGGCGGGCCGGACGCCGCGGATCCGTGTCGCCGACGGGGTGGGCCCGCGCCCGCCCCGTGCCCGAGAATGGGGCCCGGGCGGGGAGGTGACGCATGGCCGTGGCGGCGCTCTACCTGGCGGCTGCGGTCGTCGGGGGCCTGCTGGCCGTGCTCCTGCGGCTCCCGCCGCTGGTCGGGTTCCTCGCCGCGGGCTTCGCGCTCGGCGCGGCCGGGACGCCGGAGCTGCCGTACCTGCCGATGATCGCCGAGCTCGGCGTCGTGCTGCTGCTGTTCGCGATCGGCCTCAAGCTCGACCCCCGCTTCCTGCTGCGCCGTGAGGTCTGGTTCACCACGGTGGCGCACCTGGGGATCAGCGTGGGCATCGGGGTCGGGTTCCTGGGTCTGCTCGCGGTCCTCGGGGCGACCCTCGTCGCCGAGGAGCCGTTCGGTGCGCTCGCGCTGATCGGCTTCGCGCTGTCGTTCTCCTCGACGGTGTTCGTGGTGAAGGTCCTGGAGGACCGGTCGGACGCACGCAGCCTGTACGGGCGGATCGCGGTCGGCGTCCTCGTGGTGCAGGACGTCGCCGCGGTGGGCTTCATGAGCCTGGCCGGGGCCTCCGCGCCCAGTCCGTGGGCCTTCGCGCTGCTGGCGCTGATCCCCGGGGCCTGGGTGCTGCACCGGGTGTGGGACCTGGTCGGCCACGGCGAGCTGCAGGCGCTGTTCGGTGTGGCCGTCGCGCTCGGCGTCGGCTACGCGGCGTTCCAGGCGGTCGGCATCTCGGGCGAGGTCGGTGCGCTGGTGGTCGGCGTGCTGATGGCGGGCCACCGCCAGGCGGCCGAGCTGTCCCGGTCCCTGATGACCTTCAAGGACCTGATGCTCGTCGGGTTCTTCCTCGAGATCGGGCTGCACGGCAGCCCGACGCTGAGCCAGGCGGTCATCGCGCTGCTCCTGCTGCTGATGCTGCCGCTGCAGGTCGCGGCCTACGCGATCCTGCTCTGGTTCATGCGGCTGCGCCGCCGCACCGCGTTCCTCGCGGGGCTGGTGCTCGCGAACTACTCCGAGTTCGGCATCATCGTCGCCGCCGTGGGCGCCGAGTACGGGCTGCTCGGCGAGCAGTGGGTGGTGATCGTGTCGCTCGCGGTCGCGCTGAGCTTCGCACTGTCCGCCGTGGTCAACCGGCGTGGCGTCGAGCTCGCGACGCGGCTGGTCCCGCTGCTGCCGCACCAGGGCAACGCGGTGCTGCATCCCGAGGACCGGCTGGTCGACATCGGCGAGGCCGACGCGGTCGTGCTCGGGCTCGGCCGGATCGGCGCGGCGACGTACATGCGGCTGCGCGACGAGTACGGCCTGCGTGTCGTGGGGGTCGAGCACGACGAGCTCCGGATCGCCGAGCTCGAGCGGCACGGCTTCGAGACCTTCCGCGCCGACGCGACCGACCTGCAGTTCTGGAACCGGGTGGAGCGGGCCGGCAGCGTGCGGGTCGCCGTGCTCGCGATGCCGTTCCACAAGGCCAACCTGATCGCCCTGGCCCGGTTGCACGCCGCGGGCTTCGAGGGCCGGGTCGCTGCCGTCGCGCGCTACGACGACGACGTGGCCGAGCTCCGCAGGCACGGCGCCGACGCGGTCTTCCACCTCTACGGCTCGGCGGGCGCCGCGCTCGCCGACCACGCGGCGGAGCAGCTGCTCGGCGACCTCGGCACGCCCGAGCACGATCCGCTCGAGGAGGACGACGTGTAGTGCGGCGCGGCGTCCGCAGGCTCGCGGCGGCCGGCCACGGCCTCGCGGTGGGCCCGGGTCAGAAGTCCACGGCGCAGGTCGTCACGGTGAAGGTCCCCGTCCCGGCGACCGTCGACGGCGCCGTGGACGCGAGCGTGAAGGTGGTCGGCCCGGTCTGGGTCCGGGTGACCATCCACTCGGTCTCGCCGTAGGCCCACGCGTCCCGGACGTTGCCACCCTCCGCGAGCCGCGCGACCGCCGGGGCGAGGTCGATCTGCGCCGTCCAGCCGACGTAGAACTGCGACGTCCCGTTGCCGGTGACCGTGGTGTCCAGGCAGGCCTTCGTGGTGGTCCACTGCGTCGGGCTCGGCGCCGTGGTGACGGTGTAGGCGGACGGGGTGTCCACGCCCGCCGGCAGCGACCAGTCGCACACGTCGACCCGGTACGACTGCCCCGCGACGATCGTGCGCCGCCCGCCGTTGTTGGTGCCCTCGACCTGCGCGAAACCGGGGGACGGCTGGTTCGGCCCGATCCGGTACCGCCAGCCGTCGACGCCGGCGAGCTGGAGCGTGTTGTGGCTCACGCCGTTGAACGGCGCGACGGACAGGTCGATCGTCAGCGCCCACTCGACCGGCGTGGCCGACGTCGTGGTGACAGTGCCGTGGAAGCACGCCTGGGTGGGGTTGTTGGACACCAGGTCCCACGTGACGTCGGTGAGCACCGTGGCCTGGTTCGCGGGCGAGACCGGACCGAGCGACGCGGCCGCGTAGGTCACCGTGAGCGGCCAGCCCGCGACGGTCGCGGCGGCCGCCGTCGCGCCCGTCGTGGCGACCGGCACCGCGGCGACCGTTCCGGTGACCGTGGCCGAGCCGGAGGCCACCGATCCTCCGGCCGAGGTCAGCGTGGTCAGCTGCACGGTCAGCCCGTCGCACGCCGCCGACGGGAGCGTGACGGTCACGGTGCCGTTCGTGGCGACCGCGGTCGCGCCGCCCGGGCACGGGTGCGACGCGGAGACCGACGTGATCCCGGAGCTCGTCACGCCCAGCGACGACGCGGACGCCAGGCCCGCGCACGCGAGCAGCGCGACCAGCACCACCACCACCGCACGGCGCACTGCCGCCTCCGCATCACGCCACAGCCCGGGTCGGACACATCGTAGGTGCCGTCCGATCCGGCGAGGCCCGGGCACGCGGGGGCCGGGCGTGAGTCCACCCGCACGGGGGAGGTGAGGGCGGCCGTCCGCTAGACGGCGGCGGGCTGACGCACCGGGCGGTGGTGCTCGACGGCGACCACGCGTGCCTTGCGGCCCTGGCCCGTGACGTGCGCGACGAGGATCTCGCCGGTGCGCAGGTACGGGTCCTTGGCGGGCAGGATGCCGTGGGTCCAGCGGCGCGTGGCCTCGCTGATCGTGTCCAGCGCGGTCGGCAGCACCGGCCGGTGGGTGGCGACGACCGCGTCGCGCGGCGTCGCGAGCAGCCCCTCGATCACCTTGACCACGTCGTGCGGGTGCTTCGCGTGCGCGGCCTCGGTGAGCGCGGCGGAGACGTCGACCTCGAGCGAGGCCTTCTCCGCGTACGGCGCCACGGTCGCTGCGCAACGGTCCCACGGGCTGGTGAGCACCGACCGGACGCCGAACGCCGCGAGCACCGGCACGATCGCCTTGGCCTGGCGGCGACCCACCGCGGTGAGCGGCCGGCTGGCCTCGCCCTCGTGCCACCGGTTGCGCGGGACGGCCTGCCCGTGGCGTGCGATCGCCAGCACCCGGGTCTCCAGCCGCCCGCGCTGCCACAGGTCCTCGAGCACGTCGAGCGGCCGGTGGTCGGCCCTGCGGGTGAGCATCTCGCGCGCCGTGGAGGCGCCGACCCACACGACGTCGTCGATCTCGGTCGTCTTGGCCGGGACGACCTCACGCCTGGCGGCGAGCGGGCGGTGGTAGTGCTCCGACGCGGCCTGGGCCGACCAGTACCGCACGATCTTCGCGTTGCCGTCCGGTGTGCGGTAGCGCAGCAGGGGCAGCGGTGCGCCGAGCACGATCGCCGTGCCGGTCTCCTCCTCGACCTCCCGCACTGCCGCGGCGGCGACCGGCTCGCCGGGGTCGAGCTTGCCCTTGGGCCAGGACCAGTCCTTGTAGCGCGGGCGGTGCACCAGGGCGACCTCGAGCCGCTCGCCGCGCTCGCGCCACACGACCGCCCCGGCGGCGTGGACCGTCTGGGGCGTGCCGAGGACCGGGAGAAGGCTGCTCACAGCGACTGGTCGGGACGACGGCGCTGGCGCTGGATCAGGTGCTCCTGCAGGTCCAGCAGCGGCGAGCCGTCCGGCGCCAGGTGGTGCCTCTGCCAGGAACCCTCGGGTTCGAGGTGCCAGCTCGACGTGCCGTCGTCGGTGGACAGCTCGAGCAGTCGCAGCATCTCCTCGACGTGGTCCGGGTCGGACAGGCGCACCAGGGCCTCGACGCGGCGGTCGAGGTTGCGGTGCATGAGGTCCGCCGACCCGATGTACACCTCGGGGTCGCCGTCGTTCGCGAACGCGAACACCCGGGCGTGCTCGAGGAACCGGCCGAGGATCGAGCGCACCCGGATGGTCTCCGACAGGCCGGGCACGCCGGCCTTCACGGCGCAGATCCCGCGCACCACGAGGTCGACCGGCACGCCGGCCTGCGACGCGCGGTAGAGCGCGTCGATGGTCTCCTCGTCGACCACCGAGTTCACCTTGATCCGCACCCACGCCTCGCGGCCCTCCAGGAAGGCCTGGCGCTCGCGGTCGATCCGTTCGACCAGACCCGCCCGCACCGAGCGCGGCGCGACGAGCAGGCGGTGGAAGCGGGCCTTCGGCGCGTAGCCGGAGAGCTGGTTGAACAGCCGGGTCAGGTCGACGCCCACCTCGGGGTCGGCCGTGAGCAGGCCGAGGTCCTCGTAGAGCCGCGCCGTGCGCGGGTGGTAGTTGCCGGTGCCGACGTGGCAGTACCGCCGCAGCCCGTCGGACTCCTGACGCACCACGAGGGACAGCTTCGAGTGGGTCTTGAGACCGACGATGCCGTACACGACGTGCACACCGGCCTGCTCGAGCTTGCGCGCCCAGCTGATGTTCGCCTGCTCGTCGAACCGGGCCTTGATCTCGACCAGCGCGAGCACCTGCTTGCCGGCCTCGGCCGCGTCGATCAGGGAGTCGACGATCGGGGAGTCGCCCGAGGTCCGGTAGAGGGTCTGCTTGATCGCGAGCACCTTGGGGTCGGCGGCGGCCTGCGCGAGGAAGGCCTGCACCGAGGTGGCGAACGAGTCGTACGGGTGGTGCAGCAGGATGTCCCGGGCCCGGATCGCGGCGAAGATGTCGGTCGGCGTCGCGGACTCCACCTCGGCGAGGTGGCGGTGCGTCCCGCCGATGAACCGGGGGTACATCAGGTCCGTCCGGTCGAGGTCGGCGATCACGTTGAGCCCGGTGAGGTCGAGCGGTGCTGGCAGCGAGTACACCTCGGACTCGGCGATGCCGAGCTCGCGGACCAGGAGCCGCAGGATGCGTGGCGCGACGTCCTCGGCCACCTCGAGGCGCACCGGCGGGCCGAACCTGCGGCGCAGGAGCTCCTTCTCCATCGCCTGGAGGATGTTCTCGGCGTCGTCCTCCTCGACCTCGACGTCCTCGTTGCGGGTGACCCGGAAGGTGTGGTGCTCGCGCACCTCCATGCCGGGGAACAGGTAGTCCAGGTGCACCGCGATGACGTCCTCGAGCGGGACGAACGAGGTCGGGCCCTTCTCGGGTGCGGCGGTCTGGGTGGACGGTGCGCTCGGCTTGCCGGACGCGTCGACCGCGATGAACCGGGGCAGCAGCGGCGGCACCTTGACCCGCGCGAAGTGCTCCTTGCCGGTCGCGGGGTTGACCACCACGACCGCGAGGTTCAGCGACAGCCCCGAGATGTACGGGAACGGGTGAGCGGGGTCGACCGCGAGCGGGGTCAGCACGGGGAAGATCTGCCGGCGGAAGTACTTGCGCAGCCGCTCCTGCTCGTCCGGGCCGAGGTCGTCCCAGTGGACGATCGTGATGCCCTCCGCGACCAGAGCCGGCTGGACCTGGTCGAGGAACACCCTGGCGTGCCGCGCCTGGAGGCGGTGCGCGCTCTCGGCGATCGTCTCCAGCACCTGTCGGGGCGAGAGGCCGGACGCCGCGGTGACCGCCATCCCGGTGGCGATGCGGCGCTTCAGGCCTGCCACCCGGACCATGAAGAACTCGTCCAGGTTCGAGGCGAAGATCGCGAGGAACCGCACCCGTTCGAGCAGCGGCAGGTCGGGGTCCTCGGCGAGCTCGAGCACGCGCTCGTTGAACGCGAGCCAGGAGACCTCACGGTCGGCGAACCGGTCGCCGGGCAGCTCGGGCAGGGACTCGGCGGTGATCACGTCCGCGGGCTCGACCGGGACGGGCACGATGCCGGCGTCGAGCACCTCACCTGCCGACGCGCGCTCGGCCTCGAAGTCCTCGAGCTCGGTCTCGTCCGGCGCGGACGTGCTCGCCCAGCGGCCGGTGGCCGGGTCTCGCCGACGGCCGTTCGTCGGGGCGTCGGTCCGGGTCCGCGGGCCGGCCGGGCGGCGCGGGGAGGTCTGCGGAGGTGTCGCCATGCCAGACATCGTTGCATCACCACGTGAACGGCGTGTGCCGAGGGGCTCAGGTCGCTGCGAACTGGGTGTCCACCCGGTCGGTCGCGAAGCCGGCGGCCGTGTAGGTGCGCACCGCCGGGGTGTTGTCGGCGTCGGTGAACAGCACTGCGCGCGTCACCCCGCGGCCGCGCAGGTGCGCCAGGGCGGCGGCGGTGAGGCCGCGGCCGAGCCCGCTGCCCTGGGCCTCGGGCACGACCCCGACGACGTACAGCTCGCCGAGCGGCGGCGTCACCTTGGTCCACACGAAGCCGGCCAGCGCTCCGCCCCGTTCGGCGAGCAGCAGGTCGCCGGCGTCGAACCACGGCTCTGCCTGGCGCGCGGCGAGGTCCGCGGCAGTGAGCGTGCCCTGCTCGGGGTGGTGGGCGAAGGCTGCGGCGTTCGCGGCGAGCCACGCGGCCTCGTCGCGGCCCTCGACGAACGCGCGCAGCGTGACGTCCCCGGGCAGCGTCGCGGCCGGCAGCGGGCCGTCGAGGCCCCGCGCCATCCGCCAGAGCTCACGGACCGAGGTCAGACCCGCGTCCCGCGCGAGCGCCCGTGCCGCGTCCGACGTGTCGTGCGCCCACAGCCGCACGGAGCCGGGGTGGTCCGCGGCGGCCAGCAGCGCGTCGAGCACGCTCCGGCCGAGGCCGGCGCCACGGGCGTGCGGCGCGACGACGAGCTCGGCCGTGCGCACCCCGCCCCGCTCGGGCCCGAGCTGTCCGTAGCCGACCAGGCCGCCGTCCTCGGCCAGCACGTGGTCGGCGGCGGGGTCGTCGAGGTCGAGCAGGGTCTGCTCGCCGAGCGGCTCGACCCCGTCGCGCTCGGCCACGGCGTCGGCCAGGCGACGCACCTCGGCCGCCTGCGCGGACGTGAGCGGGCCGTGCCGGGTGGAGGTGGTCGGGCTCACCGGCCCATCCCACCACGGGTCCGGCCGGCCCGCCGCAGGCCAGGATCGGCCGCGCTGCGCACCCGGCCGAACCGCAGCAGGTGTGCGGTCAGCTCGACCCGAGCCCGGCGGCGATCTGGCCCATCACCGACGAGTCCGCGAGCGTCGTGACGTCGCCGACCGTGCGGTGCTCTGCCACGTCGCGAAGCAGGCGGCGCATGATCTTCCCGGACCGCGTCTTCGGCAGCTCCGGGACGACCAGGATCGTGCGGGGCTTCGCGATCGGGCCGATCTCCTTGGTCACGTGCGCGCGCAGCTCGGCCGCGACGTCGCCGCCCTCACCGACCTCGTCGATCCGGTCGCGGAACTCGGCGCGCAGGATGACGAACGCGACGACGGCCTGACCGGTGGTCTGGTCCGCGGCACCGACCACGGCGGCCTCCGCGACCATCGGGTGCGAGACCAGCGCGGACTCGATCTCGGTGGTCGAGAGCCGGTGCCCGGAGACGTTCATCACGTCGTCGACCCGGCCGAGCAGCCAGATGTCGCCGTCGGCGTCCTTCTTCGCGCCGTCCCCGGCGAAGTACAGCCCCGGGAACCGGGACCAGTAGGTGTCCCGGAACCGCTGCGGGTCCCCCCAGATGCCGCGCAGCATCGACGGCCACGGCTCGGTGAGGACGAGGTAGCCGCCCGACCCGTTCGGCACCGGTTCGGCCATCTCGTCGACGACCTCGGCCGAGATCCCCGGCAGCGGCGCCTGGGCCGACCCCGGCTTGGTCGCGGTGATGCCGGGCAGCGGCGAGATCATGATCGCGCCGGTCTCGGTCTGCCACCAGGTGTCGACGATCGGGGCGCGGTCGCCGCCGATCACCCGGCGGTACCACATCCACGCCTCGGGGTTGATCGGCTCACCCACCGAGCCGAGCACCCGCAGCGAGGACAGGTCGTAGCCGGCGGGGATCTGCTCGCCCCACTTCATGAAGGTCCGGATCGCGGTGGGCGCCGTGTACAGGATGCTCACCCGGTACTTCTGCACGATGTCCCACCAGCGCCCCTGGTGCGGGGTGTCCGGCGTGCCCTCGTAGATCACCTGCGTCGCGCCGTTCACCAGCGGGCCGTAGGTGACGTAGCTGTGCCCGGTGATCCAGCCGATGTCCGCGGTGCACCAGTAGACGTCGGTCTCGGGTTTGAGGTCGAACACGTTGAGGTGGGTGTACGCCGCCTGCGTGAGGTAGCCGCCGGTGGTGTGGAAGATGCCCTTCGGCTTCCCGGTGGTGCCCGAGGTGTAGAGGATGAACAGCGGGTGCTCCGCCTCGACCTGGACCGGTGTGTGCTGGTCGGACGCTGCCCCGACGGCCTCGTGCCACCAGACGTCGCGGCCCTCGACCCAGTCGACGGCCTGGCCGGTGCGGCGGACCACGAGGACGTGCTGCACGGTGCGGCAGGCGTCGTGCTCGTCGCCGGGGGCGAGGGCCTCGTCGACGGCCGGCTTGAGTGCGCTCGGGTTGCCCCGGCGGTACCCACCGTCCGCGGTGATCACGAGCGAGGCCTCGGCGTCGTCGATCCGGGAGCGCAGCGCCTCCGCGGAGAAGCCACCGAACACCACGGAGTGCACCGCGCCGATCCGGGCGCACGCGAGCATCGCGACGACGGCCTCGGGGATCATCGGCAGGTAGATCGCGACGCGGTCGCCGGTGCCGACGCCGAGCGTCTGGAGCGCGTTGGCGGCCTTGGAGACCTCGCGCTGCAGGTCGGCGTAGGTGATCTCCCGGGTGTCGCCGGGCTCGCCCTCGAAGAGCAGCGCCACGCGGTCGCCGCGGCCGGCCGCGACGTGCCGGTCGACGGCGTTCTCGCACGCGTTCAGGCGGCCGTCGGCGAACCAGCGTGCGACGGGCGCGTCCGACCAGTCGAGCACCTGGGTGAACGGTGTGCTCCAGTCGAGCATCGCCCGGGCCTGCTCGGCCCAGAAGCTCAGCCGGTCGGAGGCCGCCCAGGAGTAGATCTCGGCGTGCGCGTTCGACCGGGCGGCGAACTCGGCGCTGGGCGGGAACGTGCGTTCCTCCGACAGCAGGTTGTCCAGCGTGGGCTGGGTGGAGTCGGACACAAGACCTCCAGGCGCAACGACATCGGTGCGGTCCGGCCGGGTGACCGGTTCTCGGATGGTAGACGCCGAAGGCGTTCGATGGGGACCAAAGTCCCGATCGAATCGATGGGCATCCACCGGGTGGGGCCCGGTCGGTCAGATCGAACGGGCCCGTTCGGCGAGGGCGGCCTCCTCCGCGTCGGCGGCCTGGCGGCGCGCCTCCTCGGCGTGGATCGCCTCGTTGCGGGCGTACCTCGCGAGCGACCAGCGCTCGCCGAACCGGCGCCCCATCCGACGGGCCACGGCGGTGGTCAGCCCCGCGACGGCCAGCAGGAGGCCGAGCACCAGCCAGGAGCCGTTGTCGAGCTGGGTCACCGCCTGGTCGAGGCTCTCCGGCCGCACCGAGTAGGCCGAGTCCAGGGCGTCCTCGACGCCTTGCGGCCACGCGAGGTAGAGCGTGCCGAGCCCGATGCCCCAGAGCACACCGCCGGTCAGCGGCACGGCCGGGGTCCACAGCCCGAGCAGCACCACGACGACGAGCAGCAGGGCTCCGATGCCGAGCAGCGACAGCGCGGTGCTGTCGACCGGCACCGGCGCCGCGAGCTCGGCGTCGAACACCTGGAGACGGCCGAGTCCGACGGCGGTCACGACCAGGGCGATCGGCGCGAGCAGGAAGCCGACGAGGACGCCGAGGAGGTGGCGACCGGCTCCGGGGCGGGGCGGCAGCTCGGGGATCTCGACCCGCTCCCGCCGGGCCGCGCGCCGGGTGGTCGGGGCTGGGGCGGTCTCGGGCTGGCTGGCCGTCGCGCCCGACGCCGTGCCCGACGCCGTGGTCGCCGCCATCGCGCCCGCAGCCGCACCGGCCGCGGTGACGCTCGCCCCCGACGGGCTCCAGATCGACCCCGCCGCCGGCCGGTCGGATCCGGTGGGCGGAAGCACAGCGGTCTCGGACGCCGCGGCGGCCGGGTCGGCCGGAGCGGCCCCGGTGGTCGCCACGGAGGGCGGCCCGGTGATCGCGCTCGCGTCGGGCGGGAGCGTGGCGTTCGACGGGGTGGCGCCCGACGCGGCGGCGAGAGCGTCGGCCGTCGACACCCGGGTCGGAGTCGGTGGGTAGGGCCGCGGTGCCGCGTGCTGCCCGGGCGCAGCGATGGGGGGCTCGGTCACGGACGCCGCGGGCGCCGCCGGCGAGACGGGCTCCGGGGCGGACGGCCCGGGAGCAGGGACCTCCGCGGGCGCTGTGGGGACGGGCTCCGGGGCGGCCATGGCGGGAGCGGGAGCCTCTGCGGGCTCTGCACTGGGTGCCGGTGGTGCGGCGACGGGCTCGGGCGGTGCAGCCACAGTCTCGGGCGCTGCGGCCACAGGCTCGGGTGCTGCAGCGGCAGTCTCGGGTGCTGCAGCAGCAGCCTCGGGCGGTGCGGTCGGCTCCGGCGCGTCGGCCTTCGGCACGGTGGCGGCCGGGGCCGACGCCTCTGCGGCGGGGCTCGACATCTCAGGGGTCGCGGCCGGTGCCTCGGGCGTCTCGACGACCGGGTCCACAGCGGTCTCGGGGGGTGCCTCGGCGGCCGTCTCGGCCGGTGCCTCGTCAGTCTGGACAGCAGTCTCGGTCGGCACCTCGGCAGGTTCGGTCGGCACCTCGGCAGGTTCGGCCGGCACCTCGGCGGTCTCGGCCGGCACGTCGGCAGTCTCGGCCGGCGCCTCGGCCACGGGCGCGTCCTGGTCCGCCGGCCTGCCGGCGTCGCCGGTCACCTCGGTCGCCGCGGCGGCGTCGTCGTGGTCGGTCGGCGTGCTGTCCGGCGTGTTCTCCGGCGTGGTCATCGACGTCCCCCTCCCGGCCCGCCTGCGGCAGGTCTCCACGTCAACGTAGCGCCGCGCACAGCGCTGGGCGTGGCGAACCGCGGCGCGGGTGCGGGTCCGGGCCGCTCAGTCCGGGGTTGCTCAGTCCCTGGGTCGCGAGCCCACCGAGTAGGAGGCGCCGACCAGCAGGGCACCGCCGATCGTGTTGCCCAGCCCGACGGCCAGGATGTTGCGCGCGAACTCGGCGACCGTCGCGTCCGGCAGGCCCTGGTAGAGGCCGATCGAGAAGGTCGTCATGTTCGCGACCACGTGCTCGAAGCCGGACGTGATGAACACCATGACGCACGCGAAGATCACGATGATCTTCGCGACCTCCGAGGTCAGCCGGTTGGCGCTCCACACCGCGAGGCACACCAGCAGGTTGCAGAGGATCCCGCGGACCAGGAGCTGGCCGAACGACTCGGCGGCCTTGTGCTCGACCATCGAGGCGAGCATGTCGCCGGGTGCCGTGCCGGGCGCGAGCACGCCGGACAGGTGCACCAGGCCGCCGAACACCATCGCGCCGAGCAGGTTGCCGCCCAGGGTCGCGGCGAGCACACCGCCCGCACGCCCCCAGGTGATCCGCCGCAGCAGGGCGCCGTGCGTGAGGTACATCATCGACGAGGTGGCGAGCTCGGCGCCGGCGATCACGACGATGGTCAGCGCGACGCCGAACACCAGACCGGAGACCAGGGGGGCGAGCGGCCACCCAGCCGCGACGAGCGGGCCGGACGCGGTGGTCATGATGACCACGCCGATCCCGATGTAGGCGCCCGCGAGCATGGTGCGGACGAGGAAGGTGGCGGGCTGGGTGAGCAGCCCGGACTTGCCTGCGGCGGCGACGGACTGCTGCTCGACGGTCTCTGCGATGCTCAGCACGCGACGAGGATGTCGTAGATCGTCCCATGATTCGTGGGACGAAAGCCCGGTCTTCACCGGGAAAGTGACTCGGAGAGGTGTGCGGCGGCCCGGTCCCGGGTGTCAGCCCACGTCTGCGCCGATCCGGTGCGAGGCCGCGCCGGTCTCCCGGGCCGCCCGCTCCACCGCCGCGGCGACCCTCGTGGTGACGTCCGGGTGGAAGACGCTCGGCACGATGTAGGTCGCGTTGCGCTCCTCGTCGGTGACGACGTCGGCGAGGGCTCGCGCCGCGGCGAGGAGCATCTCGTCGTTGACCGAGGTGGAGTGGGCGTCGAGCAGGCCGCGGAAGACGCCGGGGAAGGCCAGCACGTTGTTGATCTGGTTCGCCCAGTCCGAGCGGCCGGTGCCCACG
This sequence comes from Actinotalea endophytica, assembly GCF_025717005.1. GTDB lineage: Bacteria > Actinomycetota > Actinomycetes > Actinomycetales > Cellulomonadaceae > Actinotalea. The sequence continues at coordinate 47,634 of NZ_JAOVZU010000006.1, forward strand.
ATCGCGGCGTGCGCCGCGGCCTCGTCCGGGTCGACCTCGGGGCGCGGGTTGGCCATCGCGAACACGATCGACTCCGGTGCCATCGTGGCGATGTCGTCACCGGTGAGCAGGTCCGGCGCGGAGAGCCCGATGAACACGTCCGCTCCCGCGATCGCGTCGCGCAGCGTGCCGGTGACGCCGCGCGGGTTGGTGTGCTGGGCGGTCCACGCCAGCGAGGCGTCCAGCCCCGGCCGCGCCGTGTGCACGACGCCGTCGATGTCGCAGACCACGACGTCGCGCGCGCCGGCCCGCAGCAGCAGCTTGAGCACGGCGGTGCCCGCCGCGCCCGCGCCGGACATCACGATGCGGACCTCCGCGAGCTCCTTGCCGACCACCTTGAGCGCGTTGGTCAGCGCCGCGAGCGCGACGATCGCCGTGCCGTGCTGGTCGTCGTGGAACACGGGGATGTCCAGCGCCTCGCGCAGCCGCGCCTCGACCTCGAAGCACCGCGGGGCGGAGATGTCCTCCAGGTTGATCCCGGCGAAGGCCGGGGCGATCGCGACGACGGTGCGCACGATCTCGTCGGTGTCGGTGGTCGCCAGCGGCAGGGGGAACGCATCGATGCCCGCGAACCGCTTGAACAGCGCGGCCTTGCCCTCCATCACCGGGAGCGCGGCCAACGGACCGATGTCCCCGAGGCCCAGCACCGCCGTGCCGTCGGTGACCACGGCGATCGTGTTCCGCTTGATCGTGAGGTTGCGGGCGTCGGCCGGGCGGGCGGCGATCGCCTCGCAGACCCGCGCGACGCCCGGGGTGTAGACCATCGACAGGTCGTCGCGGTTGCGGATCGGCACCTTGGGCTCGATCGAGAGCTTCCCGCCGAGGTGCATCAGGAACGTCCGGTCGCTGACCCGTTCCACCAGCACGCCGTCCAGGTCCTGCAGCGTCTCGACGATCTCCTGCGCGTGATCCTCGCCGCGGGTCGCGCAGGTCACGTCGACACCGATCCGGGAGTGCCCGGAGTGCGTGACGTCCAGCGCGGTGACGATGCCCCCGGCTCGTTCGATCGTGGTGGTGAGGTCGCTGACCGCGGTGGGCCGAGCCTCGACCTGCATGCGGACGGTGATCGAGGACGACACGCTCGGCGCTGAGGGCATGGCGCCATTCTTGCCTGGAGCGGCCCCCCGTGCGGGACGCCGCGGCGGCCTAGGGTGTGCCCGTGCCCGAGGACACCGTGCCCGAGGATGTCGACGTCCTGCTGACGAGGGTTCGCGAGCGCACCGCCGAGCTGCGCTGGCACCCGGCGCTCCGGCGCGGCTGGGCGGTGGCCCGGGTCGAGGCCGGTGTCCGCGCCGCGGCGGCCGGGGCGCGGTGCGACGGTGTCCCGGTCGACCTCCGCCGGGTGCGCGAGCTCGCGGCGGGGTCGTCGCCCTCCGGCGTCGCCGAGGAGGCTGCGCTGGGCCTCGTGCGCTCGCAGGCGGCGGTGGTCGCCGGGTGGGCCGAACCGGGGTCGCGGCCGGCCGACCTCCCGCTCGGCCAGCTCCTGGTGCGGCTGCACGTGGCCGCCGGGGGCGACGGTCGACTCCGCACGAGCGAGCAGCCCGACGACCTGCGTGGCCTGGGGCCCGCGCCGCTCGGCCCGGCCGTCGGCGCCCGGATGACGGCGCTGGCCGACCTCCTGACGGCCCCGGACCCCCGCACGAGCCTCGCGATCGCCGGCGCGGTGCTCGGCGAGCTGCTCCTGGTGCGGCCGTTCGGTTCGCACAACGGGGCGGTCGCGCGGGCGGCGTTCCGCCGGATGCTGATCGTCACCGGGATCGACCCGGTCGGTGTCGTGGTGCCCGAGGTCGCCTGGGCGCCGGCGCCGCAGGTGCTGCTCGGGTCGGTGGCGTTGACGACGACCGGGCCGGCGGGGTGGACGGCCTGGTTGCGGCACTGCGCCGAGGCCGTGCTCGCCGGCGTCGAGGAGGGGCACGCGGTGGCGGACGCGGTCGCGGCGGGCCGGCTCGACTGAGGGCTCGGCTCGACTGACGGGTCAGCTCGACCGGGCGGCGTCGGCCCGGACACGCGGCGACGGCGCCCCGTGAGGGACGCCGTCGTCGTACAGCGCGGGAGACGAGTGATCAGGCGCTTGAATCGCTGCCGCAACGGGACAAGCCCGGTCGGCAGGTCCTCTCGAGGACTGGTCGAGCGTGGGTTGCTCGTCGCCCGCTGTGCTGTTGTATCTCCTTTGTACGCCTCGGACCCCGGGGCTGGGAAGACCCGCGGGTCCCTTGACACCCGGTCGCAGGCCTGGTGGGTGGGGCGCGACGACTCGCCGCCGCACCGCGCGGATCGGGCCCGACGCTGTCTCCACAGGTGCCTCGTCGGTGTGCTCGTCCCCAGGATCTGCGGCACAGGCCGGGGTGCGCGACGCCAGTCGGACACGGTGCCCGGGTGCAGCGGATGGTCGTGGTCAGCGGGGCCGTGGGTGGAGTGGGTGCGTCGACCTTCGCGGCGCTGATCGCTGCCGCGCGAGCCACCAGCGGGCCGACGGCGCTCGTCGACCTCGGCCCCGGCGGCGGGCTGGACGTGCTGCTCGGCATCGAGGCCGCGGCGGGATCGCGCTGGCCGGAGCTCGCGGGTGTGCACGGCCGGGTCGCGGCGGCCGAGCTGACCGGGTTGCTGCCGCGCTGGCGGGGTATCGAGGTGCTGAGCGCGGCCCGCGACGGCGCGGTGCCCGGCGCCGAGGCGGTGCTCGCGGTCTGCACGGCGCTCGTCGACGGCGGCGTGAGCGTGGTGGTCGACCTGCCCGGCTCCCGGGTGCTCGGGGACCTCCCGTCGGAGGTCCCGGAGGCCCTGGTCGGGGGCCTCGGCGGTGAGCTCGTGCTGGTCGCGGGGCAGGACGTGCTCGGCGTCGCCGGCCTGCTGGCGCTGCGCCGCCGGCTCACCGTGCCTGCCCAGCTCGTGCTCCGCCGCCGACGCTCGCGGGTCGCTCCGATCGAGGCCGCGCACGTGAGCGACCTGCCTCTGCTCGGCCTGCTGCCGGGAGATCGTCGCCTGGCCGACGCGGTGGACCGGGGGCTCGGCCCGGTCGCCGGCCGGCGGCTGCGGCGCGCCGTCGCACGCGTGTCGCACCGGCTGGCGTCCCAGTGAGGGTGGGGCCCTGATGGACGACCGGATGCTGGCCGACGTCCGGCGCGGGCTGCTCGAGGACGACGGGCTGGCCCGCTGGGCGCGGGGGCACGGGGTGCTGCTCGGCCACGAGGGTCTGGACCGCGCCGCCGAGGCCGTCCGGTCCGAGCTGTCCGGCGCGGGACCGCTCCAGGCGCTCGTCGACGAGCCGGGCGTGACCGACGTGCTGGTCAACGGGCCGACCGAGGTCTGGGTGGACCGCGGCGAAGGTCTCGAGCGCCGAGCGGTGGACCTCGGCGGTCCCGAGCGCCTGCGGTCCCTCGCGGTGCGGCTCGCTGCGTCCGGCGGCCAGCGGCTGGACGACGCGTGCCCGGTGGCGGACGCGTGCCTGCGGGACGGGGTCCGGGTGCACGCCGTGCTGCCGCCGATCGCCGACACCGTGCTGCTGAGCCTCCGCGTCCCGCGCAGCGAGCCGTTCTCGCTCGGCGGCCTCGTCGCAGCCCGCGGCGTCCACCGCGACCTCGCCCCGGTGCTCGTGGGTCTCATGCGGGGAAGGGCCAACGGGCTCGTGACCGGGGCCACCGGGACGGGCAAGACGACGCTCCTGGCTGCGCTCCTCGGCCTCGCCGCACCGCACGAGCGCCTGGTCTGCGTCGAGGAGGTTCCCGAGCTGGAGCCGGCGCACCCGCACGTGGTGCGCCTGGTCGTGCGGCGCGCGAACGTCGAGGGCGCCGGCGGCGTCGGACTGGTCGACCTCGTGCGGCACGCGCTGCGCATGCGCCCGGACCGGATCGTGCTCGGGGAGTGCCGCGGGGCCGAGGTCCGGGAGGTCCTCGCGGCGCTCAACACGGGCCATGACGGCGGCTGGGCGACGTTGCACGCGAACGCTCCGGCGGACGTGCCGGCCCGCCTCGCGGCGCTCGGTGCGCTGGCCGGGCTGACCGGCACGGCGCTGGTCGCCCAGGCGTCCGGCGCCCTCGACGTGGTGGTGCACCTGCGCCGGGACGGTGGTCTGCGTCGGGTGGCGGAGGTCGGCCTGCTGCGTCATGACCTGGAGCGGATCTGGGTCGAGAACGCCGCCGTCGCCGACCCGCACGGCGGGCTGTCGCCGGGCCCCGCCTGGGCCGAGCTGCACCGGCGATGGCCCGCGCCGTGAGCCGGGCCGCGCGTCTGGGTGCCTCGGTCCACGCTCGAGCCTCTGCCGGCGGCCGGCACGGCGGTCGGCGGGCGGTGCCCGGTCGTCGGCGTGGGCGGGTGACGGGGGAGACCGAGCTCGTGGGCGCGGTGCGCCAGGTGGCGGCTGCGGTGCGGGCCGGCGCCACGGTCGAGCGGGCGTGGAGCGCGGTCGGGGTCGGGACGGTGCACGGGGTACCACGGAGGGCCGATCTCGTCGCCCTGCGTGCGACACCCGGTGCACTCGCCGGGGTGCGCGCGGCGGCCCGGCTCACCGCGCGATCGGGAGCGCCACCCGCGCCGGCCCTGGAGGCGGTGGCCGACGCGCTCGACGCCGACGCGGAGCTCGACGCGCGGCGGCGGGCCGCGCTCGCGGGCCCGGCGGCATCGGCGCGCGTGCTCGGCGCCCTGCCGGCGATCGGGCCGCTGCTCGGGCTCGCGATCGGGGCTGATCCCTTCGGCGTGCTCCTCGACGGTCGGCTGGGGACGATGCTGCTCGTCGCCGGAGGTGTCCTGGCTGCCGCCGGGCGTGGCTGGTCGCGGGCCCTGCTCGGTGCGGCGCGAGCGGTCGCCAGCGAGGCCCCGACCGGGCGACGTCCCAGGATTCCGGGTGGCCGCGCCGCGCGCCTGCGCGGGCGGGCGACCGACGAGCGCGAGCCCGAGGTCGGGGTGGCGCTGCTGCTCGAGCTGCTCGCGGCGGCGCACACGGCCGGGGCGAGCGTGCCGGACGCGTTGCGAGCGGTCGGGTCGGCGGCGGGCGGGAGCCGGGGTGAGGGCCTCGTGCGGGCCGCGACGCTGCTGGGCATGGGTGCCGAGTGGTCCGAGGCGTGGGTGGCCGCCCCTGCTGAGCTGTCGGCGGTCTCGGACGGCCTGCGTCCGGCGTGGCAGGACGGCACGCCTCCGGCCGGCCTGCTGCATGCTGCGGCAGACCGCCGACGGCGTGCCCGCGTCGCGGACGCCACCGAGGCGGCCGGCCGGCTCGGTGTGCGGCTGCTGCTCCCGCTCGGGCTGTGCCACCTGCCGGCGTTCGTGCTGGTGGGCCTCATGCCGGTGCTCGTCTCGCTGGCGCGCGACACCGTCGCCTGGTGACGTGGCGCGTCGCGCACGCACCCGTCTCCACAGCCCACCCGCGGTCTGGTGCCTCCACCGCGGCACCGGTCGCCGGCGGCCACTGCGGCGCTTCGCCTCGAACCTGGGCTCGCGCCGTCGGGGCGCACGGGAGGAGGACGAGGATGACGAACGTCGAGGGGCCCAGGGCGCTGAACCAAGGGGCGCTGAACCAAGGGGCACTGAACCAAGGGGCACCGAACCGAGGGGCACTGAACCGATGGGCACTGGCGCGGTGGGGACAGCTGCGGACGGCACTGCACTGGACGGCACAGCTGCGGCCCGCGCCGTTGCGGTCGCGGCGGCCGCGAACGGTGCGGGACGCCGGCATGGCGACCGCCGAGTACGCGATCGTCACGCTCGCGGCGGTCGGGTTCGCCGGGGTGCTGATGCTGATCCTGCGGAGCGACGAGGTCCGGGGGATGCTGCTGGACCTCGTGCGCGGCGCGCTGAGCACGTGACCGGCGAGGGGGATCGTGCCTCGATCACCGCCGGGCGGTGGCGTGGCGCCGCTGCCGGCGGGCGCGAGCGTGGTTCCGTCACCGCCGAGCTGGCCGTCGCCCTGCCCGCGGTGGTGCTCGTCGTGGCGGCGCTGCTCGTCACGGTGAGCGCCGGGGGCACCCAGCTGCGTGCGGACGAGGCGGCCCGCACTGCGGCCCGGCTCGCGGCATTCGGGGCGAGTGACGCCGAGGTCCGGGCCGCTGCCGTGCAGCTGCTGCCTGGCGCGACCGTCGACATCGCGCACGAGGCGCCGTGGGTCGAGGTGCGGGTCGCGGCAGGGGCGGCGGGCGGATGGCTCACATCGGGGCCGCTCGAGGTGCGCGCGGCCGCGACGGCGTGGCAGGAACCGTGACCACGGACGGGCGGAGGGACGGGCGTAGGGACGGGCGGAAGGACGAGCGGAGGGACGGACCGGACGACGGTGCCGGGACGGTCCTCGTGCTCGGTGCCGTCGGCGTCGTCCTGGTCGGCCTCGCGCTGCTCGGCGTGCTGGTCGGCGGTCTGGCGGCGCGTCAGAGCGCCCGCACGGCGGCGGACCTCGCGGCGCTGGCCGCGGCGCAGGCGCTTGCCGTGCCGGACGGGGTCGCGCTGGCGCCAGGGGTCGTGCTGCCCCTGGACGCGGCGTGCGATCGCGCGGCCGAGGCGGCGTCGCGCAACGGCGCGGCACTCGTGGCGTGCTCAGCGGCCGGTGCGCGTGAGGTGCAGGTCACGGTACGCAGGGACGGACCGTTCGGCGCCGTCGTCGCCGGGTCGCGGGCCGGGCCACGTCAGGACGCTGCCGGGTCGCGGGCCGGGCCACGTCAGGACGACGCCGACCCGTGACGCCGCACCGGTCAGGACTCGTGCCCCAGCACGACGTCGAGCAGGCGCAGCGCGCCGGCCTTGTCGAGCGGGTCGTTGCCGTTGCCGCACTTGGGCGACTGCACGCACGCCGGGCAGCCCGATGCGCAGGAGCACCCGGCGATCGCGTCCCGCGTGGCTCCGAGCCAGCGGGCGCCGAGGCGAAACCCTCGCTCGGCGAAGCCGGCGCCGCCGGGGTAGGCGTCGTGCACGAAGACCGTCGCGGTGCCGGTGTCCGCGTGCAGTGCGGTGGACAGCCCGCCCAGGTCCCAGCGGTCGCACGTCGCGAGCAGGGGAAGCAAACCGATCGAGGCGTGCTCGGCGGCGTGCAGCGCACCGGGCGCGTCACCGGAGTCGAGCTGGGCCACATCGAGCACCTCGGGCGGCGCGGTCCACCACACGGCATTCGTGCGCATGGTCCGCGGCGGGAGCTCGAGCGTGTCGCCGCCGACGTTGGCCAGGTCGGGGAGCCGACGCTTGGTGTAGCTGACCACCTGGCTCGTGGCGTCCACGACCCCGAAGCCCCAGGTGATCGGCCCCGCGTGCCGCTCCTCGCGGACCTCGCGGATCTCGACGCTGCTCATCCAGTGCGCCCAGGTCCGGTGGTCCACCGCTTCCTCGTGCACGATCGCGACGGCGGCTGTGAGGTCGAGGGCGTCGACGACGTAGGTGCGGCCCTGGTGCACGTACACAGCCCCCTCGTGCAGCGTCGCGTCGGCGGCCGACGCATCCACCGTCCCGAGCAGCCGACCGGTGCCGTCCTCGACCACGCGCACCGGTTCTCCGCCCGTCCCGCGCAGGTCGGTCAGCCGGCTCGCCGCGTCCGCGTGCGTCCAGTACCAGCCCGACTCGCGTCGGCGCAGAGCACCACGGTCGACCAGCACGTCGAGCAGCGCGCGGGTGTCCGGGCCGAACAGCGGCAGGTCCTCGCTGCGCAGCGGGCGCTCTGCCGCCGCCGCGCACAGGTGCGGTGCCAGCACGTACGGGTTGGTGGGATCCACCACCGTGGCCTCGACCGGGACACCCACGACATCCTCCGGGTGGTGCACCAGATAGGTGTCCAGCGGGTCCTCCCGGGCCACGAGCGTGACCAGCCCGTCCGCGCCCGCCCGTCCCGCACGGCCGGCCTGCTGCCACAACGACACCCGCGTGCCCGGCCACCCGGCGATGAGCACGGCGTCCAGCCCGGTGATGTCCACCCCGAGCTCGAGCGCGTTCGTGGTCGCCAGCGCGCGCAGCTCACCGGAGCGCAGCCGGGCCTCGAGCTCTCGGCGTTCCTCCGGCAGGTACCCGCCACGGTAGGCGGCGACCCCGTCACCCAAGCCCACGGCCACTTCGTCGAGGTGCTCCCGCGCCATCGCGGCGACGGACTCCGCGGCGCGCCGGGACCGGGTGAACGCCAGGGCGCGAGCGCCGGCCGCCACGAGGTCCGCCAAGAGGTCCGCGACCTCGGTGGGCGCCGCGCGACGGGCCGTGCTCGGGGGAGCGTCGACGAGCCCCTCGCCGTCGTCGCCCGTCGCAGGCTCGCCCGTGCGTGCCTCCCCGGCGGTGCGACCGTCCTGGCCGGTGTGCGCCGCCGTGGCGGTTCGGGCGCCCGCCTCGGTGTCGGCCTCCGCCTCGGAGCCCGCGGACCGCAGCGCGGCGACAGCGCCGAGGAGCGAGCCCGACCCCGGCAGCAACGGCGGCTGCCACAGGACCAGCGTCGTGCGGCCGCGCGGTGCGGCGTCGTCGGTGACCGCGACCACCTGGTCCGCCTCGACGCCGATCAGGCGAGCCGCGGTCGCGGCCGGGTCGGACGTCGTCGCGGACGCGAGCACCACGGCGGGCTCGGCGCCGTACCCGCGGGCCAGCCGCAGGAGGCGGCGCAGCACCACGGCCACGTGCGCGCCGAACACTCCGCGGTAGGCGTGGCTCTCGTCCAGCACCACCACCCGCAGCCCGCGCAGCACACGCATCCACCGCCGGTGGCTCGGCAGCAGCGAGAAGTGCAGGAAGTCGGGGTTGGTCAGCACCACGTCGGCGTGCTCGATCACCCACCGTCGCGCGGTCGTGTCGGTGTCGCCGTCGCAGGTCGCGACCCGGACGTCCGGGACGTGCGCGGCAGTGAGGAGGCGCTCGAGCCCGGTGAGCTGGTCGGCGGCGAGCGCCTTCGTCGGGGACAGGTACAGGACCGAACCCCGCCGCAGCGACGGGGCGCGCACCGCGGTCAACGACGGCAGCCAGAACGCCAGCGACTTGCCCGACCCGGTCGACGTCGCGAGCACCGTGTGCCGCCCGGCGTGCACCGCGTCGGCGGCCTGGACCTGGTGCTGCCACGGCAGGTCCACCCCGAGCGCACGGTAGCCGGCGACCAGGTCCGGATCGGCCCACGCCGGCCAGTCCGAGGTGCGGCCGGCGCGTCCGGGCAGGTGCTCGACGTGCAGCGCACGGTCGGCACGACGCCCGCCCGCGAGCAGCACGTCGAGCAGGTCGGTCACCGCACGATCGTGCCATCCGCGGCCGACGCGCGGAGCCCGCCCGAAGGCGCCCGTCGTTCACCTGAACGGGCTAGCCTGCTTCCCGCCGGGTGACGCAGATGGCTGGAACGTGAGTGACCCCGCGTTCCGCGTGGTGTTGACTAGGGCACCAACCAGCAAGAGGAGGCCGGAGTGGACGTGTCCGTCACGAGCCGCGAGAGCGGCGATCGGACGGTGATCGACGTCAAGGGAGAGATCGACGTCTACACCGCGCCCGTGCTGCGCGAGGAGATCTCGAACCTCGTCGACGCCGAGCACACCACCATCGTGGTGGACCTCACGCAGGTCTCGTTCATGGACTCCACCGGTCTCGGGGTGCTCGTCGGCGCTCTGAAGAAGGTGCGCACGCTCGGCGGCGACCTGTCGCTCGTGATCAACGAGGAGAAGATCCTCAAGGTCTTCCGGATCACCGCGCTGACCCAGGTGTTCTCGATCCACCCGACGCTGGAGGAAGCGCTCGCCTGAGCGAGCCGTACCGACACCAGAACCACGAGAAAGGGCCCGGCCGATCGGCCGGGCCCTTCCGTCACCCGTGGTCCGACCCGGCGCACTCGTTCCGGGTCACGGTGCCGACTGCGGGTCGTTCGGGTTGTCGGACCACCAGAACCACCGGGTCGTGCCGTCGTCCATCAGCAGTCGTTGCCCGACGTGCAGGGTGTAGCCCAGGTCGTCGTCCCAGTTGCCGGGGTCGAACGGGACGCCGGCTTCGATGCCCTGTCCCAGGTCGGCGCAGCCGACCGGGGTCCACTCGAGGTTGAACTGGCCCATGAGTGTCACCTCGGGCCAGGGGTAGGCAGCAGTGGAGCGGTCCGGTGGGACCTGGAGCTGGTCGTAGGCCCAGTGCTGGGCCACCGACTGCAGGTCGGTCCGGGCCACGACGAGGCCGTCGCTGCGGCGGACCAGGACGGCGACCGGATCGGTGTATCCGGCCTGCGCCGGTGAGCCGCTCCAGGTCCAGCTGAAGCCCCCGTAGACGATCGTATCGACCCACGGGCCGACCCCGCCGTCCGGCGCATAGAGGTGGTGACCCAGCGGCTCCAGGAACCACAAGGGTTCGGACTCGCCTTCGACGTAGTGCACCTCGTCGAGCTGGTACCGGGAGCCGCACGCCGGAACCTCCGCGGAGAGATCGACCGAGGCCGGGACGTCGATGGGCGCGGGCTCGTTGACCCACGGAGACGCCCCGAGGTACTGCGTGGACTGGCCGTAGACGAGGACGCTCGTCGCCCCGACGGTGAGGTGGTACCGCGTGATCGTGGTGTAGGTGCCGTCCGGGAGAGTCGACCCGCCGTCGCAGGTCGCGAGGGGCACGGCCAGGTCGATGAGGCCGGTGCTCCCGGTCCCTCCACCCTCGGAGCCGGAGGTGACGTCGACGTCGACCGGGTCGACCGGCCCGCCGAGCACGGCGACGACGTCGCCCCAGCCCTCGCCGTCCGGCATGACGACGGCGTCGAGCACCTCGACGGTCATCGTCGTGCCCCCGTGGTCGTCGACCCAGATCGCGTCGGAACGCGTGGGCCACTCGTCCGTGGAGGTCGCCTCGTCCCAGCCCCAGTAGTTGATGACGCTCACCTGGCCGTCGGACCCGTCGCGGGCCTCGACCCAGGTCTGGCCGGGCATGCCGCACCGGGACAGGTTCGGGCTCCACCCGACCGCGCCCGGCGCTTGGGTCACGTCTGCGGTCGGCGCGCTTGCCGGTGTCTCGGACGGGCTCGGTGGCGTGGTGGCGACCTCCGGTGAGGTCGCGACCGGCGCCGGCGTGCCCTGGGCGAGCGACACGGCGCCGAGTGCGAGCGCGACTGCCGCACCCATCCCGACGGCGCCGTAGCCGCTCCGCTTGGCGATCCGGTGCCTGCGCGCCCGCCGTACGACCGCCTCGACCGGGAGCGCGTCGGCGCCGTCGCGGGCCTGGCGGTGCATCGCGGCGAGGGCTTCGTCGAGGTCGAATTCCATGGTCATCCCTGCTTCTCGGCCGGCGGGAGCACGTCGACCACGTCGTGCGCGGCCGGGGCGATCGGGCCCAGCAGGCCCTCGAGCTTGTGCATCGCGTTGCTCAGGTAGCGCTTCACCGTCCCCTCGGCGAGCCGCAGCTCCGCGGCGATCTCCGGGACGGTGAGGTCGCGGTAGAACCGCAGCACGACGCAGGCCCGTTCCTGACCGCTGAGCCCGGCGAGCGCCCGGTGCACGGTGACCCGGTCCACGACCTCGGCCGCGGAACCCGGCACCTGCTCCGCCCCGGCGACCAGGTGCTTGCGCTCGGCCCAGCGGCGCTGGCGCCGGAACCCGTCGACGTAGAGCGTCGCGATCGCGCGGCGGACGTAGGCCTCGGCGGTGTCGGGGGTGAAGCCGGCGCGGAGCCGGCCGAAGACCTTCACGAACGCGTCCTGGACCAGGTCCTGCGCGCTCGCGTGGTCACCGGTGAACAGGTACGCGTAGGCGACCAGGTCGCGCCCGCGTTCCCTGGCGAGCTCGACCAGCACCTCGTCCGTGTGCGACACCGGTACCCCCCTCTGTCGCAACGTAGACGTCCCGTGGTCGCGGATCGTTGTGGCGCTCACCCGTTCGGGTGAGGAGGCCGTCCCCGCTCAGCCCGCGGCCGCCGTCGCGGCGTCGTAGCCGCCGACGAAGACGAACTCGTAGCCCCAGGTGTCGTGCTCGGTGGTGCCGTCGTCGACCAGCAGGTGCACCCGCGCCTGGTAGACGCCCACCGGGATGGGGTCGAGGCCGCCGGGGCAGGCGGTGAACGGCACGCTCAGCTCGAGGACGCCTTCGCTGCCCCCTCCGCCACCCTCGGAGCCCGGCGTGAACTCGACGGTCCCGGGGGCCACCGGCACCTCCGACGGGACGGCCGCGACGGTGGTCTCGTCCTCGCGGGTGAGCCAGAGCCCGAGGACGGCGACCGCGACGGCGCGGTCGCTCCAGTCCTCGACCGCGATCAGCGACCAGCGCAGGTCCACGGGGGTGTCGGACTCGGCGTCGGTGCCGCCGCCGTAGTCGCCGACCCAGAGTCCCGGGTCGCTCGTGACGTCGAGCTCCTCGCCGCAGGCCCCGAAGTCGGGAGCGGTCGGCGACGCGGTCGGCTCGGCCGTGGCGGTCTCGGTGGCGGTCGGCCGCTCGGTGGCCGGCTCCGTCGTCGCCGGCTCCGTCGCCGACTCGGTGGTCCCGGGGGCCGTGACGGTGGCCGAGGGCTCCGACGTGCCGGCGTCGGAGGGGCTGAAGCGGCCGGTGACGAGGGCCAGGATGCCGAGGCCGACGAACACCGCAGCCACGACCGCCCAGACCAGCCAGGTCGCTCGTCGTGACGCCTCGGAGGGCTCCCGGTCCGTCATCGCTCCCCGCCCGTCGTCGATCGTGCACCCCGGGGGCGCACGACCGGAACCTAGCAGGGCGAACGTCGGGCACCCGGCCCGCGCGTGAGCGCAGGCGGGGCGACCGGCCTGGGCCGATCGTCCTTACCCGTCGCCGAAGGGTGGACCCGGGGACCATGGTCACCCGTAGACTCCGAGCCACGCGGCGCCACAGCGCCCCGGCGACGACGCCACCGGACATCCCGTGCGCGCGTCACACCAAGGAGGTCGGATGCCCACGCTCGGAAGCTCGAGCATCGTCATCGTCGCTGTGATCTCCGCGATCGCGGTCGTCGCCCTCGGCTTCGCCGTGGTGCTCCGCAGGCAGGTGCTGGCCGCCCACGAGGGCACACCTCGGATGCAGGCGATCGCGCTCGCCGTGCAGGAGGGCGCGTCGGCATACCTGAACCGGATGTTCCGCACCTTGGTGCTGTTCGCGGTCGTGGTGTTCGGGCTGCTCTTCCTGCTGCCCGGCGACGGCGGGGTCAAGCTCGGCCGGTCCATCTTCTTCCTGCTCGGGGCGGGCTTCTCCGCGGCGATCGGCTACCTCGGCATGTGGCTCGCGGTCCGCGCGAACGTGCGGGTCGCGGCGGCGGCGCGGGACGCCGGGGGTCGGGTCGAAGGAGCCCGCATCGCGTTCCGCACCGGCGGTGTGGTCGGCATGGGTGTGGTCGGTCTCGGGCTGCTCGGCGCGACGTCCGTGGTGCTGATCTACCGCGAACAGGCGCCTGCGGTCCTGGAGGGCTTCGGCTTCGGCGCGGCCCTGCTCGCGATGTTCATGCGGGTCGGCGGCGGCATCTTCACCAAGGCGGCCGACGTCGGTGCGGACCTGGTCGGCAAGGTCGAGCACAACATCCCCGAGGACGACCCGCGCAACGCGGCGACCATCGCGGACAACGTGGGCGACAACGTGGGCGACTGCGCGGGCATGGCGGCGGACCTGTTCGAGTCGTACGCGGTGACGCTGGTGGCCGCGCTCATCCTCGGCAAGGTCGCGTTCGGTGAGCAGGGCCTGGTGTTCCCGCTCGTGGTCGCCGGCATCGGTGCGATCACCGCGGCGCTCGGCGTGGTGCTCACCCGGGTGCGCGGCCAGGAGTCGGGACTCCGGGCGATCTACCGCGGCTTCTACTCGTCGGCCGCGTTCGGCGCGGTGATCACGGCGATCGCCGCGTTCGTCTACCTGCCGTCGACGTTCGCCGGTCTGAGCGGGATCTCGGCGGACCTGGTCGACCACACCGGCGACCCGCGGGTCGTCGCGACGCTCGCCGTGGTCATCGGCGTCCTGCTGGCGGGCATCATCCTGTGGCTCACCGGGTACTTCACCGGCACGACGTCCAACCCGACGATGCACGTCGCACGCACCACGCTCACCGGTCCCGCGACCGTGGTGCTGTCCGGCGTCGGCGTCGGGTTCGAGTCCGCCGTCTACACGGCGGGCATCATCGCGGCGGCGATCTGCGCGGTGTTCCTGATCTCCGGCGGCTCGGTCACGCTGTCGCTGTTCCTCATCGCCCTCGCCGGCTGCGGGCTGCTCACGACGGTGGGTGTCATCGTGGCGATGGACACGTTCGGTCCGGTGAGCGACAACGCGCAGGGCATCGCCGAGATGTCGAAGGACGTCGACGCGGCCGGCGCGCAGGTGCTCACCGACCTGGACGCCGTCGGGAACACGACGAAGGCGATCACCAAGGGCATCGCGATCGCGACCGCGGTCCTCGCAGCGACCGCGCTGTTCGGCTCGTACACCGATGCGGTGCGCAGCACCGTCGCCGAGGTGGGCGACGCCGCGCAGGCCGCGGGCTTGACCCTCGCGATGCTCTCCTACCAGGTGATCTCGCCGATCACGCTCGTGGGCGTGATCCTCGGCGCCGCGACCGTGTTCCTGTTCTCCGGGCTCGCGATCGACGCGGTGACCCGGGCGGCCGGCGCGATCGTGTTCGAGGTGCGCCGGCAGTTCCGGGAGATGCCCGGGATCATGACCGGCGAGGTCCGCCCGGAGTACGGCCGGGTCGTCGACATCTGCACGCGTGACTCGTTGCGTGAGCTCGCCACGCCGGGGCTGCTCGCGGCGTTCGCGCCGATCGCCGTCGGTTTCGGCCTCGGCGTCGGACCGCTCGCCGGGTTCCTGGCCGGGGCGATCGCCGCCGGTGTGCTCATGGCGGTGTTCCTGGCCAACTCGGGCGGCGCGTGGGACAACGCGAAGAAGATCGTCGAGGACGGCCGGTTCGGCGGGAAGAACTCCGAGGCGCACGCCGCCGCGGTGATCGGGGACACGGTCGGTGACCCGTTCAAGGACACCGCGGGCCCGGCCATCAACCCGCTGATCAAGGTGATGAACCTGGTCGCCCTGCTGATCGCGCCCGCCGTGGTGCACCTCAGCGTCGGCGCGGGCGCGAACCACCCGATTCGGTTGACGATCGCCACCGGTGCCATGCTCATCGCGTTCGGCGTGGTGATCAGCTCTCGGGTGCGTGCGGCGCGGGTGGACCGTGAAGGGCGACTCGAGCACGAGGTGCAGGGCTAGATCCGTCCAGGACTGGAGAACGTCATGGCAGGGGGCACGGTGAGCGAGGCCGCGCGGCCGGGGACTGGTCCGCACCGCGTCGAGAGGCCCGAGCCGAGCCTGCCACCCCCGCCACACCTGCTGCGCCCCGAGCTCGGTGCACTCGCTGCGGACCTCGGGATCCACGACGTCGACGACGTCGAGGCGGTGCTCGGACCGATGGCCGCGGCCGCGCTGCACCGGGACCAGCCCGCGGCGGCCGCGATGGCCACCGCCGGCGACCGCTCCACGCTCGCCACCCTGGTCCGGCTGTTCATGCTCGGCCTGCCGGTGCATCGCGTCGACCTCGACCGTGCCCTCCCGCTCACCGGGACGGATGCGCTCGAGCGGCTCGGCCTGGTGATGACCGCGGGGCACAGCCGGCACGACGAGGTGCTGTCATTGGTCGACCTGCGACCCGTCACGGTCGACGACGCGGCCGGTCGTGCGACCTGGTGGGTCGCGTCCGACCTCGGCTCGGACATCACCGGTTCGATGCTGCACCCCGAGCACGTGCTCGGCGTGGGCGGGGCGTCGACGATGCTCGCGCGGCTCACCGTGCGGGACCCCCGCCGGCGCGTGGTCGACCTGGGGACCGGGTGCGGCATCCAGGCCCTGCAGGCCACCCGACACGCCAGGTCGGTGGTCGCGACCGACGTCTCGGAGCGGGCGCTCGCGTTCGCCGCCGTGAACGCCGCCCTGGCCGGCGTCGAGCTGGACCTACGACGCGGTTCGTTGCTCGCGCCGGTGTTCGGTGAGCGGGTCGACCTGCTGGTCTCGAACCCGCCGTTCGTCATCACCCCGCGCGGTGAGGCACGGACCGCCGCGGCCGGGCTGCCCAGCTACGTCTACCGCGACGGCGGGATGGCCGGCGACGCGCTGGTCGAGTCGCTGGTGCGCGAGGCCGGCGGGGTGCTGGCGCCGGGCGGTGTCGCGCAGCTGCTCGGCAACTGGGAGCACCGCACCGGCGAGGGCTGGGTGGACCGGGTCGGGGACTGGGTGGACGGCACCGGGATGGACGCCTGGGTCGTGCAGCGTGAGGTGCTCGACCCGGCCGAGTACGCCGAGATGTGGCTGCGGGACGGCGGCGCGAGCCGGGACTGCGACCCGGAGGCCTGGGACGGTGTCGTCAGCGCCTGGCTCGAGGACTTCACTGCCCGCGGGGTCGAGGCGGTCGGCATGGGGTTCGTGGTGCTGCGACGCCCGAAGGCCGGCGAGCGGCCCCGGCTGCGCCGGCTCGAGGAGCAGCACGGGCGGGCCGAGGGGCCGCTCGGCGGCGCGATCGCGGCGGGTCTCGCGGCGCACGACCTGATGGCCTCGGTGGACGACGACGTGCTGGTCCAGCTGCGGCTGACCGCGGCGTCGGACGTCACCGAGGAGCGGCACCTGCGGCCGGGTGACACCGACCCGCAGGTGATCCTGCTGCGGCAGGGCGGCGGCTTCGGCCGGGTGGTGCAGGCGGGGACCGCGCTCGCGGGTCTGGTGGGTGCGTGCCGCGGCGAGCTGACCGTGGGGCAGATCACCATCGGCATCGCCGCCCTGCTCGACGTGCCGGTCGACGCGTTGCGCAGCGAGCTCTTCCCGCAGGTGCGCGACCTGATCCGGGACGGGCTGCTCGAGGTCTGAGCGTCAGCGCGGCGTCTGCTGGTGGTGCACGAGCCGCCAGCCCTCGGCACGTCGCACGTAGAGGCTGCTGACCAGGGCTGAGTACCGCGTGGGTCCGCGCCGCGCGACCACGCCGTAGGTGACCAGTCCGACACCGGTGCGCGGGAACGCCACGTCGACGCCGTCCAGGACGAAACCGTCCCACGGGGCGCCGCCCATCGAGCGCAGCGCGGCGTCGCGGTCGGTGATGCGCAGGCCACCGGGGAGCAGCAGGACGACGGCGTCGTCGAGCACCTCGCGGTAGAACGCGTCGGCGGCGTCCGGGGTGTCGCTCAGGGCGCGCCACCCGCGCTTCTCCAGGTCGACGAGGTCCTCGCGGTCGGTCATCGACCCCACGCTAGGTGCCGCTGCGGCGGCCGCGCACCGGTACGGGCCGCACGTGCACAGGTCCCGCACAGGCGCACAGGTCGCGCACAGTGCGGTGCTACGTCCGGCTCAGGGGAGGTTCGTACGTTCCCGTCGGATCGAAGGGAGCAGGATGCTGCGACGGTTGCGGCGCCCCTGGGCGCTCGGCACGGCTGTGGTGCTGGTGGTGGTCGCCGGGACGGCGTTGTGGTGGTTCGTCCTGCACGGCAAGGCGGCCGCGGCGTCGGCCCCCGAGTCGACGACGCAGTCGGTCGCCGCCTCGACGACCACGTTGGAGAAGTCGGTCAGCGGGAGCGGCACGATCGCGCCCACGGTGCAGGAGGACGTCAGCTTCGCGGTCAGCGGCACCGTGCTCAGCGTCGACGCCGCGGCCGGGGACACGGTCGAGGAGGGCCAGCAGCTCGCGACGGTCGACACGCTGCAGCTCAACGCGGACCTGCTCTCGGCGAAGGCGACGCTGGCCACGGCCGAGGCGTCGCTCGCCGACCTCGAGGACTCCGACGACGGGTCGGATGCGGCAGACGCGCAGATCGCGGCCGCCTCGGCACAGGTGGACGTCGCGCAGGCAGCGGTCGACACGGCGCAGGACGCCATGGACGACGCGACGCTCGTCGCGCCGGTCGCGGGTCTGGTGACCGAGGTGAACCTCACCGTCGGTGAGGCCGTGAGCGGCGGCGGGTCGAGCTCGATGGGCGGAGCCTCGACCACCGGGTCGACCGGGTCCACCGGGACCTCCTCGTCGGCGCAGTTCGTCATCGTCGGCACCGACTCGTGGGACGTCGACATCAGCGTGGACGACGCCGACGTGGCGCTCATCGCGGTCGGCGACCAGGCCGAGCTCACCGTCGACGGCGCTGACGGGACGGTGTTCGGCACCGTCTCCGAGATCGGCCTGCTGTCGACCAGCTCGTCGGGCGTCGCGGCCTACCCGGTGACGATCGCGATCACGGGCAGCCCGGACGGGGTGCACGACGGTGTCTCCGCCGACGTCGCGATCGTGTACGAGCGGCGCACCGACGTGCTCACCGTGCCGTCCGCCGCGGTACGCACGGTCGACGGGCAGTCGGTCGTGATGCAGGCCGGTTCCGACGGCTCCGAGGTCCAGACGCCGGTGACCGTCGGCGAGACCGTCGGTGACGTCACCGAGATCACGTCGGGGCTCAGCGAGGGCGACGAGGTGCTCGTCACGGTGGTCACCCAGACCCAGCAGTCCGACCAGTCCGACCAGTCGGGCACGGACCAGCGCGGGCAGATGCCGACCGACTTCCCGAGCGGCGGCTTCGACCCGTCGCAGATGCAGATGCCGGGCGGGCAGCAGGGCGGCACCAATGGCTGAGGCGCTGGTCGAGGCGGAGCCGGTCGCGGTCGACGCCGCGGCACCCGTCATCGACCTGCAGGGAGCCGGCAAGACCTACCGGACCGGGTCGCTCGAGTTCGAGGCGCTCAAGGACGTGGACCTGCGCATCGAGGAGGGCGAGTACGTCGCGGTGATGGGGCCGTCCGGGTCCGGCAAGTCGACGCTGATGAACCTGTTGGGATGCCTGGACACGCTGACGGTCGGGAGCTACCGGCTGGCGGGGGAGGACGTGAACGAGCTCGACGAGGTCGAGCTCGCCGCGATCCGCAACCGGCGGATCGGGTTCGTGTTCCAGCAGTTCCACCTGCTGCCGTCGCTGTCGGCGTGGCGCAACGTCGAGCTCCCGCTGCTCTACGGCCACGTGCCGGCCGCCGATCGGCGCGCCAGGGCGGAGGCCGCGCTGGAGCGGGTGGGGCTCGCGGACAAGTTCGCGAACCGTCCCGGCGAGATGTCCGGCGGCCAGCAGCAACGGGTCGCGGTCGCGCGGGCGCTGGTCGGCGAGCCGGCGCTGCTGCTCGCCGACGAGCCCACCGGCAACCTGGACTCCGCGTCCACCAAGGACGTGCTCGCGCTGCTCGACGAGCTGCACGCACAGGGGCGGACGATCGTGCTCATCACGCACGAGCTCGAGGTCGCCGAGCACGCGCGCCGCGTGGTGCGGGTGCTCGACGGGCGGATCCAGTCCGACACCGTGTCGAGCCGGCACGCGAACTCGGCACGATCGGCCGGGGCGGCCGGGGCGGCCGGTGCCGCCGGGGGCCGGGCCCCTGCCGGGGCGCCCGGATCGATGCAGGCGGGTGCCCGGTGAGCTGGACCGAGACGCTGCGCACCGGCCTCGCGGCCATCCGCGCGCACAGCCTGCGGTCGACCCTCACCGTGCTCGGCATCCTGATCGGCATCGCCGCGGTGATCCTCACGGTGGGTCTCGGTCTGGGCACGCAGAAGGACGTGTCGGAGCAGATCAGCTCGTTGGGGTCGGACCTGCTGATCGTGACGCCGGGGTCGAGCACGTCGAGCGAGGGGACGCGGGGCGGCTTCGGTACCCGGGCGACGCTGACCAGGTCGGACGCGGAGGCGCTCGCGTCCGAGGTCAACGCGCCGGACGTCGCGGGGGTCGCGCCGGAGAAGTCGAGCCAGCTGTCCCTGGAGACCTCGGAGACCAACTGGACCACGACCGTGGTCGGCACGACGGCGGACTGGCCCTCGGTGCGGGCCCGGACGCTCGCGTCGGGTGAGTTCTTCACCGACGAGGACGAGGCGACCGGGGCTGCGGTCGTGGTGCTCGGGTCCTCGACCGCGACCGAGCTGTTCGGCAGCACGGACGTGGTGGGGCAGACCGTCACGATGTCCGACCTCACGTTCACGGTGGTCGGGGTGCTCGCCGACGCCGGCGCGGACTCCTCGACGGACCTGGACGACCTCGCGGTGATCCCGCTGTCGACCGCGAGCGACCAGGTGATCGGCGGGCGTGACCGCAACGCCCTCACCACGGTGTACGTGCAGGCGGCGTCGACGGACCAGCTGTCCGCCGCCTACCAGGAGGTCGAGAGCCTGCTGCTGAACCTGCACGGCATCACGTCGGCCGACAGCGCCGACTTCACGATCAACAGCCAGGACGCGCTGGTCAGCACCGCGACCGCGGTCTACCGGACCCTGACCGTGCTGCTCACCGGGATCGCGGCGCTGTCCCTGCTGGTCGGCGGGATCGGCGTGATGAACATCATGCTCGTCTCGGTGACCGAGCGGACCAGGGAGATCGGCCTGCGCAAGGCGCTCGGTGCGCCGCCGTGGGCGATCCGCCGCCAGTTCCTGATCGAGGCCTCGGTGCTCGGGCTGGCCGGCGGTGTGCTCGGGGCGGTGCTGGGGATCCTCGGCGCGCGGGTGCTCCCGGACCTCCTCGGCACATCGATCGTCGTCTCCGGGCTGGCGGTCGTGGGATCCCTGGTGGTCGCGGTGGGGATCGGTCTGGTGTTCGGGGTCTACCCGGCGACGCGGGCGGCGCGGCTCGCGCCGATCGACGCGCTGCGCAGCGAGTGAGGACGGAGACGATGGGACGACGGTTGGTGCGCGGTTCGGCCGCGCTGGCAGGGGGGCTGGGCGTCGCGCTCGTGCTCGCCGGGTGCGGCGGGGGCTCGACCACGGAGGCGGCGGCCACGGCCGCGGCGGTGACGGCCGGCGACGGCTCGCAGGACACGTCCGGCGGCGTGCAGGACGGCTCGGCGGCCGGCTCCGCGGATGGTCGTGGTGGGGTGTCGGGCCTGATCGCGGCGGTGACCGGGACGACCATGCAGGTGCAGTCCGACGTGCAGACCGCGGTGACCTGGTCGGACGACACGACCATCACGCAGGAGGTCAGCACGGACCTGTCCGCGGTGACCGTGGGCTCGTGCGTGGTGGTGATCGAGTCGAGCGCCGACACCTCCTCCGACACCTCGAGCGGCGGGGTCACGAGCGGTGACACGGCCGGAACCGCCGGGCCTGCGTCGAGCGTCGTGGTGAGCGAGCCGGTCGACGGCGAGTGCACGGGCTTCGCCGGTGCGGGCGCCGGCGGGATGCCCGGTGGCCAGATGGCCGGTGCGCCGACCGACGGGGCGACGGGCATGCCGAGCGGCATGCCGACCGACATGCCGAGCGGTGGGCCGACGGACCTGCCGAGCGGTGGCTCGACGGACCTGCCGTCGGGGATGCCGACCGGTGGCTCGCGGGGCTTCGGCGCGATGGTGGCCGGCACCGTGACGGCCGTGGACGACGCGGGGATCACGGTCGACCAGGACGGCACCACGAGCACCGTGACGATCGACGACGCGACCACCTACACGACGACGCAGACCGTGGACTCCTCCGCGATCTCGGTCGGGCTGTGCGTGAGCGCGCGCGGCGAGAGTGACGACCGCGGCGGGATGACGGCCACGTCGCTGAGCCTGAGCGATGCGGTGGACGGTGCGTGCACGAGCGTCGGAGGCCGAGGTGCCTGAGGTGATCGGCGAGGTGCCGCCGCGGCGCGGACGCACCGGTCGCGCGGCACGGGGCGGTTCCGCCGGTGGTGGCGTGGACGCGAGCGGCTCCGCTCCGGGCGGTTCCGCCGGTGCCGCCGGTGGTACCGGTGGGCGCGGTGGTTCACGTGGCGGTGGTGCCCGGGGTAGCGCCGGCCGGCGTGGCCGCCGGGCGCTGATCGCGGGCGGCACGGCGGTCGTGGTGGCGCTGGTCGGGGGCGGGGTCGCGCTGGCTCACGGTCAGGACAGCGCCGGGCGGTACCGCACTGCGACCGCGGCGCTCGGCTCGGTGATCCAGACGATCGATGCGACCGGGACGCTCGAGTCGGCCGATCGGGTGGATGCCGCGTTCTCCGTGGCGGGCACGGTCGGGACAGTGGATGTCGCCGTCGGCGACACCGTCACGGCCGGCCAGCAGCTCGCGTCGCTGGACCGGACCTCGCTGGAGGACGCGGTCGACGAGGCAGAGTCCCGGCTCGCGGACGCCGAGCAGCGACTCGAGGACGACCTGGATGCGCAGACCAGCAGCTCGTCGAGCTCGAGCTCGTCGAGCTCGAGCGGATCCACCGGGTCGAGCTCGACCGGGTCCACCCCGAGCGGCGGATCGTCGGACACGGGTTCGACGGACACGGGCTCCTCGGGCACCGGGAGCACCGGCTCGAGCGTGGACGAGCAGGCCCTCGCCGCGGCGGTGGCGGCCGTTCACGAAGCCCAGTCCGCGCTGCTCGCCCAGCACGATGCGGCGCAGCAGGCCCTGGCCACCAGCCGGACGGCGCTCGACGCGGCGCAGACGACGTGCGCACCGGTGCTCGGCGACGGGACCGGCGACGGCACCGGCACGGATGACGGCACCGGCACCGACGACGGCACGGACGACGGCACGGGCACGGACGACGGCACCGGCACCGATGACGGCACGGGCACGGATGACGGCACGGGCACGGACGACGGCACCGGCACCGACGACGGCACGGGCACGGACGACGGCACCGGCACCGACGACGGCACCGGCACGGACGACGCCGCGCTGGCCGCCTGCACGACCGCCCTTGCGGCTGTGCTGGCCGCGCAGGAGAGCGTCGACGCCGCGCAGTCGGCGCTGATGGACCGCGCCGACGACCTCGATCGGGCGGTCGCTGCGGTGCTGGCGCTGTTCTCGAGCGACGGCGCCGGGCCTGGTGGCAGCACCGGCACGGCCTCTGGTGACGACGCGGGCACCTCGGGCACGACGCCGACGGACTCGAGCTCCAGCGACTCGGGCACGACGGGCGCGGGCACGACCGGCACGGGCACGACTGACTCGGGCACGACGGACTCGAGCACGTCGACCGTGTCGAGCACGGTGCTCACCGTCGGGGGTTCGAGCCAGAGCGGCGCGACGTCCTCGGTCCCGACCGCCGCCGACATCCTGGCGGACCAGGCCGAGATCGACGCGGCGGAGGCCGACGTGGCGATCGCGCAGGACGCGCTCGACCGCGACGTCCTGACGACCCCGATCGCGGGCACCGTCGCCCAGGTCACGATGGCCGTGGGCGACTCCGTCACCGCCTCGTCGACCTCTGCGGTCGTGACGGTGATCGGTGACACGGGCTTCCTGGTGACGATCTCGGTGGGTGCGACCGACATCGACCTCGTCGAGGTCGGTCAGGAGGCGACGGTGACCACGTCCAGCACCGATGAGACGCTCGAGGCGACCGTCACGAGCATCGGCGTGCTGAACGAGTCCACGACGGCGGAACCCGCCTACTCGGTCGTCCTGGCGATCGCCGGGACCGACGCTCCGCTCTTCAACGGTGGATCCGCGGAGGTGAGCATCACCGTGGGCGCGGGGGACGAGACCGTGACGGTGCCGACGTCGGCGGTGCACGTCGACGGTTCGACGAGCACGGTCGACCTGCTCGAGGACGGCGTGGTGACCGAGACCGAGGTGACCACGGGCGCGGTCGGGACGGAGCTCACCGAGATCCGGTCGGGTCTGAGCGTGGGTGACGTCGTCGTGCTCGCCGATCTCGACGAGCCGATGGAGTCGAGCAGCACGGAGACGTCGTCGGGGCTCACCGGGCTCTCGGACAGCTCCAGCTCCGACGTGTCGACCGTGCCGGGTGGCGGCATGGCGCCCGGCGGGATGGGAGGACCTCCCGGCGGGTGACGGTCCGGTCGCGTGAGGCGCCAGTCCTCACAGGGTGCGTCCAGGTTGCCAGCAGGGGCGCACCAGGCTGGGCCGCGATCCTGGGTCAGGTACACCTGTACGCGACTCGATGAGGACGTCATGCCCGAGAACGACCCCGCCCCCGACGACAAGCCGACGCAGCCCATCGTCGAGCCGGACGGGGCCCCAGCGGACGCACCGGCCGCGACCGCGGCCGCCACCCCTGCCCAGGCGGCAGCCGCGGCCGGGTCGTCGACCTCCCCGCCGGTTCCTCCCGGTGCTCCCGACCCCCGGGCCCACCGGTGCTCCCGACCCACGTGCGCACTACCCGTACGCCGGTGGCCCTCCGGCCCAACCGGGCATGGTGCCGTCCGTCGCCACGCCCCGACCGATGGCGTGGTGGATCCCGGTGGTCGCGGTCTTCGGCGGTCTGCTGCTGCTCGGCATCGGTGTGGCCGTCGGCTTCGGTCTCGGCTTCGTCGTGGCGGACCATCGCGCGGACGAGATCGTCCAGCACGAGAGCGTGGACCGGGACGGGCTCGGCGGCCTCGACCGCGACCAGGGCGGCTTCGGAACCCCGCACCGCGGCGGTGACACGGGGACGGACGGCAGCGGCACCAGTGACGATGGCGTGACCGACGGCAACACCTGAGCCACCCGTGACGATGGCGTGACCGACGGCAACACCTGAGCCGCCCGGGCGCGATCAGCGCCGGATCACCGTGCCGTCGCGGCCGGTGAACTCCCACGCTCCCTCATCCCGGTGGATGCGCAGCGAGCGCCGGTGGACGAGGTCGTGGTGGTGGTAGCAGAGCAGGATCCCGTTCCGGGGTTCGGTGTCTCCGCCGTCACGCGTCCAGTGCGCCACGTGGTGCACCTCGCCGAGGTGCGACGGTGCCGTGCACCCGGGGTAGGCGCAGTGACCGTCGCGGGCCACGACCGCGACGCGGGTCGGGCCGGAGAAGATCCGCTTGGTGCGCCCGACGTCGAGGACCTCGCCGTCGGGCGAGAAGAGGATCCGGTTCAGCTCACCGTCGCACGCCAACCGGTCCAGGACGTCGCGCGGCACGGGCGTGGCGTCGGTGAAGAACGCGCCGCGCCGCAGGTCGTCGGGGCTGAAGCGAGGACCCGCGCCGCCGCCGGCGCCGAAGCGAGGACCCGCGGCGCCGCCTGCGCCGAAGCCGGCGTCCCGGCCGAGCGCGTCTCCCGCACCGCCGCCCCACCGCCGGGAGGCGCGGTCGACGAGCGCGGTCAGCGTGCCGTGGTCCACGTGCACCACGACCCCGGGCCGGGTCACGCGTCCGGTGGGCAGAGGATGGTGCTCGAGCACGGTGCGGGCGAGATCGGCGAGGGCCTGGGCGCGCCGCTGGCCCGCACTGCGCGGGTCACCCGCAGCGGGGACCGGGCTCACCGCGGCGAGGGCGGCGGTCAGCTGCTGGCCGTGCTCGATGGTGAGCTGACCGTCGACGCGGTACCCGTAGGGGAGCCGAGCCAGCGTGAGGTGCTCGCGCTCGGACGCCTCGCGGTAGCCGTGCTCGTCGGCCGCCGGATCGGCGCGATCGGACCAGACCCGGACGACTGCGCGGAGGTCGTCGACGCCGAGCCGGGCGGCCTGGGTGACGAGGAACCCCTCGTTGCAGGCGTGCTCCGGGTCGGCCAGGACCTCCCGGCGGGCGTCGGTGCTCGCTGCGGCGGCGATGACGCCGGCCGCCTCTGCGGAGATCGTGCCGGCTCGCGCTGCGGCGGTGGTTGCCGGCAGGTGGTCGCTGAGCGCCCGCCCGACCCGGACCCGCCGCTTGGCGGCCGGCACCGACATGCCCCAGCGGCGAGCGACCCACCGCGGGAAGGTGGCTTCGTCGCCCAGCGCCCACCACCCCTCACGCTCGAGGCGGGGCAGGGCCGTCGTGACGCCGGCGGACGCTCGTTCAGCCACCAGGTGGAGTGCGCCGACGACCTCGGCCATCGCCTCACCTGTCAGGTCCTCGAGGTCGACGCCGAGCAGCGAGTCGAGATCGGCGAACAGCGCCGCGACCGCATCGGCGAGGCGCGGCGGCAGGGCAGATCGCCGCGCAGGCGCGTCGCTCTCGCCCGCGACCTCCGGCGCCAGTGCGATCCGCGACACGATCCCCCCCTCGACGCCTCCTATTCCATCACCGACCTCTGACAAAGAATGTCGCGAGGCCATTCCGGCCGGCGTCGAAGGAAATGCACAGCAGAATCGCTTCGGTGTTTTCCACAGGACGGGCGGACCTGCCGGTGATCGCCCTGGATCAGGCGGACCGACGCCCCGGCGGGTGATCCAGCAGAGCGCTCGTGCAGGGGCGCGGCCCGCCGATCACGAACGCGTGCGCGCCGGCCGTTGCGTCGACTCTCCGGAGGCAGGCTCTCCGGAGGCAGGCTCTCCGGAGGCAGGCTCGCCGGTCGCGTTCGCGCCGGAGGCCACGTCGCCGGCGGCGGGCTCCGCAGGCGCGGGGTCCGCGGTGCTCCCGCCAGGTGCCGCGGTGCCGGCGCTCCTGCCATGCTCCGCCGCGGACCGCGCCGACGTCGGCTCGTCCGCCCGTGCGCCCTCGCCCACGGCGGGCAGGCGCACGGTGAACGTGGTCGCCCCGGGCGTCCCGTCGACCTCGATCTGACCGCCGTGCGCGGCGACCACCGCGTGCACGATGGCCAGGCCGAGCCCGGTCGACCCGGCGCCCGCGTCGCGCCCCGCCATCGGCGTGCGCGCTGCGTCGCCCCGGGTGAACCGCTGGAAGAGGCGGGGCAGCAGCTCCGGAGCGATGCCGGGGCCGTCGTCGCAGACCCGCACCACGACCTGGTCGCCCTCGACCCGCACCGACGTCGTCACGGTCGTCCCGGGCGGCGTGTGCACCCGAGCGTTCGCGAGCAGGTTCACCAGCACCTGGCGCAACCGGTGGTCGTCGCCGAGCACGAGCGCCGGCTCCGGGTCGGCGAAGTCCAGGTCCTCGGTCACGGCTTCCGGCACGGTGCCGTCGTCCGTCGTGGTCGCCGACGCGCCGTCGTCCGTCGGTCCGCCCGCGGTGTCCTCGAGCACGTCGCCGTCGCCCAGGTCCAGCCGCCACACGTGGTCCCGGCCCGCGACGTGCGCATCGGCCACGGCGTCCACCGCGAGGCCCACCATGTCGACCTCGTCGCGGTCGAGCGCCCGCCCGGCGTCGAGGCGCGCGAGCAGCAGCAGGTCCTCGACCAAGGTGGTCATCCGCCGGGACTCCGACTCGACGCGCTCCATGGCGCGCACGGCGTCGTCCGGCAGCGGTTCGGGAAGTCGCTGGACCAGCTCGGCGTAGCCGCGGATCGAGGCGAGCGGTGTGCGCAGCTCGTGGCTCGCGTCGGCGACGAACTGGCGCACCTGCATCTCGGACTCGTGGCGCGCGGCCAGCGCCGACTCCACGTGGCCGAGGAGCCGGTTGAGCGCGACGCCGACCTGACCGACCTCGGTCGAGGTGTCGGTGTCCTGCTCGGGCACCCGGTCCAGCGTCACGGCGCCGCGGTCCAGGGGCTGCTCGGAGACCCGGGTCGCGGTCGCGGCCACCCGCTCGAGCGGCTCCAGCTCACGGCGCACCAGCACGGTGCCGGCGAGCGCGGCGATCAGCAGCCCGGCCAGCGCGATCGTGGCCTCGGTGAGCAGGTACGTGTCGACGGTGGTCGAGATGTCGGTCATCGACAGACCGGTGATCACGGTGCCGTCCCGGTTGTCGAACGCGATCACGCGCCACTGCCCGAGGTCGCCCAGCGAGACGGTCTGCACGCCGCTCGAGGGCGTCACGTCGAGCAGGGTCGCCTGCTGCTCCGCGTCGAGCTCGTGCACCGTGCCGGTCTGGTCGAGGTAGCCGGACTGCACGTCGGTGCCGCGCACCGCCACGGTCAGCGTCCCGGCGCCCTGGCCGAGCGCCACCAGGCCCACCGGAGGACTGCCGTCGCCGTTCGGCGGTGTCCCGGTCGAGCCGTCGGGCGGCACGACCCCCGGGAGCGCGCTCTCCGCCTTCGTCGCGCGGTCGGCCGACTGGACCAGACGCTGGTCGAGCTGGGCCACCAGGCTGCTGCGCAGGGCGAACGTCGAGATCGCCGCCATCGTCGCAGCGACCACGGCCACCGCGCCGAGCACGACGAGCACCAGACGTCGCCGCAGCGGTGCCCGTCGGGACGGCCCGATCGAGATCCTCATCCGGCCGCTGTCACCCTTCGGTGCCGGGCGCGGGCTTGAGCACGTAGCCCACGCCGCGCAGCGTGTGCAGCATCGGCTCGCGACCCTTGTCGATCTTGCGACGCAGGTAGGAGACGTACAGCTCGACGATGTTGGCCTGGCCGCCGAAGTCGTACTGCCACACGCGGTCCAGGATCTGTGCCTTCGACAGCACCCGCTTGGGGTTGCGCATGAAGTAGCGGAGCAGCTCGAACTCGGTCGCCGTGAGGTGGATGTCGTCCCCGGCGCGCGAGACCTCGTGGGAGTCCTCGTCCAGCACCAGGTCGCCGACCCGCAGCACGGCGTCGTCACGCGCGGCGGTCGCCCCGGCCCGGCGCAGCAGCGAGCGCAGCCGCGCGACGACCTCCTCGAGCGAGAACGGCTTGGTCACGTAGTCGTCGCCGCCGGCGGTCAGACCCGCGACCCGGTCCTCGACCGCGTCCTTGGCGGTGAGGAACAGCACGGGCACGTACGGGTTGGTCGAGCGCACCCGGCGCAGCACCTCGAGGCCGTCGAGGTCCGGCAGCATGATGTCGAGCAGGATCACGTCCGGCTCCCACGCCTTGGCGGCCTTCACCGCGCCGAAGCCGGTCGTCGCGGTCTGCACCTCGAAGCCTTCGTAGCGCAGGGCGGTGGAGAGCAGCTCTCCGAGGTTCGGCTCGTCGTCGACGACGAGCGCCCGGACCGGGCTGCCGTCGGCGCGGGTGAGGTGGTCGCGCGTGCGGGTCTGGGGGGTCGTCGTCGTCATGCGTCCCATCGTCACGCCTCCGCCTCGGCAACGGCTGGGGAGTTCCTGTGAGAAGTCTGTGGGCGCCGTGCCCATCGGCATCGTACGTCGCGGCCCGGACCGTGCGTCGCGGTCCACGTCCGTCGCGCGGCGAGCTCCCGCGTGATGCGCGCCCGTCGCGACCACAGCAGTTCTTCCGGTGGCGCTCAGGCTCCACCCAGACCCGGGGCGGACGGTGGGGTCATCCGGCAGCTGCCGGCAGTGCTCGGGAAGGATCGACATGACAACGACGCTCGACGCCCGCCCCGCGCCGGCCGCGGACCTCGGCACGGCCTGGCTCACTGCCGAGGTCCGCCCGGCCGGCACGTTCGGCCGGCACGACGCCGGCCGCCTCCGGGCGCTGCTCGACGCACTGTCGGCCTGTGCCTCGATCGTCGTCCTCGACCTCGCCGCGGTCCGCCTGAGCAGCCCGCGCGCCGCCGCGGCGATCGACGACGCCGCCCGCCGCCTCGAGCACGCCGGCGGCTGCCTGCTGTGCGTGAACGCCGACGCCGAGACGCGCGAGCACCTCGCGGAGTGCCGCGCCGTGGTGATCCGCGACGTGTGACCTACCGTGGGGGCCGTGACCGCCGAGACCGCCGCCCCGCCGGCCGAGAGCCCTCCCGGTCATCGGCTCCCGGCGTTCGCGGTCGCGGTGCTCGCGGGCCTGTCGGTGTTCGTGGTGCACCTGCTGTTCGTCACCTCGGTGAGCGGTCGCCAGGTCGACGGGGCAGCGCTGGAGGGCGCCGAGTACGGCCGCGGCCGGCTCTGGCAGGTGGCCGAGCCGGTGCTCAGCGTGATCTCGGTGCCGTTCGTGATCGTCGTCGTGCTGGTCGCGATGCTGATGGCCGTGCTGCGCCGCCGGATCGCGCTCGCGGTGCAGGTCGCGGTCCTGGTCGTCGGCTCCAACGTGACGACCCAGGTGCTGAAGAACTACCTGGTGCGCCCCGACCTCGGTCTGGACGACCGGATCGCCAACTCCCTGCCCAGCGGCCACACCACGGTCGCGGCGTCCGCTGCTGCCGCCCTCGTGCTGGCCGTGCCGCGCCGCTACCGCGCCCTCGCCGCGACGGTCGGCGCCGTCTACACCGCCGCGACCGGGATCTCCACCCTGATCGGTGGCTGGCACCGTCCGTCCGACGTGGTCGCGGCGCTCGGCGTGGTGATGGCCTGGGCGGGGCTCGTGCTAGCCTTCGGGCCGCGCGGCACCGGGTTCGGGCGCGCCGGTCACGTGCGCGGCGTGGCCTCGATGCTGGTCGGCGTGGGCATCGTGGTCGGCGGTCTGTCGGCGGTCGCGTACATGCGGGTCGCGGCCGCGGACACGATCGGTGACACCGAACTCCTGGTCGCCTACGCGGGCGGTGCGCTCGGCATCGTCGCGGTCTGCTCGGTGGCGTTCGGGATCCTCGTCGGGATCGTCGCCGCAGCCGATCCGGCCGACTGAACGAGCGCTTCGAGAGGCCCCGGGACAGCCCCGATCGGGTGCCCGGACGCGGCGCTCGGCGCCGGATGTGCGTAAAGTGCGCCACCGGACCACCCGCCAGCTGAACGAGGAAGACGATGACCCGCAGGCTCGTGATCGTGGAGTCGCCGGCGAAGGCGCGCACGATCGCCGGCTACCTCGGCGAGGGATACACCGTCGAGGCGTCGGTCGGTCACATCCGTGACCTTCCGCAGCCCTCCGAGCTGCCCGCGGACATGAAGAAGGGCCCGTTCGGCAAGTTCGCGGTCGACGTCGACCACGACTTCGAGCCGTACTACGTGGTCGACTCGGACAAGAAGAAGAAGGTCGCCGAGCTCAAGCGGGCGCTCAAGGACGCCGACGAGCTCTACCTCGCGACCGATGAGGACCGCGAGGGCGAGGCGATCGCCTGGCACCTGCTGGCCGAGCTCAAGCCCAAGGTGCCGGTCAAGCGGATGGTGTTCCACGAGATCACCCGGGAGGCCATCCAGCGTGCGCTCGAGGCCACCCGCGAGGTCGACGACCGGCTCGTCGACGCCCAGGAGACCCGGCGCATCCTCGACCGGCTCTACGGGTACGAGGTCTCCCCGGTGCTGTGGCGCAAGGTCCGCCAGGGACTGTCCGCGGGTCGTGTGCAGTCCGTCGCGATGCGCCTCGTGGTCGAGCGCGAGCGCGAGCGGATGGCCTTCCGGTCCGCCGACTACTGGGACGTCACGGCCACCTTCGGGCACGCGTCGCCCGGCGCGGTGGAGCAGGAGGGGTGGTTCGAGGGGCGCCTGGTCGCCCTCGGCGACGCCCGGGTGGCGACCGGCCGGGACTTCGACGACCGCGGCACGCTGACCACGCGCGGTGCCGTGCACCTCGACGAGGCCGCCGCCGGTGCGCTGGTGACCGCTCTCGAGGACGCCGAGTTCACCGTGCGTAGCCTCGAGACCAAGCCGTACACGCGCCGCCCGGCGGCACCGTTCACCACGTCGACGCTGCAGCAGGAGGCCAGCCGCAAGCTGCGGATGGGCTCACGCCAGGCCATGCGGGTCGCGCAGTCGCTGTACGAGAACGGCTACATCACCTACATGCGGACCGACTCGCCCGTGCTGTCCGGCCAGGCGATCGCCGCCGCGCGCCGGCAGGCCGCCGAGCTGTACGGCCCGGAGTACGTCCCGGACGCTCCGCGCACGTACGGCGCGAAGGCGAAGGGCGCCCAGGAGGCGCACGAGGCGATCCGCCCCGCCGGTGACCACTTCCGCACCCCCGCGCAGGTGTCGCGGGAGCTGTCCGGGGACGAGTTCCGGCTCTACGAGCTGATCTGGAAGCGCACCGTCGCCTCGCAGATGGCCGACGCGCGCGGCTCCACCGCGACCGTCCGGGTCGGCGCCGAGATCGCCACCGACGGCCTGCCCGACACCGCCGGCACGGTGCGCGGCACCCCGCGGACCACCGCGCTGTTCGGGGCGTCCGGCACGGTCATCACGTTCCGCGGGTTCCTCGCCGCGTACGAGGAGGGCCGGGACGCCGAGCGCTACGAGGACGACGACACCCGGTCGAAGGGCGGCCCGCGCGAGGTCCGGCTGCCCGCGATGGCCGAGGGCGACCGGATGGCCGGCACCGACCTCACCGCGGACGGCCACCGCACCTCCCCGCCGCCGCGCTACACCGAGGCGAGCCTGGTCAAGGCGCTCGAGGAGCGCGGCATCGGCCGGCCGTCGACGTACGCGGCGACGATCTCGGTGATCCAGGACCGTGGCTACGTGACGAGCCGCGGGCAGGCGCTCGTCCCGAGCTGGCTCGCGTTCGCGGTGACCCGGCTGCTCGAGGACAACCTCGCCGACCTGGTGGACTACGACTTCACGGCCGGCATGGAGACCGACCTCGACGCGATCGCCTCGGGCGAGAAGGAGCGGGTCGCCTGGCTGACCCACTTCTACTTCGGCGAGGGCGACGAGGTCGGGCTGCGTGACCTGGTCGCCGGGCTGGGCGACATCGACGCACGCGAGGTGAACTCCATCCCGATCGCGGACGGTGTCACGCTGCGGGTCGGCCGTTACGGCCCGTACCTCGAGGGCGAGCTCGACGGTGAGGAGCGCCGCGCGTCCGTGCCGGACGACCTGGCCCCGGACGAGCTCACGGCGGAGCGGGCGCGTGAGCTGCTGGCCGCGCAGCCCGAGGGTGATCTCGAGCTCGGCGTGGACCCGAGCACCGGCACCACGATCGTCGCGAAGAAGGGCCGGTTCGGCCCGTACGTCACCGAGCTGCTGCCCGAGCCGCAGCTCGACCCGGACCTCACCCCGGCGCAGCGGAAGAAGGCGCTCGCGGCGGCGCCCAAGCCGCGCACGGCGTCGCTGCTCGCGTCGATGCAGCTGGAGACCGTGACGCTCGAGGACGCGCTCAAGCTGCTCTCGCTGCCGCGGGTGGTCGGCACCGACCCCGCCACCGGCGAGGAGATCACCGCGCAGAACGGCCGGTACGGGCCCTACCTGAAGAAGGGCACCGACTCGCGCAGCCTGCCGAGCGAGGACGCGATGTTCGAGGTCACGCTCGACGAGGCGTTGGCGATCTACGCCCAGCCCAAGCGCGGGCGTGGCGCGAGCAGCGCCGCACCGCTGCGCGAGCTCGGCGAGGACCCGGCCACCAAGAAGCCGGTGGTCGTCAAGGACGGCCGGTTCGGGCCGTACGTGACCGACGGCGAGACCAACGCGACGCTGCGCAAGGAGGACGCGGTCGAGTCGATCACGATCGAGCGCGCCGCCGAGCTGCTCGCCGAGAAGCGCGCGAAGGGTCCGGCGAAGAAGGGCGGGCGTCGCACGTCGACCCGCTCGAAGGCGGCCACGAAGCGCTGAGCTGTGGGCCACCGGGCCCGGCGGCCGTCAGGGTGCGGTCGTAGCCTCGGACGGTGGCGCGCGACGACCAGGTCGACGTCCTCCTCGACGAGGAGGCGGGCTCCGGCCCGCCGCGACCGGGTTCGCCCGGCACCGGGATCGCCGTGCCGCGCGTGCCGGCGTGGGCCCGCAGCGCCGCGGTCTGGGCGGCGGTGCTCGCCGTGCTGCTCGCGGGGGTGAGCGTCGCGGCCGGCCGGCAGGTCGCGACGACCGCGGCACGGCTGTCCGGCGCCGTGGCGCTCACCGGTTCGCTCGCGGCGCCGTGGTCCACGCGGTGGTCGGCGGACGCGACCTCGGTGCTCGGCGCGACGGGTGCGGTGCTGGTCACCGTGGACCCGGACGACACCCTGCGCGGCTTGCGGACCGCCGACGGGACCGAGCTGTGGTCCGTGCCCGTCCCGGTCGGCCAGGGTTCGTGCCTGCTCGCCGGCCGGACACCGGTGTGCAGCAGCGTGAGCGCGGCGGGGCAGACGTCGGTCATCGCGCTCGACCCGGTCAGCGGTGCCGTGCTCCAGCGCCTGGACTGGGCTACTGCGGCGGTGCTCGACCTGCCGGTCGAGGACGACGTGGTGCTGGTCGGGAGCGGGGACGAGGGCCGGGTGGCCGCCGTGCGCTGGTCGCCGGCCACGGGCGCGACGGTGTGGACCTTCGCCAGCGCCCCCGACGTGGTGTGGCCCCAGCAGACGACCTGGGAGACGGGGACCGACCGGGTCCGGGTGACCAGTCACGGGCAGGTGACGTTCTCCCTGGTCAGCGGCGCGGACCTGGGCGCTGCGCCGGTCGATGTGGACCGGTCGGTCACCGTGCCCGCCGGTGACGCGCTCGCGGCGCGCCTGCGGCTGCGGGTCGACGCTGCGGACCTGGAGCGTCTCGAGCCCGACGGGGCGGTGTCCTGGGCGTACCGGTTCACCGCCTCGGGCGGGACGCCGGCCGTGCCGCTGCTCACCGTGGACGGCGTGCTGGTCTGCGGGGTCGGCGCCACCCTGGTCGGGCTGGACGCGGCCGACGGGACCGAGCTCTGGACCCTGCCGAGCGGCCTCACCCAGGGCGCCTCGGCGGTGACCGACGGCTGGTCGGTCGCCACCACGCTGGGCGATGGCTCGCGGGCAGCGCTGGTGTCGATGGACCCGCGGACCGGGCAGGTCCGTTGGCGGGTCGGGCTGGGCGAGACCCCGGTGGCACGCCTCGTCGTGCTGCCCGACGGCTCGGTGCTGGTGGCGACCGTCGACGAGATCCGGGTGCTGGGGCCCGGGTAGACGCTCAGTCCTCGGCGCCCGGGAGCCCCGCGCGCAGCCGCGCCAGGCGATCCGCGTCCTCGAGCCAGCCGCGTGCCCCGCGACCGGTGCATGAGGCCGACGCGACCTCGCCGGCCCAGCGCAGCGCCGCGTCGGGCCCGGTCCGCCCCCCGGCTGCGGCGAGCCACGCGGCGAGTGCGCCGTGCAGCGCGTCGCCCGCGCCCAGCGTGTCCACGACGTCGACGGCCCCGACCGGTACCTCGCGGTACCCAGCGGCGTCGAGCACCTCGATGAGGCCGGCGCCGCGCGACCGTGCGGCCACCGCGGGGCCGAGCCGGAGGAGCGTCGCGAGCAGGTCGGACGAGTCCGCCGCGACGTCGGCCGGGATGCGGAGGTCCGCCGAGACCACGGCGACGTCGACCAGGGCGAGCAGGGCCTCGAGGCCGGGCTTCCACGAGCCGCCGTCGAGCAGCACCGGTACACCTGACGCTCGCGCCGCACCCGCGGCGCCCAGCGCGAGGTCCAGGTGGTGGCCGTCGACCAGCAGCACGTCGGCGTCGGACACCAGCGTCGGCCAGTCCGGTTCGGTGCCGGCGCCGGTGGCGCGTGCCGCGTTGACCGACACGACGGCGCGCTGGCCGGTCGACGCCGTGACGAGGACGGTGGAGACCCCCGGCGCGTCACCGGGCCCGGCGAGGTCCACCACGTCGACGTGGTGCGCGGCGAGGTCCGCGCGGACCAGCGTGCCCAGCGGTGTGGCCCCGACCCGCGTGACGAGGCGGGCGGTCATGCCGAGCGCCGCTGCGGTGACGGCGGCGTTCGCGGCCGGACCGCCGGCCGCGACGTGCAGGTCGGTGGCGACCAGCTTCTCGTCCGCGGCGGGCACGTGGTCGACGTCCTGCACCACGTCGAGCACTGCGAGACCGCAGGCCAGGACAGTCGGCACGCCACGAGGCTAGCGGTCGCCGGGTGCGCGTCGCCGCCGGGCCCTAGGGTCGGGGCATGACCGACGGCTACGCCCCCGACCCCGCCTCTGCCCCTCCGCTGCGCTGGGGCGTGCTCGGCCCCGGCTGGATCTCCGAGAAGTTCGTCGACAACGTCACGCGGTTCACCGCGAGCGAGGTGGTCGCGGTCGGTTCGCGCAGCGCCGACCGAGCGGCCGCGTTCGCCGCGGAGCGCGGCATCCGCAGCGCCCACGGCAGCTACCAGGAGCTCGTGGACGACCCCGAGGTGCAGGCGGTCTACGTCGCGAGCCCGCACTCGGCGCACCACGAGCACGCCCTGCTCGCCATCGCGGCCGGCAAGCACGTGCTGGTCGAGAAGGCGTTCATGGTCAACGCGGCGCAGGCCGAGGAGGTCTTCGACGCGGCGCGGGACGCCGGGGTCTTCGCCATGGAGGCGATGTGGACCAGGCACCTGCCGCACGTCGCCGCGCTGCGTGCCGCCATCGCCCGCGGCGACATCGGCGAGGTCGTCTCGGTCACGGCGGACCACGGCCAGAACATGAAGCGCCATCCACCGACCCACCGCCTGCACGCCGCGGCGCTCGCCGGTGGGGCGCTGCTCGACCTCGGCGTCTACCCGGTCTCGTTCGCGCACGACATGCTCGGTGCCCCGGACCGGGTGCAGGCGACCGGCTCGCTCACGCCCACCGGCGTCGACGGGCAGATCAGCATCGCGCTCGGCTTCGGCGACCGCGCCCAGGCGAGCCTGCACACGACCCTCTGGGCGAAGACCGCGACGACCGCGGTGATCGCCGGGACGGAGGGCCGGATCGAGGTCGAGGGCGACTTCTACAGCACGACCTCGTTCACGGTGCAGCGTGACGACGGCACGTGGTGGGCGTGGGACCGCCCGGTCGAGGGCGGGTTCCAGTACGAGGTCGCCGAGGTGGCCCGGCGGGTCGCCGCGGGCGAGCTCGAGAGCCCGCGGATGAGCTGGCAGGGCACGCTCGACGTGATGCGGACCATGGACGAGATCCGCCGTCAGATCGGGGTGCGCTACCCGTTCGAATGAGCGGGGCGTGCACGAGCCCGTCGGCGCCCGCCACTAGCCTTGCCCGCGTGAGCCTGCCGTCCACGCTTTCCGGCCCGAGCGCCACGGGCGTGTTCTGCTCCTTCGAGGGTGGTGACGGGGTCGGCAAGACCACCCAGATCCGGCTGCTCGGCGAGTGGCTGGAGAGCCGTGGGGTCGAGGTGGTCGTGACGCGCGAGCCGGGCGGCACCGAGCTGGGGCTCGAGCTGCGCGCCGCGGTGATGCACGGCGGGCACGTCTCGGCCCGGACCGAGGCGATGCTCTACGCGACGGACCGCGCGCACCACGTCGACGCCGTGGTCCGGCCGGCGCTGGAGCGTGGTGCGGTCGTGGTGACGGACCGGTACCTTGACTCGTCGGTCGCTTACCAGGGGGCGGGTCGCGAGCTCGGCGTCGAGGCCGTCGAGGCGCTCTCGCTGTGGGCCACCGAGGGGCTGCTGCCGCACCTGACGGTGCTGCTCGACCTGGACCCGAGCGTCGGGCTAGCCCGGCTCGCGGACCGCACCGAGGCGCCCGACCGCCTGGAGCGAGCCGGGGAAGCGCTGCACGCACGGGCCCGTGCGGAGTTCCTGCGTCGCGCCGCCGCCGACCCCGGACGCTGGCTCGTGGTCGACGCGTCGGCGCCGGTCGACGAGATCGCGGCCCAGGTGCGCGCCCGGATCGCGCCGTTGGTGGGTGTCGCCGGGTGAGCGTCTGGGACGGCGTGGTCGGCCAGGAGGCGGCGGTCGCGGTGCTGCGCACGGCGGTGTCCGACGTCGAGGCCATGACGCACGCCTGGCTGATCACCGGTCCGCCGGGGTCGGGCCGGTCCAACGCGGCCCGCGCGTTCGCCGCAGCCCTGCAGTGCGAGGCCGGCGGGTGCGGCACGTGCGCGTCGTGCAGCACGGCTCTGGCGGGCACGCACGCGGACGTCACGGTGGTCGCGACCGAGAAGGTCACCATCTCGATCGACGAGGTCCGTGACCTGATCGGCGTGGCTCAGCGCTCGCCGTCGCAGGGGCGCTGGCGCGTGATCATCGTCGAGGACGCCGACCGGATGACCGAGCGCACGTCCAACGTGCTGCTCAAGGCGATCGAGGAGCCGCCGCCCCGCACGGTGTGGTTGCTGTGCTCGACCAGCCCGCAGGACGTCCAGGTCACGATCCGCTCGCGCTGCCGACCGCTCGCGCTGCGCGTCCCGGCGCCCGAGGCGGTCGCGCGGCTGCTGGTCGAACGGGACGGCGTGGACGAGGCCACCGCCGACCATGCGGCGCGCGCCGCGCAGAGCCACATCGGCCTCGCGCGCCGCCTCGCCCGCGACCCGGACGCCCGCGAGCGGCGGCGGCGCACGCTCGAGCTGGTCGGCGAGATCAGGGGCGTCGGCGACGCCGTGCTGGCCGCGGCTGACCTCGTCGAGGTCGCCCAGGCCGAGGCGAAGGCCGCGACGGAGGACCGTGACGCCGCGGAGAAGGCCGCGCTGCTGCACACGCTCGGCGCGGACGACGGCGGCCGTCTGCCCCCGACGCTGCGCGCCCAGGTGCGCCAGCTCGAGGACGAGCAGAAACGCCGCGCCACCCGGGCCCAGCGCGACGTGCTGGACCGCAGCCTGCTGGACCTGCTGTCGCTGTACCGCGACGTGCTCGTGCTGCAGCTCGGCGGTGAGGTCGAGCTGGTCAACACCGAGCACACCGCGCTGGTCGAACGGCTCGCCGCCGAGGCTTCGGCCGAGCAGACCTTGCGGCGGATGGATGCGATCGGGGAGGCCCGCACCCGCCTGGCGGGGAACGTCGCGCCGCTGCTCGCGATGGAGGCGATGGCGGTCGCGCTGCGTCCGCAGGGGTGAGAAGCGCCGTCCGGACCCAGCCTGCTCCGTTACTGTGACCCGGTGCTCGTGCGCGTCTCCCGCCTTCTCCGACCCGTCGTCCTGCTCCCCGTCCTTGCGCTGACCCTGGCCGGTTGCGTCGCGCCCAAGGAGCAGACCACCCCCGCCGAGGGGTCGACGAGCACCTCGTCGAGCTCCTCCGGCGCCACCGGGCCGACCGACGGTGGGTCCCTGGACGACTTCTACGGCCAGCAGCTCACCTGGACCGACTGCGGCGACTACGAGTGCGCGACGGTGCTGGCCCCGCTCGACTGGGACGACCCGACCGCGGGGTCCGTCGAGCTCGCGCTGGAGCGCGACGCGTCGTCCGACCCGAACGCACGGATCGGCTCGCTGCTGATCAACCCCGGCGGTCCGGGTGGGTCCGGCATCGACTTCCTGTCGTACCTGGTGAACAACGTGCTGAGCCAGGACATGCTCAACGCCTACGACGTGGTCGCGTTCGACCCGCGCGGCGTCGGGAAGTCCAGCGCGGTGGACTGCGGTCCCGACTCCGCGGTGGACCCGTTCCTCACCGAGGACACGCCCATGACCTCACAGGCCGACCTGGACGCGGCCCGGGCCGAGGCCACCGCGTTCGGCCAGCAGTGCCTGGACAACACCGGCCCGCTGCTCGAGCACGTCGACACGGTGAGCGCGGCCCGCGACATGGACCTCATGCGCGCCGTGCTCGGCGACGACCAGCTGCACTACCTGGGCTTCTCGTACGGCACGTTCCTGGGCTCGACCTACGCGGACCTCTACCCCGAGAACGTGGGCCGTCTGGTGCTCGACGGCGCCCTCGACCCGACCCTGACCAACGACGAGCTGTCCATCCAGCAGGCGCAGGGATTCGACGACGCGCTGCGCTCCTACGTGTCGTACTGCTACGAGACGCGCGGCTGCCCGCTGAACGGCACGGTCGACGAGGGCATGCAGCAGATCGCCGACCTGGTGACCCGCGCCGAGGCCCGGCCGCTGGACGCCGGCGACGGCAACGTCACCAACGGGACCATGGCGTTCTACGGCATCATCCTGACGCTCTACGACGACCAGTACTGGCCGCTGCTCACCCAGGCGCTGTCCGAGGCGATCGACCAGGGCACCGGGAGCATGCTCTACGAGTTCGCGGACTACTACCTGGACCGCACCCCGGACGGCACGTACCTGTCGAACTCGAACCTCGCATTCCAGGCGATCAACTGCCTGGACTACCCGACCGAGACCCGCGACTTCGAGCAGATGCTCGCGTTCCGCGACGAGGTCGCCACGGTTGCGCCGACGTTCGCCGACTGGTTCGCCCTCGGGCCCGGCTGCGAGACCTGGCCGTACCAGTCGACCCGCACGCCGCACGCGGTCACCGCAGCCGGCGCGAACCCGATCCTGGTGGTCGGCACGACGGGCGACCCGGCGACCCCCTACAAGTGGGCGCAGGCCCTGGCCGACCAGCTTGAGTCCGGCACGCTGCTCACCTGGGAGGGCGAGGGCCACACCGCCTACGGCCGTGCGGGGAGCTGCATCTCGGACGCCGTCGAGGGGTACCTGATCAACGGGACGGTGCCGGCCGCGGGCACGGTCTGCAGCTGAGTCGGGGCAGGCTGCGCGGCGTCTCCGCGGCGGCTGGTCGGCCCGCGACCGGGTGCCGCGACGACGGGCCGCCGATCCCGCTTTGGTCGCTCGTGCGCGCGCCGGTACAGTAGGCCGCGCTCGTCAGCCGGTCGCAGGACCGAACCGACGACGCCGCCTTAGCTCAGTCGGCAGAGCGTCTCACTCGTAATGAGAAGGTCGTGGGTTCGATTCCCACAGGCGGCTCCCTGAAGACGAGGCCCCTCACCTGCGGACGTGCAGGGACGGGCCTTTGTTCATCGGGCATGGCGCATCAGCGGGATGCATCGACGGGCCTGCGCGGAGCTGGTTGGCGGGTGCCTGCGCTCCGGGCGTTCCGACCGGAGTGACATCACCGGGCGCGACGCCCTCGAACTTGCCCGGGCTCGTGGCCCGCATGGACCTGTCTGGGTAGCCAATCGCGCGACACGCCCGAGCCATCGCGGCTCAAGGTTGTCAGAGTGTGACTGCTGGCGGCCCCAGAAGCGTGACCGCCAGCGCCCGTCGTTCTGCTCGTAGGGTCAGACGGCTCGCGTGCTCGCGCGGTACTCGTCGGAGGAGACGATGCCGGCGATGATCTGCTCGTCGCGGGCGCCCTGCTGGATCTGGGTGACCCAGAACGTGCGACCCGTCGGGTCAATGTGTCGGTACAGCAGGCTGACGTAGTAGCCGTCGACCACGTCGGTCAGGTGCTCGGTGGAGTACAGGAAGCCGAGTGCGACGCTCTGGCGGGTACGTCCGCCGTTGATCTCGCCGACCCAGTAGGCGACCTCGGAGGATCCGGCGGAGCGGCCGAGCACCGTGCGGTACAGCAGGCGGACCCAGCCGGCGTCGGTGCCGCCGCCGCGGGCGTAGAACTCGTCGGAGGCGATGAACCCGGACTGCATCTGCTCGATGTGCCAGCCGTCGCGCAT
The DNA here is from genome assembly GCF_025717005.1 of Actinotalea endophytica. Lineage (GTDB taxonomy): Bacteria > Actinomycetota > Actinomycetes > Actinomycetales > Cellulomonadaceae > Actinotalea. Next base: position 88,216 of record NZ_JAOVZU010000006.1, read on the forward strand.
CTTGTCCAGCCAGAACGCGAGCCCCGAGGAGTCCGCGCCGCGACCGAGATAGCGCCGGTAGGAACTCTGGATGAGGCCAGTGCGGAACTCGTCGGAGTAGGTGATGCCGTTGGCGACCTCACCGTAGGGCGTGCCGGTCTGCAGCTTGGCGGTCCAGGTCGCAAGGCCCGTGGGGTCGGGCCTGCGCCCGAAGAGGTCGTAGTAGACCGCGGTGATGTAGGCGCGGATCGCGACCGGCGGCTCCGGGACGTTCGCCTTCGCCGGCACCTGGGTGGTGACGCCGGCGCACTTTCCATCGAGCAGGGCGGCGAGCGCGCTGTACTCGGCCTCGTCGATCGACAGGTTCCACCGGTACTTCACGGTCACCCAGTCGATGACGTACTGACACGTGTAGTAGGCGGGGGGCATCCACTGGGCCGGGTCCTTCTCGCCCTTGGCCGCCGTCATGGTGGTGGTCACTGCGATGAGGCTGGCCGGCCAGTCCAGGTCGTTAGCGAACGCCTCGCGCTGGGCTGCGCTCCATGCCCAGGCCCCGGAGTCCCACGCCTCCGCCGGCGGCACCATGTGGTCGATGTCGAGGTCGGACAGAACCGTCGTGTGTACGGAGTCATAGGGGGAGACCCAGATGCCTGACCGGACCGGGCATCGCGGGCCCCGAGGGTTGGTGCTGCCGCCCAGGGCCTCGGCGATCAGGACCTCGTCGCGGGTGTCGCACCCGTCGTGGTTGGCGTCGATCCAGAAGTTGAAGGACGACCGGCTGTACGTCGAGGTGTTCTCGGGCTCGATCCACAACGCCTCGAGGACGTCACGTGCGTAGACGTACCCCTCGGCGCTCGTGGTGGCGCTCACCGGCTCTGGGGTCTGCTCAGCGGCCTGCGCGGGTGTGGCAGCGGCGGCGACCAGCCCGCCGATCAGGAACGTGATCACTCCTATACGCCGACGCACGTTCGTACCTCCAGCTAGCGGTGTCTGCTGCGGAGTCTGCCCGAACTGAGGGTCCTGCCGCGCGAGTTCCGTCGTGCGGCTTCGCCCATTGACCAACTCGGGTCCGCGCCGACCGCGCGCCGCGCCCGGCCACCCCACGACGTGGTCGCCAAGTCGCGCATGAACCGGACCGGGCCGCTCAGCAGGGCGTCATGGCGCCAGGAGCGCGTCCCGGCAGCTCCCGAGGAGGACTTGGAGACGCCGGATCTCGGGGGCGGTGAGCCCCCCGGTCATCACCTCCACGACCCCGGAGACCTCGGTTCGGGCCCGGTCCAGCAGCCCGGCAGCCGAGGCCGTGAGCGCGGTGGCTCGCTCGCGGCGGGGTCCGGGTTCCTCGGACCGTTCGATGAGCCCGTGCTTCTCCAGCCCCTGCAGGAGCACGTTCATCGACTGGCGCGACACGAAGGCACGCCGGGCGAGCTCGGAGCTGGTGATCCCCGGTGTGTCGGCGAGCGCCTCGAGGCACGCGTACTGGGGCACGCTCAGCCCGAGGGGGCGTAGGACCTCGTCCATGCGCTGGTGCAGGATCGCCTGCGTCTCCTTGATCAGCACGCCCAGCTCTTCCGGTGCCGTGCGACGCCCGTCTGCCATGTCAATAGTTTGACACATCACTGAGCGAGTGTCAGTGTGTTGACACTGATGAGGAGCGACAAGGGAGAACTGACATGGCATCCACGACGACCGGACCCGACTTCGTCTCGTTCCAGGTGCGCGACCGGGAGGCTTCCGCGCGCTTCTACGAGGAGGTTGTCGGGCTGACCCGCCTGCCGGCGCCGAACCCGGCCGCGGTCGTGTTCGCAGCGGGAGACGTGGCGTTCGCGGTCCGCGACCCGTTCCCGGGTGTCGACCTCGACGCGGTCGGGCAGCTCGGCGCCGGGGTCGGCGTGTGGTTCCACAACGACGACCCCGCCGGGCTGCACTCGCGGCTGCTCGAGCTCGGGGCGCCCATCGTGCAGGAGCCGTTCGAGGGACCGTTCGGCCTCCAGTTCGCCTTCCGCGACCCAGACGGCTACGTCGTCACGGTTCACGCCAGGAAGTGACCTGCCGGGCGGGCGCCGGCTGCGATCCTGGTGAGGCCCGCGCCGAGCGCGTGCGGTAGAAGTGCTTCGGGTGCGGTTCGCGCCGGCAACCGCGTCGACCGGGAAGGACGTCCGTTGCCCGATCCAGTGAGGTTCGCCGTCGTCGGGAGCGGGTGGCGCTCCGAGTTCCACCTGCGGATCGCCCGCGCGGCACCGGAGGCGTTGCAGGCCGTCGCGGTCGTGACCCGGACCGCGTCGGCGGGCGAGCGCATCGCCGCCAGGTGGGGCGTCCCGACGGTGCGCACCGTCGCGGAGGCGCTCGCGCTCGAGCCGGACTTCGTGGTCGCCGACGTGACCTGGCCGGCCATGCCCGTGCTGATCCGTGAGCTGGTCGCGGCCGGCGCGAAGGTGCTGGCGGAGACGCCGCCCGCACCGGACCTCGACGGCTTGCGCGCGCTGTGGGCCGACGTCGGCCCCGGCGCCACGGTGCAGGTCGGCGAGCAGTACGTGCTCATGCCCGGGCACGCAGCCAGGCTCGCTGTGGTGGGTGGCGGTGTGATCGGCGCGCCGACGTCGGTCGAGATCTCCTCGACGCACCTGTACCACGCGGTGTCGCTGGTGCGGGCGTTCCTCGGCGTCGGGATGGCCGGGGTGACGGTGAACGCCCGGACCTTCACCGCGCCGCTGGCCGACCCGCTGCACCTCGGTGACTGGGTGGACGACCCCCGGCCCGAGCCGCGCACCACCACCATCGCGACACTCGACTTCGGGGACGGCCGGATGGGGCTGTACGACTTCGTCGACAACCAGTGGTGGAACCCGCTGCGGGCGCGCCGGCTCGTGGTCCGGGGCTCGCTCGGCGAGATCGTCGACGACACCGTGACCCGGCTCACCGCCGACGGCCCGGTGACCTCGCCGATCGTGTACCGCCGCAGCGGGATCGACCTGAACCTGGAGGGCAACGAGGTGGTGCACGCCTCGTTCGACGGGCGCGTGGTCTACCGGAACCCGTGGGTGGGGACCCGGCTGTCGGAGGACGACATCGCCGTGGCGAGCAACCTCGCCGCGACCGGCGCCTGGGCGAGGGGCGAGGCGCCCGGCCCGTACTCGCTCGCCGACGCGTGCCAGGACCACGCGGTCGGGCTGGCCATCGAGGAGTCGGCACGCCTCGGCGCTGACGTGCGCGTCGCGCCGGACGTGTGGGCCTGAGGGCTCAGTACTCGCCCTTGATCACGAAGAACGAGCCGCGGATCGTGCCGGCGAGCTTCGACTTCTGCCGCGCGAACTTGAACCGGTCCGCGAGCTCCTCGGGGACGTCCATGCCGTCGGAGAGCTTGAAGCCGACCGCGCGCTTCTTGCCGTCCTCGATGCTGTACAGGACGTTGATCGACAGGCCCGACTCGTAGAACACGTACGACCACCGGATGCCGTCGACCTCGAACTCGGTCGCCTCGAGCGGCCGGGACGCGATCACCAGGTCGCGCTCGTCCTTGAGGATCCGGTGCACCCGGTCGACGATCTCGGTGGCCTCGTCGGCCGGGTCGACCGTGAAGACGTGGTCGTACTTGTTCTTGAAGTAGCGGGCCTCGTTGGCCCGCAGCCCCGCGAGAGCGTCCGCGACGGGCGAGGACTCCAGTCCTGCGGTCGAGACGTTCACGAAGTCGACGACCTGCGACATGCGCACCCCCGGAGGATGGATCCGACGCGGCGAGCGTACCCACCGTCGCGTCACCTTCGCCCTCCCGGCGATCGGGTCCGGCCGCACGGTGGTATCACTGGAAGTGGCCGGTGTTCTCGGCCAGGCTGCGCCGGAGCGGGTGACGGGCCCGCGGGCGCCGACGAACGGTCGTGCGATGGACCTGATCGTGACCGAGGGGCTGACCCGCACGTTCGGTGACCTGGTCGCCGTGGACGGTCTCTCGCTGCAGGTGCACAGCGGTGAGGTGTTCGGGCTGCTCGGGCCGAACGGCGCCGGCAAGACCACGACGCTCCGGATGATCGCCGGGCTGATCGGCCCCACCACGGGCACGGTGACGGTCGCGGGCGAGCGGGTCACCGACGGCCCGAAGCAGGCGCAGCGGGCGCGCCGCCTGGTCGGCGTCCTGCCCGAGGAGGTCGGCCTCTACCCCGATCTGACCGTCGCGAAGACCCTTGCGCTCTTCGCCAGGCTCTACCACGTGCCGCCCGCCGAGGCGGCGGACCGGATCGACGGCCTCCTGGTCCGGTTCGGCCTGTGGGACCGCCGCGACGCCGCGGCCGCCACGCTGTCCAAAGGCCTCAAGCAGCGACTCGGCCTGGCCCGCGCCCTGGTGCACGAGCCGCCGGTGGTGCTGCTCGACGAGCCCACCGCGAACCTCGACCCCGAGGCCGCCACCCTGGTCCGGGGCATGCTCGCCGAGCTCCGTGCGGACGGACGGGCGGTGGTGGTCAACACCCACCGGCTCGACGAGGCGGAACGGGTCTGCGACCGCGTCGGCGTGCTGCGCGGGCGGCTGGTCGCCGTCGGCACGCCCGACCACCTGCGGGACCGCAGCAAGGTCGCGCGGCTCCGCGTCGAGCTCGAGGCCTGGGACCCGGCCTACGCCGAGGTCGTCGCAGCGGCCGGCGCCACCCTGGTGCGCGTCGACCGCGCCACCGTGACGGTCGACCTCGCGGCCGGCTGGGCGGGCACGCCCGCGGTGGTCACGGGCCTCGCGCAGGCCGGCGCAGCGATCCGGGCCGTGATCCCGCAGGAGGAGTCCCTCGAGGACGCCTACCTCGGACTGGTCGGGGGTGCCGCATGAGCCTCGCCGACGTGCGGACCATCGCCGCGAAGGACCTGTGGGTCGCTCTGCACCGGCGCGCGACCGTGGGGACCATCGCGCTGTTCCCGCTGATCGCGGGCGTCGGGCTGGGCATCGTGGTGCGCTACATCGTGCACCGGGCCGAGAACATCCCCGCGGACGTGCTCACCGGCCTGCTGGACTCGTTCCTCTTCTTCTCCGTCATCGGCGCCGCGACCATCCCGACCGGGATCGCGGCCTACTCGCTGGTCGGCGAGAAGGTCGAGCGCAGCCTCGAGCCGCTGCTCGCCACGCCGGTCAGCGACGGCGACATCCTGGTGGGCAAGTTCCTCGCGGCCTGGCTGCCCTCGATCGGCGCCACCTGGGTCGGCATGGCGGTGTTCATGACCCTCGCCGACCTGCAGACGCGCGACCTCCTCAGCGGCGCCTACTTCCCGACCGGGCCGTCGATGCTCACCGCGTTCGTCGTGGTGCCCCTTGCGGCCGCGCTCGGGGTGGCGATCAGCGTCCTGGTCTCGGCGCGGGCGAACGACGTCCGCACCGCGCAGCAGATCGGTGCGCTGCCGGCCCTGCCGTTCGCGGCCCTGTACGTCACGAGCGAGGTCGGCGGCATCGACCTGGACACCGAGACGATGCTATGGGTCTGCGCGGTCCTCGTGGTCCTGGTCGCGGGACTGCTCTGGGCGGCCCGGGCGATGTTCAACCGCGAGGACATCCTGACCCGGTGGCGGTAGCCGGACGGTGAACCCGCTGTGAGCGGGCGCCGACGTGCGACCGCCCGCGCCGGGCGCGCCGAAGCGCCTCGGCAACGGTCACGCCGCCGAGGTCACCGGCGCGGGATCTCAGTCCTCGGGGATCGGCGACACGTGCCGGCTGTGCACGCCCAGCACGGCGTACGCGATCGGCCCGACGAAGCTCACCCCGATCAGGGCCGCCCACATCGGCTTCGAGCCGTTGAGGTGGGTCTTCGGCCGGATCGCCAGGTCGGCCCAGGCAGTCGCCGCCATCGAGAGCTCGACGCTCGCCACGAACAGCAGCGTCGCGCGGGTGAGGGGCGTGAGGTCCTGCCACTTCTTCATGATCGGCTCCCTTCGGGTTCCGACTGCTCCCATGATCGGCCGCGCTCGCCCGAGGCATCGAGGTGCGAAGGTCCCCGGTCCCGGCCCGCGTCGGGTCGGCGTGCGACCGGCGGCTTCCATCGGGATTGACGATGAATGGGGCTGATTCGACGATGGGGAGGTGAGCGCCGCCGACGACTTCTGCGAGAGCTTCCCGGCCGCGTTCCTGGCGTTCCACCGGCGGGACGGACGGCGCAGCGAGCTGACCAACGCCTCGCGAGCGGTGCTCCAGCACCTCTCCCTGACGGGGCCGATCGCGATCGGCGAGGCGGCGAGGCACCTGGACCGCAGCCAGTCGGTGGTGAGCGAGATCGTCAGCCAGCTCGAGGGCCACGGGTTCCTCGAGCGCGAGCCCGATCCCGCCAACCGCCGACGCACGCTCGTCTGGCTGACCGAAGCGGGCATCGCCAGGCTGCGCGCCGACGCGGACGTGCTGGACCGCCGACGGGTGGCGGAGGCCATGGAACAGCTCGACGAGGCGACCCGGCGCGGCCTCGTCGACGGACCCGACGCCTTGATCAGGGCGTCGGAGAGGAACAACGAATGACGACACCGGCCTGCGAGAGCTGTGGCATGCCGATCGAGTCCGGCCGCTACTGCCGCCACTGCACGGACGCCGAGGGCGCGCTGCAGGAGTTCGACGTCCGCTTCGCGGCGATGGTCGACTGGCAGGCGCGGCGCAAGCCGGACGCCTCACGGGAGCAGCTGGAGGCGGACACCCGTGCCTACCTCGCGACGATGCCTGCGTGGCGGAACCACCCGAAGCTGGTCGGCGAGGTCTAGCCCGCCGTTCGGGGGAACGGCGAATGTCGCCTCGTCACCCGCGCGGGTGACGGCCTGCACCGGACGCGCACGGACCGCACAGGTCGTGCACAGGTGTGGCGGACCCTGCACATGATCGTTCCGTGACCCCCGCGGCCAACCGCAGACGTCGGGGCCGCCGGTTCCTAGCGTGAGCGACATGACGACACCGCCCCCGCGCCCCGGCCCGAGCACCACGCTGTACCCGAGTCCGGCCGGGGGGCCAGGCGGGTCCGGGTGGGCGGACCCTGCGGGCCGTGCGCTGGTGCCGCCGCGGCCGCCGGGGCGGTGGGACGGCGCGCTGCGGCGGACCTGGGAGGCCGGTCGCGCCGAGCTGCCGGTCTGGGCGTTGATCGCCGTCGGCCTCGCGGGCGTGCTCGGCGGGGTCCTGGTGATCGGGCACCGGCCGGGCCTCGGGCTGGCGCTCGTCGAGCTCGCGGTGTGGGTGCCGCCGGCCGTCCTGATCCTGCGGCGGCGCGCGTGGCTCGACCTCGCGTTCGCGGTCGGCGGCCTTGCGCTGCTGGCGACCGTGGCGGTGCGGGACGCCGGCTGGGTGGTCGGGGTCGCCACCGTGACCGGGATCGCTGCCGTGCTCGTCGCGGTGACCGGGGCCCGCAGCGCGGCGGCTGTGCTGCTCGCACCGTTCGCGACGGCGGTCGGCGCGCTGCGTACCGGACCGCTCGCGGCCCGTCTGGCACGGCGCGCGGTGGGGGAGCGGCGCGCCGCGCTCGTGCGTGCGCTGCGCAGCGCACTGGTCACCGTGATTCTGGTCGTGGTGTTCGGTGCGCTGTTCGCCGGGGCTGACGCGTTGTTCGCCGCGTACCTGCCGCGGGTGGATGTCGGCTCGTTGCCTGGGCGGGTGGTCCTCGGGCTCCTGGTGGCCGGTGCAGCGCTGACCGCTGCCCACCTGGCTGCCGCGCCGGTCCACTGGCCGGACGCCGCCGACCGCCGACGGCCCGCGCGCCTGCCGGACTGGCTGGCGCCGATCGTGGCGCTCGACGTGCTAGTCGTGGCGTTCCTCGCGGTCCAGGCGAAGGGGCTGCTGGCCGGGCACGGCTACGTGATGGCGACCACCGGTCTGACCTACGCCGACTACGCGCGGGCGGGGTTCGGGCAGCTGGTCGTGGTCACGGCGCTGACCCTCGTGGTGGTGGGGGTCGCCGCGCGTCGGGCGCCGCGCGGCTCCCGGCGCGAGCGGCTCGCGACGAGCGTCGCGCTCGGGGTGCTCGGAGTCGGCACGCTCGGCGTGGTCGCGTCGGCGCTGCGTCGGATGGTCCTGTACGTCGACGCCTACGGGCTCACCCGGCTTCGGCTGCTCGTGCTCGTCGCGGAGGTCGTGCTGGGCGTGGTGCTGGTCCTGGTGATGGCAGCGGGGATCCGGTGGCGAGGTGCGTGGCTGCCCCGCGCGGCGGCGGCCGCGGTCGTGGTCGGGGTCGGCGTTCTCGTCGCGATCAACCCGGACGCCACGATCGCCCGGTACGACCTGGCCGCGGACGCGCCGCTGGACGAGTACTACCTGGCCGGGTTGTCCGCCGACGCGACACCGGTGCTCGCAGGTCTCGACGATCCGCAGCGGTCGTGGGTGCTGGGCTGCGCGGTGGCGCCGGACGACACCGACTGGGCGTCGTGGAACCTCGGTCGGTCGCGCGCTGAGGACGCCCTCGCGACCGTGCGGTCGGGAGGCGGGACGGGCTGCGCGTCGACGGGATCCTGAGGCGCCTCCTCGAAAGGACTTGACCGGTAAAGACCGGCCGCCTACTGTATCGGTACAGAATTCTTGATCGGTACAGAAGGAGGGGGACATGTACCTGCCGTTCGCACACCTGCTCGCCCGGGCGTCCGTCCTGGACGAGATCGAGTCCGTCATGCCGTGGGCGCCGCCGGTCGAGGACCGATCACGGCGCGCACGGGTGCTCGCACGTCGTCGCGAGCACCGGGACGGGGCCCGGCGCCGACCGTGACGGTGCACGCCCCGCGACGCCCCCGGCCGGAGGGACCGCCGGCCGGGGGCGACACCCGAGGTGCGCTGCCGACCGTCGACGGCGCGCGGGAGGCGATGGGCACCCGGGGCGACGCCCCGGCTGAAGGCCCCTACCCTGGGTCGGGTGAGGATCGGGTCCCGCGGCACGGTGAGGACGTCGCCGTGGGCCGGGTGACCCTGCAGACCGTCGCCGACCACGTCGGGGTCTCGCGGATGACCGTCTCCAACGCGTTCTCCCGGCCCGACCAGCTCTCCTCGGAGCTGCGCGAGAAGATCCTGGCCGCCGCCGACGAGCTCGGGTACGTCGGCCCCGACCCTGCAGGACGCGCCCTGGCGCGCGGTGCCACGGGTGCCATCGGCGTCCTGCTCACCAAGTCGGTGCGCCACGCGTTCACCGACCCGATCGCGGCCGAGTTCTTCGGCGCGGTCGCCGAGAGCCTCGCGCCGACCGGCATGGCCGTCGCCCTGCTGCCGTCCGGGTTGTCGACCGAGCGGATCCCCGCGCGCGACATCCCCATCGACGGTGCACTGATCTACGCCTGCGCCGGCGACTCCGAGGCGCTGTCCTGGCTGCGCAAGCGGCGACTCCCGCTGGTCTACGTCGACCAGGCACCCGAAGGTGAGGCGTCCAGCGTGCTGCTCGACGACCGGGGCGGGGCCCGGGCCGCGGCACGGCACCTGGTCGAGCTCGGCCACCGCAAGGTCGGGCTGATCGCGATCGACTGGTACGGGCCGCACGGCCTCATCGCGGACCCCACCGTCCGAGGCACCAACTACGTAGCGAACGAACGGGTGGCCGGCTGGCTGGAGGGGCTCGGCGGGGTCGAGGTCGTCGCCGTGCAGGCGCAGTCGAACGCCGAGCGCGACGCGTACGAGGGCGCCCAGCTGCTGCTCGACACCGAGGACCCGCCCACCGCGGTGCTGTGCTTCTCCGACCTGATGGCGTGGGGCGTCGTGCACGCCGCGCACGACCTCGGACTGCGCGTGCCCGAGGACCTCTCGGTGGTCGGCTTCGACGACTCCGCCCTGGCGCGCAGCGTGCGCCCGGCGCTCACGACCGTGCACCAGGACCTCGTCGCCAAGGGGCACCTGGCCGCGCAGCTGCTGGTGTCGGAGATCGCGCGGGTGCGCGCCGGAGAACCTGTCGAGGCCCGTCACGAGCTCCTCCCGCTCCAGCTCGTCGTGCGCCGGTCCACCGGGCCCGCGCCCGCCTGAACGCCCGGTGAACGCGGGTCGTCGAGCGGATTGAAGCCCCAGGTCACGCCCCCAAAGGTGACTCACAGGTTCGGCACAGCGGTGCCGTAGGGCACCTCCGTAGAACTGTCGGTGACAAGGGGGACCACCCCGCGCAGCTACGAGCGTTCCTCGCTCCCGACTCTTGGAGGGGCCGTGCCCGACCTCCTGCTCATCGCGATCGACCTGGTCGCCGTCACCCTGCTCGCCTACGGCTCGTACTTCCGGCGCCACGGGCGTCGCGAGATGCTCGTCGCGTACGTCGGGCTGAACGTCGGCGTCCTCGCCGTCACGTCGGTCCTCACCAACGCGGCGGTCGGTCTCGGCCTCGGCCTCGGCCTGTTCGGCGTCCTGTCGATCGTGCGGCTGCGCTCGTCCGAGATCAGCCACGAGGAGGTCGCGTACTACTTCGCCTCGCTCGCCCTCGGCCTGCTGTTCGGCCTGCAGCCGAACCCCGAGTGGCTCGCACCCGTTCTCGCCGCACTCGTCATCGGTGTGGTCGCGGCCGTCGACCACCTGCCCTGGCAGGTGCGGGCCCGCCGCCAGGTCATCACGCTCGACCGTGTGATCACCGACGAGCGCGAGCTCGAGGCCCACCTCGCCGCGATGCTGGGCGCGAAGATCCGGCTGGCGACCGTGCAGAGCTCGGACCTCGTGCGTGACTCGATGGTCATCGACGTCCGCTACGAGGTGCTCCCGGCGGGTCGCCGGGACCCTGAGGTGCCGACCGCGGCCGGCGCCCGTGCCGCGGAGCTCATGCGATGAGCACCGCGACCGTACCCGCGGCCGAGGCCCTCGCACCGATCGACCTCGCGGAGATCGAGCAGGTCGCGCACCTGCAGACGCGGGTGGACCGCAAATACCTCGTGCCGCTCGAGCTGGCCGACCAGCTGGTCGGCGAGGCCGTGCCGCACGGCAGGGTCCTCACCATCGACGGCCGCACCGGGTTCGGCTACGAGTCGGTCTACTTCGACACCGACGACCTCGCCGCCTACCGGGCGGCGGCGGGCCGGCGGCGGCACCGGTTCAAGGTCCGCACCCGCACCTACCTGGACAGCGGGCACAGTGTGCTCGAGGTCAAGACCCGCGGCAGCCGCGGCGAGACCGTCAAGGAGCGGATCACGCACGACGCCGAGACCACCACGCTCGACCGGGCCGGGATCGCCTTCATCGAGGAGCGGATCGGCGACCTCGTCGGCGACCGTGAGCTCGTGCCGACGCTCACCACGCGGTACCGCCGGACCACCGTCGTCGACGCGGCGGTGCCGATGCGGATGACGATCGACACCGACCTGCGCTGCGGCGACGGGGCGGACGAGGTCGGCCTGGACGGCATGGCGATCGTCGAGGTGAAGTCCGGTGCGCGGGCCACACCCGCCGACCGGTGGCTGTGGGCCCACGGCGTCCGGCCGCTCGCGATCAGCAAGTACGCCGTCGGGGTGGCCGCGCTGCGCGGGCTGCCGGGGAACCGGTGGCGGCGACCGCTGTCGCTGGTCGGCTAGTCGCGGGGCCGGGTGCCCGCCCGCTGACCGCCGCGACGGGCGAGCCGGCACACGGTGCTCAGGCGTTCGCGCCCGGATGCCGATGTGGGTGGGGTGAGTGCGCAGGGGGCCGCGGACGTGCCGTGGTGGCGTGGGTTCTTCGCAGGGCTGCGGCGCGGGGTGCGCGAAGGACGGTTGTCGCGCTGGCGGGCCGCCGGCGTGGTCGGTGGGCTGGCGGCGTCGGGGCTGATCGCCGCGGGCCTGACCACGCTGCTGTGCTACGGCGTGGTGCGGACGCTTGTGGGCATCGCCCGCGGCGGCGCAGAGCCGAGATGGAACGACCCGGTGCTCCTGACCGTCACCGTTGCGGTGTGCATCGTGGTGATCCCTCTCGCGGCGGTCGGAGCGCGGCGGCGTCGGCTGCGGCTGGCCGTGCACCAGGCCCGGATGCGCGGCTGGGCCGAGGCCCATGGCTGGGCGTACCAGCCCCGCTCGAGGCTGTTGTCCAGCCGGTGGGACGCACCCGGAACGCCGACCAGCACCTGGGTGCGCGACGTGCTGACCCGTGCCACCCCGCGCGGTGAGGTCACCTCGCTGACCCTGGGACTGGGCAGGGACTGGACCCGATGGGCCACCCACGCGGTGATGGTCGCCGGGCCACGGAGGTTCCCCGCGCTGCACCTGACCCCGATGGCCGTCCACGACCGCGTCGACCTGGCCCTGGGTGGCCAGGACATCGCCGTGGAGTCCTATCAGATCAACGAGCGGTGGCGGGTGCGCTGCGCAGACCTGCGCTTCGCGCACGAGGTGGCCCACCCTCGCCTGCTGGAGCGCCTGGACCGCGCCGCGTTCCCCGGGCTGTCCCTGCTCGTGGAGGGTCGCGACGTCGTCGTGCACGTGCCCGGGCCCACCGATCTGGTCCGCGTGGAGGGCCTCGCCGAGCTGGTGCTCGACCTGGCCGACCTGGTGCCCGCCTACCTGACCGACGACTACCCGCCCCACCCGCCGCACGTCCCACGCCGCGAACGACGCAGACCACCCCGCCGCGTGCGCTGACACCGTGCTCGTCGGAAGACCCTCGTGACGCGCGATGGGCACTTGAGTTCGCTGATCGGCGCCGAGTTCGCTGAGCCCACCCAGCGAACTCGCGCACAGCCAGCGAACTCGCGGAGACGGACAGCGCACATCGGTGCGACCGCGCGGGCCTCGGTCGGGCCGCGCGTAGCGGGATTCGCCTGGAACGGTCGGCGCCCTGTCGGCCGGGCCCGGCGACTGTCCGGCGCCCCTCAGCGCTCGCGATCGGCGTCGCGGCTGGGCTGCACCCGCTTGGGCTCGCCCGGCATCTTCGGGTACTCGGGTGGGTAGGGCAGGTCGCCGGCGCCGTGGTCGCGTTCGTCCCGGTCGGCCATCTCGAGCAGCGGCTCGATCGAGAACCGGGGCGCGGCGCCGGCCGCGAGCGGTGCGAACAGGTCGCCGACCTCGGCGAAGCGTGCGGCCGCCGTGCGGACCGTGAAGTCGTCGGGGTGCACCGCGTCGAGCTCGTCCCAGTGCAGTGGCGTGGACACCGTGGCGCGGGCGTTGGCCCGGATCGAGTACGCGGACGCGATCGTGCGGTCCCGGGCCATCTGGTTGTAGTCGACGAAGATCGTCTCGCCGCGCTCCTCCTTCCACCACTTCGTGGTGACCTTCCCGGGCAGCCGGCGCTCGAGCTCGCGGCCCAGCGCGATCGTCGCGCGGCGCGCCTGGGTGAACGTCCAGCGCGGCTCGATCGGGACGAACACGTGCAGGCCGCGCCCACCGGACGTCTTCGGCCAGCCCTGCATGCCGAGCTCGGTGAGCAGCTCCCGCAGGTGCGGGGCGACGCGGACCGCGTCGGTGAAGTCGGTGCCGGGCTGCGGGTCGAGGTCGATCCGGAGCTGGTCGGGGGAATCGGTGTCCGCCGAGGTCACCGGCCACGGGTGGAAGGTGAGCGTGCCGAGGTTCGCGGCCCAGGCCACCACGGCGAGCTCGGTGGGGCGCACCTCGTCGGCGGTCCGGCCGCTGGGGAACCCGATCGTCGACGTCTGCACCCAGTCGGGAGCGCCCTGTGGCACGCGCTTCTGGTAGAAGCCGTCACCCGAGGAGTCCATCCGGGTGGAGAGCCGAGCGCCCTCGTGCCAGCCCTTCGGCCAGCGCTCCAGCGTGGTGGGGCGGTCCCGCAGGGCCGCGAGGATGCCGTCGCCGACCGCGACGAAGTGCTCGACGACCTGCAGCTTCGTGACGCCGGGGAACACCTCGCGGTCCGCGCTGGACACGCGCACGGTGCGGCCGGCCACCTCGAGCTCGACGGCGGGCGCTGCCATGCCGACACGCTAGGTGCTGGGGGTGACAGCGGCACGCCGAGCGTGTTCGGGCGGCCGGCGCCGAGCCGGCCAGGGGTGCCCGCACGGCCCGGGCCGGTCAGGGGTCGGCCCGGGCCGTGCCTGGGGGCGCCGAGCCGGCGGCCCGGGACCGCGACCGCTCAGCCGAGCGTGCGGCCGAGCTCCGGGAAGGCGCCGCGGTAGTCCTCGAGCAGGCGGCGCCCGACGGCCACCGAGTCCACCAGCGGGTGCAGGGCGAAGGCCTTCCAGGCGAGGTCCGCCGAGCCCTCGAGCGCGGCCTCGATGGTGAGCTGCTCGACCGCCTTGACCTGCGCCATCAGGCCGAGCATGTGCCCCTCGACCGGCGCGATCGGCCACGGGTGCACGCCCTCCGCGTCGACCTCGCAGCCGACCTCGACCACGGCCTCGGGCGGCAGCCCCGGCACGAGGTCGCCGTTGCGGACGTTGAGGATCATCGTCGCCGGGCGGTCGGTCGCGATCGCAGCCATGAGCTGTGCGGCGACCTGGTGGTACCCGCCCTCGGCGTCCTCGGGGGCGCGCTCGCCCTCCTTGCCCTCCGGGCGGCTCTCGGCCATGTAGGTCGCCTCGCGCTCGCGGTGCGACGCGTGCCAGGTGTCCAGCGCGTCGGCGCCGTCGCGGTCCGCCGCGGCGTAGAACGCGCGCTGCTGCTCGTCCAGGAACTCCCCGCGAGTGGCCGCCGACGCGGCGATCCGCTGCGTCGCCTCCCGCGTGAAGTAGTAGTAGTAGAGGTACTCGTTGGGCAGCGCGCCGATCGCCCGGACCCAGTCCGGACCCATCAGCCGCGCCTCCTCGATCCCGATCAGCCGCGCGTCGTCGCCGATCAGGTCCCCGAGGCCGTCGCGGCCGTCGACCCGCAGCCCGCGCAGCCAGCCCAGGTGGTTCAGCCCGACGTAGTCGAACGCCCCCGCGCCGTGCGGCGCCTCGGCGAGGTCGAGCGCCCGGGCGGCGCGACGCATCAGCCCGATCGGGGTGTCGCAGATGCCGACGACCCGGTCGCCGAGCACCGTACGCATGGCCTCGGTGACGATGCCGGCCGGGTTCGTGAAGTTGATCACCCAGGCGTCCGGCGCGACCGCCCTGATCCGCCGGGCCAGCTCGACCATCACCGGGACGGTGCGCAGCGCGTAGGCGAGGCCGCCGGGCCCGGTGGTCTCCTGGCCGAGCACGCCGAGCTCGAGCGCGACGCGCTCGTCGAGCACCCGGCTCGCCGTCCCGCCGACCCGGATCGCGGAGAACACGAAGTCGGTGCCGCGCAGCGCCTCGTCCAGGTCGGTCGTCACGGTGAGCCGCGGTGCGTGCGGGCTGCGCTCCGCGATCGGCCCGACCACCCGGGCGATCACGCGCAGCCGGGCCGGGTCCACGTCGTAGAGGGCGACCTCGTCGATGCGCACCGGCGCCTGCGGGTCGGCGACCGCCTCGATCACCTGGGGGACGCGGAAGCCGCCGCCGCCGAGGATCGTGAGCCTCATGCGGTCACGACCTCGGCCCCGGCCAGGCGGAAGGTGTCCAGCGTCGCCGGGTCGGCGTCGACGTTGGTGACCAGGGTCTGCACGGCGTTCGCACCGCACACGTCCAGCAGGCCGGTGCCGGGGAACTTCGTGCGGTCGGCGAGCAGCACGGTGCGCTCGGCCGACGCGATCATGGCGCGCTTCACGGGTACCTCGATCCCTGTCGTGTCCATGACCACGCCGTCGGGCCGCACGCCGCTGGTGCCGAGGAAGCACACGTGCGCGCGCAGCTGGCTGATCGCCTGCTCGGTGAGCATGCCGACCATGGACTGGTAGTTCTTGCGCACCACGCCGCCGAGCACCACGAGCTCGACGTCGTCGTCGTCCCGCAGCTCGTCGACCACGGCCAGGCTCGAGGTCAGCACGGTGATCCGCTTGCCGCGCAGCCTGCGCGCGAGGCCCGCGGTCGTCGTACCGATGTCGACCAGCACGACGTCGCCGTCACGGACCAGCGCGGCCGCCGCCTCGGCGACGCGCTCCTTCTCGGTGGCGGCCTGGCGGGCGACGTCGGCGAACGGGACCGCGTCGGCCTCGATGCTGCCGCCGCGCACGCGCCGCAGCAGACCCTCGGCGCTGAGCACGTTGAGGTCGCGCCGGATGGTGGAGGCCGAGACGCCGAACCGGTCGGCGAGGTCCTCGACCGCGACCGCACCCGACTCCTGGAGCAGTCGCAGGATCTCCGCCTGTCGCGTCGCGGTGAGCACGTTGAAACACTATCAGTCAGAAGGGTGCAATTCCGAGCATCTTCGAGACTATGCTGCAAGCAACCACGAGCACCGAGGTGTGGCGGACGCCCTACCGAAGGGAGCGAGCACGTGACCGGAGCCGATGGCGCGACCCGGCGGGGTGACCCGCTCGCTGCCTTGCGCGCCGACGGTGGTCCCGAGCTCGACGTGCTGCTCTCGGGCCAGATCTTCTACGACATCATCTTCACCGACCTGCCGGCCGACCCCGCCCCCGGGACCGAGGTCTGGGCGGCCGGGATGGGCTCGTGCCCCGGCGGCATCGCGAACCTCGCGGTCGCCGCCAGCCGGCTCGGGCTGCGCACCGGGCTCGCCGCCGGGTTCGGCGAAGACGTGTACGGGTCGTGGTGCTGGGACGTCCTGGAACGGCAGGAGCGCGTCGACCTGACGAGCTCGCGCCGCTTCCCCGGCCACTCGGCCGTCACCGTGTCGATGGCCAGGCACGGCGACCGGAGCATGGTGACGCACGGCCACCCCCTCCCGATCACCGACGACGAGCTCGTCGGTGACCCGCCCCGCTCGCGCGCCGTGATCACCGACCTGCCGCCCGAGGGCGAGACCGCTCCGGCGTGGTGGACGACCGCCGCCGAGCGCGGCGCGCTGGTGTTCGCCGACGTCGGCTGGGACCCGACCGAACGCTGGGCGCCCAGCGTGCTCGACGCGCTGGACCGCTGCCACGCGTTCAGCCCGAACGTCGTCGAGGCGACGGCCTACACCCGGACCGAGACGGCGCAGGCAGCAGTCGCCGCGCTGGCCGAGCGGGTTCCGCTGGCCATCGTGACCTGCGGCACGGAGGGCGCCCGGGGGATCGACTCCAGCACGGGAGAGCAGGCGCACGTGCCACCAGTCGAGGTCGTCGCGCTCGACGCGACCGGCGCCGGCGACGTGTTCGGTGCGTCGCTCGTGGTCGGCACGCTCGCCGGGTGGCCGCTCGCCGACCGCCTCGCGTTCTCCGCGCTGTGCTCCGCGCTCGCGGTCCAGCAGTTCGGCGGCTCGCTCGCCGCGCCCGGCTGGGGCGACATCGCGGACTGGTGGCAGCGCACCAGCCAGACCTCGGGCGACCGGGACCTGGTGGCGCGCTACGGCTTCCTCGACGACGTGCTGCCGCGCGGCGCGGTCGACGCGGTCCGCCGTGCCGAGGCCACTCTCACGCTCTACTCCGACCTGCACGAACCCAGTTCACGCCACGCCCGCGGGGCGCGGCGAACCAGTACGCCGACGAGGAGAGGACGACGATGAACGTACGAGCATCCACCCGCTGGGGTGCCCTGGCCGTCGGTGCGGCCTTCGCGCTCGCGGCCTGCGCGCCCGGCTCGGGCACTTCCGAGGAGACCAGCGCGCCGGCCACCAGTGGTGAGGTCCAGACCGACATCGCCTCGCTGGGCGACGTCACGCTGAGCGTCTGGGACCAGGAGGTGCGCGGCGGGCAGAACGAGCAGATCGAGGCCCTCAACGCGGCCTTCATGGAGAAGTACCCGAACGTCACGATCGACCGGAACTCGCAGTCGTTCGACGACCTGGCGACCACGCTCCGCCTCGCGCTGACCGACGACGAGGCACCCGACGTGGTCCAGGCCAACAACGGCCGCAACACCATGGGCCAGTTCGTCGCCGCCGGTCAGCTGGTCCCGCTGGACCCGTGGGCCGAGGCGTACGGCTGGTTCGACCGCTACTCGCCCAACGTGCTGCAGTACTCGTCGTACTCCGAGGACGGCACGGTCTTCGGCGACGGCAACCTCTACGGGCTGCCGCAGGTCGGCGAGGTCGTCGGGATCTTCTACAGCAAGTCCAAGCTCGCCGACCTCGGTCTCGACGTGCCGGCGACCTGGGCGGACTTCGAGGACGCGCTGGCCGCCGCCAAGGCCGCAGGCGAGACCCCGATGCAGCTCGGCAACATCGAGGGCTGGCCGGCCATCCACGTGTTCGGCCCGCTGCAGGGCGCGACCGTGCCCGCCGACCAGATCGTCGCGCTCGGCCTTGGCAACCCCGGCGCCAGCTGGACCACGCCGGAGAACGAGGCCGCCGCGGCGACCCTGCAGGGCTGGGTCGAGGACGGGTACTTCAACGACGGCCCGAACGGCACCGACTACGACGCCGCCTGGCAGGCGCTCGCGGACGGTGACGGGGTCTTCCTGATCGGTGGCTCGTGGCTCGCCGCCGACCTCGAGGACGCCATGGGCGACGACGTCGGCTTCTTCGCGCCGGCCCTCGACGACGGCACGATCGCGACGACCGGCGGCACCGGCCTGCCGTTCGCGATCACCTCGGGCTCGAAGAACCCGGACGTGGCCGCCGCGTACATCGACTTCATCACCAGCGACGACGCCATGAGCATCATCGCGGAGAAGGGCAACCTCCCGGTCAACCGGACCGCCGAGCTCGCCCCCGACTCCGGTGTGCAGGCCGACGTGTTCGCGACCTTCGACGAGGTCAGCTCCAGCGGCGCGCTCCTGCCGTACCTGGACTACGCGACGCCGACCTTCAGCGACACCCTCGCGACGTCGCTGCAGGACCTCATCGCCGGCCAGAAGACCCCGGCGGAGTTCACCGAGGCGCTCGAGGCGGACTATGCCGACTTCGTCGGTCAGTCCGACTGACACCGATCGGGTGCGGGGCGGCCGCCGTCGCCCCGCACCCGATCGTCGTCGCCCCGCGAGCGGCCGGCGGCTGAGCCCGTACGGGTTCCTGGCGCCGGCGTTCGTGCTGTACGCCGCGTTCCTGCTCTACCCGATCCTGCGCGCCGTCCAGCTCTCCCTGTACCGCTGGGACGGGCTGAGCCTCGGCGTGTGGGTGGGCCTCGACAACTACCGGGCCGTGCTCGCCGACGAGCGGCTTCGGGCCGCCTTCGGGCACGCGCTCGTGCTGATCGTGTTCTACGCGGTGATCCCGCTGGCGATCGGGCTCGTGCTCGCGGCGATCCTGAACCGCGCCCGGGTGCGCGGCCTGGGGTTCTTCCGCACCGTGGTGTTCCTGCCGCAGGTGGTCGCGATGGTGGTCGTCGCGGTCGCGTGGCGGCAGATCTACGCGCCGAACGGGTCGCTGAACACCGCGCTGCGGGCGGTCGGGCTGGACGCGCTGACCCGCGCGTGGCTCGGCGACTACACCTTCGCGCTGCCCGCGGTCGGGTTCGTGGGGACCTGGGTCTCGATGGGTCTGGTCACCGTGCTGCTGCTGGCCGGCATGGCCCGGATCCCCGGCGAGCTGTACGAGGCGGCACGGCTGGACGGCGCGGGTGCGGTCCGGGAGTTCTTCGCGATCACCCTCCCGGCCGTGCGCGGTGAGATCGCGGTGGCGCTGACCCTGACGATCATCGCCGCGCTGAAGACCTTCGACCTAGTCTACATGACCACCAACGGCGGCCCCGGGACGTCCACGACCGTGCCGAGCTACGAGGTGTACCGCAACGCGTTCGAGCGCGGCCAGGTCGGGCTCGCCGCCGCGATCGGGATCACGCTGACCGTGGTGATCTTCCTGATCAACCTCGTGGTCAACAAGGTGGGGGACCGCACCTCATGACGATCTCCCGCGCCGAGAAGGTGGCGAACTACGCGATCCTGACGCTGTTCGCGGCGTTCGCGCTGTGGCCCGTGCTCTCGATCCTGGTCACCGCGGTCGGACCGGAGAACCGCACCGCGGCCGAGTCGGGCCGGTTCCACTTGGAGAACTTCGCCGCGGCCTGGACCCAGGGGAAGTTCGGCCACTACATGCTGACCTCGGTCCAGGTCTCGCTGCTCGTGGTCTCGGTGGCGCTGGTGTGCTCGGTGATGGCCGGCTACGCCCTGGGCACGATGCGGTTCCGCGGCGAGCAGCTGGTCTTCTACCTGTTCCTGCTCGGGATCATGGTGCCCACCGAGGCGATCATCGTCCCGCTCTACTTCGACCTGCGGGACCTCGGCCTGACCGACACCCTGCTCGGCGTCGCGCTGCCGCAGATCGCGCAGTCCATCGCGTTCGGCACCTACTGGATGCGCGCGTACTTCCGGGCCTCGGACCGCTCGATCGTCGAGGCGGCACGGCTCGACGGCGCCGGCAACCACCGCGTGCTGTGGCAGATCCTCGTGCCGGTCGGCCGGCCGGCGATCACCACCCTCGTGTTGCTCACCTTCATGTGGACCTGGAACGAGTTCCTCATCCCGCTCGTCATGTCCCCCCGCGGCGACGTGCGCACCGCGCCGCTGGGCCTGGCGTTCTTCCAGGGCCAGTACGTGCAGGGCACGACGCTGCTCGCCGCCGCGGCGGTGCTCGTCGCGCTGCCCGTGGTCGTCGTCTACCTGTTCCTCCAGCGGCACTTCATCGCCGGCATGCTCGAAGGGGCGGTGCGCGAGTGACCGAGCTCGTCGAGCTTGCCGGGTCGCAGGACGTGGCCGTGGCCGCGGCCGACCGGATCGTCGCTGCCGTCGGTGGCGTGCCCCACGCCGTGCTGGGCGTCGCAACCGGGTCCAGCCCGCTGGCCACCTACCGCGAGCTGGGCCGGCGGGCGGAGTCGGGCGTGGACCTCGGCGGCCTGCACGTGGTGCAGCTCGACGAGTACGTCGGGCTCGCCGCGGGCCACCCGGAGCGCTACGGGGCCGTGGTGCGCCGGGAGCTCGCCGACCGGATCGCGCTCCCGCACGAGCGGGTGCACGTGCCGGACGTCGACGCGTCCGACCTGGACGGGGCGTGCGCCGCGTACGAGGCGCTGATCCGCGACCTCGGCGGGGTCGACCTGCAGATCCTCGGCCTCGGCAGCGACGGGCACGTGGCGTTCAACATGCCGGGTTCGTCGCCGGCCTCTCGCACCCGCGTGACCGCGCTCAGCGACCGCACCGTGCAGGACAACGCCCGGTTCTTCGGCGGCCGCACCGACCTGGTGCCGCGCGCCGCGGTGACCCAGGGGCTCGCGACGATCCACGAGGCGCGCTCGCTGCTCATGCTCGTGACCGGCGAGTCCAAGGCCGCGGCCCTGCGAGCGCTGCTCGAGGGGCCGGCCGGTCCCCAGGCACCGGGTACGGCGCTGCTGGACCACCCGGACCTCACGATCCTTGCCGACCGGGCCGCGCTCGGCGCCCTCAGGCCGGCGGGTCCAGCAGCCCTCGGCGGTGCGCGACGGTGACCGCCTCGGTCCGGCCGCCCACGCCGAGCTTCGCGATGAGGTTCGACACGTGCACGCTGACCGTCTTCGCGCTGATGAACAGCCGCTCGCCGATCTGACGGTTGCTCAGCCCCTCCGCGACGAGCGCGAGAACCTCCGCCTCCCGGTCGGTCAGCACGTCCACCGCGGGCCGACCGGCTCCCGGCAGGTCGAGCCTCGCGCGTCGAGCCAGGTCGCGGCACGCGCCCAGCAGCGGCGCGGCGCCCATCTGCTCGGCCGCGTCGGCGGCGGCGCGCAACTGCGCGGTGGCGGCGACCCGGTCCCCGGCCGCGACCAGCGCACCCGCCCAGCGGAACCTGCTGCGCGCCTCCTCGTAGCGGTAGCCGTACCCGAACGCCTCGGTCGCGGCGCGCCAGACCTCGGGGTCGTCCCGGCCGCTCAGGCGGCTGTGCTCGGCCTCGGCGCGCG
This sequence comes from Actinotalea endophytica, assembly GCF_025717005.1. Classification (GTDB taxonomy): domain Bacteria; phylum Actinomycetota; class Actinomycetes; order Actinomycetales; family Cellulomonadaceae; genus Actinotalea. Next base: position 109,787 of record NZ_JAOVZU010000006.1, read on the forward strand.
CAAGCCAGGCCCGCCCTTCCGGTCCCAGGCGCCCGCCGCGGGGTCGGCCGCGCTCGGCGGTCGTCCTGGCGCGCTCGAGCAGTCGGTCGCCGTGCCGCACGGTGAGCGCGGAGTCCGCACCGGTCAGCCGGTCAGCGGCCGCGATGTCCGCCAGTGCCGCGAGCGCGAGCGCGGCGAGCCAGATCCCGCCGAGGAAGAAGTCGTCCCACACCCGCGACAGGCGCTCGAGCATCGACTCGGCGACCTCGACGGCCTCGCGCGGGCGGCCCGACCAGGTGAGGGCGTCGGCGTTCGTCCCGCCCGTGATCAGGGCGATCTGCGCGTCGCGGTCCCAGTACTCCTCGAGCGCGGCGGCGGCGTCGAGCACGTCGTCGTCACCGCGGGCGGTGGCGGCATACAGATCGACCGCCGCCAACGCGATCTCCTGCCACGGCGTGCCGTAGGGCCGCGCGGAGTCGGGCGCACGGAGGTCGCCCTGCGCGTACCGCACCAGGCGCTGGAAGAACCGCTGGGACAGACCGAACTCGCTCCAGCCGAGCCCCGCGGCCTCGGCCCGTGCCAGGCCGGCCTCGAGCACCGCGGCGGACTCGTCCAGCCGACCGGCGTAGTAGAACGTCGTCGCGAGGTTGTAGGCGCACCGCTGCTCGGTCACCAGGTCACCCGCCTCGCGGGCGCGGCGCACGGCGGTGTCCAGCAGGGCCGTGGCGGTGTCCGGGTCGTCCACGCCGAGCACCGCGAGCGTGGCCGACGCGTCGGCCTCCGCGGCCGGGACGCCGGCGGAGCGGGCCAGCTCGACCGCGGCCTGCGCGCTGCGCGCGGCCTGCTCGTCGAGGTCGACGTTGAGGCTCACCCGGGCGTGGATGGCCAGCAGCCAGGCGCGATCGGCCGCCGGGGCGTCGGCCGGTAGGTCGGCCAGTGCGCGGTCCGCCTCGGCGACCACCGAGTGGTCCTCCACGACCAGCAGGTACTGCGAGAGCCGGCCGCGCAGCGGGGCCTGGCGACCCGGGTCACCGTCCGCCTGGGCCACGGCGAACCGGGCGAGCTCGACCGCGCGCTCGGTGCGCCCGGCGCGGTTCGCCGCAGCGGCCGCACGATCGGCGACCCCGACCCGGTCCACACCGGGGACCAGCTCCGCGAGGCGCAGCAGCTGCTCGAGGTGGTCCAGCTCCTCGGCCGGCGCGAAGAGCGCGGCGGCCTCGTCCGCGGCCATGGTCGCCGCGCGCACCGCGGTCGGCAGGTCGTGCGCCCGGCGGGCGTGCTCGGCGAGCCGGGCGGCCGAGCCCAGCGTCGGGTCCGCCAGCAGCGCCCGCAGGTAGGCCTGGTCCAGCACGAGCCGTTCGCCGGGGAGCAGGTCCGCCTCGACGACCTCGGCGAGCAGCGCGTGCCGGAACGCCAGCGTCGCGCCGTCCTGCGCGAGCACCTGGGCGGCGACCGCCTCGTGCACCAGGGCGTCGAAGTCACCCGCCCCGACCTCGGCCCAGACCGCCCGCAGCAGCGGCTCGCGCACCTGACGGCCCGCCACCGCCGCGACGCGAGCCAGACGCAGCACCGCGGGGTCCAGCCGTTCGAGCCGCGCGTGCAGCACGTCGGCGAGGCTCCACGGCAGCTCGCCGCCCGCGCCCGCCTCGAGCAGCTCCTGGGCGAAGTACGCGTTGCCCTCGGAGCGGGCCATCACCTGGCGCACGACGGAGTCCGCCACCGGTCCGCCCTGCACCGCGACGGCGAACCGCCGCAGCTCGTCGACGTCGAACGCCGGCAGGTCCAGGCGGTCCACCCGCGGGTTGCGCCACAGCTCGGCGAGCAGCGGGCGCAGCGGGTGGCGGCGGTGCAGGTCGTCGGCGCGGTAGCTGGCCACGACCAGCAGGTGCTCGTCACGCAGCCGGCTCGCCAGGAACCGCAGGACGTCGCGGGTCGACGAGTCCGCCCAGTGCACGTCCTCGATCACCAGCAGGAGCGGGTGGCCGGGCCCACCGGCCGCGCCGAGCGCTGCGGCGATGCCGTCGAAGAGCTGCAGGCGCGCGGCGTCGTCGGCGCCCGGCGCGTCACCGTCCGGGCCGCTGCCGGGGGTGAGGCGGGCCAGGGCCGGGCGGGCGCGCTGCACCGGCTCGAGCGCGTCGCCGCGCCGGGCCAGCTCGCCGATCGCCTGGGCGAAGGGCAGGTAGGGCAGGCCGACCTCGCCGAGGTCGACGCACTGCACGGTGATCGCCGTGGCGCCGTCGTGCTCGGCGAGGCCCGCAACGTGCTGCAGCAGCCGGGTCTTGCCCACCCCGGCGTCCGCACCCAGCAGGACGATCCCGGGCACGCCGCGGGCGGCGTCGGCGAGAGCGTCGGTGAGGCGGGCGACCGGGGCCTCCCGGGCGACGAAGTCGGTCATGCCGCGGGCCATGCCTCCGATCCTCGCACCGGGTCCTGACGCGAGGGAGTGGGTGACAGGTGCAGCACGGGCGCAGGGCCCGGCTGCCCGGCGGTGGCGGACGCGGTGGTGGCGGACGTGGCGGTGGCGGCCGTGGCGGTGGCGGACGCGGTGGTGGCAGTGGCCGTGGCCGTGCTGCGCGCGACCGCCGCACGGGCGCGGCGTGCGACCGACGAGAGCCGTCGCGGGCCGGCGTAGGTCCGGCGGACGCGGTCCTGGCGGTACGTGAGCTCGGCGTCCAGGGCCGGGCCCCAGGTGGTGAGCGACATGGTGGGCTCCTCTCGATGACCACCACGGTCGTCCTGAGGGCCGGCCGGGCGGATCGGTCGGTCGTCGGATCCTGGCGCCCGCTCGCGGCCGGGTGGTGCCTAAGGCACCTCAGCCGGGGTCTGAGGCAGGGCCTCAGCGGCGGCTCGAGGGCTGAGGCCCCTGTGACGCGGCCCGGGACCGGGTTCCCGTGACGGCGCCGGACAGCGGGCGTACCGTCGAATCATGACTACTGACAACGGGGTCAAGGGTCAGCAGTTCGAGCGGACCGAGGAGTTCGACGCCTTCGGTCCGTGGGTCCTGCCGGTGCGCACCCGCGACGAGGTGCCCCGCCTGTTCCGGTCGTTCGAGCAGGACCCCGGCAGCGCGCAGGTGGTGCTCAAGATCCCCAGGCGCATCTCCCGCCGGGACGCCAACCCGCGGATGGACCTGTACGACCACCTCCTCGTGCTGCGTGGCGACGAGCTCACGCTGCTGTCCCGCGCTCCGGGTGACACCGGGGGCGTGCGCCGCCGGGTCGTGACCGGGGACCAGCTGCTCGCGGTCGAGGACGGCGCGGAGCTGCTCGACGGCCGGTTCTCGGTGCGGGTGCTCGACGAGAAGCCGCTCGTGGTGCGCTACAACGGCGCGTCCCGCGACACGATGGCGCCGCTGGTCGACGGGCTCCGGCTGCTGTGGCGCGACACCCCGCCGAGCAAGGTCGGCTCCGGCACCGTCGAGCACGTCCCGCTCGGGTTGCGCGACCTCGGTCCGGACGTCGCGCTGGTCGGCGAGTACCGGGAGCTCATCGCGGCCGAACCGGCGATGGACCTGCGTGGCGCGCACGCCCGCCTGCTGGTCACGCCGCGCGACGCCGGGTCGATGAACCGCCTGGTGCACAAGGTCTGGCCGATGTGGCTGCAGGGTGCTGTGGTGTGCACCGACGGCGTCGAGCTGATGGTGCTGCACCGCCGGTCGTGGTGGGTGCGCGGCTCACGTCCGGTGCACTCGATCGTCCGCACCGTGCTGCCGCTGACCCGCACCGTGCCGCTCGAGGTGGTGCCCACCGGGTACGAGGACGTCGAGGAGATCCGGGTGCACCACGACGCTGCCCGGTTCCCGGTGCCGACCGGCTCGCCGACCCAGCGTGCGCTGCTCGACCTGCTCGAGTCCTGACACACTTGGCGCGTGAGCCAGAACCCGGTCAGCGCCTCGCTGCGTGATGCCAAGGCCCGCGCGCGCGTCGCGCACTACACCGTGGGCACGCTGCAGACCGACGGTGACGGGACGGTCTGGCTCGAGTGCTCGTGCGGCACGCTCCTGCGCAACGGCCCGACCTGGACCCTCGACGAGCACGTGCGGCTGCACCGCGCGGAGGCGAAGTACCTCGAGCTGTCGATGGCCGCGCCCCCCGGCATCCCGCGGCTGATCGAGCTGGGACGCTAGGGCCCGAGCGCTGGGACGTGCGGCGTCCGTCGCTGGGCCTGTGCCAGGCTGTGCGCGTGTTCGACCGGGTCTTCGCCGCCGTGCTGCTCGACATGGACGGCACGCTCGTGTCCTCGACCGAGGCGGTCGAACGGTCGTGGACCCGGTGGGCCACCGAGCACGACGTCCCGGTCCCCGACTTCGCGACGGTGCACGGCGTGACCGCGGACGACCTCGTCGCGCGGCTGCTCGCCGGCCGGCCGGCCACGGAACGGGCCGCTGCGCGCCGCCGGATCGACGAGATCGAGCTCGCCGAGCCGGGCCCGGTCGTGGTCCTGCCGGGGGCGCGCGAGGTGCTCGAGACGCTCGTGTCGGCAAGGCGCTGCGCGATCGTCACGTCGGCCGGCCGGGCGCTCGCGACGATGCGGCTCGGCGGCGCGGGGCTGCCGGTGCCGCCGATGGTCACGGCGGACGACGTCAGCCGGGGCAAGCCCGCACCGGACCCGTACCTGGCGGGTGCGGCGCTGCTCGGCGTCGAGCCGGCCGACTGCCTCGTCATCGAGGACGCGCCGGCGGGCCTGAGCGCTGCCCGTGCGGCGGGCGCGGTGACTCTCGGCCTGCGGACCACGACACCCGAGCCGGAAGCGGACCGGGTGATCGGTGATCTGTCCGCCGTCGTGGTGGAGGCCGACGAGCGCGGTGTGCGGGTGTCCGCCCGATGATTTCACCCGCTGGCGGGGGATCCGCTCCATGCGCAACCGTGATGAAATCGTGAACAACTCGCGTGCCGCCTGACCGGCATGCTCATCGCAGGGGGGGAGGATGGCCGGGCAGATGCGCCACGACCATGAGGAGGACTGGATGGGGGGCGAGCATGAGCGGCGCACGCCGTCCGGCCGCACCCTGCGTCTGGTGGGCAACGACGGCGTGCCGCGCGGCACACTCGACCCGGTCCGTCCGGACGGCACCTCCGACGCGAGCCTCGTCCTTCCCGGTCATCGCCAGTCCGTCGCCGTAGGGCGCCACTGGGTGGTGCGGACCGCCGCTGCGCGCGGCGTCGACGGCATGGCCAACCAGGTGGTCGAGCTGCTGTCCAGCGAGCTGCTGTCGAACGCGGTGCTGCACGGCGCGAGCGGACAGGCGATCGGCGTCCAGGTGCGGCACACGATCGCGAGCGTCCGGATCTCGGTCTCGGACGCCGGCGAGCACAACCCGGTCGTGCTCGACACCGACCCGCAGTCGATCAACGGCCGCGGCATGGCGATCGTCGAGGCGATGTCGACCCGGTGGGGCATCGAGCCCCACCCCGAGGGCGGCAAGACCGTCTGGTTCGAGCTCGACCTCGCCGAGTTCTGAGCTCGGCCGCCGTCGCGGCCCGGTGAGCGCAACGGGAAGGGCCCCGGGCGATCGCCCGGGGCCCTTCCGTCAGGTCCTGCCGTGCGGCCGGACCGGGTGTGCTGGTGTCAGCACGGCGTCCAGCGTCCGTGCGTGCTCCACACCCGCAGCGCGACGTCCGTGGAGGCGGGGCTCGCCTCCACGTTGCCCAGGTAGGACACCGTCAGGGTGTGGTCGCCGGCGGACAGCTTGGGCAGGCGGATCGCCGCCGTCGCCTCGCCGTGCCGGCCGATGCGGACCTCGCCGGAGGCGAGAACCGTGCTGCCCTCGCTGACCTGGACGGTGCCGCTCGGCACCGCGTCGGACGTGAGGGTCACCTTGACCAGCGCGTGGTCACGCGTGGTCACCCGTCGGGGCAGCTGCACCGAGAGCTCGACGTCGGCTCGCGCCTCCGTCGAGACCGGCACGACCTCGGCCCGGCTGCCGAGCTTGTTGATCGCGTGCAGCATCAGCAGCGACGCGTCGCCCTGCTCCTCGGCGCGGTGCACCGTGAACGCCGTGCCCGGCGTGTCGATGTACCAGGTCGAGTCGACCGAGCCGTCGTCGAACCAGAACGCCGGGGCGTACGGGTCGAACGAGAAGGTGTCGGCGACGTCGATCGGACCGCCGTCCCACAGGCCCGACCAGGTCTGCACCGAGAACGTCGGCGTCATCCCGGGCTCGAGCTTGTCGAGGGCACCGAGCCAGATCGGGGCGACCAGGACGTTGTTGTCGAAGATGGTCGTCTGGAAGCTCGCCGGCAGGCCGTTGACGAGCTCCAGGTCGACCATGCCACCGAGCGAGAGGCCCGCGCCGGTGTCGACGACCTCGTAGGTCTCCACCGTGGTGAGGTCCACGTCGGCGGTGTACTTCCAGACGATCGTCTCGTAGTCGGGGACGTCGTCGCCGTCCACGTCGATGTCGATCACCGGGTAGACGACCGAGCCGAGCGAGGTCCACTCACCCTCGACCGCGATGCCGATGTTCAGCATCCCGTTCGACGGGTCCTCACCCGCGGCGGCGTACTGCGGTGCCGTCGAGGAGGCCCCGACGAAGCGCAGGTCACCGGACTTCACGGCGGACGGTGCGACACCCGGCAGGGCGTCGTCCGGCAGCACGGGGCTCTCGGCCCCGAGCACCATCGGCGACACGATCGAGTACCAGCCGCCGGACAGCGCGTCCTGCCCGGTGAGGTTCACCGGGGCCGTGACGTCGCCGTCGAAGACCACCGGGTCGGTGGACATGTCGGACACCAGCCGCGGGGCGGCCTGGACCGGGACCCGCAGGGTCGAGCCGTCGGCCGTGTCGGTGAGCACGAGGCGGCCGGAGATCGTGGTGACGAACTCCCGGGGCAGCCCGAGGGCGCTCGGGTCGGACGTCGGGTCGATCTCCTTGGCCAGGCTCGCCGGGTCGGCGGTCAGCGTGACCTTCACGGTCTGGGTGCCGTTCGGGGTCAGCTTGAACGACGACGGCGAGACCGTGATGGTCGCCCCGCCTGCACCGGTGGCCTGGAGGAACGACGCGTCGAAGTAGTGCGTCGTCCGGCCCATGTTCTTGACCGTGACCTTGGCGGTCTTGGTCACCGTGTCCGTCCCGACGTTCACCACGCCGAACGTGACCGACACCAGCGACGGGTCGGCCTTGGCGTAGGCGATGACGTCGTCGGTGACCGCGGCGAGCGCGTCCACCCGGCCCGAGCCGACCCGCTCCGGGGCGTACACGTCACCGGTCTGACCCGGGTCGGTGTACAGGTCGTGCGTCGCGGTGTTCATCACCGCGGCCTTGACCTGCAGAGCGGTCCAGCGCGGGTGCGCCTCGCGCACCAGGGCGGCCAGACCCGCGACGTGCGGGGTGGCCATCGAGGTGCCCGACTTGGTGGTCGCACCGTTGCCCGTGCTCGAGGCCACCGAGGAGATCGACGTGCCGGGTGCGGCGACGTCGGGCTTCACGATGCCCAGCGAGCCGTGCACGCCGCGCGAGGAGCTGTCGTTGACCAGGTCACCGGCGTCCGGGTTGGTCTCGTAGACCGCGTTCGCCAGGCCGGGGCCCATGTGCATCGTGATCTGCTCGCCGGCCTTGAGCGCCGGGACGATCGTCGAGGTCGCGTTGGCGGTCAGCATGGCGCCCGGGATGAGCGACGAGCCGGTCAGGCCGTAGGTGAACACCGGGCCCTCCCAGCCGACGATCGCACCGGCCGCGCCGGCCTCGGCGGCGTTCGTCCACCGTGCGACGCTGCCGCACGAGAAGCCCGGCTCGGGCCACAGCAGGTAGACGATCTTGCCCTCGATCTGGTCCCGGTAGGGCTCGAGCGAGTTGCTGCCGTCCGGGTTGTCGCAGCCCTCGACGTCACCGATGTAGACGACGTCGGCGGTCACGTCGTCGCCGGTGTAGGCGATCGTGTTCTGCGCGCCGTAGAGGCCGGTGTCCACGCTCGCCGAGCCGGAGGTGACCTCGACCGCGTCGTACAGGAACGAGGTGCCGACCGAGTTCGCCACGGTGAGTGCCGAGGCCGCGTTGCCCGGGGTGCCGCCGACGTCCACGACGTCGGACGCGTTGCCGGACGCCACGACGGAGAGCACGCCGAGCTTGCTGAGCTGGTCGATGAAGTCGTTCTCCGGGTCGTCGGCCGGTCCGTAGTCCGAGCCGAGCGACATGTTCACGATGTCCAGGTGGTCGGAGTAGTCGCCGTCGTTGTTCGGGTCGGCGGCCCACTCCAGCGCCTGCACGGTGAGGTTGGTCGACCCGACCGCGTCACCGAACACCTTGAGCGCGTAGATCCCCGCCTCGGGCGCCGAGCCCGGGCCGATCTGGAAGTCGGAGATGTCGGTCAGGGTCGAGTAGTCACCGGTGAAGGTGGTGCCGTCGGCGGCGACGCCGTAGCCGGCCGCGGTGCCCGCGACGTGCGAGCCGTGGCTCGACCCGGGCGTGCTGCCCTCGGGCGAGTCGATCGGGTTGGCGTCCGGGTGCGGGACGAGCTGGTCGCCCGAACCACCCGCGTCGTACGTGGGGCCGGCGAAGTCCCAGCCGCCGAGGAACTTGGCCGGGTCGTACAGGCCGGCCGGGATCGTGTCGCTGGCGTACGCGGTCGCGTAGGCCTCGGCGGTGCCGGGGCCGCCGAAGTCGGCGTGCGTGTAGTCCAGCCCGGTGTCGATCACGCCGATCGTGACGTCCTTGCCGGTGAAGCCGGTCTGCGTCCAGGCGTCCATGGCCTTGGTGAAGACGTCGGTGCCCTTGTTCATCGGCACCTTCGGCGTCATGACGCGGATCGAGGTGACGCCGTCCTTGGCGGCCAGCGCGCGCAGCTCGGCCGCGTCGCCGCGGACGACGACGCCGGGCACGAGGTCCGTGGTGACCGCGATGGTCTCCGAGTCGGCGGAGTCGACGACCTCGGCCGCGAGCGCCTCGACGTCGTCGGCGGCGGCCTCGACCGCGGCGGTGCTGCCACCGGCCTCGGCGGTGTCGACGCCCGACGTCGCGTCGAGCTCGACGAAGACGGTGACCTCCCCGTCGGCGGCGGCGAGCGCGGGCGAGATCTTGTCCTGGGCCTGGCTGATCGGCAGATCGCCGGCCTTGGGTACGTCTGGCTTGTCGTCGTCGGTCGCAGCCGCACCGATGGCTGCTCCCGTGCTGAGTGTGATGGTGAGCGCTGTCGTGGTGACGGCAGCGATGAGTCGACGGCTCATGGCGCTCTTTCCCCCGAGGAAGGCAGCTGGTGCCCGGACGCGGTGCCGGTCCGAACCGGACCTATCGGACGCGGCACGCAATGCGCACCATAACGGCAGGTCACAGGCGGGTGAAACCCCTCAGCGGAACCGGTTCCGGACGCGCGGGTCCGGCGTCGGGCGGTAAGAGTTACCGACCGGTAGCGAACGAGATCATGAAGCCGCAGGTCAGCCCTGGGTTCGGGTCAGCCGGCGCGGCGGTCGAGGTCCGGTGAGGGAGCGAACTCGGGAGCCGGACCGCCGACGAAGCATCGGCACGGACCGTCCAGGTGCACGAAGCCGGTGGAGGGTCGCGCTGCGCACGGGACGACCGCCAGATCGGCGACCGTGTGGTCGTCGACCGCGGTGATCTCGGCGATGCTGCTCATGTCGAGCAGATCGTCCGCGAGGGCCGGATCCTGAGCCGTGGGCCCGAGGTCGTCCCCGGATGAGAGCGCGAACATCCTGCCGAGGGTGCCCCGTCATCCGGCACTCCGCCAGTCGACGCGCCAGACGTGACCGAACCGTTGTGTTGACCCGGTCAGTCGCGTGCGTAACGTCGCACGAAGTTCGCGAGCACGAGCGGCGGGTGCACGACGACCTGGCGGCGCACCTCGGCGATCAGGGTCTCGGTGGTGTGCGCCGGGAAGTAGCCGGCGTGCCGGTACACCTCGATCCGGGTCACGATGCCCGGCACGTCGAGCTCCGGGTGGAACTGCGTGGCGTAGAGGTTCTCCCGGATCCGGAACGCCTGGACCGGGCAGGTCGGCGAGGTGGCGAGCACCACGGCGTCCCGCGGCGGTGTGCGGATCGCCTCCTTGTGGCCGACGAACGCCTCGAAGGTGTCCGGCAGGCCGGCGAACAGCGGGTCCGCCCGGCCCTCGGCGGTGAGGGTCACCGGGACGGCGCCGACCGGCTCGCCGAAGGTGCGGTCCACCACTCCGCCCTGGTGCACGCCCAGCGTGCCGACGCCGTAGCACGCACCGAGGAACGGCAGGTCGCGGGCCACCACCTCGTCGAGCAGCGCGGCGAGCTCGGCCTCGACCCGGCGTTGCGTCGCGGACTTCGTCTCGACCGGGTCGCTCGCGTTGAACGGGCTCCCGCCGACCACGATCCCCGAGAACTCGTCGAGGTCCAGCTCGGGCAGCGGCCCGGCCTCGAGCCGGACGCGGACGAGCTCCGCACGGTCGAGCCCGCCGAAGCGCAGCACGGCCTCGAGCTCGCCATCGGCCGCGGCGTCCTCCGGACGCGTGCCGATCAGCAGGAACGGCTTCACGCGGCCTGAGCCTAGGGCTTCACACGTGCGCACGCCGCGCGGCGCGATGAGCCCGCTTGGCCGCGTACATCGCCTCGTCCGCGGCCGCGAGCAGGTCGTCGGCGTCGGCGTGGTCGGTGGACACCGCAGCCCCGACGCTCGGCGGGCAGAGCACCTCGGAGCCGTCCGGGAGCAGGTAGGGCGGGGACAGGACCTCGACGAGCCGACGGAGGATCCGTTCCGCCGCCCCGGGCTCGGCCTCGTGCACCACGACGAACTCGTCGCCGCCGATCCGGGCGACGATGTCGGCGCCGCGCACCGTGCTGGTCAGCCGGCGGGCGACCTCGAGCAGCACCATGTCGCCGGCCGCGTGCCCGAACACGTCGTTGACCGGCTTGAAGTCGTCCAGGTCGATGTAGCTGAGCACCAGCGAGGTGCCCTCGCGGGCGTTGCGGGTCAGCGCGGCGTCGAGCAGCATGCTGAGCAGCCGCCGGTTCGCCGCGCCGGTCAGCGGGTCGCGCAGCGCGAGGTCGGCGAGGCCGTCCTGCATCTGCCGCATCTCGGTCACGTCCCGGCCGATGCCCTGCCAGCCTCCCGGGATCCGGGCGACGTGCATCTCGATGGTCACCCAGGTGTCGTCCGGACGACGGAACTGCAGGTCGAACCGCTCGGGCGGCTCGTCCCCGGCCAGGGCGCGGGCGAACGCGGTGCGGCCGTCGTCGTCGAGCACGTGCAGGATCTGCTCCGGGTCGCCGAGCAGTCGCTCCTTGTCCCAGCCGAGCAAGGTCTCCACCGAGGGCGAGACGTACGTCAACCGGGGCTCGGGGGTGACCTGCAGCCGCCAGACCAGGTCGCTCGACGCCTCGGCGAGGGTTCGGAACATCGACTCGCTCGCCGCGAGGCGTTGCTCGGCGAGGTGGCGCTCCGTGACGTCGCGACCCACCGCGAGGATCTCGGCGCCGGTGGGCAGCGGGAGGTACCGGTCGGCCCACTCGATCCACATGCCGGGCGTGCGCGACGCAGGCCTCGGCTCGGTGTCGCGCAGGTGCGGGGCCTCGGGGCCGAGCCGGCCGAGCTGCGCGTGCAGCCCCGCCATCTCGCGGTCGTTCAGCATCCCGGTCAGCGGGGTGCCGATGAGGTCGTCGGGGTCGGCCTTGAACTGCGACGCGTAGGCGCGATTGCAGTACACGATGCACAGGTCGTCGACCCGGTAGCGGACGACCTGCTCGGTGAGCAGGTCGAGCATCCGGGCGAGCTCGTCAGGGGGCATCGAGGGCCCTGTGCCGTGTGCCATCGCCCTCCTATCGGCACGGGTGGCGCCAGTGTGACCGATGCGCGTCCCGCGCGTGCGGGCCGACGCGCGCAGGACCCCCCGACGCGACCCGGACGGCCGATCGGGCATGCGCCGCCGGACGATCGGCGAGCCGTCGCCAGGGATCCGGTGCGCAACCCGAGCAGATCCGGCACGCCGCGCCTGCAAGATCCGGCCGGGTCGCCACACTCAAGGAGTGACCCCACCCGGTGCGAACCCTGGAGGCCCCGGTGCGTGACGACGCCTGGTTCGAGCGGTTGTTCGCCGAGCACGCCGCCGCCCTGCACCGCTACGTCGCACGCCGCGCTGCGCCGTCCGACGTCGCGGACCTGACCGCCGATGTCCTCGTGACGGCGTGGCGGCGCCGCGAGGACGTGCCCGAGGGCGCCGAGCTGCCCTGGCTGTACCGCACGGCCGGGTACGTGCTGGCCAACCACCGGCGCAAGCTGCGTCCGGTCCCGGTCGAGCTCGTCCCCGAGGAGGTCGACGACGTCGACCCCGCGGACCTCGCGGTCAAGGACGAGCAGGTGCGCTCGGCGCTGGCCGCGCTGTCCCCGCGGGACCGCAGGGTGCTGCTCCTGCACGCCTGGGAGGGGCTGGGCGGCGAGGAGCTCGCCGAGGTCCTGGGGGTGAGCCGAGGTGGTGCCGACGCGGCGCTCTCCCGGGCGCGGGCCAGGTTGCGGCAGGCGTGGGACGCAAGCGACGCCGGGTCCGCGACACAGAACGGCTGAGAGCACCTCGAGGAGGTCACCATGAGCAGCATCCCCCCGAACGGTCCCGGCTCGACCGGTGACGAGGCGTTCGACCGGCTCCGCGCGGCAGACCCCGCGGCCGGGTCCGAGCCCGACCTGCGCGCGCTGCGCGCCGCGGTCGCCGCGCGCGCCGAGGCCGGCGCCGCCGCAGGTGACCAGCTGGCCACCCGGCGCGCCCGGTGGCCGATCGCCGCCGCGGCAGCCGCGGCCCTGGTGATCGGAGCCGGTGGGGGGTACGCGATCGGCGCCGTGCAGGGCACCGCGAGCAGCGGCTCCGACGAGGCCTTGAGCGTCGCGACGGCCGAGGACGGCGCCATGGGCGGCGCGATGGAGTCGGCCGCCCCCGAGCCGGGACGGGTGGCCGGCGGCGGCGTGGCGAGCGACAGCTCGATGGCGGCCGGCGACGCGGCGTGGTGGGGCTACGGCCGCACGGTGTTCACGGCGCAGGGCCTGTCGGACCAGGCCGGGACCGCGCAGGTCCGCGCGGTGGACGCCGCCGCGGTGTTCGACGCCGACAGCATGGCCGCCGCTGCGACCGTCCTCGGCGTGCCCGGCACGCCCGAGCAGACCGACGGCGTGTGGGCCGTCGGGCCGCAGGACGGCTCCGCCGCGTCCCTGTCGATGTACCCGGAGGGGAACGCCGGGCTGAACTTCTACGACCCGACCGCCGACCCGTGGTCCTGCACCGCGGAGGACGCCGCGAAGGACACCGGCTGCACCGAGCGCGACCTGGGTCCGGCCCCGTCCGCGACCGAGGCCGAGGCGCAGCTCGCCGACCTGCTCGGCGCGCTCGGCCTGGACGCCGCCGGCTTCCAGATCGAGGCCGACGCGGGGTCCGACACGCAGTGGACCTACGTCACCGCGTACGAGGTGATCGACGGTGTGCGGACCGGTCGGACCTGGAGCGCCTCCTACACCGGCGGCGGCCTGCAGTCGCTCTACGGCTCGCTCGCGCCGCTCGTCGACCTCGGCGAGTACCCGGTGGTCAGCCCGGTCGAGGCGGTCGCACGGCTGTCCGACCCCCGGTTCGGGACGTCCGGGCCGATGTGGTTCGACGACACCGTCGGGCTCAGCGACTCGGTCTCGACCCTGCCCGCGCCGGACGCGGTCCCGACCGGCGTGCCGGACACGCCGGAGCCGGGCAGCCCGGTGTCCTGGCCGGTGCAGCACGTGACGATCACCGGCGCGGAGCTCGTGTCGGGCATGCAGACGGACGGAGCGGGTGCCGTGCTGCTCGTGCCGACCTACCGGCTCACCGGCTCGGACGGCTCGGTCTGGTCGGTCCTCGCGGTGGCTGACGACGCGCTCGACTTCTCCTGAGCGAGGCTGCGGGCGGGGTGGAGGGCCCCCTCCGGCGGTCCCCGGTGCGGTGCGGCCCGGTGCCGCACCGCACCGTCGTGGCTGGTCCGGTGCGTGCGTCCGGCGGGTTCGCGGGCTAGGTTCGGCGTGTCGCCGGTGCGTCCGACGCCGCCAGGAGGTTCTGTCGTGGACAGCCAAGAGCCGAGCGGGCCGCCCCGCCCCCTCACCCGTCGTGAGCTGCGCGCGCTCGAGGCCATGCAGTCGGCCGAGCCCGACCAGGCCCAGGAGCCCGACGCCGCGCCGTCACCCGAGCTGACCGGGCCCGAGCCGCAGTCGCCCGAACCCGCGCCGGACGAGCTGCCGGCCGACCTGCCGGCGGCCGAAGGACCGGAGGAGCCCGAGCACGCGGCCGGCGAGGAGCCGCCCGAGGCCGACGAGCCCTACCAGCCGGAGTTCGTCCCGAGCGCGGCGTCCACGACCGGCACGACGACATGGTCGGACGACGTCCGCTGGTCCCTGCACGGCGAGCTGCCGCGCGAGCTGCCGCCCGAGCCGGACTCGGAGGACGACGTCCGCTGGGACTTCGACACGATCCCGCTGCAGACGCTGCGCGAGCTCGACGGCGAGGACGCGGAGTCGCAGCACCTGCCCGTGGAGCCCGACTGGCCCGAGGAGCCGGAGGGCGAGTGGCCCGCTCAGGAGGGCGCCGGCGACGAGACGCTGGCCGGCGAGCAGCCCGGCGTCGAGGACGCCGCGTGGCCCTTCGGTGAGCCGGTCGGCGAGCGGCCCGCGCCCGGCGTGGCCGCGGAGCCCGAGGCTGCGGGTGAGGCGGAGGCCGCCCCCGTGCCCGCCTGGGGGGCGCCGACCCGGGTGTCCGCCTGGGCGAGCGCCGACGTGGCGTCCCCGCTGCCCCCCGAGGCCGCACCGCCCCTGCACTTCGAGCCCGACGAGCTGGACGAGCCCGAGCTCCCGGCCGCGGTCGCCGAGGTGCCCGGCGTCGAGCCCGAGCTGCCGACGCTGTCCGACCTGCTCGCGGCCCGGCCCGAGGCTCCCGCCGGGCCCGCGGAGCAGGGCTGGCAGGGCACCCTGCGGCGGCTCACCGGCGGCCTGCTCGCCCTGCGCCCCGGCCCGGCCGAGCAGCGGCACCGTGCGTCGGTCGCCAGCGTGCAGCGCTCGCTGGACGGCCCGCGCACGGTCGTGGTGATCAACCCCAAGGGTGGCGCGCACAAGACCACCGCGACGCTGCTGCTCGCGGCGACGTTCGGCCAGCACCGCGGCGGCTACACGCTCGCGTGGGACAACAACGAGACCCGCGGCACGCTCGGCTGGCGCGCCCAGCAGGCGTACCACCACAACACCGCCGTCAACCTGCTGCAGGACCTCGAACGGTTCACCGCGTCCGGCACGGCGCGGGTCGGGGACCTGGACAACTACGTGCGCTCGCAGGGGTCGGCGCAGTTCGACGTGCTCGCCTCGGACGAGGACGCGGCCTCGGCCGCCTCGATCGACGCGTTCGCCTTCCGGGCCCTGCACCGCACGCTCGCGCGGTTCTACCGGATCATGGTGATCGACACCGGGAACAACATGCGGGCCTCCAACTGGCAGGCGGCCGTCGAGGCCGCCGACCAGGTGGTCATCGTCTCGACCGTGCGCGAGGACACCGCGCAGTCCGCGGCCTGGGCGATCGACGCGTTGCGCGCCACCGGCCACGAGGAGGCGGTGCGGCACGCGGTGACCGTGCTGTCCGACCCGGCCCCGCGCCGCGACCCGAACCTCGCGGACCGCCTGCACGAGCACTTCGGCCAGCTCACCCGCGCCGTGGTGGACGTCCCGTACGACGCGAGCCTGGTCGGCGGGACGCCGCTGGAGGTGCAGCGTCTCGACCGGCGCACCCGGGAGGCGTGGCTGCACGTCGCAGCCGCGGTCGCCGAGGGGCTGTAGCCGGGCGGGTCCGCGGTCTACCGTGAGGTGTGCGCCGTAGCCACCGGGCGCAGGGCCTCACCGTGCGGGCGATCGCCGGCACGCACACCGTGCTGCTCGGGCTCGACCTCGCCGATCCGGCGGGGAGCCTCGGCTTCGCGATCCACCGGGTGGACCACACCGAGGGTGAGTGCACCTGGCTGCGGGCCATGAAGACGTTCCCGAGCGTGGTGCCCGATCCGGCGCCGGGTTCCGACTGGAGCACGCGGGACCACCCGGTCCAGGGCTTCCAGTGGGGTGACTACTCGGCCAAGCCGGGCCACGACTACACGTACACGGTCTCGTCCCTCGGTGGTCCTCCGGCGGCACCGGTGGTGCTCGCCTCGTCGGCGGTCCGGGTGAGCACCGAGGTCGAGGACGACGGGGTCCACGGGGTCTGGTTCAACCGCGGCGTGGCCGGTTCGCAGGCCTTCGCGCGCCGGTTCGGCGGGTGGCTGCCGGGCGCGGATCCCGACGAGTCCGACCCTGCGATGGTCTGGCTGTCGCGCGGGCTCGCCGAGGCGTTCCTGGCGTTCGTCGCCCGGGCGACCGACGCCGACTGGAGCCTGCACGGCGCGTTCTACGAGCTCACCTGGGACGCGGGGCTGAGTGCACTGGCCGACGCACGCGACCGGGGTGCCGAGGTGCGACTCGTCGTGCACGGCCGGGACCGGGACTCCACGCCGGACGTCAACGACGACCGGACCGCCGAGGCCGCGCACGCCGCCGTGGCCCGCACCGGCACGGAGGACCTGGTGATCTGGCGCGACGTGGCGAACCGGTCGGCGCTGCACCACCACAAGTTCCTCGTGCTCGCCCACCACGGCGACCCGGTCGCGGTGTGGACGGGGTCGACCAACCTCACCCGGGGCGCGCTGTACGGGCACTCGAACGTCGGGCACCTGGTGCACCACCGCGAGGTCGCCGGCGCGTACCGGGCCGAGTGGCAGCGGCTCGTGGACGGCGAGACCACCCAGGACCTGCGCGTCGTGCACGACGAGCCGCCCCTCGCCACCCCGGTGCCGGCCGACCCGGGCGTTACGGTCGTGATGTCGCCGCGCTCGTCGCTCGCCGCGCTGCACTGGTACGCCGACCTGGTCGACGCCGCGACCTCGTCGGCGCACCTCACCGGGGCGTTCGGGCTGAACAAGGTCTTCCGGGACGTGCTGGCCGTGGACCGGGACCTGGTGCGGACCGTGCTGCTCGACAAGGTGCCGCCGCCGGGGCAACGGATCCCGCTCACCGACCCCGACGTCCGGCTGTCCACCGGCAGTCACCTCTCGGCAGGATCCCTCGAGCAGTGGGCCGCCGAACGGCTCACCGGGTTCAACACCCACGTCCGCTACATCCACACCAAGATCATCATGATCGACCCGCTGACCGACGACCCGACGCTGCTCACCGGTTCGGCCAACTACTCCGACGCCTCCACGTTCTCCAACGAGGAGAACACCCTGGTGATCCGCACCGGATCGACCCTCGCGTCCTCGGGTCGCGCGGTGCGTCGGGTCGCCGACATCTACCTCACCGAGTACCACCGGCTGTTCATGCACCACGTGTTCCGCGCGATGGCCGCCCGGCAGGACGTCAACAGCGGCGCGGCGCACTGGACCGGCCACCTGGACGAGACCGACGCCTGGAGCGCGCGGTACTACGCGCCGGGGTCGTGGCGCGAACGTCAGCGGCGGCTGTTCGCCGGCACGGGCTGAGCCCGGCGCGGACGGTCGTGCCCGGCACGCTCAGCCGTCGAGGAGCTCCTCGACGGTCGTGAACGAGTACCCGGCGGCCGCCAGGCGTGCGATGACCTCGGGCAGCGCGTCGGCGTCGAGCGTCGTGCCGTCGTCGGGGTTCGCGCCGACGTGCATGAGCACGATCTCGCCGGGCGTCGCCGCGCCGAGCACGCGGTCCGTCACCTCGGCCGCGGACCTACCCCCGCTCGTGCCCTGCCAGCCGAGGGTGTCGACGGTCCACCGCATGCACGCGTAGCCGGCGGCGTTCACGGCCCGCACGTCCGCGTCGGTGCGGTCGCCGTACGGGAAGCGGAACCACGGCCCGGGCGTGCCCCCGGCCGCGACGATCGCGGTCCGGGCGGCGGCCAGGTCGGCGGCGATCTGCGCTTCGGTCAGCAGCGGGTAGTGGTCATGGTTGTCGCTGTGGTTGCCGATCACGTGACCCGCGGCCGTGATCGCGGCGACGTCGGCCGGGTACCTGCGGGCGAACGCACCCGTGACGAAGAACGTCGCGGGTACCCCGGACGCGGCGAGGGTCGCGAGGATCGAGGCCACGCCCGCGTCGGACGCGCCGCAGTCGAAGGTGAGCGCGACGACCCGGCGTGAGGTCGGCAGGGTGGTCCAGTCCGTGCCGAGGACATCGGCCGGCAGCGGCACGCACCCGGGGCCGCTGGTGGGGGGTGCCGCGGCGGGGGCCGTGGTCGAGGGGGTCGCGCTCGGGGTCGGGGCGGCGGTGGACGAGGCCGGACGGTCCGCCGGCGGCGAGGGTTCGGGCGAGCTCGTCGTCGGCGACGTGGACGGCGGGCAGGGCGTCGTGGTGCCGGGTGACGAGGCGGGCGAGGACGCGGGCGCCGCGCTCGGCGCAGGCGAGGGCTCGGGGGGCGTGCTCGTCCCGCAGCCCACCAGGGCGCCGAGCGCCATGAGGGTCGCGAGCCGACGCGAGCACGCGCGCCTCATGCCTCCATCGTCGGTCGGCGGCCGACGGCCGGAACAGGGCCGGTCGTCCCGCCCCGGGCCGATGCGAGCACGCCGACGGCTGTGCTGACGGCTGTGCCGGCTGTCGCGCCGACCGCCGTGCCGGCTGTCGCGCCGACCGCTGTGCCGACCCCTGTGCCGGGCGTCGCCGCTCAGTCAGCGACGACGAACTGCACCCCGTCGTCGGTCACGTCCAGCCAGCCCCCGAGCGGTGCCCCCGGGCCCCCGACCGGGAAGACCGTCGCGGCGCCGTCGGGGCCGGCGGGGACCAGGGAGGTGACCGAGCCGTCGGACGGGAGCCAGGCGAGCAAGGGAGCGCTCTGGCCGGAGAGCAGCCCGGCCCCCCAGCCCGGTGCCGTCGTGCTCCCCAGAAGGGCCGACCGGGTCGCGCCGGTGACGTAGCCGAGCCCCGTGTCGACCTCGCGGACGGCGCCGTCCGCGACCTCGACCACCCGCTGCTCGCCCCCGGAGGTCCCGTCGCCGAGCGCCAGCACCACCGATCCGTCGTCGGTGCCGAGCGCCACCACGCTGGCATCGTCCACGGCCAGCGGGGTCACGCCGGTCGGGCCGACCAGGTACCACGTCCCCCGACCGCCCTCCTGGCACCCAGCGAGCCAGCGGTCGTCATCGAGCCAGGTGGGCCAGCAGGATCCGTCGAGCGGGTGCGCGGTCTCCTGGAGCGTCGCGGGGTCGACCTCGACCACCTGGCCCGAGGTCGGGTCCACGGCGAGCAGCACGTGCCCGTCGGGAGCCGGTGCCACGCCCCACCAGTCGGCGTCCACGGATGCCGTGATCGACCCGTCGACCGTGGTGGCCAGCACCCGCCCGCCGGTCGGGGAGTCCACCGTCACGATCAGGTCCGGTTCGCTGCCGCCCAGCAAGGTCACCGAGACCCCGGTGGCCTCGGGTTCCGATGCGAGCAGCGCCGACCAGTCCAGGTCGCCGATCGAGCGACCGGTCTCGAGGTCGACCACCGCCATGGTGGCCGCGGTGCCGTCGCTGCCGAGGACCAGAGCGTCGGGCGTGCCCGGGAGCCACTGGACCACGGTGACGTCGCCGAGGTCGGGCAGCTCGTACCGGGTGCCGTCGGGGGAGATCAGGTAGTGCACGACGGCCCTCGGCTCGGGCGAGCCGGCGTCGCTCGCCACGACCCGGGCGACGAGCCACGTGGCGTCGGTCGTGGCCAGCAGCCCGGCCGTGAGCGGTTCGGCCTCCGGGAAGGACGGATCGACGGTCACCGTGGTCAGCAGCGTCGGGGTGGGGGTGGGTGTCGACACGGGTGTCGTGGACGTGGTGCTCGGCGACGGTTCCGCGGCCGGCTCCGCTGCGCTCGTGCACCCACCGAGCAACGCCACACCCATCGCCACCACGACGGTCCCGGACAGCCGCACGCTCATCGCCCCCTGACACGACCTGCTGATCACCTGCGGCTACACCGAACCACGCGCCCGGTCGCGCGACGGCGCCTTCCAGGTCACGACTCGAGCACGGACGGCCCGCTCGGGGCAGGATTGGCGGCATGACCCCACCGCCTGCCCGCACCGCCGTGGTCACCGGCGCCGGACGCGGCATCGGCTCGATGATCGCCACCGGGCTCGCCGAGCGCGGCTACCGGCTCGCCCTGCTCGGCCGCACCGCGACCCACCTGCACGCCACCGCCGATCGGATCGCCGCCCGGGTGCCCGGAGCGGAGGTGCACGTGGTCCCGGTCGACCTGACCGACCGCGACCAGGTGCAGGTCGCCGCGCTCGCCGTCGTCGACGGCCTCGGCGAGGTGGACCTGCTGGTGCAGAACGCCGGGGTCATCGAACGCGCCGAGGTGGCGTTCGCCGACGACGACGTCGAGGACGTCTGGCGGGTCGTCGAGACCAACCTGCGCGGGCCGTTGCTGCTCGTCCACGCCCTGCTGCCCGGCATGCTCGCGGCCGGTGGCGCCCGGGTCGTGCACCTCAACTCGGGGGCCGGGTACCGCGGTGCGGGCGCGTACACCGGGTACAACATCTCCAAGGGTGCGCTGGCCCGCCTGACCACGATGCTCGACACCCAGTACCGCGACCGCGGGCTCCTGGTGTTCGACCTGGCGCCCGGCGTGGTCGCGACGGACATGACGCACGGCATGCCGGTGCACGCGGACCGCACCGAGTGGACCAGGCCGGACGACGTCATCGAGCTCGTCGCCGCGATCGGTGCCGGTGAGCTCGACGAGCTCGCGGGGCGATTCATCCGGGCCGGTGCGGACACCCCGACGACGCTGCACGCACGCACCGGCCAGATCCTCCGGACCGATGCGCGCCGGCTCACGCTGAGCCTGTGGGGGCCCGACGACCCGATGCGCTGATCTTCGCTGAGACGGGCCTCGACGTGCCCCGCGACGGCGCGTCTAGAGTGGTCGCGGCGGGTCCAAGGTCCCCACGTTCCGGGGCACACCTTCGGCACCCTGGGACAGCCGGCGACGAGGCCGGACTCCGTGCAGAGAGGCACAACGTGGTCAAGTACGTCTACGAGTTCAGCGAGGGCAACAAGGACCTCAAGGATCTCCTCGGCGGCAAGGGCGCGAACCTTGCCGAGATGACGAACCTGGGGCTCCCGGTACCGCCCGGCTTCACGATCACCACCGACGCTTGCCGCGAGTACATGCACTCCGGCGTGCTCCCGCCCGGCCTGCGTGTCGAGGTCACCCAGTCCCTGCGTCAGCTCGAGGACGCCCTCGGGCGCCAGCTCGGCGACTTCCACGACCCGTTGCTGGTCTCGGTCCGCTCCGGCGCGAAGTTCTCGATGCCCGGCATGATGGAGACCGTCCTGAACGTCGGCCTCAACGACGCCTCGGTCGAGGGCCTGGCCTCGTTCGCCAACAACGAGCGGTTCGCCTGGGACTCCTACCGCCGGCTGATCCAGATGTTCGGCAAGACCGTCCTGGACATCGACGGCGACCTGTTCGCGCACGCGCTCGAGGCGAAGAAGACCGCCAAGGGTGTCGCGGCGGACACCGGTCTGGACGCCGAGGACCTCAAGGCGCTCGTCACCGAGTTCAAGGCGATCGTCAAGCGCGAGTCCGGCCGCGACTTCCCGCAGCACCCGCGCGAGCAGCTCGACCTCGCCATCGAGGCCGTCTTCAACTCGTGGAACACCGAGCGCGCCCGGCTGTACCGCCGTCGCGAGCGGATCTCCGACGACCTCGGCACCGCGGTCAACGTGGTCGCCATGGTGTTCGGCAACCTCGGCGACGACTCCGGCACGGGCGTCTGCTTCACGCGCGACCCCGCCACCGGCACCCCGGGCGACTACGGCGACTACCTGCCGAACGCGCAGGGCGAGGACGTCGTGGCCGGCATCCGCAACACGCTGTCGCTGGCCGACTTCGAGAAGCTCGACCCGAACGCGTTCGGCGAGCTCAAGCAGGTCATGCGCCGCCTCGAGACGCACTACCGCGACCTGTGCGACATCGAGTTCACGGTCGAGCGCGGCAAGCTCTGGATGCTGCAGACCCGGGTCGGCAAGCGGACCGCCGCGGCAGCCTTCCGGATCGCCCACCACCTGGTCGAGGAGCACCTCATCACGATGGACGAGGCGCTCGAGCGGGTCACCGGCGAGCAGCTGTCCAAGCTGATGTTCCCGCAGTTCGACGTCAAGGCCGACCGCACGCTGCTCGCCAAGGGCATGGCGGCCTCGCCCGGCGCGGCCGTCGGCCAGGCGGTCTTCTCCTCGGCGACCGCCGAGGCGTGGAAGGCCGAGGGCAAGGACGTGATCCTGGTCCGCCGCGAGACGAACCCCGACGACCTGGGCGGCATGATCGCCTCGGTCGGCGTGCTGACCTCGCGCGGCGGCAAGACCTCGCACGCGGCCGTGGTCGCACGCGGCATGGGCACCACCTGTGTGGTGGGCGCCGAGGCGCTCCAGGTCGACGTGGCCGCCAAGCAGTTCGCCGTCAACGGGACCGTGATCACCGAGGGCGACACCATCGCCATCGACGGCTCGACCGGTGAGATCTTCCTCGGCTCGGTGCCCGTGGTGCCCTCGCCCGTGGTCCGCTACCTCGAGGACGGCCTGGACGCCGCGCTCGACGAGGTCGCTGTCGACGACGAGGAGACCCGCGAGCTCGTGGTCGCGGTCGACGCCCTGCTCACCCACGCAGACGAGGTGCGCAAGCTGCACGTCGAGGCCAACGCCGACACCCCCGAGGACGCCCAGCGGGCACGCACCCTCGGCGGTCAGGGCATCGGCCTGTGCCGCACCGAGCACATGTTCCTCGGCGACCGCCGGGTGCTCGTCGAGCGCCTGATCCTCGCCAAGGACGAGGCCGAGCAGCAGTCCGCGCTCGACGCGCTCATGCCGCTGCAGCGCGAGGACTTCATCGGGATCCTCACCGCGATGGACGGCCTGCCGGTCACCATCCGGCTGATCGACCCGCCGCTGCACGAGTTCCTGCCGGACTACACCGAGCTCAAGGTCAAGGTCGCCCTGGCCGAGGAGCGCGGCGACACCTCCGAGGACGCGGCACGCGACAAGGTCCTGCTGGCTGCGGTCGACAAGACCCGCGAGGCGAACCCGATGCTCGGTCTGCGTGGTGTCCGGCTCGGCATCGTCATCCCGGGCCTGTTCACCATGCAGGTGCGGGCGATCGCCGAGGCCCACGCGGCGCGGCTCAAGGCCGGCGGTGCGCCGAAGGCCGAGATCATGATCCCGCTCGCCGCGTCGGTCATGGAGCTGCACCTGATCCGCGACGAGGCCGAGGCCGTGCTCAAGGCCGTCGCCGAGGAGCAGGGCGTCACGCTCGACATCCCGATCGGCGCGATGATCGAGCTGCCGCGCGCCGCCTTCACCGCGGACCGCATGGCGGACGTGGCGGAGTTCTTCTCGTTCGGCACGAACGACCTGACGCAGACCACGTGGGGCTTCTCGCGTGACGACGTCGAGGGTGCGTTCTTCACGCAGTACACCGAGAAGGGTGTGTTCTCGGTGTCGCCGTTCGAGTCGATCGACACCCAGGGTGTCGGCGGCCTGGTGAAGATGGCGGTCGAGAAGGGCCGCGCCACGCGTCCGGACATCACGCTCGGTGTCTGCGGCGAGCACGGTGGCGACCCCGACTCGATCCACTTCTTCCACGGCGTCGGGCTGGACTACGTGTCCTGCTCGCCGTTCCGCATCCCGATCGCCCGGCTCGAGGCCGGCCGCGCAGCGGTCGTCTCGGGTGGTGGCGACACCCGCTGAGTCCGACTCACGCGACGGCCCGGGTTCCCCGAGGACCCGGGCCGTCGCGTCTGCGCGTCCGGGCGCGGCGCGCCGCGGGGTACCGTGGCGCGTGACCTCTGAAGCGCCCGACAGCGCGGCCGACGGCTCGGCCGACGCCTCCGCCACCACGACCTTCGCCGACCTCGGCCTGCGCGGCCCGGTGCTCGCGGCGATCGCCGACGTCGGGTACGAGACCCCCTCGGCGATCCAGGCAGCGACGATCCCGCCGCTGCTCGCCGGCCGCGACGTGCTCGGCACGGCGCAGACCGGCACCGGCAAGACCGCAGCCTTCGCGCTGCCGATCCTCGAGCGGCTCGACCGTGAGCGGGGCCGCCCGCAGGCCCTGGTCCTCGCCCCGACGCGGGAGCTCGCGCTGCAGGTCTGCGAGGCCTTCGAGCGCTACGCGGCGCACTCCGGCGGCGTCCACGTCCTGCCGATCTACGGCGGTCAGGGCTACGGCGTCCAGCTCTCCGCGTTGCGTCGCGGCGTGCACGTGGTGGTCGGCACGCCCGGGCGGATCGTCGACCATCTCGGCAAGGGCACGCTCGACCTGTCCGGGCTGCGGTTCCTGGTGCTCGACGAGGCCGACGAGATGCTCTCCATGGGCTTCGCCGAGGACCTCGAGACGATCCTCGGCTCGACCCCGCAGGACAAGCAGGTCGCGCTGTTCTCGGCCACGATGCCGGCGCCGATCCGGCGGCTGTCTCAGACCTACCTGCGCGACCCCGAGCACATCGCCGTCGCGGGGCGGACCCAGACCGCCACGAACGTCACGCAGCGTTACCTCGTGGTGTCCTACGCGCAGAAGCTGGACGCGCTGACCCGGATCCTCGAGGTCGAGGACGCCGAGGCGACCATCGTGTTCACCCGCACGAAGAACGAGACCGAGGTCGTCGCCGAGAAGCTCCGGGCCCGCGGTCATGCGGCCGCGGCGATCAACGGCGACATCCAGCAGGTCCAGCGCGAGAAGACGGTCAAGCAGCTGCGGTCTGGCGACCTCGACGTGCTGGTGGCCACCGACGTCGCGGCGCGCGGCCTGGACGTGGACCGGATCGGGCTCGTGGTCAACTACGACCTGCCGATCGACACCGAGTCCTACGTGCACCGGGTCGGGCGCACCGGCCGGGCAGGCCGGGCCGGCCGGGCGATCAGCTTCGTGACGCCGCGCGAGCGCCGGCTGCTCACCGCGATCGAGAAGGCCACCCGCCAGCCGCTCACCCCGATGCACCTGCCGAGCGTCGAGGACGTCAACGCCACGCGGCTCACCCGGTTCGACGACTCGATCACGGAGGCGCTGGGCCGGGCCGGCGAGATCGACCAGTTCCGCGACATCGTCGCGCACTACGTCGCGCACCACGACGTGCCCGAGGTGGACGTCGCCGCGGCGCTCGCCCTCGCGGCGCACGGCGGGCCGCTGCTGCTGGACGCCGAGGCCGAGCAGGTGCGCGAGCAGTTCGAGGCCGACCGGCGCGCGGCGACCGAAGGGCGGCAACGGGGCGGCAAGGCCGCGCACGGTGGTCGCGACCGGCGGCTCGGCGGGGCGGCCATGACCACCTACCGGATCGCGGTGGGTCGTCGTCACAAGGTCGAGCCACGCCAGATCATGGGCGCGATCGCCAACGAGGGCGGCCTCGGCCGGGGCGACGTCGGTGCGATCTCGATCCACTCGGGCTTCTCGCTGGTCGACCTGCCGAGCGACCTGCCGGCCGGTGTGCTGCGCCGGCTCGGCCGGACCCGGATCAGCGGTCAGCTGATCGACCTGCGCCCCGACACCGGGCGCCGCGCGCCGGCCCGGGGGGCGTCCCGTGGCGGCGCTCCGGGTGCGCGCAAGGGCGGGCAGAACTAGCGTCGAGCGGGGCCGGCGCCCGCCGGTCCCGCAGGCCATCGGCAGGGGAGCATCCATGACCATCCGCACCGCCCGCACCGCCTGGGACGGCACGCTCGCCGAAGGCTCCGGGCAGGTCGAGCTGACCAGCTCGGGCCGCGGCACGTTCGAGGTGTCCTGGCCGCGCCGGAGCGAGGAGGACGCCGCCGGGGTGACCAGCCCGGAGGAGCTGATCGCGGCGGCCCACAGCTCGTGCTTCGCGATGCAGCTCTCGGCCCTGATCGCCGCGGCCGGCGGGACCCCGCACTCGCTCGAGGTGACCGCGGACGTCAGCTTCGGGCCGGACCCGGCGGGCGGGTTCCACATCTCCGGGATCGCGATCACGCTGCGCGGCGAGGTCGAGGGGCTCGACGAGGCGGGCTTCGCCTCGGTCGCCGAGGACGCCAAGCGGACCTGCCCGGTGAGCAAGGCGCTCACCGGCGTGCCGATCACGCTGTCCGCCTCGCTGGCCTGACGCCCGTCCCGGACGTCCCGGACACCGTCCAGGAACCCCGTGGAAGGATCGGGCCGTGCCGACCGCAGACGTGATCACGGACACCGTGCCGGCACCTGAGCTGCTCGAGCGGCTCAGGGCCGCGGTGCGCGGTGACGTCGACGCCTCGACCCTGCGGCGTGCCGCGTACTCCACCGACGCGTCCAACTACCGGGTCGTGCCGCAGGTGGTCGTCGTGCCGCGGGACGTCGACGACCTCGTCGCCGTGCACCAGGTCGCGCTGGAGACCCGGACCCCGCTGACCCTGCGTGGCGGTGGCACGTCGGTGGCCGGGAACGCGATCGGACCGGGGATCGTGGTGGACACCTCGCGGCACCTGCGCGCGATCCGGGTGGACCCCGAGAGCCGCACCGCGACCGTCGAGCCCGGCGTGGTGATGAGCGACCTGCAGGCGGCCGCGCGGCCGCACGGGCTCCGGTTCGGCCCGGACCCCTCGACCCAGAACCGCGCGACGCTCGGCGGGATGATCGGCAACAACGCGTGCGGCCCGCACGCCGTCGCCTACGGCCGGACCGCCGACAACGTGGTGAGCCTCGACGTGCTGGACGGCCACGGGCGGCGCTGGACCGCGGGCAGCGGCACCGGCGCGCTCGACGCCGTGCCCGGCCTGGCCGACCTCGTGCAGGCGAACCTGGCCACGATCCGCACCGAGCTCGGCCGGTTCGGCCGCCAGGTCTCCGGCTACTCGCTCGAGCACCTGCTGCCGGAGAACGGCACGCACCTGGCCCGGATGCTGGTCGGCACCGAGGGCACGCTCGCGACCGTGCTCGGTGCGACGGTCGACCTGGTGCCGATCGCCGACGCCGCGGTGCTCGTGGTGCTCGGCTACCCGGACATGGCCTCCGCGGCCGACGCGGTGCCCGCCCTGCTCGCGCACGACCCGCTCGCCGTCGAGGGCCTCGACGCCCGACTGGTCGAGGTGGTGCGCCGGCACCACGGGGGCGTGCCCGAGCTGCCGCCGGGCGCGGGCTGGCTGATGGTCGAGATGGGCGGAGCCACCCAGCAGGAGGCGCTCGACCGTGCGCGCGCCGCCGCTGCCGACGCGGGCACCGCTGCGACCCGGGTGCTGCCGCCGGGCCCCGAGGCGACCGCGATGTGGCAGATCCGCGCCGACGGTGCGGGCCTGGCCGGTCGTACCCCGGCGGGCGCGCAGGCCTGGCCCGGCTGGGAGGACGCCGCCGTGCCGCCCGAGCGGCTGGGCGTGTACCTGCGCGAGTTCGAGGCGCTGATGGCCGCGCACGGTGTCGACGGCCTGCCGTACGGGCACTTCGGCGACGGCTGCGTGCACGTCCGCCTCGACCTGCCCCTCGAGCGGGTCGCGGACGTGGCCGGCTTCCGGGCCTTCCTCGAGGAGTCGGCGGCCCTGGTGGTCTCGCACGGCGGCTCGCTGTCCGGCGAGCACGGTGACGGCCGGGCCCGCAGCGAGCTCCTCTCCACGATGTACTCCCCGGACGCGCTCGCCGCGTTCGCCGCGGTCAAGGACCTGTTCGACCCGCACGACGTGCTCAACCCGGGGATCGTGGTGCGCCCGGCCCCGCTGGACGGGGACCTGCGCCGTCCGCACGCCACGCCGCTGACCCGTCACCAGGGCTTCGCGTTCGAGCACGACCACGGTGACCTCACGACGGCGGTGCACCGGTGCGTCGGCGTCGGCAAGTGCCGGGCCGACACGTCGGCCGCGGGCGGGTTCATGTGCCCGTCGTACCTCGCGACCAAGGACGAGAAGGACTCCACGCGCGGCCGGGCACGGGTGCTGCAGGAGATGGCCAACGGCACCCTGGTCACGCAGGGGTGGCGCGCCCCGGAGGTGCGTGACGTCCTCGACCTGTGCCTGAGCTGCAAGGCCTGCTCGAGCGACTGCCCCGCCGGGGTCGACATGGCCGCGTACAAGGCCGAGGTGCTGCACCACGCCTTCCGCGGCCGGCTCCGGCCGATGAACCACTACGCGCTGGGGTGGCTCCCGCGCTGGACGCGGCTGGTCACGCGGCTGCGGGTCGCGCGGCTGGCGAACGCCCTGCTCGGGTTCCGGCCGCTGGCGAGGCTCGTGCTGCGGGTCGGCGGGATGGACCCGCGCCGCTCGGTGCCGGCCTTCGCCCCGACCTCGTTCCGTCGGGCCTGGGCCGCGTCGTCCGGTCCGGCGGCGGAGGGCGCGCCGTCCGCCTCCGGGACCTCCGGTGCCGGAGCGACCGGCGCGCCGGAGGCAGCCCTCGGCGCCGACCCGGCGCGCGAGTCCGACGGGGCCCGGCCGACCGTGGTGCTGTGGGCCGACTCGTTCTCCGACGGGTTCGACCCGGACGTGCCGCAGGCGATGGTCGACGTGCTGCGCGCCGCGGGCTACCGCGTGGTCGTGCCCGAGCAGGACGCGTGCTGCGGCCTGACCTGGATCTCGACCGGTCAGCTCGAGGGTGCGCGGCGGCGGCTGCAGCACCTGCTCGGCGTGCTCGGCCCGTTCGCGGTCAACGGGGTCCCGATCGTGGGTGTCGAACCGTCCTGCACGGCGGTGCTCCGCTCGGACCTGCTCGAGCTGCTCGGGGACGACCCCCGCGCGGTCGCGGTGGCCGGCCAGGTCCGGACGCTCGCCGAGCTGCTCACCGCCGAGCCTCCGGTCGGCCCGACCGGTGGCTGGACCGTGCCGCGCCTGGACGGCGTCCGGGTGGTCGCCCAGCCGCACTGTCACCAGCACTCGGTGATGGGCTACGAGGCCGATCTCGCGCTGCTCGCCGCCGCCGGGGCGGAGGTCACCCCGCTCGCCGGGTGCTGCGGTCTCGCCGGGAACTTCGGCATGGAACGGGGTCACTACGAGGTCTCGGTCGCCGTCGCCGAGCACGCCCTGCTGCCCGCCCTGCGGGACGCCGAGCCGGGGACCGTGCTGCTCGCGGACGGCTTCTCGTGCCGGACCCAGGCCGACGACCTGGCCGGTGTGTCCGGCGTCCACCTGGCGCAGCTGCTCGCGCGAGCCCTGCCGTCGTCACCCTGACGGGGTATCCGATGCACCCGAACGGGGCAAACCGCCCGGCGTGACATTTCGGGCCAACCGGACGAGCACGTAGGCTCGGAGCACCCCCGAGACTGGACGCAGCATGCCGATCTTCCCCGTGGATGGCGGGCTACCTCTGGCGACCCGTGCCATGCGGCCTGCCGACACGACGTACGGCGCGTCGGTGGTCGACGAGCACCTGGGTGCGCTGCTCGGCGAGCACCTGCTGCCGGTGCGCTCGCGTCGCGCGGGTGACGACGAGCCCTACCTCCTCGCGGTCGACGCGCACGGGCGGCCGGTCGTCGTCGAGGTCGTCGGTCTGCTGGACGGTGCCACGCTGCTCCGGGCCCTGGTCTACCTCGGGCGCGCGGCCCGACTGAGCCTGCGCGATCTGGCCGGGCTCTACCGCGGCGGCGCCAACCGGTTCAACACCGACCTGGCGACCTTCCGCGAGTCGGTGCCCGTGGTGCGGCTGGGCGCCGGGGGCGGCGGGGCGCGGCTGCTGCTGGTCTGCGCTCAGGTCGCCGACGGCATGGGCGACGTCGTCGCGGGCCTCGCGGACCGAGGCATCGAGGTCCTCAAGGTCGGTCTCGTCGACGGGCCGGGCGGGCACCTGATCGACGTGTCGCCCGTCCACCTCGCCGCGCCGGACGGCTCGTGGTCGGTGTCCAACGGTGTCGCGAGCCTCACGGCGGGCGGCCCGACCCCGGAGACGAGGCCGGAGCCGGGCATCGGCGAACCCCCGGACGAGGACACCCTGAGCGAGCTCCCACCCCGACCGCCCGGCACCGTGGTCCGGGTCCCCACCGGGGTCCGGCCGTTGTCGGGAGTGCCGGCGCAGTCGGCCCAGGCGACACCGTCCGGTGGCCTGCCGGCCGCGTCGTGGAGCGTCGTGCCGGACGAACCGCCCACGCCGGTGCCGGTCGGCGCCGACGACCGCGAGCACGCGGAGCACGAGCCGGCCCCCGCTGCCTCCGGGCACGCGGCGGGTTCGCACCGACTCGACGACCACGCGCCGAACCACCACTCGCCGGACCGCCATGAGCTCGACAGCAGGGCGCCGGACCACAGTGCGCTCGACGACCGTGCGCTCGACCACAGTGCGCCGGACCACCGTGCGCTCGACCACGGTGCGCTCGACGACCGTGCGCTCGACGACCACGCGGACCGGTCGCACAACGGCGTCTCGCGGTCCACCGGCGGGCCGTTGCCGGTGCGACCTGCGAGCGTGACGGTCCAGGCGCCCCGCACCGCCACGGCGGACGTGCCCGTCGTGGCCGGTGACGGCCGCCTGTCCCGGCTCGCGCAGTCCGGACCGGTCGCGCTGGTGTGGCACCGCCGCCGGCGGGGTGAGTACCTCGAGGCTCTCGTGCACACCGACGGCCTGATCGAGCTCGAGGACGGGACGCGCCTCATCGACCCGTCCGCGGCCGCCGAGATCGCGAGCGGCTCCCAGGTGCCCGTGGACGGCTGGCGGGTGTGGCGGGTCGGCCACGCGGAAGGACCGACGCTGGCCGAGGCCTGCGAGTCCTGAGAGCGGTGCGGGTCAGCCGGCGATCGTCACCGCGATCGCGCCGAGCTCGCCCGGGTCCAGCTCGTGACCGGTGCCGCCGTGCACGACCAGCGCGATCGTCTCGCCCGGCGTCGCGGCCGACAGGTCCAGGGTCACCGTGAACGGCTCGGCCGTCTCCATCGACCCGCCCTGGGCGATCTGGGTGTCCAGCGGCGTGGGGTCGCCGGGGCGGAACGCCTCGACCAGGACCGTGCCTTCGAAGCCGCGGCCCATGCCGCTGAGCTCGAGCGACCCGGCGGGTACCGTCGCGCCCTGCTCGGGCGAGGTGATCTGGGCGTAGTCGCTCACCGCGGCGGTCACGAACCAGCCGTCCGAGGCGCCGAGCTGGCGAAGCAGCAGCAGGCTCCGCTCGATCGGCGTGGCGCCGTCCTCGCCGGCGAAGAGCAGCTGCATCTCACCGGACCGCGAGTCGCCCGCCATGAACTCGCCGAGGTTCGGCGGGACGCCGAGCGCCTGCTCCACGAAGTCGGCCGCGGCCTCCTCCGGGGTCGCGTAGACGGTGTCAGCCGCGGGCCACACGGCCGGCTGCTCGGTCGTCGCGGGCGTCGTCTCGGCCGGTTCGGAGGTCATCGGCTCGGTCGTGGTCGCCGACTCGGAGCTCGTGCCGGACGTGCTGGTCGACGGTTCCGAGCTGCCGGTCGCGCACGCCGCCAGCAGGAGCACGGCGGCGGCGATCGCGGTTCCGGTCCAGGTGCGCCGTGTCATGGGGCCATCCTCCCTCGCGACCCCGGCCGGACCAAGGACATCCGCCCGATCAGCCCCACCCGTACGTGCCGATCCATCGGGTCAGGGCGGTGAGGAAGCGGTCCCGCGCCGGTCTGGCCGAGAGCGTGAGGTCGTGCAGCCCGCCCGGGATCCGCACCACGGTCACGTGGCGCCCGAGCAGCACGGCCCGTCGGGCGAGGAGGTCCACGTCGAGCACGGTGTCCGCGCTGCGCATCTCCTCGCGCCAGCGCGGGGCGAGGATGCTCGTGGTCGAGGCGGCCATCAGCACGGGGATCTCGAGGACCAGCCCGCGGGCGACCTGGGCGTGGCCGAGCAGGATGGCCTGCAGCCACCCCGGCCGGACCGGGAACATCGGGTGCGGTCGCCACGCCTCGTCGTACTCCCACTCGCCCCCGTGCCGGGCGAGCACCGACCGGGCGTAGTGACCGGGGTCGATGTTCGGCATGGGCGTGCGCGGCTGCGAGCGGGCGAGCGTCGCGACGACCGGCGTCGTGATGCTGCGGGTGAACGAGGCGCCGGCGAGCTCGAGCCACGGTGCGTTGAGCACGAGCGACGTGATGGCGTCGGGGTGCCGACGGGCCCACAGTGCGGCCACCAGGCCACCGGTGGAGTGGGCCATGACGAGCAGCCGCGCGACGTGCCCGTGCTCGGCCCGGATCAGGGCGACGGCCGCATCGATCTCCTCGTCGTAGGTCGCGAGGTCCTCGATGTAGTTCGGCGTCTGGTGCGGACGCAGGCTCCGCCCGTACTTGCGCAGGTCGAGCGCGTAGAACGCGACCTGCTGGGCGTGCCAGTACTCGGCGAGGTGGGCCTGGAAGAAGTAGTCGTTCCAGCCGTGCAGGTAGAGGACCACCCGGGCGGGCCGGGTCGGCTCGGGCGCGGGTGGCCGGTGGCGGACGAGGGTCGCGACGACCTCGCCCTCGTCGTCGGGGGCCAGCGGGAGGGTGCGGGCCTGGAAGTCCGGCCCGAGCACGTCGGTCACCCAGCCGTCGGACGGGTCGGGCGCGGTCCAGCGGGGCGTCCGTTCCGGGCCTGGCGGCTCGGTCACGGGAGCACCACCACCTTGCCGATCTGCTCGCCGGAGGCGAGCCGGGCGAGCGCCGACCGGGCGTCGGAGAGCGGGAAGGTCGCGTCGATCGTCGGGCGAAGGCCGCTGCGGACGCAGAACCTCATCAGGGCTTCCAGGTCGTCCTTGCTGCCCATCGTGGCGCCGACCACGCGCAGCTCGGTGAAGAACATCCGGGTCAGCTCGGCGCCGGGCTGGTCCCCGGTGGTCGCACCCGCCACCACGATCACGCCGCCCGGGCGCAGCGCCTTGACCGAGTGCGACCAGGTCGCGGCCCCGACGGTCTCGATCACCGCGTCGACCCGGAACGGTGCCCGGCCGCCGGGCTCGATCGCGGCCACCGCCCCGGACGCGGTCGCGTGCTCCCGCTTGGCCGCGCTGCGGCTGGTCGCGACGACCTCGAGACCGGCTGCGGCACCGAGCGCGATCGCCGCCGACGAGACCCCGCCACCGGCACCCTGCACGAGCACACGGTCCCCGGGGCGCAGCCCGGCGCTGGTGAACAGCATCCGGTAGGCCGTCAGCCATGCGGTGGGCAGGCAGGCAGCCTCGGCGAAGCTCAGCTCTTCGGGCTTGGGCACCAGGTTCCAGGTCGGGACCGCGACGCGTTCGGCGAGCGTGCCCGGGTACCGCTCCGAGAGCAGGCTGCGCCGCTCGGTCGGTCCGACCCCGTGCCCGGTCGCGCCGATCACGCCGTGCACCACGACGTCCAGCGGGCCGTTCGGTCCGTCGACGACGCCGGCGGCGTCGGTGCCGAGCACCATGGGCAGCTGGGCGGCGCTCAGGCCCACGCCGCGCAGCGACCACAGGTCGTGGTGGTTGAGGCTCGCAGCGCGCACCTGGACCACCGACCAGTCGGGGCGCCCGTCGGGAGCGGCGGCGTCGGGCACCTCGGCGACCTCGAGGCCGGAGGCGGGGTCGTCGGGGGAGATCCGGGCGGCGAAGGCGGCACGCATGGGCTCAACGTACGGCCCTCGGGCGGGTCAGAGCAGCGGAAGCCGCGAACCGAGATCGGGAACCGAGTCCGCGGTGGAGCGGGCTCGGAGCGCAGCGGTGACCGTGCCGACCGAGACCGGGACGCGTCCGGTCGCGACCCGGAGCCAGGCCAGCGGGTCGACGACCTCGAGGTCCCAGCCCCCGCGGTCCAGGAGGACCTCGAGCAGCGCGTCGCTGACCACCTGGACGGCCCCGGGCTCGAGCGGACCCGGACCGGGCCAGGGCCCGCGGGACCGCACCAGGTCGTCGCCGTGCACGACGAGCTCGACGAGCCGGGAGACCACCATCTCGGACAGCAGGATCGGGGCACGCCGGGCCTGGACCACCGGGTCCGGCCCGACCGCCCGCAGCTCGCGGAGACGGTCGAACGTCTCGGCGGAGAGCCGGTCGATGCCGCGCAGCGGGTCGTGCTGGATCTCGACCGCGAGGTCCCGGGTCACCGCGGTGATCTGCTCCGCGCGGTCGGGATAGGTGCCGAGGTACTCGCCGAGCGTGAGAGGAACGGTGCCGGGCTCGGCCGGGCGGCACACCGCGAGCGCGCTCATCGCCCGGGCCAGGTGCGCGACGAGCTCGGCGACGGACCACCCGGGCAGGCTGCTCGGGGCCGGGTCGGTCGCGGCGTCGGTCAGCTCGACCCAGGCCCGGAGCCGGCGCCACTGGGTCTCGAGCAGGGCCGCGAGCGCGGCGACGTCGTCAGCACTGAGAGGTCCGCCCATGGCGATCATGCTAGGCGGGCGACTCCAGCAGGTCGCGGACCACGGCGCCGACCTGCTCGATCTCGATCAGGAAGCCGTCGTGCCCGTGGTCGGAGTGCACCAGGTGCACGTCGGGGGAGCCGGGAAGCGCTGCGGCGATCCGCGCGGACTCCTCGGGCAGGTAGAGCCGGTCGGAGTCGACCGCGACGACCGCCGTGCGGGCCGTCACACCGGCGAGCGCGGCCGCCACGCCGCCCCGCCCGCGCCCGACGTCGTGGGACAGGATCGACTCGGTGAGTGCGACGTACGACCCGGGGTCGAACCGGCCGACGAGCTTGCCGGCGTGGTGGTCGAGGTAGGACTGCACGGCGAACCGGCCGCCGCCACCCAGCGGCTGCTCGCCGTCCTGCGCGCGCCGGCCGAACCGGGTGTCGAGCTCGAACGCGCTGCGGTAGGTGGTGTGCGCGATCTGACGTGCCACACCCATCCCCGCGAGCGGGCCGTTGCCGTCGGCGACGTCGTAGTAGTCCCCGCCGTGCCAGGCGGGGTCGGAGCGGATCGCGGCGAGCTGGGCGTGCGCCCACGCGATCTGGTCCCCGCTGGACAGGGCCGTGGTCGCGACCGGTGCGACCGCGCGGACCCGGTCCGGCTCCATCACGGCCCACTCGAGGGCGCGCATGCCGCCCATCGAGCCACCGATCACCAGGGCCCAGCTCGGCACGCCGAGGGCGTCCGCGAGGGCGACCTCGGCGCGCACCTGGTCGCGCACCGTGACGTAGGGGAAGCGTGAACCCCAGGGGCGTCCGTCGGGCGCGGGTGACGAGGGTCCGGTCGATCCCTGACAGCCACCGACCACGTTGGCCGCGACGACGAACCAGCGGTCGGTGTCGATCGGCCGGCCCGGGCCGACCATCGTGCCCCACCACCCGGGCGTGGGGTGGCCGGGGCCACGGTCGCCGGTCACGTGCGAGTCGCCGGTGAGCGCGTGCTCGACGAGCACGGCGTTCGACCCGTCGGCGGCGAGCGTGCCCCAGGTCTCGTAGGCGAGTCGGACGGCGGACAGGTGCCCACCGGTCTCGAGGTCCAGCGGGCCGATGTCGCACAGCTTCCGGTCGCCGAGCGGGTCGCCCTCCCGCCAGACCGCGCCGGCGCGCGTGCGCCCGCCGGGCAGCACCCGAAGGGCGCCCGGGGTCGAGGTCCGGCGGGAGGGCGAGGACATCAGGCTTCCTTCGCGGCCCGGAAGCCGGCCTCGAGGTCGGCCAGGATGTCGTCGATGTGCTCGATGCCGACCGCGAGGCGGACCAGACCGGGCGTGACACCGGAGAAGGCCTGCTCCTCCGGGGTGAGCTGGCTGTGCGTCGTGGACGCGGGGTGGATGACCAGCGAGCGGACGTCGCCGATGTTCGCGACGTTCGAGTGCAGCTCGAGCGCCGAGACGAAGGCCTGGCCCGCCTCGGTGCCGCCCTCGAGCTCGAAGGAGAGCACGGCGCCCGCGCCGCGCGGGGCGTACTTGAGCTGGTTGGCGTGCCACGGCGAGGAGGCCAGGCCCGCGTAGTTGACGTGCACGACGTCCTCACGTGCCTCGAGCCACTCGGCCACCGCCTGGGCGTTCGCGACGTGCCGCTCCAGACGCAGCGAGAGGGTCTCGATGCCCTGCGAGATGAGGAACGCGTTGAACGGGCTGATCGCCGTGCCGAGGTCGCGCAGCAGCTGGACCCGGGCCTTGAGGATGAACGCGAGGTTCGCGCCGAACGCGCCGCCGACGCCCAGGTCGCGGGCGTACACCAGGCCGTTGTACGACGGGTCGGGCGTGTTGTAGTTCGGGAAGCGCTCGGGGTGCTGGGCGAAGTCGAACGTCCCGCCGTCGACGATCACGCCGCCGATCGCGGTGCCGTGCCCGCCGAGGTACTTCGTGGCCGAGTGCACGACGATGTCGGCGCCCCAGCGCAGCGGGTTGACCAGGAACGGCGTCGCGACGGTGTTGTCGACGATCAGCGGGACGCCGGCCTCGTGGGCGACGCCGGCGACGGTCTCGATGTCGAGCACGTCGATCCGCGGGTTCGGGATGGTCTCGGCGAAGAACAGCTTGGTGTTCGGCTGGACGGCGTCGCGCCACTGCTGCGCGTCGTGCGGGTCGGCCACGAAGGTGGTCTCCACGCCGAGCTTGGCGAGCGTGTAGTGCAGCAGGTTGTAGGTGCCGCCGTACAGCGACGAGGACGCGACCACGTGGTCGCCCGCCTCGGCGATGTTGAGGATCGCAAGGGTCTCGGCGGCCTGGCCGGAGGAGACCAGCAGGGCGCCGACACCGCCCTCGAGGTCGGCGATCCGGTTCTCGACGGCCTCGGTGGTCGGGTTGCCGATCCGGGTGTAGATCGGGCCGAGCTCCTTCAGCGCGAACCTGTCCGCGGCCTGCTGGGCCGAGTCGAACACGAACGACGTGGTCTGGTAGATCGGCAGCGCACGGGCGCCGGTGGCGGCGTCCGGGGTCTGGCCGGCGTGGATCTGGCGGGTCTCGAAGGACCAGTTCTCGTTGCTCATCGTGGGCTCCTGGGTGGAAGGGCGCGGGAGACCACGGGCAGCGTGCTGACCCTGGCCGGCCCGCAGATGGGGGTCGGGACAGGAATGGCACGTCGGGAAGTTGGCCCGTTCCGGTCAGGCGCCAGTGCGCCGAGTGCTACCGGGTTTCGGGCACGCCGAACGTGCGCGTCAGCGGCACATTCGACGGGTCATGGCGCAGAGCGTATGTCGCGCTGTCCCGGAGGGCGTACACCCGTCTCGGCATCTGGGACCGACGTGCCCGGCTGATCCCGGTTCGGGACGAACGGTGCTTCACCCGCGCGGGTCACGGTGGTGGCCTGCTGCGGTCGACGGACTGTCGAGCGCGAGCCCGTGGATCCGTTCGTCAAGCAGGCGCGCCGACGTGCCGATGGGTGCAGAGTGACTCACCCATCCGGGTGGTGGCGCGTGTTAACGGCTGATGCTGGTGTTACTTCTGTTCACTTCTGAGGTCGTAGCCACTAGCGTCGGGCGAGGTTCCGTCATCGAGGGGAGTGCTGGATGCGCGTGCGCAGTGCCGCGATCGCGCTCGCCCTCGTGATCGGCGCAGGGACGGCGGGCCCCGCCGGGGCCGACCCGATCGACGACGATGACGTCGCCCAGGCGGCCGCCGCCGTCGACGCGGCGAGCGCGGACGTCGCCCGGATCGAGCTCGAGCTCGCCGTGCAGTCCAGCGAGCTGGACGACGCGTGGACCGCCGTCGCGGTCGCCGGCGAGGCCTACACGCAGGCCACCGTCGACGCCGACACGGCGCAGGCCACGTTCGCCGACGCCACCGCGCGCGCCGACCAGGCCAACGCCGACGCGGAGCAGGCCGGGCGTGAGCTCGGGGCGATCGCCCTCGAGGCGTACCGATCCGGCGGTGGCCTCGACGCGATCGGTGCGCTCCTGGTCGCCGACGGCGTCGAGGACCTCATGGCCCGCAGCGCCGCGATGGACCAGCTGGGCACGCGAGCCCAGCAGGCCGTTCAGCGGCTCGAGGCCGCACAGATCGTCGCCGACACGCTCAACGAGCGGGCACAGACCGCTTCGCAGGAGGCGACCGCCGCCGCGGACCACGCCGCCGAGGCGCTGGCCCAGGCCGAGCAGACCCAGCAGGACACCGAGCAGCGGGTCGCGGCGATCCAGGCCGAGCGCGAGACGCTGCTCGTCCGGCTCGCCACCGCGCGGCAGACCTCGGTCGAGGTCGAGACCGCGCGCATGGCGCAGCAGGACGCCGAGCGGCGCGCCCGGGAGGAGGCCGCGGCGCGCGCGGCGCGCGAGTCGTCCGGCACGCCCACGACGAGCACGCCGTCGACGCCGTCGACCGGAACCCCGACGACGTCCCCGTCGACTGCCCCCAGCGCTGAGCCGACGACCGCTCCGACGAGCACGCCGACCACGTCGCCGAGTGCCGAGCCGAGCCCGACGCCGTCCGCCACGTCCACGCCGACCCCGACGCCGACCCCGGCGCCGACCTCGGACCCGTACGGGCTCGGCACCGGCTCGCAGCGCGGCTCGGCCTCGCAGGGTGAGTCGGCGGTGGCCTGGGCGCTCAGCCAGGTCGGCAAGCCCTACGTGTACGGGGCCGCCGGGCCGGACAGCTTCGACTGCTCGGGCCTGACGATGCGGTCGTGGCAGGCCGCCGGGGTCTCGATCTACCGGACCTCGCGCGACCAGTACCGCCAGGTGAAGAAGATCAGCTACGACTCGCTGCGGCCCGGGGACCTCGTCTTCTGGGGCACCGACCCGTCGAACCCCAGCAGCGTGTACCACGTCGCGATGTACATCGGCGGTGGCCAGATCGTCGAGGCGCCGCGCCCCGGGCTGACCGTGCGGGTCGTGCCGATGCGGTGGTCGGGGACGATGCCGTACGCCGGGCGGCCCTGACGTAGCTCGCCCGCCACCGCTCGTCCGCTGCTCAGGCGGCCGGGCCGCGCTGCAGCCGTTCGGACGCCTCGCGCTCGACGAGCAGGGCGACGAAGTCGCGGACCTTGCTGCGGTCGTACGCGGCATGGCACTCGTGGACGACGGCGTCGATCTCCGCGCGGCTCACCTCGGGGTGCATCGCCCCGAGCCGGTCTCCCACGGTCGCGAGCTGGGCTGCTTCGTCGTCGGTCATCGGGGCCTCCCGTGGTCGCCTCCCGAGCGGGGCGGCGGAGGTCCTCACGCTAGACCGGGCTGCTGAGACGCGGAAGGCGTCAGGTGAACACAGCCTGTGAATTGGGCGGACCGCCCGCACCGGGAACCAGTGAGGCCCCGCACCTGAGGTGCGGGGCCCGGACGCGGTCAGCCGGCCAGTGGCAGGTGGCGCAGCCGTCCGGGCCGCTGGTAGGCGGCGGTCGTCTCCACGGTGTAGCGGAACCGTGGTGCGTCGAGCTGTGCGACGTCGACGACCTCGACCTCGAGCACGTCGCCGGCCTCGTGGGCGTCCGACGTGCCGATCATCTCGCCGTCCAGCGGGCCGTCGACGAACAGGTACGTCGGCATCGGGCCCTCCTCCGGTCGTGTCATCACGGGCTCGACGCTAGACGGCGCCGGTGAACGGACCGCGGAGCAGCAGTGTCGAGCAGGCGAAGGCCTTGTATCGATTCGACCTTCACCGTGCCTGATCGGCACGAATGGGCAGCACCTGAGGGAGAGCGGCCGGCTCAGTGGTGGCCGTACCCGGCTTCCTTGGCCCGCTCGTAGGAGCGTCGGATCTCTTCCTCGGCAGCCGCCTTGTCCACCCAGTGCGCGCCCTCGACGGACTTGCCGGGCTCGAGGTCCTTGTAGACCTCGAAGAAGTGCTGGATCTCCAGCCGGTGGAACTCCGAGACGTCGTCGATGTCCTGCCGCCACGACGCGCGCTGATCGCCGACCGGGACGCACAGCACCTTGTCGTCGCCGCCGGCCTCGTCGCGCATCCGGAACATGCCGAGGGCCCGGCAACGGATGAGGCAGCCGGGGAAGGTCGGCTCCTCGAGCAGCACGAGGGCGTCCAGGGGGTCGCCGTCCTCGCCGAGAGTGTCGTCGATGAACCCGTAGTCGTCCGGGTACCGGGTCGAGGTGAAGAGCATGCGGTCGAGCTTGATGCGCCCCGTCTCGTGGTCGACCTCGTACTTGTTCCGGTTGCCCTTGGGGATCTCGATCGTGACGTCGAACTCCACGGTTCTCCTTCGGCCGGCACGTGATGGACGCTGAGCGTGACCTAGTGTGGCGCACCGACGGCCGAAAAGCCGCCTCGGGTTCGGCGGCGTGGTGTCCGGCGGGCGCGGGCGGCGGCGGCGGATGACGAGGAGGGCGGGCGTGGCGACCACCAGGCAGGTGACGGCCGGAGTGCTCGTCGCGGTGCTCGGTCTGGGCGCCGGCTGGTCGGTGCTGGACGCGCTCGACCTGGTGCCCGGCGTCCTCACCCTCGCCCCCGTGCCGCCCGCCGCCGAGCCGTTCCCCACCGCGCCCGGCGCGGTCGTGGTGCCCGAGCCCGAGCAGGTGGTGGCGGACCTCGACCCCGATGCCCTCGTGCCGGACGCGGCGACCGTGAGCGCGTGGGCGCAGTCGCTGGTGTCCGACTCCCGGATGGGTGACTCGACCTCGGTCGTCGTGTCCGACGCGCTCACCGGCGAGGTCCTGGTCGACCTCGACGGGAGCGTGCCGCAGGTGCCGGCGTCCACCGCGAAGCTGCTGACCACCATGGCGGCGCTGAGCGCGCTCGGCCCGGACCGCACGCTGCCCACGACGGTCGTCCAGGCCGCGCCGGGCGAGCTCGTGCTGGTCGGCGGCGGGGACATGATGCTCGCGCCCGGAGCGGGCGACCCGGACGCCGTGGTCGGCCACGCCGGCCTGGGCGACCTCGCCGACCAGGTCGCGGCGGCCCTGGCCGAGGAAGGCCGCGACGAAGTGACGCTCGCGGTGGACGACACGCTGTTCTCGGGACCGTCGATCCACCCCGACTGGGTGGCGAGCGACGTCGCTCACGGCTACGTCGCGGCGGTGACCCCGCTCGCGGTCGAGATCGCGAAGACCGACCCCGAGGAGGCCTACCCGCCCCGGTACCCGGACCCCACGGGGAACGCCACCGGGATCTTCATCGACCTGCTCGCCGAGCGAGGCATCTCGGTGACCGGTTCGGTCCAGGTCGCGGCCGCACCCGAGGGCGCGACCGAGATCGGCCGGGTCGAGTCCGCGCCGATCGCCGAGATCGTGCACCACGTGCTGCTGGTCTCGGAGAACACGATCGCCGAGGTGCTCGGCCGGCTGGTCGCGGTCGAGCGCGGCCTGCCCGGCAGCTTCACCGGGGCCGGCACCGCGGTGCTGGCCCAGCTCGCGTTCGACGGCCTGCCCGTCGCGGGCGCGACCCTGGCCGACTGCAGCGGCCTCGCGGCCACGTCGTCGATCCCCGCGGACCTGCTGGTCGAGGCCGTGCGCTTCGCGTCCGAGCAGCCGAGCCTGCGGGCCGTGCTCACCTACCTGCCGATCGGCGGCCTGGTCGGCACCCTGAACGACCGCTTCACGAGCGGACCCGGCGAGGGCACGGTGCGCGCCAAGACCGGGTCGCTGCCCGGGGTGACGTCGCTGGCCGGGACCGTGCAGACGGTGGACGGTCGGCTGCTCGCGTTCGCGGTGCTGGCCGACGACACCCCCTCGGGCGGGCAGTGGGGTCCACGGGCCGCGATCGACGCGTTCGTGCAGAAGCTCGCCGGGTGCGGTTGCACCGAGGCGGCGGCGTGAGCGCCGACTGGGCGGCCGCGGGCCGGTGGGCCGGTCGCCTCATGCCGCCCGGGCCGCCGGTCGACCGGGCCGAGGCCGTCGCGCTGGTCGATCGCCTGCGCACGGCGGCGGGCCGTGCGCTGCCGCTGGCCGAGCGGGCCGGCCGGATGGGCGCCGCCCTGGACGCGGCGGGGCGCCCGGGCCCGGCCGAGGTGCTCGTCGTGGACCGTCCCGGCTGGGCCCGTGCCGCGGCGCAGTCCTTCGTCGAGCTCGCCGGCCCCGCACTGACCGGCCCGGGAGCGACCACCCAGCTCGCCGTGGCGCTGGGCGTGATCGGGACGCGCGTGCTCGGGCAGTTCGACCCCTACGTGCGGCCGCGGCTGCTGCTCGTCGCGCCGAACGTGCTCGAGGTGGGCCGCGCGATGCGGGCCGAGGCGGACGACTTCGCGCTGTGGGTCTGCGTGCACGAGCAGACCCACGCGCTGCAGTTCGCCGCCGCCCCGTGGCTGGCGGACCACCTGCGCTCCGAGGCGGCCGCGCTGCTCGGCGCCCTGCAAGGGCCCGGCCGGGAGCTCGGCGCGGCGTTCGAGCAGGTGACCCGCGCGGTCCGGGACGGTGGCGGCACGCCGCTGGAAGGGCTCCTGGACGAGGAGCAAGCCTCCCGGCTGCGTCGCGTGACGGCCGTGATGTCGCTGCTCGAGGGCCACGCCGACGTCACCATGGACCGCGTCCCGACGGCGTCGATCCGGTCCAAGAACACGCTGCGCCGACGCATGGAGGCCAGGCGCCGGTCGGGTGGGTTCCAGCTCGTGCTTCGTCGCCTGCTCGGCCTGGAGGCGAAGCTCGCGCAGTACCGCGACGGCGCGGCCTTCGTGCGAGAGGTCCGCCGGGCGGCCCCGGACGCGCTCGACCTGGTGTGGCGCGAGCCCGAGGCGCTGCCGACGGATGTCGAGATCGCCGATCCCGCCGCGTGGTTGCGGCGCACCCGGCCGTGACCGGACCGGCTCCCGCCGTCGCCGCGGTGCGCGCCGCGGTGCGAGCCGACCTGACCGCCCTGCTCGCGGAGGCCGCCGGGGCCTCGGCCGGCCCGGACGTCGACGCAGCCGCCGACGTGAGCGGGCCGCGGTCGACGGTCGGGGGCCGGGGGCTCGTCCTCGTCGCGGTGTCGGGCGGTCCGGACTCGCTCGCGCTCGCCGCCGCCGTCGCGTTCGTCGCACCGCGACTGGGCCTGCGGGCCGAGGCGGTGGTCGTCGACCACGGCCTGCAGCCGGGCAGCGCCGAGGTCGCCGAACGTGCGGCGGACAGCTGCCGAGAGCTAGGTCTGCCGGCCCGGGTGCGTGCCGTGACACCTCGCGACCCGAGCGAGGCCGCCGCGCGCGAGGTCCGTCACGCCGCCCTGGCCGAGGAGGCCGAGCGATCCGGGGCGCTCGCCGTGCTGCTCGGCCACACGCGCGACGACCAGGCCGAGCAGGTGCTGCTCGGCCTGGCGCGCGGCTCGGGGGCCAGGTCGCTCGCGGGGATGCCGGCGGTGCGCGGGCTCGTGCGGCGGCCGTTGCTGGGCCTGCCGCGCAGCGTGCTCGCGCAGGCCTGCACCGACCAGGGGCTCGAGCCGTGGCACGACCCGACCAACCATCCCGACGGCGGTGGTGCGCTGCGCGCGCGGGTCCGCCACGAGCTGCTCCCGATGTTCGACGACGTGCTCGGTTCGGGGGTCGACGCGGCGCTGGCCCGGACCGCGGACCTGCTGCGTGCCGACGCGGAGGTGCTCGACGAGCTCGCCTCGGACCTGCTGGACCGGGCGAGGGCCGCCGGGGCCGGCGACCCCGCGGCCGGCTCCCTCGCCGGGGCGCCGGCCGGGTCGGACCTGCTGGACGTCGCCACGCTCGCCGCCGCGCCCGAGGCGCTGCGCACCCGCGCGCTGCGGCTCGCGGTGCTCGCCTGGGGCGCGCCGGCCGGCTCCGTGCACGCGGTGCACGTCGCCGCGGTGGACGCGCTGGTGACCCGCTGGAACGGCCAGGGGCCGGCGGACCTTCCGGGCCTGAGGGTGGCCAGACGGTGTGGCAGGCTTGGCCCCCTCACCTCGACCGAGAGGACGCGCGGTGGACGCGACTGACATGGGCGGCGACCTGGCGAAGGTGCTCCTGTCCGAGGAGCAGCTCCAGACCCGGCTCG
Organism: Actinotalea endophytica; assembly: GCF_025717005.1. Classification (GTDB taxonomy): domain Bacteria; phylum Actinomycetota; class Actinomycetes; order Actinomycetales; family Cellulomonadaceae; genus Actinotalea. The sequence continues at coordinate 153,264 of NZ_JAOVZU010000006.1, forward strand.
ACGAGCTGGCGGCACAGGTGGACGCGGACTACGCAGGACGCGACCTGCTGCTGGTCGGGGTGCTCAAGGGCGCCGTCATGGTGATGGCCGACTTCGCCCGCCGGCTGCACCTGCCGATCCAGATGGACTGGATGGCGGTGTCCTCCTACGGCGCGGGCACGACGTCCTCCGGCGTGGTCCGGATCCTCAAGGACCTGGACACCGACCTGTCCGACCGGCACGTGCTGATCGTCGAGGACATCGTCGACTCGGGCCTGACGCTCTCCTGGCTGCTGTCCAACCTGCGCAGCCGCAACCCTGCGAGCGTCGAGATCCTGACCATGCTCCGCAAGCCCGAGGCCGCCAAGGTCGACGTGGACGTGCGGTACGTCGGCTTCGAGATCCCCACCGAGTTCGTGGTGGGCTACGGCCTGGACTACGCGGAGAAGTACCGCAACCTGCCGTTCGTCGGCACGCTCGCACCGCACGTCTACGCGGACTGAACGCCGACGCCGGGCGAGCCCCCGGGCAACGTCCCGCCGCGCGTCCGGGTTCCCCTTCCTGCCCTGGGCGAACTGGCGGGGCTCGCCGTAGGCGCAGCGGGTACCCTGCCCAGCAGACCCGTTCCGCGACGGAAAGGCACCGGGCGACGGCCCGGCACCCATGAATCTCAGCCGACTCACCCGCGGCCCGATCCTCTGGATCGCCCTGGCCGTGATCATCCTGCTCTTCGCGGCGTCGAGCCTGTTCACGCCGTCGGTGCACCGGATCGACACCTCCGACGGCCTGGCACTGCTGGCCGGCGACACCGTCGAGCAGGCGCTCATCATCGACGGCCAGCAGCGGGTGGACCTCACGCTGTCCCAGGACTTCACCAAGGGTGACCAGAACTACGGCAAGAACGTGCAGTTCTACTACGTCGCACCGCAGGGTCAGACCGTCGTCGACGCGGTGCAGAACGCGGACCCGCCCCAGGGCTACAACTCGGTCAACCCGCAGACGACGTGGTGGGACAGCCTGATCACGTTCGTGCTGCCGATGCTGCTGCTGCTCGGCCTGTTCTGGTGGCTGATGATGCGCATGCAGGGCGGCGGGTCCCGGGTCATGCAGTTCGGCAAGTCCCGCGCGAAGCTGGTCTCCAAGGAGAACCCGCAGGTGACGTTCGAGGACGTCGCGGGGGTCGACGAGGCGGTCGAGGAGCTGCAGGAGATCAAGGAGTTCCTCGCCGACCCGGGCAAGTTCCAGGCCGTCGGCGCGAAGATCCCCAAGGGCGTGCTGCTGTACGGCCAGCCCGGCACGGGCAAGACCCTGCTGGCCCGCGCGGTGGCCGGCGAGGCCGGTGTGCCGTTCTACTCGATCTCCGGCTCGGACTTCGTCGAGATGTTCGTCGGCGTCGGTGCCTCGCGGGTGCGTGACCTGTTCGACCAGGCCAAGCAGAACGCGCCGGCGATCATCTTCATCGACGAGATCGACGCGGTCGGCCGGCACCGCGGTGCGGGGCTCGGCGGTGGCCACGACGAGCGCGAGCAGACGCTCAACCAGATGCTCGTCGAGATGGACGGCTTCGACGTCAACGCGAACGTCATCCTGATCGCCGCGACCAACCGCCCGGACATCCTGGACCCCGCGCTGCTGCGCCCGGGCCGGTTCGACCGGCAGGTGTCGGTGGACGCCCCCGACCTGCGCGGCCGCGAGCAGATCCTCCGGGTGCACGCCCAGGGCAAGCCGATGGCGCCCGACGTCGACCTGGCGGCGGTCGCCAAGCGCACCCCCGGCTTCACCGGCGCCGACCTGGCGAACGTGCTGAACGAGGCCGCGCTGCTCACCGCGCGCTCGGCCGGGCAGCTGGTCGGCAACCACGAGCTCGACGAGGCGATCGACCGGGTCATCGCCGGACCGCAGAAGCGCACCCGGCTGATGAACGACAAGGAGAAGAAGATCACCGCGTACCACGAGGGCGGCCACGCCCTGGTCGCGGCGTCGCTGCGGTACACCGACCCGGTGACGAAGGTGACGATCCTGCCGCGGGGTCGTGCCCTCGGCTACACGATGGTGATGCCCGCCGAGGACAAGTACTCGGTCACCCGCAACGAGCTGCTCGACCAGCTCGCCTACGCGATGGGTGGTCGGGTCGCGGAGGAGATCGTCTTCCACGACCCCACCACGGGGGCGTCCAACGACATCGAGAAGGCCACCACGACGGCCCGCAAGATGGTCACGCAGTACGGCATGAGCGACAAGGTCGGCGCCGTGCACCTCGGTCAGGACTCCGGCGAGGTGTTCCTCGGTCGCGACGTGGGCCACCAGCGCGACTACTCCGAGGACGTGGCGGCCGTCGTGGACGTCGAGGTGCGCAAGCTCATCGACGCCGCGCACGACGAGGCCTACGAGATCCTGGTCACCAACCGGGCCGTGCTCGACGAGCTGGTCGTCCAGCTCCTCGAGCGCGAGACGCTCAACCAGGCCGAGCTGGCCGAGGTCTTCCAGCCGGTGATCAAGCGCGACCTGCGCGAGGTCTGGCTGTCCAGCCCGGAACGACAGGTCAGCGACATCCCGCCGGTCCAGACCCCGGCGGAGAAGGCCGCGGGCAACGGCAAGGCGGTCCCGGCCGAGGCTCCGCAGGACGAGGCGGCCCAGGCGTCGCCCGAGCACGCGCTCCCGCCGCTCGACGAGCCGGCCGGCGGCGTCGAGGGCGGCGGCACCCTTCCGGGCGGCCCGACGTCGTGAGCACGCTCGACGACGACGTCGCCGGCCGGCCGCCCGAGGAGCCGAGCGGCTTCGACCTCGCGCGCGCCGAGGCCGCGGTGCGCGAGCTGTTGCTCGCGGTCGGCGAGGACCCGGACCGCGACGGCCTGCGCGACACCCCGGCGCGGGTCGCACGCGCGTACGCCGAGATGTTCTCCGGCCTCGGTCGCGACCCCCGTGAGGTGCTCACCACCACGTTCGACGAGAGCCACGAGGAGATGGTCCTGATCCGGGACATCCCCGTGTACTCCCAGTGCGAGCACCACCTCCTGCCGTTCCACGGCGTCGCGCACGTCGGCTACATCCCCGGGCGGGACGGCCGGATCGCAGGGCTGTCGAAGCTCGCGCGGCTGGTCGACCTCTACGCACGGCGCCCGCAGGTCCAGGAGCGGATGACCACCCAGATCGCCGACGCGTTGGTCGACGTCCTCGGGGCGGCCGGGGTGATCGTCGTCGTCGAGTGCGAGCACCTGTGCATGTCGATGCGAGGTGTGCGCACACCGGGCGCCCGAACGCTGACCTCGGCGGTCCGCGGTCAGCTGCGCAACAGCGCCACGCGGGCCGAGGCGATGGGGCTCATCACCGCACAGTGAGCGCGCACCCGGCACCCCGCCCGGCAGTCCGGGTCGGGGCACGACCCGGCCCTAGGCTGGGTGGGTGAACGTGCTGCACCCGGCACCGCTGCGCGCGGACCTCGCCGCGCTGGACCGGACCCTGGTGATGGGCGTCGTGAACGTGACACCGGACTCGTTCAGCGACGGCGGCCGGTGGTACGAGCCGGACGCTGCGGTGGCGCACGGTCTCGAGCTCCTCGCCCGCGGCGCCGACCTGCTCGACGTCGGCGGGGAGTCGACCCGTCCCGGAGCGGCCCGCGTCGACCCGGACACCGAACGGGCCCGGGTGCTGCCGGTGATCCAGGAGCTGGCCGGCGCCGGCGCCGTCGTCAGCGTCGACACGACTCGCGCCGCCGTCGCACACGACGCGGTCGCGGCGGGTGCGGCGATCGTCAACGACGTCTCCGGCGGCCTCGCCGACCCCGCGATGTACCGCCTGGTCGCGGAGGCGGGCGTGCCCTACGTCGCGATGCACTGGCGCGGGCACGCCGACGTGATGGACGACCTGGCCGACTACGACGACATCGTGGCCGACGTGTGCCGTGAGCTCGCCGAGCGGGTCGACGCCGCGGTCACCGCGGGCGTTCGACCCGAGCAGCTCGTGCTCGACCCGGGGCTCGGCTTCGCGAAGCCCGGCCGCGACAACTGGCCGCTGCTCGCGCACCTCGACGCGCTCGTCGCGCTCGGGCACCCGGTGCTCGTGGGAGCGTCGCGCAAGCGGTTCCTGGGGCACCTGCTGGCCGGCCGGGACGGGGGTGTCGACCCGGTCCCGCCCGTCGAGCGGGACCTCGCGACCGCGGCGGTGACGGCGCTCGCAGCGGCGGCCGGAGCATGGTGCGTCCGGGTGCACGACGTGGCAGGCTCGGTGGACGCAGTCCGCGTCGCAGCGGCGTGGACCGCAGCGCGCGGCGAGCCGGGCGCCGACGACGTCCGAACAGGAGGACACGGTGGCTGAGGACCGCATCCGGCTGACCGGGATCCGGGCCACCGGGTACCACGGGGTGCTGGAGCACGAACGGCGTGACGGGCAGGAGTTCGTCGTCGACGTGGTGCTGCACGTGGACACCAGGGCGTCCGCGTCCGCGGACCGTCTCGAGCTCACCGTGGACTACTCCGCGGTCGCGACGCAGGTCCACGCCGTGCTGGCGGGTCCGCCGGTCAACCTGGTGGAGACCCTCGCGGAGCGGATCGCCGCGGTGGCGCTCGCGCACGAGCGGGTCGTCGCGGTCGACGTCGTGGTGCACAAGCCGCACGCTCCGGTCACCGTCGCGCTCACCGACGTCACGGTGGAGATCAGCCGCTCCCGCGAGGACCCGCCGGTCGTGGCGGCCGAGGCGCCGACCGTCGTCGAACGTCAGGTGCCGGCGTGGTCGCCGGTCGCCGGCATCGTGGCCGCGGCGCTCGCGGACGAGCTGCCCGAGCCGGTGCCCGAGCCCGTACCGCTGCCGGAGCCGCTTCCGCCGCCCGAGCCGGTGCCGAGCGTCGCTCCGACGGCCGGCACGGTTCCTCAGCCGCCGGTCCCGCCGGTGCCCGTGCCGGCTCCCCTGGCGGGTGCGGGCGAGCGATGGGAGCCGCCCGCGGAACCTGAGGTGCCGGCGTCGACGCCGGGGGAGCCCGGCGTGTGGGCGACCGGCTCGGCGTTCGAGCCGGAGGAGGCCGACGCGTGGGAGCCCGGTTCGACGCTCACCCCGGAGGAGGCCGACGCGTGGGAGCCGGCCGTCGCGCCGGCCGCGCTCGAGGACGCCCCGACCGCCGTGCTCGACCTGGACGACCTCGCTGCGCCGTTGACCGCGCGGCCCGACGCGTCGACGCCGTCGGCCCCTCCCGGGGTGCCGCCGGAGCCCGCCGCGCCCGCGTGGCCCACCGAGTCCGTCCCGCCGGCCACCCCGGCGCAGCCGGCCGCCTCCCCGCTCCCGCCTGCGCCACCGGTGCCTGCGGCGGCGCCGACCTGGAGCCCTGTCGGGCAGGTGCCGGAGCCGGCTCCGTTCCACGAGCCGCCGTCCGGGACGGCGCCGATGCCGGTGCCCGAGCCGGCCGGCTTCCCCGGGCCGGTCCCGACCCTCGCGCCCGAGCCGGCTGGCTTCCCCGGGCCCGTCCCGACCCTCGCGCCCGAGCCCGAGCCGGAGCCGGAACCGGTGCCGGTGCCGGAGCCCGTCCCGTTCCCCGGGCCCGTGCCCGTCGCCGACGTGGTGCCTCGGGACCGGCTGGACTTCGCTCCCGACGAGCCGGTCCGGGTCGTGCTCGCGCTCGGGTCGAACGAGGGCCCGAGCCAGGAGACCCTGCGTCGAGCGGTGAACGAGCTCGCCGCCCTGCCGGGCTTCGAGGTGACGGCCGTCGCCCCGTTGGCCCGCACCGCGGCCGTGGGCGGCCCGCCGCAGCCGGACTTCCTCAACACGGTCGTGCTCGGTCGGACCACCCTGAGCCCGCGTGCCCTGCTGCACGCGTGCCAGACGATCGAGGCTGCGCACGGCCGGCGCCGCGAGGAGCGCTGGGGACCGCGCACGCTCGACGTCGACCTGATCGTGCACGGCAGCACCACGGGCGTGACGGACGACCTGGAGCTGCCGCACCCGCGTGCGCACGAACGGGCGTTCGTGCTGCAGCCGTGGGCGCAGGTCGACCCTGACGCCGTGCTGCCCGGCCTCGGCGGCGGCCCGGTCGCCGCGCTCGCCGGCACGGCGCCCGATCGCGACGGCGTGCGCTGGCTCGCGCTCGACTGGTGGACCCCGCCGGGGGTCGACTGATGCGACGAACGCCCTGGCCCCGGCTCGTCCTGATCGCCGGGGTGGTGGCGGCGCTGTCCACAGCGCTGCTGCGGGTGCTCGAGGGGCGCGGATGGATCGTGCTCGGCCCGCCGGTGCTGTCGACCGTGGTGACCCTCGGGATCGCCGCCGTGGTGCTCGCGATGGGGTGGAACGTCCGGCAGTTCGTCAAGGGCAAGCGGCCGGGCACCGACCCGATCGTCGCCGCGCGCACGGTGGCCCTTGCCACGGCGGCCGCCTACACCGGCACCCTGCTCACCGGCTGGTACGCCGGCCACGTGCTGCTGGTGGTCGGAGACCTCGCGATCGCCGCGCGCCGGGACGTGGCGATCGGCGCCGGCGTGGCGCTGCTCGGCGCGGTCGTGCTGACGGTCGCCGGCCTGGTCGCCGAGCACTGGTGCGAGGTCCCGCCGGAGGACGACGACCGCGGGGTCCAGGCCGGGTCCACCGCGTGAGCGGTGGGAGGATGGCGGCCATGAGTGAGCCGAAGAACCCGTTCGAGCCGGCCGACGTCGTGTGGCAGCCGGTCTCCGGCCGTCTGGTCACGGTGCGGCTCATCCCGCTCGGCCTGGTGCTGGGCCTCCCGCTGCTCGGCAGCGCCGCGGCAGCCGCCCTGAGCGGGATCGCAGGGCTGTGGGCGATCCCCGCGGTCCTCGCGCTCCTCCTGGTCTGGGGTGCCGTGCTGGTGCCCCGTCAGGTCCGCGCCGTCGGCTACGCCGAGCGGGACGACGACCTGCTGATCCGTCGCGGCGTGATGTTCCGGTCGTTGGTCGTCGTGCCCTACGGGCGGATGCAGTTCGTCGACGTCCACGCCGGACCGCTCGATCGCTGGGCCGGCGTGGCGAGCGTCCAGCTGCACACCGCCTCGGCGTCGAGCGACGCCGCGATCCCCGGGCTCGTCCCGGCCGAGGCCGCCCGTCTGCGCGACCGTCTCGCGGCGCGCGGCGAGGCGAGGCTGGCCGGCCTGTGAGCGGTCGGGGGGCCATGCCGCAGGACCCGCCCACCGGTCTGACCTGGCAGCGGGTGCACCCCGTGACGCCTCTGGTCAGCGGGTGGAAGGTGTTCGCGGTCCTGCTGGTGATCGCGGCGCAGCAGCTCGACTTCGACCCGTCGAACCTGACCGAGCTGGTCAGGCTCGCCGGACTCGCCACGATCGTGGCCGGCGTCGCCGTGGTCGTGCTGATCGGGTTCGCGTGGTCGGCGCTCGCGTGGCGGATGACCCGCTACGCGATCGACGACGAGACCATCTACCTCCAGTCCGGTGTGGTGTTCCGCCGCCAGCGCGCGGCGCGCCTGGACCGGATCCAGGGGATCGACACCATCCAGCCGCTGCTGGCGCGGATGTTCGGGCTCACCGAGCTGAAGATCGAGGTGGCCGGCGGGCAGGACTCGGCCGTACGCCTGGCCTTCCTGCGCGACGACGAGGCCCAGCGGCTGCGCAACGAGCTGCTCGCCCGGGCGGCCGGTCTCGAGGTCGGCTCGGCCCGCGAGGGCGGCGCTCCGACACCGGTCGCGGCAGCCCCGGAACGGGAGCTCGTCGTGGTGCCGCCGGCCAGGGTCGTGCTGGGCCTGGTGCGCTCGGGGGCCGCGATCGTCGCGGTGCTGGTCCTCGTGGCGAGCCTGGCCGTGATGATCGGCACGCACCAGCCGGCCGTCTTCCTGACGATGATCCCCGCCGTGATCGCCTCCGGGAGCTTCGTGTGGACCCGGTTCAGCAGCGAGTTCAACTTCCGGCTCGCGCAGTCCCCGGACGGCATCCGTCTGCGTCACGGGTTGCTCGAGGCTCGCGCGCAGACCGTGCCGCCCGGCCGGGTGCAGGCGGTCCAGCTCAGCCAGCCCTTGCTGTGGCGGGGGCGTGACTGGTGGCGGGTCGAGGTGAACATCGCCGGCTACGTCCAGCAGGGCAACCGGCCCCAGGAGACCGTGCTGCTGCCGGTCGCGACGAGGGACGAGGCGATGCTCGCGCTCTGGCTCGTGCTGCCGGACCTCGGCGCCGAGCGCGCCCGCGAGGTCCTGGACGTCGGGCTGAGCGGCATGGGCCCGGAGGAGGGCTTCGTGGGCAGCCCGTCCCGGGCCGTCTGGCTGGACCCGCTGGGGTGGCGGCGCAACGGCTACCTGGTCACCGAGCGCGCCCTGCTGGCGCGGACCGGTCGGCTGCACCGTCGCCTCGTCGTGGTGCCGCACGAGCGGACCCAGTCGATCGGCGTGGCTCAGGGGCCGTGGCAGCGTCGGCTCGCTCTCGCCAGCGTGCAGCTGCACTCCACGCCCGGTCCGGTGAGCCCCGTCGTGCCGCACCTCGACCAGGCGGCCGCCGGCGAGCTCGTCACGATGCAGGCGTCCCGCGCCCGGCGGGCGCGCAGCCTCGCCGGGCCCGAGCGCTGGATGGCACGCCCGGAGGCGCAGCCCGGCGGGCACGCGCCGCGTGACCTGCCGGTGGCTCCGCCCGGTCCACCGGCGCCACCCGCCCAGCCGGGTCCGACGCCCCCGCCCCCGCCCCCGCCCCCGCCTGCGCCGTGAGCGCGGTCCAGGCGGGCCGGCTCGGGGTCGGCGTGGTGGGCGCGGGCCGGGTCGGAGCAGTTCTCGGCAACGCCCTGCGTGCGGTCGGGCACGCGGTGGTCGGTGCGAGCGGGATCTCCGAGGCGAGCCGCGAGCGGATCGGGGCCCTGCTGCCCGGGGTGCCCGAGCTCGAGGTGCCGCAGGTCGTCGAGCGGGCCGAGCTGGTCCTGCTGACCGTGCCGGACGACGCGCTGCCCGGCCTCGTCGAGGGTCTCGCCGCGACCGGCGCCTGGCAGCCGGGCCAGATCGTGGTGCACACCTCCGGCGCGTCCGGCACGGGCGTGCTGGCGCCGGCCGCGCGGGCCGGGGCGATCACGATCGCGCTGCACCCCGCGATGACCTTCACGGGCACCTCGCTGGACCTCGCGCGGCTGCCCGGCTGCACGGTCGCCGTCACCGCCGCCGCACCCGTGCTGCCGATCGGCCAGGCCCTGGTCGTCGAGCTCGGTGCCGAGCCGGTGGTGGTCGCGGAGGAGCAGCGGCCGCTGTACCACGCGGCCCTGGCGCACGCCGCCAACCACCTCGCCGTGCTCGTCGCCCAGGCCGCCGACGCGCTGCGGGCCGCCGGGGTCGACGACGCGGACCGGGTGCTCGGCCCGTTGCTGTCCGCCGCGCTGGACGGCGCGGTGCGTTCCGCCGCCGCGGGCGTCGCGGCCCCGGGTGGGGTGGCCTCGCTGACCGGACCGGTCGTGCGCGGCGACGCCGGCACGGTCCGCGCCCACGTCCGGGTGCTCGGCGAGCTCGCCGGGAACCGTCCGGACGCGGCGGACGTCGTGGTCGCGTACCGCGCGTTGGCCCGCTCCGCGACGGCCCGCGCGCTGCGCGGTGGACGGATCGACGCGGGCCAGGCCGAGCGCCTGCTGGACGCCCTCGAGCCCACCGGGCCCGACCCTGAGGAGGATCGATGAGAGTCGTCAGCACCAAGGCGGAGCTCGCGGACGCGCTCGCCGCGCTGCCCGGGCGCCGCGCCGTGGTGATGACCATGGGTGCGCTGCACGAGGGGCACCTCACGCTCGTGCGCACCGCCCGCACCCTCGCGGACGTCGTGGTCGTCACGATCTTCGTGAACCCGTTGCAGTTCGGGCCGACCGAGGACCTGGCGCGCTACCCGCGTGACCTCGAGGGCGACGTGGCCAAGCTCGCCGGTGCCGGCGCGGACCTCGTCTTCGCACCGGGTGTGGCCGAGGTGTACCCGACCCCGGCGGTGGTCACGGTCAGCGCCGGCCGGGTCGGCGAGGTGCTCGAGGGGGAGTTCCGGCCCGCGCACATGGACGGGGTGCTCACCGTGGTGCTCAAGCTGCTGCACCTCACGGCACCCGACGTCGCGCTGTTCGGCCAGAAGGACGCCCAGCAGCTCGCGGCGATCCGCCGGATGGTGGCGGACCTCGACCTGGGTGTGGAGATCGTCGGCGTGCCCATCGTGCGCGAACCGGACGGCCTCGCGCTCTCCTCGCGGAACGCCTACCTCGCACCCGACGAGCGGACGGTGGCCCTCGCGCTGTCCCGCGCGCTCGCCGCCGGTGCTGACCTGGCGGCCGCGGGCGGCGGTCCGCGGGCGGTGCACGCGGCCGCGGCGGAGGTGCTCGCCGCCGAGCCGGGCGTCGTCCTGGACTACCTCGCGCTGGTCGACCCCGCGCTCGACCCGCTGCCGGAGGGGTACCGTGGTTCGGCCCTCCTGCTCGTGGCCGGGCGGGTGGGGACCACGCGCCTGATCGACAACGTGGTGATCGACATCGCGGGGATCGACGTCGCGGGCGCCGGGTCGGTCGAGAGCAACGAGGAGCACTGATGTCCACCGGTCGTCTTCGCACGATGATGACGGGCAAGATCCACCGCGCCCGGATCACCCACGCGGACCTGGACTACGTCGGGTCGATCACGATCGACGCCGACCTCATGGCCGCTGCCGACATCCTGCCCGGTGAGCAGGTGGACGTCGTCGACGTCACCAACGGTGCGCGGCTGACCACGTACGCGATCCCGGGCGAGCCCGGCAGCGGCGTGCTCGGGATCAACGGCGCCGCGGCGCACCTCGTCGAGCCCGACGACCTGGTGATCGTGATCGCCTACGGGCAGCTCTCCGACGTGGAGGCGCGCACGTACACGCCCAGGGTCGTCCACGTGGACTCGGGCAACCGCATCGTCGACCTCGGGACCGACCCCGGGGTGCCGCAGCCGGGTCTGAAGACCTCGGCGGTGCCCTGGGACGGGCACCGGTGAGGCTCGCCCGGCGCCTTGCCGGACCTCAGCCGGGCTGGACCGCGCACGCCGACGCGATCGTCGTCGGGTCAGGGGTCGCGGGTCTGACGGCGGCACTGCGGCTGCGGTCTCGCGTCCCTCGCGTGCTGCTGGTCACCAAGGGGCCGCTCGCGTCGGGGTCGACGGTCTGGGCACAGGGTGGCATCGCCGCCGCGCTCGACCCGGAGGACAGCCCCGAGGCCCATCTCAGCGACACGCTGGTCGCCGGTGCCGGGCTCTGTGACCGGGGCGCCGTGGAGGTGCTGGTCACCGAGGGTCCGGACCGCGTCCGTGAGCTCATGGCGCTCGGCGCCAGGTTCGACACCGACTCCGACGGCGGCATCTCGCTGACCCGCGAGGGCGGGCACCACGCCGACCGGATCGCGCACGCGGGCGGTGACGCGACCGGCGCCGAGATCTCCAGGGCCCTCGTCGCGCAGCTCGAGGCGGTGCGCAACGACCCGGGCATCGAGGTGCTCGAGAACGCCCTGGTGCTCGACCTGCTGACCGCGGCGCCGGACGCCGACGGCCGGCCCGGGCCGGTGTGCGGCGTGACGCTGCACGTCATCGGCGCGGGCCAGCGGGACGGCGTGGGCGCCGCCCTGGCCCCGGCCGTGATCCTGGCGACCGGCGGGATCGGGCAGGTCTACCCGTCCTCGACCAACCCGGTGCAGGCGACGGGCGACGGGCTGGCGGCCGCGCTGCGGGCCGGTGCGTCGGTGGCGGACGTGGAGTTCGTGCAGTTCCACCCGACCGTGCTGTGGCTGGGGTCGGGCGTGAAGGGGCAGCTCACCCTGGTGTCCGAGGCGGTGCGGGGCGAGGGCGCCATGCTGCTGGACACCGACGGCCTGCGGTTCATGCCCGAGGTGCACCCGATGGCGGAGCTCGCGCCGCGGGACGTGGTCGCGCACGCGATCGTGCGGCGGATGGCGGAGACGTCCTCGGACCACGTGTTCCTCGACGCGCGGCACCTGGGGGCGGACTTCCTGCGTGCGAGGTTCCCGACCATCGACGAGAGCCTGCGGGCCGAGGGCATCGACCTGGCGACCGACCTGGTCCCGGTGGCCCCGGCCCAGCACTACCACTCGGGTGGCGTGCTGACCGACCTGCGTGGGCGCTCGGACCTCGAGGGGCTGTACGCGGCGGGCGAGGCGGCGTGCACCGGTGTGCACGGCGCGAACCGGCTCGCCTCGAACTCGTTGCTCGAGGGACTCGTCTACGCCTACCGCGCGGCGGCCGACGTGGCCTCCCGGGTCGCCGATCGCGACCTGGTGCAGCGCGAGCCGGTGGAGCGTGACGGGGTCGCGCTGGTCGCGGCGCCGACCCGGAGCCGGGTCCAGCGTCTCGCGGCTCAGGGGCCCGGCGTGATCCGCACGGCTGCGGGTCTCGAGCGCGCGGCCCAGGCGCTCGCCGCCGTGCCGACCCACGCGCACGAGGTGCCGGGGGTCCAGGCGACCCCGCAGGCGGCCGAGTGGGAGACCACGAACCTGCACCAGGTGGCGACGCTGCTGACGCTCACGGCGCTGCGGCGCGAGGAGTCCCGCGGCGGGCACTACCGCGAGGACTTCCCGGAGACCTCACCGGCCTGGCGTGCCCGGCAGGTCGTCCGGCTCACCCCCGACGCCGAGCCCGAGATCGCGCTCGCCCCCGTCGCCGACTGAGCCACCAGGCTCCTCACACGCCCGGCACCGCTCGCGCCGCGACGCCGAGTTCGCTGGTGGGCGCCGAGTTCGCTGGACCTGACCAGCGAACTCGGCGACGGTCAGCGAACGCGGCGCCCGGGGGGGGGTGGTGGGTCTCAGCCGACCTCGAGGACCAGCTCGGGCAGCGCGGCGCGCAGGGTGAGCATGCCGCCGGAGAGGTTCGCCGAGTCGAGGCCCGCCTGGTCGAGGACGCGGTGGGCCAGGTACGAGCGGAAACCGCTCGCGCAGTGCACCCGCACGGGACGGCCCTCGGCGGCCTCGCGGATCTCCTCGAGCCGGGCCCGGACCTCGGTGTGCGGCACGTTGAGCGCCTTGGGCAGGTGCCCGCGGCGGTACTCGCCGGCCGAACGGACGTCGAGGATCAGCGCGGTGTCCATGACCTCGTCGAGCTGGTGCGGGTACCAGAGGGTCAGCGTCCCGTCGAGGACGTTCTGCGCGACCATGCCGGCCATGTTGACCGCGTCCTTGGCCGAGCCGTAAGGCGGGGCGTACGCGAGCTCGAGCTCGGCCACGTCGTCCATGGTCATGCCCGCGGCGAGCGCGGTGGCGAACACGTCGATCCGCTTGTCCACGCCGGCGCGCCCGACGGCCTGGGCGCCGAGCAGGCGGCCGTCCGGCGCGAACATCACCGTCATGTGCAGCTGCTCGGAGCCGGGGAAGTAGCCCGCGTGGTGGCCCGGGTGGGTGTGCACCACGTGGTGCTCGATGCCGGCGCGCTGCAGCTGGTGCTGGCTGGCGCCGGTGACCGCGGCGGTCAGGCCGAACACGCGGACCACCGCGGTGCCGATCACCGGGCGCGCCTCGGTGGCCTCGGTCAGCCGGCCCATGATCGAGTCCGCAGCGCGGCGGCCCTGACGGTTGGCCGGGCCGGCCAGCGGGATCGGGCCGAGCGCGCCGGTCACGCCGTGCCGCACAGCGGTCGCGTCGCCGACCGCCCAGATGTGCCGGTCCGAGGTGCGCTGCGCGGTGTCCACGACGATCGCACCCTGCTCGGTCAGCTCCAGGCCCGCGCCGGCCGCGAGGTGGGTGTCCGGCCGCACGCCGACCGAGAGCACCACGACGTCGGCGGCGAGCACCGTGCCGTCGGACAGCTCGACCTCGACGGCGTGGTCGGCGCCGCGGGTCGGTCGCACGCCCTGCGCGGCGACCCCGACGTGCGTGGTCACGCCGTGCGCGCTGAGCTCGTCGTCGAGCAGGCTGGCCAGCTCGGCGTCCAGCGGCGGCAGGACGTGCGGCGCGAGGTCGACGAGGTCGACGTCGAGACCGCGCTCGCGCAGGGCCTCGGCGGCCTCCAGGCCGATGAACCCGGCGCCGAGCACGACGGCCCGGGACGCGGAGTCGGTGAGCAGCGCGCGGATCGCGTCGGCGTCCGGGACGCTGCGCAGGGTGTGCACCTGCGGCAGGTCGAGACCGTCGATCGGCGGGCGGACGGCGGCGGCGCCGGGGGCGAGCACGAGTGCGTCGTAGTCGACGACGTCGGTGCCGTCGTGCGGGAGCCGCACGGTGACCTGCTTGGCGTCCGGGTCGATCGAGACGACCTCGTGGCCGGTGCGCACGTCGAGGTTGAGCGCGGCGCGCAGCGACGCGGGGGTCTGCAGCAGGAGGGAGGCGCGGTCGGCGATCTCGCCACCGACGTGGTACGGCAGTCCGCAGTTGGCGAACGACACGTAGTCGCCGCGCTCGAGGACGACGATCTCGGCGTCCTCGTCCAGGCGGCGGGCCCGGGCCGCGGCGCTCATCCCTCCGGCGACACCGCCGACGACAACGATCCTCATGGTGGTCCTCACTGGTCGGTCGGCTCGAGCCGACGAACGGTCACTGGCCGCATCGTGCCGTCGAGGCTACGGCCCGGGCACGACGAAGGGTGGGCACCTGGCCCACCCCGTTGCGGTTCCTCGGCACCAACCATATACCCCGGGGGGTATATTTCCGACAGTCCGAAGGTCCTAGTCCGGCACCGGGCGGACGGCCTCGACGACCGTGTCCAGCGCATCCCGGTCGGCCCCGGCGACGCTGCGGCGGACGATCTCGGCGCGCTCGACCCGCAGGCCGGCGCCGGTCAGGACCTCGGCGACCTCGTCCGGGTCGGTGAGCACCTCGTGCCGGCGCGGTCCGCCCACCCCGGCGGTGAGGTTCGTCCGGTCGTGGCCGACGAGCAGGAGCCGCCCACCGGGCGCCAGTGCGCTCGCCGACAGCTCGAGCGTGCTGCGGGCCTGGTCCGGCGGCAGGTGGACGAAGCTCAGCAGCACCAGGTCGGCCGAGCCGGGCTCGGGGCGATCGGTGCTGACGTCGGCGACCGCCCACCGGATCGGGCCGGGCAGCGCGCCGTCGGCCGCGAGCCGCTCCGCCGTCTCGCGACCTCGCTCGACCGCGACCGCGGAGAAGTCGACCGCGTCGACGGACCAGCCCAGGCCGGCGAGCCAGATCGAGTGCCGGCCGTCGCCGCAGGCGACGTCACGCGCGCGGCCGGGCGGCAGCGCGCTCACGACCTCGCGGACCGTGACGTTCGGTCCGGCGTGCCAGGGCGAGCCCTGGGCGTAGCGCTGGTCCCAGTCGGCCGCGGTGCCCCGGGCCGGGTCGGTCACGCGAGCGAGAGGAACAGCTTCTGGAGCTTGGCGCGGTCCACGCCCGCGGCCTCGTCGCCGCGGGTGATGCACTGCTCGAGCCCGGAGGCGATGATGACGAAGCCCGCGCGGTCGAGCGCCTTGGACGCTGCCGACAGCTGGGTCACCACGTCGGCGCAGTCGGCCCCGGACTCCAGCAGCTTGAGCACGCCGCCGATCTGTCCCTGGGCGCGGCGGAGCCGGTGGATGACCGCGGTCAGCTCCTCGGGGTCGAGCTGCATGCCTACCTCCGAACCGCGCGGCTTCTGCTGCGCCGTCGACGACTCCTCGGCCATGCTCACCTCACCTCACAGATCCGCCTGCCATGCGCCAGGCTGCGATCCCGCCGGAGAGGCTTGTGGCCTTGTACCCCATGGATCGTAGCTGGGCGGCAGCGGACTTCGACCGGGACCCCGAGGCGCACATCACGACGACGGGGACGTCCTTCTTCAGCCGCCGCGCCTCGCCGGCCAGCTTGGCCATCGGGATGTGGCGGGCCTGTGGCGCGTGGCCGGACTTCCACTCCGAGGTCTCGCGCACGTCGACCAGCTGGGCGCCGTCGTCCAGCAGGGTCAGCGCGCGGTCGACCCGCACGTTCTTGGGAAGGGCGTCGGGGTCACGGCTCAGCAGGCGGTCCAGGAAGGAGGGCATGCGCAGAGAATACCCCCTGGGGTATGCGGGGCGCAGCCCGGTCATGTCGCGGTCGACTGCGGGCCTCTAGGGTCGACTCATGGACGAGCACCCGGAGCACTCCCCGCAGCCCGCTCCGCCGGACCCGGCCTGGCTGGCCCGCACCGTGGAGATCGCGCTCGACGAGGACCTCGGCCCGGCGCCCGGCCGGGACGTGACGACGCAGGCCACCATCCCGCTCGGCCAGGAGGGGGTCGCGGACCTCGTCGCCCGGGCCGACGGCGTGGTCGCCGGCCTGGTCGTGGTGCAGCCGGTGCTCGACGCCGTCGCGGCCCGGCTCGACCTGGATCGCGCACTGGTCACGCTCCGCGTCGATGACGGTGCGCGCGTGACCCGGGGCGACGTCGTGGGAGAGCTGCGCGGTCCGGTCCAGGTACTGCTCGTCGCCGAGCGGACGCTGCTCAACCTGGTGTGCCGGGCCTCGGGGATCGCCACCCACACCCGGCTCTGGGCGGACACGCTCGAGGGCACCGCGGCCACGGTCCTCGACACCCGCAAGACCACACCCGGCCTGCGCGCGCTGGAGAAGTACGCCGTGCGGTGCGGCGGGGGCACCAACAAGCGGATGGGTCTGTACGACGTCGCGATGGTCAAGGACAACCACATCGCCGCGGCGGGCTCGGTGGGCGCCGCGGTGCGCGCGGTCAGGGAGCGGTACGACGTGCCGATCCAGGTCGAGGCGGACACCCTCGCCCAGGCGATGGAGGCGATCGACGCGGGCGCGGACTTCCTGCTGCTGGACAACATGGCGACCCCGCTGCTCGCCGAGGTCGTCGCCGCGGTGCGGGCCCGTGAGCCCGAGACCGGGCGGGTCGAGCTGGAGGCGACCGGGAACCTGACGCTCGACCGGGCCCGCGAGGTCGCGTGGACCGGCGTCGACTACCTCTCGGTCGGGGGACTGACGCACTCCTCGCCGATCCTCGACCTCGCGCTCGACCTGCGCGCCTGAGGTTCCCGCCGACGTTCGTGCCCGCCGGGGCGCCCACCGCCGAACGGTCGGGCCGCACCGCCCCCGATAGACTCCCGCGGTGACCACGCCTGACGTCCACGCCGCCGACGACCTCCCGGAGCAGATGCAGGTCCGCCGCGCCAAGCGCGACCGGATCCTCGCCGAGGGCGGCCAGGCGTACCCGGTGAGCGTGCCCGTCAGCCGGACCCTCTCGCAGGTGCGCACCGCGCACGAGGGCCTGGCGCCCGGCGAGGAGACCGACGACGTGGTCGGCGTGGCCGGCCGGGTGGTCTTCCAGCGCAACACCGGGAAGCTCTGCTTCGCGACGCTGCAGGACGGCGAGGGCCACCGTCTGCAGGTGATGCTCTCGCTGGCCGAGGTGGGCGAGGAGAGCCTGGAGGCCTTCAAGGCGGATGTCGACCTGGGTGATCACCTCTTCGTGCACGGGCGGGTGATCTGCTCCAAGCGCGGTGAGCTCTCGGTGATGGCGGACGAGTGGCGGATGGCGGCCAAGGCGCTGCGGCCCCTTCCGGTGCTGCACAAGGAGCTGTCCGAGGAGGCTCGGGTGCGCAACCGCAGCGTCGACCTCATCGTGCGGCCCGCCGCACGGGACGCCGTGCGGCTGCGCGCGGACGTGATGCGCTCGCTGCGGGACAACTTCCACCGGCGCGGCTACCTCGAGGTCGAGACGCCGATGCTGCAGACGCTGCACGGCGGGGCGACGGCGCGGCCGTTCGTCACGCACATGAACGCCTACGACATCGACCTGTACCTGCGGATCGCTCCGGAGCTGTTCCTCAAGCGCGCCGTCGTCGGTGGCGTCGAGCGGGTCTTCGAGATCAACCGCAACTTCCGGAACGAGGGTGCGGACTCCAGCCACTCGCCGGAGTTCGCGATGGTCGAGGCGTACCAGGCGTACGGCGACTACGACACCATGGCCGAGCTGACCCAGGACCTCATCCAGACCGCGACCCGGGAGGCCCTCGGGACGACGCTGGTCACGCTCGCCGACGGCACCGAGTACGACCTGGGCGGCGAGTGGCAGCAGATCACGCTGTACGGATCGCTGTCGGAGGCCATCGGCGAGCAGATCACTCCGCAGACCTCGGTCGAGCGCCTGCTCGAGCTCGTCGAACGTTTCGACCTTCAGGTGGATCGCGCCCGGCAGAACCACGGAAAGCTCGTCGAGGAGCTGTGGGAGCACCATGTCGGTTCGGCGTTGCACGCGCCGACATTCGTGCGCGACTTCCCGGTCGAGACGAGCCCGTTGACGCGCGACCACCGCGATGCCGACGGTCTTGTCGAGAAGTGGGACCTGTACATCCGCGGGGTCGAGACGGCGACCGCCTATTCCGAGCTGGTCGACCCGGTGATCCAGCGGGAACGTTTCGAGGCGCAGGCACGCCTTGCGGCCGCCGGTGACGACGAGGCGATGCGGCTGGACGAAGATTTTCTTGCGGCGATGGAGCACGCGATGCCGCCCAGTGGGGGAATGGGGATGGGCGTCGATCGGTTGCTCATGGCGATGACTGGGCTCGGGATCCGCGAGACGATCCTGTTCCCGCTGGTCAAGCCGATGTGAGGGTGCTGTGAACACGTTCTGGCTGTCCGTCGGGGCGCTCATCCCGCCGATCGGGGTCGGCGTCATCTTCTGGCTGGTGATGCGCTGGATCGTCCGCGCGGACCGGCAGGAGCGCGCCGCGATCGCGCGAATCGACGCGGCCGAGCGCGATGCCGCTGAACGAGATGCCCCACCGCGCGAGGACTGATTTTCCACGACCGGGTGCGCGGTGTGCCGGATTTCTGTGATTCTCCGTTATTGTTGACCTGTTCACAGGGGGTCGACGACGTGAGGAATCATGATGGCGCAAAAGGTTCAGGTCGTTCTGGTGGATGACATCGACGGCGGGACCGCGGACGAGACGGTGTCGTTCTCGCTCGACGGTGTCGCCTACGAGATCGATCTTTCGACGGCGAATGCGGCGGCGTTGCGCGACGCCTTCGCGCCCTATGTCGGATCGGGTCGCCGGGTCGGTGGCCGCACGCGTGCGGGTCGCCGTTCCGCGCCGGGGCGCTCGCGCACGAACAGCACGGAGATCCGTGAGTGGGGCCGTGCCAACGGTTTCGAGGTGAGCGAGCGCGGCCGGATCTCGGCCGAGCTGCGGGCCGCCTACGAGAAGGCCAACGCCTGATCCACCGACGTCGGGCCCGGGTGCGTGGAGCGCGCCCGGGCCCGAGGCGTGTCTGCCTCAGGACGCCAGGGCGCGGCGCAGGAAGGCGATCGCCTCGGCGTCGTCCTCCGGCCCGCCTCCCTCGTGGCCGTTGTAGCGCCACACCCGCAGCTCCTTGGGGCCGGCCCAGGCGTGGTGCGCCGCCACCACGGTGGACGGCGGCACGATCTCGTCCATCAGCGCGACCGAGATCCGCGCCGGGGCGCTCGCGCGCCGGGCGAACGCCACCCCGTCGACGTAGGACAGCGTGCGCAGCACCCGCTCGGCGGCGTCCCGATGCTGGCTCAGGTACGCACGCACCTCGGAGAACGGCGCGGCGTCGGTGATCGTGATGGCCCGCGCGATGTCGCACAGGAACGGCACGTGGGCCGCGACCGCGCGGACCTGCGGCACCAGCGCGGCCGCGGCGATCGCGAGCGCGCCGCCCTGGCTGCCGCCCACGACGGCGACCCGCTCGGGGTCGACGCCCGGGAGGGTGCGGGCCAGGTCGACCGCGCGCACGGCGTCGGTGACCAGCCGCCGGTAGTAGTACGTCTGCGGGTCCTCGATGCCGCGGGTCATCACCCCGGGGAACTGCGGGCCGCTGCCCCAGGGGTCCGGGGTGGCGCCACGGCTCCAGACCGAACCCTGGCCGCGGGTGTCCATCTGCAGGTGGGCGTACCCGGCCGCGGACCACTGGAGGTTCTCCAGCACGTGCCCGCGCCCGCCGCCGTAGCCGACGAACTGCACGACGACCGGCAGCGGGCCGGCCGCGTTCTTCGGCACCCGCCACCACGCCCGGACCGGGTCGCCGGCGAAACCGGCGAACGTCACGTCGTGCACGTCGACCGTGGCCAGGGCGTCGACCGGCTCCAGGACCGGTGGCCGGTCGGCCGCACGTGCCTCGGCGAGCGTCGTGGCCCAGAACTCGTCGAAGTCGTCGGGCTCGACGAGGTCGCTGGTGTGCTCCCAGAGCTGGGGTTCGGGCAGGTCCGTGTACATCAGGCTCCCTGGCGACTGGTCGGACCGGTCGACCCGCGCACCACGAGCGAGGTCGGCAGGCGCAGGTGGGTGTGGTCGTCCGCCGCGCCGCCGATCAGGCCGAGCAGCATGGACGTGGCGGCGGCGCCCATGTCCTGGATCGGCTGGCGCACGGTGGTCAGCGCCGGCTCGGCGGCCACGGCCTCGGGGACGTCGTCGAACCCGACGACCGACAGGTCGTGCGGGATCCGCAGGCCGAGCCGGTGCGCGACGTCGAGCACGCCGAGGGCGGACAGGTCGTTCGCCGCGAAGATCGCGGTCGGTGGGTCGGCGAGCGAGAGCAGTCGCTCGGCCGGCTCCACCGCGGTCTCGCGCCGGTAGCCGCCGACCTGCACCAGGTCGGGGTCCACCTCGACGCCGGCGGCGGCCATCGCCTGACGGAACCCCTCCTCGCGACGCCGGGAGGACTCGAGGTCCTCGCGGCCGCCGAGGAAGCCGATCCGGCGGTGGCCGAGCGAGAGCAGGTGCTCGGTCGCGGCGACCGCGCCGCGGAGGTTGTCCGAGTCGACGGTCGGCAGGCCGGACGGCCCGGTGTGCGGGTCGACGGCCACGACCGGGACCGGCGCGGTGACGTCGACGACGGTCGGCGTCACCAGGAGGGCGCCGTCGATCAGGGTGCCGCTGAGCCGCGACAACGAGCGCCGCTCCCAGCCCACGCCGGTGCCGACCTGGCCGCCGCCGGAGTAGGCGAGCAGCTCGTAGCCCGTGCCGGCGATCGCCTGCGAGACGCCCTTGAGGATCTCGGTGCTGAACGGCTCGAACTCCGCGACCAGGATCCCGATCACGTGGGTCTGGTGGGAACGCAGGCTGCGGGCCACCAGGCTCGACTCGTAGCCGAGCTCGTCGATCACCTGCCGGACGCGCTCGGACGTGCCGGCGGCGACGCCGTAGCGGTCGTTGACGACCTTGGACACGGTCGCGACCGAGACGCCCGCGGCTCGCGCCACGTCGTGGATGGTCACCCGTGCCATGGTGGGAGCCTATCGTGTGGAAAACGTTATCGATAACGATTGACATGCTGCCCGGGACGGTGGCACGCTCGCGCTCATCCACCCGTCAACGACGACTCGAGGAAGACACATGGCGATCAAGCGAGGCATGTCCGTCGTCGCGCTGCTCGGCAGCGCAGCCCTGCTCGCGGCCTGCAGCGGCACCGCCGACGCGGGCGACGGCAGCTCGGACTCAGGCTCGGCCTCAGGCTCGGCCGGGGGTGACCAGGTCACCCTCACCTGGTGGCACAACTCCAACACCGACCCCGGCATGCAGTACTACCAGGACGTCGCGGACGCCTTCACGGCCGACCACCCGAACGTCACCATCGAGGTCGAGGCCATGCAGCACGAGGACATGGTCACCCAGCTCGAGGCCGCCTTCCAGTCCGGCAACGCCCCCGACGTCTACATGGAGCGTGGCGGCGGCGAGCTGCGCGACCACGTCGAGGCCGGCCTCACCATGGACATCTCCGACACCGCAGCCGACACGATCACCACGCTCGGTGGTTCGGTCGCCGGCTGGCAGGTGGACGGCAAGACCTACGCGCTGCCGTTCTCGGTCGGCGTGGTGGGCTTCTGGTACAACACCAAGATCTGGTCCGACAACGGGCTCGAGCCGCCGGCCACCTGGGACGAGTTCTACACGGACATCGACACCCTGAAGGCCAACGGGATCGCCCCGCTGTCCGTGGGCGCGGCCGACGGCTGGCCGGCGGCGCACTACTACTACTACTTCGCGCTGCGCGAGTGCTCGCAGCAGACCCTGACCGACGGTCTGGCGAGCTACGACTTCTCCGACGACTGCTTCCTGCGGGCGGCCGACGACCTGAAGGCCTTCGTCGACTCCGAGCCGTTCAACGACGGCTACCTGGCCACCGTGGCGCAGGCCGGCGCGACCTCCGCCTCCGGCCTGCTGGTCAACGGCCAGGTCTCCGCCGAGATGCAGGGCCACTGGGAGCCCGGCGTGATGCAGGGCCTCAACGACGGCACCCCGATGGAGAACCTCGGCTGGTTCCCGTTCCCGGCGATCGACGGCGGCGAGGGCGACCCGGGTGCCGCGATCGGCGGCGGCGACGCGTGGGCCTGCTCGGCCGACGCCCCGCCGGAGTGCGTGGACTTCATCACCTACCTGCTCTCCGACGACGTGCAGACCGGCTTCGCCGAGCTCGACATGGGCCTGCCCACGAACCCGGCCGCGACCGGGGCCGTGTCCGACCCGACGCTCGCCTCGCTGCTCGCCTTCCGTGACGCGGCGCCCTACGTCCAGCTCTACTTCGACACCGCGCTGGGCACGAACGTCGGCAACGCGATGAACGCCGCGATCGTGAACGTCTTCGCCGGCCAGGCCGCACCGGACACGATCATCACCGAGTCCGAGAAGGCGGCGGAGCTGGAGTGACGGCCGTGACCGACGGAGCGCGCGCCGAGCAGGACGCGAGCGCACCGGGCGCGTCGTCGACGGCCGCCGGTCGTGCCTCGGCACGGCCGGCGGCCCCGGCCCGGCGCTCGCGGCGAGCCGGCCTCCGCACGGCGCTCGAGGTCACGTTCTTCGTGACCCCCGCGCTGGTCGTGTTCGGGGTGTTCGTGGTCTGGCCGGTGATCAAGGCCGTCCAGTACTCGCTGTACAGCTGGAAGGGCTACGGGCCCCTGGTCGACTTCGTCGGTCTGCGCAACTTCGCCTACGTCCTGACCAACGACGTCTTCACCGACGCGCTGGTGCACAACCTGATCATCATGGTCGTCTCGATCGTCGTGCAGCTGCCGCTCGGCCTGGGGATCGCGCTGCTGCTGAACCGCAGGATCCACGGCCAGGGCCTGCTGCGGACCATCGTGTTCGTGCCCTACGTGCTCTCCGAGGTGATCGCGGGCGTGATCTGGCGCCAGCTGCTCACCGCGGACTACGGGCTGGTGGACACCGTCGCGGGCTCGCTCGGCATCCCGACCCCGGAACAGGGCTTCCTCGGCGACCCGCGGTTCGCGCTCGGCGCGGTCATGGTCGTGCTCACCTGGAAGTACCTCGGTCTGGCCGTGGTGCTCTTCCTCGCCGGGCTGCAGGGTGTGCCGGACGAGCTGCACGAGGCCGCGCAGCTCGACGGCGCGACCTGGTGGCAGACCCAGCGGCGGATCACGATCCCGCTGCTCGGCCCGACGATCCGGACCTGGGCCTTCCTGTCGATGATCGGCTCGATCCAGGTCTTCGACATGGTCTGGATCCTCACCAAGGGCGGTCCGGCCGAGTCGACCAACACCATGGCCACGTTCCTCTACTCGTGGGGCGTGGACCGCAACCTGATCGGGATCGCCTCGGCCGCCTCGGTCGTGCTGTTCGTGGTGGCCCTGGTGTTCGCGATCGCGTACCAGCGCCTCATCCTGCGCCGCGACCTGGTCGATGCGCCCCGCTCGTCGCGCCGGCGCACGCGCCGGGCCGACCGGGAGGTGGCGGCATGAGCGCAGCTCCGGCCACGACCCGGGCGCCGGTCGCCCGGCGCGGTCGCCGCACGGTCCAGGGCGGCGGCAACCCGCTGGTGTACGGGATCGCGCTCGCCGTCGTCGCGGTGACGCTGACCCCGGTGCTCTACGGCGTGATCTCCGGCTTCCGCACCAACACCGACCTGTCCCGCAACCCGTCCGGCTGGCCGTCCCCGTGGGTCCTGAGCAACTACACCGGGGTGCTCACCGACGGCCGGTTCTGGCAGTACGCGCTGAACTCGACGATGGTGGCCGTGATCACCACGGCGATCGTCGTGGTGGCGGGTGTCATGGCGGCGTACCCGCTGGCGCGGTACCAGTTCCGGCTGCGTGAGCCGCTCTACATGGTCTTCGTGCTCGGCCTGCTGTTCCCGGCCGCCGTCGCGGTGATCCCGCTGTTCATCATGATCACCAACGACCTCGGCCTCGGGAACACCTGGTGGGGCGTCGCGCTCCCGCAGGCCGCGTTCGCGCTGCCTACCACGATCGTGATCCTGCGACCGTTCCTGATGGCGCTGCCGACCGAGCTCGAGGAGGCGGCGATGCTCGACGGCGCGAGCCGGATCGGCTTCTTCTGGCGGATCCTGCTGCCGCTCTCGGGGCCGGGCATGGTCACCGTCGGCGTGCTCGCGTTCGTCGGCTCCTGGAACGCCTACCTGCTGCCGTTGCTGCTGCTGCGCGAGGACGGGATGAAGACCCTGCCGCTGGGCGTCGCGGACTTCTCCACCCGGTACGCCGCGGACATCGCCGGCATCTTCGCCTACACGTCGCTCGCGATGATCCCCGCCCTGGTCTTCTTCCTGGCCATGCAGCGCCGGATCGTCAACGGCCTGCAAGGCGCTGTGAAGGGTTGACCGACATCGAGACCGACACCGCCCGCACCGACCGCGCACCGCTGGCGAACCGCCCGCGCACCCGCTGCGCCCGCAACCGACGAGGGCTCCGTCCCGGAGCCCGGTGAGGAACCCACCGTGACCGACACCACCACCGCCACCTCGGTGGGCGGGGCGCGCGACGACGCGGTCGACGCCCTGCTGGCGCGCATGACGCTCGAGGAGAAGCTCGCCGCGATCGTCGGGCTGTGGAGCACCGAGACCTCGGCGGGCGAGGAGGTCGCGCCTCTGCAGGAGGCCATGGCCACCGAGCTGCCGCCCTTCGAGCGGTTCGCCGAGCACGGCCTCGGACACCTGACCCGGATCTTCGGATCGGCGCCGGTCGAGCCCGAGGAAGGGCGGCGCGAGCTGTGGCGGCGCCAGCGGCACCTGGTCGACGGGACGCGCCTCGGCATCCCGGCCGTCGCGCACGAGGAGTGCCTCACCGGGCTCGCCGCGTGGCGGGCCACGACCTACCCGGTGCCGCCGGCCTGGGGTGCGACCTTCGACCCCGCGCTGGTCGGCGAGATGGCCGCCGCGATCGGCGAGCAGATGGCCGGCCTGGGCGTGCACCAGGGCCTCGCGCCGGTGCTCGACGTGGTCCGCGACCCGCGCTGGGGCCGCGTCGAGGAGTGCATCGGCGAGGACCCGTACCTGGTGGGCGAGGTCGGCACCGCCTACGTGCGTGGTCTGCAGTCGGCCGGGGTGCTCGCGACCCTCAAGCACTTCGTCGGGTACTCGGCCTCGCGCGCCGGGCGGAACCTCGCCCCCGTGAGTGCCGGGCCGCGCGAGGTGTCCGACGTGCTGCTGGTGCCGTTCGAGATGGCCGTGCTCGACGGCGGAGCCCGCTCGGTGATGCACTCCTACGCCGAGATCGACGGTGTCCCGGTGGCCGGCGACCCGGCCCTGCTGCACGGTGTGCTGCGCGATCGATGGGGGTTCGACGGCACGGTCGTCGCGGACTACTTCGGGATCGCCTTCCTGCAGACCCTGCACCGGGTCGCGGGCGACCTCGGCGAGGCGGCCGCGCAGGCGCTCGCCGCAGGGGTGGACATCGAGCTGCCGACCGGCCACGCCTACCTCGCCCCGCTCGCCGAGGCGGTCCGGGCCGGGACGGTGCCCGTGGAGCTCGTGGACCGCGCGGTGCGCCGGACGCTCGCGCAGAAGGCCGAGCTCGGCCTGCTCGCGCCGGACGCGATCGACCAGGCCGAGCCGAGCGGGGCGATCGACCTCGACCCGCCGGAGCATCGGGCGATCGCCGCGCGGGTCGCCGAGGAGTCGGTGGTCCTGCTCGGCAACGACGGGACGCTCCCGCTGGCCGCGCCGGCCAGGGTCGCGGTGCTCGGGCCCAACGCGGACCGCGCGCACGCGCTGTTCGGCTGCTACTCGTTCGTCA
Organism: Actinotalea endophytica; assembly: GCF_025717005.1. GTDB lineage: Bacteria > Actinomycetota > Actinomycetes > Actinomycetales > Cellulomonadaceae > Actinotalea. The sequence continues at coordinate 179,083 of NZ_JAOVZU010000006.1, forward strand.
ACCACGTGCTCGACCACCACCCGGAGGTGCCGCTCGGCATCGAGGCGCCCACGGTGCTCGAGGCCCTGCGGGCCGAGCTGGGCGAGCGCCGCGGCGCCGAAGTGACCTACGCGCGGGGCTGCGGCGTCCAGGACTTCGACCGGTCCGGCATCGCGGAGGCCGCCGAGCTCGCCGCCGCGGCGGACGTGGCGGTCGTCGTGGTCGGTGACCACGCCGGGCTGTTCGGCCGCGGCACGTCGGGGGAGGGCTGTGACGCCGACTCGCTCGAGCTGCCGGGCGTCCAGCGGGACCTCGTCGAGGCGGTGCTCGCCACCGGCACACCGGTGGTGCTCGTGCTGCTCACCGGCCGCCCCTATGCCGTGGGCTGGGCCGTCGAGCGGTGCGCGGCCGTGGTGCAGGCGTTCTTCCCCGGTGAGGAGGGTGCGCGCGCGGTGGCCGGCGTGCTGAGCGGGCGGGTCAACCCCTCCGGCCGGCTGCCGATGAGCCTGCCGCGCTCCGCGGGGGCGCAGCCCTTCTCCTACCTGCACCCGCCGCTCGGCGGGCCGAGCGACGTCACGACCGCCGACCCGACCCCGGCGCGCCCGTTCGGCTTCGGGCTGGGTTACACGACGTTCGAGCACACCGGGCTCGAGGTGCCCGCCGAGGTGCCGACCGACGGTTCGCTGCGGGTCCGGGTGACCGTGACCAACACCGGCGACCGCGCCGGCGCCGAGGTGGTCCAGGTCTACGCGCACGACGTCGTGGCCTCGGTCACCCGGCCGGTCGCGCAGCTGGTCGCGTTCCACCGGGTCGAGCTCGCGCCGGGGCAGCGCGCCGTGGTCGAGCTCGACGTGCCGACCACACGCCTCGCGTTCAGCGACCGGCGCATGGTGCGGGTGGTCGAACCGGGTGAGGTGCAGGTCTGGGTCGGGCGCTCCGCGGCGGACCCCGGGCCGGCGACGACGACCACGCTGGTCGGCCCGGTGCACTCGGTCACCGTCGCGGACCGGCGCGAGGTCCGGACGGCCGTGCACCCGGCCTGACCGACCCTGGCGTGCGTCGCGGGTCGGGGCCGCACCGACCCGGCTGCCCCGACCCGCGACCGGAGCGTCGCGCCCCTCAGGCGGGGCGGTCGGCCACCAGGTCGCGCACCGCGGCGTAGCGCTCGCGGACGCCGGGCGTCGGCTCGGCGCTGCGCAGCTCCTCGGCCGCCAGGACCCAGGTCGGTGCCGGTGCGGCGGTGTCGGCCCGGCGGGCCAGGACCCAGGCCGCCTGTCGCGCCGCGCCGTCGGCGACGTACTCGCCGGCCTCGGGCACCAGGACGTCCAGCCCGAGGACCGCGGGTGCGATCGCCCGGACGGCCTCGGACCGCGCGCCCCCGCCGATCAGGCGGACCCGCTCGACCGGGACGCCCTGGTCGTGCAGCGCGTCGAGGCCGTCGGCGAGCGCGCAGAGCATGCCCTCGACGGCCGCGCGGGCCAGGTGCGCGGGCGTCGTGTTGGCGAGCTGCATGCCGTGCAGCGCGCCGGTGGCGTCCGGCTTGTTCGGGGTGCGCTCGCCCTCGAGGTAGGGCACGAGCACGAGACCGTCCGCGCCGGCCGGTGCGGACAGCGCGAGCGCGGACAGCCCGGCGTGGTCGACGCCGAGCAGCCGGCACGCGGCGTCCAGCACGCGAGAGGCATTGAGCGTGCAGGCCAGCGGCAGGTACGCGCCGGTGGCGTCGGCGAACCCGGTCACCATGCCGCTCGCGTCCGCGGTCGCGTGCGGGCTGATCGCGGAGACCACGCCCGAGGTGCCGATCGACACGGTCACGTCGCCGGGGACCATGCCGAGACCGAGGGCCGCAGCTGCGTTGTCTCCCGCGCCGGGGGAGAGCAGCAGGTCACCGGCCGGGTTGCCGGGCCGGTGCACCTGCTGGGCGATCTCCGCCGGGCCGAGCACCCGAGGCAGCGTGACCTCGTGGCCCAGCGCGCGGACGACGAGCTCGGGCAGGTACTCCCCGGTGGCGGCGGACCAGTACCCGGTGCCGGACGCGTCCGAGCGGTCGGTGGTCAGCGCGGTCAGGTCCGGCACGCCGCCCTCGGCGGCGGGGCCGTAGCCGGCCAGGCGCCAGGTGAGCCAGTCGTGCGGAAGGGCGACCGCGGCGACCCGGGCGGCGAGCTCGGGCTCGTGGTCGCGCAGCCAACGCAGCTTGGTCACGGTGAGCGACGCGACCGGGACCGAGCCGATCGCGTCCGCCCACGCCGCCGCCCCGGCGGCCGGGTCGCCGTCGCCGAGCTCGGCGATCAGGTCCACGGCCGCCTGGGCGGAGCGGGTGTCGTTCCACAGCAGCGCGTCCCGGACGACCTCGCCGCCGGCGTCCAGCGCGACCATGCCGTGCTGCTGGCCGCCCACGCCCGCCGCCGAGACGTCGTCCAGGCCGCCCGCCTCGGCGAGTGCCGCGGACAACGCCTCCCACCAGAACCGCGGGTGGACCTCGGAACCGTCCGGGTGCGAGGCCCGACCGCTGCGCAGCAGGGCGCCGGTGGCGGCGTCCCGGACCACGACCTTGCACGACTGGGTGGACGAGTCCACCCCGGCGACGAGGGCCATGGGTCAGCGGGCGCCGAGCGCGTGCTCGAGGGCCAGCTGGTTGAGGCGCACGAAGCCGAAGTTGCGCTCGGCGACGGCGTCGACGTCGAGGTCCTCGTAGGCGGACCGGTCGGCGAGCAGGTCGGCGAAGGTCTCGCCCTCGGCCATCGTCGGGATGGCGAGGTCGAACACGCCGGCCTCCTCCATCGCCGCCTTGACCTCGGGGTCCGCTCGGAACGCCGTGGCGCGCTCGGCGAGCAGGATGTACGTCGCCATGTTGGCCGCGGCCGAGTCCCACACGCCCTGCATGTGCTCGGTGCGCGACGGCTTGTAGTCGAAGTGCCGGGGCCCGTCGTAGGTCGGGCCGCCGCTCGGGAAGCCGTTCTCGAGCAGGTCGACGGTGGCGAAGGCGGAGAACAGGTCGCCGTGGCCGAACACCAGGTCCTGGTCGTACTTGATGGACTTCTGGCCGTTGAGGTCGATGTGGAAGAGCTTCCCGGCCCACAGCGCCTCGGCGATGCCGGTGGTGTAGTTCAGCCCGGCCATCTGCTCGTGGCCGACCTCGGGGTTCAGGCCCACGATGTCGGCGTTGTCGAGCCGGTCGATCAGCGCGAGGGCGTGGCCGATGGTCGGCAGCAGGATGTCACCGCGGGGCTCGTTCGGCTTGGGCTCGAGCGCGATCTTGAGGTCGTAGCCCTGCTGCTTGATGTACGCCGCGACCGCGTCGATGCCCTCGGCGTAGCGGTCGTGCGCGGCCTTGAGGTCCTTGGCGCTGTCGTACTCGGCGCCCTCGCGCCCGCCCCACATCACGAACGTCCTGGCGCCGAGCCGGCCGGCGAGGTCGACGTTGCGCAGCACCTTGCGCAGGCCGTAACGGCGCACCCGCCGGTCGTTGGAGGTGAACGCGCCGTCCTTGAAGATCGGGTGGGTGAAGGTGTTGGTCGTCACCATCTCCACCTCGATGCCGGTCTCCTTGAGCGCGGCCTGGAAGCGCTCGAGGATCCGCTCGCGCTCGGCGTCGTCGGAGCCGAACGGCACGACGTCGTCGTCGTGGAAGGTCACGTAGGACGCGCCGAGCTCGGCGAGCCGGTGGACGGACTCGACCGGGTCGAGGTCAGGCCGGGTCGCGTCGCCGAACTGGTCACGGGCCGGCCATCCCACGGTCCACAGACCGAAGGAGAACTTGTCCTCGGGGGTGGGCTTGCGCACCATCGCTGGCTCCTCGTCGAGCGGATTTGTTGTATGGATGAACTTATATCGTCCGGTGCGGTAGGGTCAAGCCGTGTCCGTTGAGCCGGGGGCGCCCCGACCGTCGTCGCGCAGCCTGCGCGGCCCGTCCGGCGCGGCCAGGCAGCGCAGCCTCCGTACTCACAACCTAGGCGTTGTGCTGCGCGAGGTCCTCGGCTCACCTCGCCCGGTGTCCCGGGCCGAGGTCGCGGCGTCGACCGGGCTGACCCGGGCGACCGTCTCGGCGCTCGTCGAGCAGCTGCTCGCCGCCCGGCTGATCCGCGAGCTCGAGCCGGTGGCGGGGCAGCGGGCCGGCCGGCCGGCCGTGCCGCTCACGGCTGCGCTGGACACGGTGGTGGCGATCGGCATGGAGATCAACGTCGACTACCTCGGCGTGTGCGCGATCGACATGGCGGGTCAGGTGCCGGTGGAACGCATCGTGCACGACGACTTCCGGCGCAGCGAGCCGGGTCCGGTGATGGACCGGCTCGCGCAGCTCGCGGGCGAGGTGGTGACCACGCTCACCGACCGGGGCGTCGCCGTGGCCGGTACCGCGCTGGCGCTCCCGGGCCTGGTGGACAGCATCACCGGACCGCTGCGTCTCGCGCCGAACCTCGGCTGGCGCGACGTGGACGTCCTCGCCCACCTCGCGCGGCACCCGGTGCTGGCCCAGGTGCCGCCGTGGCTCGGCAACGAGGCCAACCTCGCGGCGATCGCCGAGGCCAGGGCTCGTCGGGTCGGTGGACCCGCGAGCTTCGTCTACGTCTCCGGCGAGGTCGGCATCGGTGGCGCGATCGTCCTCGACGGGACGATCTTCGGTGGGGTGCACGGCTGGAGCGGCGAGATCGGCCACGTCGCGCTCGGGACCGAGGGGTCGTTCGACCGGGGCGGGCAGCTCGAGGAGCTCGCCGGCCAGGACGCGCTCCTGGACGCCGCGGGCCTGCCCCGGACCGCAGCGGTGGCGGCGCTGCTCGACGGGGGGGAGCGGGCGGAGCGGGCGCTCGACCGCGCGGCCGACGCGCTGGGCCTCGCGCTCTCGGCCGTCCTGAACATCGTGGACGTCGAGTGCGTGGTGCTCGGCGGCATCTACGCCGGTCTCGCGCCGCGCCTCGCGCCGCGCATCCGGGCGCAGCTCGACGCCCGCGTGCTGTCCGCGCCGTGGAGCGCGTTGCGGATCGAGGCCGCGGCGGCAGGCCGCTTCCCGGCCATGTCCGGCGGCGCGTGGGCGGTGCTCGAGGCGATCGCGGACGACCCCGAGGCCTGGGTGCGCGGGGACGAGGAGTCCGCGGCGCTCTGAGCCGCATCCGGCCGCCGGTGCCGGTGCCGGGGCCGGTGCCGGGGCCGTCCGACGGCCGGCTCGTCGTGACCGAACGGTGATCGAAACAGGTGCCAGGAGACCCTCGCCCTGATCGCGTCGAGTTGATATGTTGAATAAACCAACTAAGGCGTTGGTCGCGGACGAGAGCCACAGTGACGTGGCGCTGGACCCAACGGGAGGACAACGATGTCAAGGACGTGGATCAGAGCTGCCGCCGGAGTTGCCGCCGCTTCGTTGTTGGTGGGAGGGCTCGCCGCCTGCAGCGCCGAGCGCACGGACGAGCCCGGCGGTGAGACCTCGAGCAGCGACGGCTCGGCAGCCGGCTCGGAGATGCTGGTCGGGATCGCGATGCCGACCAAGAGCCTCGAGCGCTGGAACAAGGACGGCTCGCACCTGGAGGAGCTGCTCCAGACGGCCGGCTACGACACCAACCTGCAGTACGCCGACAACAAGGTCGACCAGCAGATCTCGCAGATCCAGAACATGATCAACGAGGGTGCCGACATCCTCGTGATCGCATCGATCGACGGAACCGCGCTCGCACCGATCCTGTCGACCGCCAAGGAGCAGGACATCACGGTCATCGCCTACGACCGTCTGATCAACGACACCCCGGACGTCGACTACTACGCGACGTTCGACAACTACATGGTCGGGCAGATGCAGGGGCAGTACATCGAGGAGGCCCTCGGGCTCGCCGACGGTGCCGGCCCGTTCAACATCGAGCCGTTCGCGGGCTCGCCGGACGACAACAACGCGAAGTTCTTCTTCTCCGGCGCGTGGGACGTGCTGCTGCCCTACGTCGAGGCGGGCCAGCTCGCCACGCCGTCGGGCAAGTCGCCGGCCAGCAACGACGAGTGGCAGAGCATCGGCATCCCCGGCTGGGGCTCGGAGGATGCCCAGGACGAGATGACCACCCGGCTCAACTCGTTCTACGCCGACGGCACCGCGCTCGACGCCGTCCTGTCGCCGAACGACTCGCTGGCGCTCGGCATCGCCCAGGCGCTCGAGGGCGCCGGCTACACGCCCGGGGACGGCTACCCGGTGCTCACCGGCCAGGACGGCGACCAGGCGAACGTGCTCAACATCATCGCGGGCAAGCAGTCGATGACGGTCTGGAAGGACACCCGCACCCTCGCCGAGCGGGTGGCGACGATGATCGACGAGATCACGGCCGGCGAGACCGTCGAGACCAACGACACCGAGACCTACGACAACGGGGTCAAGGTCGTGCCGACCTACCTGATCCCGCCCGTGGTCGTCACCGCCGACAACATCGAGGACACCCTCGTGGCATCCGGCTTCTACAGCGCCGAGGACCTCGGCCTCTGACGCAGGCATGACCTCGGGCGGTGCGGCGGCGCGACGCAGCGGCACCGCCCGAGGTCCGTCGCCGCGCCACGAACCCGCCAGCCCACGAGACGGAGCGGAGCCGACATGAACCAGCACGGGGAGCTGACGCCGTCGCAGCGCGAGATCGTGCTCGAGATGCGTGCCATCACCAAGACCTTCCCCGGGGTCAAGGCCCTCGAGGACGTCTCGCTCGAGGTCCGCAGGGGTGAGATCCACGCCATCTGCGGCGAGAACGGAGCCGGCAAGTCGACGCTCATGAAGGTGCTCTCCGGGGTGTACCCGCACGGCACCTACGAGGGCGAGATCGTGCTCGACGGCCGCCCCGTGGAGTTCCGCGGGATCCGGGACAGCGAGCACCACGGCATCGTGATCATCCACCAGGAGCTCGCGCTGAGCCCCTACCTGTCGATCGCCGAGAACCTGTTCCTCGGCAACGAGCGCGCGAAGCGCGGGGTGATCGACTGGGAGCAGACCAACGCCGACGCGGCGCGGCTCCTCGCCGAGGTGGGCCTGCGGGAGAAGCCGGAGACCCGGATCTACGACATCGGCGTCGGCAAGCAGCAGCTGGTGGAGATCGCGAAGGCCCTGAGCAAGGACGTGAAGCTGCTCATCCTCGACGAGCCGACCGCGGCGCTCAACGACGAGGACAGCACCCACCTGCTCGGCCTGATCGAGAACCTCCGCCGGCGCGGGATCACCTCGATCATCATCAGCCACAAGCTCGGCGAGATCCTCCGGGTCGCGGACAGCGCCACGGTGATCAGGGACGGCCGGACGATCCGCAGCTTCGACTTCGGGACCGGGACCGTCACCGAGGAGGACCTCATCCGTTCCATGGTCGGCCGCGCCATGGAGGCCAGGTTCCCGACCCGTGAGCCGCACATCGGGGAGGAGGTGCTCCGGATCGAGGACTGGACCGTCCACCACCCGATCCAGCAGGAGCGCAAGGTCGTCGACGGTGCATCGATCACGGCGCGCGCCGGCGAGGTGGTCGGCCTGGCCGGCCTCATGGGCGCCGGGCGCACCGAGCTCGCGATGAGCGTCTTCGGTCGCGCCTACGGCACCCGGATCTCCGGCCGGGTGATCAAGGACGGCAAGGACGTGACCCCGCACAGCGTGGGTGCGGCGATCTCGGCCGGGATCGCCTACGCGACCGAGGACCGCAAGCGCTTCGGGCTGAACCTGCTGACCGACATCAAGCGGAACATCGCCTCGGCGTCGTTGCGCAAGGTCTCCACCCGCGGCGTGGTCGACGCCGGCGCCGAGGCCAACGTCGCCGAGCGGTACCGGACGAGCATGAACATCAAGGCGCCGAGCGTCGACGTCATCACCGGCAACCTGTCGGGCGGCAACCAGCAGAAGGTCGTGCTGTCCAAGTGGATCTTCACGGACGCCGACGTGCTGATCCTCGACGAGCCGACCCGCGGCATCGACGTCGGCGCGAAGTACGAGATCTACACGATCATCAACCGCCTCGCCGCCGAGGGGAAGGCGATCATCCTCATCTCCTCGGAGCTGCCCGAGCTGCTCGGGATGTGCGACCGGATCTACGCCATCAGTGAAGGACGCGTGACCGGCGAGGTGCTCCGTGAGGACGCCACCGAGGCCACGCTCATGCGCTACATGACCAACTCGGACCAGGAGGTGTCCCAGTGACCGCCCTCAAGGAGATGCTGGGCGGCAACATCCGCCAGTACGGCATCGTCGGCGCGCTCTTCTTGATCGTGCTGCTCTTCCAGCTGGCCACGGGCGGCAAGCTGCTGCTGCCGAACAACGTGGCGAGCCTGATCCAGCAGAACGCGTACGTCATGATCCTGGCCGCCGGCATGGTCATCGTGATCATCGCCGGCCACATCGACCTGTCGGTCGGGTCGATCGTGGGCTTCATCGGCGGCGTCGTCGCTCTGCTCATGACGCACGTCGGTCTGCCGTGGTGGCTCGCCATCCTCGGCGGGATGCTGCTCGGCGTCGTGGTCGGCATGTGGCAGGGCTTCTGGGTCGCGTTCGTCGGGGTCCCGGCGTTCATCGTGACGCTCGCCGGATGGCTCGCGTTCCGAGGCCTGGCGATCCTGCTCGTCGGTGTCACCGTGTCGATCGGCACCGAGAAGGAGTTCGTGGCGATCTCCAACGGGTCGATCCCGAACGCGCTCGGCTACATCGCGAACCGTGACGTCGTGACGCTGCTGATCGGTGTGGCGGTGATCGGCCTGCTGGTCTTCACCCAGCTCCGGTCCCGCCGTGCGATGCGCAAGCACGGCCTGGAGACCGAGTCGGCCGGCGCGCTCGTGCTCAAGCTCGCGCTCGTGTCCGTGCTGGTCGCGTTCTTCGCGTGGACCTTGGCCGGGAGCCGCGGGGGCACCCCGATCGTCCTGGTGATCATCGGGGTGGTCATCGCGGTCTACTCGTTCGTCACGCAGAGCACCGTCTTCGGTCGCAACGTGTACGCGATGGGTGGCAACTTCCAGGGCGCGGTGCTGTCCGGCGTCAACACCCGCCGGATGAACTTCATGATCTTCGTGAACATGGGCGTGCTGGCCTCGGTCGCCGCCGTGGTGACCACGTCGAAGTCCGGGGCCGCCACCGCTCAGGCGGGCAACCTGTACGAGCTCGACGCGATCGCCGCCTGCTTCATCGGTGGCACGTCCGTCAGCGGCGGCATCGGGCGGGTCTCCGGCGTCATGGTCGGTGCGCTGATCATGGGCGTGCTCAACATGGGTCTGTCGATCATGCGCGTCGACCCGGCGTGGCAGCAGGTGGTCAAGGGGTTGGTGCTGGTCCTCGCGGTCGCGTTCGACCTGGTGAACAAGCGGCGGGCCGGCACCCGCTGACCCGATCCCCTCCGTGTGCCGCGCGGCCCGGTCGTCGTCGGGCCGCGCGGCACTCTCGTGCCCGGGCGAGCCGGGTACGCGGGCGGTGAGCCGACCTGCCAGGGTGGACCCATGAGGCTGTGGATCGGGACGTATCCCGCGGACGGTGCCGGGACTCCGGTCGGTACCGGTGAGGGCATCTGGTACGCCGAGACCGATCCGGCCACCGGCCGGCTCGTCGCGCGGCAGGTGGCTGAGGTGCCCGCGCCCTCGTACCTCGCGCTGAGCCCGGACGGCGCCACGCTCTACGCGGTCGGGGAGACGGCCCCGGGCATGGTGCTGGCCCTCGCCGTCGGAGCGGACGGCTCCTTGGTCGAGCGGGAACGCATCACGTCGGGCGGCAGCGACCCGTGCCACCTGCTCGTGCACCCCTCGGGACGGACGCTGTACGTGGCGCAGTACAGCAGCGGGTCGCTCGCCGCGGTGCCGCTCAGCCCGGACGGCGGGTTCGCCGGCGGCGTGGGGCAGATCTTCGAGCACTCCGGCATCGGCCCGCACGAGCGCCAGGCGGGCCCGCACGTGCACTCGGCCGTGCTGGTGGACGACGTCGTGCTCGCGCTCGACCTGGGCACCGACGAGCTGCGCCGCTACCGGGCCGGCGCCGACGGCGTCCTCACGGTCGACGAGATCGCGGGTCGGCTGCCGTTCGGCACGGGGCCCCGGCACGCTGCGGTCACCCGGGACGGCGACCTGCTGGTGGTCGGGGAGCTGTCGGCGACCCTCTACCTGCTGGGCTGGGACGCCACGACCGCACGGGTCGAGCCGCTCGATCGCCTCGAGCTCGCTGAACCGCCCGCGCTGCCGGCGCACGTCACGGTCTCGCCCGAGGGTGACCGGGCGTTCGTGGGGGTGCGCGGCCCGGACGAGATCGCCGTGGTCGACGTCGTGGGTCGTCGCCTCGTGCCGCGGGGCACGATCCCCACACCGGCCTGGCCGCGCCATCACGCCGTGGTGGACGGGTGCCTGCTCGTCGCGGGCGAGCGCGGCCACCGGGTCACGGTGCACGCCATGGTCGACGGGGTGCCGCAGGCGGAGGTCGTCGACCAGCTCGAGATCCCGTCGCCGACCTTTATCCTGCCGCGGCCCTGAGGTTGCCGGACGGGCGGCGCGCGAACGGCACCGAGGCGGGGACGCTCGCGCAGGCCTCCGTGACAACCCGACGGCCGCCCGCCCCCGAGGGGACGAGCGGCCGTCGGGCCGAGGAGGTCTCAGGGCGCCGGGGCGCCGGTCAGTCGGGGTTCGGCACGAGGATCTCGCGGACCAGCGCGGACAGCTGGGCGTCGGCGTCGAGGAACTGACGCAGCGTGCGGCGGGTCGCCCCGAAGTCGGCGAACTCGTCGATCGTCATGCCGTCCGGCTCGTAGGCCTTGGTCCACTCGTCCGGGATGCGCGCCGCGATCTCGTCGAGGATCGCCTGGTCCACCGGCACGTCGATCCGCGAGGGCAGGTCGAGGCCGTTGTCGTTGATGAGCTTCTGCCACCCGAACGGCGGGGAGATCACCACGTCGCCGCCGACCAGCTCGGAGAGCTGGAGGTGGTTGCGGAACGCGGCCGAGAGGACCCGCGTCCGGTAGCCCCGCTCGGCGAAGATCTGGTAGGCGCGCTTCATCGCGGCGACGCCGGCCCACTCGAGCACGCCGGGGCTCAGCAGCAGCCCGCGCTTCGCGGCGACGTGCTTGAGCCAGTCGTCCAGCCGGCCACCCATCAGGGTCGCGACCGGGCCCATCTGCTCGGTCGGCAGGCCCTCGGCCTCGCGCCGGGCGAGCCCGCGCTCGACCGCCGCGCCGACCTCGACGACCTGCGGGACCGTGAAGGACACCGTCGCGTTGATGCTCACGCCGCGGTAGGTGACCTCTTCGATCGCCTCGATGCCGGCGCGCGTGGCGGGCAGCTTGACGATGATGTTCGGCGCGAGGTGGTGGAAGTGCTCCGCCTGGTCGGCGAGCGCGACCGGGTCGCGGTGCAGGCGCGGGTCGGTCTGGATCGACAGGCGTCCGTTGCGGCCGTTGTGCTCGGTGAAGATCGGCGCGAGCAGCTCGGCCGCGTCGACCGAGAGCTCCTCGACCACGAGCCAGCCGAGCTCGGACTCGCCGAGCGTCGGGTGCTCGTCGGCGAGCTCGCGCAGCCGGGCGGTCCACCGGGGCAGGTCGGCCTTGATCGCGGCGAGCGCGATGACCGGGTTGCAGGTGGCGCCGACCGCGCCGAACGAGATGGACGTCCGCAGCTGGGTGGGGTCCGCCGAGTCGTTCCACAGGGCGGTCTGCGGGAACGCCTGGGTCATCCGCCCCAAGGGGGTGGTGGTGTCGACCGCGATCCGGTCCATGTCGAGCTGGGTCATCGAGTCCTCCGCTGCGCGCATCTACGAGGCCGCCCGCCCTGGCGGAACCCGTCCGCACCCTTGCGGTGCGCACGACTAGATTCCACAGCAGGACAGCACTTGATGTCAAGCATATGTCCTGACAAATATTGAGGCGAGACGGAAGTCCCGGACGCGGTCCGCGGAGTCGCGCCCGGTGCGGCCGCGGATCGGGCCGCGGGGCGGGTTCGTCGGGCAGAGGGCAGGTGTGCCGATCAGCCCGCGAACATCGTCGTCTCGAACGAGTACCGCGACGCGCGGTAGATGTGGGCGCCGAACTCCACGGCGGCGCCGGCCTCGTCGAACGCCGTGCGCTCCATGGTCAGCAGCGCCGCGCGGGGCGCCTCGTCGAGCATCCGGGCCTCGGCGGCCGACGCGGTGCGCGCACCGATCCGCTGCTTCGCGATCCGCGGCTTCACGCCCCGGCCGCGCAGGCAGTCGTACAGGCCGTCCGCCTCGAGGTCCTCGCGGGACGGCGCGATCGCGATCGGCAGGTAGTTCGTCATCAGGGCGATCGGGTCGCCGTCGGCCCGGCGCAGGCGGCGGATCATCACGACCTCCGTCCCCTCCGGGATGTCGAGGGCGTGCGCGACGTCCACCGGGGCCGGCACCGTGGTGTGCTCGAGCACCTCGGTGGTCGGCTTCTGACCGCTCTTGGTGAGGTCGTCGTACAGCGACGTGAGGTCGACCGGCCGGCGGATCCGGGCCGGGGCGACGTGCGTGCCGGCGCCGCGCTTACGGACCAGCTGGCCCTTGTCGACCAGCTCGCGCAGGGCCTGGCGAGCGGTCGGCCGGGAGATGCCGAGGCGGTTGGCGAGCGAGATCTCGTTCTCGAGCAGCTCGCCCGGCGCGAGTCGACCGTCGTCGATCGCAGCCTGGATGGCCTGGGCGACCTGGTGGTAGAGCGGCACCGGGCTGGTCCGGTCGAGCTCGATGCGCAACGGCTGCGGCACGGATGCCTCCCTCGGCAACAAGGCGTGTCGGCCCGCATCGTCGCGGACCGCACCTGATCCGTGAGCATAGCGCAGTACTGACAGCACGTCCGGATGAAGATATGTCCTGACAAACACTTGACGAGACGGCCATCCACGGTGCATCGTCGTGACATCCCGGAACGAGCCGGGCGCTCGGGTCTGCGGCCCGACCCGCGACGCGGCGGACAGCGCGCACGGACAGGAGGAGCGGTGACCGGCGTCCGAACCCCCGAGGTGCTCACCGTGGGGCGCAGCGGCGTCGACCTGTACCCGCTGCAGACCGGTGTCCACCTCGAGGACGTGCAGACGTTCGGCAAGTTCCTCGGCGGCAGCCCGACCAACGTCGCGGTCGCGATCGCGCGTCTCGGCCACTCGGCAGCGGTCCTCACCGGCGTCGGCGACGACCCGTTCGGCCGGTTCGTGCGCCAGGCCATCCGCGACTTCGGCGTCGACGACTCGCACGTGGTCGTGGTGCCCGACCTGCACACCCCGGTGACCTTCTGCGAGATCTTCCCGCCGGACTCCTTCCCGCTCCGCTTCTACCGCGCGCCGAGCGCACCCGACCTGCGCCTGCGGCCGCAGGACGTGCCGGTCGACCTGGTCGCCGAGGTCCGGCTGCTGTGGTTCACCGCGAGCGGGCTGTCCGCGGAGCCGAGCCGCTCGGCGCACCTGGCCGCGCTCGCCGCGCGCACCCGCGGGCTCACCGTGCTCGACCTCGACTACCGGCCGATGTTCTGGGACTCCGAGCAGCACGCGCACGACGAGGTCGCCGCGGTGCTCGGGCAGGTCGACGTCGCGGTCGGCAACGGCGAGGAGTGCCTGGTCGCGGTCGGCGAGACCGACCCGGACCGTGCCGCGGACGCCCTCCTGGACCACGGCGTCGACCTCGCGGTCGTCAAGCAGGGTCCGCGGGGCGTGCTCGCCAAGACCCGCTCGGAGCGGGTCTTCGTGGAGCCGACCGTGGTCGAGGTGGTCAACGGGCTCGGTGCCGGCGACGGGTTCGGCGGCGCGCTGTGCCACGGCCTGCTCGAGGGCTGGTCGCTGCGTCGCACGATCGAGTACGCCTCGGCTGCGGGCGCGATCGTCGCCTCGCGCCTGGAGTGCTCGGGTGCCATGCCGACCGCAGCCGAGGTCGACGCGATGCTCGCCTCGGGGATGCCACCACAGCAGCGGGGGGTGCGGTGATGGGCACCGGTTTCGTCGAGGACCGCGCCGGGCTGACCGAGGTGCGGATGACCGACCCGGCCCGGATCGCCGCGCGCCTCGCGGCCAGGACGCCGTTCCCGGGGCTCGCCGCCGGGGAACGCCTGCTGATCATCGCGGCCGACCACCCCGCGCGGGGTGCGCTCGCCGCGGGCCACGACGCCATGGCCATGGCCGACCGCTGGGACCTGCTCAGCCGGGTCCGGGTGGCGCTCGCGCGCCCGGGCGTGCACGGCTTCCTCGGCTCGGCGGACCTCGTCGAGGACCTCACCATGCTCGGGGCCCTCGAGGGCAAGCTCGTGCTCGGCTCGATGAACCGGGGCGGTGTCGCGGGCGCGACCTTCGAGCTCGACGACCGCTTCACCGGGTACGACCCGAAGGGGATCGCCGCCGCGGGTCTGGACGGCGGCAAGATGCTGCTCCGCATCGACCCGGACGACCCGGCGTCGGTCGCGACGCTCGAGGCGTGCGCGAGCGCGGTCGACGGGCTCGCCGAGCGTGGCCTGGTCGCGATGATCGAGCCGTTCTGGAGCACCCGGTCCGACGGCCGGGTCCGCAACGTCCTCGACGCCGAGGCCGTGATCCGGTCGATCGCGATCGCCTCGGGGCTCGGCAGGACCTCCGCGTTCACCTGGCTCAAGCTCCCGTTCGTCCCGGACATGGCCCGGGTGCTCGCCGCGACGACGCTCCCCACGTTCGTCCTCGGCGGCGACGTGCCCGACGGCGGGGCGCCGCTGCCGGACTGGGCGGCCGCGCTCGCGCTGCCCACGGTGCGCGGTCTGACGATCGGCCGCTCGCTGCTCTACCCGCCGGACGGCGACGTCGTCGCCGCCGTCGACAGTGCCGTGGCGCTCCTGGGCGCCCGACCGGAAGGAGTCATGGTCCGATGAGCGACACCGAGCGTCTGGTCCGCCGCGCCGGAGACCCGGCGGCCGGGGAAGCGGTCTGCGCCGTGACCCCCGAGTCCGCGGGGTGGGGCTGGAGCGGTCTCGAGGTGCGCGAGCTCGCCGCGGGGGACGAGTGGACCGTCGAGCTCGACGGGCGCGAGGCCGTCGTGGTGCCGTTGCGCGGGGGTGCCCACCTCTCGGTGACCGGGCCGGAGGCCGCGGAGATCGACCTCGCCGGGCGCCCCGGCGTGTTCGCCGGCCCCACCGACTTCGCCTACCTCCCGGTCGGCTCGACCGTGACGCTCAGCGGCGCGGGTGCACGGGTCGCGGTCGGCACGTCGAGGGCGAGCAGGGTGCTGCCGCTGCGCCACGTCCCCAAGGAGCAGGTGCGGGTCGACCTGCGTGGCGCCGGGTCGTGCAGCCGCCAGGTCAACAACTTCACGATCGCGACCGACGTCGAGGTGGACCACCTGCTGACCTGCGAGGTGGTCACGCCCGGCGGCAACTGGTCGTCCTACCCGCCGCACAAGCACGACGAGCACGGCGAGGACGAGCGGGCGCTCGAGGAGATCTACTACTTCGAGGTGGCGGACGGCCCGGACGGCCCCGGGGTCGGGTACCACCGCACCTACGGCACGCCCGGGCGGCCGATCGAGGTGTTCGCCGAGGTGCGCACGGGCGACACCGCGCTGGTGCCGCACGGCTTCCACGGCCCGTGCATGGCTGCCCCGGGCTACGACCTCTACTACCTCAACGTCATGGCGGGCCCGTCCGAGGACGGGCGCTGGCTCGCCGTCGACGACCCCGCCGTCACCTGGGTGCGGCAGACCTGGGAGACCCAGCAGGTCGACCCGCGCCTGCCCTGCCCGACCCCCGACCCGCTCGGCGTCGACGACGACGCCCCGACCCACTGAGGGACACCACATGAACGACTCCGCAGCAACCGTGCGCCTGACCGTCGGCCAGGCCGTGGTCCGCTTCCTGGCCCACCAGTGGACCGAGCGGGACGGTGAGCGCCAGAAGCTGTTCGCCGGCATCTTCGGCATCTTCGGTCACGGGAACGTGGCGGGCCTGGGCCAGGGACTGCTGCAGGCGCGCCGCGAGGCGGCCGAGGCGGGCTACGGGCCCGGCTCGGCGCTCGGCGAGCACGGCCCGGACGAGCTGCCCTACCTGCTCGGCCGCAACGAGCAGGCCATGGTGCACACCGCGGTGTCGTACGCCCGCACCAAGGACCGGCTGCAGGTCTACGCCGTGACCTCCTCGATCGGCCCGGGCGCGACCAACATGATCACCGGCGCCGCGCTCGCGACCGTCGACCACATCCCGGTCCTGCTGCTGCCGTCGGACATCTTCGCCAACCGGGTGCCGGACCCGGTGCTCCAGCAGCTCGAGTACCCGCTCGGTCCGGACGTGTCCGTCAACGACGCGTTCCGGCCGGTGTCGCGGTTCTTCGACCGGATCTGGCGCCCCGACCAGCTGATCGCCTCGCTCCCGCAGGCGATGCGCGTCCTCACCGACCCGGTCGAGACCGGTGCCGTGACCGTGGCGCTGCCGCAGGACGTGCAGGCCGAGGCCTACGACTGGCCGGTCGAGTTCTTCGCGGACCGGGTGTGGCACATCGGGCGGCCGGCGGCGCAGCCGGCCCAGCTGGCCCGTGCGGTCGAGGTGATCCGTTCGGCCTCGAAGCCGCTCGTGGTCTGCGGCGGCGGCACGATCTACTCGGGTGCCTCGGCCGAGCTGCGCGCGTTCGCGTCGGCGACCGGCATCCCGGTGTCCGACACCCAGGCCGGCAAGGGCGCGATCAACTGGGACCACCCGCAGGCCGTCGGCGGCGTCGGGTCGACGGGTGCCGGCTCGGCGAACGCGATGGCCGCCGAGGCCGACGTGATCATCGGCATCGGCACCCGGTACACCGACTTCACCACCGCGAGCCACACCGTGTTCGGCAACCCCGACGTGCGCTTCGTCAACGTCAACGTCGCGTCGTTCGACGCGGCGAAGCACGCGGCGACCATGGTCGTGGCGGACGCCAAGGAGGCGCTGGTCGCGCTCACCGACGCGCTCGCGGGCTACACCGCGCCGCAGGAGTGGCAGGCGAAGGCGACCTCCGAGGTCGCGGCCTGGGCCGAGCAGACCGAGATCTGCTACCACCGCGACCACGGGCCGCTGCCCGCGCAGACCGAGGTGTTCGGCGCGCTCAACGAGCTGATGGGCGACGAGGACATCCTGATCAACGCGGCCGGCTCCCAGCCCGGCGACCTGCAGTGCCTGTGGCGGGCGAAGACCCCGGTCGGCTACCACCTCGAGTACGGCTACTCGTGCATGGGCTACGAGGTGCCGGCCGCGATCGGGGCCAAGCTCGCCCGGCCCGAGGCCGAGGTCGTGGCGATCGTCGGTGACGGCGGCTGGCAGATGATGCCCACCGAGATCCTCACCGCGGTGGCCGAGGGCATCAAGGTCATCTACGTCCTGCTGCAGAACCACGGCTTCGCGTCGATCGGCGCGCTGTCGGAGTCCCGCGGATCGCAGCGGTTCGGCACCAAGTACCGGATGCGCAACCCGGAGACCGGTGAGCTGGACGGCGACCGGCTGCCGGTGGACTTCGCGCTCAACGCGGAGAGCCTCGGCGCGAACGTCATCCGGGCGGAGGGCGTCGACGGGTTCCGCAAGGCCTACGCCGAGGCGGTCGCCGCAGACCGGGTGACCCTCATCCACATCGAGACCGACCTGCTCGGCCCGAACCCGCCGGGTACCGGCTGGTGGGACGTGCCGGTCTCGGAGATCTCCACGCTGGAGTCCACCCAGCGTGCCAAGCGCGAGTACGACGAGGCGCGGACCGCGCAGCGCCACTACCTGTGAGAGCGGCCGAGACCGCCGACCCGCAGACCGACCCATGAGTGAAGGAGAACCCCGAATGACCAGCCTGACCGCCAACTGGATGGATGGTGAGCCCTACGAGGGCCACTACGAGAAGACGTCCCCGCTCGAGAACCCCGCGACCGGCGAGGTCATCGGCGAGGTCGTGCACGCCACGCCGGAGGACGTCGAGGCGATCATCGCCTCGGCCAAGAAGGCCTCGGAGACGTGGTCCCAGGTGTCGCTGGCCAAGCGCACCGCGATCCTCTTCCGGTTCCGCGAGCTGCTCGTCGAGCACACCGACGAGATCGCCGAGATCGTCGTCCGTGAGCACGGCAAGGTGTTCTCCGACGCCAAGGGTGAGGTCGGTCGCGGCCTCGAGGTCGCCGAGTTCGCCTGCAGCATCCCGACGCTGCTCAAGGGCGAGTTCTCCGACCAGGCCGCCACCGGGATCGACGTGTACTCGTTCCGCCAGCCGGTGGGCGTCGTCGCAGGCATCACGCCGTTCAACTTCCCGGTGATGATCCCGCTGTGGATGTCGCCGGTGGCGATCGCGACCGGCAACGCCTTCATCCTCAAGCCGCCGACCCGCGACCCCGGCGCCGGCATGCTGCTGGCCAAGCTGTGGAAGAAGGCCGGCCTGCCCGACGGCGTGTTCAACGTCGTGCACGGCGACCGCTCGGTGATCTCGCGGCTGCTCACGCACCCGGACATCGACGCGATCTCGTTCGTCGGCGCGACCACCACGGCGAAGATCATCTTCGAGACCGGGACCAAGCACGGCAAGCGTGTCCAGGCGCTCGGCGCGGCGAAGAACCACGGTCTGGTGCTGGCCGACGCCGACCTCGAGTCGACGGCGAACAACCTCATCGCGGCCGCCTACGGTGCCGCCGGCGAGCGGTGCATGGCGCTGCCGGTCGCGGTCGTGCAGGAGGAGATCGCCGACGAGCTGGTCGCCAAGCTCGTCGAGAAGGCCAAGGCCGTCAAGGTCGCCGAGGGCATGACGCCCGACGCCGACATGGGCGCGATCATCACCAAGGACGCCGTGGAGCGCATCACGGGCCTGATCACCTCTGCGGAGGAGGAAGGCGCCGAGATCCTGGTCGACGGGCGCAACTTCACGGTCGAGGGCTACGAGGGCGGCAACTGGCTCGGCCCGACCCTGATCGACAAGGTCCGCCCGGGCATGCGGGTGAACCAGGAGGAGCTGTTCGGGCCGACCCTGGAGATCATCCGGGTCTCGGGCCTCGAGGAGGGCCTCGCGCTGATCAACGGCCACGAGTTCGGCAACGGCTCGGCGATCTTCACCTCGTCCGGCGAGGCCGCCCGGACCTTCACCCGGGGCGTCGAGGCCGGCATGGTCGGCGTCAACGTGCCGATCCCGGTGCCGGTGGCCTGGCACTCCTTCGGTGGCTGGAAGGAGTCGCTGGTCGGCGAGACGCACATCTACGGCCCCGAGGGTGTGAAGTTCTACACCCGCGGCAAGGTCATCACCCAGCGCTGGCCGCGGACCACCGGCGGCGTCTCGTTCCACTTCTCGGGCGACGCCCAGAAGTAGTCGAACCGCAGGTCAGAGCCCGGGCCCCGGACCACGAGCGGGGCCCGGGCCTTGGCCTGCCCGGGGGTCGTCAGGCTGCCGACGGACCCCGCCGGACCCGTCGCGCGGGGTCCGTCGACCTGTCCGGATGTGAGTGGGGTCACAGAAGGTAACGTTTTAATGTCAGTACATTGTCTCATCCGGACAGGTTCGCTAGTCTCGGCAACGAGCGATCGCGTGGCGCGGCTCCGGGACTGCCGGAGCTCGTGGGGTCCGAAGTACCGAGTCAGCTCGGTGGGCCCGGGTCGCGTCCCTTCAAAGAGGAAAGGACCAACGGTGATCAAGAGGCGTGGATTCAAGGCGCTCGCCGCGTTCGCGGCAGCAGCCTTCCTGCTGGTGGGTTGCTCGAGCACTGACGGCGGAGGCTCGGACACGTCGTCGAGCGACTCCACCGGCGGTTCGGGCGGTGGCGATGTCACGATCGGCGCCACCTTCCCGATCCTTGACCAGTTCCTGCAGACCGTCGCCGACGCGATGCAGTCCAAGGCCGACGAGCTCGGCGTGACCCTGAACGTGGTGGCGGCTGACGAGCAGACCGACACCCAGCTCGGCCAGGTCGAGAACTTCATCGCCCAGGGCGTCGACGCGATCCTCGTGATCCCGGTCGACACCGACGCGGCCGGCCCGATGACGCAGGCCGCGCAGGACGCCGGCGTCCCGCTGGTGTACGTGAACCGCAAGCCGTCCGACCTGCCGGCCGGTGTGCCCTACGTCGGCTCCGACTCGCTCTACGCGGGCACGGTCGAGATGCAGGCGCTCGCGGAGATGGCCGGTGGCGAGGGCAACGTCGTCATCCTGATCGGTGACCCGGCCAACGAGGCCGCCGTGCAGCGCACCCAGGGCTGCAAGGACGTCGTGGACGAGAACCCCGGCATGACCGTCACCAAGGAGCAGGCCGGCAACTGGTACCGCGAAGAGGGCCAGAACATCATGGAGAACTGGATCCAGTCCGGTGACGACATCAAGGTCGTCTGCGCGAACAACGACGAGATGGCGCTCGGTGCGATCAACGCGATCAAGGCCGCCGGCATCTCGCTCGGTGCGGACGGCATCCTGGTCGGCGGCGTGGACGCGACCTCCGACGCTCTCGCCTCGATGGAGGCCGGCGAGCTCTCGGTGACGGTCTTCCAGGACGCGGCCGGTCAGGGCGCGGGCGGCGTCGATGCCGCCATGACCCTCATCGGTGGCGGGATCGTCGACGACTACGTCGACATCCCCTACCAGCTGGTGACGCCGGACAACATGGCCGACTTCCAGTGAGCACGACCCCGGGGGAGGGGCTCATGTCCCTCCCCCGGGGAGCTTCCCCCCGGGGCCGACGGCCCCTCGGCGTGGGCGCACGACGCCCATGACCCGCGGCACTTGCCCCGGCCCCGCTGCCGGGAGCAGTGTCCTCCTGTACCCGCACGACATGGCCTGATGTCCTGTCGTGCGCCAGAACGAAGACGTGAGGCGTCATGGCAGACGAGTTCATCCTCCGGATGGCGAACATCACGAAGACCTTCCCCGGTGTGGTCGCGCTGGACGACGTGAAGCTGGATGTGCGTGCGGGCACCGTGCACGCGCTGATGGGCGAGAACGGCGCAGGCAAGTCCACGCTGATGAAGGTCCTGATCGGGATGTACCAGAAGGACTCCGGCACGGTGACGCTCGAAGGCCGTGAGGTCGAGGTCCACGACACCAAGGGCGGCCTGAACCTGGGGATCTCGATGATCCACCAGGAGCTGTCCCCGGTGCCCGAGATGACCGTGGCCGAGAACATCTACCTCGGTCGCGAGCCGCTCAACCGGTTCAAGCTGGTCGACAAGGCCCTGATGCGCCGCATGGCGCAGGAGCTGTTCGACGAGTGGAACATCCCGCTGAACCCGGGCATGCAGATGAAGGCCCTGACGGTCGCCAGCATGCAGCTCGTGGAGATCGCGAAGGCGATCTCCTACGACGCCAAGGTGATCATCATGGACGAGCCCACCTCGGCGATCACCGAGCGTGAGGTCGACCTGCTGTTCGCGATGATCCGCCGGCTGCGGGACCGCGGGACCGCGATCATCTACATCAGCCACAAGATGGACGAGATCTTCCAGATCGCCGACGAGGTCACGATCTTCCGGGACGGGCAGTGGGTGCTGACCCAGTCCACCGCGGAGATGACCCAGCAGTCGCTGATCACCGCGATGGTCGGTCGCGAGCTGACCCAGATGTTCCCCAAGGAGCACGCCGAGATCGGCGAGGTGCTCCTGGAGGTGAAGAACCTCAACCGTGGCCGGCTGGTCAAGGACGTGTCGTTCACGCTGCGTCGCGGCGAGATCCTCGGCCTGGCCGGGCTGGTCGGCGCCGGTCGCACCGAGGTGCTGGAGACGATCTTCGGGGTCCACCGGGCCGAGTCGGGCGAGATCCTGGTCGACGGGAAGCCCGTGCAGATCAAGCAGCCGAAGGACGCGATCAACGCCGGGATGGCCCTGCTGACCGAGGATCGGCGCGCGACCGGGATCATGGGCGTGCTCTCGGTGCGGGACAACATGCTCGCCGCCGCGCTGCGTCGCTACAGCCCGGGCGGCTTCGTCGACGCCAAGCGCCTGGAGGAGGCCGCGGAGGAGCAGCGCAAGGCGCTCGCGATCAAGACTCCGAGCCTGGACCAGCTGATCAAGAACCTGTCCGGCGGCAACCAGCAGAAGGTGCTCGTCTCGCGCTGGCTGCTGACCCTGCCCGACATCCTGATGATCGACGAGCCGACGCGGGGTATCGACGTCGGCGCGAAGTCGGAGATCCACCGGCTCATCTCGACCATGGCCAAGGAGGGCAAGGCGATCTTGATGGTCTCCTCCGAGATGCCGGAGATCCTCGGGATGAGCGACCGGGTCCTGGTCATGCACGAGGGCGAGGTCACTGGCGAGGTGCCCCGCGCCGAGGCCACGCAGGACAAGATCATGCAACTCGCCACCGGCACCGAAGCCGCGGCCTGAGAGGGAAACTGATGTCCACCACCACCAATGCCCCGGCTGAGGCTCCGAGCTCGACCGCTGCGCGGTTCAACCTGGGCGCCTTCGCCAAGAAGTACCTGATCGTCCTGATCCTGATCGGCCTGGTCATCCTGCTGACGATCCTGACCGACGGCGCCTTCATCAAGACGCAGAACCTGATCAACGTGATCCGCCAGGTCTCCGCGATCGGCATCATCGCGGCCGGCATGGTCTTCGTCATCATCACGCTCGGCATCGACCTGTCGGTCGGCTCGATCGTGGCGATGTCGGCGGTCGTCGGCGCGAGCCTGGCCCAGACCGCCGACGCCGCGGTGATCAAGTTCCCCGGTCTCGACGTCCCCGTGATCGTCGCCGTCCTGGCCGGCCTCGCGGTGGGTGCCGGGGCAGGCTTCGTGAACGGATTCTTGATCACCAAGTTCAAGATCGCGCCGTTCATCGCGACCCTCGGCATGATGACCGCAGGTCGTGGCGCCGCCTACATCTTCTCCAACGGTCGCCCGATCTCGACCCTCAAGGACGGCTACAACTGGATCGGCCAGGGCTCGCTGCTCGGCGTCCCGGTCCCGATCCTGCTGTTCGCGATCGTCGTGCTGATCGCCTCGGTCATGCTCAACCGGACCCGCTTCGGCCGCTACACCTATGCGATCGGCGGCAACGAGCAGGCGGCACGGGTCTCCGGCATCAACATCGACCGGGTCAAGCTCGGCATCTACGTGTTCATCGGCACCCTCGCCGGCCTCGCGGGCCTGGTGCTCTCGGCCCGGATCGGTTCCGGCAACCCGACGCTGGGCACGGGCCTCGAGCTCGACGTCATCGCCGCGACCGTCATCGGTGGCACGAGCTTCGCCGGCGGCATCGGCACCATCTGGGGCTCGGTCGTCGGTGCTCTGATCATCGGCTCGATCAACAACGGCCTGGACCTGCTGAACGTCTCGCCGTTCTGGCAGCAGGTCGTCAAGGGTCTGATCATCGTCGTCGCGATCATCATCGACGAGCGCAAGAACAGATAGCCGGCTCGGCGCGACGGGGCCCTGCCGAGCTCGGCGGGGCCCCGTCCGCATCCGGGCGCCGGTGGTGGGCGTGCCGGAGCCGGCCCGGCCGCGGGGGGGGGGGCCGGGGCCGGGGGGGGGGGGGGGGCGGGCGGGGGGGGGCTGGCCGCACCCGCCCCGCCCGCGTCGTGGCCCCCGGACCGTCGCGGTCCGGGGCCCTCGACGTGTGCGTGGCTCAGCTCGCGAAGGTGGTCCGCCCGGTCGGCGCGGGCACGTCGCGCCACGAGCCGTCGGCCGCGGACTCCTCGGCCGCGTGCGCGACCTCGGCGGCGGCGAGGCCGTCGGCCACCGAGGGGGCCTTCTGCTCGCCGGTCAGCACCGACTCCAGGAACAGCGCGGCCTCGATCACCTTGAGGTCGTCGAAGCTGAGCCCCATCCCGGCGCCCACCTGGAAGCGCCCGAAGGCACCCATCGACGGGTCGGTGAGCACGCGCGTGTAGCCGTACCGGCCCTCGTCGCCGAGGCAGACGGCGAGCTCGTTCATCCGCTCGAAGTCCCAGACCGCCGAGCCGCGGGTGCCGTAGACCGCGATCGAGTACTCGCACCGCGGCCCGACCGCGACCCGCGACGACTCGAAGGTGCCGACGGTGCCCGACGCGAAGCGGGTGTGGACCGCGGCCCAGTCCTCGTTCTCGACCGGAAGCATCGGTGCGCCCGCGGCGGCCCGGACCTGGTGGCCGACGCCGCCGACGGCCACCTCGGGACGCTCCGGGATGAACGTCGCGGTGATCGCCGAGACCTCGGTCACGGGGTCGGCGAGCACGTACTGGGCGAGGTCGAAGCCGTGGCTGAGCAGGTCGCCGAGGACCCCGCTGCCGGCCTGGGCCTTGACGAACCGCCAGGTGCGCGGCCCGGTCGGGTCCGCCGAGTAGTCGGCGTCGAGCCGGACCCGCACGTTGGTGACCCGGCCGAGCCGTCCGCTGCGGACGAGCTCGCGCAGGTGGTGGACGGCCGGGGCGTGCCGGTAGTTGAACCCCACTGCGGTCACCAGCTCGGCGGCGTCGACCGCCGCGGCGATCGCGCGCGAGTCCGCCAGGCCGGCGCCCATCGGCTTCTCGATCCAGAACGGCTTGCCGGCGGCGGCCGCGGCCAGGGCGAACTCCTTGTGCAGGAAGTTCGGGGCGGCGATCGAGACGACGTCGACGGCGGGGTCGGCGAGCACCTCGCGGTAGTCGGTGGTGCTGCGGGTGTAGCCGAGCCGGTCGACCAGCCGCTGGGAGTTGGCCTCGACCGTGTCGGCGACCACGACGAGCTCGGGCGAGACGCCGAGCTCGGGGTACTTGTCACCTACCGCGAGGTAGCCGCGCGAGTGCACGGTGCCCATCCAGCCGGCCGAGATGAGGCCGACGCCGATGCGTGTCATGGGGACTCCTTCAGCTCTCGCGGATCTCGGCGATGGTGACGGGGCGGTGCTCGCGCATCGAGATGCCGCACGCCTCGGCGACGTACAGCGCCTCGAGCGCCTCGGCCGGCGTGCACGGGCTCGGGGCCCGACCGGCCGCGACGTCCACGAACGTGGCGAGCTCGGCCCGGTACGCGGCCTCGAAGCGCTGGTGGTAGGTCTGGTAGGGCTCGGCCGGGGTCCAGGACAGGGCGGCCGGGTCCTCGGCGGTGACCAGCGGCGCGCGGTCGTCGAGCCCCACGAACCGGGAGTCGGCCGACCCGTGCAGCTCGAGGCGGACGTCGTGACCCGAGCCGTGGTAGCGCGTCGCGGAGACCAGCGCGGTCATCTCGTCGTCGTAGGTGATCAGCGCGTTGCAGGTGTCCACGTCGCCGCCGTCGCGGAAGAAGTCCGCGCCCATGTTCGAGCCGGTGCCCCAGACCGAGACGGCCTGCCGCCCGGTGAGCCATGCGATCGCATCGACGTCGTGGATCGAGCAGTCCTTGAACAGCCCGCCCGAGGTCGGGATGTAGGCCGCGGGCGGGGGAGACACGTCGTACGTGGTCGCGTGCACGGTGTGCACGAACCCCAGCGACCCGCTCCGGTACGCGTCCCGTGCGGCGAGGTAGCCGGCGTCGAACCGGCGCTGGAAGCCGATCTGCACGGGCACGTCGGGGCGGGCGGCGGCGTGCTCGACGACCGCGCGCGTCGTGGGCACGTCGAGCGCGATCGGCTTCTCGGTGAACACCGCGACACCCGCGTCGAGCGCGCGGTGCAGCAGCGGAGCGTGGGCGGACGTGTTCGCAGTGATCACCACGCCGTCGACGCCCGCGCCGAACGCGTCGTCGGCCGAGACGTGAGTGGCCTTCGGGCTGATGGCGGCGAGGGCCGCCGCGCGGTCGGGGTCGCCGTCGGCCACCAGGAGCTCGGTCACGGCGTCGAGCGCGACCAGGCGGCGCGCGTGGGCCGCGCCGATCTGGCCGGCGCCGACGAGGGCGATGCGCATGGGTCCTCCTCGCGGACGGGTCAGTGCTCGATGCGGACCGGTCGCCCGGTGCGCAGGGACTCGGTGGCGGCCTCGGCGACGCGCTGCGCGATCAGCCCGTCCTCGAGCGACGGCTCGGGTGCGACGCCCGCGTCGAGGGCCGACACGAACGCGTCGAGCGCCGCGGGGTACGTCGCGGCCATCCGTTCGAACCAGCCGGTGTCGATGCCGGTGCTCGTCACGGTGCCGGTCGTGTACCGGGACACGGCGCCGGTCCGGACGCGGCCGGACTCGACCATGCCTGCGGAGCCGGCCACCTCGATCCGCTCGTCGTAGCCGTAGGCGGTCCGGCGTGCGGAGTCGATCTGGCACAGGGCGCCGTTGCTCAGGCGCAGGGTCGCGACCGACGTGTCGACGTCGGGGACGTCGGCGACCGCCGGGTCCGCGAGCGCTGCCCCGGCGACGTAGACCTCGACCGGCTCGAGCCCGGTGATCCAGCGCAGCAGGTCGAAGAAGTGCACCGTCTGGTCGCGCAGCTGGCCGCCGGAGACCGCGAGGTAGGACAGCGGGGGAAGCGACGGTCCGCGGCTGGTCATCTGGACGAGCTCCACGGCGCCGACCTCGCCGGCGCGGACCGCGTCGTGCAGCGCACGGTGGTTGGCGTCGAACCGTCGGTTGAAGTCGACCATGGCCGGGATGCCCGAGGCCCGCACGGCGTCGACCGCGCGCTCGGCGGTGGCCAGCGACAGGTCGATCGGCTTCTCGCACAGCACGGCCTTGTCCGCGCGCGCGGCGGCGTGCAGCACGGCGGCGTGGGTGTCGGTCGAGGACGCGATCAGGACGGCGTCGACCTGGGGGTCGGCGAAGACGGTCGCCACGTCGGCCGTGGCCGCGGCGCCGGTGCCGGCGGCCAGCGCGCGCGCCCGGGCGAGGTCGGGGTCCGCGACGGTCCGCAGCTCGACGCCGGGGTGCGCGGCGAGGGAGCGCGCGTGGACCGCGCCGATGAAGCCGGCGCCGACGAGGGCGAACCTGTGCACGGGATCCCTTCCGGGCGCGACGGTGAGCGAGGTGGGTCGATGCCGACCGATCGCTTGTGGACCGGTCCATCGATCGTCCAAACTAGAGGCCGGAGGCGGTAGTGTCAAGGCCGTCGTACGGAGGGAGGGGCGGTGCCTGGACCGACGATCCGCACGGTCGCCGAGCGGGCCGGGGTGTCGAAGTCCCTGGTCTCCCTCGTGCTGCGCGACTCGCCGCACGTCAGCCCCGAACGCCGGGCCGCGGTGCTCGCAGCGATCGAGGAGCTCGGCTACCGGCCGCACGCCGCGGCCCGGGCGCTGTCCGAGTCGCGGGCGCGCGCGGTCGGCGTCCTCGTGGACGACCTGCGCAACCCGTGGTACCTCGGCGCGCTCGAGGGCCTGCAGAGCGTGCTCGGCCGCGCGGGCCTGCAGGTGCTGCTCGCCGACCACCGACTGGACGTCGCCGGCGGCGAGACGTTCGTGCGCAGCATGCTCGAGATGCGCGCGGACGGGATCGTGCTGGTCGGCTCGCTGCAGCCGTCGCGGGCGATCGAGGAGGTGGCCCGTGCGCTGCCCACCGTGGTGCTCGGCAACCGCGACCTCGACCTGCCCGGCGTCCTGACCGTCGCCGCGGACGACGCGGTCGGGGACCGCTTGGCGGTCGAGCACCTCGTGGCCCTCGGGCACCGTCGGATCGCCGCGGTCGGCGTCACCTCGACCACGGTCGGCCGGATCCGGCTGGACGCCTATCGCCGGTCGATGAGCGCCGTCGGCCTCGACGAGCACGTCGCGGTCGAGGTCGACGAACCCACCGAGGACGGCGGGTACCGCGCCGCGATCCGGCTGCTCGGCTCGAGCCCGCGGCCGACGGCGGTGGTCTGCTACAACGACATGACGGCGCTCGGCGCGATGTCCGCCGCGCGCGACCTCGGGCTGTCGGTGCCCGACGACCTGTCCGTGATCGGGTACGACAACACCCACCTCGCCGGGTTGCGGCACATCGACCTGGCGAGCGTGGACCTCGCGTCGCGGGAGATCGGCGAACGGGCCGCCCGCGCGCTGCTCGTCGCCCGCGGGGCCGGCAGCCCGGTCGGCGCTCGGGGCGAGGGTGACGGCGACGGCGTGGCGTCGCGGGCGGGCGGTCTCGAGCTCGTCCCACCGCGGCTCGTGGTGCGCGGCTCGGTGGGGCCCGCACCATCCGCCTGAGGACGTCGGGGGCCCGGCCGGTCGGTGGGACCAAGGCCCCGCGACCCGGGTCCCGTCCCGCCGTTCTCGCCGCTTCCTCGAACGCAGACGAACGTATGTCCAGACATATTCTTGACAGCCCATGCGGTCGCGGATAACGATGAGCACGAACCCGGGGCGGCGCGTGCGACACCCGACCGAGCGCCCGGGTCCGGCGGCCATCCGGCCGCCGGGAGGCGGCCGAGTCCGGGTCCAGCGTGGGACCCGGGGGGAGTCGAGGACGACGTGGCTCTCGCGCTTCTGCGCCACCCGAGGACGGGCAGCGGCCCGCGCCTCGGCGCTGCGTCGGCAACCACCTGTCTCAGTGCACCCGGCCAGGAAGGTGAGCCCCGGCCGGGAGTGCCCGCACGCTCACACCACCCAGGGAAGAGGAACACATGAGCAAGGCGCGCAACACCGATCCTCGGTACTCGAAGCTGGCGATCGGGGTCTGCCCGGACCAGTGGGGCGTCTGGTTCCCGGAGGACCCGCAGCAGATCCCGTGGCGGACCGCACTGGCCGAGATGGCCGAGGCGGGCTTCGAGCTGATGGAGACCGGGCCGTTCGGGTACTTCCCGAAGGACCCCAAGGAGCTCCAGAAGGTGATGGACGAGTTCGGCTTCAAGGTGGTCGCCGGCACCGGGTGGGGCATCCTGCACAAGCCCGAGGTGTGGGCCGAGACCGAGGCCTTCTTCCGCCAGGTCGCCGAGACCCACGCCGCCGTCGGCGCGGAGTACATCGTCCACCTGCCCCCGATGTTCCGCGACGAGCACACCGGCGACTTCACCGACGAGCGCGTGCTGACCGGGGACAACTGGAAGGCCTACGTGGACAACGCCAACCGGCTCGGGCAGATCCTGCTCGACGAGTACGGCCTCAAGATGGCGCTGCACCCGCACGGCGACTCGCACATCGAGACCCCCGAGGACATCGACAAGATCTTCGCCGCGACCGACCCGACCTACGTCAACCTGTGCCTGGACACCGGCCACATCGTCTACGGCGGCGGCGACCCGATCGAGATGATCAAGAAGTACCCCGAGCGGATCGCGTACGTGCACATCAAGGCGTTCGACGAGGACATCACCAAGCAGGCCCACGACGAGGACTGGCCGTTCGTCAAGGCCGTCGCTGCCGGCGCCTCGGTGCGTCCGCCGGCCGGTGCGCCCGACATGCAGGAGCTGGTCGACGCGCTCGCCGACCTGGACAAGGACATGTACGTCGTGTGCGAGCAGGACCTGTACCCCTGCGACCCGCGCCTGCCGCTGCCCAACGCCGTGATGACCCGCCAGTACCTGGCGTCGGTCGGTCTCGGCCTGCTCTGAGATCTGATCAGCCTCGATCAAGGGAGATCGACCATGACCGTTCGCATCGGCATCATCGGCCCGGGAGGGATGGGCAAGGCCCACATCGACCGGATCGTCAACGAGCTGGCCGGTGGCCAGGTGGTCGCGGTGTTCGACGTGGACGCCGCCAATGCCGCCGCGGTCGCCGGACCGCTCGGCGCGGCGGTGTACGCCTCCACGGACGAGCTGATCGGCGCCGCGGACGTCGACGCCGTGATGATCACCAGCGGCGGTCAGTTCCACGAGGCCGATCTGATCAAGACGATCGAGGCAGGCAAGCCGGTGTTCTGCGAGAAGCCGCTCACCAAGACCGCCGACGCGGCGGTCCGGGTGATGGCGGCCGAGCAGGCGGCGGGCAGGAAGCTCGTCACGGTGGGGTTCATGCGGCGCTTCGACCGCTCGTACAACGAGATGAAGGAGGTCCTCGACGCGCGTGAGCTCGGCGAGGCGATCCTGGTGCACAACCGGCACCGCAACCCCACCGTGCCGGAGTCGTACACCGCGGACATGGCGATCAACGACACCGCGATCCACGAGATCGACACCATGCGGTGGCTGCTCGGTGAGGAGATCGTCAAGGTCCGGGTCGACAAGCCGAAGAAGACCACCAACCGGTTCCCGCACCTGCAGGACCCGCTGGTCATGGTGATGCAGACCGAGTCCGGTGTGCTGATCGACGACGAGGTCTTCGTCAACATCCAGTACGCGTACGACATCCGGTGCGAGCTCGTGCTCGAGTCCGGCACGGTCGAGCTGGCCGACCAGAACGTCATCTCCCGCCGGGACGCCCAGGGCGCCCGGAACCGGATGACGATGGATCACAACCAGCGGTTCCACCTGGCGTTCAACACCGAGCTCCAGCAGTGGATCAACGCGGTCGCCAAGGGCGAGCACACCGGGTCGTCCTCGTGGGACGGCTACGCCGCTGCCGTGGTCTGCGACGCAGGGGTCGCGTCGCTCGAGAGCGACGGCGAGGGCTGGGTCGAGGTCCAGCTGATGGCCAAGCCCGCGCTGTACGCCTGAGGCAGGACGGGCCGGCGCCCCCAGGGGGCGCCGGCCCCGGCCTCGTCGCTACGCCGAATCGAAGGGGCGTGCCCTGGGCGATCTGGCCCTGGACCCGAACATGTACTACCCGGCGATGCCGGTGTCGCGGACGTTGTTCAAGGCGGCCGAGCTCGGGTACCGGTTCATCGAGATGTCGCCGAACGCCGAGGTGCACTTCTGGAAGCGGTACCCGAAGGCGGACAAGGACCTGATCGCCGAGCTGAACCAGGCCCAGGCCGCCTCCGGGGTGCGGATCCGCACGCTGAACCCGGTGTACAACTGGTCGAGCACCGACGAGGCCGAGCGTCAGGCGCAGGTGGGGGCGTTCCGCCGGCTGCTGGAGATCGCCGACGCGCTGGACGTGCGGCAGATCGCGAGCGAGTTCTCCGGCGACCCGAACACCCCGGTGGAGTGCGAGTACCAGTGGTACAAGTCGATCGGTGAGCTCGCGCCGACGTTCGAGAAGTACGGGATCCGGTTGACGATGGAGCCGCACCCGTACGACTTCGTCGAACGCCACGACGACGCGTACTCGATCGTGCGCGGGACGGACCTGGACTGGATCGGGTACGAGTACTGCTGCCCGCACACCTTCCACCTCGACGACGGCGTCGGTGACGTCGCGCGGATGATCACCTCCAGCGCGCCCAAGCTGTGGGAGGTGCACATGGCGAACGCGTTCAACCACAAGGCCAACGACGGCAACCGGTACATCATCAACCCACCGGGCGTGGACGCCCGGGTGCACCAGCACAACGAGATCGGCCTGGGCGACGTCCCGTTCGACACCGTGTTCCAGACCCTGCGCGACATCTCCTTCGACGGCGTCGTGTCGGTGTGCGTGTTCGGCTGGCACGAACGCGCCGACCAGATCCACACCGCGATGCGCGAGCGCATCGAGTCCGAGCTCGGCGGCTGACCCACGAACCCGGCGGCCGCGGCCGACTGCCACGCCGCACCAACCCCTCGAGTCCACGAAAGGACACCCACATGCTCAAGTTCGCGATCATCGGTGCAGGGCGGATCGGCGGCGTGCACGCGCGTGCCGTCGCAGGGCACCCGGCCGGCGAGCTCGCCCTCGTCGCCGACCCGGTCGGGGACGCGGCCGCGCGTCTCGCGGCGGGCTACGGCGCCGCGTCGACCACCGATGTGGCCGACGTCTTCGCGTCGGACGTCGACGCGGTGATCGTCGGCTCGCCGACCCCGTTCCACGTCGACCAGATCATCGCGGCGGTCGAGGCCGGCAAGGCCGTGCTCGCCGAGAAGCCGGTCGACCTCGACCTGGCGCGCGCCGACGAGTGCGTCGCGGCCGTGGGCGACCGTGCCGACCGCGTGATGCTGGGCTTCAACCGTCGCTTCGACCCCGGCTTCGCCGAGGTCCGGGCGCGGATCGACGCCGGCGAGATCGGTGAGGTCGAGCAGCTGACCATCATCAGCCGCGACCCGGCCGCGCCGCCGGCCCAGTACCTGACGAACTCCGGCGGCATCTTCCGGGACATGACGATCCACGACCTCGACATGGCGCGCTTCCTGCTCGGCGACATCGTCGAGGTGACCGCGGTCGGGCAGAACTTCGCCGAGGACATCAAGGAGATCGGCGACTTCGACGGCGCGGTGCTCACGCTGCGCGGCGCGAACGGCGGCGTCGCGACGATCATCAACTCGCGGCACTGCGCCACCGGGTACGACCAGCGGGTCGAGGCGTTCGGCCCGCGGGGTTCGCTGCGCGCGGAGAACCACACCGCGACCCGCGTGCAGTTCTTCGGTGCGGAGGTCTCGGGTGCGTCGGGTCCGTACCTGAACTTCTTCCTCGAGCGGTACACCGAGGCGTACGCGGCCGAGCTCGACCACTTCATCACGTCGATCGAGGCCGGCAAGGCGCCGTCGCCGTCGCTGTGGGACGGGCGCGAGGCGCTCGCCCTCGCCGACGCCGCGACCAGGTCGGCCCACTCGGGCGGCACCCCCGTCACCCTCGGCTGACCGCCACCCACGTCGGCCACGCGGGCCCCGACCGGACACCCCGGTCGGGGCCCGCGGCGTCCGCGTCGGTCGCGCACCTGCGCGGACGGGGGCCGACAATGGTCGTCGGTCTGCCGAGGAGAGGGGGCGTGATGGGCCGCCGCGTCGCGATGCTCTCGGTGCACACCTCGCCGCTGGACCAGCCCGGGACCGGCGACGCGGGCGGCATGAACGTCTACGTCGCAGGGCTCTCCCGCGCGTTGGCCGCCCGCGGCGACGAGGTCGAGGTCTTCACCCGCGCGGTGTCCGCGGACCAGCCGGGCACGGTCGAGCTCGTACCGGGCGTGCTGGTGCGGCACGTCGCCGCGGGTCCGTACGGAGAACTGGACAAGGACGACCTTCCGGCGGTGCTGCTCGCGTTCGCCGACGGGGCGACGCGGGCCGCGGGCGGGCGCGGCGCCGCACCGTTCGACGTGCTCCACTCGCACTACTGGCTCTCCGGGCAGGTCGGCCGCGCGCTGGCGCCGGCCTGGGGTGTCCCGCTCGTGCACACCATGCACACCCTCGCGAAGGTGAAGAACGCCACGCTCCCGCCCGGTGACCGGCTCGAGCCGGAGGCGCGCGTCGTCGGCGAGGAGCAGGTCGTGGCGGCGGCCGACGCCCTGGTCGCGAGCACCGCGGAGGAGCGGGCCGACCTCGTGGACCTCTACGGAGCCCGGCCCGACCGGGTGCACGTCGTCGCGCCCGGCGTCGACCTGAGCACGTTCCGCCCCGGCGCGGACCCGCAGGACGCCGACGCGAGCGCCGCAGCCCGCCGCCGGACGCGGGCGACCCTGGGCCTCGACCCCGCCGAGCCGGTCGTGCTGTTCGCCGGCCGGGTCCAGCCGCTGAAGTCCCCGGACGTGCTGGTCGCCGCGCTCGCCGAGCTGCGTGCGCAGGGCAGGACGGTGCCCCGGCTGGTCGTGGTCGGCGGGCCGAGCGGGCACCCGGGGGCGGTCGACGAGCTCGCGCGGCATGCGCGTGAGCTCGGGGTGGGGGACCGCCTGCGGCTCGAGCCGGCGCGTCCGCAGGACGAGCTCGCGCACTGGATGCGGGCCGCCGACGTGGTCGCCATGCCGTCCCGGTCGGAGTCGTTCGGCCTCGTCGCGGCCGAGGCCCAGGCGTGCGCGACGCCGGTCGTCGCGACCGGCGTCGGTGGGCTGCGGACGGTCGTCGCCGACGGCGTGTCCGGCGTCCTGGTCCGTGGCCACGACTCTCGCCTGTGGGCGGCAGCGCTCGGCGACCTGCTCGACGACCCCGATCGCCGGGCCGCGCTCGGC
Source organism: Actinotalea endophytica (assembly GCF_025717005.1). Classification (GTDB taxonomy): domain Bacteria; phylum Actinomycetota; class Actinomycetes; order Actinomycetales; family Cellulomonadaceae; genus Actinotalea. Next base: position 212,572 of record NZ_JAOVZU010000006.1, read on the forward strand.
GCCGGGGCGTGGCGTCGCGCGGCGCGGATGGGCTGGGACACCGCGGCCGACGAGATGGTCGCCGTCTACGACCTCGCGGCACACGACCGCAGGCCGCAGGTCCCGCGGGCGGCCGTCGGGCGATGAGGCAGGATGGCCCCATGACCTACTCCTTGGTGCTGCTCCGCCACGGCGAGAGCGAGTGGAACGCGAAGAACCTGTTCACCGGTTGGGTGGACGTGCCCCTGTCCGCGAAGGGCGTCGAGGAGGCCACCCGCGGCGGGACCCTGCTCACCGACGCCGGCGTGCTGCCGGACGTCGTGCACACCTCGCTCCTGCGGCGGGCGATCACCACGGCGAACCTGTCGCTGGACTCGGCCGACCGGCACTGGATCCCGGTCAAGCGCAGCTGGCGGCTCAACGAGCGGCACTACGGCGCGCTGCAGGGCAAGAACAAGAAGCAGACGCTCGACGAGTTCGGCGAGGAGCAGTTCATGCTCTGGCGCCGCTCGTACGACGTCCCGCCGCCCGCGATCGAGCCCGGCTCGGAGTTCTCCCAGGACGCCGATCCCCGCTACGCGGACGCCCCGGAGGTGCTCACCGAGTGCCTCAAGGACGTGCTCGAGCGCGCGCTGCCCTACTGGCACAGCGACATCGTGCCGGACCTCGAGGCCGGCAAGACCGTCCTGGTCGCCGCGCACGGCAACTCGCTGCGCGCGATCGTGAAGTACCTCGACGACATCAGCGACGCCGACATCGCGGGTCTGAACATCCCGACCGGCATCCCGCTGCTGTACGAGCTCGACGAGGAGACCCTCAAGCCGGTGACCAAGGGTGGCACCTACCTCGACCCGGCCGCGGCCGAGGAGGCCATCAAGGCGGTGGCCAACCAGGGTCGCTGACCCCACCCGCGAACGACCGAACGGCCCCGATCCCTCCTGCGGACCGGGGCCGTTCGGCGTCTGAGGTCGTGCGGCTCAATGCGCGCTGTGGTGGTCGGCCACCTCACCGGTGACCAGGTAGACCACGCGCTCGGCCACCGAGACCCCGTGGTCGCCGAACCGCTCGAAGTACCGGGCGCAGAGCGTGACGTCCACCACCTGCTGCGGGGTCATCGTCGCGGGCTCCGCGGCGGTCGCCGCGAAGGTCTCGGTGAGCAACGCGTCGAGCTCGTCGTCGTCGGACTCGAGCTCGGCCGCGAGGTCGACGTCCAGGGTGTCGATCACGGTCGTGACCTTGCGGGCAACCTCGACCGCTGCGTGGTGCATCCCGACGAACGTCGGCCGGATCGAGTCCGGCAGGGCGGCGCCGGGGTAGCGCAGCCGCGCGATCTGGGCGATGTGCCGCGCGAGGTCGCCCATCCGCTCGAGCGAGGCGCTCATCCGCAGCCCGGCGATGATGATCCGCAGGTCGCGTGCGACGGGCTGCTGCTGCGCGATCATCATCACGCAGCGCTCGTCGAGGTCGCGTTCCATCGCGTCGATGGTGTGGTCGTCGGCGATCACGCTCTCGGCCAGGGCCAGGTCTCCGGTGAGCAGCGCCGTGCCGGCCGAGGAGATGGCGGTCTCGACGAGGCGGCTCATCGCGATGAGGTCCTCGCCGAGTGCTGTGAGCTCGGCGGTGAAGATGTCCCGCATGTGATCCCTTCCGGTCGTCGCGCCACGGTCGCAGGCCCGGGTGAACGGATCACCACGACCAGATGAACATCCTTCCGCCGCCAGGCGTACGTTCGCGCGGGGACGCGCCGCGTGCCCCTGTGGCAACCGTACGCTGGTCGGGTGGGCCTGGGACTGGAGCTGCTGGCCGCCGGCCTGCTCGGCGTCGTCGTCGGTGTCGTGGCAGCCATGGCGTTCCGACGCAGCGAGCGCGAGCAGCTGACTGCGGAGCCGGCTCCGCCACCGGAGCTGGACGACGCCGCCGCCGGTGTGCTCGCCCTGCTGCGCTCCGCGACCGTCGTGCTCCGACGCGACGGGACGGTCGTGCGCGCGAGCGCCGAGGCCCACTCGTTCGGTCTGCTGGCGGGCGACCGGATCGCGCCCGGTCCGGTGCGCACCGTGGTCGAGGACGTCGTCGCGGACGGCGAGACCCGGGACGCCGAGCTGGAGCTGCCCCGCGGCCGGTTCGGCCAGGCCACCCGGTTGCTGCAGGTCCGGGTCGCGCCGCTGGGCCAGAGCCTGGTGCTGCTGCTCGCCGACGACCACACCGAGGCGCGGCGGGTCGAGCAGGTCCGCCGCGACTTCGTGGTGAACGTGTCCCACGAGCTCAAGACGCCGATCGGCGCGATGTCGCTGCTCGCGGAGACGGTCGAGCAGGCCGCGGACGACCCCGAGGCCGTGCGCCGGTTCTCCGGCCGCATCCAGACCGAGGCGGCCCGGCTCTCGGCCCTCGTGCAGGAGATCCTCGAGCTGTCCCGTCTCCAGGTGTCCGACACCCTCACCGACGCCGGCCCGGTGTCGGTCGACGACGTCGTCGCCGAGGCCGTGGACCGTGCGCGGACCGGCGCGGTCGCCAAGGAGATCGAGCTGGACGTCGGTGGTGACCGCGGCCTGCGGGTCTGGGGTGTCGCGGACCTGCTGGTCACCGCGCTGCGCAACCTGCTCGACAACGCCGTCTCCTACTCCGAGCCGGGCACCAGGATCGGGGTCGGGGTCACCGAGCGAGGGGGTGCGGTCGAGATCGCGGTGGTCGACCAGGGCATCGGGATCGCGGCGGACGACCTGCCCCGGCTGTTCGAGCGGTTCTACCGGGTGGACCCGGCCCGCTCCCGGGACACCGGCGGCACGGGTCTCGGCCTCAGCATCGTCAAGCACGTCGTCGGCGACCACGGTGGGGACGTCTCGGTCTGGTCCGAGCCCGGGAAGGGTTCGACGTTCACGGTGCGCCTCCCGCTCGTCGGCGAGCAGCCGCCGGAGCATGTGATCGACCACCTGGGGGCCGGCCGGCCGGCGGCGTCGGCGGGGCCGTCGAACGCAGCGCCGACCGACGGGTCGACCCCGGACCCGACCGCCGACCCGACCGCAGCGCCGACTGGCAGGACGTCCGCCCGCGAGTCGCACACCACCGAGGGGAGAACCCGCCGATGACCCGCATCCTCGTGGTCGAGGACGAGGAGTCCTACCGCGAACCGCTGGCCTACCTGCTGCGCAAGGAGGGCTTCGACGTCTCGCTCGCGGCGACCGGGCCGGACGCGCTCGCCGAGTTCGACCGCGGCGGTGCCGACCTGGTCCTGCTCGACCTCATGCTCCCCGGCATGAGCGGCACCGACGTGTGCCGCGCGCTGCGCACCCACAGCCAGGTCCCGGTGATCATGCTCACCGCGAAGGACAGCGAGATCGACAAGGTCGTCGGCCTGGAGATCGGGGCGGACGACTACGTCACCAAGCCGTACTCCTCGCGGGAGCTGCTCGCCCGCATCCGTGCCGTGCTGCGTCGGCACGTCGAGCCCGTCGAGGCCGACGACGCGGTGATCGAGGTCGGCAACGTCCGCCTCGACCCGGACCGCCACGTCGTCGAGGTGGACGGCGAGCCGACCGCGTTCCCGCTCAAGGAGTTCGAGCTGCTCGAGGTGCTGCTGCGCAACGCGGGCCGGGTGCTGACCCGCGGGCAGCTGATCGACCGGGTGTGGGGATCGGACTACGTCGGGGACACCAAGACGCTGGACGTCCACGTCAAGCGGATCCGCGCGAAGATCGAGACGGACCCCGCCAACCCGACCCGCCTGGTCACCGTCCGCGGCCTGGGCTACAAGGTCAGCGACGACTGAGGTGTGACCCCCGCCACGGGGCGGCACCAAGTCGACCGGTCTCGTTCACCCTCCGTTCACCCTCGCGGGGCCTTCGGGTCACCGGCGCTCCCTAGCGTCTGAGCCAGCCCCGGGCACCCGCCCAGGTGTATCGAGACAGGACGGAACCAGAGTGACCCCCATCCGCAATCGCCGACTTGCCGCGACAGCCGTCATGGGCGCGCTCGCGCTGACCCTGGCCGCGTGCGGCTCCGACAACCCCACCGGTGCTACCTCCTCGAGCTCGTCCTCCTCCGCCTCGGCCGACGACTCGGCCTCCACCTTGAGCGGTGAGATCGTGGGCGCCGGCGCGTCGACGCAGGAGTCCGCGATGAACGCGTGGATCGCCGAGTTCCAGAACGCCAACTCCGGCGTCACCATCTCCTACGACCCGGTCGGTTCGGGCGGCGGCCGCACCCAGTTCATCGACGGCGGCACCGACTGGGCCGGCTCGGACGCGTACCTGACCGACGAGGAGGTGACGGCGGCCGAGGCCACCTGCGGTGGCGAGATCATGGAGCTGCCGATCTACATCTCGCCGATCGCGATCATCTACAACCTCCCGTCGGTGTCCACGCAGATCAACATGTCGGCCGAGACCATCGCCAAGGTCTTCAACGGCGACATCACGATGTGGAACGACCCGGCGATCGCCGCCGACAACGAGGGCGTGGACCTGCCCGACACGGCGATCACCGTCGTGCACCGCTCCGACGAGTCCGGCACGACCAAGAACTTCACCGACTACCTCTCGAAGGCCGCCGGGAGCGCGTGGCCGTACGAGGCCTCCGGTGACTGGCCGGTCGAGGGGCAGCAGTCCGCGCAGGGCACCTCGGGTGTCGTGCAGACCGTCCAGGGCGCCGAGGGCACCATCGGCTACGCCGACGCCTCGCAGGCCGGCAGCCTCGGCACCGTCGCGGTCGGCGTGGGCGACGAGTTCGTGCCCTACTCGGCCGAGGCCGCTGCCGCCGTGGTCGACAGCTCGACCCCGGTCTCGGGCCGCAGCGAGTTCGACTTCGCGATCGACCTCAAGCGCGACACGACCGAGTCCGGCAACTACCCGGTGGTCCTGGTGTCCTACGTGATCGGCTGCGTCAACTACCCGGCCGACCAGGTGGACCTGATGAAGGCGTGGTTCGGCTACATCGTCAGCGCCGAGGGTCAGGACGTCGCGGCGGGTGCCGCCGGCTCCGCTCCGATCTCCGACACGCTGCGCAACGAGGCGATGTCCGCGATCGACGCGATCTCGGCCTCCTGAACACCGCTGCACACGACGGCCGCCCCGGGGGACTCCTCGGGGCGGCCGTCGGCCAGGTACCGTCACTCCACGTGACAGGAAGGTCGACCTCGTGAGTGCACACCGCGCCGACACGGTCGAGGTGGCGATCCCGGACTCGGTGCAGTCCGACCTGCGGCACGGCCGTGCCAGCATGGTCAACCGGTTCTTCCAGTGGGCAGCCACGTTCTCCGGCACCCTGATCCTGCTGACGCTGGCCGCCGTCACCGCGTTCCTCGTGCTCGAGGCGATGCCGGCGTTCACCACCCCGACGGACGAGCTCGCGCACGACGTGTCCTGGTACACGGAGGCGGGGTTCTTCGCCTACGTCGGCCCGCTGGTCTTCGGCACGCTGCTCGCCGCACTCATCGCGCTGATCGTCGGGACACCGCTGGCGATCGGCATCGGCCTGTTCATCTCGCACTACGCGCCCCGCCGCCTGGCGCAGGGCCTGGGCTACCTGGTCGACCTGCTCGCCGCGATCCCCTCCGTGGTCTACGGCCTGTGGGGCGCGATGGTCCTGGCGCCGGCGATCGTGCCGGTGCAGGACTTCCTGTCGACCTACCTCGGCTGGATCCCGCTGTTCGCCGGTCCGCCCTCGACGCCGGCCCGCACGGCGTTCACCGCCGGTCTGGTGCTCGCGGTGATGATCCTGCCGATCGTCACCGCGGTGTGCCGCGAGGTCTTCCTGCAGACCCCCCGCCTGCACGAGGAGGCCGCGCTCGCGCTCGGGGCGACCAAGCTCGAGCTCATCAGCACCGCGGTGCTGCCCTTCGCGCGCGGCGGCATCGTGTCCGGCGCGATGCTCGGGCTGGGTCGCGCACTCGGCGAGACCATGGCGGTGCTGCTGATCCTGTCGCCCGGGGCGACCTACTCGCTGTTCATCCTGCAGGCGGGCAAGCACCAGACGATCGCCGCGAACATCGCGGCCCAGTTCCCCGAGGCGAACACGTCGGGCGTGAGCCTGCTGATCGCGACCGGTCTGGTGCTGTTCCTCATCACCCTCGTGGTCAACATGATCGCGCGCTGGATCGTCGCGCGGCGGGCCGAGTTCTCGGGAGCCAACTGATGGCCGTCGTGCAGGACACCAAGCTCGCGGTCGAGCTGAGCTCGGCCGGCACGTCCGCGGGTCGGCGGTGGGCCGACCGCGCGATGACCGGCCTGGTCGTGCTCGCGTTCCTGATCGCGCTGATCCCGCTGGTCTCGGTCTCCTGGACCGTGATCGTGCGCGGCATCGGGCGGCTCACGCCGTACTTCCTGTCGGTGTCGATGCGGGGCGTCTACGGCGGGATGGACGCCGGCGGCATCTACCACGCGATCATGGGCACCCTCATCATCACGCTGCTCGCGACGTTGATCTCGGTGCCGATCGGTCTGATGACCGCGATCTACCTGGTGGAGTACGGCAAGGGGCCGCTGGCCCGATGGGTGACGTTCTTCGTGGACGTGATGACGGGCATCCCGTCGATCGTCGCCGGTCTGTTCGCCTACGCGTTGTTCGCGCTGATCCTCGGGCCGGGCATCCGGTCGGGGTTCGTCGGCGCGGTCGCGCTCTCGGTGCTGATGATCCCGGTCGTGGTCCGGTCCTGCGAGGAGATGCTGCGGCTCGTGCCGAACGAGCTGCGCGAGGCGTCCTACGCGCTCGGGGTACCCAAGTGGTTGACCGTCGTGCGGATCGTGCTGCGCACCGCGATCGCGGGCATCACGACCGGCGTCATGCTGTCGATCGCCCGGGTGATCGGCGAGACGGCGCCGCTGCTGCTGGTGGCCGGTCAGACCGACTCGATCAACCTCAACCCGTTCAGCGGGCGCATGATGACCCTGCCGGTGTACATCTACAGCCAGTACCGCCAGGGGCTGGTGCCGTGCGCCGCGGATGCCACCGATTGCATCGCGACCATCAACTACGACCGGGCGTGGGCCGCCGCTCTCACGCTCATCATCATCGTGATGGGGCTGAACCTCATCGCCCGACTCATCTCGCGGCTCTTCTCCCCCAAGACCGGCAAGTGACCGGCCGACCGATCTGAGGACATCGTGGGCAAGCGCATCGACGTCAGTGACCTGAACATCTACTACGGCAGCTTCAACGCCGTGGCCGACGTGGCCATGACCATCGAGCCGCGGGCGGTCACCGCGCTGATCGGGCCGTCGGGCTGCGGCAAGTCGACCTTCCTGCGCACCCTCAACCGGATGCACGAGGTCGTGCCGGGCGCGTACGCCGAGGGCAAGGTCGTCATGGACGGCGTGGACCTGTACGGGCCCGGCGTGGACCCCGTCGCGGTCCGCCGGCACGTCGGCATGGTGTTCCAGCGGCCCAACCCGTTCCCGACCATGTCGATCAAGGAGAACGTGCTCGCCGGGGTCAAGCTGAACAACAAGCGGATCGCGAAGTCCGACGCGGAGGACCTGGTCGAGGCGTCCCTGACCGGCGCGAACCTGTGGAACGAGGTCAAGGACCGCCTGGACAAGCCCGGCTCGAGCCTGTCCGGCGGGCAGCAGCAGCGGCTCTGCATCGCCCGCGCGATCGCGGTGAAGCCCTCGGTGCTCCTGATGGACGAGCCGTGCTCCGCGCTGGACCCGATCTCCACGCTCGCGATCGAGGACCTCATCCACGAGCTCAAGGACGACTACACGATCGTCATCGTCACCCACAACATGCAGCAGGCCGCGCGGGTGTCGGACAAGACGGGCTTCTTCAACATCGAGGGCACCGGCAAGCCGGGGCGGCTGATCGAGATGGACGACACCCGGGTGATGTTCTCCTCGCCGGCGAAGAAGGAGACCGAGGACTACATCTCCGGCCGCTTCGGCTGAGCGCCGGCCGGGCCGCCGAGGCGCTGCCGGCCGCGCTCCGCGCGCCCGAGGCGGTGCCGGCCGCGGTGGCGCGAGCGACGTGCGGCGGCACCCGGCGAGCCGGGTGTGCTCAGGGGGTCGGGACGAGGCTCGCGTACGCCTCGAGCGTGCCGTCCAGCACCGGCACGTCCACCGTGGCCGAGCCGTCCACGTCCGAGGCGACCATGATCGTGGTGAGCGCGCCGGGCGGTGCGGGGACCGAGGCGATCGCGACCTCGACGTGGTCGGGCCCGAGCAGCGCGGTCGCGCCGGGCTCGATCTGGACGGTCACCGGGGCGTCGGGAGAGCCGACCTGCGCCGTGATCGCCGCCTCACCGGTGTTGGTCAGGGAGCCGAGCACGGTGCCCGGGTCGCCCTCGGCGGCGGTCAGGACCAGGAGGTTCCCGCCCCGCAGCGCGCCCACCGTGACGTCGATCCCGTCCGATGCCGCGTAGGGCCGCGAGGTCATCTCCGGGGCGCACGCCGACAGGGTCGCGGCCGCCGCGACCGCGAGGGCGACGAGTGCCGCACGGCGGCGGACGAAGCGGCTGCTCACGATGCTCTCCCAGGTCCAAGGTCCCGTGCGCGGACAGCCTAGCCGGTGCACGCGCGCGAGGCCCCATCAGCGGCCGAGATCCGGCTCGGTGCTCGCCTCGGCGCCCTGACCAGCACAAACGGGTGACCCCGCGAGTCAAGGGCAGTTCGCACCGTGGTAAGATGGGTCTCCGCGAAAGGGGACGCCTTCACATGACCTTCACCGTCGGCGAGACCGTTGTCTACCCGCATCACGGCGCAGCACTCATCGAAGAGATCAAGTTCCGGACGATCCGAGGCGAGGAGAAGCAGTACCTCAAGCTCAAGGTCGCCCAGGGAGACCTGACGATCGAGGTCCCCGCGGAGAACGTGGACCTGGTCGGTGTGCGCGACGTGGTTGGCGCCGAGGGGCTGGAGAAGGTGTTCGACGTGCTGCGCGCGCCGTACACCGAGGAGCCGACCAACTGGTCGCGCCGCTACAAGGCCAACCTCGAGAAGCTCGCCTCCGGCGACGTCATCAAGGTCGCCGAGGTCGTCCGGGACCTCTCGCGCCGGGACGCCGACCGCGGCCTGTCCGCGGGTGAGAAGCGGATGCTCGCCAAGGCACGTCAGATCCTGGTCTCGGAGCTCGCGCTCGCGGAGCACACCGAGGAGGACAAGGCCGAGGCGATCCTCGACGAGGTCCTCGCCTCCTGAGCAGGCGCCTGACCGGGCGCGGGGCGGGCTGAGGTGACCGTCGCAGCGGTGCTCGTCGCCGCCGGTAGCGGGACTCGTCTCGGCCGCACCCTGCCCAAGGCGCTGGTCACGCTCGCCGGCGAACCGTTGGCCGGGCATGCCGCCCGGGGCCTCGCGGCCGGCCGGTCGGCGACCGGCGAACGGATCGAGCAGCTCGTGGTCACCGCACCCGCGGGTCACCTCGACGAGGTCCGCGACGCCGTGGCCGGCGCGCTGGTCGGGCTGGACCTGCCCGTCGTGGTGGTCGCCGGGGGCGCGAGCCGGCAGGCCTCCGTCGCTGCCGCCCTCGCCGCCCTGGACGAGCGCGCCGACGTGGTGCTCGTGCACGACGCCGCTCGCCCGCTCGTGCCGGGTTCGCTGGTCGGTCGCGTGATCGACGCCGTGCGCGCCGGGCATGCGGCAGTGGTCCCGGGCCTCGCGGTGACCGACACGATCAAGCGGGTGCCGCAGGGCACGGGGCCCGCGCTGCCGGTGCTCGAGACCGTGCCTCGGGACGAGCTGCGCGCCGTGCAGACCCCGCAGGGCTTCGAGCGCGAGCTGCTCGACCGTGCGCACGCCGCCGCGGCCGAGCACGCCCACGACGAGTCGCTCGCCGCGTCCGACGACGCACGGCTGGTCGAGCTCGCCGGGGAGCAGGTCTGGGTCGTGGCGGGGGACGAGCGTGCCGCGAAGATCACCACGGAGCGTGATCTCGCGGTCGCCGAGCTGCTGCTCGGGGAGGAGCGAGGATGACCGGCCTGCCGCGCACCGGGATCGGCGTGGACGTGCACGCGTTCGCGCCCACCGGTTCGGACCGTCCGATGTGGCTCGCGGGCCTGCTGTGGCCGGGTGAGGTCGGTCTCGCCGGGCACTCCGACGGTGACGTGGCCGCGCACGCCGCGGCGGACGCCCTGCTCTCCGCATCGGGGGTCGGCGACCTCGGGTCGGTGTTCGGCACCGACCAGCCGCAGTGGGCCGGAGCGTCCGGGGTCGCGCTGCTGGCCGAGGCCTGCGCGCGCGTGCGGGCCGCCGGCTTCGAGGTCGGCAACGTCGCGGTCCAGGTGATCGGCGTCCGGCCCCGGATCGGCGGACGCCGCGAGGAGGCCGTGGCCGTGCTCACCGAGGCGTGCGGCGCTCCCGTGTCGCTCAGCGCGACCACGACCGACGGGCTGGGCCTGACCGGCCGGGCCGAAGGCGTCGCCGCGATCGCGACGGCGCTCGTCGTGCCCCGCTGAGCCGGTCCGGGCTCAGGGCAGCAGGATGATCTTGCCGGTCACGTGGCCGTCGATGCCGGCCCGGTGGGCGCGGGCCGCGTCCGCCAGGTGGTAGGTCGCACCGACCCGGACGTCGATCTTCCCGGCCTCCCAGAGGCTGACGAGCTTCTCGCGCGCCGCGAGCCGCACCTCCGTGCCGGGATCGGCGCCCTCGCCGCCGCCCAACAGCTGGACCCCCAGCCGGGCGCCCAGCTTGTGACCGGCGAGCGTGGCGATCCGGGACTTCCGGCTGACCAGCGTCACGGAGGTCTCCAGCGCCTCGGCCGTCCCGGCCGCGTCGATCGCCGCAGTCACCGGGCCGAGCGTGCGGACCCGCTCGGTCAGACCGGGGCCGTACGCGACCGGTGTCGCGCCCAGGTCGGTGAGGTAGGCGTGGTTGGCGGGGCTCGCCGTGCCGATCACCCGTGCGCCCCGGACGTGCGCGAGCTGCACGAGCATCGCGCCGACCCCGCCGCTCGCACCGTGCACGAGGACGGTGTCCCCGGCGCCGACCCCCGTGGCCGTGAGCGCGTGCACCGCCGTCACCCCGGCGACCATCAGGCCGGCGGCCTTCTCCCAGCTCATCGCGGAGGGCTTCGGCACCAGCGAGGTCGCGGGCACCACCAGGCGTTCCGCGTAGGCGCCGCGCGCAGGGTAGGCGATGACCTCGTCGCCGACGTCCAGACCGGTCACCTCGCGGCCGTGCGCGAGGACGATGCCGGCGGCCTCGGCGCCGAGCCGCATGGGTAACTTGAGCGGATCCGTGCTCCACGCGCCCGAGTACGCCTTCCAGTCCGCCGGGTTGACCCCGGCGGCGCGCACCTCGATCAGCACGTCGTACGGCCCCACGGTGCCGGACCTGATGTCGGTCACGTGGAGCATCTCGGGACCGCCGTACCCCGTCGCCACCACCGTTCGTGCCATACCTCGATCATTCTCCGCCTGGCCATCCCGGTCCAGGGCTGGGCGGGCAGCGCCGACGATCCGGTGAGACGGGCGGTCCGTGGAGTGGGACGGCGGGGTGCCCGGGCCGGACGCGTGGCGGCGGCGGGGCGCCGGGGCCGGTCGTGTCGCCGGTACCCTGACGCGGTGACCCTGCAGCTGTTCGACACCGCCGCCCGCGAGCTCCGCGAGCTCGCCCCGCTCCACCCCGGCGAGGTCGGCCTCTACGTCTGCGGCGCCACCGTGCAGGGCGCACCGCACATCGGTCACCTGCGCACGGACGTGGCCTTCGACGTCCTGGTCCGCTGGCTGCGCCGGTCCGGGCTGCGCGTCACGCTGGTGCGCAACGTCACCGACATCGACGACAAGATCCTCGCCAAGGCGGCCGAGGCCGGCGTGCCGTGGTGGGCGTGGGCGCTGCAGCACGAACGGGAGTTCGCTGCCGCGCGCGACGCCCTGGGCATCCTCCCGGCCGACTACGAGCCGCGGGCTACCGGCCACGTCACCGACATGGTCGACCTCATGCAGACCCTGGTCGACAAGGGCCACGCCTACTCCGAGGGGGACGGCGACGTCTGGTTCGACGTGCGCTCGTGGCCCGAGTACGGGTCCCTGACCAACCAGCGTCCCGAGGAGCTCTCGGCCTCAGCGGACGAGGAGGGCGGCGCGAAGCGGGACCCGAAGGACTTCGCGCTGTGGAAGCGGGCCAAGCCGGGCGAGCCCGCCGCCGCGGCCTGGCCCACCCCGTTCGGCACCGGTCGGCCCGGCTGGCACCTGGAGTGCTCGGCGATGGCCCGCCGCTACCTCGGCGACGAGTTCGACATCCACGGCGGCGGCCTCGACCTGCGCTTCCCGCACCACGAGAACGAGCAGGCCCAGTCGCGGGCAGCGGGGCTCGGCTTCGCGCAGCTGTGGCTGCACACCGCCTGGGTGACCCAGGGCGGCACCAAGATGAGCAAGTCCCTCGGCAACACGCTGGGTGTGCGGACGCTGCTCGCCCAGACGCCCGCCGTGGTGCTGCGGTACGCGCTGGCCTCGGTGCACTACCGCTCGATGCTCGAGTGGGGCCCGGAGACGATCGCCGAGGCCGAGGCCACCTGGTCGCGTCTGGCGGGCTTCGTCCGCCGCGCGGGCGAGCAGGTCCGCTCCGGTGACCCGACGGCCACCGTGCTGCCCGAGGACTTCGTCGCCGCGATGGACGACGACCTCAACGTCTCCGCGGCGCTCGCGGTGGTGCACGAGCACGTGCACCGGGGCAACACGGCTCTGGCCGACGGCGACCTCGCGGACGTCGTGGTCGAGCTCACGGTGGTCCGGGCGATGCTGGACGTGCTCGGGCTCGACCCGGTGGCCTGGGCGGGGTCCGAGGGTGGCGGCCGGGCCGACAAGGCCCTCGAGACGCTCGTGCGCGCCCAGCTCGACGCCCGCGCTGCGGCCCGGGTGGCGCGGGACTGGTCGACCGCGGACGCGATCCGTGACACGTTGACGGCCGCGGGGATCGTGGTCGAGGACTCACCGGCCGGCGCGCGCTGGTCGCTGGGGGAGGACTGATGGCCGGCAACTCGCAGCGCCGCGGCGCGACCCGCAAGTCGGGGACGAAGAAGACGCCCACCGTCGGCACGGGCGGCAAGGGCCGTCGCGCGCTCGAGGGCAAGGGCCCCACGCCCAAGGCCGAGGACCGCGAGTACCACCCCGCGCACAAGCGCAAGGTCGCGGCCGAGAAGCGCGCGTCGTCCGGCGGGCAGCAGCGCGGCCGCACGCAGCGCGAGCTCGGTGCCCGCACCCAACGCGGCGGGACCGAGGTCGTCGCCGGCCGCAACCCGGTGGTCGAGGCGCTGCGCGCCGGCGTGCCCTGCACCGGGGTGTGGATCGCGCACCAGATCGACGTCGACGACCGGGTCCGCGAGATCCGGCAGACCGCCACCGACCGCGGCCTGCCGCTGCTCGAGGTGACCCGGACCGAGCTGGACCGGATGACCGAGAAGCTCGCCCACCAGGGCGTCGCGATGCAGGTCCCGCCGTACGAGTACGCCGATCTGCGCGGCGTGCTGACTCGTGCCGAGCGCAGCGGCAGACCGCCACTGCTCGTCGCGCTCGACGGGGTCACCGACCCGCGCAACCTGGGCGCCGTGCTCCGCTCGGCAGGGGCGTTCGGCGTGCACGGGCTCGTGGTGCCCGAGCGTCGCGCCGCGGGCGTCACGGCCTCCGCGTGGAAGGTCTCGGCGGGTGCTGCGGCGCGGGTCCCGGTCGCGCGCGTGACGAACCTGGTGCGTGCCCTCGGCGAGCTGCGCGACGCCGGCTGCTCGATCGTCGGGCTGGACGCCGGCGGCACGATGCCGATCGCCGACCTGCAGCTCGCGACCGACCCGGTGGTCCTCGTGGTCGGCTCGGAGGGCAAGGGGTTGGGCCGGCTGGTCCGGCAGACCTGTGACGTGATCTCCTCGATCCCGATCGCCGGGGAGAGCGAGTCGCTCAACGCCGGCGTCGCGGCCGGGATCGCTCTGTACGAGGTCGCCCGACTGCGCGGAGGGGTGGCCTGAGATGCGGGTCAAGGGACAGATCACGCTCACGCCGCTGCTTGCCTGGCGCCTGCAGCTCGTGGGGTCCAAGCTCACCTGGCTCTGGCTCGTCGTGGTGGCGATCGCCGCGCTGGTGCTGTTCGGCGACCCGGCGACCGATCTGGGGGTCCGCGTGGTGCGAGCGGTGGGCTACGCCGTCGCGGCGGTCGTCGCGGTCGGCCTGATCGCGGCGATGTTCGCGTGGCAGACGTGGCGGGGGCAGCTCGGAGCCGTGCAGCACCTCGAGGTGACCGATCGCCGGGTCACGGTGCAGACCGGCGACCGCACGACGCACGTGCCGTGGACCGACGTGCTCGACATCCGCCGGGCCCACACCGGCTGGTTCCTCAGCACCGCGAACCGACAGGTACAGCTGGCGCGCGCGGCGTTCTCGATCGAGGACGCCGCGGCCATCGACGCGTTCCTGGTCGAACGCGCCGCCCGCGTCAAGGAGGAGGCCGCGGCAGCCGATCGCGAGCGTCGCGCAGCACGGGCGGCGCGGCGGGCGGCCAAGAAGGGCGGCAAGCGCTCCGACGCCTGAGCCGCAGGCGGCCGTGCCCGGAGCCGGCGCTCAGACCTCCGGCTCGAGCGCGACCCGGGGGAGCGCGGCGGTGTCGACCCCGAGCACCCGCTTCTCGTCCGGGCGCTTGCGCAGCACGTGCTCGACGTAGCTGCGGGCAGCCTCGTGGATGGGGACGTCGCGCTGCTGCTCGGCGGACAGGAACCAGCGGTGGTCGAGCATCTCGTGGAACATCTGCGCGGGCTCGAGCTTGCCGCGCAGCTCCTCGGGCACGGCGTGCACCGTGGGTTCGAAGACGTTGTCCAGCCAGTCGCGCGCGGCCCGTTGCTCCGGCTCGGCCTGGCGGTCGGTCGCCGCGCGGAACTGGTCCAGGTCGTTGAGCAGGCGCCGGGCCTGGTTCTCCTCCACGGAGAGCCCGGTGAGCCGGGCCAGGCGGCGTGCGTGATGCCCGGCCTCGACCACCTTGGGCTGGATCGAGACCGTGGTCCCGCCGACGTCGGTCACGATGTCGAGCTCGGCGACGTCGAAGCCCAGCTCGTTGAGCATGTCGACGCGCTCGGCCACGCGCCAGCGGTCGCCCGCGCCGAACGACTCGATCCCGGTCAGGGCGTCCCACAGCCGGCTGTAGCGGTCGACGAGCCGGTCGCCGATCTCCACGGGGTCGACGTCCGCCTCGAGCAGGCCACCGGCCTCGAGGTCCATCAGCTCACCGATGATGTTGACCCGCGCGACGTCGAGGTCGTACGCGCGCTGGCCGGGGGTCAGCGCGTCGTGCAGGTCGCCGGTCTCGGCGTCCACGAGGTAGGCCGCGAAGCTCTCCGCGTCGCGGCGGAACAGCGTGTTGGACAGTGACACGTCGCCCCAGTAGAAGCCGGTCAGGTGCAGGCGGACCAGGAGCACCGTGAGCGCGTCGACCAGGCGTGCGCTGGTGCCGGGCTGCAGCTGCTGGCTGAACAGCGCGCGGTACGGCAGCGAGAACTGCAGGTGGCGGGTGATCAGCGCCGCTTCGAGCCGCTCACCCGACGGCGTCGCGCGCCCGGTGATGACCCCGACCGGCTCCACGCTCGGCACCCCGAGCCTGCGGAGCGCGCGCAGCAGCTCGTACTCGCGGTGCGCGACGGTCTCGCCGATCTCCTTGACGGCGAGGAAGCGGCCCGAGAGCCGCACGAAGCGCACCACGTGGCGGGAGATGCCGCGGGGCAGCGCGGCGAGCACGTCGGCGGGCCAGTCCTCGAGCGGGATGCTCCAGGGCAGGTCGAGGAGCGCCGGGTCCGTGGCGGCAGCGGTGATCTGCAGCCGTTGTGCCATGCGGGCTCCTTCACGACGGAGGGCGGGGGCGGCTGTCGCCGACCCCGCCCTCCGTGACGTTCGTCAGGCTTCGATGCGCTTGCCGGTCGATGGGGCGAACATGTGCTCCTCGCCCTTGCGGATCGTCACCGAGACGGTGTCGCCCTTCATCGGCACCGACCGGGGGTCGACCCGGACGATCACCTGGTTGTCGCCCGCCCCGGAGTGGATCTCAGCCCCCGGAGCGATCGGGTCGGTGATGGTGCCGTAGACGAACGCGTCGGAGCCCAGCTCCTCGACGAGGTCCACCTTGACGTGGAACGACTCCGGGTGGTCCTCCTTGGACAGGTCCAGGGACTCCGGACGGAAGCCGATCGTGATCTGGCGGTTGTCCTCGGCGGTCAGCTTGTCGAGGGCCGCGCGCGGCATCGGCAGCCGGCCGGCGCCGAGGATGGCGTGGTCGCCGTCGATCCGGAAGTTGCCGATGTTCATCGCGGGCGAGCCGATGAAGCCGGCCACGAAGACGTTCTGCGGGGTGTCGTACAGGTCACGCGGGGTGCCGACCTGCTGCAGGATGCCGTCCTTCAGCACGCAGATCCGGTCACCCATCGTCATGGCCTCGGTCTGGTCGTGGGTGACGTAGACCGTGGTGACGCCGAGCCGGCGCTGCAGCGAGGCGATCTGGGTGCGGGTCTGCACGCGCAGCTTCGCGTCGAGGTTCGACAGCGGCTCGTCCATCAGGAACACCTGGGGCTGGCGCACGATCGCGCGGCCCATCGCGACACGCTGGCGCTGGCCGCCGGAGAGCGCCTTCGGCTTGCGGTCGAGGTACTCGGTGAGGTCGAGGATCTTCGCGGCCTCCTCGACACGCTTGCGGATCTCGGCCTTCGGGGTGCCGGCGATCTTCAGCGCGAAGCCCATGTTGTCCGCGACGGACATGTGCGGGTAGAGCGCGTAGTTCTGGAAGACCATGGCGATGTCACGGTCCTTCGGCTGGACGTCGGTGACGTCCCGGTCGCCGATCAGGATGCGGCCCGCGTTGACGTCTTCGAGGCCTGCGAGCATCCGCAGCGAGGTGGACTTCCCGCAGCCCGACGGGCCGACGAGGACGAGGAACTCGCCGTCGGCGATCTCCAGGTCGAGCGCGTCCACCGCGGGACGCTCGGTCCCGGGATACACCCGGGTTGCCTTGTCGTAGGTGACAGTAGCCATGTCGTTCCCTCCACCGGCAGGTACGTGCCGGACGATCCGAGTAGAGGACGGAGGGCAGGTCAACCTCGGTGTTCCGATTCTGGACACTGCAGGTGGCCGGCCCCCGCGCCGGCGTCGACGACGCCACGGCCATCCTGCCATACGCGCCCGGGGTCCTGTAGGGGCGGTGGCGGACCAGGTCGAGCGGCCGGGCGGTCCGACCCGCACGGTCAGGCGGCCGCGGCGTCCAGGAGGTCGGCGAACCGGTGCAGCGTCTCGGCCATCGCGTCGGTGTCCGCGACCCGGTGCTCGGCGATCGACTCGCCGTCGCCCACCCGGATCCCGACGTCGCCCGGGGCGAGCGTCGCGAGCGCGCGCTCGTCCGTCACGTCGTCGCCGGCGAACAGCACGTGCCGGACCTCGAGCGCGTCGCGCAGCGCGCGCAGCGCGTCGCCCTTGGTGACCGTGAGCACGGAGAGCTCGACGATGTCGCGGCCGGTCATCACGTCGACGTCCGGCCGATCGCCGAGACCGCGCGCCAGGCCCGCCAGCCGGTCGGCCGTCGCGGGGTCGACCCCACGGGTGTGCAGCACGGCCGTGGTGGGCTTGACCTCGACCCGCGCGGTGGTGCCGGCCGCCAGGTCCCGCAGGCCCGCGGCGAGCTCGTCGAGCGTCGCGGCCCGGGCGTCGTCCAGCACGTGCGGCTCGCGCTCCAGGCGGCGGTGCCACGTGCCCCGCTCCGCGCCATGGCTGCCGACCAGGATCGTGCCGTCCGGCGGCTCGGCGACCGCAGCGAGATCGCCGAGCCCGCGGCCCGAGACGAGCGCGAGGTGCACCCGCGGGGCGTGCACCAGACGCGCCATCGCCGCAGCGCCCCGCGGCGTGGGCCTGGACTGCGAGGGCACGTCGACCAAGGGCGCGAGGACGCCGTCGAAGTCCAGCGCGACGAGCACGTCGTCACCGGCGCCGGCGGCCTCGGCCAACCGTGCCAGAGCGGCGTCGAGAGCCTCCGGGCTCATGCGTCCCTCGCGAACGCGGGCTGCACCGCGGTCCCGGCGAGCGCCTCCAGGAAGCCGGTCGACCACTTCGCGACGTCGTCGGTCAGCACCCGGCGCCGCAGCCGCCGCATCCGGGAGCGGACCTCGCGCGGCGCCATGGTCACCGCGCGTTCGATCGCGGACTTCAGGCCGTCGATGTCGTGCGGGTTGACCAGCAGAGCGCCGCTCAGCTCGTCCGCGGCGCCGGTGAACTCCGAGAGCACCAGCACCCCTCGGTCGTCGACGCACGCGGCGACGAACTCCTTCGCGACCAGGTTCATGCCGTCCCGCAGCGAGGTGACCAGCATGACGTCCGCGGCGGAGTACAGCGCGACCATCTCCTCGGGCGGGTAGGAGTGGTGCAGGTAGTGGATCGGCTGGCTGCCGATCCGCCCGTGCTCGCCGTTGATCCGCCCGACCAGGACCTCGACCTCCTCGCGCAGCTGCTGGTAGGCCTCGACGTTCTCCCGGCTCGGGCTGGCGACCTGTACGAACGCGGCGCCCGGCACGTCCAGCCGACCCTCGTCGAACAGCTCGCCGACAGCCTTGATCCGGTGCCGGATGCCCTTGGTGTAGTCCAGCCGGTCCACGCCGAGCAGGAGCACCTCCGGGTCGCCGAGGTCCGCACGGATCTCCGCAGCCCTGGCCCGCAGCCACGGGGAACGGGCGAGCTCGTCGAACCGGCGGGAGTCGATCGAGATCGGGAACGAGCCGACCCGGATGGAGCGCCCGTCGGGCATCGACACGGTGCCGCCCCGGACCGCGAGGTCGGTCCAGCGGCGGGTGACGCGCAGGAAGTTCGAGGCGTCGCCGGAGCGCTGGAACCCGATCAGGTCCGCGCCGAGCAGGCCGTGGATCACCTGGGTGCGCCACGGGAGCTGGGCGAACAGCTCCAGCGGGGGGAACGGGATGTGGTGGAAGTACCCGATCCGGACGTCGGGCCGCAGCTCGCGCAGCATCGCCGGGACCAGCTGGAGCTGGTAGTCGTGCACCCACGCGGTGCCGCCTGGGGCCACCTGGGCCGCAGCCGCCTCGGCGAACCGCCGGTTCACCCTGCGGTAGGCGTCCCACCAGTGCCGGTGGTAGACGGGCGGGCTGATCACGTCGTGCGACAGCGGCCAGAGGGTGTCGTTGGAGAAGCCCTCGTAGAAGTCGGCGACCTCTTCCTCGGACAGCCCGATCGGCACGAGGTGCATCCCGTCGGCGTCGAACGGGGCGGGAGCCGGGCCGGGTGAGCCGGGCCAGCCGACCCAGGCCCCCTCGGCCCCTTGCATCACGGGCTCCATCGCGCTGACCAGGCCGCCGGGCGAGCGCCGCCACGAGGTCGATCCGTCCGGTTCGGTGCTGAGGTCGACAGGTAGTCGGTTGGCCACCACGACGAGCGGGTAGGTCACATCGCCTCCAAGGTCTGCGTCGAGGCTATCCGGCGGCACCGCACGTTGCAGTCCGGTTCCGGCCCGGCGCGGGCACCCCCATGCGCGGGTGACGGCGGCTAGCGTGCCGACATGGAGCGGATCGGACTTGCCCCCGGCACCGAGATCGGTGGCTACCGGGTGCTCGGTCCGGTCGGTCAGGGCGGCATGGGCGCGGTCTACCGCGTGCGCGACGGCGACGGCGGCGAGGTCGCGCTCAAGCTGGTGCACCCGTACCTGACCGACGGGCCGGCACGCGAGCGCCTGGCGCGCGAGGTCGCGGCGTTGCAGCGGGTGCGCCACCCGGGCGTCGCGCGCGTGCTCGACGCCGAGCTCGACCAGGCCGAGGCCTTCGTGGTCACGGAGCTCGTGGACGGCCAGGACCTGGCCGGCTACGTCGACGAGCACGGCCCGTTCGACGCGGCCGGGCTCGTCGACCTCGGCTCCCGGCTGCGCGATGCGCTGACCGCGGTGCACGACGCCGGGGTGCTGCACCGGGACCTGACCCCCTCCAACGTGCTGATCGGCCCGGACGGCCCGGTGCTCATCGACTTCGGGATCGCGCAGGCCGCCGAGGACGCGCGGGTCACGACCGCGGGCCACGTCGCGGGGACGCCGGGTTACCTGAGCCCCGAGGTGCTCGCCGGCGCCGAGCCCTCGCAGGCCGCGGACTGGTGGGGCTGGAACGGCGTGCTCGCGTTCGCGGCGACCGGCCGCCCGCCGTTCGGGATCCGGCCGCTCGCTGCCGTCCTGGCTCGCGTCCGCACCGGGGACGCGGACCTGGAGGACGTCGACGACGCCGTGGCCGACGCGCTGCGGCCGGCCTTCGAGGTGGACCCGGCCCGGCGCGCGGGCCCGGACGCGGTGCTCGCGGCGCTGCAGCGGGCCGCCGACGGCGGCGGTGCGGTCACCACGGTCCTGCCGCCGCCCCCGCCGCGGGACGAGGTGCCGGGCCTCGGGGCCGCCGTGGTCCCGCCGACGGCCGTGCTGGCCACGGAACCCGGGGAGCCACCGGACGCCGAGGCGGACGCGACCCAGATGGTGCCGGCCCCGCCGCCGCCCGCCCCGCCGCCGCCCGTCGCGGAGTCCGACGACGCCGCGACCGGCGTCCCACCCGGTCCGGACGACGAGGACGGCTGGGACGGTGACGAGGGGTGGGACGGCAGCGCCCAGGAGTGGGCCGAGGGCACCGGGCCCGAGCAGCCGCCCGAGCCGAACCCGCAGGCGCGCACCGTCACCGTGCTGGCCGCCGGGATCCTGCTCGCCGTCGCCGGTGCTGCGTGGCCGGCCATCTCGTTGATCGTCGCCGCGGTCCTCGCCGTCCTGGTGCGCAGCGTCGGGCTGGACATGCTCGCGCTGCACCAGCGTCGGGTCCGCAAGGGGTCGCGACGCGGCGAGACCGCACGCGCGGTCGTCGGATGGCCCTGGTACCTGCTGCGGGCCGTGCTCGGCGTGCTGCCGGCGGCCCTGGTCGCCGCGAGCGCGGTGGTCGTGGTCGGCGGTGTGGGCTGGTGGGGGATCGGGACGGGGCGCTGGCCGATCGCGCCGCTCGAGCCAGGTCAGGTCTCCGGCGAGCTGCCGGGGACCCAGCCGTGGGTCGAGTGGGCGCTGCTCGTGCTCGCCGTGACCGTCGGCCTGGTGCTGATCTGGTTCGGCCCGATGAGCCGGACCACCCGGGTCGGCGCGCGCTTCGCGCTCGCCGCCGTGGCGCCGCCGCGCGCCGGGGCGGTGATCGCGACGCTGCTGCTCCTTGCCGGGGCAGGTGTGGTCGCGACGCTCGTGGTGCTCGGTCAGGACGTGGTGTGGTGGCCGCTGCCCGGACCACCCGACCTCGGGTGAGGCGGGCGGCGTCGGGCACCGCGTATCCTCGCTGCGTGACCCGAGCGCCCGCCCGCGGCCTGCCACCAGTCCTGGTGGTGCTGCTCGGCGCGCTCACGAGCGTCGTCGCCGGTGTCATGGCGCTGTCCCGGCACGCCGAGGTCCTCGTGCACCAGTGCGTGGCCGACGGCACGGCCGGGGCGATCGGCCTCCGGCTCGCGTTCCTGCGCCACGACGCGGCGTGCCCGTCCGGTGAGCTCGCCGTCGGCGGGGACACCCGTCAGGTGGTCGGCGTGGTCGTGCTCGTCGCGCTCCCCGTGGTCGTCGCGCACCTCCTCGGCGCCGTCGCCGGGGTGAGCCTGGTCGCCCGGGTCAGGTCGGCGCTGCGCACGGTGCGCGACGTCCTGGCCGGCCTGGTGCGGCCGCGGACCGCGGTCCGGGTGCCGGTCGTGCGAGCGCGCTGGACACCGTTCGAGGTGACGCACGCGCGCCTCGACGACCCGTGGCTGGCGGTCCCCACGCTGCGTGGCCCCCCGGTGGTGCCTGCCTGAGGCGCGTCGGTCCCGGCGCGCCCCTTCCCGCGCACCTGGAGACCTGATGAACGAACCCGTTGTGTCCCGATGGGCACGGACCCAGCCGTGGGTGTCGACGCTGCTGCGGCTCGTCCTGGCCGGGGTCTGCCTGTGGGCGGGCCTGGCCAAGGTGGGCGACCTGCCTGCCAGTGTCCGTGCGGTCCGGGCCTTCGAGCTGCTGCCCGAGGCCCTGGCCAAGCCTGTCGGCTACGGCCTGCCCGTCCTGGAGATCGCGCTCGGCGTGCTCCTCCTGGTCGGGCTGCTGACCCGCTATGCGGCTGCGGTGGTCGCTCTGCTGATGGTGGCCTTCATCATCGGCATCTCCGCCGCCTGGGCTCGTGGCCTCGCGATCGACTGCGGCTGCTTCGGCGGCGGCGGACCGACCGAGCCCGACCAGACCCAGTACCCGCTGGAGATCTTCCGCGACCTCGCGATCGCCGCCGGTGCGGTGTTCCTGGTGCGGTGGCCCACCTCCCGCTTCTCCCTCGACCAGACCCTCGGCCTCGTCGTCCCCGACGAGGCCTGACCCGGAAGGAATCCCATGTCCTCCTCACCGAAGGACCGCCGCGAAGAGGCGAAGGCCGCCGCGGCCGCCCTCAAGTCGCAGCAGGCGAAGGCCGCTGCGCGCCAGCGCACCATCGCGATCGCCGCTCTGGTGGTCGGGCTCGTCGTCGTCGGCGTGCTCGTCGCCGTGATCCTCAACAACGGCAGCAAGGGCGGCTCGGCCGCCGCGACCGGCGACCAGGTCACGCCTGCCTCCGTCTCGACCCGGGGCGGCGTCGTGTTCGACAGCACCGGGCTGCTCCAGCCCGGTGCGGACGCACCGGGTGAGGACGGCGAGCTCGGCACCGCGGACGACCTGGTGTGGCCGCAGAGCCTGGCCGCGTCCGGCGGCCCCGTCGTCGTGAGCGTCTACTTCGACTTCATGTGCCCGTGGTGCGGGTACTTCGAGCAGACCCAGGGCGCCACGCTCGACAAGCTGCTCGCGTCGGGTGACATCGTCATCGACTCGCACCCGATCGCGATCCTCGACCGCTACTCGAACGGCACGAACTACTCCAGCCGGGCCGCTGCGGCCGCGTTCGCGGTCGCCGAGGGGTCCCCGGAGCACTACTTCGACTTCGTCGAGGCGATGATGGCCGACGGCACGCAGCCCGAGGAGAACAGCGACGGCCTGACCAACGCCGAGATCTCGGCGATCGCCGCCGGCGTCGGCGTGCCGCAGGAGGTTCTGGACCAGATCGAGTCCGGTGCGTTCGTCGACTACACCGCGACCGCGACCGACCTCGCCTCGCAGGACCTCGGTCAGCTCCAGACACCGACAGTGCTGCTCAACGGCCAGCAGATGACCGAGAACTGGACCGAGGACGGCGTCCTCGAGCAGGCGATCGAGGCCGCGAAGGGCTGATCCGTACGTCAGAGGTGGCCCGGGACCCGCGCGGTCCCGGGCCATCGGCGTCCCGGCCCGCCACGCACGGGCTGGCAGACTGTGGCCTGCTGCTCCACGGCGCGTGAGGCCTTCGGTCCGTGCCGGGGCGCAGCACCGCCGCCTTAGCTCAGTGGTAGAGCACCCGCCTTGTAAGCGGACGGTCGTCGGTTCGAATCCGACAGGCGGCTCCACGGGGCTGCGGCGCTCCGACTGCGCCGTTCGGGTGACCGTGTTGTCCGCGTGGGCCCTCAGTTGTCCGTTTCACCCTGGTTCTCGGTCGGGATCGCAGACGAGTCGGGCGAAACGGCGTCATGCGGGCTCAAGGTTCGGATCTCTTCGGACGAAAGATCATCTGGCCGGCCCACCCAGCCGGCTGCCCCCCAGCGGCGTCGTTCCCCCGAGCGCGCCCACCCGACACGAAGGACCCGCCTCGCCATGCCCATCAGCCGTCGCAAGTCCGCTGCCATCGCCCTCGCCGTCCTCGGTGTCGCCGGCCTCTCGCTGGCCAGCGCGTCGACCCTCGACCTCACCGGCGGCACCGTGCAGGCCGGTGTCACCGACCTCACCGACTGCCAGACCAGCGGTGACATCACCATCGGCTTCGGAACCCCCGGGTTCGCCGGTGGCTCCTACGGCGTCAGCTCGGTCGTGCTCCAGGACGTCGACGCCGCGTGCGCCGGCAAGGCCGTCCGCGTGACCCTCCTGGACGACGCCGGTTCACCGGTCGCCGCCGAGCTCACCACGACCGTCGCGTCCCCGTTCGCCGGTGGCGACGTCAGCCTGACCAGCGCCGCGGTCGCCGCCGCGTCGATCTCGTCGGTCGCCGTGGTCATCTCCGACTGACCGGACCCGCACTTCGGCCAAGCCCGGCGATGACCGCCACCGAGGCTCCCGCAACCGGCGCAGGACTCCTGCGCCGGTTGCGGCGTCACGCCGGTGACGCGCTGTTCCTGGTCACGGCCCTGGTGGTCGGCTGGTTCCTGTGGCCGACGTCGCTCGGTGGCTGCACGACCCTGACGATCGTCTCCGGTCACTCGATGGAGCCGACGTACTACACCGGGGACCTCGTGGTCGCGCGGTGCGGCGGCTACCAGGTCGGCGACATCGTCGTCTACAACCCGCCGGACGTCGGTGAAGCCCGGGTGATCCACCGGATCGTCGGCGGCGACGCCGCCGAGGGCTGGGTCATCCAGGGCGACAACAACGACTTCCTCGACCCGTGGCAGCCGACCGACGAGCGGATCCTGGGCCGGGCCGTGCTGCACCTGCCGAAGGTCGGCCTGGTCGGCACCGTGCTGGTCAGCCCGATCACCTGGGTGTCGCTGCTGCTGGTCGCGGCGGCCCTGGTGATCTGGCCGTCGAAACCTGAACCCGAGGTGGACGCCGCGCTTCCCGACGGCGGCGCGTCCCCGCCGACGGAGGGCGACGAACCGGACCCGGAGCGCGACGTCGCGCCGCACCCGGCCGACGTCGTCTGACCCCCGCGGTCCCTCAGCCCCTGATACCTGGAGCCCCGATGCCTCGCCTGCGACCCACCCGGCGCGCCGCTGCGCTGGCGTTCGCGGTGCTGGGCCTCGCCGGGCTCTCGGCGGCCTCGGCGTCCCAGCTTGCGGTGGACGGCGGGACGATCCAGTCCGGCGTCGGCCTGGTGGTGGACTGCCAGCCCGCCGGGACACCGATCCGGGTCGAGCTCAGCAGCGCCTTCACCTCGGGCGCCTACCGGACCACCGGCGTCCGGTTCAGCGGCGTCGACGAAGCGTGCGACGGCCTCCGCTTCCGGATGCAGCTGATCAGCACCACCGGGACCGTGATCGACATCGACCCGTCGACCTCCGCGACCGACGTCGGGGGCAGCGTGGGGCTCGCCGGGGGCGTGTTCACCGTGCCGGTGCCGAGCACTCCCACGACCTCGATCGGGACCGTGGCGCTGGTGGTGACCGACTGATGCGCGGCATCACCGTACGGCGCCGAGCGGTCGTGGCCGCGCTGACGGCGCTCGCCGCCGCGGGCATGGTGACGGCGTCGGCCTCCGCCCTGGACGTGTCCGGCGGGACGCTCTCCGCGTCGAGCGTCGGGCACCCGTGCCCGGGCACCGCGCTGGCGTCACCGGTCGGTTCGACGGACTGGTTCAACCCCGGTTACGCGGGCCTCCAGGTCACGCTGCCCGAGGGCTGCGCAGAAGCGACCGTGGACGTCACCGTGCTGTCCGGCAGCACCGTGGTGGCCCAGGGCGCCGGCACGGTGGACGGCACCGCGACCGTGGCGACCGACCTGTTCACCGACCCGGACGTCACCGTGCAGGCGACCGTCGACGGCTGGGCCCTCCGGGTGGCGTACTCGTACGTCCCGCCGGCCACGTGCACCGTCACGGCCGGCTCGGGGACCTGCGACGCGACCGTGACGGTGTGGACCGGCCAGCGGCCGGGCGGATCGTCATCGGCCCTCTACTTCGACGTCTGGGTCACCACGACCTCGAGCTCGTGGCTCACCTGGGAGGTCACGTTCGACCTCGGCAACCCGTACTACGGCCAGACCGTCACCAGGCTCGGCAACTCCGACCTGGACTCCTACACCGACGCCGTCACGACGTGGTCGCAGGGCGGCTACGTCAACGACGTCCACCGGACGAGCGACTGCTCCGCGCTGCCGTCGCTCACCGTGGCCGGCGACACGACGAGCCGGAACAACAACCGCGACTTCGCGGTGGTGCGGGCCGGTCGCGACCGCTTCTTCTCGCTCGTGGTCAACCGCACCGAGACCGGCTACGACGACGTCCTGACGCCCGGCTGCTGACCGAGCCCGCGATCGGGCGACGGCCGCGCGGGCGGGCGGTACGACCGGCGCCCTCAGCCGGGTTCGACGGGCTCCAGCGCCGGGCGCTTCGCGCGGCGCGTGTCGCCCGAGGAACGGCCGCGCAGGCGGCGGGTGGCCCACGGGTACGCGTGGTCGCGCAGCCACACGGCGTCGGTGCGCACCTGCTGGCTGCGCGGCAGGCCCGGCAGCGGTGTCAGCGGGTCGTCCCATCGTTCGTCGTCCGGCTCCAGGCCGAGCGCCACCAGGGCCGCCTGCGCGACGCGGCGGTGCCCCTCGGTGGTGAGGTGGATGCGGTCCGGTGCCCACATCCGCCAGTCGCGCAGCGACCGCATGCCCCACACATCGACGACGTACGCGCCGTGCCGGCGCGCGATCGTCCAGATGTTCGCGTTGAGCACGCCGGTACGGCTGCGGGTGTGCCGCACGACCGGGCTGTCGTGGGTGTCCATCCCGGTGGCCAGCAGGACGTCCGCGCCGGTGGCCCTGACCTGGACGACCGCCTCCTCGAGCAGCGCGCCGAGGGCGTCCGGGTCGCCGTTGGGCCTCAACAGGTCGTTGCCGCCGCCGATCACGCTGACCAGATCGGGTTCCAGCCGGAGGGCGGCGGGCACCTGGTCGCGGACGATGGGACCGAGCAGGCGTCCGCGGATCGCCAGGTTCGCGTAGGTCACCGGGGTGTCGGAGGTGTGGTCCGCCCTGGCCGCCAGGTGCCCGGCGAGCAGGTCGGCCCAGCCGCGGCAGACCAGGGCCGGGTCGGTCGTCGTGGTCCGTTCGGGTGGGGCGGCACCGGGGACGTCCCACAGGCCCTCGGTGAACGAGTCCCCGACGGCGACGTACCGCCGCCAGGCCGGGGTCCGGGGTGTGGCATCCGAGTGGCGCGATCGGGTGATTCCCACGCCGCAGATCACCTCCAACACGCACAGGTCGGGACGAACCGGGCGCTTGCGGACCTGGACGCGACCGACGCCCTCGGTCATCCTGTTCATGTCAGCGACAAACGGCAAACCCACCGTGAGGTGGGGACGCAAAGCCACGGGACCCTCCGGGTCAGCCGGGCCACCGAACGACAGAGGATCGACCATGAGGGCACCTCGGGGCTCAGCTCCCCTTCCCACCCGTGAGGCACGCATGACGCGTGCCCGGGGTGCGGCGTGCCGCGGTCCCATCAGGAAGGGGACCACGCTCCCGATCTGACGGGAGAAGTACTGCCCCGACACCGCAGGATGCGCGACCGGGGCACGACCGGAGGGCACGGACGTCCGCCGGAGCAGCACCCGGGAGCGGGACCCACGGAGGGGGACACGTGAGCAGCGCGAGCACTCGTCGGGCCACAGCGGTGGCCCTTGTCGTGATGGCCTTGGCGGCCGTCCCGACGGCGAACGCTCTCGGCTCCGGTCTGTCCGCACCCGGTCTGCTCATCGGCAGCTCCGCTGCGGATCCGTGCGGGAGCTCTGCGATCGAGGTCGACTACGACCTCGCCTATGACGTCGAGCTCGGTGGATACGGGGTGAGCGCCGCCTGGTTGTCGGGACTGGACGAGCGCTGCCAGGGATACGACGCGATCGTCTCCCTCAACGGGCCCGGGGGGGCGCCGTTGGCCGAGATGACCACCGAGATCGATGCGACGCGGGTACGCGTCGTGGTACCGGCGGCCACGCCGGTCGCTGCTGAGCAGCTCACGGGGGTGAGCGTCGTGCTCAGAGGAGGGGCCTGACCCCTCATGCGGTTGACGTGGCGGCGCCCCCCCGGGGGGGGGGGGGGGCGGGGCGCGGGCCGCGGGGCGGGCCCCCCGCCGCGGCGGGGGGGGCCGCGGCGCGAGCAGCGCGTCGACGCGGGAGAAGGGCCGTGAGCCGAAGAACCCGCGGGCGGCGGACAGCGGGCTCGGGTGCGGGCTCGCCACGGCAGGCACGCCGCGCAGCACGGGCCGCAGCTCCTGCGCCTGGCTGCCCCAGAGCACCGCCACCAGCGGGCCGCCGCGCTCCACGAGGGCCTCGACCGCGCATGTCGTGACCTCCTGCCAGCCGAGGTCACGGTGTGACGCGGGGGTCCCTGCGCGCACCGTGAGCACGCGGTTGAGCAGCAGGACGCCCTGCTCGGTCCACGGGGTGAGGTCGCCGTTCGGCGGGGGTGGGCAGCCGAGGTCGGCGGACAGCTCGGTGAAGATGTTGACCAGCGAGCGTGGCACCGGTCGCACGTCCGGCGCCACCGAGAACGCGAGCCCGACGGCGTGCCCCGGCGTCGGGTAGGGATCCTGCCCGACGACCAGCACCCGGACCTCGGACATCGGCCGGGCGAACGCCCGCAGCACGGCGTCGCCCGCAGGCAACCACGCCCGGCCGGCGCCGTTCTCCGCGCGGAGCGCGTCCCCGATGCGTCGCAGCGTGGGCTCGACGGGTGCGAGGGCCTCGGCCCAGTCGGGCGCCATGATCTGGTCGAGTGGCTGGCGTGGCACATCCGCAGGGTAGAGCGACCGGGGCGCGCGCGGCCCGGACGGCCGAATGACAGGCGTGTGATTCCGGCACTACGATGACGGGGTCGGTCAGGAGGGAGAACCATGGACGCCGTCGCACACCGGGTCGCCCAGGTGGTTCCCGAGCTGTCCGAGCGTGACCGTGAGGTCCTCGCCTTCGAACGTCAGTGGTGGAAGTACGCCGGCGCCAAGGAGCAGGCGATCCGCGAGCTGTTCGACATGTCGGCGACCCGCTACTACCAGGTCCTCAACGCCTTGATCGACTCCCCGGCCGCTCTCGCGCACGACCCGATGCTGATCAAGCGCCTGCGTCGGATGCGCTCGTCGCGGCAGCGCGCCCGCACCGCGCGCCGCCTCGGCGTCGAGGTCTGAGCCTCCCCGCGGGCCGACTGATCGAAACCCGTCGGCCATCCGGGTGGAGGACTCGGCGCGAGCGGATACCCTGTCCGCCGTGAGGTCGGCCGACTACCCGTATCCCCCAGACGAGTTCGACGCCGCCGCGAACGCCGGCGGACCGCGCGGCGTGCACCGCACACCGCGCTCCACGTGGAGCCGGTGGTGGCCGTGGCTCGTCGCTCTCATCGTCTTCCCTGCGCTCGCGTTCGTCGCGGTGACGCTGCTGTCCGGCGGGACCCTGTTCGGGTTCGGGATCGGCGCGTCGGGCTCCGAGTCGTCGTCGACGTCGGCCACGAGCACGGCGACCGAGTCGGCGACCGAGTCGGCGACCGAGACGCCGACCGAGACCGCCACCGAGACGCCGACCGAGACCGCCACCGAGACGCCGACCGAGACCGCCACCGAGACGCCGACCCCCGAGCCCGACCTCGCACGCACGGTGCGGATCGACAACGCGACGACGACCTCGGGCCTTGCCGGTGGCGCGCGTGACGTGCTCGAGGCGGACGGGTTCACCGACGTGTCGACCGGGAACTGGAGCGGCGCCGACGTCGGCACCTCGGCCGTCTTCTACCCGACGGCCGAGGACGTCGGCACCGCGGCCCGGATCGCCGAGACGCTCGGCATCACCCGGGTCGAGGAGAACGCGGACCTCGCCGGCGACGTGGTGCTCGTGGTCCTCGAGGCGGACTACACGCCCTGAGGCTGTGTCCTGGTCGCCAGGACGCCCGCTTGCACTCGCCGTGCCCGAGTGCCAATAATCTGCTTAGCACTCTCGCGACGAGAGTGACAGCACAGCTGGCCGGGTGAGACCGGGCCGGGCGCGGGACGTGACCGCGGTCGGCCCGCGTCGTCCGTCGCGGGCACCGCGGCCAGACACCGCCACACACGGAGGACAGTTCCGCATGGCCAAGATCATCGCGTTCGACGAGGACGCACGTCGCGGCATGGAGCGGGGCATGAACGCCCTCGCCGATGCCGTGAAGGTCACCCTCGGCCCCAAGGGCCGCAACGTCGTGCTCGAGAAGAAGTGGGGCGCGCCGACCATCACCAACGACGGTGTGTCGATCGCCAAGGAGATCGAGCTCGAGGACCCGATGGAGAAGATCGGCGCCGAGCTCGTCAAGGAGGTCGCGAAGAAGACCGACGACGTCGCGGGTGACGGCACCACCACCGCCACCGTGCTCGCCCAGGCCCTGGTCAAGGAGGGCCTGCGCAACGTCGCCGCCGGCGCGAACCCGATCGCCGTCAAGCGCGGCATCGAGAAGGCCGTCGAGGCCGTCACCGGCGAGCTGCTCAAGGCCGCCAAGGAGGTCGAGTCCAAGGAGGAGATCGCCGCGACCGCAGGCATCTCCGCCGGCGACCCGGCGATCGGCGAGCTCATCGCCGAGGCGATGGACAAGGTCGGCAAGGAGGGCGTGATCACGGTCGAGGAGTCCAGCGCCCTGGGCCTGGAGCTCGAGCTGACCGAGGGCATGCGCTTCGACAAGGGCTTCCTGTCGGCGTACTTCGTCACCGACCCGGAGCGTCAGGAGGCCGTCCTCGAGGACGCCTACGTGCTCCTCGTCGAGTCGAAGATCTCGAACGTCAAGGACCTGCTGCCGCTGCTGGAGAAGGTCATCCAGGCCGGCAAGCCGCTGTTCATCGTGGCCGAGGACATCGAGGGCGAGGCCCTGGCGACCCTGGTCGTGAACAAGATCCGCGGCACCTTCAAGTCGGTCGCCGTCAAGGCCCCGGGCTTCGGCGACCGCCGCAAGGCGATGCTGCAGGACATGGCGATCCTCACCGGGGGTCAGGTCATCTCCGAGACCGTCGGCCTCAAGCTCGAGAACGCCGGCCTGGAGCTGCTGGGCCAGGCCCGCAAGGTCGTCGTGACCAAGGACGAGACCACCATCGTCGAGGGCCAGGGCGACGCCGACCAGATCGCCGGCCGGGTCTCCCAGATCCGCGCCGAGATCGAGAACTCCGACTCGGACTACGACCGCGAGAAGCTCCAGGAGCGCCTGGCCAAGCTCGCGGGCGGCGTGGCGGTCATCAAGGCCGGTGCCGCGACCGAGGTCGAGCTCAAGGAGCGCAAGCACCGCATCGAGGACGCCGTTCGCAACGCCAAGGCGGCCGTCGAGGAGGGCATCGTCGCCGGTGGCGGCGTCGCGCTCATCCAGGCCGGCAAGAACGCGTTCGAGGGCCTCGTGCTCGACGGTGACGAGGCGACCGGTGCGCGGATCGTGCAGCTCGCGATCGACGCCCCGCTCAAGCAGATCGCGGTCAACGCCGGTCTCGAGGGCGGCGTCGTGGCGGAGAAGGTCCGCAACCTCCCGGCAGGCCAGGGCCTCAACGCCGCGACCGGCGTGTACGAGGACCTGCTCGCCGCGGGTGTCAACGACCCGGTCAAGGTGACCCGCTCGGCGCTGCAGAACGCCGCGTCGATCGCCGCGCTGTTCCTCACCACCGAGGCCGTCGTGGCCGACAAGCCGGAGAAGAACCCGCCGGCGGCGATGCCGGACGGCGGCATGGGCGGCATGGACTTCTGAGTCCTGCTCCACCGACACGCAACGGCGGGCGTCCCTTCGGGGGCGCCCGCCGTTCGTCGTGCCGGGGCTGCGTCGCGCGGCGGACCGTCCGGTCCGCTCGCTCAGTGTCGGTCGCGGTGCCGGTCGCGCGCGGGCACCCGGAGCCCTGAGGCGCGCAGCCGGCGCACGAGCTCGCGGGTGTCGACGAGCTGAGCACCGAGAGCGAGCAGCTCGTCGTAGCGCTCGGCCGGGACGTCGTAGTGGTCCAGGTCGAAGCCGCGCTCGGGTATCCCGGCTCGTGCCGCGAACTCGTGGAGCTCGCCCAGGGAGGCATCGCTGACCAGGTGGCCCCAGACGCGCCCGTGGCGCGGCCACAGTGGCGGGTCCACGAGCACGGTCATCCGCCGATGCTGTCACGTGGCCCGTGGCTCCGCGCGGCGCGGCGCCGGCCAGGCGCCACGGCGGGTGTGCGGGCGGCCCGGGGCGCGCCCCGCGTGTGCCCTACCGCAGGAACAGGCGCGTGGCCTGCTGCTCGGCGGCGTCGTAGTGCTGTGCCGCCGCACCCAGCGCTGCGGTGATCTGGTCCAGGCTCTCCTCGACCCGGCGCTGGGTGGCCGTCCAGTCGGTCAGCACGCCCGCGAACGCGCTCGCCGCGCCGCCCCGCCAGCCCGCCTGCAGGTCGGTGAGGTGGCGCAGCAGTGCCGCCACCTCGGTCCGGATCGCGCCGACCGACGCGGCCGCCGCGGACGACGCCCGGGCGACCTGATCGCTGTCGACCTCGTACCTCATGGTTGCTCCCTTCGTCAGGGCAACCAGGGTGAGACGGAGGCGGACGGCAGCCCGCGCGGGTCCGCGGAGGTCGTGGACGCGCACGCCACTCCCGAGACGGGGGACGGCCAGACGCCCTCGGGGCTGGGAGGCGCCCCGCGAACGGCGGCCCGCGCGTGGGTGAGGGTCGTCTCAGGCCCGGGCCGGTGCACCGGGCGGGTCGTCTCAGGCCCGGAGCGGTTCCGCCTGCCGGGTCGTCTCAGGCCCGGAGCGGTTCCGCCGGCCGGGTCGGCTCAGGCGTGGGCGTCGTGCGTCTCGTCCGCCGAGGCGTGCTCCGCCTCGATCCCGGCGAGCTCCTTCTCGAGCCGGTGCAGCTCGGCCCGCAGGTTCTGCCGGGCCGGCTCCTCCCACGCGGCGCCGAGCGGCGTCTGGAAGAGCGTGTCGCGCTGGTCGAGCTTGCGCAGGATCGCGATCCGCGCGCGCACGAACTCCTCGACCGGGAGGTGTGCGTACTCGGCCCGTACCTCGGCGAGGTACGTCTTGTAGCGCTGCGGGTCGCCGGCGAGCATCGCCAGATCGGCGTCGCACAGCACACCGCAGTCGACGTCCTCCGGCTTGGGGGCGTGGCGGCGCAGTGCGGTCACCAGCTCGGCGACCCGGTCGGCGCGCTCGGCGGGCATCCCCAGCTCGATGAGCTCGGCACGGGCCAGCGCGGCCGAGGCCTGCTCGTCCTCACCGC
This sequence comes from Actinotalea endophytica, assembly GCF_025717005.1. Taxonomy (GTDB): domain Bacteria; phylum Actinomycetota; class Actinomycetes; order Actinomycetales; family Cellulomonadaceae; genus Actinotalea. The sequence goes on from NZ_JAOVZU010000006.1 coordinate 245,407, forward strand.
CCCTGCGGTCGTAGGAGGCGCCCTCGTCGGCGTCGAAGATCGCACCGTGGTACCAGGCGCCGAGGCGCACGAGGTCGGGCTCGTGCGTCTCGCGCTCGAGCTCGTCGACCCGCGCCAGGACGTCGGTCAGGTGCCGGATGTTGTGGAAATGCCGTCCGGCCTGCATCCAGCGCCCGATGAGGCGGTCGCCGGTCTCGACGACCTCGGCCTCGTCAGCCGTCGTGCCGGCGTGCTGGCACGTTCGTACCCACTCCCTGATCAGCCACTCGGGCGCGTCGGGAACAGTCATGACACTTCCGTCCGTCGATGACAACGGTTGGACATCGTAGCCCGCTGCTGCGGGACCTCTGACCACCTCCTCGACGGGTCACCCCATCCGGTGACCCTGCTCGATCCGGGAGTCGTCGTCGTCGATGTCGCCGGACCGGTCCGCGGGCCCGTCGGCCGCATCGCCGGGCTCGGCCGTGTCGGCGCTCTCGGCTGCTGTGCGCGGTGCGTCGTCGAGCTCGACCTCGAGCTCCTCGAGGTCGTCCAGGTCGTCCGCGTCGGCGTCCTCCTCGATGGCGGCGAGGATGACCCGGACCGTGGTGCCGCCCCCGGGCGTGGCCGCGAGCTCGACGCGCCCGCCGTGCGCCTCGACGATCGCGGCGACGATCGCCATGCCGAGACCGGCGCCGCCGGACTCGCGGCCGCGTGCGGCGTCGATCCGGTAGAAGCGCTCGAAGACCCGTGCCGCGTGCTCCGGGGGGATGCCGGGACCGTGATCCCGCACCTCCAGGATCGCCGCGCCGTCGGTCCGGCCGACCGCCAGCTCGGTCGGGGTGCCGCCCGGAGTGTGCTGGACGACGTTGCCGATCAGGTTCGCGACCACCTGCCGCAGGCGGGCCTCGTCGCCCCAGGCCAGGGCGCCCGCCGTGGTCCCGCCCTCGGCGAGCGGCTCGAGACGGACCGGGCGTGCGGAGTCCAGCGCGCGCAGGTCGGCGACCGCGTCCGCGGCGAGCACGGCGAGATCGACGTGGTCACGGTGCATCGGGCGGTTCTCGTCCAGCCGGGCCAGGTGCAGCAGGTCCTCGACCAGGGCGCCCATCCGGTGCGCCGAGTCCTCGATCCGGCGCATGGCCGCGGCGTGCTCGTCGGGCGGCAGCGCGCCGATCCGGTAGAGCTCGCCGTACCCGCGGATCGTGGCCAGCGGCGTGCGGAGCTCGTGGCTGGCGTCGGCGACGAACCGCCGCATCCGGTCCTCGGAGGCGGCCCGTGCGTCGAAGGCCTGCTCGATCTGGGAGAGCATCGTGTTGAGCGCGGCGGAGAGCCGGCCCACCTCGGTGGTCGGCGGCTCGGGCGGGACGCGTCGCGACAGGTCGCCCTCGGCGATCGCGGCGGCGGTGTCCTCGATCCGGCGCAGCGGGCGCAGCGAGCGACGCACCGCCCACCACCCGGCGAACGCCCCGACGACCACCACGCCCAGCGCGATCCCGCCGAGGAAGAGCTTCATCTCGCGCAGGGTCGCCTCGGCCGAGTCGAGCGGCAGCGCGACCGCTACCGCGCCGACGATGGCCGATCCGCTCGCGGGCTTGACGAGAACCCGCCAGTGGCCGTCGCCCGTGGTGTCGTCCACCGTGAAGGCCTTGCCGTCCAGCGCGATCACCTGGTCGGTCGTCAGCGCGGGGATCACCGGCGCGCCGCCGTCGTCGTTGATCGACCAGGTGTCGAGCGTGCCGCCCTCGGCGTCGAGGAACGTCACGTGGTAGTCGCTGAAGCCGCGTTCGACGGCCTCCTCGTTCCCTCGGATGCCGCTGTGCAGCGCCTGGTCGACCACCGGCTGGGCCGCGGTCGACAGCTGGGAGTCGATCTGGCTGATCAGCGTGCGTTCCAGGAGCGTCAGGGCCACGCCGCCGCTGAGCAGCAGGCCGACCACGAGCAGCCCGGTGAACACCGCCGTCAGCTGGGTGCGCAGCGGCAGTCGCGACCAGGCGGAGCGGTCCTCGCTCATCGCGGCGCGCTGCGCAGCACGTACCCGACGCCGCGCTTGGTGTGGATCAGTGGCTCGACCTCGCCGAGTTCGGGGTCGCGGTCGACCTTGCGTCGCAGGTACGAGATGTAGGACTCCACGATCGACCCGTCGCCGCCCCAGTCGTACTGCCACACGTGGTCGAGGATCTGGCTCTTGGACAGCACCCGGCCGGCGTTCAGCAGGAGGTAGCGCAGGAGCGCGAACTCGGTGGGGGACAGCTCGATCGGGTGTCCGGCGCGGGTCACCTCGTGGGAGTCCTCGTCGAGCTCGAGGTCGGAGTAGCGCAGCACCGAGGCGTCGTCGGCCGGCCCGCGGCCCGTGCGGCGCAGCACGGCGCGGATCCGGGCCACGACCTCCTCGAGGCTGAACGGCTTGGTCACGTAGTCGTCGCCGCCGACGGTCAGGCCGGTCACCTTGTCGCTGGTGTCGTCGCGTGCGGTGAGGAAGAGCACCGGGACGTGCTGGCCGCGCTCGCGCATCCGTCGGGTGACCGCGAAGCCGTCGAGGTCCGGGAGCATCACGTCGAGCACCACGAGGTCGGGGTTGACGTCCGCGATGGTGGACAGTGCGCTCGCACCGTCCCCCGCAGGGTGCACCTCGAAACCTGCGAAGCGCAGTGACGTGGTGAGCAGCTCACGGATGGTCGGTTCGTCGTCGACGACGACGAGCCTGGCCTCGGGCGCGGCGGAGTCAGCCATGGGTTCAGTCTGCGCGCGGAACCTGGGAAGCGCCTGGGAGCCCGCTGGGTGTGTCCGCCCGGTGCTGCACGCACTGCGACGAACGCGGCCGGGTGCGCACCGGGCGGCCGTCGAGGGCCGCCCGCGCACACCCGGCCGCGTTCGGCCGAGCCCGAGCGTCAGGCGTCGAGCTGCGGGGTGCCGCCGGCCTTCATCGCAGCCAGCCGCGCCTCGATCTCGAGGGTCTCGCCGGCGTCCTCGAGCTCGGCGAACTGCGCGTCCAGCGAGGACGCGGCGATCTCGGCCTGACCGGCCACCCGGGCCTCGTCGCGGCGCACCTTCTCCTCGAAGCGGGACAGCTCGGAGGTCGGGTCGAGGACGTTGATCGAGCCGATCGCGTCCTGCACCTGAGCCTGCGCCTGGGCGGACTTGGCGCGCGCCACGAGCTCGTCGCGCTTGGACTTGAGCTGGTCCAGCTTGAGCTTCATCTGGGTGAGGCCGTCCTTGAGCTTGGCCACCACCTCGGTCTGCGAGGCGATCATCGGCTCGGCGGAGGACGCCTCCTGCTCGAACTGGATCTGCTTGCCGAGCGCGACCTTCGCCAGGCCGTCGAACCGGTCGGCGTCCGCGGCGTTGCCCTGGCCGCGCAGCTGGTCGGCCTTGGACGACGCGGCGAGGGCCTTCGCGCCCCACTCCTTGGCGGCGGCGACGTCCTCGGCGTGGTCGGCCTCGGCCAGCCGCAGGTTGCCGATGGTCACGGCGACCGCGTCCTCGGCCTCGGCGATCGAGTTCGTGTAGTCCCGGATCATCTGGTCGAGCATCTTCTCCGGGTCCTCGGCGCGGTCCAGCAGGGCGTTGACGTTCGCCTTGGTGAGCTGGGCGATGCGCCCGAGGATCGTCTGCTTCTCGGCCATCGTGATGCCTTCCTTCGGTGTCGGTGCGGGTGGTCGTCGGGGTGCCGGTGAGTCAGGTCGCGGGGGTCGAGGAGGTCAGAAGCGGCCCCCTCCGCCGCGGCGTCCGCGCGTGCCGCCGCCCCCGAAGGACCCGGCGGACCGGCCGCCGCGGTGCGGTGCGGAGAAGCCGCCACCGCGCGAGCCGCGCGGCGTGCGCATCGGGCTGCCGAAACCGCCCGTCCCGCCGCGCATGGCCTGGCCGAGCAGGATGCCGCCCAGGACCATCGACGTGGTGCTGCCGCCTCCGCCGGGACCCCGTTGCTGGCTCGCCTGCCACTGCCGGACGTCGGCCTCGGCGAGCTGCTGCGCGGAGCCGGCGAGCTGTCCGGCGCGCTGCGCCATCGGCAGGGCCACCATCGGGTCGGTCGCACTGGCCTTCTCGGCCTCCTGCGCGAGCCGGGCCGCCTCGGCGAGCCTCGTCCGGGCCTCGGCTCCGACGGCGCCACGTCGGGTCTCGATGAAGTCGGCGACCGAGCGGATCTGCGTGCCGACCTGGCCGAGGGTGTTCGCGAGCTGTGCGCGGGCCCGCTCGGCCCGGTCCGCGGCCTCGCGTGCCGGGCCGAGCGCGGCGTCGAGGGCGGCCTCCGCCTCGGTGAGCCGGCGCAGGGCCGCGAGCAGGTCGCCGCCCTGCCGGGCCGCCGTGGCCTCGGAGATCACCTGGCGCGCCACGCCCGCGGCGGCGGTCACCGCGGGGTCGGACGGCGCGAGTCGTTCGGCGTCCGCGACGTCCGCACCGATCGAGGCGAGCGCGGCGTCGACCTTGGTGCCGGCCTCGGCGAGGTCGGCACGCGCGTGGTCGACGGCGTCGAGGAGACGGACCGCCTGCTCGACCGAGTCCTCGGCTGCCCGCGCCAGCCCGACCGCGGCGGCCCGGTCGGTCTCGACCACGGCGAGCCCCCTGTCCACGGACTCGCGAGCCCCGGCGAGCAGCGCCTCGGCCTGGTCGGCGTTGTCGGCGACGGAGCTGAGCGCTGCCGGGGTGAAGGTCGTGGCCAGCGAGGACAGCGTCGCGCGGGCGCCGCCCAGCCGGGAGGAGACCTCGTCGGCGCGCTGCCGGGTCTCGGCGAGCACCTGCGGCGCCCGGGACTGCAGGTCGCGGAGACGGTCGAACTCGTCCGCCTGAGCGTCGAGCTGCTCGTCGGCAGAGCGGCACAGCTCGAGGATCTGGGTCATCATCGCGCGGGCCTGGGGCTCGGTCTCGGGCTCGGAGTCGTCGAGCTTCTGCCGGAGGGCGAACGCCTGCGCGAGCGACGACGTGGCCTGCGCGAGCACCTCGGTGAACCGGCGGGTCGCCTCGACGCCGAACTGCGCCTGCGCGAACCCGAGCTCCTGCTCGGACGTCTTGACCGCGTCGTCGAGCTCGACGAGTGCGGCGCTCGCCCGCCTGCCGAGCTCGGCGGTGGGCAGCTTCGTCGTGTCGTCGGCGGCGGTCCCGCGACTCCGCGAGCGGCGGGAGGCGACGAACCAGAAGATGCCGATCACGACGAGCCCGATGATCCCGGCGACCAGCAGGCCGCTCACGCCGCCGGACGAGCCCGAGGCGGTGCCGCCGGACGCTGCATCCTCGATCGCGCTCGCGGTGGCGATCGCAGCGCCGGCCCAGTCGTCCTGTGCGAGGTGCTGCTCGGCGGTGCGCTCGATCTCGCCGAGCTGGTCGTCGGTGAAGGCGATGGCGTCGTCGACCGAGAGGTGGTACTGGCGGTCGTCCACCGCCACGGCGAGCAGCAGGTCGTCCCGTCCGAGGCCCGAGGCCGTCGCGGTCTCGTTCGCCCAGTCCGCCGCGCTCATGCCGTCGAACGACGGGACGTAGGCGACGAACAGCTGGTAGCCGGTGTCGGCCTGAAGCTGGTCGAGGGCGTCCTGCACCTCCGTGGCCTCGGAGTCGCTGAGCACGCCGGCCGTGTCGGTCAGGTCGGCGGGGAGATTCCCCGGTTCGTCGGCCCACGCCGGCGCGGCGAGGGTGCCGGCCAGGAGGGTCAGGACGAGGGCGGCGACGGTGCGCCACCTCTCCCGACGTCGGGGGACACGGGGGCCGGGCGCTGCACTGCCGATCACGACCATGATCCTCGACCACCCGGCACGGGACTCGCAACGCCCACCCGGGCGGCCACGGTCGCCGCACGGCACCCGGACCGGTCGGCCACAGACTCGGGCCGGGGCGTGGCGAGAATCACAGCGTTCTGTGTGAAGGTTCACATGCCTGTGACCGGATGGACCCCCGTTTGGCTCCGAACGCGTCCGTACACTTCCCGGGTGAGACTGACAGTGCTGGAAAACGTGGCGGCGGTTCCGCTCGACCGGTTCGCCGGTTGGCTCGCCGAATCTCCCCAGGCTCCTGAGATCGTGACGGTCCGCCCGTGGGCGGGCGACGCGGTCCCGAGCCTCGACGACTGCGGCGACGGGCTCATCGTGCTCGGCGGTCTGCAGAACGCCTACGACGACGCCGTGGCTCCGTGGCTGCCCGCCACCCGTGCCCTGCTCGGTGAGGCGACCCGCTCCGGGCTCCCGACGCTCGGTCTGTGCCTCGGCGCCCAGCTGCTCGCGGTCGCGAACGGCGGCACCGTCCAGGTCAGCGCCCCTCCGGGACGTGAGGCCGGCGTGATCGACATCGTGCCGCGACCGGCCGCCGCGCACGACGCGCTGCTGGACCGCCTCGCGGCCGACGTCCCGGCCGACCACCCGGCCGGCGGCGGCGTGCTCGCCAAGATGCCCTCGATGCACGCCGACGCCGTGGTGAACCTGCCGGTCGGCGCCACCTGGCTGGCGTCGTCCGCGCAGTACCCGTACCAGGCGTTCCGGGTCGGCGAGTGCGCGTGGGGCCTGCAGTTCCACCCGGAGGCCTCGGCCGAGACTGTGCTGGCCTGGGCGCGCGACTTCGAGGACGTGGACGCCGACGCCGTCGCGGCCGAGATGGCCGAGCACGCCGAGGCGATCGAGTACGCCGGGCGCGCCCTGGCGTTCGGGTTCGCCGAGGTGGTGGCCGACGAGGCCGCCGCGATCGCCGAGCTCGTCGGCTGAGCTCATCGCCTGCGGTGCGCAGGCGTCACTCGGCCGGGTCGGCCTCCAGGTCGTGGGAGTCCACGATCGTGTAGGCGTAGCCCTGCTCGGCGAGGAACCGCTGGCGGTGGGCGGCGAACTCCTGGTCGACGGTGTCGCGGGCGACCACCGCGTAGAAGTGCGCGGTACGCCCGTCGGCCTTGGGACGCATGATCCGGCCGAGCCGCTGGGCCTCCTCCTGACGTGACCCGAACGAGCCCGAGACCTGGATGGCGACCGCTGCCTCCGGCAGGTCGACGGAGAAGTTCGCGACCTTGCTGACCACCAGCCGGGAGATCTCCCCGGCCCGGAACGCGTCGAACAGCCGTTGGCGCTCGCGGACCGTGGTCTGACCGGTGAGCAGCGGGGCGTCGAGGTGCTCGGCGAGCTCGTGCAGCTGGTCCAGGTACTGGCCGATCACCAGCACCTGCTCGTCGGAGTGACGCGCGACGAGCTGCTCGACGACCCGGTTCTTGCCGGACGCCGAGGCGGCGAGCCGGTAGCGGTCCTCCGGCTCGGCCGTCGCGTAGACCATGCGCTCGGTCTCCGGCAGGGTCAGGCGCACCTCGGTGCACACGGCCGGAGCGATGTAGCCCTGCGCCTCGATGTCCCGCCACGGAGCGTCGTAGCGCTTGGGCCCGATCAGGGAGAACACCTCGTCCTCGCGACCGTCCTCGCGCACCAGGGTGGCGGTGAGGCCGAGCCGCCGGCGGGCCTGCAGGTCGGCGGTCATCCGGAAGATCGGTGCGGGCAGCAGGTGCACCTCGTCGTAGACGATCAGCCCCCAGTCGCGGGCGTCCAGCAGCTCGAGGTGCGGGTAGACGCCCTTCCGCTTCATCGTGAGCACCTGGTAGGTGGCGATCGTGACCGGGCGGACCTCCTTGCGTGCGCCCGAGTACTCACCGATCTCGTCCTCGGTGAGGGTCGTGCGGCGCAGCAGCTCGTCGCGCCACTGCCGGGCCGCGACGGTGTTCGTCACCAGGATCAGCGCGGTGGTCTTGGAGTGCGCCATCGCGGCCGCGCCGACGATCGTCTTGCCCGCGCCGCAGGGCAGCACCACGACGCCCGAGCCGCCGTGCCAGAAGGAGTCGGCGGCCTGCTGCTGGTAGGGCCGCAGCGCCCAGCCGTCGGTCACCAGGTCGATCAGGTGGGCTTCGCCGTCGACGTAGCCGGCCAGGTCCTCGGCGGGCCAGCCGAGCTTGACCAGGGCCTGCTTGAGGCGACCGCGCTCGGAGGGGTGCACCGCGACGTCGTCGGTGTCGAGCCGCGCGCCGAGCATCCCGGCGGTCCGCTTGGAGCGCAGCACCTCCTCGAGCACCGCACGGTCGAGCGCGTGCAGCACCAGCCCGTGCGTCGGGTGGTCGACCAGCTGCAACCGGCCGTAGCGGTCCATCGTCTCGGCGAGGTCGACCAGCAAGGCGTGCGGCACCGGGTAGCGCGAGTACTCGATCAGGGCGTTGACCACCTGCTCGGCGTCGTGGCCGGCCGCTCGTGCGTTCCAGAGACCGAGCGCGGTCAGCCGGTAGGTGTGCACGTGCTCGGGAGCGCGCTCGAGCTCGGCGAACGGGGCGATCGCGCGACGGGCCTCTTCCGCTGCGGGGTGGTCGACCTCGAGCAGCAGCGTCTTGTCGCTCTGCACGATCAGCGGTCCGTCCATGCCTCTCCCGTCGAGTGGTCAGGTTGTCGAGTGGTCAGGCTGTCGATCGGTCAGGTTGCCGAGCGGTCGGCGTGCAGGTCCTCGCCGCTGCTCGGCTCGGCCGGCTCGGCGCCGACGATCCGGTGCACCGCGACGATGAGCTCGGACTCCCGTTCGGCATCCAGCACACGGACCCGGCCCGCGTCGACCCGGAGCACACGGACCCGGCGCCGGGAGGGCCCGGACGGGCCGGCCACCTCGAGCCAGACCTCGCGCCCGGCCGCGGCGGCCTCGCGCAGCAGTCCCAACGTCTCGACGGGCTCCGCTGTTCCCTGGTCCTCGGGCTCCGGGTCCGGTGTCCCGGCCAGGTCGGCCGCGACCCGCTCGAGGCGCCGTCGGCCGAGCGCGGGGTCGGGCACGGTGCGCCGGCGGAGTCGGACCCGGTGCGCCGTTGGGGTCAGCCGCACGGCGAGGCCGTCGGCGTCCTCGAGAACGGCGGGGAGCCCGGCGGCCCGGACGGCCTCGACGAGCTCTGCGGGTGGCGCCGTGGCGATCAGCACGCCCGGTGCGACCAGCCGGGCGCCGAGCCCGCGCATCGCCGCGTGGCCGGTGAGCGTGGCGAGCGCGGCCGGGTCGCCGCGCAGGTAGGCGAGTGCGCTGCCGGCCCGGACCTGGCCGTGCCGCCTGGCCGCGTCGCTGACCAGGTACTCGAGTGGTTGGGGCACGCCGGTGCGTGCGTGCGCGCCGAGCGCGGCGAGGATCTCCTCCGCGGTGCGACTGTCCAGCGCGGACCGCACGCTCGCCTCGGTGAAGCGCACGGTGAGCCCGGCGCCGCGCGACTCGACCTCGGCGATCTCGGTGAGCAGGGCTGAGAGCCGGTCGCTCGGCCGGCCGGGCACGATGCCGGTCAGGTCCCCGCCGAGCAGGACCTCGTCCACCGGTGCGGGCAGCACTGCCTCGAGCGCGTCGGCCGTGCGGCTCGCCCACCCGTCCGACTCGTCCGGGCGGCCGTCGGTGCCCGACGCCTCGACGGCGCCGTCGATCAGGTCGAGCAGGGCACGGGCGTGCGGCGCCAGCACGCCCGCTCCGCTGACCCCGAGCAGGGCGGCCTCGTCCAGCACGGCGCGGACCGCGTGCTCGGTGGGTGCCGTGCGCGGCGTGCGCCAGGCCAGCTGGGCGTGCACGTCGGCCGGGTCCAGGCGGCCGTCGCCCGCGTCGGCGAGCACCTGGAGCACCGCCGCGCGCAGCCGGGCCGCCCAGGGCCGGTGGTTCGTGGGGTCGAGCGCGGAGCGCAGCGCGCCGGCGTCGTCGCGGGTCCCCACCAGCCACGGTGCACGGTCGCTGGCCAACCAGGCGCCGGCGAGCTCCGCCCATCGTTCGCCGATGCCTCGGGAACCCCACTCGTCGGCCAGCGTGGTCGGGCAGAAGACGGGCTCCTCCTCGCCGTCGTCGGCCACCAGCTGGGCGGCTCCCGCGACCTCGACGAGCACGGCCGCGGTTCCCGCGTCGACGTCCAGGGCGCCGGCCACCCGGCGCAGCTCGCGCACGCCGAGGCCGCCGGCCCGCAGCACCGGGGCAGGGGTCCGGCCCCAGGTCGCGACCAGCTCGGCGGTCAGTCGGACGGCCTCGAGCGCGTGGCGGGCGGCCTCTCCGGCCACCAGCCCGGGGTCCACCGGTGTCGGCTCGAGACGGGGCCGGACCGGCGGCTCGGCCCGCAGACGACCGCCGCGCCGCGCGAGTGCCACCTCGCGCGGCAGGAGGACGTGCTGGGGGTCGCCGACCGCGAGCAGTCCATGCTGCAGGAGCCACGAGACGGCGGTGTGCCCGGGTGCGTCGCGGCTCGGGCTGCGGCCCACCGGTGGACCCCACGCGAGCGCGTCGAGGACGGCCGGAGCCCCGGCCGGGGCCGTGTCCAGGAGCTCGGTGATCGCGGCGGGGTCGGCGAGGTGGGCCGCGATCGCCTCGGGGGACGGGTCGGGCACGCCGAGCACGTCCGCGAGGGCCGCGAGGGTCTCGGGCGTGCGGCGGGCGAGGGTCGTGGACAGGCTCGGGCCGAGCCCTGCCGGCCAGGGGCCGAGCAGCTCCGCAAGCCCGGGGGTCGCGTGCAGCCCGTCCTCGTCCGCCCAGGCGAGTGCCCGTTCCAGGGCGTCGGCGACCCAGTCGGCGGCGTCGGCGCCGAGCGCGGCGGCGACGTCCTCGGCGCTCACCGGGGCCGGCAGGACGAGCAGCGCGTCGAGCGTCGCCAGGACGCCCGCGTCGACGGTGGCCAGCGCGCGGTCGAGGCTCGCGCGGGTCGTCGCCCGGGCCGCGAGCGCGCGGACGGAGGCGGGCGGCGGTGCGGCCAGGTCGCGGCGCAGCTCGAGCAGCGCGACGAGGCCGTCCGGGCCCAGCGCACGCAGGTGCTCGGTGAACGTGGCCATCCGCACCACGATACGGCGGCCGTCGCGCCCGGCCGGGCGCGGGCCCTTAGCATCGTCGCCGTGGAGATCGTCAAGAACCTGCTGCTGGTGCTGCACTTCGTCGGGCTCGCGAGCCTGCTGGGTGGGTTCCTGGTGCAGATGAAGCCCGCGGTGAAGACCGTCAACCCGGCGATGCTGCACGGCGCCCTGACCCAGCTGGTCACGGGGGTCGCGCTGGTCGGGGTGATCGAGGCGATCGGCGAGCACGAGCTCAACTACCCGAAGATCATGACGAAGACGGCCGTGCTGCTGGTGATCACGGGCCTGGTCTTCGTGTTCCGCGGTCGCGAGCGGGTACCCACCGGGGTGTGGGGCGCGATCGGTGGGCTCACGCTGCTCAACATCGTGCTGGCGGTGTTCTGGTAGGCCCGTTCGGGTGCAATCCCGACGACCGGCCGGGGAACCGGCCGGTACCCTGGTTCCTGCCCTGACAGAAGGAGACTGCGGTGCCCACGGGCAAGGTCAAGTGGTTCGACGCCGAGCGCGGGTTCGGCTTCATCGCCGGTGACGACGGCGGCGAGGTCTTCCTGCACGCCTCGGCGCTGCCGGCCGGGTCCACGCCGCCCAAGCCGGGCTCGCGCGTGGAGTACGGCGTGGCCGACGGCCGTCGCGGTCCGTCGGCGTTGTCGGTGACGTTGCTCGACCCGCCGCCGTCGGTCGTGAAGGGCCAGCGCAAGCCTGCCGAGGACATGGCGATCATCGTCGAGGACCTCATCAAGGAGCTCGACCGGATCGGCAACGGGCTGCGGCACGGTCGCTACCCGGAGCGGGCTCGCGGCCAGAAGGTCGGCGCGATCCTGCGTGCCGTCGCCGAGCAGCTCGAGGCCTGATGCCCAGCGCCACGGACACCGTCCTCGACGCCGCGGTCGAGCTCGCCCGGTCTGCCGCGGAGGAGATCGCCGGCGACCCCGGGCTCGTCGGTGAGCACCTCGGCCTCGTCCACGAGAGCGAGCGTCTGGTCTCGCACCGGTTCGCGACCACGGCCTCGGGCTACCCGGGTTGGGCGTGGACGGTCACGGTCGCGCGCGTGCCGCGTGGCCGGACCGCGACGGTCTGCGAGGTGGACCTGCTCCCGGGTGACGACGCGCTGCTCGCGCCGGCCTGGGTGCCGTGGGCCGACCGGCTCCGTCCCGGCGACCTGGGGCCGGGCGACGTGCTGCCGTTCCTCGCCGACGACGAGCGCCTGGACCAGGGGTACGAGGCGACGGGTGACGAGGACGCCGACCGGGTGGCTGTCGTCGAGCTCGGCCTCGGCCGCCCCCGGGTGCTGTCCGCCGCCGGCCGCGCCAACGCCGCGGACCGCTGGTATGCGGGCTCGCACGGCCCGATGGCACCGACGGCGCTGGCCGCCAGCGCACCGTGCTCGACCTGCGGCTTCCTGGTGCTGCTCGCCGGGTCGTTGCGCACGACGTTCGGCGTGTGCGCCAACGAGTGGTCCCCGGACGACGGTCGCGTCGTGAGCATGGACCACGGGTGCGGGGCGCACTCCGAGACGGATCTCGCCCAGCCGGCGAGCGACTGGCCCGACCCGCCGAGCGGGTCGGCCGAGGTCGAGGTCGTCTCTCTCGACACTGCGGTGGCCGAGGTGCCCGCGGCGGAGGCGTCGGACGACGTGCCTGCCGACGCGCTGCCTGGCGAGGACGTGCCGGCGGACGAGCCGGTGGCCGTCGACGAGCCCGTGGCCGTCGAGGAGGCTGCGCCGGCCGACGACGCCGGGGCCTCCGCCGACGACACCCCCGCCGCCGAGGCGCCGGTCGACGAGTCGGCGGACCCGGAGGCGTGACCAGCACCTCGCTGCCCTCCGTGGCCGCGAGGCTACGGGCGGCCACGCTCGCCGCATGGGCCGACCATCCCGGCCGGTTCCGCGAGGACGCCAACGCCGAGGAGGACCACGCCGCGGGCTGGTACCGCGACCGTGTGGTCGTCGAGCTCGCCCAGAACGCTGCGGACGCGGCGCAGGCCGCGGGCCGACCGGGCCGGTTGCTGCTCCGGCTCTCGGCCGACGGCCGCACGCTCGTGGCCGCGAACACCGGGGCGCCGCTGGACGGTGCGGGCCTGACCTCGCTCGCGTCCCTGCGCGCGTCGGCCAAGCGCGGCGTCGCGAGCGTCGGGCGCTTCGGCGTCGGCTTCGCCGCGGTGCGATCGGTGGCCGACGAGGTCGCGGTCGTCTCGACCACCGGCGCCGTGCACTTCTCCGCGGTCCGCACGGCCATCGAGCTCGCGGCGCTGCCGGCGCTCGTCGAGGAGGTCGACGCGCGCGCGGGCGCGCTACCGGTGCTCCGGCTGCCGTTCGACGGCGCCGGCCCGGCCGCGGAGGGTGTGCTGGACGGTGGCTGGGACACGGCGGTCGTGCTGCACCTGCGCGACGACTCCGCGGTCGCCGAGGTCCGGTCCCAGCTCATGGGGCTCGACGACGCGCTGCTGCTGGCCCTGCCCGGGCTGGCCTCGGTCGAGATCGAGGTGGACGGCACCTCGCGCACGCTCGCGGAGGTCGCCGCGCGGTGGGTCACGGTCACGGCGACCGGCCGTCTGGACCCCGGGCTGCTCGCCGAGCGGCCGGTCGAGGAGCGTGAGCGGACCGACTGGCGTGTCACCTGGGCCGTGCCGACCTCGGGGGCGGGGGTGCGCCGCGTCGTGCACGCTCCGACCCCCACCGACGACCCCTGTGGGGTGCCCGCGCTGCTGATCGGCACGTTCCCGCTGGATCCCGGCCGCCGGCGTGTGGCGCCGGGCCCGATCGCCGATCTCCTCGTGGCCGAGGCCGGGCGGCTGTGGCCCGATCTCCTGGTGGCCTGCCGCCGCGCGGCCGAGCAGGGTGATCCGGCGCCCGACCCGCTCGACCTCCTGCCGTCCGGCTTCCCGGCGGGAGCGCTCGACGCGGCGCTGCGCACGGCGGTGGTCGACGCGACCAGGGACGCCCCGGTGCTGCCGACCGCGTCGGCCTGGGTGACGCCGCGCGAGGCTGCCGCCCTGGCGGCGCCGTGGGACGGGGGCGATGCGGCCGGGCTGCTCGGCGGCTGGTTCGACACCCTGGTGCAGGTCGGCCCGGGCCGGCGCGACGAGCTCCGGGTCCTCGAGGTCGCGACGGTCGGCCTCGGTGAGCTGGTCGAGCAGCTGCCGGTGACCGACCCGGCCGCGCTGCGCGAGGTCTACGGCCTGCTGGCCTCGAGCCCGTCCGGCGACCTCGACGAGCTCGGCGCCGCCCCGGTGCCACTGGTCGACGGTCGGGTCGTGCGCGGTGCGCGCGGCACCGTCGTGGTCGAGGGGGTCGGCGCCGACGTGCTCGCGCCGCTGGTCACCTGGGGTCTGCGGGTGGTGCACCCCGAGGCCGCGCACCCGGTGCTCGAACGGCTCGGTGCGGTGCGGGCCGGGGCGGGCGAGCTCGCCTGCCACCCGGTGCTGCGCGACCACGTCCTGGACGGCGACCCCGATGCCGCCGATGTGCTGCTCGGCCTGGTCGAGGCGGCGCCGGCCACCGAGGACCCGGGCTGGTGGTCCCACGTGCTGCTCGAGGTCGGCGGCGGAGACGCGGACGGCGAGATCGCTCCGGCACGAGAGCTGGTCCTGCCGGGCAGCCCGGCCGCCGGCTGGTTCGACCCCGAGGTCCTGCCGCCCGTCGGCGCGGCCGTCGTGGCCCGCTGGGGCGAGGTGCTGGAACGCGTCGGGGTGCGCGGTGGGCTCGTCGTGGAACGCGTCGACGACCTCGTGGCCGACGCGCTCGACGGCTGGGAGGACTACCTCGACACGACCGGTGCGGTGGACGACGGCGAGCTGCTCGTGGTGGCGGACCTGGATGCCGTCCGCGACTGGCCGGGCGTCCTGGTGGCGCTCGCCGACCACCCCGAGCTGATCGCTCCGGTGCGGGCCGCCGACGGCGCCCTCGTGCCGTCCTACGTGGCCTGGCGGCTGCGCGACGAGCCCGGGCTCGGCACCGGCCGGCCGTTCGCGCTGCCCGGCGCGGACCGCTCGGCCGGCGTGCTCGCGCACCTGGACCCCACGCCGGCGGTGCTGGCCGGGCTCGGCCCGCACGCCGAGCCGTTGCTGCGCGCCCTGGGCGGGGTCGGCGGGGCGGACGGGCTGGCGACCGAGGACTGGGCGCTGCTGCTCGACGACCTGGTCGAGGGCGACGCGGTTCCGCTGGACCTCGCGGTGGACGTGTGGCGCGCGCTCGCCGCGCACGTCGACGACCTGGGTGAGCTCGCCGAGGTGCCCACCCTGCCCGGCTGGGACGGCAGCGGCGCGCGCGCCTACCCGGCCGACGAGCTGGTGGTCGCCGATCCGCAGTGGCGGCGGCACCCCGCGGCGTGGCCGGTGCTGCCCGCGCCGGCCGGCCTCGCCGAGGCCGTCGCCGACGCCCTGGGCCTGGACCTCGCGGCCGACCGGGCGCCGGGCGAGGTCGCCTCGGGCGGGACCCGGCGGCCGGTGTCGCAGGCGGTCGTCGGGCTGGTCCCCGGGCTTCCTGGCTCGGTGATCCACCACGAGACCCTCGAGGTCGACGGGCACCGGCTCGCGTGGTGGCTCGCCGACGATCTCCACGTGACCGACGACGGGCTCGCGGACGGTCTCGCCGCCGTGGCGGGCTGGCACCTCAGGCATGTGCTCGCCCGCGTCCTGGCCGCAGGGCCGGATCCGTCGCAGGCGGCGGCCGCCCGGACCGAGGCGCTCCTCGACTCGCTGGACTGAGGCCGTCGACGTCAGCCGGCGGCGCTGCGGTGCCGGCGCTCCCAGAGCAGCCCGAAGCCGCCGAGCGCGATCCCGGTGAGGCAGACCCACACGCCGTGGCCGGTCGAGACGCCGGCGAGCGCGAGCACACCGATCACGACCAGGGCGACCACCCAGATCGCGATGCCGCCCCAGAACACCCGTCGCAGGTCGACCTGGAGCGGGGCGACCCGGCTCGGCTCGAGGATCCGCACCCGCTCAGCGTAGGGCCACGGCGGCCGTGGATCGGGGTGGTGCGCCCGCCGGCGGCCGAGGTGGCTTTGCGCCGGTTCGACCCGGCGTTCATCATGTGTACGTCTTCACATGGTGGACACACAGGTCTGCTTGGCTGTGCGCCATGGCGCACACCCCCTCCGAAGCCCCGCCCTCCGCCACGACGCAGGTCGGTGCCCTCGACAAGTTCTTCAAGATCACCGAGCGCGGCTCGACCATCGGGACCGAGGTCCGCGGCGGCTTGGTGACCTTCTTCACGATGGGCTACATCATCGTGCTCAACCCGCTGATCATCGGCACCGTGCAGGACAACGGTTTCAGCGGCAACTTCCTCGGTGGCGGCAGCGCCCCGAACCTGCCCGCCATCGCTGCGACGACGGCCCTCATCGCCGGCGTGATGAGCATCCTGATGGGTGTCGTGGCGAACTTCCCGATCGCGCTGGCGGCCGGTCTCGGCCTGAACGCCGTGGTCACGTTCTCCATCGCCGCGCTGCCCGGGATGACCTGGCCGGACGCGATGGGCCTGGTCGTCCTCGAAGGCCTGATCATCCTCGTGCTCGTGCTCACCGGGTTCCGGTCGGCGGTCTTCAAGGCCGTCCCGCACGAGCTGAAGACCGCGATCAGCGTCGGCATCGGCCTGTTCATCGCCTTCATCGGTCTCGTCGACTCCGGGTTCGTGCGCATCCCGGCAAGCCTCGCGACCCCGGTCGAGCTGGGCATCGGCGGTTCGCTCGCCGGCTGGCCGCTGCTGGTGTTCGTCGTCGGCCTGGTGCTGTCGATCGTGCTGATGCTCCGCAAGGTGCGCGGCGCGCTGCTGATCTCGATCCTCTCCGCGACGGTGCTCGCCGTGATCATCGAGTCGATCGCCCACCTGGGTTCGCAGCCGGTGGACGGCTCGAACCCGAAGGCGTGGGAGCTCAACGCCCCGGCCATCCCCGACGGTGGCCTGGTCGCCACGCCGGACTTCTCGCTGCTCGGCCAGTTCTCGCTGTTCGGCTCGGTCGAGAAGATCGGGATCGTCGCGGTCGTCCTGCTGGTCTTCTCGCTGCTCCTCGCGGACTTCTTCGACACGATGGGCACGATGGTCGCGATCGGCGGCGAGGCCGGCCTGCTCGACGAGCAGGGCAACCCGCCGAAGACGAAGCAGATCCTGATCGTCGACTCGCTCGCCGCGGCGGCCGGTGGCGCCGGCTCGGTCTCGTCGAACACCAGCTACATCGAGTCCGCCGCCGGCGTCGGTGACGGCGCCCGCACGGGTCTCGCGTCGGTCGTCACCGGCATCGCGTTCCTGCTCGCGACGTTCCTGTCGCCGCTGGTCGACATGGTGCCGTTCGAGGCCGCGACCCCGGCTCTCGTGGTGGTCGGCTTCCTCATGGTGATGCAGGTGTCGGGGATCAACTGGCGCAACTACGAGGTCGCCATCCCGGCGTTCCTCACGATGATCCTGATGCCGTTCACCTACTCGATCACGGTGGGCATGGGCGCGGGCTTCATCGCGTTCGTCGTGCTCAAGGTCGCGGCGGGCAAGGCCAAGGAGGTGCACCCGCTGATGTGGGGCACCGCAGCGCTGTTCGTCGTGTACTTCGTGCTCGGTCCGATCAAGACCATGCTCGGGGTCTGATCCCTGCGCTCGTCCCGGTGGCCCCGACCGACGGTCGGGGCCACCGGCTTTCCCGGACCGCACCCGGCCGTGGGACGTGCAAGGATCGAGCACGCGCAGGTTGCCCGTAAGGGGGCAGACGGGAGAGAGGCGATGCCATGCGGATGTCGGTGATCGGTTGCGGATACCTGGGTGCCGTGCACGCTGCGGCGATGGCCGAGCTCGGCCACGAGGTGGTGGGTGTCGACGTGGACGCCCAGAAGGTCGCCCTGCTGGCGGCGGGCCAGGCGCCGTTCTTCGAACCGGGTCTGCCCGAGCTGCTCACCGAGGTCGGCGCCACGGGTCGGCTCACGTTCACCACCGACATGGCCGCGGTGCAGGGCGCGGCCGTCCACTTCATCTGCGTGGGCACGCCGCAGAAGCGCGGTGAGTACGCGGCGGACCTCGCCTACGTCGACGGCGCGGTCGAGTCGCTCCTTCCGTACCTGTCGCCCGGAGACGTCGTGGCCGGCAAGTCGACGGTCCCGGTCGGCACGGCGGAGCGGATCGCCGAGCAGGTCGCCGCGGCACAGCCGGAGGCGACCGTCGTGTGGAACCCGGAGTTCCTCCGGGAGGGCTTCGCGGTCCAGGACACGTTGCACCCGGACCGGATCGTGCTGGGCGTCCCGGCCGGGCCGGACGGCGAGCGCGCCACCGCGATCATGGACGAGGTGTACGCCGCCCCGCTGGCGGACGACACCCCGCAGGTGATCACCGACCTC
The DNA here is from genome assembly GCF_025717005.1 of Actinotalea endophytica. Lineage (GTDB taxonomy): Bacteria > Actinomycetota > Actinomycetes > Actinomycetales > Cellulomonadaceae > Actinotalea. The sequence goes on from NZ_JAOVZU010000006.1 coordinate 263,475, forward strand.
GCCACCGCACAGCTGGTGAAGGTCGCGGCGAACTCGTTCCTGGCCACCAAGATCTCGTTCATCAACGCGATGGCGGAGCTGTGCGAGGCCACCGGCGCCGACGTGACGCGTCTGGCGGACGCGATCGGCTTCGACGCCCGGATCGGCCGGCGGTTCCTCAACGCCGGTCTCGGCTTCGGTGGCGGCTGCCTGCCGAAAGACATCCGCGCGTTCATGGCGCGGGCCGGTGAGCTCGGGGCCGACCAGGCGCTGTCGTTCCTCAAGGAGGTCGACGCGATCAACATGCGCCGGCGGGTCCGGATGGTCGACCTGGCGCGAGAGGTCTGCGACGGCTCGATCGTCGGCAAGAAGATCGCCGTGCTGGGCGCCGCGTTCAAGCCGGACTCCGACGACGTGCGTGACTCTCCGGCGCTGTCCGTCGCGGCCCAGATGGGCCTGCAGGGCGCCCGGGTGGTCGTGACCGACCCGCAGGCCGTCGCCAACGCGCGGCGCGCCTGGCCGGACCTGCGCTACGCCGCGACGCCCGAGGAGGCTGCCGCCGGTGCCGACGTCGTGGTGCTCGCCACCGAGTGGCGCCAGTACCGCGACCTCGACCCCGAGGCTTTCGGCGAGATCGTCGGCCACAAGCGGATCGTGGACGGCCGCAACGTGCTGGACCCGGCGGCCTGGCGGGCTGCCGGCTGGACCTACCGCGCACTCGGCCGCCACTGACCGCACGCGTCCACGAGGACGGCCCCGCCCGATCACCGGGCGGGGCCGTCCTGCGTCCCGGGCGCATGGTGCGGGAGGCCGCGCGCCGCACGCAGCGCGCCGCACGCCGCGGCGGCCGCCCGGTGCGTCGCCGGGCCGTCGGGTGCGTTCGGTGGGCCGTCCGGGGGAATGATCCCATGAGTGATGTCGTTACCCGAGGTAATGACCTACGATAAGCACATGTCCTCCTCGCCCACGCCGCACGTCCCCGCGAAGGCGTGCCGGCCGGCGCCCCTCGCGAGCGACCTGCGGATCGCGCTGACCCGGTCCGTCCGGCGTCTGCGCCTCGAGCGCAGCAGCGACCAGATCACGGACGGCCAGTACTCCGTGCTCGCCGCGCTCGCCAACCGCGGCCCGATGACCCCCTCTGCGCTCGCCGAGGACCAGCACGTCGCCGCGCCGCCGATGACCCGCACCGTGACCGCACTGGCCGACGCCGGCCTGGTGCGCCGCGACGCCGACCCGAGCGACGGCCGTCAGGTCCTGGTGTCGATCACCGAGGCCGGCCTGGTCGAGGTCAAGGAGACCCGGCGTCGGCGCAACGAGTGGCTCTCGTCCCGGCTCGCCGAGCTGACGCCCGAGGAGCGCGAGGTGCTCGCGCAGGCTGCGGTGCTGCTGGACCGGGTGGTGGTGCGATGAGCCCGACGTTCGCCTCGCTGCGCTACCCGAACTACCGGCTGTGGTTCGCCGGGGCCCTGGTCGCCAACACCGGTACCTGGATGCAGCGCGTCGCGCAGGACTGGCTGGTGCTCACCGAGCTGTCGGACGACTCCGGCGTGGCCGTGGGTCTGGTCACCGCGCTGCAGTTCCTGCCCACGCTGCTGCTCGGTGCATGGGCGGGAGTCCTCGCCGACCGGCTGCCCCGGCGCGCGCTGCTCGCGGCCACGCAGGCCGGACAGGGCGTCCTCGCGCTGGGCCTCGGCGCGCTCGTGCTCTCGGGGCGCGCCGAGCTGTGGCACGTCTACGTGTTCGCGACGCTGCTCGGCGTGGTCTCCGCGCTCGACGCCCCGGCGCGGCAGACGTTCGTCGCGGAGCTCGTGCCGCCGGAGCGGCTGTCCAACGCGGTCGGGCTGAACGCGGCGTCCTTCAACGCCGCACGGCTGATCGGCCCCGGCCTGGCCGGGCTGCTCATCGCCGCGGTGGGTTCGGGCTGGGTGTTCGTCATCAACGGGCTCTCGTTCGGCGCGACGATCCTGTCGCTGGTGATGATGCGGCGGTCCGAGCTCCACCGGGTCGACCGCGCCACCGGGTCGCGGCGCGGCCAGCTCCGCGCGGGCCTGCGCTACGTGCGGCGGCGCACCGACATCATGGTGATCATGGCCGTGATGGCCGTGGTCAGCACGTTCGGGCTCAACTTCCAGCTGACCTCGGCGATGATGGCGCGGACCGAGTTCGGCCGCGGCGCCGGCGAGTACGGCATCATCGGCTCGGTCCTGGCGATCGGCTCGCTGTCCGGCGCGCTGCTCGCGGCCCGGCGGGAGCGCCCCCGGGTCCGACTGGTGATCGGTGCCGCGTTCGCGTTCGGCCTCGCCATGGCGGTGCAGTCGGTGATGCCGACCTACTGGACGTACGTGGTGATGTCGATCCCGGTGGGCCTCGCGTCGCTGACGATGATGACTGCCGCGAACTCGGCGATCCAGGTCTCGACCCCGCCCGAGATGCGGGGGCGTGTCATGGCGCTGTACATGGTCGTGTTCATCGGGGCGACCCCGATCGGGTCGCCGATCATCGGCTGGATCGGCGAGGTGTTCGGCGCGCGGTGGTCCGTCGCGGTCGGCGGCATCGCGTCGATGGCGGTGGCGCTCGCAGCGGCCGTCTGGGCCAAGCGGGCCTGGCACGTCGAGGTCCGGTACCACCTGCGCTCGCGGCCCCTGCTCGAGGTCCGGCACCCGACGCCGGCCGTCGAGCGGGCAGCCCGCGAGGAGGCCCGGCTGGCGCTCGCCGCCGAGCGGACCCGGGACGACGCGACGGCCGCCTGAGCCGGCGCCCTACAGGGCGCCGGCGCCCGTGGTGCGCAGCACCCTGGTCAGGGCCGCGGTCGCGACCACGAGCAGCAGCGGGACCAGCAGGAACGCGGTGTGCGCGCCGACCACGTCGGCTGCCGCGCCCAGCAGGAACGGTGCGACGCCCACGGCGGCGCCCACGCCGAGCAGCGCGCGCGCCTGGCCGAGGTCCGGCCTGTCCCCGGCCGCGCGGATCAGCAACGACACCGCCAGCGGGTAGTGCGTGCCGTACCCGAGACCGGCCACGAACAGGCCCACGACAGCGAGCCAGGGTGTGGTCGCGAGCCAGAAGACCAGCCAGCCGGCGGCCGCCACGGCGTAGCCGGCGAGCAGCAGCATGGCGGCCGGCGTGCGCCGGGTGAGCCGGGGGACCGCGAGGCGGACCACGGTCATGCCGGCCAGCAGGGAGGCGACCACGGAGGCCGCGACCGCCTCGGTGGCTCCGGCGCGCTCCCGGACCAGCTCCGAGGCCCAGAAGGTCGTGCTCAGCTCGATCGCGACCCCGGAGACCGTCGCGACCCACAGCCACCAGTACGTCGGGCCGAGGCCGGACCGCTCATGGTGGGTCGTGGTCTGCGGTGCGGCCGGCACGCCGAGCGCACCGGTACCGGGCTCGCGCAGCACCAGCAGGGAGCTGCCCAGCGTGGCGACCAGGGTGATCGCGACCGCGGGGCGCCAGCCGAGGCCGGCCCCGACGGTCAGGCCGAGCGCGAGCGGCGCTAGCAGGCCCACGGCGGTGGCGTACGCGTTGGCCTCGGTGACCGCGGCGGGCCCGGCGGGACCGTGGTGGTCGAGCAGGGCGGGCTGGCTGCCGGCCAGGGTGAGGTTGCCCCCCACCGCCGCGATCACGCAGGCGGAGAGCGTCCAGGCGAGCCCGGGGCCGATCAGCAGGGCCACGACGCCGACCGACGTGGTCGCGGCGCCGAGCACGATCTGCCGGCGGCGCCCGAGCGTGCGCGCGACGCGCTCGCTGAGCAGCCCGGCGATGACGGTGCCCACGGCGAGCGCGGTGCCGTGCAGCCCGGCCGTGCCGAGCGAGACGCCCTGCTCGGTCGCGAGCAGCGGCACGGTGGGGGAGAAGCAGTAGAGGAACCAGCCCCAGATCAGGAACGTCGCATCGAGCGCGACCGTGGTGCGGTCACGCACCAGCCGGCGGCCGGGCGACGCCGGCAGGGCGGTCATCCGCGGAGCTGGTCGACCACGTGGTCGACGCACGCGGTCAGTGCCTGGACGTCGGCCGGGTCCACCGCGGGGAACATCGCGACGCGCAGCTGGTTGCGGCCCAGCCGGCGGTAGGGCTCGACGTCCACCACACCGTGCCGGCGCAGCACGCGCGCCACGGCGGCCGCGTCGACGCCCTCGAGGTCGATGGTGCCGACGACCGTGCTGCGGGCAGCCGGGTCGGCCACGAACGGCGTGGCCCAGTCGCGCGAGCCCGCCCAGGAGTACAGGTGGCCGGCCGACTCGGCGGTGCGCGCCGCGGCCCAGGCCAGCCCGCCGTGGTCGAGCAGCCAGTCGACCTGCTCGGCGAGCATCACGAGGGTCGCGATCGCGGGGGTGTTGAGCGTCTGGTCGAGCCGGGAGTTCTCCAGCGCGACGGCCAGCGAGAGGAACCGCGGGGTCCAGCGCTCGGCGGCGAGGCGCTCGGCGCGCTCGATCGCGGCGGGCGACAGCAGGGCGAGCCAGAGCCCGCCGTCCGACGCGAACGACTTCTGCGGCGCGAAGTAGTACACGTCGGTCTGGGCCACGTCGACCGCGAGGCCGCCCGCGCCCGAGGTGGCGTCGACCAGCACGAGCGCGCCGTCGCTGCCCTCGGGTCGGACCACCGGTGCCATGACGCCCGTCGAGGTCTCGTTGTGCGGCCAGGCGTACGTGTCGACGCCGTCCGCCGCGACCGGGGTGACCAGGCCGCCGGGAGCCGCGGTGCGCACCTGCGGCTCGGCGAGGAACGGGGCGCGCTGCACCGCGGTCGAGAACGAGGTGCCGAACTCCCCGAAGCTGCACAGCTGAGCGGTCTGCTCGATCAGGCCGAACGTCGCGACGTCCCAGAACGCGGTCGAGCCGCCGTTGCCGAGCGCGACCTCGTAGCCCGCGGGCAGGTCGAAGAGCTCGGCGAGACCGGAACGCACCCGGCCGACCACGTTGCGCACCGGCGCCTGGCGGTGCGAGGTGCCCAGCAGCGTGCGACCCACGGCCGCGAGCGCGTCCACCTGCGCCGGCCGGACCTTCGAGGGTCCGGACCCGAACCGCCCGTCGGCCGGCAGCAGGTGGCTGGGGATGGTGATGGCGTCCGGCTCCACGCCGTCACTCTAGGGCGAGCGGGGTTCGCGCCACGCCGAGGTCCGGCCCTCGGTCGGCTCGGCGCGCGGGGCCGCGCGCCCCTAGGCTTGGGCCCGCGACGGGCACGGGAGGCGGACGGCGTTGAGCGATCTCATCGACACCACCGAGATGTACCTGCGCACCATCTACGAGCTCGACGAGGAAGGGATCGTCCCGCTGCGGGCGCGGATCGCCGAGCGGCTGGGCCACTCCGGCCCGACGGTCTCCCAGACGGTGGCCCGGATGGAGCGCGACGGTCTCGTCGTGGTCTCCGACGACCGGCACCTGGAGCTCACCGAGCACGGCCGCGCCCTCGCCACGCGCGTGATGCGCAAGCACCGGCTCGCGGAGCGGCTGCTGACCGACGTGATCGGCCTCGAGTGGTCCCTCGTGCACGACGAGGCCTGCCGCTGGGAGCACGTGATGAGCGAGCGGGTCGAGCAGCGCCTCGTCGAGCTCCTCGACCACCCCGACCACTCGCCGTACGGGAACCCGATCCCGGGGCTGGCCGAGCTCGGCGAGCACCCGGCCGGGGAGCGGTTCCTCGACGGCGTGGTCGCGGTCACGGACGTCGAGCCGGGGACCCGTGCGGTGGTGGCCCGGCTCGGCGAGCCGGTGCAGACCGAGCCGGAGATGCTCGCCCGGTTCGTGGACACCGGTGTGCTGCCGGGCGTCGAGGTCGAGGTGCGGCCGGACGGCCCCGGCGTGACCCTCGCGGTGCCGGGCGCCGACCTCGTGCTGGACCTCCCGGACGAGATCGCCAGGCACGTCTTCGTGCGGCGCGGCTGACCGATTCGTGGCGAACGCCACACCCGTTGACCGTGACCGGAACGTGACATTTCCGTGATCCGTCAGGTACGGTCGCAACTGCGTCTCGGAACCCTCCTCCGGGTGCGCCCCTGATCGGGATGTCTAGTCCTGCCGCCGATCGGGGTCCGTTGAACTCGCCGGCAGGAGCGGGGGAACCACGCTGGGTCTCGGTCTCCGGGGCCCTTGGGGTGAAGCCGAGGCCGTGTCCACGGATACGACCGAAGCCGGGTGATCTCCCACCCGAACCCGACAGCTCACCTCGTAGGCAACGGAGAGGCAACGCGTGACCAGCACTACGGAGCAGGCCCGACACCGGGCCGCTCGCCGTCCTGTGACGGCCCTGGATGACCTAGCCATCGCTGCGACGGGTTCGATCGCCGTCGTCGGCCGCAAGACCGCCGTGGCGTCCCGCCGCGCAGCGATCGTCGCGGCCGCGAGTGGTATCGCCGTGTCGAGCGCGCTGCCCGCGGCGGCCGCGCCGTCGGAGAACCACGCCGACGCCCTGCCGGCCGTCGACACCACGGCGCTCACCGCGCCGGTGGTCGCCGCGCTCGCGACGTCGCCGATCGTCGAGGTGCCGCAGGACGCGTCCTGGGACTACACGGCGCCGTCGATCACGATCACCGAGAACCCGAAGCCGGTCGTGGTCCAGCGCACGACGACCTCCTCGGCGTCGCGTTCGGCGGTGCGGGTCGCCAACAACCCGATCCCGCAGAGCGTCTCCGGCAACGCGGTCCTCGAGATCGCGGCCCGGTACGTCGGTGTCCCGTACGTGCACGGGGGTTCGAGCCCGAGCGGCTTCGACTGCTCCGGGTTCACCCAGTACGTGTACGCGCAGCTCGGCATCTCCCTGCCGCGGACGACGGGTGCCCAGCTCAACGCGGGCCAGGCCGTCTCGCGCGCGGACGCGCTGCCCGGTGACCTGATCTGGTCGCCCGGCCACGTCGGCATCTACGCCGGTGGGAACCTGCAGATCGACGCGCCCCGCCCGGGCAAGACGATCCAGTTCCGCGCGATCTGGCAGTCGAACCCGGTGTTCGTGCGCATCGGCTGACACCTTGAACCTCGACGAAGGCCCGGACCGGATGGTCCGGGCCTTCGGCGTCCGCGGGTCGGGGGGGCCGCAGGGCCGCCCGGCGCGCGCCTGCTGGCGCGTCGAGGATGCTCACGTACTCTGGGCACGCTGCAGGAGACCCGCGCAGCCAGCCGGGTCCGACCGGGCGAGGAGCCTGCCGTGACCGTGACGGAGGAAGACACCGGGCACCGGACCGGCGACGCCGGACGGCGTCGGGTGCTGGTGCTCAACGCGAGCCGTGAGCCGCTGTGCGTGGTGAGCCTGCACCGCGCGGTGACCCTGGTGCTCACCGGCAAGGCCCTGGTCCTCGAGCACGACGGTGCCATGCTCCGCTCGGAGCGGCTCTCGCTGCCGACGCCTCAGGTGCTCGTGCTGGCCCGCTACGTGCACGTGCCCTACCGGGGTGTCGTACCGCCCACCAGACGGACCGTGCTGCAGCGTGACGCCCACCGGTGCGCCTACTGCGAGGGACCCGCCGACACCGTCGACCACGTCCTGCCTCGGTCCCGCGGGGGCGCTCACGAGTGGACGAACGTGGTCGCGGCCTGCCGGCGGTGCAACCACCGCAAGGCGGACCGGCTGCTCTCCGAGATCGGCTGGGTGCTGCGGGTCGCGCCGTCCGCGCCGCAGCGGTCCGTGGTGCTGTCCGCCCTGACCCGGCCACACCCCACCTGGTCCGCCTACCTCGCGGCCTGAGATCTGCGCGATGCGACGAGACGGGCTGCGCACGCCCGGTCGTGCGGGGCAGTATGGGACTACCTCGAACGGGAGGCGTGGATGAGCGGCACCGGGGTCGTGATCGTCGGCGTGGACGGGTCTCCGGCCAGCCTCAACGCGGTGGACTGGGCTGCGGCGTACGCGCAGCGGCACTCGACGTCCGTGCACCTGGTCTGCACGTACTCGGTGCCGTCGTTCGCGGCGGCCGGCCTGGACGGTGGCTACGCCGCCGTGGACGACACGGTGCTCGCCCAGGGTGCCGATGCGGTGCTCGAGGAGGCGGTCGCACGGATCGCCGGTGCCGGGATCACCGTCACGTCGGCGACCGCGAGCGGGGACGCCGCGGCCGTGCTGGTCGAGCTGTCCGCGGGCGCCTCGCTCGTCGTGGTCGGGACGCGCGGCCGGGGCGGCTTCGCGGAGCGGCTGCTGGGCACGGTGTCCTCCGCGCTGCCGGCGCACGCGCACTGCCCGACGGTCGTCGTGCCGTACCGCGTCCCGGAGGGCAGCGGCGGGACGGAGCGCGGCGAGCCCGAGCACCGTTGGCCGGTCAACCGGGAGGTCCTGCCGGTCCGGCGGATCGTCGTCGGTGTGGACGGGTCCCCGTCCGCCGAGCTGGCGCTCGACCGGGCGATCGTCGAGGCCGAGGCCTGGGGCGCCGAGCTCACCGCCGTCGCCGCGGTGCCGGTCGGGACGGGTGCGGGGCTGCTCGCCTGGCTGCCGGCCGCGGTGGACCACGAGTCGGTGCTGCACGACGTCGCCGAGGGGCTCGACGTGGTCGTGGACCGCGCGCTCGCGAACCATCCGGACCTCCAGGTGCGCCGGCACGTGCTCGACGGCACCGGGTCGGCGCTGCTCACGGAGTTCTCCACCGCGGTCGACCTGCTCGTGGTCGGGTCGCGCGGCCGCGGCGGGTTCGCCGGGCTGCTGCTCGGTTCGACCAGCCAGGCCGTGCTGCACCACTCGGCCTGCCCGGTCATGGTCGTGACCACCAAGGGCGCGCACGACGAGGCGGCCGGGACGCAGTGGTGATCGAACCGCAGTGGTGATCGCACCGCAGTCGTGATCGAACCGGGGTGCTGATCGAACCGGGTGCTGATCGAACCGCAGTGGTGAGCGGGGGTCGGCCGCTCAGGCGCGCGGCGGCGGGAGGTCCCGCCGGACCAAGGCGCTGAGCACGACGGTCGACCGTGTCCGCCGGACGAACGGTTCGGCCGCGATCCGCTCGACGACCTCCTCGAGGTGCCGCATGTCGTGCGCGCGCACCTGGACCACGGCGTCGGCCTCGCCGGTGACCGACGACGCCGCGACCACCTCGGGGTAGGCCTCGAAGCTCTCCCGCATCCGCGCCGGGCTGGTCTGCTCGGCACAGTGCACCTCGACGAAGGCCTCGGTGCCCCAACCGAGCGCATCGGGGTCTAGCCGCACGGTGAACCCGTCGATCACGCCGCGGGCGAGCAGCCGGTCCACCCGTCGCTTGACCGCGGGCGCCGAGAGGTTCACCCGGGCACCGATCCGGGCGAAGCTCGCGCGGCCGTCCTCGGCGAGCACGGCGAGGATCGCGGCGTCGAGGGGGTCGAGCGGTCCGTCGCCGGTGGAGCCGCCGTGGGTCGTGGCCACGGGCCAAGCATGCCCGACTCGGGTGCGCGGTTGGCGCGGGGCCCGCCGCACGGATTCGTACCGGTCGGTAACAGAACCCTTGACCGATGTCGTACCCGTCTCTACTGTGTGGCGCGACGTACCGCACGGGCCGTCCGCAGGGGGGAACACAGGCGGAGCTGTACGTGCTCCGACCTGCGCGAATGTGTTCGCCGATCTTGCCTTTGGCGTGCCCACGTCCACGAGAAGGCAGGAGACGCCATGATCCGTCGTTCCAGCACTCGGGCCGCGCTCGCGGCCGGTCTGAGCACCGTGGTGGTGCTCACCGGGGTCGCGACCGCACAGGCCGCCGCCCCGCAGTCGCCACCCGCCCGGCAGGACGCTCCGGGAGTCGACATGACGCCCGCGTCGGTCACCGACCGGCTGATCGTCCGCTACCGCACCGCGACGCCGGGCGGGTCGGCGGGCGTGGCGGCGGAGTCCAAGCGCCGGGACACCGTGGTCGCCGAGGCCGCGAAGCACGGCGTCGCCGCGGAGTACTCGCGGGCGATGACCGGCGGCGCGCAGGTGTGGCAGCTGGACCGGACGCTCTCCGACTCGGACGTCGCCGCGATCGCCGCGGCGGTCGAGGCGGCCGACCCGAGCGTCGAGTACGCCGAGCCGGACCGGATCATGGTGCCGATGGCCGAGGCGCCGAACGACCCGCTGTGGTCCTCCCAGTGGGACCTTGCCACGAGCGCCGTCGGGATCGACGTCCGGGGGGCGTGGGACACCACGCAGGGCGCCGGCGTCACCGTCGCGGTGATCGACACCGGGTACCGCCCGCACGCCGACCTCGCGGCGAACATCGTCGGCGGCTACGACATGATCGCGGACACCTCGATCTCGAACGACGGCAACGGCCGTGACTCGGACGCGAGCGACCCGGGCGACTGGACGGTCGCCAACCAGTGCGGCACCGGCTGGCCAGGGTACGACTCGAGCTGGCACGGCACGCACGTCGCAGGCACCATCGCGGCGGTCACCGGCAACGGCGCGGGCGTGGCCGGCATCGCACCGGCCGCCAAGGTGCTGCCGGTCCGCGTGCTCGGCCAGTGCGGCGGCTACACCTCCGACATCGCCGACGCCATGGTCTGGGCGTCCGGCGGCTCGGTGAGCGGCGTCCCGGCCAACGCGAACCCGGCGCGGGTGCTGAACCTGTCGCTCGGCGGCTCGGGCTCGTGCGACTCGACGTCGCAGAACGCGATCAACACCGCTCGGGCCAACGGCGCCGTGGTGGTCGTCGCGGCCGGCAACTCGGCGACCGACGTGTCGAGCTCGAGCCCGGCGAACTGCTCCGGCGTGGTCGCGGTGGCCGCGTACGGGCCGACCGGTGCGCGGGCGTACTACTCGAACTACGGCTCGCTGGTCGACCTCGCGGCACCCGGTGGCGACATGAGCTCGGCGACCTCGAACGGCATCATCTCGACGCTCAACAGCGGTGCGACCACGCCGGGCGCGGACTCCTACGAGTACTACCAGGGCACCTCGATGGCCACGCCGCACGTGGCCGGCGTCGCGGCACTGATGATCGCGGCGAACCCGTCGCTCACGCCCGACCAGGTGGAGAGCCTGCTGAAGTCGAGCGCACAGCCGTTCGTGGCGAGCTGCTCGGGCTGCGGTGCGGGCATGCTGGACGCGGCCACGGCGGTCGCCGCCGCGACCGGGACGGTGCCCGACCCGGGGACGGACCCCGACCCCGCGGTCAGCGAGACCGAGCCGAACGACTCGCGCTCGACGGCCGACGTGGTCTCGGCTCCCGGTGACCTGACCGGGACGATGGGCTCCTCGAGCGACACCGACTACTACTCGGTCTCGCTCGCGGCGCGGACGAGCCTGTCGGTGACCCTCACCCCGCCGTCGAGCTCGGACTACGACCTCTACCTGTACAACTCGTCGGGCCGGGTGGTGGCGCGGAGCATCAACGGCACCGGCCAGGTCGACTCGATCAGCTACACGACCGGGTCGAAGACGGCGACGTACTACGTGCGGGTCGTCTACTACTCCGGCGCGACCGGGTCGAGCGGCACCTACGGGCTCAGCCTGTCCTGGTAGCCGCTGCACAGAGACGGGGCCGCACCTCGAGGAGGTGCGGCCCCGTCGTCGCGCTCGGGCGCGTGGGCTCAGCCCCGCAGAGCGGCCGCCAGCTGGTCCAGGCCCCAGTCCAGGTCGGCCTTCTCGATGGTCAGCGGCGGCGCGATCCGGACGGTCGACCCGTGGGTGTCCTTGACCAGCACGCGGCGGGCGAGCAGAGCCTCGGACAGCGCCCGCCCGGTGCCCCACGCGGGGTCGACGTCGATGCCGGCCCAGAGCCCGACCCCGCGCGAGCCGACCAGGAGCCCCTCGTCGACCAGCTCGGCGAGCCGCCCGTGCAGGTGGTCCCCGAGGTCACGCGCCCGCGCCTGGTGCTCACCGGTCTCGAGCTCGTCGATCACGGCGAGCGCGACCGCACAGGCCAGCGGGTTGCCGCCGAACGTCGAGCCGTGCGTGCCCGGGGTCAGCACGCCGAGCACGTCGCCGCGGCCGACCACGGCGGACACCGGCACGATGCCGCCGCCGAGGGCCTTGCCGAGCGTGACCAGGTCCGGCCGGACGCCGGCGCGCTCGCAGGCGAGGGTCGACCCGGTACGGCCGAGGCCGGACTGGATCTCGTCGAGGATGAGCAGCGCGCCGTGCTGGTCGCACACCGCGCGCGCGGCGGCCAGGTAGCCGGCCGGTGGGACGATGACGCCGGCCTCGCCCTGCACGGGTTCGAGCAGCACGGCGACGGTGGTCTCGTCGACTGCGGCGGCCAGCGCGTCCGCGTCGCCGTACGGCACCACCCGGAACCCGGGCGTGTACGGGCCGAAGCCCTCGCGGGCGTCGGGGTCGGTCGAGAACGAGACGATCGTCGTGGTGCGGCCGTGGAAGTTGTTGTCGGCCACCACGATCGTCGCGGCGTCGGCCGGGACACCCTTGACCGTGTAGCCCCAGCGCCGCGCGGCCTTGATCGCGGTCTCCACGGCCTCGGCGCCGGTGTTCATCGGCAGCACGAGGTCGGCCGGCAGGTGCGGCGCGAGGAGCGCGGCGAGCCGGTCGGCGAACACGTCGAGCAGGTCGTGGTCGAACGCGCGCGAGGTGAGCGTGAGGCGGTCGAGCTGGGCGTGCGCCGCCGCGATCAGTCGCGGGTGGCGGTGGCCGAAGTTCAGCGCGGAGTACCCGGCGAGCAGGTCGAGGTAGGCGGTGCCGTCGGCGTCGCGCAGCCACGCGCCCTCGCCGGCGACGAGGCGCACCGGCAGCGGGTGATAGTTGTGCGCGAGGTGCGATGCGTGCGCGTCGTCCGGACCGGTGGTGGGGGCGATGTCGGTCATGGTCATCTCAGGCCTCACGGATCTCGAGCGTGCAGCACTTCGCCCCGCCGCCGCCCTTGAGCAGCTCGGAGGTGTCCACGGGGTGCGGTTCGAAGCCGGCCGCGCGCAGCTGCGCGGCGTAGCCGGTGGCGAGCGGTGCGACGACGACGCGGCGGTTGTCGGACACCGCGTTGAGCCCGAGGTGGGCGGCGTCTGCGGCGGACACGTGGATGGCGTCCGGGAAACGGTCGGCGAGCACCTGCTGCGACGCGGCGGAGAACGCGGCGGGGTGGTACGCGATCATCGGGTGGGCGGGGTCGGAGTCGAGCACGGTGAGCGCGGTGTCCAGGTGGTAGAAGTGCGGGTTCACCAGCTCGAGCGAGATGACCTCGTGCCCGGTGAGGTCGGCGAGCTCGCGGTGCGCGGCCGGATCGGTGCGGAAGCCGGAGCCGCCGAGGATCACGTCGCCGACGACGAGGATGTCGCCCTCGCCCTCGTTGATCTCGGCCGCGGTGTGGGTGAGGTATCCCGCGTCGGCGAACCACTTCTGGTAGGCGGGGCCCTCGGGCTGGCGCTCGGGGTGGCGGAAGTTCGCGGAGTAGACCAGGCCGTCGACCACGGTCGCGCCGTTCGCTGCGTAGACCATGTCCGGCAGGCCGGGCAGCGGGTCGATCAGCTCGACGGTGTGGCCCCAGGACAGGTAGGTCTCGCGCAGCGTGTCCCACTGGCGGATCGCGAGGTCCGTGTCGACCTCGATGGTCTTGTTCATCCACGGGTTGATCTCGTAGGAGACCGTGAAGTAGGTCGGCCGGCACATCAGGAAGTGGCGCGGTGTCGAGATGCGTTCCATGAGGTCCTCGCGGGTCGGGCCCGGGGCCTCGTGGGCCTCCCGGGGCGGCGGGCTGGGGAGCCGACGTTGGCTGGTTCGAGGCTAGGTGGTCGGGCTGCGGCGCGTCCCGTGCGGGAGATGTGTGTCGGGTGGCGATCCGTTGCGCAGGATGGCGACTTCACGGCGATTCGTTGCGCGGGCGTGTGGGGCGGTGCGCGGGAGCGGTCCGCGACCGGCCTTCGCCTGGCCGATGAGCGGGCGCTGCGGGGCGCGGGCTCCCGGTTCAGCCGGGGTGCGGGGCTGCGGCCACCTCGCGCGCGACGCGGCCGAGGACGGTGCGCAGCATCCCGGTGGTGGGCAGCGTGCCGAGGGCGTCGGTGACGGCCGCCGGGATGCGGCGCACGCCGATCCGCTCGGTCCAGGTGACCTCGCTGCACGCCACGCCGAGCGGGTGCACCGAGAGCACCGCCCAGCCGGTCAGCACCGGGCCGACCTTCGTGTACCGCGCGGTGCCCGACGCGCGGGCGTCGGTGCGCGGCGGCCGGAGCTCGGTGAGCCGCATCCGGTCGGCCAGGCCCGGGGCGCCGGACCTGGCCAGTGGGCCGGTCGTGGCGACGAACTCGCCGCCCGGTACGAGGCGCCCGTCGTCGTCGGTCGGGCCGAGCACGTCGATCCGGGTCAGCGGCACCCAGTCCGCGTGCCGGCGGATGTCGGTCAGCAGCGCGAACGCCTGCTCCGCGGGGATCGGGAGCAGGACGGTGCGAGCGGCGGGCACCGGGCCAGCGTCGCACCCGGGCGCGGGGTCGGCGCGCCGGGCGCGAACGGCGGTAGTTTCGTGGCCATGGAGCGACGGGTGCTCGGGCGGACCGGACGAGAGGTGTCGGTGATCGGGCTCGGCTGCTGGCAGCTGGGCGCCGACTGGGGTGACGTGACCGAGGACACCGCGATGGCGATCCTCGACGCGGCGGTGGATGCCGGGGTCACGTTCCTGGACACCGCAGACGTGTACGGGGACGGGCGGAGCGAGCGCCTGATCGGCCGGCTGCTCGCCGAGCGCGGGCCGGACGCGGGGTTGACGGTCGCGACCAAGCTCGGGCGCCGGGCCGCGCCGCACGTCGCGAGCGCGTACACGCTGGACCGGTTCCGGGTGTGGACCGACCGGTCGCGGGAGAACCTCGGCATGCCGACCCTCGACCTGGTGCAGCTGCACTGCCCGCCCACGTCGGTGTTCCGCCAGGACGACGTGTACGACGCGCTGGACACCCTGGTCGACGAGGGTGTGATGAAGGCCTACGGCGTGAGCGTCGAGACCGTCGACGAGGCGCTGACCGCGATCGCCCGGCCGAACGTCGCGACCGTCCAGATCATCCTGAACATCTTCCGGCGCAAGCCGCTGGAGGAGGTGCTGCCGGCCGCGGTCGAGGCGGGGGTCGGGATCATCGCGCGGGTGCCGCTGGCGTCGGGTCTGCTGACCGGCAAGTTCGACGCGTCGACGACGTTCGCGGCGGACGATCATCGCACCTACAACCGGCACGGCGAGGCGTTCGACGTCGGCGAGACGTTCGCCGGCGTGCCCTACGAGGTGGGGGTCGCGGCGGCCGCCGAGGTCGCGCGGTTCACCCCGGAGGGTCGGAGCACCGCACAGCTCGCGCTGCGGTGGATCGTCGACCAGCCGGGCGTCACGACCGTGATCCCCGGCGCGAGTCGTCCGGACCAGGCCCGGGCGAACGCGGCGGCGGCCGACCTGGCGCCGCTGGACGAGGCGACGCTCGCCGGTCTGCGCGACGTGTACGACTCGCGGATCCGCGAGCACGTGCACTCCCGCTGGTAGACCTCGCCGTCAGGACCCGGGCAGGCGCCAGCCGTCCGGGGTCGTGACGCCCGCCGGGAGCTCGGCGGGGCGTTCGTCGCGGGCGTCGGCCGTGAGCTCGAGGACCTCGGGGAACCGATCCGGCGGCGGTCCGAAGGCTCGGCGGGCCCCGGTGATCACGGTCCGGCCGAGTGCGCGGGCGCCGGTGATCCCGATCACTGCGCCGATCCCGAACGGTGCGAGCCGGCCGATCGCGAGCGCGCTCTGCCGGGTCGCCTGGTTGCGCACCATCCGGCGGGTCAGGACCCGGTTGACCTGCTTGATGGTCGAGGTCGGCATGTTGACCAGGAGGCTCCGCGCCCAGGCCTTGGTGCCGAGCCCGGTCTGCGCGCCGATGGTCTGGGCGCCCTGCTCGCCGAGCACGGTGGCCAGCAGCAGGGTGCGGCGGCGCGTGACGTCCTCGACCTCGATGCCGTAGACGCTCGCGACGGCGAGCGAGTAGGCCGACGACGCGGCGAAGAACGTCGCGACCTCGGACGTGGTGAGCGCGATCCCGACGCCGGTGCCGACCGAGGGCGCCGCAGCGACCGCGCCGACCGCGCCGCCGGAGGTCGACACCGCCAGCAGGTACTGGCGTTCCAGCAACGTGAGGATCTGCGCGGGGCTCGCGTACGGGTTGCGCGCGCGGAGCCGCATGACGTGCTCGTGGATCGTGGCCGAGGGGATCGCGACGGCCTTGTCGAGCAGGGCGTCGAGGACGCTGATCCCGGTCACCGGGTCGGGCGGGGTGCGCGGCGGCGCCTGCTCGCCGTGGTCCTCGGCGAGCTCGAGGTCGTGCTGCGCGCGGTGCCGGCGCGACGGGCTCACGGCGGTGAGGTCCGTGCTGTCGAGCCTGCGACGTCGGCGGAGCGGCATGGTGGAGATGGTGTCATGGGGCCGCCGGAGCCGCCCGGGCGGGTGGGTGAGGTCGGTGCCGGCGTGGGCAGGCGACGGTCGGGTGAGGCCGGAGCCGAGCCCTACACCGCGGCGGCGTCCTCGAACGGGGTGCGGGGCCTCGGGAGCGCGTCGGTGGCCTCGTCGAGCCTGGCGTCCAGCCAGACCGTCAGCGCCGACGGGGTGAGCGCCGTGGCGAACAGGAAGCCCTGCGCGGTGTCGCAGCCGAAGTCCTGCAGCAGCGCGGCGGCGGTGGCGTCCTCGACGCCTTCGGCGACGATCTGCAGACCGAGGGAGTGGGCGAGGTCGACCGTGGAGCGGACGATCGCCGCCGCGCCGGCATCCTGGCCGATGGTCGAGATGAACGCCCGGTCGAGCTTGAGCTCGTCCACCGGGAGGTCGCGCAGGCGGGCGAGCGAGGAGTACCCCTGCCCGAAGTCGTCGATCGCGATCCGGATGCCGGCCTGGCGCAGGTGCGTGAGCACCGCCGCGGACCGGTCGGCCTCGCGCATCAGCGAGTCCTCGGTGATCTCGAGCACGAGCCGCTGCCCGGCGACGCCGTGCCGGTCGAGGGTCGCCAGCACGCGGGCGGCGAAGTCCGGGTCGGTGATGGTCTCGGTGGCGATGTTCACGGCGACCTCGAGGTCGCGGCCGGTGGCGTGCCAGGTCGCGAGCTGCACGACGGCGGCCTCGAGCACGCAGGTGGTGAGCTCGGGCATCAGGGCCGCGGCCGTGGCGAGGGGCAGGAAGGCCGCCGGCTGGATGGTCTCCGAGCCGGGCCGCTCCCACCGCACCAGGGCCTCGACACCGACGACCCGGCCCGACGCCAGGTCGACCTTCGGCTGGTAGTGCGGGACCACCTCGCCCCCGGCGATCGCGGCGCGCAGCGCGGCGGCCCGCTGCAGCCGGTTCTCGCCCTCGGGGTCGCCGAGCGACGGGTCGTAGGTGGCGTAGGCGCCCGGGCCGGACTTCGCGCGGTCCAGCGCGATGTCGGCCCGGCGCATCAGGAGCGCGAGCGTGGTGGCGTCGGACGGCGCGACGGCCACGCCGAGGCTCGCGGTGGGGGCGATCGTCACACCGTCCACGTGGACCGGGTCTGCGAGGGCCCCCCGGATTCGCTCGCACAGCTCGACCGCCCGGTCGCGGTCGCCGCCGGGCAGGAGGATCGCGAACTCGTCGCCGGAGAACCGGGCGAGGAACGCGTCGTCGGCGTCCACGCAGTCGCGCAGTCGCTTCGCGACCGCGACGAGGACGTCGTCACCGGCGGCGTGGCCGAGGCTGTCGTTGACGTCCTTGAAGCGGTCGAGGTCCGCCATGACGAGTGCGACGGACTGCCCGCTGCTCGTCGCGGCGTCCAGCACCTGACCGGCCTGCGTGACGAACGCGTGCCGGTTGGCCAGCCCGGTGAGCGTGTCGGTGCTCGCGAGCCACAGCGCCTCGTCGGCGGCGCGTCGCTCGTCGGCGAGCGTCAGGTGGAGCCGCCCGACCATCCCGACCATCGCCGCGGTGCCGAGCAGCACGCAGACTCGCGGCATGTGACCGAGGCCGCCCGCGGCGACCACCACGATGGCGAGTCCCAGGCTGATGGTCGGACCGGCCCGAACGACCCACGCGCGCGGCGCGAGCACGGGTCGACGGGCCTGGCTGCTCCAGGCCGCGGCCACTACGAGCACGGTCGCGAGCGCCGTGAAGGCGGCGGCGACGGGTGGCGGGTCCGCAGCGCCCCGCCCGGCCAACGCGATCGCGGTGTGCGAGATCCCGATCGAGCCGACCGCGAGCAGCAGGAGCGCGAGACGCGGGTCCCGGCGCCACCCGCCGAGCATGAGGATCGTGAGCAGCAGCGATCCGAGGAGCAGGTCCGCCATCGGGGCGACGAGCAGCGCTGCCAAGGCTCCGGCTGGGCGCTCGGCGAGGTGAGTGAACCGGTCGGCGGCGCCGACGGTGAGCCCACCCAGGGCCAGGCCGAGGATCAGGGCATCGAGGCACAACCTGGGGCACCGCAGGTGCTCGCTGCGCGGGATGAGGCGCACGATGCCCACGTACAGCAGCGGCACGGCCGCCAGGTAGCAGGCGACGCTCGGGAGCGGCGGTGGAGCGTTGCCGCCCGCGACGGCCCACGCAGCATCGCCGCAGGCAGCCGCCACGAACGCGGCCGCGAACGCCGCCCACGCCCTGCGCTCGCGGCGCACGTACAGGCTTCGGGCCATCAGGACGAGGGCTCCACCCAGGTGCATGGCGGCGAGCAGAGCGACCAGGGGAGTGCCTCGCATGCCGACCGACGCCGATCCGGCGTAGGCGACCGCGGCGCTCGCGGTCAGTCCGACGGCGACGACCTGCCCCGTGCGGCCCGGGTACGACCGACCCCGTTGGGCGGAGTCGGTCGGATGCAGGGGCACGAGGGATGTATCGGCTGATCATGGCCAGGTCGTGAGGAATCGGGACATGCCCAGTCGGTCACGTTCGGGTCGAGCGCCTCGGCGCAGCCTCGTCCGGCTGGGTAGACTCGCCCGCGGCGATCCGGCCCCCGAGCAGGGTCGGGCGTCGTTGCACGGGGAGCGCGAGCAGCTCTGGGTCGGTGGCGGGTGATCGTCGTCGATCCGCGGGGGTCGATCGCGCGCTCCGAGCGCCTGTAGCTCAGGGGATAGAGCACCGCTCTCCTAAAGCGGGTGTCGGCAGTTCGAATCTGCCCAGGCGCACAGAGGTGTTATCGCAGGTGAGGGGCGGTATTGGCGCCGCGACGGCGGTCCGGCTGGTGCCCGATTTGCGGGCACTGGTCAGCCTGTGGTCAGCGACTTGTCTCAGGACGTGGACGGCCCGTCAAGGACATGGACGGACGTCTGCGGACGTTCCCGAGACTTGGAGCCCGGAGGCATCGAGGGCCCGACACGTGGTCAGGGCCTACCCGGTCCGGCAAATTGGGCCTGTAGCGGTTCTCGTGGCCGCGAGCCCCCGCCGCCGTCGGGGACGCCACCAAGGTTCTTGACGTGGACGTACCGGGTTCGTGGCGGCTCGGCGCCCCTAGAGACGGCCCGGTCGATCAGGCGCTGGCGTCCATGCCGGTTAAGCCTGGCGCCTGCGTGAGACGCGATGTCCTCCGCATTGGGCGCCTTCGGCGAGCTACAGCCCCACCGGGCGTTCGGCTGTCGCTAACGGCCATCGAAGTCACCAGCGTCCTGACTATGTAGAACTAGCCGACGGGTCAGCGAGCGGGTAGGTGGGAAGCACCGTCAGGGGATCTGCGGGCTCCCCGTCCTCGAAGGTTGCTCGCTTGCCAGCCTGCCGGGCGACATAGTCAAACCCGGCACGGTCAAGGGTGGTTGTCCCAAGGAGCCCCTTTGTCGGCAGGCCTCGGACGTACTCGTGGAAGTGGGCTCTATCGCCGCCGATTTCCTCGATGTAGCCGGCCAGCAGCTTCGCTGCCTCAGGCGCCGCGGGGTGCAGTAGAGGTCCGATGCGAAGATGAGCGTCGCGCAGATCTGTGAACGCCCGTTCACTGAACTCGAAGAGGTCGATGTCATCGGTCGTCTCGCGCACCTGGGTGCGGACTGCGGCGTTGGCACGGCTTGCAGCAAAGGCGCTCTTGTTGAGGTAAGCATGTACTTCCGATTCCCGCTCCGTTTCGGACCCCTCCGCGAACCTGGCGGTCATATGCAGGGTCACTAAGTCGTGCATCCCATGATGGAAGACGTTCCGCATCGAGTACATGAGTCGGTAGGCGAAACTCCCGTCGTACACCTCGGAGAAGATTGAGGCTGCGCGGGATGGGAGCGATTTGTCACCAGCCCGACTCGCGCGAGTCGTGGCGTAATCCTGGTAAAGTCTCAGAGCGGTACTGAACGCGAGGATCCGATATTCGATCAGGTGGGGCATCCACTCGTTTGGCCGCGTGTGTTCGCGGACCTGTCGACGTAGTTCGTCCCGCGCCGCACTCAGATCGCCCCAAGCGAAAGCGGGGTACCGGTCAAGCCCGCGGGTGAAACGGCAAACTTCACGATGGGCGGCTTCGACCGCCTTCCATTCTGTACGACTTAGCTCGCGGACCTCAATCCACTTGACCATGCCCGGCTGAGCGCTCTCATACCGGTAGAGCGCATGCACAATTTCGACACGCGGCTTTCCATCGGCGTCGGTGGGTACCAAGAGGCGGTCCTCTGCCGGCAACTGAGTTATGGCGTCAACCAGCTCGCGCTCAGCGTCAGCCCAACCGGGCTCGTCACCGGCCCTTTTGTCGATCGGTCCCTCTGCCATGCGCCAACGGTAGACACTCGCTGGGGTACCTGTTCACGCTGAAGCGCCGGAAAGCTCGCCTGGTCCCTCGATGGCCCGCGGCGCCCCCATCAGCGGTATCACCGGTCGCTCCATCGCCTGCCACGTGGCCTCGCTGAACAGGTGCCCGTACAGGTCCATCGTCATCGTGGCGGTGGAGTGCCCGAGGATCACCTGCACGGCCTTCACGTCCGCCCCGGCCGCGATGAGCAGCGACGCCGCGGTGTGCCGGAGGTCGTGGATCGTCGTCCCTTCGATGCCGGCCCGTCGGGTCGCCTCCATCCACCCGGACCGCGCCCGGAAGTTGGTGTTCGTCCACACGGCCCCGGTCGGGCTCGGGAACAGGAACCCGCCCGGCGCGGTGAAGGCGACGCGCGTCCGCACGTACTCGTCCAGCGCCGCCGGCACCGGCACGGTCCGCGTCTGGTGCGTCTTGGTCGGCCCGAACACCGCCCCGCTCGTCCGCTTCGACTGGGTTGCGGCCCGGTGCACGCGCACCCCGAGCCCGTGTGGCGTCTGCACGACGTCGTCGACCCGCAGCGCGGCCATCTCCGAGAACCGGCATCCCGTCGTCCCGAGGAAGAGCACGACCGGCTGGCACAGCGGGGGCACCGCCATGACCAACCGGCCGAGCTGCTCCGGCCGCAGCCAATGCGGCTCGCGCTTGGTGCCCCCGCGGGGCAGTGCAACCATCCGCGCCACGTTCACCGACAGGCGCCGGTCGCGGATCGCGTAGTCGAACACGAGCCGCATCATCGACAGCGCCCGACGCCGGGTCGCCGTGGCCAGCCCGCGTGCGGTCAGTGCCGACATGACCCGCTCGACGTCGGCGGCCGAGATCCCGGAGATCGGGTACGCCCCGATCTCCGGGATCACGTACTTGTCCAGCAGGAACCGTGTGGTCTCCTGGCTGCGCACCGCCAGGTGACCACGCGAGGCCTGCCACTCCTCGGCCAGCGCCGCGAACGTCATCCGCCCGCGCGCCGGGTCGATCCACGAGCCAGCGTCCAGCTTCGCGAGCTGGTCCGCCTCCCAGCGCTTGGCATCGACCCGGCGCCCGAACGACCGCTGCGCGATGACCCGGCCCTCGAAGAACACCTTCGCGCGCCAGGTCACCTTGCCCGTCGGGTGCGCCCGCCTGGTGACGGACATCAGCGCCGCTTCGCCGGCATCGTCGGCTCGCGCTCGACCCACGACGCCGGGAGGAGGATCACCGTGCCGAGCCGCCGGTACGGGATCTGCTCGTGCTCGACCAGGTGGTACAGCGTCCGGGGCGGCACCCCGAGCACGCGCGCGGCGTCCTTCACGCGGTAGTACTGCCGGGCCGGGGTGGCGGGGACGGTGTGCTGTGCGGTGGTGGTCATGACCTTCTCCTTCTCTTTGGTTGGGTGTGGCGGTGGTCAGCGGCCGAGCACCGGTCCATCGGCGGACGACGGCGGCGCTGGGGTCAAGCGGTGCGGCGCAGGCTGTGGAGGCCAGGGGTTCCGAGGTTGCTGTGGATGCACGGGCGGCACGATCGGCGCGGCGCGGCCCGGGTGGTAGGTGTCCCAGGTCTCGGTGGCGCTGGGCTCGGCGTGGCTGGTGGCGAGGATCTGCTCGAGCACCTCCCGGCCCGACGACGGCGCCTGGCCGGGCAGGCACTCGGGCTCGCCTTGGTCGACGACGACGTAGGCGCGGTTGGTGTGGCGCGAGCGCTCCGCTCCGGAAGAGCGGTGCGCGCCGTGTCGGATGGCCAACCGGCGACCCCATTGCGAGAGAGCGGGGGGCCGACCTGCGGGTGCGCGGGTGTCACCTGTCCGTGCCGCAGACCCCACTGCGCCCTCGTGCTCTCGGTTCGGGGCATCGTGGCTCGGCATGGGGAGGCCGGCGACGGACGAAGTGGAGCAGGCACTGCGACTCGCGCTCGACACGCACCATCCGCGGCAGACGCCGCGTTGTGCTGCTCGCCTACTGGTTCTCGCGTGAGCGGTTGACGTCGGGGTGGGGCCAGCCGCGTGGGACAGGCCAGGCCGCGGCAGCTCCCAGAATCGCCAGGCCGTCGAGAGGCGCTGCGATGAATGCGCCCCCGGACGGGCCGCCGACCTCGAGGACCCACCACGAACGCGGCAGCCGCAGGGGCGCGGAGGCCATCCTGGGTGCATGCACCTGCCGCGGCGAGAGCTCAGCGGTCGGGACGGCCCGGGGGAGTCCCTGGGAGTAGCGCGCGGCGCCGGCAGCGACACTCAGCAATCCAACGTCGGGAAACCGCGGGCACCAGGTAGCGGTTCCGAACGCTGCCGCGGAGAAGCTCTCCTCTCCGCCTTCTCTCAGGTTCCGGATCGAGGCTTCGACAGACGGTGCTCGTTCGCTCAGAGGCGATCCGAGACCGAGGGAGAGCAGTCCCACCGCGAGTTCAACAGCAAAGCCCAACCCGGTGCCGATGCGGTCCGTCGACGCCGGCCCCGGGAGCGGCCAGGGCTCACCGATGGCACGCGGAGGATTGGCCTCGCTCCCGCTCGGCCGCAGAGCAACCATGGTGGGAGTTTCCCACCAGGACAGCTGGACCTGGACAAGTCCCTCGTACCCCATCCCCCTCAGGAGGTGCACACCACTGGTCGGTCCGTGTCCGTCCTCGGCGGGCTTCGCTGCGACGGCACGGCCTGCCTGTCTACAGCTACTGGGGTGCGCTCGCCATCATCTGGACTGCCTTCTGGTCGGCGGCAACCTCGCGCATCACGGCAGCCGGTGAGGCGCTCGTGTTCGTGAACCTGTTCGTCCGGACGTCGGTGCCGGCTGCCGCCGTCGCCGAGGTGTTCTCCGACAACGGGGTGTACGTGCGCACCCGCCGGGGGCATCTGGTCGGTTCGACCGCGTACCAGGGCTCGGTGCTGCAGATGGGCGTGCCCAGCAGACGCTACGCGGCCGCCGGGACGGCGATCCGTGCTTGGCTCGGCCAGCACCCGGGTCGGTCCCGCGGCCGGCCCGTCGTGGACGGTGATGGTGGCGCAGGCGAGGGGCGCCACCGCGCGAGCCCCGCGAGCCGGCGGGACGAAGGGATCGAGAGCAGGCCACGGGTCGGCGTGCTCGTGTTCCTAGGGACGTCCGCGGTCACGCCACAACTGGCCGGCCAGGTCGTTGTCGCCATGGCGGCCCGCTGATCGGGAGCGTGGCTCGCAGGTCCAGAGGCTCCGGGGGCCGATCCGCCCCCGGCCCGATCCCCTCGCGCGAGCGGCGCCACACCCCGAGGCGCCGGCCGAGACGCGCACAGAGCGGCGTGGGCGCAGGGGATCTTCGGAGGCTCGGCTTCCAGTCGATCTGCGGGTTGTCTCAGTCTGCTCTGGCCCCTAGCAGGGCCCGCAGCTCGCTCACGAGGTGCGCGATCGCGAGCGAGTCCTGCTCGGCCGTGAGTTCGCTCAGGTCGCGACCGCGGCTCGGGCTCTCGCCGATCGCCTCGTCCATCAGTACCCACGGCCAGCCGCGCGATCCACTGCCGAGGCGTTCGGAGACGCGCCTCTGCATGGAACCACCGATGCTCTCGGGCTGCGCCATGTCGAACCCGATCACCAGCGCCACCGCCCGCTCGTAGGTCGGTCGACCAACCCACATCCCGAGCCGGTCCTCGATCACCGACAGCACGAACGACCAGGGGAACGGGTTGTCGACGACCTCGGGCGGATCGCCAGCACCCGGCCGGGCCCGCTCGGCGGGATCGGTTTCGTGGCGGAGGTAGATCCACTCCTCGTCACCAACGAGTTCTCTGGCCGCTTCCTCGACGGCCGTGAACCTGATGGCGACGTCAGGCCCGAAGTCCGCAATGCAGTGCGTCTCCGCGAGCGAGACGCACTCCCGCTCGACCTCACCGATGCCGCCGTCGTAGAGGAAACGTGCGGAGACCGCCTGATCCCCGGGCAGGGAGTGCAGCGCCACGGCGACACCGCGAAGGTTCGGGGTGACCTGTTCCCACAACGCTCGCTGCGCCGACAACAGGACGTCGACCCGCTCAACGCTCACGGAGCCCACCGTCCCACAGCTGGTGCAGGCACCGGCGGGTTCCAGGCGAGCGAGCCGAGCGGACCGCATTAAGCCCTGGCCGTCCGGCGAGGCTCCCCCCTACCGTCACGAGTGGCTCGCACGGAGCCCCGCCCGGTCGCGCGACAGCGGACCGGGCGATCACAGAAGGTCTGATGCCCGATGACGGTCCCGGTGCCGGTGAGCGGACCTCTCCGCTCGTACCCGACCCACCACTCGTACCCGTCCAAGGAGCATCCTCGTGTTCGACCTTCGCATCTTCTCCATCCGTGAGTCCGGCCACCGCATCCACAACCCCCTGACCGAGGCGCAGCTCGCCGCGTTCGGCGGGGCGCTCGACCTGCCGACCGGCGCTCGCCTCCTCGACCTGGGTTGCGGATCCGGGGAGCTGTTGTCCACCTGGGCCCGCGACCATCACGTCACCGGCCTGGGGGTGGACGCCAACCCCGACTTCATCGCCCACGCCCGCGCCCGCGCCGACGAGCTCGGAGTGACGGACTCGGTCCGCTTCGTGGAGGCCGACGCGACCGGTTACGTGGCCGACGACGCTGTGGACGTCGCGGCGTGCGTCGGCGCGACGTGGATCGGTGGTGGCCTGGCCGGCACGCTCGACCTGCTGCGCAAGAGCCTCAAGCCCGGCGGGATGCTGCTGATCGGCGAGCCGTACTGGCGCGCCGTTCCTACGACCGCGGAGGCGTTGGCAGGCTGCGGGGTGCGATCCGTCGAGGACTACCTGACCCTGCCGGACCTCCTCGCGTCGCTCGGCGGCCTGGGCTGGGACGTCGTGGAGATGGTCTGCGCCACCGAGGAGTCGTGGGATCGCTACCAGGCGCCGCAGTGGTTGGCGATGCGCCGGTGGGCGGACGCTCATCGCGGGCACGAGCTGCACGACGAGGTTC
Source organism: Actinotalea endophytica (assembly GCF_025717005.1). Taxonomy (GTDB): domain Bacteria; phylum Actinomycetota; class Actinomycetes; order Actinomycetales; family Cellulomonadaceae; genus Actinotalea. The sequence continues at coordinate 288,858 of NZ_JAOVZU010000006.1, forward strand.
GCCGTCTGCTGGCGACCGAGCCGCAGCAGTACGCGGCGTACACGCGCACGCATTTCGGGTGGGGGTTGTTCGCCCTGATCGCTCGACAGCCGACGAGCGCACCAGCCGACGGTGGACAGGGCCCCAGCGGTCTTGCCGGCGTCGAAGCGGCCTCTGACCGGGCGCGCTCATGAACCAGGACGGGGAGCGCAGAGAAGGCCCAGGCCGGGCCGGCGACGCCGGCTCCTGAGGTGCGAGTCCTGGCGGGGGGGGGGCGGGGGGGGGGGGGCCCCCGGGGGGGGGGGGGGTGGGCCGGGGGGGGGGGGTGGGGGGGGGG
>NZ_JAOVZU010000006.1:289183-323463 GCF_025717005.1 Actinotalea endophytica
GGGGGCCGCGGCCCCGGGGGGGGCCGGCCCCCGCCCGGCGCGGCGCCGGCGGGCCCCCCCCGCGGTGCTGCTTGTCGAGGCCGTCGTCTGGTCAGGTGTCGCCGTGGCGCTCGCGGCGTGGAACGCGCGGAAGGTGGTGTTCGTCCGGACCCCGCCGGTCGGGCTCGGCCCTGAGCCCGACGCCCTCAGACGGTCAGGTCCCGAGGGCGGACCCGCTCGAGGAGCTCGAGCAGTCGGCCGCGCTCGGCGGCGGAGATGCCGTCGAAGACGGCAGAGTCGTGGAGCCCGGCCCTCATCCGGTCCCAGAGCTGATGGCCGCGCTCGGTGAGGGTCAGGATGCGTTTGCGCCCGTCGTCGGGGTGCGGCTGCCGCGTGATCAGGCCCGTCTGCTCGAGCTTGTCGGCGATGAGGCTGGCCGTGGAGGGGTCGCGGTCGAGCAGCCGTGCGAGGTCGCGCGGGGTCACGGGCGTCCGGCTCGTCGTGAGGATCCGTAGCACCGCGGGGGCCGAGGCTGGGGCGTCGAACTCCTGGAGGGTCGCGTCGACGATCGCCTGCGCGTGGTCGGCGATGGCGATCACGCACTGGATGATCCGCGCCTTCTCGTCCTCCGCCGTCCGGTCCACGGACCAAGGTTACCGTGGCATACTCAGTGAGTGCACTCAATGAGTGGGAGAAATCAAATGACCGATCAGTCGCCTGTCGGAACCGTGCTGGTCACCGGCGTGACCGGCTACCTCGCCCAGTGGGTCGTGGTGGAGCTCGCGAACCGCGGCCACCGGGTGCGCGGCACGGTCCGCGACCTGGGCCGGGCGGAGCCCGCACGGCGCGCGATGCTCGAGCAGTGCCCTCCGGGGGCCGACCTCGAGCTGGTCCAGGCGGATCTCCTCGACGACGCCGGCTGGGACGCGGCGTTCGCCGGCGTCGAGGCGGTCCTGCACACGGCCTCTCCGATGCCCTTCGACGACCTCAGCGACCTGGTCGTCTCGGCCCGGGAGGGCACCCGCAGGGTGCTGACGACGGCGGCACGCAGCGGGGTGCGCCGGGTCGTCGTCACCTCGTCGGGCACAGTGGCCCAACCGGCGGACCCGACCCTGCGGTCGACCGAGGAGACGTGGTCCGAGCCGTCCGGCGACGCGGCCCACGTCTACCCCGACTCGAAGATCCTTGCCGAGCGGCTCGCGTGGCAGCTCGGAGCCGACCTCGGGCTCGACCTGACGACGATCCTCCCGTCGTTCATGCAGGGCCCTCCGGTGGGGCGGCCGACGCGGTCCGGCACCATCGACGTGATCCGTCGGCTGCTCGACGGTGCTCTCCCGGCCCTGCCGCGGCTGGGGTGGAACGTCGTCGACGTCCGCGACGTCGCACGGCTGCACGTCCTCGCCCTCGAGGATCCGTCGACGATCGGTGAGCGCTACCACGGTGCCGGAACCTTCGTCTGGTACCGCGACATCGCCCGGATGCTGCGCGAGGAGATGCCCGAGGCGAGGAAGGTGCCGACCCGTCAGCTCCCGGACGTCCTGGTCCGGCTCGCGGCCCGGCGGGACGCCCACCTGGCGATGATCGTCGGCGAGCTGGGCATCACCCGCGACGTCGACACCGCCAAGGCGCGCACGCAGCTCGGCTGGACCACCCGCCCGGTGCGGACCACGGTCGTCGACACCGCCCGAGCGATCATCGCGAGCGGCCCCGAGAGCCGGAGCCCCCGCTGACCTGCAGCGAAGCGCGCACGGCCATGCGTTTGCGGCATTTCCCCAGCCTTCGAAGGCCTGACGAGGATCGTGCAGCCGGCCGGGCGACCCCGTCGCCCTGCAACCCAGGAGCCGGACGAGACTCGAAGAGGAACCCGACCATGACCAACACCAACTACGTCCGGTGGCCGTCGTTCGACGAGATCGCCGAGATGTTCAAGGAGCACTTCATCATCACCCGCACGCCCGAGGGTGTGTGCACGGTGCGGATGCACACCAACGGCGGACCGCTGATCTGGTCGATGGAGCTGCACGACGCGATCGGCAAGATGTGGCGGATGCTCGGCACGGACCGGGACACCGAGGTCATCATCTTCACCGGCACCGACGACATCTGGGTCTCGGACTTCGAGGCCGAGAGCTGGATGCCCGAGACGACCGACCCGGTCAACACCCGGTACGACCACATGTTCATCGACGGCCGGCGGATGCTGATCTCGATGATCCACGACGTGGAGGTCCCCACGATCGGCGTGCTCTCCGGCTCGGGCGGCCACACCGAGCTCGCGCTGATGTGCGACTTCGCGATCGCCGCCGACGACATCAAGATCCTCGACCCGCACGTGCTGGTCGGCAACGTCCCCGGCGACGGGATCCACTCGTGCTTCTTCGAGCTGATGCCCTACCGGCAGGCCGTGTGGTACCTGATGACCGGCGACATGATGACCGCCGAGGACGCGCTGAAGTACGGCCTGGTCTCCGAGCTGGTCCCGCGCGAGAACCTCATGGACCGCGCGAACGAGATCGCCGGGATGCTGATGAAGCAGAACCGGATCGTGCGGCGCCTGAGCACCCAGGTGATGCGGCGCAAGTGGAAGCAGCGGATCGTCGACGACCTCGACATGGCGTTCGGCACCGAGATGCTGGGCTGCTTCTCCGACTCCCACGAGCACTCCTTCATGCCGTCGGTCAACGAGATGGTCGGCAAGCAGCCGAACTACCAGGGCAACACGAAGCTGCCGGTCGACTTCCAGTGGCCGGAGGGCACCGGACCCAAGCACTGACCGTCGCGGTGGGACCCCGGCCGGCCGTCAGCGGGTCGCGCCGGGTCCCGCCGGCCGGGTGCGGACGTACTCGGCGAGGTTGTGGACCGTGGCGGCCTCGTTGTCGACGCGGAAGATCAGGACGAGCTCGCACGAGGTGTCGAGGTCGCTCAGGGTGCAGCAGCGGAACTCGCGGTCCATCGCGAGCGACTCGTAGAGCCTGCGCGAGACGAAGGTGACCCCGAGCCCGAGCTGCGCCCGCATGAGCGCCGTGCCCAGGGTGGGCACGAGGGTGATCCCGCCGGCGGCGCCGCGGTCGTCCCGCGCCGCCAGCTTGAGCCGGCCGAGGAACGGGGGCGCCACGTGCCCGGGGATGACCAGCGGCTGGGCGAGGACCTCGGCCGCGCCGGCCGACTCCCCGAGCTCGATGTCCGACTCCCTGGCGTAGATCGCGACGAAGTCGTCCGAGCCGACCGGGACCGCCGCGAGCAGGTCGTTCTCGGGCGCTGCGTAGTCGACGGTGAGAGCCGCGTCGTACACGCCGTTCAGGATCGAGTCGTACAGGGCGTCGAACGGGACGTCATCGACCTCGGTCCGGACGTTCGGGAACGCGTCCATGAAGCCGCGGACGTCCCGCGTGAACAGGCCGCGGAACTCACGGACCGTCGCGATCGACAGCGTCCCCTCCAGACCCTGCTGTGCCGCCTCCATCTCGGCCGTCACGCGCTCGAAGTGCTGCAGCAGCAGCTCGACGTTGGCGTAGAGCACCTGGCCCGCGTCGGTGAGCGAGACGCGGTGGGTGTTCCGGTCGAACAGTCGGACGCCGAACTTGCGTTCCAGGCTCGCGATCTGCCGGCTCAGCGCGGGCTGACCGATGTAGAAGTGCTCGGCGGCCTTCGAGAAGTTCCGGTACATCGCGACGTACTGGAAGTACTTCAGCGACTGCACGTCCACGGGTTGCCTCCCGGCGGTCCTCTGCGATCACGGGGCAGGTCGTCTGCTCGGCCGTTCGGTCCGGCCCGGCCGTCCCGTCGTTGCTCGCCTCGACGGTAGGTGGACATTCCTTCGGGTCACCGTGACCGAAGTCCGGACCCGTCGTCGCGCTCAGGACGACGCCGGCCCCTCCACCGTGAGCCCGTGGGCGAGCAGCGTGGGGTTGCCGGCGAGCTGGTGGCCGCCCGAACCGAGGCGGGCGAGGTGTTCACACAGCGGCTCGGTCCCGGTGAGAAGGTCGCGCCACGCGCGACGAAGCCTTCCTGTGCGGACCCGCGGCGATGACCAAGGACCTCAGACGACGCGGGCGTCAGCCGGTGCAGACGACCCCGACGCAGTCGACCCCGTTGTGGCTCGCGACGTTCCCGCCGAGATCGACGGCCTGGGGCACGTAGAGACCGAACCCGGTGTTGTGCGTCGCCGTGTTGTCACCGACGTGGCTGAGGGTGTCGATGATCACGCCGTCGCCGTTCCGGGTGAAGGTGTTGCGCTCGACGATGATGTCCTCGACCGGGAAGCCGAGCGAGCTGGTCTCGGAGTGGATCCCCACGCCGTTGCGGACGAACTCGCTGTCCTGCACCAGGGCTCGGTGGCCGAGCTCCAGAGCAGTGCCGTTGGCCACGAACGTGTTGCCGACGAGCGTGTGCGTACCGAGGCTGACGATGTTCTTGTCGCCTTGGATGGCCGTCCCCAGGTCGCGGAAGCTCGATCCGGTCACGCTGAGCCGGCACCAGCCGGCGGTGATCCCAGCGCTGCCCTGCCGGAAGCTCGAGTCGCTCACCGTGATCCGGCCGCCGTCGGTGCAGCTGCCGTCGATGGTCGAGCGGGTGAACGACGACCCGGACACGGTGATGTCCGGAATGGTGGGACCGCCCGAGATCCGGCTGTCGATGAAGGTGCTGTCGCTGATGTCGAGCGACCCGCCCCAGAAGAACCCGGGCGAGGCGTCCCGGAAGGTCGACCGCTCGACCGTGACGCCGATCCCAATACCGCCCAGGACGTCACCCGCGACGGACCTGACGGTGACGTCGGAGATGTGCGCGTAGAGCAGGCGGAACTCGTAGTCGACGAAGAGGCTGCCCCAGTTCTTGATCGTGCCGTTGCGCACCGTCACGGGGCTGGTCGACGGCATCTCCTCGTCGGTCAGGAGCGCGGTGCCACCGGTACCTGGTCCTCGCAGCGTGTGGCCGCCGAGGTCGAGGGTCGCGCCGGCCGCCAGGACCAGCCCGACGTCGGTGCAGGTCAGGTTGGCCTGGAGGGTGACCGTCCCGGTGATCGTGTCCCCGCACGCGACCCCGGCCCCGGCCGCAGCGGCCGGGAGAGCGCCGGTCAGGATGACGGCGGCGGTCGAGAGCGCCGCAATGATGCCCCTGCGCATGTGTGCCTCCCCGAACAGCGTCATCGCCGATCTGAGCGTCGCCGCGTGGTCGTGCGGCCGGGCAACAGCCCCAAAACTACCGATTCGTCCCGGTTCCGGGAAGCCTCTCGGCGCCGTCCGCGCCCGTAGCCTCGAGCGCGGCGATCCAGGCGTGCGGGTCCGCCGCCGCGCTCATCGCCGTCCCGCTCACCAGCCAGGTCGCGCCGTGGCGTGCGCACTCGAGGCCGCGTTCGAGGTCCACGGACCCGTCGACCCCGAGCAGGTCGCGTCCGCCGAGTCCCACCAGCCGCGCGTAGGTGCCGGGCACGAAGCCTGACCCCGCCTGCCCGGGCACCACGGACATGACGAGGACCCCCACCTCGGCGGCGAGGTCGGCGGTGACGTCGAGGGGCGTGCCGGGGCTGATCGCGACCGCGGCCGTCCGGCCCGCGCGCCGGATCGCCTCGACCGCGGCCTCCCAGTCGGCGGACTCGACGTGCACGGTGACGGTGTCGCAGATGTCGATCCAGGCCGACAGATGATCGAGGGGGCGCTCGACCATGAGGTGGGCCTCGCCGGGCAGGCCGGTGAGGGCGCCGATCCGCACGGCGTCGGCCGGGCTGAACCCGCCGGGCGCGGCGAAGACGCCGTCGGAGACGTCCCAGTGCCAGCGCCTCAGTCCTGCGCCCGCGAGGCGCTGGGCCTCGGCCTCCTGCCGGTCCCGGGGGACGGACCACAGCGAGCCGGCGAGCCGCACGGTCAGGCCTCGGTCCGGGCGGTCGTGACGGGAGGCAGCTCGAGCGCGGCCTCGGCAAGCGAGCGGTCGGTCACGAGCTCGGTGAGCAGGCCGGACCGGGCCACCGCGACCACCGCGTGCGCCTTCTCCGCGCCCGCGGCGACGGCGATCACGCGGGGGATCCGGCGCAGCTGGTCCGCACGGATGGTGATGCAGCGGCGCGCGAACTGCGGAGCGAGCACCTCACCGGTGTCGGACACCAGGATCGTGGCGACCTCCGCGCGCACGCCGGCCTCGCGCATCGCGGCGGCGTCCGCGGGGGGCAGGGCGGCGAGGAGCTGTGAGACCGGCGGGTCCCAGGATCCGATCGCGAGCATCGCGGTGGTCACGTCGTCGAACATCTTCAGCGCGGCCGCGACGTCGGGCTGGCGGCGCAGCGCGTCCGCGGTCCGCGGGTCGTCGACCACGAGCGGGGCGAAGATCGGCCGCGCGGTGCCACCGCTGCGCAGCGCGACCTTGCGGACGATCTCGACCGGGGACTCCTCGAGGTCGGTGCCGATCGCGCCGGTCAGCTGCACGACGTCCACCCGTGGCAGGGGTGGCATCGCGGCGCTCATCGCGGTGAGCGTGCGCCCCCAGGCCAGGCCGAGCACCTCGCCCGCCTCGAGCGTCTCGCCGAGCAGGTTCGCCGCGGCCTGACCGACCTCGTCGCGGACCTCGGCCAGGCTGCCGGCCGACTCCACCACCACCACGCGGCGCAGGCCGAGGTGCTCGGCCAGGGCCGTGGCGAGGTCCGGGACGAGGGTGCCCGCGTCGTGCACCGTGATGGTGACCACGCCGCGGTCGCGGGCCTGCTCGAGCAGCCGGGCGACCTTGAATCGTGAGACGCCCAGGGCGTCGGCGATCTCCACCTTGGAGCTGTCGTCGACGTAGTACATGCGTGCCGCACGCACCAGCAGCGCGTGTTCCTCGCGTGACATCGGCGTCTCGTGCCCCTCGCTCATATGAGCAGCATACCCCAGATTCGTTACTCATATGTGACTTCGAAGCCTTGCGGTCCGCGATCGATGCGGTATGGTCGTTGCAGATGAGCGGTTAGCGCGCTCAAATGAGCACCGCGAGGAGGCGGGACATGGCACGACGTCGGATCCCCGAGGAGCTCGGCATCATCGGTGTCATCGTGCTCATCGGCGCGATCTTCAGCCTGATGTCGCCGACCTTCCGGACGTTCGACAACGCCCAGCTGCTGCTGCTCAACGGCTCGGTGATCGCGTTCCTGGCCATGGGGCAGGCGTTCGTGCTGCTGACCGGCGGCATCGACCTGTCGACCGGGTCGAACGTCGCGCTCACCGGCATGATCGCGGCGCTGGCCATGCGCGCCGGAGCGCCCTGGTGGCTGGCGTGTCTCGCCGCCGTCGGGATCGGCGTGGTGGTCGGCATGATCAACGGCTCGCTCGTGCACTACGCGGGTCTGCCACCGTTCATCGTCACGTTCGCGACCTTCGGGGTCGCGGCGAGCATCCCGCTCATCCTGACCGGGGCGAACTCGGTGATCGTGGCCGACCCGATGTTCGCGATCGTCGGACGCGGCCGGCTGTACGGCATCCCGATGCCGGTGGTGCTCGTCATCGTCTTCGCGATCGTGCTCACCGTGCTGCTGCGGATGACCCCGACCGGTGTGCACGTGTACGCGGTCGGCGGCAACGCGGAGACCGCGCGGCTGTCCGGCGTCCACATCGGGCGCGTGCGGGTGCTGGTCTACGCGGTCAGCGGCATGTGCGCGGGGATGGGCGGCCTGATCGTCACCTCCCGGCTCATGGTCGGCTACCCGTCCGCCGGCTCCGGCAACGAGCTCTTCTACTCGATCGCCGCGGCCGTGGTCGGCGGCGTGAGCCTGTTCGGCGGGATCGGCACGCTGCCCGGCGCCCTGCTCGGCGCCGTGCTGGTCGCCGAGGTCTCCAACGGCATGAACGTGCTCGGTGTGGAGAGCTACTGGCAGCCCCTGGTGATCGGCCTGATCATCCTCGGCGGCGTGATGATCGACACCTATCGCCGCTCCTCGTCCCTCGGCAGCCTGCTGCGCCGAGCCCTCGGCGGTTCACGGACCGGCGAGCCCACCACTCCTGCCGCCGGGGCGACGACGTCCCGGGAGCAGGACACGACGCCCGCCCGCCCTGCCGGGTGAGTGGGAACTCACAACCCTGAGGAGAAGCAATGAAGCTACGCAGGACCACCGGTCTGGTGGCCTCCGCGCTCGCCGCGACGGTCGTGCTCGGGGCCTGCTCCGGGGCGGTCGACACCGGCACCGGCAGCTCGAGCACCAGCGCATCGGACGACGCCTCGGCGGACGCCGGCAGCGGTGACATCCCACGCCCGGCCGCCTGCGACGCCGACGAGCCGTTCATCGCCGTGGCGCTGCCGAACCTGACCAACCCCTACTACGTGGCGATGAAGTCGGGCTTCGAGGAGGCCGCCGCCGCGAACGGCATGTCGGTCGAGATCCAGATCGCCGACGATGACGACGCGACCCAGCTCTCCCAGGTCCAGTCGATGCTGCAGAAGGACCCGTGCGCGCTGGCCCTCAACGCGGTGAAGTCCGAGCCGGGTGCGGCGATCGTCAAGGCCGCGAACGACGCGGGCGTCCCGGTGTTCACGGTCAACGTCGGCATCGACCCCGACGCGCTCGCCGCACAGAGCGCGACGATCGTGCAGTACCTCGCGGCCGACAACTACACCGGCGGCGTGCAGGGCGCCCAGATGGTCCTCAACGACCTCGGCGAGGACGCGGAGCTGAAGATCGGCTTCGTCACCGAGCCCGACGAGACCCCGACGGTCATCCGTGACCAGGGCTTCGAGGAGACCATCGCAGCCAACCCGAACGCCGAGGTCGTGGCCAAGGTCGACGGCAACGTGAAGCCCGACGACTCGCTCACCGCGACCACCGAGATGCTCTCCGGCAACCCGGACATCAACGTGATCTGGGCCTCCACCGGCCCGGCCGCCTACGGCGCGCTGCAGGCGCTCGAGCCCGGCTCGGACGTCAAGGTCTACGGGTTCTGCGCGGCCGAGACCACGCTGACCGACCAGTACCCGGGCTGCGTGGCCCAGGAGCCGTACGTCTACGGCACCAAGGTCATCGAGCAGATCCGCGCCTGGCTCGACGGCGGCACCCCCGAGGCCGAGGTCCTCGAGCCGCTGAAGGAGTTCGTCAACGGCGAGACCCCGGGTCCGGGCGAGGTCGGCTGACATGGACGCGACGTCGATCGGGACGCCCGCGCAGGGCCTGAGCGCACGCGGGGTGGTCAAGAGCTACGCGGGTGTCACGGTGCTGCACGGCGTCTCGATCGACGTCGCACCCGGCGAGGTCGTCGGGCTGGTCGGGCACAACGGCGCCGGCAAGTCGACCCTGCTCAAGGTGATCTCCGGGGCCACCAGCCCCGACTCCGGGACGATCACCGTCGAGGGCGAGCGCCGTCACCTGGACAGCCCCTCGGCGGCGATCGCCGCCGGCATCGCGACCGTCTACCAGGAGCTCGCGCTGCTGCCCAACCTCACGGTCGCGCAGAACGCGTTCCTCGGTGACGAGCGGCGACGCCGCGGGGTGCTGGACAAGGCCACCATGCGCCGCCTGGCGCGCGAGCTGACCGAGTCGTTCGGCCTCGAGGTGGACGTCGACCGGCGGCTGGGGGACTACCCGGTCGCCACCCGGCAGCTGCTCGAGGTCGCGATCGCGACGCACCGCAACGCCCGCTACCTGCTGCTCGACGAGCCGACCACGAGCCTCGAGGGCGGTCAGGTCGAGCGGTTCCTGGACACGGTGCGCGACCTGGCCGTCGAGCGACGGCTCGGGATCATCTTCGTGGACCACAAGCTCGACGAGCTGTACGCCGTCTGCTCGCGGATCGTCGCCCTGGTCGACGGCCGGGTTCGGATCGACGCGAAGGTCGACGAGGTCGGCCGCGACGAGGTCGTCGCCGCGATCGCCGGCGAGGAGCAGCCCGCGGCGCCCGTGCGCACGGCCGCGGGGCCGGACACCGCCGCCTCCGCGACCGCCGGACGGCACCTCGAGGTGCGCAACCTGCGGGCGCCCGGCATCGAGGACGTCACCCTCGAGGCCCGCGCAGGTCGTGTGCTCGGCATCTACGGCCTGGTCGGGTCGGGGCGCACCGAGCTGCTGCGATCGCTGGTGGGCCTGTCCACCCTGTCCTCGGGAACGGCCGAGCTGGACGGGCAGGCCTACCGGCCCCGCTCGCCCGGCGCCGCCCAGGCCGAGGGCGTCGTCTACCTCACCGAGGAGCGCAAGCACGACGGCATCGTGCCGAGGCTGAGCTCGCCGTACAACGTCGCGCTGCCGGTGCTGAGCCGCTACTCGCGCTCGGGCTTCCTGCGCAAGAAGCGGATGCTCGCCGAGGCCGACGACGTCCTGACGCAGATGCGCATCCGCGGTGACGTGCACGGCCCCGTCGTGGGCCTGTCCGGCGGGAACCAGCAGAAGGTGCTGCTCGCCCGCGCCATCAGCCAGCGACCGAGGGTGCTGCTGCTCGACGAGCCCACCAAGGGCGTCGACCTCGGGGTCAAGGCCGAGATCCACCGGATCATCCGGTCCCTCGCCCACGACGAGGGTCTGACCGTCGTCGTGGTGTCCTCCGAGGAGGACGAGATCTGCGAGGTCGCCGACGACATCGTCGTGATGTCCCACGGGCGCTGCACGGGCGAGCTGGTCCCGCCCGAGGCGCGCACCCCCACCGAGCTGCGACGGTCCGCATGGGCCGCGGCATGAGAGGAGAAGCGATGGACCTGTCCGGCTCGGAGGTCCTCGAGGCCGCCCGCGATGCGATCCGGCGCGAGGGCAAGGGCGTCGCGGACGTCGCCGACCTCATCGACGACACCTTCCTCGAGGCGGTCCGCATGCTGCAGGCCTGCACCGGCAAGGTGTTCGTCACCGGATCGGGCACCAGCGGTTCGATCGCGCGGCGGATGGCGCACCTGCTCGCCGTGACCGGCACCCCGGCGCTGTTCCTGCCGGGCATGGACGCGCTGCACGGCACGATGGGCGCCGTGGTCGAGGGCGACCTGCTGATCACCATCTCGCGCGGTGGCGAGTCCACCGAGCTCAACGACCTGTCCACCCGGGTCCAGCAGCGGCACGTGCCGGTGATCGCGCTCACCGCGGCACCCGACTCGTCGCTGGGCCGGCTCGCCGACCTCACCGTGCACCTGCACACCGACACCGAGGTCGACCCGGGCGGGGTGATCGCGATGGGCTCGACCCTGATCGCCGCCGTCTGGGGCGACGCGCTCGCCTACGTGCTCATGCGGCTGCGAGGCTACGGCTGGGACCAGGTGCTGTTCACCCACCCCGCCGGCGCCGTCGGGCTGATCGACGACCTCCCCGAGGCGCTCACCGGGCTGGCCGACCAGGAGGTGTGATGGGCGTCGTCGCGGGTGTCGACACCTCGACGCAGTCGTGCACGGTCAGCCTGCACGACGCCGCCACGGGGGCCCTGCTCGGCACCGGTCGAGCCCCGCACCCCGTGACCTCGCCGCCGGTCAGCGAGCAGCACCCGGACGCCTGGCGCGCGGCGCTGCTCGAGGCGTTCGCCGCGGCGTGCGGCAGCGTCGGCCTGGCCGCGACCGACGTCGACGCGATCAGCGTCGGGGGACAGGCGCACGGCCTGGTCATGCTCGACGAGGCCGACCGGGTGCTGCGCCCCGCGAAGCTCTGGAACGACACGACCTCCGCCGAGCAGGCCGCGCGGCTCGTCGAGTCGCTCGGCGTCGAGGGCTGGGTGCGGGCCGTCGGCTCGGTGCCGACCGCCGCCTTCACGATCACCAAGCTGGCGTGGGTCGCCGATCACGAGCCGCAGCACCTGGACCACCTCGCGCACGTGCTGCTGCCGCACGACTACCTCACCCACCTGCTCACCGGCCGGTACGTCACCGACCGCTCGGAGGCGTCCGGCACCGGGTACTACGCGGCGCACGAGGACCGCTGGCTGCTGGAGCACCTGGAGACGATGGTCGGTCCGGCCGACTGGGGGCCTCGCCTGCCCACGGTGCTCGGCCCGTCCGAGCCGGCCGGCCCGGCCACCGGGTCGTTGGCGCGCGAGCTCGGCCTGCGCCCGGACTGCGTCGTCGGCCCCGGTGGCGGGGACCAGCACGTCGGCACGCTCGGGATCGGCCTCCAACCCGGCGACGTGCTCTACAGCCTCGGGACCTCCGGGGTGGTGATGACCCCGAGCAGCGCTCCGGTGTTCGACCTCAGCGGCTGGGTGGACGGGGTCGCCGACGCCGCCGGCGGCTGGTTGCCCCTGGTCTGCACGCTCAACGCGACCAAGGTCACCGACGCCTTCGCCCGCCTGCTCGGCGTCGACCACGCCGAGCTGTCCCGTCTCGCGCTCGCCGCGCCCGTGCGTGCCGACCGTGCCGTGCTCGTGGCCTACCTCGACGGTGAACGCACCCCCGAGCGCCCGCACGCCCGCGGCCTGCTCGGCGGGCTGCGCAGCGACCTCACCCGGGAGGAGTTCGCGCTCGCGGCCTTCGAGGGTGTGGTCCTCGGTCTGGTCCGCGGGCAGCGCGCGATCGACGCGGCCGGCGTGCCGACCGACGGTGTCACGGTGGTCACCGGCGGCGGCGCTCGCTCCGCGGCCTACCGTCAGGTGCTCGCCGACGCGACCGGGCGACCGGTCGAGACCCGTGCCGTGGACGAGGCCGTCGCGAGGGGAGCTGCGATCCAGGCGTCCGCGGTGCTCGGCGGAGCCGCCGTGGCCGACGTGCGCGAGGAGTGGCTCCCCGGGCGGACATCGGTCACCGAACCCCGTGACGGCGTGCCCGACGAGGTGCTCGAGCGGTACCTCGGGCTCGCCTCCACCTCGCAGCGGTCTGACGACACGGTGTCGCGCCACGGCGGCTAGCCACTCCTCGCCTCGGTCGGTCGGCTCGCCGCTCGATCAGGACGGTCGAGCGCAGGTGAACATGACGGTGCGGATGCGTCGCTCGGCGAGGTTCGCCACCTGGTTGGCCGCCATCGCCGCGAACGTGCCGCCGAGGAACGCGGCGAAGGTGATCGGGGGCGGGCCGTCTCGTTCCACCTGTGCGCGCACGCGCTGGAACCAGGTGAGACTCTCGTCGGACGAGTCGACCGTCGCGGCGATCTCGAAGCCCGCTGCTCGGAGCAGCGCGGCCATCTCCTGCGGTGTGGCGAGATGGCTGGTCGACGGGTCCGCCGCCCACGGCACCGGGTACCGGACGTCGCCGCCCTCGCCCTGCAGCACGTCGTAGGCGACGAACCTGCCACCGGGTCGGGTCACCCGGAACGCCTCGGCGTACAGCGCGGACTTGTCGGGGATGTTCATCGCCACGTGAACGGTCAGCACCGCGTCCGCGACGGCGTCGGGCAGGCCCGTGGCGGTGGCGTCCCCGACGACGAAGCGCGTGCGGTCGGCCAGCCCCGTCCACTCCGAGAGCGCGGTGGCCACCGCGCAGAACTCGGCGGTGAGGTCGATGCCGGTGACCGTGCAGCCGATCACCTCGGCGAGCGTCCGTGCCGGCCCGCCAAGTCCGCTGCCGAGGTCGACCACGCGCGAGCCGGACGTGACCTCGAGTGCCTCGGCGATCTCGAGCGATGCCTGACGGCCGCGGATGTGGAACTCGTCGACCGGTGCGAGATCTGCCGTCCGCAGGGTCGTCCCGCTCAGCCCTGCCTCATCGAGGGCGGCGCGGACGGTCGCGACGAGGTCGCCGGACCCGCTGTAGAACCTCGACACCGCGTCCACGGCGCCATCGTGGCACCGGATTGTCACGGCGTCGATCAGGAGATTCTGGACGGGCTCACGTGGCTCGGCGTGGCGTGCCCGCCTGGCCGCTACTTGATCGCACCAGCCGTCATCCCGTCGACGAAGTGCCGTTGCACGGCCACGCTGACGACGACGAGCGGCGCGACGATGATGATGATGCCCGCGGCGATCATGGGCTGGTTCGCGCCGGCGTACTCGCTCGAGAAGAACGCGAGTCCGAGGGAGACAGATCGGAGCTGGTCGGTCGTTGCCAGCAGGAGCGGCTCGATGTACATGGACCACGCCCACAGGCCGGAGAACACGGACAGCGTGAGCAACCCCGGGCGCGCGAGCGGAAGCATGACCCGGAAGAAGACGCCGAGCTCGCTCGCGCCGTCGAGCCGCGCCGCTTCGCTCAGCTCCTCCGGGATCCCGACGAAGAAGGCGCGCATGTAGAACGTGGCGAACGGCAGGCCCATCGCGACCGCGACGGTCACGATGGCGACGCGAGTGTTGAGCAGGCCGAACCCCGCGACGACGTCGTACACGGAGAACATGATCGACGAGAACGGGATCGTCAGGGCGATGACGAACGACACGATCAGCGCGGGCCGCCCGGGGAAGTCGAAGCGGGCCAGGCCGTACCCCGCAGCCGAGGCGAGCACCAGCGTGACCAGCACCACGCTCACCATGTAGATGAGGGAGTTGGGCACGTAGGTGCTGAAGTGCGCGGTGTTCCAGGCGTCGACGAAGTTGCTGAACGCCCACGACGGCCAGCCGAGCGGGTCCTCGATGTACTCCTGACGGGTACGCAGCGATGTGATCAGGAGCCACACGATCGGGAACGAGATGATGAGGAACATCCCGATCATCACGACGTACGTGACCCAGGTCGGCGCGAAGCGTACGGACTCGCGGCTCATGCTGATGCGCCGGCGCGGTCGCGGCGGCGGCGGGCCGGCAGGCATCGTCGACTCAGGACTCACGGGTGTTGGACCTTCCGGTGATGGCGGTGAAGACCAACGCGAGGACGACGATCGTCATCGCGATCGCGCCGGCCTGGCCGAACTCGTTCCGGCTGAAGGCCATGGTGTAGGCGGAGGTCCCCAGGAGCTGTGTCGCGTTGCCGGGCCCACCGGCCGTCATGATCCAGACGAGGTCGAACGCGCGCAGGCCCGCGATGCCCGCCAGCATCGTCATCAGTGCGAGGTAGGGCCGCATCTGGGGGATGACCACGTGCCACAGGCGCTGCAGCCTCGACGCGCCATCGACCGATGCCGCGTCGAGGAGGTTCGGGTCGATGTTCTGCAGGCCGCCGAGCGAGATGACCACGTAGAAGCCTGTGCTGGCCCAGACCTGTGTCAGTACGAGCACGATGATCGCCCACTGGGGGTTCGCGAGAGGGCTCGAAGCGAGGAACGGGATCCCGAGCGCCTTGCCGATCGCCGCCAGGCCGCCGCTCACCGGCTGCCAGAGCTGCAGCCAGATGATGCCGACGATGGATGCCCCCATCATCTCGGGCACGAGGAAGACGGTTCGGAAGACCACCCAGCCCCGCGGTCTCGTCCACAAGAGGACCGCGATCAGGAACCCGATCGTGACGGCGACGAAGAGACCGGCGATGTAGAGCACGTTCCGCCCGACGGAGTCCCAGAAGACCGAGTCCGCGAACATGCTGCTGTAGTTGGCGAATCCGATGAACGTTCGGTCGGGCGAGAAGCCGTCCCAGTCGGTCAGGCTGATGCGGAAGGTGCCGATCACCGGGTACAGGACGAACACGGCGACGAGCGCGGTGGCCGGTGCGGCGAACAGGAGGCCCGTCAACCGCCTGCGCCAGGCCCTACGACGTCCGGGCAGGGCCCGGCTGGCGCCGGAGCAACCGGTGCCCCCTGCCGGGGCACCGGTCACGTGGTCCGACGTGATGCTCAACCCTCGTTCTCCCACGCCGCCTGGAGCTGGTCGAAGAACTCGTCGAGCGTGATCTGGTCGGAGAAGACCTCCTGGCTGAGGCGGCCCATCAGGTCGTTGAACTCGCCCGAGGACTTGAGGTCGATCGACATGCCGGTCTCGGCGTCCGGGTCGGTCAGCGGCTCGACGCCCTGCTTGAACAGGTCGCTGACGTCGGCGCTCTGGAGGTCGATGCCGAGCACGGGTGCGGCGAAGCCGGCGCGCTCGACCAGCTTCACGCCGGTGTCCTTGGAGACCATGAAGTCGAGGAACCGGGCGACCGCGTCTTGGTGCTCGCTGTTCGCGTTGATCACCCAGAGCGAGCCCATGCCCTGCATGGCGAACTGCCCCTGCCCACCCGGCACCTCGGGCCACGTGGTCATGTAGTACTCGTTGTCCGGTGACGCGCTCTGGATCGGTTCCAGGTTGCACGTGCATGCCGGGAAGTACGAGAGCGCGTCCTTGCTCTCGATGAGCGAGATCGCGGTGTTGTTGTCGAGCGTGCTCATCTCGGGGATGAAGCAGCCGGCATCCTTCGCGGTGACCAGCACGGTCTCGATCGCAGCCCGGATGTCGGGGTCCGTCCACGCCCCAGCCTCGTGGTTCGCGAACGCGATCTCGTCCTCGGGGCCGAGGAGGTTGAGGATCGGCAGCCCGAGGTAGAAGTACCAGATCCAGCCGGCGCCGTTGTCGCCGCTGGAGATCGGCACGATGTCGTTGGCGCGCGCCACCTGGCAGACGTTCGCGAGGTCGTCGACCGTGGTCGGAACGGTGAGGCCGAGCTCGTCCAGCGCAGTCTGGTCCCACAGCATCCCGTTGATCTCGGCTTCGACGCCGAGGCCGAACAGGTCGCCGTCGTCAGCGGTCCCCCAGGCGAGGGCGCCTTCGGCCACCCTGTCCTTCCAGCCGTACTCGGTGGCGTAGTCCTCGAGGCTCTGGGCAAGGCCGGCCTCGTAGAGCTCGCGGCCGGTCGACACCTCGACGTAGGCGAGGTCCGGTGTGTCACCCGAGCGGAAGGCGTTCTTGACCAGCGGCGAGAGCTTGTCGGACTCGTAGCGGGTCTGCTCGACCTTGATGTCGGGGTTCTCGGCCATGAAGTCGTCGAGGATCGAGTCGACGGCGTCGATCGTCTCGGGGTCTGCCGTCTGGTTCCAGTAGGTCAGCGTCGTCACGCCGTCCGTTCCACCCGCATCGTCGGCGCCGCCCGATCCACAGGCAGCCACTGATCCGATGGCCAACGCCGTGCAGACGGCGGCCGCGCCGAGCCGTGTCGTTCGCTTGTGCATTCCATCTCCTCGTTGAGCGTGGTGCCGGGCTCCCTCGGTGTTTCGGCTACCGGGAGCACGTGGCGGATCGCTCCGGGACGGTAGGCGACTGACTGGGCGGCTGCAATGAGCGTTCGCTCGTTTGAGCGGATCTCATGGATCCTCGAGCAAGGCTGCCGCGGCCGCGGTGTCCGTCACGAGAGCGTTGGCGAAGCCCCCTCGAAGCACCGCGCGGATCGCCCGTGCCTTCGAGGCGTGCCCGGCGACGGCGACCACCGTGGGGATCGCGCGGAACTCCTCGGTCGGGATGCTCATCAGCTGACCGGAGAGCGGAGTCGCGATCTCCTTGCCCTCCTTGTCCAGGAAGAGTCCGCCCACCTCGGCCTGCAACCCGGCGGCGGTCAGCACCTCCCGCACGTCCTGGGAGACGAACTGGTGCAGCAGCGAGTTCGGAGGATCCCAGCTGCCGATCGTGACGAGTCCCACGGAGATGTCGCGGAACTGCTCGAAGGTCTCTGCGATGCCGTGCGACCTGCGCAGCGCGCGCGCGGTCGCCGAGTCGGGCGCGATGAGCGGTGCGTAGAGGGGGTAGGGCTGAGCCCCGGTGATCGCCGAGAAGCGGCGCACGAGCTCCATCGAGTTGCTGCTCGGAGGGCCGGTGATGCCCGACATCTGGACGACGGGGCACCGTGGGAGGGCCGTTGCTGCGTTCGCGACCGCCTCGACGGAGCGTCCCCAACCGACGCCGAGCACGTCGCCGTCGGCGAGGAGGCCGGCGAGCAGGCGGGCTCCCTCGCGGCCCAGCGCCTCGCGCATCTCTGCTTCGGTCAAGTGGCTCGACTCGACGACTGCGGCATGGCGAAGGTCGTACTGAGCCTTGAGCCGCGTGCTCAGGTCGCGGCGGCCGTAGCGCGGGCGGTGCAGCGTGATCTGGACCGTGCCACGCCGCTCGGCCTCGTCGAGGAGACGCGCGATACGGAAGCGCGAGATGCCGAACTCCTCCGCGATCGTCACGCGGCTCTGCCGGGCGAAGTAGTACCGCTCGGCGACCCGGAGGAGGAGATCGTCGTGATCGGGCCCGTCGTCGTCCTCGCCGACGTCCTCGGGATCGAACATGACGTCACTGGTCCGGACGGCGCCCTCGCGTGGTCCTGAAGCCCCCCCGTGGGACGAGGTCTCCTCCGGCGCGCCCGCGTCGGGGCTCTCAGCCTCGCCATCAATACCGCTCATGTGAGCACTCTAGCGGCGGGGGGTCGGCCGCGGGCAAGGCCCGATCCGCCGTCGATGACGCGGGCCGGCCCCGGCTTCCAGGTCCGCTCGGTCGCAGCACGACCGAGGGGTCGCCGCGCTCGCTCCGCGGCGCTCTCATACCAAGCTTCGCTGCCGCGAGGTCCGCCGGGTCCATCTCTACCCCGAGGGCCCCGCGGCCGCCCGCTCGTACCAGGTGTGCGCCGCGTCCGGCTCGACCGTCTCGTTGGTGACGCCCTGGTTGAACATCGCCATGGCGTGCCCCGACTTCGCGGCCGCGAGGAGCCACTGCCGGCCGGAGGCTCGGTCGTCCGCCGTCGACCCGGAGAGCAGCTGCACACCGAACCGGACGCATGGGCGCGCTGAACTGCAGTTCGCACGATGCCGGGATGACGTGGAGCGCACGATTCCGGACCACCAGCAAGACAATGCCATCGTGGTCGCTCAGAATGCCGCAAGAATCGGATCGATTCAGACGTGGCTGGCATTGGGGCGCTGCAGTCCGCCGCCGGGGACAGTCATCCGACCCGCGGTCGAGTGGAGGTCTCGTCGGTGTTGGTGCGCGCGAGGCCGTCGCCGTCCGAGCGTCGTGCCGAGCAGGCGAAAACATCGTCCAAGATGTGGCGATGTGGTCGCTCACATGAGCAGGTCGCGATGGGTCGGGACCTGGTTCAGTCCGCGGTCAGACGGCGCGCCACGGTCGAGTCCGTCACGAGCGCACTCACGTAGCCGCCCTTGAGCACCGCGCGGATGGCCCGCACCTTCGACACGTGTCCGGCGACCGCGACGACGGTCGGGACGGCCGACAGGTCGCTGGCGGAGATGCTGATGACCCTGCGGGCGAGCGGCGTGTCCAGCTCCTCGCCGTCCTGGCCCAGGAAGATCCCGCCGAGCTCGGCCTGCAAGCCGCACCGCGTCAGCAGGTCGCGGTCCGCCGGCGACACGTACTGGCGCAGCTGCGAGTTCGGGGGGTCCCAGCTGCCGACCGCGACCAGCGCGACGGAGACGTCCCGGAAGCGCGCGAACGTCTCGGCGATGCCATGGGAGGTGCGGAGCGCACGGGCGGTCGCCGCATCCGGCAGCACGAGCGGCGCGTACAGCGGGAACGCAGGTTCCCCGGTCAGGGACGAGAACAACCGGACCAGCTCAGATGAGTTGTCGCCGGGACGTCCCGTGATGCCCGAGAGCTGCACGACGGGGCAGCGGGCGAGTGTCGGAGCGGCGTCGGCCACGGCCTTCACCGCTCGGCCCCAACCGACGCCGAGGACGTCACCGTCGGCAAGCAGCCTTGCGAGCAGACGGGCGGCCTCCCGCCCGAGCATCTGGCGCAGCTGAGCTTCGGGGACCGCTCCCGCCCTCACCACGACGGCGTGCCGCAGTCCGTACCGCTCGCGCAGGCGCACGGCGAGCGCGCTCTCGCCTTCGAGCGGCCTGTGCAACGTGATGCGCACGACGCCCCGTCGCTTGGCCTCGTCGAGCAGCCGGGCAACTCGGAAGCGGGAGATCTCCAGCTCGCCGGCGATGTCGACCATGCTCATGCCGTCGAAGTGGTACCGCCTGGACACGTCGACCAGCAGCGAGTCGTGATCGCGGCCCACACCACGCTGTGCGCTCATATGTGCATCTTATGGTTGCGCTGGCTCAGCCGGTCAAGGTCTACTCCTGCCCGTCACCGGAGACCGCCGGAGCCTCGTTGAGGCACGACCCATCGGGTCAGCCGACGGGTTCGGGGGCAGTTCTCTCTCGAGTCGTATTGGTGCACGTCCGGTGCGTCGCGGCGGCCGCGTGGGTGCCCAGAAGGGCGCGCGGAGCGGGCGCGCTTTCGCTCTCCTCGACTGCGGGTGGGTCGGCGGATCTGGCATAAGTACGGGGCGCGAGTGAGAACGACTGAACGGACGACGTCAGCTAGAACTACGCAAAGGAGCAGGTTCGAATGAGATTGCGCAAGAGCTTCATGATCGCGGGCGCCGGCGTCGCCGCAACGAGCCTGCTCGCGGCCTGCGCGGGCGGCGCGGCCACGTCGGCCACGACGACCGACGGCTCGGCAGGCGGAGACACGGTCACGTTCCGAGGCTGGGCGCCGATCGACCCTGCCCTGAGCGGGATGATCGACGCCTTCGAGTCGGCCAACCCCGGCACCACGATCGACGCCACCGTGATGGGCGGCCCGGACTACTGGGTCGATCTCGCCGCGCGCGTCTCGTCGAACACGATGTCCGACATCGTGGGCCTGATGCCCGGCGCCCAGACCCAGCAGTACCGCGACTACCTCATGCCGCTGAACGAGTGTGCGGCCTCGCAGTGGGGGGACGACTGGGAGGACAAGTTCTACCCGATCGCACTGGATCAGGCGCGCCTCGGCAACCCTGACGGTGACGACAACTTCTACGGTCTCCCGGTGCTCACCCAGATCATGAACATCTGGGCGAACACCGAGATCATGGACGAGACCGGCGCGGAGATCCCGCAGACCTGGGCGGACCTCGAGGCCGTGACACCGACCTACGAGGGCAACGGCTTCACGCCCTTCCTGCTCGGCGCCAAGCAGTACTGGCTGAACACGTCGATCTACCTGGAGCTCGCGAACAACATCAACCCCGGGCTCGTGTACGAAGCCGAGGACGGCACGGTCCCCTGGACCGACCCTGACCTCGTGAAGGCCTTCGAGTACTGGCAGAAGCTGTTCACCGACGGCATCGCCCAGGAGGGCGCCAACGCACTCGAGCCCTACCCGGACGCGGTCGGCATGTTCGAGGCCGGCGACGCGCTCTTCCTGCCGCTCGGCTCGCAGTGGATCCAGCAGTCCGACCCCACCGCCGACCAGTCGACGATCGCCGACCTGTCCAAGGGCATGAACGGCTACGAGCCGTTCCTCTTCCCGACCATCCCGGGTGGCGCGGACAGCCCGCAGTACGTCGGAGGCGCCGAGTTCCTCTTCGGGATCTCGAAGAACTCGCAGAACCCCGAGCTGGCCTGCCAGGTGCTGACGGACTGGATCGCCGGTGCCGGCGGCCAGGTCCTCATCAACACGCTGTTCGACCTGCCTGCCGTGAAGGGCCTGGAGCCGCAGGTGTTCACCTCGGACAAGCAGGAGGAGATCTTCAACGAGCTGGCCAACGAGTGGCTGCCGCAGGTGCAGTACTCCCGCTACTTCAAGGACCCGGCGATCGAGACCGCCGTCTCCGATGCGCTCGCCGCGGTCGCCACGGGATCGATGACGCCGCAGGAGGCGGCCGAGTCGGTCCAGGAGGTCTACGACGGGCTGTGATCGCGAGGCCGGTTCCCGGGGTGACCTGCCCTGCCCCGGGAACCGGCTCCGGCCGCAAGCCTCGTGCCCAACCGATCACCTGGAGAGCGTGAACCGATGCGTCATCCCCTGGCGCGCCGCGACCGGCTGACCTCGCTGGCCTTCGTGGTGCCCGCACTGATCCTGTTCTTCGTCTTCGTCGCCTACCCGATCGTCTACAACTTCCAGGCGAGCACGCTGGACTGGGATGGCGCGACGGCGGGGACGTTCGTCGGCCTCGGCAACTTCGTGGCCCTCGCGCACGACCCGGTGTTCACCAAGACGCTGCTGAACTCGGCGCTCTGGATCCCCTTGACGATCGTGCCGCAGGCCCTGATCGGACTCGGGCTGGCTCTCATGCTGAATCAGCCCCTGCGGGGTCGCGGCGTCTACCGCGCACTTCTCTTCCTGCCGACGGTCCTGTCACCCGTGGTCGTCGGGATCGTCTGGGCCCAGATCCTCGACCCCAACAGCGGCACACTCGCCGCCATCGCGGAGCAGACCGGCCTGACGTTCCTCAAGTTCAGCTACCTCGGCGACCCGAAGACTGCGATCTTCGCGGTGATGGTGGTGAACATCTGGATGTACACCGGCTTCTCTCTGCTCTTCTACCTGGCCGGCCTGCAGCTGATCGAACCGAGCCTGCTCGAGGCCGCGAAGCTCGACGGCGCGAACTTCTGGCAGCGGACGACGCGCGTCACCTTCCCGCTGCTGCGGAACACTCACCTCACGCTGCTCCTGCTGGGGATCATCGGGTCTCTGAAGACGTTCGAGCTGCTGTACGTGCTGACGTCGGGTGGGCCCTACCACGCGAGCGAGATGCTCCCGACCTATGCGTTCAAGCAGGCGTTCCAGCTTCACTCGATCGGCTACGCCTCCGCCATCAGCGTCGCGCTTCTCGTGATCGCGATCGGCAGCTCGCTCCTCATGACCCGGGTCTTCGGCGCCGGCTTCATCACGGGGGAGGAACGATGAGCGGTCGACGACCTGCGCAGCTGAGCCGACGGGTCAACCTGCTGCACCTGATCCTCGTCCCGGTCACCGTCGCCTGGATGCTGCCGATCGTGATCGTCATCGGCCTGTCACTGAAGCCGACGAACGATCCGGGGACCATCGCGTTCGGGATGCTCCCACGCAGCCCTTCGTTCGCGAACTACGTGACCGTCTTCCAGCAGAACCCCATACCGCGGTACCTCTTCAACAGCGCGCTCATCGCCGTGCCGTCCGTGGTCCTCGTGGTCCTGCTCGGCTCCATGGCGGCGTTCGCTCTCGCTCGCCTGAGGGTGCCGGCCAAGGGCTGGATCTTCGGTCTGCTGACCCTCGCGCTGGTCCTGCCGATGTCGAGCATCGTGGTGGCGACGTTCCAGGTCCTCCAGGCCTTGGGCCTCTACAACTCGACCTTCGGTGTGAGCATCGTGTACACCGCGCTCGGGCTGCCGTTCGCCATCATCCTCATCCGCACCTCGTTCATGGCTGTGCCGCAGGAGACGCACGACGCGGCCGTCGTCGACGGGGCCAACAAGTGGCAGACCTTCTGGCACGTGTACCTGCCGCTCGCCCGCCCAGCCATCGCGGTGGTCGTCGTCTGGCAGCTGATGCTTGCCTGGAACGACTTCCTCCTGCCGCTGGTCTCCCTCGTCGACAAGGACATCAAGCCGTTGACCCTGATCCCCCTCGTCTACCGAGGCGAGCACTTCACCCAGGTGGGGGCTCTCTTCGCGATCCTGATCGTGGTGTCCGTCCCGATCGTCGCCACGTTCGCCATCGCCCAGCGTTCGCTGGTCAACGGGCTCGCCGGGGCCGTCAAGTGACCTCGCCCGGCTCTCCCGCAAGCACCCCGACCGAAGCAGGAGCGTCATGCAACCCAAACTGATCCACCACGTCGGCATCCTGGTAGCGAACCTGGAGGAAGCCATCGAGCGGTGGGAGCGGATCACGGGGTACACCTTCGGCCCGATCCACCGGTACCGGAGCAGCCACTACCGCGACTCCAGCGAGCAGGACGAGCACCTCCACGACGCACGGCTCTCCTTCTCGCGCGAGGGGACGCCGCACATCGAGCTGCTCGAGGCGACCGGCACAGGTACGCACGGCGCAGCGAACCTGGGGGTTCACCACCTCGCCTTCGTCGACTACGGCGACCTGGAGGCGGAGCATGAGCGGGTCACCGGTCTGGGCCTGCAGGTCGACGGCCGCGACGTGAACGACGCCGGCGAGCTGCTGCTGTTCTTCACCGACCCGCCGAGCACCGATCACGTCCGACTCGAGTTCGTCGCCCCGCGCGACCATCCCAATGTCATGGACGACGGTTCGCCGATGTGGCGCGACCCGAGCACCGGGCGATTCGACGCATGGGGACCGGACGGCAAGGACTGGAGGGGTCGCTGATGGGGCGATACGTGATCGGGGTCGACAACGGCGGCACGTTCATCAAGGCCGGGATGTACGACCAGGACGGAACCCTCGTCGCGCTCGCGAAGGAGCGCAACGTCGTTCGCGCCCTGGCCGGGGGGCGGGTCGAGGTCGATCAGGAGGAGCTGTGGCAGGCCAACTGTCGGTGCGTGCGGCGGCTGATGGCCGACAGCGGCGTGCCGCCCGAGGAGGTCGAGTGCTTGGGCTTCGCGGGCCAGGGCAAGGGACTCTGGCTGCTCGGTGACCGTGGGGAGCTGGTTCGTGCCGGGATCACGTCCGCGGACGACCGTGCCTGGCGCTACGCGGAGCAGTGGAAGGCGGACGGCAGGGCCGCTGCGATCTTCCCGGCGACCCTTCAGGGTCTCTTCAGCTCCCACCCGGTGACCATCCTCAGGTGGCTGAAGGACCACGAGCCCGAGGTGTACGACGCCGCACGCTGGGTCTTCTCGATGAAGGACTACCTCGTCTTCCGCGCGACCGGCGAGGTCGTGTCGGACTACTGCAACCAGTCGGGCAACAGCTTCATCAACCTCGCGACGCGCGAGTACGACCCGACGATCCTCGAGAAGCTGGGCGTCCCCGAGTTCATCGAGAAGCTTCCTCCCCTGTTCGAGGCCGCTGAGGTCGTCGGTTCGGTCACGGCGGCGGCGGCAGCCGAGCTCGGCTGCGCGGGGGGGACCGCAGTCATCGCGGGCATGTTCGACGTGGATGCGAGCGCGGTGGCGGCCGGTCTGGTCGACCAGTCGGTCGTGTGCCTCATCACCGGCACCGCGGGGGTGAATGTGTACGCCGCGCCGGAGCCGGTGGCCGACGGTTCGGTGGCCATGAACTCGCTCTACTGCATCCCGCAGACCTACCTGGTCGAGGAGGGCTCGAACACCTCGGTCGGGACGATGGAGTGGGTCGCGGACACCCTCTTCGGTCCGGAGCTTCGGGCCGCCTGGGACGACCGCTCGGCGGTCTACGGCCAGATGGCGGGGGCCGCTCGTTCGGTCGAGGTCACCTCGAGCGACGCAGTGTTCCTCCCGTTCCTCCAAGGCGATGGCTTCGGGGGGCGCAGCGGCGGGGTGTGGGCCGGTCTGTCGTCGACCGATCGGCGCGAGCACCTGACAAGGGCCGCCTTCGAGGGAGTGGTGTTCGCCCATCGGCGGCACATCGATCGACTGCTTCGGCATCGGCCCGCGCCGCGTGCCTACCGGATCGCCGGCGGGGCTGCCCGCTCGGCGCACTGGGTGCAGCTGTTCGCCGACGTGCTCCAGCGGCCGATCGAGGTCACGACCGAGAGCGAGCTCGGCGTCAAGGGTGTGGGCATCGCAGCCGGCATCGCCACGGGCGTGTACACGGGCTTCGCCGATGCCGTGGCGAAGCTTGCGCCGGCGAACGAGACGGTCGAGCCGGACGCTGCGATGGCCGAGCACTACGACCGCAAGTACGACAGGTTCAGCCGCGCGGCCGAGCGGCTCCGCGATGTCTGGGCCGACTGACCGACGCCGACTTCGGAACGGGAGAGAGAGAGTCACATGAAGTTGCAGGTTGCACTGGACACCTTCTCGCTGGAGACCGCGGTCGCGGTCCTCGAGCGGATCGCGCCCTGGGTCGACGTCGCCGAGATCGGGACGGGTCTGGGGATCAGCGCCGGCATCGAAGCCGTGCGAGTCATCAAGGAGGCGCATCCGCAGCTCGAGGTGCTCTCCGACATCAAGATCATGGACGGCGGCGAGAGCATGGCGGCGTTCGTGCTCGATGGCGGCGCCGACATCGTGTCGGTCCTGGGCGTGACGGACGACGCGACCGTCGCTGCAGCCGTCGGCGCAGCGCACGAGCGCGGCAAGCGGGTGCTCTGCGACATGATCGGCGTGCGTGACGTCGCCACACGGGCCGCGGAGCTCGACTCCCTGGGTGTCGACCTGGTCTGCGTCCACACGCCCTACGACCTCCGCGAGACGGTCAAGCCACCGGCCGAGGCGCTCGTCCAGGTGAAGGCAGCCGTGACCCGAGCCGGCACGGTGGTCACGGGCGGCATCAAGCTCGACACCGTCGACTCGATCGTGGCGCTTGCCCCGGACGTGGTGGTCGTCGGCAGCGGCATCATGGCCGCCGCTGACCCTGAGGCAGCGGCGAAGGCCTTCCACCGAGCGGTGCACGCCGCCTAAGCACGACCGACTCCCGGCACCGGCCGGGCAGCCACTCCCATCGAACGCTCGGCGCGTACGCGCCCAGCGTTGGCGAAGCACACCCTTTTGGAGGCGACGTGCCTGGTCACGACTGGTGCAGTCGACGCCCTCGGCAACCCGCGCGCAGCGCGAGGGCCATCAGCGACGTTGCGTTCGCGCGGGCCCCTGACGAGCTCGACCGACAGGTCGGCGTTCGCGTGCTTCACGTCGCGGGTCCCCGGGGGTGGTCGCGGTGACCGCGCTGCGACCGGTGACCTGGGGGGTCGAGCTCGGCGTCTATGAGAAGGCGCTCCGGTGGGCGGGTTCCTGGGACGATCTGTTCCGGCAGGCCGCTGATGCGGGGTTCGCCTTCGTGGACCTCTCGGTCGACGAGACGGACGACCGCGTCTCCCGTCTCTGGTGGCCGGATGCGGTGCGCGGGGAGGTTCGCGAGGCGAGCCTGCGCCACGGTGTGGCGATCGGCGGCCTGTGCCTGTCGGCGCACCGCAAGGTCGCTCCGGGCAGCGCTGACCCGGCCGTGCGGCGACGGTCGCAGGAGCTGCTGCTGCGCAGCGTGGACCTGAGCGTGGACCTGGGTGCCCCGCTGATCCAGGTCGCGGGCTACTACGCCTTCTACGAGGCTCCCCGGTCGGGGGCACGCGAGCACTACCTCGACGTGATCGCCGCGGGCGCCGCCTATGCCGCACAGCGGGGCGTGATGCTCGGTATCGAGAACGTCGACGGGACCGACATCACCTCGATCAGCCGGGCGCTGGAAGCGTGCGACGAGATCGGGTCGGCCCACCTTCAGCTGTATCCGGACATCGGCAACCTGACCGAACGCGGTCTTGACGTCGTCGCCGAGCTCGCCGCGGGCCGCGGGCGGATGCTCGCGCTGCACGTGAAGGACACGCGCCCGGGCGAGCCGCGACGGGTCCCGATGGGCACGGGGGCCGTCCCGTGGGCGAAGGCGTTCACCGAGCTCGCTCGGCAGGGGTGGTCGGGGCGGATGCTCATCGAGATGTGGAACGACTCGCGGCCCGACTCCGCCGCGGAGGCACAACGCGCGCGGGAGTTCATCCGGGGCCGGCTCGAGGCCGCCGGCATCCCGGTCGCCACGCGGACGCCAGGACCGGTGGCTGAACGCCACGCTCAGTAGCACCTTGGAGGAGAGCAGTGCTGGACGAACTCAAAGGACAGGTCTGCGAGGCGAACCTCGCCCTTCCGCGACATGGGTTGGTGACGTGGACGAGCGGGAACGTCTCAGCGCGCGACGAGGAGAGCGGGCTCGTGGTGATCAAGCCATCGGGTCTCCGGTACGAGGTGATGACCAGCGAGGACATGGTCGTGGTCGACCTCGAGGGCAGAGTTGTCGAGGGCGGGAGAGGCCCGTCGTCCGACACGTTGTCGCACCTCGGCGTCTACCGCGCTCGCGCTGACGTGGCTGCCGTCGTCCACACTCACTCTCGCTATGCCACGGCGTGGGCTGCCATCGGCGAGACGATCCCGTGCGCGCTCACCGCGATCGCGGACGAGTTCGGTGGCGACGTTCCGCTCGGGGACTATGCGCCCATCGGATCGGACGCGATCGGCGCCGAGATCGTGCGATGCATCGGCGACTCACCCGCGATCCTGATGAAGCACCACGGTGTCTTCACGATCGGCCCGACCATCGACAAGGCGCTCCAAGCCGCGGTGATGGTCGAGGACGTGGCGCACACGATGGCGATCGCGCGGGGCCTCGGTGAACCCGTTCGCCTCTCGGCGGAGCGGATCGCCGAGAACTGGGATCGGTATCGACACCGGTACGGCACCAGCGCGGCCAGCGAAGGGGTGTCGCGGGTGTAGCCCGATGCCGTCGTCGCCGCGGTGGCCGGCGACCGACCCTGCGCTCAGCGGCTCCACGGCGGCGCCGCACGCAAGGTCAGCGCGGTCGCGACGGCCGCCTGGGCGGCCTCGTACCCCTTGTCCTCGCGAGACCCCGGGAGCCCGGCACGGTCGATCGCCTGGGCGTCGTCGTCGCAGGTCAGCACGCCGAACCCGACCGGCACGCCGGTGCTCACGGACACCTGGGTGAGGCCGTCCGTCGCCGCCTGGCACACGTAGTCGAAGTGTGGGGTCCCGCCGCGGATCACGACCCCGAGCGCGACGACCGCGTCGGCGCCCGCGTCGGCGAGGCGCCGGGCCGCCACCGGCAGCTCGAACGAGCCGGGGACGCGGACGACGTCCGCCTCGGTGATCGTCGCGCCGGCCTCGTCGAGGGCGCGCAGCGTTCCGGCGACCAGACCGTCCATGACCGTGGTGTGCCAGCTCGCGGCCACGACGGCGATGCGCAGACCGCGCGCGTCGAGGTGGGCCGGGGCGGGTGCGCCGGTGCCGCTCATCGGATCTCCTGAGGGGTCGGGGCGGCGCCGTTGGCACCGCTGGTGGGTTCGTCGTCGAGCAGGTGGCCCATCAGCTGGGCCTTGGTCGCCAGGTAGGTGGCGTTGTGCGCCGTCCGGCCGACGCGCAGCGGCTGCGGGTCGACCTCGACGCCGTGCGCCATCAGGCCCGCGACCTTCGCCGGGTTGTTCGTCAGCAGCCGGACCCCGGTCAGCCCGAGGTCGGCGAGGATCGCCGCGGCCGCGCCGTACTCGCGGCGGTCGGCCGGCAGCCCGAGGTCCAGGTTGGCCTGGACGGTGTCCCGGCCGGCGTCCTGCAGCGCGTACGCGTCGATCTTCGGCAGCAGCCCGATCCCGCGACCCTCGTGGCCGCGCAGGTAGACCACGGCGCCGCCCTCGCGTGCGGCCTGGTCGAGCGCCGCCTCGAGCTGCGGCCCGCAGTCGCAGCGCAGCGACCCGAACGCGTCCCCGGTGAGGCACTCGGAGTGCACCCGCACCACCGGCACGGCCGCGGGATGCTCGGGTGCGACCGGGACGAGCGCGACGTGGTCGGCGCCGGTGCGCAGGTCGCGGTAGCCGTGCACGGTGAACTCGCCGTGTCGCGTCGGCAGCTGGGCCGACCCGGTCCGGTGCACCCGGGGGCGGCGGTCGGGGTCCGCCGCGACGGGCGCGTCGTCGCCGTGCTCACGACGCCAGGCGATCAGGTCCGCGATGGACAGCAGGACGAGGCCGGCCTCGCGGGCCAGGGCGGCGCTGTCGTCGAGCCGCATCATCGTGCCGTCGTCGTTCACGAGCTCGGCGATCCCGGCGACCGGGTCGAGCCCCGCGAGCCGGCACAGGTCCACCGCAGCCTCGGTGTGCCCGGCACGGTGCAGGACGCCGCCGGGCACCGCGCGGAGCGGCAGGACGTGGCCGGGCCGGATCACGTCGTCGGGCCCGGCCGCCGGGTCGGCCAGCACGCGCAGGGTCCGGGCACGGTCGGCGGCCGAGATGCCGGTGGTGACCCCGTGCGTCGCGTCCACCGTGACCGTGTACGCCGTGCGCCGCGGGTCCTGGCTGTGCGGCACCATCAGCGGCAGGTCGAGCGCGTCGGCGCGGGCCGCCGGCATCGGGGCGCACAGGTACCCCGACGAGTGCCGGATGGTCCACGCGACCCACTCGGCCGTGGCGGTGCCGGCCGCGAGCACGACGTCCGCCTCGTTCTCGCGGTCGGGGGAGTCCACCACCAGCACCGGCTGCCCGCTGCGCAGCGCCTCGAGCGCGTCCTCCACGGTGCCGAGCACCACGTCGTCGGTCATGACCGTGCTCCCTCCTGTGTGCTGTCCTGCGAGTCGATCTGCGTGTCGGTCTGCGCGCCGAGCAGCCGCTCGACGTACTTCGCGACCACGTCCACCTCGAGGTTCACCTGGTCGCCGGGCTCGAGGGCGCCGAGGGTCGTCACCTCGAGCGTCGTGGGGATCAGCGAGACCCCGAACCAGTCGTCGCCCACGCCGGTGACGGTCAGCGAGACCCCGCTCACCGCGATCGAGCCCTTCTCGGCGACGTACTTCGCCAGCGGGGCGGGGAGCGCGAACCGCAGGTCGTCCCAGCGCGGGCCGGGGTTCCGTTCGAGCAGGGTCCCGACCCCGTCGACGTGCCCCTGGACGAGGTGACCGTCGAGCCTGCCGTCGGCCCGCACCGCGCGCTCGAGGTTGACCCGCCCACCGACCTCGAGCCCGCCGAGGGTCGTCCGGGCGAGCGTCTCGGGCATGGCGTCGACGCCGAACGTGCCGTCGTGCACGTCGACGACCGTCAGGCACACGCCGTCGACCGCGATCGAGTCCCCCAGGTGCACGTCCTCGGTGACCAGGGGGCCGTGCAGCTCCAGCCGAGCGTCCTGACCGCGCAGGTGGACGCCGGCGACGGTGCCGAGCTCCTCGACGATTCCGGTGAACATCAGACCTCCAGGTGGGGCTGGGTGGGACGGGCGACGACGAGCACGTCGGGCCCGAGTCTGTGCACGTCGACCGTGCGCAGCCGCAGCGCCTGCGCGATGGTCGCGATCCCGAGCGGGCCGACCGCGGCCGGCCCGTCTCCGAGCAGCGCGGGCGCCAGGTACGCGTGGACCTCGTCGACCAGTCCGGCACGCAGGAACGCCGCGGCGACGGTGGGGCCGCCCTCGACGAGCACGTGGCGGACCTGCCGGCCGGCGAGCAGCGCCACGGCGCGAGCCGGGTCGTGGCCCGGCACCTGGACCAGCTCGCCGCCCTCCCCGCGCAGCCGGGCCCCGGCGGGCACCGCACGGTCGCCGAGCACGACCCGCAGCGGCTGGTGGTCCGCCGCCCGGTCCTCGGCGGACCGGACCGTGAGTGCGGGGTCGTCCGCGAGGACGGTGCCGGTGCCGACCGCGATCGCGTCGACCCGGGCACGCACCCCGTGGGCGTGCGCACGGGACTCCGCTGACGTGATCCAGCGGCTCGTCCCATCCTGCGCCGCCACCCGGCCGTCCAGCGTCGTGGCCATCTTGAGGGTGACCCAGGGGGTGCCGCGGCGGACCGAGGTGAGCCAGACCTCGAGCTGGTCCTCGACCGCGTCGTCGAGCAGGCCGGACTCGACCTCCACGCCGGCCGTGCGCAGCCGCGCCGCGCCACCGCCCGCCGGCGACGGGTCGGCCACCGCGTGCACGACCCGCGCGACACCGGCCTCGAGCAGGGCTCGCGTGCAGGGGCCGGTGCGTCCGGTGGTGTCGCACGGCTCGAGGGTGACCACCGCGGTCGCGCCGGCCACGTCGTGACCGGCCGCTCGCGCGGCGGCCAGGGCGGCGACCTCGGCGTGCGCGGTGCCGGCGCCGCGGTGCCAGCCCTCGCCGAGGACCCGGCCGTCCCGGTCCAGCAGCACGGCACCGACCTGGGGGTTCGGACCGTGTGCCGGTCCGCGCGCGGCGAGCTCGACCGCGCGCGGCCGCGCGTCGCGGGCGCGCAGCCGCGGGTCCAGGGCGCCGCGGGCCCCGCGGTCAGGCTCCGGGGACGACGACAGGCGTCACGACGTCGCCGACGCGCCACCAGGGTGCGCGACGACGTCCCGTGCTTCCTCCCATCCGGACTTTCACCGTCGGTCCTGGAGTTCCACCAGGTCAACCGGATCGCAAGGGCGGGTGCCCATGCTCACCGGGTCGCGGACTGTCACCGCCGGTTCGGAATTACACCGACCCCGGAGCACGTACGTGTTCGAGCGCAGTGTGCCACACGCTCATGGGGGTTCCCCTGGGACCGTCGGGCCGCCGGCGGCGACCCGTGCCGGCCTTGCCGGCGGCCCGGACGATCGCCGGGGGTTCAGATCGCCGACCACCCGCCGTCGCACGGCACGATCGCGCCGTTCATGTTGCTCGCGTCGTCGGAGAGCAGGAAGCAGATCAGGGCGGCCTCGTCCTCGGCGGCGGCCACCGGCGGGATGGTGGTGCCCATGATCGGCCCGAGCGTCGCCGCGGCGTGCTCGGACCTGAACGGCGCCTCGATGTTCGTGGCCACGGCGCCCGGCGCGACGGCGTTGCAGCGGATGCCCTGTGCCTTGTAGAAGACCGCCACGGACTTCGTCAGCCCGTTGACCGCGTGCTTCGAGGCCGTGTAGGCGACGCCGGACGCCGAGGCCCGCAGGCTCGCCTCGGACGAGACGTTCACGATCGCACCCTTGCCGGCCGCGATCATGACCGGCAGGACGCCCCTGATCAGGCGCATCGGAGCCGTGAGGTTCACGCCCAGGACGCGCTCCCAGGTGGCGTCGTCCACCTCGGCCGGGGGCAGGAAGGCGTCCATGATCCCGGCGACGTTCGCGAGCCCGTCGACCTTGCCGCCGGCCGCGGCGACCAGCTGGTCGGCGAACACCGGGTCGGACACGTCGCCGGCGACGGTGACCAGGTCGGCGTCCGGGTTCTCCGCGACCAGCGCGTCCAGCCGGTCCTTGGCCACGTCGGTGGCGACCACGTGGGCGCCTTCCAGGGCGAGGCGGATCGCGGTGGCCTTGCCGATGCCCGAGCCGGCGCCGGTCACGATCACGGTGGAGCCGGAGAAGCGGTCGGGGGTGAAGACAGGAGACATCGTTGTGCCCTTTCTTCAGTTTCTGTGGATACCCCTGTGGGTATCTACTTCCGACGCTACTCCGGCGGGGGGTTCGCTGTCCGGCGCGCCGTTCGGGAGGCGTGCCGCCGGCCCGGGACCTTCGCCGAGTTTCGCTACGCCTCCGTAGCGTACTGTCCTCGACGTGAACCACTCGTCGTCGCCAGTGCCTCGGACGTCGTCGGACGGCGCGCGCTCCTGCGGCGGCTCGGTGCTCGTCACCGGCGCCTCGGGGAACGTCGGTGGGGCAGTCGTCCGGTCGCTGATCGCGGCGGGTGTTCCGGTGCGGCCCGCGGGTACCGACCCGGTTCGGCTCGCGGCGAGGCACCCCGAGCTCGCGCCCGTGCGGCTCGACCTGCACGACCCGTCGACGTTCGCCCCCGCGCTGCGCGGCGCCGCGGGGCTCTTCCTGGTGCGCCCGCCGGCCATCTCGAGGGTGGGACCGACCCTCGGCGCGCTGGTCGACGCCGCGCGTGACGCCGGGGTCGGGCACGTGGTCTTCTCGTCGGTGACCGGCGCGGACAGCAACCCGCTGGTGCCCCACCACCGGGTCGAGGCCCGGGTGCGGGCGTGCCCGTCGTGGACGATCCTGCGCCCGGGGTTCTTCGCGCAGAACCTCGCGGACGCGTACCGCGAGGACATCGTCGCGGCCGATCGGCTCTGCCTGCCGGCGGGTTCGGGTCGGGCGGCCTTCATCGACACCCGCGACATCGGGGACGTGGCGGCGACGGTGTTCCGCGACCCGGCCGCGCACCATGCAGCCGGGTACACCCTGACCGGCCCCGAGGCGCTCGACCTCGACCAGGTGGCAGCCGTGCTCACCGCCGAGCTGGGCCGCCCGATCTCCTATCGACCTGCCGCTGCACTGGGCTACGCGGCGCACCTGCGGCGGGCGGGCCTGCCGATGGCGCAGGTCGCGGTCCAGACCGTGCTGCACGTCGGGCTGCGCCGGGGCCAGGCCGCCGAGGTCGATCCCACGGTGCAGCGACTGCTCGGCCGGCCCGGCCGCACCCTGGCGGAGTACGTGCACGACCACCGCGACCTGTGGGCGGTGCCCGCACCGGCTCGGTGGTGAGGATGACCGTGGCGCACGTCGACCCCCGGGTGGCCCGCTCCCGAGCAGCGGTGCTCGCGGCGGCCACCGAGCTCCTCGCCGAACGAGGGGTGGCGGGCACCACGATCGAGGCCGTCGCCGCCCGCTCGGGAGTGGCCAAGACGACCATCTACCGCCAGTGGCCGGACCAGCACGCCCTGGTGCTGGACGCGTTCGACACCGTGCTGCCCGTGACACCTGCGCCGGACACCGGCGCCCTGCGCGGCGACCTGCTCGCCATCGTCTCGGGTCTGGCCCGCGCCCTCGTGAGCAGTCCCGCGGCGACCCTGATGCCTGCGTTGATCGACGCCGCCGAACGGGACCCGGGGTTCGCCGACCTCCACCACCGAGAGGCCGCGCGGCGGCACGAGGCGGTGCGCGAGGTCGTGCAGCGCGCCCGGGACCGCGGTGAGGTCGGTGACGACGTCGACCTCGACGACCTGCTCGACGCCCTCGCCGGGCCGCTGTTCCACCGTCGGTACGTCACGGGCCGACCCCTGGACGACCGGACCGCGGAACGCGTCGTCGACCGGGTCGTGGCCGGCCTGATGAGGCCCACCGGCCACCCCGCGACCTGACCCGGTGGCCCCGGCCCGGACGCCCGGCCCTGGTCCGGACGCCCGGCCCTGGTCGGGGCACCCGGCCCCGGCCCGGTCCGCCCGCTCCGGGACCTCGGGTCGAACGTCTAGCTGTAGTTCCCAGGGACGTTGTGATCAGCGTGGTGTGAGTGGGAAGGCGAGGACCTCCGGTATCGAAGGGGTTACCACACCATCCTCGATGACCCGGAGGTCCTCGTGACCCACGCTAACGCC
>NZ_JAOVZU010000007.1 GCF_025717005.1 Actinotalea endophytica
GGCACGCCCCCCCCGCCCCGCCCCCGCACCGGCGGGGCGCCCGCCCCGGCCGTGCCCCACCTCCGCCCGCGCCAGCCGGTCCGGGTCCACCCGACCGAGCTGCACCACGTCCAGGTGCGTGCCCATCCGCGCCGTCAGCGCACTCGCGACCTCGTCCACCGGCGCACCGGGGTGCACCCCGACCACCGACACCACCGTCGGCCGCTCGGGCGGCGGGGCCGACGGCGGCGCGGCCGTCCGCAGCCGCTCGGCGACCTGCCCGAGCAGGAACCGCGATGCCTGAGCATCCGACTCCAGCACACCCTCGAGCGCCTCACGCGGCAGCTCGAGCACGGTCGCGTCGCGACGCGCACGCACCGTCGCCGAGCGCGGCTCCCCGGTGAGCAGCGCCAGCTCACCGAGCACCGCTCCCGGCCCGAGCTCGCGGATCCGCCGCCCGCCGACGAACACCTCGAGCCGCCCGCGCCGGACCACGAACGCCGAACCCCCGGGGTCCCCCTCGCGCACGAGGTCCTGCCCGGCCGGCACCTCGACCAGCCGACTGGCGCTCTCCACCCGG
Source organism: Actinotalea endophytica (assembly GCF_025717005.1). GTDB lineage: Bacteria > Actinomycetota > Actinomycetes > Actinomycetales > Cellulomonadaceae > Actinotalea. Next base: position 560 of record NZ_JAOVZU010000007.1, read on the forward strand.
CGCCGAGCGGCCTCCGGCAACGCCGCGACCAGCGGCACGTCACCCAGGTCCGTCGAGAGCGCCGACACCGCGGGTGTGACCGCCCACTCCGGCGGCGGGTCCGGGGCGAAGACCTTCGGTGGCCGTTCGTCCTCGACGGCCTCGGCGTCCGGCGCGGACCGGATCCGGCCGAGCGGGATCGCGACCAGCGCCACCACGAGGAACGCGACGATCGACAGCACCCACCCGCTGCGGAACGCCGCGACCGCGGTCTCCGCCGTCGGGTTGCCGAGCACCACCACGAGGATCGCGATGCCGAGCACCCCGCCGAGCTGCCGGGCGCTGGAGTTCACCGCCGAGGCCGTCGCGTACCGACCGCCGGGCACAGCGGCGAGCGACGCGCTCCCGAGCAACGGCAGGGTCGCGCCGACCCCGATGCCGCTGAGCACCTGACCCGGCATCCACGCCGACCAGAACGCCGGCTCGAGGCCGACCCGCTGGTGGTACCAGAGGTACGCCCCGGCCCAGATGATCGCGCCCGGTACGACGAACCATCGGTAGCCGAACCGCTCGGCGAGCGGCCCGAGCCGCGACGCGACGATCGCCGCCACCACCGCCCCGGGCACGAGCGCGAGCCCCGCACGCAGCACGTCGTAGCCCCACACGTACTGCAGCCACAGGATGTTCGTCAGCAGGTAGGCGTAGAAGCCGAAGCCCGCGACCACGGTCGCCGCCGAGCCGATGTCGAACGACCGCAGGCGTAGCAGCGTCGGGTCGACCAGCGGCGACCGGTGCCGGCGAGAGCTCAGCACGAACCCGGCGAACAGCACCACCGCGCCGGCGAGACTGGCGAGCGTCGCGGTGCCCGTCCACCCCCAGTCCGTGCCCTTGACGATGCCGAGGTTGAGCAGTGCGAGCGACGCGGCGAGGGTCGCCGCACCGGCGAGGTCGGGCAGGGTCCGGCGGCCCGGCGCCCGGCTCTCGACGAGCTGGCGGCGAGCGGACCACAGCGCAGCGAGCCCGAACGGCAGGTTGACCAGGAACGCCCAGCGCCAGCCGCCGACCTGGGTCAGCGCACCGCCGATCGGCGGCCCGAGGCCCGCCGCCACGGCCGCGGACGCACCCCACAGGCCGATCGCGTGCGCCCGCCGCTCACCCGGGAAGGCCGCGATCACCAACGCGAGCGACGCAGGCACCAGCGCCGCCGCGCCGAGCGCCTGGACCACGCGGAACACGACGAGCATCTCCACCGTCGGCGCCGCCCCGCAGAGCACCGAGCCCAGCGTGAACACCGCGACCCCGCCGATGAACGAGCGCCGGCGCCCGATCAGGTCGGTGAGCCGCCCGAACACGATGAGGAACGCCGCGAACACGATGTTGTAGGCGTTGAGCACCCACGAGAGCCCACCGATCGACACGGTCGGGAACGACTCGCGGATCGACGGGAAGGCCACGTTGACGACCGTGGCGTCGAGGAACGCCAGGAACGCCCCGAAGCACGCGACGAGGAGCACCCGGCCCGGGGGGATCCGCGCGGACGCGCTGCTCGTCGCCTGACTTCCTTGTCGCGGCACGTCTCGGACCGTAGCCGCCAGCGGGCGAACCCGCGCGGGCAGACGACCGCGTCCAGAACCTGGACGGCGCCCCGCGGGGCTGCGAACCTACCCCCATGCGCCCGCCGGGCACCCCGCGCGAGGATCGGCCGGAGCGGCCGGTCGGCCCGAGGCTGGTCACGCTCGCCGCCGTGGGCGCGGCCCTCGCCGGCGGGGTCATCGTCTGGGCGGCGCTCGATCGAGCCCGCCGCGATGCGCCGCTGGACGACGTGTTCGTCGCCTGGGCAGGTCTGGCGCTCGTGCTGGTGACCGCGGCCGTCGTGTCGGCCGAGGTCGGTCGGCGCGAGGCCGACCACGTCGAGAGCGTGCGCCCGGCCGACTGGCGAGCAGCGAACCGGCGCACGGCGATCGCCGCCGTCGGGGTCGTCGTCGTGGCCCTGCTGCCACTCGTGCGAGACTCGGGCGCCGGAACCCTCCGGGGGCTCGTTCTGACCCTCACCGCCGGAGCCGGCGCGATCCCGGTGGTCCGGGCCTGTTTCGGGCTGACCACCGCGGTCCGGGCGGGGCCCGGGGATGCCGACATCGGCCGACAGGTCGCCGACAGCCTTCTGTTCCGGGAGGTCGCCATGGGCCTGCTGCGCCCGTTGGGCGCGCTCGTCGCTATCGCCACCCTCGCCCTCGCGACCACCAGGCTCGACGTGACCACCGGCCCCCACCCGGCCGCCGGGACGACCGTGCTCCTCTTCGGTCTCACCGGCACCGCGGCGGTCGCCGCCGTCTACAACGGGCCTCGCGCCGCGATCCGCAGCGACGCGCGCCGGCTCCGGGACGTCCTGGCACCGACGGACGGCTCGGACCTCGAGGAGCTCAGGTCCCAGCTCCGCCAACGCGAGGACGTCAACCGGCAGCTGGGCCTCACCGCCACGCTGCTCTCCGACCTCCAGGCCGGTGCGTGGATCACCGGTCCGCTGCTCGCAGCAGCGACGGGGCTGCTGCTGACCACCGGTTGACGCCCGGCCGGGACGGACCGGACCTGACCACCGCGACGACGAACGGGGCACGAGATGAACGACGCGCCGCCGCCCCTCTCCCCACGCGACGACGCCCTGCGCCAGGACCTCAACGCCGAGTACCTCGCGATCGTCAGGGTCGTGAGCGACTTCGACGTCAGGTCGACGACCGTCAAGGGCTGGTCGGTGACCCTGTCCCTCGCGGCGCTCGGGCTCGGGTTCCAGTACGGCCACTACGCGCTCTTCGCGCTCGCGGCCACGACGGCACTCGGCTTCTGGGCGAGCGACGCCCTGCTGAAGAGCTGGCAGCTGCGCTACTACCCGCGGATGCGGGACATCGAGTACGCGGCCTACCACCTCAACCACCGCACCTGCGGGCAGCTGCGGGCAGCTGCGGGACCACTCCGCGCCGCGGCTCGACATGTACTGGTCCTACGACCCGGGCGCCGCGGGGAGCCGGCGGGCGATGGACGCCCGCGCACGCCTGGCCGCCGAGAGCGACCTCGGCGAGCCGGCCGCAGAGCTCGTCGTCCCCGGCGACTGGCGCCTCGGACATCCCCTGGCGGCGCACCCCGGAGGAGATCCACGCGATGCTCCGCCGAGTGTTCTGGATGTCCGGCGTGATCCTGCCGCACGCCCTGGCGGTCGTGCTCGGCGTCGCGCTGTTCGCCGCTGCGCTGTCGGACGCGCCGGGCTTCGCGGAGATGACTCCGTAGGGCCGGGCGTCCCAGGTCGGAGTCGCGGCCGTCCGAGGGCCCCGAGGCTGCCCGGCCCGCAGACCTCGCCTCCGACGCGATCCGGGCGGCCGAGATCGCCGGGGCACGACGCCTGACCGCCTCGTCCGATCGACCAAGGTCGGCATCGAGACCACCGGGCAGACAGCGCGAGCGGGCTCCCGCTGTCGTGGAACATCCGCGCCGACCCCGCCGTTCCCCGAGCAGCGACCGGGGAGGCAAGGTGGCACGACGCGTAGCGGGGCTGCTGCCCTACGACGCCGCGATCGAGGCGCTCGGCTCGGCGGGCACGATGGGACGCTACGACGACGAGATCCCGCTGAGCGCCGTCGTCGGCTCGGTGGCCAGGTCGACGGACTTCGACGATCGCTTCCGCCCGCTCCGCCCGCGCTCCGATCGCTGGCGGCGGGTCCGCGGGATGTTCCGTGACGGTGGCTTCCCGCCGCCGATCGAGGTCGTCCGGCTCGGCGAGGTGTACTTCGTGGTGGACGGGCACCACCGGGTCGCCGCGGCGCGCGAGCTCGGCTGGACCACCCTCCCCGCGCACGTGCGGCGGGTGTGCACGGTCGCGTTCGCGTGCGCGTGCCTGCGAGCCGAGTCCCTGCCCACGAAGGCCGCGGAACGCCGGTTCCTCGAACGGTTCCCCCTGCCGGACGACGTGCTGACCACGCTCGACCTCGACCGGCCCGCCGACTGGGCGCGCGTCGCCGACGCCGCGATGGCCTGGGGCTTCCAGCAGCAGAGCGCCGGAACGGCCTACTGCTGCGCGCACGACCTCGCGGCGGCGTGGTGGCGCACCGAGGTCGCACCACGCGTCGCGCGGCTGCGCGCCGACGGCGTCGGCGCCGGGCTCGGGGACCTCGCTCTCTACGTGCTCGCGCTCGCCGAGCGCGACGGCCTCGGCCTCCTGGACTGGGCGGACGACCCTGTCCTGCACGAGGGGGCGTGCGGCTGCGAACCGTGGCCGGATCACGACGCCCCTGCGTCGTGATCGTTCGCCCGCTCACTGCCGGGCGGCGGACACCCCTGTCCCGTCGGGCCACACCGATCCGACGCGCCAGAGGCATGCGACGCCACGATGGTGGCGGCTGCCACACTCGAGACGAACGGTCGGCGATCGTCCGACACCAACCGCGGCCGGACCTGACGCCGGGGCCGGCCCACTGCCGAGAGGCCGTCCAGTGAACGAGCAGGCCACGCCTCGCCGCGACGTCGAACCCGACCTGACGGGGCGAGTCGCGCTGGTCACGGGCGCAGGGCGCGGGATCGGCCGTGCGATCGCCCTCGGGCTCGCCGCACACGGCGCCGAGGTGGCGCTGGTGGCGCGTGGCAGCGCGGGGATCAGCGCCGTGCGGGATGCCATCGAGGCCGAGGGCGGCCGTGCCCTCGCGATCCCCGCCGACGTCAGCGTGCCTGCCGAGGTCGAACGTGTCGCCGATCGCCTCAGCCCGAAGGAGCCGCACATCCTGGTGAACGCCGCGGGCACCTTCGGCCCGATGGCCCCGCTGGTCGACACCGACCCCGAGGAGTGGATGCAGACCGTCCGAGTGAACGCGTTCGGCGCGTACCTCACCGCGCGACGGTTCGCCCCGGCGATGGTTCGCGCCGGCTGGGGACGGATCCTCAACGTGAGCTCCGCCGCTGCGCTGCACACCCCCGGACCGCTCAACAGCGCGTACGGCACGAGCAAGGTCGCGCTCAACCAGCTCACCCGCCACCTCGCGGCCGAGCTCGACGGCACCGGTGTGACGGCCAACGTCCTCCATCCCGGCGATGTGCAGACGGACATGTTCGAGGCGATCAGCGCGCAGACGACCCGGCTCGGCGACGCTGCCGACGGCAACTACGGGCCGTGGGTCGAGTGGATGCGCAGGACGGGCGGCGACGACCCCGCCAAGGCCGTCGATCTCGTGCTCCGTGTCGTGTCCGACTCACGCGGCACGCCCAACGGAGAGTTCCTCTGGATCGACGACCCCCTCCAACCCGCGGTGCCCTCGTGGGACGTCGCGACCCGCCCGGACCCCACCTGGGTCGAGCACTAGCGCGGCGCCCATCCCCGGACCGCGTCGGCCCCGAGAGGAGCACGCCGACCGGGTCGGTCACTCCGCGGCCCCCGACTCGCTGGCGGGCTGGGGTTCCCGCGCGCGCCCCACCCCGCCCGGCTGTACCGTCACGCCATTCCCGCAACGGCGCGGGCGGCACTCGTGAACGGACACGTGAATGTCGGCACCAGCGCAGCAACCCCCCACCCCCACCACCTGCAACACCGCGGACATGCTCGTCGTGCACAGGGTGTTCCGGCACCTCTACGCCGACGCCCCGGACCTGGTGCGCTCCGTGCCGCCCGGGGACCTCCAGCGGACCGCCGTCGTCGCGGCGCACATCCGGGGCATCACGCTCACCCTGCACAACCACCACCACACCGAGGACCTCCTGCTCTGGGACACCCTCGAGCAGCGTTCCCCGGCGTGCGCGCTGCACGTCTCGCTGATGAGGTCCCAGCACGCCGAGGTCGCGCGACTCATCGACGAGGCGGACGCCGCGCTCCCCGCCTGGGAGGGCCTCGCGGGCGAGCGCGACCGGGACGCCGTGGCCGAGATCGTGGCCGAGATCCGCTCGAAGCTCGAGCAGCACCTCGGCCAGGAGGAGGAGCGCATCCTGCCCGTCGCCGCGACGAGCATGACCCAGGCGGAGTGGGATCGTCTCGGCGAGCACGGTCGCGCGAGCGTGCCCAAGGACCAGCAGCTCATCCAGCTCGGCTGGATCCTCGACGCACTCGGCCCCGAGGACGGCGCGACGTTCGCCCGCGAGGTGCTCCCGGCGCCCGTCCGCGCACTGTGGGCCGTGCTCGGCAAGCGGAAGTTCGCGGCGCACAAGCGGGCCCTCTACGGGCACGCCTGACCCGCCACGAACTCGGCCCGACGCCGGAGCCACCGCCGTACGATCGGAGTAACGGGTCCGTCGTTCGCCCCGGCGTCGTGGACCACCGGTGACCGACGACGCGCACCCGGTGTCGGACGACGAAGGAGCGGGTCGCGATGCCCGGTACCGGAAGGCAGGAGCTCACAGCCGACGTTCGCGAAGGGCTGCCCGGCAGCTTCGTGGAGCTCTCGGCAGGTGTCACGCACTACGAGCTGCGCGGTGATCCCGTCGTCGGTGACGTCGTCCTCGTCCACGGCAACGCCGCGCCGTACGCCACGTGGGACAACACGATCGGGCCGCTGTGCGACGCGGGGTTCCGGGTGCTCCGGTACGACGTGTTCGGCCACGGCTTCTCCGACCGGCCGAAGCTGCGCACCTACGACCGCGACTTCTACAACACCCAGCTCGACGAGCTGCTGCGCAGGCTCGGGATCCCGACCCCGGTCCGGCTGGTCGGGACGTCGCAGGGCGGGAGCATCGCCACGTGCTTCGCGGCCGCGCACCCGGGTGCGGTCAGCAGGCTCGCCCTGCTCGCGCCGTTCTTCGACGAGCTGCCCGGCTCGGACAGCCTGGCCTACCGGCTGGTCACGAAGCCCGTCCTCGGCGAGGTCCTGATGACCCTGATGGGCGGCCGCAACCTCACCGACCTGTCGGACGCGGTCGTGTCCGTCGACGCGGTTCCCGACCTGCGACGTCAGGTCACCGACCAGCTCCGCTACTCGGGCAAGCGGCGGGCCGTCCTGGCCAACCTGCGAGGGGACGCACTCACGGATGCGACCGACTGCTACCGACGCGTCGGTGAGCAGCACCTCCCGATGCTGCTCACCCGCGGGACCGCGGACGCGAAGATCCCGGAGGCGTCGCTCACCCGGCTGCGCGCGCTGCCGCCGGACATCGAGTACCAGGAGATCGAGGGTGGTGCGCACCTGGCCCACTACGAGGTCCCGGACCGGATGAACCCGGTCCTCATCCGGTTCCTGGCGGGCTGACAGCGCGCCGGCGCTCGCCGCCGTTCGCGCCCGCAGCCCTACGAGGGCGCCCGCACCGGCCTCGGCGTGAGCCGGTAGAACCGGCCGACCGCCCGCACGTGACGCCGGGCGAGCCAGTACATCAGCCCGCCGGGGAACGGGTGCTGGCGGAACGTCGCACGGATGACCGCATCCCGCTCCGATCCCGGCGGCAGCAGCTCGGCGGCGAACTGCCGCCGACGCCCGTCCCGGAGCTCGAGCTCACCGCCGCCGGCCGCGTCCATGTTGAGCGTCCAGGCGCAGTGGACGTCCGGGTGCCCGAGGTAGACCTGGTCGCCGACCCGCAGCACCCCGACGAACACCGGGCGCGGCTGCCCGGTGCGGCGTCCGGGGAACACCGCCCGCACCACGTTGCCGAGGCCGACGCGCCGCCAGGTCCACTCGATCACCGGGTCGAGGAGCGCGAGCAGGCGGTAGATCCGCGGCCAGAACCTGCTCCACCGGATCGTCACCCGATTCACGCTAGCCCGGCCTCACCGATCGGCACCCCGGGGCGTCGTCGGCGCGCCTGGGACCTTGTGCTCCCGGTCCAACGTCCCCCATTTCTGTCCGTTCCGGTCCATATAGTTTCGCGCCAAGACAACCCGACAGGGACGGTGCCACGTGAAGTATTTGATGAATGGCGTCGACGGCCAGCTCGGCAGCGTCGCCGCGCAGGAGCTGCTGACCTTGGTGGACCCGGAGGACGTCATCCTCTGCGCACCCTCGCTCGACAAGATCGCCCCGGAGAACCGGGCGTCGTGGACCGACGCGGGCGTCGAGCTCCGCGAGGCGAGCTACGACGACTACGACCAGTGCGTCACGGCGTACAAGGGCGCCGACCGGATGCTGCTGATCTCGACCTGGGCCATCGGCGAGACCCGGCGCATTCAGCACCGCAACGCGATCAACGCGGCCAAGGCGGCCGGCGTCGGGTACATCGCCTACACGTCGTTCAACGGCGCCGAGATCGCCGACGACACACCGCTGATCGCCTCGGACCACCGGGTCACCGAGCAGGACATCCTCGAGTCGGGGCTGGAGTACAACTTCCAGCGCAACATGCTCTACTACGACAACCTGATCTTGATGTTCTACCCGCTCGCCGTGCTGAAGAACAACGCCGAGTGGATGAGCAACATCCACGGCAAGAAGTGCGGGTACGTGCTGCGCGAGGACTGCTCGCGGGTGGCCGCCGCACTGCTCGCCGGCAAGGGCGAGCCGAACACCGCGTACACGATCACCGGGCCCGAGCTGTTCTCCGAGGCCGAGCTGTTCGCCGAGATCGACAAGCAGACCGGCTTCACCGTGACCTACGGCGACTGCAGCACCGAGGAGCTGTACGAGTACTGGATGGGCAAGGGCGTCCCGAAGACGGTCCAGGGCGACTTCTCCGCGTCGATCTTCCCGCCCGGGGTCTGCGCCGACGACATCGTCGGGAACAACGCGAGCCTCGCCAGCGGGCACTTCGAGCGCGTCACCACGGCCGTCGAGGACCTGACCGGCCGCAAGCCGGTCGCGGTGCGCGACGGGCTCAAGAAGTACCTCGACCTCATCCCCCGCAAGGCCTGACGGCCGCAGGTCGGCGCCGGGCTCGACCGGCGCCGACCGCCCCCCGAGACCAGCACGCAAGGAGAGACGCATGGCCACGCCGGCAGAAGTGATGGAGACCTACTACGAGACGTACGGAACCGGCGACTACGCCACCGTGCCGTTCTCGGAGGACGTCGTGTTCGAGTCCGTCCTCGGCAAGGAGGAGGGACGGGAGAATGTCGTCAACCACCTGACCGTCGCCCACGGCGGGGGCGCCGTGAAGGAGAAGCTCATCCCGCAGAACATGGTGTTCGACGGGGACCGGGTTGCCGTCGAGGTCGTGGCGGAGCTCAGCTTCGAGGTGGACATCCCCGACTTCCCGTTCGGCGACGCGAAGGCGGGCGAGACCATCGCGGTGCGCTTCGGCGCGTTCTACGAGATCAAGGACGACGCGATCGCCCGGGTCTCGGTCTACCGCTTCTAGACGGACCAGACAGCGAGACGCTTGCCCGCGGCCGCCGGTCACCCTGGCGTCCGCGGGCGGGCGGGCCGCGCGACCGAACCGATCAGCGCGCGGCGGCTGCCCTCACCGGGCGGAACCCCAGGACGACCAGCCAGAAGGCCATGACCATCTCCTGCACCGCGAGCGGCGCGTACAGGACGCTCGAGATCGTCGAGTTGGGGTCGTGGGTGAACGGCAGCGTCGCGCCGGAGACCAGGAACAGCGGTGCGGCGATCAGGCCCCACAGGGCCAGCCAGGCCGGGATCCGGCCGGAGACGTACAGCAGCCGGTACAGCAGCAGGGCGCCGACGCCGAAGACCGTCTGCCCGATCACGGCCGAGTACTCGTTGACCGCCTGGAGCGCGGTCCCGACAGCCCCCGCGTCTCCGGCCGAGGCGGCGTCCTCGCCGAGCGTGAGCATCGCCAGCACGACGACCACACCGACCAGGAACAGCGTGCCCTCCGCGATCCGGGAGGCCAGGTACCCGGTCGCCATCCCCCGACGCAGCGTCGAGGTCGCGTCGCGGGACAGCACCGGGTAGAGCATCACGGCGACCCCGATCACCGAGCACGCCATGACGGTCACGGCGAGCGCGCTGCCGAGGACCGCACCCCGATCGGCGGCCATCGCCGTCGGCTCGGTCGGCGCCCCGATGGACGCCGCGACCAGTCCCGCGACCGTGGCCACGATGTACAGCAGCCCGACCGCCACCGCGGCGGTCCGCTCCTCCCGGTTCGCCGATCGCCCCTCACTGACGACGACTCGCTGGTCCTGGCTCGTGGACGCACGGCTCTGCATGACTGCTCCCGGTGGACGGCGTTGTCCCACGGCCCCCGGCCGAGCGCACCCGGCCACAGGCCGTTCCGACCAGTCCAGACCGCGCGGTCCGCGAGTTCAAGGGACGTAGGTCGACCGGCCTCGTCCCCGTGCCCTCGCGATGCGTCGCCGGCCCGAGGCACCTGCCCGGCCGAGGCTCGACACCCCGCCGGCGGCGTGGTGGCATGGGTGCGGAGGTGACCGCATGACCGTGCCCACGGTGCCGCCCGGCGCGCGGCGCCTGCCGTTCAGCGTGCTGGCCAAGCCGACGGGCGCGGCGTGCAACCTGGACTGCACGTACTGCTTCTTCCTGTCCAAGGAGCTGCTGTACGACCACGACTCCCAGCGGATGAGCGAGGAGGGCCTGGAGACCTACCTCGCGAACCTGCTCGACTCCTCCCCGGACGGGGTGGTCGAGGTCGCCTGGCAGGGCGGGGAGCCCACGCTGCGCGGGCTGGCGGAGCGCCTGCGCCGGCCCGGCCAGCAGCTGCACCACGCGATCCAGACCAACGGCACCCTGCTGGACGACGACTGGGGCGCGTTCCTGGCCGAGCACCACTTCCTGGTCGGGCTGTCGATGGACGGCCCGGCGCACCTGCACGACGCCTACCGGGTGAACAAGGCCGGCCGCGGCACGCACGACCAGGTGCTGCGCGGGTGGCAGGTCCTGAGCAAGCACGGCGTGGACACGAACATCCTGTGCACGGTGCACCACGCTAACCAGGACCATCCCCTGGAGGTGTACCGCTACTTCCGGGACGTGCTCGGGGCGCGGTACCTGCAGTTCATCCCGATCGTCGAGCGCGTCCCGGCCGACCAGCTCGAGCTCGCCGAGCAGGGGTGGCGGCCGGGTGCGCACGGGCGGCGGACGCTGCTCTACCAGCAGCGCGGCGACGCGGTGACGTCGCGGTCGGTCGACCCGGCCGCGTACGGCGAGTTCCTGGTCGCGATCTTCGACGAGTGGCTCTCGCGCGACGTCGGTGAGGTCTTCGTCCAGGACGTCGACGTGGCCCTGGGCAACCTGTTCGGCCGGTACTCGCTGTGCGTCCACTCCCCGCAGTGCGGCAACGCGCTCGCCGTCGAGCACAACGGGGACGTCTACTCGTGCGACCACTACGTCGAGCCCGACTACAAGATCGGCAACGTCGCCGACGCGCCGATCCAGGCGATGCTCCAGTCCGACGCCCAGCGCGAGTTCGGGCGCTCGAAGCTGACCACCCTGCCGGCCCAGTGCCAGAGCTGCCCTGTGCGGTGGGCCTGTCACGGCGGGTGCCCCAAGGACCGGATCGCGGTCACCGCCGACGGCGAGCCCGGGCTGAACTACCTGTGCGCGGGCTACTACCGCTTCTACACGCACACCCAGCCGACGCTGGAGCGGATCGCCGGGCTCCTGCGCACCGGCCGCACGGCCGCCGACATCATGGGTCCCGACGCGGCTACGCCGAGGTGACCAGACGCTCGAACGCGAGCGCGAAGGCCTCGGCCATGTCGATGCTCGGGTCGTACATCCACTGCGTCTGCAGCCCGTCCATGACCGCGATCGCGACGACCGCCAGCTGCTCGGTGTCCGCGTCGGCCGCGAGCCGTCCGGACCGCTTGAGGTCGTCGAGCCCGTCGGTCCACACCCGGCGCAGCGCCTCGTAGCGCTCGCGGAAGTAGTCGTGCGCGGGGTGGCCCGGCTCGGCGGCCTCGCTGCAGAACCGGGCGTACAGCTGCACCAGGCCGGGCACCTCGGCGTTGTGCCGGATGAACGTCGCCAGCACCTCGCCGTCCAGGTCCGCCCCCGCCGGCCGGAACGTGACCTCGTCCTCCACGTCGCGGCGCCGCAGCACCTCGGTGAACAGGGCGTCCTTGGACCCGAAGTAGCGCAGCAGGCCGTTCGGGCTCAGCCCCACCGCATCGGCGAGCTGCTTGACCGTCGCGCCGCTGTAGCCGCTCTCGGCGATCGTCGTCAGAGCGGTCCGGAGGATCTCCTCCCGCTTGACGATGCCCTTCTGGTACGGCCCGCGCGTCGCCACGGCGCGCCAGTCTAGGCGCGCACGCCCGGCCGGGCCGGGGCGCCGGCCCGGGGCGTCGCCAGGCCCACCGCGCTCGCCGGCCGGTTCACCGCGCAGTCCTCGTGACCGCAGAACGGGTCGGACGGCGAGACGCCGGTGAACGGGCTGCGCCCCATGAGCTTGTCGAAGACCGCGTCGAGGGTGACCTCGTTGTTCGTGTACGCGTTGACGTAGACGTGCGCCATCGGGATGTCGAGCAGGTGGTACGGGTTCGCGGTGCTCACCACCACGAGCGGCATCTCGCCCGCGTACCAGGGGATGTCGTTGCCGAGCCCGAACATCACCTTCCAGTCGACGCGCACCACGGTGGCGTTCGAGACCGTCTCCATGTTCAGCACGATCATCGTCATGTCGTACTTCGAGACGAAGGCGCCGGTGGTCGCGGTGATCTCGCGGATCACCCGGATCACCGTCGGGCTCGGGATGCCGCGCAGCACCTGCTCGGGGTTGAAGTCGAGCTTGCGCTTGCGGAGGGTCACCTCGAAGCCCTCGAGCTCCAGGCGGCGCTTGATGTCCCGCGCGAACGGCGAGCCGTTCTGCGCGTAGTTCTCGATCACGTTGAGGTACACGCGGCGGCGCTTCGCCGGGTTGAGCGGCAGGATGTCGCCGCGGTCCTTGACCAGGGTGACCGCACGGTCGGCGCACTGCACGGCCCATTCGTGGGCTCCCGCGGTGCCGACCGACGCGAGCGCGTCGGCGCCCGGCACCAGCGTGCCGGCGGCCTGCTTCTCCGGCAGGCGCAGCGCGGCCTTGAGGGCGAGGACGCGGGTCACCGCGTCGTCCAGGCGCTCGGCGGACAGCAGCCCGGTGCGGACGCCGTCGAGCACGTAGCCGTAGTCCTCGTCGATGTTCCGGTTGAACAGGATCATGTCGCAGCCGCGCTCGATCGCCAGGGGCAGGGCCTCGCGCCGCGGCATGGTCTGCATGAAGCCCACCATGAGCGTCGAGTCCGTGACGACCAGGCCGTTGAACCCGAGCTTGTCCCGCAGCAGCCCGCTGACCAGGGTCTTCGAGAGCGAGCCGGGCAGCAGCGCGTCGTCGTCGCTGATCGTGGGGTCGACCTGCCGGGCCACGGCCGGCTGGGCGATGTGCCCGACCATCACCGACATCGCGCCGTCGTCGATCAGGCGGCGGTAGACGGCACCGGAGGTGGCCCACCACCGGTCGGCGCTGAGCGTGTTCACCGAGACCAGCAGGTGCTGGTCTCGCTCGTCGACGCCGTCCCCGGGGAAGTGCTTGATCGTGGCGGCCACGCCCTCCTCGCGCGAGGCGAGCAGGTAGCCCTGCGCCATCCGGGTCACCAGGTCCGGGTCGCTGCCGAAGCTGCGCACGTTCGTGATCGGGTTGCGGTGGTTGAGGTCGACGTCGACGATCGGCGCGAACGCCCAGTTGATGCCGACCGCCGCGCCCTCGCGGCAGGAGATCTTCCCGAGCCGGTAGCCGGCCTCGGGGTCGGCCGTGGCGGCCACACCGCCGGGCATCGCGTAGGACGTCCCGTCCGACGCCGCGCCGTTGCCACCGGACTCGAGGTTCGCCGCCAGCAGGAGCGGCACGTCGCTCGCCGCCTGGAGCTTGCGGGCGTTCTTCTGCACCTTCGCGCCCGGCATCGGCCGGAACATCCAGCCGCCGACCTTGAGGTCACCGGTCAGGTGCTTGATGGTCCGCGCGGAGAACGTGAAGGCGCTGACGCAGAAGATCTGGCCGACCTTCTCCTCGAGGGTCATGGCCTCACGCGTGCGACGGACCCAGTCGGCCTGGGTGGGGTCGAGCGAGAAGGGGGCTGCGGTGACGTCGACGGTCATGTCTTTCTTTCATCTCTCCGTTGAGGCGCCGGGCTGTCCCGACGTGAAAAGAGTATGCCATGCACTTTTTGGGCCGGCAAGGGACGGTCGGGCCGGCTCAGGGGCGGCCGGCGATGACCGCGGCGGCGACCACGCCGACAGCGATCACCGCGATGCCGGTCGCCACCGTCGCGACGACGGCGGGCAGCCGCCCGTCGGGCAGCGCGCCCGCGCCGGCGACGAGGCGGCCCGTGGTGCGGCGGGACCGCACGTGCGCCAGGAGCCCGAGCCCCGCCCCGGCGACGACCACGAAGACCGCCAGGACCAGGCCGACCGCGCCGACCAGCGCGGGCAGCACGCGCAACGCGACCAGCCCGCCCACGACGATCGACAGCGCGGTCCGGTTCCAGGCCAGCGCGGTCCGCTCGGGCTGAAGACCCGGGTCGAACCTCATCCGCCGGCCCGGAGCACGACCCCGGCCACGACCAGGACGGCGACCAGCAGCACCCCGACGGCGAGCGGCGGGGCGAGCCTCGGCGAGGGCAGCGGCAGACCGAGTCGCATCGCCCGCTCGACGCGGGCCCAGTGCCGCCACGCCGCGAGGGGAACGAGCAGCCCGAGGCCGGTGAGCACCAGCGACGCCGCGAGGCGCGCGCCCGGGTGCAGCGGGACCTCCAGCGCCGCGAGCGCGACCCCGCCGGCGATCAGTGCGAGCGCGGTGCGGACCCATGCCAGGAACGTGCGCTCGTTCGCCAGCGTCAGCCGCGGGTCCGGTTCCTCGCCGTGGTCGAACACACTGCGCGGGAAGCGCGACGGGGCCGGCTCAGGGGCGGCCACGAACCGGCGGCCCGGCCAGCTCTGCACCTCGGCCACGGTCATCCTCCTCATGTGTCATGGGGTCCGGCGCGCGCCCGGGCACCTGCGGACCCGGGCGCTCGGCACCGGCCCGTTCCACGCCGGACCGGCGCGCACGCCCCGTACCGGTCCCTTCTGCGGTAGGGGGCGTGTGCGGACCGTGCTACGCGGCCGGCTCGGTCCCGGCCGAGCGCTGCAGGATCGCGTCGCGACGAGCGTCGAGCTCGCTCTGCAGGCGGGCCCGGTCACGGGCGTACGGACGGTAGAGCGCCGTCAGGAAGACCCCGTTGACCAGCATCAGGCCGACCGCGAGCCAGAGCATGACCTGCTGGAGCCCGAACGCGTCGGCCAGGAAGCCGCCGAGCAGCGCATACGCGGCGAAGCCGATGGACTCGGCGATCGACACGAAGATCGCGAACGCGGCGCCGCGCAGCTCCGGAGGCACCACGGCCATCACGAGCGGGCGGTTCACCCCCGGGTTCAGGCCCTGGGTCAGGCCCACCAGGCCGAACAGCGCCAGGTACGGCGCGATCGACCCGTAGCTGAACTGCGTGGCGAAGAACGCGACCACGGCGAACAGGATCTGCGCGACCTGCAGGAAGCCGACCCGGCCGTAGTTGATGCTCCACCGGTTCAGGGCGTCACCGGCCCAGCCGCCGACCAGCGTGCCGGCCAGGAAGCCGACGCCGAACGGCGCCATGATCGTCGCGGCCAGCGCGGTGTCGAAGCCGAACTCCTGCACCAGCAGCACGACGCCGAACGCCGCGAGCAGCAGGTGGCTCGAGAGCAGCCGGCTGACCAGCATGATCGCGTAGGACCGGATCCGCAGCAGGCTCGCGGCCTTGGCGAACGTCACGGACTGCTCGGTGGCGTCGCGCTGCTCCTGGGTGAAGGAGCCGAGCTGCGCCTCGGCACTGCCCTCCCCCGGGTCCTGGTAGAAGAGCACGATCAGCAGGCCGAACAGCATGTTCACCGCGCCGAAGATGAAGAAGCCGTACCGCCAGCCGTTCTCGATGTTGGCGAGCTGACCGATCAACGGCGCGAGGACGCTCGCGGCGAGCCCGACGAAGCCGTACAGCATGCCGACCACGCGTCCGCGTGCCTTGTCGGTGAACGAGTCCGAGATCACCGTCGGGACGATCGCGTGCGAGGCAGCGGTGCCCGCGGCCATGATCGTGTAGAGGATCACCAGCTGGACGAAGCTCTGCGAGAAGCCCGCGGCGATGCCCCACAGACCCCAGAAGCCCGTGGCGACGGCGAGCACACCCTTGCGGCCGAACTTGCGCGCCAACGCGACCCAGGTGGGCCCGGCCACGGCACCGACCAGCCGGGCCGACGCCGCGAGGATGCCGAGGGCGCTCGTCGCGAGGCCGAGGGACGCCTGGATGACGGGGAACAGCGTGTTCGCGAGGCTGCCCTCACCGCCGTCGACGACCATCGACCCGCCGACCACGACGAGGTTGCGCTTGGGGTGGGGCACCGACGCCGCGGCGCCGGGAGCCGGTTCTGCGACCGTCGTAGCCATCGGCGCCTCCGCCTGGGCCAGGTCCTCGGTCATGGGTGTACTCCTTCGTACGGATTATCGATCGTGCTGGGGGCTTGAGGGGGCGGGTCAGACCGTCGCGTGCTCGCGGTCGGCCGCCGCCGAGAGCTGCTCGGCGAGAGCCGCGAGCAGCGGGCGTGGCAGCAGGCCGACGGCCACGGCCGCGATCTGCAGGAGGGTGAGCCCCTGCAGGTAGGTCGCGATCGGTCCGCCGGCGAGCATCGGCGCCATCCGACCCAGGACCTGCTGCGCGGCCGGGTCGGCGAGCAGCTCGGCCACCGGCACGTCGAGCACGCGGCCTGCCGGACCGAAGTCGTCGGCCGTGGCGGCCGGCTGCAGCGAGGACTGCAGCTGCGGCCACTGCGCCCGGACCAGCAGGTGCTCGGCACCGAGCGGACCGTCGGCGGGCAGGCCGAGCCGCTCGAACTGGCTCGGCGGCGCGTCGTGCGCCACGAGCTCGTCGCGCAGCGCGGTCGCCAGGGTCAGCTCGAGGTCCTCGTCGTCGAGCGGGCGGAGCTGGCCGGGGTCGGTCTCGAGGTCGAACAGCTGGGACCCGAACATGTACGGGGTGACGAACGAGCGGGCCGGCGTCCGCAGCACCGGCATGCCCTTGGTGAACGGCATCGGCTCGACCAGCTCCGCGGCGCCGAGCTCGCCCGGCGCGAAGAACCCGTTCATCCGGGTCGGCATCAGGGTGTGCTCGAACAGCGGCGAGTTCTGCGGCTGGGCGGAGGCCCGCATGTACACGTAGCGACCGTCGGTGAGGCAGACGTGTCCGCCGAAGATGCCGAACAGCGCGTAGTCGACCGGCGCCTCGTGGTCCTCGGCGAGGACGGGCAGCAGCGAGCAGCCCTGCATGTCGGGCGTGCGGCCCACCCCGAACCAGTCCAGCAGGGTCGGCCCGACGTCGATCGTGCGGACCAGCTGGTCACGGCGCTGCCCGGACGCGTTCACCGCGCCGGGGCTCCAGATGAACAGCGGGGTGTGGATCGTCTCGTCGTACCAGGGCTGGACGTTCTTCCCCCACCAGCCGTGCTCGCCGAGCATGAAGCCGTGGTCGGTGTTGACGATCAGCAGCGTGTCGTCCCACATCTCGTGCTCGTCCATGAAGGCGAGCACCCGGCCCAGTGAGGCGTCGCACATGCTGACCAGCGCGGCGTACTGCGCGCGGGCGTGGTCGACCGCGGCCGGGTCCTCGGTGACCTTGGCGTAGTCCGGCCAGTCGAAGTGCGGACCGTCGTAGTCGGTGGGGTACAGCCGCTGGTACTGCTCGTAGCTGAAGAACGGCTCGTGCGGGTCGAACGTCTCGATCTGGAGGAACCAGCCGTCCTCGCGAACGTTGGTCTCGAGGAACTCGAGGCCCGCGTCGAAGGTGCGGGTCTGCGGGTGGTCGCGCTCGGCCCGCAGGTACCCGCGGTTGACCCAGTCCTGGCGCCAGAGCCGGGGCTTGACCTGTGCGGCCATGCCGAGCGACTCGGGGACCTCGGGGTCGGCGACCTGGCCCTTCCAGGGGTCGCCCTCCTGGCCGCGGAACAGCTCGAAGGTCGTGTAGCGCGTGTGGTAGGTCGCGCCGCCGTCCTCCCAGTAGTGCTGGTGGTCGGTGCTGAGATGGGTGTGCACGCCCGCGGCGCCGAGCATGGCGACCACCGAGTCGTCGAACGGCTCCAGCGGGCCCCAGGACCGGTGCAGGAAGTTGTGCCGCGCGGTGTGCAGCTCACGCCGTGCCGGCATGCACGGCATGCTCCCGCCGTAGGCCGTGTCGAACGTGACGGCCCTGCGGGCGAGGCGCTCGAAGTTCGGGGCATGGATCCCGGTCGCGCCGTAGGTCGGCAGCATGTGCCGGTTCAGGCTGTCGAACATGACCATGATCGCCCGCATGAGCGCTCTCCTCGATTCGTCTCGCCGCCGGGCGGCACTCGCCGCTCCGGGGCCCGCCTCAGCCCCGAAGCGGCGAGTGGGCGTGGTGCGTCTCCGTCGACGCAGGCACTAACCTACCGTGTACTCGGTTAGTTAGCAAGACCCTCCACCCGCCCCCAGGCCACGCCGCGACCCGGCGCGCAGATAGGCTGATCCGCCATGAGCGACCCGGAGCGTCGGACGCGCCCCCACGGCGACGAGCGCCGACGCCGCATCCTCGAGGTCGCGACGCGGCTGTTCTCCGAGCGCGGCTGGAACGCCGTGAGCATCGCCGAGGTCGCCCAGGAGGCGGGCCTGTCCCAGGCCGGGTTGCTCTACCACTTCCCGTCGAAGCGCGACCTGCTGCTCGCGATCCTCCAGGAACGGGAACGGACCGAGGCGGCGATGCCGACCGGGCTGGACTTCTTCACCGGCTTCGCGCGGAACCTGGAGCTCAGCGAGCGCAACCCGGCGATGGTCCAGCTGTTCGCGGTGCTCTCCTCGGAGGCCGTGAACGCCGACCACCCCGCCCACGACTGGTTCGTCACCCGCTACACGGACCTCGTCGCGCTCGCCACCCGCGAGATCGACGCCATGGTCGACCCGGACCGGCTGCCCGACGGTGTCGACTCCCGGATGATCGCGCAGTGGGTCATCGGGCTCGCCGACGGCCTGCGCACCCAGGTGATGCTCAACCCGGGGTCGGTCGACCGGCACCGGTCCGTCGAACGCTTCCTGGACCTCCTGCGGCCGTACCTGCGCGACGCCGGCTGACCCTGCCGCCTCCTCGGCGCCCCGGGGTCCCGCGCGCCCCGCCGATCGCGACCCCGAGCGGCGCTCCCACGCGGCGCGAGCGGCGTAGCGTGAGTCGGAGTCGGCCGCGTGGCTTCGTCCCACGTCCGGAACGACTCCCGCGTGGCCACAGTCCCGGAAGGAGACGGGCATGGGGCTGGTGGCAGGCAAGGTCGCGCTCGTCACGGGCGCCGCCGCTGGGATCGGGCGGGCTTCCGCCGTGGCGTTCGCGCGCGAGGGCGCCCGCGTCGTCGTGGTGGACGACGACGTCGAGGGCGGTGAGAAGACCGTCGCGATGGTCGAGGAGATCGGCGGGACCGCCGTGTTCGTCGAGTGCGACGTCTCGGACGCCGCCGACGTCGAGGCGGCGATGGCGAAGACCATGAGCGCGTTCGGCAGGCTCGACTGCGCGCACAACAACGCGGGCATCGAGGGCCCGATGGCCCTCACGGCCGAGTACGAGGAAGAGGACTGGGACCGGTTGATCGACGTCAACCTCAAGGGCGCGTGGCTGTGCATGAAGCACGAGATCCCGCGCATGCTCTTCCGGGGTGGCGGGGCGATCGTCAACACGGCGTCGTTCGCCGGGATCGTCGGCGTCGAGGGCCTGTCCTCCTACAGCGCGTCGAAGTTCGGCGTCACCGGCATCACGAAGGTCGCGGCCCTCGAGTACGCCTCGATGGGCATCCGCGTGAACGCGGTGTGCCCGGGCCCCATCCAGACCGCGATGATCGACCGGCTCGTCGAGACGCACCCCGACGCGGTCGCCGAGCTGCTCGCGAGCGCCCCGATGGGCCGGCTGGGCCGGCCGGAGGAGATCGCCGAGGCGGCCGTCTGGCTGTGCTCGGACCGCGCCTCGTTCGTCAACGGGCACGCCATGGTGGTCGACGGCGCGTTCACCGCGCGGTAGGTGGCCACCGTGCGACGGACGCTCGTCATCGTCGGATGCCTGGCCGCAGTCGCCGGCGCGGTCGCGTGGGCAGCGCGTTCGAGCCGGTTCGAGCAGGCCCGGGAGGCGATGTCCCGGGGTGCGGCCCCGGGTCGGCTCGGCAGCCGGCTGAACTCGCTCGGCGACCGGCCGATGTACCGGGCGTTCGCCGACGCGCTCGACGCCGGCCCGGGGGACGACGTGCTCGACGTCGCATGCGGCTGGGGCGAGTTCCTGGTCAACCACGCGGCGGACGCGGGTCACGTCGCCGGCATCGACCTGACGCCCGAGAAGGTCGCGCTGGCCCGCGAGCGCCTGGCCGACCGGCTCGAGGCCGGCACGGCCGAGGTCGTCGTCGGGGACGCGGCCACGCTGCCCTGGCCGGACGGTCACTTCACCGCCGTGACCTGCATGGACGCCATCATGTTCTTCCCCGACCAGCCGGCCGCGCTGGCCGAGTTCCACCGGGTCCTTCAGCCCGGCGGCCGGGCGCTGATCAGCTTCGCCGCGGAGCAGCTGCCGGAGGGCGTCGAGTCCCGCACCGCCCGCGGCGTCGCGGGTACCTACACGGCGATCAGCGCGACCGCCGCCCGGCAGATGCTCGAGCAGGCGGGGTTCGACCCGGTGGACGTGACGTGGGTGCCGATCGCCGGCGAGCACCAGCGGATCGGCGGCGTGCTGCGTGCGCTCGGCGGCGACCAGCTGGACGTCGTGATCGGGCGGAAGCCGGCGGCCGCCTGACGGATCCTGCCGGTTCGCCGCGGCCGCCGAGCACCGGGGGCGGGGCCGCCGCCGCGGTCAGCCGACCGCGATCGCGATCGAGCCGACGTGCTGCTTGGCGAGGAACGTCCGCTGGGCGGCCGGGAGCTCCCGCAGCGGGTAGGTCGCGGCCACGACCGGCCGGAACCGGCCTTCGGCGACGTAGCCGAGGACGGCCGGGAGCACGGCGTCCGGCTGGAACGTCGCACCGATCAGGGTGAGGTCCCGCAGGTAGAGATCGCGCACGTCGAGCTCCACGACCGGGCCTGCGATCGCCCCGGAGGCGACGTACCGACCGCCCACCCGTAGACCGGCCAGCACGTCGGCCCAGCGCGGCCCGGCCACCAGGTCGACGACGACGTCGAACGCCGCCGGCTCGACCGCGTCGTCGCGGCCGATCGTCTCCGCCGCGCCGGCGGCCCGCAGCGCCGTGGCCTTCGCCGGGCTGGTCATCGCGGTGACGTGCGCACCCCGCAGCGCGGCGAGCTGGACGGCCGCGAGCCCGACACCGCCGGACGCCCCGGTGACGAGCACGCGCTCGGCGCCGAGGCCGACCCGCTGCAGCATGTTCTCGGCCGTGCTCGACGAGCACCCGAGCGCGCCCCACTCCGCGTCGGTGAGGCCCGTGCCGTCGGGCACGGCGAGCGCGTGCCGGGACGGGACCGCCGTGAACTGGGCGAACCCGCCGTCGAGCTCCGACCCGAGCGTGCGGCAGGCCCACGACCCGAGGTCCGGCGCGGACTGCATCGTCCGCACCACCACGCGCTCCCCGACCCGGGCGTCCGGGACCTCCGCGCCGGTCGCGACGACCTCGCCGAAGCAGTCCGCACCCTGGATCCGCGGGAAGCGCAGATCGCCACCCGACCACCCGCCGTCGCCCAGGTCCCCGTAGCCGGACACGGCACCCGCATCGGTGCCGGACCGCACGCTCGGCGAGTACCAGCCGGTGCGGGTGTTGACGTCGGTGTTGTTCACCGAGGACGCCACCACCCGGACGAGCACGTCGCCGGGGCCTGGGGCGGGGACCGGGAGGTCCTCGTGCCACACCAGACGGTCGAGTCCGCCGTGGCCGGTGAGCTCGTAGCCGTGCATCGTGCGGGGCAGGTCCATCGTCCGACCCTCGCACACCGTGCCGGCACCGCGCTGCCGGAGGGGCCGGTCAACCGGCGAGGGCGACCTCGTCGAACACCACGACCCCACTGGAGTCCGCCCCGCAATACCGCCCGAGCTCGCCGAAGTAGCCGCCATCCGAGTCGCCCCACCCGGGCAGGCTCGTCGCGTCCGTCACAAGACCAGTGCCCTGGATCTTGTCGCCGTCGACGAGTGGCCGGCCGTCCAGCACGACCTGAGATCCGTCATCTGCTGCACCGGCCTGAGACGCGGCCGGCCACACCACCCAGCGAGGCTCGCCGCTTCCGAGCTCGATGTCGACACACCCGTTCGCGTCGATGCGCACTGTTCCGCTGATGCTCTCTCGGTCTCCCGGCACAGCGCTCGCCGAGGGTTGTCTGGGAACCCCGAAACCCGACTCCGACTGAGAGCACCCGGCCAGAGCGCCTGCGGCCAGAGCCAGGGCCTGGCCGATGATCAGGATCCTTGCTGCTTTCACGCTCACATGTCCTCCCGGCTGACTAGGCGGACTCGACCAGGGGCGGGTCACTCGCGTCACCCGCGTCGACCCCGACCGCGAGGCGCCGACGGCCGGAGATCAGAAGGAACGCGCCGAACGCCGCCCCGCACACGCCGAGTCCGGCCCCGCCCATCAGAACGGGATCCAGGTACCACGTGGAGATCCTGGGCTCCGCACCGACCAGAGCCCAGCCGACCGGGGCATCCATCGAGGACGCCGCCGCTCGACCGCGCGCGGCCCTCCTGGCATAGGCTGCGCGGAAGTTCGAGATCCTCTGGGAGTTCCCGAACTCGACCTTCGCGGGCTGGTTGAGCGAGACGACGACGTCACCGTCGATCGCGAAGAGCTCTCCCGACCCGCCATCCTCGACCACGACCCGGTATCCGGTCTGCTCGAGGATGAGGCCGAGCTCCACGTTGTCGTCGTACGCCGCCATCTCCGCCGGCCCACCGGCCGGCTTCCACACGCGGAACGTGCCGATGACCTCGTCGCCGTCCTTCAGGGCCGCGATCCACTCGCCATCAGGCTCTGTCGGCGCGGCCCCGGCCTCGCCTCGACCGAAGCCTTCCGAGAATGCGTGCACGGCGTGAATCACGCCGACGCTCGAAGCCGCCGCGGTCGCGTCGCGTTCACCCACCGCTTCAGAGGTCCTCACCACGCGCTCCGCGCTCACTTCCGCGAGATCGACGAGCGCCTGGCTCTCGTAGTATGCCGCGACGTCCGCGGGAATCGGCGGATCATTCTCGGCAGCCGATGCCGAACCCGATCCGGCAACGACAAGGACCACCGCCGCCGCGCAGCCCGTCAAGACGCGCATCATCGTCGTTTGAATCATCCCTTCGGGCCCTTCAGTCGTGGATCGAGTATCGAGTGTGCGTCCAGGTGTGATTCGATCCGTCGAGCATCCACGAATATGAAGCCCAGGTGTGGTAGCCGTCGGCGGGGTTGATGTATGCGATCCGCGTGCCGTCCGTGTTGTAGCCGTAGATGGTCAGCTGGTGGCCAACGGTCTGGCCATCCCATGCCCACCTCATCAGCAGCACCCGGTTGACGTCGATCTCACTGCGCACGGACGCGAACGACAGCGGACCGGTGACATACCCGATGTTGCTGACCCCAGCCTTGGCGAGTAGGCGCGACACATCCGTCGTGAAGGACCCCGGCTCATTGCCGGCGCAGCTGGACACGCCCTTTCCCCACTTGTACAGCTGGCACTGGCTCGAGTTGGTCGCGCCGACCCACGAGATGACCGTCTTGCTCGAAGCGACCCAGCACCAGTTCGTCTTCTCCTGCACGTACGCAGTCGCGTAGTTGGTGCGATAGGTAGCTTGGGCGACGGTTGTTCCTGCGCCACCGAGCATCAAGGCGATCGATAGCGCCGCACCGAACCGGTACCTGTTCCTTCGCGCGAAGACTCGCACGGGGCCCCCTTTGACGTGATGTCCTGCCCAACGCGAACGAGAGTCTTTCAGCGACCTACGCGGCGAGGAAGGCCTCCCTTCGATAACGGTCACGCACCGCTGTGACACGCGTCACAGTTGAAGCTGATCCAAGACCTTCGGCCCGGGTGGCCGCGGCGCACGCGTCCACCCGTCCGCCCAGGGGGCACGGTCGACGTCGAGATGCGGGCAGGCCGACGTCCCGAGCTCGGAACGACTCCGGCCGCCGCATCGGTGCACGGATCCTGGTCGAGCTCGCGGCCGGCCGCGGCTGAGCGGCGCCTCCGGACACCCGAAGGTCGAGCGTCGAGCGTCGAGCGTCGAGCGTCGAGCGTCGAGCTCAGGCGACCGCGGAAGCCGATCCGGGCTGCCCGGCAGTCAGCCGGCCGGCCACTGCTCGGGCAGCGTGCCGTCGTCGGCAGGCGGGACGACCCCCTGGTAGGGCGTGATCGTGCGCCACGCCGCCGCGTCGGCGTCCCAGTGGAGGACGAGGATCAGCGGACCCGCGGCGTCCAGCGGGTCACCGTCGGGGTAGGGGCCCTCGCCCGTGCAGGTCTCGGGCGCTGAGACGACCTCGAGCGAGTCTCCGGCCGTCACCTCGGAACCCTTGAGCACGTCGACGACGTCGACGGAGTGGACCTCTGCGGCGACGCCGAAGAGCGCGACGGTCCCGGTCGACGCGGCGGGCCCCGTGGTGCGCACCACCAGTCCGGCATCCGCCTCGGCGTCAGCGGGACTCTCGTACATGACCCAGTCGACGCACGTCGCGCCCTGCGTCCCCAGTGCGGCGCAGCCCGCTGTCGCGGCGACGACCAGGGTGACGGGAAGCGCGACGAGCCCCACGACCCGGATCCGTCTCACCATCGGTCTCTTCTCACCATTGGTCGGTTCGCACCGCCGGCACCTGCTCACCCTCCGACCGCGGTGCCCTCAGCATGGGCGTCCCCGGACGCCGGTTCCCACCGCACTCGAGGCTCCCGGCTCTCTCGTGTCGGCAACCGTCGGAACCTTGCACACCGCGAGCTCCGAACCCCCGCCCGGGCACCCGGCCCGCGAGTACGTTGGCAAAGGTCGAAAGGGGCACGCGATGAGACTCGTGCGCGACCAGCAAGCCCCGGCCAGGAGGCGACGGAGCCTCACCCGGCGGGGAACGACACTCTCGGCGATCGGCCTGATGCTCGGGGCCCTCGCGCTCGGCCTCGCGGGCCCGGCCGGCGCCGCACCCGCCCCGCCCGCGGCCGCGGCCACGTCGGCCTTCCCGACCACGACGGCGGACTGCCGGCACGGCGGCTGGGCGGAGTACACCGGCATCGACTTCCGCAACCAGGGCCAGTGCATCTCCTGGGTGCAGCACACGATCGTGCACGAGGACTGCCTGCCCGGCGCGCTCGCCGACTTCGCGGAGACCGGCCCCACGTACGCCGCGCAGCTCGGCATCCCGCTCGGCGAGTTCCTCGCCGCGGTGTGCCACGGTCAGGACTTCCCGGTCAGCAACGCCTGGTACGTCGTGGACGACCCGGCCGGGACGGACCTGCTGAGCCTCGCCTCGGGCAACACGACGGCGTTCGTCACGCAGCCGGACCACATCTACTGGATCCAGGTGCAGGGCGCCTGGTTCAACGGCACGGTGCGCCAGGCCGACGCGAGCTACATCTCCGACGACGGCTGGACGACCTGGGCCGACGGCCCCGCGTTCAACTCGCTGAACCTCGAGACCCAGGTCGACGACCAGTTCGTCGACTGGGGCCCGTACACCGCGACGCACCACTACAGCTACTGGATCATGGGCGACGGCACCCCGATCAACCTGCGCGTCTTCGACGGCGAACCGACCACCGGCACCCCGAACCCCACCTGGTACGAGGACAACGGCGGTCCGGTCGCGGGCCACGCGATGCCGGCGATCGTCTTCGAGTACGCGCTGCCGTAGTCACACCCGAACCACGGAAGGGAACGGAATGTCCACCATCGCGATCATCGGTGCAGGCCCGGGTCTCGGAGCGGCGGTCGCCCGCCGGTTCGGAGCCGAGGGCTTCTCGATCGCGCTGATCTCCCGGGACCAGGCGAAGCTCGACGGCCTCGCGGCGCAGCTCCAGGACGGCGGCGTGACCGCCCGGGGCTTCGCGGCCGACGTGCGCGACCCTGCCTCGCTCGAGGCCGCGCTCGCACGCGCGGCGGACGAGCTCGGCCCGATCACGGCGCTGCAGTACAGCCCGCTGCCGTCGCGTGACTACCTCAAGCCCGTGCTCGACCTCACGCCCGAGCTGGCGCTCGAGGCCCTGCGCTTCTCGGCCCTGGGGCTGATCCACGCGGTGCGGACGGTGCTCCCCGCGATGCGGGCCGCCGGCGACGGCTCGATCATCCTGATCAACGGCGGCACGTCGGTGAAGGCCCGGCACGGCTTCGCGGGCACGTCGGTCGCCTTCCCCGCCGAGAGCGCGTACGGCGAGATGTTGCACGACACCCTCGCCGACGAGGGCGTCCGGGTGGTCCAGCTGGTGATCCCGGGCGGCATCCCCAAGCTCCAGCTCGAGAACGGCATCGATGACGTCGCGCAGCGCATCTGGGAGATCCAGTCAGCGCCCGGCCCGTTCCGCACGATGCTGATCCCCCTGGAGGAGGGGCGCGAGTAGCGCCCGGCTGCCGAGGGACGCGCGGAGGCGGCGCCGAGCCGGGCGCGAGCGGGCCGGCTACCCGGCCTGCTCGACCTGCCGTGGTTCGGGACCGATCCTGACGGCGGCCAGCACCGCGCCGGCCGCCGCCAGGACGGCCGCGAGCACCATCGCGGTGCCGAACCCCGCCGCGAGGGCCACCGGGTCCTCCAGGCCGTCGCCACCCAGCCCGGCCGCCCCGGGCAGCGCCGCGACCACGAGCAGCGAGGCGAGGCGCGCGGTCGCGTTGTTGATCCCGGACGCCACGCCCGAGTGGCGCTCCGACACCGACGCCAGCGCCGTCGACGTCACCGGCGTGACGGTGACGCCGAGCCCGAGCCCGAACACCAGGACGCCCGGGAGGACGCCGCCGGCCGGCGAGCTCTGCGGCGTCAGCCGGGACAGCAGCAGCGTGCCGGCCGCGACCAGTGACGGGCCGACCACCAACGGCAGGCGCGGGCCCCACCGCTCGGAGACCGTGCCCATCGTCGGCGAGAGCACCAGCACGGCGAGCGTGACCGGCACCGTCAGCGCCCCGGCCACGAGCGCCGAGCAGCCGAGCACGACCTGCAGGTAGACGACGAGCAGGAACATCACGCCGCCGAGCGCGCCGTAGACCGCGAACGTGATGAGGTTCGCGGCGGTGAACCGCCGCACCCGGAACAACGCCATCGGCAGCATCGGGCTGGCCGCGCGGTGCTCGCGGACCACGAAGGCGCCGAGCGCGACCACCGCCGCCGCGCCCGCGGCGAGGGCGACCGCGGTCTGCCCGGCGCCCGCCGCGATCACCGCGTAGGTCAGCCCGCCGAGTCCGACGACGGTGAGCAGCGCGCCCGGCACGTCCAGCCCGGACGCCGCGTCGGGATCACGTGACTCCGGCACGTGCCGGGCCGCGACCAGCAGGACCGCGGCTCCGATCGGCACGTTGAGCGCGAACACCCAGCGCCAGGACCCCGCGTCGACCAGCACGCCACCCACGAGGGGCCCGGCCGCCGCACCGACACCGGACAACCCGGCCCACGCCCCGATCGCCCGCGAGCGGTCGCTGCGCCGGAACGAGGACTCGATGATCGCCAGGCTGCCCGGGGTGACCAGCGCCGCCCCGACCCCCTGCAGGAGCCGGGCCGCGACCAGCACCGGCACCGTCGGCGCGAGCGCGCACCCGACCGACGCGAGCGTGAACCACGCGGTCCCGATCATGAACACCCGTCGGCGGCCGAACCGGTCCGCGTAGGCGCCGCCGACCAGGATGAACGACGACAGGGTCAGCAGGTAGCCGGTGAGCACCCACTGCAGGCCGGCGGTCCGCGCGCCGAGGTCCTCCCCGATCGCCGGCAGCGCGACGTTGACCACGGTCGCGTCCAGGAAGCCCAGCGCAGACCCCAGCACGGTGACGGCGATCACCCACCGCCCCGCGCTCGACCGGTAGACGAGCTCGCTCACGGCCATCCCAGCCTTGTGACGTAGATCACACGGAGCGTACCGTGACAAAACCGGCCGGGCGATGGCCGTCCGGCCGCAGAGGAGGCAGTGATGCTCGCGGATCACGACGCCATGGCAACTCTGGCGGTCAAGGACCTGGATGCGGCACGCAAGTACTACGAGGACGTCCTGGGGTTCAAGCCGGTCGGTGACTCGCCCGGCGGCGTCCTCTACACCGCCGGCAGCACGAGCTTCCTGGTGTACGCGTCCGAGTTCGCCGGGACCAGCCGCTCCACCGCGATCTCGTTCGAGATCCCCGACGCCGCCTTCGACTCCGAGGCCGCCGACCTGCGCTCGCGCGGGGTGAGCTTCGACGAGTTCGAGATGGAAGGGATCGAGTGGAACGACGGCGTCGCGAGCATGGGCGACGGGCGTGCCGCCTGGTTCACCGACCCGGACGGGAACATCCTCAACATCCAGGCGTCGGTCGGCCGGCCCGCCTGAGGCCGCGGCGCCGTCCCTGCGTAGTCGCTACCGGTATTCCGGCCCCGCCCTCGACGGTCCGCTCACCGGAGCGCGAGAGTACGGCCCATGACCATCTCCGCCCCCACGGAGTCGTCGGCGGTCCTCCTCGCGCTGCGCGTCGCCGTCGATCGACGCGGCGCGTGGTCGGAGCGCGACCGGGCGCTCGCCGCGCTGGACGTCCTGGTGCTCGACGACCCCGTCGCACCGGCCGTCGAGCACCTCGGCGCGGTCGCCGAGGTCTTCGGCCTCGGGCAGCTCGACGAGCGGGTCCTGCTCACGGCCCTGCTCGCCGAGCTGCACCCGGCAGCCCACCTGTTGTGCGGGCTGTTGTCCGGCGACTCCGTGCCGGCGCGCCCCACCGTGGCCCTGGCCCTCGAGCTGGCCGGCGCGTCGGTGGTCGACGCCGCCGCGCGGGACCGCGTCGGACCGGACGGGCCGCTGGCCCGCCTGGGGCTGATCGCGCTCGACGGCGACGACGTGCTCCTGGCCCGGCGGCTGCGGCTGCCGGACCGGGTGGTCGCCCGGCTCCTGGGCTCGCCCCGGCTCGCGCCCGAGGTCGCGAGCGTCCTGGTCGATGCGAACCCGGTCGACCTCGACGGCTATCGGGACGTCGCCGCGGCGCTGACCGCGGGAGAGCCTCTGGTCTGGGTGCACTCCCCGGTCGGCGCGGCCGGCACCGCGCTCGCGGTCGCGGCCTGCCGCGACGTGGACGTCACCTGCCTGGTGGCGGACCTCGAACGCCTGCCGGCGGCCGGCGGCCCCGCGCCCGACCCGGCGCAGGTCCACCGCACCGTGCGCGCGCTCGTGCTCGAGGCCGGGCTCGGCGGGAGCGTGCTCGTCCTCGCGGGCGCGCACCTGGCCGCTGACCAGCTGGGCGAGCTCGACTCGGCCGTACCGGTGGTCGCGGTCGGCCGGACCGGCTGGGACCCGCGATGGTCGGCACAGCTGCCCCCCGAGGTCACCGCCGCCCGGCTCAGCCAGGACGAGCGCGCCGCCGAGTGGCACCGCGTGGTGGGCCGCGACGCGACGACCCGCGACGTGCTCACCCTGCGGATGACACCGGAGGAGATCACCGCGGTCGGGCGACGGGCCGAGGCCGACGCCGTCCGGGCCGGCCGCGCGGCCACCTCCGACGACGTGCGCCTGGCCGCACGGCGCCTCAGCAGCACTCGCGACCCTCGGCTGCGCACCTCCGGCAGCCAGGCGACCCTCGACGACCTCGTCCTGCCCACCCACACGCGTCGCGAGGTGGAGCGCCTGATCGGGTGGGCCCGGGACCGGGACGAGGTGATGGCCCTCGGCGACCTGCAGGGCAAGGGCGGCAAGGGCACCGGCATCACCGCCCTGTTCTCCGGCAGCCCCGGCACCGGCAAGACGCTCGCGGCCCACGTGGTGGCCGACTCGCTCGGACTGGACCTGTTCCGGGTGGACCTGTCGAGCGTCGTCGACAAGTACATCGGGGAGACCGAGAAGAACCTCGAACGGGTCTTCACGCAGGCCGAGGCGCTCAACGCGGTGCTGTTCTTCGACGAGGCGGACGCACTGTTCGGCAGCCGCTCGTCGGTGAGCGACGCGCGGGACCGCTACGCGAACCAGGAGGTGTCCTACCTGCTGCAACGCATGGAGGCGTCGGAGGGCATCACGGTGCTCGCGACCAACCTGCGCGGCAACCTCGACCCGGCCTTCGCCCGGCGCCTGCACTTCATGGTGCACTTCCCGGACCCGGACGAGCCCACCCGCCGGCTGCTGTGGCAGCACCACCTCGCCCAGCTGCCCGGCACCGACCCGGACGACCCGGTCGACGTGCCGTTCCTCGCCGGGACGCTGGACGTGGCCGGCGGTGACATCCGGAACATCGTGCTCGCGGCCGCGTACGACGCGGTGGCCGAGCACCGGCAGGTCGGGATGCGCGACCTGCGCGCGGCGACCGTGCGCGAGCTGACCAAGCTCGGGCGGCGCGCAGGCGACGCCCGCTGGTCGGGCGACCAACCTGGGTAGCGGCTACCGATGCTCACCCGCCCGGCTCCCGACACCCTGGTCGGGTGGCGGGCAGCACGCCCGGCCCTGCCCTGACGCACGGAGGTCGTCGTGAGCCGTCACCGCACGAGGGTGCCCGTCCCTGCGCTCGCGCAGCACGAGACGGCGCCCGAGTCCGGCGAACCCGCGCCGACCGACGCCGGCCCGGCCTCGCCGGTCCCGATCGCCGGGCTCACCGTCGGTCACGCCGACGACCCCGCCGAGCACGCAGCAGACCGGATGGCGGACCAGGCCCTCGCGCGACTGCGCCGCACGCACGACCGCGGGCACGGGGACACGACCGCGGAGGGGCGCACCCACGCGCACGACGACGCGTCCATCGGTGACCTGCGCCGCTCGACCGCGCCGACGCCTGAGGCGACCATCGGCCCGGAGGGCGGCGAGCTCGACGCGGACGGTGCGCGCCGGATCGAGGCGGCCCGCGGCGGCGGAGCACCGCTGCCCGGTGCCGTCCGGCGCCGCATGGAGACCGGGTTCGGCGCGAACCTCGGGCACGTGCGCGTGCACGACGGTCCGGCCGCCGGACGACTCAGCGCATCGATGGGCGCCGAGGCGTTCACCACGGGTCGCGACATCTTCTTCGGCGCGGGCAGGTACGAGCCGGGGACGCCGGGCGGCGACCAGGTCCTCGCGCACGAGATCGCGCACGTGCTCGCCGAGCCGGGCAGCATCCGTCGGCTGACCCGGCCGTTCAAGAAGAAGACCCCCCAGGAACAGGCAGCGAACGCCGCCAAGGCCGCGCAGAAGCAGCAGGCGAAGGACGCCAAGACCGCGCAGAAGCAGCAGAAGAAGGACGCGAAGGCAGCCGAGAAGCAGCAGAAGAAGGCTGCCAAGGCCGCGCAGAAGCAGCAGGAGAAGCAGAAGGCCGCCCGGGTCAAGCAGAGCAAGACGACCGAGAAGGCTGAGCTCAAGGGCCTCAAGGAGTCCCGCAAGGCGGGCGAGGCCGGCCGGGCCGCGCTCACCGCGGACGTGTACGACACGGCCAACGACGCCCAGCAGGTCGTGGCCGGCAAGGTCAACGCCGCCGGCCACGTGCCGATGGCGCAGTCGGGCCCCCAGCAGCGCGCCGCCTCGCTGAACTCGGAGTTCGAGCAGGCGCTCCAGCGCGAGCGGGCCGTCTTCGACGACATGACGGCCAACAACGTCGGCAGCAGCGACACAGAACGCGCCGAGCTCGCCTACCACCAGGTCTGGTACACCGAGTTCCCCCAGCTCACCCCCGTCCGCCCGCCGCGCGAGACCGCGGCCGAGCGGCTGGTGATCCAGGTCCGCCACGCGCGCGCCGAGGCCGACGCCGACGCCTCGGCGAAGGAGGTCGACGAGGCCACCCTCAAGGTGAGGATGCTGCCGTCCGCGGTCGAGCAGGCCTACGAGCGGATGGTCACCCACCGCAACGACCTGATGGAGAAGGACCCCACCGGCTCGGAGGCGCTCGCCCAGGACGACGCGTGGGAGGCGGTCCGCCAGGGCATGTCGCCCAAGGAGCTGGCCGGCTTCCCACCACGCGACAGCCCGCTGGACATGGCCGCCTGGAAGCAGGCCGAGGACCGCGTCGAGGCCCGCGACAAGCAGAAGGCTCGGGACGCCGCGACGATCGAGGCGAACCTGGCGCTGCTGCCCGAGACGCAGCGGATCGGCCCCCAGCTCCCCGGGCGCGGTACCGGCACCACCGAGAAGGCCGAGAAGGTCGAGGACGTGGGCAAGAAGCTCGATCTCGGCAAGACCGGGGTCAACGCCGTGGGCGGCGGGATCGCCGGCTTCGTCGGGAAGGGTCAGGACAAGGACCTCAGGGACGCCCAGGGCGTCACCAAGGAGAAGGAGTTCACCACCTACCTGCCGGGGGCCGTCGACCAGGGGATCGGCGAGGCCGTCCGCCAGGGCAAGCGCGCGGACAAGCAGATCGCGACGGGGCAGCGGGAGTACGTCCCGCAGACCCTGCCCACGTCCGACGCCACCAAGGCGAAGGAGGGCATCGGCCAGGTCACCGGCATCCTCTCCAGCCTCATGTCCGCGGTGACGTCCGGCTTCCAGATGGTCGACGCGATCGAGAAGTCCTGGGACTCCAAGGACCCGTACGAGGCGCTCCGGGCGACCAAGGCCGGCGCGACCGGCCTCAACGGCCTCGTCGGTGCGGCGAAGGAGTCGGCGAACCTCGCCAAGCTCATCGACAGCAGCGTCGCCGACGGCGTGAAGGCGGTGGTCCCCGGGCTCGACATCGCGTCCTCGGCGCTCGGGATGGTCAGCGGCATCACCGAGGTGGCCGCCGCAGGCATGCGCCAGCGCGAGACCGACCTGACCATGTTCGAGGCCCGTGCCGGGTCGACCGACAAGGTCAACGTCATGGTCTACCCGCTGATGAAGGTCTCGCAGGTCTACACCAAGCACCTCGAGCAGAAGTGCTGGTCGCTGGGCGTGACGATCCTCAACTTCAGCGCCTCGGTCGCCCAGGTCGCCTCCGCGGGCGGGTTCGGGATCCCGGCGGCGATCAAGGCCGCCACGGCCGTGATCGACAACCTGCACAAGATCGCGCACTACATCGCGAGCAAGGTGCTCAACGCCATGGCCAAGACGGCGGAGAAGGAGTCGGCGGTGATGCACCTCGAGGGCGGCGCCGAGGACGAGCTGCGCCGGCACCCGAAGATGGCCGTCGACGGCATCATCCTGAAGGCGGCCGCGGGCGACCCGACGGCCCTGCTGTTCCTGTCGAGCTACCGGATCGACGGCAAGCCGATCACCGCCGACTACGTGAAGCGGATCAAGCCGAAGCCCGTGAAGCCCTTCGACCCGACGGCGAAGAAGACCACCGACACCGAACCCGAGCAGACCAGCGACGACGCCCTCCTGCTGAAGATCCGCGACGTGGTGCTCAAGGGCATGGACACCAACGCGGACCCGCAGTCGGTGTTCGAGGACCTGAAGAAGAAGGCAGGACCGGTCACCGACAAGCTGAGCGACGCCAAGGGCGCCTGGAAGGAGTCCGGCGAGCTCGCCACGGCGCGCAACACCCAGGCCGCGAACGGGAAGCTCGGCGACAACACCAAGACCAACCGGGGCCTGGGCTGGCGGATCAGGATGATCTTCGCGACCGAGAAGCGCGGCAAGCTCACGGAGCGGACCGCCGCGCACGCCTCCGGCGAGGCGCTCCCGGCCGGCGTCGCCTGTGCGGTCGGCGACCTCCAGCTCCCCGACCAGGCCGACCCGCCGGCGATCGCGCGGTTCGTCGAGTCCCTGACCGTCGAGGCCCTCGAGGCCGAGCTCAAGCGGACCCCGCGGCGCAACTCCCCCGAGTGGATCGACTTCCTGCGCGAGGCGCTGCGGGAGAAGATCATGGCTGCGGCACTCGCCGCGAACAACGCCAACCTGGCGAACGCCGGTGGGGCGGGCGGCCCATGATGTTCCTCGACGAGGTCGCCGAGGCGTTGGTGCAGGCGGGCCGCAGCCTCGAGATCGACCCGGACCTGTCCACGATCGACGTGTCGTCGGCGTCCGCCGGCCAGGTGCTCGCCGTCGTCCGGCCGGTCGCCCGGGCGGTGACGTTCTACGCGGTGCACCCGGTGCTCGTGCCCGCCGAGTCGCTGGCTGCGGTCAGCGAGCTCGTGGTGCGCGGGACGGCCGACCTGCTGGACGCCGCCCTGGAGGTCGACCTGGCGACCGCAGCCGTGGCGGCCCGGTTCGCGGTGGTCCTCGACGAGCTCGAGCTGGACCCGGACCAGCTCGCCGCACTGCTCGACGCCGCGCTCGACGCGGTCGAGGCGGCCGCGGACCAGTACCGGGACGCGATCGACGACGTGCTCGCGGGCGCAGACCCACGGACGGCCGCCGCGGCCGCACGCCGCGCACCGGTCGAGGCGCTCTCGGCCGAGCTGGACGGCTGACCGCCGCACCTCGCCGTCGAACCCGGGCCGTCGGCCCGCGCCTCGCCCGTGACCGTCGCGCGTGCGCCGGCCCCGCCGGCCTGCCCGGCCGACAGATCTCCGTGCACCGCACGGATGTCTCGGGCGGCGTCGCTCGCGAGGCTCGTCACCGAGGCCGGGCCCTCCGCCGCGGGTCCCGCGGCGGCCCGGTCCGCGACGAGGAGGATGCATGAGCACGAAGGCAGTGGTCTCGCTGACCACGGGCATGGAGGACACCGAGAAGGTCACGGTGGCCCTGCTGGTCGCGGTCGGCGCGGCCGAGACCGGGCGCGAGACCTTGATGTTCCTCACCAAGGAGGCCGTGCGGCTCGCCGTGCCGGGCGTGGCGATCGGCACCGCGTGCGAGGGCTGCCCCACGATCCCGGAGCTGCTGGAGCGATACCACGCGGCCGGCGGCACGATGCTGGCCTGCCCGATCTGCGTGAGCGCGCGCGGACTCGCCGGGCAGCAGCTGATCGACGGGGTCGAGCTCGGCGGCACGATCCCGATGTGGCAGTGGATCGGGGACGAGGGCGCGACGGCCTTCAGCTACTGACCCGGGCCTGGTACCGACGAGGCCCGCCGCACCCCTCGGGCGTGGCGGGCCTCGTCCGTTCGGGCCCGCGGGCGTCGTCGGGTCAGGACCGCGAGCGGCGCAGGGATCAGGACCGCGAGCGCCGCAGGAACGGGTGGTCGAGCGCCTGCTTCAGAGCGCGCGGTGCGAGCGGCTCGAGCTCCGGGTCGGGCAGCGCACCGAGGGCGTCGTTGACGCTGGCGAACGCGAGCCGCAACGCCGCGAACACCGTGATCGCGAACACCTGGCCGTCGGTCCAGCCGGCCGTGCGCAGCGCGTCGACGTCCGCTGCGGTCGTCGCCGCGGGGCGGGACGCGACACTTCGGGCCCACCGCACCAGCGCGACCTCGGCCTCGTCCAGGCCCCGCGGGCGGTCGTCGCCGCGGACCACCGCGGCCGCGGTGGCCGGCGGCAGCTCGTCGGGCAGCTTCGTGACCCACGCCAGCGAGCAGTAGGCGCTGTCCCGGGCCGCCGACGTCGCCAGCACGACGAGCATGCGGTGCCGGATGCTCAGACCGGCGTCACGCGCCACCCGCCTCGCGACGCCGAAGATCTGCTCGAGAGCCCGGGCGTCGTACGCCCACAGCCGCGAGACGTTCATCACGAACCCGCGTTCGTCCAGGTCCTCGGCGAACAGCGCCTCGGCCGCGTCGTCGGGCTCGGCGGGGGCGAGGAAGCCGGCACCGTCGGTCATCGCGCTCCTTCCGTCCGGGCGAGGAACCCGGTGACCTCGATCTCCGCGCGCAGCGGCAGCCCGGCGCGCCGGTGCTCGACGGCCGTGCGCTCGGCCTCCGCGAGGAACCGCTCCTCGCCGACCTGCTGGATCGCAACGTACGCCGGCCCGGTCGAGGCGAGCGTCCGCGCGTACGTCGCGGGGTCGGGGAACTCCCAGGCGAAGGGCACGCGGATGCGCCGGACGTCGGTGAAGCCGGCCCGGGCGAGCACCTGCTCGCCGACCCCGGGCCGGCCGAGGCTGACCATCGCCGCCTGGTTGCGGACCTGCGGGTCGGCGGCGAGCCGGAACGGCGCGAGCGCCCACGCACCCGGCGAGGCCTTGATGTGGCCCCAGACGGTCAGTCCGAGCCGCCCGCCCGGGACCAGCACCCGGCGGGTCTCGTCCAGCGCGCCGGGTGTGGTCCCCCACACGCCGCGGAAGCTCGACACCACGGAGAACGTCGCGTCGCCCCACGGCAACGCATGCATGTCGCCGACGCGCAGGTCCGCGTCGGGGCTGCGCAGCTGCGCGACCTCGACCAGGCGCGCGGATGCGTCGATCCCGGCACAGCTCGCGCCGCGCAGCGCGGCGAGCTCGAGCGCGAGCCCGGCACCGCAGGCGACGTCGAGCAACCGGTCACCGGCCCGGACGTCGAGTGCGTGGTGCAGCGCGACGTACTCGCGGCAGTTGGCGGGCTCGGACAGGGTCGCGAACTCGGCGGAGCGGCGGCCCCAGCCCTCGTCGACCATGCGCCAGTCGTGCGGAAGAGTGCCCTCGGGCAACGTCGTCTCGGTCATGGATCCGATCAGACCGTGTCGCGCTCGGGCAGACATCCGTGCGACACACGGAAGTCGGGTCACGCACCCTCCGGCGCGACCTCGAGCTCGAGCCCGGCGGGGACCAGGCCCGCGTACGTCGCCCGCCCGAGCGAGCGCCCCGCACCGCCCAGCACGGCCGCCGCCTCGTCCCGCCGGCCGTCCTCCCAGAGCAACGTGGCGAGCGCGGCCACCGCCGACCGGTGGCACTGGTCGTCACCGCTCGCCTCACCGACCGAGGTCGCCTCCCGGAGCAGCCCCTCCGCCTGGTCCGGGCGCAGCGGGGCGAGCGCGACCAGGCTCCGGCTCAAGCACCGCAGGTCCCCCGCCCGCCGGAAGCGCCGCTCGGCCTCGAGCAGGTCGTCCTCGCGTCCGATCAGCACCGACTGCGCCCGCACCAGCAGGGCGTGGCCGATCTCCACCTCGTTGCCACGCTCCTGGCCGTAGGCGAGGGCCTGGGCGGCCCAGGCCGCACCGCGTCGGCGCAGGTCCTCGTCCGCGGACCCGGCTGCGGCCCCGGCCATCATGTAGCGCACGTTCGCGACGTGCATCGCGTCACCCGCTGCCGCGTAGGCGCGCCGGGCCTCGTCGAAGACCTCCACCGCCCGCTCGACGGCGGTCGGGTCCGCGCGGAGCAGGGCCGCGCCGGTGAGCTGGAGCACCGCGGCCCGCTCCCAGTCGTCTCCGAGCGCGGCGGCGAGCCGCGCCGCCTCCTCGAGCAGCGGCAGGGCCTCGGCGGGCCGGTGGCGGTAGGTGAGGTAGCGGGCGGTGAGCTCGGTCGCGGCGAGCCGGTCGGCGTCGGGGTCGGGGTCGGCGTCGGCGTCGGCGTCGGCGTCGGGCAGGTTCGCGGCCTCAGGGGGCACCAGCGACCGGGTCTGGTCGGCGAGCTGCCCGACCAGCGACAGGTCCGTGAACACCAGCGCGCGCCCGACCACCGCGAGCACCCTCGGCGACCACGTGGCGCGCAGCCGCTCGTCGGACGCGGCCTCGGCGAGCGCTCGGGTCATCGCCGGCTCGGGGCCGTACTGCTCGATCCCGACGCCGACCGCCTCGGCCATCTCGGAGGCGGTCGGATCGCCGGAGCGGACCGCCCAGGTCAGCGCCGCGGCGATCTCGGGGCACAGGGTGCGCACCCGGGCGCGTGACGCCGGACCGTCGTCGGTGCGCGCGGTCCGCGCGATCGCGGCGGCCTCGGCCGCGTGGTGGTGGGCGTGCCTGGCCGCGACCGTCCCGGCGAGCCCGTCGGGCGCGTGGCCTGCGACGAACTCGCGCAGCGCAGCAGGCACGCGGTAGCGCGCCGGAGCGTCCGGACTGGCAGCCCCGTCGGGGCCGGACGCACGCACGAGCAGGGAGCGGTCGAGGAGCTCGCTGACCTCGTGGTCGACCGGCCGGCCCAGGGCCGCAGCCGCCAGGTCGTGATCGAAGGTCCGCGGCAGCGCGGCCAGGTGCACCAGCACGTGACGCAGGTCCGGGGTCAGCAGGTCCCACGTCCAGGCGAACGCCGCGCCGAGGGCTGCGTGGCGCTCGCCACCGTCCACCGCGGTGCCGAGGGAGGCGAGCCCGTCGGCCAGCCGGGCGTCGAGCTCGGCGAGCGAGAGGTGCCTGGTGCGGGCGGCTGCGAGCTCGATCGCCAACGGGTTGCCGTCGAGCCGACGGCACACCGCGGCGGCCCGGTCGCGGTCGGCCAGGTCGACCGTGCGGGACGCCGCGCGGGCCCGTTCGACGAACAGCCGCACGGCCGGGTCCTCGGGCCGCTCCGCCGACAACCCGTCGAGCTCGACGATCACCTCGCCGGGGCCCCTCAGCGCGGCACGGGACGTGACGAGCACCCGCAGCCGGTCGACCCGGGCGAGCAGCTGCCGCACCACGCCGGTCGCCTCGGTGGCGACCCGGTCGGCGTCGTCCAGCACCAGCAGCAGGTCCGCCGCGGAGAGCGCCACGGCGCAGGTGCTCAGCAGCCTGGCGGGCACCGCGCGGTCCACCGCGAGCGCCGCCGCGAGCGCGGGCAGCACCCCGTCCGGCTCGGCGTGCTCGAGCGGCACCACGACGCTCGGCCGGTGGCGCGCCAGCTCGAGGGCGACCCGGGTCTTGCCGATCCCCGCGGGCCCCGTGACGGTCACCCACCGCGCCTCGGCCAGCAGATCGCCCGTCGTCGCCAGCACGCCGGCGCGCCCGACGAACGAGTCGACGGCGGCCGGCACGGGCCGGCCGAGGTAGCCCTGCGCGGCGTCGATCAGCTCACGGCGGCTCTCCACGAGGAGCTTGCGCCGCAGCGACGCGATGTGCGACTCCACGGTGCGGACCGAGACGCCGAGCTCGTCGGCGATCTCGGTGTTGGTCAGGCGCCGCGACACGGCATGCAGGGTCTCCTGCTCGCGGCGGGTCAGGTGGACGCCCCGCACGCGTCGGAGTGTAGGTCGGCGTCAGCGTGCAGGGAACGGGCGCGCGTTGGGACCACGGCCCGCGGTCGCCCGGCGCCTCGCGCGCCGTGGTCACCCCTCCGGGTGCTTGGCCCGGTACTCCTCGGACTCCTTGATGCCCTTGACGATGGCCTCGTGCGCCTTGTCGTCGAGCCGCTTGTCGGGCTTGGCCTGGACCATCTCGAGCCAGTGGTCCCACTCCTCGACCCGTCCGGTCCGGCCGAGCAGGTCCTGGTAGAGCGTGCGCACGACGAACCGGTTGGACTCGGTCGAGGCGTCGACCGAGTCGACCTCCGTCGCGAGCTGGGCGCGCGGGTCTTCGGCC
Organism: Actinotalea endophytica; assembly: GCF_025717005.1. GTDB lineage: Bacteria > Actinomycetota > Actinomycetes > Actinomycetales > Cellulomonadaceae > Actinotalea. The sequence continues at coordinate 39,674 of NZ_JAOVZU010000007.1, forward strand.
GCGACGACCCGCCGCAGCCGCGGGTAGAGCTCCTCCTCGGTCGCGTCCCGCCCGCACTCCTGGCGGTAGGTGATCTGGAGCATCTCCTTCGCGTCGATCATCTCGTCGTCCTCCTCGTGCGGGACAGGTGGGCGGGCCGTCGGCTTCTCAGCGGTCGGCGCCGCGCGCGCCTCGCCGATCTCACGCACCGGCCCGGCCCCGGCGAGCGCACGACCGAGGTCGATCCCGCGCTGCCGGAGGAACACGTCCGGCGCGGTCGCCCCCGCGGACGACCAGCCCGTGCCGTTCTGCATCCACCGGACGTTCGGGGCGAAGGCCTCCATGTGCAGGTGGATGCCCGACCCGGTGCCGGTGTGACCCATCCGGCCGACCTGGGTGCCGGCCCGCACCCGTCGGCCCGGGGTGACGAGCCGGACGGCGAGGTGCTGGTAGGTCGTGTGCGAGCCGTCGTCGTGACGCACCACCACCCACAGGCCGCGGAATGTGTTGTTGCCCACGGCGGCGACCACGCCCGGCCCGACCGAGCAGATCGGGACCGGCTTCCCGCCGGCACCGATGTCGACGCCCCGGTGCCAGGTCGTCGCACCGGGGATCGACGTGCGTCGAGGGCCGAACGGGCTGGTCACGTACCCGCGCCCCGGCGATGTCCAGGTCACCACGCTCCGGTCCCTCCGGTCACTGCGGCACCTGCGCGACCTCCGCTCGCAGGGTGCTCGGTAGGTCTGCACGAGACAGGCCCTGCCGAGCGCCGTCTCGCGGGCAACGTCTCGACCATATTCCTGGCCGCGATCTAGGTAAATACTTCTCGGCGCCCTGCCGCCGACCGGCCGGCGTCGGTAGGCTCCGGCACAGGGCGACGCCGCCCTTCACGCCCCGAACCGTTGTGGTGGAGGAGACCGTGAGCTACCTGGATCGCGTGACCGCACCCGGCCCCAAGAAGCTGCTGGCGCTGAACGGCGGGGGCATCCGAGGCGTCCTCAGCCTCGAGGTCCTGGCCAGGCTCGAGGTGATGCTGCGGCGCGAGCTCGGCGCGGGCGACGACTTCGTCCTCGCGGACTACTTCGACTACGTCGCCGGAACGAGCACCGGTGCGATCATCGCGGCCGGGGTCGCTCGCGGGATGCGGGTCGACGCGCTGCGCGAGCTCTACGCCCTGCACGGCGAGGAGATGTTCGACCGGGCCTCGCTGCTGCGTCAGTTCCGCTACAAGTACGACAGCACGCGCCTTCAGGGCATGCTCCAGGACACGCTCGGGGCCGACGTCACGCTCGGCGACGAGCGCCTGCGCACGCTGCTGATGATGGTGCTGCGCAACGCGACCACCGACTCCCCGTGGCCCCTGAGCAACACGCCGGGCGCCCCGTACAACGACCCCGGCCGGCCCGACTGCAACCTGAACCTGCCGCTGTGGCAGCTCGTCCGCGCGTCGGCCGCCGCACCCGTGTTCTTCCCGCCCGAGGTGGTCCCGGTCGGCGAGCACGCGTTCGTCTTCGTCGACGGCGGGCTGACGATGTACAACAACCCGGCGTTCCAGCTGTTCCTCCAGGCCACCCTGCCCGCCTACGGGCTCGGCTGGCCCACGGGTGAGGAGAACCTCCTGGTCGTCTCGGTCGGCACCGGGTACGCCCCCAAGGCCGACGACCGCCTGCGCCCGGACCAGATGAACCTGCTGTACAACGCGGCGTCAGCGCCGGCGGCCCTGATGGCTGCCGCGCTGCACGAGCAGGACCTGCTGTGCCGCGTCTTCGGCCGCTGCCGGCACGGCGACCCGCTCGACCGGGAGGTCGGGGCCCTGATCGGCACACCGGGTGTGCTGGAGCCCCGGCTCTTCACCTACGTCTCGTACGACGCCGAGCTCACCGAGTCCGGGCTCGCGGCCCTCGGGCTGCCGGACATCGACCCCGCGGACGTGCAGCGGCTGGACTCCGTGGCGCACATCGGCGACCTGCAGCGGGTCGGCATGAAGCTCGCCGAGCGCGCGGTGGACCGCGCACACTTCGACGGGTTCCTGACCGCGGCCTGAGCCCCACATGGCCGGCGAGATCCGCCGGGTCGGACCCCACGAGCAACCGTGACGGCGATCGAGGTGCGACGAGCGGCACACTCCGATGTGCGCGGTCACGCCGAAGAGCGCAACCCTGTCCACGAGTTCGCTGGCTGTGGCCGAGTTCGCTGACCACACCCAGCGAACTCGGCTCCGACCAGCGAACTCGGCCACCGGACCCGCGCGGTCATGCCGCAGGGTGCGCGCTGAGCCCGCGGTCCGGAGGCGCCCACCTGACGAGAGCGTCAAGCCTCTCGAGCACCCCTAGGAGCTCGAAGGGCGCCGGTGGACGGGTGCCCGACCCGTGCGCATCGTCGACGATCGTGCGGTCCTCCCGGGTCTGCGCGCCAGAACGGCATGCCCACCCAGCCCCCACCCCCCATCGCGTCCGAGGTACCCACCCGCGACCCGACCGCCGTCAGGCCGCGGTGCGGATCCGCTCGTCCAGCACGCCGAAGGAACGACGCAGGCCGACGCTGAAGGCCTCGAGGTCGTCCGGGTCGTACCCGACGACCTCCCGCTCGCCGAGGAGTCGCCGCAGCTCGACCGCGGCCGGTGCGGGATCGGCAGCGATCGCCGCCAGCCGGTCACGCCGGCCGACGAGCATCACCCAGGCGCGCGCCCGCAGCATCGATGAGACCTCCCACACGAGGTTCTCGGTCGGGAACGACATGTCGACGATCACCGCGTCGCTGGTCGCGGCGAGTCGCAGCACGACCAGCTGCCACAACCGGTCGGCGACCCGGGCGATCGTGATGCGCGGTGCGAGCACCCGCCGCACCCGCCGCCGCAGACGGCGGCACGTGGGCTCGACCTGCGACTCGCGGGTGATCGCGATCGCCTTGGACCGCTCGGCCTGGCGGGCCGAACGCCCGACCGCGGTGAGCGCCAGGCCGCCGGCGGCCGGCACGGCGATCAGGAGCCCGAAGAACACCACGACGAGTCCCACCATCAGGGCCCCGATGGCCGCCGCGAACGCCCCGGCGAAGATCCCCTGGATCGCCGCGCCGAACTCGCTCTCGCCCTCGGCCCGGGCCTGCTCCACCGCGGCGTCGGCGGCCTCCCCCGCGACGTCGCCCATCGGATCGCTCTGCAGCCACTGCACGGCCTGGAAGACGAGGTAGACGGCCAGCGCCACCAGGGCGAGCCTCAGCAGGCGCACCACCCAGCGCCGGCCACTCGCGACCCCGAGCGGTGCCGCGTCGTTGTCGTCCAGGGTCACCAGGCGCCACCGCGCACCGAGGCCGGACGCGATCGCGGAGCTCATCGCCGCCGACGCACCGGTGAACCCGAACTTGCGCAGGTACAGCACGAGGTGACGCTGACCGCGGATCAGCCGCACGCCCAGTCGCCACATCACGAAGCCCAGCAGCGCCGAGACCGCGATCGTGGCGACGAGGCCGGCGTCGAGCGTCGCATCGTCCAGGGACAGGTCACCGGTGCCGAGCATGATCGCCGGGACCGTGACGAGCGCGATCAGGACGATCCACGCCGCGAACGCGACGACGAGGCAGACCAGCCCGAGCGCGGTCAGCAGGTAGCGCCCCGCGTGGCCCCTGGTCTCACCGCTGAGCGACTCCACGATCCGGTACATGTCGGAACAGCCACCGTGCGCAGGCCGCGCGACCGTCGGTGGCGCCTCCTGCCCGCCCACGCTAGCCGCCGTCCCGGGGCCCGCCCAGACCCCGTCTCGCGGGGGACCGGCTGCGATACTGGCCACGGCACCCGCGCCGAGGGCTCCAGCCCCGGCGAGGAGCGGCCCGGAGGAGGCCCGATGATCCTCGTGTACGGCGGCGTCCAGGTGGACGCCGCAGAGACCTCGCCCGCCCGCTTCCCGGAGACCGCTGTCGCGGACGTGGCCGAGCGGTGCCGGCGTCTGCTCTCCCGCGTCCGGCCACGGATGGTGCTCGGCGCGGCGGCGTCGGGAGCCGACCTGCTGATCGCGCGCGCCGCCCGGCTCGAGAAGGTCCCGGTGCGCCTCGTGCTCCCGCACGACCGCGCGACGTTCCGCCGCACCAGCGTCGAGTCCCGAGGCGCGGCCTGGACCGACCGCTACGACCGGCTGCTCCTGGACCTCGCCGACCCGGCCGTCGAGGAGCACGACGACGCCGAGGGCACGGCGGACGTCTACCGACGGCACAACCGCCGGATGCTCGACCGCGCAGCTGCGCTCGCCGAGCCCGACGAGCAGGTGTGGTGCCTGGTCGTCCGGCCCGCTGCGTCCGAGCCGGCGTCGGTGAGCGACGACCTCGCCGCCGCCGCCGAGGAACGCGGGGTCCTGACCCTCGACCTCGACCCGACGGCCACCCCCGAGGGGCGGCCCACCGCCTTCGTCGCGATGCCGTACGGCCGGAAGTTCGACCCCGACACCCGACGCTTCGTCGACTGCGACGCGACGTTCGACCGGGTCTACGTCCCGGTGCTCGAGGACCTCGACCTGGAGTGGCAGCGCGCCGACCTCGAGGCCGACAGCGGGATCATCCACATCGGCATGATCGATGCGCTCGCGTCGTCCGACCTCGTGGTCGCCGACCTGCTCACCGGCAACGCCAACGTCGCCTACGAGCTGGGCATCCGCCACGCCCTCGCCCGGCGCGCGACGGTGGTGACCCGCCCGCGCGTCGCCGGGGTCAGCACCGTGCAGAGCGTTCCGTTCGACCTCAGGCCGAACCGTCACGTGACGTTCGCCGTGGACCGGGACGGCGTCACCGACGACGAGGCCACCGCGGCGGTCACCGAGCTGCGCCGCGTGCTCCAAGGAGTCCTGGCGAGCGCCACGATCGACAGCCCGGTGCTGGCCCTCTTCGAACGCGACGAGGCCGGGAGGCTGCGGCGCCGCAGCGACCTCGACGACGACCTGTCGACCGAGTCCGCCCTGCGCGCCGAGGTGCGCGCCGCGATCAGCTCCTCGTCGGTCGACCGGCTGCGCGCGGCTGCCGCCCGGCTCGACGCCGAGACCCTGCCCGAGCACGCGCTGCTCGGTCTGCGGCTCCAGCTCGCGGTCGCGCTGAGCGACGAGGGCGCCCTGGACGAGGCGGAGGAGCTCTTCCACCGGGCCGAGCCCGGCGCGACGGACGCGCTACGACTGACCTGGCTGCAGCAGCGCGCGCTGCTGCTCGGCAGGTCGGGGCAGGCGCTCGCCGAGGCGGGCGGGGCCGCAGGGGACCCGGTCGAGCGGTGGTCGACTGCCGAGCAGCTCCTCAACGAGGCCCGGACGAGCTTCGGGGACTCCGAGGAGACGTGCGGGATCGCAGCCGGGGTCGCCAAGCGCCAGTTCGGCTGGGCCCTCGAGCACGACGACCCGGTCGACGCCGAGGCGGCGCTGCAGCGCATGGCGTCGCTGTACCGGGCCGGCTTCCTCGCCGAGCCGAGCTACTACGACGGCGTCAACCTGGTCGCCGCGCTGCGCCTGGACCTGCAGCACTTCGGCCACGACGCGGCGCACGCGGACGAGATCCGGCAGACGCTGCCCGTGGCGTTGTTCTTCGCCGTGCGCGAGGCCCGGGCGGACCCGCGGGCGTTCTGGCCGGCGGTCACCGTCGCCGAGCTCGCACTGCACGACGCGCTGCTCGGCGACCGACCCGACCTCGGCGAGCCGGAGCGGCTCTACGCCGCGGCGTCGGCGATCGTGGCGCCCCGCGCGTGGCGCAAGGCCGCCGCCGACCAGCTGCGCCTGTTCGCCCGGTGCGGGGACGACCCGGGCGCGATCGATCGGCTGCTCCGGGTCCTCGACCGGTAACGACCTCCGGCGCGGCGCCGACGCCGCGGGGTGTGCGCCTGTGCCGGAGCGACCGAAACTCGAACCGCCACGTCTCGCATTTGGTACGCTCCCGGCATGGCACGAGCCGAGCCCGCCCGGCGAGGACCCAAGCGGAACGAGACGTCACGCCGCGCGATCCTCACCGCGGCGTTCGAGATCACCCGGGTCGACGGCGTCCGGAACCTGACCGTCGAGGGGATCGCAGCGCGTGCCGGTGTCGGCAAGCAGACCATCTACCGGTGGTGGCCGAGCAAGACGGACGTGCTCCTCGAGGCGCTCGCGGTCACGGCCGACCTCCGGGTGTCGGTGGCCGACCGCGGCTCGTACCGGGCCGAGCTCACCGAGTTCCTGCGCGACTCCTTCGCCCTCCTGGCCGCGCCGGGGGTCGGCGAGGCCCTGCGGGGCCTGATGGCCGAGGCGCAGCTCGACCCCGACTTCGGAGCCCGCTTCCGCGTCGACTTCCTCGAGCGCCGGCGTGCAGCGCTGGCCGAGGTCCTCGACCGCGCGCGGGCCCGCGGAGAGGCCCCGGCCCGACTGCCCGACGACCTGATCGCAGACCTGGTGTTCGGCACGATCTGGTACCGGACGCTGGCCACCGACCGCACACCCGGCGAGGACGACGCGGCCGCCCTGCTCGACCTCCTCGCCCCCGCGGTAGCCCGTGCCGGCACACCAGCCGAAGGAGAGAACCATGGCCCGGTGGAGTGAACGCGTCGTCGTCCTGACCGGCGCCACCGACGGGCTCGGCCGAGCCCTCGCGGGCCGACTGGCCACCGACCCGCAGATCCGCCTGGTCCTGCACGGCCGCGACCCGGACCGCCTCGCCGGGCTGCGCCGCGAGCTCGCCGACCGACCCGCCCGGGTCGACACCGTGCGTGCCGATCTGGCCGACCTCACGCAGGTGCGCCGCCTGGCCGACGACGTCGCCGCGATCACCGACCGGATCGACGTGCTGGTCAACAACGCCGGGGTGGGAGCGGGCGAGCCCGACGGCACCACCCGCCGGCTCACCGTCGACGGCAACGAGCTCCGGTTCGCCGTGAACTACCTCGCGCCGTTCGCCCTCACCCAGAGGCTCCTGCCCCTGCTCGGTGCGAACGGCCCGGCCCGGATCGTCAACGTCGCGTCGATCGGTCAGGCGCCGATCGCCTTCGACGACCTCACGCTCGCCCGCGACTACAGCGGCGTACGCGCCTACGGGCAGTCCAAGCTCGCCCTGATCACCTACGGCTTCAGCCTGGCCGCGCGGCTCGACCCTGCCCGGGTGACGGTCAACAGCCTCCACCCGGCGACGTTCATGCCCACCAAGATGGTGCTCGACTCGGTCGGGTACAGCATCGACAGCCTCGAGACCGGCCTGGACGCCACCGATCGTCTGGTCCGCGGCCCCGCCCTGGACGGCATCACGGGCAGGTTCTACGACCGCACCGCCGAGGCCCGCGCGCTGCCCGACGCCTACGACCCCGAGATCCGGGAGCGACTCTGGCGCATCAGCGAGCAGCTCACCTGACCCGGCGCCCCGCCCGCGGCCAGGGCTCACGCCCTGGTCTCAGTCGACCGGCGCGACCCGGATGAGGTTCCCGTCCGGGTCGGCGACCACGAAGGTGCGCCCGAACACGTCGTCGTGCGGCTCCTCGACCACGGCAGCTCCCTTCGCGACCCACTCGGTGAAGAGCTCGTCGACCGCACCCGGAGCTCGCGGCACCATGAGGCCGACCTCACCGGTCCGCGGGGTGTCCGGCGCGACCGCCTCGCCACGTCCGCTCCAGAGCGCGAAGACGACGCCGGGCGCGATCTCGAAGGGGACGTAGCGCGGGGTGGTCATGATCGGCTCGATGTCGAAGAGCTCGCGGTAGAAGCGAGCCGCTCGCTCGACATCGGTGACGTAGACCAGGAACAGGTTCGGGACAGGCACGGCGTCTCCTCGAGGCTCGGTTTGTCGCGCCGCCACGGTCGCACCCGGGTCAGACAGGCAGTCGCCTCACGCGTCCGGGCGCACCGTGTGCGCGAGGTCGAGCGGCCGGCTGCGGCGCGGGCGCAGCACGAGGTGCTCGCCGACCAGCGCGCCGGCGACGAGCACCACGAGCACCAGCATCGCGGCGAGGTCCTGCCGCACCGAGTCGACGACGAGCACCACGAGCGACACCGCGCAGCCGAGCACCCCGGCACCGGCGACCACCTTGGCGCCGCGCGCGTCCTCGGTGACGAGCTCGGCCGCGTTCACCCCGGCGAACACCGCGAGGAAGATCGCCGACGCCATCGCGGAGATGCTCGCGACCGGCATCGACACCGCGAGCGCGACCGCCAGGACCGCGGTGATGTGCAGGCCCACGGGCTGGTTCCAGGTCAGCGTGTCCAGCGCTCGCGGCAGCTCGCCCTCCGACGCGATCGTGAAGCTCAGCCGGGCCGTGCCGTAGAGCGTCGCGTTGATCGCGGACAGCGTCGCCAGCACCGCGGAGACCGCCACGAGCGTGAACCCGAACTGCCCGAGCGAGCTCGACGCGGCCTCGGCGAGCGCGTAGTCGGCGGCCTTCGCGATCTCGGCCGGGGACAGCGACCCCACGGTGACGACCGCGATCACCACGTAGAGCACCGTCACGAGACCGACCGACGCGGCGAGCGCCCGGGGCAGCGTCCTCGCCGGCCGGACGGCGTCGGCGGACGCGTTGGCGATCAGCTCGAAACCCTCGTAGGCGACGAAGATCAGCATCCCGGCGGCGAGCACGGACAGCGCCGACACCCCGGTCCCCGGCTGGAACCGGTCCGCCGAGACCGAGGGCAGCCCGGCCGCGATGACGATCATCAGCATCGCGAGCTTGATCGCCACGACGGCGCTCTCCGACCGGGCCACCAGGCGCGCGTCGGCGAGGTTGATCAGCCACGGGACCATCACCCCCGCGGCGATCAGCAGCCGGAGCAGCGCGGCGCTCGGCTGGGTGCCCCCGGGGACGAGCGCCGCCGCGTAGCTGCCGAACGCCGAGGCGTAGAGGGCGGTCGTCACGACGTACCCGATCCACAGCAGGATGTTCAGGCTCCCGGTCACCTCGCTGACCCCGAAGGCCCGGTCGACGAACGTGACGGTGCCGCCGCTGCTCTGGAACCGCACCGAGAGCCGCGCGTAGGAGAACGCCGTGAGCCCGGCGACGACGCCCGCGACCACGAACGCGATCGGCGTCGCGCTCCCGGCCCGCGTCGCCGCGACGCCGAGCACCGCGAAGATCCCGCCGCCGACCATGCCGCCGATCCCGATGGCCGTCGCGCCGACGACCCCGATCGAACGCTCGCGAGGCCCCGACGACGCCATCTCTCGACTCTAGGTGCGGGCCCCGCGGGAGTCGCGCCCGCCGGTCCGTGCCGGGGCCCCCGGGCCGGCCGGCCCCCGAGCCTCGACCACGAACCGGTCGACGAGCAGGTCGTCCACCCAGGACGACGGCCCGACGGCGATCGCGAAGCCGCCCGGCTCCACCACCCGCCGCCCTTCGGCGTCCACGAGCGAGCAGTCGTGCACCTCGACCGCGAGCTCGACCACGCGCTCCTCGCCGGGTGCCAGCGGGACCTGACGGAACGCCTTGAGCTCACGTCCGGCCCAGGTGACCGAGGTCACCAGGTCGGTCACGTACACCTGGACCGTCTCCAGCGCGGGCCGGCGGCCGGCGTTGCGCAGGGTCACGCGGGCACGTACGGCGTCGTTCGGGCCGACGACCGGGGTGAGCACCTCGAGGCCGGCGTACTCGACCGCCGTGTAGCTCATCCCCTCGCCGAAGCAGAAGGCCGGGCGCTGCGTGAGGTCGGCGTAGCGGGAGCCGTGCTGACCACGCACCTGGTTGTAGTAGGTGGGCTGCTGCCCGACGTGGCGGGGCACCGACACCGGCATGCGTCCGGTCGGTTCCACGAGCCCGAGGAGCAGCTCGGCCACGGCACGGCCGCCCTGCATGCCCGGGTTCGCCGCCCACACGAGGGCCGCGGCGCGGTCCACCGACGGTGGCAGGACGAGCGGCTTGGAGGCCACCACCACGACCACGACCGGGACGCCCGTCCCGACGACGGCGTCGAGCAGGGCGGTCTGCGCGCCGACCAGCTCCAGGGTCGCCGTGGACCGGCCCTCCCCGACGAGCTCGATCCGATCGCCGACCACCGCGACGACCAGGTCGGACGCCGTCGCCGCCTCGACCGCCTCGGCGAGGAGCCCGGGATCCGGTTCGGCCGGGTGCACGACGGGCGGGCGAGGCTGACCGTCGGGGAAGGTGGGCCCCTCGGGGTCCGGCCCGATGGTGAGGATCTCGGCACCTCGCGCGTGCACGACGTCCCAGCTGTCCGGCACCAGCGCTCGCAGACCGTCGACCACGGTGGTGGTCATCCGCCGCGGGTGGCCGTGCGGCATCCAGTCCACCTGCCCGGAGCTGCCCGCCCAGTCGCCGAGCTGCGTCGCCGCATCGTCGGCGTTCGGCCCGACGACGGCGATGCGGCGCGGCACCGTCGGGTCGCCCACGGCACGCCCGCCGGCGCCCCGGCCACCTCGGTCGACGAGCGGGAGGGTGCCGTCGTTGCGGAGCAGCACGAGGGACCGTCGGGCCACCTCGAGGCCGAGGGCCCGGTGCTCCGCCGAGCCGATCACCGCGCGCTGGCGCGCGAGGTCGGGGCGCCGGGGGTCCTCGAAGAGCCCGAGCCGGATCTTGAGGGCGAGGATCCGGGCGACGGCCCGGTCGATCGCGGACTCGTCGAGCAGGCCGCGGGCCACGGCCTCCTGCGCGGCGCGGAAGAACGCGGGCGTGTTCATCACGACGTCGTTCCCGGCGCGCACGGCCGCCGCGGCGGCCGTCACGTCGTCGGCGAAGACCTGCTGCTCCCAGACCATCCGGCCGACGTTGTCCCAGTCGGTCACGAGCGCACCGCGGTATCCCCACTCGCCGCGGAGGACCCCGTCGAGCAGCCAGCCGTTGACCGTGACCGGCACACCGTCGATCGCCTGGTAGCCGAGCATCACGGCACCGCAGCCCTCGCGGGCGACGCGCTCGAACGGCGGCAGGAACCAGGACCGCAGCTTGCGCGGTGTCAGGTCGGCCTCGCTGGCGTCGCGACCGCCCTGGGTCTCGGAGTAGCCGGCGAAGTGCTTCGCGGTCGCGAGGACCGCGGACGGGTCCCACAGACCCTCGCCCTGGTAGCCACGGACCATCGCCGATCCGAGCTCCCCGACGAGGAAGGGGTCCTCGCCGAAGGTCTCGTCGACGCGCCCCCAGCGCAGGTCCCGGGCGACGTCGAGGACCGGGGAGAACGTCCAGTGCACACCGGTCGCCGCGACCTCCACGGCCGTCGCGCGGGCGGCGCGCTCGAGGAGGTCCGGGTCCCAGGTCGCGGCCATGCCGAGCTGGGTCGGGAAGATCGTCGCGCCCTCCCAGAAGGAGTGCCCGTGGATGCAGTCCTCGGCGATCAGCAGCGGGATCGCGAGCCTCGTCCGGGCGGCGAGGTCGTGCGCCTCCAGCACGGAGGCGGGTGAGGTGTGCAGGAGGGACCCGGCGCACAGCTCGACCACCGGCTCGCGGACCCCGCCGCGGGCGTCGAGCTGGAGCATCTGCCCGACCTTCTCCGCCAGGGTCATCCGGGCAAGGAGGTCCGCGACCCGTTCCTCGACGGACCGCCGAGGGTCGCGGTAGGCCGCATCCGCCGGGGGCCGCGCTCGGTCGACGGCCGCCGAGGCGCCCGGCAGCCCGGGGGCGGCACTCACGCGCGCTCCTCGACCGAGAGCGCCGCGATCGTCAGGTCGCCTCCGACGGCGCTCACCCGCACGGTGACGCGCCCGGCACGCGACGCCAGGTGCTCACCGGACCATCGGCGACCCTCGGTCGCGCCCCCGTCGGCGCCGATCTCGATCGGCCGGCCGTCCACCTCCACGCCGGGGCGCCCGCGGTCGGCCACGACGACGACCCGCCAGGGCCTGGCGCCGAGCTCGACGCTGAAGGCGAGCCAGTCGCCCGCGGCGAGGTCGGCGACGATCACCTCCTCGGGGGACCGGTCGGGGAGGTACTCGAACCGCGGCACGAGCGAGCCGTCCCGCGTGCGCAGCTCGACGGCGTCGCCGGGCCGGATCGCCGGGTCGGCCGTCGCGCCGGAGGTCCGGTACGAGCGTCCCGCGCCGAGGAACGTGAAGCCGTAGGCGGGCAGGGTCACCGGGGCGCGGCGGAAGAGCGCCGCGGTGATCTCCGGGCGAGGCGTGCAGCGCTCGACCGCCAGGTTCGCGAGCAGGTCGTCCAGGATCCGCTCGGCCTCGGCCGGGCTCGGAGGCGCACCGCGCCCGGCGGCGTGGTCCACCACCCGGTCCCACCCGTCCGGCGGGTCGACGGAGAGCGGTGAGGTGCGGGTGTCGATCTTCTTCCAGGTCCAGAAGTTCCAGCCGATCGCGCAGTCCTCGTACAGCTGGTGGGCCGCGGCCAGCCACTCCGGCGAGTTCTCCCCACCCTCGCCCATGTACACCGGGAGGCCGAGCCGGCGCCCGACCTCGAGGTAGCCCTCGACGGACGCCCGGCTCGGCGCCGACCAGTACTTGTGGAACTGCAGCGCCGAGTTCGGGTCCCAGACCTCGGTGAAGATCTCCCAGCCGGTCGCCCAGTGCGTGCCCTCGTACATCACCAGGTGGTTGCCGTCGACCTCGCGGATCGCAGCCGTGATGCGCCGGTAGACCTCGACGAGCTGGTCCGGGAACCGGTGCTGCCACTCGTTGGGCAGCGGCTCGTTGAGCAGGTCGTAGCCGAGCACCGTGGGCTCGTCCCGGTAGCGCCGCGCGATCTCGCGCCACAGCGCGACGGTCAGCTCGACGTTCCGGGCGTCCATGAAGAGCTCCGGCCGCCCTGCGGAGTCGTCGATGTTGGTTCCGGTCTGGCCGCCCGGTGCACCGTGCAGGTCGAAGAGGGCGAGGAGGCCCGCGTCGCGGCACCAGCCGACGAGCCGGTCGATCAACGCGAAGCCGTCCTCGAGCCAGTCCCCGTCGGACGTGACCAGCACCCGCCAGTTGATCGGCACGCGCACGTGGTCGAAGCCGCTCGCGGCGATCAGCTCGACGTCCTGGCGCGTGATGAAGGCGTCGCGGAACTCACGCCAGAACGCTCGGGCGCGCTCCTGCCCGACGAGGTCGACGACGAGCGCCTCGATCTGCCGGGGCGAGGCTGCCGCGTCGCCGAAGCCCCACATGTACCCCTCGGGGAGCAGCCACGTCCCCAGGCCGACCCCGCGAAGGTGCAGCGGCGTCCCGTCGGGGCCCACGATCAGGCCGTCGGCCGCCCGCACGAAGCCGTGCGGCGTGACGCGGTCGGGCATGCGGGCAGGCTCCATCACCGGGTGGTCCTCTCGAGCTCGTCGGGCGTCCTGACGCTCACCGGGGCGACCGGTGCTCACTTCAGGCCCGACATGGTGAAGCCCTGCACGATGTGCTTCTGGAAGATGACGAACACCACGATGATCGGCACGACCATCAGGGACGCACCGGCCATCTGCAGGGTCGGGTTGACGGTGATCTGCTGGTTCAGGAGCGAGAGCCCGACCGACAGCGTGTACTTGTCCTGCTCGGTCGCGATGATCAGCGGCCACAGGAAGCTGTTCCAGCCGGCGATGAACGTCAGCACGGCCTGCACGGCGATGATCGGCCGGGACAGCGGCAGGACGATCTGCAGGAAGATCCGCATCTCCCCTGCCCCGTCCAACCGGGCCGCCTCCAGCAGCTCGTCCGGGATGGTCGCCATGAACTGGCGGAACAGGAAGATCCCGAACGCGCTCACCAGGGTCGGCGCAGCGATCCCCACGAGCGTGTTGGTCAGGTGGACCTCGTTGAGGATCAGGTAGGTCGGGATCATCGTGACCTGGACCGGGATCATCAGCGTCATCAGCACCAGGAGGAACAGCGTGCCGCTGCCGCGGAACCGGTACTTCGCGAACCCGTAGCCGGCCATCGCCATGAAGAACAGCCCGACACCGCCGAGCAGCGTCACCACGATCGTGTTCACGAGGTAGCGGCTGAAGTCCAGCTCGGTGAACAGCCGGACGTAGGCGGCGAGCGTCGGCTCGCTCGGCCAGAACCTGGGCGGTACCGAGACCGCCTCGGTCGCCGGTTTGAGCGAGCTGGTGACCATCCAGACGAACGGGAACGAGGTGATGAGCGCTCCCGCCGCGAGCAGGGCGCCGGTCACCACGAGGACGGGGCGGCGGTGCTCAAGCATCGTCGGACCTGCGCATCCGGAGCTGGACCGCGGTGACCGCGGCGATGATCACGAACAGCACGATCGAACCGGCGCTCGCGTAGCCGAACTGGTTGAGGCTGAAGCCGTTCTTGAAGATGAACAGCGACACGGAGGTCGTCGCGCCGACGGGACCACCCTTGGTGAGCACGTACGGCTCGTCGAAGAACTGCAGCCAGCCGATCAGCGTCGTCACGGTGACGAAGAACAGCGCGAACCGCAGCAGCGGGAACGTGACGCGCCAGAACGTGGTCCACCGGCCCGCCCCGTCCAGCGCCGCCGCCTCGAGGTACTCGCGCGGGACCGACTGGAGGGCGGCGAGGAAGATGATGATGTTCAGACCCGTCGCACGCCAGACGGCGACCAGCGCGACGGAGAGCCGGGCCGTCGTCGGCTCCGACAACCACCCCACCGGTCCGACGCCGACCTGAGCCAGCAGCTGGTTGAGCAGGCCGAACTGGCTGTTGTACAGGTACCCCCAGATCAGCGAGATCGCGACGATCGCGGTGATCGCGGGGAGGAAGTAGAACGCCCGCAGGGCGCGGAAGAACCTGGACCGCGACATGTTGAGCGCGACCGCGACGGCGAGCGACACCACGATGATCGTCGGCACACCGATCACGACGAAGAAGGCCGTCGTTCCGAGGGCGTGCCAGAAGTCGGGGTCGGCGAACAGCCGCTGGTAGTTGCCGAGGCCGATGAACCGGATCGTCTCGGGGTGCCCGAGACCCCCGATGTCGAGGTCGGTGAGACTGACCCCGGCCGCGACCAGGATCGGCAGCAGGCCGAACGCCGCCAGGAGCAGCAGCGCCGGGGCCACGAACCCGTACGGGGCCAGCGCCGCGCGCCACCCGCCGAGCCGTCGGCGGCGGGCCGGCGTGGCCGCCCGCACACCTCGTGCCGCCGCGACGGCGGTGCCGCCGGGTGCCGCCGTGGCGGCACCGCCGTTCGCAGTCATCGGGCGGTTTGAGGCGCGAGAGTCGCGCGGGGGTGGGCCAGGGCCTGGTCCTCGTCGGCCCCGGTGAGGGCGATCGCGTTCAGGGTGTCGAGGATGGCCTGGTTCGCCTCCGCCCACGCCGTGCTCACCGGCAACGGCTTCGAGTCCTGCAGCTGCGCGGCGTAGACGGCGACCAGCGGGTCGTCCGCCAGTGCCGGGTCGTCGAACGCCGCGGTGACGGCCGGGAGCTCGCCGTAGCTCTGGTACCACGCGACCTGCGTCGCCGGCTCGGTGAGGAAGTCCAGCAGCTGCAGAGCCGCGTCGAGGTTCTCCGTGCCCTTCCAGACACCGAGGTTCGAGCCCGCGAACAGCGAGGTCGACGTGACGTCGGCCGGCACCGTCGTGACATCCCACTTCCCGTCCAGCTCGGGCGCCTGCTCCTTGATCGCATTTGCCAGGTAGGGGCCCGAGACGAGCATCGGAGCGGTCCCCGAGATGAATCCGGTGGTCTGGTCGAAGTCGCCCGCGGTGGGCACCGAGCCGTCCTGGTAGAAGCCGAGGTAGTGGTCCACTGCGGCACGGAAGCCGTCGGTGTCGACGTCGATGCTGCCGTCGGCGGCGATCAGGTCGGTGCCGGTCTGCCAGGTGTACGCGACCGGCAGCGGCGCGTCCCACTGCGGGATGTAGTAGCCGTACTGACCGTCGCCCCGCGCGGCGAGCGTCGTCGCGTCGGCGCGCAGCTCGTCCCAGGTCGACGGGGGCGCGCTGATCCCGGCCTCGTCCAGGATGTCCGACCGGTAGAACAGCACGCGGGTGTCGCTCACCCACGGCACCGAGTACATGCCGCCGTCGGGGTTGAGGTTCTCGGCCGAGACCGCGGACGGGAAGTTCGCGGGGTCGAGGTTCGGGTGGTCGGCGAGCTCGCCGCTCAGGTCCTCGAGCACGCCGGCGTCCAGGAACGACGCCAGCTGCGACAGACCGATCTGGGTGATGTCGGGCCCTTCGCCGGACGCGACCGCCGTGGTCAGCCGGTCGTTGACGTTGTCCCACGGGATCGCCTCGACGTCGACCTCGATCCCGGTGTCCTGCACGAACGGCTCGACCGCGGCCTCGAGGTTCGCACCCGAGTCGCCCATGACCCAGACCGTGAGGCTGGCCGGGACGGCGGGCGCCGACGACGAGTCGCCGGTGGCCTCCGACCCGGAGGCGGAGCTGCCGCACGCGGCCAGGCTGACGGCGGCGGCCACCGCCATCAGGCTCAGGCCGCCGCTGGATCGGTTGCTGATCATCGGATCTCCTTTGACACTGCGATGGGCATGGCGGGGCCGCCCGTGCGAGGCCCGCACGGGTGGGGGGTGTGGGCGAGGGCGGTCAGGCTCTGGACGACACTGCGACCACCGGCGTCTCGATGAGCTTCTCGAGGGGCAGCAGCGCGGCGCCGAGCGCGACCGAGTCCCCCTCGAACTGGCAGAGCTCGAGCTCGAACTGGCTGCCCGGGCGCTGCAGCGACGCCTCCCGGATCCGGGCTTCGAGCTCGTCGCGCCGGGATCGCATCAACCTGAGGCCGACCCAGCCGCCGATCACGACCTTCTGCGGGTTGGTCAGGTTCACGAGGTTGGCGAGCGACAACGCCAGGGTCCCGAGGGCTTCGTCGACGACGGCGACGGCCGCGGCGTCGCCTCGATCGGCCGCCGCCACGAGCGCGTCGAGCGCCCGCCACCCGGACCCGTCCGGCTCACCACCGCGCTCGCGCCACGCGGCGATCAGCGCGTCGCTCCCGACGTGGGCCTCGAGGCACCCGCGGCCACCGCAGCGGCACACCCGGCCGTCGGCGGCGATCTTCGTGTGGCCCCACTCGCCGGCACTGCTGCGTGCTCCCCGCAGCAGTCGGCCCGACGAGACCAGCCCCAGACCGACGCCTCGCCCGAGCAGCGCGACGACGGCGTCGTCGACCCCCCGCACCGAGCCGAACCAGATCTCGGCCGCGGCGAGCGCCTTGGCTCCGTTGTCCGCGAGCACCTGCAGCCCGGGGACGTCGACGAGCTCGTCCAGGTGCACCGCCGGCCAGCCGAGGCTCTGCGCGTAGAGCACGACCCCGTGGCCCGCGTGCGAACCGCCCGCGTCCTCGACGATGCCGGGCAGTCCGAGCCCGAGGCCGACGACGCGATCCCGGATCGCGGTGTTGCGACCCAGGATCGCGTCGACCGCGGCCTGCAGGGCGGTCGCGATCTCGGCCGGGTTCGCACCACGGGTCGCCGCGTCGCGGAACTCCCGGTCGACCCGGGTCATCGCCAGGTCGAACAGCTCGACCGCGACACCCTTCTCTCCGACGTCCGCGCCGAGGACGTACGCGCCGCCGGCCCTGATCCCGACCTTGACGATGGGGCGACCCCCGTCGGAGGGGACGGAGCCGCGGTCCTCGACGAGACCTTCGGCCTCGAGGTCCGCGAGGACGTTCGTGATCGTCGCGGGTGACAACGCCAGGGCAAGGGCCAGGCCGGCGCGGGTCGACTCCTGGCTCAGCACCAGCTCCCGCAGGACGCGGGAGCGGTTGCGCGCTCGGAGCTCGCGCGTGGTGAGCTGTTCCGGCATCGGACCCCCTTCGGTCGACACTTACTTTAAGTCATAGGGAAAGGATCCGCAACACCGCCACGCCTGCGGTCGACACCCGCCCGCGGGGGCGCCCCGCTCAGTCGCCCAGCACGGCCCGCACCACGGCGAGCGTGCGCCGCGTCACCTCGTCCAGCGATCGACCGGACTCGACGGCGCGCACGGCGCCCTGCACCGTGCCGAGCAGCAGTGCCGCGGTGAGCTCCGGGTCGGGCACCGGGAGCTCGGCGAGCGCAGCCCGCAACGGCGCCTCCTGGTCGCGGTGCAGCTCGGCCACTCGCGCGGCGCACTCCGGCGGGAGCGACGCGGTTCCGAGCGCGGCCAACGCGCGGTGCGTCGGGTCGGTCGCGGTCCGCAGCGCTGCCGCCACGAACGCCTCGACCTGGGCGCGTGGGTCGCCGGCCCGTGCGGTCACGACCGCGAGCTCGTGACCCGACCTCGGCATGAGGTCCTCGACCATGGCCGCGATCAGCGCGGGCGTCGAGTCGAAGTACTGGTACACGCTCGACCGCGCGAGCCCCGTGGCGCGGCCGGCCGCGGCGAGCGTGAGCGCGTCCAGACCGCCGTCCGCGACGATCTCCGCCGCGGCATGGAGCAGGGCCGCACGCCGGCGAGCGTGGTGCTCGACCACGGTCGGCGCGTCGATCTTCGGCACGGGCCCTCCTCTCCGTCGTGGGCGCCAGGGTACGGCCTCGAGTTGTTCCCGACGTCTATGTCGATATGATGCCGACATGACCGTCGACAACACCAGCCCGACCAGCCCGGGCACCCCGCACCGTTGGTGGGCGCTCGCCGCCGTCGCACTCGGTGTCTCCCTCATCATCATGGACGCGACCGTCGTCAACGTCGCGCTGCCGGTGGTGATCGAGGACCTGGGGCTCAGCGCCACGCAGGCCGAGTGGATGAACGCCGTCTACTCGCTGATGCTCGCCGCCCTGCTGCTCACCGTCGGACGGGTCGGCGACCTCTACGGGCGCCGCCGGATCTTCGCGATCGGCATGACGGTCTTCGTGCTCGCGAGCGTGGCCGCCGGCGCGGCCGGCTCCGGCGCGGTACTGATCGCCGCGCGCCTGGTGCAGGGCGCCGGCGCGGCCATGATCCTGCCCGCGACCCTGTCCACCCTCAACGCGGTGTTCACCGGACGCGAGCGCGGCATCGCGTTCGCGGTGTGGGGGTCCACGATCGGCGGCATGGCGGCCGTCGGTCCGCTGGTCGGCGGGTGGCTCACCACCGACGTCTCCTGGCGGTGGGCGTTCTGGCTGAGCGTGCCGGTGGGCCTCGCGGTGCTCGCCGGGATCGCCACCGTCGTCCCGGAGACCAAGGACGAGACCACCGCACCGGGCCTGGACTGGGCGGGTGTCCTGCTGTCGACGTTCGGCATGGGCGCGATCGTCTTCGCGCTGATCGAGAGCCGCACCTACGGCTGGTGGCTCCAGGACTCCGGCTCCCTGTCGCCGATCCCGGTGGCGCTGGCCGCCGGCGTGGCCCTGATGGTCGGGTTCGTCGCCGTCCAGCGCACCCGCCGCCGGGCCGGGCGCGTCGTGCTCGTGGACCTGTCCCTGCTCGGCGTGCGGTCGTTCCGGTACGGCTCGATCGCCGCGCTGATCGTCGCGCTCGGCGAGTTCGGGCTGATCTTCACCCTCCCCCTCCTGCTGCAGAACGCGCTCGGCTACACCGCGCTGCAGACCGGATGGCTGATCGTGAGCCTCGCGATCGGCACCTTCCTGATCTCCGGCGCCACGCCCCAGCTCACGGCACGCCTCGGGGGGCGCACGGTGGTGCGGCTCGGTCTCGCGCTGGAGGCCGTGGCCGTCGCCGGCCTGGCCATCACGCTGACCCAGAGCCTGGGCAGCTGGGGGATCGCCGGCTGGCTCTTCCTCTACGGCACCGGCGTCGGGATGGCGACCGCTCAGCTGACCAGCGTGATCCTCGCCGAGATCCCGGTCGCCGAGTCCGGCCAGGCGTCCGGGCTGCAGAGCACCTTCCGGCAGCTCGGCTCGGCCCTCGGCGTGGCCGTGCTCGGCACCGTGCTGCTGACCACGCTCGGCACGTCGACCGACACCCACCTGGCCGACGCCGGCGTCCCCGACCCGCCGCGCGGACAGCTCGTCGAGGCCGTGACGAGCTCGGCCGGCTCGGTCATCCCCTCGCTGCAGGCCGACCCGTCGACGGCGGTTGCCGGCGACGCCGGAGCGGCGGCACTGGTCCACGCCAGCAAGATCACCACCGGCGCGGCGGCGGCCGTCATCACGGTCGGTCTCGCCGCGACCTGGGCGCTGCCCTACGTGCCGCCCGCACCGCACGACCCGGGCCCGCGCGACACGGCCGCCGAGGAGCCCCGCAGGCGCGGGGGACGACGTCGGTCCACCGCCTCAGCGGCGTAGCCCCGGAGCCCCGCTCGGGAGCCGTCGCGGACCCGGGCGACCGACCCCCGGACCCGGGTCGACGTGGCTCTACAGTCGCGTCATGGGATGGGGTGTTCGCGCACGGCTGGCCCGAGCGATCGCGGGAGGTCCCGGCTTCCCGGTCGCGGTCCGCGCGCAGGGCGTCGGACTCGACGACGACGCCGTGCGCAGCGTGATCGACCTGTGCCTGCGGACCGGCGAGGCGATGCTCTCGCTCGGAGCGTCGGCAGGGGACGTGACCGGCGCGATCCGGCGCGTCGCCGCGGCATTCGGCCTGGACGGCTTCCAGGTGGACCTGACCTTCACCTCGATCACCGTTTCGTACGACCCCGGGGCACCCGGCCACCCGACGACCCTGATGCGGGTGGCACCCACCCGCACCACCGACTACGACCGCCTCGCCCGGGTCACCGACCTGGTGCGGGACGTCACGGCGACGCACGTCCCCCTCGAGCGGGCACAGCCGTTCCTCGAGGACGCGCACCGACGCCTCGACGCGGTCATCGCGACCCCCCGGCCCTACCGCCCCTCGGTCGTGACGCTGCTGCTGTCCGTGATGGCCGCTGCCGTCGCCGTCCAGCTCGGCGGCGGGTGGGCGGTCGCGGCGATCGCGGGTGCGACGACCGCCGTGATCACCCTGGTGGTGCGGTGGCTGGGCCGCCGCGGGCTCCCCCCGTTCTTCCTGCAGGCGGGCGGCGCCGCGGTCGCGACGGCCGTCGCCGTGCTCCTGCTGGTCGCGGTCCCGCGGCTGCCGATCGCGCTCGAGACGCTGCCTCCGTCCCTCGTCGTCGCCTCCGGGATCGTGGTCCTGCTCGCCGGGCTGTCGCTGGTCGGGGCCGCCGACGATGCGCTCAGCGGGTTCCCGGTGACCGCGAGCGGGCGGGTCTTCGAGGTCGTCCTGCTCACGCTCGGCATCGTGGTGGGGATCGGCGCGGTCCTGGACGCCGGCAGCCGGCTCGGGGTGCAGCTGGTCGTCGTCGACGAGCTGACCGGCACGGCGAACGCGCTGCTCCAGGTCGCCGCATCAGCGGTGATGGCGGCGGCGTGGGCGATGGCGTCCTACGCCCGCCTGAGGGCGGCGGCCGTGGCCGGCGCGGCCGGCGGCGCGGCCTGGCTGATCTACCTCGGGCTACGGGACGCGAACGTCGGCGCGGCGGTCGCCTCCGCCGGCGCCGCCCTGATCGTCGGCTTCGCCGCGGAGTGGTTCGCGCCGCGGCTCCGGGTGCCGGCGATCGTCACGTCGGCCTGCGCGATCATCCCGCTGCTTCCCGGTCTCGCGATCTACCGCGGCCTGTTCCTGGTGGTCGAGGCCGACTCGCTCTCGGACGGCGTGACCGTGCTGCTCGGTGCCGCGACCGTGGGCCTCGGCCTGGCCGCGGGCGTCACGCTCGGTGAGCTCATCGCGTCGTCCGTCCGGCACGGTGGCACCCGCGCCAGACGCGTGTGGTCACGCACCGTGCTGCCGGGCGGGCAGGACGCGCCCTCCTGACCTCGGGGACGCGAGCGACCTAGCCGCCCAGCCCGTCGGTCCACTCGGGTCGCCAGAACGCCAGGACGAGCACCACCACGTCGATCGCGATCCCGGCCAGCAGCTGCGCGTTCCAGTAGACGGCCAGGGTCGCGAGCGACGCGATCGAGCCCACCACCGCCAGGCCCGGCCAGATGACCCGCAGCCCCGGGAACCCCGTCACCGCGAGCCCCAGCAGGACGAACGCCACGACGGTGACCGCGACCAGTGCGACCGCCACCGGGCGCCGCGCCGGCTCGGGCACCAGCCAGGACCTCTCGACGGTGAACGGCCAGGTCGGGTCGTCCGGCTTGGGCACGAAGTACAGCAGGTGCACCAGGCCGTGTGCGGCGAGCAGGATGCCCACCACGACCTTGAGGAAGACCACCACGTCACCTCACCTCGTTCTCCTTCGCTGTGCCCCCTCGCCGCAGCTCGAAGGCGTCCATCAGCAGGCGCACGGCCTCGGTGCAGGTCTCCTCGCGCCACGCACCGGCCTGATCGGCGAGCCCGGCCGGCAGCCCACGGGCGTCGCTCGCGGCGTACCCGGAGCGGAACATCGCGAACCCGGTGACCAGTGCCGTGAGCGACTGCCAGAGCCGGACCGCGTCGCGCGGGGCGAACCCGACGCGGGTCAGGTACTCGAGGCCGCTGACCTCCTCGCCCGGCGTGCGCCGGCCCGCCAGCGGCACCAGGTTCGGATGTCGCGCGAGGACCCTCAGGTACTCGGTGTAGATCGCGCCGAGCATCTCCCGCCAGTCGTCGGGCGGCGCCTCCGGCAGGCGCATCTCCGCCCGCACGAGCCGCACCGCACCGTCGAGCAGGTCGTCGCGGCCGGACACGTGGTTGTACAGCGACGCCGCCTTCACGCCGAGGTCCGCCGCGAGCCGTCGCATGGTCAGCGCGTCGAGCCCGTCCCGGTCGACGATCGCGAGCGCGCGCTCGACGAGCAGCGCCCTGGTCAGCGGTGCACGCTGCACGGTTCTCACCCCCGCTCGCCCCTGACAGACTAACACTGTTAGTAGACAGGGTCCTCACCAGCGCCGACGTCGTTCGCCGGAGGCGTCGTCGCGCGGGCGAGGCCGTCCCGGCGGCGCCCGAGCACGAAGATCGTTTCCGCAGGCCGGTCCCAGCCCGAACGGCGTCAGGATCTGGGACCCTTCATGGCGTGAGTCGCGGTGCCGATGGGTGGTTCGTGAGACGGGGGCGATCAGCGGGCGCCGGAGACGCGATGCCATCGCGTCCTGCCGGGCTGCCCGTGCCACCCCCCGCCATCGCGCGCGCCGCGGCCGCGGCACGTGCCGCACGGCGCAGTGCCGGAACGGCTACCGCCGACCCCGCCGCCGGCGCGCGAGAGCCCCTCGGCAACGGGCCGTCCGGCGAGCACCCGACCCCCGCGGCGCTCGTCGACGCGCTGCTCCGACCAGGGGCGATCGGCATGGCGTTGCAGCCGATGGTCCGCCTGGTCGACGGCGCCGTGGTCGCCTACGAGGCTCTGGCCCGCACCGACGTCACGACCGGCAGCCCAGAGGAGTGGCTCGAGGTCGCGGCGTCAGCCGGCCGGCGCAACGACGTCGAGCTCGCCTGTCTCGAGGCCGCCGCCAAGCTCGGCACACCGCCGGAGGGCGCCCCGATCGCGGTGAACATCAGCCCGTCGGTGGTTCTCGACCCTCGGCTCCCGGACGTCCTGGCCGGTCTGCCCCGGCACGCGCTGGAGATCACCGAGCACCAGGCCGTCGAGGACTACGACACGCTGCGCGGGACCCTCGACCGGCTTCGCTCGACCGGCACCCTCGTCGCGGTCGACGACGTCGGAGCCGGGTACGCCTCGATGGCGCACGTGCTGGCGCTCGCCCCGACGTTCGTGAAGATCGACCGGTCGCTGGTGGACGGCATCCACGCCGACCCCGGGCGACGCGCGGTCGTCCAGGCGCTGCACGCGTTCACCTCGGCGATCGGCGGCCTCAGCGTCGCCGAGGGCGTGGAGGACATCGCCGACCTACGGGCGCTGCGCGCCCTGGGCGTCGACCTCGTGCAGGGTTTCGGCGTGGCCCGGCCGGAGGGTCCCTGGCCGACCCTCGACCCGGCGGCCCGACGCGTCCTGCGGCCGGGCGCGGACGACCTGCTGCCGGCCGGCACCGAGCACTCCGCCACGCTCGAGATCGCGCTCGCGACGGCCACCAGCCAGGCGCAGGCGTGCGAGGCGGTCGCCGCGCACATCGCCACGGTGGGCGGGCTGCTGCCGACCGTGTACCTGGAACGCGGTGGCGTGCTGCGCTGCCAGGCGCGCCGCGGCCAGTGGCTCGCGCTCGACGGCCTGCACCCGGGCGTCGGCATCACCGGGCTGGCCTACGCCGAGGAGCGCGAGGTCGTGGTCGACGACGTGACCACCGAACCCCGCTACCGCGCCGCCGTGCCCGGCATCCGCGCCGAGATCGCCGTGCCGATCCGGAGCGACGGGCGCGTGGTCGGCGTCTGCAACGTCGACACGGTGGTCCCGCTCAGCAGCACCGCCCGCGCCCTCGTGCGCCGGTGCGTGGCCCAGCTCGAGGACCGCCTCGACCAGCTGACCATCGGGCCCGAGACGTCGGGCGCGCTGCACGCGCTGAGCCGGTTCACCCCCGCCGTGATGGCGGCGGGCACGATCGACAGCGTCGCGAGCACCGCGCTCGCCGGTGTCCGAGACCTGGTCGACTTCACCTCCGGTTGCCTGTGGCGGATGTCCGACTCCACCGTGACAGCCGCCGTCGGCCCGCAGGGACGCGCGCTCGCGATGCTGCCGCCGGCTCGGGTGTCTGAGCTCGCCGCGCTGCTCACCGGGGTGTCGTCCTGCGTCGCCGGCGGCTCGGGCACGAGCCTCGCGTTCGCCGCGACCGACTCGCTGCGGGACCTCGGCGTGCGCGGCGTGCTGCTCATCCCGGTCCGCGACGGGCGACAGCTCACGGACCTGCTGGTGGTCATCTCGCCGACCCGTTCCGCCGTGGGGCCCGACCTCGTGGTCGCCGCCGAGCAGCTGTGCCTGCTGGCCGGGTCGCGCCTGGCCGCGCTGCGCGACCACACCCGGACGATGCACCGCCGGACCCGACCCGGCACCGTCGCCGTCCCGGAGCGCACGGCCGCCGCGCCGGTGCCGACCGCCGGCACCGCCTCCGGAGAGGTCCACGACACGGCCCCCCGACCCCGCGACGACGCCGACGGCGGACCCGAGGTCCCCGGGCCGCGCACCGAGCCGCCGGCACCCGTCGCCCCGCGGTCGAGCACGCCCCTGCCCGTCGCGCGGCGCGCGCGCACCGTCGCCGGTCACCCGGCCCGCACGCCCGGCGCGGGGCCGACCGAGCACTCCAACACCTACCAGCAGCACCACGAGGTGCCCACCGTCGCGGCACTGCCCGCGGTGCTCTCGGCGCTCGAGGCGTCCTGCACCGAGCTGACCGTCCTGCCCGACCGCGGGGCGCTCGACGCGCTCTCGGTCGAGGTGATCGTCGACGTCCTGCGAGGTCACCCGGCGCGTGGCGTCGACCGCGCCCGCGCGCTGCGGCCGGTCGTCGAGGCCGTCGGCGACCAGGTCACCGCACGGCGACTGCGCCGCACGGAGGCGATGGGCCTGCTCGAGCTCGGCCGGTTCGCCGAGGCACTCGAGGTCGCCCAGGCCCTCGCGTTCGACGTGATCGGAGCGAGCCGGGCGTGGCGCAGCACCGCGCTCGCGCTGGTCGCCGAGGCGTCCTCGTTGCTGGGCGCGACGACCGAGTCGATCGACGCCCTGTCCGAGGCCGACTGGCTGCTCCGCCAGGTTCGCCCCGGCTCGGCCGGGCACCTGTCCGCGGCACTCGGCGTGGTGCGTGCGGCGCGGGCGGCCCACCTCTACGAACGCGCCGACGCGGTGCTCCGCAGCATCGGACGGATCCCCACGCCGGACGTCGAGCTGGTGGTGGCGCACGAGCGCGCGCTCCTGGCCATGCAGTGGATGACGATGCTGCAGCTCGTGGACCGGCAGGACGAGGCGGCCCGCCTCGCGCCCCGGGTCGTGACGCACGCCCTGCAGGTCCAGGCCATCGCGCAGCGGCTGGGCGACGGGCAGTCCCGCGCCCGCGGCCAGGTGCTCGAGGCCGCCGGCTGGCACGCACAAGGCGAGGTCGAGCTCGCCGGCGGGGTCGCACGCACGGCGGCCGCCACGTACGAGCGACGTCCCGAGCTCGTCGAGACGGGCGTCCTCGAGCTGGTGCTCGGCGCGGCGGCACGGCACCACGGCAGCGCCGACGACGCCGCAGGACACCTCGCCGAGGCGGTCCGGGTGTCCGGGACCTCCGGACGCGCGGTCTGGGCCACCGCGGCGCGGACGGCGCTCGCCGACCTCGAGTCCACCCGGGACGTGGCGAACGCTGCCGCGCTGTGGCGCGCGGTGGCCGCATCGTCGATGGCGCTGGCGTGGGCCGAGCGCGACGCCCGCTTCGCGGCG
This sequence comes from Actinotalea endophytica, assembly GCF_025717005.1. GTDB lineage: Bacteria > Actinomycetota > Actinomycetes > Actinomycetales > Cellulomonadaceae > Actinotalea. Next base: position 65,615 of record NZ_JAOVZU010000007.1, read on the forward strand.
ATCGGCGGCCACGACTCGATCCGGGTGCTCAACGCCAACGTCGAACGGCACGGCCGGGCCAGCGAGGAGGACCCGCTCACCGGGCTCGGGAACCGGCGTCTGCTGCGACGGGTCGCACAGGGCATGGCGCCCGAGGCCGTGGTGTTCGTCGACATCGACCGCTTCAAGTCGGTCAACGACCGCTACTCGCACGCGGTCGGCGACCACGTCCTGCAGGTGCTGAGCCGGATCCTGCGGGCCACGTCACGCGTGGGCGACCTGCTGGTGCGCTACGGCGGCGACGAGTTCGTGGTCGTGCCGCACGGCGGAGCGGACGCCGCACGCCGGCTCGCGCACCGGGTCCGTGCGGCCGTCGAGGGGTTCGACTGGGGAACGCTCGCCCCGGGTCTCGAGCTCACCGTCTCGGTGGGCCTGGGGACCGGCGGCGCCGACTCCGACGGCGTCCTCGCCGCCGACGAGGCGATGCTCCGCGCCAAGCGCGCCGGCCGGAACCAGGTGGTCGAGGCGGGCGCACCCGCTCGGAGCGCCGACGAGCCTGCCTGAGCCGCGCCCGACCCGGACGGTCAGTACGTCGCGAAGTTCTGCGTGAGGTACCAGCCGTGCGCGGGGTCGTGCGCGACGCCGATCCCGACCGTGGTGTAGGCACCGAGGATGTTGGCCCGGTGGCCGTCGGACGCCATCCAGGCATCGTGCATCCGCTGCGCGACCTCGGCGGCCGAGAGGGTTCCGTTGTCGTTGATCCAGGCCACGTTCTCCCCCGCCGAGCTCCACCCGGACGGGATCTGCGACGCGTAGTCCGGGTTGTGGGCAAGGGCCAGCCCGCCGTCCGCGAGGTGCGTGGACCACGCCCGGGCGACCGAGTCGACGGCGCCCTTGCGCGCGAGCGCGCCGAGACCTGCGTCCGCGCGCGCCTGGTTGAGCAGGTCGAAGAGCCTCGCCTCGACGGTGGCGGTGTCGGCGGGATCGGCCGGTGCCGTGGTCACCGGCGGTGCGGACGTGGCCGGCGGCGCCGCGACCGGGGGTGGTGCCGTGGTCACCGCCGCCGACGTGGGCGGAGCGCTCGTGGCCGGCGCGGAGCCGTCCGCGCCGGGAGACCGCGTCCCGGACGGGGACGCCGTCGCGGGGACCGAGGGCTCTGCCGTCGGCGACGGGCCGCCAGGGGTCGAGGACGGTTCGGCGGACGGTGACGCGGCGGGATCCGGCGAGTAGGTCCACGCCGCGGGCGACGTGACCGCCGGGCGCGCCGACGGGGCGGCCGCGACGTCGGTCCCGGCACCGCCCACCGAGCGGCCGGCGAGCACCGCGGCGAGCACGGCGGCCACCACGGCCGCGGACGGCACCGCGACGGTCGCGACCCGCCCGGTGCGGCGCTCGGCGCAGTGCCGGCGCGAGGCCCCGGCATCGCGGCCGGGCAGGTCGGTACGACGGACATCCCGCGTTCGGATCGCGATCACTCCCCCAGGTGATGACGGCCGGACAGGCGCCCCACCCTAGCCCGGCACCGAGCGCGACGGCCCGGGACCCGTGCGCCGGTCAGCTCTTGTTGTAGTACTCCTCGCTGGCGACGATCGAGCCGATGATCTCCTCGAGCCGCGAGCCCCGCTGGATCGCCGTGACCCAGGTCTGCCTGCCGGCCGGGTCGATGTGCCGCCCCAGGAGGTCGACGTAGTAGCCGTCGACCACACCGGTCAGGTACTCCGACGAGAGGACGAACCCGCGGGCCACCGAGGCGCGGCCCAGGGACGGGATCCGCGCGGTCCAGTACTGGACCTCGCTGGACGACGCGGACCGACCCAGGACGTGCCGGTAGAGCCGCTGGACCCAGGTCGCGTCGGTGCCGCCCGCCTGCGCGTAGTACTCGGCCGACGCCAGGAACCCGACCTCGAGATCGGTCGTGGTTCGGCCCTGGCGCATCTGCTCGAGCCAGTACTCCAGGCCCGCCGGCTCCGCCGAGCGACCGAGGTACTTCCAGTAGATCCCTCTGATCAGGCGGCTCCGGTACTCGGTCGAGCCGGTGATCGAGTTGGCGACGGCGACCCGCGGGGTGCCGGACTGGAGTGCCGTGGTCCACGTCGCCAGGCCGCCCGCGTCCGGGTACCGGTGGAACAGGTCCCGGTACACATGGACGATGTACCGCTGCGTGGCGGAGAGATCCGCTGCCGTGGTGAAGGACCACGACCCGCCGGACACCGCGGCACCGCCGGCGGTGACCGCCGCGGAGTAGGTCGACCCGTACGCCAACGCGGACGCCGGGGTGAACGTCACGCGCCGCGCGGCCGCGTCCCACACGCTCGACCCGACGACCACACCGGACGGCCCGGTCAGCGCCAGCTCCGGCGTCCCGGCGACGGCACCCGCCGACAGCACCGCCGACACGGTCGACGACACCGCCACGGCCGGCGCACCCGACGCCGGCGTCGTCGACACCACCGCAGCGGGCTGCGTGACCGTCGTGAACGACCACGACCCGCCGGACACCATCCCGCCTGCGGCCGTGACCACGGCGGAGTAGGTCGACCCGTACGCCAACGCGGACGCCGGCGTGAACGTCACGCGCCGCGCGGCCGCGTCCCACACGCTCGACCCGACGACCGCACCCGACGGCCCGGTCAGCGCCAGCTCCGGCGTCCCGGCGACGACACCCGCCGACAGCACCGCCGACACCGTCCCGCCGACCGCCGCGTCGGTGGCGGCGGCCGCCGGCACGGTCGAGGCGACCGCGGCCGGCAGCTCTCCGGTGGTACCGAGCAGCCAGTGCTGAGCGACCTGCCCGGCCGTCAGCGGCGCCGGGTAGATCGCGACGTCGTCGACCGTCCCGGCGAGGAAGTCGCTCGCCGGCCGGTTCGGCCAGTTCGTCATCCGGTCGCCGCCGACGTGCCACCAGCCCCACAGCTGGCGGATCATCTCGATGTCGCTGCGCGACGCGACGAGCTCGCCGTCGAGGTAGAGGGACGCCTCGCCGTCGGCGTAGGTGCCCACGGCGTGGTGCCACTCGCCGTCGTTCACCACGGTCGGGCTGCGGAGCGTGTAGAAGCTCAGAGCGGTGATCCCGAAGCTCAGCCGGCCGCCGGCGTCCACGTACAGGTGCCGGTTGACGGTGTTCGACGCGGCGTTCTGCCGGTTGCCCCAGCCGACGATCATGCCGCCGTCGGCCGACGACGTCTGGAACCACGCCTCGACGGCGAACGACGACCGGCCGTTGTCCCCGACGCTGCCGACCGCGAAGCCGTCGCTCGTGCCGTCGAAGGTCGCCGCGGCATCAGCGTCGCCGTCGATCGCACCCGAGGAGCCCAGCGAGACACCCGAGGACGCCGTGAGGTCGTCCCACCCGATCGAGGCGGCCAGGGTGGACCCGGACGAGTCGCCCAGGCGCCAGAACGCGACCGGTTCGTCCGCCCGGACCTGGGCCAGGTAGCCCCCGGTGCTGCCCGAACCCGCCACGGTCACGGTCACCCAGTCGGACATCGCGACGTTGCCGAACGCGTCGGTCGCGGTGACCCGGTAGCGCTCGCTCGCGCCCGGGGTCAGCCCGGTGTCGGTGTAGCCCATCACGGGAAGGGCCCAGAACTCCGCCGTGACCGTGCGCTCCACGAGCGGGGTCGACGAGGTCGACGAGCGGTAGAGCCGGTAGGTCAGCGTCTCGTTGTCCCGGTCCCAGTTCGCGGTCCAGGTCAGGTGGACCTCGCCCGTGGCGCTCGTCGTGGCGCGCAGCAGGAACGTCGACGAGGTGAGCCGCGGTCCGTCCTCGTTGGGCGCGAGGCCGCTGCGGGCGAACCGCACCAGACCCTGCTGGCCCACACCGTTGACCTCGGTGAACTCACCGCCGTACAGCACGTAGTCCGCGTTGCCGGTCACCGTCCACGGACCCTGGCCGACCCCGGTGTAGGTCCCCGGGGTCCACCGCGGCCACCAGGCGAGGATCGCCGGCGACGGGGTACCCGGGTGGTCCGGGTACCCGAGGTAGTCGCTCGTGTTGACGCCCATCGCCGCGTTGGTCATCGCCGTCGCGTGGTGGTACGTCCACGGCGTGGTCTGCGGGAAGCTCCCGGAGTTGCCGCAGTAGTGCTTGTGGCTGGCCGCGTAGACGACGTCACCGACCGGGTAGGCCGAGTAGGTGTCGCCGTGACAGTCCTCGAGCCAGGTCAGCTCCCCGGTGGCCCAGCTCGCCGCGAACACGCCCTCGCTGTTGCCCGCCCGGGCGAAGTGGTACCCCGTCCCGTAGAACGAGGTGTCGTCGGCCTCCAGGCTCAGGACCGCGGAGTTGTCCCCCGCGTCCCGGATCACCGAGTCCACCGGCAGCGCCAGGTTCGCTCCGGTGGTCAGGTCCAGCCGGGCCAGGCCGTAGCCCGGGTCGCTCGAGCCGTTGACCGAGGTGAAGTTCCCGGCGATCACCACCGACGCCTCGTCGGGAGCGATGGCCAGCCCGAGCACCGCGTGGTCGTCGGCCGAGGCCGCGAACGGGAGCGGCGCACCCGTCGCCGTGTCCACCGCCGCGACGCCGACGTGGGTCTCGCTGCCCACCGCGGTGAAGATGCCGCCGATCACGACGGTGGTGGCCGTGGCGTCGATCGCGTTGACCCGCGAGTTGACGACCGGCCGCCACGAGGTGAGCGCTCCGGTCGCGACGTCGAACGCGGCGGCCCGGTACCGGCTCTGGCCGTCGATCGAGGTGAACGAGCCGGCGATGTAGAGCGTCGTCCCGTCGGGCGACAGCGCGAGGTCCTTGACCTGGGCGTCGACCACCGGCGCGAAGGAGGTGATGAGCTCACCGGTCGTGAGGTCGTAGGCGAGCAGGTTGGACCGCGGCACCTCGTCGGTCCCGGCCGCCGCCCCGGCCGGCCGGGCCGAGGTGAACTCGCCACCGACGTAGACCGTGTTGCCGACGATCAGCTGGTTCCACACCACGCCGTCGATCTGGACGGTGGGCAACGGGTCGCTCGACACGGTCGCCGGCAGGCTCGGGTCGACCGGTGCGGTGTCGGCGAGCGCAGGCGGGACGACCACCCCGCTCAGGACCAGAGCACCGACACCGACTGACAGCGCACGCGCCGACCATCGAGATCGCACCGCCGCCTCCTTCCGCCGAAGCACACCGCCGGGGTCGCGACGGCGACCACCTTCTGGCGGCCAGCGTACGGGCCCAAAACGGACGCCGTGCCCACTTTCCATCGAAAGGGTGAACACTTCGTAAAAGGGACGTTTCGGGCGCCGCCGCGGCGCCGACGAGCACGGGTGGAGCCGGCCCGCGACGGCACCAAGACCGCGTCGCGGAGGGGTTCCCGCGCCACGGACCGCGGCGTACTGTCGCTCGTACACGACCGGTGACGAGACGTCCGGCCCCGCCCGGTGTCGTGCTCAGGACCTCGAGGGAGCCATGCGTTCGATCCTCAGGCTGGCTGCGGTCGCGTTGGCGGGTTCGCTCGTGCTGGCGAGCCCGGGGATGGCCGCTGCGGACGAGACGGGCGCGGGCGAGGAGACGGCTGCCGCCGAGGGCAGCGACCCCACCGCGACCGGGGACGAGAGCGGCGACGGTTCGACCGACGGCAGCGGCGCCACGGACGGGACCACGGACGGCGACGCCACCGAACCGGGCGATCCGGCCGACGCCGGCGGGGACGACACCGCCTGCGATCCGGCCGACGACACCGATCCGCCGACGGACGGCTCGGGCGACGCCACCGCCACCGACGGCGCGACCGAGGACCCGGCGACGGCCGAGCCGGACCCCGACGGCGCGCCCTCCGACTCAAGCTCCGACAGCTCCGAGTGCCCCGCCGGGGACGGGTCGACGGGTGACGCGACCGAGGACCCGGGCGACGGCTCCACCGACCCGACCGAGGACCCGGCGACCGACGGCAGCACCGACCCGGACGTGGCCGACCCGCCGTCCGACGGCTCCACCGGCGAGCCCGGCACCCCGGCCGAGGACCCCGCTTCCGAGACACCCGGCGAGCCCACCGACGGGCTGTCCGAGGACCCCGCTGACACCACCGACGGCCTCTCCGAGGAACCGGCGCAGGACGCCGAGCCGGCTGCCGGGCCGATCACGACGGTGAAGCCGCCCGCCGTGGTGCCGGCCCGACCGGTCTCGTCGACCGCGCCCCTGACCGTGCCGCCCGCCGTGACCACGACCACCACGCCGCTGCGGACCACGCCGCTGCCGGTGCTCACCTCCGTCCCGAAGGGGCCGGCGCCGCTGTCGGTCGCGGCGGTCGGCGTGGACACCTACCCGGCCTACGACCCGCAGGTCTTCTGCGACCCGGCCCCCAAGCCGGGCACCGTCTACCTCGCCCAGCTCGCGATCTCGTACTTCGGCCAGGGGCACCTGTCCGGGATCAGCCGGGACTGCTCGATCGGTACGACGAGCGAGCACAAGGAAGGTCGCGCCTTCGACTGGGCCCTGAGCGTGAACGTGCCCGAGGAGAAGGCCGCGGGAGATGCCTTCGTGCAGTGGCTCACGGCGATCGGGCCGGACGGCAAGGTGGGCTACAACGCACGCCGACTCGGCGTGATGTACATCATCTGGAACAAGCAGATCTGGATGAACACCAGCGCGGACGCCGCGTGGCACGACTACTACGGCCCCAAGCCGCACACCGACCACGTGCACGTGTCGCTGACCTGGGCGGGCGCCTACGAGCGGACCTCGTGGTGGATGGCGGGGACGCCGGCGGGCCAGGACTCGATGGTCCGGTACGCGAAGCAGGTCTGGGCCGACCTGCTGTCGCGTGAGCTGGGCACCGACTGGCTGGACGCGTGGATCATCCGGTCCGACGGGACGCAGGCGGCGACCGCGGTCAGCGCGGCCCGCTCGCACGCCTACACCGTCGGCGTCCTCACCGACCTCTACCGATGGCTGATGGACCGGCTGGTGGAGGCGACGAGCCCGCAGTTCTGGCCGGTTCGCACCGGCGGCACGATGCGGGTCTTCTAGGCGGGCCGAGGCGAGCTCTCTCGCCCGGTGGTCCCGACCCGGTCAGAGGTCGCGGACGCCGCGCAGCTCCCGGCGGCTGCGCACGCCGAGCTTCGCGAACACCCGGGACAGGTGGCTGTCCACGGTCCGCACCGACACCGTGAGGCGCTCCGCGATCGCGCGGCTGCTCAGCCCGCCCGCCGCGAGGCCGGCGATCTCGCGCTCGCGCGGGGTCAGGCGGGTCGCCACGGCCACCGACGGGAGCCAGAGCCCCAGCTCGCACAGCGTCTGCGCCCCGACGCTGGCCAGCTCGACGTCGTGCTCGACGAGCGCGTCCGCGTGCGCGGCGAGCGCTGCGGCGCGCGGCCCCTGCACGACCCGCGCGAGGTCGCGCACCCGGGCCAGCACCGCACGGTCCGTCGGGTCCGCGGCGCCGGCGAGGTAGCCCCCGACCAGCATCCGGTGCAGCGCCTCGAGCTCGATGCGGTGCAGCCCGCGCTCGGCGCTCCAGTGGGCGAGGCCGAGCGCCTCGGCGCGCAGCGACGGGTCGGACAGCCACAGCCGTGCGTCCAGCACCTGGAGCCGGAGCTCCGGCTCGATCATGGACGACGCCCGGCTCGGCGCGAGCTGTGACGCCTCGATCAGCCGGTGCGCCTCGACCGTGTCCCCGAGCGCGGCCGCGGCCACCGCCTGGGCCGCCCGCGCGTACGCGGCGATGCCGTAGGGGTCGACCAGGCGCAGGCCGACCCCCGCGACGTGCTGGGCCTGGAACGCGTCGCTCCACCGGCCACGCGCCGCGGCCAGCAGCCCCTGCGCGATGTCGTCCGCACCGTACTGACGCGTGCTGGCCCGGTCGGCGTGGCCGAGCAGCGACGCCGAGTCCTCGGCGGCCTCGACCTCGCCGGACCAGAGCTGCGCCAGCACGACGGTCGAGCGGATGTCGGCGACGACCCACGGGTAGCGGCCCTCGTGGACCTCGGCGGCCCGGAGGCTGCGGATGCCGAGCTCGACGGCGTCGTCGAGCCGGCCGGCGCCGGCCAGGCCGACGATGGTCGGCGCCGCCAGCTGGAGCACCTCGGACGACCGGTGGCCGGCGGAGGTGAGGAGCTCGACCGACGGCCCGACGCTCTCGGCGAACCGGCCCGCCGTACCGAGCCGGGTCAGCCGGCATGCCTGGAGCGCGGTCCGCAGCTCGGGGTCGTCATCGAGGTCGCCCAGGAACGCGTCGATCAGGGCGAACGTCTCGTCCAGCTCGTCGCCGCGGTACTGGTACAGGTCGGCCGTCTGCCGCGCGAAGCGGATCTGCCGCATCCGGTGCTCGGGGCCGGTGTCGTCCGCCGCCAGCCGGCCGGCGACCTCGAGCAGGTCGGCAGCGGCCCGACCCGGCTCGCCGACCAGCCACCAGGCCTGCGCACGCAGCAGCAGCGCGTCGGCCCGCAGACCGACCGCACCGAGGTTCTGCCGCAGCGCGGCACTCGTGATCTGGACCGTCACCTCGGGCCGGCGCAGCGTGGTCGCGGCGCGGGCCGCCCGGAGCAGTCGCTCGCCCGTCTGGTGGATGTCGCACTCGAGCGCCCACAGCACCGAGCGCACCAGGCCTGCTGCCGAGAGGTGCGGCGCCGGGAAGCCCGGCCGCTCGGCGCGCAGCATGGCGAACAGCCGCCGGCGCCGGGCCAGCGGCACGAGGGCGCGGACCGCCTCGGCGTAGGCGGGCGGCTCGAGGGTCGCGACCGGCGCGAGCGGCTGGTCCAGGGACGCGTGCGTGCCGGAGCCGCCGCCCGGGCCGCTCCGGCCGATCGTGACCACACCCCGGCGGACGAGCTCGTCGAGGGCGGTGTCGTCGACCACGCCGTCGAGCACCGAGACCGGCACGGGCCCGGCGAGCGCGACCAGCTCGAGGGCATCCCGCAGGGCGCCGCCGAGGCGGCCGAGGTCGTGCACCACCGCGTCGAGCAGGGCCGGGCTCGGGTCGGCGTCGGCAGGACCGACCCACACGCCGTCGTGCGGCGCGAGGGTGCCGCTGTCGACCTCGTGCCGGATCAGCTCGCGCAGGTACCGCGGGTTGCCCTGGGTGCGTTGCCAGATCCTGCGGGACGTGTCCCCGGTGAGCGGGCCGCCGAGCGCGGCGGCGACGAGCTCCGCGGTCTGCGGGGCGTCGAGCGGGCGCAGGTCGACCCGGTCGGCGAACCCGTCGCGCCACAGCTCGAGCCACGGAGACTCCTGGGCCCCCTCCGGCCGGAGCGTGGCGACCACCTGCGCCTCGCCGCGCCGCACCAGGACCGCGAGCGCCGTGGCCACCGCGTGGTCCAGCAGGTGGGCCGAGTCGATGTGCAGCAGGGGCGGCGCGTCGGCGCCGTCGCACGGTCCGGCGGGAGCGGCCGCGCCCGCAGGCTCGGGCGCGGCGTCGGTGGGCCGCGGGTCGTAGAGCTCGAGCGCGGCGCCCGGCCCGGCCGCCCGCACCTCGTCGAGGTACGGCGAGACCACCCGGAGGCCGGCCGGCAGGGCGGCCAGCACGGATCCGACCAGGTGCGTCTTGCCGACGCCGGCTCCGCCGACCACGAGGACGCTGCGCGCGGTCTGCAGCGCTGCGGTGACCGCGGCGCGTGCGCCGGGACGGTCGAGGGTCGGCCACTGACGGGTGGGCGGGCGCTCGTGCGTCGCGGAGGTCGCCCGCATCGTCGCAGGAGGCCTCGGGGCGAGGTCGGTCATCCGTCCTCCGTCCGTCCGGTCCATGACCGCCGCAGCGGGCGGCAGCACGGCTCTGACCGGGCATCGGCACAACGCCGTTGGGACTTTAGTCCCGTTTGGGACCAATGCGACAACGGAACGCGCCAGGCGGCCGCAACGGCCCGAGGTCCCGAGATCGGTAGGTATTACCGATGTCGCCCGAGCGCCCCGCTCCTACGTTCGCCATGTCAGCGCCCACGGCACCGCCCTCGTCACGAGGTAGCGGCGCGTCACCAGGGAGGGCTCGTGCCCACGTACACCGCGCCCGGCGTCTACGTCGAAGAAGTTCCCTCGTCCCAGAAGGTCCTCGCGTCGGCACCGACCGCCGTCGCCGCCTTCGTCGGATTCACCGAGCGTGCCCCGCTCGACGATCCGAACGACCCGGACGGTCTCGCCCCACGGCTGGTGACCAGCTGGTCGCAGTTCGAGCAGCTCTACGGGAGCTTCGTCGACGGCGCGATCCTGCCGCTGTCGGTGTTCGGCTTCTTCCAGAACGGCGGGACGCTCGCCTACATCGTGCGGATCCCGCACTCGACGCCCGCGGGCGAGCCGTCGACGCTCGCGCTGCCGGCCGCGGATCGTTCGCTCGGCCACCCGCTGGAGATCACCAGCGTCGAGCCGGACGCCGACGTCACCGTGACGGTCGAGTCGGTCGACCAGGCCCCGGAGGACGACGGCCCCGCCGCGTTCACGATCAACGTCGTGGTCGGCGGGAAGACCGTCGAGGAGTTCCCCGACCTGACGTTCGGCGGCCCGCGGGATGCCGCGACCGTCATCAACAAGACCTCCACCCAGATCAAGGTCGAGGTCAAGCTCGCCGAGGACGTCGACCTCGCGACCCAGCTCGAGCTCCTCAAGCCCGGCCAGTACGCGCTGAAGAAGGCCGCCCCGGTGCCCGCCCCGGTCAACGGGCGCAAGTTCGCCGGGTCCGAGGCCGCCCGCACGGGCATCAACGGCCTCGCGATCGCCGAGGACGTGACCATGGTCATCGTCCCCGACCTGATCACGGCCGCGACCAAGGAGGACGGCAGCATCGACCTCGCCCTCTGGAAGGCCGTGCAGACCTCGCTGATCGCACACTGCGAGCTGCACTCCAACCGGATGGCCGTGCTCGACGCCCCGCCCGGGATGGGCCCGCAGCAGATCAAGGAGTGGCGCAGCGACACGGCGATGTACGACTCGGCGTTCGCCGCGCTCTACTACCCGTGGATCAAGGTCGAGAACCCGGTCGGCTCGAACGGCAACGCCGAGGTCTTCATCCCGCCGTCGGGCCACGTGGCCGGCGTCTGGGCGCGCACCGACGACACCCGCGGCGTCTGGAAGGCCCCCGCGAACGACACGATCCGCGGTGTGCTCGACGTCGAGCGCGCGATCACCCAGAACGAGCAGTCGCTGCTCAACCCGATCGGGATCAACTGCATCCGCCCGTTCGGCACCCGCGGCATCCGGATCTGGGGCGCCCGCACGCTCACCTCGGACACCGACTGGCAGTACATCAACGTGCGCCGGCTGTTCAACATGGTCGAGTCGACCATCATGACCGGCACGCAGTGGGCGGTGTTCGAGCCGAACGACGTGACCCTGTGGGAGGGCGTGACCCGCACCCTGACCGGCTACCTGCACGGCCTGTGGCAGTCCGGCGCCCTGTTCGGCGCCTCCGCCGACCAGGCCTACTTCGTCCGGTGCGACGCGACCACCAACCCGCCCGAGTCGATCGACGCCGGCAAGCTCGTCGTCGAGGTCGGCCTGGCGCCGGTGAAGCCCGCCGAGTTCGTGATCTTCCGCATCAGCCAGAACAAGCAGTCGGCGTCCTGAGCCGCCCGCCGGATCCCACACTCTGATCTGAGGAGCACCCGTGTCTGAAGGACTGTTCACCGTCGATCCGATGATCGCCCAGAACTTCTTCCTCGAGATCGACGGCGAGGTCATGACCGCGCTGATGTCGGTCTCCGGCCTCGACGTCGAGGTCTCCGTCGCGACCATCCAGCAGGTCGGCAAGGACGGCAAGCAGCAGCTCATCAAGACCCTGGGCCAGACCACCCAGGCCGGCGACCTGACCCTCACCCGGGTCGCGCCGAACACCATGGGCGACGACAAGCTGTGGAAGTGGTTCAACGACGTGCGCAACAAGGGCATGACCGCGGCCGACCGCGCGAGCGCCCGCAAGAACGGGTCGATCGTGGTCTACGACGCCGCCCACACGGAGGTCGCACGGTTCAACTTCTTCAACGCGTGGCCGAGCAAGATCTCCACCGACCAGCTCAGCGTCGACAGCTCCGACGCCATCAAGGAGTCGATCACGCTGGTGCTCGAGCGCCTCGAGCGGGTCAAGTGAGTCTGCAGACGCGCTACGACTTCACGCTCCCGCGTGGGTACGTCGACGGCCAGGGCGTCGTGCACCGGACCGGCACGATGCGGCTGGCGACGGCCCGCGACGAGCTGGAGCCGTTGCGCGACCCCACGATCGACGGGGCGGACGACCCTCGGCTGACCGTGGTCGTGCTGGCTCGCGTGGTCGAACGGCTCGGCACCCTCGATCTCGTCACGACGCACGAGATCGAGGGGCTGTTCGCCGCCGACCTGGCGTTCCTGCAGGACTTCTACGGGGTGATCAACTTCGGCACGCAGGCGGAGTACGAGGAGCTCGTCGCCGCCCAGCGCGAAGCCGAGGCACCGGTGACCTCGTCGGTGTCCGCTCCGGCGTCCCCGCCTGCCCCGACGGTGTCGGCCGACGCCGTCGGGTCGGACACCGGGGCAGCGCCCGACCCGACGCGGGACCTCGCGGGCGCCCTCCCGCGTCCGGGGCGTTCGGCGATCGAGGAGATCCCCCGCGACGGCAGGTGACCGATGCTCCGTTACCCGGCCGAGGCGCTCTGGCAGGAGATCGCCTACCTCGCCTACCACCTGCACTGGTCGATGTCCGACCTGCTCGACCTGGAACACCTCGACCGGGTCCGCATGGTGCGGGCCGTCTCGGCCCTGAACGAACGAGCGTGGGAGGCGGTGCGGGACAGTGGCAGCAGCTGACCGGGAGCCGCTCGGTGACGACCCCACGACGAGCGGCTGGTTCATCTTCGAGGTCGACGGCGTCGAGATCGGCACCTTCAGGTCCGTGAAGGGGCTCGAGCTCACCGTGGACGTCCACGAGTACGCCGAGGGCGGTCAGGGCCAGTACGTGCACAAGCTGCCGGGCACGTTGCACTGGCCGAACCTGGTCTTCAGCCGCGGCATGGTCGAGAGCGACGCCCTGTTCACCTGGGTGTCGAACTCGGCCGGCGAGAACTTCGCGGCCAACGGCAACAAGGTCAAGCGCAGCACCGGCGCGGTCACCGCGGTGAGCTACACCGGCGAGCGGCTCCGTGCCTGGGAGTTCACGGACGTCTTCGCGGTGCGCTGGACCGGGCCCGAGTTCAACGTCGACAGCGCCGAGCTGCTGGTCGAGGAGCTCGAGGTCGCGCACAACGGGTTCCGGGCGAAGACGTCGTGAGCGAACCCGACGCCCCGCACGGGCGGACGCCGGAGGCGGCCCCGACGCCGCTCGCGACCGCGATCCGGGCACGCTTCACGCGCCCCGGTCCCGTTGCCGCGCACGTGCGGCGGCCGCTGATCGGCCAGGTCGCGGCCCGGTCGGCCCGGTTCGGTGCGGCGGCCGGCCGCCCGCTGGCCGTGCGACGGTCCATCGGTGTGCCGGCCAGTGTCAGCGGCAGCCCGGCCGGCCTCGCGACCGTCCGCTCGCCGCGCTGGTGGCGGCCCGCGCACGACGCCGCCGACGGCGCGACCGCACCGTCCGGCAGCGCCCCGGACCGGGACCTCGTGGGGCGCTCCACGTCGAGCGGATCGACGTCGCCGCACACCGCCCTGCCGGCCCGCGGGCTCAGGCGTGCCGCACGTGGCGTACCCACCGAGTCGAACCACCGCCCCGGCAGTCTCTCCGTGACGACCGCCCCGAAGACCGTCCCGATGCGACTGCCGAAGGACGTCGCGGCCGCCGGGGCGATGATCACGCCGAACGATCGACATCGCCGGACGAGCTCACCGCGGCCCGACAGCCGGGAGGGTTCGCCGGGGATGCCCACGGGGACCGGCACCACGCCCGGCGTGCCGCCACGCGGCACGCCGGCCGCGTCCCCGCACCTGGGCGACCGGCAGTCCGGCTCCGAGCCCGCCCGGGCACCGTCAGGTCGGGTCGGCGCTCCGGCCTCACCCCCGCCCGCGCCGCAGGTCAGCCGCTACCTGCGGCGCCGGGCCGCGGCGACTCGCGCGGCGCTCGGGGCCCAACCGGCCGTCCGGCGCAGCCCGGCACCGACCGCCGCCACGGCACCTGCGCCGGGTCGCGGTGCCGGTGTCACCGGCGCGGCATCCCCCGACGCCCCGGTGACACCGGCGCGGGCCGCCACCACCGGCACCGACCTGCCCGCTACGCCGAACGCGGCCCTTGCGAGCCCTGACGGTGCCGGTGACGAGTCGACCCCCCTGCACGGAGCCGATCGCGTCACCGGTCCGGCCGGCAGCGCGGAATCGGCCGGCCCGACCCCGGGCGGTTCCGTCGGTGCCGCTGAGACCCCCACCGTCCGCCGACTGCCCGCCGCACTCGACGCATCCCCCCGGGCGGTGACGGAGACCGGCCCGGCCGCCGCCACCGCTGCACCGCTGCACCGCACGCTGCGCCGGGCGGCGGGCGCGCCCGTGCGGATCCGGGTCGCCGGTGCGGAGCCCGCGACCGCACCCCGCCTGTGGCGCAGCGCGAGCCCGGCGGCGGCACAGAGCTCCACCGACGCCCCCGCGGCACGCACCGCACCGGCTCCTGCCCCACCCGCGCCGACGGCACCCGCCGCGCCCACGGCAGCCCGCCGCACGGCGCCGACTCTCGGGTCGCGACCGGGACCGGGCGCACCGTCCAGCCCCTCGTCACCGGGTCCCGCGTCGTCCGCAGCCGCCGCCGGCGGAGCCACCGCTCCGCGACCCACGACCGGCCCTGGGGCCCAGGCCCCCGGAGCCAGCGCCCCCGGGGCCAGCGTTCCCGGAGCCGGCGCCCCCGGAACCACCGCTGCCGGACCCGCTGCTCCCGGACCCGCTGCTCCCGGACCGGCTTCCGAAGCCGTCCCACCGTCCGCGCCCGCGCCCGCCCCAGCTCGCGGCGCCGACGCGTCGCCGCAGGCCCCCGCCCCGACGGCTGCCGCGGCACGGGCTCCCGCCACGTCCCGGGTCCGGCGGTACACCGGCCTGCCGGTGGCCGCCGACCGGCTCACCGTGCGGCGATCCGCCGACGGCCTGCTCAGAACGGCTGCTGCGAGCGCCGGGCGGGCCGTCCGACCGGTGGCGGCCCGAGGCGAACGCACCGAACCCGCGCCCACAACCCGACCACGCACGGCACCGACACCGACCAGACCCACGCCCGCCGTCGACGCCCGTCCCCCGAGCGCCCCGTCCACCAGCGGCCCACTGGGGCCTCCGGCATCGCCGGACCGGTCCGCTCCTCCACCTCCGGTGAGCCGCACGGCGGCCACGCCCGTGCCGGCAGCCGCCGGACAGGTCGCCGATGCGACCACGGCCGCGCGCGCCGTCACGTCCGCGGCCACGCCGTCCCGCGCGCCACTGGCCGGGGAGGCCGCACCCATCCGGCGCGCGACGCGGCCCGCGGCCGACGTCCACGCCGGCTTCTGGTCGCTGGGCATCGTCGCCCCGCCCGGCGCCGCGCCACGGCCACTGGTCGGCACCCACCGCCGTGACGCCTCGCGCGGGCCGGGCGCGGGACGGGCCGCAGCGGCACCGAGCCCCACGCCGAACCGTGGTGGGCGCTCGCCGGGCGCACCCGGGGGCTCGACCCCTCCGGTCCGGCCGACCGTGCGCCGCACGACACCCGTGTCCCCTCCCGTATCGCCCGCGACCCCCGCTGCCTCGTCCCGCACGCCGTCCCGCACCGCTGCGCCCACCCGCCGGACGGGTGCGGCTCTGCGGCGATCGGCGACCGCGCCTCTGGAGCTGACCGGGGTGCAGCGCACGGCCGACCGCGCTGTCCTCCCGCCCCGTTCCGCGCCGCGCACCGTCGAGGCGCGCCCCGTCGAACCGCCGCACCCCGCCGACGCACCGACCATCCGCCGTTCCACGCCCGCCTCGGCCTCGGCGCCCCGCACCACCGCACCACCTGCCGGCGCCTCCGCGACCTTGCGCGCCCTGGTCGCCGCCGAGGCCGCCGGTGCCTTCACCGGCACCACGGGACAGCCGAACCCTCCGACGATCCGCCGCAACCGCGAGGGAGCCGACATGGCCGTGCCCACATCGAGCGAGTACGAGCCGGACGGCGACTCCCCCGACCTGGTCACGGCGGTCGCGGCCAGGCTCGTCCAGAGCGAGGAGCTGGTGGACCGGATCGTCCTGCGGGTCGAGGACCGGCTGGCCGAAGAGCTCGAGCGTCGCGGACGCACCCGCTTCCCGGGGGTCTTCTGATGGCCGACGTCGAGAAGGCATTCCTGGAGACCGAGAGCGGCGACCGGCTGCCCTGCCTGTTCAACCCCGCCCAGCTCGCGATCAGCCGCAGCAACAGCTGGCGCGGCGACTCCATGCCGGGACGAGGCGTGCCCCGGCTGCGCTACGCCGGCGCGCAGTCCGGGACCATGGCCGTCGAGCTCTTCTTCGACACCACGAGCGACGGCAGCGACGTCTCGACGTACACCGGGAAGATCCTCGACCTGATGGAGGTCGACTACACGCTGCCCGGCGCAGACGAGGCGTCCGGTGAAGGCCGCCCGCCGTACGTGACGTTCCACTGGGGCGACCTGCACTCGTTCAAGGCAGTGATCCACCAGCTCGACCTGACGTTCACGTACTTCTCGTCGACCGGCACCCCGCTGCGCGCCACGATGAACCTCGTCCTGCGGCAGTACGAGAAGTCCAACGCCTTCGGCCGGCAGAACCCGACGTCCGGCACCCCTGACCCGCATCGGGTGCACCGCGTGCAGCCCGGCGAGACCCTCGACCGGATCGCAGCCAAGTACTACGGCGACTCGACCCGGTGGCGGGCGCTCGCGGTCGCGAACGGCATCGAGGACCCCCTGGCCCTGCGCCCCGGTGCGCTCCTGTCGATCCCCCGGTCGGAGGTGTGACGTGGCCCGAGCACCGGAGATGTCAAGCTCCGTCATCATCCCGACGATCAAGATCGACGGCGCCGAGATCTCCGACGCCCTGCTCGACACCCTCATCGAGATGCGGGTGCGGCGTGCCGTGCGGACCATCGGCCGATGCCTGCTGCGCTTCATCGACCACGAGTTCGAGCTGATCGACTCCGACCGGTTCAAGGTCGGCACGTCGATCCGGGTGGGCGTCATGGCCGCCGGCGACACGTACGGCGGCACACCTATCTTCGAGGGCACGGTCACCTCGATCGGCCAGCGTGCGGGCGACCAGGGCGGAGAGCTCGAGGTCATCGCCGAGGACGTCGCGTTCACGCTGAGCCGCCGAGCCGGAGCTGCGACGTACCTGAACACCAAGGCGTCGGACATCATCAGCCAGGTCGTCTCCCGCGCGGGCGCCACGCCGGACATCGAGGCGACAACGACGACGTACGCCTACACGCTGCAGACCGACACCGACCTCGCCTTCATCGACGAGCTCTGCCGTCGCAGCTCGCTCGACTGGCTGGCCGACGGAACGACCTTCCGCGCCTTCACGCCCGATCTCAACGCCAGCGCCGACCTCCTGCTCACCTATGGCGTCGATCTCCTGGAGTTCACCGCCAAGGCCTACAGCGATGCCCCCAGCACCGTCACGGTGCGCAGCTGGGACCACCTCAACAAGACCGAGGTCGTCGAGAAGGCAACGCTCCAGCGCACCCAGCTGGACAAGACCGGTCTGGGCCACCTGATCCCGGGGGACTCGGAGGAGGCGACCGTCCTCAGCACGAGATCCATGCCGGTGGACCAGTCGGAGGCGGGAGCACTGGCGGCGATCGCGGCCGCCGCCACCGGTGGGGTGACGGTCCGGGGACGCTGCTACAACGCGCCCACGCTCGCACCCGGCACGATGGTGGAGATCGCCGGCGTCGGCAAGACCGCCGGCGACTACTACGTCCGGGAGGTCGAGTACACCTTCCGTGGCGGCCGGGACCTGGAGGTCTCGTTCGTCGGCGGCGACCGGGAGGTGCCGAGCCTGGCCGGTGGCGAGGCCCCACGATCGAGCTTCGTCCACGACGGGCTCGTCGTCGGCGTCGTCTCCGCGATCGAGAACGACCCGGACAACGCCGGCCGCGTCAAGGTCTCGCTCCCGGGGCTCGAGTCGACCGTCGAGTCCCACTGGGCACGACTCGCCGTGCTCGGCGGCGGCGCGTCCCGCGGCATGGTGTTCGTCCCCGAGGTGAACGACGAGGTCCTGGTCGGCTTCGAGGGCGGCGACGTCCGCCGGCCCGTGGTGCTCGGCGGCCTGTTCGGCACCAAGGACACGATCCCGGCGAACCTGGTCGGGAACGGCAAGGTCGAGAGCCGCCGGATCACCTCCCGGCTCGGGCACGTCGTCGAGCTCTCCGACGGTGCCGGCGCCAACACCCAGCACATCAAGCTGGCGTTGGCGGGTGAGGCGATCAGCCTCCGCCTCGGCAAGGACCGTTCCGACCTCAAGCTGCCCACGAACGTCCCGCTGAAGATCACCGTCGGCAGCTCGTCGATCGAGCTCGACGGGAACGGAGCGATCACGGTGTCCGCCGCCACCGATCTCACGCTCAAGGCCGCCAACAACGTCTCGATCGAAGGCACGAACGTCACGCTCAAGGCCACCGCGAAGGTCTCCGCGTCCGGCACCCAGGCCGAGCTGAAGGGCGACGCCACGACCACCGTGCAGGCCTCGGGCATCACCGCCGTCAAGGGAGGGATGGTGCAGATCAACTGATGGACGCCTACCACCCGCAACCGTCGGCCCGCGCGACGGGCGCCGACCCGAGCTTCATCGGGCGCGGCTTCAGCTGGCCGCTCGAGGTCGACCACCGCGGCGCCATCCGGCTCACCGAGGGCAGCGAGGAGCTCGACCGCGCGATCCGGGTGATCCTGCTCACCGCACCCGGCGAGCGCCTGATGCGCCCGCAGTTCGGCTGCCGGATCTGGGACCTGCTGTTCGAACCCGTCACCCCGAACCTGCTCGGCCTGATCTCCCAGGCGGTCCGCGACGCCCTCGCCCAGTGGGAGCCGCGCGTCGAGGTCGAGGACGTCCGGCCCGTGCAGGACAACGACGACAGCGCCCTGGTCCGGATCGCGATCCGCTACCGGGTCAAGACGACCAACGACCGCCGCAACCTCGTCTACCCGTTCTACGTGATCCCCCGCGAGGAGACCTGATGCCGATCCCTCCTCCGAACCTGGACGACCGGTCCTTCCAGGACATCGTCGACGAGACCAAGCGCCTCATCCCGCGGTTCACGCCCGAGTGGACCAACCACAACGTCTCCGACCCCGGCGTCGCGCTGATCGAGCTCTTCGCCTGGATGAGCGAGATGGTGCTGTTCCGGGTGAACCAGGTGCCCGAGCGGCTCTACGTGCACTTCCTCAACCTCGCCGGGATCGAGCCGTTCCCGCCGTCGGTCGCGCACACCGACGTGACGTTCTGGCTCTCGGCTCCCCCGGAGCGACCCGTGGTGATCCCGCTGGGCACCGAGGTGACCACGTCGACGAGCGCGACCGACGCGGTCGTCTTCTCCACCGTGCGGGAGGCCGTGGCAGCCACGCCCCGGCTGACCGCCGCGCACTCCAGCCGCGCCCGTGACGAGCAGACCGTCGACGGCCGGGAGGACCTCGCCTATCCCGGGAGCGCCTTCACCTGCTTCGGCTCGACCCCGGTGCAGCCCGGCGACGCGGCGTACCTCGGGTTCGACGGCTCCCTCGCCGGCATGGCCCTGCAGCTGAGCGTCGAGGCGACCGCGCAGGGGATCGGTGTCGACCCGTTGAATCCTCCGCTCGCCTGGGAGGTCTGGACGGGTGAGGCCTGGACCGCGGTCCGCGTGCAGTCCGACACGACTGGCGGCCTCAACCGGAACGGCGAGATCGTGCTGCTGGTGCCCGACTCGCACGCGTCGCTCATGCTCGCCGGCACGGTCGCGTACTGGCTGCGCGTGCGCCTGCTCCGACCGGCGCCCGGGCAGCCCACCTACCAGGCCTCGCCCCGGCTCGAGAGCATCCGCCCGGCCGTGGTCGGCCTGACCGTTCCGGCCGAGCACGCGCGACGGCTCGGGGCGGAGAACCTCGGCCGGTCGACCGGTGTCCCCGCGCAGGAGTTCAAGGTCGGGTCGGTGCCGGTCGCGGCCCGGCGCGACGGCGAGGTCGTGCGCACCGTGACCCCGACCGGGTCGACCGAGTGGACCGAGGTCGAGGACTTCTCCGCCTCGGGCCCCGGCGACCACCACGTGGTGTGGGAGTCGGCCACCGGCGTCGTGCGGTTCGGGCCGCGCGTGCGCTACCCGGACGGCACGGTTCGCCAGCACGGCGCGATCCCGCCCGACGGCGCGGTGGTGCAGGTCAGCGGCTACCGCTCCGGTGGCGGGGCGGCAGGCAACGTGGGCGCCCGGACGCTGACCGCGCTGCGCTCGACGCTGCCGTTCGTCGCGAGCGTCGTCAACGAGCTGCCCGCGTCGGGTGGCGTGGACGCCGAGACGGTCGCGGAGGCCAAGGTCCGCGGTCCGCTCTCGTTGCGCACCGGCGAGCGCGCCGTGACGCCCGGGGACTTCGAGCGGCTCACCCGCGAGGCCTCCGTCGAGGTGGCCCGGGCCCGCTGCCTGCCCGGGACCGAGACGTCCAACGGTGCCGTCCGGGTGCTCGTGGTCCCGCACGTCCGGACCGGGCCCGAGGCCCACACGATCGACGACTACGCACTGTCCGCTCCGCTGATGCGGACCATCCGCGACGTGCTCGAGGAGCGGCGCTGCGTGGGTGTGGGGGTCGAGGTCGGGACGCCGTTCTACCAGGGCGTGAGCGCAGCCGTCCTGGTGCGCGCACTGCCCGGCCGCCCGGCTGCACTCGTCCGGCAGCGCGTGATGAGCGAGGTCGACCGCTATGTGAACCCGCTGACCGGCGGTCCGGCCGGCACCGGCTGGCCGTTCGACACCGACCTGACCGCGGCCGAGCTGGCCCAGCTGATCGAAGCCGTCGAGGGCGTCGAGCGGGTCGAGGAGGTCCAGCTGTTCGCGTACGACCTGCGCAACCGGCGTCGGCTGGGCAGCGGGCAGGACTTCCTGCACCCCGAGCCGCACACGCTGTTCCTGTCGGCCGAGCACCGGGTGGTCGTCCGATGAGGACCCGGTCTCGTCGCGCGCCCGGACGGCCCCGGACAGGGGGTCGGCGATGAGCCGCGACCAGTGGCTGCTCAACCAGCTCCCGGTCGGGATGCTGGGCGACGACTTCTTCACGCGGTTCGTGTCGATCTTCCAGGCCGAGGCAGGCACGCTCACCGCGCATGCCGACAACCTCCCGCACCTGGCGGACCCGACGCTCACGCCGCCGGCGATGCTGCGCTGGCTCGCGACCTGGATCGGGACCACGAGCATCGATCCCGACCTGCCCGAGGAGACCCAGCGACGCCTGGTCACGACCGCGTCGCGAACCCTCGCCCGGCGCGGCACGCTGGGGTCGCTGGAGGTCGTCCTCGGACTGTTCTCCGGCGGGCCGGCGTTCGTCGAGGACGGCGGCGGCGTCTGGGGCGAGGGCGAGGCCCCGCCCGACCACGCGTGGGTCGTCATGCGGGTCGAGTCCACCGGGACCCTGTCGGACGCGGACTTCGTGACGCTGGTCGCGGACCACATCCCGGCCCACGTCCGGGCCGAGCTGTGGGTGGGCGACCGGCAGATCTGGCCGCAGCCCACCGTGGGGGTCCGCCATGACTGAGACCGACCCCTGGTCGAGCGGCCCGGTCGGACCTGGACCCGCCGCTCCGGTTCCCCGGCACAGCGCGTTCGCCCCGGAGCGTCCCGCGGCGGCCGACCCGTCGGTGTCGTCGGGGTCGGACGAGACGACGATCGTCTGCCCCGAGTGCGGCACGCCGACGGTGGTGGACCTGTCCCGGCGCGACTCCGACGACTTCTGCCCGCGCTGCGACTACCCGCTGTTCTGGGCCCGTCCACGCGACCGCTCCGAGGCGCCGCCGGAGGACACCGACGGCTACCTGCGCCGGGCCCCCGGAGCGTCCGGGAACACGTTGACCGCGACCATGCCGTGCCCGGAGTGCGGTGAGCTGAACGACCCGACCGCCGACGTCTGCGTGCGGTGCGGGGCCGACATGAACCCGGCCCCGCCGCCCGAGCCGGAGCCGCTCCCGGTGCCCGAGCCGGCGGTCATCGTGCTGCCGGAGCCGATCCGCGAGGCCGACCCGCCGCAGCCGTTCCCGTGGTGGTGGTTCGCGGCGATGGCTGCGCTCGCCGCGACCGCGTGGCTGATCGGCGCACTCTGGTGAAGCCTCCGGCCGTGCGCTGAGCGCCGGCCGACGACCCACCGCCGGCTACGTCCACGGCCGGCACGACGACCCCGGCCACGGGTAGCGGTCAGCCTCCGGCCGCGGTCACGGTCACGGTCACGGCACTGCTCGTCGAGCCGGCGAGCGTGCTCGTCGCCCCGTACTCCGCGGTCAGGCTCACCGTGCCCGCCGACCAGGTCGACGTGGTCGTGCCCGGGACGGTGAGCGTGGCCGTGCCGCCGCTGACCGTCCCCGTGCCCAGGGTCGTCGCACCTGCCCTGAACGTCACGGTGCCGCTGTCGACCGTCCCGGAGGTCCTGGTGACCGTCGCGGTCAGCACGATCGCGGTCGACGTCCCCGCCGTGAACGTCGAGGTGTCCGAGGCGAGCACCGTCGCGGTCGCGAACCGGACGGTGACCGTCACGGCGCTCGAGGTCGAGCCGGCGAACGTCGTCGTCCCGTTGAACGTCGCGGTGAACGACGTCGTGCCCCCCGTCCAGGCCGAGGTGTCCGGCGTGAGCGTCGCGGTCCGGGTGCCACCGGTACCGGTGAGCGTCACGTCGCCCGGGATGGGCGTGCCGTCACGCGAGAAGGTCACCGTGCCGCCGTTGAGGCCCGACGCCCCGCCCGAGCCCGGGCTGACCGTCGCGGTCAGCGTCAGCGCGTCACCGGGCGAGATCGTGGTCGCGCTCGCCGCGAGTGTGGTCGTCGTCCCGACCTTGGACAGGGTGAAGGCGGCGGTCACCTCGGTCACCGAGGCGGTCGAGGTGCTCACCGTCACCGAGCTCGGCGAGGCCTGCCAGCCGGAGACGCTCGGGGTCACCGCGTAGCTGCTCGTCCGGTCGACGTAGACCACCTCGGCGCCGGTGTCGATGCCGGCGGTCCCCGAGTAGACCGTCGTCCCCGAGTCGTTCCCGCTGCTGCGGGTCACGGTGAACGGCATCGACGGCGCGTCCGCCGCACTCGACGTCGCGGTCACCCGGATCCGCATCTCCGAGACCGTGATCGCGGCGGTCGTCGCGGTGTCCGAGACCGCGGCGGTGAACGTGCCGACGTGCCCGGCCGGCCCGGAGGCGCTCGCCGTCCAGGCTCCCGGCGGGACCTGGTTGAACGTCGTCGCGAACGTGGTCTGGCCGGTGCGCACCACCGGTTGCGCCGCCAGGGAGAGCCCGCCGCCGTCCGGCGCGAGGGTCACCAGGGCGCCGGTCAGGTCGAATCCCTGGGCCGAGGTGAGGGTCACCGTGACCTGGCGCGCGACCGTGTAGAGCACGACGTCCGCGGTGAACTGCTGGCCGCCGCTCAGGGTGATCGTGCGACTGCTCGACCCGTAGCCGTCGGCGGTGAACACGATCGTGTACTGCCCGTCCGCGATCCCGGTGAGCGAGAACGCGCCGGAGGTCGTCGTGGTGCTCGCGACCGGGTCGGTGCCGGCGGGGGACGACCACAGCTCCACGGTCGCGCCGTCGAGCGGGACCGCGGCTGCCGCTCCGGCCTGCCCGGACACCGTCCCGCTGACCGTGTTGGACCGCGCCGCGATCGGCAGGGTCAGCAGGGTCGGCTCACCGGCGGCGACCGTGATGTTCACCGTGAGCGGCGCGAACCCGCCGCCCGCGATCGCCAGCGTGTACGTCCCGGGGGCGACCGAGGTGAACACGTACTGGCCGCCGGTGGGCGTGGTGGGGCAGGACGTCGTCACCGCGGTGCAGTCGATCTCCCTCGTGCCGTCCGGGCCGATCAGGGAGACACGCAGCGCGTTCACGGCGGTCGACGTCGCGTCGTCCGGGTCGTACACGGTGATCGTGAGGTTCTGCGGGTCGGCCTTGAGGGTCAGGTTCGTCGTGGACGTCTGCCCCTCGGTGACCGCCACCGACACCGACGACGACCCGTCGAGGAAGCTGTAGCCGGCCGCCACGACCGACACCGCCCAGGTGCCGGCGTTGAGGCCCTGCGTCGTGGTGGTGCCCGTGATGCGGTACGCGCCCGTGGCGTCGGTGGTCGCGCGCAGCGTCACGCTGCCCATGGTCGCCTGGACCGTCACCCCGGAGAGAGTGCTCGTGATGCCGCTGGACCGCTGGACCGACACCGTGCCGGAGATCTCGCCGAGCTTGACCACCGTCACCGGGATGGGGGTGCTCTGACCCGCAGCGACCGTGACCGAGAACGTGTCGAACCGATAGCCCGCCGCCTGGACGCTCACCTGGTAGGTGCCGCTCGCCATCTGGCCGAAGGCGACCCGGTTGGTGCCGGGGACGGCCGCGGTGGTGATGTTCCCGGACGCCGGCCGGATCAGGGTGACCACCGGGTCGGGTACGGGTGTGGCGCCGGCACCCGTGACCACCTCCACGGTGAGGTCGCCGAACCGCGGCAGGTCGAAGGTGACCGCCGGGAGCGCGGCGGGGAGCACCGGGATGGTGAAGGTCAGCACCTGCGAGTCGAAGCCCGCCAGCGACGCACGGACCCGGTAGGTGCCCGGCCGCGCCATCGTCGCCCCGGTGGTCGACGGGTCGGAGGGCTGGGACAGGTCGGTCCAGACGAGCTGTGCGGCGCCACCCCCGGTCGCGACGGCGCTGAGGCCCGCGTTGCTCGCGCCGGGCGGTGCCTGCTCGACCACGAACGTGGTGGACGCGATCTCCGCGGCGGTCGGTGCGGGTGCGCCGGTGTAGGTGATGGTCCCGCTGAACGGGCGCCCGGTGGGCTCGAGCACGAGCGGGGCCGCCAGGTCCGAGATGGGGATGTTGGTCCGCACGAGGGTCCGGTACGGCGCCGTGCCCGCGAAGGGGTACGTCACCGACACCGTAACCTGGTCGGTGACCAGCGGCAGGTAGACCGTGGAGGCGTCCACGACGTCGGCCAGGCTGGCCACCACCTGGAACTCGCCGTTCGCGTTCGTGATCGCCGTCGCCGAGGAGGTCACCGGGACCAGGCCCGAGTAGCCGGTGACACCGGTGAGCTGGACGGCGGCGGACCCCACGGGGGTGAACGCCGTCGCGGTGAGCTGGGTCACGACCGTGCCGCCGAACGCGGCGCGCGCGCGGGTGAGCACCACCTGGGTCGTGAGCTCCTGGTTCGTCCCGACCGTGAGCTCGGCGGACGACGCCGTGAGCTCCACCGCCGGGCTCCCGGTGGTCCAGGAGACGTCGAACCGGTAGGTCCCGGCGGGCAGGTGCGTCACGACCACCTGTCCGGACGCACCGGTCGTCCACGGGGTCGTGGGCGGCGTGAACGCCCCCGGCGAGAGACGCACCGGTGTGACGACGGCGCCGGACGCGGGAAGCAGCGACGACGAACCGTCGTCGGACAGCACGCTCACCGCGACCCTCGCCTGCCGGTCGAGGGTGGCGTCGTAGCGCCGCACGTCCCCGGGGGTCAGCACGATCGCGACCGGCGCGACCGGAAGGTACTCGTCGTCGCCCGGTTGCACGGAGACGTCGAACTGCCCGCTCCCGAGCCGCTCGAGCGCGTAGGAGCCGTCGGTCGCGGTACCGGCGCACTGGGCGGGATCGCCGATCACGCAGGTGGGGTCGCCGGCGGCGTCGGTCCCGACGGTGCACGGCCCGGGCGACCCGGTCGACCCGGTCGGCCAGGCGATCACGCACGTGCCGGCCGGCACGGCACCGACCCGGGTGAGGATCGTGCCGACCACGGAGGGCGACGGGTACAGCGCGACCTGGGCCGCCTCGACGGTCTGGTCCATCGGGACCCGCACCGAGACGGTCCCGGGTTCGTAGCCCGGCACGGAGATCGTCAGGACGTACAGGCCGGGCAGCAGACCCTCGTCGCCCGGTCCGGGGATCACGTACTCGAGGTCGGGAGCCGAGGTCACGCTGATGTTCCGGGTGCTGCCGTCCGCGCCCGGTGCCGTCATGGTCACCGTGATCTCGCAGGTCTCGGTCGGCGCGAGGTTGGTGCAGGTGATCTGGCCGTTGGTCCGCGCGTCGGAGACCCGGCCCCGGATCACCGAGGTCGACAGCAGGCCGGACCCGGGGATCGGAGTCATCTCCAGGTCTGCCGTCGAGACCTTCCCGGCGGTCACGGTGACCGGTGCGTACGCGTCCACGTGGCCGAACAGCTCGCTGGACAGCACGTACGACCCGGGGGCGATCCCGTTGAACCGGAACGTCCCGGACGCGTCGGACGTGCTCATCGTCTTGTAGGTGTTCTCGCCGTCGGTGAGGGTCAGGCCGGCGCCGCCGAGACCCTTGCCCGAAGGGTTCTTGACGGTGCCCTGCACCACACCGGTGGACAGCCCCAGCCGGATGTCGAGGCGGGCCGCAGCCCGGCCGGTGCCGAGCGTGATGGTCGTGGTCTGCGACGCGTAGCCCGCGCCGCTGACCGTGACCGTGTAGGTCGACGGCACCGGCAGGTCGGCGAGCACGAACGCGCCGACCTGCCCGGAGGTGACGCTCGACGCGGTGCGGGTGGTGGTGCCGTCGGTCGCGGTGATGGTCAGGCCGCCGAGCCCGGCGATCGCGCCGAGCGCGTCCGGCCCGGTCACCGTGCCGGCGAGGGACGCGACGCCGTGGGTCAGCGGGAGGTTCACGACGGCCGACCCGCCCGCGTCGAGCGGCACCAGCCGGGACTGCGCGCCGTAGCCCGTCCCCGCCACGGTCACCAGGTACGTGCTCGGCGTCGACAGCCCGTCGACCGACCACGAGCCGACGTCGCCCTCGGTCGCGGTGCTCGTCGTGACGACGTTCGTGCCGTCGGTGATGGTGATGCTCGCCCCGCCGATCGCGCCGCCGGGACCGGTGATCCGCCCGGACATCTGCCCCGCGCCGGCGACCATGGCGATCTTCAGCGGCGTCGCGGCCGCGGCCGCCCCGCTCATCTCGAACCGCTGCGTCTGGAACCCGGGCTTGGAGACCGTGATGAGGTAGTTGGTCTGCGGCGACATCCCCGCGACCGCCCACGTCCCGTCGTCGAGCGAGGACGTGGTGCGCGCCGGGTCGGCGACCGCGGTGCGCTGCAGCGCGAGCGCGGACGCCGACACCTTCCCGGTGGCCGCGCCGCCGCCGCCGTCACCGGTGACCAGTGCCGCGCCCGCGATGCTCGCCGCGTCCCCGACCGTCGCGGACGTCTGCGAGACCAGCTGGCCGGCCGGGACGATCTCGACCTGGAAGCCGGACGGGTCGGCCGCGGTGATCACGCCACCGATCCGCACCTCCTCACCGGTGCCGCCCGCGGTGCTGCCGGAGCCGCCGCCCGAGCCGGACGGACCACCCGAGCCGCCGGCTCCCCCGGCGTCCGAGCCGCCCGAGCCATCGGCCGAGCCGCCCGAACCGTCGCCCGTGCCGGAGCCGGACTGGGTGCCGGCCACCACGTCGGCCTGACCGGCCCGGTGCGAGAGCCACGGCACCACGAACGCGATCGCGGTCGCCCACAGCGCCACCGCGGTGAGCATCGCGAGGGCCTTGAGGATCCCGGAGGAGAGCACGGGCCGCGCCGTCAGCACGCCGTGGAAGCTCGCCGGCGCCCGGTCGCCGTGCGCCAGGACCGAGTACGGGCTCCGGTCGCGCGCACCGACGACGCGCGGGTGGGCCACGGTGATCCGCGCGGGCATCCGGACGGTGGCGTGCGGCGGCACCGTGACGACCTGGGAGGTCAGCTCGACCCGCAGCTCGGAGTTCGCGGTGCTGTCCAGCAGCAGGTCCGCCGGCGTCTCGCCGGCGTTGCTGAGCACGACGGTCACGTCCTTGCCGAAGACCGCGGTCACCTCCGCGGGCTCGACGCCGAGGACCACGGAGCTCGGCGCGTCGACGGTCAGGGACGTGTCGACCACGGTGACCGGCGCGCCGGCGCCGCCCGGCCCCTGGCCCTGCACGGCGAACGCGAAGGCGTAGACCCCCGGCACGGCTCCGCGCGCGATGCTGACCGCGAGCTCGAACGTGACGGTGACGTCCGCCGGGACCGCCTCGGCGCGGCCGTGCTGCGCCGTCCAGGCGCCGTCGAGGCCGATCGCGGCGACGGTGATGTCCTGCGGTCCGTCGGTCAGGTTGCGCACGTGGACCCGCACGAGGGCGTCCCTGCCGGAGGGCGCGTGCGCGCCGGGCTCGACCGCCACGCTGACGGTCGGTCTGCCCGGGGTCGGTGCGCTCATCGGGTGGTCACCTCTCACGGCCCTGGGATCGTGATGTCGAGTGCGAGCTGCTGGCTCGGGTTGAGCGTGGTCGGCGCGGACGTCGCGACGGCGGCCCCGTTCACCGAGAGCTTGACCTCCAGCAGGTAGAACTCCGGCGCGTCCACGTCGGCGAACGAGTAGCGCCCGGAGGTGTTGGTCACCGCCGTCGCGACCGGCGGGGCCTCGGTGCCGTACTCCGACGCGAGGTACAGCGAGACCACGGCGCCGACGGTGGGGACCCCCGCCTGGTCCACCACGCCGCCGATCGACGCGGGTGAGACGAGCACCGGGTTGATGGTGCGGACCTGGCCGGCCACGAGCCGGACGATCATCGACGTCGGCCGGGTCCCCTTGCGGCTGAACGTCACGGTGTAGGTCCCCGGCGGGAGCCCCTGGATCGTGAAGGCCCCGACCGAGCCCGCGGGGGTGGACGCCGAGGTCATGGTGAACTGCGCCTGCCCCGAGCTCGCGGAGATCGTCACGTTGCCGGCCGGGGTCGCGGTGCCGCCGCCCGCCGGGCTCTGGGTCACGGTGCCCACGATCTGCGCGGTCGCGCGCCGCATCGTCACGTCCACCGAGGACGCGTCCGCAGCGCCGGCGGTGACCTGACCGAACCCGTCGATGCTGACCGACAGCACCTGCGACTGCAGGTCGCCGCGGGAGAACGTCACGGTGTAGGTGCTCGGGATCCGCAACCCGGACACCGCCCACGACCCGACCGGCGACCGGCTCTGGGTCACGGTCTGCCGGGTGTCGGCGCCGTCGGTGATGGTGACGGTCACACCCCCTGTGCCGTCCGGCGTGGTCACCGTGCCGGAGAGCGTCCCGGCGGCCGCGCCGAGCGTGACGGCGACCCCGGTGAGCTCCTGGGCGGGACCGAGGTTGAGGCTGAGCGTCGCCGGGGCGTACCCGTCGGCACCGATCACCACGGTGAACGTGCCCGGCGTGGGCAGGCCACGCAGCGTGAACGCGCCCGGCGTGTCCTCGGTGAGCGTGACGGTCCGCACCGACACCTGACCGAAGGTCGCGACCACGGTCGCGCCGGTGATCGGCCCGGACGCGCCGGTCACCGTGCCGGA
Source organism: Actinotalea endophytica (assembly GCF_025717005.1). Lineage (GTDB taxonomy): Bacteria > Actinomycetota > Actinomycetes > Actinomycetales > Cellulomonadaceae > Actinotalea. The sequence continues at coordinate 94,872 of NZ_JAOVZU010000007.1, forward strand.
GATCACGCCGTCGCCCTCGAGGAGCGGCACCTCGATGTCGGAGCGGTTCTCCCCGGCGGCGACGTCGATGCGTTGCACCTGGGTGCTGTAGCCGGACTTCGTCGTCACGAGGTCGTACACCGCGGGCGACGGCACCTGGGTGAGGTCGAACGAGCCGTCCGCGCCGACCGGGACGGTGCGCACGACGGCGCCGGAGGTGGGCGCCGGGGCCTCACCGGGCACCGGGCTGACCGTCCCGGCGAGGGGCGGCACGTCGAGCGGCAGCTCGAGGCGCACGACCGCACCCGAGGGGTCGGTGCCGGTGACCGTGCCCGAGACCGTCGCCGGGACCCCGCCGACGAACACGTTCAGGTCGCTGACCGCCTGACCGGCCGCGAGGGTGACGAGCTCGGCGTCCGCCTCGGTCGGCGACGACGGGTACCAGACCTCGGCGAACCCGGCGGCCCGGAACCGCAGCTTGTACGACCCCGCCGGCAGCGAGCCCACCGAGAACGCGCCGCTGTCGTCGGTCGCCGTGGTCGCCACGGGCGCCGTGGTGTCCGACTCGTCGAACGCGTCGACCGAGACGCCCACGACCCCCTCGCCGGTGGACAGCAGGCGGACCTGCCCGCCGACCGACGAGGTCCCTGTGGTCGTCGACTGCTCGCGGGCCTGGACCACCTGGATCGCGAGGTCGCGGTCGGCGGCGGAGCGCTGCACGACGCCGCTCAGCGCGAGCGTGATGACGATCGCGAAGATGGTCACCGCGAGGAGCAGGCCGAGCAGCGCGAGCAGCCCGCGGCCGAGCACGGGCTTCTGGACGAAGGCCCCCATCGCCGCGGGCGGTCCGTCCTGCGGGGACACGGCGGGCTCCGCGGTGCCGCCCGGGGCGACCAGCGTGCTCCAGTTCGCGGGAGCCTGCGGCGGTCGCTCCTCGACCCGCAGCTCGAACGGTCTCGGCTCGGGCGACCCGGTGAACCTGCGCTTGGCGGACGTGGTCAGCTCGAGGTACGTCTGCTCGCCCGGGCTCAGGTGCAGCTCGGGCGGCTCGAAGACGAACGTGATCGCCCGCTCCGCGTCGCTGCCGACCAGCGCGCCGTCGAGCGTCGTGTTGCCGCTGTTGACGACGGTCGCCCCGAAGACCGCCCGCTTGCCGCCGGTCACGATGGACGGCTCGAGGCGGACCTCGACGCTCGGAGCGCCCGGGATGTCGACGACCAGCTCCTCGACGGTGGTGCGGCGCTCGCCGGTCAGCTCGCGGACCTGCACGGCGATCCGCCGCTCGCCGGCCGGGACGTCGGCCGGGAGGTCCAGCGTCACCTGCACCGACGTGGTCTCACCGGGGAAGAGGGTCGGCTCGGGGTCGTCCACCCGGACCCAGGCCGGGTCGACGCCGAGGCAGCGCACCGCGTAGCCGCTGATCAGGTCCTCGGTGTTGGTGATCGTCACCGAGACGGTGGTCGGGCCGCCGACGACGGCGGCCACGTGGCGCGGGGCGAGGTCGAGGCGCATCTCAGCCTCCCGCCGGCAGGGTGAGGTCCTGCGTGACGGTCGACCCGGCGGTCACGGTCACGACGGCCGTCGCGACGACCCGCCCGCCGGAGGACAGCGTCACGGAGTACGAGCCGGGCGGCAGCTGGGCGAACGAGTAGAAGCCGCTCGGGCTGCCGGCGACGGCGGTCGACGTGGTGGTCCAGATCTTCTGGCCGTCGGTGGCCTGCACCTGCACGCCGGCGGTCCCGGTCGGCGGGCTCCCGGTGCGGACGACGCCCTGCACGGTGCCCCAGGAGGGACGCAGCGTCACCGTCACCGCGGACGCGATCCCGCTGCTGAGGTCGACGGCGACGCTCTGGTCGGTGTACCCGGGCAGCGACACCATCAGCGTGTACAGGCCCGGCTGCAGACCGGCGAGGGTGAAGGACCCGACCGTGCCGGTGGTCAGCGAGGTGCCGGTGACCGGGCTCGCACCGCCGGTCGCCGTCACGGTCACGCCACCGAGACCTGCGCCGTCCGGTCCGACGATCCGGCCGGTCACGGTGCCGGCCCCACCGGTCATCGTGACCGCGACGTCGGTCTTCGACTCCCCGGCGGCGAGGTCGACCACCGCCGTCGCGGGCGTGAAGCCGTCGGCGGTGAACGTCACGACGTACGTGCCCGGCGTCGGCAGCCCCGGGATGACGAACGTGCCGACCGAGCCGAGCGTCGGCGTCCCCACCACGATCGGCGTGCCGTCGACGGTCGTGCTGACCACGACGCCGCCGAGCGGCCGGCTGCCGTCGGTCACGAGCCCGGAGATCTGCCCTGCCCCGGACGCGAGCGTCACGGTGGGCGCGAACCGGGTCTGCCCGCCCGTGACCGTCTCGGTGACCGTGGTCGGCTGGTAGCCGGGCGCGGTGAAGCTGAGCTCGTAGGTACCGGGGGCGACCACGTCGGTCAGCGTGTAGGTGCCGTCCGGTGCGGCGTCGACCGTGCGGGTGAGCGTGGGGTCGTCCCGCGCCCAGGTCGCCCGCGCCACCACGGTGGTGACGACCGGGGTCGTGACGTCGCCGACGTCGACCGTCCCGTTGATCACGGCCGGGTCGCCCTCGATCGTCAGGTCCACGCCGTCGGTGACGCTCTGCGACGTGGCGTCCACGGTCGTCGCACCGGCGTCACCCGGTGCTGCCGGGTACCAGACGGTCTGGTAGCCGTCCGCCCGCACGCTGACCAGGTACGGGCCGGGGAACAGCCCGGCGATCGCGTAGCTGCCGTCCTCCTGGGTCGCCGCCGAGCCGACCAGCACGAGCCCCGAGGTCGTCCGGCGCCAGGCCTCGACCGTGATCCGGCCGACACCCTGCGCGTCGCTGGCCGCGGTGACCGTGCCGGCGAGGGTGCCGCCGACACCGGCCGGCAGGGCCCCGTCCCTCGGGACCGCCCCCGCCGGGGCCGCGGCCGCGGCGCCGCCCGCTGCGGTACCCGTGCCGGCGCCGGTCCCCGCACCGGCCCCGGTGCCCGTCACGACCGTGGCGGCGAAGTAGGACGGCGGGGCGATCTTGGTGTACGGGTCGGCGCCGAGCACCGTTCGGACGCCGAGCAGGAAGATCGCCGCCCAGACGGCGAGGATCGTGGCCAGCACCAGGGCGGTGAGCAACCCGGGGCTGAGCGCGGGCCGCTGGCGCAGCACGAGCGCCACCGTCTCGGTCTGCTCCAGCGCGGTCGCCTCGACCTGCAGCGGGCGCTCCCGCTCCGAGCCGACCAGGTGCCTGGGGCCCTGGACCTGCACGGCGACCGATGCCACGGCACCCGGCTGCAGGCTCACCGTGGACGGCGACAGGGCGACCTGGAGGCTGCGGTCGGCGTCGTTGGCGCGCAGTGCGACGTCGAGCGGGACGTTCCCACGGTTGCTGACCTGGACCGGGAACGTCGCGCGCCGTCGGGCACGGACCGTGCTCGGCGACGCGGCGAGCGCGAGCGCGGGCCGTGCCCCGACCACCACGTCGACGTCGTGGTGCACCGCCTCCGTCGCCCCGGACCGGCCGCTCAGCTGCACGGTGATCGGGTGCGTCCCGGCCGGGAAGCTGCTCGGCAGGTCGAGCCGGACCACGAGCTGCCCGGTGGCGTCCGGGAAGAGCGTGAGCACCGGCGGGCGGGAGGTGGCGTGCTCGATGGGAAGACCGACGACGTGCGCGCTGATCGCGTCGATCACCGCGCCGGTGTTCACCACGTCCAGCGAGATCTCGCCGGTCCCTCCTGGTGCGACCTCGAGCGTGTCGACGCCGCTGATCACGCGCATCGTGGCTACGCCCCGTCGTGGGACATGGGCGAGGCGCTCCCGGCCACCTCGGTGACGGCGGGCGGGGCGACCTCCCACGGGTAGGCGTCGGCGGCGACCGTGACCAGCAGCCGGAAGGACGCCTTGAGGCTGCCGCCGAGCGCCGTCCACAGGTCGCGCGGCCGGTTCGTGTCGTCCGGGGCGAGGGCGATCTGCACGCTCGACGCGAGCGAGGCCCCGACGTGCTCGGGCGGCAGCGACTGCTGCGTCAGCAGACGGACGAGGACGTCGCCCAGCAGCTGGTGCTCGTCGCGCACGCTCCCGGCCCACGCACTGACCAGGTAGGACAGCTGCACCATCGGCAGCGGCACACGCCGTTCGACCTTGCCGTCCGCGCCGACCCGCGTGGCGGCGGGCCGCGGTGGCATCGGGCTGCGCGACACGTCGTACAGGTAGCAGCTCACCGTGATCCGGTTGACCTGCGCGGCCCAGGTGGACGACGGCGCCTCGAAGGAGACGTCACCGACCTCGGGAGGCAGCGGCAGCGTCGCCCGCAGGTAGCTCTCCAGCGCGTCCTCGACGGCAGGGATCAGGATGGTCCGCTCCCTTCTCGTCGCGCGTACGCCGCCCGTGACGGGCGCCGACCAGGCAACCGACCAGGCGACCGACCAGACCCTGAGGGCGTCGTCGATGCTATGGACGGGCTCGGATCGGCATCATCGGTAATCACTACCGATGTTCGCCGCCGCCCCTCGACCGCACGTCTCGCGCCGGGTCAGACTCGGTCCGGACGAGCCCTCGGGCCGTTCGTGGCCACAGCGAGGGAGGCCCGGGTGCGCGAGCGGCTGGTCGGCCTGGTCAAGGCGGTGCAGGTGGGGGCGGAGCGCCGGCAGGGCGCCGACCCGATCACGCGCGCCCGCCTCGACGCCGTGCTCGGCGTCCTGGCCGAGGAGCACGTCGGGCACGACCCCGCGGCGCAGGACCGGATGGCCGGGCTGGCGGACGTGTTCGACCTCGACCCGCAGGCCGTGGACCTGCTGACGGTCGCCGCGGCACCCGACCTCGACCCGAACATCGCCCTGGCCTTCGGGCTGCTGCGCGGTGGCACCGCACCCGCCCGGGCCTCGGTCGGGCTCGCGCTCGAGCTGGTCGGGCTGCCGACCGCGTCCGGAGCCGGGCACGAGCACCTCGGCGCCGGGGCGCCGTTGCGCCGGCACGGGCTCGCCGAGCTGGCCCCCGGGCCGTGGCTCGCCAGGGACCTGTGGGTGCCCGACCGGGTGCTCGCCCACCTGGTCGGCGTGGACCGGATCGACCCGGCACTCGCGCCGGTCGTCGTCGACCCGGTGCCGCTGCCGGAGCTGGACCCGGACGGCTTCGTGGCGGCGGCCGTCGAAGCGGGGGCGCCACTGGTCTGGATCCGCTCACCGCTCGGCGCGGGTGGCCTCTCGCTCGCCGCGGGCGCGCTGGCTGCCGCCGGGGTCGGCTGCCTCGCGATCGACCTGGCCCGGGTGCCGCCCGGAACGCCGCCCGGGCCGCTCGTGGCCCAGGCGCTGCTCGAGGCGGCGCTGCGCGGCGCAGGCGTCGTGGTGGTGCACGCCGAACGCGTCGCCGAGGGCGATCCGGCCGTGCTGTTCACGGCGCTCGCCGAGTCCGTCGTCCCGGTGCTGGCCGTGGGCGAGAAGCCCTGGCAGCCCGCCTGGCTGCCGTTCCACCCGCTCGTGGTCGAGGCACCGGCCGTCACGACGGCCCACCGCAGGGCGGTCTGGGACGACCTGCTCGGCGCCGAGGTGGCCGACCACGACCTGTCGACGCTCCGGCTCGCACCGGAGTCGATCGCCGATGCTGCGCGGTACGCGACCACCCAGGCCCTCGTCGCCGGCACGGAGGTCTCGTCGGAGGCGGCGCGGGCCGCGGCGCGCCGGGTCGCCGGGTCCATGACCTCCGGCCCGGCGCAGGCACCGCGGCGCGCGCCGTCGTTCGACGACCTGGTCCTGCCCGACCACGCCGCAGCGACCCTGCGGCGCCTGGTGTCCTGGGCGAGCCACCGTGAGGAGGTGCTCGCCGACGGCCGCCTCGTGGACGTCGGCGGCAAGGGGACCGGCCTCGCGGCGCTGTTCAGCGGGAGCCCCGGCACCGGCAAGACCCTCGCCGCGCACGTCGTCGCCGCCGAGCTGGGGCTGGACCTGTTCCGGGTGGACCTCGCCTCGATCGTGGACAAGTACATCGGGGAGACCGAGAAGAACCTCGAGCGCGTGTTCCACGAGGCCGAGAGCCTGCACGTGCTGCTCTTCTTCGACGAGGCGGACGCCCTGTTCGGCAAGCGGTCCGACGTCAAGGACGCCCACGACCGCTACGCGAACCAGGAGGTCGCCTACCTCCTGCAGCGGATGGAGAGCTTCGACGGGATCACCGTCCTGGCGACCAACCTGCACGGCAACCTCGACCCGGCCTTCAGCCGGCGGATGAGCTTCATCGTCCACTTCCCCGACCCGGACGAGGCGACCCGTCGACAGCTCTGGCAGGCCCACCTGGACCGGGTCGGGACCGACCCGGCCGACCCCGTGGACGTGGCGCACCTGGCCCGCCAGGTCGAGCTCGCCGGCGGCGACATCCGCAACATCGTGCTGGCCGCCGCGTACGACGCGATCGCGGCCGGCGAGGTCGTCGGCATGCGCCACGTCCTGGCCGCGCTGGTCGCGGAGTTCCAGAAGCTCGGGCGACGCGTCCCGGTGGACGGCTTCGCACCGAGCGGCACCCCTTCGGAGAGGAAGTCCGACGATGGCAGCTGACAGCGAACGCCGCAGGGCCCCGCGCACGGCGCCGACTCCGGCGGCCCCGCAGGTCGCGCCCGCGGTGCCGCACCAGGACGCTCCCGGCGAGCTCGCCGTCGCGGTGCCCGGCGTCGCGGTCGACCTGCGGCGTCGATCGTCGGTGTCCGACCCGCTCGGCGGCACGGCTGCGTCGGCCGACGTGAGCGCGGCCCTCGAGCGGCGCCGGGGACGCGGGCGCCCGATCGAGCCCGCCGTCGCCGAGTCGATGGGCAGCGCGATGGACGCGGACTTCAGCGGCGTGCGCGTGCACGACGACGCCGAGGCCGACCGGATCGCCCGGTCGGTCCAGGCCACCGCGTTCACCGCCGGCTCGGACATCTACTTCACCCGCGGCACGTACGCTCCGGGCACGCCGAAGGGTGACCACCTCCTCGGTCACGAGCTCGCGCACACCACCCAGCAGCACGCGCCCTCGGCGGGCTCCGGCCCGGTCATCGGTCGCGCCGACGACCCTGCCGAGGCCGCGGCCGACGCGATGGCGAGCCGGGCGGTCGCGCGGCTGCAGCGCCAGGCCGCCCGGGTCGGCGGCCCCACGGACGAGGTCACGAACGAGGCGGGCGCCGAGCCGGCCGCCGCGAGCGCCTCCGGGCGGCCCACACCCCGCGCTGCCGAGGGCGCCGCGGCCGGTCCCGACGCGCTACGACGGCAGACGGCACTGATGGGCACGACCACGATCCGCCGCTGGAACCCGTTCAAGAAGGTCTTCGGCCGCAAGAAGAAGAAGTCCAAGGGGAAGGGGACGCCGGTCCCGGTCGGCGTCGCACCGGTCAGCGTCGGCTCGGTCGCCGCCGCACCGACGACCCCGGCCCCCACCCCGCCCCCGGCGTGGACGTCCGCCTCGACGTCCACCAACCCGACCGCTGCGTCGTCCGGCCCCAAGGTCGGCGCCAACCGTACGACGCCGCCGCAGGCCCCCGACGCGAACCTCCCGGCGCCGACCGTGGCCCCGGTGCAGCAGCCGACCGACCCCGTGCAGCAGCCGACCGGTCCGGTGCAGCAGCCGACCGACCCCGTGCAGCAGCCGACCGGTCCGGCGCCCGAGTCGAGTGACTCCGGGACGGGATCCGCGACGTCCACGAACGCGCCACAGGCGCAGGCGAGCGGGCCCCAGGCGCAGACCGACGCGCAGACCGACGTGCCGACCGAAGAGGTGGCGCAGGAGGCGGCCGAGGACGCGACGAAGTCCCCGAAGCAGCTCCTCGAGGAAGCGTTCGACCCGCAGACCGCGCCTTCGAGCAACACCGAGGCGAAGGCGCGGATGGACGCGCTGCGTCCGCTGATCAGCACGTTCGACGGTGCCACCAAGAAGACCATCGCCGCCGATGCGGACCTCATGGCGAAGGGTCGCGCGCACCTCGGCGACCTCTACTACATGTCGCTGCTGGCCGCGGTCGACATGTACCGCCAGCGCACCACCACCCAGGGGCAGAAGGTCAACCACCACCTGAGCGGCGCCGAGGCGGACCAGTTCATCACGACCAACGTCAACGACTACCCGCACATCAAGCCCTTCATCACCGAGGCGAGCGCCGCGGGGAAGAAGGGCGAGGGGTACGTGGCGACGGTCTCGCCCGAGGACTGGGCGATCGTCTATGCGGCGCAGAACCCGGACGCGACCGCGTCGAGCGAGGCGAGGGTCAACGCGTTCATCGGGAACAAGAACGAGGACCGTCCCGCGATGCTGCACGCCGACCGCGGCACACCGAGCACCGCGATCCACGAGAGCATGCACCGCTACTCCGTGCTCAACGTGCTGCGCACGTTCGGCTCGGGGCTCAACGAGGGCATCACGGAGTTCTTCACCCGGATGCTCACCACGAAGAACGCGACGCCCACCAAGGACGGCGGCCCGGAGCGGGACAACTACCAGAAGAACGTCACGTTCGTCCGGGCCATGCTCCGGGTGCTCGGCGCGGACCAGGAGTCGCAGGAGACGGTGCTCGCCGAGATCTACTTCAAGGGCGAGGTGGCCAAGCTCGAGCAGAAGTTCAAGGACTCGTGGAAGGCTGCTGACGCGACGCTCGAGCAGGCGGAGCTCGACTCGAAGTGGTCGGACCTCAAGGCCGCCCTGTCGGCCCAGGACTGGCCGACCGCCACCGGCCTGCTGCCCCCGGCATGACGACGTGCAAGGAGACCCGATGACCGGCATGGACGCTCACCGCGACCGCATCCTCGCGCTGCTCGGGCTGGCCGACGACCCCGAGCTCCGCGTGGCCGACGCCGTGCCCGCGGCCGAGGACGTCGACGCCGTCGACGCGATCGGGTTCGACTGGCCCGGTGAGCAGGCGCACATCACCGTGTACGCGTTCGACGACTACTTCCAGGCGTCCGACGCGCAGGAGCGTCTGCTCGGCTACGCCCGCCTGACGGACCTCGACGTGCAGACCACCGTGAACGGCGACCTGCTGCTCTGGGCGGTAGCCCCGAACGCGGACGAGCGGGCTCGCCGGCGCATCGCCGACCTCGCGAGCGAGTTCGCCGGCGAGGAGTGATCCGGCGCGAAGCGATCCGGCCGCTCCGCGCCGCCGGACCCGACGGCGCTCAGGTCTCCAGGGTCTTCACGCTGCCCGCGTTCAGGATCTGGATGACGCCCCCGTACGCGCACGTGCACGTGGCGCCCTGGGTCAGCGCCGGCTGGCCCCCGACCAACGTGGTGGTGGCGCCGCCGACCCACGGCGTCGTCGCCGGGATGCACGCCATCGGCGTCAGGACGCCGAGCGCCGCCGTGGTCGCGGCGAGCACCTGAGGGTTCGCCAGGCTCGTGCACATCCCGAACGACGGGAGGTTCACCAGCGGCGCCGAGTCGGTGATCACCGCGGCGGGCTTGCCCTCGATGAGCACGCGGGCGACCGGGAGCACGTTCAGCGTGGCGGGGGCGAGGCCGAAGCTGCACTGCAGCATCGCCGTCGCGGCCGCGGCCGGTCTGCCCATCTGTCGGTCCTTCCGTCGCGGTGCCGGGCCGCTACAGCCCTGAGCCCTTGACCGAGCTGGTGCGCTGCTCGCCCGTGGTGGTGATGAAGCACGTCACGTCGCGGTCGCCGCCGGCCTGCCAGCCTCGCGCGGACGGCAGCAGGTAGGTGAAGAACAGCGACGAGTCCCGGTAGTCCGCGCCGACGTACCCGGCGAACGCCTCGAGGCACGCACCGTCGGCGAACGCCTTGAGCGCCGCCTCGCCCGGGTAGGGCGTCTCGGTGGTCCCAGCGGTCTGCGTGGCGGTCTGCGCCGCAGCCTGGTCCGGGTACGGGACCAGCGCGTAGACCTCCTGCTCGTGCGGCTCGGTGCACGGCACGACGGTGACGTTGGTGACCTCGGCGGTGATCTCGGTCGGGGCGCGCAGGCAGTCGCCGGGCACCGCGTCGAGCACCGAGACGACCTGGGTGTCGCCCCGGTTGAACAGCGAGCACCCCGCGAGGGACAGCACCGCGAGCGTGGCCGCGGCCGCGCGCGCCACCGGTGACCTGCCGACCACGCGTGCGCGCATGCACCTCTCCGACCTCGTCCGCGGCGGCCACCCGGCTGCCGCGATCGACGCTAGCCGCCGTCCGGCGTGGCGCCCTCCGTAGTCATTGCGGATCTTCTCGACGGGGCCGCCGCCCGCAGGCCGCACTCCGGGCCGTGCCCCCACGGCGGGAAGCCGGCAGCTCCGCACCGGATTCCCGCCCGGCCCGGGCCGGAAGGTGGTCGAATGGAATTCTTCCGATGTCGGAGGCGTGACATGTCCCGCAAGAAGGTTCTCGTCCTCGGAAGCAACTTCGCCGGCCTCACCGCCGCGATCGCCGTCAAGCACGAGCTGCACGGCGACGTCGACGTCTCGGTGCTCTCGGCGAGCCGCCGCTTCCTGTTCAACCCCTCACTGATCTGGCTCCCGTTCGGCAAACGCCGCGCGAGCGAGATCACGTTCCCGGTGGAGCCGACGTTCGAGCGGTACGGGATCGACTTCACCGAGTCCGCGGCCACCCAGATCGACCCGGTGGCGAAGAAGGTGACTGCCGCGAACGGTGACGTCCGGGACTACGACTACCTGGTGGTCGCGACCGGCTACCGCAACCGGATGGACGTCGTCCCCGGCCTGACCCCGGAGAACAAGGCGTACACGATCACCACGCTCGAGGACGCCGGCCTCGCCGGGCGCGGCTGGCGGGAGTTCCTCGACGACCCCGGGCCGATCGTCGTGGGCGCCACCCAGAGCGCCGGCTGCTTCGGCGCGGCGTACGAGTACCTGTTCAACATCGCCTACCAGGTCAAGAAGGCCGGCCTGCGCGACCGGGTCAAGATCTCGTTCGTCACGTCCGAGCCGTTCCTCGGCCACTTCGGGATCGGCGGGCTGCCCGCGGGCGAGCAGCTGCTCACGATGTTCCTCAAGAAGAGCGGCATCGAGGCGTACCACAACCGGTCGGTCGAGAGCATCGAGCACGAGCGGCTGACCCTCACCGACGGCACCCGGCTCGACTTCAAGTACGCCATGATCGTGCCGCCGTTCCTCGGCCAGGAGGTCAACAAGACCGCTCCCGGGCTGGCCAACGACGCGGGCTACGTCGAGGTGCGAGACACCTACCAGTCCAAGACGTACGACGACGTGTACGGCATCGGCATCGCCGCGCACGTCAACGCACCGTGGGTGACGCCCACACCGGTCGGCGTGCCGAAGACCGGCTTCCCCACCGAGCAGATGGCGCACACCGCGGCCCGCAACATCTCGAGCCAGGTGCTGGGCCTGGACCCGACCGAGCTCAGCCCGTTCGCCGAGATGCCGGCGTTCTGCGTGATGGACGCCGGCAACAACGGCGTGATGATCCTCGGCAACAAGATGCTGGGGCCGGACAAGGGTCTGATGATCCCCGGTCCGCAGTCCCACGCGCTCAAGCTGGCGTTCGAGCGGTACTTCCTGTGGAAGGCGAGGCGCGGGTACGTCCAGCTGCCGTAGCAGTGGTGGGCGTCCGGAGAGGAGTCCTGATGCGACGTCTGCTGATCGTGGCAACCCTCGGTGGTGTCGCCGCGCTCGCGGCATGCAGCAGCGGAGGCGACGGCTCGGGGTCCGGCACGCTGGACCTCACCGGAACCTGGACGCTGCAGTCCGGCAGCACGTCCGCCGGCGAGATCGCGGTGACGCCCGACGCACCGGTGACCATGGACGTCGCCGACGACGGCACCGTGAGCGGCACGTCGGCCTGCAACCAGTACACGACCGCGGTGGAGGTCGACGGGACCGACGTCAGCTTCGGGCCCGCCGGCGTCACGATGATGGCGTGCCCCGACGCCGTCATGGCCGTCGAGACCGCCTACCTCGGCGCACTCGCGGACGTCAGCTCGGGCGAGCGCGACGGCGACTCCCTGGTCCTCACCGGGGGCGGCGCCGAGCTCGTCTTCGCCCCGACGTCGTGAAGGTCCAGCTGCTGTACTTCGACGGGTGCCCGGGGTGGCAGGTCGCCGAGGCCCGACTGCGCGAGGCGCTCGCCACGGTGGGGAGCGCCGCCGCGGTCGAGCGCGTACGCGTGGAGACGCCCGAGGCCGCCGAGGCCCTGCGCTTCCACGGCTCGCCCTCGGTGCTGATCGACGGCGAGGACCCGTTCGCGCCGGTCGGCGCGACGGTGGGCCTGGCCTGCCGGCTCTACCGGACCCCGGACGGCGCGGACAGCGCCCCGACGGTGGCTCAGCTGGTCGAGGCGCTGGCCGGCCGCGACCTCAGCTCGCCAGCGCGGTGAGGGCCGCGCCGATCCGGGCGCCCGCGTCGTCCGCGTAGGTGCTGAGCCCCGCGACGTCCGTGACCGCCGGGATCAGGTCGGGGTCGAAGATGTGCACCTGGCAGCGGCTCGGGCCGGTCGCCCGGACCACGACGCTGCACGGCAGCAGGACCCCGATCCGCGGGTCGGTCGTCAGGGCGCCTTCGGCCAGTGCGGGGTTGCAGGCACCGAGGATCACGTAGGGACCGACGTCCACCTGACGCTTCGCCAGCAGGGTGGCCTGCATGTCGATCTCGGTGAGGATCCCGAAGCCCTGGGCCGCCAGTGCCTCGCGGGTGCGCTGCACCGCCGCGTCGAAGGGCAGGTCCACGTCCGCCGTGCGCTCGAACTGCATCACGACCTCCTTGTTCGCTCGTCCGGCCGGTCCGGCGCGACCACGTCGACCGCGCACCCGGCTCCTCTCGTGTCTAGCACCGCCGGGTGGCGTTCGTGCGCCGGACGACGTGTCGTCGAAGATCGGCAGGCGGCCCCGTCCAGCAGTAGCCTGGTGCGGGCCGCCACGGGCCCGCCTGCTTCTACGGAAGGAACGCGCGACGTGAGCAACTTCTGGGACTGGTTCTGGACCGTCTTCCTGATCTTCGCCTTCACCGCCTACCTGTTCGCGATCTTCACGATCGTGATCGACCTGTTCCGCGACAAGACCGCCTCCGGCTGGGCCAAGGCGATCTGGATGATCTTCCTCATCTTCCTGCCCATGATCACCGCGATCGTCTACCTCATCGCCCGCGGCGGCGGCATGGCCGAGCGCTCGATGGCCGAGGCCCAGACGGTCAAGGCCGCGCAGGACGACTACATCCGCTCGGTCGCCACGACGAGCCCGGCCGAGCAGGTCGCCAAGGCCAAGGAGCTGCTCGACGCCGGCACGATCACCCAGGCCGAGTTCGACGCCCTCAAGGCCAAGGCACTCGCCTGAGCACCGGGCGTCGGTGACCCGACGCGCTCGCACGACGCAACGCCGGTCCGACGAGACCCAGCGCAGGACGCTGGAGCCGCCGGGCCGGCGTTCGTGTCGTGCCAGGCCCTGAACCGGCTCGCCGGGCGGGTCCGACAGGTCCACCACTGAGTGTCGTCCGCCCCGACCGTGCTACTCGGCGTCGGTCACGTCCGCGACGGTCGCGCCCAGCGCGGCCACGAGGTCGGCTCCGTCGACCAGCGCGGCGACGCCGTGCGCACCCGCTCCGATCGAGACCGCGCGGCCGAGCACCCGCTCGTCGGCGACCACCGGCCAGGCGACGAGCGAGCCGAACGGGGTGATCGTGCCCCGCACGTACCCGGTCGCGTCCCGGGCGGCCGCGGCGTCGGGCATCGAGAGCCGGCTCACGCCGAGCAGGGACCGTAACCGGGGCCACGCGATCGTGCGCCCACCGGGCACGAGCACGAAGACGTGGTCGTCCTCGCCGCGCCGCACCACGATGCTCTTGATCACCTGTGCGGGCTCGAGGCCCCGGACCGCGGCCGCTTCCTCGAGCGAGGACACCGGGCCGTGCCGGCTGATCGTGTAGGCGATGCCGGACGCGTCGAGCGCCGCACGGGCGCGCGTCTCACCGTCGTCGTGTGCCATGGCTCCAGGGTGGCCCTAGGGCCCGACCTCGACGACCTGGGCGGGCGTGAAGACCACCCGCACCTCGACCTGGGCGCCGAGCTCGGGCGCGAGCGCTGCCCTGAGGTCGGCCACGTCCGGCAGCACGCCGGGACCGCTCGCGTGGACCTCGACCTGACGGCCGTCGACGCTCACGCTGGTCGCGATCACCTCCGTGTCCGCGAGCCACTCGGCCACCGCGGCGTCGGCCGCGACCTGACGGTCGTTCGCGACGAGGAGCCCCTCGGAGGTGAACAGCAACGGCACGGTGACGATCAGCGCGAGGGCGACGAACGGCAGGAGCGTCCGGCGGAGCCGACGGCCGCGGTCGAGAAGCGCGTCGGGCTCCACGAACCCGGTGAGCAGGAACACCAGCACGGCGGAGAGCACGATCGCCACGAAGTTGGTCACGAAGAGCAGCGCCGCGCCCGCAGCCGCCGACGGGTGCCCGCTGGTGAGGCAGATGCCGACCACCGACAGCGGCGGGACCAGCGCGACCGCGATCGCGACCCCGGCGATCGACGAGCTGACCCGCGTCGCCACCGTCGCGTAGGCGCCTGCGGCGCCGGCCGCGACCGCGATGAGCAGGTCGAGCAGGTTCGGGCTCACGCGCGAGGTGATCTGGGAGTTCGAGTCGAAGGCGATCACCGACGGGAGCCACGACGAGAGCGCAACGGCGATCACGACCGCGGCGAGCGCGCCGGCCACGACCAGGAGCAGCGAGCGTGCGCCGCGCCCGCTCCAGCCGTTCACGAGCGCGCCGGCGAGCCCGAGGATCGGTGTCATCAGCGGGGCGACGAGCATCGCGCCGATCACCACGGCGGTGGAGTCCTGGAGCACGGCGAGGGTGGCGATCGCGACGCTCAGCCCGAGCATCACCCAGAAGGCCACGATCTTGCCCGCCCGGCCCGGCGGCTCCATGTAGAGCTGCTCGCTGATCTCCTCGCGGCGCTCCGGGCCGAGGTCGGCGTCGCGCACCCAGGCGAGGACGATCTCGACCACGGTGGTCAGCGAGCGGTCGAAGTCCGGGGTGTCGGTGCGCGCCGCGCGCGCGCCGTACAGGAGCATCAGCGCGCCGATGATCACCGCGAGCATGCCGCCGATGAACACCAGCCCGCCGGCGAGCGCCCGCGGCGAGAGCACGGCGAGCGCGCCGAGGCCGAGCGACATCAGCGCGGCGACGAACCGGGGACCACGGTTGGTGCGCAGCAGCGCGGCCGAGACGAGCTGGACCATGCCGCGGAACAGCAGGTAGAGGCCCAGCAGGAAGATCAGGGACAGCGCCACCCAGTCGGCGCCGATCAGGAGCACGGCCGCCATGGCGAGCGACCCCAGGCCGCGCAGGCCGAGCAGCAGCCGCGACCACACGCGTCGGTCGGACCCGCGCCGGAACGTGGTGCGCAGGTCACGGGCACCGGCGACGCCGAGCACGACGCCGAGGCCGAACCGGGCGACGGTCGTCCCGATGCTCGGGATGAGCAGCGCAACGAGGCCGAGCACGACGGCGGTGGCACCGGTCGTCGTCGCCCGGTTGGTCCACCTGCCGAGGCGCCCGCGCCACACCGTCCAGTGGCCCGGGCCCCGATCCTGGGCCGGACCCGGGTCCGGCCCGGGGTCCTGACCGGGGGCGGTCGAGGTCACCATGCACCCCGAGTACTCGCCGCGCGAGACCGTCCAGCTGCCACGGTGGTTCCTCCTTCAGAAGGCCCCTCGGCCGGCTCCTCGCAGGTCCGATCGGCCAGACGGTACCGCACGGTGACCAGGGGCATCCTGGTCACCACTCCGCACCGCCGTGGGCGTCGAGGAAGCGCTCGACCTCGGCCAGCTCCTGCGCCGTGAGCCCGGGTGTGGTGCCGGGTCGCAGCAGTGCGGCCGGTAGCCCGGGGTGCCGGGCCCGCAGCTCGTCCGCCACCTCGGGGACGAGGTCGTCGTCGGTGAACACGTACGGGCGCGGCTCGTCGTCCAGCCATCGCGAGATCGCCTCGGTCTTCCACCACGGGGCCGACGTCCAGCCCGGCAGCGGTGAGCACACCAGGTCGTCGGGGTACGGCGTGACCGGCCAGTCCGGGAGCCCGAGAGCCGGCGCGAGGTTGTCGCGCGCGTCGTCGCCCCAGGTGGTGCACCAGACGATCTCGGCGAGACCGGAGCGGTGCACCGCCCACAGCCCGGCGAGCAGCTCCGCGGCGACGGTGACCGCGTAGACGCGGCCCGCGGCCGGGACCTCGACCGACCGGTACGTCCAGGCCGTCCCGGCGACCGGCGGCGGGAAGGCGTTGATCACCCCGTCGACGTCGAGGAACCACCAGGGTGCTCCCATACCGGGACCCTAGTAGCCGCTTCGACCGGACCGGCCGCTCGGGCCGGCGGACCGGTCGGGCCCGGGCCGGCCGCTCGGGCCCGGGTCGGAGGTCCCTCCCCACTCTACGGTTCATACGGCAAACTGAGTTTGTGCGATGAACCTTGATGGAGGTGGCGACATGCGCACTCCCGAGACGCGTCTGTTCCAGTCGTCGTGGGCGGACGGTTCGCTGGACCTCGTCGCCGGGACCGCCGTCGTCATGATCGGGGTCGGCTTCTGGCTCGACCTCGTCTGGACGACGGCGGTCGCCCCGCCGCTCGCGCTCACCGGCTGGTACGTCCTGCACGGCCGCGTGGTCGCGCCCCGCGCAGGACGCGCCGTGCTCCGCCGCGATCGGCGGGAACGCTCGCGGCGCGAGCTCGGCTGGTCGGTCGGCCTCGGAACCCTCGTCCTGGTCCTCACCGTCGTCGCGGCCGTCCTGCACCCGGACCGGGCTTCGGACGCCGTCGACGGCCTCCCGGCCGTCCTGGTCGCGCTGCTCAGCGGGGTCTCGGCGGTGCTCACCCGATCTTCCCGGTTCGCCTGGTACGCCGCGGTGCTGGCCGTCGCGGGCGTCCTGACCGTGCTGGTCGGCGCCGGGCCTGGCGCTCCGCTCGTCCTCGGCGGCGCGGTCGCCGCCACGACCGGCGCCATCCTGCTCGGCCGGTTCCTCGCCGACACCCGTGAGACCGAGGAGTAGCCGATGCGCAGGAACACGACGCTCCCCACCCTCGACCCGCTGGTGCACGAGCCGGCGCGGCTGCGGGTCCTCGCCGTCCTGGCCATGGTCGAGTCCGCCGACTTCATGTTCCTGCTCCGCCAGGCGGAGCTGAGCCGCGGGAACCTGTCCGTGCAGATGACCCGACTCGAGGAGGCGAACCTCGTGGTCGCCACCAAGAACGTCGTGGCGGGCCGGGTCCGGACCAGCTACCGACTCACCGACGCAGGCCTCGCCGCACTGCGCACCTACCGGTCCGCGATGCGCGAGATCCTCGCCGCGATCCCCTGAGCACGCTCGCGGCGGCGACAACCGGCCGCGAGCGACCTACCCTGGACGCAGACCCGAGGAGGCCGCCATGACCAGCACCCGCCACGACGTGCGCGCGCAGATCCCGCAGGACGTGCGCGACCACCTGGACGCCGCCCGCTCCGAGCTCCGCAAGGGCCTCGAGACGTTCCTGCCGCCGGAGTTCTTCACCCACCGCGACGCGGCCCGGCGCGAGATGCTGCTCGCCTGGCGCGCGGGTCTCGACGCCGCCATCACGCGGATGGACGAGAAGGGCGCCAAGCCGGCCCCCGCGCCGAAGGATGCGCCCACCGCCGACTGAGGCGCGCCGCCCGATCTTCAGGTACCCCCTCCTGCCACGGGGTGGCGCCGACGTAGCATCCGGAGATGCCCCTCCTGGAGCGTGAGGCACCCCTCGCGGCGCTCCGGGCCCACCTCGACGACGCCGCGGCGGGCCACGGACGCCTCGTCGTCGTGGCCGGCGAGGCCGGCGCGGGCAAGTCGACGTTCGTCGAGGCCGCGCTCCGGGCCGCGGACGGGTCCGCACGAACCGCGGTCGGCTACTGCGACGGCTCCTCCACACCGGCCCCGCTGGCGCCGCTCGCCGAGATGCTGCCGTCCCTGCCGGCCGACGTGTGGCCCGAGGGCGCCCCTCGCCAGGAGGTCTTCGCGCGACTGCGCACCGCACTCGCCGCCGACGGACCGCCCTTCCTGCTGGTGGTCGAGGACGCGCACTGGGCCGACGAGGCCACTCTCGACCTGCTCCGCCACCTCGCCCGGCGCGCGCACCTGCTCCGCGCGGTCGTGGTGGTCACGTACCGCAGCGAGGAGGTCGGGCGCGGGCATCCCTTGCAGGCCGTGCTCGGCGACCTGGCGACCGCCGCAGGCCTGCGCCGGATCGACCTCGCTCCTTTGACCCCGGCCGCTGTGGCACAGCTCGTCGCCGAGAGCGGCGCACGCGACGTGGACGCCGTCGAGCTGCACCGGCTGACCGGTGGCAACGCGTTCTTCGTCACCGAGGCGCTGGCCGCGGGCGAGGGGCTGCCGACGTCGGTCCGGGACGCCGTGCTGGCCCGCACCGCGCGGCTGACCGAGCCGGCCCGGGCAGCCCTCGACGTGGTCGCCCTGGTCGGCCCGCGGGCCGAGCCGGAGCTGCTCGCCGCGCTGCTGCCCGCCGGCCTCGCCGTGCTGGACGAGCCGCTCGAGCGGCAGGTCCTGCAGCTCGTCGGCGACGATGTCGCGTTCCGGCACGACCTGGCCCGGCTCGCCGTGGCCGAGCAGGTGCCGGCCTTCCGCCGGGTGGCCCTGCACGAACGCATCCTGGACGTCCTCGAGACGAGGTCCCGGGAGAGCGGCGCCGCGGTGGACGAGGCGCGGATGGCCCACCACGCCGAGGCCGCAGGTCGAACCGACTCGGTGCTCCGCCACGCACCGAGGGCAGCGGCCGAGGCGGCGGCGCTCGGCGCGCACCGGGAGGCAGCCGAGCAGTATCGGCGTGCACTGCGCCACGCGGCCGACCTGCCACCGCAGGACCGCGCAGCGCTGCTCGCCGCGCTGTCCTACGAGTGCTACCTCACCGACGAGATCACGGCGTCCCTCGAGGCACGCCGGGCCGCGCTGGAGATCTGGGACGAGGCCGGTGACCGGGAGCGGGTCGGCGACAGCCACCGCTGGCTCTCCCGCCTGTCCTGGTTCGCCGGTCTGCAGGAACCGTGCCGAGAGCACGCCCGGCTCGCGGTCGAGACGCTCGCGGGCACCGACTCGGTCCCGCTCGCCATGGCGCACAGCAACCTCGCCCAGATCGCGATGCTCGCCGGTGACCTCGCGGGCACCAGACGTTGGGGAGCCTCGACGCTCGCCGTGCTCGACCGACTGCCGGCCACGCCGGGCGCCGACGAGGTGCGGATCCACGTGCACAACAACATGGGTTCGGCGGAGATCACCAACGGCGACGCCGAGCGCGGGCGCGCCCTGCTTCGGGACAGCCTCTCCCGGGCCCTCGCGGGCGGCCTCGACGAGCACGCGGCCCGCGCCTACTGCAACCTCGCCTGGGCCGCGGTGACCCAGCACCGTGGCGCCGAGGCGCACGACCTCCTCGACGAGGGGCTCGAGTTCTGCCGCGAGCGCGACCTCGACTCGTGGGCCCTGTACCTGCAGGGCTTGCTCTCCCAGCTGCTGCTCGACGAGGGCGACCCGAGGGCGGCGCTGCGGGAGGCCGACGACGTGCTGCGGCACACCGGGGTCTCGGCGATCAACCGCATCCAGCCGCTCACCGTCGCCGCGCGAGCGCGCGCAGGTCTCGGCCGCGCCGACTGGCAGACGCCGCTCACCGAGGCGGCCGAGCTCGCCGCGCGCACCGGCGAGCTGCAACGGATCGGTCCCGCGGCCGTCGCCGCAGCCGAGATCGCCTGGCTCACCGGCGACCCGGAGGCCGCGCGGGCAGCCGTCGCGCAGGCCTGGGACATGGTCGACGCCGCGGACAACCCGTGGCAGCGGGGCGCGATCGCCGTGTGGCTCGACGCAGCGCTCCAGGGACGGCCGGGCGATCCCGGTCCCCCGCTGCCCGCCCCCCATGCCGAGGCGGTCGAAGGTCGCTGGCGCGAGTCGGCCGAGGAGTGGTCCGCGCTGGGCCGCCCGCACGAGCAGGCGCTCGCCCTCGCGCGGTCCGGCGACCGTGACGACCTGGCACGCGCGGCGGAGCTCTTCGACGACCTGGGCCTGCCGGCAGGTGCGGCACGCGCGCGCTCGCTGGCCCGGGCCCGCGGCTGGGTGCTGCCGCGCGGCGCCCAGCGGTCCACCCGCGAGCACCCGGCGGGCCTGACCGCGCGCGAGGCCGAGGTGGCGGCGCTCCTGGCCGACGGCCTGACGAACGCCGCGATCGCCGACGCGCTGGTGATCTCACCGCGCACGGTCGAGCACCACGTCGCCTCGATCCTCACCAAGCTGGGCGTGACGTCCCGGCACGAGGTCCGCGCGCCCGCCACGGACGCACCGCGCTGACCGACACCCCCACACGGTCAGGCAAGAGATGGGTACCCGGTGCCGCCGGGATGGGTACCGGGCACCCATGCCCGGGTCGTCGGCGCGTCGGTAGACCTGAGGGCGTCGGCACGAGCCGGCATCCCCCGGCGCTCGAGGGAGCGCCACCCGATCAAGGAGCATCACCATGCCGCTGTTCATGGACGTCCACACCCTCGACGGCTCGGTCACGATGGACGACGTCGCCACCGCGCACCAGGCCGACCTCGCCACGCAGGGCGACCACGGGGTCAGCTACCTGCGCTACTGGGTCGACGAGGAGGCCGGTCAGATCTTC
This sequence comes from Actinotalea endophytica, assembly GCF_025717005.1. Lineage (GTDB taxonomy): Bacteria > Actinomycetota > Actinomycetes > Actinomycetales > Cellulomonadaceae > Actinotalea. The sequence continues at coordinate 115,413 of NZ_JAOVZU010000007.1, forward strand.
TGCCTGGTCGAGGCGCCGGACGCCGAGGCCGCCAACACCGTGCACCGCGAGGCCCACGGCCTGGTCGCCGACAAGATCTTCGCGGTCCAGGAAGGCGCCTGACCGTGGTCGTGCTGCAGCCCGGTCGCGCGCCCGAGGCGCCGGCCGGGCCGCGGCGCGGACCGCGGCGCGAGCTCGCGGTCAGCTACCTGCGCGTGCCCGCTGCCAGCACCCAGACGAGTCCGAGCCCGGCCGCGACGAACAACCCGACCCCGGCCCCGAGGTAGCCCGACCCGACGAGCACGGACGCAGCCACCAGCAGCCCGGTGGTGAGCACCGCACCGGAGAGCCGGTCGACGGCCCGCCCGACCGAGCGCAGCGCACGCGTGCCCTGCTCGTCACGCACCGCGAGACCCTTGGTCTCCGCCTGCGCCAGGACCCGGCCGAGCTGGCCCGGCAGCGCGACGGAGGCCATCAGGGCGTCGAGGATCTCGTCCACCCACGCCCCGATCCCCGACGTCGCCTCGTCGGCGACCAGCCGCCGGGCGTACGGCGCGAGCTCTTCCCAGACGTTGAAGTCCGGCTCGAGCCCGGTGCACATGCCGGACAGGATCGCCACGGTGCGCACGACGTAGATCAGGTCTTGCGGCACCTGGAACGGCAGGTCGAGCAGCAGGTCGCGGTACTGGTGCGCGAACTGGCGCACCTCGTCGGGGTCGATGTTGCGCAGCTCGCTCATCGACATGCCCCAGTAGCGGTCGAACACCGCGGCCTCGGCGCGCTCGATCGCGTCCACGTCGGCCCCCGGGAGCAGCATGCCCAGCTGCTGGTAGGCCTTCACCACGCGGGACGCGTCCCTGGTCCCGACCGCCACGACCAGCTCGCGCAGGGTGACCCGCACGCCGTCCGGGATCCGCGCCACCATGCCGAAGTCGACGAACGTCAGCCGCCACCCGTCGGCTCCGCCGTCCGGCCCGGGCGTGACGAAGATGTTCCCCGGGTGCGGGTCGGCGTGCACGAAGCCGTCCTCGAACACCTGGCGCAGGTACACGTCGAGCAGCCGCGAGGCGACGTCCGCCCGGTCGATCCCGGCCGCGGTGATCGCCGCATAGTCGGTGATCTTGATCGCCGAGACGTCCTCCAGGGTCAGGACGCGCTGCGCGCTCAGCTCCCGGACCACCCGCGGCACCTGGACCCCGGGGTCGTCGGCGAGGTTCGCGCGGAACTGGTCTGCGTGGTCGGCCTCGAGGCGGTAGTCGATCTCCTCGTAGAGGGTCGCGGCGAACTCCCGCAGCAGCGCCGGGACGTCGGCGTGCGCCCGGATCGGCCGGTAGCGCATCAGCCAGCGGCCCACCCGGGCGAGCGCCGCGAGGTCGGTGTCGACGATGGCCTTGATGCCGGTGCGCTGCACCTTGATCACGACGTCCCGGAAGCCGGCCTCGTGCTCGGGCGTGAGCGTCGCGCGGTGCACCTGGCCGAGCGACGCGGCCGCGAGCGGAACGGTCTCGACGCTCGCGAACAGCTCGCTCAGCGGAGCGCCGAGCTCGGCCTCGGCGAGCGCCCGGATGTCCGCGAAGTCCTCAGCCGGCACCTCGTCCTGGAGGTTCGCCAGCTCGGCGGTGACCTCGCGCGGCAGCACGTCGAGCCGGGAGGACAGGAACTGGCCGATCTTGATCATCACGCCACCCATCCGGATGGCGAGCGCCCGGAACCGCACGGCCTCACGCCGGTACCGCTCGGTGGCGCCGCGGCGCACCCGACCCGCGAACCCGATCCGGCGCAGCACGAGGTCGAACCAGATGAACCGGGTGATCATCCCCGCGAAGAACGTGAGAATGTGCAGGTACCGGCCGCGCAGGCGGGACGAGGTCATCGGGCCTCCAGCCGGTGAGGGGTCACCGGCAGCATGCCACGCGCAGCGGTGCGACGGCGGACGAGCGAGAGGCGAGAACGCATGACGTACACACGGGACTCGATCCCGGACCTGACCGGGCTCACCGCGGTCGTGACCGGCGCGAACGGCGGCCTGGGCCTGGCGACCGCGGCCGCGCTCGCCGCGAAGGGCGCGCACGTCGTGATGGCCGTGCGGGACCGGGCCAAGGCCGACGAGGCAGTGCAGACGATCCGCGACGAGACGCCGGAGGCGAGCCTCGAGCTGGTGTCCCTGGATCTCGCCTCGCAGGAGTCGGTCAAGAACGCGGCCCGGCAGATCGCCGCGGCCCACGCGACCGTGGACATCCTGGTCAACAACGCCGGCGTGATGGCCACGCCCGAGCGCCGCACGGTCGACGGCTACGAGCTGCAGCTGGGCGTGAACCACCTCGGGCACTGGACGCTCACCGCGTCGCTGATGCCCGCGATCCTCGCCGCGCCCGCGGCCCGCGTGGTGTCGGTGACGTCGACCGCGCACCACATGGGCCGGACGCTCGACCCGGACAACCCGCACCTGGACGGCCGGTACGACCCGTGGCTCGCGTACGGGAACTCCAAGCTCGCGAACTACTACTTCGGTCTGGGCCTGCAACGCCGGTTCAAGGCCGCCGGGGTGAGTGCGCAGAGCCTGGTCGCGCACCCGGGCCTGAGCCACAGCGACCTGCAGGTGCGCACCGCGGCCGAGGGCGGCGCGGGCTGGCAGGGCCCGTTCTGGGCGTGGATGGCCGCGCACACCGGGATGGACGTCGAGCACGGCGCGATGCCGCAGATCCGCGCGGCGACCGACCCGGAGGCCAGGGGCGGTGAGCTGTACGGGCCGCGGTTCGTCAACACCGGCCCGGCGGTGAAGCTGCTGGTGCTGCGCCCCGGCCGGGACGAGGGCATCCGCACCCTGTGGGAGGTCTCCGAGCGTGAGACCGGGGTGCCGATGACGATCGAGGTCTGATGGGCGAGCCGGGGACCGGGTTCGGCCCGGCGCTGCGGCACTGGTTCACCGCGCCGCCGCGGCGGCACGGTGAGCTCGACACCGAGCGCACGGTCGGGTTCCTCGAGCTCTTCTACGACCTGGTGTTCGTCGTGCTCGTCGGCCAGCTCGCGCACACTCTGGCCGAGGACGCGTCGTGGTCCGGCCTGGCCGGGTTCGCCGTGGTGTTCGGGCTGGTGTGGATCGCGTGGCTGAACGGCTCGCTCTACCACGAGCTGCACGGCCGCGAGGACGGACGGCACCGGGCGTACATCTTCGGCCAGATGCTCCTGCTGGTGCTGCTCGCGACGTTCGCCGGCCACGCGACCGAGGACGACGGCGCACCGTTCGCGATCACCTTCGCCGTGCTGCTGGCCGTGCTGTCCTGGCAGTGGTGGACGGTGCGCCGGTACGACACCGTGGAGGTCTACCGGTCCTCGGCCGCGCGGTACATCGCGTTCCTGGTGATCGCGATCGTGGTGGTGCTGGCGAGCATCCCGCTCGCTGCGGCGCCGCGGCTGTGGGTGTGGGCGGCGCTGGTGGTGGGCTGGGTGACCGCCAACGCCGTCGCGGCCGCGACCACCCGGAACCGGCCACTCGGCTTCTCGGCGACCGAGTCGATGGCGGAGCGGTTCGGCCTGTTCACGATCATCGTGCTCGGCGAGGTCGTCATCGGCGTGGTCGACGGGATCCTCGAGGCGGACCGCGCGAGCATCGCGGTGGTGACCGGACTGCTCGCGCTGACGGTGGGGTTCGGCTTCTGGTGGAACTACTTCGACGGCGTCGGCCGCCGCACGCCGCACGCGGGCTCGCCGGGCGCGCTCGCCGCGTGGATGGTCGCGCACCTGCCGCTCACCGCCGCGATCGCCGCGGCCGGCGCCGGGATGGTCGGCCTGATCGAGCACGCCGCCGAGGACCGCGCGCCACTCGTGCCCGCGTGGCTCCTCGCCGGGGCCTCGGCCCTGCTCCTCGCGCTGCTGGCGGTGCTCGTCAGGTCGGTGGACCTCGGGCCCGCGACCGCGCTCGTGCCGAGCGTGACCGTGGTGCTGCTGCTCGGCTCGGCCGCGAGCGTCGCCGTCGGGGCGGTGCGACCGGTGGCGTGGCTGCTCGCGCTCCTGCTCACGGTGGTTCACGTCGCGGTCTGGACCGCAGTGTTCTGGCTGAAGGCCCGCGCTCCCCGCGCCGCGGGCGACTAGGCCGCACAATGACGCGGTGGACTTCTCCGAGCGCATCGACGCGCTGACGCAGAGCTGCCGCACCACCCCGGGTGTCACGAGCCTGGTCGTCTACGGCTCGACCACCACGGCGGCCGCGGGCCGCCGCGACGGGTGGTCGGACCTCGACTTCACGGTCTTTCTCACCGAGGACGTGCTGGCCGACCGCGCGGGCTGGGCGTTCCTCCCGGACCGCGAGCACCTCGTGCTGACGGCCCGCGAGGACGACAACGGCGGCGTCGCGATCTGGGACGACGGGACCGTCGCCGAGTTCGGCGCCGGCCGCCCCTGGCTGGTCCGCGACCCCGACCGCGAGGTCCTCATCGACGGCGGCGACCTCGGCTACGCCGACCCCGACCCGCTGCCCGACCCGGGCAACCAGATCCGCCTCTTCCTGGTGAAGCTCGCGATCGGCGTCGGCCGCGTGCGCCGCGGCGAACGGGTCGCCGGCAACGCGCACATCCGCACCTACGCGACGACCGCGCTGTGCGAGGCCCTGCGCCAACGCCTCGCGCCCGACTCCCCGCGCAGCCCGTTCGACCCCCTGCGCCGGATCGAGCAGGCCCTGCCCGAGATCGGCGCCCGGCTCGCCGACCTGCTCGACTCTCCCGCCGAGACCTGCGCCCGCGGCGAGCTCGACCTCGCCCGCGAGGCGCTCGAACCCGGCTGGGAGCACTTCCCGACCCGCGCCGCCGACGTGGTCGCGGCACGCCTCGGCTGGGCAGACTGAGCGGCAGCGCGCGACGGCGCGGGGCCTGGTCGGGGCGCCGGGGGCGCCCCGACCGGCAGACGGTGGACGGGGCGGCCGGGGCGCGGGGCGGCCGGTGCCGAGTGCCATGGTCGGGCAGGTCGGCAGAGAGCCGAGGACCAGATCGCGAGGGGCCCGTTGTCGGTTGTCGGCTTGGTCGTCGGGTTGCTCGCGTCACTCGTGGTGTTCATGGTCGGATCATGGATCTCCCGCTCCGGGGTGGACTACCTGCCCGGCGGTTGGTGGGTGCTCCTTCTCGGCCTCGCGGTCGTGGTCGTCGGGTTCGGGGGGATCGCGACCAGCGTGGACCTCGTCGTCGGTGGGGCGAATGCGGTCAACGAGATCCCCAGCTGGCTTCACACCGCATCCGCGGCAGCGTTCGTCGGGCTCGGCTTGGCGCTGGCCTGGTCCTTGCCAAGGCTGATCGCTGATCGACGTAGGGCCCCGGCGCGTCACCGCGGCGAGTCGGGCGAACCGGATCGGGGCCGCCTGCCGACTGTCCTGACATGGTTGGCTTCCGCGCTCCTCGTCGCCGCCGGCGTGCTCTTCGCCGTGCTGTCGCCCGCCTAGTTCGACGGGGCCTCGCGGCGAGTCGCGGCGGCCAGGCAACCGCTCGTTCGAGCAGACACGTCTCGTCTGGCATGCTCGGCCGGTGGCTGTTCGCCCAGGTCGACCCGAGTGAGTCCCCGGTGAGCCGGGTCGGCGTGGGCGTCGTGGTCACATCTGCCTCGCTCATCCCCGCGACGATCCTGCTGTTCAAGGGGCTGTTCGCCTATCACACCGGTTCGGATGAGTACTGGAAGCGCGGGGGCAGGTGGGGTCTGATCGCCACCGGGCTGAGCGGGTTCTGTCTCTTCATCGCAGGCAGCGCTGTCGGTCTCGTGTCCCAGGGCCGTCCACTGCCCGACCAGCTACCGCTCGCGGCTCTCGTGGTCGGCGGCATGCTCGTCGTCTTCGCCGGGGTCTACGCGGCGGCGATCAAGTGGAGGCAACCTCGGAGGCGCCCGGGGTCGGCTGGAGAGGCCCGTCCTGCGCAGTGGCGACACGTGAGCCCAGCGGCATACGCGGCCGCAGCGGGCACGCTGCTGGTGACCGGAGTCGTGCTCCTGACGGCATGACCGAGCCCGCGCAACAGCGGCGTGGCGTCGTCCGGTCGGGCCGCGGATGGCATCGGTTCCGGGTCCTTGACGATGGCCGCTCCGCGACCGGCTCCTCACACCCGGGTCAGCAGGGTTGAGCCGCCGAAGATCAGAAGCGCCGGCGGCAACCAGCGCGCCGCCGCCCAGATGTACGGCGGGAAGTCATGCCACCCCCGGCCGTTGAAGACCTCGGGACGGCGGCGGATCGACCAGTTGATGTAGTGCCGGAAGCTCACCGCCCAGGCCAGCCCGAGCCCGACGGCAGCGACGCCGGTCGAGACCGTTGCCGTGTGGAGCCACCCTCCTGGCTCGCCTGCAGGCGGGGCGACGAGCGCGAGGAGTGAAGCGCTGACCAGTGAGCTTCCTAGAACAAGGCCCACACCGATCGCCAGGAGCGCTTCCGCGGGGCGGAAGTGTGCGCCGGAGAATCCGTGGCCCCACGACACACCCAGCCCGACCACGACCACGCCACCGAGAAGTGCCGCGACCAGACCGAAGCTGGCCACCTCACACCCCCGTCCGGCCGCGGCAGGACGCGACCCGACGCGGGAACCTGCCCTCCACCCGCCCATCGTGCCGCAGAGACGCCACTCGACGGCTGAACCACCGGGCACGCGGCGTCGAACAGTCCGCCCATGCCGCAGATGGCATGGGCGGCGCATGCGCTGGCCCCTGTCGAGCCTGTCAGACTCCTCGGTGTACGAGACCTCTCCGACATCGAGCGGCGCGTGCTCACCAGGCTCCTCTCCGTGGACTTCCCCGGCGTGGAGGCGCTGCGCACACAGGTGGAGGAGATCCACGGGGTGGAGCTCAACTGCACCTGTGGATGTCCCTCGATCACACCGATCGTCGACCGCGATGCAGCGCCGCCTGCGCACGGTAGGTCCCAGCTCCCGGTCGAGCTCGCCGAGATGTCGCGCCGCGACGGGGTCGAGCGCAGCGTCCTGTGTTTCGTCGACGCCGGCGGGTACCTGGGCAACCTCGAGTGCGTGTACTACGACGACCCCAAGGCGGAGTGGCCGGACCCTGCCGACTGCGCGGTCCTCCTCGAGGACGAGCAGGGCTACACCCAGGCAGTCCAGCTTCCGGGCGGGGCCCTTGTGCGCCCGCAGGATCCGAACGACCGGTGGACCTCGTTCGGGCCGGTGGACGGTGGCCGGTTCTGCGCCACGACGTTCACCGGCTACCGCGAGTGCTTCGCTCCTGACGGCACCCTCGCCTCACGCACCTCCGCCAAGTAGCGCCAGATCGTCCGCTCATGCGCCGACCACGCGGGTGATGAACGTCCGCCCGGGCCTGGTGGCTGGTGCAAACCTGGCGAGCCCTGGTCGCGCGCCGACTCGCGCGGAACTCGCCCGGAGACCCCCACGCGGCAGCGCCCGAGGACGCCCACTCATGCTGCCGATGGTGCGCGTACCCTCCGGGACTCTGAGCTCAAGGGACCTACGCGTCGATGTCCACGTCGAAGTCGTCGGGTTCGCCCAGGGCGGCGCCCAGCTGGCCGGCAAGGGCTCGCAGGCGGGCGACCAGCCGGTCCCAGTGTTCGGCCGTGGCGGCGGTCTGGTCCACGTCGACCAGGCGCAGGCGCCGACGGTGGACCGCAACGCTCACTTCGCTGTACCAGTGCTCGTCCTGAGCGATGAACGACGCCTCGTCCACCCGCAGGTCCCGCGCCGTGGGCACCCGCCCGTCGACCCGGTACCCGAGCTCGCCCAACGCGGCCGCGACCACCTGCTCGTCCAGGGGTTCGAGCAGACGCGGGTCCTCCAACCCGGCCGCTGGGCCGCGGATCAGCACCAGCTGTGGCTGCTTGACCAGCACCGGGTTGCTGGGGGCGGGCACAGGTTCGGGCTCTTCGGTCCAGCGCAGGACCGGGGTGACCGCGGCCTCCGGCGGCATCGGGCCCAGATCGGCCGCCAGGTAGTGGGCGAGCACCGACTTCCCCCGCGGTTCACCCTCGGCGACCTTCGGGAAGCGCATCTGCACAAGCCGCAGGAGTCGGTCGGGGTCACGAGAGTTCATGGACTCTGACGAGGCTCTCCTCGCCGCGATCCTGACGTACTCGAAGTCGGGCACCTCTCCGTCCGAGCGTTGGATCCCGGTGATGTGCTCGAACGCGTCGCGAGGTTGCCCAGGGCGGGACACCTTGACCGCCCAACCTGCTGGTGGGTCGTAGTGGCCGACGACGAGACGGACGTAGTGCCCCAGCCGCTCACCCGCCACCGTCCTGCGGATGTTCTCACTGGGCTTGACTTCCGGCAGGTCGGCGGGCCGGACATCGCTCGACACGCCCGGCATCCCCATGTCGACGAACCTCACGAACCACTGCCACAACTCCACCAGCGACTCCGCAGAGGCGTCCATCGAGTCGATGGGGCCACCGGTCGCCGCCATCCACGTCGCCACCTCCCGCAGGAAGTACGGCTCACGTGCTCGAACGTGGTCGCAGAACTCCTGCGCGCGCTCGAGCGAGACCTGAGAGAACAACACCGCTACCCCCGGGGCAGGTGAGTCACGACCTCAATCTCGTCGCGCTCGAGCAGCGAGTCGAGGATGTACTGCGATGGGCCGATCCTGCCAGTCAGGTCGCTCGCGAAGTAGTGCCACTCCGCACCGTCGAAGACGCCCTCCGCGATAAGTGCCTTGTCGCGCGCGAGCTGACTCCGGGCCTGGGCACCGCGTCCCATCTTCGCCTCGAGCAGAATCCGTGCGCCGTCTCGGATGTACTCGCCGTCGGGGAATCGCCGGAACGCCCCGATCGAGTCCGTCCCCGAGAACCAGACGCTGCCAGGCACGACGTCGGGGTCGATGCCGCGGAACTCGCGCATGTACCGCCGGCGAGGACGGGTCGTGTTCGGCCGGCCCGACGGCGAACAGTCGGCAGCTACGGTCGATCAACGCCACGGTCGAACGGACTCCCCTGACGATCGACGTCGACCAGCTCCGGCAGCGCGTCGACGCCCTCCTGGTGCGGGCCAGGCTCGTGCCTCTGCCCGCCGCAGGGGCGCTCGCGACGCCCCCGCTCTTCAGCGCGTCGTACTCGGCCAAGGGTTGGCTCGGGTTCATCGGCGGCGCCGTTGGCGCTGCGTTAGTGGCCTGGCTCACCGCACCTTGGTGCGTGGAACCGATCAAGGTCGAGCGCCGGCGGTGATTGCGCTCGCCCCGTCCGCCGCGGCGGGGAGACACTCCTTCGATGACACCCCAGACCCCTGAGCGCTGGACCCGAGCGCAGCAGTACCCGGACACGTGGGTCGACCCGGCCGAGGACCCGCGGGAGAGCCAGCGCCCGCTGGTCACCGAGCGGGACGTCCTCGTGGAGTACCTGCGGCGGTACCGGCTGACGCTGGAGCTGAAGTGCGCGGACCTGAGCGCCGAGGACCTCGCCCGACGCTCGGTACCGCCGTCCACGCTCTCGCTGCTCGGCCTGGTCAGGCACCTGTCGGAGGTCGAGCGCGGCTGGTTCAGGCGCACGATGGCGGGCCTGGACGCGCCGCCGCACTTCTACTCGAAGGACGACCCTGACGGCGACTTCGACAACGCGAAGCCCGATCCGGCCCTCGTGGACCAGGCGTGGCAGGCGTGGCGCGAGGAGGTCGCTTTCGCCGAGGGTTTCGTCGCGGACCACGACCTTGACCACGAGGGCGTGACCGGGGTGCGGCTGCGCGAGGTCGTCGTGCACCTCATCGAGGAGTACGCCCGCCACGCCGGGCACGCGGACCTGCTGCGGGAGCGGATCGACGGGCGCGTCGGGCAGTAGCCCACCTGCGCGAGGCCCGCTTCGCGCTGCTCCGATCAATCCGCCGTCGCGTGATCGCGGACCACGGCACCCGCGCGCCGATGCCGGAGGGTGCGCCAGGAGTCGATCAGGGCCTGGAAGAAGGACCCGATCGCGAACGCCTGCACCGCCTGCGGGAGGAGGTCCGTCATGTTCACGGCGTGCAGCGCCACGGCGATGCCGATGGCCAGCACCCAGACGGGCATGAGCGCCGCCCACCGGCGCCAGTCCTGCGGACCGAAACGGCCACCGATGAACCCGGCGTAGGCGACGCCGAGCGCGACGCCACCGACGGTCACGAGCAGGAACATCTCAGCCCTTCGACGCGGAGAGATCAGCACCGGCCAGGCTAGCGCCGCCGCCTGGTCTGGCGCCGCGGAGCGAAGCCCCTCGAGTTGCCGAACCGGCGTGCGCGTCCACCCTGGTGGTGTGACCGAGCGCCCGGTGACCGACAGGTGGGAGCGCGGCGACCCGTACGAGCGGTACATCGGGCGCTGGAGCCGTCGCGTCGCGCCGCTGTTCCTCGACTGGCTCGACATCCCGCCAGGGCGACGCTGGCTCGACGTCGGCTGCGGCACCGGCGCGCTGAGCGCGGCGGTCGTGGACCGCTCCGCGCCGTCCGCCGTGACCGCCGTCGATCCGTCCGAGGGCTTCCTCGCGACCGTCTCCGAGCACCTCGGCCCCCGGGTCGCCGCTCGGCGCGGCACGGCCGACGACCTCCCGCTCGACACCGCGTCGGTCGACGCCGCGGTGTCCGGCCTGGTCCTGAACTTCGTGCCCGATCCGCGGGCCGCGCTCGCCGAGCTGTCGCGGGTCACTGCTCCAGGCGGCACGGTCGCGGCCTACGTCTGGGACTACGCGGACGGCATGCAGCTGCTGCGGCTGTTCTGGGACGCGGCCGTCGGGCTCGACCCCGCCGCGGCGCCGCTCGACGAGGGCACCCGCTTCCCGCTGTGCCGGCCCGAGCCACTCGGCGCGGCCTTCCGGGACACCGGGCTCGAGTCCGTCGAAGTCGTCCCGATCGAGGTCGACACCGTGTTCGCCGACGTCGACGACCTCTGGGCCCCGTTCCTCGGCGGACAGGGCCCGGCGCCCTCCTACGTGGCGTCGCTCGACGACTCCGCCCGCACCGCACTCCGCGACCGGCTGCGCCACCGGCTCCCGACCAGCTCGGACGGGTCCGTCCCGCTACGCGCGCGAGCCTGGGCGGTGCGCGGCTTCCGCGGCGACTGAGCCGCCGGCCGCACCACGACCCTCGAGCCGCACCCGCCACGCCCCGACCGCACCGAGCGCGATCGCCAGCGCCTCGGACACGGCCGCGAGCCATACCGCGGGTCCACGCCACTGCTCGTGCACCCCGAAGAACCCCACCGTTGTGGACAGCACGAACGCCCCGAGCGTCGCGGCGCCGAACCCCGCCGACGCGAGCAGCGGGAGCCAGTGGTCCCACAGCTGGACCAGGACGCCGAGCGCCAGACCCGCGACCGCGTTCACCAGGAACGCCGGCCCGACGACGGACAGCCCGGACATGCCCTGTGCCCAGAGCACGAGGTGGACCACCCCGGAGAGCATCACCGAGGCCGACGTGAGGGACCGGATCACGGTGATCGATGACATCCCGACCTCCCTGGCGGGCTCCGACGACCCTCGTCGGCCCCACCCAGGACTACGGCGGAGGGCGATCCGCGGTTCATCCACCGTGTCGACCGGGAGTGAACCGATCGGACCTCCGGCCCGTATCAACCGGTGAGGACGGACCAGGGAGGCATCATGGCGGTGACTGACGGAACGAGATCGTGGCGGACGGCCCGGCGGTGGGCGGTCCCCGTCGCGGCGCTGCTCGCCCTGAGCGCCTGCACGGCCCAGACCGGCTCGACCGGTGGGAGCTCGACTGGCGAGAGCTCGTCGGCCGCGGCGTCCACATCGTCCGGGGAGTCGACCGGCGCGACCTCGGCTGCGGCCGGCACGGCCGTCGACCTGGGATCGACCTCGCTCGGCACGGTGCTGGTCGACCAGAGCGGGCTGACCCTGTACACGTTCGACAGCGACACCCAAGGCAGCCCGAGCACGTGCTACGACGGGTGCGCCTCCGCCTGGCCACCGCTGCTCACGGACGGCACGCCCACCGCGGGCGACGGCGTCGACGCCGCCAAGCTCGGCACCGCCGACCGCACCGACGGCACCGTGCAGGTGACGTACGACGGCTGGCCGCTGTACTACTGGGCACAGGACTCGCAGCCCGGCGACGTGAACGGCGAGGGCGTCAACGACGTCTGGTGGGTGCTCGGGGCCGACGGCACGCCGATCCACGGGTGAGGACCGTGCGCGGAGGTGGTGGCATGGCGACGAGCGCCGAGGACGTGCTCGTCGCCCTGCACGCCGAGCACGGGAGGGGTCTGTGGGGGTACGTCCTGCGGCTCACCGGCGGAGACCGGGCGCGCGCCGAGGACGTCGTCCAGGAGACGCTGATCCGCGCCTGGCGCCACCCCGAGGTGCTCTCGCGTCCGCCCGGCGCGGTGCGGTCGTGGCTCTTCACGGTCTCGCGTCACCTCGTGATCGACCAGTGGCGGGCGGGCCACGAGGTCGCCGTGGAGGACCCACCCGAGCCGACCGGCGTCGCCGACACCTGGACCGACGAGGTCCTGAACGGCTGGATCGTCGCCGACGCGCTCACCCGGCTCACCCCCGAGCACCGGCAGGTCGTCGTGCTCTGCTACTTCCGCGGGCTGTCGGTCGCGGAAGTAGCGCGCCTGCTCGGCGTGCCCGACGGGACGGTGAAGTCGCGCACCCACTACGCGCTGCGGGCCCTGCGCCTGGCGCTCGAGGAGAAGGGAGTGACCCGGTGAACGACCCATGGCGGCCCGATGCCGAGGCCTACGTGCTGGGCGCGGTCGACGAGCCCGAGCGCGCCGCCTTCGAGGCCCATCTGCGCGGTTGTGCGGGGTGCCGGGCCGCGGTCGAGGAGGTCGGTGCCCTGCCTGCGCTGCTCGACCTGGTCCCGCCGGGGCTGGTCGATCGGCTGGCGGCGTCCGATCCGGTGACCGCTTCGGTCCCCGAGTCGGTCGTTACGCCGGTGCCCGAGTCCGTACTGGCCGGGCTGCTGGGCTCGGCCCGCCGCCGAGCGGTCATCCGTCGGCGCCGGTTCGTCCTGGGTGGCCTGGTCGCCGCCGCGGCCGCGGTCGTGCTCGCGCTGGTGCTGCCGGCCTCACCGGTCTCCCTGATCGGGTCCCGGCCTCCGAACGTCCAGGTCGTGGCGATGCAGCCCGAGGCGCCGTCCGCCATCACCGCGTCGGTCAGCCTGGAACAGGTCGCCTGGGGTACGAGGATCGAGCTGACCTGCACCTATGCCGACGACGGATCGCCGAGCGCCGGGAGCGCCGGCCCGGCGAGCGGCTACGGTCCGACGACGTACGCGCTCGTCGTCGTCGGCGAGGACAGCTCGACCGAGCAGGTCGCCACCTGGACGGCCGTACCGGGGCGCACCATCACGGTGCCCGCCGCCAGCAGCCTGCCGGCGTCCCAGATCGACGCCATCGAGCTCGTGGCCGACGACGGCACGGCACTCCTGACCGCGCAGCCGTGACCACGAGCCGGCCCCGGAAGAACGGCCCGGGCTGTCGAGCACGCCGCCGCGACGACCGTGCGCTGCTCGCCCGACGACGGCCCTCCCCCGCGGTGCCCGTCAGTCGAAGCTGAACGGCGGGTACCGGTCGGTCACCAGCAACGTCGCGTACGCAGCGACCCGCAGCGACCACCGACCGACGCCGACCACGTAGTCGAACAGTCCGCGCGGGTACCGCCCGGTGAACAGGATCGCGAACCACGCGATGACGATCGCGAAGAACGACCCGACCCACAGGAACGCGAGCACCACGACGTGCGGCAGCACCAGCAGCCACTTGACCAGGGGCATCAGCGGGTTGAGCCGCTGGGCGTCCGGGTAGTCCAGCTCGAGGTGCACGGACTGCTCGTCCTCGGTGGACGGGTAGCGGTCGGTGAGCAGCGCGCCGTACGCCGCGACCCGCGCCGAGAAGCGCTGGAACTGGAGCGCGAAGTCGAACCACCAGCGCGGGTACCGCTGCCGGAACACGATCATGATCAGCGTCGCGAGGAACAGCCCTCCGGCGATCCCGCCACCGGTCTGGCTGGTCTGCTTGATCACCTCACCGGTCTCGGTCAGGACGGTGTACGTCGAGGTCGCGGTCGCGGACAGCGCGCTCAGCACGATCGCGATCGGGATGATCCAGAGGAAGCGGAAGACGCTGGTCACCCGGTCCAGGCGCTCCGGGTAGTCGACCTGTAGACGTGCCGGGTACGGCTCGGGGCCGGGCGGCGGAGGGACTGGGTAGGGCTGGGGGGTGGCCACGGGGCCTCCTAGGTTCGGATGCCGGAGGGCCGACCCGTCGGGCACGGCCCGTGGGTCCCACGCAACGCCAACCGCAAGCAGCGCACAAGGGCTGAACGGCTCAGCTCGGCCGCCTCACTCGCACGGGTGGTCGAGCTGCTCCCAGTTGTGCGTGAACCAGGCGACCGGCTCCTTGCCGGCCGGACCGGCCGCGAGGCAGAAGGCGTCGGACGCGGCCGAGACGAGCACCACGTCCACATCGTTCGTCGGCACCCAGCCCGCCTGGATCAGCGCACCCGGGTCGACGGTGTACCCACCGTGCAGGTCGTGGAACGACTCCTGCGCGGCCGCGGCCTCGGCGAGCGCCTCGCTCACCGACTCCGACGGCGTGGTCGTGGCGAACGGGGCGTTCCACAGCCACATCGCGGCGGTCACGAGCACGGCGGCGATCGACGCGGCGACGACGGTGGTCACGCGCAGCGCGGTGTGGTGCGACGCCTCGTGCGCCGGCACCCCCATCGCGACTGTGGCCACGGCCGTGCTCCCTCTCGGTGCGAGTCCGCCGGGCCCCGGCTACGGGGCACGACCCTCACTCCTAGGGATCGACCACTCGGCCGTCACCTTGAGCGCGAACGGCAAGAGTCGCGCCCGGACTTCACGCGCCGAGGTCGACTCCGCGGGGATCGACGCGGAGCTCGCTCGAGACCGGTGCTCTCAGCCGCGCTCCGCCTGGAACATCCAGCGGTGCTTCTCGAGCTCGGCCGCGATGCCGATGAACAGGTCCTGCGTGATCGGGTCGGCCTTCTCGGTCTCCTCGACCTGCTCGCGCACCCGGCCGATCACGGCGCCGAGCTGGTCGACGAACCACGCGACGACGTCGGTGTCCGAGATCCAGCCCACCGGGTGCTCGGCGATCACGCTGTCGGCCGCCACGGTCGCGGCGCGCCCGTCCGGCGGGACCCCGATCGCCGCGGCCCGCTCGGCCACGGTGTCGGCGAAGTCGCGTGCTGCGGTCACGACCTCGTCCAGCTGCAGGTGCACGCTGCGGAACCTCGGACCCACCAGGTTCCAGTGCGCCTGCTTCGCGACCAGGCTCAGGTCCACCAGGTCCACCAGCACGGACTGCAGCGCGCTCCCCGCGATCCGCTGCTCGCCCTCCGCCAGGCTTCCGGTGATCTCCACGACATCCTCCTTCGATCCGGGTCTCGGTCTCCTCGACGGTACGCCGAGCCGGCGACATCTTCCCGGGGAACGGGGGCCGAAGACGCTCGAGCGGCGTGGCGTGGCGGTTGCGCTGGTCAACCCGGTACCGGCACGACATAGTGAGCAGGTGCCGGGGCTGGCCCCGGTCTCAGGGGGCATGCCGGTCACTCCGACAGCCGAGGAGCCCGGTGCTCGAGGACCGTTCGACCGCCGTGGGGGCAGATGAAGCTCGGCACCTCGTGGCCGCCGTCGTGGGAGCGCCCCACCGGCGTGCGAGAGCGCACCCTGGCGCGCCTCGTCACCATGCCCCCGATCGCGGCGGCCGTGATGATCGCCGCCGCGCTCGCCGTGTGCTGGGGCCTGGTCTGGGTGACCGGCGGCAGCCAGCGGGCCTTCAGCCACACCTTCTACGTGCCGATCGTGCTCGCCGCCGTCCGGTTCGGCCTGCGCGGCACCCTGGTCACGTCGGCGGCCGCGGCGACCCTCGCCGGCCCGCTGATGCCGCTCGACACGACGACCGGTGAGGCGCAGGCGCCCCACGCCTGGATCGTGCGGGCCGTGATGTTCCTGGCCGTCGGGACGCTGGTGACGTTCGCCTTCGAGGCCCGGCGACGCGCGGCCGAGCGGCAGCTGGCCCGGGACGTGCGTGAGACGCTCACGCCGTTCGTCGTGCGGCAGGTCGACGCCGCGCTCGTGCCCCTGGTCGACGGCGTGCTCGCCGACAACACGTTCCACACCGTCTTCCAGCCGATCTACGCACTGCACAGCGGACGGCTGCTCGGCGTCGAGGCGCTCACCCGGGTCGACGTGGCTCCGTACCGCCCGCCGGACGCCTGGTTCGCCGCCGCCCGCGCGACCGGGCGCGGCACCGAGCTGGAGCTCGCGGTCGTGGTGCACGCCCTGGGCGAGGCGCAGGCGCTCCCGGACGGCATCGACCTCGCACTGAACGTCTCGCCGACCACCCTGGCCGACCCGCAGCTGGTGGACCTGCTGCGGGACGCGGGGCGGCCGGTCACGATCGAGATCACCGAGCACGCCGGGGTCGAGGACTACGACCTGCTGTCCCACCGGATCGACGAGCTGCGCGGGGCGGGCATCCGGATCGCGGTGGACGACGCGGGTGCCGGGATCGCCAGCCTGCAGCACATCGTCCAGCTGGCCCCGCACGTCATCAAGCTCGACATCTCGCTGACCCAGGGGGTCGCGGCGAGCCCGTTGCGGCGCGCGCTCGCGGGCTCGCTCATCGAGTTCGCGCAGCAGACCGGAGCACAGCTGCTGGTCGAGGGCATCGAGGACGACGACGACCTGGAGACCTGGACGGCGCTCGGGGCGCACGCGTGCCAGGGCTTCCTCGTCGGTCGCCCGTCCGGCCTCCCGGTGCCCGCCGTGTCGCACGCGATCACCCGGCACCGCACGACGCTGGCGCGCCGGCCGGCCTGAGACGGCGCACGACCCGGTGATCGCGGGGCGATCACCGGGCCGTGCGTGCGCTCACTGCTGCGGGGTCAGGGTGAAGCCGGTGCCCTCGCCGGTGGACCGGGCGTCGAGCTGCTGGTTCGCGAGCAGCTCGCCGGCGACCGGCTCGACGAACACCCGGGCGCCGGACTGCTCGATGAGGGAGTCTCCCTCGACAGGGGCGGCGACGAGCGCCAGGTCGAAGGCCCCGTTCTCGGACGACTCGGCGATCCGCATCCCGCCGTCGGCCGGGAGCCCGGCGCGCTCGGTGAGGTCGTGGACCGCGTGGCAGGCGTTCTCGGTCAGGGTGAGCATGGCTCTCTCTTCTTTCCGGGTACGTGCAGGCGGTGGCGCCTGCTCGTCCACCGTCACCCGCGGGCTGGAGGTGGGCAACCCAGGGCCCGGAGGCATCCCACCCAGCGGACCAGGTCCGTGTCAGCGATCGGACCGCCGGTCGTCCTGCCCGGGCGGGCGGAGCCCTTCCGCGTGGTGCTCACGGTCGGCGATCACCTGGTCGCCGGGACCGGTGAACGCCTTCGACCGCTCGAGGGCCGACAGGCTACCGGTGAACAGCCCGGCGTCGCGGCCGCCGTCGACCAGCACCGTCTCCGCCGAGCCGGCCGGGAGCTCGCGGGTCCCGGGTTCCGGTGCGGGTTCTGCGCTCGGCATCGCACGTCGGCCGGTCCCGCCGGCCGGGGTGACGGGGCCGGGGACGCCGGCGCCTCCGGCCGGTTCCCAGCGCGTCCGCGGCAGTGACTCCGGGTGCTCGCGCTGCAGCCACGCGACCAGCCCCTCGCGCACCGCGCACCGCAGGTCCCACAGGGTCGGCGCGTCCGCCGCCGACGCGAGCGCCCGGATCCGGACCTTGCCGTCGACCGCGTCGGTGACCTGGAGAACGCCGACCCGGTGGTCCCACAGCTCGCTGGTCTGCAGGATCCGCATCAGCTCGGCGCGCATCCGGCCGACCGGCACCGTCCAGTCCACGTCGAGCTCGACCGTTCCGAGCAGGTCGGCGGCCCGCCTGGTCCAGTTCTCGAACGGCGTGGTCGCGAAGTAGGTCGACGGCAGGATGAGCCGCCGGTCGTCCCAGATGTGCACCACGACGTAGGTCATGGTGATCTCCTCGATCCTCCCCCAGTGCCCCTCGACCACCACGACGTCGTCGAGCCGGATCGCGTCGGTGAAGGCGAGCTGCACCCCGGCGAACACGTTGCCGAGCGAGGTCTGCGCCGCGAGGCCGGCGATCACCGACAGCACGCCGGCCGACGCCAGCAGCCCGGCGCCGATCGTGCGTGCGCCGTCGAAGGTGAGCAGTGCCGCGCCGATCGCGACGACGGCGAGCACCAGCACGGTGAGCCGGCGGGCGACGCTGATCTGCGTCCTGACCCGTCGCGCGTGCCGGTCGTCCCGGCCGCCGACCTGGTAGCGCGCGAGCGCGGCGTCCTCGGCCACGAAGGCCAGTGCGGCGACCAGCCAGGCGCCGGCGAAGATCAGCGCGATGAGCAGCAGGTGCTGCACCCAGATCATCCAGTCCGGTCGCGGCCGGCTCGTCGCGATCAGCAGCGCGATCCACACGGCCGCCACGAGGAGCACGGCGCGCAGCGGTCGGCGGGCGCGCCGGGAGAGCGCCTCGGCGAGCCGGGTGTGCCGCCCGACCGCCCTGGTGAGGGCCGCGAGGACCTCGGCGAGCACGAGTGCGAGGATCAGCGCGGCCGCGACCGCGAGGATGATCGTGACGCCGTCGGTGACGGCTGGGGGGACGTCGACAGCTCGGTGCAGCATCGGTCCAGGCTAGACGCCGCAGCCGCAACCGCCGGACGGGTGACGGAACCATCCGGCATGTGTTCGGTTTTGTTTGATTCTGATGACTCATGGGGGAAACTGCGCTAGCATGGCGGCCATGACCTGGATGGTGACCGGCGGGGCCGGATACATCGGTGCGCACGTGGTGCGCGCCTTCCTCGACGAGGGCATCGACGTCGTCGTGCTGGACGACCTGTCGAGCGGGCACGCGGACTTCGTCCCCGACGGCGTGCCGTTCGTGCGCGGCAGCATCCGCGACCAGCCCCTCGTCGCCGCAGCCCTGCGCGAGCACGCCTGCGAGGGCGTGGTGCACCTGGCCGGCTTCAAGTACGCCGGGGTCAGCGTGCAGCGCCCCCTGCACACCTACGCCGAGAACGTCACCGGCACCGTGTCGCTGCTCGCCGCGATGGCCGAGGCCGACGTCACCGCGATCGTCTTCTCCTCCTCCGCCGCCGTGTACGGCACACCCGACGTCGACCTGGTCACCGAGGAGACGCCCACCACGCCGGAGTCGCCCTACGGCGAGTCCAAGCTGATCGGTGAGTGGGTCATCCGCGACCAGGCCCGCGCGACCGCCGACGGCCCCCACCCGTTGCGGCACACGTCGCTCCGCTACTTCAACGTGGTGGGCTCGCAGGGCTCGTTGTACGACTCGAGCCCGCACAACCTCTTCCCGCTCGTGCTCGACGCGCTCGTCGCGGGCCGGACGCCGCGGGTCAACGGCGTCGACTACCCGACCCCCGACGGCTCGTGCGTGCGGGACTACATCCACGTCGCCGACCTCGCCGCGACCCACGTCGCCGCCGCGCGGGCGCTCGCCGGTGGCCGCGAGCTCCAGCCGGTCTACAACCTGGGCAGCGGCGCCGGCTCGTCGGTGCTGGAGATCATGGCCGCGATGGCGGCCGGCACCGGGATCGACTTCACCCCCGAGATCGCACCGCGCCGCCCGGGCGACCCGGCCCGGATCGTCGCCTCCGGCGAGGCGGCCGCACGCGACCTCGGGTGGCGCATGACGCACGATCTCGAGTCGATGGTCGCCTCGGCGTGGCGCGCGCGACAGCTGCTCGAGGAGTCCACGGCCGGCGCTGACTGACCGGCCCGAGGACGGTCGAGCCGGGGCTCGCGCTCAGGCGCCGATCGCCTGCAGCTCGGCCAGCCGTTCGACCACCTGGTCGAGCACCCGCTCGCTGCCCGCGTACACACCGTCCGGGCGCGGCCAGTGCACCACCACGTCGGTGAACCCGAGCGCCGCCGCCCGCTCGACACCCTCGGTGAGCACCTCGAGCGAGCTCATCGAGAAGACCGGTGCACCGTCCAGGCTCAGGTAGCGATCCACCGACGCAGGGTCCCGCCCGGCCGCCTCGAACCGGGCCTCGGCCCGCTCGACGAGCGCCGCGAGCCCGGTCCACCAGCGGTCCTGGTCGTCGCCGTCGCCGCCCTCGCCGACCCCGCCGGCCGCCGGGCCGTAGGTGATCCAGCCCTGCCCGTACCGGGCGACCAGGTCCAACGCCCGGGGCCCCTGCGCGGCGACCGCGAACGGCACCCGCGGCTGCTGCACGCACCCCGGCAGCATCCGGGCACCGCGGGCCTCGTACCACCCGCCGTCATGGTCGGTCACGGGCGCCGTGAGCAGGCGGTCGAGCAGCCCCACCCACTCGACGAACCGGTCGGTCCGCTCACGGGCGCTCGGCGCCGGGCCGAGCACCTCGGCGTCGAACCCCGAGCCGCCCGACCCGAGCCCCAGCAGCAGCCGGCCGCCGCTGATGTCGTCCAGTCCCATCACGTCCTTGGCGAACGGCACCGGGTGGCGGAAGTTGGGGCTCGCGACGAACGTGCCGAGCCGGATCCGCTCGGTCGTCGCGGCGGCCGCGGCCAGCAGCGGCACGGTGGCCAGCCACGGTCCGTCGGCCAGCGAGCGCCACGCCAGGTGGTCGTACGTCCAGGCGTGGTCGAAGCCCCACTCCTCGGCGGCCCGCCACCGCGCGGCGTCCGCAGCCCAGCGCTGCTCGGGCAGCAGCACGATCCCGATCCGCATCGTTCTCCCTCTCAGTCCCAGCCCAGCTCGTGCAGTCGCTCGTCGGAGATCCCGAAGTGGTGCGCCACCTCGTGCACGATCGTCACGGCGACCTCCTCGGCCACCTCCTCGACCGTGTCGCAGAAGGCCAGGGTCGGCAGACGGAACACCGTGATCCGATCCGGCAGCGACCCGGCGCCCCACCACTGGTCGCGCTCGGTGAGGGCGACCCCCTCGTACAGCCCGAGCAGGTCGTCCGGCTCACCCGGGGGCGGGTCGTCCTCGACGAGGACCACGACGTCGTCCATCATCTCGGCGAGGTCCGTCGGGATCAGGTCCAGCGCATCGCGCACGGCGTCCTCGAACTCGTCCCGGGACATCTGCACCACGCGACCATCCTGCCCTGTGCGCGATCGACTTTGGCGGTTCGGCACATGTGCCCGTATGATTCCCGAGGTTCTGGGCGCGAGGCGTCCCGGGCGCCCACCCGGCCCCCATCGTCTAGCGGCCTAGGACCCCGCCCTTTCACGGCGGTAGCACGGGTTCGAATCCCGTTGGGGGTACGAACGAAGCAGGACCTTGTTCCACACAAGGCCCCGTAGCGCAGTTGGTTAGCGCGCCGCCCTGTCACGGCGGAGGTCGCGGGTTCAAGTCCCGTCGGGGTCGCTCGTCGGTCCGGTCACACCGGACCGGAGGTCGAGGCCACTTAGCTCAGTTGGTAGAGCGTTCGACTGAAAATCGAAAGGTCGGCAGTTCGACCCTGCCAGTGGCCACCTCAGCGCCCCGCCCCGTTCCTCGGAGCGGGGCGTCGTCGTTCCCACCCGATTGCCCGCCGGGAAGCACGTGCGTTGCGTCTCGCCGTGCGGGAGGATGATCGGACGAAGCCGGCCCCGACCTGGGTCGTTTGCGACGGAGGTGGTGACGTGATCGGCCGCACCGAGACCAAGCCCTCGATCGGCGAGCTGGTGTCCTTGTTGTCCGAGAAGACCTCGAAGCTCGTGCGGGCCGAGATCGAGCTCGCGAAGGCTGAGATGGCCGACAAGGCCAAGCACGCCGGTGCCGGGATCGGCATGTTCGTCGGCGCGGGCCTGTTCGCGTTCTTCGCGTTCGGGACGCTCGTCGCCACCGCGGTCCTCGGCCTGGCCGAGGCGCTGCCCGCCTGGCTGGCGGCACTGATCGTGGCGGTCGTGCTGCTGCTGATCGCCGGAGCCCTCGGCTTCGTCGGCAAGACCATGCTCGACAAGGGCACCCCGCCCGTGCCGCTCAAGGCGCAGGAGAGCATCAAGGCCGACGTGGCCGCCGTGAAGGAGGGACTGGCGCATGAGCGGGACTGAGGGCATCGAGGCCGACATCGAGCGCACCCGCGCCGAGCTTCAGGCCACGGTCGACGAGCTTGCCGAGCGGCTGAACCCCAAGGCGAACGTCCTGCGTGCCCTCGACGAGGCGAAGGTCGCCGTGGACGACATCCGCCGCCGGGTGACCCACGAGGAGCGCGGCCCGGAGGACCCGGAGCCCACCACCACCGGTTGGGTGGTGCTCGGTGCCGGCGCCGCGGCCGCCGCCGCGATCGTGGCGGGCGTCGCCCGCAAGCTCTAGCCGGAGCCCGCCGGGTTCCGGCGAGGGTCCGCGCCTCACGCGGACCAGAGGAGCTGCGCGGCGAACCCACGCCACGGGCGCCAACGATCCGCGATCGCGAGCGCCTCACGCGGGTCGGTCACACCCAGTCGACGGCGCAGCACCAGGTCGTGCGCCGGGAAGGCGTCCAGGTCGCGCATCGCCCGGAGAGCGACGTACTCGACGGTCCACGGGCCGATCCCCGGCAGCGCGGCCAGCTCACGGCGCGCGGACGCCGGGTCTCCGGCGAGGTCCAACCCGTCGGCGAGCGCGGCAGCGAGGGCGAGCAGGGTGCGGGTCCGCCCGCCGGTGAGGCCCACCTCGCGCACCCCTTCCCCGGCCGAGGCGATCGCCGTCGGGGTCGGGAAGGCACGCAGGTCGCCCACGGGCTCGCCGAGTCGCGCGGCCAGCCGGCCTGCGAAGGTGGCCGCCGCGCCGAGACTGACCTGCTGGCCGAGCACGGTGCGCAGCGCGAGCTCAGCCGGGTCCACCGCCCCGGGGACGCCGAGCGCGGGCCTCGCCGCGAGCAACGGAGCCATCAGGGGGTCCTCGGCGAGAGCCACGCGCGCGGGCCCGAGGTCGAGGTCGGCGCCGAGCCAGCGTCGCACCGACGCGAGGGACTCCGTCCCTGCCTGGATCTCCGCGCCGTTCGGGGGCCAGGCCCGCTCGCGGTGTACGAGCGCGTCGTCGGCGCCGTCGCTGCCGAGCCGGATGGTCACGGCCTGCGGACCCACCGGTGTCGGAACCAGGCGACGCACCGAACGCTCCGGCGGCTCACCCAGCCGTTCGACCCCTGGCACGGCGCGAGCCCGGACGAACTCCCACCACGCCGTGAGGTCGAGCGTCACCGCTCCCGGGAGGGGGCCTGGTCCGGGACCCCCATCAGGGCGCGGACCTCGGACTCCAGGTAGCGACGGTGACCACCGAGGGTGCGGATGGAGCTGAGCTTCCCGCTCTTGGCCCATCGGGTGACCGTCTTGGGGTCGACCCGGAACATGGCCGCGACCTCGGCAGGAGTCAGCAGGTTCTCGGACTGCTCGGACCTCGTGTGCACGGCACCTCCCACGCTCTGGAACCACGACGTACCGTCGCCGCGAGCACGCCGGCCGGACGACCGTTACCGTGCTGTGACCACCGTACCCCGAGCCTCGCCGAACCGGACCGCGAGCGCCCGACCGCGTCCGCCGAGCGGGTGGGAGCCCGCGGGCTCCGGGGGGCGCGGTCGCAGGAAGCCCCCGGGACCCTGTAGCGTTAGGTCGGAACCAGCACTCCGGGGCCGCATCGTGATGGTGCCGCCCCGCTGCCACGTAAGAGGGGGTCGATGCCATGGGGCGCGGCCGTCAGAAGGCGAAGCAGACGAAGGTCGCTCGCGAGCTGAAGTACTCGATCTACGAGCCCAACTACAAGGCTCTGGAGCAGGAGCTCACCTCGGCGCAGCGACACGAGCACGCCGACGAGGACCAGTACGCATCGTGGGCCGACGACGAGGACGACGAGTCCGAGGACGACGACTGACCAACGGTCCGACCACCCGGGTCGCACCGGGCGCCTCGTCGTGCCCGGGCACTGCTCACGCGACCCGGTAGCCCCCCACCAGCCTGACCCCGCCGCCCTGGACCCCCTTGGTGCCGCGGACCACGTCCGCCCCGGCGTCGTCCTGGCCGATCTCGCCCGCCACCCAGGCCGGCACGCCTGAGGCGGCCAGCGAGGCGAGCGCCGCGTCGGCGGCATCGGCCGGGACCACCGCCACCATGCCGACCCCCAGGTTGAGAGTGCCCTCGAGGTCGTCCCACGGGACCTGACCGAGCCCGCGGACCAGCTCGAACACCGGCGGCACGGCCCACGTGCCGCGATCGACCGTCGCGACCAGGCCGGCCGGCAGCACACGTGCGAGGTTCGCGGCCAGCCCACCGCCCGTCACGTGCGACATCGCGTGCACCTCGACCGCGGCCGCGAGGTCCAGGCACGGGCGGGTGTAGAGCCGGGTGGGGGTCAGCAGCTCGAGGCCGAGGGCCTGGCCGAGCTCGGGGACCTCACGGTCCAGCGACCACCCGGCCACCTCGATGACGCGACGCACCAGCGAGAACCCGTTGGAGTGCAGCCCTGAGGACGCCATCGCGATGACGACGTCGCCTGACCGCACCCGGTCCGGGCCGAGCAGCGCGTCGGCCTCGACCACGCCGGTCGCGGCGCCTGCGACGTCGTACTCGTCCGGTCCGAGCAGCCCCGGGTGCTCCGCGGTCTCGCCGCCCACCAGGGCAGTCCCGGCCTCGGCGCAGGCCGCGGCGATGCCGCGCACGATCGCCGCGATCCGTTCGGGCACCACCCGGCCGCACGCGATGTAGTCGGTCATCACGAGCGGGCGCGCGCCCACCACCACGATGTCGTCGACGACCATGCCGACGAGGTCGAAGCCGATCGTGTCGTGCACGTCCATGGCCTGCGCGATCGCGACCTTCGTGCCGACCCCGTCGGTCGAGGTGGCCAGCAGCGGTCGGCGGTAGTCCTTGAGCGCGCTCGCGTCGTACAGGCCGGCGAAGCCGCCGACGCCGCCGAGCACCTGCGGGCCGTGCGTCGCGCGCACGGCGTCCTTCATCAGCTCCACGGCGCGGTCACCGGCCGCCGTGTCGACCCCCGCCGCCGCGTAGGTGATCGGCTGGTCGCTCACGGCTGCTCCAGGGCGGTGGCGCCGCCGACGCCACCCAGCAGGGTCGCGAGGCCGTCGTCACCGAGGGTCGGCTGGTCGACCAGCGTGGCGCCGAGCCGCTCGGCGGGCGGAAGCTCGATCGGGTACTCGCCGGTGAAGCACGCCGTGCACAGCCGGGTCCGCGGCTGGTCGCTCGCCGCGATCATGCCCTCGAGCGAGATGTAGCCGAGCGAGTCCGCGCCGATCGAGCGGCCGACCTCCTCGGCGTTCAAACCGGTCGCGATCAGCTCGGCCCGCGTCGCGAAGTCGATGCCGTAGAAGCACGGCCAGCGCACCGGCGGCGACGAGATCCGCACGTGCACCGCTGCCGCGCCGGCCTCGCGCAGCATCCGGACCAGGGCGCGCTGGGTGTTCCCGCGGACGATCGAGTCGTCCACCACCACGAGCCGCTTGCCGCGGATGACCTCACGCAACGGGTTGAGCTTGAGCCGGATGCCGAGCTGGCGCAGCGTCTGGGACGGCTGGATGAAGGTCCGGCCCACGTAGGCGTTCTTCGTCAGGCCCTGCGCGAACGGGATGCCGGACTCCTGGGCGAAGCCGACCGCGGCCGGTGTGCCGGACTCCGGCACGGGGATGACCAGGTCCGCGTCGACGGGGTGCTCACGCGCGAGCGTGCGGCCCATCTGGACGCGTGACGCGTGCACCGAGCGGCCCGCGATCGTGGTGTCCGGGCGGGCGAGGTAGACGTACTCGAACACGCAGCCGGTCGGCTGCGGCTCGGCGAACCTCGTGCTGCGCAGCCCGTTCGCGTCGATCGCGAGGAGCTCGCCGGGCTCGACCTCACGGACCAGGGCCGCGCCGATGATGTCGAGGGCCGCGGTCTCGCTGGCGACCGCCCAGCCGCGCTCGAGGCGACCGAGCACCAGTGGGCGCACGCCGTGCGGGTCGCGAGCCGCGTACAGCGTGTTCTCGTCCATGAACACCAGGGAGTAGGCGCCGCGCAGCCGCGGCAGGACCTCCAGCGCGGTGGCCTCGAGGGTCCGGTCCGGGTCGCCGGCGAGCAGCGCCGTGATCAGCGCGGTGTCGGTGGTGTTGCCCCGGCCGAGCTCGCCGCGCCGGCGCGAGCCGTACCGCTCGGCGACCAGGTCGATCAGCTCGGCGGTGTTGGTCAGGTTGCCGTTGTGGCCGAGCGCCACGGTGCCGGCCGCGGTCGGGCCGAGAGTCGGCTGGGCGTTCTCCCAGACGGACGCGCCGGTCGTCGAGTAGCGGGTGTGCCCGATCGCGATGTGCCCGGTGAGGGCGTTGAGCGCGGTCTCGTCGAAGACCTGGGACACCAGCCCCATGTCCTTGTAGACCAGCAGCTGGTCGCCGTTCGAGGTCGCGATGCCCGCGGACTCCTGTCCGCGGTGCTGCAGCGCGTACAACCCGAAGTAGGTGAGCTTCGCGACCTCCTCGCCCGGAGCCCAGACCCCGAAGACGCCGCAGGCGTCCTGAGGGCCCTTCTCACCAGGCAGGAGGTCGTGGGTCAGTCGTCCGTCTGGCCTCGCCACGGGCTCATCGTCGCACACGGATCTGCGCAACCCGACCCGGGGACCAGCCCTCGGGCACGGCGATCGAGCCGCCCGCACCGCCGCGTCACCCCGGACGCCGTGCCGGCGCCCTGCCCGCTCGCGCGACGGCCGAGGCACTTCTTTCTCGCGGTCGACGCCGGGTCTACAGTGCTGCCACGGGGGCGTTGATGTGATGTCCGTCACAGCGTCTGTGCGACGCGGATCGCCGACGATCTCGCGTGGCACCTGGCACCCGCGTGCACGCGGGTGACGTCGTGGATCTACCGACCACGTGCGACCCGGTGACCGCCGGGCCGCGGAACGCGAGACAGCGATGTCGAACCCAGCAGTCGCCCCGACCGGCCCCCGCCCCCTGATCCTGATCCGCGGCTTCGGCGGACCCGACGTCTCGGACGAGACGGCCAGCCCCTACCAGGGGTTCAACGACGGCACCGTCTACCCGGACCGTCGCGGCGAGAACTACATCTACGAGGGCTTCGTGCTTCGGGCCCTCAAGTCCGCCGACCACCCGTACCGCGACGCGACGAACGTCGTCGGCTACTACGCCGACGACATCGCGGCGCCACCCGAGACCGGAGGCCTCGAGCCGGACGACGTCCACGGAACGGTCGTGCTCGACCCGGCCACGGAGGCCAAGGTCCTCTCGCAGGGAACCGCCGGCACGATCTGGATCTACCGCTACTACGACCTACAACCTCGCGCTCTCGCGCGCTACGGCCAGGGGCTGCTGCGTCTGGTCCACCTCATCGAAGCCTGCGCCCAGCGACGCGGCGAGCAGTTCGACGGCGTCGACGTCGTGGCGCACAGCATGGGTGGCCTGGTCGCACGCGAGGGCGTGCTCGCCATGGACGCCGCCGAGCCCGGGTACGCCAAGCGTGCGATCCACCGGATCGTCACGCTCGGCACCCCGCACCGGGGCATCTCCTTCCAGCGGGTGCCGGACTGGCTGCTCCGCGTCCTGCCCGGGGTCGAGAAGGCCAGCGACGAGCTCGCGTCCTTCGACCCGAGCTCGACCCGGTTCCGCGAGTGGAACCACGCCTTCGACCCGCGACACGTGCTGACCGTCGTCGGGACGAACTACCGCACCTACGGCGTGCGGGTAGCGACCAAGCTGAACCGACTCTCGAGCCTGCTCGACGACGGCTCGCTGGTCTACAACCGCAGCGACGGCCTGGTGAAGCAGGCCTCCGCGCAGCTGCCGGGCGCACCACGCACCTTCGTGAACAAGTGCCACGGCGGTCACGACTCGCTGGTCACCTCGCGCGAGGCGTTCGAGATCGCCATGCGCTTCTTCCACGGCACCCACCGCGTCGCACTCTCGCTGGACAGCGGGGCGATCAAGCGCGGCGGCGACTGGTTCGGCCGCAGCGAGTTCTACCTCGGGGTGTCGGTCAAGCCGCGCTACGTCGACTTCGAGCTCTTCCACCAGAGCCCGGATGCGGAGAACTGCTACGGGCCGTTCCACGAGAACGACCTGAGCGACGACATGCCCGACCTCGCCACCGAGCTCGACAAGCCCCTCGCCGAGTTCGGCGACCGGACGACCGGCTGGGCCGGACCCGGCCGCCTGATCTGGGAGGGCTGGGTCGACGGCCAGGTCAAGCCCGACCAGGCCCAGGGCCTGGTGTTCCGCCTCGACTTCTACATCGGCGAGCGCGACACCTTCGGCATCGGCTTCTCCGACAACGTCGTCTACCGGAAGCAGTACTACGTCCAGGCCTTCCCCGGCTCACCGCCCGAGCTCTTCATCCACACGGGCGAGAAGTACCTTGCCGGCGACCTCGCGCTCGACCAGGCGGGCCTGCGGGCCAAGGCCGGCGCCGGCGCCGGGTCCGAGGTCCAGGCGGCCGCGCCGATCGACGGCTCGCCCGGCGAGTGGACCTTCGACATCGGCGGCACGGGGTTCGACGGGCGCTTCCGGATCAGCATCCACGCCGACGCGTAGCGGTGCGCCCGGCGCGGAGCCGGCACGCCTGCCACGTCCGGGCTCGGCACGTCGGCGGCACGGGAACGCGGCCCGGGGCAGGCCCGTCGGGTCGTCCGCTCTCCGGACCGACCCGACGGGCCTGCCGCGCCGTCAGTCGGTGACCTCGCAGGTGTGCCCGTCGAGCGCGAAGCCGGTCGGTGTGCCCGGACCGCTCCGCCCGGTCAGGCCGAGCGCCACGAACCCGATCCGGTCGTCCGGCACGGACGTGGCGCGCACCGCGGAGACCGTCACCTGGTCGCCGGACTGGTGCAGCCGGACCCCGAAGGCGGTGAGGTAGCGATCCTGGTCCGCCGCGGTCCAGGTGAGCTCCCAGCCGGCGCGGAGCTCGGGCGAGCTGAGCCGGACCTGGGACAGGAACGTCCGGTGGAACCCGGTCGCGCGGTAGCTCACCGTGCAGTACGCCGGGACGTCCACACCGACGACGATCGGGTCGTGGTCGGAGGCGCGGTACGGCGTCCCGATCTCCGGGAAGCCGCCGTAGTAGCCGAGTGCGGACCACTCGTCGGCGTTGATGTCCCACACGTCCGCGCCGGTCAGGCGCTCGGCGAGCGCCGGCGTGGCCAGGACGTGGTCGAGCGAGCCCTGCTCACCGTCGTACGTGTAGGTGTACTGGCCGGCCGCCAGGCTCGGCACGACGTCGGTGTAGCCGGCGTCCAGGAACACCTGGACCGGGTCCTCGTGCGCGTAGGCGTTGAGGTCGCCCATCACCGCGACGTCGGCGACCCCGGTCGAGGCCGTGATCTCGGCCGCGAGGTCGCGGACCGCCTGGGCCTGCTCGACCCGCTCGGCGTTGAACAGGCCCTGGCCGTCGGCCGGCTCCTCGCCGTCACCGCTCTTGGACTTGAAGTGGTTGGCGATCACGACGAGCTCGCCGCCGCTGCCCTCGACCGGGTCGAAGACCTGCGCGACGGGCTCGCGGGCGATGTCCCACACGGTCTCGTCGACGTCGGTGATCGCGTCACCGACCGGCGTCACCGCGGCGGGCCGGTAGATGAGCGCGGTCATGATCACATCGGTCTCGGGTGCGCCGTCGCCGTACAGCGCCGTCGGCGTGGGGACATAGGCCCAGGTGCCGGCGCCGGCCGCGGCGTTGAGGCCGTCGACGAGGTCCGCGAGCGCCTCGTCGGGGGTGGCGGCACCGAAGTGGATCGAGTTCTCGACCTCCTCGAGCGCGACGACGTCGGCACCGAGCCCGTTGATCGCAGCGACGATCTTGGCCTTCTGGATGTCGAACTGCGCCTGGTCGTCGGCGCCGCGGGCCAGGTCGGACTCGGACCGGAACGTGGTGAAGTAGTTGTAGACGTTGAACGTCGCGAGGTGCAGGTCCCCGCCCACGTCGGCGGGGGTCCGGGGCCGGGGGTTCAGCGCCGTGAACGACGCCTTCTGGTCGGCCGGGGTGTCGGCGTCGATCGGCTCGGTCGGCTGCAGCCGCCACTCGTCGTACCCGTAGGAGAGCACGTAGGCGAGGTCACCCGAGTCCAGCTGGTCGCCGACCCGGACGACGGTGCCCGGTGTCAGGTACGGCTGGGTCGCAGCGGTGACCTGGTTGCTGCGTCCGTCGTCGAGGAGCAGCCGGCGTGCGGCGTTGTCGGCCGCGATCGCGTCGGCCTCGGCGCCCGGCCGGGTCTGCTCGGTGCTCTTCACCATCGGGTCGAGGCCCGCCGACAGCCAGACCGTGCCGTACCGGTCCACCTCGTGCAGCGACGCGACCAGGTAGTCGTCGGTCGGGTCGACCAGCATGCCCTCGTACTGCTCACGGTCGGCCCCGGTGACGGTCGCAGGCAGGACGACCGGCTCGGGCAGCGGCGCGGTGCCGACCACGTCGACGCTCGTGCCGGTGCG
The DNA here is from genome assembly GCF_025717005.1 of Actinotalea endophytica. Taxonomy (GTDB): domain Bacteria; phylum Actinomycetota; class Actinomycetes; order Actinomycetales; family Cellulomonadaceae; genus Actinotalea. The sequence continues at coordinate 145,645 of NZ_JAOVZU010000007.1, forward strand.
TGAGGCGTTGATCTCGGTGAGGCCGAAGTACTCGGTGACCGCGCCGGTGACCTGGACCAGGTCACCGATGACTGCGGCCGTCGTGCGGCTGCCGAGGTACACGAACACCCCGTCGGACGCGCCGGGAGTGGCGTCGGACGAGCCGCCTGAGCCGGCGGTCTGCACGTAGACACCGCGGTACCCGCCGACCCGGTGGTCAGCAGTCACGACGCCCTCGACGGTGACGGTCGCTCCGACGAGGGCGCTGACGTCACCGGTGCCCTGCACGTCGGCGATCGTGGTGTCGGGCTCGGCGACGGCTGGAAGTGCGACGGCAGCGGAGAGCACCAGCGCTCCCGACGCCGCAGCGGCGATGCGATGAGTGATGGACACGGGACCCCCTTCGCTTCCCGGGCCCCGCGGGTGGCGGCGACCCGGAATCGGACGCAGGGGTCGGTCGCCCCCGCGCCGGGCACGCTAACCCGAACGGGTGATCGCGAAACAGAGGACGACCTGACGTGCGACGAACCGTTCGACCCGGGTTCACCTCAACGTCGGGCGCGTGCCTCCAGGCCCAGGGCGACCAGGAGGCCGAGGAGCGCGCCGAGGCCGCCGAGCCCTACGAGCGTGGCCAGGACGAGCAGCAGGCTGGCCGGGACGTCCTGGGTGGCGGCGCTCACCAGGAGCACGACCACCGCCACGAGGAGCCCGACGGCGATGCCGGTCATGGCGAACGCGCGGTACTGCGGCACGCGGCGCACCGTCCCCGGGACGGCGATCCGCTCGAGCTCGACCGGGTCGGGCACAGCGGGGTCAGGCACAGCGGGGTCGGGCGCAGCGGGGTCAGGCACAGCGGGGTCAGGCACAGCGGGGTCGGGCTGGTCGGTCACGGGGACGAGCCTACGGTCGGCGCCGAGCGGCCTGCAGCGGGAGCAGCCCGGACAGGTCGGCGCGCTCGCCGGACGCGTCCACCCGCCCGTCGGCCACCGCGTCGAGCCACGCCACCTCTCCGGTGACCAGCCCCAGCCACGTGACCGGGTCCGTCTCGATCACGTTGGGTGGGGTCCCGCGGGTGTGCCGCGGGCCCTCGACGGCCTGCACCGCCCCGTCGGGCGGCACCCGGACCTCGACGGCGTGGCCGGGTGCGACGTCCGCGAGCTCCTCGAGCGTGAACCGGACCGCGGTGCGCACGGTGACCCGCGAGCACCCCGGGTCGGCGAGCCACGCCTGCACGGCGGCCCGGCCCTCGACGGGGTCGGTACGGCGACGGGGTGGCACGGGCCGATTCTCCCTCGGGCCGGGGACGGAGCGCACCGCGGGGCGGTTCGCTGCAGGTGCGGGCTGCGCGCGCCGTGCACCACCGGTGCCGGCGCGGCCCGGGGCAGACCGCTCGGGGGCAGACCGCGGGCTCCGGGACGTCCCCGCCACCCGTAGGCTTGGCCCCATGTTCCGCACGACCTCGTGGTGGCTGCGCTAAGCAGCCGAGGTCCGCATGTCCCCGAGCTGCTCCGGCAGCTCGCGGGTTCCGCGTGCGCGTCGAGCAGCTCCCGTCTCCCTGGAGTCTCGATGAGCATCACCCTTCCCACCACGCCCGCGCCCGTCCCGCCGTCCGGCCAGACCTCCGGTCTGTCCTCCAGCCTCGACCTCGCTGCCGAGCGCGCCGTCGACCGTGGCCTGCACCTCGAGGGCGAGGTCGCGGCACACCCGGAGCGGTTCCGGGTGCTCACCGGCGAACGCCCCACCGGACCCCTGCACCTGGGGCACTACTTCGGCACGGTCGCCAACCGGGTCCGCCTGCAGCAGCTCGGGGTCGAGGTGCTCCTGGTCGTCGCCGACTACCAGGTGATCACCGACCGCGAGGTCGCCGGGGACGTCCGCGGCGCGGTGCACGAGATCGTCCTGGACTACCTGGCCTCAGGCCTCGACCCGGCCCGCACGACGGTCTTCCAGCACAGCGCCGTCCCGGCGCTGAACCAGCTCATGCTGCCGTTCCTGTCCCTGGTCACCGTGGCCGAGCTGGACCGCAACCCGACGGTGAAGGCGGAGCTCGCTGCCTCGGGCGCCGCGAGCATGAGCGGGCTGCTGCTCACCTACCCGGTGCACCAGGCGGCCGACATCCTGTTCTGCCACGCAAACCTGGTGCCGGTGGGCAAGGACCAGCTGCCGCACCTGGAGATGACCCGGCTCGTCGCCCGCCGGTTCAACCAGCGGTACGGGGCCGGCTACTTCCCCGAGCCGGACGGGCTGCTCTCCGCGGCGCCGACGGTGCTCGGCACGGACGGGCGCAAGATGTCGAAGTCCGGCCGCAACGCGATCGCGCTCCGGGACGACGCCGACGCCACCGCCCGGGCGATCCGTTCGGCCCGCACCGACTCCGAGCGGGAGATCACCTACGAGCCCGACCGACGGCCCGAGGTCGCGAACCTCCTGCTGCTCACCGCGCTGAGCACGGGCAGGAGTCCGCAGGAGATCGCCGCCGAGGTCGGCGGTCGCGGCGCGGGGCAGCTCAAGCAGCTCACGACGGATGCCCTGGTCGCGCACCTCGCACCGGTCCGCGCCCGGCGGGCCGAGCTGGCGGCCGACCCGGCCGTCGTGGCCGAGACGCTCGCTGCGGGTGCGGCGCGCGCGAACGCCCTGGCCGACGCGACGCTCGCCGACGTGCGCCGCCTCATGGCGATGGCATGAGCGGCCGTCACGGCTCGGCGTACGTGTCCCCTCCGGTGACGCCGAGGGTCTCCTCGAGCGTGGTCAGGTCGTGCTCCGCCATGTACTGGACCAGGTCAGTGCCGACGTAGCGCAGGTGCCAGGGCTCACCGGAGTAGCCCGTGACGTCGGCGTTGTCGTCGGTGTACCGGATGATGAAGCCGAACTCCTCGGCGTGCGCCGCGACCCACTGCCCCTCGACCGTGTCGGCGAAGCAGAGCTTGAGTCCGCAGCCGGGCTGGGTGGTGCTGTCGAGGTCGAGCGCGAGCCCGGTCTGGTGCTCGGAGTAGCCGGGGCGGGCCGAGTACTTCTCGGCGTGCTCGTAGCCCTTGCGCGCCTCGAGGTCGGCCCGGATCGCGGCCTGCTGGTCGTACGAGCGATAGCCCGTGCGCAGCCCGATGTGCACGCCGTCCGCCGATGCCGCGTCGAGCAGCTGCTGCAGGTGCTCGGCCGCCTCGGCGCGCAGGCGCAGCGACCCGACGGCGACCAGGTCGTCCGGCGCCCAGGTCAGCGGCGTGACCGGGTGCTGCTTGTTCACCACGACCCAGATGCTCGAGGGGTCCGAGGCCGAGTAGGTGGTGAGGTCGAGCCCCGGGGGCGTCGAGGGCTCGGCCGGCGCTTCCGACGTCACGCTCGGGCTGGGCGTGCTCGGTGTGGCCGTCGCCGTGGCGGTCTGGGTCACCGCGGTGACGGATGCGTCGGCCGTCTCCCCGGCGCCCGGCTCGGCCGCCATCGCCCAGGCGCCCCAGCCGGCGAGCGCGGACGCGACGACGCCCACCACGAGCAGGGCCGGGCGTGCGCCCGCCCCGCGCTTCGGGGCCACGTGCGCGACCGTCCGACGGCCGGGCCTGCCCCGTTCACCCACGAGGGGCCTCAGGCGAACTGGGCGGGCAGGGTCGCGCGGGACGCCTCGGCGAGCTCGGCGAGCGGCAGGCGGAACAGGCCCTCGACCTCGAGCGCCGGTCCGGCCTCGTCGTCCTCGACGTCGTCGGTCACGCCGATGCGCAACGCGGGCACGCCCCGCGCCGTGCACAGGTCGACGAACCGCACCTCCTCGGTGCCCGGGACGGCCACGACGGCTCGTGCGGTCGACTCGGAGAACAGGGCCGTGAACGGGCTGATCCCGTCCCGCTCGCACACGGCGTCGAGCCGGACGCGAGCCCCGGTCCCGTACCGCAGGCACGCCTCGGCGAGGGCGATGCCCAGGCCGCCCTCGGACAGGTCGTGCGCGGCGTCGACCAGGTTGTCCCGCGCTGCGTTGACCAGCACGCCGGCGAGCGCGCGCTCGGCGACCAGGTCGACCCGTGGTGGCAACCCGCCGAGCTGGTGGTGGACCACGTCCGCCCAGGCCGAGCCGTCCAGCTCGTCCCGGGTCCGGCCGAGCAGGTAGATCGCCTGACCCGGCGCGCGCCACCCGGACGGCGTCGCCCGCTGCACGTCGTCGAGCACACCGAGGACGCCGACCACCGGGGTCGGGAAGATCGAGGAGTCGATCCGGCCGGCCTCGCCCGAGGTGTTGTACAGCGAGACGTTGCCGCCGGTCACCGGCACGGCCAGGGCCTGGCACGCGTCGGCGAGCCCGGTGATGACCTGGACGAGCTGCCACATGCCGTCCGGGTGCTCGGGCGAGCCGATGTTCAGGCAGTCGGTCACCGCGAGGGGGCGAGCCCCGACGGTGGAGACGTTGCGGTAGGCCTCGGCGAGGGCGAGCTGCGCACCGGTGTACGGGTCGAGCTGCGAGTAGCGGCCGTTCGCGTCGGTCGCGAGCGCAACGCCCAGGCCGCTGGACTCGTCGACCCGGATCACGCCCGCGTCGTCGGGCTGCGCGAGGGCGGTGTTGCCCTGCACGAAGCGGTCGTACTGGTCGGTGACCCACGCCTTCGAGGCGAGGTTCGGCGCTCCGACCAGGCGTACCAGCGTCGCTCGCAGCTCCTCGCCGGTGGCCGGACGCGGGTACCGCGAGGCGCCGTCCTCACCGGAGACCGTGTCGGCCTGGAGCGCGTCCTGCCAGCCGGGCCGGGCGTAGGGGCGGTCGTAGACCGGGCTGTCGACCGCGACGGTGCGCGGGTCGACGTCCACGATGCGGTGCCCGTGGTGGTCGATCGTGAGCCGGTCGCCCTCGGTGACCTCGCCGATCACCGCGGTCTCGACGTCCCACTTGCCGGTGATCGCAAGGAACTCCTCGAGCCGGTCGGGGCGGACGATCGCCATCATCCGCTCCTGCGACTCCGACATCAGGATCTCGCCCGCGGTCAGGGTCGGGTCGCGCAGCAGGACCTTCTCCAGGTCGACGTGCATGCCGCCGTCACCGGCCGAGGCCATCTCGCTGGTCGCGCACGAGATGCCCGCGGCGCCGAGGTCCTGGATTCCCTCGACCACACCCGCGGCGAACAGCTCGAGGCAGCACTCGATGAGCACCTTCTCCATGAACGGGTCGCCGACCTGCACGCTCGGCCGCTTGGACGGCTTGGAGTCGTCGAACGTCTCCGACGCGAGGATCGAGGCCCCGCCGATGCCGTCGCCGCCGGTGCGTGCACCGAACAGCACGACCTTGTTGCCGGGGCCGCGGGCGGCCGCGGTCTGCAACTCGTCGTGCCGCAGCACGCCCAGGCACAGCGCGTTGACCAGCGGGTTGCCCTGGTAGGCCGGGTCGAACACGACCTCGCCGCCGATGTTGGGCAGGCCGAGGCAGTTGCCGTAGCCGCCGACGCCGGCGACCACGCCGTGCACCACCCGCGCGGTGTCCGGGTTCTCGATCGCGCCGAACCGCAGCTGGTCCATCACCGCGACCGGGCGGGCGCCCATCGCCATGATGTCCCGCACGATCCCGCCGACGCCGGTCGCGGCGCCCTGGTACGGCTCCACGAAGCTCGGGTGGTTGTGCGACTCGACCTTGAACGTGACGGCCCAGCCGTCGCCGATGTCCACGACACCGGCGTTCTCGCCCATCCCGGCGAGCAGGTGCTCACGCATCTGGTCGGTGGTCTTCTGGCCGAACTGGCGCAGGTGCAGCTTCGAGGACTTGTACGAGCAGTGCTCGGACCACATCACCGAGTACATCGCCAGCTCGGCGGCGGTGGGGCGACGGCCCAGCAGCCCGACGATCCGCTCGTACTCGTCCTGCTTGAGCCCCAGCTCCGCCCACGGCAGCTCGACCTCGGGGGTCGACGCGGCGTTCTCGACGGTGTCCGGCAGGTGCTCGGCGGTCTGCTCAGGGGTGCTCATCGACGGTGTCGTCCCGACGTCGCAGTGGCGCTGACGTGGCTCAGGCTACCGGTGCAGGCGCGAGCGGAGGCGCGCGGTCCTTCATCCGCATGGCGGCCCCGCGGAGCGGGCCGAGCCGCTACGGTCCCACCGTGACGGAGGCAGCTGGCGGCGGGTGGCGCGACCCGCACGTCACGGAGGTGGACGGGATCCCGACGGTCTGGGTCGACGATCCGGGTCCCTACTCCGGCGGACTCCTGCTTCGGATGGGCACCGCGGACGAAGAGCTGCCGACCCGCGGCCACAGCCACATGCTCGAGCACCTGGCCCTCTTCGGGCTGGGCCGACCCGGCGACCACAGCCTCGGCGAGGTCGATGCGACGACCACCCACCTGCACACCGTCGGCACGCCCGACGAGGTCGCGGACTTCCTCTCCAAGGCGGCGCGGCAGCTGGTGGACCCGCCGGTCTCCCGGCTGCAGGACGAGAAGGGAGTACTTCGGGCCGAGGCCGCGCGCCGAGCACCGTACGTGCTGGCGGAGGCATCGACGTGGCGCTGGGGGACGCGCGGCTACGGCCTCGAGTCGTCGCAGGAGTGGGGCCTGACGTCGATGACGGCTGACTCGATCCGCGCCTGGTCGGCGAGGTTCGTCGGCCGGCACAACGCCGTGCTGTGGTTCACCGGCCCGCCACCTCCCAGCCTGGTCCTTGGGTTGCCCGACGGCACGCGCCACCAGGCACCGGACCCCTGGCCGACGGTGCTACCACAGCTTCCCGCCTACTTCCGCTCCCAGAGCGGCATCGTCACGCTGCACGGGCTGCTGCCGCGAAGCACCCCCGGGAACGTGCTGGTCGGAGTCCTCAACGACCGACTCGTCGACGATCTGCGGACCGCACGGGCCGCCGCCTACTCGCCGGAGGCCCGCTACCGGCGCCTCAACGGCAGCACCGCCGCGCTCGTCGCAGTCTCCGATACCGTCGAGTCCCGGGAGAGCGAGGTCGCAGGCCGCATCGCCGAGATCATCGGTGGACTCGCGACGGCCGAGCATGCGGCACGCATCGAGGAGATCGCGGACGTCCGGAACCGGGTGCTCCGCTCGGTGGAGCACCCCGGCCACGCCGTTGCGCTCCTTCCCACGGCTTGGGACCTCCTCCACGACCGTGAGCCGCAGCCGCTCGAGGGCCTGCGCGGCGAGCTCACCGCTCTCGAACCCGACGACCTCGTCCGCGCGGCAGCCCAGGTCACGACGACGCTGGTCCTGCAGGTGCCCGGCGGGGCCGACGCACCCGAGGGGTGGGCGGAGGCCCCGCTGTGCGCGGTAGCGCCTGTGTCGGGGACGACCTACGAGCACCGGAACATCGATCGCAGGCTCATCGTGGGTGACGAAGGCGTCACGCTTCGGGGCGGCGATGGTCACGTGACCGTCCGCTTCGACACCTTGAGTGGACTTGGGGTCCGGCCCGACGGCGGCCGGCTGCTCATCGGCGGCGATGGCGTGCACCTGAGCGTCGAGCCGACGATGTGGTACCACGGCGCGAGCGCCGCGCGCGCGATCGACGAGGCGGTTCCGATGGGCCTCAAGATCCCAATGGACCGTCGCCAGCCGAAGGAGATCCCGCAACCGGGGCCGCGGAGCCGCCAGCGAGCCTTGGCCCCGGCACGCGAGCTACTGACCTGGGGTACCGGAATCCTCGTGTGGTTCGGGCTCACCTTCGGCGCCTTCGCCCTCGCCGATACGGACAGCCTGGGCGGCGCAGATCCCGGCACCGTCAGCGGCGTGGCCGCCGGCGCCATGCTGGCGATTGCGCTCGTGCGCAGTTGGCGGTCGCGCCGAGGCTAGCCCCCGGAGGACGAGCACATCCGGGCCGGACCCGCTCCACACTGCAGCTGACGACGACCGCGTCCCCGCGCCACGACGCGACCGGCGGCGACGTTGATCCGGTTCCTGACCGCGGCCGCCGAAACAGCGCGCGAGTGGCGCCGTAGCCGGGCTAGGCACGCCTACGCTCGGTCCATGGCCGACGACGGCAAGCACGGCAAGCACCACGGCGCCGGGGACAAGAAGGCGCGCTACCCCAAGGCCCTGTACGAGCGCGAGCTCTTCCGGCTCCAGGCCGAGCTGGTCACGATCCAGGAGTGGGTGCGCGCCGAGGGCAAGCGCCTCGTCGTCGTGTTCGAGGGGCGTGACGCGGCAGGCAAGGGCTCGACGATCAAGCGGGTCAGCCAGTACCTCAACCCGCGCGTCGCGCGGATCGCCGCACTGCCCACGCCCACCGAGCGCGAACGCACCCAGTGGTACTTCCAGCGGTACGTCGCACACCTGCCCGCCGCCGGGGAGATCGTGCTGTTCGACCGGTCCTGGTACAACCGCGCCGGCGTCGAGCGCGTGATGGGGTACTGCACCGCGGACGAGTACCACCGCTTCCTGCACCAGTGCCCGATCTTCGAGCGGATGCTCGTCGAGGACGGGATCATCCTGCGCAAGTACTGGTTCTCGGTCTCCGACGCCGAGCAGGAGGCCCGGTTCCGCTCCCGCCTGGAGGACCCGATGCGGCAGTGGAAGCTGTCGCCCACCGACGTCGAGTCGATCACCCGCTGGGAGGACTACTCCCGGGCCAAGGACCAGATGCTCGTGCACACCGACATCCCCGAGGCGCCCTGGTGGGTCGTGGACAGCGACGACAAGCGGATCTCGCGGCTGAACATGATCCACCACCTGGTCTCGAGCATCGACTACCACGACGTGCAGCGGGTGCCGATCAGGCTGCCGGAGCGGCCCGGACCGACCGGCTACCAGCGCCCGCCACGCGACATGCAGCGCTACGTGCCGGACCACGCGGCAAGCCTCCTGGGCTGAGCACGGGCCGCGCCGCGCGAACCGGCCGCCGACCCGGGCCCGAATGCGCGTCAGCCGGCCCGGCGGTAGCGGACGTGGGTGGCGAGCGGTGAGTGGAGCACCTCGGCGGGCTCGAAGCCGAACGACTCGACTCCCCTGAACAGTTGCTCGCCCGCGCCGAGCAGGACCGGTGCGATGTCGAGGGTGAGCTCGTCGATCACGTCGGCGATCAGCGCCTGCCGCACGGTCGAGGCGCCGCCGGCGATGTCCACGCCACGACCTCCGGCAGCCTCACACGCTGCCGTGTAGGCCGCGTCGAAGCCCTCGGTCACGAAGTGGAACGACGTACCCCCATCCATCTGGATCGGTGCACGTGGGTGGTGGGTCAGCACGAACACGGGCGCGTGATAGGGCGGTTCCGGCCCCCACCAGCCCGACCACTCCTCGTCCCAGTCCCCGCGGATCGGGCCGAACATGTTCCGACCCATCACGTACGCGCCGCGAGGGCGCATGAGCCACTCGGCCGCGATCGCGTCGGCATCAGTGGCCCGGGGGTCACCGATGTGCCAACCGTGCAGCTCGACGCCACGCAGCCCCAGAGGGTTCTCCCGGCTCTGGTCCGGCCCCGCGACGAAGCCGTCCAGCGAGATCGACATGTGACAGGTCGTGTCCGGCATCGAGAACCTCCTGGTGATCGCGACACAGGTGTGCGGACGCCGGCGTTCGCGGCGGCGCTCGCCCTACCGCTCAGGGGCTCGCCCCGGCGGCGACGGCCGGCGGGCTCAGCCCGCCGCGGGCACCGTACGTCCCGTCGCCCACGCTCGCAGCGCGGCGATCCGCTCGGCCATCACGACCGACAGCGGCCGGGTCGCGCGCAGCTCGCCGAGCACGTGGTCGGCGGTGACGGCTCCCCCACCGGCGTAGGCCGCGTAGCGCGCGGAGACCACCGCGTGCTCGAGCTCGGCCCCCGAGAACCCGGCGGATGCGTCGGCGAGGAGCGCGGCCTGCGCCTCGTCGAGCACCAGGCCTCGCCGGGCGGCGTGCACCCGCAGGATGTGGGCGCGCGCTGCGGCGTCGGGCAGGTCGACGAAGAACAGCTCGTCGAACCGGCCCTTGCGCACCAGCTCCGGCGGCAGCGCGGACACGTCGTTCGCGGTGGCGACCACGAACACGCTGGACCGGCGCTCGGCGAGCCAGGTGAGCAGCGTGCCGAGGACCCGCCGGGCGGCCCCGGACTCGTCGTCGGCGAGCGCCTTCTCGACCTCGTCGACCCAGACCACGCACGGCGCGAGCACGTCGGCCGTAGCCAGCGTCTCGCGCAGGATCCGCTCGGACTCGCCGACGTACTTGTTGTGCACCGCGGCGAGGTCGAGGTGCAGCAGCGGGACCCCGAAGACCCCGGCGGCGACCTTGGCGGCCATCGACTTGCCGCAGCCCTGCACGCCGACCAGGAGCACGCCGCGCGGCGGTTCGAGGCCGGCGCCCGAGCCGTCGAACGCCGCCCGGCGAAGGCCGAGCCAGCGGACCAGGGCGGCCATCCCGCCGAGGTCCGCGACGTCCGGCACGTCGTGCTCGTAGCGCAGCACGCCACCGCGGTTGAGCAGCTGGTACTTCGCCTGCATCACGACCGGCAGGTCCGCCGGGACGAGTGCGCCGTCGGCGACCGCGCCGCGGGCCAGCCGCTCGGCCTCCCCGATGGACAGCCCGCCGAGGTTCTCCACGAGCAGGTCACGGGCGTGCGGGTCCACCACGAGCGGGCCGCCGTGGTGCCTGCTCGCCTCGGCGATCGCGCGGTCGACGACCGTGGCGCGCTCGACGCGATCCGGCACCGCCACGGTGAGGCGGGCGACGAGGTGCTCGAGCTCGACGGGCACCGGCACCGCGTGGCTGACCAGCACGACGGTGCGCGGGACGGCCCCGTAGCCCTGGCCGATGTCCTTGAGCAGCCGCACGTGACGCGGGTCGTCGAGGTAGGGGTGGAAGTCGACCAGCACGTACACGCCGGGCAGGTCGGTCCCCCGGACGAAGTTGAGCACGTCGGCCGGCTCGGTGTTGAACCGCTGGGGACCGAGGTGCACGTCCTGCCGGGCCAGGCCCTCGGTGACCGTCCACCGGAACACCGGCAGGTTCCCGGCACTGGCCGCTGCGGCACCGACCACACCCAGGGCGCGCGCCTCGTCGCGGGTCTCCATCACGACGATCGGCACGCGGGAGGCGAGCAGCGCGACGAGGTCCTGCCCCGAACCGAGCTGGGTCATCGGCGATCCTCCACGCCGGGCACCCTACCGGCGCCGCGGCCGCGGGCTCCCTCGACACCGGGTGACCGTCGACGCGCGGACCGTGACCGCCGTGGCCGTCCGCACCGCGGACCGTTGACAGCAGGCCGGGACCTCCGTAACGTACAACCACATGGTTGTAGATCAGTCATCGCTGACCGACGCGGAGGTCGACCGGATCTTCCGGGCACTCGCCGACGCGACGCGACGCGACATCGTGCGCCGCACCCTGCTCGGCGAGGCCTCGGTCAGCGAGCTCGCCACGGCGTACGCCATGAGCTTCGCCGCCGTGCAGAAGCACGTCGCCGTGCTCGAGGGTGCGGGGCTCGTGACCAAGCAGGCCCGCGGCCGCGAGCGGATCGTCACGGCTGACCCGGACCGGATCGCCCAGGCCAGGCAGCTGCTCACCGCCCTCGAGGAGCTCTGGCGCGCCCGGTTCGGCCAGCTGGACGCGGTCCTGGCCGACCCGCCCACCGCGCCTCGCTCACCGGCCGGCCCCGGGCCGACGCCCGACCCGACCACCTGAGCCACCACCTCACCCACCGTCGAAGGAACCACCATGCCCATCACCACGGTCTCGTCCGACCCCACTGCCCTCACACTCACCGTCGTGGGCGACTACCCCGTCCCGACCGAGCGCCTCTGGGACGCGTGGGCCGACCCGCGCCAGCTCGAGCGCTTCTGGGGCCCGCCCACCTGGCCCGCCACCGTCACCCGGCACGACATGGCCGCCGGCGGTCGCACCGAGTACGTGATGACCGGCCCGGACGGCGAGCGCGCGGGCGGCTACTGGCAGATGCAGGCCGTCGACCCCGGCCGCAGCTTCGAGTTCGTCGACGGCTTCGCCGACGAGCACGGCGCACCCGACCCCGCCCTGCCGACGTCGCGGACCACGGTCGTCATCGAGCCGACCGCGACCGGGTCCCGGTTCACGGCGGTCACCACGTTCCCCGACCTCAGCGCGATGGAACGACTCGTCGCGATGGGCATGGTCGACGGCATGCGTGAGGCGCTCGCCCAGATGGACGCCGTACTGGCCGACCTTGCCGCGTTCGCCGCCGGGAACGGCACGACCACCACGATGCTCACCGACTCGCGCGTGCGGGTGACGCGGACCATCCGCGGCACGGTCGAGCAGGTCTGGCGGGCTCACCACGACCCCGACCTCATGCGTCGTTGGCTCCTCGGCCCCGACGGCTGGACCATGCCGGTCTGCGAGATCGCGACCACGGTGGGCGAGCGCTACCGCTACGAGTGGGCTGCCGAGGACGGCAGCGCCCGGTTCGGCTTCGAAGGCGAGCTGCTCGAGCACGTGCCGCCGGTGCGAGCGGTGACGACCGAGCAGATGATCAGCACCGACGGGCCGGCGACGACGAACGAGATGACCCTCACCGCGGTGAGCGGCGGCACGCTGCTCAGCATCGTCATCACCTACCCGAACGACGAGCTGCGCGACCAGATCCTCGCGACCGGCATGACCGAGGGCATGGAGGCGTCGTACCGCCGGCTCGAGGACCTCGTCCTCACGCCCGCCTGAGCGCGACCGCCGTCGCGGGCACACCGGGCTCGCCACCAGCGGCTCGCCCCAACGGCGCGGGCACCCCGGCGCTGCACCCCGGCTCGCCCCACCGGCCGTCCCGGGGTGCTCGCGTGCCCACGGCTTGCGATGATCGGACCGACGCGCCGCGGCCGTCGCGTCCGGCCGGCCGAGAGGACCCCGATGAGCGCAGCAGAACCCGTGCCCCGTTCCCGTGCGATCCCGGCGGACGCCCTGCGCCTGCCCGGCTCCCGCACCCTGAAGTTCGTCGGACGCGAGCACGGTTCCGGCGTGTCCTTCTTCCTCGTCGACAACGACCCGGGCCAAGGGCCGGCCCTCCACCGGCACCCCTACACGGAGACCTGGTCGGTCTTGGCCGGCACGGCGTCGATCACCCTGGGCGACGAGGTGGTCCAGGCGAGCGCGGGCCACACGGTCGTGGTCCAGCCGGGCACCTGGCACGGCTTCACGAACACCGGCGAGGACGTGCTGCGGATGATCTGCATCCACGCGTCGGACGTCATGATCCAGGAGGAGTGGTCGGACGTCGCCGGCCGGGACGAGGAGGCGGGCGCGTGATGGAGCTACCAGTGATGCCACCCGTGGACCCGATGCTCGCGCGCTCGGTGCCGCAGATCCCGCCGGACCGGTGCTACGAGCCCAAGTGGGACGGGTTCCGCGCGATCGTCTACCGCGACGGCGACGACGTGGAGATCGGCAGCCGGAACACCAAGCCGATCACCCGCTACTTCCCCGAGGTGGTGGACGCCATCCGTCGCGAGCTGCCCGCCCGGTGCGTGGTGGACGGCGAGATCGTGATCGCCACGCCGGACGCGAGCTCGCTGGACTTCGAGGCGCTGCTGCAGCGGATCCACCCGGCCGACTCCCGGGTGCGGCTGCTCGCCCGCGAGACCCCCGCCGTCCTGGTCGCCTTCGACCTCCTCGCGCTCGGTGACGACGACCTCACCGGGCTGCCCTACACCGAGCGACGAGCCCGGCTGGAGGCTTCCGTGCCGGGGACCGGGCCCGGCGTCTACCGCACCCCGATGACCACCGACCTCGCCGAAGCGGGTCGCTGGTTCGAGGTCTTCGAGGGTGCCGGCCTGGACGGCGTCGTCGCCAAGGACCCCGCGTCGACGTACCAGCAGGGCAAGCGCGTGATGGCGAAGATCAAGCACGAGCGGACCGCCGACTGCGTCGTCGCCGGGTACCGGACGCACAAGACCGACGACCGGGCGATCGGGTCGCTGCTGCTCGGCATCTACGACGACCAAGGCGCGCTCGCCTCCGTCGGGGTCACGTCGAGCTTCCCGATGGCCCGCCGCCGCGAGCTGTTCGACGAGCTCCAGCCGCTGGTCACCGACGCGGCCGACCACCCCTGGACCCGCGAGGCCCAGGCCGCCGGCACCCGCACACCGCGGGAGGCCGAGGGCAGCCGCTGGAACGCCGGCAAGGACCTGTCGTTCACGCCGCTGCGCCCCGAGCGGGTGGTCGAGGTGAAGTACGACCACATGGAGGGCCCGAGGTTCCGGCACACCACGCAGTTCGTCCGCTGGCGCCCGGACCGCGACCCGGCCTCGTGCACCTACGACCAGCTCGACCACCCGGTCCGCTTCTCGCTCGGCGAGGTCCTCGCCGGCTGACCCACACGGAGCAAAGCCCCCGAGTTCGCTGGCCAGAGCCCAGGGCGCGGGGGGAGGCCCGCGCACACGCCGACACCCCCCCCACACCCCGCTGGTCACGGCCAGCGAACTCGACGACACCCAGCGAACTCGCGGGAGGAGCCCCGCGACGCAGCTCAGCGGGGCTTGGTCTGCTTCTCCAGGCGGGGCGCGGTGCCCGAGGCGCGCTCGGCGCGGGCGTGGGCGCGGGCCTCGTCCTGGCGCTGCGCCTCGGCGCCGGTGGCGATCGCCGCACGCAGGTGCGCGGGGCCGTAGCCGAACGCGTCGACCAGGTCCTGGGCGTGCGGGCGGAGCCGCTCCAGCAGCCGTTCGACGTACGAGCCGACGACCCGCGCACGCTGCGCCGTGAGCCGGCCGTGGATCAGGTACCAGGCGAGGTTGCGCTCGACGAGCGTCAGCCCGAACAGGTCCCGCAGCCAGATCAGCACCTGGCGCGTCCCCGGGTCGGACACCTGGGACACGCCCGCGGTGAACGCCTCCCACTGCAGCAGGTCGGCGTGCGCCCGTGCGGCCTCGATCAGGGCGTGCTGGTGCTGGTCGAGCAGGCGGGCCGCCTCCGCACGCGACGCCTTCGCCGCGGGCCGGAGCGCCATGACCAGCTCCTCGACCATGGTCTCGACCCGGTCGGTGAGCAGCTCGCGCTGCGCGTCGACGTTGCGCACCTGGCCCACCGAGCGGCGGGCGTCGTACCCGTCGGAGAGCGTCTGGACCACGCGCCGCAGCGGGGTGCGGTGCATCGCCGCGTCGGCGGCGCGCTCGGCGACCAGACGGGCCATCCCGCTCGCGTCGATGTGTGCGAGCTCCTTGGCCGCGTCCGCGAGCAGCCGCTTGGCCACCAGCTGCAGCAGCACCGTGTTGTCGCCCTCGAAGGTCACGTACACGTCGAGGTCCGCCCGTAGCGAGACGAGCCGGTTCTCGGCGAGGAAGCCCGCGCCGCCGCACGCCTCGCGGCAGGCCTGGAGCGTGTCGAGCGCATGCCACGTGGAGGACGCCTTGAGCGCGGCGGCGATGGTCTCGAGGTCCTGGCGGTCGTCGTCGGAGTCGGCGCGACCGGAGAAGACGTCGTCGAACGCGGCGAGCAGCCGCTCGTGGGCGAACGTCTGGGCGTAGGTCTGGGCGAGTCGCGGGAGGAGCCGACGCTGGTGCTCCTGGCGGTCCAGCAGCACGACCTCGTCGGTGTCCGTGGCACCGGTGAACTGCCGTCGCTGGTTCGCGTAGGTCACCGCGATCGCGAGCCCGATCTTGCTCGCGTTGACGGCTGCGCCGTCCAACGACACCCGGCCCTGGACGAGCGTGGACAGCATCGTGAAGAACCGCCGGCCGGGGCTGGCGATCGGCGAGCTGTAGGTGCCGTCCGCGGCCACGTCGCCGTACCTGTCGAGCAGGTCGGTGCGCGGGACGCGGACGTGGTCGAAGTGCAGCCGGCCGTTGTCGATCCCGTTGAGCCCACCCTTGACGCCGTCGTCGTCGCCGCCGATCCCGGGCAGGAACGCGCCGGTCTCCGGGTTGCGGATCGGGACGTAGAACGCGTGCACGCCGTGGTTGACCGGTTCGCCACCGGGCCGAGCCGTGATCAGCTGCGCGAACACCACTGCGGCCGTGCCGTGCAGAGCCGCGTTGCCGAGGTAGTCCTTCCACGCCCCCCGGAACGGGGTGTCGATGACGAACTCCTCGGTGGCCGGGTCGTACGTCGCGGTGGTGGCGATGCTCGCCACGTCGGAGCCGTGCCCGGTCTCGGTCATCGCGAACACGCCCGGCACGTCGACGCTCATCGCGCCCGGAAGCAGCCGGGCGTGGTGGTCGGCCGTGCCGAGGTGCAGGATCGCGGAGGCGAACAGCCCCCACTGCACACCGGCCTTGATCTGCAGCGACGGGTCTGCCGCGATGAGCTCCTCGAACCGCGCGAGCGAAGCACCGTGGTCGTCGGCGCCGCCGAGGGCGGTCGGGAAGGCACGCAGCACGTCACCCTCGACCGCGAGGGTCTTGAGCTGGCTGAGCACCCGGTCCCGGTGCTCGGCGACCGGCATGCCCTCGACCTTGTGGAACCGCGGGTCGGCCACGGTGGCGCGAGCGGCCCGGCGGATGTCGGCCCAGCGCCCGAGCAGCAGCTGCTCGAGCCCGGCGACGTCGACGGCGGCCTCGGCGGTGGGTGTCAGCGTGGTCATGACGGCTCCTCGACGGTGAGTGCGGTGTCTGCGCTGGGTACGTCTGCGGTGGCGCCCGCTGCGCGGGTCTGCCGGGGTGCGCCTGCGGCGTCCTCGGCGACCTCGCCGCTGCGGGCGAGCGCGCTGACCGGGCCGGTCCACAGCCAGGTGGTGACCCGCTCGGTGAGCTCGGCGCGGGTCGGCGCGTCCGGGTCGTCGCGGTGCGCGAGCCACCACTCGCCGGCGCCGCGGACGAAGCCGACCGCGCCGCTGCCCCACAGGTCCGCGAGCGCGCCGTCGCCGTGTCCCGACAGGAGCCGGGCGAAGGGGCGCGCGACCAGGGTCGCGACGGCGTCCATGAAGTGCCCGAGCGGCGCCGACGCGTGCTCGCTGACCGGCCGGGTCACGAACCAGTAGACGTTCGGCGAGGCCTCGACCATCGCGAGGTAGGCGTCGATCATGGCGCGCAGACCGTCACGCGGGGTCACGCCACGGCGCCCCGCCTCGTCGAGCGCGACGTTGAGGTCGGCGACCACGGCGGCCCCGACGGCGGCCTGCAGACCGGGCTTGTCGACGAAGTACCGGTAGACGATCGACTTGGAGGTCCCGGCCGCGGCGGCGATCTCGTCCATGGACACGTCGGGCCCGCGGCGGTGCACGGCGCGGCGCGCGGCGCGGGCGAGCTCGGCGCGACGGGCCTCGCGGTGCGCCTCCCACCGCGTGGAACGTCCGTCCGCGGCGACGTCCTGCGCCGCCGATCGCTCCGGTGCTGATCGACTCACGATACTGACGGTATCAAGTACTTTCGGTTCCGGACACCCGAGGAATCGATGGGATCGGTCCCATCGACCCAGCACAGCCGCGCTCGGACGTTATGGAACCGTGGCCTGTGCTTGTTGCCGGATGTCATCGACGGGGCAATGATCGAAGAGTTCGCCCGTACGACGCGCTTGCGCGCCGGGAGACAACGACGTCAGACGAGGAGAGAACATGAGGTCTATCGGTCGCCGACGCACGATGATCGTCGGCTCCGCCGTGGCCGCCATGGGCTTGGTGCTCACGGCGTGTTCCAGCGGTTCAAGCGGAGGTGAGAGCAGCAGCAGCTCGTCGAGCAGCGACAGCGGTTCGGCCAGCGGTGACTGCGCGGCCTACGCCGACTACATGGGGCACGAGGGGACGACGGTGACCATGTTCGCCTCGATCCTGAGCCCCGAGTCCGATTCGCTCGAGGCATCCTGGGCCGACTTCAGCGACTGCACCGGCATCACGATCCAGTACGAGGGCACGAACGAGTTCGAGTCGCAGTTGCCCGTGCGGGTTCAGGGTGGCCAGGCTCCCGACCTGGCGATCATCCCCCAGCCCGGCCTGCTCGCTCGCATGGCCCCGAACGCTGTCGCGGCCCCCCAGGCTGTGGCGGACAACGTCGACACGTACTGGGCGGCCGGTTGGAAGGACTACGCCACGGTCGACGGAACCTTCTACGGCGCCCCGATGAGCGCGAACGCCAAGTCGCTCGTCTGGTACTCGCCTTCGATGTTCGCCGACGCGGGCTACGAGGTCCCGACCACGTGGGACGACCTGATGGCGCTGTCCGACCAGATCGTCGCCGACGGCGACGTCAAGCCGTGGTGCGGCGGCATCGGCTCCGGGACCGCGACGGGCTGGCCGGCCACCGACTGGCTCGAGCAGATCGTGCTGCGCAACTCCGGGCCCGACGTCTACGACCAGTGGGTCAACCACGACGTGATGTTCTCGTCTCCGGAGATCAAGGACGCGATGAGCATCCTCGAGGCCTGGATGAAGAACCCTGACTACGTCAACGGTGGCCACGGCGACGTCGCCTCGATCGCGACCACGACCTTCCAGGACGCCGGTCTGCCGATCCTCCAGGGCCAGTGCTACATGCTGCAGCAGGCGTCGTTCTACGCCGCCCAGTGGCCCGAGGGCACCAACGTCGGCCCGGACGGCGACGTGTGGGCCTTCTACCTGCCGGCCATGAACGACACCTACGGCAAGCCGGTCGTCGGCGGCGGCGAGTTCGTCGTCTCCTTCGCCGACCGTCCCGAGGTCGCGGCCGTGCAGACCTACCTGTCGACCCCGGAGTGGGCGACCAGCCGGATCGAGCAGGCCAGCGGCTGGGTGTCGGCGAACAACGGCGTGGACCCGTCGGTCTACACCGCGCCGATCGACCAGCTCTCCGCCGAGCAGCTGACCGACCCTGAGGCCACCTTCCGGTTCGACGCCTCCGACCTGATGCCGTCCGCGGTCGGCTCCGGCGCCGAGTGGACCGAGTTCACCAACTGGTTCGCCGGCAGCGAGTCGACCGACCAGATGCTGCAGAACATCGACGCAGCCTGGCCGTGATCGGCTGACCGCCACCGACAGGTGACGACCTAGCGCAGAAGAGGCGCCCGGATCCGGTTCGCCGGGTCCGGGCGCCTGTGCTAGGGCTAGTACTGACGACAGCCGTCGGGGCGCAACGTCGCATCCCGAACCCGAAGGAGGGACGCGTGTCCGACTCCACCACTTCCCCCGTTCCCGCGCTCGGAGGCTTGCCATGAGCCAGAGCAGGACAGCCGTTCCCGAGACGGCCACGACCCGTCGGGCGCCCGCATCGGCGGGCACCTCCAACCGCTCCTTCTGGATGTGGACCACCGGGTTCTTCGCCCTGGTGCTCCTGCTGATCGTGCTCGGCATGATGCACGTCATCTCGGTCCCGGTCTTCACGTCGCCGACGTCGCTGGTCGGGGCCTCGCTGTGGAAGCTCAGCGGCGGCGCCGCCGCGATCCTGGTGGTCGCCGCAGTGCTGTTCGTCGTGTTCTTCATCGCCGGCCAGGCTTCGGGTCGGGTGTCCCGACCCGTGGGCATCCTGGTCTTCCTCGGCCCGGCGGCGCTGTTCATGCTCGTCGGACTGGTGATCCCTGCGATCCGGACGTTCATGCTCAGCTTCTACGACGCGAGCGGCCAGGCCGCGGTCGGATTCGACAACTACGCCTGGGCGTTCACCAACTCGAACATGCAGACCGTGCTCATCAACACGGTGCTGTGGCTCGCGATCGCACCGACGGCGTCGACCGCGTTCGGACTCGTGCTCGCACTGCTCGCGGACCGGATGGGCAAGCGCAGCGAGTCGGCGACCAAGTCCCTGATCTTCCTGCCGATGGCGATCTCGTTCGTCGGCGCGAGCGTGATCTGGAAGTTCGTCTACGAGTACAAGGACCCGGCCCAACCACAGATCGGGCTGCTGTCCCAGATGTGCATCTGGCTGGGCTGGAAGAACCCGCCGAACTGGCTGCTCACCACACCGCTGAACACGTTCATGCTGATCGTGATCATGGTCTGGGTGCAGACCGGCTTCGCGATGGTGGTCCTCTCCGCGGCGATCAAGGCGATCCCGACCGACGTGCTCGAGGCGGCCTCGTTGGACGGCGCGACCGGCTGGCAGATGTTCGTCCGGGTCACCATCCCGATGATCCGCGGCACCCTCATCGTGGTGTTCACCACGATCCTCATCGCCGTGCTGAAGATCTTCGACATCGTCGCCACGATGACCGGCGGCAACTTCAACACCAGCGTGCTGTCGTACGAGATGTACCGGCAGACCTTCGTCCAGGGTGACCAGGGCCACGGCTCTGCACTCGCCGTGATCCTCTTCGTCGGCGTGGTCCCCGTGCTGATCTACAACATCATGCAGCTGCGGAAGGAGCGTGCTGTCCGATGAGCACCGTCGACTCGCAGCAGACCACCAAGGTCGATGCCCACACGGTCACCTCGAGCACCGGGACCAAGGTTCGCACCACGCTGAGCAGCCGGCTCTCGTCCGTGCTGGTCGTCGTGCTGACCCTGCTCTGGACGATCCCGACGTTCGGGCTGTTCGTCACGTCGTTCCGGCCGGACACCGAGGTGGCGAGCTCGGGCTGGTGGACGGTCTTCACCAACCCGGTCTTCACCCTGGACAACTACAACACCGTGCTGTTCTCGGGCGGCTACAACGTCCAGGGCGGCCTCATCCCGTACTTCGTCAACTCGCTGGTGGTCTCGATCCCGGGCTCGCTCTTCCCGCTCGCACTGGCGACCATGGCGGCGTACGCACTCGCCTGGATCCCGTTCAAGGGCAGCAACACGATCTTCTTCATCGTGTTCGGTCTGCAGGTGGTCCCGCTGCAGCTCGCGCTGGTCCCGCTGCTCCGGCTGTTCAACACCGGCGTGCACATCGGTGACGTGACCGTGTTCCCGGCTCTGGGGATCACCGGCCACTTCGCGTCGTTGTGGGTGACCCACACGATGTTCGCCATGCCGCTGGCGATCTTCCTGCTGCACAACTTCATGGCGCAGCTGCCGCGCGACCTGATGGAGGCGGCCCGCGTGGACGGGGCCAACTCCTTCCTGATCTTCCGCAAGATCGTGCTGCCGCTGTCCGCACCCTCGATCGCGTCCTTCGCGATCTTCCAGTTCCTGTGGGTGTGGAACGACCTGCTCGTGTCGTTGACCTTCGTCGGTGCGAGCAAGGAGTTCGTGTCGCCGCTGACCACCCGCCTGCAGGCGCTGGTCGGCAACTTCGGGTCGCACTGGGAGCTGCTGGCGCCGTCGGCGTTCGTGGCGATCGTCGTCCCGCTGATCGTGTTCTTCGCGCTGCAGAAGTACTTCGTGCGCGGGCTCCTGGCGGGGTCCGTGAAGGGCTGAGACGCGCTCGGACGAAGGGCGTCGCGCCGGTGCGCGGCGCCCTTCGTCATGTCCGGGTACCGACGTCGACGTGCGGTACCGCGGGTATCAGGTACCGTACGTACCAGGCACTTAGCAGGCCGCACTCGCCCAGTCCAGAGTCGGACGTCCCGGAGGAGTCAGAGCAGATGGCCGGAAGCAGGCGCCCCGTCGTCGTCGGGGGCAACCGCACACCGTTCGCGAGAGCCGGGGGCGCCTACGCCCACGTCTCGAACCTCGACCTGCTCACCGCAGCGCTCGACGGGCTGGTCGCCCGCTTCGGGCTCGCCGGCGAGCGGCTCGGCGAGGTCGCGGCCGGCGCGGTGCTCAAGCACACCCGGGACTTCAACCTGACCAGAGAAGCCGTGCTCGGCTCGGCGCTGTCGAACGAGACCCCCGCCTACGACGTTCAGATGGCCTGCGCGACCGGCATGGAGACGATCGCCTCGATCGCCGACAAGATCCGCCTCGGCCGCCTCGACGTCGGCGTGGCCGGCGGCGTCGACTCCGCGTCCGACGCACCCATCGTGGTGACCGAGCAGCTCCGGGCCGCGCTGCTCGACCTCAACCGGGCCAAGACCGTGCAGGCGAAGCTCGCCGCGGTCGCCAAGATCCGGCCCTCGCACCTCGCCCCCGTCGCCCCCGACGTGGCCGAGCCGCGTACCGGGCTCTCGATGGGCGAGCACCAGGCCCTCACCACCGCGGCCTGGGGCATCAGTCGCGAGGAGCAGGACGAGCTCGCCCTGGCCAGCCACCAGCGCCTCGCGGCCGCCTACGACGCAGGCTTCTTCGACGACCTCGTCACGCCCTACCGGCGCCTCGTGCGGGACGCCAACCTGCGGCCGGACACCTCGATGGAGAAGCTCGGCGCGCTGGCGCCCGTCTTCGGCAAGCGGCTCGACACCCCCGCCACGATGACCGCGGGCAACTCCACGCCGCTGACCGACGGCGCGTCCACCGTGCTGCTCGCCGACCAGTCCTGGGCAGCCGAGCGCGGTCTGCCGGCGCTCGCCGAGGTGGTCGACCTCGAGGCCGGCGCGGTGGACTTCGTGCACGGCAAGGACGGCCTGCTGCTGGCCCCGGTCCATGCCGTACCGCGGCTGCTCGCGCGGCACGGCATGAGCCTCGCGGACTTCGAGATCGTCGAGATCCACGAGGCCTTCGCCGCCACCGTGCTCGCCACCCTCAAGGCCTGGGAGGACCCGGACTTCTGCCGCGACCGGCTGGGTCGGGACGGACCCCTCGGCTCGATCGACCGGGCCCGGCTCAACGTGCACGGCTCGTCGCTCGCGGCCGGGCACCCGTTCGCCGCGACCGGCGGGCGGATCGTCGCCACGGCGGCCAAGGAGCTCGCGTCCCGCGGCTCGGGCGCACGGGGACTCGTCTCGGTGTGCGCGGCCGGTGGGCAGGGCGTCGTCGCGATCCTGGAGGCAGTGTGAGCGACACCTACCTCGAGCTGGTCAACTCCGGGTTCACCGCGGAGCTCGCCAAGCGGCTCGGCCTGCCGCGTCCCGCCCGGCTGCGCCGGTTCCGGGCCGGCGACCAGCTGGTGCCCGGGCCGGTCCTGGTGCTCGCCGACGGTGCGGCCGGGGCCGACGCCGACGCGCTCGCCGCGACGCTGCTGGACCGGGACCTCGACGTGCGCCGACGCCCGGACGGCGACCACCGGTGGGGTGCGGTGGTCGTGGTGCTCACCGGCGTCACCGGGCCGGCCGACCTGTCCGGCCCGGCGCTCGACCTCGCCGGAGTGCTCAAGAAGCTGGCGCACGGCGCACGCGTCGTCACGGTGTCCCGCGCAGCGGCCGAGGCCACCGACCCCGCGGCCGCGGCAGCCCGGCAGGGTGTCGACGGCCTGCTCCGCTCCCTCGCCAAGGAGCTGCGCGGTGGCGCCACCGGCAACGGCCTGGTGCTCGCCGACGGGACCGCGGTGACCTCGCCGTCCGCGCTGGGTGCGCTGGAGTTCCTGCTGTCCGCGAAGAGCGCGTTCGTCGACGGGCAGCTGCTCACGGTGCAGGGCACCGGCGGACACCCGCCGGCGGACCCCGACCGCCCGCTCGACGGCCAGGTCGCCCTCGTCACGGGTGCGGCGCGCGGGATCGGCGCGGCGATCGCCCGGACCCTCGCGCGGGACGGCGCCCGACTGCTGCTGGTCGACGTGCCCGCCGCAGGCGACGGTCTCGCCGCGGTGGCCAACGAGACCCGCGGCACGGCGCTGCAGCTCGACCTGACCTCGCCGGACGCCCCGCAGCGCCTGGTCGAGCACGTGCGCTCGCGGTTCGGCCACCTCGACGTCGTGGTGCACAACGCCGGCATCACGCGCGACAAGCTGCTCGCCAACATGACGCCCGACCGCTGGGACAGCGTGCTCGCGGTCAACGTGATCGCGCCGTTGCGGGTGACCGAGGCGCTGCTCGACGCCGGCGTGCTGGGCGAGGCGCCGCGGGTCGTGTGCCTCGCATCCACCAGCGGGATCGCGGGCAACCGCGGCCAGACGAACTACGCGGCGTCCAAGGCCGGGGTGATCGGCATGGTCCGGGCCCAGGCGCCGGTGCTCGCGTCGGCCGGCGGCACGGTCAACGCGGTCGCACCGGGCTTCATCGAGACCGAGATGACCGCACGGATCCCCGCCCTGACCCGGCAGGTCGCGCGGCGGCTGAACTCCCTGCAGCAGGGCGGCCTGCCGACCGACGTCGCCGAGGCGATCGCTTTCCTCGCCTCGCCGCAGGCGGGCGGGATCTCCGGCCAGGTGCTGCGGGTCTGCGGGCAGAACATGGTGGGTGCGTGAGCGGCGCAGCGCACGGCGCGAGCCACCCGGGCCGCGCCGTGCACGGCGACGGCCCGGTGATCGAGCTCGGCTCGGTGCCGTCGCTCGGCGCATCGCAGCGGCGAGGACTGGCCGGCTCGGCCGCTGCGGCCGCAACCCGCCGCCGCGACGTCGCGGCCGACGCCCTCGACGGAACCACCCTGCTCGCGCAGGGTCTGACCACCGACCCGGACCGGCTCACCGCCTACCAGCACCTGGTAGGCGCCCCGGCGCAGGACCGGCTGCCCGCCGGGTTCGTCCACGTGCTCGCGTTCCCGCTCGCCAACGCGCTCATGGTGCGCGACGGCTTCCCGCTGCCGCTGCTCGGCCTCGTCCACCTGGCCAACGAGGTCACCCAGCAGCGGCCGGTCGTGCTCGGCGAGGAGGTGGACGTCGCGGTGCACGCCGAACGGCTCACCGCGCACCACCGCGGGGTGAGCGTCGACGTCGTGGCCGAGGTCGGCGTGGCCGGCGAGCCGGTGTGGCGCGGCGTGTCGACCTACCTCGCCAAGGGCTACCGGCTGGACGGCGCGACGGCCGACCGGGCCGAGCGGCCCGAGTGGCACGCCCCGCAGCCCACCGGGGCCTGGCGCCTGGAGGCCGACCTCGGCCGCCGGTACGCGGCGGTCTCCGGGGACCGGAACCCGATCCACACCTCGACGCTCGCGGCGAAGGCGTTCGGGTTCCCGCGGACCATCGCGCACGGGATGTACACCGCCGCCCGCGCGCTCGCCCACCTCGACGAGCCCGACGCATTCACCTGGCGGGCCGAGTTCGCCGCACCGATCGTCCTGCCGAGCACGGTGTCGGTGCGCGCCGGCACGGACGGCCCGGCCCGCGTGCTCGACGCGTGGGCCAAGCGGCACCAGCTGCACGTCACCGTCACCCCGCGGGGCTGACCGGCACGCCTAGGCTCGGCGCATGGCTGACGACCTGGAACCGTTCGCCGGCGAGCTCGAGCCGGAGGGCGACTACGACCTCGTCGCCTTCACCGACCTCGATCTGTCCGGCGCGGACGGACGCGAGGCACGGTTCGTCGAGTGCCGGCTCACCGGCTGCACGCTCGACGAGACCCGCCTGGACGGCGCGCACCTGATCGACACCACCGTCGAGCGCGCCCGCGCCACGACCGTGCACCTGCGCGACGGCGTGTGGCGCGGCGTGACGTGGACCGACTGCCGGCTCGGTGCACTGCTCGCCAGCGGCGGCCGGCTCGACGACGTCACGCTGCGCGGCGGCAAGGTCGACTTCCTGTCCTTCGCGGGCGCCACGCTCGACCAGGTGCGCCTCGAGGGCGTCACGATCGGCGAGCTCGGGCTCGGCGGTGCGTCGATCCGCCGGCTCGTGGTGACCGACTGCCGGGTCGACCGGCTCGACGCCGCCGACGCCCGGATCCGCGACACCGACCTGCGAGGCGCGCTGCTGGACCAGGTCGACGGAGTGGCCGGGCTGGCCGGCGCGACCATCGGCCCGGACCAGGCTGCCGCCCTCGCGCCCGCCCTCGCGGCCGCGCTGCGGATCCGGGTGGAGTGAGGCTCAGTCGTCGCCGAGCTCGAACTCCCGGACACCGGCCATGAGCTCCTCCGAGACCGCACCTAGCTCGACGACGACAGCGCGCAGGTCCTCGACCTGAGCCTGGCCGCCACGCATCACCTGCTCGACCCCGGCGATGTTCTCGGCGATGCCCCGGCTGCCGTCGGCCGCCGCGACCAGGTTCCGCTCGATCTCGCTGGTCGTCGCGGTCTGCTGCTCGACCATCGCGGCGATCGACGACTGGTGCTCGTTGGCCTCGGTGATCGCCGAGGTGATCCGACCCACCGCGGCGCCGACGTCGGACGCATCCATCGTCACGGCCTCGAGGACCGGCGTGATGTCCTGGATCGCCTGCGCGGTCTGCTGGGCGAGCTCCTTGACCTCGCCGGCCACCACCGCGAAGCCCTTGCCGGCGTCGCCGGCTCGGGCAGCCTCGATGGTCGCGTTGAGCGCGAGCAGGTTGGTCTGCTCGGCGATCTGCGTGATCGCCTGCAGCACGGTGGCGATCCGGGTCGAGGACTCCTGCAGTCGCGCGGTGGACTGGGCGGCGTCGCTCGTGGTCTCCACGGCCTGGGCGACCTGCTGGCTCGCGGCGTGCACGTCGCCCGCGATCGCCTCGACGGAGGTGCGCAGCTCGGTGAGCGCGGCGGTCACCGAGCCCACCTCGCTCGACACCCGCTCCGCGACGCCCGCGGCGGCCGCGGACTCGGCGAGCGCGCCGCTCGCGCTCTCGGCCACCCCGCTGCTCGCGGTGTCCAGCGCGTCGGCCGTGGACCGCAGCTGGGTCGCGCCGGCGGCCATCCGGCCGAGCGCGTGACGCATCGCCTCGACGGCAGTGCCCACGGCGGTACCCATCCGCCCGACCTCGTCGAAGCCCTCGGCCTCGACGGTGCCGGTCAGGTCACGCTCGGCGACCTTCGCCATCGCGTCGGTGAGCCGGCGGACCCGGGCGACGGTGCGCCCGGTGAACAGCGCGAGCAGCACGCCGACGACGGCCACCACGCCGAGCCCGACGAGTAACGAGGTCCACAGGGAGGAGGTGACACCGGCCTGGAGGCGCTCGATCGGAACCATGTGGTCGGAGTCCATGCCCCAGGCGGCGATCGCCCAACCCCACGGGTCGAACGGGATCACCTCGACGCCGGCCAGGTCGTCGCTGAGCGGGATCTCGACACTGCTCGGGTTGCCGTCGGTCGACGCCGCGGCGGCGTCCAGGAGCGCCTGGCCGATCGATGCGCCGTTCGCGTCCACCGCGTCCACGGCGCTGTCGCCCTCGACCGCGCCCGGCGGCGGCACGACCCACGACCCGGCCTTGTCGACGACCGTGAAGTAGCCGTTCATGCCCACGCTCTGGGACGCGAGCGCCTCGCGCAAGGGTGCGTCCACGACGGCCTGCGGGATGCCGACGAAGATCGCGCCCACGACCTCGTCGCCCTGGACGATCGGCGCGTACCCGGTGACGTACAGCTCGCCGACCACGGTGGCGGTGCCGGTGAAGACCTCGCCCGAGAGCAGGGCCTTGACGACGGCGTTCTCCGAGCCGTCCGCCATCACCCGCGGGATGTAGGTACCGATCGCGCGCTCGCCGTCGGCCGTGACGATGCTGGTCGCCACCCGCAGCATGTCGCCGTCGCCCACCTTCTCGAAGATCGTGACGGCCTCACCGGTGAGGTTCGCGATGTCGTCGACGACCGGGACGTACGCGTCCGTCGCACGGTGCTGGCCGAGCCACTGCCCGCCGACCAGCATGGCGGGCGCCACGACCTCCGACTCGTCCCCGGTGAACTGGTTGACCGCGGTCCAGGTGACCGGCTCGCCGAACGAGTACTTGCCGGTCTGCGCCGCGGCCGCCTCCGCGACCCGCAGGTCGGACTCGATCCGGTCGGTGACGGTGCCGACCTGGGTCTCGACCAGCGTCGTCGCGTAGCGGGCGGCTTCGCCGACCGACATGTCGGCCATCGTCATGATGTCCTGCGTCGCGCCGTCGACGACGCGCGCGGTCTGCCACGCCGAGAGCCCGCCCACCAGGACGGCGGCGATCGCGACGGCACCGACCCCGGCCATCGTGAGCTTCGCGCGCAGGCCGAGGTGGCGGCGCGTGGCGGACGCGGAGCCCCGCGGGACGGCGGAGGGCTCGGCGCCTGGGGACGTGGCGCGAGCCGGGGCGGAGGTGGTCGCCGGGGTCGTGGTCGGATGGGTCTCGGTGGTCGTCGCGACGGTCATGCTCATCCTCGTTCGGGGGGAACGGCCACCTCGCGAGGCGGCCCGGACTACCGAACCGATCGGCCGCGGCGCCCACGGCCTGAGACGTTGGGCGCTACCAGCCCGCGGCGTCGAGCACCCGTTCCGCCACCCGGTCCACATCACCGACGCCGTCGACGACCGCGTCGTCGGCACCTGCGCGACGCAGGATCGCCTCGAGCTCGACGGTGCGGGCGAGCTCCCCCGGGTCGGGTGCGGTCGCGCGCGTCCGGAGCCGGTCCAGCCGCACGTCCTCCGGCACGCTCAGCCGCACGACGCGCACGTCGGCGCCGTCGAACGCCCGCTCGTAGTCGGCACGGTCGGCGGGCTCCTCGACGACGCGCGGCAGCACCACGTGACGCAGGCCCCGTTCGCGGTAGAGCGGTGCCAGCCTGGCCAGTGCGTCGAGAGCCAGTCGCTGGTGGAACGGGTCGTCGGGCGGCACGGGCGCGGCCGAGGTCAGCGCATCGACGTCGAGCACGACGTGCGGCACACCGCGGTCGGCGAGCAGGCGTCCCACCCGGTCGCCGACCGTGGTCTTGCCCGCACCGAGGCTGCCGTTGATCACCAGGACACGCGTGCGGTCCTCGTCGTGCAGCCACCGGCCGAGGCACACCGACCCGGGCTCGTCCACGTAGGGGCCCCAGCTCGGGATCCGCCGGTAGCCCGCCGACGCGTAGAGCCCGAGAGCCGCGGTCTGGCGCAGCCCGGTCTCCAGGACCAGCCGGCGCAGGCCGACCTCGCGGGCGGCACCCTCCAGCGCCACGAGCACCTGCCGGGACAGCCCGACGCCGCGCCAGGCAGGCCGGACGTACATCCGCTTCAGCTCGCCCGTCCCGGTCGGCAGGTGCGGCTCGAGGCGGAGCGAACCGGTCGCGACCGGTTCACCGTCGACGCGCACCAGGACCGTGCGCACCATCTGCTCGGCCGGCAGCTCGGGCTCGATGTCCTCGACCCCGTCGTAGAGCTCGGCGAGCCCGGCCTGCTGCTCGGCGCGCAGTGCCGCCGCGTCCTGGTCCGCCCAGGGCACGACCGTGAGGTCGGGCCCCGCGCCGCTCATCGGTGCAGCAGGGCGTTGAGCGCCGAGGAGAAGAAGCGCAGGCCGTCCGTGCCGGTGCGCGGGCCGTTCGGGCCGTCCGGTCCGAACCCGACCTCGACCGCGTGCTCGGGGTGCGGCATCAGCCCGACGACGTTGCCCTTGGCGTTCGTGATGCCGGCGATGTCCCGGCGGGAGCCGTTCGGGTTCCACCCGACGTACCGGAACACGACCCGGCCCTCGCCCTCGAGCTCGTCGAGGGTGTGCTCGTCGGCGACGAACTGGCCGTCCTGGTTCTTCAGCGGGATCGTGATCGTCTCGCCGGTGCGGAACTCGTGGGTCCACGCGGTGTCGACGTTCTCGACCGCGAGGACCTGCTCGCGGCAGACGAACGTGCGGTGGTCGTTCTTGATCATCGCCCCGGGGAGCAGATGGGCCTCGGCGAGGATCTGGAACCCGTTGCAGATCCCGAGCACCGGCATCCCGCCGTCCGCGGCGTCGACGACCTTCTCCATGACCGGCGCGAACCGGCTGATCGCGCCGGCCCGCAGGTAGTCGCCGTAGGAGAAGCCGCCCGGCAGCACCACGGCGTCGACATCGTGCAGGTCGGCGTCGGCGTGCCACAGCGCGACCGGTGTACCCCCGGCGAGCCGCACGGCACGCGCGGCGTCCCGGTCGTCCAGCGTGCCGGGGAACGTCACGACGCCGATCCGGGCGTCGGCCGCGGTGCGGGACGGCGCGGGGGGTGGCGCGGCGACGTGGCTCACGCGCCGGCTCCCTCGGCCTCGTCGGGCTCCTCGGTGACCCGGACGACGTCCTCGATCACCGGGTTCGACAGCAGCGTGATCGCGGCCTCCCGCACGGTGGCGAGCACCTCGTCGGTGATCGGACCGTCCACGGTCAGCTCGAACCGGCGGCCCTGGCGGACCCCGGTGAACCCGGTGAACCCGAGCCGCGGCAGCGCCGAGGCGACGGCCTTGCCCTGCGGGTCGAGGATCTCCGGCTTGGGCATCACTTCGACGACGACTCGTCCCACGGGTGCTCCCTGAGGTGGCGGTGCTGCGCTGTGGTGGGCGGCGCGCTGGACGGTGGCCAGCGTACCGATCGCGGCGTGCCGGGTGCGCCCTCAGCCCGCCGCCTGGACCTAGCGCGCCGTGCGGCGGGCGCGGAGCACCGAGTCGTGGGGGTGCCGAGCGTGCTCGCCGTCGGCGTGCGGCCGGCTCTCCAGGACCTCGACCTGCCAGCCGTCGTCGAGCAGCGCGGCCACGTCGGACGGTTGCACGCGCTCGGCCGGGTCCTGGCCACCCACGGCGACCGGCCGGCCGTCCTCGAGCGCGTGCCCGACGAACAGCAGGGTCCCGCCGGGTGCGACCGCGGCGAGCACGGCCCGAGCAGCCGCGTCGTCGTGGTCGTGCGACAGGGCCGGGTAGTGCGTGACGACCAGGTCGTACGCCTCGGCCCGCGGCGGGCCGTCGGTGATGTCGGCGACCAGCCACTCCACCTCGACGCCGTGCTCCGCACCGGCCCGTTCGGCGCGCTCGACCGCGACCCGCGAGATGTCGGTCGCGGTGACCCGCCAGCCCCGCGCGGCCAGCCAGACGGCGTCCGCGCCCTCGCCGCAGCCGACGTCCAGCGCACGCCCCGGTGCGAGGCCTCCGGCCTCGGCGACCAGCGTCGCGTTCGGGCGTCCGCTCCACACCCGGTCGCTCTCCGCGTAGCGCCGGTCCCAGTCGGCGGCGGTCTGCGGGTGCGTCGGCGGGTGGCTCGAGTGGTCGTGGCTCGAGTGGTCGTGGCTCACTGTCGGGTCCTTCGGCTCGGCACGGCGAGGGGCAGCCCGACGGTACCCGCGGCGCGGCGTCAGTACGGCTTGGACGGACCCCAGATGCTGCCGGCCGGCGGTGGCTCGTCCTGCATCAGGTGCCACTTGCGGGCCCGGCGTCGGGTGGGCCGCGCCACGACCGGCACCGCGCCGATCGCGACGAACCCGAGGTACTGCCAGAACGTGTGCGCACCGGGCGAGCGGACCGCCGCCACGACGGCGATCGCGACGAAGACCCAGGCCAGCCCCACGTGGCGGAGGTAGTACCACCGACCTTCGATGTCGTCGGACACCCAGTCCGCGTGGCTGGTGATCGGCAGGTCGAAGAACCGGTACATCACCCAGGACACGGGGTCGGGGCGGGTGCGCCACCGAGTCGCCCAGCCGCTGCGCGCGAGGTCCCAGGCGGTACGCCGGTCCAGCCGCCGCGCGCCGTCCGGCGCGAGGTCCTCGAGCAGGCCGAGCACCTCGTCCTCGTGGAACCGGCGCCAGCGCGCCGGGTAGGCGCGCAGCCACCAGCGCGCACTGCGCTCGAATGCCTCCCGCTGCTCGGTCATGTCGGCATCACCCCGAACCCGAACCGTGCGATCGGCGGCGGGTCGTCCTGGAGCACGTGGCGACGACGGGCCCGGTCGAAGAAGCGGTGGAGCGCCCAGGACAGCGGGTCCGGGTAGGCGCGGAGCCAGAAGCGGGCGCTGCGCTCGAGGTCGGGGCTCATGACGCACCGCCGAGCGCGGGGCCGCCCAGCATCCGGCCTGCCCGGTTGGCGAGCGCGGTCAGCCGGGCGGTCTCGGCGGCCGCTGCTGCGCCGCCCTCCTCGGTCATCCGGTAGTAGCGCCGCAACCGGCCGTCGACGACCTCCTGGCCGGCCTCGGCGATGAGCCCGGCGGTGAGCATCCGGTCGAGCAGCCCGTAGAGCGTGCCGGCACCGAGCCGCACCTCCCCCTCGGAGAGGTCGAGCACGGTCTGCACGATGCCGTAGCCGTGCCGTGCCCGTTCGGAGAGCGCGAGCAGGACGAGGTAGGCCTTGTTGGTCATCCGGAACGCCATGACCGATATATATCGCCAACCGACCTATGGCGGCGAGGGCGGAAGGTCCCTGCCGGGCCTCACCCCGGCTTCGGCCGAGCGCCGCAGAACCGGCCGACCGCGCCGGTCAGGGCACCACGACGGTCATCCGCGGGTGCGCCGCGCCCTCGAGTGCGGCGAGCGCCTCGGCCGCCTCGCCCAGCCCGACCGTGCGGCCGACCAGCACCGACGGGTCGAGCCCGCCCGAGGCGACCCGGGCCAGCATCGCCGGGTACTCGTGCGCGGCCATCCCGTGGCTCCCGTACAGCTCGAGCTCCCACGCCACCACCCGGTCCATCGGAAGTGCGGTGCGGGCGTGGTCGGCGAGCAGCAGCCCGACCTGCACGTGGCGCCCGCGGCGGCGCAGCCCGAGCACCGAGGCCAGCGCCGTCCCCGGATGACCGAGCGCGTCCAGCGACACCGCCGCGCCGCCGTCGGTCGCCTCCACGACCGCCGCGGCGAGCAGCTCGGGCGCGAGGCCGGTGGGGTCCAGGGCGGCCACGGCACCCAGCTCGAGGGCCGCGGCCCGCGCACCCGGCGACGGGTCGACCGCGACCACCCGCCCTCCCTCGGCGGTCGCGATCATCACGGCCGACAGCCCCACGCCGCCACAGCCGTGCACCGCGACCGGGTCACCGTCGCGAACCCGACCGTGCACCGTGATCGCGCGGTACGCGGTGGCGAACCGGCAGCCCAGCGAGGCCGCGGTCACGGCGGTCATGCCCACGGGCACCGCGACCAGGTTGACGTCCGCCGAGCGCAGCGCGACCAGCTCGGCGAACGATCCCCAGTGCGTGAAGCCCGGTTGGGTCTGGTTCTCGCAGACCTGGTGCTCGCCCGCGGCGCAGGCGTCGCAGCGGCCGCAGGCGCACACGAACGGGACGGTGACCCGGTCGCCGACGGACCACCGGCGGACGTCGGGTCCGACCGCCGCGACGACCCCGGCCAGCTCGTGGCCGGGCACGTGCGGGAAGACCACGTCCGGGTCGTGACCCTGCCAGGCGTGCCAGTCGCTGCGGCACACGCCGGTCGCGTCCACCCGCACCAGCACGCCGTCGGTGGGGCAGGCCGGGTCCGGGAGCACGGCGACCCGGGGTGCGGCGCCCGGGCCGTCGATCAGCAGACCGCGCACAGGACGCTCACGGCCGCAGCAGCACCTTGGTCGCGCGGCGCTGGTCCATCGCCGCATACCCCTCGGGTGCCTCCTCGAGCGACAGCTCCAGGTCGAACACCGGGGACGGGTCGATCGTGCCGTCCAGCACGTCGGCGAGCAGCTCCGGCAGGTACGCACGGGCCGGCGCGACACCCCCGCGCACGGTCACGTTGCGCCGGAACAGGACGGACAGGTCCAGCCCCTCGTCCACGCCGTTGGGCACGCCGACGTAGCCGATCGTGCCGCCGGGCCTGGCGATCCGCACCGCGGTGTCCCACGAGCCCTGCATGCCGACGCACTCCATCACGTGCGGTGCGCCGAGGCCGTCGGTCCGCTCGAGCACGGCGGCCACCGCGGCCTCGCCACGCTCGGCGATCACCTCGGTCGCGCCGAACCGGCGCCCGATCGCTGCGCGGTCCTCGTGGGTCGAGAGCAGGGTGATCCGCTCGGCCCCGAGACGGTGCGCGGCGAGCACGCCGCACAGCCCGACCGCGCCGTCCCCGATCACCACCACGTGCGAGCCGGCCCCCACCCCGGCCGACACCGCGGCGTGGTGCCCGGTGGCCATCACGTCGGACAGCGTGAGCAGCGCGGGGAGGCGGGGGTCGTCCTCGCCGACCGGCGCGGCGACCAGGGTGCCGTCGGCCAGCGGGACCCGGACCACCTGCCCCTGGCCACCGCCGATCGACTCCGACCCGTAGAAGCCGCCGCGCACGCACGAGGTCTGCAGCCCGGCCCGGCAGAACTCGCAGTCGCCGCACGAGTACATGAACGGCGCGATCACCAGGTCGCCGACCGCGAGGGTGCGGACGTCGGCGCCCACCTCCTCGACCACGCCGAGGAACTCGTGGCCGATCCGATGGGCGTGCTCCGGCGCGTCCTGCCGCCGGTACGGCCACAGGTCCGACCCGCAGATGCAGGACAGCGTGACGCGAACGATCGCGTCGGTCGGCTCGAGGAGGACAGGGTCGGGCACGGTCTCGACGCGGATGTCGCGCGGCCCGTGGTGCAGGACGGCTCGCATGGCCTCCATCCTGGCCTGTTCCGGGGCGTGGTGTGTCGCTCGTCTCTGCGCGGCTGCATCCTCGAGCTGGTCCGACGGGGTCGCTACCCACCGGAGATCAGGACCGAGCTGCCTGCTCCTCCACACGCACCTCCGCCAGTCCACCCCGGGACTCGGCGTTCAGCGTCCGGCCGTCGAGCAGCACGCGCAGGCTCCAGCGCATCGGGGAGTCGCTCGAGGCCCGGATCGTGCTGCCTGACCTGGTCACGACGAACGTGACGTCCTCACCGGGCATACCCGGGCCGCGCGGCACGCGCACGACCGTGCGGGAGCCGTCGGCCGGCTCGGCGACGTGAAGCAGCACGCCATCGGGCCAGTCGTACTCGGGTCGGTCGTCGACCGCCCCGATCGGCACGACCGCCCCGGGCCGCACCAGCAACGGCAGGGAGTCGGCGGGATGCCGCTGACGCACCCAGCGCGGGCCGACCACGCGCGACCCGTCGAGCAGGGACGTCCAGGTGCCCTCGGGCACGTAGACGTCCACGTCGCCGTCGGCGCTGAACACCGGCGCGACGAGCAGCGAGTCCCCCAGCAGGTACTGCGTCTCCACCGTCGCCGCCGTCCGGTCCGTGGGGAACTCCAGCAGCATCGGGCGCATCATGGGCACGCCGTCGGTCGCCTCCTGTGCCACCCGCGCGAGGTACGGCATGAGGGTCATCTTGAGTGTCGTGAACCGGCGGGCGACCTCCACGGCCTCCTCGTCGAAGGCCCACGGCACCCGGTACGACGTCGACCCGTGAAGCCGGCTGTGCGACGACAGCAACCCGAAGGCGAGCCACCGCTTGAAGAGCTCCGGGTCGGGCGTGCCCTCGAAGCCCCCGATGTCGTGGCTCCAGTAGCCGAACCCGGACAGCGCGAGCGACAGGCCGCCGCGCAGCGACTCGGCCATCGACTCGAACGTCGAGTCGCAGTCCCCGCCCCAGTGCACCGGGAACTGCTGGCCTCCGACGGTCGCCGAACGGGCGAACAGCACGGCGTCGCCCTCGCCGCGCTCGTCGACCAGCAGCTCGTGGACCGCCTGGTTGTAGAGGAAGGAGTAGTAGTTGTGCATCCGCTCGGGGTCGGAGCCGTCGTGCCAGACCACATCGGTCGGGATCCGCTCGCCGAAGTCGGTCTTGAACGTGTCGACACCTTGGCGCAGCA
This sequence comes from Actinotalea endophytica, assembly GCF_025717005.1. GTDB lineage: Bacteria > Actinomycetota > Actinomycetes > Actinomycetales > Cellulomonadaceae > Actinotalea. The sequence goes on from NZ_JAOVZU010000007.1 coordinate 180,567, forward strand.
CACCGCGGAGCTTCTCGGTGAACCAGGCCGACGCGTCGGGGTTGGTGAAGTCCACGAGGGCCATCCCGGCCTGCCAGCTGTCCCACTGCCACACCGAGCCGTCGGCACGGCGCACCAGGTAGCCCTTCTCCTTCCCCTCGGTGAACAGCGCCGATCGCTGGGCGATGTACGGGTTGATCCAGACGCTCACCCGCAGGCCACGGTCGTGCAAGCGGGCGAGCATGCCCTCGGGGTCCGGGAAGACCGAGGGGTCCCACTGAAGGTCCGTCCAGTGAAACTCACGCATCCAGAAGCAGTCGAAGTGGAACACGCTCAAGGGGATGTCGCGCTGTGCCATGCCCTCGATGAAGGACATGACCGTCGGCTCGTCGTAGTCGGTGGTGAACGACGTGGACAGCCACAGCCCGAACGACCAGGCGGGCACGGCGGCGGGCCGGCCGGTGAGGGCCGCGTAGCGCCGCAGCACATCGGCCGGTGTCGGCCCGTCGATCACCAGGTACTCGATCACCTGGCCGGGCACCGAGAACTGGACCGACGAGACCGTCTCGGACCCGACCTCGAAGGAGACCGGGCCCGCGTGGTCGACGAGGACTCCGTACCCACGGTCCGAGAGGTAGAACGGCACGTTCTTGTACGCCTGCTCGCTCGACGTCCCCCCGTCGGCGTTCCAGATCTCGACGGTCTGGCCGTTCTTGACCAGCGGCCCGAACCGCTCCCCGAGCCCGTAGACGTGCTCACCGACCGACAGCCCGAGGCGCTCGTGGACCCAGTGGTTGCCCTGGTCGTCCGACACCGCGCCGATGGCCTTGGCCCCCGAGTGCGTCAGCAGGCGCCCGTCGGAGCGGAACTCCATCAGCCACGGGCTCCCCCGGCGGACGCTCACCTCGAGGTCCCCGGTACGCAGCACACCGCGGTCGGCGTCGATGACGACCTCCGGGACGTGCGCCGTGCCCGCCATCTCGAACCTCGGCCCCGGCTCGAGGCCACCCGCATGGTGCTCGACCCGCACCCGCGCGACGCCCGGGGCCGGCGAGCTCACCCGGACGGTCAGCGCAGGCAGGTTGAGCGTGTCGCCCCGGTGCCGCACGACCTTCGTGGACGCGTACGCGACCAGCGACCCGTCCGCTTCTTCCAGATCGCGGACATCGGCCGGGTGCAGCGACTCCATGCCCTCGCGCACCAGCCAGTACCCGTCGGTGAACTTCATGGGCGGGACCCCTCACATCGATGGTTTGTCGTGCCGGGCACTGGGCCGCGTCGCGGCGGCGGGTGGGCTCGGCGGCGGGAACTCGGTACAGGGCCGCGATACGCGCGGCCGTCGGTCGTCAACCCTTCAGCCCTCCGCTGAGGACATCCAGGCGCCAGTAGCGCTGCAGGACGACGAACAAGATGATCAGGGGCAGCACCGAGACGAGCGCTCCCGTGATGACGGTCGTGTACAGCGCGGGCTGCCCGGCGCCGCGGTTCAGCAGGCTGAACAGTCCCACGGTGAGCGGGAACATCTTCTCGTCGGTGATCATGATGTACGGCAGCATGAAGTTGTTCCAGATCGCCACGAACTGCAGCAGGAACACGGTCACCAGGCCGGGGAGCATCAGCCTCAGCCCGACGCTCCAGAACAGGCGGAGCTCGCCGGCGCCGTCGATCCGACCGGCCTCGAGGATCTCGGTGGGCACCGAGGCCTGCGCGAACACGCGCGACAGGTAGATCGAGAACGGGCTGATCAACGACGGCAGCAGCACCGACCAGTAGCTGCCTGTCATGTGGACCTTGGACAGCAGCAGGTACTGCGGGATCGCCAGAGCGATCGGCGGGATCAGGACGCCGGCCAGGATCACCTTGAAGATCAGCTCGCGCCCCAGGAACTGGAACTTCGCGAGCGCGTACCCGGCTGCGGCGGAGATCAGGACGGTCAGGAGCGTGCCCACGCCGGCGAACAGCAGGGTGTTGAGGACCCAGCGGCCGAACACGCCGTCGTTGTAGGCCAGCAGGTCGCGGAGGTTCTCGCCGAGGCCGCCGTTGAAGCTCGGGGCGAACGAGAACGTCGTGAACAGCTCGCCGGCGGTCTTCGTCGACGCAGTGACGATCCACGTGACGGGCAGCACGCAGTACAGCGCGCCGACGACGAGCACCGCCGTCGTGCTCAGGCCACGGCCGGTGCTGGTCCGGCGACCACCCGACGCGCGGGCGCCGACCGGCGCGGTTGCGACGGCCATCAGTCCTCCACCCCCTGGAACCGGCGCGTCGCGCGCATCACACCGAGCGACACACCGAGCGTCAGCAGCGCGAGGAGGACCGACTCGGCGGCGGCCAGGAAGGTGTTGTTGAGCACGAAGGCATCGGAGTAGATCTTCATCATCGGCATCCAGGTGCTGGTGATGGCGTGCGACAGCGTGGACAGCGCCGTGGGCTCGTTGTAGACCTGGATCATCGCGATCAGCGCGAAGATCATGGTCATCACCATGGCGGGAGCGATCATCGGGATCTTGATCGAGAACGCGATGCGCAGGTCGGAGCACCCGTCGATCCGCGCGGCCTCGTAGATCTCGCTCGGGATCGCACGCAGCGCCGTGTAGAGGATGATCATGTTGAACCCGGTGCCGCCCCAGATCGCGATGTTCGCGGTGGAGAACAGGACGGTCCCGCTGCCGAGGAAGTCCGGCGGGGCCAGGCCGAGCGCCTCGAAGGCCGACACGATCGGGCTGACCGCCGGCAGGTAGATGAATCCCCACATCAGCGACGCGATGACGCCTGGCACCGCATACGGGATGAAGATCGAGGTGCGCCACAGACCCGCAGCCCGGGTTCGCGGGTGGTCGAGGAGCAGCGCGAACGTCAACGCCAGGCCGAACATGATCACGACGACGATCACGCCGTAGACGACCATCCGCCCCATCGCTTCCCAGAACACGCGATCGGTCAGGACGGTCGTGTAGTTCGACAGACCTGCCGCCTGCTCGGTCCGTCGTCCGAGCAACGAGCCGTCCGCCACCTTCACCGTCCGGAAGCTCAGCCACACCGAGTATCCGATCGGGATCAGCATGAAGGCGGTGAGCAGCGCGAGCGCGGGAGCGAGCAGCACGTAGGGCGCGGTCTTGGCGTTGAGCCTGCGGCGCGTCCGGCGAACACCCGGCACCGGGGCCTCCGGTCGCCCGACCTCCGCTGCCATGGACTCCACCGTTCGCACGACTACCTCTCTCCTCTCGTCGACCGATCCTGGCCGGGACCCGTAGGCCCCGGCCAGGACGGGCATCAGTCTGCGACCGGGTAGCCCTGGTTCACGAGGTCGTCGACGCTCGCGGTCTGGACGCCGGCGAGGGTGTCCGTGAGGCTCGTGCCGTTCTCGATCGCGGTCGAGAAGGCGTCCTGCATCGTCGCGAACGTGAAGGCCACGTTCGGCGACCAGCGGAACGCGCGCGCGTTCGACGCGGACTCGGCGGACAGCTGCCAGAAGTCGGTCTGGTCGCCCAGGACGGCCGGAGTGGCGCTGGTGGCCGAGTACTCCTGACCAGGGATCGAGGCGGGGTACAGGGTGGCGACGTCGACGAGCTGCTGGACGCCCTCGTCGGAGGTGTAGAGCCAGGTCAGGAACTCGGCCGCCGCCTCCTTGTGCGTGCTCGTGTCGGCGATCGCGGCCGAGGACCCGCCCCACAGCCCGGTGTAGGTCTCGCCCGCGTTCCACTGCGGCAGCGGCACTGCCTGCCACGAGCCCGCCGTGTCAGGGGCGATCCCCTCGATGACGCCGGCGCCCCAGGTCGGTGCGATCCACGACAGGATCGTGCCGTCGGCCAGGGCGGTGTTCCACTCCGCGGAGTAGGTCGGCGAGGTGCTCACGAGTCCGTCGGCGAGCAGGCCGCTCCAGTAGTCGGCGACCTTCTCGGTGGCCTGGTCGTCGATGTTCACGGACCACTCGTTGTCCTGCGCGGTCCACCACTCGGCGCCCGCCTGCTGCGACAGACCGGCGAACCACCCGGGGTACGTCGCGTCGAAGGAGGTGATGGACACGCTCGGGTCGGCGGCGTGGATGGCTGCCGCGGCCTGCGCGAACTCGTCCCACGTGGTCGGGACGGGCACGCCGTACGTGTCGAAGAGATCGGTGCGCACGTACATCATCAGGGGGCCGACGTCGCCCGGGATCGCGTAGGTCGTGTCGCCCCAGCTCACCTGGTTCAGGACGCCCTCGGAGTACTGGCTCAACGCGTCGGGGGCGAGGTCGTCGAGCTCGGCGACGATCCCGTTCGAGACGAGGATCGGCAGGGACTGGTACTCGGCCTGGACGATGTCGGGGAGGTTGCCCGCCTTGGCCGCCGTCACCGTCCGGGTCACGAGGTCGTCTCCCTCGGCCAGGCGGTCGATCGTGACCTGGATGTCGGGGTGCTCGGAGTTCCAGACGGCGACGATGTCCTCGACGTTGGTCATCCAGGTCCAGTAGGTCAGCTCGATCGGGTCGGCGGCCGACCCGGTCTCCTCGTCGGCCGAGCTCGACGGGTCGGAGCTGTCGCCGGAGCCGCAGGCGGCCAGCATCAGGGCACTCGCGGCCGCCAGGGCGCCGAGCTGCGCGGTCCGGCGGTGGGACGCCGTCCGCGACGTTGAGGTTGTCGATCGTGAAAACAGCATTGTTCTCCTCCGGATAGCGCGCACGTCACGCGTCTTCTTGTCGCTCGTCGACCGGTGGGGCGGGCTGCTACCCGTACCGCAGGCCGTGACCGCAGCGGAACTGCGGGCGCTGTGTGTCGAACGGGACGTCCGACCGGCTCCGCTCGACCGCCTCCATCGAGCTGGGCAGGTCGAACGGGAGCGAGCCCTGAGGCGCGTCGGCGCCGAGCAGGACGTCGGCGAGCGCGGCGTCGCTGACCCCGAAGTCCGCTACCACCGCGCTCGCCACCTCGGTGAGACGTCCGAGGATCGCGGGGCGGTCCAGGTAGACCACCAGCACGACGGGAACCTGGGAGGCGATCGCCTCGATGTGCTCCACCTGCTGATCGGGGAAGGCGAGGCTGCCGGTGTGGAAGCCGGCCGCGAGGCCGTCCCGGGGCTCGTAGGGGGCGCTGACGCGGATCACGGCGACGTCCGCGCCCTCCGGGTGTTCCGCGAGCACGGCGCGCGGCGTCAGCACGGAGCCGTCCACGCCCTCGACGTAGACCGACACGCCGGTGCGCAGCGGCAGGACCGGCTCGGTGGCGCCGTTGGTCAGGAGGGTGAGCGATCGCCGCTGCGCGGCCAGCCCCTCCTCGACGAAGGCCGCGGAGCCCACCACCGCGTCCGCTCGATCCGCGTCGAGGAACGGCCGGTCGAAGAGCCCGAGCTCGAACTTCTCGCGCAGGATCCGCCGCACCGACTCGTCGAGGCGCGCCTCGCTCAGGCGCCCGGTCCGCAGCAGGTCGAGGACCAGGTCCGTCCGATACTCGCCGCCGAACTGGTCGGCGCCGGCGTCCAGGACCTTGGCGACGCGCTCGATCTCGGTCAGGTGCTCGACGCCCCAGGCCCGAGCCGAGGTGTGGTCGTGCATCGCGACGTGGTCGGTCACCAGGCTCCAGTCCGTGCACACGATGCCGTCGAACCCGAGGCGCTCGCGCAGGATCCCGGTGACGACCGACCGGTTGAAGCCGAAGCCCACCTCCTCGTACTCGGTGCCCACCGGCATGCCGTAGTACGGCATCACCTGCCGGGCGCCGGCGTCGAGTGCGGCGACGAAGGGTGCGAGATGCGTCTCGAAGCGTCCGCCCGGGTACACCTGTTCGCGTCCGTAGGGGAAGTGCGGGTCCTCTCCGTCGCGCTGCGGCCCGCCGCCGGGGAAGTGCTTGATCATGGCGGAGACCGAGTCCGGCCCGAACGCGGACCCCTGGAGCCCGCGCACGTAGGCGCGGGCGAAGCGGGTCACGAGGTCGACGTCCTCGCCGAACGTGGTGAAGATCCGCGGCCACCGGGGCTCGGTGGCCAGGTCGAGCTGCGGGTGCAGGGCGACCGTGAGCCCCACCGCCCGGTACTCCTCCCGCACGATCGACGCGAAGCGCTCCACGAGCTGCTCGTCGCCGATGGCGGCGAGCCCCAGGGTGTCGGGCCAGCGGGAGAAGAAGCCTGCGGGCGACTCGCTCGCCGGGTCGCCGGTGAGGGCGTTGCGCGGATCCGTGGTGACCGGGTGCCGGGTGTCCGTCGAGAAGGTCACCGGCACCCCGTGCCCGCTGGCCAGGGCGATGCGCTGGACGTGGTTGTGCCACTGCGCGAACTCGCGTGGCGTGGCGGTCGTCCCGAGCAACCCGTAGTGGGTGATGTGCTGCTCGACGATCGTGGGCCGCAGGGCCGGCAGGTCGAACTCCCGGTTCGGGGTGTCCACGTCCTGAAGCGTCCCCATGGGGTGGAACAGCTGGCCGACCTTCTCCTCGATCGAGAGCCGGGACACCAGGTCCTCGACCCTCGCGCCGACGTCGAGGGCGGAGTCCTGGAAGGGGAAGCGGGCGTCAGCTGGCACGGTGCTCCTCATCGGTGCGTGCTGGACGGGCAGAGAACAGGACCCCGGTACCCCGGCCCTCGTGATCGACCGAGCCGAAGCAGTCGCCGTCGATCATGGCCGGCGCATCGGACGCGGCCGACCGGGCAGCCATGTCGATGATCCCCCTGGATTTCGTCGAAGCGCTTCGCCAACGGCGTCGATGCCGAAGGTACACCGACCGACTGCGTCGCGTCCAGGACCTCCGCCTGACGGCTGAGTACAGTTGGGCGGTCACCGGTGCGGAGACGCTTGGCAGCCGGCAGATGGGGGTACCCGATGGCGACGATCGCCGACGTGGCGCGCCTCGCTGGGGTCGCGCCGTCGACGGTCAGCTACGTCCTGTCCGGCAGGCGGTCGATCTCCGACGCGACGCGCCTGCGCGTCGAGAGCGCGATCGCCGAGCTCAACTACCGACCGCACGCGGGTGCGCGGGCGCTGGCCTCTGCGAGATCGAACACCATCGGGCTCCAGGCTCCCTTCCGCGAGGGCGTCGACGTGAACGTGATCATGCAGTTCGTCGCCGGCGTGACCTCGGGGGCGCACGATCACGACTACGACGTCCTGCTCGTCACCCAGGGCGACGGATCGCACCTGGCCAGGGTCTCGGCGTCCTCGATGATCGATGCGCTTGTCGTGATGGACGTGGAGGACTTCGACGCGCGGCTTCCCGCGCTACGGAACCTGACCATGCCGACCGTGCTCATCGGCCTGCCGATGGAGACCGCCGGCCTCACGTGCATCGACCTCGACTTCTACCAGGTCGGCCTGATCACGGCCCGCCACCTGGCCGAACGGGGACACCGGTCGATCGCCCTCCTCGGCTCACCGGTCGAGGTGATCTCCAGGGGCACGTCCTACGCCATCCGGATCGATGACGGGTTCGCCACGGGCGCGACGCACGCGGCGACCCAGCACGTGATCATCCCGACCGGTGCCTCGGTCACCGGAGCGCACGCCGCCGTCGACACCCTGGTCGACAAGCACCCGGACGTCACGGGCATCGTGGTGCACAACGAGGTCGCCCTTCCCCACGTCATCTCCCGCCTGCGCGAGCACGGCCTCGCGGTACCGGACGACATGTCGCTCGTCGCGGTCTGCCCGAACAACGTGGTGGCGGCGATGCCACTTCCGCTGACAAGTGTCGAGATCCCGGCGCAGCGCATCGGCGAGATGGCCGTCGAGATGGTGGTGCGGATGATCGGGACCGATCCGCAGACGCGGGACAACGAGGTCCGCCTCCTCGCGCCCCGGCTGACCGAGCGTGGGTCGACCCGGCACCTGGAGCCCCTCGGCTCCGAGTCCTGAGCCGCGAGCCCGCAAGGCCGGTCCGCGAGGCCCGGGCCGGCGGGTCCCCTGCTACCGGACGGTCAGCGCCGCCGCCTGGCGGCGCATCCGCCGCCGCCGCCACCGCCGAAGATCGCGGACAGGCCGATCAGGTAGCCGAAGTTGTACCAGCCGCCGTTGTTGTGGACCTCGTAGATCCCGACCGAGTCGTTGAACAGCGACACGATGAACGCGAACGGCGCGATGAAGCCCTGCCACAGGCCCCACCAGAAGCCGACCGTGCCGCGCACCTCGCTCGACGTCCCGACGTACTCGTTTCCGCTCGCCGCGCACGCCGCGAGCACCAGAACCAGCACCGCTCCCAGCGCGACAGCGCGGACGGTGCGTGACCGTGTCGACGTCATGCCCTGATCCTCCCGCGGGAAGCGGCCGGCGCGGGCCTTGTTTTCGTGCCCGCTACGCGGTCCGCGGCGGAGGCACGCGATGCACGGTGGCCCTCGCGACGAGCTGCCGCAGCTCCGGGTTCGCGAGATCGGCCGCTGCGCGGATCTTCACGTGCCGCATCAGACGTCCCATGCCCTCGAGCAGGCCCTCGGGCGCAGGAAGCTCGGCGCCGTAGTAGAACCCGAACACCAGGTGCTTCGAGTGCGGCGCCAGCCAGACGAACTGCTCGGTCATCTTCTTCGGTCCGGTGCCGTAGCCGGCGACCCCCTGACGGGGCCAGACCACCTCGACGGTCTGCGGAAGGACATCGAAGACGAGACCGCGGGCCAGCAGCGCGAGCCGGGCGACCGGTTCCGGGCTCTCGGCCAACATCGCCCGGAACTCGGTGTCGCTCGACGTCACGATGCCGTCCGCCATGCCCCGACTCTACGAGTCGCTCGAGCCCCTGTGGCAGCCTGCGGCTCCGGCTCCTTCCTCGGTTGACATGTGACCAAATAGTCACCTATTGTCCTCGGGTGGACGGCGACAGCGATCAGGTCTTCAAGGCCCTCGCCGACCCGACCCGTCGACACCTGCTCGACCGGCTCTTCGAACGCGACGGCCGCACGCTGAACGAGCTGGAGGCCGAGCTGGAGATGACTCGATTCGGAGTGATGAAGCACCTTCGGGTGCTGGAGGACGCCGGGCTCGTCGTCGTCCGGCGGTCCGGACGAGAGAAGCTGCACTTCCTCAACCCGGTCCCGATCCGGCTGATCCACGACCGGTGGATCGACAAGTTCACCGAGCGCCGAGCCTCGGCGCTCGTAGACCTCAAGAAGGAGCTGGACGAGTCATGACGACGACGCGAGCGACGCAGGCCTCGACGGCGCAGGTGTACCAGATCTTCATCAAGGCCTCACCGGACGCGATCTGGGAGGCGATCACCAAGCCCGAGTTCAGCGCGCGCTACTTCTACGGCTCCCGCGTCGAGACCACCGGCGAGCCGGGCACGCCGTTCCGGTACCACTCACCCGACGGCACCTCCCTCTGGGGCGACGAGACCGTGCTCGAGTCCGACCCCCCGCGGCGGCTCGTCGTCACGTGGCGCTCGCTGTACGACCCGCGGCTCGCCGACGAGCCGGCCAGCCGTGTGACGTGGCAGATCGAACCTCAGGACGGCGGGATCTGCCTGCTCACCGTCGTCCACGACCGGCTCGAGGACGCACCCAGGACCGCGGAGAACGTCTCGGGACCGGGCTGGATGCTCGTGCTGAGCGGTCTGAAGACGATCCTCGAGACCGGCTCGGGCCTCCGCGACAGCTAGGCGAAGTCACCCCGTCCGGGCCGAGGTCTCCCGTCGAGGCAGCCATCGCCACAGCCCTCAGAGCGGAGACTCGCCCAACGAGTGATAGGTCCAGCGGCCGGCCAGCATGGTCGCGGCGACCGGCATCGCGCGCAGCGACCCCGGGTCGCCCAGCGGGTCGGCGTCGAGCACAGCGAGGTCGGCCGGCTGCCCGGCCGCGACGCGCGAGCGGACCGAGGACGCGAGCGCGACCCGGGCGGACAGAGCCTGCTCGGGGTGCCAGGGTTCGCGACCGTCCCGGGTGCGGGTGACCGCGACCGAGATCGCGAACCACGGCTCGAGCGGCGCCACCGGGGCGTCCGAGCCGAGCATCAGGCGCACGCCCGCCTCGTGCAGCGAGCGGAACGGGTAGCAGCGGTCGGTCCGGTCGCCCCAGGCGGCGTCGAGCGCGTCCCGGTCGTCGACGACGTGCTCCGGCTGGATGCTCGCCGCGACACCCAGCTCGGCGAACCGCGGCACGTCGGTCCAGGCCAGGAGCTGCGCGTGCTCGATCGACCCGCGGGCACCGCTGGCCGCGAACGCGTCGAGCGCGAGCCCGTTGGCCTTGTCACCGATCGCGTGGATCGCGGCATGCACGCCGTTGCGGGCGGCCTTGGCCATCAGCGGCACGAGCTCGGCCGGCGGCACGTTGAGCACACCGCTCGTGGTGCTGCCGTCCGGGCCGGGGTACGGGTCGTGGCAGTAGGCCGTCAGGGTGTTCAGCGACCCGTCGCTGATCACCTTGAGCGGGCCCTGGGTCAGCAGCCCGTGCCACTCGGGCTCGCCGGCGATCACGTCACCGGTGGCGAGCTCGCGTGCGAGCACACCGTCGAGGTGGTCGCGCCAGACACCCGCCGCGATCCGCAGGTCCCGCGTCCCGGCGGACATCCGGCGCTGCCAGCTCGCCAGGTTGTCGGCGAGGTCGTAGTCCACGACGCCGACCACTCCCCGGGCCGCCGCAGCCCGCGCCGCGTCCGCGACCCAGGCGTCCAGGGTGGCCTCGTCCGGGTCGAGCCGGCCCATCGACGCGAACCACGGGTCCTCACGCACCACGCCGCTCGGCACGCCGACCAGACGCGCTGCCGCGGTCGAGAACCAGCCGCTGTGCAGGTCACCGCAGACCAGCACCACCGGGGTGTCCGGCAGGCCCGCACGGGCTGCTGCCTCGTCGAGGGCCTCCGCGGTCGGGGCGTCCGCCCACAGCACGTCGCGGTAGCCGTAGCCGACCAGCAGCGCGCCGGGCTCGGGCGGGTCGGCCACCAGCCTCGCGGTGACGAGCGCGGCGGCCTCGGCGACCGAACCGGCCGCGGACACGTCGAGCCGGCGTCGGACCGTCGCCCACTGCCCCACGTGTGCGTGCGCGTCCCACAGTCCGGGGATCACCCACCGGCCGCCGAGGTCGACCTCGTGCTCGCCCGGCCCTCGGTCGAGCCTGGGCGCGACGTCGCGGATCCGGCCGTCGACCACGCGCAGGTCGACCGGGCCGTCCGGCAGGGTGGGTGCGGCGTCGTCCAGCGGGACCACCCGGGCACCGCGCAGCAGCAGGTTCACGTCCGCAGCGTAGGACCGGGACGGCCCGCCGCGTGGCGCGATCCGACCGGCGGTCAGAGGTCGAGGGTCCGCCCGGTCAGCAGGCGGTACGCCTCGAGGTAGCGCTCCTGGGTCCGCGCGACGACGTCGTCCGGGAGCGGCGGCGGTGGGGTGTCGGACGCGCGGTCCCACCCGGATGCGGGCGACGTGAGCCAGTCCCGGACGTACTGCTTGTCGAAACTCGGCTGGGCGTGGCCGGGCTCCCAGCCGGATGCGGGCCAGAACCGCGACGAGTCGGGGGTCAGCACCTCGTCGCCGAGCACGATCCGGCCCGCGTCCGGGCCGTCGGCGGGCCGGCCGAACTCGAGCTTGGTGTCGGCCAGGATCACGCCGCGCTCACGCGCGGCCTGCTCGGCCCGCGAGTAGACCGCGAGCGTCAGGTCCCGCACCGCGATCGCGTCACCCTCCCCGATCACGCCGGCGACGTGCTCGAACGTGACGTTCTCGTCGTGCTCGCCGAGCTCGGCCTTGGTGGCCGGCGTGAAGATCGCCTCGGGCAGCCGCGAGCCGTCGACCAGCCCGGCCGGCAGCGGGACGCCGCACACCGCGCCCCCGGCGCGGTACTCCACCAGCCCGGAGCCGGTGAGATACCCGCGGGCCACGCACTCGACCGGGATCATCGCCATCCGCCGGCACACCATGGCCCGGCCGGCCACCGCGTCCGGGACGCCGTCCCGACCGGTCTCGGCGGTCACCAGGTGGTTCGGCAGCAGGTCGGCGAGCAGGTCGAACCACCACAGGCTGAGCTGGGTCAGGACGACGCCCTTGCCGGGCACCGGCGTGGACAGCACGTGGTCGTAGGCGCTGATCCGGTCGCTGGCGACGACCAGGACGACGTCGCCGGCCGGGTGCGGCGAGGCCGGGACGTACAGGTCCCGCACCTTACCGGAGTAGACGTGGGTCCAGCCGGAGAGCTCCGGCGCTGTGGACGCGGGGCCGGTCGGCGGTGCGGCGGGTGTGTCGGTCACGCCTCACATCCTGGCGCAGCCGACGGCCGGACCGCGCGGGCCGCTCGCCGCGACCTCCTCGCCATGTCACGCCGGCGTTAAACTTTCATTTCTTACTGAAACTTCGGCGACTTCAGTATTGACCAGCACCGTCGCGGCGGGGTTGCCTGCAAGCACGCTCCACCACCACGACCGATCACCGACCTCGCCGGCGGAGACACCGCACGGTACCGGCGACGGCCACCCCGACCGCCTTCGTCGCCGCACCCGCACCGACGGCGACCCCACCACGGAGGACGACACGTGAGACTCAGCCTACGGATCACCGTCGGCGCCCTCGCCGCCACGCTGGCCCTCGCCGCCTGCTCCGGCGGCACCGACCCGGCAGACGACAGCGCCGACACCTCGAGCTCCACCGGCACCGGCGGCGCCATCAGCATCGGCGTCACCGAGCCCGGCCAGCTCATCCCCGGTCGCCAGACCGTCGCCTACGACTTCTCGATGGCCGTCTGGGCGCCGCTGACCTTCATCGACGACCAGTCCAACCTCACCTACGTCCAGGCCGAGTCCATCGAGTCCGACGACGCCACCACCTGGACCATCACGCTCAAGGACGGCTGGACGTTCCACGACGGCACCCCGGTGACCGCGCAGTCGTACGTCGACGCGTGGAACACCGTCGCCTACGGCCCCAACGCCTTCGAGAACAGCGGCCAGCTCGCGAACGTCGTCGGCTACGGCGACCTCAACCCGGCCGAGGGCGACCCGACGACCACCGAGATGTCCGGCCTGACCGTCGTCGACGACCTGACCTTCACGGTCGAGCTGGTCGGCCCCGACAGCCAGTTCCCGATGCAGGTGTCCCAGGCCCAGACCGCGATGTACCCGATGCCGGAGTCCGCGCTCGCCGACCTCGACGCCTACAACACGCACCCGGTCGGCAACGGGGCCTTCGAGCTGACCGGCGACTACGTCGAGGGATCGCCGCTGGTCGTCACCGCGTACCCGGACTACCAGGGCGACCCGCCGACGGTCTCGCAGATCACCTTCGTGCCCTACACCGACACCGGGACGGCCTACACCGACGTGCTCGCCGGCAACCTGGACGTCTCCAGCCTTCCGGCCGACAAGATGGCCCAGGCGGCGACCGACTTCGGCGACCACGTCTACTCGTTCGAGGCTCCGGGGATCTCGTTCCTCGGCCTGCCGCTGTGGGACGAGCGCTACTCCGACATCCGGGTGCGCGAGGCCATCTCGATGGCGATCGACCGCGACACGATCAACCAGGTGATCTACGGCGGGCTGTACACGCCGGCCACCGCATGGACGCCCGGCATCGAGCCCGGCACGCCCGAGGGGATCTGCGGCGAGTACTGCGAGTACCACCCCGACGAGGCCAAGGCCCTGCTCGAGGAGGCCGGCGGCTTCGAGGGCGACATGGAGATCTACTACCCGGGCGGCGTCGGCCTCGACGAGTTCTACACGGCCATCGCGAACAACATCCGGCAGAACCTCGGGATCAACGCCTACGCGAGCCCCAGCACCGACTGGGCCGAGTTCTACCAGACCCGGCTCGACGGCGACGTGCCCGGCCCGTTCTTCTCCCGCTGGGGCGCCCTGTACCCGAGCCAGCAGAACACGCTCCGGGTGTTCTTCGTCGAGGGCGGCGGCTGCGACATGTGCATCCCGTGGTACGACCCCGAGGTCGCCACGCTGATCGCCCAGGCCGACGCCACCGTGGACTCCGCCGACGCGGCCGACGCCTACGCGACGGTGCAGCAGCGGATCCAGGACGAGTTCCCGGCACCGCCGCTGTTCTGGGAGGCGTACTCCTACGTCACCTCGGACCGCATCGCGAAGCTCAACACCTCCGCGGCCGGCAACCCGAACTACTCCCAGACCATCCTCGTGGACGGCGCCTGAGCTCGATGACGTCCACCGACCAGCGCCTGGCGGGCTCGCTCGAGGACACCCTCGAGCGGGCTCGCCGGGTGCGCCCGCTGCGTGACTTCCCCACCGTCGACGAGCTCCTGGCGTCCTTCGACGCCCTGGCCGAGGCCCACCCCGGGCTCGTCTCGCGCCGCCGGATCGGCACGTCCAGGCTCGACGAGCCGATCCCGATGTACGTCGTCGGCTCGGGTCCGCGCCACCACCTGCTGTTCGCCGGCGTGCACCCCAACGAGCCGATCGGGTTCCGCACGCTCCAGCACCTCGCGGAGCAGCTGTGCACCGACCCCGAGCTCCGCGCGACGCACGACGCCACCTGGTACCTGGTGCCCTGCATCGACCCGGACGGCACCCGCCTCAACGAGGGCTGGTACGCCGAGCCCGCCGACCGGGTCCACTACGCGCGGGGCTTCTACCGCCCGGCGCCGGACGAGCAGGTCGAGTGGACCTTCCCGTTCGCCTGGAAGGGCCTCTGGTTCGATCGCGTGCTTCCCGAGACGCAAGCCCTGATGCGCGTCATCGACGAGGTGCGACCCCGGCTCATGGTGTCGCTGCACAACGCCGAGCTCGGCGGCGTCTACTACTACGTCAGCGAGGCCCTGCCCGGCCTGGTCGATGCCCTGCACGCCGTGCCGGAAAGCCTCGGCCTGCCGCTCGAGACCGGCGAGCCGGAGTCACCGTCCCTGACCCGCCTGGCACCGGCCGTTTTCCGGGCCACGTCACTCGCCGACGACCTCGAGTTCGTCGAAGGGCTCGGGGTCGACCCCGGCCCCCTGCTGTGCGGTGACTCGTCGGCGGCCTACGCAGCCCGCTACGGCACCTTCAGCCTCATCGCGGAGCTGCCCTACTGGTCGCACCCCGCGGTCGGCGACCAGTCACCCACAGCGGCGACCTACCGCGACACCTTGCTCGCCAAGGCCGACGCGCTCGCCGGGACCGGACGGCTGCTCGGCGCGATCCTCGACGCGGCCCGCCCCGGGCTCAGCGTCGCCACCCCGTTCCGCCGTGCGTCCGAGGCGTTCATCCCGGTGCTGAGCCGGATGGCCGAGCAGGAGCGTGCGCGAGCCGCGCGACCCGAGAACGACCGTCCCGCCACGGTGGCCGAGGTGTTCGACAACGAGGACCTCGTGCGGTGCTTCCGGCTGCGCTACGGCGGCATGCTGCTGCGCGCCCTGGACGCCGAGGTCGACGCCGGGGTCGCACCCGCCGAGGTCCGCGCGCAGCGGGCCCGGATGCTCGAGGTCTGGCGCGAGTGGACCACGGAGGCGCGCGCGCTCGAGGACCTCACGACGCTGCCGGTGGCCGCGCTCGTCGGGGTGCAGCTCGGCGCCGTGCTCGCGGCGGCGCACGCGGTGGCCGAGCGGGACCGGCAGGCTGCGGACGGCGGGGAGGCCGCCCGATGACCGCGGCGCGGCTCGTGACGCGTCGCGTCGTGGAGCTCCTGGTGGTCTTCGTGGGCGTGTCGTTCGTCATCTACGCGATGGTCTTCGCCCTGCCCGGCGACCCGATCGCCGCGCTCGGCGGGGACCGCCCGCTGCCGGCGAACGTCGTGGCCCAGCTGCGCGAGCAGTTCCACCTCGACGAGCCGGTGTGGCGGCAGTACCTGTACTGGCTCAGCGCGCTGCTGCACGGCGACCTCGGCACCAACTTCGCCGGGCAGTCGGTCGCCGACAAGCTCGCGCTGCGCTGGCCCGTCACGATCACCCTCGCGCTCACCGCATGGCTGATCGAGGTCGTCGTCGGTGTGGCCCTCGGCCTGTGGGCCGGCCTGCGTCGCGGTCGCGCCGCGGACAAGGCGGTGCTCGCCGGGACGATCCTCGCGTCGTCGATCCCGGTGTTCGTCGTGGCCGTCTCCGCGCAGCTGCTGTTCGGGGTGCGGCTCGGGTGGTTCCCGGTGGCCGGCACGGCGGCCGGCTGGCCGATGTCCTACCTGCTGCCCGCCGCGTGCGTCGCGCTGTTCGGCCTCGCGTCGGTCGCGCGGCTCATGCGCGGGTCGGTGATCGACACCCTGCACTCGGACTTCGTCCGGACCCTGCGCGCCAAGGGGCTGCCGAGGAAGGAGATCGTCGGCGTGCACGTGATGCGGAACTCGGCGATCCCCGTGCTGACGTTCCTCGCCGTGGACCTCGGCTACCTGCTCGGCGGGACCGTGGTCATCGAGGGCGTGTTCAACCTGCCGGGTGTCGGGAACCTGCTCTTCCAGGCGATCCGCGCGCACGAGGGACCCACCGTCGTGGGCGTCTCCACCGCGCTGATCCTGGTGTTCCTCGTCACCAACGCCCTCGTCGACCTCCTGCACGCCGTGCTCGACCCGAGGATCCGCCATGCGTGACACAGGCACACCCGGCACCGGGCTCGGCGACCCGGGACCCGACACGACTGTGCCCGACACGACTGTGCCCGACACGACTGTGCCCGACACGACTGTGCCCGACACGACTGGTCTCCCCGCACTCGACGAGAACGTCGAGCACAGCGAGCAGGCCGCCCGGCGCGGCGTGTGGCGCACCCTGCGGCGCCGCGTCCTGTTCTGGGCGTGCGCCGCGACCCTGGTCGTGCTGGTGGCGGTCGCGCTCGTGCCGTCGTGGTTCGCCGGCTGGTTCGGCCAGCCCGACCCGCGGGCCTGCGACCTGGCGGCGAGCGCCCAGCCGCCCAGCGCCGAGCATGTGTTCGGCACCGACCTGCAGGGCTGCGACGTGTACGCGAACGTGATCTTCGGGACGCGCAACTCGCTCGCGGTCGGGCTGCTCGCCACCGCGCTGGCGTTCGTGGTCGCGCTCGTTCTGGGCACCCTCGCCGGCTACCACGGCGGCTGGGCGGACCGGCTCGTGTCCCGCCTGACCGACGTGTTCCTCGGCTTCCCGTTCCTGCTCGGCGCGGTCGTCGTGCTGACCAGCATCGGCACCCGGTCGGCGGTGTCGGTGGCGCTGGTCCTCGCGCTCTTCTCGTGGCCCACGATGGCGCGGCTGATGCGGTCGTCGGTCCGGTCGGTGCGGGTCGCCGAGCACGTGGAGGCAGCCCGGGCGATGGGCCTGCGCACGGGCCGGATCCTGCTGCACTACGTGCTGCCCAACGCGATCGGCCCGGTGGTGGCGGTCGCGACCATCATGGTCGGATCGGTGATCGTCGCGGAGTCGACCCTGACCTTCCTCGGTCTCGGCCTGCGCGCCCCCTCCATCTCCTGGGGCCTGCAGCTGGCCAGCGCCCAGTCCCACTTCCAGACCGCCCCGCACATGCTGGTGTTCCCGAGCATCTTCCTCACCGTGACCGTCCTGGCGATGATCACCCTCGGGGACGTGCTGCGCGACACCCTCGACCCGCAGAGCCGCTGAACCGGAGAGAGACCTGATGAGCAACGACGACGTCAACGCCCGCACCACGACGCTCCGCGCCGCCGCCGGCTACCTGGAGCAGTGGGTCCGGACCCAGGTGACCCTGTCCCGGGTCCCGGGCGTCCAGGTCGCGGTCCGGTCCGGCGGCGAGCTGGTGCTGGACCTCGCCGTCGGGGTGGCCGACGTGAGCACCGGCGAGCCGCTGCGCACCGACCACCTGTTCCGGATCGCGTCCCACTCCAAGACCTTCACGGCGACCGCCCTGATGCAGCTGCGCGAGGCGGGGCGGATCCGGCTGGACGACCCGCTGAGCCAGCACGTTCCCGAGCTCGACGGCACGCCGGTCGGCTCCGCGAGCATCCGCGAGGTGCTCGGCCACCAGGCCGGCGTCATCCGGGACGGCGAGCACGCCGACTTCTGGCAGCTCGCGTACCCGTTCCCCGACCGGGCGGCGCTGATCACGGAGGCGACCCAGCGCGGCCGCGTGTTCGACCGCAACGAGCACTTCAAGTACTCGAACATCGGCTACGGCCTGCTCGGCCTCGTGATCGAGGCGGCCTCAGGCAAGACCTACGGCGAGTACGTCGACGAGCACATCGTCGCTCCGCTCGGGCTGACCCGGACCGGCGCCGAGTACGTGCCGGCCCGGGCCGCCGAGTACGCCGCCGGGCACACCGGGCTGCTCCCCGGCGAGCTCGAGCGGCTGCCGATCGAGCACGTCGACACCCAGGCGCTCGCCGCGGCGACCGGCTTCTACTCGACCGCCGCCGAGCTGTCCGCCTACGGCGCGGCCCACGTCCCGGGCGACGACCGGCTCATCTCCGACGACTCCAAGCGGATCATGCAGCGACTCGAGTCGATCGTCTCGCACGACGGCACCGAGCTCGGCCGCTACGGCGTCGGCATGGAGCTGCGCACGGTCGGCGAACGGCAGCTCGTCGGGCACTCGGGCGGGTACCCGGGCCACATCACCCGGACGTTCGTCGACCCGAAGGACAACCTCGTGGTGAGCGTGCTGACCAACGCCGTCGACGGGCCGGCCTCACCGATCGCGGTGGGTCTGCTCGCGCTCATCGACGCCGCGCTCGCGCCGTCGACCGCACCCGCGCCACCGGCCGACGCCCCCGATCCGGCCTCGTTCGAAGGACGGTTCGCCGCGCTGTGGGGCGCCGAGGACATCGCCCTGCTCGGCGACCGGCTCGTGCTGGTCCGGCCGACCGAGGCCGACCCGCGCCTGAGCATCGAGGAGCTCGAGATCGTCGACTCCCTGCACCTGCGCCTGCCCGCCCGGCCGAGCTTCGGGCCGTCCGGCGAGGTGGTGCACCTGACCCGGTCCGACGAGGGTCTGGTGACCTCGGTGCGGGTGGGCGGCATGACCGCCTGGCCGATCGAGGACTTCCTCGCCCGGCGCCCCGCGATGACCCAGGTCGCTCGCCCTAGGGTTGCCCCGTGACGACGCACGACGAGGTGCCCACCCCCAGCCCCCGGTCCGATGTGCCCGACGCGCTCGACGACGCCGCCGCGACGTTCGTCGAGGAGTTCGGCCTGGTCTGGGAGTCCGCGAACAACCCCCGGATGGAAGGTCGGGTCGTCGGTCTGCTGATGATCGTCGACGCGCCGTACCTGTCCTCGGCGCAGATCGCCCGGCTGCTGCACGCGAGCGCCGGCGCGGTCTCGACCTCGTGCCGGGCGCTGGTCGAGATGGGGTTCATCAAGCGGCACGTGGTCCCCGGAGACCGCAACCACTACTTCCGCGCCGAGGACGACATCTGGGGCGGGTTCCTCGCCGCGGAGCGCTCCTACCTGGTGCGCCTCGCCGCCGCGATCTCGCACGGCTTCGACGCCGTCGACGACGACCGCTCGGGACCGGTGCGCCGCCTGACCAACGCACGCAACTACATGCACTGGCTGGCCGGCTACCACCGCAAGATGCTGGGCGACTGGCAGGCCTACCGCGACGCCGTCGCAGCGGACCCCAGCCTGGCGCCCACCGGACCGCTGTACCCCGAGCCCGACGACCCGACTGGAGCGCCGTGACCGACTCCACCGCCCCCGCGGCGCCCGTCCTGACGGTCCGCGACCTGAGCGTGACGTTCCGGGTCGACGGCGGCCGCTCGCCCGACGTGCACGCCGTGCGCGGACTGTCCTACGACCTGCACCGGGGCGAGGTGCTCGCGATCGTGGGCGAGTCGGGCTCCGGGAAGTCCGTGAGCTCCATGGCGCTGATGGGCCTGCTCCCGCGCACCGCGACGATCGCCGGCTCGGCCCGGCTCGGCGACATCGACCTGCTGGACCCGCACGCGGACCTCGAGCCCGTGCGCGGTGCGCGGATCGCGATGATCTTCCAGGACCCCGTCGGCGCCCTCGACCCGGTGTTCACGATCGGCTACCAGCTGGACGAGATGCTGCGCCGGCACGTTCCGGGCATGGGGCGCGCCGCGCGGCGGGCGCGGGCCGTCGAGCTCCTGCAGATGGTCGAGCTGCCCGACCCCGAGCAGCGGCTCCGGTTCTACCCGCACCAGCTCTCCGGCGGGCAGTGCCAGCGCGTCATGATCGCCATGGCACTCGCGTGCGACCCCGAGGTGCTGGTCGCGGACGAGCCGACCACCGCGCTCGACGTCACGGTCCAGCAGGAGGTCCTCGACGTGCTGCGCCGCCTGCGGGCACGCACCTCCGCGGCGATCGTCCTGATCACGCACGACATGGGGGTGGTCGCCGACCTCGCCGACCGCGTCGTGGTGATGCGGCACGGCGAGGCCGTCGAGCAGGCCCCGGTCGAGGACCTGTTCGTGCGCCCGACCGCGGCCTACACCCGGCAGCTGCTCGACGCGGTCCCGCGGATCGGTACGGCCGATCGCGTCAGCGACGCCGACCAGCGCGAACGCCCCGTGCTCGCCGTCCAGGACCTCGTCGTGGAGTACCGGAACCAGCGCGGCCGGCACGTGCGGGCGATCGACGGCGTGACGTTGCACGTGCAGCCGGGCGAGATGCTCGCGCTGGTCGGCGAGTCCGGCTCCGGCAAGTCCACGCTCGGCCGGTGCGCTCTCGGGCTCGCGCCGCTGACCTCGGGCACGGTCGAGGTCGTGGGCGTCCGGCTCGGCGAGAGCAGCAGAGCGGCGCTGCGCCGCGCGCGCACCAGCATCGGCGTCGTGTTCCAGAACCCCGGCGGTTCGATGAACCCGCGCTACACGATCGGGCAGTCGGTCGGCGAGCCGCTGCGGGTGCACGCCGGCCTGCGTGGTGCGGCGCTCGAGCGGCGCGTCGGTGCGCTCCTCGAGTCCGTCGAGCTGCCGGCCTCCTGGGCCTCGCGGTACCCGCACGAGCTGTCCGGCGGGCAGCGCCAGCGGGTGTCGATCGCACGTGCCATCGCGCTGGAGCCCGCCCTGCTCATCGCCGACGAGCCCACGTCCGCGCTGGACGTGTCCGTCCAGGCCACGGTGCTCGAGCTGTTCCGCGAGGTGCAGCAACGCTTCCGGTTCGCGTGCCTGTTCATCAGCCACGACCTCGCGGTGGTCGACGAGCTGGCCGACCGGGTCGCGGTGATGCACCGCGGCAAGGTCGTCGAGGCGGGTGATCGGCGGTCGGTGCTCCAGGCCCCCGAGCACGAGTACACCCGGCGCCTGCTCGCCGCAGCGCCGGTGCCGGATCCCGTCGAGCAGTCCGCGCGCCGTCGCCGGCGGCTGGCCGGAGCGGCCTGAGGACCGGCGATCGCCGCTCCGGACCGATCCCTCATCCGGCCGGCGGCTGGCACCATGGCGGCGTGCGCCCGATCCTCATCTCCCTCGGCGGGTTGCCGGGGGTCGGCAAGACGACGCTGGCGCGCGAGATCTCACGGAGCCTCGGCGCGACCCACCTGAGAGTCGACAGCGTCGAGCAGGCGCTCCTGTCCTCCGGGCGCTGGGACCGCCTGGATGACCTCGCCGATCTCGGCTATCGCGCGCTGCACGCGGTGGCGGCCGACCAGCTGCGGCTCGGGCTGAGCGTGGTGGCCGACACCGTGAACCCGATCCCGCTGACGCGCGACGCGTGGCACTCGGTCGCAGGCGCGACCGACGCCCGACTCCTGGAGGTCGAGGTGGTCTGCTCGGACCCGGGCGAACACCGCAGGAGGGTCGAACGACGGACCGCGGACATCGCCGGGCATGCGCTGCCGACCTGGGCCGAAGTCGAGGCTCGCACCTACCACCCGTGGCCGGGCGCTCTCCGGGTCGACACGGCGGTGCCGGGCGCGGCCGACGACGTGCTCACCGCGGTGCGCGCGCTCGGCTGAGCGAGACCGGCCCGACGCCCCCGCCGCCCGGTCGGTGCACCGGTTCGCGCTAGCGGAGGTCCTCCGTGCTGAGCATCGCCGAGTGGATGTCGTCCTCGGGGTCGTCCGTCTCGGCGGTCGCGTCGTCCGCGGCGATCGGCTCGGGCATCCGGGCGGCGATGTCCGTGCGGTGGTGCGAGCCGCGCAGGGCGATGGCCTCGACCCCGGCGTAGGCGCGCTCGCGCGCGGCATCGACGTCGGCGCCGACGCCGACGACCGACAGCACCCGGCCACCGGCCGAGACGAGGGTCCCCTCGCCGTTGCGGGCCGTGCCGGCGTGCAGCACGTGCACGTCGGCCAAGGCGTCCGCGTCGGCCACCCCCTCGATCTCGTCGCCCGCGCGCACCGTGCCGGGGTAGCCGTGGGCTGCGACCACCACGGTGACCGCGGCGTCGTCGCGCCAGCGCAGCGGCGGGAGCGTGTCGAGCTCGCCGGTCGCGGCGGCCATCAGCACCTCGCTGAGCGGGGTGACGAGCCGGGCGAGCACCACCTGGGTCTCGGGATCGCCGAACCGGGCGTTGAACTCGACCACCCGCACACCGCGTGAGGTCAGCGCGAGGCCGCAGTACAGCACTCCGGCGAACGGCGTCCCGCGGCGCCGCATCTCGTCGACGGTCGGCTGGGCGACGCGCGTCATCACCTGCTCGACGAGGTCGGCCGGCGCCCAGGTGAGCGGCGAGTAGGCGCCCATCCCTCCGGTGTTCGGCCCCTCGTCGCCGTCCAGCGCACGCTTGAAGTCCTGCGCCGGGGCGAGCGGCACGACCGTCTGCCCGTCGCACACGCAGAACAGCGAGACCTCGGGGCCGTCGAGGTACTCCTCGACCACCACGGCGGGACGCTCGCCGGACTGCGAGCGCCGGTCCAGGCAGGCCAGGCCGTGCGCGAGCGCGGCCGCCCGGTCGGACGTGACGACCACGCCCTTGCCGGCCGCGAGACCGTCGTCCTTGACCACATAGGGTGCGCCGAACGCGTCGAGCGCCTCGACGAGCTCGGTCTCGGTGGTGCACACGTGGGCCATCGCGGTCGGCACCGCTGCGGCAGCCATGACCTCCTTGGCGAACGCCTTGGAACCTTCGAGGGCGGCGCCCTCGGCGCTCGGGCCGAAGCACGCGATGCCGGCGGCGCGCACGGCGTCGGCGACCCCGGCGACCAGCGGCGCCTCGGGGCCGACCACCACGAGCTCCGCGCCGACCTCGGCGGCGAGGGCTGCGACGGCCGCACCGTCGGTCGCCTCCACCTCGTGCAGCGTGGCCAGCGCGGCGATCCCCGGGTTGCCCGGAGCGGCGTGCAGCTCGTGCTCGCCGCCCTGCGCGAGCGACCTGACGATGGCGTGCTCCCGCGCGCCCTGACCGATGACGAGGATCCTCACGGGCCGCCAGCCTAGCCGCGCGCCGCGGCCGGACCGTCCGGTGGGATCGGGAACGCGTCCAGGTGCACCCGGATCCTGCGCCGCTCGAGCCCGTCGCCGCTGTCCCGGCGGCGCTTGGCGTCCTCGAAGTGACGCATCATCACGGCCTCGAGCTCCTCGGACATGGCGCGCAGCTCGTCGGCCGTCAGCTGTGTGCTGCCCTCGTTGGCCATGCCGGCCTCGCGCCACTCCTCGTCCTCGTCGGGAAGGTGCTCGAGCCAGCGCTGGAGCACCGCGGCCCGGATGGCGAACCGCGCGCCGAGCATGCCGGTGAGCGCGCCGAGCGTCTCGGAGTCGGCGAGGTCGTCGGGCCCGATCTGGAAGCCGACCGGCCGCCACCAACGCTCGCGCCCGCCGGCGTGCTCGGGGTCGTCCTCGACGAAGCCGTGCTTGGCGAGCTGGCGCAGGTGGTAGCTGGTCTGCCCGGTGCTCTCGTCCATGGCCCGGGCGAGCTGGGTCGCGGTCGCGGACCCGTGGTCGCGCAGGTACTCGAACATCGCCATGCGCAGGGGGTGCGTGAACGCCTTGAGCGCCTCGGGACCCGGGTGGGGGGTTGCGTCAGCCATGATTGCAGAACTACCTTTGCAGAGGTTCTTTTGCAAACAGATCTCTGTCGATACCCGACCACTCTAGTGAGGGACCATGACGACCGACGTCGCGCGCGCCGACCAGTCCGACCCGACTCCGCACGCCGCCTCCGCCGGCACCCCTGACGCCGCCCACGACGTCCCGGCCGAGGGCGCGCCGCACGCCGCCGCCAAGGAGCCGCTCGGACCGCGCTTCCGGGCGCTGCTCACCTCCACCGGCCTGGCGAACCTGGCCGACGGGATCGTCCAGGTCGGCCTGCCGCTGTACGCCGTCACCCTGACCCGCTCGCCGTCGCAGGTCGCACTGCTCACCGCCGCGTCCTGGCTCCCCTGGCTGCTGCTCGCGCTGGTCGGCGGCATGGCCGTGGACCGCAGCGACCGCAAGCGCGTGCAGGTCGCGGCGCTCGGCACCCGCGCGGTGCTGCTGACCGGCGCGGCAGCGCTCGTGCTGACCGGGCACATGAGCATGCTGCTGCTGGTCACCCTCGCGCTCGCCTACGGCGCGACCGACGTGCTCGTCGACCTCGCCGAGACCGCGTTGGTGCCGGACGTGGCACCCCGCTCCCGGCTGCAGGCCGCGAACGGGCGCGTCCAGGCCGTGCAGATGGTCGCCGGCGCGTTCGTCGGCGCGCCGATCGCCGGGCTCCTGCTCGGCTGGGACGCCACGGCCCTGCTCGCCGTCCCGGCCGTGCTCGCCGCCGCCGGCGCCGCCGTCCTCGCGACGATCCGCGGCTCCTACCGGCACGCCACGTCCGGGCCACGTGGCCCGCGGGCCGCGCTCCACGAGATCCGCGAAGGCCTGTCCACCCTGGTCCACCACCCTGTGCTGCGGCCGATGACGATCGCCGGCGCGGTGTTCAACATGGCGAGCACCGGGTACACCACGCTGCTCGTGCTCTGGGCGGTCGGCGAGGGTTCCGCGCTGGGTCTGGCCCCCGAGCAGTACGCCTGGATCGGCGTCGCGATGGCGGTCGGCGCCGTGACCGGATCGGTGCTCGTCGAGCCCGCGCTGCGCGTCGTGCCCGAGCTCCGGCTCATCCTCGGCGGCTGGTGGGCCGGCGCGGTGCTGCTCGCCGTCCCGGTGCTGTTCCCGGTGCCGTGGCTGCTCTACCCCGTGCTGGTCGCGATCGGGATGGCCTCGGCGTCCGCGAACGTGGTCTCCCGGACGCTGCGGCAACGGCTCGTCGCGCCGCGGCTGATGGGCCGCGTGACCGGCGCGAGCCGGACCCTCGGCTTCGGCCTCATGCCGCTCGGCGCCGTGCTCGCCGGCGTCGCAGCGGACCGCTGGGGCCTGGCGCCGGTCATGCTCGCCGCGGCCGCCGTGTGCGTCGCGGTGCCCGCCCTGCCCGCCCTCACCGTCCGTCAGCGGATGCTCGACGAGGCGTGACTCGCGTCAGTCCAGCAGGTCGTGCCGGCTGATCGTCGCCTCACGGCCGGGGCCGACCCCGATCGCCGAGATCCGGCACCCGCTCATCTGCTCGAGCGCCTCGATGTACCGCTGCGCGTTGACCGGCAGGTCCTCGAACGTCCGGCAGCCGGAGATGTCCTCCCACCAGCCGGGGAGCTCCTCGTAGATCGGCTTCGCGTGGTGGAACAGCGTCTGGTCGGTGGGCAGCTCGTCGTACCGCACGCCGTCCACGTCGTACGCCACGCACACCGGGACCGTCTCGCGGCCGGTGAGCACGTCGAGCTTGGTGACCACCAGGTCGGTCAGGCCGTTGACCCGGGAGGCGTAGCGCGCGACCACGGCGTCGTACCAGCCACAGCGGCGCGGACGGCCGGTCGTGGTGCCGTACTCGCCGCCGGTCTTGCGGAGCCACTCGCCGTCGTCGTCGAACAGCTCGGTCGGGAAGGGGCCCTCGCCGACCCGCGTCGTGTAGGCCTTGATCACGCCGACCACCCGGTCGATCCGGGTGGGACCGACGCCGGACCCGGTGCAGGCCCCGCCCGCGGTCGCCGAGGACGACGTCACGAACGGGTAGGTGCCGTGGTCGACGTCGAGCATGGTCGCCTGGCCGGCCTCGAACAGCACCGTCTCGCCCCGGTCCAGCGCGTCGTTGAGCACCACCGCGGTGTCGGTGACCATCGGGCGCAGCCGGTCCGCGTACCGCAGCAGCTCCTCGACGGTCTCCTCGACCGTGATCGCACGACGGTTGTAGACCTTCACCAGCAGGTGGTTCTTCTGCGCGAGGGCGCCCTCGACCTTCTGGGTGAGGATGTGCTCGTCGAACAGGTCCCAGACCCGCAGCCCGACCCGGCTGATCTTGTCCGCGTACGCCGGGCCGATGCCGCGGCCGGTGGTGCCGATCCGGCGCTTGCCGAGGAACCGCTCGGTGACCTTGTCGATGGTGCGGTGGTAGCCCGCGATCAGGTGCGCCCCGCCGGAGACCAGCAGCCGCGAGGTGTCCACGCCGCGCGCCTCGATCGCGTCGAGCTCGCCGAACAGGACCTCGAGGTCCACGACCACACCGTTGCCGATCACCGGGGTCACGCCGGGCGAGAGGATCCCGGACGGCAGCAGGTGCAGCGCGTACTTCTCGCCGTCGATGACCACCGTGTGGCCCGCGTTGTTGCCGCCGTTGAACTTCACGACGTAGTCGACCCGCGAACCGAGCTGGTCGGTCGCCTTGCCCTTGCCCTCGTCGCCCCACTGGGCACCGAGCACCACGACGGCTGGCATGTTCCCTCGATCCTTCGGCCCGCCCCGGTGATCGGGGCCGTACGAGCGTACAAGGTGGGTACCCACGCACGCGGTGCCCGCTCGCCGTGCGGGCGGCTACCGCCGCGGTTATCGTCGGCCCGACCGGCTCCACGGGGAAGGCCCACCATGCTCGAGATCTCGATGTCGTCCACCGCGACGACGGTGACGATCTCCGGCGACCTCGATCTGGCCGAGCGCGAGGAGTTCCCCGAGGTGACCGCACGGGTCACCGGGCTGCGCCGTCAGCTGCTGGTCATCGACATGTGCGGGGTCACGTTCATGGACTCCACGGGCGCGGCGTTCCTGATGTCGCTGGCGGACTCCACCCGGCGGCGCGGCGGGGCGACGGTGCTGCGCGGCTGCGCGCAGCGCGACCTGTTCGTGCTCGACGTGTGCGGCGCCCTGCCGATGTTCCGGGTCGACAGCACGCACCGTTGCCCCAAGGTCGGCGCCACCGCGGGTGGCGGTTCGCGGGCTCACCTCTGACGCCTGCCGGCCCACCGCCGTCGCGCGGGTCCGCTCGCGAGTGCTCGGGCGGTCGAGCCCGGTTCAGCCCACCGGCGGCGTCGGGTGCACCACGGCCCAGACCATCTTGCCGGTGTCGGTGACCTCCCAGCCCCAGTCAGCGAGGCGCTCGACGATCCGCATGCCGTAGCCGCCGACCCGCCCCTCGTGACCGTCCACGCTGACCGGCGGCGACGGGTTCGCGTCCTCCACCTCGATGCGCAGCGCACCACCGACGTCGAACAGCCGGAGCACCACGTGCCCCCACCCGTGCAGCACCGCGTTCGCGACGAGCTCGGAGACCACGAGCTCGGCACTCTGCTGACCGGGGATGCCCCAGGTCTCGCAGGCCCGCAGCACGGCGTGCCTGGCCCGGGCGATCGACCCGGGCTCGCTCGGCAGCGACCACCGCCGGCGCCGGCCGTCGGCATCCTCCACGATCAGTCCCGCGTGCGGGTCCGGCACTCGGAGCACGACCACCGCGACATCGTCCTCGGGCGCGTCCGCCAACCGGGACAGCAGAACCTCGCCGACCCCGGCCGCGTCCACGCTGCCGACGCCACCGGCGACCCCCACCAAGGCCTCCAGACCCGCGCGCAGCGGGCGGTCCCGACGCTCGATCAACCCGTCGGTGAACAGCACGAGCAGGTCGCCGGGTCGCAGCTCCTCGCTGCCGGTGCCGCGGCCGCCGGCCCCGAAGCCGATCATCGTCCCCGACGGTTCGGTGAGGACCCTGGCCTCGCCGCGACGGACCAGCACCGGCGGCAGGTGCCCGGCCCGCGACCAGCGCAGCAACCAGCCGCCCTCGCCGTGGGTCAGCGAGGCCAGGACGAGGCTCGCCGGACGGGCCAGCCGCACACCGGAGACGTGCTGGTCGACCCGGTCGAGCACCACGCCGGGCTCGCTGTCGTCGTGCGCGTACGAGCGCACCACCGACCGCAGCTGCCCCATCACCGCCGCGGCCTCGACGTCGTGACCCACCACGTCGCCGATCACGACGACGACGTGGCCGGGCGTCACCTCGAGCACGTCGTACCAGTCGCCGCCGACCTGGGCGTGGTTGGAGCTCGGCGCGTAGTAGGTCCACACGTCGAGGTCCGCGACGTGCGCCTGCTCGGGCAGCATGGCGCGCTGCAGGGTCTCGGCGAGCTGGTGCTCGCGCGCGTAGAGCCGCGCGTTGTCCGCCGCCATGCCGACGCGTCGCACCACCAGGTAGAGCAGCCGGAGCTCGTGCTCGGAGTACCCGGCCAGCCCCGAGCCGTGCCGCGGCGCGCTGACCAGCACGCCCTGCACCACCCGGCGTCCGGTGATCGGGTGCACGACGACCGCGTCGAGGCCGGGCCGCTCGCGAACCGGGCCGAGCAGGTGGTCGACCAGGTGCTGCGTGGTCGGACCCATCTCCGTCGCATCGAGCCGCACCTCCAGGGGACCGGCCGTGGATCCGTCCAGCAGGTCCTGCACCGGGTCGGGTGCCCCCGCGGGCAGCTTCCGCCGGCGACGCAGGTGCTCGGCCCCCGCGTCGATCCCCGTCGTCGCACGCAGCCCGCCGTCGTCGATGAAGAAGCCGGCCCAGCCGACCGTGTGCTCCTGCAGCAGGTCGGCGATCTCGGCGAGCACGTGCGGGTCGTCCAGGTCGAAGAGCAGGTCCGAGACCCGCGAGACCATCACCAGGCCCTCGCGGGCCTTGCGCTCCTCGAGGATCGACGCGGCCTGCGCATCGGCGTGCGCCACCTGGTCGGTGACGTCCCGCGCGAGCCCGACCCAGTGCGTGATCCGGCCGTCGCCGTCCCGCATCGGGGAGATCGAGACCTGGTTCCAGAACTCGCTGCCGTCCTTGCGGTAGTTGAGCGCCGTCATGGTGGCCGGTTCGCCGCGCCGCACCGCGTCGGCGAGCCGGTGGGTGACGGTGTGGTCGGTGCGCGGTCCGTGCAGCAGGTTGGGGTCCTTGCCGACCGCTTCGGCGAGCGTGTAGCCGGTGTTCCGGGTGTACGCGTCGTTGACCCACACGATCGGGGTCCCGGTCGGTAGGGCGGCGGTGATCACGACCGCGACGGTGGTCGAACGCAGGGCCCGGTCACGGGTCTCCGCGAGCACGTCGTCGTCGGCGCGGCGGCCCTCCTTGACCATCACCACCACCGATCGTCTAGCGTTCCCCGCAGGCCCACCGGAGGTGGGTCACGGACGAAGGACACGGACGTGCGAGACGGTAACAGCAGCGGGCCTCGGAAGCCTGGTGAGGCGACGGTTCCGAGCGACCCCGGCGAGCCCGCCTCGGTGCACGTGATCCTCGACGAGGACCGGACCCGGATCGTGCTCTCCGGGGAGGTCGACGCGGACCTCGCGGCCGACCTGGCGGAGGCGACCTCGGACGCCGAGGTGGCCGGCCGGCCGATCGACATCGACGCCGCGCACGTGACGTTCATGGACTCCTCCGGCATCGCGTTCCTCGCGCGGCTCGCCTCGCGCGTGCCGCAGCCGGTGCGGGTGCTGCGGGCCCCGGAGTCGGTGCGCTTCCTGCTCGAGGTCACCCGGATCCGCGAGCTCCTCGAGGTCGTCGAGGACGACACCGAGCCCGCCGCGGACGCCGCCCTGCCGCACATCGGCCCGCACGGCCGCGAGCGCCCCGAGCCCCCCGACACCGTGGCCTGACCCACACCCCTTCGCCACGACCCCCGCACCCCGAGTTCGCTGGTTCGCGCCGAGTTCGCTGGCCCTACCCAGCGAACTCACCGACACCCAGCGAACTCGGCAAGCTCGGGGGGATCGCGGGATCGTGGGATCGCGGGATCGTGCTGCGGACGGAGACGACGACGCCCCGCCGAACGATCGGCGGGGCGTCGTGTGCGTGGGGGTGCGGTCAGGCACCGTCGCGCAGGGTCGTCACATCTTGGTGCCGGCGGACCGCAGCTGCTGGCAGGCCTCGACGACGCGCGCGGCCATGCCGGCCTCGGCCATCTTGCCCCAGGCACGCGGGTCGTAGGCCTTCTTGTTGCCGACCTCGCCGTCGACCTTCAGCACGCCGTCGTAGTTCGTGAACATGTGGCCCACGACCGGACGGGTGAACGCGTACTGGGTGTCGGTGTCGACGTTCATCTTGATGACGCCGTTGTCGACGGCCTCGGCGATCTCCTCGGCCGTCGAGCCCGAGCCACCGTGGAACACCAGGTCGAACGGCTTGTCCTTGCCGACCTCGGCGCCGACGACGTCCTGGATCTCCTTGAGGATCGCCGGACGCAGCTTGACCGCACCCGGCTTGTACACGCCGTGCACGTTGCCGAAGGTCAGGGCGGTCAGGTAGCGGCCCTTCTCGCCGGAGCCCAGCGCCTTGACGGTCTTCAGGCCGTCCTCGGGCGTGGTGTACAGCTTCTCGTTGATCTCCGCCATGTGGCCGTCCTCCTCGCCACCGACGACGCCGATCTCGATCTCGAGGATCGTGCGGGCGGCCTGCGAGAGCTCGAGCAGCTCCTCGGCGATCACCAGGTTGGGGTCGATCGCGATGGTCGAGCCGTCGAACATGTGGGACTGGAAGAGCGGGTTCTCGCCGCGCTTGACCTGCTCGGCCTCGTACGCGAGCAGCGGGCGGACCCAGGAGTCGAGGTTGGCCTCAACGCAGTGGTCGGTGTGCAGGACGATGTTCACCGAGTAGTGCTTGGCGACCTCGGTGGCGTAGGCGGCCAGCGCGAGCGAGCCTGCGACGCGGTTCTTGATGGTCGATCCGGAGGCGTACTCGGCGCCGCCGACCGACACCTGGATGATGCCGTCGCTCTCGGCCTCGGCGAAGCCCTGGATCGCCGCGGTGACCGTCTGCGAGGACGTGATGTTGATGGCCGGGTAGGCGAACGAGCCAGCCTTGGCCCGGTCGAGCATCTCGGCGTAGACCTCGGGAGTGGCGATGGGCATGGGGTCTCCTGTGGAACGTGGGTGCCTGTCGGCCCCATCGTGGCACGAAAGTCCCTGGACGGGAGGGGACCCTTCGCCTGCCGGTCAGGCCCCCGCGTGTGCTGCGGGACGGGTCACTCGGCGAACCGGTCGGTGGCCGTGATCAGGGCGTCCAGGATGCCCGGCTCGTCGAACGCGTGCCCCGCGTCCGGGACGATCACGAGCTCGGCGCTCGGCAGCGCCCGGTGCAGGTCCCATGCCGTGGTCGCCGGGGTGCACAGGTCGTAGCGGCCCTGGACGATCACCGTCGGGATGTCGGCGAGCATCGGGGCGTTGGCGATCAGCTGCCCCTCCTCGAACCAGCCGCCGTTGACGAAGTAGTGGTTCTCGATCCGGGCGAACGCCAGGGCGTGCGCGGGCTCGGCCATCTCGGCGACCAGCTCGGGGCGCGGCAGGAGCGTGACGGTGGACGCCTCCCAGGTGGACCACGCGACACCGGCCGGCAGGTGCACGGCCGGGTCGGGGTCGGTGAGCGCCCGGTGGTAGGCCTGCATCATCGAGCGGCGCTGGTCCGGCGGGATCGGCGCGACGAAGCCCTCCCACAGTTCGGGCATGAGCGCCGCGGCACCGCCCTCGTAGAACCAGTCGAGCTCGGACCGGCGCAGCGTGAAGATGCCGCGCAGCACGAGCTCGGTGACGCGCCCGGGGTGGGTCTCGGCGTAGGCGAGGGCGAGCGTCGAGCCCCAGGAGCCGCCGAACACCTGCCACCGGTCGATGCCGAGGTGCTCGCGCAGCAGCTCGAGGTCGGCGACCAGGTGCCACGTGGTGTTCGCGGTCAGGTCGGCGCCGGGCTCGGCCGCGTGCGGGGTCGAGCGGCCGCACATCCGCTGGTCGAGCAGCACGATCCGGTACCGCTCGGGGTCGAACAGCCGCCGGTGCTTGGGGGAGGTGCCGCCGCCGGGGCCGCCGTGCAGGAAGACCACGGGCTTCCCGTCGGGGTTGCCGGAGGTCTCCCAGTAGACCTCGTGGCCGTCACCGACCTCGAGCATGCCGGACGCGTACGGTTCGATCTCCGGGTACAGGGTTCGCACCCCCGCAACCTAGCCCCTCATCCCATGTCTGCGTGCCGCACGACCCACGTGTGCATCGCGATCGCGGCGGCCGCGCCCGCGTTCAGCGAGCGCGTCGAGCCGAACTGCCGGATGTGCAGCACGTCGTCGCACGCGGCCACGGCGTCGGGCGAGAGGCCCGCGCCTTCCTGGCCGAGCACCAGCACGCACGCCTCGGGCAGCGGGTAGCCCTCGAGCGGCACCGACCCCTCGGTGTTGTCGATGCCGAGCAGTGGCAGCGGGCCGCCACCCGGGCCGGCGGTCGCGGCCCAGGCGACCAGGTCGGCGACCTCGGGGTGGTGGCGGATGTGCTGGTAGCGGTCGGTGACCATCGCGCCACGACGGTTCCACCGGCGGCGGCCGACGATGTGGACCTCGGCGGCGAGGAACGCGTTCGCGGTGCGCACGACCGACCCGATGTTGAGGTCGTGGGCCCAGTTCTCGATCGCGACGTGGAACGCGTGCCTTCGGGTGTCGAGGTCCGCGACTATCGCCTCGACCGTCCAGTACCGGTAGGCGTCGACGACGTTGCGGCGGTCGCCGTCGGCCAGGAGCTCGGGGTCGTAGCGCGGGTCCAGCGGCGCGCGCGGGTTCGCCGCTCCGTCCGACCCCGGCACGCGCGGCCAGGCGTCCGGTCCGCCGGGCCACGGCCCGACCCCGACCTCACGCTCGTCGTCCACCGGGCCATCCTTGCGCGCGTCCGGGGGTGCGGCGTGCGAGGCTCGGGCCATGGCCTGGCCCGTGACCTCCTCCCGTGTCCCGTACGAGAACCCGTGGATCAAGGTCCGCGAGGACCAGGTGGTGCGCCCGGACGGGACGCCGGGCATCTACGGCGTCGTCGAGCTGCGCCACCCCGCGGTCTTCGTCGTCCCGCTGACCGACGCCGACGAGGTGGTGCTCGTCGAGGTCGACCGGCACACCGTCGGGCTGTCCCTCGAGGTGCCGGCCGGCGGCGCCGACGGGCAGGACCTGTTGGTCGCCGCGGCCCGCGAGCTCGCCGAGGAGACCGGTCTGGTCGCCGACGTGCTCGAACCCGTGGGCTCGACCTTCGCGCTGAACGGCGTGTGCGTGGCACCCGAGCACGTGGTGCTCGCTCGCGGCCTGCGCCCCGCCGACACCGCCCCGCACGAGGACCAGTGCGAGGAGGGCATCAGCGCGGTCCGCACGGTCCCGTGGCCCGAGGTCATGGACCTCGTGCGCAGCGGCGCGATCAGCGACGGCGAGACCGTCGCCGCCCTCATGCTCGCCGCGCTGGCCCTGGGCCGGGTGTCCTGACGGGTCGCGGGCGCGCGGCTCTCACGGCGTGAGCCGATGGAGGTCGCGCGGGAACAGGGTGACCTCGCGGATGTTCGCCGCCCCGGTCAGCCGCGCGACCCAGCGTTCGAGCCCGATGGCGAAGCCCCCGTGCGGTGGCATTCCGTGCGCGAATGCCTGCAGGTACGCCGCGTACGCCGACGGCCGTTCACCGCGCGCGACGATCGCGGCCTCGTAGTCGCTCGGCCGGTGCAGACGCTGCCCGCCGGTGGCCAGCTCGAGCCCGCGGAACAGCAGGTCGAAGCTGTTCGACCAGGGCCCGCCGGGCACCGGCTCGCCGGTCCAGCCGTGCGTGTAGAACGGTCGCTTCCGCATCGGGTAGCCCTCGACCACCAGCACGTCGCTGTCGAGCTCCTCCGACGCCCACGCGCCCAGGGCCCGTTCGTGCTCGGGCGCCAGGTCGGGCTCGTCGACGGGCGCCCCGACCCGTCGTAGCGCGTCGGCGAAGTGGATGGTCGGGACCTCGTCGGGGATCCGCGGCAGGGTCAGGTCGAGGCGCTCGACCGCCGGGCCGGCGTGCTGCCGGATCCCCTCGACCATCCCGGCCAGCACGTCGCGCAGCACCGCGACCACGTCGCGATGGTCCCGGATGAAGCCCAGCTCGACGTCGAGCGAGACGTACTCGGCCAGGTGCCGGACCGTGTCGTGCGGCTCGGCACGGAACACCGGGCCGACCTCGTAGACCCGCTCGAAGACCCCGACCAGCTGTTGCTTGTAGAACTGCGGGCTCTGGGCGAGGTACGCGGGCCGGCCGAAGTAGTCCACCTCGAAGACGTTGGCGCCGGACTCGGTCGCCTGCTCGACCAGCTTCGGCGAGTGGATCTCGGTGAACCCCCGCGCCGTCAGCACGTCGCGGAAGCCGCGCAGGCTCGCGGCCGCGAGCTCCCAGGTCGCGCGCTGGGCGGGGTGCCGCCAGGTCACCGGCGCGTGGTCGAGCAGGGCGGGCAGCCCGGCGGTGAGGGACGGGCGCCAGAGCTCGACCGGCGGGGTCAGCGCGGGCTCGG
The DNA here is from genome assembly GCF_025717005.1 of Actinotalea endophytica. Classification (GTDB taxonomy): domain Bacteria; phylum Actinomycetota; class Actinomycetes; order Actinomycetales; family Cellulomonadaceae; genus Actinotalea. The sequence continues at coordinate 214,737 of NZ_JAOVZU010000007.1, forward strand.
TCAGCAGCACGACCCGTGGCTCGGTCACCTCGATCCCGCCGGGCGCCTGCGGGTTCGCCGTGGCGACGCCGGTCACCTCGATGGCGGTCTCCTCCGGGGGCAGGCCGTCGGGCGGCACGTCGCCGGGTCGCAGCACGACCTGCGCCAGTCCCGAGCGGTCGCGCACGACGAGGAAGGTCACCGACGCGAGCTCGCGGCGTCGGTGCACGTGCCCCATCAGGGACACGGTGCTGCCGGGCTCCACGGCGGCGAGCTCGGCGGCGAGGGTGCGGGACGGCGCTGCGCTACCGACCGGTCCGCCGTCGAGTGCGGACACGGCAGCGCGGACAGGTGCGGCGGCAGGTACAGGTGGTCTCATCGTTCCTCCAGGTGGCGGGAGCCCTGGAGGTGTGGGCGGGGGCCAGGTCGCTGTGCCACCACACCTTCGCCGGCGGTCTCGCCGGCCTCTCGTCGGTCCGCCGTCCGCGCGGGCGCCGCCTGCCCGGAGAAACCCGGGCCGAGGGTCGTCAGTCCTCGCGGCCGCCGGTCCGACCGTACCTCGCACGCGGGCGCGGGCGCCTCGGCTGTCGCAAACCCCCGTGAGCGCGGACGATGAGGTCGTGGTCACCGGTGATCCGCACGGCGATGCGCCGTCGCTCCCGACCGACAAGGCAGCCAGGCTCCTGGCCCTGCACGCCGGTCCAGGTTTCGTGCTGCCGAACGCCTGGGACGCCGGGTCCGCCCGGATCCTCGAGCAGGTCGGCTTTCCCGCGGTCGCGACGACGAGCGCGGGCATCTCGTGGGCCCTCGGCGTCCCGGACGGGGAGTCGGTGGACCGCGACACCATGCTCGAGCACGTCGGTCGGATCGCATCCGCGGTCGACGTGCCGGTCACGGCAGACCTCGAGGCCGGCTACGGCGAGACCCCGGAGGACGTGGGCCGCACCGTGACGCTCGCCCTGGAGGTCGGGGCGGTGGGCGGGAACCTGGAGGACGCCCGATCGGGCGGGCTGTACGGCGTCGACGAGGCGGTCGACCGGGTGCTCGCGGCCCGGGCCGCCGCGCCGCGCGGCACCTTCGTGCTGAACGCCCGCACCGACACCTACTTCGGCGGGTTGACCGGGGACCCGTTCGACGCGACGGTCGAGCGCGCGGCGAAGTACCTCGAGGCCGGCGCGGACTGCATCTTCGTGCCGGGTGTCGTCGAGGCGGAGACGATCCGCCGGCTCGCCGAGGCGATCGGTGGCCCGTTCAACGTGGTCGCCGGACTCGCGAACACGATCGACGTGCCCACCCTCTTCTCGTTGGGCGTCCGGCGGGTGAGCCTGGGCGGGAGCCTTGCGCGGGCCACGCTCGGTCTGCTCGAGCGTGCGGGGCGTGAGCTGCTCGACACCGGCACGCTCGGCTTCCTCGACGGCGCGATCGGGTACGGCGACCTGCAGCGGCACTTCGGCAAGTAGCGGCCTCCGCTGGTCCGCGCGTGAGCGGGTGCGGTCGCGCACGCGGTCGGCACCGACCGGGATCGGACGCGCCTGCGCTCGTCAGGCCGCCAGGTGGAACGTGCGCGCGAAGCGGTCGAGGAGGTCGCGGCGTCCGTGCAGCACCTCGACCACGCCGGTCGCGATCGCCAGGTCCGGTGCGAGCTCGCCCGAGATGACCCGGCGGATGTCCGGGCCGGCCGCGAACGCCAGGTCGACCGGCCCCTCCTCGCGACTCACGACGAGGTCGGCACCGTCCACCCGGATGAGCAGCTCGGCGGGACCGAGGTGCGCCGCGTACGCAGTGGCGGGCAGGCCCGCCGCTACCTGCGGTCGGAACGCGGTGCGCAGCGCCATGGTCATCGAGTCGGGCGTGATGATCTGCTCCTCGCGCGGCTCACCCATCGCCTTGAACCCCCACGCGCCGAGCGCGAGCACGATCGGCTCGAGCTCGCGGCCGTACGGCGTCAGCTCGTAGACGATGACCCGGGACCGGGGTGCCCGCCGGATGATCCCGGCCTCCTGGAGCTCCTTGAGCCGCGCCGCGAGGATGTTGCTCGGGATCCGGGGGAGCCCGGCGGCGAGCTCCCCGTAACGGCGCGGCCCGACCAGCAGGTCGCGGATGATGAGCAGCGCCCAGCGCTCACCGACGAGCTCGAGCGCTCGCGTGACGCCGCAGTACTGCCCGTACTCCCGTGCAGCCATCGACCTCAGGCCTGCTGGCTCGCGAACGCCTGGGGCCCCTGCTCGGCCGCGACCGGGTCCATCCAGCCGAACTCGAGGATGTTGCCGTCGGGGTCGGTGAGCTGGCGCTGGTACATGAAGCCGTAGTCGGAGGCGGGCTGCTCCTCGGTGCCGCCCGCGGCAAGACCGTCGGCGACGGTGGCGTCGACCGCCTCGCGGCTGCCGAGGAAGATCGCGGTCGCCACCGAGGGAGCGACCTTCGGGTCGCCGAGCGGCTTCTCGGTGAAGGTCTGGAAGAACTCGCGGGTCAGGATCATGAACGCGCTGTGCCCGTCCTCGACGACGACGCAGGCCGCGTTGTGATCCGTGAAGAGCGGGTTGATGGTGAAGCCGAGCGATGTGTAGAAGCCCTTCGCGCGCTCCAGGTCGGTCACCGGCAGGTTGACGAACATCCAGGTCATCGCGGTCTCCCTCTCGTGGATCGATTTGTGACGGCGATTCCCATACTTGCAAAAAACAAGTGGCCCGTCAACGGGTCGTCAGCGCCAGGACCCGCGAGGAGCCTCCTCGGGTCGTCAGCGCCAGAACCCGCTGAGCCGCTCCGCGACGGCAAGACCCTGGTCTCGACCGGCTCGGGCGGCCGGTGTGCGGGTCGACGGATCCATCAGGTTGCCGCCGAACGCGTCGAGCGAGCGGCCGTCCGGGAGGATCGTCTCGACCCGGCTGCCACCCGCCCGTAGCTCGGCGGCCTGCGCGTCGAGGTGCATGCCCCACTCGAGGGCCGTCCGGGTCCGCCCGCCGAGCGGGGACAGCACCAGGACCCGCCCGTACCCCGCCGCCAGGTCGGCGTTCTCGTTTCGCCGGTAGCCGCCGTCGAGGTACCGCTCGTCGCCGATGCGGTACGGCAGGCCGCTGGACGTGCTGGCAGCGACCGCGTCGACCAGATCGACCCCCCTGTCCCGGTCGAAGACGACCGGTTCGCCGGTGCGGGCGTCGACCGCGGTGACCAGCAGCGCCCGCTGCGGCCACTCCTGGTCGGGCAGCCGGGAGGCCACGATGGCGCGCCACCGGACATGTGCCGATCCGTCCGAGGCCGCCTCCAGGTCGAGGGCCGCCGCACCGAGCCTGCGGCGCATGTCGGCCGGGTCCGCCGCAGCGGCGATGATCCGGCCGGTCCGTTCCAGGTGTTCGGCCACGGACGCGTGCGGAGCGCGGCCGGCACCGGCCGTGGGACCCGTCCGGGGTGCGGCCGGTGCAGCGAGGATGTCGGCGAACAGGTCGGCCGGGGTGCGGCCCGCGATCTGAGCCGCCGCGGTCGCGCCGGCCGACGTCCCGACGACCAGGTCCGCGTCGGTCACGTCCAGCCCGGCCTCGCCGAGGCCGGCGATCACGCCGATCAGCCACGCGTTGCCGGCCGATCCCCCGCCACCGAGCACGAGAGCGCGCTCGCGCGGGGCAGGCGGCCGGTCCGTGGCGGAGGGCAGCGACTGGTGGCCGACGGCCGTCGCGGAGGTGGGACGCGGCTGGTGGCCGCCCGATGGACGACGGACGGCCGTCGCGGAGGTGGGGCGCGGAGACGCTGAGGGTGTGCTGCTCATGGGAGTCGCCCTTCGGTGGTTGCCCGTCGGGCGCTCCGGTCGCGACTACCTCAGCCGCGCGATCGTGGCCTGCAGGGGAGCGCCCTGTGCCGACACTGCGTGCATGGGTCTCACCTCCCGCGATGGATCACGATCGGCGCGACGGTAGCCCGCCGGCGCCGCGACCCACAACGGGAGTCCTCCGGGCCACCGTGCAGGTCGCCGGTCACGCTCCCCGTGCCGTGAGCTCCACCGTGAGCGACGCCACCGCACCGTCCTCGCGTGAGTGCCGCCGCAGCTCGGCGATGCTGAGACCCACGACGAGTCCCACGGCGGCCACCGAGACCACCCCGAGCGTCAGGTGCGCGTGCCACGCACCTTCCGCCAGCTCAGGGACGGCTGCGTACAGCGCGGCCACCGCGTACGGCACACCCACCGCGAGGTTCGTGATGGCGCCGGCGCGAGTCGGCAGGAACAGCGCGACCGCCGCCATGACCAGCGGCACCGCGGCCATCGCCGCCATCAGCTGCGCCATTCCCATGGTCACCGGGTCGCCCTCCATCACGCCCGCGACCCCCTCTTCGAGCACACCAGGCTCGTAGAAGAACACCGCCATCGCCCCGGCCATCGCGATTCCGGCGAGCCCCCAGAGCACCCCGAACCGAATCTTCCCGAGTGTGGAGTCCACGCTGATCACCTTCTCGTCCCGACTCCACGGGGGACTGACGTACCCCCTTCCAGGGTCCCACCGGAGCACGGCGCTCGTGGTGGGTCCCGGCGTCGGGCACGGCGGTCGGACCGTAGCCGCGCGTGGCTTGATGCCGTCGATCAGGGGGTCAGCAGGAGGATCACCGTGGACCCTCGGTCGACGGGTGTGCCGTTGGCGGGGTCCTGGTCCGCGACGACGTCCCTGGGCAGGGAGCTCGTCCCGGGGAGGGAGGCGCCGTCGTCCAGCGTCTGGAGCTCGGCAGTCAGGCCGGTCGCCTCGAGCCTGGCAACGGCGTCGGCGCTGCTGAGGCCGCGGACGTTGGGGACGTAGACCTGAGCGGCGCCTGTTGACGCGGTAGGTTCCGGCGCTGCCTGGGGCGACTCCCAGCGGGTGAACCCGGCCCATGCGCCGATCGCAACGAGCACGGCCAGGACAACAGCGCCGACGAGGGTGCGGGACCGGCGGTGGGACGCGTGGTCGACGGTCGGTGCGGAAGCTCCCAGCAGCTCTGCGGCGTAGGCGTCGGGGTCGAGGTCCTCGTCGATCAGACGATGCCCGTCATCGCCACGCTCGAGCAGGTGATCGGCCAGGCCGTCGGTGAGCTCGGCCCGGGTCGCTGAACCGACACCGACCATCGCGGTCTCGACCCTGCGCACGAAGGCTTCGGCCCGGTCCTGGGCGTCGTCGTTCATGTCGTTGCCTCCGATCGGTCCAGGACCAGTTCGTCGATGGCGTCGCGGAAGGATGACCAGATCGCGGCTCCCGCGTCCAAGGTCGCCTCCCCGGCGGCCGTGAGGGTGTAGCACTTGCGGGCCGGGCCCCGTTCGGACGGCTCCAGGTGGGTGGAGACCAAACCCTCCCCGTAGAGCCGCTGCAGCGTGCCGTACACCGAGGCGTCACCGACCTGGGTCAGGCCGGCACCCCGCAACGTGCGCACGATGCTGTACCCGTGGGCGTCGCCGCCCGAGACCGCCGCGAGCACCGCGGTCGGCAGGACCCCGCGCAGTAGCTGGCTTGTATCCACGCCATCTCCTTAATACTCCGCGCAACAGAGTAGTACCTGGAACGGACCTATGGAAGACCGCGGCGAGAAGCCACCCGGCCATGGCGGCTCCAGACGGAACCGCACCGATCGACGCGTCCTCCGGCGGCCATGTGAGCCACTGCCTGTCCGACGCCGGGAACCGGCAGACCAACCGGGTGCTGCACATCATGGCCACCGCCCAGCTATGCAACCCGAGCGTCGGCCACGACCACCACGACCACCGACCGACGCAGGCCGGTCTACGGTCGAGAGTGTGCTGAGCATCCATGCGCCGACCATCGAGGAGTTCGGTATCCGGCAGGCGTGGCTGGCAGATCCGGTGATGATGTCCTACAACGCCGACTGGGACATCACCTACCCCGGCTACGACCGGACCACCGGCTGCATCGACTGGCCCGAGAGCGACTGGCCGACGTTCCAGACCCGGCTCGCCCTGCCACCCGCACGGCAGGGCTACTACTACGTCCTCGACACCGACATGGACCAGTTCATCGGACACATCCACTACCTCGTGGGCCCGGACGGGGTCGCCGAGATCGGGTTCAACGTCATCCCCGAGCGACGCGGCCAGGGGCTCGGCGCCCAGTTCCTGCGGCTGCTCCTGGACCGGGTCTGGGAGGACACCCCGGCTCAGGTCATCGTCCAGGAGTTCGAGGACCAACGGATCGCCGCCGTCAAGGTCCACCAACAGTGCGGCTTCACCCCCGAGCGGGAAACCGCCACACGCCATGGCAGGCCTACCCGCACCTGGCGGCTCGCCCGTCCGTAGCCCAGCCTGCAACGGCGCTCCGCCGTCGACACACCTGCCGGCCCGATCGCGGCCAGATGCGGTCGCGAACCTCGCCGGCATCGGCAGGTGCGGGCATACGCGCGCGGACGCTCACCTCGCGCCCGGGCCGCCCGCCCGACTCAGTCGAGCCCGACCCGCATCGCCGTTGCCGCCTCGACCGCTCGTGCTCGCGCCTCGTCCACGTCCGCACCGCGTGCCAACGTGACCGCCACCCGGCGCCGCCCGCTCACGCTCGGCTTCCCGAACAGCCGGACCTGGGCCGTCGGCACCGCGAGCGCGGCGTCGACCCCGTCGAACACCGGCACACCCTCGCCCTCGGCGAGCACCGCGCACGACGCCGCCGCCGCCTGGTCCCGGCCGCCGAGGCGCAGCACCTCACCGGCGGGCAGCCCGAGCAGCGCGCGGGCGTGCAGGGCGAACTCGGACAGGTCCTGCGAGACCAGGGTCACCAGGCCGGTGTCGTGCGGGCGCGGGGACACCTCGGAGAACAGCACCTGGTCCCCCACCACGAACAGCTCGACACCGAACACGCCCCAGCCGCCGAGCGCGTCGGTCACCGAGCGCGCGACGTCCTGGGCGGTCTCGAGCACTCCGGGCGGCAGCGCGGCGGGCTGCCAGGACTCGCGGTAGTCGCCGTCCACCTGCACGTGCCCGATGGGGTCGCAGAACGTGGTGCCGCCGCTGTGCCGCACGGTGAGCAGGGTGATCTCGGTGTCGAACGCGACGAAGCCCTCGACGATCACCCGCACGTCGCCCGCGGCGGCTGCCCGGCCCCCGGTCTGCGCATAGCGCCAGGCGGGCTCGACGTCCTCGCGAGTCCGGACCACCGACTGGCCCTTGCCGGACGAGGACATCACGGGCTTGACCACGCACGGCAGCCCGACGGCGTCGACCGCGGCGGCCAGCTCATCGACCGAGTCGACGAACCGGTAGGGCGAGGTCGGCAGCCCGAGCTCCTCGGCGGCGAGCCGGCGGATCCCCTCGCGGTCCATCGTGAGCCGGGTGGCGCGCGCGGTCGGCACCACGCGGGTCCCGGCCTGCTCGGACTCGAGCAGCACGTGCGTCGCGATCGCCTCGATCTCGGGCACCACGACGTGCGGACGCTCGGCGGCGAGCACGGCGCGCAGCGCGTCCGCGTCGAGCATGTCGATCACGTGCGAGCGGTGGGCGACCTGCATGGCGGGGGCGTTCGGGTAGCGGTCGGCCACGACCACCTCGGCGCCGAGGCGCTGCAGCTCGATCGCGACCTCCTTGCCGAGCTCGCCGCCGCCGAGCAGCAGCACCCGCGTCGCACCGTCGGACAGCGGCGTGCCGAGCCGGACCCCGCTCACCGCGTGCCCCGCCACGCCTGCTTCACGCTGCTGCGCGCCGAGGTGTGCATCAGCGACCCCTCGTACAGCCGGGCCCCGATGATCACGAAGAGCACGCCCGTGGCGAGCACCAGCAGCGCGGACAGCGGCGGCTCCCACGGCGCCGCGTTGCCGAGCACCACCCGTGCAGGCATCAGCAACGGTGCGGTGAACGGCACGTAGGACAGCAGACGCTGGAGCGGCCCGGGGTCCATCGCGAACAGCGCCGCGAAGAACGGCACGATCACCAGCACCTGCATCACCACGGTCGTGGCCTGCAGGTCCTCGATCCGCGACGCGAGCGACCCCGCCACGGCCCACAGGCAGGCCAGCATCACGAACCCGAGGAGGAAGAACACGATGAACCAGCCGGACGCCGCGAGCACCTGGCTGACCAGCTCGCCCTGGCCCGCCGCGGTCGCGCCGAGCAGCCCCGCCCCGAGGATCACCACGATCTGCCCGAGCGCCATGAGGGTGTTGCCGAGCACCTTGCCGGCCAGCAGCCACCGCACCGGCAGCGCCGCCACCAGCAGCTCGATCACCCGCGACTGCTTCTCCTCGACCACGCTCTGCGCGATCGACATGCCGAAGGTCAGCACCGACAGGTAGAAGAGGAACGCGAACACCAGCACCAGGAGCTCGGGCGGCACGACCCCGGTCGGGCTGGCCGCGAGCAGCTCGATCTCCGGCATGACCGGGCTGGTCAGGCTGGCCATCTGCTCGGCCGTGAGCCCGGCCTCGTCCGCCGCGCGCTGCACCTGGAGCTGCGAGCTCGCGGCCCGCAGCAGCACGTCGAGCTCGTCCGGGACGCCTTCGGCACCGAGCACCGTGAGCTGCGCGATGTCGTCGCCGACCACTGCGGCGTCCACGTCCCCGTCGAGCACGAGCCGCTCGACGTCGCCGCCGGGCTCGACCTCGACGCTCGTGATGTCGGCCGCGGGCAGCCCGCCGACGCCGAACACCGCGAGCGCGGGCGGCAGCGCCGTCCCGGACTCCTGCGCGTCACGCCCGAGCACTGCTGCGGCGTCGACCACCTCGGCGGCACCCGCGCCCTGCACCGCGACCCGCACCGACGGGGTCTGCTGCTGCAGCAGGATCGGGATCAGCGTCGCGGCCGTGACCAGGAGCAGCATGAACACGGTCGAGCCGATGAAGGCCTTGTCCCGCAGCTTGACCGCGATCTCGCGGCCCGCGACCACGCCGATCGAACGCCAGGCACCCGCCTGGGAGCGGACGGGCTCCGCCGTCGGCTCCGCCGTGGGCTTCGTCGTCGGGGCGCTCACCGGACCACCTCCCGGAAGATCTCGGCCAGCGTGGGTCGGACCCGGGCGAGCTCGCGCAGGGTCCCGAGCCGTTGCGCTGCGGCGAGCAGCACCTGGTCGTCGGCGGAGTCGTCGAGCTCCACGAGCACCGTGGCGCCGTCGACGGACACCAGCCGCGCACCGGGCACCGCGTCGACCAGCGTCGCGAGGTCCGTACCGGGCGGGACGTCGACCTCGACCCGGTACCGTCGCCCGCCTCGCCGCGCGCGAAGCTCGTCGGCCGAGCCGGCCGCGACCACCCGGCCGTCGTCGATGATCACCACGTCGTCGCACAGCTGCTCGACGAGCTCGAGCTGGTGCGAGGAGAACAGCACCGGAACACCGCTCGCCGCACGTTCCCGAAGCTGCTCGCCCATGGCGTCGATCGCCAGCGGGTCGAGCCCGGAGAACGGCTCGTCGAGCACCAGGAGCACCGGGTCGTGCATGAGCGCCGCAGCGACCTGCACGCGCTGCTGGTTGCCGAGCGACAACGTCTGCAGCAGGTCGTGCCCGCGCTCGCTCAGGCCGAGCCGCTCGAGCATCTCCTCCGAGTGCGCGCGGGCCTGGGACGCGCTGAGCCCGTAGACCCGGCCCAGGTAGACGAGCTGGTCGAGCACACGCATCCGCGGGTACAGGCCACGCTCCTCGGGCATGTAGCCGAACGTCCGGCGGACCTCGCGGGTGAGCGGGCGTCCGCCGAGGGTCACCTCGCCGGCCGTCGCCGCGAGCACCCCCATCACGATCCGCATCGCGGTGGTCTTGCCGGCACCGTTCGCGCCGACGAACCCGGTGGTGCGACCGGGCCGGACCTCGAAGGAGACCTCGTCCAGTGCGCGCCGGTCACCGAAGTCCCGCGTCACCCGCTCGAGCGCGAGCACCCCCGTCACCCAGCCACCTCCCGTTGACCCGTTTCGACCGCACGACCCTACCCAGCCGGGACGTCCTGCGGGATCCACTCGCCACCCCAGCCTCTCCCCGGTGCCGCGCCGGCCGGCCCGTCGCCGGTCCGCCCGCGCCGACGATCCCGCCCACACCTGCACCGTCCCCGCACAGCGCGTGCACAGTCCCGACCGGGCCGCCTCCAGGCTCGGCCCGTAGGCTTGCCCGGTGATCCCGACGCTTCTGACCACCGGTGCCGCGATGTCCCCCGTCGCCACGCTCGGCCCGGACTGGCTGAACGCCGAGTACCTGATCGAGTCCTTCGGCACCTACGCGATCATCGGCGTGGTGGTGGTGGTCTTCATCGAGACCGGCCTGTTCTTCCCGCTCCTGCCGGGCGACTCGCTGCTGTTCACCGCGGGCGCCCTGGTGGCCCAGGAGCAGCTCGACTTCCCGCTCTGGCTGCTGTGCCTGCTGGTCTTCCTCGCCGCGTTCGCGGGGGACCAGAACGCCTACTGGATCGGCCGCAAGGCCGGACCCAGGATCTTCAACCGGCCCGACTCCCGGTTCTTCAAGCGCGAGCACATCGACGAGACCTACCGGTACTTCGACAAGTACGGCGGCGGCACGATCATCGTCGCGCGGTTCGTGCCGTTCGTGCGGACCTACTCCGCGGCCGCGGCCGGGATCGGCCGGATGCGCTACGGCAAGTTCGTCGCCTTCGACCTGGTCGGCGCTCTGCTGTGGGGCGTGGGCGTCACGGTCCTCGGCTACCTGCTCGGCAACATCCCGTTCGTCCGCAACAACATCGAGTACCTGCTGGTCGCCGTCGTCGCGGTCTCCGTGCTCCCGGTCGGGCTCGCCTGGCTGCGGGCGCGCCGCGCCCGCAAGGCCGACCCGGACCTGGAACGCTATGAGGACCCGGCCGAGCGGGAGCGGGTGGAACGAGAGGACATGGCCTGATGACCGAGCGCGCGATCCACTCGTGGCTGACGGACATGGACGGCGTCCTGGTCCACGAGGGGACCGCACTCCCCGGTGCGGCCGACTTCATCCGCGCGCTGCGGGACAACGGCCGGCCGTTCCTCGTCCTGACGAACAACTCGATCTACACCCCGCGGGACCTGGCCGCCCGGCTGCGCGGCTCGGGACTCGAGGTGCCCGAGGAGTCGATCTGGACCTCCGCGCTGGCCACCGCGACCTTCCTGGCCGAGCAGGCACCCGGCGGCTCGGCGTACGCGATCGGCGAGGCCGGCCTGACCACGGCCCTGCACGAGGCCGGCTACACGCTGACCGACGCGGACCCGGACTACGTGGTGCTCGGCGAGACCCGCACCTACTCGTTCGAGGCGATCACCAAGGCGATCCGGCTGATCCAGGGCGGCTCGAAGTTCATCGCGACCAACCCCGACGTGACCGGCCCGAGCACCGAGGGCGACCTGCCCGCGACCGGCGCTGTCGCCGCGATGATCAGCGCCGCAGCCCAGCGCAAGCCCTACTACGTGGGCAAGCCCAACCCGATGATGTTCCGCTCGGCGCTCAACCGGATCGAGGCGCACTCGGAGACCACGGCGATGATCGGCGACCGGATGGACACCGACGTCGTCGCCGGGATGGAGGCCGGGATGCGGACGTTCCTGGTGCTGTCCGGCTCCACCACTGCGAGCGACCTGGGTCGCTTCCCGTTCCGCCCGACCCGGGTGGTGGACGGGGTCGGCGACCTCGTCGAGCTGGTCTGACCGTCCCGCGTGACCGCGACGCACGTTCCGGCCGCGCGGCGACGCCGGAGCCCCGGCTGGGTTCCGCAGCAGCACGGCGCGTGGGCGATGCTCGTGGTCCCGCCGCTGGTCGGCATCGCGCACGCCGGTCCGCAACCCTGGCAGGCGCTGCTCGTCGCGACGTGGCTGGCCGGCTACCTCGCGTTCCAGGCGTCGGCGCTGCTGCTCAAGGCGCGCGGCAAGGCCCGCTACCGGCGGCCGGTGCAGGTCTACGGGCTCGGTGCCGTGGTTCTCGGCGCGACGCTGCTCGCACTGCGGCCGAGCCTGACGTGGTGGGCGGCGGTCTTCGTGCCGCTGCTGGCGATCTCGCTCGCGGCCTCCTGGCGGCGTGCGGAGCGGTCCTGGCTCAACGACGTCGTCACAGTGACCGCCGCTTGCCTGCTGGCCGCGGTGGCGCACACGCCGCAGGCCGCGACGTCCCCGAGCCCTGCCGCCCTGGTGGGTGGCTCCGTCGGGGCATGGCAGCTCGTCGCGGTGCTCGCGCTGTACTTCCTCGGCACGGTCGCCTACGTGAAGTCGATGATCCGCGAGCGCGGCAATCGGGCGGTGCTCGCGGCGTCCGTGCTCTGGCATGCGGCGGCCGTCGGCGTCGTCCCGGTGGTCCTCGGGGCGGTGGGTCCCGGACGGCTCGACCCGTGGCTGACGGCGCCGCTCATGGTGCTGTTCGCGGCGCTCGCCGCCCGAGCGTGGCTCGTCCCGATGCGCCGGCCGGGTGCCGCCCCGATGGCGATCGGACTCGGCGAGATCGCCGCGAGCGTCGTGCTGACGGCGCTCCTGCTCGCGGCCTGAACCGCGGTGCGGTTCAGGCGCCGAAGTCGACCTGCGGGGCCTGGCGCACCTGGGGGTCGGTGACCTCGAAGTACTCGGCGCGCTGGAACCCGAACATGCCGGCGATGACGTTCGCCGGGAAGGTCTCGACCTTGGTGTTCAGCGCACGCACGTTCGCGTTGTAGAACCGGCGGCCCGCGGCGATCCGGTCCTCGGTGGTGGCGAGCTCGGTCTGCAGCTGGGAGAAGTTCTCGCTGGCCCGCAGCACGGGGTAGTTCTCGGCGACCGCGAAGAGCCGGCCGAGCGCGGCGGTGAGCGCGTTCTCCTGGGCGGCCTGCTCGGCGACCCCCGAGCCGGGCGCCGCGGCCATCGCACGCGCCTTGGTGACCTCGTCGAACACCCCGCGCTCGTGCGCGGCGTAGCCCTTGACCGTCTCGACGAGGTTCGGGATCAGGTCGTGCCGCCGGTGCAGCTCGACGTCGATCTGCCGCCAGGACTCCTGCACCAGGTTCCGCAACCTGACGAACCCGTTGTACGTGGCCACGGCCCACAGGCCGACGAGCACGACGAGGACGACGAGCACGAGCAGGACGATGCCTAGGGCGTCCATGGTTCTCCAAGGTCGGTTCGGATCTGCTCAGGATCGTAGCCGTGGTCGAGCCACACGTACCGGGGTACTCCGTCGACCATCGCGCGCATCACACCCAGGCGGGCGGCGAGCCGGTCGAGGTCGGGCAGCTCCTGGCTCCAGCAGAGCACGTCCGCGCCCTCCATCCGCAGGCTCAGGCCGCGGGCGTCGCCGCGGACCAGCCGCTCGAGCATCCGCGGGTGAAGGATGTCGTGGGCGAACTTCGCGTCGCGGGCCTCGACCCGCCACGCTCGGTTGAAGTCCTCCGACTCGAACTCGATGTCCTGCCCGCCGAGCGCGGTGACGATCCGGGCGCCGAACCCCTGCGGCGTGAGCTGGAGGGTCGGCAGCCAGGTGGGCATGGACACCGCGCACACCCAGTAGTGGTGCGTCGTGCGGTTCTTGCCCGACCCCGTGGTGTACCGGTAGGCGAACGACATCGCGGGGAGCCCGCCCCACCTGCCGACCACGAGCTCGCTCACCCGGCGCGAGCTCCCGTGCCCGAAGGGCGTTCCACGCCACCGCGAGACCAGGCTCTGGTCCGTGCCGTAGTACGTCCAGCCGTTCCGCGCGGCCCACTGCTGGAGCGCCTTCTGGCGCTGCAGCGAGTACCACCAGCCGAAGGCCAGCGACCCGAGCACCAGGACGACCATGAGCGCGAACGCCAGGCCGCCGTTGTCGCCTCCGCCGAACCTGCCGCCCGCAGCCACGAGGCCGACGACGACCATCACGACGACGGGCACGGCTGCGGCGAGTCTGCGATCAGGCATCTCCGGGACATCGGCAGACCGGCGCCCGACCTCAAGGGTCGGACGCCGGTCGCTCGTCCTGGAGGGGTCAGGCGCGCGGGGTCGCGCGCCGCAGGATGGCGAAGCCGAGCAGGCCGCAGAGCAGGCTGACCGGAAGCGTCCAGGACACGATCGCCGCCGGCTCGTGGGTCGTCAGGTAGCGGCCGAGGCTCCCCCACGACTCGGACACCGTGAGCGACCACCCTGTGGCCACGAGGATCACCGCGAACGCACCGAAGAAGGTGTAGAGCCCCAGGGCCTTCCACCGGACCCACATCGTCGCGACGACGGTCCCGATCATGGCGAGCATCAGTCCGACCGCGGCGTTCAGGTACCACAGCTGCCACGCCGGCAGGTCGGCGAGGAACCAGGGCGCGAAGAACCGGCCGCCGAGACCCCAGCCGTCGGTCGCGCGCTCCACCTGGGCGAGCACCGCGATCCCGACCGCGTACATCGCCGCGAGCCCCGCGAGGTAGGCGACCGTTCCGACGTAGTAGTCCCGCCTGGTCATGCCGAGCCCGAGCGCGAACCGGAACGTCAGGCTCATCGCTTGCACGGCCATGGCCACCAGGAAGAACAGCACCCAGGTGACGCCACCGTTGTAGTCGAACGCGTCGGCGTCCAGGTTCTGCGTGCCGCCGGCGGCGATGGAGATGATCTGCCAGATGGCCAGGTTGAGGCCGAAGATCGCCGCGAAGATGAACCACGGCAGGATCAGGGTCGGCCACGGGTTGGCGACGTGCAGGCGCACGGCGTTCCAGAGGCGGCGCCCGATCGGCGGCGCGGGCGGTGCGGTGGGCAGGGCGACGACGGTCACGATGCGACCTCCTGACGAGCGGTGCCGCGGGTGCGGCCGATGACGAGCTGCTGGAGCGAGACCGGGCCGACCTCGAGCCCGGCGGCGGCTGCCGCGGCGCGCTCGGCCGGCGTGAGCCCGGCGACGGTGACGGAGGCGAAGGCGCCGAGGGAGTCGGCGTCCAGCACGTCCCGCCCGCGGGAGAAGGCCTCGACGTCGGCGTGCTTGCCGGCGATCGTGGTGGCGGAGCCGCGCAGCTCCTCGGCGGGTGCGTCGATGATCAGCCGGCCCTCGTCGATCACCAGGACGTGCTCGAGGAGGTCCGCGACCTCGTCGATGAGGTGGGTCGACATGACGATCGTGCGGGGGTGCTCGGCGTAGTCCGCGAGCAGCCGGTCGTAGAACGCCTGCCGCGCGACCGCGTCCAGGCCGGCGTAGGGCTCGTCGAAGATGGTCAGCTCGGCGCGTGAGGCGATGCCGACCACGACGCCGATCGCGGACGCCTGGCCGCGGGAGAGCTTCTTCATCCTGCGGTCCAGCGGCACCCGGAACTCGTCGACGAGCTCGCGGGCGAGCTGCTCGTCCCAGTGCGGGAACACCCACGACGCGACCTTGAGGACGTGCTCGCCCTTGAAGCCGTCGGGGTAGGTCTGCGACTCCTTGATGAAGCACGTGCGGCTCAGCACGGCGGCGTTCTCCAGCGGGTGCTGGCCGAACAGCCGGATCTCGCCGGACGTGGCGAGCTCCTGCCCGGTGATGAGCTGCATGAGCGTGGTCTTGCCGGCGCCGTTGCGGCCGAGCAGACCCGTGATCGCGTGCTCGCGGACGACGAACGAGGCGTCGTCGACCGCGGCGAGCGATCCGTAGCGCTTGGTGAGGTCCGTGACCTCGACGATGGCGGTCATCGACCGGCCCCCTTCTGGGACGTTCCGTGGTGCTTGTCGTGTCGAGCTGTGTCGTGTCGAGCTGTGGTGGTCAGACGTGCGGTGCGGTGCCGACGACTCCGGCCGGGCCCGCCGCCGACCCGGCTTCCTGCCGGACCATCTCGGCGAGCTCCGCCGGGCCGATCGAGAGCTTCGCGGCCTCGGCGAGCAGCGGACGCAGGTACTGCTCCGCGAACGCCTCACGGCGCTGCCCGAGCAGCCGGGCCCGAGCCCCAGGGCTGACGAACATGCCGATCCCGCGCTGCTTGTGCACCAGCCCGGCGTCCACCAGGCGGTTGACGCCCTTGAGCGCGGTCGCCGGGTTGATCCGGTGGAATGCGGCGAGCTCGTTGATCGACGGCACCTGGGCCCCCTCGGGCATCGAGCCGTCGACGATCTGGTTCTCGATCAGCTCGGCGACCTGGAGGAAGATCGGGCGCTCGTCGTCCATCGGCCCCTCTGGTTCATGGGTTACTTACTGATGTAACTAACCAACCAGGCGCGGAGGCCGTTGTCAAGCCTTGGAGTGGTGAAGGGGCGCCAGTGGCGCGTCAGGCGAGCCCGAGGTCCGGCAGCCCGAAGAGGTGGTGATAGGGAAGGCCCTCGGCCTCGATCCGCTCGCGCGCGCCGGTGTTGCGGTCCACGATCACCGCGACGGCGACCACCTCGGCGCCCGCCTCGCGCAGCGCGTCGACCGCGGTCATGACCGAACCGCCGGTGGTCGAGGTGTCCTCGACCGCGACGACCCGGCGCCCCGCGACGTCCGGGCCCTCGATGCGGCGCTGCAGGCCGTGGGCCTTGCCCTCCTTGCGGACCACGAACGCGTCGAGATCCTGCCCGCGCGACGCCGCCGCGTGCATGATCGCGGTGGCGACGGGGTCCGCGCCCAGCGTGAGACCGCCGACCGCGTCGATCTCGCCCGGGCCCAGGCCCTGCTCCTCGAGCAGGTCGAGCATCAGGTGGCCGATCAGCGGGGCCGCCCGGTGGTGCAGCGTCACGCGCCGCAGGTCGACGTAGTAGTCGGCCTCCTTGCCCGAGGCCAGGGTCACCTTGCCGTGCACCACGGCGAGGTCGCTGATGAGGGTGCGGAGTTGCTCACGCGTGTCGGTCACGCGGTCAGGGTAGTGCGGGGTCCGCTCGCGGCCCACGGTGGGTCCACGATCGATCGGCAGGCACAGCGCACCCGGCCACCGGGCGGTTGAGGCTTCGCGTCAGGCGATCGTCTCGTCCGGTGCGCCGCGCATCTCCGAGAGCTTGCGGATGGCCGAGCGAGGCAGCAGGCGGGCGACCTCGGAGACCACGCCGTAGCGCAGGCTGGGCGTGGAGACCACGACACCGCGCCGCACGTCGGCCAGAGCCGCGGCGACCACCGCATCCGCGTTGAGCCAGGCCACGTCGGGGAAACGGCTACGGTCCACGCCGGCCCGCTCGTGGAACTCGGTGTGGACCAGGCCCGGGCACAGGGCGGTCGCGGTCACGCCGGTGCCGCGGAGCTCGGTCGCGAGCCCCTCGGTGAACACCTTCACCCACGCCTTGTGAGCCGAGTACGGGCCGAAGGCGGTGAGCGCCGCGATCGAGGAGACATTGAGGATCGCGCCCCGGCCCCGTTCGATCATGGAGCCCGCGGCAGCGTGCGAGAGCACCAGGACGGCCCGGACCATGACGTCGAGCCCTCTCTCCTGCGCAGTGAGGTCGGACCCGACGAACGTGTCGCCGGTCGAGAAGCCGGCGTTGTTCACCAGCAACCCGACCGGGTTCTCGGCCTGGCGCAGGCGCTCGGCGACCCGCTCGACCTGGTCGCGGTCGGCCAGGTCGGCCGGCAGGACCTCGGCGCGCACCCCGGCGGCGGCGCGGAGCTGGCCCGCGAGCCGTTCCAGCCGTTCGACGTCGCGTGCGACGAGAACCACGTCGTGGCGCGCAGTGGCGAGCTGCCAGGCGAACTCCAGACCGAGACCGGCGCTGGCCCCCGTGACGAGTGCGGTACCCATGGCGTCAGACTACGGCCCACGGCACGGCGGGCACGGGCGCATGCCGGGGAACGCTCGATTAACGCGTGCGGCGGACACTCGCGTCCCCGTCGGCCGGTAGCGTTCGAGCCATGCGGATCGCGACCTGGAACATCAACTCCGTCCGCGCACGCGCCGACCGCGCGGTGGCCTGGCTCGAGCAGAGCGGCACCGACGTGCTCGCGCTGCAGGAGACCAAGTGCTCGGACGACAAGTTCCCCTACTCGGTGTTCGAGGCCGCCGGGTACGAGGTCGCACACGTCGGCTACCACCAGTGGAACGGTGTTGCGATCGTCTCCCGGGTGGGGATCGAGGACGTCCAGGCCGGTTTCGACGGGCAGCCCGGCTTCGGCGAGGAGCCCTCGGTCGAGGCCCGGGCGATCGGCGCCACGTGCGGCGGGGTGCGGGTCTGGAGCCTCTACGTGCCCCACGGCCGGGCCGTCGACGACCCGCACTACGCCTACAAGCTCGACTGGCTCGCCCGGCTCCGCGAGCAGGCCGCCGGCTGGGTCGCGGCGGACCCGGACGCCCAGATCGCCCTGGTGGGCGACTGGAACGTCATCCCGCTGGACACCGACGTGTACGACGTCGCCGACTTCGCCGGGCACACGCACGTCACGCCTGCCGAGCGGGAGGCGTTCTTCGCGTTCGAGCGGGCCGGGTACACCGAGGTGTCCCGCGTACACCTGCCCGCCGAGCACACCTACACCTACTGGGACTACCAGCAGCTCGCGTTCCCGAAGAACAAGGGCCTGCGGATCGACTTCGCCTGGGTGACCGCGCCGCTCGCGGATCGCGTGTCGTCGGTGCTGATCGACCGCGAGGCGCGCAAGGGCAAGGGCGCGTCCGACCACGTCCCCGTGGTGCTCGAGGTGGAGGAGCGATGAGCGACCAGGACGGCGGCTGGACGTCTCCGGGCTGGCGGCCGGGGCGCCCGGACCAGCAGGGGCAGCAGGGGCAGCAGGGGCAGCCTCAGCAAGGCACGCCTCCGCAGGGTCAGCCACCGCAGGGTCAGCCACCGCAGGGTCAGCCCGCTCCGGGCTATCCACAACCCGGGTACCCGCCCCAAGGGACCCCGCCACAGGGCACGCCACCGCCCCAGGGGTACCCGCCTGCTCAGCAGTACCCACAGGGCACGCCACCGCCCCAGGGGTACCCGCCTGCTCAGCAGTACCCACCGGGCACGCCACCGCCCCAGGCGTACCCGCCTGCTCAGCAGTACCCACCGCAGGGCTACCCACCACAGCAGTACCCACCCCAGGGCTATCCCCCGCCCGGGTACCCGCCGCAGGTGCAGCCCCCGCAGGGGCAGCAGGGCACGCAGCTGCCCGGCGGCTACGCGGCGCCGTACTACGCCCCGGGTTGGCAGGCTCCCGTCAGCCCTCCGCCGGCCAAGCGAGACGGCGCTCGGATCGCGCTGCGGGTGATCGCGATCGCCGCCGCGGTGGTCCTGGTCGTCGGGTCCGTCGCCGCCGCACGGTTCTGGCTGGGCACGCGCCCGCTCGGCGACGTCACCTCGCCCGCCACCGTCGCGGCTGGGCGCCTGAGCACCGGGCACTGCATCGAGCAGCTGCCGGTCGACGGCCAGGTCTCCTCGGTGCGGGTGGTGCCGTGCGACCAGCCCCACGATGCCGAGGTGGTCGGCGTCCTGCCGTTCACCGAGCAGGACTGGCCGGGCGCGACCGACGTCACCGACCGACTCGTCGCCTGGTGCGAGATGGACAACGCCGAAGTGGCCCTCGGGATGCAGCCGGTGGTCTGGGCGCCGACCCAGCGCAGCTGGTCGCAGGGCGACCGCTCGGGGCTGTGCCTGGCCTGGCAGCCGACCGGCACCGTGACCGGCTCGTTCACCGCCGGGGACGACGTCGCCACCCGCTGAGCTCGCAGCAAGCCATGCTCGGCTGAGTCAGGGGTTCTGCGCCCAGGCAGGGGCGTGCTCGCCCCTGTCTCGGGCCGAACCCCCTGCCTGGGCGCCGAACCACCTGTCTCGGGCCGAACCCCCGGTCTCGGCCGAACCGCCTGTCTCGGGCCGACACCTGGTCCCGTTGACCGCGGGCAGGGACTGTGGACCTCTTGGCGTACTGGAGTGTCCGCTCATGGCACCGACACGTCCCGACCGCGCGCGCCGGGCCCCCGCCGCACCGGCCCAAGACACCGGAACCGCTCCGCACCAGCCCGTCGCGGGGTCGCTGGTGCGGAGCGGTTCCGGTGCTGTCGCGGGGTCGCGCCTCGCGAAGTCGCGCCTCGCGGGGTCGCGCCTCGTGAGGTCGCGCCTCGCGGGCCGGCCGTTAGCGGCCGAGCACGGCCAGCAGGTCGTTCGCGTCGATCACCAGGTAGTCGGCGCCGTCCATGCTCAGCTCGGTGCCGGAGTACTTCGGGAACAGCACGCGCTCGCCGACCTTGACCGTGATGGTCTCCTCGTCGTCGCCGATCGCGACGATGACGCCCTTCTGCTGCTTCTCCTTGGCAGTGTCGGGGATGACCAGGCCGGACGCGGTCATCGAGTCCTCGGTGAGGATCTCGACGAGGACTCGGCTGCCCAGCGGGGTCACGGACTCGGACATGGGGTTCCTTTCGATCGGTACTGCGGTGGGTCAGAGCTGCGGTGGGTCAGAGCTGCGGTGGGTCAGAGCTGCGGTGGGTCAGAGCTGCGGTGGGTCAGGGCTGCGGTTGGTCAGGGCTGCGGTGGGTCAGAGCTGCGGTGGGTCAGGGCCGCGGTGGGTCAGGCTGTCGTCGATCACGGGGTGTGCGTCGGCGATCCAACGGTCAGCGCGAGGTCAGCCCGAGCAGCCGGTCGATCTTCGGCCGGTCGAACCCGACGATCGGCTTGTTGTCGATGACGATCACCGGCACGCCCATCTGCCCGGTCCGGCGCTGCACGTCGCGTGCCGCGGACGTGTCCCGCGAGACGTCGACCTCGCGGAAGGGCACCCGGCGCTCCCGCAGGTACGCCTTCAGCCGGTTGCACCACGAGCACGTGGGCGTCGTGAAGACCAGGACCTTGTGTGCGGTCGTCGCGGGCATGGGGCCTCCTTACGGCGGAGAACACTATACCCCCCGGGGTATATTCCAGCCGCCTCCGGCACCCGCGGGCCGGCCCCGTCCGCTACCGGTTGCGTCCCGAGTGGTGCGGCACGGAGGCCGTGATGACCGTGCCGTCGGCACGCAGCGTGCCGCGCAACGCCGTCGCCTCCGGCATCCCGTCGATCCGCGGACCCTGGTTCTGCAGCGCGACCGTGACCGGGTGCACCGAGGTGACCGTGACCGGCTTGCCGAGCACCGCGACCGTGATCTCCTCGCCCACCTCGACCGTGAGGTCCATGGTGTCCTGCCGCACCACGACCTTGAGCCTCGTGGGCCCGTCCGCGACCCGGAAGGTCAGCGATGGCCAGCTCATCGGCAGACGCGGCGCGAAGGTCAGCTGGTCGCCGTGGTGACGCATGCCGCCGAACCCGTAGACCAGCGCGCTCCACACCCCACCCGCGGACGCGACGTGCACCCCGTCGGCGGTGTTCTCGTGCAGATCCGCCAGGTCCACGAACAACGCGTCGTGGAAGTAGCGCAGCGCGAGGTCGTGGTAGCCGACCTCCGCCGCGATGATCGCCTGGACCACGCCGGACAGCGTCGAGTCACCGGTCGTGATCGCGTCGTAGTAGGCGAAGTCGGCGCGCTTCTCCTCCAGCGTGAAGTGTTCCCCCTGCAGGAACAGCGCCAGCACGACGTCTGCCTGCTTCAGCACCTGGAAGCGGTAGATCACCAGCGGGTGGTAGTGCAGCAGCAGCGGCAGCTCGTCCGGTGGCGTGCTCGGCAGGTCCCACACCTCGCGCTCGAGGAACAGCGAGTCCTGCGGGTGGATGCCGAGCCGCGCGTCGTACGGGATCTCCATGGCGTCCGCGGCCCGCCGCCACTCCAGCACCTCGTCCGCCGAGAGCCCGAGGCGTTGCACCATCCGCTCGTAGTGCACCGGCCAGCGCGCCGCGACCTCGCCGACCGCGTCGGCGGCGCGCCACAGGTTGAACCGAGCCATGACGTTGGTGAACAGGTTGTCGTTCACCACGGTGGTGTACTCGTCCGGGCCGGTCACACCGTGCACGTGGAACGAGTCCTCGCCGTTGCCGCGCCAGAAGCCCAGGTCCGCCCACATCCGCGCGGTCTCGACGAGGATGTCGATCCCCTCGCGCGCCAGGAACTCCTCGTCCCCGGTGGCCTTGACGTACGTGCTGAGCGCGAAGGAGATGTCCGCGTTGATGTGGTACTGCGCGGTGCCGGCCGCGTAGTAGGCCGACGCCTCCTCGCCGTTGATCGTGCGCCACGGGTACAGCGCGCCGCGCTGGGTCAGGTCGACGGCCCGCCGCCGCGCAGCGGGCAGCATCGTCGCGCGGAACCGCAGCGCGTTCCGCGCGAACGACGGCGAGGGGTAGACGAGGTACGGCCCCGCGTAGGTCTCGGTGTCCCAGAAGTAGTGCCCCGAGTACCCCGAACCCGTGACCCCCTTGGCCGGGATGCCCTGCCCCTCGGCGCGGGCCGACGCCTGCGCGACCTGGTACAGGCACCACCGGATCGCCTGCTGGATCTCGGGCTGGTCCTCGACCTCGACGTCCGAGCGGGCCCAGTAGTCCTCGAGCCACGCCCGCTGGTCGGCCAGCTGCTGCTCGACGCCCTGCGCCCGCACCCGGTCCAGGGTGCGGCGCACCCGGGTGATCAGCTCACCGGCGGGCTCGCCACGCGACGAGTGGTAGGCCACGACCTTCGTCACCGTGATCGGCACGAACGGCATGGCGAGACCGCGGTACACGTGCCGCGACCGGTCCGGGGTGACCTCGTAGACGGTCTCCAGCTCGTTCTCGGTCTCCAGGATGTGGTCCACGCCGACCGCGATGGTGTTGCCGGAGTTCTCGCAGCGGTATCCGAGGAGCACCCGGTCCTCGTCGCCCCAGTGCACCTCGGGGTGCAGCACCCGCCCGACGACCTCCTCGCCACGCCGCGGGTCCACCGTGCCACCGCGTTCGTCGGCCGCGGTCCGGTGCTCGCCGTCCTCGCGGTTGACCACGCGCGCGGAGATCGCGATCGGGACCTCGTCGTCGAGCGCGGTGACCTCGTAGGTGAGCACCGCGAGGTGCCGCTGCACGAACGACGTCATCCGCTGCGAGCGCACCTGCACCCGGTGCCCGCTCGGGGTCCGCCAGATCAGCTCGCGGCGCAGCAGGCCGTCGGTGAAGTCGAGGCTGCGCCGGTAGTCGATCAGGTCCGCGACGGAGAGCACGAGCGGCTCGTCGTCGACGTACAGCTCGAACAGCGTCGCGTCCGGCGCGCTGACGATCGTCTGGCCGACCTCCGCGAGGCCGTACGCCTGCTCGGCGTGCTGGATCCGCCAGGTCTCGTGGACGCCGTTGACGAACGTGCCGTGGTTGACCGCGTCGCGGCCTTCCTCGAACGTGCCACGCATGCCGACGTAGCCGTTGCCGACCGCGAACAGCGTCTCGGCCACGCCCAGGTCGACCGGGCTGAAGAACTCTTCGGTCAGCCGCCACGGGTCGACCGGGAACCGGGTGCGGTCGAGGTAGTCCGGCATGCCTCCGCCCGCGGCGTGCGCGCCGCGATGCCCGCGCTTCACGTCAGCTCCTCGAGGTCGTTCACCACCACGTCGGCCCCGGACCGGAGCAGGGCCTCGGCACCCACCCCGCGGTCCACGCCGATCACGAGCCCGAAGCTGCCGGCCCGCCCGGCCGCGACACCGGAGACGGCGTCCTCCACCACCACGGCCCGCGCGGCCGGCACGCCCAGGTCCTCGGCGGCACGCAGGTAGGTGTCCGGCTTCGGCTTGCCGGGCAGGTGCTCCTCGGCGGCCCGCACCCCGTCGACGATCGAGCCGAACCGGTCCGTCAGCCGGGCTGCGGCCAGGACGGTGCGGGTGTTCCTCGAGCTCGAGACGACGGCGACCGGGATGCCGCGCTCGGCGAGCAGGTCGAGCAGGTGGATCGAGCCCGGGTAAGGCTGTACACCGTCGGTCGCCAGGATCCGGTTCACCTCGGCGTCCTTGGAGTTGCCGAGGCCGCAGACGGTCAGGGCGTCCGGCGGGTCGCTCGGCTCACCCTCGGGTATCTGGACGCCGCGCGAGGCCAGGCACTCCCGCACGCCCTCGTAGCGCGGGCGCCCGTCGACGTGCGCGAAGTAGTCGTCCTCGGTGTAGGGCGGCGTGACGCCGTGCGCATCGAAGTAGCCGGTGAACAGGGCGTGCCAGGCACGCTTGTGGATCTCGACAGTCGGGGTCAGGACCCCGTCCATGTCGAACAGCACTGCACCGAACCGGTCCCAGTCCACGTGTCGACGCTAGCGCCGGGCACACGGGCTCGCCCAGCGTTGTCACGGCGATTCACCCGCTTCGTGACCGGACCGTGGCTCAGCCGAGCCCGAGCACGAGTCCGCCGGCGTCGGCGTCGGCGTTCACGTCGACCTGGACCGTGGATCCGTCCGGCACCGCACCGGACAGCAGCATGGTCGCCAGCCGGTCGCCGATCTCGCGCTGCACCAGCCGGCGCAGCGGGCGGGCGCCGTACGCGACGTCGTAGCCCTCGGCGGCGAGCCAGTGCTTGGCGTCGTCGGTGACCTCGAGCGTGATCCGCCGATCGGCGAGCCGCCCGGCGAGCATCCGCACCTGGAGCTCGACGATCCGGCTGAGCTCCTCCGGCGTGAGCGCGTCGAAGAGCACGATCTCGTCGAGGCGGTTCAGGAACTCCGGCTTGAACGCCTGGCGGACCGCGGCCATCACCCGCTCGCGCTTGTCGCGGCCGGTCAGGGTCGGGTCCACCAGGTGCTGGGAGCCGAGGTTCGAGGTGAGCACCAGGATCACGTTGCGGAAGTCGACGGTGCGCCCCTGGCCGTCGGTCAGCCGACCGTCGTCGAGGACCTGGAGCAGGATGTCGAAGACCTCGGGGTGGGCCTTCTCGACCTCGTCGAGCAGGATCACCGAGTAGGGCCGGCGGCGCACGGCCTCGGTGAGCTGACCGCCCTCCTCGTAGCCGACGTACCCGGGAGGCGCACCGACCAGGCGCGCGACAGAGTGCCGCTCGGAGTACTCCGACATGTCGATCCGCACCATGGCGCGCTCGTCGTCGAACAGGAAGTCGGCGAGCGCCTTGGCGAGCTCGGTCTTGCCGACGCCCGTGGGACCGAGGAACAGGAACGACCCGGTCGGCCGGTCCGGGTCGGACAGGCCGGCCCGCGCGCGGCGCACCGCGTCCGAGACCACCTGCACGGCCTTCGCCTGACCGATCAGCCGGGCACCGATGACCTCCTCCATCCGGAGCAGCTTCGCGGTCTCGCCCTCGAGCAGGCGCCCGGTCGGGATACCCGTCCAGGACGAGACCACCTCGGCGATCTCGTCCGGGCCGACCTTCTCCGAGATCATCGGCGGCTCGGTGGACTCCTCGACGCGCTCCTCGGCCACCTCGGCCTCGGCGATCGCGGACTCGACGGCCGGGATCTCGCCGTAGAGCAGCTGCGAGGCGGCCGCCAGGTCGCCGTCGCGCTGGAACCGGTCCGCGGCGATCCGCAGCTCGTCCAGGCGCGCGCGCAGCTCGCCGAGCCGGTTGTGCCCGGCCTTCTCCGACTCCCAGCGCACGGTGAGGCCGGCGAGCTCCTCGCGGCGGTCGGCCAGCTCGGCGCGCAGCCGCTCGAGGCGGTCGCGGGACGCGTCGTCGTCCGCCTCGGCGAGGTAGGCCTCCTCCATCTCGAGCCGGGTCACGGCGCGCTGCAGCGCGTCGATCTCGATCGGCGAGGAGTCCATCTCCATGCGCAGCCGGGAGGCCGCCTCGTCGACCAGGTCGATCGCCTTGTCGGGCAGCTGGCGGCCGGTGATGTACCGGTCGGACAGGGTCGCCGCGGCGACCAGGGCCGCGTCCGAGATGGTGACCTGGTGGTGGGCCTCGTACTTGGGCGCGATGCCGCGCAGGATGGCGACGGTGTCCTCCACGGACGGCTCGCCGACGAAGACCTGCTGGAACCTGCGCTCGAGCGCGGGGTCCTTCTCGATCCGCTCGCGGAACTCGTCCAGGGTGGTGGCACCCACCAGGCGCAGCTCACCGCGGGCGAGCATGGGCTTGAGCATGTTCCCCGCGTCCATGCTGCCCTCCGCGGCGCCCGCGCCGACCACGGTGTGCAGCTCGTCGATGAAGGTGACGACCTGGCCGTCGGAGTCCTTGATCTCGTTGAGCACGGCCTTGAGCCGCTCCTCGAACTCGCCGCGGTACTTCGCGCCGGCGACCATCGACGCCAGGTCGAGCGCGATCAGCCGCTTGTCGCGCAACGACTCGGGCACGTCGCCGTTGACGATCCGCTGGGCCAGGCCCTCGACGACGGCGGTCTTGCCGACACCGGGCTCGCCGATCAGCACGGGGTTGTTCTTGGTCCGCCGGGACAGCACCTGGATCACGCGCCGGATCTCGGCGTCGCGACCGATCACCGGGTCCAGGCGCCCCTCCCGGGCGGCGGCGGTGAGGTCGACGCCGTACTGCTCGAGCGCCTTGTAGGTGCCCTCCGGGTCGGGGGACGTGACCCTCGCCGAGCCGCGGACGCCGGGCAGCGCACCGGCGAGCGCGTCGCGGGTCGCGCCGGCGGCCTTGAGCGCCTGCCCCGCGGACGAGTCGCCCGCGGCGATCCCCATCAGCAGGTGCTCGGCCGAGACGTACTGGTCGCCCAGCGCCTGGGCCTCGGACCCGGCCGCGCTCAACGCCACGCTGAGCGCACGCGAGACGCTCGGCTGGGCGGTCTGACCCGACGCGCTGGGCAGCGTGGCGCGCGCGGCGGCCAGCCGCTCGGCCAGCGAAGCGCGGTCGACACCGACCGCGTCGAGCAGCGCGCCCGCCACACCGCCCGGCTGGGCGAGCAGGGCCTCGAGCACGTGCACCGGCTCGAGCTGGGGGTTGCCGGCCGCGGTCGCGGCCTGCAGCGCCGCGGCGAGCGCCTCGGTCGACTTGGTCGTGAACTGCGGGTCCATGTGGTCCGTGCCTCCTGGTGGGGTACGACTCTCTTCTGCCGAAACCAACTCACGCAGAGTTGAGTCTATTCCGCTCAACTCTGCGTCTTCCAGGTGAACGCGGATGCTCGCAGATGCGAGGATTCACCATCCCGATCATCAAAGGGCTCCCGGCGCCGCCGCCGGGTCGGCAGGATGTCTGCATGACCGTCACCGACACCACCGGCACCGCGCGCCGGTCGATCGCCCGGCGCCGCGTCGTCGCGATCGGCGTGGCTGCGGCCAGCGTCCTCGCGCTGAGCGGGTGCATGAAGACCCAGTACGACATCGCGCTCAACCCGGACGACACCGCGTCGCTGTCCGTCGTCCTGGCGATCTCCGACGAGTTCGCCGAGTCCATGGACACCGACCCGCAGGACATGTTCGACGAGTACGACCTCGGTTCCGACGCACCGGAGGGTGCCAGCTCCGAGCCGTACGCCGAGGACGGCTACACGGGCATGCGGTACACCGTCGAGAACGCGCCGCTGTCGGCCGTCTCGAACGAGGAGCTCACCATCGAGCGGGACGGCGACGAGTTCGTCGTGTCCGGCTCGGTGGACCTCACCGACGAAGAGGGCATGGACACCACGGACACGTCCGACCCGATGACCCAGATGTTCCTCGACACGTTCGTCATGGAGTACTCGGTCACGTTCCCCGGAGCGGTCAGCGACCACAACGGCACGCTCGACGGCACCACCGTGACCTGGACCCCGCCGTATGGCGAGGTCACCGAGCTCAGCGCGCGCGGCTCGGCGATCGCCGGCGGCGAGGCGTCGCCGACCGAGGAGGCCACCGCGGAGCCGACCGACGAGGTCACCGCAGAGCCCGCCGAGGAGGTCACCGCAGAGCCGATCGACGCCGGGGACGACGCGACGTCCTCGGGCTCCGGCTTCCCGTGGTGGATCCTCATCGTCGCCGCCGTGGTGCTCGCCGCCGCGGTGACCGGGATCGTCCTGCTCGCCCGCCGCGGCGGGAGCGGGACCGCTGGCCCGACCACGTCGCTCCCGCCGGCCGGTGCCGCACCGGAGGGCCAGTGGCAGGCCGCACCCGCGCCGGGCTACGCACCCCCGCCCCCGCCGCCCGGGGCACAGCCGATGGCGCCGCCACCTCCGCCGGTGGCCGAGCAGCCGACCGCCGTGCTCCCGACGCCGGTGGCCGAGCAGCCGACGATCGAGGTCCCGACCTCGGGCGCGGAGCAGCCGACCGCCGAGGTCCCGGCACCCCCGCCCCCGCCGCCCGCACAGCCGCCGGCCGCAGAACCGACGGCCGCAGAACCGACGGCTCCGCCCGCCCCGGCGGCCCCGGAGACCCCGGAGACCCCGCCGCCGGCCGATCCGGAGGAGCCGCCGCGGCCATGATCATCATCGTGGGCTACACGCCCACCCCGCAGGGTGAGGCGGCTCTCGACCACGGCATCGCCGAGGCGCGCCACCACGGCGACGACCTGCTGGTCGTGAACGTCTCGGCCAGCAGCGACCCGCACGACGACACGTTCGCCACGGACACCGAGCTGGTGGACCTCGAGCATCGCCTCTCCGCCGAGGGCGTCGGGTTCCAGGTCCGCCAGCTGGTGCGCGGGCACGACGCTGCCGAGGAGATCCTCGCGCTCGAGAAGGACCAGCACGTCCGCGGGATCGTGATCGGCGTGCGGCGGCGCACACCCGTCGGCAAGCTGCTGCTCGGTTCGACGTCGCAGCGCATCCTGCTCGACGCGGACAGCCCGGTGATCGCGGTCAAGGCGGAGCACTGACGTGTGGCGGACCGACGTCCTCGGTCCCGGCTGGCAGGCACGGGACCTGCCGCTGCGGCCGGACGCGTACGGTGAGGCGCTCGCGACTCTGGTCCGTCCCGAGCCGGACGGAACGGCCCGCCGCGGGGCCGCGCTGTACGTGCACGGCTTCGTCGACTACTTCTTCCACCCGCACCTCGCCGACCTGTGGCACGGCCTCGGCCGCGAGCTGTACGCGATCGACCTGCGGGGCTACGGGCGGTCGATCCGACCGGGTCGTCCGCCGAACGTGGTGGCCGACATCTCCGTGCACGCCGAAGAGCTCGACGCCGCCGTACGCGTGCTGCGCGAGGAGCTCGGGCACGACGAGATCGTGGTCATGGGCCACTCCACGGGCGGCCTGATCGCCGCACTGTGGGCGCACGCCCGCGCCGCCCGGCCCGCCGGGCCGGCCCTGGACGCTCTCGTGCTGAACAGCCCATGGCTCGACCTCAACCGCGGCTGGTTCGACCGGACCGTCACCACGAGGGCGCTCGCGCCGCTGGCCCGGGTGGCCCCGGACCTCGAGGTCGGGCAGCTGGCACCGCACTACGGCGGGTGGCTGCACGACCCGGCCGGCGGCGGGTGGACCTACGACCTCGCCTGGAAGCCCGACGAGGGCTTCGGCGTGCGGGCCCGCTGGATGCGCTCGGTCCGCCGGGCGCAGAAGGCGGTCGCGCGGGGGCTGACGATCGACGTGCCGGTACTGGTCCTCACGTCGGACGCGTCCGGCCCGGCCGACCGGTGGCACGACGCGCTCGACCGCACCGACTCGGTGCTCTCGGTCGAGCAGACCCGGCGGCTCGCACCGCGGCTGGGCCACGACGTCACCCTGGTCACCGTGCCCGGCGGGGTGCACGACCTCGCGCTGTCCCCCGAGCCGGCCCGCACCGCCTACCTCGACGCCGTGGCGAGCTGGGTGGCCGAGCGGCTCGACGCGTGAACGACGTCGGCGCACGGTTCAGCCACGTGCGCGGCGAGCGCGGCGGCCCGGTGCGCACGTTCCACCCGCGCCGCAGCCCGCTCGGACCGGAACGGACCCGCGCGCTCGAGGAGCTGTGGCCGCGGTTCGGCTTCTCGGTGCACGACGAGGCGCTGGGCACCGGGCCGGTGGACGCCGCCGGTCACCTCGACACGACCGCCCTCTTCGGCCGCACCGCGCCGGTGGTGCTGGAGATCGGGTCGGGCATGGGTGAGGCGACGGTCGCGATGGCGGCTGCCGACCCGGACCGGGACTACCTCGCGGTCGAGGCCCACCTGCCGGGAGTGGCGAACCTGCTCGGCCTGATCGAGCGCACCGGCCTCAGCACGGTCCGGGTGGCGTACGGCGACGCGCTGGACCTCGTGGCCCGCATCGCGCCGGACGGTCTCGACGCGGTGCACGTGTTCTTCCCGGACCCGTGGCCCAAGGCGCGTCACCACAAGCGGCGGATCATCGCTCCGGACCGCGTGGCCCTGATCCGGTCCCGCCTGCGGCCCGGCGGTGTGCTGCACTGCGCGACCGACTGGGAGCCGTACGCCGAGGTGATGCTCGAGGTCCTGGCTGCCGACCCGGAGCTGGTGCACGACGGCCCGATGCCGCGCCCGCCGCACCGGCCGGTCACCGCGTTCGAGCGCCGCGGGATCGAGGCAGGCCACCACGTCACCGACGTCGTCGCGACCCGGGTGAGCACGACCGGCCGCCATTCCGGTGACGAGGCCGGGTGAAAACCGGGTTGCACCGGAGCGCACGCGGACAATCCGGACATACCGTCGCTCCATGGAGCACATCGACATGTCCCCCCAGGCCGTGGCCGAGGCAATCGAGCGGTCCCGGATCGAGCTCCTCAACCAGGGTCCCTGGTCGGAGCTCCGCGAGTCGGAGCGCACCGTCCGCCTGGACGTGCTGATGCGCGCGATGGCGGCCGGCGGTGTCACCGCAGGTCTCGCCCAGCTGCGCGCCCGCGCCGATGCGGTCGACGATCTCAGCGCGCGGCTCGCCGAGCTCCGCGAGACGTCCGCACGGGAGCGGATCGAGCACGAGCAGCGGGTCGCCACGCTGAACGACCGGGTCGCCGAGCTGCGGCGCAAGGTCGAGCAGGCCGAGGCTCAGCGGGCGGCGGCGCAGGAGTACATCGACGAGCTGGAGACGGTGATGAAGGGCGCCGAGCGCGCGCCGGTGTCGCCCGACGCGGACGGCACTGCACCGCGTGGCCTGCTCGGCCGGATGCGCACCGGCGCGAAGCGCTGATCAGCGTCCGGCGTCGCGCAGGGTGCTGGTGACCCCGTCGATGTCGGACGCGATGCACAGGACCTCACGGTCGCCGAGGTCGTTCCAGCCGTCCTCGACGGGGTACATCGGGAACATGTCGATCACCGACTCCTCGTAGGTCACGCCCACGAAGCTCGCGAACTCCTCCTCGCAGTACGTCCACGCCTGCTCGCTCACGACGTCCTCGCCCGGGTACTCCTCGCCGGTCAGCTGCGTGCTCGCGTACACCTCGGCGTCGTGCTCCTCGCCGCACGGCACGAACGGGATCTCCTCGACGTACTCGGTGAGGCCGGTCGAGTCGAAGCAGTCGCCGACCTCGAGCGAGAACGCACCCTCGGTCGACGCCTCGGTCACCTGGCCGCTCTCGTCCCGCTGCGGCTCGTCGGAGAACAGCCCGCTGACGGCGGAGCAACCGCCGAGGCTGACCGCACCGAGCACGAGCGCAGCGGACAGGACGGTGTGACGCATGGATTCCCCCAGGTGGCCGGCGGCGACGCCGCGACGAGCGCACCCGCGGACTCCGGGTGCGCAGTCGAACCTAGCGGGCCGGCACCCGCTCGTGCTGGGACGGTCAGGCCTCGACGACCTCGCCGTCCACGACCTTGACCGCGACCGACGGCAGCGGCGTGATCGCCGGCCCGCGAAGGACGTCGCCGGTGGCGGCGTCGAAGGCCGACCCGTGGCACGGACAGTCCAGCTCGTCGCCGTTGGCCTGCACCTGGCAGCCGGCGTGCGTGCAGATCGCGCTGAACGCCACGACGGTGCCCTCGGTGGGCTGGGCGACCATGATCGCGTCGCCGGCCGCCGTGGTCGCGGGAGCCGCGCCGCCGACCGGCACGTCGGACAGTGCGAGGAGCGCGCTGCCCGGTGACGCCGGGCTGCCGACGGTGGGCTGCTTCGGCGCGCAGGCGGCGACGACGCCGGCCGCGCCCACGGCAGCGGTCCCGACCAGGAAGTGTCGACGGTTGATCATCCAGTCTCCTCGGTGCTCGCGGAGCGAGGGGGTCGGGACCCATCGTGCCCGCTCGGGCCGCGAACGTCCCGCGCAGCGGCGGCTCAGACCCCGCCGACCGCCTCCGCGGCCATCAGCGACTCCGACTCGGCGTCGGTGAACAGCCGCGAGCGGATCAGGAACCGCTTGCCCTCGGGCGCCTCGAGCGAGAAGCCCGCGCCGCGACCGTCGACCACGTCGATGGTCAGGTGGGTGTGCTTCCAGTACTCGAACTGCGCACGACTCATCCAGACCGGCACCGCCTGGTCCGCGTCGACCGAGCCCGGCTCGGCCGGGACGCGCAGGTCACCGAGGTGCACGTCCGCGTCGCCGACCAGGAAGTCGCCGTCCGGGTAGCACATCGGCGAGGAGCCGTCGCAGCACCCGCCGGACTGGTGCACCATCAGTGGCCCGTGCCGACGGGCGAGGGCTCGCAGCAGCGCCGCGGCCTCCGAGGTGACCGCGACGCGGTCCACGCCGGCTCGCCTCGCCACGGCAGAAGGCTGATCCATCGTTCCTCCTCCTCGCGGCGCACGGCCGGCCGGGTGAGCACCCTCGGGCACCACGACCCGGCCGGCCGCCGCCGCGTGCCGATCAGAAGAAGCCGAGCTTCTCGCCCGAGTAGTTGACCAGCAGGTTCTTGGTCTGCTGGTAGTGGTCGAGCATCATCTTGTGCGTCTCGCGGCCGATGCCGGAGCCCTTGTACCCGCCGAACGCCGCGGCCGCCGGGTACGCGTGGTAGCAGTTCGTCCAGACCCGGCCGGCCTCGATCTCCCTGCCGGCGCGGTAGGCGACCGCCTGCTCGCGCGACCACACGCCGGCGCCCAGGCCGTAGAGCGTGTCGTTGGCGATCGAGATCGCGTCGTCGAAGTCCTGGAACGACGTCACCGAGACCACCGGCCCGAAGATCTCCTCCTGGAAGATCCGCATCGAGTTCTTGCCCTCGAACACCGTCGGGGAGATGTAGTACCCGCCCTCGAGGTCGCCGCCGAGGCCCGCCCGCTCGCCACCGCACAGCAGCTTCGCGCCCTCGGCCTTGCCGATGTCGATGTAGGACAGGATCTTCTCCATCTGGTCGTTGGAGGCCTGCGCACCGATCATCGTCTCCGTGTCCAGCGGGTTGCCCTGCTTGACCGCCCGGGTGCGCTCCAGCGCGTCGGCCAGGAAGTCGTCGTAGATGGACTCCTGGATCAGGGCGCGTGACGGGCAGGTGCACACCTCGCCCTGGTTGAGGGCGAACATCGTGAAGCCCTCGAGCGCCTTGTCGTAGTACGAGTCCCGGTCCCGCGCGACGTCCTCGAAGAAGATGTTCGGGCTCTTGCCGCCGAGCTCGAGCGTCACCGGGATGATGTTCTGGCTGGCGTACTGCATGATCAGCCGCCCGGTGGTGGTCTCGCCGGTGAACGCGATCTTGCGGATCCGCGGGCTGGACGCGAGCGGCTTGCCGGCCTCCACGCCGAACCCGTTGACGACGTTCAGCACGCCGGCCGGAAGCAGGTCCGCGATCAGCTCGACCAGCACCAGGATCGAGGCCGGCGTCTGCTCGGCGGGCTTGAGCACCACACAGTTGCCTGCCGCGAGCGCGGGTGCCAGCTTCCAGGTCGCCATGAGGATCGGGAAGTTCCACGGGATGATCTGGCCGACCACGCCGAGCGGCTCGTGGAAGTGGTAGGCGATCGTGTCGCCGTCGATCTCGGAGATCGAGCCCTCCTGCGCGCGGATCGCACCGGCGAAGTACCGGAAGTGGTCGATCGCGAGCGGGATGTCCGCGGCGAGCGTCTCGCGGATCGGCTTGCCGTTCTCCCAGGTCTCGGCGACCGCCAGCAGCTCGAGGTTCTGCTCCATCCGGTCGGCGATCCGGTTGAGGATGTTGGCCCGCTCGGTCGCGGTCGTGCGGCCCCAGGTCTTCGCCGCGGCGTGCGCGGCGTCCAGGGCCTTCTCGATGTCGTCGGCGTTGCCGCGCGCGACCTCGCAGAACGTCCGGCCGGTGACCGGCGTCGGGTTCTCGAAGTACTCGCCCGACGACGGCGGCACGTACTCCCCGCCGATCCAGTGGTCGTAGCGGTCCCGGAACCTCACGATCGAGTCGGCGGTGCCCGGTGCGGCGTACACGGTCATGGCTGAACCTCCGTAGCCGGTGGGACGTGGCCGCAGGCCCGCCCCGCGCCGCCTCGTCGCGACGCGCGGGCACGGTAGGTCGCGCGGGGTTGCAGGACCGTTGCACGCCCGCCGGACCGGCCGCGGGGCTCGGCGCCGTCGCGGCGCCGAGGGCGGGGCGCGCGGCGTCAGGCCAGGTCGTCGTCGAGCATGCGCAGCCGCGCCCGGGCCCGTGCCGCGCCGGGCGACCCCGGGGGCAGCAGCGCGACGAGCCGCTCGGCGGCCGCGAAGTCGTCGGCACCGGCCGGGCTGAGCGACCACGCGAGCACCGCGGCGACATCGTCGGTCTCCTCGACCGCTGCCCGCACGTCCACGTCGAGCTCGGTGCGCAGGCGCGCGACGCCCGGTGCGTCCGAGCGTGGCAGGACCGGGCCCTTGTAGAGGCGCACCGCGTCACCGACGGCGCCGCGGTCGAGCAGCTCCCGGACCTGGCCGCCGTCCCAGACCAACCCGTCCGCCGGCCGGTACGGGCGCGACCCCGCGACGAGCTCCTCGGAGACCCGCCTCAGCCGGGACACCTCGGCGCGTACCGTGACGTCGCTCAGCCCGTCGGGGTGCAGCAGGGCGCCGAGCTCGTCGGCGCCGAGTCCGCGCGGGTGCGCGGCCAGGAGCACGAGGATCTCCGAGTGGCGCAGCGTGAGGCTCCCGCCCGGCACGCCCGGACCGGTCAGCGCACCGGTCGACCTGCCGAGCGCGTCGAGCCGGAGGCCCGGGCCGACCAGCGCCCCCGCGTCGCGGTGCCAGCCCTGGTGGAACGCACGCACCGCGAGCTCCGCCTCCATCGCGGCCACCGTCGCGCGCACCAGTGGGAGCATGTGCGGCGCGGCCGCCCCGTCACGGCCGGTGACGTCGAGCACCCCGAGCTGGTGCCCGAACGCGTCGTGCACGGGCGCCGCGGAGCAGCTGAACGGCTGCACCGGGAGCGCGAAGTGCTCCGCGGAGAACACCTGGACCTCGTGGTCGGTGGCCAGGGCGATGCCCGGCGCGTTGGTCCCGGCCCGGTCCTCGGCCCAGAGCGCGCCCTCGACGAAGCCCGCGGACTCGACCGCGCGGCGCACCGCACGGTCCCCCTCGACCCAGAGCAGCCGGCCGCCGGCGTCGGCGAGCGCGACGACCAGGCCCTCCTGCGACCCGTCCAGCAGGATCCGGCGGGCCAGCGGCAGCAGCGCGGCGAGCGGGTGGTCCCGGCGGTAGGCGGCCAGCTCGGCGGCCGGCATGCTCGCGTCGACCTCGGGGCGTTCCGGGTCCACCCCGCAGCGTCGGCTGCGCTGCCAGGAGTCCAGCACCACGCGTCGGACCGCGCCGGGTCGTCGCCCGGAGAGGAACTCCTCGTGCGCGTGGCGCAGCCGGCTCTCCAGCTGCACCGTGTCGGTACCGGCGGGCAACGCCGCCCACGGACTGGTGACCATGCGGTCCTCTCGACCCCGTCGTCGGTGGGGTGAGGGTAACCCGGCCCGGGTCTCAGCGCTCCTGCGGCGCGGTGACGTGCTCGGCCGCCCAGCGCTCGGCCCAGGCGAGCACGTCCGCCTCGGGCATCGGCCGGGCGACGTGGAAACCCTGGACGTGGTCACAGCCGGTCGCGCGCAGCGCGCTCATCGTCTCGCCGTCCTCGACGCCCTCGGCCACCACCTCGAGGTCGAGCCGGTGGGCGAGCTCGACCACCGAGTGCACGAGCGAGCCGTCCCGGGCCGAGGTGAGCATGTCCGTGACGAAGCTGCGGTCGATCTTGATGTCGTCGACCGGCAGGCTCTTGAGGTAGCTCATCGAGGAGTACCCCGTGCCGAAGTCGTCGATCGAGAGCCGGACCCCGAGCTCCTTGAGCTGGTCCATCGTGGCGACCGCCCGCGCCGGGTCGTCGACCAAGGTCTCCTCGGTGATCTCGAGGCACAGCCATCCCGGGTCCACGTCGGCGGCCCGCAGGAACGCGTCGACCCGTTGGGTCAGCGTCACGTCGACCAGGGCGCGCGGCGACAGGTTGACGGCCACCCGCGCGTCGATGCCGTGCGCACGCCACCGCGCCAGCGCGGCCAGGGCACGCTCGAGCACCACGTCGGTGAGCTGGTGGATGATCGACGTGCTCTCCGCGACGGGGATGAACGTGCCGGGCTGCACCATCCCTCGGGTCGGGTGGTGCCACCGGATCAGCGCCTCGAAGGACGCCGGACGGTCGGTGTCCAGCGCGACGATCGGCTGGAAGTACACGTCGAGCTGCCCGCCGCTCTCGAGCGCCCGTCGCAGGTCGCCGAGCAGGCCGAGCTGCGACGCGTCGTCGGTGTCCTGCACGTCGCGGTAGAGCGTCACGCCGGCGCGGCTGCGCTTGGCCGCGTGCATCGCGACGTCGGCGTGCTGCAGCAGGAGGTGGACGTCGTCGCCGTCGGCGGGCGCCCAGGCGATCCCGATGCTCACCTCGACGTCGAGGGTGAGGTCTCCGACGGCGAACGGCTCGTGCAGCGCGGACCGCAGCCGGTAGGCGAGCGCGAGGACCGTCATCACCCCTGCGTGACCGCCGCTGAGCACCACGAACTCGTCACCACCGAGCCGCGCGCAGACGTCGTCGGGCCGGATGTGCTCGCCGATCCGGTCGGCGACCCGGCGCAGCAGCTCGTCGCCCGTCGAGTGCCCGAGCACGTCGTTGATCTGCTTGAAGCGGTCGAGGTCGAGGTACAGCAGCGCGACCAGCCGGTCCCGACCACGGTCCCGCGCGAGCAGGCGCCGGGCGCGCTCGCCGAGCTCCGACCGGCTCGGCAGGCCGGTGAGCTCGTCGTGCGCCGCCTGGTGGGCGAGGCGCTCCTCGAAGGCGCGACCCTCCTCGAACCGCAACGCGTTGGCCAGCGCGGCTGCCGCGTGGCTCGAGAGGAGGCTCAGGCCGTCGGCGACCCGCACGTCCACCGGGGTCGCCAGCCGCCCGACGAGCAGCGCCTCGACGGCATCACCCGCGCCGATCCCGGCGGCCACCACCACCTGCCCCGGGTCCGCCGGGGCGGTCTCGACGGTGGCCCACCCGAGGTCCTGCGTCGCGGTGGCGACCTGGTCGAACGATCCGGTGAGGTCGTACCCGTCGTCGCCCTCGGACGGCTCACCGAGCCGTCCGGTGCGCGACCAGACCTGCGCCTCGGCGAAGCCCAGCTGTTCGGCGGCGGCCGTGACCTCACGGATCACGGTCGGTACGTCGAGGGCCGACATCCGGCGCGCGGCCGCCGCGACCGCACGGAGCTGGTCGACCTCGGCCTCACCGGCGGCGGTGCTGGCGATCTGCTCGTTGAGCCGCCTCGTGAGCCCGACCAGCAGGAACGTGACGATGCCGAGCACACCGATCCGGTAGGTGAGCGAGTCGAGGCTCAGCGACGGGGTCCCGGCCACGCGGTGGGACACCTCGAGCCCGAGCACGTATCCCAGCGAGAGCACCACCCAGGTCACTGCCGAGGCCCGTGCCCATCGACGCAGCGACGCCTCGGCGACCGGCAGGAGCAGCAGCGTCCACAGCGCGCTGGCCGCGTCGAACGCGAAGCACATGATGAGCATCAGGATCGCGACCGAGTCGACGACCAGCCCGACCACCCGCCGGGTGCCCACCGGCACGGGCGTCGACGTCCTTCGGGCGACCAGCTCGGCCACGTTGACCAGGACGAGGAGCCCGGCCGGGACCAGACCCCACCACAGCGAGTACCGGGGTACCGAGACGCCGTCGGTCGGCACGTAGAGCGCGAGCTGCAGGACGGTCAGGGCTGCGCCGAGCCAGCGCGCGCGGATCACGATCGCGTCGCCGTCGTCCGCACCACTGGGCTCGCGCGGCGCGCGGGCCAGCCCCATGACGCGCCTCCGTCCCGGCTCGGGCGGCCCTCGGTACGGGCTCGACCTCGTGTGCAGACACATCGGCGGGACGAGCGCGCGTCTGAGCACTCGGAACCGTGTCATGACCGGGCGCGACGCGGCTCTCTTCAGATATGGGGAGTGAAGAGGTCGTCACGGGTCAGCTGCCCGTACCGTGCGCGGCGCGTCCGTCGACCGGGTTCGTGCACCTCGACGGACCGTGCCGGTGCTTCGTCGGCGGGCCCCCGCCGGAGTTCCCGCCCGGGGACGGCGATCCGGAACCGGCGCCGGCCGCCGCCTGACGGACAGCTAGGCGGTCGGTTCGTCCTCGTGCGGCTCGGTGTACGGGTCGGGCACATCTCCCGGGGTCCCGGCGCCGGCCCGGCGCACGGTGTGCCCGGTGTCCGACTCGTGGATGTCCGCGGCGCTCCAGGCCGAGCTGCCGGAGACGTGCCACTCGCAGTCCTCGCAGGTCGCGGTACGCAGCACTGGACTCATGGCCTCGATCCAATCGCACCTCGGCAGCACGCGCCAGATGCCGCGCTCGGGGGCCGGCCGCCGTCGTACCGGTTCGTGACGGTTCGCACCGGTTTCGCGCCGCGCCCCGGACCGGGAATGTTCCGGGCCTGCGGACGCTTGACACCCGTGTGGCCGGCCCGGTTCATGTCCCCCGGGCCTCATACTCAGCCGCTACGAGCGGCCAGCCGCCGAGAGGCGACTGCCGGGCCGGTCACGCACCCGCGATCTCGACCGAGTCGATCGTCGTCTCGATGTACGTGTAGGTGCCCTCCGGCGCGTCCCACACCGCGGCGCCCGCCCCGGCGACCCGTCCGATCGGCATCTCGCGGTGCCCGGTCAGCGGGGTCGACCAGGGCATCTGCTCGACGGTCCGGCCGTCGGTGCGCGATCGGTCCTCGGAGCGGAAGTCGACCAGGTCACCCGCGTCGTCGAGCACCAGGGTGGCGGCGACCTCGTGGCCCCCGCAGGCCAGGCGCACCACGACGTGGTGGTCGTCGACCTCGGCCCACGTCACCGGCGCGTCCAGCAGCGCCGCGGGGGCCATCATGCACACGTCGTTCAGCACCGTGACGGTCTCCGCCTTCCCCATCTCGCGCCCCTCGACCGACACGACGGGCACCATCGACGCGACCCGCGCGTGCATCGACGCGTCGCCCTCCCGGTACACGTGCAGAACGTCGACCGGGAGGCCGCGCATCGTCGCGTCCATCCGGAACCACCGCGTCCAGGTGTCGCCGACGGTGTTGACCTGCTCGGCGGCGAAGGTCATCCACGGCGCGTCCTCGGTGCTGCGGATCCGGCCGCGCATCACCGCTCGGAACGCCAGGGGCCGGGGCCGCCCGACCACGCCGGCCCGGCGCAGCCAGCGCGCTGCCGGTGCGGGCAGCGGCTCGAGGTCGGCCTCGGTGACCACCGGGCCGGCACAGGCGCCGCGGTCGACCTCGACGGCGTGGCGCCGGTAGCGGGCACGCCGGCTGCGCGGGCCTTCGGCGAACCACGCGTGCAGCACGGCGGCGCCCAGGACGACGCTGCCGGCGGTCCCGGCGAACGCCTGCGGCCACGAGACCACGATCAGTGTCTGGGAGAGGACCAGCGCGGGTAGCCCCAGCCACCACCAGTGGCGCCGCCCGAGGCCGAGGCCCACACCGGACCCGACCACCGCTGCCGCAGCAAGGAACCACAGCCAGCCGGGCGCCGCGCCTGTGCCCTCGGGCGTGCCGAGGACGCCGATCAGGTGCACGAGGCCGTGCAGCACGATGAGGACGGCGACGACGACGCGCACCGCGTCGCCGGCGCGGCGCGGGCGGGCCGGCGGCCGTGTGGCGGTCGCGGCGACGGTCGGGACGGCGGTCATGAAAGCTCCTGGAGGTGCGTGATCCAGCGGGACACGAGGCGGTCGAGCTCGTCGACCTCGGACGCGGCGAAGCAGCCGAACAGCGCGCCGAGAAGGGCCTGCTGCTCGGCGGCGACCGCGGGTTCGTCGAACACGGCGACCTTGGCCGTGAGCGCGAGCCGGGTCGCTCGGGCGTCGCGCGAGTCGCTCTCGAGCGTGAGGTATCCGCGGTCCGCGAGCTGTCCGGCGATCTGGCGGACGTTCTGCCGCGAGGTCCCAAACACGGCGGCCGCCTCGCTCAGGGTGGGCGCCACCCCG
Organism: Actinotalea endophytica; assembly: GCF_025717005.1. Taxonomy (GTDB): domain Bacteria; phylum Actinomycetota; class Actinomycetes; order Actinomycetales; family Cellulomonadaceae; genus Actinotalea. The sequence continues at coordinate 254,381 of NZ_JAOVZU010000007.1, forward strand.
GGGAAGGCGCGCACCAGCACCGCCAGCAGCAACCACTGCCGGCTGGTCAGACCGAAGGGCACGAGCGACTCGTCGGCCCTGCGGGTCAGGTGCTGGAACAGCACGAACAGCTGACCGAAGAGGTGGTCGAACGGGTGGTCGGTCGGGTGGTCGGTCGGGTGGTCGGTCGGACCGGCCGACGACTCGGGCAGGTCGCCGGCGCGGCGCGGGGGGACTGGCGCGTCCGTCATATGCGTAATATATTACGCATCTCAGTCCGATGGAAGCCCAGGCAAGGAGGCCCGGTGACCCACCCCGACGTCATCCCGTTCACGCCGAGCGACGCACCGTTCTGGGCGGACCCGTGGATCGGCGCCCAGCTCCTGGCGGCCCACCTCGACGACCGGCACGAGGCCGCCAGCCGCGCGCCCGCCGTGCTCGACCGCGCCGTGGCCCACCTCGTCGCGCGCGGTCTGGCCGGGCCCGGCGTGCGGGTGCTCGACCTCGGCTGCGGACCGGGTCTCGTCTCGACCCGGCTGGCCGCCGTGGGCTGCGAGGTCACCGGTGTCGACATCAACCGCCGTTCGCTCGCCCACGCCAGGGCGACCGCGGGCGACCTGCCCGTCACCTACCGCGAGCAGGACTTCCGCACCCTCGACGACGACGGCGCGTTCGACCTCGTCCTGCAGTCCTACGGCGAGCTCGCGACCTTCGACCCCGACACCCTCGACGGCGTGCTGGGCGCCGTGCACCGCGCGCTGCGGCCGGCCGGCGCGCTGGTGTTCGACATGTCGACGCCGCACGCCCACCCGCCGCGTCCGGACAGCGAGGAGTCCGACGGCGCGGGCTTCTGGCGGCCGCACCCGCACCGGGTTCGCGAGTCCCGCCACCACTACCCCGACGACGTCTGCTGCGACCGGTACGAGGTCACCGACGAGACCGGGACGACGACCTACCGCATGTGGTTCGCCGACCGGACCCCCGCCACGCTCGAGCCCGTGCTCGCCCGGGCCGGCTTCGCGGTCGAGGAGCTGTGGGGCTCGCTCGCGGGCGACGAGTACGACCCGGGCTCCGCCTGGTTCGCGGTGCTCGCTCGCCGCACCCCCTGAACCGGGTGCCGCAGTCGTTCCGCGGTCCGCCGTCGCTCGCCGCCGGTCAGCGACCCAGCCGCGCGACCAGGTCCGCCATCGCGTGCCGGTACTCCGCGGTGCGCGGGTAGTTGCTGTGCGTGCCGATCACCGGCACGTAGCCGGTCGCGTCGATCTCCTCGGCCGGACGATCCACCGGGTTCGGCCAGTAGGCGTACGCGGGCATGCCGAGGAAGTCGGTCCGCCGCCACAGGTTGACCCACAACGGGGCAGCGCCGGGTGCGGGCGTGAGCCGCTCGAGCAGGGTGCCGTCCGCCGGCGTCGGGAGCGGCTCGCCGGTGCGGTGCGGCGGGTCCGCGCCGGCCCAGGGGTCCGGCCCCGTCGTCCCCGGTGAGCACGGCAGGTTCCCCAGGGCCGCGGGTCCGAGCATCTCCGGCAGGATCCGCCCGAAGTAGGGACGCAGCTGGGACCCGAAGGTGAGCAGTGCGATCCGCCCACGCGCCCGGCCCTTCGCATCCCCGGCGCTGCGGCACATGAAGAAGGCCGCGACGGCCAGCACGCAGCCCAGCGAGTGGGCACCGAGCACGACCCGGCGACGGCCCGCGTCACTCGACCCGTTCGGCAGGTCCGTACCGTCGAGCCACGCGTCGATCCGGGCCGCCAGCTCGGGGACCGCACGCTCGGCGTAGCACGGCGGGCCCAACGGGTGGCCGCCCCGCGGCAGCACGCACATCAGGTCCCAGGTCAGCGCGATCGGCCGCCCCTTCTGCTGGTCGGGCGCCGTGACGACCCGGATCAGCAGCGCAGCGAAGAGGAGCGAGTTGGTCCACAGGCCCAGGGCCGCGAGCGGCGCGAACCACGGCTGGTCGACCAGCGTCAGCGCGGGCCCGTCGTCCGCGTGCATCGCGTCGTCGACCGACAGGATCGCCGTCACCGTCAGCGCCACACCCATCGCCACCGCGACCGCTCCGACCATCCAGATCGCGCGCTGGCTCAGGGCGGCGAGCGTCCGGGTCCGGCGCCGCAGGACCCGCAGGTCCAGCCGCTCGCGGAGCTCCTTGAGGCGCCCGGCCGGCTGCAGCACACCCTGGTCGTGCAGGGCCCGCACCAGGGCGGCGTGGTCCGGCGGGCGGGGCTCGTCGATCTCACCGATCAGCCGCCCACGCGGCAGCAGGAGCACCAGGTAGCCGACGATCACCACCAGCGCGACGACCAGTGCGATCACGCTGGCCACCGCGGACTCGACGTAGGTGATCGGCACGAGCAGGCGCGCACCGGTCGCCGCGGGGTCGTCCGGCACGGCCGGGGACAGCTGCGCGGCCGACTGGCCGGCGTTGAGCCAGTCGCCGGTGGCCACGACGACCACACCGGCGCCGGCGACCGCCACGCCCAGGGCGACGAGCAGCATGACCCCGGGGCCCCGGCCGAGCCACGCCTCGGCCCGACGGCGACCCGCCGCGACGATGCAGATCACGCCGTAGGCCACGGCAAGGGCGCCGGCTGCACCGAGCGCCGGGATGCTCTCCGGCCACACCACCACGAGCACCAGCGAGGCCCCGAGCACCCACGCGACCGACCCGGTGGTCCGAACCGCCCTCGCCGAGCCGCGCCAGGTGAGCCCACCCATCGCGACGATCAGCAGCGTCACCAGCAGCACGCCCTGGATCAGGTCGATCCCCGGGAGCGTGCTGCGCTCGACCGTCGTGACGTCGCGGGCCAGCGCCACGAGCTCGACGACCAGCGCGGCGACCGACGTGACGAGCAGCGCCACGATGAGCCGGGCGCGGACGTTGCCGGCACCCGGCCGCACGTCGTCGGCCGTCGTCACCGCCGCGAGCCAGCCGGCGGCGAGCATCACGAGCAGGGCGACCACGCCGAGCACGAGCTGCACCCACCCGGCGGCCTCCCCGCGGACGGGGAGGCACGCGGTGAGGTTGCGCACCGTCGTGGTGATCGTCTGGCACTCGGAGTCCCGGCTCCAGCCCTGGGCGATCGCGGCGAACAGGGTGACCAGGGCCAGACCGCCGGCGAGGTGCACGAACGACCAGGAGCGGGTCAGAGCCCATCGGGACCACAGCCGCGGGTCGGCCAACGTCGGGTCGGCCGCCGCGCCGGCATCGGCCGCCGGGGCCCCGGAGGCCGCGGGCGCGTGGTTCTGGGTGGGCATCTCGTACCGGTTGCTCGACCCCCGGCTGAGCCACCAGAGCAGCAGCAGCAGCGCGACCGGGACGAGCGAGCCCAGGGCCATCCGCTGCGGCCAGGACAGCACGGACAGGCCCGCCAACCAGGTCGGCAGCTCCCGGCACTCGGTGCGGGAGGACAGGCACTGGGTCGCGAACAGCCAGCAGGCGACGGTCTCCGCGGCGCTGACCCACAGCAGCGTCAGGCCGTAACCGAACAGCCGGACCTGCTTCGCGCCCCGCCCGTACTGCGGGCGACCCTGCGCGTCCCTGGCTCGCAGCGCCCGTGTCCAGTACGCCGCGTTCGTGAGGCCGAACGGGATGAGCAGCATCCAGCCCGCCCGGCTCAGCCGGACCACCCAGGTGTTCGCCGCGGCCCAGGACGGCACGCCGGACTCCCGCGCCATCGGCCCCCACGAGTACGCCTCGCGCCGGACGGTCGGCGGCACGTAGTCGGCCGGGACCGGCTCACCGCCGGCGGCGTCGAGGTCGGCCCGGGCGCGGTCGAGCGCGTCGGAGGTCGGCGTCCAGAAGCTCCCGGCGCTGTCCCCCCGGGACCGCTCCACGGACTCCTCCGGGACCTCGAGGAGGTCGTAGGGAGCCGTGTTGTTCACGCCGTGGATGCGCAGCTCGAGGATGTGGGGTTCGGATCGCATGGCGTTCGCGCCTCCTCGCGCGCCGCGTGCAGACCGCACCCAGCCAGCCACCGCATGCCCGCCCGGCAGTGCTGGGAGTCGGCCCCGGTCGGACCCATCACACCGCACAGCGGCCACATCTGGCTACGGGCGCCGGGCGCCGGAGGCGGAGCCGGGCGGATCCGGGCGGGGGCGGAAGGTCACTCGCCCGGCGGCGCGCGCAGCCCGTCGGTGTCGCCGGGCTCGCTGCGGGCCGCGGCCTCGACCGCCTCCTGCGCGCTCTCGGTGCCCGCAGCCAGGAGCACGTCGAGCGGGACGTCCTTGTCCGCGATCCCCGCAGTCAGGCACGCGGCCGCGTACACCGCGAGCGACTGGAGGTACAGCACGAAGAGCACGCCGATCGGCACCGCGAGGGCCCCGTACTGCGGCTTGTCGATCGTGTAGCCCACCAGCAGCGCCATCAGCGTCTTCAGCACCTCGATGGCGAACCCGCCGACCCCGGCGCCGACCAGCCGGGCGAGGCGGTGCGGCCGGATCCCGCCCAGGTTGCCCAGCATCAGGTAGATGACCAGGAAGTTCACCACGAGGGTCAGCGCGCCCGACCCGACGTTCAGCAGCACGCCGGGGCCCTGCCAGCTCACACCGAGCACCTCGAGGAGCCGGTCGGCGACGTTCGCGGTGAACGTCGAGGCCACGTACGACAGCAGCACCAGCGGCAGGAGCACGAACAGCCAGCCGAGGGAGCGCAGCCGCGCGAGCACGACGTTCCGGGGGTCCTTGGCCGCGCCGAAGATGACGTGGATGCTGCGGCTCGCGGCCACCACGGCCCCGGTGCCGGCGTAGAGCAGACCGACACCACCGATGATCGAGGTGGTCTGCCCGACGGCCCGCATCTGCTCCGGGTCGATCCCGCCCTCGCCGAGCAGCCCCGGGAACGCCTCGGCGACCGCCTCGGTGATGTAGGACGCCACCTGCTCGGCCCCGAGGGCCGTCGTGAGGCCGTAGGCGAACGCGATGATCGAGAACATCCCGACGAAGAGGTAGTACGTGGTCCCGGCCGCGAGCAGCGTCACCTGGGCGCGCGAGAACCGGCTGTAGGCCCGGAAACCGACGGTAACCACGACCCCGAGCGGGCCTTCACGGGCCTCGAGCCGGCCGATCACCGGCGGCGCGGGCCGCGGCGGAGGGTCGATGACGTCCCCGGGGATGGGGAGCGGTGCGGTGGAGATGATCATGCCGCCTCCTGCGACGCGCCGAGCCGCTGCCGTCCGGGGCAGGGGCCTGGTGCTCCGAGTCAACCAGAGGGCGGGCCGCGGCGGTTCACCCATGCGGTTCGCGCGTCGACGCCGACCTGCGCGCTAGGTTCGGCGGTGACGGCCCCCCGCCGATCGGAGCGTGCGTGACATGACTGCTCGCGACGAGCTGTGGCAGCAGCCAGGGCTGGCCGAACGGGCCCCGGCGTGGGTCGACGCTGCCCCCGACCTGGTCGCCTGGCTCGACGCGGACCTGCACGTGCTCTACGCGAACCGGGAGTTCGAGGCCGCGACCGGGTGCCCCGTCGAGCGCTGGCGCGGCGCCGCCCTCCCCGAGCTCCGGCCGTTCGGCGAGGCGACGTCCGCCGTCGTCGCGCTCGCCACGACGGTGCGCGACGACCCGGGGCGGGAGAGCGCCAAGGGCGAGGTCGACTGGCGGGTGGACGACGACACGGAGCGACGGCTCGTGGCGACCGCCTTCGCCGAGCACGGGCCCGGCGGCGCGGTCGACCGGATCCTGCTGACCGCCACCGACGTCACGGCATTCTGGCTGGCCGACCGCAACCTGCGGCACCGTGAGTCCGAGTTCCGCACCCTCGCCGAGAACTCGCCGGACAACATCATCCGCTACGACCTGGACGGGTACGCCACGTACTGCAACCAGGAGATCGCTCAGCGGGTGAACACGACGGCCACGAGCGTGCTCGGGAAGCGCCCGACCGAGTCCGCCCCGCCGGGCATGACCGGAGCGGACGAGTACGAGCGGGTGCTCATCGAGGCCTTGCGTACCGGTGAGCCCGGACGGGTCACCGTCACCGTGAACCGCCCGGACGGCGCGCAGGCCACGCACAGCATCCTGATCCGGGCGGAGTTCGACGCGGCCGGCGCGATCACCGGCGCGATCGCGATCGGCCGCGACGTCTCCGACCTGGCCGAGGCCCGACGGCGCGCGAGCGACCGAGAGCGTGAGTTCCGGACCCTCGCGGAGAACGCCGGCGACCAGATCGCCCGCTGGGACACCGCCGGCCGCTTCATCTACGCCAACCCGCGCATGCTGGCGCTGTTCGGGGCGTCCGCCGGCAAGGTTCTCGGCAGCACGACCAGCGAGCTCCTGGGCGACGGCGGCGACGCCGCACCCCACGCGATCAGCCAGGTGGTCCGGACCAGGACGCCCGAGATGGTCGAGGTGCACGTCCCCGACCCGGAGGGCGGCTCGCCCCGGATCCATCAGGTCCTCTACGTCCCGGAGCTCGACGAGCACGGCGAGGTGGTCAGCGTCCTCGGCGTGGGCCGGGACATCACCGAGAGCGTGCGGTACCGCGAGGACCTCGAGCGGCTCGCGCACACCGATCTGCTCACCGGGCTGCCGAACAGCCAGGCCCTGTACGCCTGGGCCCCCGCGATGCTCGCCGCCGCGAGCCGTTCGGGGCGGCGTGCGGCCGTGCTGCTCGTCGACCTCGACGGCTTCAAGGCGATCAACGACACCCTGGGTCACGCCGGCGGCGACCGGGTGCTGAAGGCACTGGCCGACCGCGTCCGCTCCCGGCTACGCCCGTACGACCTGTTCGCCAGGCTGGGCGGCGACGAGTTCGTCATCGTCATCGACGACCTGGACCCGCCGCACGACCTCGCCGCGGTGTCCACGCGGATCATGGCCGCCGTCACGGACCAGGTCGGCGGCGAGTCCGTGCAGACGCGCGCGAGCATCGGCGTCGCGGTCTACCCGGAGGACGGGGACAGCATCGAGGTCCTGGTCCAGCACGCGGACATGGCCATGTACCAGGCCAAGCGGGCCGGCCGGGCTCGGATCGAGTACTTCCGTCCGGAGCTGAGCCGGGCCATGCAGCGCCGGTCGACCATCGAGCGCGGGCTCGACGACCCCGACGTGACCGAACAGCTCGAGGTGCACGTCCAGCCCGTCTTCGGGATGGACGCCTCGCGCCCCCTGACCGGTGCAGAGGCGCTGCTGCGCTGGAACCACCCCGTTCTCGGACCGGTCACGCCCGGTGAGTTCATCCCGATCGCGGAGGAGTCCGGCGCGATCGTGCGGCTCGGCCGCTGGGTCCTTCACCAGGCGTGCGCGGCCGCCGCCCGATGGAACGCCGGACGCTCCGGAGACGACGTCGTGATGGTCGCGGTCAACTTCTCGACCCGGCAGTTCCTGCTCGACGACGTCGCGGCAGCGGTCGACGAGGCGATCGGCGCCACCGGCTGCGAGCCGGCGTGGCTGATCGCCGAGATCACCGAGTCGCTCCTGCTCGAGGACTCCGACGCCGTTCAGGAGGCACTGGCGAGCCTGAGGTCGCGCGGGATCCGGATCGCGATCGACGACTTCGGCACGGGCTACTCGGCCCTGCACTACCTGGCGAGGTTCCCGCTCGACGTGCTGAAGATCGACCGGAGCTTCGTCCAGGGGCTCGGCAAGGCCAGTGAGCACGACGAGGTCGTGAAGGCGCTCGTCGCGCTCGCGCGCGCCCTGGACCTCCGCGTGGTCGCCGAGGGCATCGAGACCGCTGCTCAGCTCGAGTTCCTCACGGCTCAGCGCTGCGAGCACGGCCAGGGGTTCCTGCTCGGGCGACCGGTGCCCGTCGACCAGTTCGAGACCGAGCACGGCCTCGGCTGACCCGGAGGTTCCGCGACCTAGGTCCTACGCCTCGGACCGTCGAGGCCCCGACATTCATGTCGAAGCCCTGGACCGGGCTTCCCCCTCGTGGCGCCCACCCCCCAGGAGCCTCATGCCAGAGCTGGATCGGGTCGACCGCCCGGCGGTTGACCCTTCCGCCGTGCTCGAGGCGATGGCCGAGGGCATGTACGTCGTCGACCCCGATCGCAGGATCACCTTCTGGAACGCCGCCGCCGAGCGGATCTCCGGCTACTCGGCCGAGACGGCCCTCGGTCGCTGGTGCGGCGACGGTCTGCTGAACCACGTCGACGAGGCCGGCGAGTCCCTGTGCGGCGCGCGGTGCCCGCTCCTGGCGACCATGACCGACGGCGAGCAACGGACGGTTCGGGTCTACCTGCACCACGAGCACGGCCACGTGCTGCCCGTGCGGGTGACGGCCAGCGCGCTCCGGGACGACGACGGCAAGGTCATCGGGGCCGTCGAGACCTTCACCGACGACTCCCCGGCGACGGCCGCCGAGCAGAAGCTCCGGACGGCCGAGCGGCTGGCGATGACCGACCCGTTGACCGGTCTCGGCAACCGACGCTTCCTCGAGCACCGCGCCGCGGAGCGGCTCGGGTCCACGCGAGGTGAGCATCCCGCCGCGCTGATCATGGTGGACCTCGACCACTTCAAGAGCCTCAACGACACCTGCGGGCACGCGGCCGGCGACGACGCGCTCACCGCCGTCGCGCGCACCCTGGTCAGCGTGGTGCGGGCCGAGGACGACGTGATCCGCTACGGCGGGGACGAGTTCGTCGTGCTGCTCGGACCGGTGACCCCGACGGACCTCGTCGCGATGGCTGCACGGATCCGCGCCGCGGTCGGCCAGACCCGTCTGCGCGGCGCCACCACGCCGGCCCGCCTCACCGCCTCGATCGGCGCCGCGCTGGGACGACCCGGCGACACTGCGGAGTCCCTGATCCGCCGTGCCGACGTCGCGATGCTCGCCGCCAAGGGGAACGGTCGCAACACCTACGTGGTGGCACCGGAGGACTGAGACCCGAGCCCACGGATCCGCTCGACCTCGTCCGCCGGGAGGTCGAGGGACTCCAGGAGCCGTCGGTGCAGCTCTCCGTCGGCGTTCTCCGCCGCGGCGTGCCAGGCGACGAGCCCGGCCGGGTCCGCCCCGGCGTCCACGAGCAGCCCGGACAGCGACGCCTTGTCCAGCGACCAGGTCCGGTCGCCCTCGCGACCGGTGGCGAGGGAGGTCAGGATCGCCCGCTGACGCCCCCGCAGCACCTCGATCTGGTCCTCGAGCTCACCGAGCCGCACGGCCAGCGCAGCGACGAGCTGTGGGGCGTCCGAGTCCATCGCGCGCCGGATCTCCGCCAGCGGCAGGCCGGCCTGCCGCAGACGACAGATGGTGGCCAGGCGCGCGACATCGGCATCGTCGTAGATCCGGTAGCCGCCCGCGGAGCGGGAGGACGGCTGGAGGAGCCCGAGCCGGTCGTAGTAGAGCAGGGTCGTGCGGGACAGGCCGAACCGGGCGGCGAGGCGTCCGACGGTCACACCGTCGCGGTCGTGGGGTCGGGGGCCAGCGGGCTGCCCGTGCGCAGATAGTGGTTCAGCTGCGCCTCGCGCAGCCGCCAGAGCTGCCGCTGGTGGTCTTCCGTCCAGCCGTGGACCTCGCCGACCCCGGCGGGCCCGAGCGCTGTCGCCGTGGTGCGCACCGCCACCGACGTCGTCCGGGGACCCGAGCCCCCCAGCGTCAGGGACAGCGTCCGGACGGTCAGGCCCGGGAGCACGATCGTGTAGTCGATCCGGGTCGGCGGCTCGTACCGCGTCGTGATCCATGTCTCGCCCCGCTCCCGGGTGAAGAGGCAGCCCAGCTCGGCGACCCCGCTGGTGCTGTGCACCATCGTGCACGACCAGTCCGGGATCCAGTCGTACTCCCGGACGGGGCACAGCAGCGGGAAGACTTCCTCCGGCGTGCCGGAGACGGTGAGCTCGAGGTCGACGACGAGGCGGGCGGGCGCGGTGATGGTCATGCCGCCACGCTCGACCGTGCACCTGTAGACAGGTCAAGGCGACGGGAGGAGCAGTGCGCTCGCAGCAGGGGGCCTCGGGTCAGGCTCGGCCCGCGAGCATCTCCTCGGCGTTCGCGGAGATCCACCCCATCAGCGGCAGGAGGTGCGCGACCAGCTCGCGACCGAGCGGCGTGAGCGAGTAGTCGACGCGCGGCGGGATCGTGGCCGCCACCGTGCGCTCGACGAGGCCGTCGACCTCGAGCGTCCGCAAGGTCTGGGCGAGCATCTTCTCGCTGATGCCCTCGACGGTGCGCCGCAGCTCGCTCCAGCGTTGGCTGCCCTCGGACAGGGCGAGCAGCAGCAGCACGCCCCACTTGCTGGTCACGTGGTCGAGCACCACGCGCGTCGGGCACGCGGCGGACAGTCGACCGTCGTCCAGGAGGTCCTCCAGGTGGACGACGTCTCCGGCCATCTGGTCGCCCTGTGCCGCTCTGACCTGGGTACTTACCTGCATGTATGCACCCTACTGCAAAGTGGGTACCTGCACTTCGGAAGGTTCGAGCCCCGGACGCCGTTGCCGACCGACGAGGCGGCGTCCGCCGCCCGCACGGAGGAGGAACCATGTCGTACGTCGTCACCGGGGCCACCGGCCACCTCGGCCGCCTGATCGTCGAGGCCCTGATCGACCTGGACGTCGATCCCGCGCAGATCACCGCCACCGGCCGAGCCGTGGAACGCCTGGCGGACCTCGCCGCCCGGGGGGTCTCCACGGCGACGATCGACTACGAGTCGCCGGCGTCCATGGAGGCGGCCTTCGCCGGCGCCACCACCGTGGTGCTCGTCTCGGGCTCAGAGCTGGGCAAGCGCGTCACCCAGCACGCCAACGCGATCGACGCCGCCAAGGCCGCGGGCGTCTCGCGCGTCGTCTACACCAGCGCACCGCACGCCGACACCGGTGCACTCGCGGTCGTCCCCGAGCACAGGGCCACCGAGGAGCACCTGCGGGCCTCGGGCCTCACGTACACCATCGCCCGTGACAACTGGTACACGGAGAACTACGAGCAGACGTTCGCCCAGGCCGCGGCGAGCGGCGTGGTGCTCACCAGCGCCGGGGACGGTCGGGTCGCCTCGGCGCCCCGGAGCGACTACGCCGCAGCGCTCGCAGCGCTGGCCGTCTCCGACGGGTACGAGAACGCGACCCTCGAGCTGAGCGGTGACGTCGCCTGGACCTTCGACGAGTTCGCCGCGGCGGCGTCCGACGTCCTCGGGCGACCGGTCGAGCACCGGCGACTGAGCCCCGAGGAGCACACCGCCGCCCTCACCTCGGCCGGGTTGGACCCGCAGCTGGTCGCCTTCCTGGTGGGCATGGACGCCGACATCCGGCGCGGCGAGCTCGCCGACGCGACCGACGAGATCCGCACGCTCCTCGGGCGGCCGACGGAGCCGCTGGTCGAGACGCTGCGGCGCTGGGTCTGACGCTATTCGCAACACCTCTTGCGCAATAGTTCTTGCGCAACTACTCTTGCGGGTGTTCCGCCGCCAAGAGAGGTGAGCACGATGACCCGTCGCCCGATCCGCCGCACGCGCCCCACGCCGTACCGCGACCCGGAGTCCCGCCGCCTGCTCCGCGAGCTCGAGCTCGCCGAGGAACGGCTCACCCGGATCCACACCGACGCCGTCACCGAGCTGGGTCGGTTCTGATGGGCCGACCCGGCTCCGACCCCACCTCCGCGATCGCTGCGGCGTCCACGGAGGCGTCCACGGCGATGCGGTCCAGCGACCCCACGGTGCTGCGGGCGCTCGCCCACCCGCTGCGCGTCGAGATCCTGGAGCTCCTCAACCGGGCGCGCACCGACCTCACGGCCAGCGAGGTCGCCGCGCGCACCGGCCAGACGGTCGCCAACTGCTCCTTCCACCTCCGCTCGCTGGAGAAGGCCGGCTTCATCGCGCGCGCCGAACCCCGCGGCCGGGAGAAGCCGTGGCGCGCAGTGCACCGCGACCTCAACCTGCGGCCCGACCCGGCCGACCGCGAGTCGGTGCTCGCGGCCGGCGCGCTCAGCGCCCTGTACGTCAACCGCGAGGCCGCCCGGCTGACCGCCCTGCTCACCTCACCCGAGCCGTTCCCCGAGGCCGAGTGGAACGACGCCGTCATGGTGAACATGTCCGCCTTCTGGGCCACCGCCGACGAGATGAAGCAGCTCGGCGAGGCCCTGGTCGCCCTGACCGATGCGTTCGCCGGTCGCGACGCGAACCCGTCGAAGCGCCCCGAAGGCGCGCGCCGCGGGCGTCTGTTCGCGGCGATCAACCCCGAGCCGGAGGCCCCCTCGGAGGGCGAGGCGGACGGCGCGCCCGGGCAGCCGGGCTGAGGCCTAGCTGCTCGACCGCCCGGCGCGCGCGCGAACGAGCGGGATGACGATGTCGTCGACGATCTCCTCCAGCGTCGACTGCGGCACCGGACCGGACCTCATGATCAGCTCGTGCCGGAACAGGTCGAAGGCGAGCGACTCGATCCGGGGCGTCAGCCGCCCGGGGTCGACCTCACCGCGTTCGGCGGCCCGCTCGAAGAGGTCGTGCATCGTCGTCGACCGGCCGCCCATCATCAGTGCACGGGCCTCTCCGAACGTCAGACCCTCCTCCGCGAGGTACGAGCCGACCTGAGCGAAGATCTCGATCGTGGTCCGCACCTCGGTGCCGTTCGCCCAGGTCAGGATCGCGAGCAGGTCCTCACGGAGCGGCCCGCCCAGGGTCGGCATTGGGCCTCGGTTCCGGACGATCACGTGCCGCGCGGCGGCGGCCGCGAGCTCACGCCTGCCCGCCCATCGCCGGTAGAGCACGGCACGGCTCGTACCGGCGCGCTGGGCGACCGCCTCCAGCGTCAGGTCGGCGTAGCCGTGCTCGGTCAGCTCGTCCCAGGCGGCCTGCAGGAGCGCGTCCTCGAGCTCGGCACCACGCCGGCGCTGGCGCGCGGGCGCCTCGCCATTAAGGGACATTGCGTATCTTCTCCCGGTCGGATACCGTCCACTTAAGATACGTCTCGTACCTTAGGTGGATCGATGAGCACTCCCGACGCGACCCTAGACCCGACCGAGGAGCGCCCGGACGGCAACCTCGCGACCGACCCCTCCCCATCAGGTCTGGATCCCGCCCTCACCCGGGTCGTCGCGGCGATCCTGACCGGCGCGATGGCCGTGATCTTCGACATGACCATCGTCGCGGTCGCGATCCACGAGCTCGCGACCACGTTCGACGCTCCCGTGGACACCATCCAGTGGGTGTCGACCGCCTACCTGCTCGCGATGGTCGGCGTGCTGCCGGCCGCGGGCTGGGCGCAGCAACGCCTGGGCGGGAAGCGGCTCTGGCTGCTCGCCCTCGCCACGTTCACCCTCGGGTCCGTGGCGTGCGGCTTCGCCTGGAGCGCCACGAGCCTCATCGCGTTCCGGGCCTTCCAGGGCCTGGGTGGTGGGCTGATGCTGCCGCTGATGGCCACGCTGCTGATGCAGGCGGCGGGCGGACGCAGCCCCGGGCGCCTGATGGCAGCGGTCAGCCTGCCGACCGCCCTCGGTCCGATCCTCGGTCCGGTGATCGGCGGGCTCGTGCTCCACCTCGGCGACTGGTCCTGGCTGTTCTGGATCAACGTGCCGCTCGGCATCGCGGGCCTCGCGCTCGCGTCCCGGTGGCTGCCCGCCGACCCGCCGAGCCGGCCGGCACGGCTGGACGTCCTCGGACTGGCGCTCGGCGTGGTCGGCGTGGTGGCCCTGGTGCTCGGCCTGAGCAACGTGGCGAGGGAGGGTGGGATCGGTCACGCGGACGTGCTGGTCCCGGCCGGGGCGGGCCTGGCCCTGCTCGCGGGCTTCACGGTCCGCGCGCTGCGCGCCGGACCGGGAGCACTCGTCGACCTCGCGCTGCTGCGCCACCGACCGCTCGCGACCTCCAGCACGCTGATGGCACTCGCCGGGGTCGCCCTGACCGGCGCGATGTTCGTGATCCCGCTGTTCTTCCAGGAGGTGCGCGGCGCCGACCCGCTGACGACCGGTCTGCTGCTGATCCCCCAGGGCGTCGGCGCCCTGGCCAGCCGCGGGCTCGCCGGGCGGTTGACCGACGCCCTCGGCCCTCGCCCGGTGGTCGTCGCGGGCTTCGCGATCGCCACCGTGGCGACCGTTCCCTTCGCCTGGGCCTCCACGACGACGAGCGGCTGGCTGCTCGGCGCGGCCCTGCTCGTCCGCGGCGTCGGGATCGGCGCGGTCTTCATCCCCCTGATGGCGACCGCATACGTCGGGCTGGAGCGCGACGAGATCCCGCACGCGAGCATCCTCACCCGGATCGGGCAGCAGGTCGGCGGCTCCTTCGGCATCGCCCTGCTCGCGGTCGTCCTCCAGTCCACCTTCACCGCATCGGGCGCTGTCGACCCGGTCTCCGCCGCGTTCGGTACGACGTTCTGGTGGGTGATCGCCTTCACCGCCATCGGCATCGCGGTCGCGGCGCTGCTGCCCGGGCGTCCGGGCGCGGCCGACGCCACCGGCGCGTGACGGCGGGTCAGGCCTCGTTCGCCCGGTCGTACGCCTCGCCGGCGACCGGCTCGAGCCACGTCGTCGGGTCCGAGCCGTCAGGCTTCGCCTCGAGCATCGCCAGGTGCGCGGCGAAGGTGTCCGCCGGGGCGCCGTGCCAGTGCTCCTCGTCGGGCGGGCAGATCACGGTGTCCCCGGCCCGCGCCCGCACGACCCGGCCGTCGCGCGTACCGACCAGGGCGACGCCCTCGGTGACGTGCAGGGTCTGGCCCACGGCGTGGCTGTGCCAGTTGGTGTGCGCACCCGGGGTGAACCGGACCAGGGCGACGGTCATCCGCGACGGGCCGGCGCCGGAGTAGATCGGCGTGACGTAGACGTCGCCGGTGAACGCCTGGGCCGGCGCCTTCCAGGCGGGGTTGACGTGCTGCAGCTCCATGGCTGCTCCTCTCGTGGTGGATCGGTGGTGGTTGCCGGGCCCCGCCGCGCCCGGCGGCGCAGTCAGCGGGGTTCCAGCCGGAGCGTCGCGGCTGCGGCGGCGTCGCCGGTCATCGGGCCGACGTAGGCGTCGCCGTACCGGCCGTACTTGGCACGGTAGGCACGGTCGATCGCCGTCCGCAGGCCGGGGTCGACGTCGCCGAGCGCGACGGCGTGATCGGCCCCTCCCACGCGGACGGCTCCGGAACGCGTCGCGAGCGCACGGCGGTACCAGCCGCCGTCCCCGCCCCTCCAGGACCGGACGTACAGCCCGTCCCCGACCCGGACCACCCAGACGGGCGTCGGGTCGGTGGAGGAGCCGTCGGCCCGCTCCACGCTGATCTGCACCTCGTCAGCGGCCCCGATCGCCGCCAGGACCTCGTCCGACCAGGTCGTCGTAGCCATCGCGTCACCCCTCAGAACTCGATCATGACCTTGAGGGCTTCGCGGTCGTCCATCTCGCGGTAGCCCTTCGGAGCGTCCTCGATACCGATGGTGCGGTCGAAGACCGCGCCGGGAGCCAGGTCGCCGGCCAGCAC
Organism: Actinotalea endophytica; assembly: GCF_025717005.1. Taxonomy (GTDB): domain Bacteria; phylum Actinomycetota; class Actinomycetes; order Actinomycetales; family Cellulomonadaceae; genus Actinotalea. The sequence goes on from NZ_JAOVZU010000007.1 coordinate 269,666, forward strand.
GTCGCGGACCGCCTGCTCGAGGTACGCCCGCACGGGCGCCGGTCCGCCGGCCAGCCGGACGTTCTTGCCGAACAGCGAGCCGAAGCCGACCGGGGCGCTCTCGTACTGCGGCACGCCGACGCGGGAGATGATCCCGCCGGGTCGCACCACGCCGTAGGCCTGCTCGTACGCGGGCATGTGCCCGACGGCCTCGAGCACGGCGTGCGTGCCGAGTCCGCCGGTGAGCTCGAGCACCGTGGCCACGCCCTCGCCGCCGCGCTCGGCGACGACGTCGGTCGCGCCCCACTCGCGGCCCAGGTCGGTGCGCGCCCGGTGGCGGCCCATGAGGATGATCTGCTCGGCGCCCATCCGCTTCGCAGCGAGCACGGCGGACAGGCCCACGGCGCCGTCGCCGATCACCGTGACGCTCTGCCCGGGCCGGACGTCGGCCATGTGCGCAGCGTGGTAGCCGGTGAGGTACACGTCCGACAGCGTCAGCAGCGAGGCCAGCAGGCCGTCGTCCGCGGTCGCGGGGTCGACCTCGGGAACCTTGACCAGGGTGCCGTCGGCCAGCGGAACCCTCGCGAGCTCGGCCTGCAGACCGCCGGTGCCGGGACCGAAGAACCCGCCGTGCGGGCAGGCGGTGTGGAAGCCGTCGAGGCAGATCGGGCAGGAGTTGTCCGAGTACGCGAACGGCACGATGACGACGTCTCCCACCCCGACCGAGGCGACCGCGGAACCGACCTCCTCGACCACGCCGATCAGCTCGTGGCCCATCGCCGCCCCGTGCTCCGAGGCCGGCATCGAGTGGTACGGTGCAGGTCCGATCCGCAGATGCAGGCTCGCACGGACCGCACGATCGCGTCCGTCGAGGCCTGGAGGACGGGGTCGGGCAAGGTCTCGACCCGGACGTCGCCGGGACCGTACATGACAGTGGCACGCATGGTGGTGGGGTCTCCTTCGCTCAGTTGCCACCCCCAGGGAAGCGCGGTCGGCGCAGGGCAACCAGGTCCTGTCGGTGGGGGTTCTGCCAGTACCTCCCTCGCTCCGCGAACGGCCACCTACCGTGGAGGCATGTCGAAGGACGAGGTGCGCGAGTTCCTGGTGACCCGCCGCGCGAAGGTGACCCCGCAGATGGTCGGCCTGCCCGACGTCGGGACCCGCCGGGTGCCCGGGCTGCGTCGGGGCGAGGTCGCCGTCCTCGCCGGGGTGAGCGTGGAGTACTACACCAAGCTCGAGCGCGGCGACCTGCGCGGCGTCTCCGACGAGGTCCTCCACGCGATCGCCGCGGCGCTCCGGTTCGACGAGGCCGAGCGCTCGCACCTGTTCGACCTCGCCCGCACCGCCAACGCCGGCACCCGGGCTCGCCGCCGGCCTGCCGCCAACCCGACGGTCCGGCCGAGCCTGCGACACCTGGTCGACTCGGTCACCGACGCGGCGATGGTGCTCGGCAACCCGCGCGGCGAGATCGTCGCGACCAACACCCTCGGCCGGGCGCTGTACGACCCGCTGTACCGCGGCACGCCCGAGCCGGTGAGCTACCCGCGGTTCATCTTCTTCGACCCCGCGTCCCGGGCCTTCTACCCGGACTGGGACGACATCGCCGACGCTTCGGTCGCGAGCCTGCGCACCGTCGCCGGACGCTCCCCGTTCGACCGGTCGATCACGGATCTCGTCGGCGAGCTGTCCACGCGGTCGGAGGAGTTCCGCACCCGGTGGGCTCGCCACGACGTGCGGCTGCACATCGAGGGCATCAAGCGGATCCACCACCCGGTGGTCGGGCTCCTCGAGCTCGAGTACAACGTCCTCGCCCTGCCCGCGGACGACGGCCTGAACCTCACCGCCTACACCGCGGCGCCGGGGTCGGACACCGAGGAGAAGCTGCGGCTGCTGGCGAGCTGGTGGGCGTCCGAGCAGGCCGCGACCGCCGAGCGGCGCACGTCACGGACCGTCTAGCCCTCGACGGCACGGGTGGCCGGTTCCCGGCCGGCAGGGGACGCCGACGGCGACCGTGACGCGCCCGCGAGGCCCTCGGCCATCGGCGCGGTCGCCTGCGCCGGGGCCGGCGCGGCGTCGAACGCCCCGCGTGCGACCGCAAGGATCACGATCGACACGGCGATCAGCACGAGGGCGAGCCACGCGACCGCAGGGATCCCCGCTGCGTCGAGAGCGCGGCCCCCGAGGACCGCGCCCGTCGCGATGCCGATGTTGGAGGTCGCGTTGATCCACGCCCCGGCGAGCTCGGGCGAGGCGGCTCTGGTTCGCACGGCTGCCGCTTGGTAGAGGGAGGGCACCGGACCCCAGGCTCCGTTCCACACGACGCCCGCGGCCACGACCCAGGCCAGGTGCGGGTGGCCGACGGCGACGGCCAGGATGCCGGCGGCGACCAGCCCGAGGATGACCAGGGCGTTGGACGCGACCACTCCGGCCATCCGGCCGCGCCGCCCGGGGACACCGGCGCGTCGCCGGGCTCGCGCCCGCCGCACCCGGCTACCGGCGACTGCGGATCGCGCCGGTCCCCAGCGCGGCCCTGACCGCGGCGCAGGCGAGTCTTGACAGCCCGTACGGGCAGGCCGCCGTCACCTGGTCGCTTCGCGGCGGGCACTTCGAGGTCGAGGTGGTCGTCCCGCCGAGCACGTCGGCGGAGATCCTGCTGCCCGACGGTTCTCCAGCCCGGACGATCGGCGCAGGCCGGCACCGGTTCGAATGTCGGGTCGAGCCGACGGTGCCCGCACGGCCGCCGGCCGAGTTCGTGCCGGCGGCTGCGCTCGAGCCGCCCGCGTGACCCGGCTCGACGCACTCCGCGGCTGGTCGGACGCGTCGCGTCGCGCCGCGGGGCGTCAGGCGGTCGAGACGAGGGCACGCAGCGTGTGCATGCCCCGGTACAGCTCGTGCGCGAACTCGACAGCTCGCCCGGCGTCGTCGAAGGTGGTCCGCTCGAGGGCCAGCAGCGAGGCACCGGGCAGCTCGCCGAGGGCGTCGGCCTCGTCGGCGGTGGCGGCGCGCGCACCGATCCGTTGTGCGGCGGTACGGGCTACGACGCCGTGTGCTCGCAGGTACCCGTCGAGGCCGAGCCGTTCGAGCTCGTCAGGCCCCGGTGCCAACGGCTCGGGCAAGTAGCTCGTCAGAAGTGCGGTCGGCCGACCGTCGACCAGTCGCAGACGCCTGACGCGCAGGACGGTCGCACTCTGCGGCACCCGCAACGCCTGCGCGACGTCCGCGCTCGCCGGGACCCGCGCGTGCTCCGTGGCGACGACACGGACGCGCTCGTCGGCATCCATGTCGGCGAAGACCGCGCCGAGGCTCGCGGGTCGGTGGATCGCTGCAGGCGTGACGTGCGTCCCGGTCGCACGGCGGCGCACGAGCCGCCCCCGCTGGACGAGCTCACCCAGGGCCTGCCGCGTCGTTGCGCGCGAGACGCCGAGGCGGGCCGAGAGCGACACCTCGCTCTCGAGGAGCTCGCCCGGCGCCAGCGTGCCCCCGTCGATCGCCGCCTGGACGGCACCGGCGATCTGGCGGTAGGCGGGCACCGGACTCGACCGGTCGAGCGTGATGCTCAGCTGCTGGCTCACGACGTCCACTCCTATCCGGCCGAACCCGAGCGAAGCCGGTCAGCGTCGGTGGGCGGGCGCACGCGGTGCCCGCCCACCCACCCTCAGGCGTACAGCGCAGGCTTCTCGATCATCTGGACGTCCCTCTCCAGGCCCTTGGCCTCGTCGAGCGAGGCCAACGCCGCCTCGACGACGCACACCGCGGCGTAGCCGTCCCAGGCGGACGACCCGGTGTGCTCGTCGCGCTCGACGGCGCGGATCCACTGCTGGACCTCGGCGTTGAACGCGTCGTGGAACCGGTCGATGTGGCTCGCGCAGATCGCGTTCCGGTTGCCGGCGGAGTCCCGGATCACCGTCTGCTCCTGGTCGCTGAGGCGGATGGTCCCGGTCTCCATCACGAGCTCGCACTCGATCGAGTAGCCCCACGTCAGGTTCACGTTGATCTCGTCGTCGATCCGTACTCCGGACTCGGTGTACGCCACGAGCACCAGCGGGTCCTCGAGGTGCGCGAAGCGGTTGCTCGTCGCGCGCGGCCGCTCGACCCGCACCCGGGTGATCTCCTCACCGAGCAGGTACCGGCAGATGTCGATCTCGTGCGAGGCGGTGTCGTCGACCATGTTCCGGGTCGTGTAGTTCTCCGGCACGGTGGGGTTGCGGTGGCGGCAGTGGACGAGGGTCGCGTAGCCGTGCTCGCCCGCGACCAGGGCCTCGCGCATCTGGCGGTAGCCCTTGTCGAACCGGCGCATGTAGCCCACGGTGACCAGCTTCTTGCCCGCCTCCTGCTCGGCCTCCAGGATCGCCTGAGCGTCCTCCTTGGTCGTCGCCAGCGGCTTCTCGCACAGGACGTACTTGCCGGCCCGGACGGCGGCGATCACGTCGGGGGCGTGCACCTTGCCGAAGGTGGCGATCAGCACCGCGTCGACGTCCGGGTCGGCGATCAGCTCGTCCCCGGTCCGGTACACCGTCGCGCCGAGCGGCTCGGCCGCGGCCCGTGCGCTGTCCAGGTTGGCGTCGGCGACTGCGACGACCTTGCCGCCGGCCAGCTCGTTCTCGATCCGGTCCACGTGCGCCCGGCCCATGCCTCCGGCCCCGATGAGGCCGATCCTGATGGTCATTCGTCTGCTCCTGTTCGGTCTCGTGAGGTCACAGGGCGGCGTAGGCGCTCGTGAGGACGCCTGCGGCGACCTCGAGGCCTTCGATCCGGCCGAGCTCGGTGTCCTCGTGCTCGATGTTCACCGCCATGTCGGGGTCGACCTCGGCCAGCGCGCGCATCCACTCGGTCCAGAACTCCGTCGGGTGGCCCTTGCCGAGCGCGACGAAGTCCCACGCGGAGTCCTTGGGCCACTCGTTCGCCCACTCGTCACCACCCAGGTTCGTGCGCGGCTCGTCCGGGGAAAGCCGGCGGAACCCGTTGTCGAGCACCCCGTACAGGCGAGCGTTCTCCGGGTTGATCCGCACGTCCTTGGCCGCCGAGTGGAACACCAGCCCGCCCAGCTCGCGCACCACCGCCACCGGGTCCATCTGCTGCCAGAACAGGTGCGAGGCGTCGAGCTCCACCCCCACGTTCGTCGCTCCGGTCATCTCGACCAGCCGGTGCACGTCACGGGTGTTGAACACGATGTTCTGCGGGTGCAGCTCGAGGGCCACCTTCACGTCGTGGTCACGGGCGATCGCGTCGACCTCCTTCCAGAACGCCGCCGCGATCTGCCACTGGTAGTCCAGCACGTCCAGCGCCGCGGAGTTCCAGGCGTTGACGATCCAGTTCGGGTGCGTCGCACCCGCCTCACCGCCGGGCAGGCCGGACATCGTCACGACCCGGTGCTCGCCGAGCGCGGCGGCGGCCTTGATCGACCGGACCACGTCCGCGGCGTGCTTCTCGCCGATCACCGGGTTCGGGTGCAACGGGTTGCCGTTGCAGTTCAGACCCGCCAGGTGCACGCCGGTGCCCTCGAACGTGCCCAAGAAGTCCTCGGCGGCGGTCGCGCTCTCGACGATGTCGTCGATCGTCGGGATGTGCACCGGGGGCAGGAACCCACCTGAGTTCACCTCGATACCCTCCAGGCCCAGCTCGGCGATCACCCCGATCGCCTCCGCCAACGACCGGTCGTGCAAGATCGCGTTGTAGACGCCCAACCGCACCATGACTGCTGCCTCCCTCTGTCGCGACCGGCTCCGTTGCGGTCGCGCGACGTCTCTGTCACCGAGAGCCCAGCACGAGCTCCTGAGTTCTTGTGGAGCGCTCCATTGGAGCGCTCCACAAGGATAGGCACCTCACGCTCGATGCGTCAACGGCCGTGCGCACAGTCAGACCCGACGGACGACGAGCCAGCTGGGCCAGGGCGGCTCGACCGAGGTGGCGCACCGGTCGCGTCCGAGCACTCAGCGCGCCGCGTCGCGCCCCACGGCCCGCACCGCGGCGAAGCCCATCACCAGCACCACGACCAGGATGAGCGCGAACGGAGCCGACCAGCCCGCGACCCGCTGGTGCACCCAGCCGGTCAGCACCGGGCCGGTCGCCGCGACCGAGTAGCCCACGGCCTGCACGAACGCCGACAGTCTGCGGTTCTCGTCGACATCGCGAGACCGCTCGATGACCACGGCGAACAGAGCGGTGAAGAACGCTCCCTGCGCGAAGCCGCCGACGAGTGCCCAGGCGGGCCACCCACCCGGAGCGAGCAGCATGCCGATCGGGAGGATCGCCCACCCGGCCGCGATCACGGCGACGGTCTGCAGCTGCGGCCATCCGAGCCGGCCGACCAGCAACGGCACGAGGAACGGTCCCACGATGCCGGCGGCCTGGAACACGCTGGCAGCCACCCCGGCGTCGACCGGTGTCATGCCGCGCAGGTCTACGAGCGCCGACGGCAGCCACGCGGTGACCGCGTAGTAGGACAGGGTGTGCCCGGAGAAGGCGACCACCAGCCACCACGCCAGGGGCCAGCGGGTCACCGGCCGATCCGGGCGCGGCAGCGGACCGTTGCCGTCCCGGACGAGCCCCACCGGCTCGGTCAGGCCGGCACGCGCCCGCAACGCCGGCCTGGCACCGCGCACACCAGGCGGATAGACCGCCACCCAGAGCACCAGCCCGACGGCGCCGAGGACGACGCCGCCGAGCGCGGCGGACCGGCGCCACCCGACCGCCACGGCAACCGGCACGGCCAGCGCCGTCGACATCGTGACTGCGACGTTGACGGTCGCGCTGTACATCCCGGTCAGCAGCGCACTGCGATGGCGGAACTGACGCCCGATCAGCATGGGGACGGCGAGGTTCCCGATCGCCACGCCTGCGCCGATCACCGCGGTCCCGGCCATGGCGGCACCCACGGAGCCGGCAGACCTCAGCAGCGAACCGCCGATGACGGCGAGCAGGGTGTAGATCACCGCGTGGTTGATCCCGATCTTGTGCAGCAGGCGCGACGCGAACGGGGTGAGCAGCCCGAAGCACAGGACCGGGATCGCGGTGAGCAGCCCGGCGCCCGGGGCGTCGAGACCGAGATCGGACCGGACCTGCGCGAGGAGCGGAGGGATGACCGTGATCGGCGCACGCAGCACCAGCGCCACGCCGAGCAGCGCCGCGATCGGGATCGCCGCCCACATCAGGCGGCGGCGTTCCGCCTGACGCGGCTTCGGCGACGAGGCACTCGACGGGGCCCGGTCGCCACCGCCGGTCTCGCGTGCGTCCTCCGCGGCCGACGGCGCCGTGTCGCGACCCTGGATCCTGGTCATGCGTGTCGACGAACCTCCATCATGTCTGCTTGTCCTTACATAGGATACGTAGTGACAGCGTCGACGTCGCGCCGCAGTGCGCCTATTTGTCAGGACATACGTCGATCCCGCTATCCTGGTGCCGGACTTCGACGTGGATGTCTCGTCCGGGAACACCCGGATGCCACAGGGCCGTGCGGGACTCCGCCCCTGTGGTTCCTCCCGCATCGCCCGCAGTGCGAGCAGGAGACACCCATGTCCATCGATCTCGAGACCGGCCTGACCCCGCGACCGACGGCGGACGCCACCGTGGTGGGCGACCTGACCGACGCGACGTGCAGCCCCGCCGACATCGCGGCCGCCCTCACCCCGGCGGCGGTCGTCAGCGCCCTCGCCGTCGTGACGATCGGAGTCGCCGGAGTCGTCGCGGGCAGCGCGCTGGTCCTTGCGGCGGCGGGTCTCGGCGCGGTCGCGGTGGCCGGCGCACTCGGCTGGGCGGGTCTCGCCCAGCTTCGCTGACACGGGAGGGATGCCCCGGGCCGTCTGCGACCCGGGGCATCCCCGCGAGCCGAGCTCAGGCGAGAGCGTCACCCGGTCGGGTGAACGAGTCGCGGAACTCCAGCTCGAGCTCCTCGAGGGTGTGGTACTTCGTCTCCGGCACGACGAACACGTAGAAGAGCAGCGCCAGGACGTTGATCGCGCCGAAGGCCGCGTACGTCCACACCCCGCCCCAGTAGGTGATCATCAACGGGAACGCGAACGTGACCACGGCGTTCATGACCCACAGCCCCGCCACGGTCGCACCGAGGGACGTCCCGCGGATCTTCGCCGGGAACATCTCGGCGAGCACCACCCAGATCACCGTCCCGCTCTGCTTGATGAAGACGAACACCGAGACCAGGATCAGCACGAGCCACGGCGCGAAGGACGGTGCGCCGTCGAGCGTCCCGTCGGCAGTCATGAACGGTGCGATCCCGAACGCGAACACCGCGGCGAGAGCGAACAGGCTGAGCGACACCCCGGTCGTCTGGTAGATGCCCACACGTCGGCGGGCGAACCGTGCGATCAGCCAGATGCCGATCGCCGAGCCGATGAAGGACGCGAGCCCGGACACGACGTTGAGACTGATGGCGCTGGCGGACGAGAAGCCCGCCGCGTGCAGGATCGTCGGCAGGTAGTACATCGCGGTGTTGATGCCGGTGAGCTGGTCGAAGAAGCCGAGGAAGAGGCCGATGAACAGCAGGCGCCTGGTCCACCGGACCGCGACGATCCGCCGCATCGCCCACTTCTCCTGGTGCTCCGCGCGGTGCAGCGCGACCATCTCGTCGATCTCGGCGGCGACGTCGTCGCGGTCGTCGTCACGAACCCGCTTCAGCGCGCCGATGGCCTCGGCGAACCGCAGGTTGGTGGCGTACCAGCGGGAGGACTCCGGCATCATCCGCATGCCGATCCACAGCGCGATCGCCGGCACGGTGGCGATGACCAGCATCCAGCGCCAGGTCGCTCCGTTGCCGCCTGCGACGGTCAGTCCGTTGACGTAGGAGAGCACGTCCCAGCTCTCGGTCGCGCCCTGCTGGAACTGGCCGGTCGGGTCGGAGGCGACAACCGCCTCCGGACCGCCCTGCACGTTGGTGATGACCGCGTTGACCGAGTACGCCAGCAGCTGGCCGCCGACGATCATCAGCTGGTCGATCGCGACGAGCGGTCCTCGGACGCGGGCGGGGGCCGTCTCGGCGAGGTAGTTGGGCACCGTGGCGGATGCGCCGCCGACGGCGAACCCGAGGATGAGGCGGAACGGATAGAGCACCCACACCGTCGGGGACAGCACGCACCCGAGCGCCCCCACGAAGAAGACGACCGCCAGCAGCAGGATGTTGTGTCGGCGGCCGTACCGGTCGGAGAGCCAGCCACCGTAGAGGGCACCGATCGCCGCGCCGATCGCGAGGAGCGCACCGACGAGCCCGACCTCGACCTCGTTCAGGCCGAGGCCACCGGCCCCGCCGGGGAGCTGCATGTAGGGCAGCGCGCCGGCGATGACGCCGGTGTCGTAGCCGAACAGCAGCGAGCCGAGCGTGGCCACCACCGCGAGGAAGCCCAGCGAGCGCTTCTTGCCGGACGGCGGCGTCGTGGCGACGAGGTCGTCCACCTCCGCGCGGCTCGGCAGGGTGAGCCCGGACATGTCAGCGCTGGTCACGGCACCTCCGCGTACCCGTTCGCCACGATCACGCGGGACCGTGTCTCCCACCTTCACCATCGTCCGCTACCTCTCCGCAGTCGCGGCCGGCTTCGTTGCGGCCGCTCGACGTCGCTGTCGCCGGGAGTCCGATTGAGACTCTCCCGAGAGTGGAGCGCTCCAAGTGGAGCGCTCCACTACCATAGGAGCCACGATTCGAGTACGTCAACAGTCCGAACCGACTATGTGAGGACAAACGTGGTCTCCGACAGCTCACGCCGGCCCACCATCTACGACGTCGCGGAGCACGCAGGCGTGTCCAAGTCGCTCGTCTCCCTGGTGCTGCGCGGCTCCCCCAACGTCAGCGCCAAGCGCCGCGCCGCCGTCGAGGCCGCGATCGACGAGCTCGGCTACACCCCGAGCACCGCGGCGGCGAGGCTCGCCGGGGCCCGGTCGCAGCGCCTCGAGGTCGTGATCGACGACTACCGCAACCTCTGGTTCGTCGACCTGCTCGAAGGCATCCGCCAGGTGACCGACGAGCTCGGGTACCACGTCGGCGTCGTCGACATGCACACCGGCGCCCACTCCGCGCTCAACGACGTGATCGCCTCCGGCGTCGAAGGCGTGGTCGTCGCGGCCGAGCTTCCCGAGGCCCTGGCGGAGCAGGTCTCGGTGCAGGCCGTGGTCGCCGGCAACCGCGCGAGCCGGCCGCCGGGCGCGGATCTCGTGGCCAACGACGACGATGCCGGCATGACGGCTCTGATGGACCATCTGTTCGAGCTCGGGCACCGGCGCATCGGGCACATCACCGCGACCGGTGGCTCGGCGGGTCGCCGTCGCGCGGCGTTCGAGGCAGCGATGCGACGCGCCGGGCTCACCCCGCTCTCGGTCGGCGTCGACGCCGAGACCGGGGCCGACAAGGGCTTCGTGGGCGCGAACGAGCTGCTCGACGCCCATCCCGAGCTCACGGCGATCGTGGCCGAGAACGACACCATGGCGCTCGGCGCGTTCATGGCCGCCCGTCAGCGAGGTCTGTCGGTGCCCGGCGACCTCTCCCTCGCGGGGTACGACGACTCCCCGCTCGCGGGCCCGAAGGTCATGGACCTCACGACTGTCGACGGCCGAGGCACCGAGCTGGGGCGGCAGGCCGGCCTCGCGCTGCTCGACCGGATCGCGAACCCCGATCGGCCTGCCGAGACGATCCTGCTCCCGCCCGAGCTCGTGGTCCGGTCGTCGACGGCCCCGCCGCGTCTCGACTGACGTGTGCCGCCCGGCGTGGGGGGGGGGGGGGGGGGGCGGGGCGGGGGGGGGGGGGGCGCGCCCCGCAGCGCGGGGGCGGGCGGGCGCCCGTCCCGGGCGCCCGGCCACCGACGTCATCACGCGGTCACGCTCATCCGGCCACGAAGGTGTACTCGCCGGATCCGACCGTGAAGGCCGCATAGCCGTCGGCCACGGCGCCCGCGACCGCACCCCGCGGAGCGTGCACCGACCGGCCGTCGGCCACCGGCACCATCACGGTCGCCGTCGAACCGACCGGCACCTCGACGGTGAGGGTCAGCTCGTCGCCGGCCAGCGTCCACGCCGACGACACCTCGCCGATCACCGTCTGGATCGAGGCGGACGCCTCGGTCAGGTCACCCACCACGTACGGCTTGATCTGGATGTCGCGGTAGGCGACACCGGTGTTCTGGATGCCGGCGACGTACTCGTACAGCCAGTCGTCGATGGTTCCGCGGAATGCGTGGTCGTGCGACCGCGCACCCGAGGTCCAGTTCTCCCAGTAGGTGTCGACGACGATCTCCTCGCCACCGGAGGCGATGCTGCCGTCCAGGGTCAGGAACCAGTAACCCCAGCCCGGGAACGTCGGGTTCTCGGCCGCGGCGTACGCGGTCTCGGCCCCGCCGCACTCGGTGAGCATCGGCAGGACGTCCTTGAGGACGACCGCACCGGTCGTGACGTGGTTCTCCTGGGTCACGGCCACGTCGTCGACGAGGTTGGTGCAGAGCTGGTCGCGGTACTCGTCGGGCACCAGACCCAGCTCGAGCGGCAGGACGTTGTCGGTCTGGAACTGGTTGGCGTTGATCGCGGCGAGCTCGTCCTCGCTGGGCGCAGGCCCCCAGCCCCCTGCGGCGGAGTACGGCCAGTCGTAGGTCGCGGTCGCCTCGTCGAAGTACGCGGCGTTGATCGCGTCCTTGACGTTCGCGGCGAACTCCTCGTAGCCGGCCGCGACGTCGTCGTGACCGAGCACGCGGGCGATCTCCGCCATGGACACGGCCGACTCGTAGACGTACGCCGTGCCGACGATGATGTTGTTCACGCCGCTGCCGTAGGCCGGCTCATGGTCGCCCCACGTGCGGTACAGCGTCGTGTCGAACAGGTAGCCCGTCGCCGAGACCATGCCGACCCACTTGTCCATGTACGCCTTGAGGCCGTCCCAGTTCGCCTCGAGCGTGCTGACGTCACCGGTGCGCTGGTACAGCGCGTAGTTGATCAGCGTGTAGCTGGAGGACCAGATCGGGTCGTCGGTGCGCCCGATGAACGGGTCGGACTGCGCCTCGCCGGGGGTCTCGTTCGGCACGATCACCGGGATGCCACCGTCGTCGGCCTGGTTGGCCGTATGGTCGGCCATCCAGTTCTCCCAGAACGCGACCGACTGGAAGTTCATCAGCGAGTTGTCCGAGAAGAGCATCGCGTCAGAGGTCCACCCGCGCTTCTCGTACATCGGGGTGTCGGTCGGAATGGAGTGCAGGTTGTTCAGCAGAGACCGCACCATCGCCTCGTGGTACCGGTTCAGCAGCTCGTCGGAGCTGGTGAAGGTGCCGGTGGTCGCTACGTCGGAGTGCAGCACCTTGCCCTCGATCGAGGTCACCTCGACACCCTCGGGGACGATCACCTGGACGAAGCGGTAGCCGTAGTAGCTGTAGCTCGGGGTGTAGGTCTCACCGTCGGTGTCGCCGCTGAGGACGTAGTGCGAGGTCTGTCGCGGCACCGTGCACCAACCCACCGTGCAGTCGACGTTCACCTGCCCGTCGGCGGCGAGCTTCTCGCCGTAGGAGATCGTGACCTCGGCGCCGGCCGGGCCGCTGAACCCGAGAGTCGCCCACCCGGCCGTGGTCTCGCCGAAGTCGTAGACCAGGGCGGTTCCGTCGGTCACCTCGAACGGGTCGCGCAGCGACGGCTCGGGCAGGGTGCCGACCACCCGGATCGGCTCCATCTCCTGGGCCTCGAGCGCCCCCGTTGGCGTGGTCGTCAGCAGCGCCTGCTGCCACGCCGAGTCGTCGAAGCCGGCCGTGGTCCAGCCCGGCTGCTCGTCCCGTGCGTCGTAGGTCTCGCCGTTCTTGAGCGAGTTCAGCAAGGTCGGGCCCTCGTCGGCCTTCCAGGAGTCGTCACTGACCAGCGTCGCGGTCCTGCCATCGACGTAGGTCACGTCCAGCTGGAGCTTCATCTCGGGCTCGCTCAGCCACGGCGCCTGGCTGATGTCGTCGTCGCCGTAGGAGGAGTACTCGCCGCGGCCCAGGCTCACGCCGATGGCGTTGTCGCCCCTCTTCAGCATGTCGGTGACGTCGTAGGTCACGTAGAGGATCCGGGTGTCGTACGGCGTGTAGCCCGGGTCGAGCTCGTGGTCGCCCACCCGCTCACCGTTGATGAACGCCTTGTAGTAGCCGAGCCCCGAGATGTACAGGCGGGCGGAGGCGACCTTCTTGTTCGACAGTGCGAAGTCGGTGCGCAGCAACGGCTCGGGCGTCTCGGTGTCGACCACGCCGTCCAGACGGTCGATGTCGCTGATGCCGATCCACTCGCCGCCGAACTCGGACACGTCGAGGAAGGCGGTCTCGAACCACGCGGGCTCGCTCCACCCGGAGGTGCGCCCGTGGTCCCACACCTTCACCGACCACCAGTACCGGGTCTGCGACTCCAGCGCGGTGCCGGCGTAGTCCACGTCGACCGAGTCGGTCGAGGCGACCTTGCCCGAGTCCCACACGTCGCCCTTCATCGAGCGGTTCGACGACACCTTGATCTCGTACGCGGTCTGTTCCGCGCCGTTGTACCTCGCGTCGACCACCCACGAGAACCGCGGCGTGGACTCGTCGATCCCGAGCGGGTTCGACAGCCGCTCCGTGGTCAGGTCCGCGACCGAGAGGCTGCTGTGCGAGCTTCCCGCCGCGGCGGGCAGAGCGAGCGCGAGTGGCAGCGCGACCGCACCGATGGCGGCCGTCGTGTACCGGGTCCGACGACGGACGGGCATGGCACCCGGTCCGCGCGCGGTCATCTGCATGACTGTCTCCTCACAACACCGTTGTTGCCTGTCCCGCGCTCGGACACGAGCACGGGCAGCCCGCCTCACGGAGATCGAGACGGGCGCTCGAGGGCGCGCGGGGGCCACTCAGGGGCGCGCGCGGGGTTCCGGCACGGCGGCCGCGGCCGGGCGCCGAGATCAATCGGTGCCGCATCTCGTGCGGCACCGACCACCAGGGGAGTGGAGCCTGACCGGCGGCGCCCGACCCGGCGCCTGTGGGGTGGTGCGTGCCCGGCCCCCCGGGTGCCCCGGCCGGTCAGCGGGGCACCCGGGGGCGGGGGTCAGAAGTTGAAGTTGTCGATGTTGTCGGCGTTGAAGACGTAGGGGTCGCCGAGCACGACGATGCCGTCGGCGCCGACGGTGAAGTCGGTGACGTCGGA
>NZ_JAOVZU010000008.1:0-99301 GCF_025717005.1 Actinotalea endophytica
CGCCTGCACACCGAGCTCGGCGACATCCCACCGAGCGAGCACGAGACCAACCACTACCGTCAGATCAGCACCTCGACGACCCTGGAAACCAAAGAACCGAGCCTCCACTGAACCCGGGGCGGTTCACTGCGCAGTCATGACGGTCCACCACTCAACCCGCGGCCCGGGGCGGCAAGGGCAAGGCGGGGCCGGGCATCGGCCGGGCAGGACAGGGCCGGGCATCGGCCGGGCAGGACAGGGCCGGGCATCAGCCGGGCAGGACAGGGCCGGGCATCAGCCGGGCAGGACAGGGCCGGGCATCAGCCGGGCAGGACAGGGCCGGGCATCAGCCGGGCAGGGCAGGGACAACGCGAACACGGTCACCGCAGGGCCCGCCCGATCGGCAGCCCTTGCCCGGCCGCCTCAGCCCTCGACGATGAAGGCGCGGATCGCGTCAGCGATCAGCTGGACGGCGATCGCTGCGAGCAGCAGACCTGAGATCCGGGTCACCAGCGTCGTGCCGGTGTCCTTGAGCACGCGGTGCACCGCGCCCGCGAATCGCATCGCGAGCCACAGGCACACGTGCACGCCGATGATCCCCAGCGCGATCGCGATCCACTGGCCGGGCTCGTCCGCTCGCTGGGTGAAGACCATCGTCGCCACGATCGCGCCCGGACCGGCGAGCAGCGGAGTCCCGAGCGGCACCATCGCGACGTTGGCGCCGGTGGCGGACGGCTTCGGCTCCTCGGTCCGGCCGGTCAGCAGCTCCATCGCGACCAGCAGCAGCAGCAGGCCGCCCGATGCCTGCAGCGCGGGCAGCGAGACGTTCATGTAGGCGAGCAGCTGCTGGCCGAACAGCGCGAACGAGACGATCACGCCGAACGCCACCGCGACCGCCTGCCGTGCGGCCCTGCGCCGTTGCCGGTCCTGCAGGCTGCCCGTGAGCGCCAGGAAGATCGGCACGGTGCCCGGCGGGTCCATGATCACGAACAGGGTGACGAACACCTCGGCGAGCAGCTGCCAGTCCAGAGCGAAGTCGCTCACCGGATCACCTCCAGCCGTCCCGCGCCCTCGATGAGCTCGAGCACGGTCGGGTCCGTCAGGTGCTCACCCAAACGATTCGGCTTGCCCGCCCCGTGGTAGTCGCTCGACCCGGTCGCCAGCAGCTCGAACCGGTCCGCGAGCGCCTCCAGCCGGGCCCGCTCGGCGGGCGGGTTGTCCCGGTGCCACACCTCGAGGCCCGCCAGCCCGGCCCCGACGAACGTCGCGACCTCGGTCTCGGTCACCACTCGGCCGCGCGCGACCGCCCCGGGGTGGGCGAGCACCGGGACCCCACCGGCCTCCAGGACCAGGCCGATCGCGTCCCGGAGCAGCAACGCGTGGTGCGGGACCCAGTACGGCGACCCGGTCGCCAGCAGCTCGGAGAACGCCGCCGACCGGTCCGCGACCACACCCAGCGCCACCAGCGCGTCGGCGATGTGCGGGCGCCCGACCGTGGCACCCTCGCCGACCTGCTCCTCGACGTCGTCCCAGGTCAGCGGGAAGTCCTTGGCCAGCAGGTCGACCATCGTCCGGGCCCGCTCGTGTCGGGCCGCACGCACCCGCTCCGCCTCGGCCAGCAGGGCCGGGTGCTCGGGGTCGTGCAGGTAGGAGAGCAGGTGCAGGCTGCGGCCACCGTGCCGGCAGGACAGCTCGACACCGCGCACGAGGGCGACACCGTGCTCGCGGGCGGCGACCGCCGCCTCCGCCCAGCCGCGCGTGGTGTCGTGATCGGTCAGCGCGACCACGTCCAAGCCCGCGGCGGCGGCCGAGGCGATCACCCCCGACGGCGGCTCGGTGCCGTCCGAGGCCGCCGAGTGGGCGTGGAGGTCGATGCGCACAGCGTCTCAGCCTAGAGGTGCGACGATGGCCCCATGGCGGATGACACCACCCCGGCACCCACGGACAAGGACCAGCCGATCGGCGAGCGCGGCTCCAACCGCTCCCAGCGCCCCACCTCGGAGGCGTTCCGGCAGTTCATGACCGAGCAGTGGGGCGGCGGGCGTCCGTCCGTGACGCGGGCGCCGGTGGCCGACCACACGCCCGCCCGGCGCGACCGGATCTCCGAGCTGTTCCCCGGGGAGCGGCTGGTCGTCCCGGCCGGAGGCCTGGTCACCCGCTCGAACGACACCGACTACCGGTTCCGCCCGCACAGCGCGTTCGCGCACCTCACCGGGCTCGGCATCGACCTCGAGCCGGACGCCGTGCTCGTGCTGCACCCGCGCGACGAGGACGCCGGCGGCGGGCACGACGCCGTGCTCTACGTGCGGCCGATGGCCGGTCGGGAGACCGAGGAGTTCTTCGCCGACGCGCGGTACGGCGAGTTCTGGGTCGGCGCACGACCCGGCCTCGAGGACTTCGCGACCCTGACCGGCATCCCGGTGGAGCACCTCGACCACCTCGTCGACGCGCTCGCCAAGGACGTCGGCGAAGGCGGCGTCCGGATCCGTGTGGTGCGCGAGGCCGACGGCCGGGTCACCGCACAGGTCGAGGCGGCGCGGTCCGACGACGGGCTGAGCGACACCGAGCAGGCCGAGGCCGACGACGCCCTCGCCGAGGCGCTCTCCGAGCTGCGCCTCCTCAAGGACGAGTGGGAGGTCGAGCAGATGCGGGCCGCGATCGCCGCGACCGTCGCAGGCTTCGAGCGCGTGGTGCGCGAGCTCCCGCGCGCCGTGGCCCACCGCCGCGGCGAGCGCGTCGTCGAGGCCGTCTTCGACGGTCACGCCCGCGAGGAGGGCAACGCGGTCGGCTACGAGACGATCGCCGCGGCCGGCGACCACGCCACCACGCTGCACTGGATCCGCA
Organism: Actinotalea endophytica; assembly: GCF_025717005.1. Taxonomy (GTDB): domain Bacteria; phylum Actinomycetota; class Actinomycetes; order Actinomycetales; family Cellulomonadaceae; genus Actinotalea. Next base: position 2,824 of record NZ_JAOVZU010000008.1, read on the forward strand.
ACGACGGCGAGGTCCACGAGGGCGACCTGCTGCTGCTCGACGCCGGCGTCGAGGCCGAGAGCCTCTACACCGCGGACGTCACCCGCACCCTGCCGATCAGCGGCACCTACTCCGAGGTCCAGCGCCGCGTGTACCAGGCCGTGCTGGACGCCGCCGACGCCGCGTTCGCCGCAGCCGTGCCCGGAGCGAGGTTCCGCGACGTGCACGCCGCGGCCATGAAGGTCATCGCCGAACGGCTCGCCGAGTGGGGCCTGCTCCCGTGCTCGGCCGAGGAGGCGCTCGCCCCCGAGGGCCAGTACCACCGCAGGTGGATGGTGCACGGCACCAGCCACCACCTGGGTCTCGACGTGCACGACTGCGCGCAGGCCCGCCGCGAGCTGTACCTGGACGGCGTGCTCGAGCCGGGGATGATCTTCACGATCGAGCCCGGGCTCTACTTCAAGGCGGACGACCTCGCCGTGCCGGAGGAGTACCGCGGCATCGGGGTACGGATCGAGGACGACGTGCTGATCACCGCGGACGGCAACGAGAACCTCTCCTCCGCCCTGCCCCGCCGACCGGACGACGTCGAAGCCTGGATGCGGGCCCTGCAGGCCCGCTGACCGGCCCGCCCGGCGTCACCTCACTCGGGCAGCCGCCCGGCGTCCTTCAAGGCGCGACGCAGGAGCCACTCAACGTGCGCGTTGGTGGACCGCAGGTCGTCGGCCGCCCAGCGGGTCAACGCCTCGTGCAGGGCAGGGTCGAGCCGCAGCAGCATGGCGGTGCGGTCGCGCTTGGCCCGCTTGCTGCCCGCGTGCTTGCCGTCCGGGTACTTCCCGTCGCCCTTGCCGTCAGCCTTGCCGGCCGCCCGCTTCGCGCCGGCCCGCCGGTCCGCAGGCGCGGGCGCCCGGTCGGGCGGAGGAGCTCCCCCGTCCGGCCGGGCGCCGTCCTTGCTCATCAGCCGCGACTCACTGGTAGAGCGTCCCGGTGTTGACCACCGGCGTGACCCGCGCGTCGCCGCACAGCACGACGAGCAGGTTCGAGACCATCGAGGCCTTCCGCTCCTCGTCGAGCTCGATGCTCGTGGTCTCCTCGAGCCGCTCCAGGGCCATCTCGACCATGCCGACCGCACCCTCGACGATCCGGGCGCGAGCCGCCACCACGGCGTTGGCCTGCTGACGCTGGAGCATCGCCTGAGCGATCTCCGGGGCGTAGGCGAGGTGGCTGATCCGGGTCTCGACGATCTCCACGCCGGCCACCGACACGCGTGCCGCGACCTCCTCGGCGAGCTCGCCCGACACGGCGTCCGTCGAGCCGCGGAGCGACTCCTCGCCCTCGCCACCGTCGTAGGGGTAGGTCCCCGCGACGTGCCGGACCGCGGCCTCGGACTGGGTCTCGACGAACTCGTCGTACTCCTCGACCGCGAAGCTGGCCTTGGCGGTGTCGGCGACCTGCCACACCACGATGGCCGCGATCTCGACCGGGTTGCCCGACGCGTCGTTGACCTTCATCCGCGCGGTCTCGAAGTTGCGGACCCGCACCGACACCGACCTGCGTGTGCTCAGCGGGACCGTCCAGACCAGGCCAGGCCGGCGGACCGTGCCGACGTAGCGGCCGAAGAACTGCACGACCCGGGTGCGGCCCGGCGGGACGACGGTCAGCGAGCTGAGCTGGACGGCGGCGAGCAGGGCGAGCAGCACGCCGCCGAACGCGTAGGCATCGCTGCTCCCGGTCGCCTGCTCGGCCAGGACGAACATCCAGACGGCGAGCCCACCGAAGATGACGCCGACCAGCAGGCCGAGGAAGCCGTCGGCCTGCCAGGCTCGACGCTCGGCGATCTCGACGACGGTGCCGTCCCGACCGACGGGCCGGGTGGTGGGGGTCAGGTCGCGCTCGGCGACGGACATGACGGTGCTCCTTGCGATCCATGGTGCGGAACAACCGCGCACCCGGGTGTCGGATGCAACGCGCATCGACAGCAAAGTGATATCACTCTGCGATCGACGGAGGCCAGCCCTTCTCGGGAGCAGGACACCCCGTGTCCGGGAGCCGGACACGGGGTGCAGCGAGTCTCAGGACTGAGGTCCGGCCGGCGGCTGCGTCGGGGGCGTGGGCGGCTGGGCGGGCGGCTGGTCCGGCGGCGTGTCACGCCGGGGAGGGCCGGCCTGGGTCGGCGGCGCGGGCTGTGCCCGCGGGGAGTCCTGGGTCGGCGGCTGTGCCGGCGGCTGTGCCGGCGGCTGTGCCGGCGGCTGTGCCGGCGGCGTGTCCTGGGGCTGCGGCAGCGTCGGCGAGGCGGGCTGCGTCGGCGGCGCGGGCCGGGTCGACGGACCCGGCTGGCCGGCGACCGGCGGCATCGGCCCCGACGGGGGCACCGGGCCGGCGCCGGGCGGGGTCGGCCGGTCGTACCCCGGCTGCGACGGCGAGCCGGTCATCGGCGCGACCGGCGGCTGGAGCCCCCCGCGGCCGACGCCGGGACCGCCCTCGGCGAGCAGCAGCTGCCGAGCCTGGCCCGAGACCTCGGGCGCGCAGAGCAGCGCATAGCTCGTCGCGACGATCTGGCTGGACGACGTGAAGTCCCGCTTCCGGCCGGTGAGCGCGTACGCGGCGAGCGAGAAGAGGATGCCGAAGCCGGCGCCGAGCGTGACGCCGAGCGTGATCGGCTGGAGCGTGCCGGCCTGGCTGAACATCGACAGCAGGAGCCCGAAGAGCAACCCGAACCAGGCGCCGGACGCCAGGCCACCGATCGCGATCCGCGAGTAGGTCAGGCGCCCCGTGATCCGCTCGACCATCCGCAGGTCGGTGCCGACGATCGTCACGTGCTGCACCGGGAAGGCCTTGTCGGACAGCAGGTCCACGGCCTTCTGCGCCTCGAGGTACGTCGCGTAGGCCGCGATCTGCTCACCGTGGGGCAGCGTCGGCAGGACCGGAGGGCGAACGGAGCTCGACATGAGTCGATTGTCCCCCGATCCGCTGGACGATCGCACGGTATCCGCTGGGCGCCCGCTGAGCGGATCCTCGGAGCGCGCTCCGCGCCGCCCGTACGCGTGCACCCGCGGAGCTGCGCGGCGCCCCCAGCACGGCACCGGGCGAACCCGGCCCACCCCGTGCGGTGCGGCACCGGGCCGCCCAGCACGGCCACGGTTACCCTGACAGCCGTGAGCACCCGGGTCTTTGCTGCGCGCCTGGCCGGGACCGCCGTCTTCGACCCCATCGGCGACCAGGTGGGCCGGGTCCGGGACGTCGTCGTCCTGGTCCGCCCGCAGGGCCTGCCGCGCGCCACCGGGCTCGTGGTCGAGGTCGCCGGGCGCCGCCGCGTCTTCCTGCCGCTGACCCGGATCACGAGCATCGACGCCGGCCAGGTGATCTCCACGGGCCTGCTGAACATGCGCCGGTTCACCCAGCGCCCCACCGAGACCCTGGTGATCGGCGAGCTCCTCGACCGCCGGGTCGAGCTCTCCGACGACTCCGGCCCCGCCACGATCGTCGACGTCGCGATCGAGCAGCAGCGCAACCGCGACTGGCTGGTCGCCAAGCTCTACGTGCGGCGCGGCGCCGGCGGTGGCGGCCTGATCCGGCGACGCGGCGAGACGTTCCTGGTGGACACCGGGGACGTACGGTCGCTGGCCGGCGACAACGCCGCGCAGGGAGCCGAGCTGCTGCTGGCGTCGTACGAGGACCTCAAGCCGGCCGACCTCGCCGACGTCCTGCACGACATGGCCGACACCCGTCGGCTCGAGGTCGCCGCCGCGCTGCCCAACGAGCGGCTCGCCGACGTGCTCGAGGAGCTTCCGGAGGACGACCAGGTCGAGATCCTCACCGGCCTCGACCTGGACCGCGCAGCCGACGTGCTCGACGCCATGCAGCCCGACGACGCCGCGGACCTGCTCTCCGAGATGCCGACCGAGAAGGCGACCGAGCTCCTCGAGCTCATGGAGCCGGAGGAGGCGCGCGACGTCCGCCGCCTGCTCGCCTACGACGACGAGAGCGCCGGCGGCCTGATGACGACCGAGCCTGTCGTGCTCGGCCCGGAGACCCCGATCGCACAGGCGCTGGCGCACGTGCGGCGCCAGGACCTCACACCGGCGCTGGCGTCGATGGTGTTCGTCGTCCGCCCGCCGCTGGAGACCCCGACCGGCCGGTTCCTCGGCGTGGTGCACATCCAGCGGCTGCTGCGCGAGGCGCCGCACGACCCGATCGGCGGGCTGCTCGACACCGAGATCGAGGCCGTGCCGGCCGACGCCCCCCTGTCCACCGTGACGCGGCTGCTGGCGACGTACAACCTGCTCGCCCTGCCGGTGATCGACGACGCCAAGCGCCTGCTCGGCGCGGTCAGCGTCGACGACGTGCTCGACCACCTGCTGCCGGAGGACTGGCGCGAGGCCGAGCCGGAGGAAGCCGACCGGGCGATGGAGGAGCAGCGGGAGGCCGGCCGTGCCTGACCGCCTGGACCAGCCCAAGGAGAGCGGTCGCTCATGGCGCCCGCGCCTGGACCCTGACGTCGTCGGCCGGGGTGCGGAAGCGTTCGCCCGGTTCATGGGCACAGGACGCTTCCTGCTCTACATGACGGCTTTCGTCTTCGTGTGGGTCGTGCTCAACGCCGTGGCGCTGTGGGGCCTGCGCTGGGACCCGTACCCGTTCATCCTGCTCAACCTGTTCTTCTCGGTGCAGGCGTCCTACGCCGCACCGCTGATCCTGCTCGCGCAGAACCGCCAGGACGACCGGGACCGGGTAGCACTCGAGCAGGACCGCCAACGCGCGGAGCGGTCGCTCGCCGACACCGAGTACCTCGCCCGTGAGATCGCCGCACTGCGCATCGCCGTGTCCGAGGTCGCGACCCGCGACTTCGTCCGCTCCGAGCTCCGGAACCTCCTGGAGGACCTCGAGGCGAGGGACGAGCCCGAGCCCGGTCCGGACGAGGCCCCACCCGCCTGAGCACGTTCCACCCATACCCCTGGCGGTACGCCCTCGGGCCCACGAGCCTCCCCGGAGCCCGACCTAGGATGGCCCCCATGCCGACTGTCGACGCCGTCCGCTCCGCCCTGCACACCGTCCTCGACCCGGAGATCCGGCGTCCGATCACCGACCTGGGCATGGTCCGCTCGGTCGACGTCGACGCGGGCGCTGTGGTCGTGGGCATCGACCTGACGACCGCGGGCTGCCCGTTGCGCGACACGCTCACGCGGGACATCACCGCGGCGGTCGGCGAGCTCGACGGGGTGGCGAGCGTCGAGGTCCAGATGGGCGTCATGACGCCGGAGCAACGCGAGGCGCTGCGCACCCAGCTGCGCGGCGGACCGACCCCGGTGATCCCGTTCGCGCAGCCGAACAGCCTCACCAAGGTCTACGCGATCGCCTCGGGCAAGGGTGGGGTCGGCAAGTCCTCGGTGACCTCGAACCTCGCGGCCGCGATGGCGGCCGACGGCCTCAACGTGGGCGTCGTGGACGCGGACGTGTACGGCTTCTCGGTGCCGCGCATGCTCGGCGTGGACCGTGCGCCGACCAAGGTCGACGACATGATCCTGCCGCCCATCGCGCACGGCGTGAAGGTGATCTCGATCGGCATGTTCGTGCCGCCCGGCCAGCCCGTGGTGTGGCGCGGGCCGATGCTGCACCGCGCGCTCGAGCAGTTCCTCTCGGACGTGTTCTGGGGCGACCTGGACGTGCTGCTGCTCGACCTGCCCCCGGGGACCGGCGACATCGCGATCTCGGTGGCGCAGCTGCTGCCGAACAGCGAGATCCTCGTCGTCACCACACCGCAGTCCGCCGCGGCCGAGGTCGCCGAGCGGGCGGGGTCGATCGCGAGCCAGACCCGCCAGCACGTGGTCGGCGTGCTGGAGAACATGTCCTGGTTCGAGACCCCGGACGGCACGCGGGTCGAGGTCTTCGGCTCGGGCGGTGGCGAGATGGTCGCCGCCAACCTGTCGACGGTCACCGGCACCTCGGTGCCGCTGCTGGCGCAGGTGCCCATGCAGACCTCGGTGCGGGCTGCGGGCGACGCCGGGACCCCGGTGGTCCTGTCCGAGCCGGACAGCCCCGCCGCGCAGGCGCTGCGCACGGTCGCGGAGACTCTCGCGGCCCGGTCGCGCGGCCTGGCCGGCAAGTCCCTGGGCATCACGCCGCTGACGCACTGAGACCCGGGCTGCGGCCCGGTCGGCGGGTGCGGCGGCCGGCGCAGGTCGACAGCACGCGGCCGGGGCCGACCGGCCGGTCGGAACGGCGTGCCCGCACATGTTGACTTTTGTTTGATTCTGGCGGACCATGTTCGCATGCTCGCGTCGCAGCGCCAGGACGTCATCCTCGGGCAGGTCCAGGAGCACGGCGCCGTCCGGGTCGCCGACCTGGTCGTGGACCTCGACGTCTCGGACATGACGATCCGGCGCGACATCGCCGAGCTGGCGCGGCGCGGTCTGGTCCGCCGGGTGCACGGTGGCGCGGTCGATGCCCGGCGCGCCGCGCACGAGCCCGGCTTCCGCGCCAAGAGCTCGCTCGCCGGGGCCGAGAAGGCCGCGATCGCGCGGGCCGCCATCGACCTGGTGCGCCCCGGCAGCGCGATCGCCCTGTCCGCCGGCACCACCACGCACCTGTTGGCCCGGCTGCTCGCGGACAGCGACGTGCGGCCGCTCACAGTCGTGACCAACTCGCTGCCCGCGGCCGAGGCGTTGCACCGCCCCGACGACCACGGGCTCACGGTCGTGCTCACCGGGGGCGTGCGCACCCCGTCGGACGCGCTCGTCGGCCCGCTCGCGACCCAGGCGCTCGTCGGCCTCCGGGTCGACCTGGCCTTCCTCGGTGTGCACGGCATCGACGTCGAAGGCGGTCTGACCACCCCGAACCTCCTCGAGGCGGAGACCGACCGCGCGATGGTCGCCGCCGCCGCACGCCTCGTGGTGCTCGCCGACCACACCAAGTGGGCCGAGACCGGGCTCAGCCGGATCGCCGACCTGTCCGACGTGGACGTGCTGGTGACCGACGCGCTGCCGGACAACCTCGACCTCGACACCCTGCACGGCCTGGAGGTCGTGCTCGCCCCCGCAGGAGACTGACATGTCCGTTCGACGCACCGCGACGACGCTCGCCGACGGCCGCGACCTCTTCTACTACGACGACACCCCGCCGTACTCCACCGGTGAGGCCACCCGCAGGCTGGACGACCCCCGGCCGCTGCCCGACCGGTTCGCGCCGATCCCCCAGCCGGACGGCACCACGGCCCCGGTCACCGGGCCCGAGATGCGCCTCGACCCGCTCACCGGCGACTGGATCCCGATGGCGAGCCACCGGATGAACCGCACGTTCCTGCCGGCCGCGGACGCCTGCCCGTTGTGCCCGGCGCGCACCGGGGAGTCGGGCAGCGGCTACTCCGACGGCGAGGTCCCGGACACCGCGTACGACGTCGTCGTGTTCGAGAACCGGTTCCCGGCGCTGATGCAGCTGCCCGGGGCCGGCGACGCGCCCTGGGCGGTCGACGGCGAGGACATCTGGCAGGCCCGGCCCGCTGCCGGCCGGTGCGAGGTGGTCTGCTTCTCGTCCGACCACACCGCGTCGTTCGCCGACCTCACCCCGCACCGGGTCCGCACGATCATCGAGGCCTGGGCGGACCGCACCGCCGAGCTGTCCGCGCTGCCCGGGATCGAGCAGGTCTTCGCGTTCGAGAACCGCGGCCCGGAGATCGGCGTCACCCTCCCCCACCCGCACGGGCAGATCTACGCCTTCCCCTACGTCACGCCGCGGACCCGGGCGATGCTCGACCGCGCCGCCGAGCACCGCGAGCGGACCGGCCGGAGCCTGCTGCGCGATGTGCTCGACGCCGAGCTGCGCGTTGGGACCCGGGTGGTCGCCGAGTCGGAGCACTGGGTCGCCTACGTGCCGGCCGCGGCGCGCTGGCCGGTCGAGGTGCACCTCGCGCCGCGCCGCGACGTGCTCGACCTGCCGGGCCTCACCGACGACGAGCGGGACGACCTCGCGATCACCTACCTGGGCCTGCTGCGACGCCTCGACCGGTTCTTCGTCGACCCCGACGACGGCGCGCCGATCCCGCTGCCGTACATCGCGGGCTGGCACCAGGCCGTGGTGGGCGAGGGCCGCGAGCTCGGCCGCCTGCACCTGCAGCTGCTGTCGGTCCGCCGCGCGCCCGGCAAGCTCAAGTACCTCGCCGGCGTCGAGTCCGGCATGGCGTCCTGGATCTCCGACACCACCCCCGAACGCGTCGCCGCACGTCTCAAGGAGCTCGCATGACCACGCACCGCGTCCGCGCCTGGGACGTCGCCGAGGGCGCGCGCCGCGCGACCGAGGCCTTCCGCGCCGAGTTCGGCGCCGAGCCCGACGGGGTCTGGTCGGCTCCGGGCCGGGTGAACCTGATCGGCGAGCACACCGACTACAACGGCGGCCTCTGCCTGCCGATCGACCTGCCGCACCGCACCTACGTCGCGATGGCCCGCACCGCCGGTGACGCGATCGCCCTGGCCTCCGCGCAGGAGTCGTCGGGCGGCTGGCGCGGCGCCCTCGCCGACGTCGGTCCGGGGCGCGTGCCGGGTTGGGCCGCGTACGTCGCAGGGGTCGCCTGGTCCCTCGCGCAGGACGGCGCGACCGTCGGCGGGTTCGCCGCGGCGGTCGACTCGTGCGTCCCCTACGGCGCCGGCCTGTCCTCGTCCGCCGCCCTGGAGTCCGCGGTCGCGGTCGGCCTGGACGAGCTGTACGGGATCGGGCTCGCCGACGACGACCCGGGACGCGCCCGGCTGGCGCAGGCGTGCATCCGCGCGGAGAACGAGATCGCCGGCGCGATGACCGGCGGCATGGACCAGACCTCGTCCCTGCGCGCCTCGGCGGGGCACGCCCTGCTGTACGACACCCGGGACGGCTCGGTGCGCCACCTGCCGTTCGACCTGGCGGCGCACGGCCTCGCACTTCTCGTGGTCGACACCAAGGCGCCGCACCAGCTCGCCGACGGGCAGTACGCGAACCGGCGCGCGACCTGCGACGCGGCTGCGGCCCACCTCGGGGTCGCGACGCTGCGCGAGGTGGACCCTGCGGCGCTGGACGACGCGCTCGCGCGCCTGGACGCTCCCCTGCCGCTGTCCGGCGGCGGGTCCGCCGAGCCCGCGGTGCTGCGCGCCCGGGTCCGGCACGTCGTGACCGAGATCGCCCGGGTCGAGCAGTTCGTCGAGCTGCTCCAGTCGGACCGGGTGGCCGAGGTCGGGCCGCTCATGGACGCCTCGCACGCCTCGCTGCGCGACGACTACGAGGTGTCCTGCCCGGAGCTGGACGCGACCGTCGAAGCGGCACGGGGCGCCGGGGCGCTCGGCGCGCGGATGACCGGTGGTGGGTTCGGCGGTTCGGCGATCGCCCTCGTGCCGGTGGACCTGGTCGCTGCGGTGACGACGGCCGTCGAGCAGAGCTTCGCGGACCGCGGCTACGCGCCGCCGGCCTTCCTGGTCGCCGACGCAGCCGGGCCCGCGGCTCGCGACATCTGAGGTCCGCACGAGGCGCGGAGGCCTCGACCGGCACGTCACGCGCCTCTGTGACGCAGTTCACACCAGACACGCGCGCGGGATGCCCGAAGTACTCACGTCGTGACCGCCCTCGGCTGACAGGATCCACCCAGCGTCCCGACCCGATCGAGGGACGCACGCGCAGGGGGCGCGGAGTCACCGTTCGGTGACCCCGAGATCGATCCCACCGGGCCGGCCCGTCCGCCCGTGGGACCGCGGCTGCCTTCGCGACGACTCCGAGCGGAAGGCACCCCCCGATGTCTCTTTCCCGTCCTGTCGCCGGCCTCGTGCTGGCCTGCTCCGCGCTGGCCCTCGCCGGGTGCTCGGGCACCCCGGCGGCGTCGCCGAGCACCGCCGGTCCACTGGAGGCGTTCTTCGCCGACGCGATGGGCAGCTACGACGAGGAGGCCGCCAACCGCGACGCGATGCAGGTCGAGGAGCTCGTCGCACAGTGCATGGCCGAGCAGGGCTTCGAGTACACGCCGGTCGACCAGTCCCAGGGCATCTCGTACAGCAGCGACGACCTGGACGTCGAGTGGGGCACCCTCGAGTTCGCCGAGCAGTACGGCTACGCCATCACCACCGACCCCTGGGGCACCATGACCGAGGAGAGCCCCGAGGAGGCCCAGGAGTGGGTCGACCCGAACGAGGACTACGTCGCGGCGATGTCCGAGACCGAGCAGCAGGCGTACTACACCGCGCTGTACGGCGACCAGAGCCAGTACGAGGAGGTCGAGGACGGCGAGGAGATCGAGTACAACTGGGAGGACAACGGCTGCCAGGGCGCCGCGCAGCACGAGGTCTACGAGGGCGGCGACGCGGTCGACAGCGACCAGTTCCAGGCGCTCTGGGACGACATGGACGCCATGTGGCAGGCGGTCCAGGACGACCCGCGGATGGCCGAGGCCGTCGCCGGCTGGGCCTCCTGCATGGCCGACGCCGGATACCCGGGCATGGCGAGCTTCGACGACCCGCAGAACCAGATCTCCGACCAGGTGAACGCCCTGTGGGACGACGCGTACGCGGACCTCGACCCCGAGACCGCGACCGAGGACGACTGGGCCGCCGTCGAGGACCAGGTCCAGGGCGAGCAGGCCGCGCTGACCGACACCGAGATCGCCATGGCGACCGCGGACTACACCTGCCGTGACGACGCCGACGTCACGAGCCTGCAGACCGAGGTCCAGAACGAGTACGAGCAGGAGTTCGTCGACAGCCACCGCGACGCGCTCGAGGCGTACAAGGCCACGATGACCGAGCAGACCTCCTGATGGCGCCGACTCCCGGTCGGACCCTGGCGGTCGTCGCCGCGACCGCGGTGGTCAGCCTGGGCGCCGGTCTCGCGCTGAGCCACCTGATCGTCTCCCCCGCCGAGGCCGCTGCGCAGGCCGCGCCGCCCGAGGCGGGCCCGATCACGGTGCCGGTCGAGGAGCGCACGCTGTCGAACGAGGTCGTCCTGCGTGGCGACGCGATCTACGAGGACCCGCTGGACGTGACGATCGAGACCGGCGACCTCGGCGGTCCCGCCGTCGTCACCGGGCAGGTTCCCGAGGTCGGTTCCACGATCGAGGCCGGCTCGGTGATCCTCGAGGTCACCGGCCGCCCGGTGATCCTGCTCGGGGGCGACCTGCCGGTCTACCGGACGCTCCGCGCCGGGGGCTCCGGCCCGGACGTCCGACAGCTCAAGGAAGCACTGGCCGCGCTCGGGCTCGACGCCGGCGACCCCGCGACCGGCTACGACGCGCAGACCGCCGCCGCGGTCCGTGCCCTGTACGAACGGGTCGGCTACCCCGCACCCGCAGCCGGCGACGAGGCCGACGCGGCGGCCGACGCCGCCGCCGACGAGGTTCGTGCGGCCGAGCAGCAGGTCAGCGCCGCACAGCGGGAGCTCGATGCGGCCGGTTCGGGGCTGGGCGAGCCCGAGCGGGTCCGGCTCCAGGCCGCGGTCGACACCGCGCAGGCCCGGCTCGACGAGGCGACGACCGCCTGCAGCGCCGACCCCGACGCGTGCCTCAACTCAGAGGTCGTCGCGGCCCGCGGCGACCTCGACGCCGCCCGCGCCGACCTCGCCGCAGCACAGGCACCGGCCGACGTCGCCGCGCAGCGCGCAGCGCTCGACGAGGCCCAGCGCGGCCTCGCCACGGCGCGATCACGGCTCTCCGACGCACGGCTCGCCGAGCTCACCCCGCTGCCCGCGAGCGAGATCGTCTACCTGCCGGCCACCCCGCGCCGGGTCGACGCGGTGTCGGTGCAGCGCGGCGCGATCGTCGCCGGGACGCCGGTGATGAGCGTGTCCGGCGCGACGCTCCAGATCGAGGGCATGGTCGCCGACACCGACGCCGCACTCGTCGTCGAGGGCAGCGACGTGGCCATCGCGCTGCCCGGCGGCGACGAGGTCCCCGGCACCGTCCAGACCGTCGGCGGCGGGGCCGACGCCGCTGCCGAGGCCGGGCGGACCCGCGTCGTGGTGGTGCCGGGCGAGCTCACCGAGGACCAGCGGCAGGAGCTGCAGGGCGCGAACGTCCGGATCACGGTCCCGGTGTCAGCGACCGACGGCGAGGTGCTGGCGGTCCCGGCCGCGGCGCTGACCGCGGGGCCCGGCGGCGAGGCCCGGGTCGAGGTGGCGCACGGTTCGTCCACGACTCTCGTCACGGTCGCGACCGGGCTGGCCGCGGACGGGTTCGTCGAGGTGTCCGCGACCGGCGACGGGTCGCTCGCCGCGGGCGACCTCGTGGTGGTCGGCACCGGCGCGGGCACCGCCGGCGACGACACCACGTCCGACGAGGGCTGAGCGATGAGCGTCCCCGCGGTGATCGAGCTGCGGCAGGCGAGCCGGACGTTCTCCGGCCACACCCCGGTGCAGGCGCTGCGTCCGACCGACCTCGTGGTCGAGCGTGGCGACTACGTCTCGGTGGTCGGCCCGAGCGGCTCGGGCAAGTCCACGCTGCTGAACCTGCTCGGGCTGCTGGACCGGCCGACCGGTGGCAGCTACCTGCTCGACGGTCTGGACACCGGCACGCTCAGCGAGGACGACCGCGCGACCGTGCGTGGCGGCCGGATCGGCTTCGTCTTCCAGTCCTTCCACCTGCTCCCGCACCGCACCGTCCTGGAGAACGTGCTGCTCGCCACGCTCTACTCGGGGGTGCCACGGCGCGAACGGCACGAGCGGGCGCACGCCGCGCTCGAGCGCGTGGGGCTGTCGAACCGCCTCGACTTCAGCCCGGCCGTGCTGTCCGGGGGTGAGCGCCAGCGGGTCGCGGTCGCGCGCGCCGTGATCGCCGCACCCCAGGTGCTGCTCGCCGACGAGCCAACCGGCAACCTCGACTCCACCACCACCGCAGGCGTGCTCGACCTGTTCGACGAGCTGCACGCCGACGGCCTGACACTCGTCGTGATCACCCACGACTCCGCGGTCTCGGCCCGAGCCCGTCGGCGGGTCCGGATCGCCGACGGCACGCTGAGGGAGGCTTCGTGAGGGTCCCGCGTCTGCGTCTGCCGGCGGTGCGCGAGCGGCACGCTGCGCGCGGGACCCGGCGCGTGGTCCCACGTGGGTCCGCGATGGACCGGTTCGGGCTGCGTGACCTGCTCGCCGAGTCGGCCTACGGGATCGCCGCGCGCCCCGGCCGGCTCGTGCTCACCGTGCTCGGGACGGTGCTGGGGATCGGCTCGCTCGTCGTCACGATCGGTCTCGCCCAGACCGCGGCCGGTCAGATCTCCCGGCAGTTCGACGCGGTCGCGGCGACCCAGGTGGTGGTCGAGCCGGCCACCGCACAGAGCGCCTCGGGGCAGCGCGCCACCGGTCGCATCCCGTGGGACGTCGAGGACCGGCTCGGACGGCTGGCAGGGGTCGAGCAGGTGGGCGCGCTCGCCTCGGTCGACGTCGGGGACGCCACGATCACGACCGTGCCCGTGCACGACCCCTCCGCCGCGACGCTCGCCCAGCCTCCCGTCGTGGCCGCGACCCCGGGTCTGCTGGCGGCCGTGCGGGGAACGGTGGTCACCGGACGCTGGTTCGACGCCGGCCACGACGAGCGCGCGGACCGCGTGGTCGTGCTCGGCTCACGCGCCGCGACTCGCCTCGGTGTCAACCGGGTGGACAGCCAGCCGTCGGTGTTCATCGGTGATCGCGCCTACACGGTGATGGGCATCGTGGACGACCTCGCCCGGCGGACCGACCTCCTCGACGCCGTGATCCTGCCGGTCGGCACGGCCCGGGCGGACTTCGGCCTCGGCGCGCTGGAGCAGGCGCAGGTGACCATCGCGGTCGGCGCCGGACCGGTGGTCGGCGAGCAGGCACCCGTCGCGCTCGCGCCGAACAACCCGGAGACCATCGACGTGCAGACCCCGCCGGAAGCACCGGCGGTGCGGGCGCAGGTCCAGGCGGACGTCAACGCGATCTTCCTGGCGCTCGGTGCGGTCGCCCTCCTGGTGGGCGGCCTCGGCATCGCGAACATCACCCTGCTCTCGGTGCGCGAGCGGGTCGGGGAGATCGGCCTGCGCCGGGCCCTGGGGGCGCGCACGTCCGACATCGGCCGGCAGTTCCTGGTGGAGTCGGCGGTGATCGGCCTGCTCGGTGGGCTGGTCGGGGCGACGCTCGGGGTCGGGGTGGTGGCCGGGGTGTCCTTGGCCAAGCACTGGACGCCGATCCTGGACACCTGGGTGACCCTCGCGGCCGCGCTGCTCGGCGGTGTGATCGGCCTGCTCGCCGGGACCTACCCGGCACTCAAGGCGGCGCGCGTCGAACCGATCGCGGCGCTGCGCGGGGGCGCCTGAACTCAGGTGGTGAGAAGCTCCTCGGCTTCGTGCACGACACCGGCGGCCACCTCGTCGACGATCGCGAGGCACGCGGTCCAGGCGATGTCCTCACCCATCGCCGACCCGGCCGCCTTGGCGTCCAAGCCGTACAGGAACGCCTTGGCCAGCGGACCTTCGGAGTCCTCGAACATCAGCGGGGCCAGGAACGCGAAGCGCTCGGCCCAGCGCGCGCCGTAGCTGCGCGTGATCCTCGCGTGCGCCTCGGCGTAGCCGGGGTCCCTGGTGACGTCCATGCCTCTGCCATCGGCCGTTCTCGGCGCGGCGTGAGAGGTCTCGCGCTCATCCCGCCTTGTCGTAGGAGTCCACCACCGAGACGTCCAGGGGGAACTCGACCGGCCCGTCGCCGAACAGCAGCCGGCCGGCCTCACCGGCAGCCGCCCGGACCGCGTCCGCGACCACCGGCGCGACCTCGACCGGGCTGTGCACCACGACCTCGTCGTGCAGGAAGTACACCAGGTGCGGCCGGCCCGGCAGGTCACGCAGGCGCCGGCGCAGCGCCGCGAGCCAGCACAACGCCCACTCGGCGGCAGTGCCCTGGACGACGAAGTTGCGGGTGAACCGGCCCCAGTCGCGGGCCCGACGCCGCGCGTCGGCGGCGTCGGCCGGATCCGCGCCCTCGCCCGTGCCCGCGGCTCTCGCCGCCCACCACCGTTCGCCCGGTGGCGGCGACGAGCGCCCGAGCCAGGTGCTCACGACCTCGCCGCGCTCCCCCGCCCGGGCCGCGGACTCGACCAGGCCGATCGCGCGCGGGAACGCGGCGCTGAGCCTCGGCATCACGGCACCGGACACGCCGGTCGTGCCGCCGTAGATCGCACCGAGCATGCCGATCTTGGCCTCCTTGCGGGTGGCCACCGCACCGGCGTCGACGAGCCCCTGGTAGAGGTCCGCGCCCCGCGCCGCAGCGGCCATCGCGCCGTCCCCGGACATCGCCGCGAGCACGCGGGGTTCGAGCTGGGCGGCGTCCGCGACCACGAGCGCCCAGCCCGGGTCGGCCCGCACCGCCGACCGCACCTGGGCGGGCAGCTGGAGCGCGCCGCTGCCCCGGCTCGCCCACCGCCCGGTGACGACCCCGCCGACCACGTAGTCCGGCCGGTAGCGGCCGTCGTGGACCCAGGTGTCCAGCCAGGTCCAGCCGTTCGCGGACAGCAGCCGGGCGAGCTTCTTGTAGGCGAGCAGCGGCTCGACGACCGGGTGCCGCTGGGCGGAGATCTCGTACCTGCTGGTGCTCGCCACGTCCAGGCCGGCTCGTCGCAGCGCCTGGAGCAGGTGCGGCTGGGAGTCCGGGTTGAGGTCGGGCGCGTCCAGCGTGGTGCGCACCCGGGTGGCCAGCTCCTCGAGCACGGCAGGGCGGCGCCCGGGCGCCGGGCGTGGGCCGAGCAGGGCGGTGAGCACCCGGTCGTGCTCGGCCACGTCCCACGGCAGGCCGTCGTGGGCGATCTCGGCAGCGATCAGCGCCCCGGTCGACTCCGCTGCGAGCAGCAGCCGCAGACCGCCGGGGCCCGCCGACCCCGCGACCGCGTCGAGCTGCAGCGCGAGCTCGGCCAGCAGGTCCGGCGGCTCGTCGACGCCGGCCGGCCCACCGACCGGGGAGACCCCGACACCGTCGCCCGCCTCGTCCACGGCGTCGAAGAGCGTGGGGATCGCGGCCACCTCGTCGGGCTCGTGCCACGCGTCGTGGTCCGGCGGGGCGTCCCAGGGACCGGGCGGTGAGGTCGCGAGGACCGAGCCCGCGCAGGCCGCCGACATCCGCAGGATCGCATGGCAGAGCCGCAGGTCGTGACAACGCTCGAGCCCGACCCCGGCGGCCAGCAGCGCCGGGTAGCGTGCCGCGGTGTCGTCGAGCACCCACCGCGGGTGCGACGCCTCGCGCGCGGCGAGCTCGGCCGGCAGGTCGGCCTCGGGGACCTCGACGCGGGAGACGACCTCGAGCGGCAGGATCGGCATGCCCGGGACGTCCGCGTCGTCGGCGAGCTCGTGGAGCGACGCACCGCCATCGGGGCGCGCCTCGACCACGATCCAGCTCACGAGGCAGTGTCTCAGTCCGCACCGACAGGATCGTCGGGCTCCCGCCGGAGGCCGACCGCGTCGAGCACGTCCTCCAGCCCGACGCGCCGCGCGCAGCCCGACCGTGGGCCCGTCAGGCGTCGGAGCCCGACGGCTTGCGCGCGGCGTCCTCGTGATAGGCGATGAAGATCGAGTACGGCACACCGTCCGCGTCCGGCTCCCGCGAGGCGTACTCGGTGAGCAGGTTCGCGATCTGCTCCTCCAGCTCCGCGAACGCCTCTGCGGAGAGCCGGACGCCGAGGCGCGCGGTGCGGACCGTCGCGGGGTCCGCCTCACCGATCTCCTCGAGCAGGGTCTCGATCAGCACCCGGTTGCCGCCCTCGGGCATCGGGGTCCGCCACGACTTGCGGGTCGCCAGGTACGGGACCTCTCGAGCCCCCCGCGCTCCGCGCCGCTCGGGCTGGGCGGCGAGGAAGCCGCGCTCGGCGAGCCTGCGGACGTGGTGGTACGTGGTGGCCGGGTCCCGGCCGAGCCGGGCCGCGATCTCCTTGTTGGTGCGCGGCTCGTCCAGGCAGAGCCGCAGGATCCGCATCCGGAGCACCGACGCCAACGCCCGAGCGTCGGCATCGACCTCGGCGTGCGCGTCGACCGCGCCGGCGGGCTCGTCGTTCGGATCTTGCGCCATGCCGCCATCCTAAGCGATTGACATTTCCCAATCACTGTCGTCACAGTGAGCACATGGCACCCGACGCGACGGATCCGGCGACCACCGAGTCCACGGCGCCCCGAACGAGCACCACGGACACCGACCCGGCCGGCTCGGACGCCCCCACCGGGACCCAGCCCCGCCCGCGCCGCTCCCTGGTCCACCACGCCGACTTCCGCAGGCTCTGGGTCGGCGACACGTTCGGCCAGTTCGGCGCTCAGCTCACCGGGCTCGCGATCCCGATCTTCGCGGTGCAGACCCTCGACGCGACGGCCTGGCAGATGGGCACGCTCAACGCTGCGGAGACCGCCGCCTTCCTGGTGATCGGCCTGCCGGCCGGCGCCTGGGTCGACCGGATGCGCAAGCGCCGCACCCTGATCACCGCCGACCTGGTCCGGGCCGCGCTGCTGACCGTGGTCGTGGTCACGGCGCTGACCGGCCACGCGAGCATGCCGCTGCTCTACGTCGCGGCGCTCGCGATGAGCGCCGCCACGGTCTTCTTCGACGTCGCGTACCAGAGCTACCTGCCCGGCCTCGTCGGGCCCGAGCACCTGGTCGAGGGCAACTCCAAGCTCCAGGCCACCCAGTCCGTCGCCCAGGTGGCCGCGCCCGCTCTCGGCGGGGTGCTCCTGCGCGTGATCGCGACCCCGGCACTGATCCTGGGCACGGTCGGCACCTACCTGGTCTCGGCGTTCGCGGTCGGCCGGATCCGGATGACCGAGGAGCTGCCGCCGCGGGAGCAGCGCCGCCCGCTGCGCACCGAGATCGCCGAGGGCATGCGGTTCGTGCTGGGCCACCCGCTGCTGCGCAGGATCGTGGCGTGCACCGGGATCTCGAACCTCTCCAACGGCATCGGCAGCGCCGTCCTCGCGATCTTCATCCTGCGGACGCTCGGGCTGGACGAGGCGACCCTGGGCACCGTGATGTCCGCCTCCGCGATCGGCGGGCTCGTCGGCGCGGTCGCGTCCGACCGACTGTCCCGCCTGCTCGGCGAGGGGCGGATCATCCCCCTGGCCGCCCTGGCGGCGGTACCCGCCTACGCGCTGACCCCGCTCGCGGCACCGCTCGCGGAGCGCGGCATCCCGGCAGCGGTCACCCTTGCGACCGGAGGTGCGGTCTTCTTCTTCGCAGTGGTGGTCTACAACGTCGCACAGGTCAGCTTCCGCCAACGGCTGTGCCCCACCCCGCTGCTCGGACGGATGAATGCGTCGATCAGGTTCCTGGTCTGGGGTCCGATCCCGCTCGGCGGCCTGCTGGGCGGCTGGCTCGGCACCCGCCTGGGGATCGCGCCGACCCTGTGGGCGGCAGCCGCGGGGGTCGGCCTCGCCGCGCTGCCGGTCGCACTGTCGCCGATGTGGCGGACGCGGAGCCTCGCGGGCTGAGCCTCACAGGTCGTACTCGACGACCAACGGCGCGTGGTCGGAGAACCTGCGGTCGTACGACTCGGCCCGGTCCACGGCGGCCGCGGTCGCGCGCGGCGCGAGCGCAGGGCTCGCCACCTGGTAGTCGATCCGCCACCCGGCGTCGTTGTCGAACGCCTTCCCGCGCCAGGACCACCAGGTGTAGGGACCTGAGACGTCACCGGCGAGGGCGCGGGTGACGTCCACCCACCCGGCGTCGAACCACCGCGTCAGCCAGGCGCGCTCCTCGGGCAGGCAGCCGGCCTTGCCGACGTTGCCCTTCCAGTTCTTCAGGTCCGCGTCGGTGTGCGTGATGTTGAGGTCGCCGCCGACCACGGCGGGGCGACCCGACGCCGCGAGCTCGTCCAGGCGATCGGAGACGCGGGCCAGGAACACGTGCTTGTCGTCCATCGACGGGTGCCCCACCGTGCCGGAGTGCACGTACACCGACACGACGGTGAGGACGCCGTCGGGCAGGTCCAGGTCCGCCTCGATCCAGCGCCCGCTGTGGCTCGGGTCCTCGTCGCCGAGCCCGACACGGACCGCCGACACCGGCAGCCGGCTCGCGACCGCGACACCGGAGCGCCCCTTCGCGTGCGCCTCGGCGTGCGCGACGTGCCAACCGGCGAGGTGGTCGCGGACCGACTCGTCGGGCGCGCGGACCTCCTGCAGGAGCAGGACGTCCGGCTGCCGCTGGGCGAGCCAGTCCGCCATGCCGCGGCGAAAAGCCGCGCGGATACCGTTGACGTTGACTGAGGCGATCTGCACCCGGACATCCAACCGGACGCCACCGACGTGGTGGTCCGGGCGTCCATACCGACCCGCGACGGAGCGGGTCGCCGGGGGATGGCGACCCGGTCAGGACCGGGTCACGGCCACCGGGCGGGCATCGCTCAGGATGCCGACAGGATCAGCGTGCGAGAAGGCGCTGCCCGGGGACGACGCCGAGGAGACGACGAACCTCGCTCTCGGCGAACCGACGGTGCCCGCCCAGGGTGCGCACGGCGTTGATCTTGCCGGCGTTCGCCCACCGGGTCACGGTCTTGGGGTCCACCCGGAAGAGGCTGGCGACCTCGGCCGGCGTGAGGAGCTGGTCGACGCCGAAGCTGGCGGCGGTACGGGCGGCAGAGTTCTGCTGCATCGCAGTGATCCTTCTCTCGTCGTTCGGTAGCTGGGCGACCCGCACGGGCCCCTGGCTTTGCGCCCCCGCCTCCCGGCGGGTTTGCCTTTTCGTGACGAGGACTCCTCCCGAGCTGACCCGGGTGAAGCCTCACATCAGACATCGGGACCATATCGGACATACTTGACACCCGAAAGTCGTGATCTGCATCACACTTGCCTCACGCAATCCGGACAGCCCCGGACATGACGGGAGGCTTCGAACCGGGATCAACCGGGACGAAGCCTCTCGCACAGGACATCGGCGACAAGTCGGACATCCTTGAGTCGTCGAACGTGTGATCTACATCACACTTGCTCCGGACGCCGCGCCCGCACGAGCGCTCCGTGCAGCCCGTCGGCGACCTCGTGGGTGAACCTGACCTCGGCGTCGACGAAGCCCACGCCCCCGAGCAGGTCCAGGTACTCCGCGCGGGACAGCGCGCCGGCGATGCACCCCACGTGACTTCCGCGCTCCGCACGCTCTGCAGGGCTGAGCCGGTCCTCGGCGACCACGTCGGAGACCCCGAACCGCCCGCCCGGTGCGAGCACCCGGAACGCCTCGGCGAGCACCGCCGTCTTGTCCGCCGAGAGGTTGATCACACAGTTGGAGATGACCACGTCGACGCTTGCGTCGCCGAAGGGGAGGTCCTCGATGGTGCCCTCGCGGAACTCGACGTTCGTGGCCCCGGCCTCCGCCGCGTTACGCCGAGCGAGCTCGAGCATCTCGGGCGTCATGTCGACGCCGAAGGCCCTCCCGCTCGGCCCGACGCGGCGCGCTGAGAGCAGCACGTCGATGCCACCGCCAGAACCGAGGTCGAGGACCCGCTCGCCCTCGTGCAGGTCGGCCACGAGCATCGGGTTGCCGCAGCCGAGCGACGCCTCGACCGCGGCGAGCGGCAGCAGTGCGGTCTCTGCCGGGTCGTAGCGCGTCGCGCCGAAGTCCGGGTCGTCGCAGCAGCTCGCGTCGGCCGCCGGGCCGTCGACCTGCGGCCCACAACCACAGCCGCTGCCCACCGCGAGCGCCGCCGCCGCGTAGTGCTCGCGCACCTGCGTCGTGATGTCCTCGCTCACCGTCCACCTCCATGTCGTACGCCGACCGCTCGGCCGGCACGCCTACTGTCGAGCAAGCATCGACGTCTGTCAATAGAGATGCTCATCGATATATGGCATGATCGAGCCGTGGCCGACCTCACGCTCCAGCGCAGCCCGCTCCCGATCGCCCCCACGCCGACCGGACCGGCCGAGATGTGCTGCGCGCCCGTGACGCAGGAGCTGCTCGACGCCGAGCAGGCCGCCGTGCTCGCCGCCCGACTCAAGGCGCTCGCCGACCCGGCGCGGCTCCGACTGGTCTCGCTGCTCGCCAACGCCGCCGAGCACGAGGCCTGCGTCTGCGACCTCACCGCGCCGCTCGGCCTGTCCCAGCCGACCGTCTCGCACCACCTCAAGGTCCTGCAGCAGGCCGGCCTGGTCACCCGCGAGAAGCGCGCGACGTGGGCGTACTACTCCGTGGTGACCGAGGCGCTCGACGAGCTCGCCGGCCTGCTGTCGCCGCGAGACTGACGGCCCGGAGCGCCGGGAGCGCCCCGCCTCCCCGGCGTCGCCCGGAGCAGAAACGGCCGCGGGTATGACGGAAGCCCCCGACCGGATCATCCGATGGAGGGCTTCTGTCATGGTTTACGGCACGCGCGGGGCAGACCTTGAGGGTGAAATAGTGTGATCTGCGTCACATCTGCGCTTCCAGGGTTCAGGCCCGTTCGGCCATCTCCACCACATTGGCCAGCAGCATGGCGCGGGTCATCGGGCCCACCCCACCAGGGTTGGGCGACACCCACGCCGCGACCTGCGCGACGGCCGGGTCGACGTCGCCCACCAGGCGGGCCTTGCCCGTCTCCGCGTCGACGCTCCGCGACACACCCACGTCCAGCACCACCGCACCGGGCTTGACGTCGTCCGCGCGCACCAGGCCCGGCACACCGGCCGCAGCCACCACGACGTCGGCCCGTCGCAGGTGCTCGGGCAGGTCGCGGGTACCGGTGTGGGTGAGCGTGACCGTCGCGTTGTGCTCCCGCCGGGTCAGCAGCAGCCCGATGGACCGACCCACCGTGGTCCCCCGACCGAGCACCACCACGTGCTTGCCCGCGACGCTCAGGCCGTAGCGCGCCATGAGCTCGAGGATTCCGCGCGGCGTGCACGGCAGCGGCGAGGTGATCGGCTCGGACACCCGCAGCACCAGCCGCCCGAGGTTCGTGGGGTGCAGACCGTCGGCGTCCTTCGCCGGGTCGATCCGCTCGAGCACCGCGTTGGTGTCCATCCCGGCGGGCAGCGGGAGCTGCACGATGTAGCCGGTGCACGCCGGATCCGCGTTGAGCCGGTCGATCGCCGCCTCCACGTCGGCCTGGGACGCGTCGGTCGGCAGGTCGACGCGGATCGACGCGATGCCGACCTCGGCACAGTCCCGGTGCTTGCCGGCGACGTAGGCGTGCGAACCGGGGTCGTCGCCGACGAGCACGGTGCCGAGCCCGGGGGTGACCCCCCGAGCCCGGAGGGCGACGACCCGGTCGGCGAGCTCGGCCTTGATCGCAGCCGCGGTCGCCTTGCCGTCGAGGACCTGTGCCGTGGCCGCCTCGCTCACTGAGCCAGGCCGGGGTAGAGCGGGAAGGCCGAGGTCAGCTTCTCGACCCGCGCGCGCAGGGCCTCGACGTCCGCCGTGGCGCCGTCGATCAGCGCGGTGGCGATGATGTCGGCGACCTCGGTGAACTCCTCCGCGCCGAAGCCGCGGGTCGCGAGCGCCGGCGTGCCGATCCGCAGACCCGAGGTCACGCGCGGCGGGCGCGGGTCGAACGGCACCGCGTTGCGGTTCACCGTGATGCCCGCCTCGTGCAGCAGGTCCTCGGCCTGCTGACCGTCCAGCGCGCTGCGCCGCAGGTCGACGAGCACCAGGTGCACGTCGGTGCCGCCGGTGAGGACCGAGACCCCGGCGGCCTCGACGTCCGGACGGTTGAGCCGCTCGGCGATGATCGCCGCGCCCTCGACCGTGCGCTGCTGGCGGTCCTTGAAGCCGTCGGTCGCGGCGATCTTGAACGCCACCGCCTTGGCCGCGACCACGTGCATCAGCGGGCCGCCCTGCTGCCCGGGGAACACCGCGGAGTCGATCTTCTTCGCCCACTCCTCCTTGGCCAGGATGAAGCCGGACCGGGGGCCGCCGATCGTCTTGTGCACCGTGGACGACACGACGTCGGCGTACGGCACCGGGCTCGGGTGCAGGCCCGCGGCGACCAGACCGGCGAAGTGGGCCATGTCGACCCAGAGCTTGGCGCCGACCTCGTCGGCGATCTCCCGGAAGGCTGCGAAGTCGAGCTGGCGGGGGTAGGCCGACCAGCCGGCGATGATCACCTCGGGCTCGTGCTCGTGCGCGGCCTTGCGCACGGCGTCCATGTCGATCAGGAACGTGCTCGGGTCCACGCCGTAGGCCGCGACGTCGTACAGCCGGCCCGAGAAGTTGATCTTCATGCCATGCGTCAGGTGGCCGCCGTGCGCGAGCTCGAGGCCGAGGATCCGGTCGCCGGCCGTGGCGAGCGCGTGCAGCACGGCGGCGTTCGCGGTGGCGCCCGAGTGCGGCTGGACGTTCGCGTGCTCGGCGCCGAACAGCTCCTTGGCCCGGACGATCGCGAGGTTCTCGGCGATGTCGACCTGCTCGCAGCCGCCGTAGTAGCGGCGGCCCGGGTAGCCCTCGGCGTACTTGTTGGTGAGCACGGACCCGGCCGCCTGGAGCACGGCGCGCGGCACGAAGTTCTCGCTCGCGATCATCTCGAGCGTGTCGCGCTGACGGGTGAGCTCACCGTCCAGGACGGCGGCGATCTCCGGGTCGACCTCGGCGAGGGACTGGTTCAGGACGTCGGGCTCGGCACTCATGGCGGCTCCTCGGCTCGGTGCTGCGCGGGGTCCCGGTTCCGTCCCGGGCGCGCACCACTGCGGTGGCTGCCCAGGGCCCAGGCGTTCGACCCGCGGCGTTCCGACTCGGAGCCTGAGCCCCGATGCGCCGCTCCCCGGTGGTGGTCCACCTACGCCAGTCGCGGCGCGCCAAGCCTAGCAAGCGTCGGGCCGTCCGGCCGCGGCGGGTCCACCCCGGCGGGCACCGTCGGGCACGAGCGGGCCGCGTCCGTCAGCAGGTCGCCCACATCGCGCAGCCGGCCAGCTCGAGCGTCGGCTGCATCGGGATCTCCGAGGTCGGGTCCTGGTCGGTCACCACCGCCCAGGTGTCCTGGTCCAGGTAGTGCGTCGCGATCACCAGGCCCGTCGCGGCGTCGCGGTAGTACTCGACGTCGGGCCCGTCGCCGAGGGCGTACGTGAAGTGCACGATCTCCGCGGGCCGCCCGTCCGGGTCGGTGCCCACGCGCGACTCGGCACCGGGTACGGCGACCGCGACCGCCCACAGCGCCTGACGCAGCGGCTCCGGCAACGTCCCGTTGCTCCAGGCGAGGAGCTCGGTGGCGCTCTGGAAGACGCGCTGGTCGGCGGGGCCCCGGCCCGCGCCGATGGCCGCGTCGGCGGCCACGCTGGCGCGGATCACCGCGTCCAGCTCGACGGGGTCGACGGGCAGGTAGGCCGGTTCTGCGAGCATCTGCAGGTCCACGCCGTCGATCACGTAGTGGCCGAGCACGTACGACGGGCCGTAGGCGAACGCATCGTCCGTTCCCGTGCCCTCGACCGCCAGGCCCGGCCGCTCGCGGCTCAACCAGTAGTCCCGATGCGTCAGCGTGACCCCGTCACCGTCGCGGTAGTCCTCGCCGTAGTGCCAGTACAGCTCGTCGCCCGGCCACGGGTCCCCGGAGACCCCGGTGACCGAACCGTCGGCCGAGACCGCGAGCCCCGCCACGCCGTACGGGGCCACCGGCGCCGGGAGCGCCGCCGCGGAGGCGTCCGCATCCTGAGGTGCGCTCGGACCGTCCGACGGCGGCGCCGATGACGAACCGGTGCCCGTGCCGGCGGGCAGCAGGGTCGTCGGACGGCCCGTGAGACCGGACACCGCCACCTGGCCGGCCCAGCCGACACCGACCACGACCACCGCGACGACCAGCGCCACGATCCCCCGGTGCATCGCGCGACGCCGTCGACCACGCGCCATGATGTCGCTCGCGTCGACGTCGATCGGCGGGACCAGCACCTCGACGCGCGCACGCATCGCCGTCACGAACTCCTCGTCGGTCATCGCGCTCCCACCTCGCCTCGCGGCTCCTCGCCCGCACCGAGCTCGCGGCGCAGCCTCGTCAGCGCCCTCGAGCCCGTCGACTTCACCGTGCCGACCGAGATCCCGAGATCCTCGGCCACCTCGCTCTCGGTCATCCCGACCAGGTGACGAAGCACCACCACACGGCGCTGCCGGGCCGGGAGCATCGCCAGCGCCCGGACGAGGCGGTCGCGCTCGGCCTGGACGGCCTCGGTCGCGGGCACACCGGCGTCCGGCATCGAGGCCGGCTCGACCACGACCTCACGGCGGCGACGACGCCAGGTCGAGATCCGCTGGTTCGCGAGCACGCGTCGGGCGTACGCGAGCGGCTCGCGCTCCCTCGCCCGGGGCCACGCGACGTAGGTCTTGACCAGCGCCTGCTGCACGAGCTCCTCGGCCTGGTGGGCGTCGCCGCACAGCAGCCAGGCCGTGCGCATCAGCGCAGATCGCGACTCGTCCACGAAGGCGGTGAACTCCTCGTCGCGCCCCAGGCCGGGGTCGACCCTGACCGTCTGAACCTCGCCCGGCGGTTCCTGCGGCCCCCGGTCCCCGTCGGCGACCACCGATGGAGCGCGTTCGCGTCCCGGCCCGAACCCGTCCTCGTGCACCGACAGCGCCCCCATGCCTGACTCACGCACGAACCGCGCAGAAGGTTGCCTCCCGCGGCGGACGAGATTGCTCAGGCGTCGCCGGTGAGCGCCGACGCGTCGGCGCCCTCGCCGAGGATCTTGCGGAGGTAGGCGTAGGTGAGGTCGCCGGTGGTCTGGTCGAACTCGTGCTCGAAACCGTGCTTGCCGTACATCGCGAGGTTGGCCACCGAGTCCTTCCCGGTGAACACCCACACCTCGGAGATGCCCTGCGGCAGGTAGCCGGGCACGGCGAGCAACATCTGCGTGCCGATCCCCTGGCCCTGCAGGTCGGGCGCCACGGCGAGCCGGCCGAGCGTCGCCTTCGTGCCCTCCACGGCCACCCGGATCGAACCGACGAGCCGCGGGCCGAGCCACGCCCCGATCGTCACGACGGACCGGTCGGCGAGGTCCGCGCGCAGCTCCTCCAGGGTCTGGGTCAGCGGAGGGATGTGCGGGTCGTCGTACAGCTGCGCCTCGCTGACGAACGCCGCCCGGCGCACGGTGAGGAGCTCACCGGCGTCGGCGTCGCCGACCAGGTCGATCCGGACCTCGGGGGTGCTCATGCCGCCATCGTCCCATCCGGCGGCCCGGGGGGCGACCAGCGCTCCGGATGACGGACCGCTCGTGGCCGGATCGCGACCGACGGGGCCGGACGGGCGACCCCGGGGCGGAGTGGACCGCGACACGACACCGGTACCGTCGAGCTCACCACGGCTCAGTCGGCGCCGCGGGGTGGGCCGACCGCCAGCGCCACGTCGCGAGCATGCGGTCGAGCGCGTCCACCGCACGCGCGTGGTGCGACGCGGACAGCACCCCGACCGCGAACGCCCAACCCTCGTGGTCCACGTGCGTGTCGGTGAGCATCCGCGCTCCGCCCCGAGTGGACATCGTCAGCCGCCACCCGTGCCCGAGCCCGGTGGGTGCGTAGTCGACGGGACCGACCACGCTCCACCCCTCGATCCCACGCGTGTGGACACCGACCGCTCGGGTCTCGGCCGCCTCGAGCGTCCCGGGCGAGCCGTCCGGGTTCGGGTAGGGCGCCCCGACACGTCCGAAGCAGGTCACGAGCACGTAGGTGCCGGCCGCGAGCTCGATGGCGGCGTCCTGACGCGAGCCGTCCGGGCCGGGCTCGTGCGGAGCGTGCCTGGGCGGCGCGGGCGCCATCATGCCCCAGCCGGGCCGGCCGTCACCGTACGGTCGCACCATCACCGGCGTGGTCAGGAGGTAGGGGTCACGCGGCGAGCGCGCGCCCCCCAGGAGCCGCGTCCTGCGCGCGCGGCGGCGCATCTCCCGCGCCTGGTCCGGCGGGAACCGCCACGTGACCTTCCAGATCAGGTACTCGCGCGTGGCGAGGCGGAGGACGACCAGGAACACGAGCGCCCAGAACGCGTACCAGGCCAGGTGGACGAGGAACCCCAGCACCCGAACCAGCGGGTCGTCGGCCCAGAGGTACCAGTCGAACACGTCGCTCCTCCCCCACGAACCCGTCCGGACGCTCATCGGCACCGCGGGCACGCCGCTTGACCCTCGACCGGTAGCCTCGCCGCTGTGACCACCCAGCCCACCGACCCGTCCTCGACACCCGGCCTCGAGGCCACCCCCGGACCCGCCCACCTCGTGCTCACGCTGTCCTGCCCGGACCGCCCCGGCATCGTGCGCGCCGTGGCCGGGCTGCTCGCCGACCACGGCGGCAACATCACCGAGTCGCAGCAGTTCGGCGACCCGCTGTCCGGGCTGTTCTTCATGCGGGTGCAGGTCGAGACGCCGGTCGGTCGCGCGGCGCTGGTGCCCGCGATCGAGACGCTCGCCGCCGAGTTCGGCATGACCTGGGACCTCGACGTGGTCGGCCGCCGGATGCGCACCCTGGTCATGGTGTCCACGGCCGCGCACTGCCTGCACGACCTGCTGTTCCGTCGCGAGTCCGAGGGCCTGCCGATCGACATCGTCGGCGTGGTGTCGAACCACACCGACCTGGAAGGCCTCGCGGACTTCTACGGGATCGGCTTCCACCACGTCCCGGTGACCAAGGCCACCAAGGAGCAGGCCGAGGCGGAGCTGCTCCGCCTGGTCGCCGAGCTCGACGTCGAGCTCGTGGTGCTGGCGCGCTACATGCAGATCCTGTCCGACGACCTGTGCTCACAGCTGGCCGGCCGGGCGATCAACATCCACCACTCCTTCCTGCCCAGCTTCAAGGGCGCCCGCCCTTACGCCCAGGCGCACGAGCGCGGCGTGAAGATCATCGGGGCGACGGCGCACTACGTCACGGCCGACCTGGACGAGGGCCCGATCATCGAGCAGGACGTCGAGCGGGTGGACCACACCCGGACGGTCAACGACCTGGTCGCGCTCGGTCAGGACGTCGAACGGCGTGCTCTGGCCCGCGCCGTGCGCTGGCACGCCGAGCACCGCGTGCTGCTCGACGGGCACCGCACCATCGTCTTCCGCTGAGGCGACCGCCGCCCCACCGGCCGGCGCGGGCGCCTCGGGGCGTGGCCGCGCCCGCAGAGGTCTCCGCTACAGGCCCGTCACGGTGTCGCGCGCCGTCACGCAGTACGGCAGACCCGCGGGATCGGTCAGCACCACCCACCCACGGCGGCGCGCCTCGACGCGGGCGCCGAGCGCGACGTGCCGCTCGACGACCTCGTCCCGCTGCGCACCGGCCGCCAGGTCCAGGTGCGCACGCACCTGCCCGTCCGGCTCGCCGAGCCGTTGCAGCAGGATGCGCAGCGGTATCCCGTGCGGTCGAGCCAGCTCGGTGAACTCCGCAGGGGTCTCCGGCCGGTGCTCCCACCCGGTGAGCGCGGCCCAGAAAGCACACTCGGCGTCGTGGCCGGCGGCGGGGATGTCCAGGCACACCTGGTCGACCAGCGCCCCGCCGTGCGACGACGGACGCACCGCCTCGCCGCGGTGCCGGACGATGCAGAACACGAACCCGCCCGGCGACGCGAGCACCACGTGCCCGTCGGTGTGCAGCCGGGCTGCGCCGAGCCGCTCGGCCCGGACAGCCACGGCCTCGACGTCATCCACGTGCAGGTCCAGGTGGATCCGCGCCGGCGCGCCGGTCCGCTGCACCCGCAGGTAGGCGTCGCCGTCCGGCGGCAGCAGGGTCGCGAACTGCTCGGCGTCGCCGCGTGCCGCGCTGAGCCGCGCACCGGTCACCTGGAGCCAGAACTCCGTCCCCGCCCGCCAGTGCGCCGCAGGCAGGTCGACGAACGCGGTCAGCCAGCGGACGTCGCCCACGGCTAGCGCCCCGCCACCGATGCACGGCGCCGGCCGAGCGCGTCCAGGGTCACCGCGAGCGCGAGCACGAGACCCGTCACGATGTAGCGCGGTGCGCTGTCCAGGTTCAGCAGGGTCAGGCCGGACGAGATCGTGCCGACCACGAGCACACCGAGCACCGCGGACCAGGCCGACCCTCGCCCCCCGAACAGGCTCGTGCCGCCGATCACCGCGGCCGCGATCACCGTGAGGTTCGTGTCCGAGCCCCCCGA
Source organism: Actinotalea endophytica (assembly GCF_025717005.1). Lineage (GTDB taxonomy): Bacteria > Actinomycetota > Actinomycetes > Actinomycetales > Cellulomonadaceae > Actinotalea. The sequence continues at coordinate 31,721 of NZ_JAOVZU010000008.1, forward strand.
GCCCTGGTTCGCCGCCGCGAGCCGGCCGGCCATCATCACACCGCCGAGCGCGGCCAACGACGAGCACGCCACGAACGCCGACAGGTAGACCCGGCGCACCGGGTATCCCGCGCGGTGCGCGGAGCCGACGTTCGAGCCGATCGCCCGGACCGAGCGACCCCACCGGGTGCGGCGCAGCAGCAGGTCGGTCGCCAGCACGAGCAGCAGGAACAGCGCGACCGCGGCGCCGATGCCGCGGTTCGTCTGCAGGTACCAGATCGGCACGAGCGTCACCGCGGCCAGCCCGCCCGTGCGCAGCGCGAGCGTGCTCGACGACGCCGCAGGCAGCTCCGCGACCAGACGCCGGTGCCGCTCCACGAGCCGGACCGCGAGATCCCCGGCCAGCAGGAGCCCGACGGCGCCGTAGCTGAGCCAGGCGGGCAGGAACATCTGCTGGTTGAACCGGACGAGCCACGACTCGAACGGCAGGTTGACGGACCCGGTCGAGCCGAGCACCCGGACCTGCAGGCCCAGGGTGACCAGCAGACCCGCCAGAGTGAGCACGAACGTGGGGACGCCGAGCCGCGTGAACGTCCAGCCGTACACGGCCCCGACCACCGCCCCGGCGGCGACGGCGGCGGCGATCGCCGCCCAGGCCGGCCACCCCTGCGGCCCGAGCCCGACCGCGACCACCGCGGCGGCGAGACCGCTGACCGCCCCGGTCGACAGGTCCACCTGACCCACCAGCAGCACGAGCACCACGCCGAGCGTGAGCATGCCCAGCGGCGCGACCTGGAGCGTCAGGTTCACCAGGTTGTCCGCCGACAGGAAGTTCGGGTTCATCGCCTGGAACACCAGCCAGAGCACCGCGAGAGCCGCGAGCACGGGAACCGACCCGGGGTCCCGTCGCCAACCCTGCTCGGCCGGGGGGCGCAGCATGCTCACCGGGCACCACCGTCCCGGCGCACCCCGGTGATCGCCGCGATGATCTGCTCGTAGCTCGCGGTGTCGGCGTCGAACTCGCCGTTGAGCCGGCCACGGCGCAGCACGACGACCCGGTCCGCGACGGCCTGCACGTCCACCAGGTTCTGGCTCACCAGCACCACGCCGAAGCCGTTGTCCCGCACGCGCTCGATCAGCCTGAGCACCTCGGCGGTCTGGGTCACCCCGAGCGATGCGGTCGGCTCGTCGAGGACCAGCACACGCGGCTCGCCGAGCAGGGCACGCGCGATCGCGACCGCCTGGCGCTGGCCGCCGGACAGGCTCGCGAGCGGGACCCGCACCGAGGGGACCCGGACTGCGAGCTGGGCCAGCAGCCGCCAGGCGTCGCGCTCCATGGCGACCTCGTCCAGCAGCGGTCCGTGCCGGATCTCCTGCCCGAGGAACAGGTTCTCGACCACGTCGAGGTCCTCGCACAGCGCGAGGTCCTGGAACACGGTGGCGATACCCAGCCCACGGGCCAGGCCCGGCGAGGTGAGCTGGGTCTCGCGGCCGTCCACGACGACCTCGCCCGCGTCCGGCACGAGCACACCCGACATCACGCCCACCAGGGTCGACTTGCCCGCACCGTTGTCGCCGACCACCGCGACGACCTCGTGCGGCCGCACGTCGAGGTCGACGTCCACCAGCGCCCGCACCGCGCCGTAGGAGTGGCTGATGCCGCGCAACGTGAGTGCGGCAGGCTCGTCGAGCACGTCGCCGGACCCCGGCACGCTCATCCCGACCCTCCCAGCAGCCCGAGCTCCTCGCACGCCTGGCGGTAGGGAGCGGTGCAGATCTGCTCCACCGTGTAGACCCCGCCGTCGACGATCACGTCGGCGACATCCTCCCGGGTCACGGCCACCGGGGCCAGCAGCACCGCGGGCACGCCGTCGACCCGCACCGACGAGGACGGCTCCTCACCACGCGCCAGCCGCACGGCGAGCTCGGCCGCGGTGCGGGCCTGCTGGCTGATCGACTTGTAGACCGTCATCTCCTGGTCGCCGGCCACGATCCGTTGCACCGCGGCGAGCTCGGCGTCCTGGCCGGTGACCGGCGGCACGGGGTTCAGGCCCGCACCGTGCAGCGCCGCGATCGCACCCGCCGCGGTGCCGTCGTTGGCGGCCAGCACCCCGACCACCCGGCCTGCGTACTGGGTGAGCTGGCCCTGGACCCACTCCTGGGCCTTGTCGGGACTCCAGTCGGGAGTGTCGTACGAGGCGAGCACGGCGACGCCCGAGGCCGGCAGCACGCGCGCGGCCCCCTCCTGCTGCGCGATCGCGTTCGGGTCGGTCGCGGCACCGTTCACCACCAGGATCCCCTGGTTCGGCTCGTGCCGACCGATCGCCGCGACCAGGGCCTCGGCCTGCAGCTCGCCCACCAGGCTCGCGTCGTACGCGACCAGGTAGTCCACCGGGGCGTCGGCGATGAACCGGTCGTACGCGATCACGCTCACCCCGCGGGACTCGGCCTGGGTCACGATGCTGCGCGCCGCGGAGGCGTCCACGGCGTCGAGCACGAGGACTGCCGCGCCCTGGGTGAGCGCCGACTCGGCCTGGGCCTGCTGGGCGGCGGCATCCTGGGCGGCATTCGCGTAGAGCACGGTGCAGTCCGGGCACCGTTCGCCGACGACCTGCTCGAAGACCGGTCGGTCGATGCTCTCGTAGCGCGACGTCTTCGACTCCGGGAGCAGCAGCGCGATGGTCGGTCCGCCACCGCCCGACGCCGGTGCCGTCGGGGCGCAGCCGACCAGCGCGAGCACGACCGCGACGGGCAGCCAGGCCCACCGCCTCACGTCAGAGCACCAGCGCCGATCGTGACCCCCACCTGGTGCGCGTCGAGGGCGAGCGCCAGGGCACCCCGCACCGCAGCGGCGCCCCGCAGCGCGGACACCTCGACCCGCACCGGACCCGGCTCGGCGTGCAGCGCGCGGTCCTGGATGGCCGCGCGCAAGGGTCCGAGCAGGACCTCGCCGGCCTCCGCGAGCTCACCGTCGACGACCACGATGTCCGGGTCGAGGATCGTGACCACGGTCGCCAGGGCCCGGCCGAGCCGGGCGCCGGCGTCACCGACCACCCGGGTGCATGCGGCGTCGCCCGCCAGCGCACGACCCACGATGTCGCGCAGCGCGAGGTGGCCGTGGGTCGCCGCGAGTCGCGCCTGGAGTGCGGCGGAGCCGATCGACATCTCGAGGCAGCCCCGCAGCCCGCAGGGGCACTCCGGACCGTCCTCGACGTCGAGCACGTGGCCGAGCTCGCCGGCCGCGCCACGCCGGCCGTGCACCAGACGACCCTCGACGACCAGGCCGAGGCCCACGCCGTGCGCGAGCCGGACGAGGGCGACGGTGGACATGCCGCGGGCCACGCCGAGCCTGGTCTCGGCGAGCGCCGCGAGGTTCGCGTCGTTGTCCACCAGCACCGGGACGCCGATCCCGAGCCGGTCGGCCATGACGGCGGGCACGTGCAGACCCGCCCACCCGGGCAGGATCCACGGCGCGGTGACCCGGCCGGTGTGCACGTCGACCGGAGCCGGGACACCGACACCGACCGCGAGCAGCTCCGACATGGGCGCCCCGACGGACTCCACGAGCTCGTCGACCAGCAGCGCGGCGCGATCCAGGCAGGCGTCGCCACGGTGCCCCGGCGGCAGCGGGAGGCGCTGCTCGGCCACCACCCGGTGGCTGACGTCCGCGAGCGCGACGCGCATCTGACGCTCACCGACGTGCACGCCCGCGACGAGTCCGAGGTTCCGCGCGAGGCTGACCTCCTGGGCGCGGCGGCCCGAGCGCGAGGTCGGGGTGGTCTGCAGCACGCCCGCCGCGGTCAGCTCCTTGACGATGTTGGAGACCGTCGCCGCGGACAGCCCGGTGACGCCGGCGAGCTCGATCTGGGTGATCGAGCCGCGCTCCTGGACGGCACCGATGATCCGGGCCCGGTTCGCCTCACGCAACGACGACTGAGACCCGCCGGACGTCCGTTCGGTGGCCACCTGTCGAGGATACCGCCGCGACCACAGCCGGCCGTGGGATGCTCGCGGGCAGACCCCGAGGAGGAGTGATGGTGCTGCTCGGTCGGCGCACGCCGGCGACCCCGCGCAGGGCGGCGCTCGCTGCCGCGGCCGTCACCGCCCTCCTGGCGACGGCGGCGTGCTCGGCCCCCGCCGCACCGGCCGAACCCGAGCCGACGAGCGGCACCGAGGTCGAGGTCTTCACCTGGTGGGCGTCCGGGCAGGAGAAGCTCGCGCTGGACACGCTGGTGCAGGCGTTCCGGGCCGAGCACCCCGAGGTCACCTACGTCGACGCGGCCGTCGCCGGGGGCGCCGGGTCGCTCGCGAAGGACGTGCTGGCGTCCCGGCTGGCCAACGGCGACCCGCCGGACACGTTCCAGGTGCACGGCGGTGCGGAGCTCGCCGCGCACGTCGCCGCGGGTGACGTGGCACCGCTGACCTCCCTGGTCGACGGGACCGGCCTCGCGGAGGCGCTCGGCCCCCAGGTCCGAGACCTGGTCAGCGTGGACGGCACGGTGTACGCGATCCCGGTCGACGTGCACCGGGCGAACCTGCTGTGGGCCAACAGCGACGTGCTGGTCGAGGCCGGCCTGGACCCGAGCGCGACCTACCCTGACCTGCAGTCCTGGTTCGACGCGCTCGCCGCGGTGCGCGCCGCCGGCTACGTGCCGCTCGCACTCGGCTCGGCGTGGACGCAGGTGCACCTGCTCGAGGTGGTGCTGCTCGCCCGGCTCGGGGCCGAGGCGTACGCGGGCCTGTGGGACGGCAGCACCGACGCGATGTCGCCCGCCGTCGCCTCGGCGGTCGGCGACTTCGCGACCCTGCTCAGCTTCACGAACGCCAACCGCAGCTCACTGGACTGGGAGGACGCCGCCGGGCTGGTCGCCGGCGGTGACGCGGCGTTCACCGTGATGGGCGACTGGGCCCTGCCGGCCCTTGGCGCGCCGGTCGTGCGGGCCGCGTTCCCGGGGACCGACGGCGTCTACGACATGGTGCTCGACGCCTTCACCGCACCGGTCGGCGCCGAGCACCCCGACGGCGCACAGGCCTGGCTGAGCACGGTGGCCGGCGCGCAGGCCCAGGCGGCCTTCGCGAACGTCAAGGGCGCGATCCCGGCGCGATCGGACATCGCCCCGTCCGCGCTCGCCGCCTACCCGCGCTCGGCGACCGAGACGTTCCGCTCGGCGATCCTCGTGCCGTCGCTCGCGCACGGCATGGCGGTGTCGCCGGAGGCCCTGGACGAGATCACCCGGGTGACCGGCCTGGTCTCCCGGGGCGAGGCGTCCACCAGCCGGCTCCAGGCCGCGCTCGCCCAGGCGGTCTCGGGCTGAGCGACGGTCACCGGCCGACGAGCTGTCGGCTCACCATGCTCTCGGCTGCGGCGAGGATCGCTTCCTCCGCGGGCCGCGGCTCCCAGCCCAGGATGCGACGGGCCTTCTGGTTGGAGGTCTGCTTCCGGTGGCCGAGGTCGGGCACGAGCGCCCGGAACCGCGGGGAGAAGACCGCTGCGAGGCGCACGACGACGTCCGGGATCGTGCGGGTCGGCACCCGAGCGGCGTCGCCGCCGAGGTTGCTGCGCAGGATCGCTCCGATCTCGCCGAGCGCGACGACCGGGCCGTTGGAGAGCAGGAACCGCTGGCCGGCCGCTGCCGGCACCGTGATCGCCGCGACGTGTGCTGCCGCGACGTCCCGCACGTCCACGATCGGCAGGTACATGTCGGGGAGGCGGGGCATCGCGCCCGCGAGCATGCCCCGGACGATCCCGTTCGATCCGGAGATGTCGTCGCCCATGACGGGGCCCATCACGGCGACCGGAAGCATGGTCGTGAGCTCCATGGAACCGCCGTCGGACGCCACGAGGTCCCAGGCCGCGCGCTCGGCCAGGGTCTTGCTCTTCGCGTAGGCGTCGACGCCCGGCCCGTCGAGGTCCGACCAGTCGTCGTCGGTGAAGACGCGCCCGTCGTGCGGGTGCCCCCAGCTCACCGCGTGGAACGCCGACGTCAGGACGACGCGGCGCACGCCCGCGTCGCGTGCGGCCCGGAGCACCCGGACCGTTCCGTCCACCGCGGGCTCGATGACCCGCCGCTCGTCGTCGACATGGCCCGGGACGACCGGTGAGGCGACGTGGACGACCGTGTCGACGCCGGCGACCGCCGCACCCCACCCGGCGTCGTCGAGCAGGTCGGCCGCGACGAAGGTCAGCCGGTCGCCCCGCGTCATGCCGGCGTCCCCGAGCACGCGGCGCACCGCGTCCTCACGGGCCAGGGAGCGCACGGTCGTGCGCACCGTGAACCCGGCGTCGAGCAGCTGAAGGATGACGTGGCCGGCGACGAAGCCCGAGCCACCTGTGACGAGAACGGTCTGCGAGGTCATGGCTCCAGGGTCGGTCCGGCGTGCACCGGGTGGCAGTACCCCGCCGTTCCTAGGAGTACGGGGACCAGGATCGACGGCGGCGGCGGCAGCTAGCGTGAGGACATGGCCGACGAGTCGAACCGCCTGGGCGCGTTCCTGCGTGCCCGCCGGGCGCTCGTGCAGCCGGACCAGGTCGGCATCACGGCGCTCGGCGCCCGACGCGTCGCGGGACTGCGCCGCGAAGAGGTGGCGATGCTGGCCGGGATCAGCGCGGACTACTACCTGCGACTGGAGCAGGGGCGCGACCGGCGACCGTCGCTGCAGGTGCTCGGGGCCATCGCGACCGCGCTGCAGCTCGACGACGAGGGCACCGACTACCTCCTCGGCCTCGGGGCCGAGAAGCCCCGTCGGGTACGCCGGGTCAGACGCGAGGTCGTGCCGCGCGGCACGCTGAGCCTGGTGCAGACGCTCCCCCTGCCGGCCTTCGTCGAGGGCAGGTACCTCGACGTCCTCGCCGCCAACGCCCTCGCGGTGGCTCTGTCACCGCGGTTGGCCGTGGGCGGGAACCGGCTGCGCGACGTCTTCCTCGACCCCGAGGAGCAGGCGATGTTCCCGCAGTCGGAGCGCGCCGCGGCGGCGTTGATCGCCGGCTTCCGCGCCTCGGTCGGCTCCGACGCGGACGACCCCAGGGTGATCGAGCTCGTCGGGGAGCTCTCGGTGGCCAGTCCCCTGTTCCGGCGGCTCTGGGCACGCCACGACGTCGGGCCACGGCAGGGTGGGCTGGTCACGTTCGCCCACCCCCAGGTGGGCGAGCTCCGGCTGAACCGGGAGAAGCTCCTGATCGGCGGTACCGACCGGATGACCCTGGTGATCTACCACGCTGACCCGGGCAGCGAGGCCGCGGAGAAGCTCGCGCTGCTGGCCTCGATGGCGGCGACGCGGGTCGGTCAGGACTAGCCGGTCAGGACTGACCGGTCAGGACTGACCGGTCAGGAGAAGCGGGCGACCAGCTCGTCGAAGGCCGCGTCGAGCTCCGGATCCGGCGCGGGGGCGTGGCTCTGCGCCCAGGCGACGATCTCCCGCGCGCCGGCCGCGAACGTCGTCGGCCGGGCCGGGAACGGTGCGAGCGAGCGGACCCGGGCGTTGTCGAAGACCATCGAGTGGGCGCGGTCACCGAGCAGACCCGGGCCGAGGTCGGGCAGCCGCCGGGCGATCGTGTCGGACGGGACGTGCACGATCCGGGCCGTGGTGCCGGCCGCCGCCGCGAGCGTGCGGTAGATCGAGTCCCAGGTGGGTGCCTCGTCCCCGGTGATGTGGAAGGCCTCGCCGACGGCGCGCTGCTCGCCGAGCAGGCCGACGAGCACCTCCGCCACGTCCCGGGCGTGCGTGAGGGTCCACTGCGTGGTCCCGTCGCCGTGGACCACGACCGGCGCTCCGCGGAGCAGCCGTGCCAGGTCGGTCCACCCGCCCAGGGTCGGCGAGGAAGCCTCGTCGTAGGTGTGCGAGGGCCGGACGACGGTCACCGGGAACCCGTCCCGGCGGAACGCGCCGAACACGACCTCCTCGGCGGCGATCTTGTTGCGGGAGTACTCCCAGAACGGGTTCGCCAGCGTCGTGGCCTCGGTGATCGGCAGCCAGGTCGGTGGCGTGCGGTAGGCCGAGGCCGAGGAGATGAGGACGTACTGGTCGGTCCGTCCCGACCAGGTCGCCACCGCACCCTCGGCGTCGGACGCCGTGAACGCGACGAAGTCGACCACCGCGTCGAACCGCTCGCCGCCGACGGCCTGCTCCACCGCCTGCTGGTCGCGCCCGTCACCGTGCAGCACGCGCGCGCCGTCGGGAGCGGGGCGCACCTCGGAGGATCCCCGGTTGAGCAGGGTCACCTCGATCCCGCGGGCGAGCGCGGCACGCGCCACGGCTGCGCTGATGATCCCGGTCCCGCCGACCAGCAGGATCCTCATGGGCTCGACCTCCTCGGTGTGGCGCGGGCTCCGTCCGCACGCGTGACCCATCCTCACGTGCCGGCGCCCCGGCCGCCTCCGTGGGGTCGGCGCAGGGACCGGTCGACTCCACGTGACCAGGCGCGCGACGCCTGGCCGGCATCGCGCGCCTGGTCACGGGCGCTCGGCGGGCGCGTCAGACCCGGCACGGCCCCCAGGGGGCGCCGTGACCGTGGCCGTGGCCGCGCTGCTGCGGGTCCACCAGAACCGCCACCGTGCGGCCCGGCACGCTCGCCGTCCCGGTCGAGGCCTCCCACGTGGTCTGCTTGACCACGTCGTCGCTGCCGTGCGCCTGGACCGGAGAGAGCGTCAGACGCTCGCCCGCGAGCTCCTCGACCGACACCTGCGCGGTGTCCGGCGAGGCGTTGAACACGACGACCAGCCCGTCGAGGGAGCGGTCGACGTCGGTCCCGACGGTGTCGTCGATCCGCATGACGATCACGCCGGGGACGGCGTCCGCACCGCCGTCGGGGAACGACACCTTCTGCTCGATGAGGTCCGCCGAGCCGAGCCGGAACAGGTCGGTGGAGAACCGGAGCTCGAGCAGGTCCTGCGCCGAGTCGGACGCCTGCTCGATGTCGGCGCTGGTCGGCACCAGGGCCGGGTCGGCCAGCAGCGGCTGCTGGTAGACCCACTTGGCGCCGTTGTCGGCCTCGGGCGGCAGACCGCGGGCGAAGCCGTTGGTCTGCATCGTGAAGTCGAGCTCGTTGAACCAGTCGCCCGAGTTGTAGGAGTTGCGGTCCAGCGACTTCGAGCGCAGCAGGTCCGCGCCGGCGTGCCAGAACGACGGGGTCTGGGACAACGCCGTGGTGGACAGCGCCAGCGTGTTCATCCGCACCCGGTCGCTCATCGACGTGTCGGTCGGGAGCTTCAGGGTGAGGGTGTCGAAGATCGTCTCGTTGTCGTGCGCGTCGACGTACGTGATGACCTCCTCGGGCGAGTCGGCGTACCCGGCCGGCTGGCCGTTGTAGTCGAGCTCCGCCCCGGTCTTCACCGTGCCGTCCGACGTCTCGAACGAGAAGTCCCTCAGGTTGCCCGCAAGGCCGAGCTTGACGAGGTCCTCGTCGTGCTCGAGCGTCGCGAGCTGCTGCGCCTCGTCCCCGTTGACCGCCGCCCCGTTCGGGTCGGTGTACACACCGGACGCGAAGCCCTGGATCCGCGGGTCCTCGTCGAACGGGCCGCCGCCGCGCACGGCGTCCCGCAGCCGGTCGGAGAACGTGCCGATCCCGGTCCCGCCCAGCTGACCCTGCGTGGCCTGGGTGAACAGCGCGTTGTCAGCGACCTCGCCGAAGTTCCAGCCCTCGCCGTACAGGTAGACGTTCGAACCGTCCACGCCGTCCTTGCGCACGGTCAGCGCGTCGAGCGCGTCCCGCACCGCCTGCATGGTCTCGACCGAGTGGTGCCCCATGAGGTCGAAGCGGAAGCCGTCGACCTTGTACTCCTTGGCCCACAGCACCACCGAGTCGACCATCATCTTCTGCGCCATCAGGTGCTCGGTCGCCACGTTCTGGCAGCAGGTCGAGGTCTCGACCTGGCCGACCGCGTTGAGCCGCTGGTAGTAGCCGGGCACGACCTTGTCGAGCACGCTCTGGTCCGCCTGGCCGCTGGCCGCGGTGTGGTTGAACACCTGGTCGGCGACCACCTGCAGACCGATCGCGTGCAGCGAGCCGACCATCTCGCGGTACTCGACGATGCGCGAGGCGCCTTCCGGGTCCACCGCGTACGAGCCCTCCGGCGTCGACCAGTGGTAGGGGTCGTAGCCCCAGTTGAACCCGTCGGTGTCCGCGACCTGCGCGATGCACGCCTGCTGCTCAGCCGAGTCCGCTGCGAACGACGTCAGGTCGCACGGCGGGGTCTGCTGCAGGCTGCGGTCCTCCTCGATCGAGGCGATGTCGAAGGTCGGCAGCAGGTGCACCGTGGTCAGGCCTGCCTTGGACAGCGCCCGCAGGTGCTGCATGCCCGAGCCGTTCACCGTGAACGCCCCGTAGGTGCCGCGCAGCTCGGCGGGGACGGTCTCGTCGTTGATCGAGAAGTCCCGCACGTGCAGCTCGTAGATGGTCTGGTCCACCGGGTCGACCACCGGCTGGCGGACGATCCGCCACAGGTACGGCCGGGTCGCCGGGTCGTCGAGGTCGACGAGCACCGAGTGGGTGGAGTTGGTGGTGAGCGCGACCGAGTACGGGTCGGTCACCTGGTTGACCTCGATCGCGTCGGTCGTCGGCGCGTAGACCGTCACCTCGTAGCGGTACGCGGCGCCCTTCCAGCCGCGTTCGCCGGTGACCGACCAGGTGCCGTCGTCGGACCGCGTCATGGCGACGCGCTGCGGGTCGACCGAGGTGTCACCGCCGGGCCACAGCAGCAGGACGACGTCCTGGGCGGTCGGCGCCCAGACCCGCAGCGTCGGACGGCGCCGGTCCCAGGTCGCCCCGAGGTCGGCCTGCTGCGCCGTGTCGGCGTACAGGTCGTCCAGGACACCGGGGACCTGCACACCGGTGGCCGCGACGAGCGAGCCGTCGGACTCCGCCCGCGTGACCAGCAGCTTGCCGGTCAGCCAGCTCGCGACGTCCGCCCGGTCCGTGCCGTCCGGCAGGTGCAGCGCGAGGTAGCCGTCGAGTGCCGGGAAGCGCTCGAGCTGCGCGTCGGACAGCCCCGCCGGGTCGTAGGTCAGCTCGACCGCGTCGCCGCCGCTGACCGCGCCGTCGACCACGCCGAGGTCGGCGTCGGCCGCGTGGTGCAGCGCGAAGACCTGCGTGGCGGGGTCACCCGAGCCGAGGTCGGCCGGGATCGCGACCGTGGTCGCGTCGACCCACTGCGCCTGCCACTGGCCGAGGCCGGCGAGCGGCGGCTCGGTGACCTCGATGGTGAGCAGGTGCGTCGCGGTGTCGTAGCTGAACGTGATCGGCTTGCCGCGCGGGGCGCTGAACAGGATGTTCGCACCGCCCGGCACGCCGTCCGCGCCGTAGTTCTCGTCCCACGTGCGGCCGACCGCGACCTTGACCTGCCAGGTCCCGGCCGGGATCGCGGACGTGGTGAACGTCGCGATGCCGTCACCGTCCACGTCGAGCAGGGTGGTCGCCAGGCAGGTCGGGTCCCAGTCGCCCGCGCAGCCGACCTCGCTCTGGTAGTCGCCCGGCAGGGTCAGCAGCGGGCCCTGGGCGGACGAGGTGACCGCGTGCGAGACCTCGTCGTAGACAAAGGTCACCTGGGTCTCGGCGTCCAGCGTGAAGGCGATGTTGGCACCGCCCGGCACGCCGCCCGCGCCGTAGTTCTCGTCCCAGGTCCCGCCGATCGCGACCTTGTACTCGTAGCTGCCGGCCGGGATGGTGAACGTGCCCGCGTACAGGCCGTTGCCCTGGTGGGTCAGCGTGGTGACGGCGCACTCGGGCTGCCAGTCACCGGGGCAGCCGACCTCGGACTGGTAGCTGCCGGGCACGGAGACCTGCAGCCCGCCGAGCTCGCCGTCGCCGCCGCTGTCCGGCACGACGCCGTCGACCGCGAAGCCGACCGAGCCGTAGGTGGAGGCGGCGCTGCGCTGCCCCGCTGCGCCGGTGCTGACCGCGCGGAGCTCGACCAGCGTGCCGTCCGAGAGCCCGGTCACGTCCGCGAACACCCGCGGCGTCGTGGTCTCGGCGGTGCCGAGGGCCGTCCAGGTGTCGGAGCCGACGACCCGGTAGGCGAACGAGGTCTGCTGCCAGACGTCGGCCACGTCGGCCGCGACCGCGGCCTGGCCGGTCAGCGCGGCACCGGCGCTCGGCACCGAGACCGTGAGGTCACCGGCGCTCGCCGGGGCGGCGACCGTGGTGTCCGCGCCGAGCACCACTGCGGACAGCGCGGGGACGGTGAGCGTGACCACGCCGTCGGCGCCGGCGGCCACGGTGCCCGTGGTGCCGTACTCGGCGGTGAACGTCGCGCCCGGGGTCAGGGTCGTGACCTGCACGGTCGCGTCCGAGGTGGCGTTGTTGAGCGCCACGAGGTGCTCGACCTGCTCGGTCGGGTCGACCCGGGAGAACGCGTACACGCTGTCGGCGTCGTCGGGCCGCTCGATCTGCGCACCGCTGACCAGAGCGGGGACCGACGCGCGCAGCGCCGACAGCTCGGCGATGTGCGCGTACAGCGGCGCGGTGGTGTCGTAGCGGTCGACGCTGCCGGCGGTCTCTCCGGTGAGCAGCAGCTGGTTGGCGTACTCGTCGACCTGCGTCGCGAACATGTCCTGGCGGGCGTCCTTGTCCGTGCCGCCGAGCGACCCGTCGCCCTCGAAGCCCTGCTCGTCGCCGTAGTAGACGACCGGCTGGCCGCGGGACAGGAACATCAGCGAGTGCGCGAGCTCGGAGCGCGCGAGCCCGTCGGCGTCGTCCTTGACCAGGTAGCCGAACCGGCCCATGTCGTGGTTGCCGAGGAACGTCGGCAGTGCCGTCGCGGACGAGTGGGTGGTCGTGTAGAGGTCGTCGGAGGCGAACAACGCGGACAGCGTGTCGGGGCTGAAGCCGCGTGCGAAGGCCGAGGCCGCGCCCTGGAACGGGAAGTCGAGCACCGACGCCAGCTCGGTGTCGCGCACGTACGGGGAGGTCTTGGTCGCGTCGCCCTCGTAGACCTCGCCGAACATGAAGAAGCCGTCGTTGCCGAGCGCGCGCGCGTGGTCCATCACCGCGGCGGAGAACTGGACCCAGAACTCGGTGTTGACGTGCTTGACCGTGTCGATCCGGAAGCCGTCGACGCCGAGGTCGACCCAACCGTCGTACACGTCGATGAAGCCCTGCACCACGGCCGGGTCCTCGGTCATCAGGTCGTCCAGGCCGGAGAAGTCGCCGTAGGTGGACGACTCACCGGTGTAGGTCGAGTTCCCGCGGTTGTGGTACTTCGTCACGTCGTTCAGCCAGGCCGGCACCTTGACGTCGGCCTCGGCCGGGTCGACGACCGGCGTGTACGGGAACGAGGTCGCGGCGTCGAGCGTCGGGAACGTCGTGCCACCGGCGTAGTCGGCGGGGTCGAAGGCGACGCCGTCGGCGTCGGTGTACGGCGACGTGGCCTTGTCGATGTAGTCGTAGGTGCCCTCGGCGTAGGAGATCACGTCGGCCGTGTGGTTGGTGATGATGTCGAAGTACACCTTGATGCCGCGGGCGTGCGCGTCGGCGATCAGGGCCTCGAGCTCGGCGTTCGTGCCCAGGTGCGGGTCGATCTGGGTGAAGTCGGTGATCCAGTAGCCGTGGTACCCGGCCGAGGCGTCCGCCCCGGTGCCCTGCACGGGCTTGTTCATGAACGACGGGGTGAGCCAGATCGCGGTGGTGCCCAGGCCCTCGATGTAGTCGAGCTGGTCCTGCAGGCCGGCGAGGTCGCCGCCGTGGTAGAAGCCCTTGTCGGTCGGGTCGAAGCCAGACACGAGGCGGTCGTCAGCGAGGCCGCCGGTGTCGTTGGTGGTGTCGCCGTTGGCGAAGCGGTCGGTCATGACGAAGTAGAACTGCTGGCCCGCGCCGGCCTCGCGCACCGGGTCGGTGACCAGCGCGTCGTCCGCAGTCGTGTAGCCGCCGGTGAGGTCGAGCGGCGTGACGCCGATGAGGTGGCTGGCCTCGTCGAAGGTGAACCGCAGTGGCGTGTCCCCGGCCAGGGTCAGCGGGGCGTTCGACGAGCCGCCCTCGCGGCCGTACGACTCGTCCCAGGCGTCGTCGAACGCGACCTTGTACTCCCAGGTACCGGCCGGCACGGTGAAGTCGGCGGCCCAGGTGCCGTCACCCGTGGGCGCGAGCTCGGTGGCCGCGCAGTCCGGCTGCCAGTCGCCCGGGCAGCCCAGCTCGGACTGCAGGTCTCCCACGAGAGCGACCGAGGTGGCCGCGGCGGCGGCCGGGGAGAGCGGGATCAGTGCGCCGACGGCGGCGACCCCGATGGTGGTGAGCACTGCGAGGGCGCGCGTCGTGCGAGGCATCCTTACCCCTTTGGCGATCGACGTTGACCGAAGGACGAACGCGACCCTAGCGGGGTTCTTTCACGCTCTGCAAGGTCTTGCAGAAGACCGTCCGGAACGCCCCGGACCGGGCACGCGGATGTGAGCGTTCACCCGTCCGAGTGAACGAGGAGTCCCGCCGAGTGAACGAGGACTCCCGCCGAGTTCGCTGGGCATCGCCGAGTTCGCTGGCCGTGCCCAACGAACTCGGCGCGAACCAGCGAACTCGGGTGAGGCATGCGGGACGCACCCAGCTCGCGGGTCCGGAGCGGTCCGGGCGCGGGTCAGGCGCGCAGCTCGGCGGCGCGACGCTCGGCGACCGCCGGGTCGAGCTCGAGGGACACCACCTTGTCGCGGCTCGTCGCGCCGGTCACCAGGGTGACCTGGCGCCGGCGCAGGCCGAACGCCTTCGCGACCGCCGCCAGGGCAGCCTCGGTCGCCGCACCGTCGACGGCACGGGCACTGACCGCGACCACGAGGCGGTCGCCGTAGGCCCCGCCGACCTGGGTACGGGACGCACCGGGCTTCACCCGGATAGCGACCCGGGCCTCAGCCACGAGCCCACCGGCCGACACCGGGAGAGCACGTCGCGATCGCGGGACGGCGCATCACAGACGCTGCACCGCGCCGCTCAGACCAGACCGAGCGACCGGACGGCCTCGCGCTCCTCGACGAGCTCGGCGACCGACGCGTCGATCCGGCTCCGGGAGAACTCCCCCAGCTCGAGGCCCTGCACGACCGACCAGCTGCCGCCGGCCGCGGTCACCGGGAACGACGACACCAGCCCCTCCGGCACGCCGTAGGAGCCGTCGGAGACCAGGCCGGCCGACGTCCAGTCGCCCTCGGCGGTGCCGTGCACCCAGTCGCGCACGTGACCGATCGCCGCGTTCGCGGCCGACGCCGCCGACGACGCGCCCCTCGCCTCGATGATCGCCGCGCCGCGCTTCGCGACGGTCGGGATGAACGTGTCCGCGAGCCACGCCTCGTCCACGACCTCGCTCGCCGGGCGTCCCGCGACCGTCGCGTGGAACACGTCGGGGTACTGGGTCGCGGAGTGGTTGCCCCAGATGGTCAGCCGCTTGACGTCGCCCACCGACACACCGGCCTTGACCGCGAGCTGCGAGACCGCACGGTTGTGGTCCAGCCGCGTCATGGCGGTGAACCGGTCCGCCGGCACGTCCGGTGCGTGCGCCTTGGCGATCAGCGCGTTGGTGTTCGCCGGGTTGCCGACCACCAGCACGCGGACGTCGTCGGCGGCGCCGGCGTTGATCGCGGCGCCCTGCGGCTTGAAGATCCCGCCGTTGGCCTCGAGCAGGTCGCTGCGCTCCATCCCGGCACCACGCGGACGCGCGCCGACCAGCATGGCGACGTTGACGCCGTCGAACGCGGCCGTCGGGTCGTCGAAGATGTCGACGGACTCGAGCAGCGGGAAGGCGCAGTCGGCGAGCTCCATCGCGGTGCCCTCGGCAGCCTTGACCGCCTGCGGGATCTCGAGGAGGCGCAGACGCACCGGGGTGTCCCCCAGCATCTGCCCCGAGGCGATCCGGAACAGCAGCGCGTAGCCGATCTGGCCGGCAGCGCCGGTGACGGTGACAACGGCGGACATGGGAGCTCCTTCGGTCCTGGGTCCTGTCGGGTCAGGTGCTGCCCCGCGCCATGGTGGGCCCGAGGCGTGGCGGGTGCGACTCAGGCGGACAGCTTCGCCGCGAGGTTGGTGTCGAGGGTCTCGAGGAACTCCTCGGTGGTCTGCCACTGCTGGTCGGGGCCGACCAGCAGCGCGAGGTCCTTGGTCATCGAGCCGGACTCCACGGTCTCGATGACCACCTGCTCGAGCGCCTCGGCGAAGCCGATCACCTCGGGCGTGCCGTCGAGCTTGCCGCGGTGCGCCAGGCCCCGGGTCCACGCGTAGATCGAGGCGATCGGGTTGGTCGACGTGGGGTTGCCGGCCTGGTGCTGGCGGTAGTGCCGGGTGACCGTGCCGTGCGCGGCCTCGGCCTCGACCGTGCGGCCGTCCGGCGTCATCAGCACGGAGGTCATCAGGCCCAGCGAGCCGAAGCCCTGCGCCACCGTGTCGGACTGCACGTCACCGTCGTAGTTCTTGCAGGCCCACAGGTAGCCGCCCTCCCACTTGAGGGACGCGGCGACCATGTCGTCGATCAGGCGGTGCTCGTAGGTCAGCCCGGCCTTGTCGAAGTCGGCCTTGAACTCGCGCTCGAACACGTCGGCGAAGATGTCCTTGAAGGCGCCGTCGTACTGCTTGAGGATCGTGTTCTTGGTCGACAGGTACACGGGGTAGCCGCGCATCAGGCCGTAGGAGAACGAGGCCCGCGCGAAGTCCGCGATCGACTTGTTGAAGTTGTACATGCCCATGACGACGCCGCCGTCCTCGGGCATCTTCACGACCTCCATCTCGACCGGCGCGGAGCCGTCGTCCGGGGTGTAGGTCAGGGTCACGGTGCCGGCGCCGGGGACCTTGTAGTCGGTCGCCTTGTACTGGTCGCCGTGCGCGTGACGGCCGATCACGATCGGCTTGGTCCAGCCGGGCACCAGGCGCGGGACGTTCGAGATGATGATCGGCTCGCGGAAGACCACGCCGCCGAGGATGTTGCGGATCGTGCCGTTCGGCGAGCGCCACATCTTCTTCAGGCCGAACTCCTCGACCCGGGCCTCGTCGGGCGTGATGGTGGCGCACTTGACGCCCACGCCGTGCTCCTTGATCGCGTTCGCCGCGTCGATCGTGATCTGGTCGTCGGTCGCGTCGCGATTCTCGATCGAGAGGTCGAAGTAGCGCAGGTCCACGTCGAGGTGCGGGTGGATCAGGCGGTCCTTGATGTACTGCCAGATGATCCGGGTCATCTCGTCGCCGTCGAGCTCGACGACCGGACCGACGACCTTGATCTTGCCCATGCGGACTGCTCCCGTTCCTCGGTGGCGGCGTACGGCGGCGTGCGGCCGCGCGGCGCGAACGCGCCGACGGAAAGATTACTCGACGTCAAGAGATCTGGCCCGCGGGGCCAACCCACCCACGGCGGACAGGTCGCGGTGGCATGATGCCCGGCGGCACCCACGTCGAGAGGACCCACATGTCCACCGAGCCGAACCCGTCCACCCCCGGCGCCGAGCCGGAGCCGACCGCCGCCACCCCGCCGCCGCCCGAGCCGGAGCCGACCGCCGTCACCCCGCCGGCCACCGAACCCGTGGCCGCGGAGCCCGTCGCCGCGGAGCCCACCGGCACGGCGACCGGACCGGTCGGGGAGATCGGCCTCGTCGAGGAGGTCGACGTCGTCGAGCTCGTCGAGGAGCGGCCGCTGGAGGGCTACGGGCTGATGACCCGGCTCGCGGCCGAGATGGCCGGGACGTTCGCGCTGGTGCTCGTGGTCGTCGCCACCCAGGTGTTCAACCCGGTGACCGGGCTCGGCACGCTCGGCATCGCGCTGTCCGGCGGGCTCGTGCTGGCCGGCCTCTACGCGGCGTTCGTGCACGTGTCGGGCGGCCACTTCAACCCGGCGCTGTCGATCGCGTCGGCGATCGCCGGCCGGACCCGCACCGCCGACGCCGCGTTCTACGTCGTCGCGCAGGTCCTCGCGGCCGTCGTCGCGGTCGCCGTGGTCTGGGTGATGGTCCCCGACGGCCTGTCCGAGGGTGTCGGGCTGACCGATCGCGCGGCGCTGGTCGCCACGGCGGCGAACGGCTACGCCGAGGGCTCCCCGCTGTCCACGCTGTCCTCGGGCCAGGTCACCTTCGGGCTCGTCGCGGCGCTCCTGGTCGAGACGATCGGCGCCGCGGTGCTCGCCGGTGTGCTGCTCGGCACCCGGCCCAGCGCCCGGTCGGCCGTCCCGCTCGGCCTGACCTACGCCGCCGTGCTGCTCATCGCCCTGCCGATCACCGGGGGCGGCCTCAACCCGGCGCGCTCGACGGGCGTCGCAGTGTTCATGGCCGGCAGCGACCACCCCGCGCTCACGCACCTGTGGCTGTTCTGGGTCGCACCGCTGGTCGGCGCGGCCATCGCGGGGCTCGCGAAGCTCGCGTTCGGTCGGCGCGAGCAGGAGGTGTGGGTCACCGAGTCGTGACCCTCGCGCTCACCGGAGGGTGAGTTCGGCAGCACGGTGTGATGGACGGTCGAACTCGCCGGTAGCGCTCGGCCTGACTTCTTCGCGCAGTGGAGCGCGACGGGCGCCCAGCCACTGCGACCCGGAGCGACGGACCTGTCGTGGCAGGCCCTCTGCCGGCATCGGCCCGGCGCACGGTGTGCGGCATCAGCGGACGACGCCATGGCGCGATGCCATCAGCGGCATGGGCGGACGACGCTACGGCGCGATGCCCTCAGCGGCATGGGCGGACGACGCCATGCCTCAGCGGCATGAACGGACAGAGCCGTCGACCATGGAGTCCGCGGCCGAAGCGGGCATCCTTGGAGACCGGCCCTCCGGCACGAGACCGGCCCTCCGGCACGAGACAGGGGCTCGGGCACGAGACAGGGGCCAGGACACCCCTGCCTCGGCGCAAGGCCCCTGTCTCGGCGCAGAGCCCCGGCCCCGATGGCCCGGCGGCGGCCCTCACACCTGGGGCCCCACCCGGTTGCGCTCTTCGGCAGACGCGCCGTGTGTGGCATGAGCGGACGACGCCATGCCGCCATGCCATCAGCGGCCATGACGGACGGCAGACCTGGCGACCCGTGACGAGCGTATGTTCAGTCGGTCGACCTGAGCACCCCACGGCACTCGAGCGACTCGGCATGAGTGGGCCATCGACCCATGGGACCGGATCTCGTCAGCTGCATTGTCACGTGAACGCCCGGCGTGAGTTGCTCGCCGGGATCGAAGGCGGGCGGGAGGTACACGCGCTCGACTCCTGAACCGTCGGTGACGCTGAGCATCTGTCCATCGCGCGCGACGACGAGTACCGGAGACAGCTCGCAGCGGCCACCCGGGACATCGCTGAGCTCGACTCTGCGACGGTATCGGGTCTGTGCCGCTCTGCCGGGCCAGTTCGGAGGCCACAGTGCGGGATCAGCGCTGATGGCATCTCCCGAACGAAACGTGCCGTCTCCCGGGAAGCGCTGGTCTGCCTCGGAGCGCAACGCCATGGACTCCCGGTACCAGCCCGGGTCAATCTCGCCAGGGTCGCGCCAGCCACGTTCCCAGGCGTCGGCGCTGGCGCTGATCAATGCAGTCAAGGACGCACCGGCGACGGGTGTCTCCTGGTTGCCGTCGGAGAGGTCAAGGACGGGCGAGGACACGAAGGGTTCGTCCGCGCTCATCATCGCCGCGTAGCCCCACTGCTCGCTTGAGATCACGACCCATGCAGGGCACCAGTCGTCCTCACCCAGCGTCTCGCGGCGCATCTCGGTCTCAGCGACGACGTGCTCGCACGAGAGCAAGGGCATGATGTTCGCGAGGGTGACCTCGAACTGTCCCGAACCATTCATCACTGACAGCAGATCGAGCAACTCCTCCGGCAAGTGGCGCGGAGCGAAGGCCGCGCGAAGCTCACGCAACTCCGCAGCGCTGGCACCGGGCGGCAGCTCGCCGCCGAGCACGCCATTCGACTCGACCGCGGCGCGCAGGCGCAACGCCTCCGACACCATCACACTCTCACCGGCCACTGCCCTCAGCCCCCAAGTCGGTTCAGACCCGCCCCTTCAACGGCACATCGCGCTGCGATCTTGAGCACCTGCCCACCGCTCTCAGCAGACGATCGGCAGTGCGATAGGACCCAGCGGCACCCGGAGGGCACGCGCGCAGCGCGGAGCGGACAACGCCATTCCGCCATGGCATCAGCGGCATGGCCGCGCGGGCCGCTGTCGCCTGCCAGGACGGCTGGAGGTTCGGCGGGCCGGCTATGGCAGCAGGTCGAGGTACTTGCGCCGGGCTGGCATCGCGTGGATGACCAACTCCTCGCCGTTCTCCGAGACGAGGACCACTGTCTCCAGCAACCGGGCGCCGGTGTCGAAGCCCAGGCGCGGCTCGCGGTAGGGAGGCTCGTCGTCGAGTGGCTCGATCCACAGCGCCCAGTGGGCCGCTTGGATCGCGTCCTCGGGTGAGGCCCCGTGCTTGAGGGCGCTGCAGTGGACCCTCACGCAGCGAAGTGGGCCAGCGCAGCCCGGATCGCCTCGGACCTGGACATCGAGTTCTTGGCCGCTGCGGCGTCGAGGGCGTCGAGCTCCTCGGCGGTCAGCCGGACCGCGACGACCCGCATCGGCTCGGCGCCGCGCCCGGGCCGGCCACGGCCGCGGCGCTTGAGCACGTCGACGTCGTAGCCGGCTTCAGCCTCGGCGGCCCACTGCTGGATCTGGTCCTCGCTCACCACGCACTTGTCGTATGACGAAAAGCCGGGTGGTTCATTGACCGAGCATTCGCGGCGGTGGCCACTGCCCACGCCTCGATCAGATCCGGGCCGCCGCGCGGAAGGTTGACTCAGCGGGTCACACCTTGCCGCCGCACTCACCGGAGGGTGAGCGCCGTGATGCCGATCGCGAGCGCGAGGGACAACGCGACGTCGATCGGCCACGAGCGCACCGCGAGCCCCTCGGGCCGTTCGCGCCGCCACACCCAGCGCGCGCCCGCGATCACGACGAGGCCGCCTGCGAGCAGCAGGGTCGCCGCGTCCGAGCCGAAGGTCGGCACCGCGACCGCGACCAGGACGAGCCAGATCGGGCCCCACCAGATCGCCGAGGTCCTCACGCCGCCGCACACTACCGTGGCCGCATGAGCGCGACGGCCACCTCCGGACGTGTCCCCCGCGAGGTCGTGGTCGTCGGCGCGGGCCTGGCCGGTGCGCGCACCGCCCAGCTGCTCGCCGGGGCCGGGGTCCCGGTGACGCTCCTCGGCGCCGAGGGGATCGCGCCCTACGACCGACCGCCGCTGTCGAAGGAGCTGCTGACCCGCCCCGAGCCGGCGTGGCTGTCCGATGAGCTCGGCCTCGACCTGGACGGCGTGGCCGTCCACCTGGACCGCCGGGCGACCGGGCTGGACCTCACCGCGGACGGGGTCCTGGTGCGGACGGACGCAGGCCCGCTCGCCGCCGACGCAACGGTCGTGGCGACCGGCTCCTCGCCGCTGCGCCCGTGGCCGGATGCGCTCACGCTGCACACCGCCGCCGACGCGGTGCGGCTGCGGGCCGCCCTCGGCCCGGGCCGGCGACTGGTGGTCGTCGGCGCGGGCTGGATCGGCGCCGAGGTCGCCGGGGTCGCGGCGGCGGCCGGGACCGAGGTCACCGTGGTCGAGGCGGCCGCCGCGCCGCTGGCCGCACCGCTCGGCGTCGAGGTGGGCCGCCTCACCGTCCCGTGGTACGAGACCGCCGGGGTCCGGCTGCTCACCGGCACCAAGGTGCGCGACGTCACCGCCGGGCGCGTGTCCCTCGAGGACGGGACCGTGATCGAGGCTGATGCGGTCCTGGCGGCCATCGGCGTCCGGCCCGCGACCCGCTGGCTCGCCGCAACCCTGCCGCCCGGTCCCGGCGGCGCGCTCGAGGTCGACGCCGCGCTGCGCGTGCCGGGCTGCGCCGGCCGCGTGCTCGCCGTGGGCGACGTGGCCGTCCGTGCCTCGGCCCGGCACGGCCGCGTGCCCGGCGGCCACTGGGACGGGGCACTGCGCGAACCCGAGGTCGCGGTCGCGACCCTGCTGGGGAGCCACGGACCGGACGGACCGGCGGACCCGGCGCCCTACCTGTGGTCCGACCAGCTCGGGCACCACCTCGCGGCCTACGGCCTGCCGGGCGCGAACGACGAGCCCGTCCTGCGCGGCGACCCCGCCGGACCGTTCTCGGTGGTGTGGTTCTCGCCCGGCAGCGAGGTGGTGACCGCGGTGCTGGCCGTCGACCGGCCCCCGGACGCCGCCGCGGCACGGCGGCTGTTCGCCGGTCCGGCGTTGCCGCGCCTGGGTCGGGACTCCGCCGCCGATCCGGACCTGCCGTTGCGCTGAGCGCGCGGACCGCGCGCCGAGCTGCCACCGGCACCCCCGCGCGCGTGGCACGATCGAGGCGCCCACCGACCTCGCTCCCCGTGGAGACCCTGCCGTGTCCTCGCTCGTGCTGCCGACCGCTGACAACGAACCCCTGCGCAACTACCAGCTGCTCACCTCGCTCGTGGTGCCCCGGCCGATCGCCTGGGTCTCGACGGTCTCGGAGGACGGGGTGCCGAACGTGGCGCCGCACTCGTTCTTCACGGTCGCGTCGACCAACCCGCCGGTGGTCCAGTTCACCTCGATCACCGAGAAGGACACCGTGCGCAACGCCCGCGCCACCGGCCGGTTCACCGTCTCGCTGGTCACCGAGTCGACCTGGCGCGCGGCCAACGCGACCGCGGTCAACCTGCCGGCCGGCCTCGACGAGTTCACCTTCACCGGGACGCCGTCCGAGCCCGGTGACACCCTCGACGTCCCACGACCGGCCGAGTCGCCCGCCCACCTGGAGTGCACGGTGCGGGAGATCCGGCCGGTCGGGAACTGCTTCGTGGTGCTCGGCGACGTGCAGGCGTTCGTGCTGGACGAGGCCGTGCTGGACGCGAACGGCCGCCCGTCGGCCAGGGCGCTCGCCCCGGTGTCGAAGCTCGGCGCGGACGAGTGGGCGCCGCTCGGCGAGGTGTTCGCCGAGCCGCGTCCCCGCTACGAGGGCTCAGCCCCGGCGCGGTGAGCCCGGCCGGGGCCCACGGTGCTGAGCCGTGAACCCCCGCCGGGTCGACGGCCTCAGTGCGCGAAGTGCCTGGTGCCGGTGAAGTACATGGTCACGCCGGCCGCCTGAGCCGCGGCGATCGTCTCGTCGTCCCGCACCGAACCACCGGGCTGGACGATCGCGCGGACCCCGGCCTCGATCAGGATCCCCGGGCCGTCGGCGAACGGGAAGAACGCGTCCGACGCCGCGACCGCGTCGCGCGCCCGCTCAGCCCCCATGCCGTTGGCCCGCTCGACCGCGAGCCGGCAGGAGTCCACCCGGTTGACTTGGCCCATGCCGACGCCGACCGAGGCACCGTCGGCCGCCAGCAGGATCGCGTTGGACTTCACCGCGCGCACCGAGCGCCAGGCGAAGACGAGGTCGGCCAGCGTCTCGGCGTCCGCGGGCTCCCCCGCCGCGAGCGTCCAGGTGCTCGGGTCGTCGCCCGCGGCGTCGATCCGGTCGGCCTGCTGGACGAGCAGCCCGCCGGTGATCGGACGCAGCTCGACCGCACCGGTGTTGGCCGGCGTCGGCACGCGCAGCAGGCGCACGTTCTTCTTCCGGGTCAGGATCTCCTGCGCCTCCGGCTCGAACTCCGGGGCGAGCACCACCTCGGTGAACACCTCGGAGACCTGCGCGGCCATGGCGGCGGTCACCGGACGGTTCGCGGCGATCACTCCACCGAACGCCGAGACCGGGTCGCACGCGTGGGCCTTGGCGTGGGCCTCGGCGACGTCGGCGCCGACGGCGATCCCGCACGGGTTCGCGTGCTTGATGACCGCGACGGCCGGCTCGGTGTGGTCGTTCGCGGCGCGCCAGGCGGCGTCGGCGTCGACGTAGTTGTTGTAGCTCATCTCCTTGCCGTGCAGCTGGGTGGCCTGGGCCAGGCCCGGCACGGCACCGGGGACGTCGGGCGAGGTGTACAGCGCGGCGCGCTGGTGCGGGTTCTCGCCGTAGCGCAGCACCGTCGTGCGGTCCCACGTCGCCGCCACGAGCGCCGGGAAGCCGGACTCCGCCGCCGTCTCGTCGGGCGCGTAGGCCGACGCGAACCACGACGACACTGCGACGTCGTAGGCCGCGGTGTGCGCGAACGCGCCGGCCGCGAGCGCCCGGCGCTCGGCCAGCGTGAACCCGCCGCGCAGCACCGCCGCGGCGACGTCGTCGTACCGGGCCGGGTCGACGACCACGGCGACGCTCGGGTGGTTCTTCGCGGCGGCGCGGACCATCGAGGGCCCGCCGATGTCGATCTGCTCGACGACCTCGTCCGGGGCGGCACCCGACGCGACGGTCGCGGCGAACGGGTACAGGTTGACCACCACGAGCTCGAAGGTCTCGATGCCGAGCTCGGCCAGCTGGTCCAGGTGGTCGGTCTTGCGGGTGTCGGCGAGGATCCCGGCGTGCACCCGCGGGTGCAGGGTCTTGACCCTGCCCTCGAGGCACTCGGGGAAGCCGGTGAGCTCCTCGACCGGGGTGACCGGGATGCCGGCATCGGCGATCCGCGCCGCGGTGGAACCGGTCGAGACGAGCTGGACGCCGGCCGCGTGCAGCTCGGTCGCGAGCTCGACGAGGCCGGTCTTGTCGTAGACGGACAGCAGCGCGCGGCGGATCGGGCGCAGGTCCTGGGCGGGGCCGGGGGTGGTGACGTGAGCGTTCATGGTGTGCTCCGGGTCTGGTCGCTACGGACAGCGGGGTGACCCGGGCACCCAGGCGGGCGGTGCGCCGCGACGATCGTTCGGCCGCTCCCCGGTGGTCGGTTCCACCCTCGCCAGTCGTGGCCGGGACCGAGTCTAGCCGCCGACGCCGGGGCGCCGGAGCCCGCGGCCAGGGCGGCACCGTCGCGGCCCGGGTCGGGCGGTACCCGTCTCCCGGACCGGCACTCACACGTCGTCGAGGACCCTCGCTCGCGCGGCGGCGTGCTCGTCGGCGGAGATCGTGCCGGCCGCGAACAGCTGGTCGAGCTCGGCGAGCCGCTCGGTGACGGTGTGCTCGGGTGCGGACGCCGGTGCTCGCTCGGGTGCGAGGAGGTCGCTCTTGAGCAACTTGGCCTGCAGGTCGACGTCGGCCACGGTCGGGTCGATGCCGTGCTGCACGTAGCGCGCACCCCGGCGGATCGCCAGGACGATCACGACGACGAACCCGATCCCGATGATCACGGGGACGGCCGTGAACATCGCGTCCATCCCGGTCGGTGCGAGCGGGTCCACGCCGAAGTCCGTTCCCTCCGGCGGGACGAAGACATCGAGCAACAGCGACCAGCGGGTCATCACGGCGCTCCCCTTGCTCGAGCCCCGACGGGGCCGAGTGCGTCGATGGTAGGGCCGCGCGACGTCCGACGCCCAGGTCCCGCGCGAGACCCGCGGGGCGCGCGTCAACCGCCGATCCGGGCCCGTCGCCCGTCGAGGCCCACCCCGTGCCGGGCCAGCGCCGCGACGGTCTCCACGAGCAGCGTGCGCTCGACGACCTTGATCCGCTCGTGCAGCGTCGCCTCGTCGTCGTCAGGCAGGACGTCGACCGCACGCTGGGCGAGGATCGGACCGGTGTCGACGCCGTCGTCGACCAGGTGCACCGTGCAGCCGGTCACCCGGACACCGTGCGCCAGGGCGTCGCGCACCGCGTGCGCGCCCGGGAACGACGGCAGCAGCGCGGGGTGCGTGTTGACCACGCGTCCGGCGTGCTCGGCCAGGAACCCGGGCCCGAGGATCCGCATGAAGCCCGCGCACACCACCCAGGCGGGGTCGACCGCGGAGACCGCGCGGGCCAGGCCCGCGTCCCACGCCGCACGGTCCGGGAAGTCCGCGGGCCGGACCACGACCGTCGCGATCCCGGCCGCCCGCGCGACCTCCAGGCCGCCGGCCTCGGGCTTGTCGCTGATGACCGCGACCACCCGCGCCGGGAAGTCCGCGTCCTGCTGCGCGGCGAGCAGCGCCGCGAGGTTCGACCCGGCCCCGGAGATCAGCACGACGAGGCGCGCGGTGCGCGGCACGGTGGCCGGCCGCGGGGCCGGCGGCTGCGGGTCGTCGTGGCTCACGGGCCGAGGCTAGCGGGCGCGGGTGCGAGACTGTGCCGCGCGGACCGGGAGGAGGTGACGGGTGGACGGCCCGGACGAACACGTCGTCGTCGCCTCGCGACGCATCCAGCACTTCGCCGTGCTCGCGCTCGCCGGCCTGGTGACCGTGCAGCTCCCGTTGCCCTGGGCGTTCGCGGCGCCGGCCTTCTCGATCGTGGCCGTGGTGGTCGGCGTGCGCGCGGTGGCTGCGGCGCGCAAGGCCCGGATGCGTGGTCTGGTCATGGTGGCCGTGTCGACCGGGATCGGCCTCGCGGCGGTCATCGTGATGAGCTTCGCGAGCGTCGTGGCCCTGTGGCCCCTCCAGCTCGAGCTGCAGGAGTGCGAGCGCGGTGCCCTGACGATCTCGGCCGAGCACCAGTGCAGGGCCGACTTCCAGCAGGGCGTCGAGGAGCGCCTCACGGAGCTGCTCGGCTCCCCGTCCGGCTGAACCGGCTCAGGCGTCGACCTCGACGGTGCCCTCCGACTCGCCCGGCTCCGCGCCGCGCAACCGGCGCCAGCCGCGCCCAGCGGCTCGTCGCACCGCGTCCCGGACCAGCGGGGACGCCGGCACCGCGACCAGCAGACCGGCCAGCAGCAGAACCGCGCCGTCCATCGCCACCAGCAACGCCGGTGGTCCGACCACCGTGAATCGCCCGGGGCCCACCGGGCCGCCGGACGCGGCGGCCAGCAGGCCGAGCACCACGGCGCCGACCAGGGCCGCCACCACGGCCGAGGCGAGCGGCTGCCAGGCGGCGTCCTCGTCGATGGAGCGGTGCAGCCACAGCGCGAGGAGCACGCCGACGGCCACCACCACGGCGGGCACCCACACCAGGGGCCCACCGGCCTGGGTGGGCAGCGAGCCGAGCAGCGGGAGGGCCGGCAGCGGCCCACCGGCCAGCTCCGACGGCGAGAACAAGGTGCCCGCGCCGACCGAGAACCCCGTCCCGACCAGCCAGGTCACCGCCCAGATCACGAGGTTCGGCACCAGGGTCAGCTGGGCGAGCCCGAGCATCGCACCGCCGAACGCGTCGACGCCGAGCGCTGCGACCACGTCGCCGGTCGTCGCACGCCCGGCCAGCGTCCAGGTCAGCACCACCGCGCTCGCGGCGGCGACCAGGAGCGCCGGCGCGATCAGCCCCGCGCGCACCGCGACCCGGAGCCAGCGCGGCAGGGGGGCCGCGCGGCGGGCGAACCAGGCGAGGACGGTGCCCCGCCGGGCGATGCCGAGCCCGAGCCCGACCGCGGAGATCGCGGTCGCCCCGACCAGGGTGCGCACCACGGCACCGGTTCCGACGCCCATCGGCCCGGTCTGGCCCACGGAGAGCAGCGCGACCACGACCACCGCGAGGTGGCCAGCGATCGCGGCCGGCCACGCGGCGACGACCGGGTGCGCCGAGCGCCGCGCCGACGCGTACGCGGCGAACCCGACGAGCCAGGTCAGGCCGAGCGGTACGAGGGCGACCCGGGCGCCGTCGGCGGCCAGCTCACCGCCCTGGCCCAGCAGCCACAGCGCCGCTCCCACCGCGACCGATCGCGGCCAGCCGATCGCGTCGTTCGACGGGTCGGCCGAGGTCGCGACGTAGGCAGCCATGGCGGGCACGACGACCACGAGCAGGGACAGCACGGCGCCCTGGACACCGGCGAACAGCCCGGACGTCCAGTGCGGTGCTCCGTCGGTGACGCGTGCGGCCAGGCCCCCGGCCCGGCGACGCGCTCCGTCGACCGCTGCGCGGGTCCGCCAGCCCCGCCGGCGCGGCGCCGTGGCGGGCACCTCGGTGACCGGCCGGGCAGGCCGGATCACGGGCGGGGTCTGGGTCACCCGGTCATCGTCTCCGGATCAGGCCCGGATCCCCGGCAGGCGGCGGGGCGTGTCCGCCACGAACGACGGCGCGGACCCTGCCCCGAGGGGCGGGGTCCGCGCCGGTGGGGGGGCGGGGTGGCCGGGGGGTCAGACGCGCGCGCTGTGGAGGGCCCGCCTGAGCTGAGCGGTCTCGCTCGGTGTGCGGCCGACGGTGACCCCAGCGGCCTCGAGGGCCTCCTTCTTGGCCTGCGCGGTGCCGGACGAGCCGGACACGATCGCGCCGGCGTGGCCCATCGTCTTGCCCTCGGGTGCGGTGAAGCCGGCCACGTAGCCGACCACCGGCTTGGTCACGTTCGCCTGGATGAACGCGGCCGCCCGCTCCTCGGCGTCGCCACCGATCTCGCCGATCATCACGATCGCGTCGGTGTCCGGGTCGGCCTCGAAGGCGGCCAGGGCGTCGATGTGCGTCGTGCCGATGATCGGGTCGCCGCCGATCCCGATGCAGGTCGAGAAGCCGAAGTCCCGGAGCTCGTACATCATCTGGTAGGTCAGCGTGCCGGACTTCGAGACCAGCCCGATCCGCCCGGGGCCGGTGATGTCCGCCGGGGTGATGCCCACGTTGGACTTCCCGGGGCTGATGACGCCGGGGCAGTTCGGGCCGATCAGCCGCACGCCCTTGGCCTGCGCGGCGGTGAAGAACTCGGCCGTGTCGGCCACCGGGATGCCCTCGGTGATGATCACCGTCAGCGGCATGCCGGCGTCGATCGCCTCGAGCACCGCGGCCTTGGCGAAGGCCGGCGGGACGAAGATCACGGACACGTCGGCACCCGTCGCGGCCATCGCCTCGGCCACCGAGCCGAACACCGGGATGTCCGTGTCGCCGTCCGGCGTCGGGAAGGTCTGGGTGGTGCCGGCCTTGCGAGGGTTCACGCCACCGACGATCCGGGTGCCCGCAGCGAGCATCCGGGTGGTGTGCTTGGTCCCCTCGGACCCGGTCATGCCCTGGACGATGACCTTGGAGGCCTCGGTCAGGAAGATCGCCATCGTTCGGTTCCTTCTCTCGTCTCGGGCTCAGGCGTTCGCGAGCTCGGCCGCGCGGTCGGCGCCGCCGTCCATGGTCTCGGCCAGGGTGACCATCGGGTGCGCGGCCTCGGTGAGGATCCGCCGACCCTCGACCACGTTGTTGCCGTCCAGGCGCACCACGAGCGGCTTGGTGGCCTCGTCACCGAGGATGCCGAGAGCCGACACGATGCCGTTGGCCACTGCGTCGCACGCGGTGATGCCGCCGAACACGTTGACGAACACGGCCTTGACCTGGGGGTCGTTGAGGATGACGTCCAGCCCGGCGGCCATGATCTCGGCCGAGGCGCCGCCGCCGATGTCCAGGAAGTTCGCGGGCCGGACCCCGCCGTGCCGCTCACCGGCCTGCGCGACCACGTCGAGCGTGCTCATCACCAGGCCGGCGCCGTTGCCGATGATCCCGACCTCGCCGTCGAGCTTGACGTAGTTGAGGTCGTGCTCCTTGGCCTTGGCCTCGAGCGGGTCGGTGGCGGCCTTGTCCTCGAGCTCGGCGTGGTCGGCGTGCCGGAACTGGGCGTTGTCGTCGAGGGTGACCTTGCCGTCCAGGGCGATGATCGCCCCGTCGGCGGTCTTGACCAGCGGGTTGACCTCCACGAGCGTCGCGTCCTCGGCGTGGTACACGGTCCACAGCTGCTGGAGCACCTCGGCGACCTTGGGTCCCGTCTCGGCGTCGAAGCCCGCGGTGGCCACGATCTCGGCGGCCTTGGCCGCGTCGATGCCGACCGCCGGGTCGACCGCGACCCGGGCCAGCGCGTCCGGGCGCTCGACCGCGAGCTGCTCGATCTCCATGCCGCCCTCGACGCTGGCCATCGCGAGGTAGCGACGCTCGGCGCGGTCCAGCAGCAGCGAGACGTAGTACTCCTCGGCGATGCTCGCGCCCGCGGCGACCATCACGCGGTGCACGGTGTGGCCCTTGATGTCCATGCCGAGGATCTCGCCGGCCTTCTCGGCGGCCTCGGCCGGTGAGTGCGCGAGCTTCACGCCGCCCGCCTTGCCCCGGCCGCCGGTCTTGACCTGGGCCTTGACGACGACGGTCCCGCCGCCCAGCTTCTCCGCGGCCGCGCCGGCCTCCTCGGGCGTGGTCGCCACCACGCCACCGAGCACGGGCACGCCGTGCTTCTCGAAGAGGTCCCGTGCCTGGTACTCGAACAGGTCCACCCTGTCTGCCCTTCGTTCGCCTCGCCCGACGCCAGCGTCCCTGGCTGCGTGCCGATGGTAGCCCGGCAGGTGGGGAGATTTCTCGACGTCGAGAGACTTTGGTCCCGCAGTGCGCGCGATGCGCGCCGGTGCACGCCCGGCCGGGCAATGCGTTGCCACCGTGCCATCGGCAGCCCTAACTGGACGACCTCATGCGCAGGGTGTCGGCGTGAGCGGACGTGATCGGCCCCGACCCAGCCTCGAGACAGGGGTTTCGGACCGAGATAGGCGCGCAGACGCCCCCATCTCGGCACAAGGCCCCTACCTCGGCGCAGACACCCTGCCTCGAAGGCCCAGCAGCGGGCCTCACACCTGGGCATACCTGGTTGAGCACATCGGCTACGAACGGACGTTCCGAAACACGGCAGCCGAGCCACCGCCGGCCTGGGGGCGGCGTCCTGACCGCGGAGCCGCACGGGGCCCGGGCGATCCGTACGCCCGGGCCCCGCGCGTGCAGCACGCCGCGCTCAGTCCATCGCGGGCACAGCCGCCGGAGCAGCCTCGGAACCGACGGCCGCGGGGGCAGGCTCCGAGCCAACCCTCGCCCGCGTGCGGGGCAGCGTGAACGCGAGCAGCAGCACCGTCGCGGCGATGAACACCGCACCCGCGAAGAACGCCCGGTCCGCCCCGACCACGAACGCGTGCTGGGCGATCTCGGCCGCACTCGCCCCGACCTGCGACGCACCGGCCGCCGCGGAGCTGCCGACCGTCACCAGAATCGCCAGGCCGAGCGAGCCACCGACCTGCTGGGCGACGTTCACCAAGCCCGAGGCCGCACCGGCCTGCGCCGGCTCGACGTCCACCAGCGCCGCGTTGGTGAGCGGGACGAACGCCAGGCCGTTGCCGGTGCCGAACAGCAGCAGCGGCACGAGCACCGCGAGGTACCCGCTGTCCGCGGACAACCGCGACAGCACCAGCAGCGCCGTGGTCGACAACAGCAGGCCGCCGATGATCAGCGGACGCATGCCCACACGGGTCATCAGCGCCGCCGAGACCCTCGACATGGCGAACAGCACCGCGGTCAGCGGCAGGAACGCCAGGCCCGCGTCGAGCGGGCTGTAGCCGAGGACCTCCTGGAGGAACTGGGTGAGGTAGAAGAACATCCCCATCATCCCGGCGACCAGGAGGACGCGGCCGACCAGGGCCGCCGCACGGGTCCGGTGGTCGAACAGCGCGAGCGGCGTGATCGGTGACGCGGTGCGCATCTCCACCGCGACGAACAGGCTGATCAGCGCGATGCCGACGGTGAAGGCGGTCTCGGTGCCGAGGTCGGTCCAGCCGTCGGAGGCGGCCCGGACGAAGCCGTACACCAGGGCCGACACACCGAGCGTCGAGGTCAGCGCACCGGCGAGGTCGAACCGGCCGCGCGTGCGCGGGGTCTCCTCGAGCGCGAACCGGCTGATCGCGATCAGCGCGAGGCCGATCGGCACGTTGACGAAGAACACCCAGCGCCAGGACACCCACTGGGTCAGGGCGCCACCGGCGAGCAGGCCGACGGCCGAGCCGCCGATCGAGACCGCGGAGAACCAGCCGAGGGCACGGGCGCGCTCGCGCCCCTCGGGGAACCGGCCGACTAGCAGCGCGAGCACCGACGGCGCGGCGAACGCGGCGCCGATCCCCTGCACCGCGCGCGCGGCGAGCAGCTGGGCGGAGTCCTGCGCGAGGCCGCCGACCAGCGAGGCGAGCACGAAGACCGCGATGCCGGCCAGCAGCACGCGTCGGCGACCGAGCAGGTCACCGGTGCGGGCGCCGAGCAGCAGCAGGCCGCCGAAGGTCAGCGTGTAGGCGTTGATGACCCAGGACAGCGCGGTCGGGCTGAACCCGAGCGCGGCCTGGATCTCCGGAAGGGCGACGTTCACGATCGTCGCGTCGAGCACCAGCATCAGCTGGGTGGTGAGGATCGCGGCCATCACGAGCCACGGGGCCGCCCGGCGCACCTCGGCGCGGGCTGGGGTCGAGAGTGAGGACACTGAGGCCTCCGAGTCGTAGTATGGGAGCAGAAGTGGAAGGAGCCTCCGGTAAGGAACTATACGGAGGTGCCCTCCGTTTATGCAACAGGAGGAGGCATCCTCCGTTTCAGAGCACGACTCTCGACCACGTCGCGCAGGGCGCGGCGACAGGAGGTGACCGCCGTGGCCAGGCAGGCGACGGCCCGCGGCGACGAGCAGGCGACCGGCAGCGCCGAGGCTGCCGAGACCGCCGCCAAGCCCCGCAAGCTCCGCGCGGACGCGGCCCGCAACCGCGAGAAGGTGATCACCGCGGCCGCCGACGTGTTCGCCGAGGGCGGCACCGACGCCTCGCTCGAGGAGATCGCTCGCCGCGCCGGAGTCGGGGTGGGCACGCTCTACCGGCACTTCCCCACCCGCGCCGCCCTCATCGAGGAGGTCTACCGCGGCGGGGTGACCGCGCTGTGCGCCCGGGCACCCGAGCTGCTCGCGACCCTTCCGCCCGACGAGGCCCTCGAGGAGTGGGTGCTCGGCTTCCAGGCCTACGTCGGCCGCAAGCGGGGCACGGCCACCGCCCTGCGCGCCGCCCTCGGCGACGAGTCGACGGCCGTCTTCGCCGACACCCACGAGCAGCTGCGGCAGGCGAGCAGGATGCTGTTCGACGCCGCGCACGCGGCCGGCAAGATCCGTGGCGACGTCGATCCGATGGAGGTCATGCGCACCGTGAGCGGTGTGTGCAGCGCCGGCGCCGACGCCAAGGACCCGGCGGCCGGTCTGCGGATGCTGCGCCTGGTGCTCGACGGCCTGCGGTACGGCGCCGAAGGCTGACCCACCGGGGCGGCCGCTCACGCTCACCCAGCGCGGCACAGCATGGGGCCCTGCGCCGCGCGGCCCCTGGCGCCGCCGCGCGGCGCACGCCAGGCTGACCCGGGGTGCCCGTCCTCCCCGACGCCCGAGCCGCCCCCGCTCCGGCTTCGTGCCGAGCTCGCCCTGGTCGCGGCCGGCGCCGGCGTCGGCATCGCGGCATCGGCCGCGGCCTACGCGTTCACGGTCCTCGCACACGAGGCCGAGGCCTTCGTCTGGCACACCGTGCCCGGATGGTGGGGAGCCGAGGAGGCACCGTGGTGGTGGGTCCTCGCGCTGCTCGCCATCGGCGGCGCGGCGGTGGCTGCGGCCATCCGGCTGCCGGGGCACGGCGGCCACCACCCGCTCGACCCGTTGTCCTTCGACATCCGGCCGTCGGCGCTGCCGAGCACCCTGCTCGCCGCCCTGGCCACCCTCGCCGCGGGCGCGGTGGTCGGCCCCGAGGCGCCGCTGATGGCGATCGGGACGGCGATCGCCTTCGCCGTGGCCCGCGGGGCGCTCGAAGGCGTGGCACCCGTCCTCGCGATGTGCGGTGCCGCCGCCGCCCTGGGCGTCGTGATCGGCAACCCGATGATCACCGCGATCCTGATCCTCGAAGGCGCAGTGATCAGCGCGCGCGTCGCCCATCGGCGCACCGTGGTGCTCGTGCACCTGCTCCCGGTGCTCGCCGCGCTCGGCGCGGGCTACCTGATCCGGGTCGGGGTCGGCACCTGGACCGGCGTCTCCAGCCATCCGCTCGAGCTCGGCGAGATCGCGCCGTACCCGACTCTCCTCGTTCGCGACCTCCTGCCGACCGTCGCGGTCGCCGTCGTCACCGCGCTGCTGCTGACGATGACCACCCGCGCAGCCGGCCAACTGCGCCGGCGGCTCCCCCCGCGGCTGGCCACCGCGGGCCTGGTGGTCGGCGGCCTGGTCGTCGGCGGCATCGCACTGGTGGTGCGCGCCGCGACCGGCGAGCCGCTGTCGACGGTGCTCTTCTCCGGCCAGAACGACCTCGGCACGGTGCTCGCCATCACGTCGGCCGGCGCACTGCTCCTGGTGGCGCTGGGCAAGACCCTCGCGTACGGCGTGAGCCTCGGCGTCGGCTTCCGCGGCGGCGCGATCTTCCCGGCCATCACGGTCGGTGTGGCCCTGGCCACCGCCGCCCACGCCGTGATGCCCGGCACCTCGGTGGCCCCGCTCGCCGCGGCAGGTGTCGGCGCCGCGGTCGGCGCCGTGCTCGGCCTGCCGTTCACGTCGGCGCTGTTCGGCCTCCTGCTGCTGTCCCCCTCCGGCGAGGCCGTGACCGTCGCCGCGGCCCTCGGTGCGGTGGCCGGCGTCCTGGCCGAGGCGTGGGTGGACGACCGGCTCCGCGTCCAGCCCGAGGACGAGGTCCAGGCGCCGCAGCACTGAGGCCGGCTCGTCCGGCCCTCGGCCGGTGCGATCCCGGGCCGCCGGCCGGGGACCAGGTCAGAGCTTGGTGACCGGTGAGTAGCGCAGCAGGAGGCGCTTGGTGCCCTGGGCGCCGAAGTCGATCTTCGCGGTCGTGTTCGGGCCGCTGCCCTCGATGCCCACGACGCGCCCGAGGCCGTACGAGTCGTGCGTGACGCGGTCCCCCACCTCGAGCGACGGGATCGCCGTGTTCGCCTTCGGGCTCGAGGATCCGGGCGTCGTGCGGGGCGGCGTGCCGGACCGGCTCTGGGTGGACGTCGACCCGGGCGACCGCCCGCCGCCGATCACCGTCCCGCCGTCGTCGTCGCGTCGGCCGTAGCCACCCGAGCCGTAGCCGCCGGAACCACGACCACCCCAGGCCGAGGCGCCGCCACCCCAGCCCGAGCCGCCGGCCCGCAGCGCAGCCATCGACGACTCGCGACGCCGCCAGTCGACGAGCTCGTCCGGGACGTCGTCGAGGAACCGGCTGGCCGGGAACTCGTTCGGCACGCCCCACGCGGTGCGCACCGCCGCGCGCGAGATGTACAGCCGCTGACGCGCCCGGGTCAGCCCGACGTAGGCGAGCCGGCGCTCCTCCTCGAGCTGCGCGGGGTCGGACAGCGAGCGCATGTGCGGGAAGGTGCCGTCCTCCCACCCCGTGACGAACACCACGGGGAACTCCAGGCCCTTCGCGGTGTGCAAGGTCATCAGGGTGACCACGCCCTGGTCCTCGCGCGGTCCGGCCTCGGCGGCGCCGTCCGCGACGTCCTCGGCCGGGATCTGGTCGGAGTCCGCCACCAGCGAGACCCGTTCCAGGAAGTCCGCCAGGTCCCCGTCCGGCTCGGCCTGCTCGAACTCGGTCGCGACCGCGTGCAGCTCGGCGAGGTTCTCCACCCGGGACGCGTCCTGCGGGTCGTCCGACGCGCGCAGCTCCGCCAGGTAGCCGGTGCGGTCCAGCACCTCGCCGAGCACCTCGGCCGGGCCGGCCCCCGAGTCGGCCAGCTCCCGGAGGCCGCCCATCAGCTCGCGGAAGCCGTGCAGCTGGGTCACTCCACGGGTGCCGATCCCCGGCGCCTCGTCGCACCGCTCCAGCGCCTGCCCGAAGGAGATCCGCTCGCGCTCGGCGAACGCCGCGAGCATCGCCTCCGAGCGGTCGCCGATGCCGCGCTTCGGCACGTTCAGCACCCGCCGCAGGTTCACGTCGTCGTCCGGGTTGGCGATCGCGCGCAGGTAGGCGATCGCGTCCTTGATCTCGCGGCGCTCGTAGAACCGCGTGCCGCCGACGACCTTGTACGGCAGGCCCACCCGGATGAGGACCTCCTCGAGCGCCCGAGACTGGGCGTTCGTCCGGTAGAACACCGCGACGTCACCGGGCCGCACACCGTCGGAGTCCCCGAGCCGGTCGATCTCCTCGGCGACGAACCGCGCCTCCTCGTGCTCGTTGTCCGCCACGTAGCCGACGATCTGCGCACCCTGGCCGGAGTCCGTCCACAGCTTCTTCGGCTTGCGGCCGGGATTGCGGGAGATCACCGCGTTCGCCGCGGACAGGATCGTCTGGGTCGAGCGGTAGTTCTGCTCGAGCAGGATGGTCTTGGCGTCCGGGTAGTCCGCCTCGAACTCGAGGATGTTGCGGATCGTCGCGCCGCGGAACGCGTAGATCGACTGGTCCGCGTCGCCGACCACGGTGAGCTCGCCGCGCGGCACCGCGTGCGCGGGGTCCGCCTCCGGCTGTCCCGTGTGCCCGGTGAGCTCGCGGACCAGCACGTACTGGGCGTGGTTGGTGTCCTGGTACTCGTCGACCAGGATCGCGCGGAACCGCCGGCGGTAGTGCTCGGCGACCGCAGGATTCGCCTGCAGCAGGCGGACCGTCGTCATGATCAGGTCGTCGAAGTCCAGCGCGTGCGCCTGGCGCAACCGCTCCTGGTACCGCGTGTAGACCGCGGCGAGCGCCTCGTCGAAGGCGTTGCCGCCGACCGACGCCGCGTACGCCTCGGGGCCGACCAGCTCGTCCTTGAGCGCGGAGATCTTCGACGCGAGACCCTTCGCCGGGAACTTCTTCGGGTCCAGGTCGAGCTCGCGGGTGACCAGCGTGATCAGCCGCTGGGAGTCGGCGGAGTCGTAGATCGAGAACGACGAGCGCAGCCCGAGCGTCGAGGCCTCCCGGCGCAGGATCCGCACGCACGCGGAGTGGAACGTCGAGACCCACATCGCCCGCGCGGCCGGGCCCACCAGGGCCGCGACCCGCTCCCGCATCTCGGCGGCCGCCTTGTTGGTGAACGTGATGGCGAGCACCTGCGACGCGCGCAGCCGGCCGGTGGCCAGCTGGTACGCGATCCGGTGGGTCAGCACCCTCGTCTTGCCGGAGCCGGCCCCGGCGACGATCAGCAGCGGGCTGCCGTGGTGCAGCACCGCCTCGCGCTGCGGCGGGTTGAGGCCCTCCAGCAGCGCGGCGGCACGAGCAGCGCGCTCGGCCTCCCGCTCGGCGCGGCGGTCCTCACCCGGGTCGGCGGCGTCGTCCGCGTCGTGGTCCGGGCGTGGGGGCATGGCGGTCGGCAGGCGCGCGGGGTCGAGGCCACGCAGCGGCAGGTCGTCGAACAGGGTGCTCATCGCACGCCCAGGGTAGGCGCTCGCGGGGACAACGCCGCACCGGTGCGGCGTTCGCCCGCCTCTGCCACGATGGGGCGCGCCCCCTTCCCCTCGGAGGAGCCATGGCGACCTGTACCCACCTCGACGACCTCGAACCCGTGACCCCGTCCAGCCCAGGGTGCGAGGACTGCCTGCGGATCGGCGGCCGCTGGGTGCACCTGCGGATCTGCCAGCACTGCGGTCACGTCGGCTGCTGCGACCAGTCGCCGAACCGGCACGCCCGCGCCCACTGGCACGAGCAGCCCGACCACCCGGTCATCCGCTCGTACGAGCCCGGCGAGGACTGGTGGTGGTGCTACACCGACGAGCTGCTCTTCACCGTCGAGGGCGCACCGCCCGCACCGTCGCACCCCTGACCGCGGCCGTGGTCGCGGCCACGCCGGAAGCCCGCGCGACCCCCGGGGCGAGTCCGGACCCTCCCCGGTCGGTCCCGGCGCCCGTCCGGCCGAGGGGTGTCGCCCGGCGGGCGCAGCACGTACTGTGATCACCCCCGAGCGATCTCCGGCCGTCGCGGCCCGGGGAGGAGGCGCGTCCGGTGCCCGAGCGAGGATGCATCTACCTCGTCGCCGACGACGAGGCGACCAGCCGTGCGCTACGCGCCCTGATCGAGAGCGCCGGGTACTCGGTCCGGACCGTCCCGGGCGACCTCGACGCGGTGCTGCCCGCCCTCGACGACCTGCCCGACCTCCTCGTGGTGCACGCGTACCTCGATGACGACGCGTTCGACCTCGTGACCCGGCTGCGGGCACGCACCGAAGCCCGCGACGTCCCGGTGATCTTCGTCGCCGACGACGAGGACGGGGACACCCGGGTGCGCGGCCTCGAGGAGGGCGACGACGTGATCGTCGCGCCGCTGGAGGAGCGCGAGGTGCTCACCCGCATCGAGCGCCAGGTCACCGTGTCGAAGGTGCGTGCCGCACTGCGCGAGTCGGAGGCACAGTTCCGCTCGGTGATGGAGTCGGCGATCGACGCGATCATCTCCGCCGACTCCGACGGGATCATCCGCAGCTGGAACTCCGCGGCGGCGGCACTGTTCGGCCACACCGAGTCCGAGATGGTCGGGCAGCCGATCGAGCTGATCATCCCCGAGCGGTTCCGGGGCAGCCACCGCGAGGGCGTCCACCGGGTCACGACCGGCGGTCCGACCCACGTGATCGGCCAGACCGTGGAGCTGGCCGCCCTGCGCCGCGACGGCTCCGAGTTCCCCGTCGAGCTCTCGCTCGCGACCTGGTTCCTGGACGACCGGCGCTACTACACCGGGATCATCCGGGACATCAGCGAGCGCAAGCAGGCCGAGCAGAAGTTCCGCTCGGTCACCGAGTCGGCGATCGACGCGATCATCTCGGCCGACCACAACGGCGTGATCATCACCTGGAACTCCGCGGCGACCCGCATCCTCGGCTACTCCGAGGAGGAGGCGGTGGGCCAGCGGCTCGAGCTCGTGATCCCCGAGCGCTACCACGACCTGCACCGCGCCGGCATGGCGCGGTTCACGGCCACCGGCGAACCGCACGTGATAGGCACCACCGTCGAGCTGTCCGCGTGCACCAAGTCCGGTGACGAGATCCCGATCGAGCTGTCGCTGTCCACCTGGACGGTGCGCGAGGACCGGTACTACACCGGGATCATCCGGGACATCGGCGAGCGCAAGGCGGCCGAGGAGGCGCTGCGGCAGAGCGAGCAGGCGCTCCGCGAACGCAGCGAGGAGCTGCGCCGCAAGAACGACGCGCTGCAGGAGACCCTCGACCAGCTGAGCCAGATGCAGGACCAGCTGATCCTGCAGGAGAAGATGGCCTCGCTCGGCAAGCTGAGCGCCGGCATGGCGCACGAGCTGAACAACCCCGCGGCCGCGGCCCAGCGCGGCGCCGCGCAGGCCCTCGCGGTGTTCACCGACCTGCAGGACAACCAGCTGAAGCTCGGCATGCTCGGGCTGGACACGGAGCAGCGCGCGCGGCTGGCCGCCCTCGACCACCTCGCACGCGAGCGGGCGAAGTCGCCGGCCCAGCTCGGCGCGATCGAGCGGAGCGACCGCGAGGCCGCGTTCGACGACTGGCTCGAGGACCACGGCATCGGCGTGATCGGCGACCTCGCACCGGCGCTCGTCGCGCTGGGGTTCCAGCCCGACGAGCTCGTCGCGCACGTCGAGGGATTCGACGGTGACGCGCTCGGGCTCGCGGTGCAGTGGGTGGCCCTGCGGTTCCTGATCTACAGCCTGTTCGCGGAGATCACGGTCGGCACGAACCGGATCGTCGAGCTGGTCACGGCGCTCAAGACGTACACCTACATGGACCAGGCGCCGGTGCAGGACGTCGACGTGCGCGAGGGTCTCGACAACACGTTGATCATCCTGCACAACAAGCTCAAGCGCGGCGTGACCGTCACCCGCGACTACGACGAGCCGCTGCCACGGATCCAGGCGTACGCGAGCGAGCTGAACCAGGTGTGGACCAACCTGATCGACAACGCGATCGACGCGATGGGCGGCACGGGGTCGCTCACGATCCGGGCCCACCAGGACGCCGACGGGGTGCTCGTCGAGATCGAGGACGACGGGCCGGGCATCCCCGCCGAGGTCCGCTCGAAGATCTTCGACCCGTTCTTCACCACCAAGTCGCCCGGCAAGGGCACCGGCCTCGGGCTGAACATCTCGCGGAACATCGTGGTCACCAAGCACGGCGGGTCCCTCGAGGTGGACTCGCAACCGGGGCGGACGCGGTTCCGGATCCGGCTTCCCGTCCGACCGGCGCGTGACGAGGGGTAGAGGAGCTCCGATGGCCAAGCCAGTCGTTCTGACCGTGGACGACGAACCCGAGGTGCTCAACGCGATCGCGCGGGACCTCCAGGCGCGGTACCGCAAGGACTACCGCATCGTGCAGGCCGGCTCGGGCCAGGAGGCGCTCGACGCGGTGCGCGAGCTCAAGCGGCGGGGCGCCGCGCTCGCGCTGCTCATCGTGGACCAGCGGATGCCGGGGATGTCCGGCACCGAGCTCGTGGCCCAGGCGATCACGCTGTACCCGGACGCCAAGCGCGTCCTGCTCACCGCCTACGCCGACACGGACGCGGCGATCACGAGCATCAACACGCTGAACCTCGACTACTACCTGATGAAGCCGTGGGACCCGCCCGAGGAGCGGCTCTACCCGGTGCTCGACGACCTTCTCGACGACTGGCGCGCGAACGTCCCGGCGACCTACCAGGGCATCCGGGTCGCGGGCACGCTGTGGTCCCCGCGCTCGCACACGGTCAAGGACTTCCTGGCCCGCAGCCAGATCCCCTACCGGTGGATGGACGTCGAGAAGGACGCGGCGGCCGCCGCGCTGGTCGAGTCACAGGCCGACGGGCCGATCCGGCTCCCGGTGCTGTACTTCCCGGACGGCTCGACGCTCGTGGACCCCGACGTCCCGCAGCTCGCGGCGAAGGTGGGCCTGCGGGCTCCCGCCCAGCAGCCGTTCTACGACCTGATCATCGTCGGCGCCGGGCCGGCCGGTCTGGCCGCGGCGGTCTACGGCGCGTCCGAGGGGCTGCGCACCGCGGTCGTGGAGCGCGACGTGCCCGGCGGTCAGGCCGGGACGAGCTCGCGGATCGAGAACTACCTGGGCTTCCCGGGCGGGATCAGCGGGGCCGACCTCGCGCGGCGCGCGGCAACCCAGGCGCGACGGCTCGGCGCCGAGCTGCTGGTCGCGCAGGAGGTCACGTCGCTGCGGGTCGAGGACTCGTACAAGGTCGTCACGCTCGACGACGGCAGCGAGCTGCGCTGCCACGCCCTCGTGCTGGCGACCGGGGTCACGGTCCGCACGCTCGACGTCCCGGGCGTCGAGCCGCTCCTCGGCGCCTCGGTGTACTACGGCGCGGCCGCCTCGGAGGCGGTCAGCTACCGCGACAAGCGGGTCGTGGTGGTGGGCGGGGCGAACTCGGCCGGCCAGGGCGCGATGTTCCTGTCCCGGTTCGCCGCCGAGGTCGTCATGCTGATCCGCGGCGAGTCGCTGGACCGGAGCATGTCGCGCTACCTGATCGACCAGATCGAGGCGACCGAGAACATCACGGTCCGTCCGC
The DNA here is from genome assembly GCF_025717005.1 of Actinotalea endophytica. Lineage (GTDB taxonomy): Bacteria > Actinomycetota > Actinomycetes > Actinomycetales > Cellulomonadaceae > Actinotalea. The sequence goes on from NZ_JAOVZU010000008.1 coordinate 72,663, forward strand.
ACGCGGTGGTCGCCGGGTTGACCGGCAGCACCCACCTGGAGCAGCTGACCATCCGGTACCCGCGCGAGGACCGCGAGGAGACGCTGCCGGCGGACGCGCTGTTCGTGTTCATCGGCGCCGTCCCGGGCTCCGGACTCGTCAAGGACGTCGTCGAGCTGGACCGGGCCGGCTTCGTGCTCACCGGTCAGGACCTGCTGGTCGGCGGGCGCCGGCCGCGCGGCTGGACGCTCGACCGCGACCCGTTCCTGCTGGAGACGAGCGTGCCGGGCATCTTCGCCGCGGGCGACGTCCGGCACGACGTGATCCGTCGGGTCGCCTCAGCGGTCGGGCAGGGCGCGGTGGCGGTGAGCCTCGTGCACAAGTACCTCGAGACGGTCTGAGCGCGGGGCGCCGGACCGCGAGCCGCGACTCACGACCCGGCAGGCGCCGAACCGGTGACGCCGCTCGGCTCGGCGGCGGCCCGGCTCTCCTCGAGCTCGGCGATGAGCGTCTCGGCGTCGTAGGGACCGATGTGGCGCGTGCTGCCGACGAAGAACGTCGGGGTTCCGCGCGCCCCGCTGGCCTCCGCGCTCGCGACGTCCGCCCGGATCCGCTCGACCAGCTGCGGGTCGTCGAGGTCCTGCAGGAACCGCGTGACGTCCAGCCCGAGGTCCGCGGCGTACCCGGCCAGGCAGTCGCGTTCGAGCTCGTCCTGGTGCGCGAACAGCAGGTCGTGCATGGCCCAGAACGCACCCTGCGCGCCGGCGGCCTCGGCCGCGGCTGCGGCAAGCTCGGCGCTCGGGTGCACGTCGGGCAGCGGCAGGTGCCGGAAGACGTAGCGCAGGTCCGGCCCGAAGTGCTCCCTGACCTGCGCGGCGACGCCGGTCGCGCGGGCGCAGAACGGGCACTCGAAGTCGCCGTACTCGACGAGGGTCAGGGGCGCATCCGCCGGGCCCATGACGTGGTCGCCGGTCGGGTCGACCGGGCGGTCGAGCACGGTGGGCAACGACGCCGTCCGCTCGCCGTGCAGCACCGCGGCGAGCCGGAACACGAGCCAGCCGAGCCCGGTCGCGAGCACGAGGGCGAGCAGCACGCCGACCGTCGCCTCGTCGCGCAGGGTCGCCGACTCGAACGCGAGGCCGACGATCAGCAGCGACACGGTGAAGCCGATGCCGGACAGCGCAGCCCCGCCGAGCACCTGCCCCGGCCCGACGCCCTGCGGCAGCCGGCCCAGCCCGGCACGCGCGCCGCCGAGCGCGACCGCGCCGATGCCGACGAACTTGCCGATCACCAGGCCGAGCACGACGCCCCAGGTGATCGGCGAGCGGAGCGCGTCGGCGAGCAGCCCGCCGCGCAGGTCCACCCCCGCGTTCGCGAGCGCGAAGACCGGGACGACCACGTAGACCGCCCACGGCAGCAGGACGACCTGGAGCCGCTCGTTCACCGGCACCGCGCGGGCGACGGCCTCCTGCGCGGAACGGCCGACCTCGGGCATCGGCGACTGCCGGAAGGCCGTGAACCAGCGCGCCGCACCCTCGACCTCGGGTCGCCGCGGCCGGTAGGACGGGATGCACAGCCCGGCCGCCATCCCGGCGATCGACGTGTGCACGCCGGACTCGAGCGTGGCCCACCAGATGAGCAGGGCGACGAGCACGTACGGCCAGGTCCGCCAGACCCCGAACCGGCCGAGCAGCACGAGCGCGGCCAGGCCGACGACCGCGAGCACGAGCGCCCAGACCTGCATCCCGTGGGAGTACGCGACGCCGATCACCGTGACGGCGACGATGTCGTCGAAGACCATCAGGGTGAGCAGGAACACCCGCAGCTGGGTGGCCGACGACGGCCCGACCAGGGCGAGCGCACCGAGCAGGAACGCCGTGTCGCTGCCGATCACCACGCCCCAGCCGCGCGCGGCGTCCCCCGAGGAGTTCACCGCCAGGTACAGCACCGCGGGCAGGACCAGACCGCCGACCCCGGCGAGCACGGGCAGCACGAGCCGCCTGCGTTCGGTGAGCTCCCCGACCGAGAGGTCGCGGCGCACCTCGAGCCCGACGACGAAGAAGAAGACCGCCATCATCGCGTCGTTGATCCAGTGGCCGAGCGACATCGAGATCCCCATGTCGCCGAGCGCCACGGAGAGCTCGGTCTCCCACAGCCCGCGGTAGCCCGCGGACCAGGGTGAGTTCGCCCAGAGCAGCGCCAGCGCGGTCACCGCCAGCAGGATCGACGCGCTGCCGGCCTCGGTGCGCATGAAGCGTCGCAGCGGCACGGAGAACTGACCGAGCAGCTGGCGCGGGGCGGTTTGCCCTGAGATTGCCCGTGTCAAGGCGCGGGACATGCGGGCCAGGCTAGCCGAGCACGTCGCACCGGGCGAGACCCGCGAACCGTCGGCTCAGAGCAGGCGGCGCGCCGCCGCCCACCGGGTCAGCTCGTGCCGGCTGGAGAGCTGGAGCTTGCGGAGCACCGCGCTGACGTGGGTCTCCACGGTCTTGATCGAGATGAACAGCTCGCCGGCCACCTCGCGGTAGGAGTACCCGCGCGCGATCAGCCGCATCACCTCGCGCTCGCGCGCCGAGAGCCGGTCGAGCTCGTCGTCACCGGTCGCGACGTCGGCCGACGCGCCGAACGCGTCGAGCACGAAGCCCGCGAGCCGCGGCGAGAACACCGCGTCACCCGACGCGACCCGCCGCACCGCGTTCGACAGGTCCTCGCCGCTGATCGCCTTGGTCACGTAGCCCCGCGCTCCGGCCCGGATCACCGCGACCACGTCCTCGGCGGCGTCGGAGACCGACAGTGCGAGGAAGCGCACGTCGGCCGCGACGTCGGCACAGCGCCGCAGCACCTCGGCGCCGCCGCCGCCGTCCCCGCCGGGCAGGTGCACGTCGAGGAGCACCACGGTGGGCCGCAGCTCGTGCACGACCGCGACCGCGGAGTCGACGTCGTCCGCCTCGCCGACCACCCGGACCCCGGCGTCCAGCGACGCCTTCACCCCGGCCCGGAACATCCGGTGGTCGTCCACCAGCACGGTGTCGATCACGCTCTCGCTCACGCTTCCCTCTCCTCCGCCTGTGCGGCGACCGGCAGCCGCAGCTCGACCTCCGTGCCCCCGGCACGGCGCCGCACCGTCGCGGTACCGCCCTGACGGCGCATCCGGCCGATGATCGACTCTCGCACGCCGAACCGGTCCTCGGGCACCGCGTCCAGGTCGAACCCTTCGCCGCGGTCCTTCACGAACACCTCGATCGCGGTCGGTCCGGCCTCGAGGTACAGCGACACCGGCGGCCGACCGTGCCGGACGGCGTTGACCAGCGCCTCGCGGGTCGCGCGCAGCAGGGCCGCCGTCGCCTCGTCCGGGACGCGGTCGCCCACGACGACCACCTCGACCGGCACGCCGAGGTTGTCCTCGACCTCCGCGACCACCTCGCGCAGCTCGGCGGCGACCGACGTGCCCGGGTCGACCCGGTCGTCGTAGAGCCAGGACCGCAGCTCGCGCTCCTGAGCACGGGCCAGCCGCGCCACCTCGTCGGCGTCTCCCGAGCGCGAGCGGATCAGCGCGAGGGTCTGCAGCACCGAGTCGTGCAGGTGGGCGGCGATGTCGGCTCGCTCGGACTCGCGTGCGCGGGCCAGCCGCTCGTCGGACAGCGCCCGCACCAGCCGCAGCCACCACGGCGCGAGCACGAGCGCCGCCCCCACCAGCACGGCGAGCGCCGCGAGCGCCGAGTTCACCAGGTCCTCGACCGGCACGTCCCGGCCGACCAGCAGGAAGACCCCGACCCCTGCGAGCGCGGTTCCCCCGAGCAGGCGCAGCACGCTGACCGGCACCCGGGACCGGCCCGCACGCGGCTCGCGCTGCACGGCGTCCAGCTGGCTCCAGGCCAGCGCGGTGCCGCCGAGCAGGATCAGCACGGGCAGCAGCCACGTCCCACCGACGTCGAACCCGCGGCGGGACGCGAGCAGCACGGCGGCGGCCCCGAGCAGCAGGATGCCGCCCGCGATCTCCGGCCACGGCAGGCTCCGCTCGGGCACCTGCAGCCGCCGGGCCAGCCGCGCCGACGCGGCGGGTCGGGTGGAGGCGGCCGCCTCGACCGGGTCACCGGCCGGGATGGTCACCCACCAGAAGACGTAGAGGAAGAAGCCCGCGCCGCCGAGCGGGACCAGCAGCACCAGGACCAGGCGCACCGCCACGACCGGCAGGCCGAGGTGGGCCGCGAGGCCTGCGGCGACCCCGCCCAGCACCCGACCGCGCCGCGGCCGGCGCAGCGGCAGTCGCACGGGTCGCTCGGTGGTCTCCACGGCGACCATGGTCACACGCTCCGGGCCCGTGAGCGCCGCCCTCGGGGCCGGATCCGGGGTGGTTCAGGGTGCCGGACCTCAGGATCAGGGTCGCCTCAGGGCAGGTCCCTGATGTCCGCGGCCCGCCCGCCGGGCAGCATGGCTGTCATGGACGAGACCTCGACACAGCCGACCGAGCCCACGCCACGGCGCAGCGGCGCGGACGGCTTCTTCGACTCCGTGCGCGGGATCGGCGTGGTGCGCACCGACGATCGATGGATCGGCGGCGTGGCCGGCGGCATCGCGCGACGGTTCGCGATCGACCCGGTGGTGGTGCGCGGCCTGATCGGCGTGTCGGTGCTGCTCGGCGGCATCGGCCTGGTGCTCTACGGCATCGCGTGGCTGCTGCTGCCCGAGGAGTCCGACGGGCGCATCCACGCCCAGCAGCTGCTGCACGGCGACGTGAACGTCGCGGTGCTCGGCGCGGTCGGCGCCATCGTCCTGGGCCTGAGCGTCCCGGTCTCCGGGAGCCCCTGGTTCTGGGGCGGCGGCGGCAGCGAGCTGGCCGGCTGGTTCCGCGGGCTCGCCTGGCTCGCCGCGGTCGCGATCGTCGTGGTCGTCGTCGTCATGGCGCTGCGCTCGCGCGGTCCCGGCACCGCGCCCCGCACGAGCCTGCCGCGGCCGATGCCCTACCCGCCCGCCGGTGGTCCGGGCCCCTACCCGACCACCCCGCCGCCGGCGACCAGCCGGCCGTTCGACACGACCCAGCCGATCGACACGTCCGAGTCGACGGTCGGCGCACCCACAGGAGGAACCATGAGCACCGACACCGCGGGCGGCCCCGAGGCACCCGCGAGCGCACACCCTACGTCCGGCGCACCCACCTACGGCGTCCCCGCGTACGGCCCGCCCACGTACGGCGGCCCGACCGGCCAGCCCGGTGGCCCCGGAGCCCCCGGCGGCCCCGGCTACCCGTGGAACCCCGCGCCGTGGCCCCCGCCCGGCCCGTCCACCGCTCTGCCGCGGCCGGACCGCACCGGGGGCGGGATCGTCTTCGGCGTCGTGGGCGCCCTGACGCTGCTCACCCTCGCCGGCCTGATGTACGCCGAGCGGACCGGGCTGTACGACGGACCGGTCGCCACGACGACGCTCACCGTCGGCCTGGCGCTGCTCGGTCTGGGCATCGCCTACCAGGGCCTGCGCGGCCGCCGGGCCGGTGGCCTCACCGCGATCGCGATCATCGGGCTGCTGGTCGCCGCGCCGATGACGGCCGCGGCGCGCTGGGACGGCGAGTGGATCGCCTCCGCGGGCCCGGTGGGCGACGTGTCCGCCACCCCGACCTCGGTCACCTCCGCGGAGGAGGGCGTCCGGGTCGGCGCAGGCACCGTGGTGCTGGACCTGACCGAGGTCCCGCTGGGCAGCGACCCGGTGGTCGTCCCGGTCCGGGTCGGCGCCGGAGACCTGACGCTGGTGATCCCGGCCGACGTCGCGGTGGTCGCCGACGTGGCGCTCGGCGCCGGTGAGGTCACCTGGCTGGACGACGAGGCCGTCAGCGGGCTCGGCAACGAGCCGCACACCTACCTGTCGCCCGCGGCCGAGGAGGGCGAGCCGACCCGGATCGAGCTCGACGTCCGCGTCGGCCTGGGCACCGTGACCGTCGAGGAGGACTGAGATGGACGAGATCTACCCGAACGAGCCCAGCACGACCGAGACGAACGGCACCGCTGACGCCGCACCGGCGCCCACGGCCGCTCCCGTCACCGCGACGGGTCTGCGGGTCGGCACCCTGGTCTGGGGGCTGATCGTGGCGGCCGTCGCAGTGGGCATGGTCGCGATCGCGAACGGCGCACTGTTCGACATCGAGCTGGCGATCATCGTGCTGCTGGCCGCCGCAGGACTCGTCCTGCTGGTCGGCTCCGTGGTCCGCGCCCGCAAGCGGGCGTGAGCGTCGGCCGGGTGGAGGGCCCGGCCGACACGACGCAAGGGCGGCCGCCCCGGGGGCTGGGGAGGCCGCCCTTCGTGTCACCCTCGCGGCCCGCCGACCGCGAGGGTGGGGAGGATCAGGCGCTCGCGCTCGCGGTCGCCGGAGCCGAGACCTTGACGGAGGCCAGAGCGGTGACCGCCCAGCCGAGCAGGATCGTCAGCAGACCCATCCCGATCGCGAACGCGGCCACACCGAACGCGACCACGGAGGTGAAGAGCGAGGCACGCAGGAACGACGCGTTCATCGCGGTCGCCCGCAGCGGGTCCTCACGGTCGAGCTCGGCGTAGGTCTTGCCGCCGGTCGCCTCGAGAGCGTGGTGCTTGATGATGTCGGCCTGGTAGTACGCGTCGAGCGGGCCGTTCACGGTCTTGCCGGCGAACGCCGCAGCGTCCTCGGCGACCGTGATGTTCTCGTCCGCGAGCTGGCTGGAGACCAGGCCCCAGGTCACGCCGCCCGCGATGATCATCAGCAGGCCCGCGACCATCGCGACGATTCCTACGATCTTGACTGCCTTCGTGTTGCCCATGTCCATCCCTTCCCGATGTCCGGGCCCCTGCCCGGGAGCCGCTTGCCACGGCGTCTACAGGAAGAATGGTGGACCCTCGACGCCCATATGTGGGCCAGAAGTCCGGGTGTCCTAGGACCCAGGCCTTTGGTCCCGCATCATGGGACGACTCGATCTCGCTGAGCGGTCATCTCGGGACAGGCCGGGCGGGCTCAGCGGCCCGCGATCTCCTGAGCACGCCGGTACTCGGCCTCGGCGTGCTCGAGGACCCGGGTCCAGGTGAACGGCGGGCGCGCCGAACGCGCCTGCGCCTGCAGCCGCGCGCGCAGGTCCGGCTCGCGCACCAGGCGCACCACCGCGCGCGCCATGGCCGCGTCGTCGTCCACCAGGAGACCGTCCTCCTCGTGCGTGACGAACTCCGCCACGCCCGTACCGCGGTGCGCGACCACCACGAGCCCGGACGTGCGCGCCTCGAGCGCCGCGATGCCGAACGCCTCGAGCACCGCAGGGGCGAGGAAGACGTGCGCCTCGCGGTACGCCTCGCGCAGCGACTCCCGCGGCACCGCACCGTGCAGCGTGACCACGTCCTCGAGCCCGCGGCGCCGCACCGACCGTGCCATCCGGGCCTGCATCGGGCCGGCGCCGTACACGTCCACGCGCAGCGACCCCTCGGGCAGCTGGCTCACCGCGTCCTCGACCACGGCGATCAGCGCCGAACCCCGCTTGCGCGGCGCGAGGCGCATCGTCGCGACCACGTGCAGGGCGCCGTCGCTCGCGGGCAGGCCGTGCGGGGCCCACCGTTCCAGGTCCATCCCGTTCGGGACCACCGAGACCGGGGCGTCGAACACCGAGGCGACCCGCTCCGCGGCCGCGCTGCTCACGGCGGACAGCGCCATCGGCGCGTGGCCCCACCGGCTGTGCCGGGCGGCCACGCGCATCGCCGGGACCGTCCCGTCCAGCATGCAGTGCCAGGTCACCGCGACCGGGGCCCCGGCGTCCAGTGCGACCCGCACGCCGTCGAACGCGAACGGCGAGACCACACCCGCGTGCACGTGCACGACGTCCGGGTCGATCTCGGCGAGCAGCGCGCGCATCCGTGGCGGTGCGGCCGGGTTCACCGGGAGGTCGAACGGCATGTGGGTGCCCAGCCGGTGCACCGTCACGCCGTCGTCATCGGTGCGCACCCCACCGCGCTCGCCGTCCTCGCCCGGGGTCGCCGTGAGCACGTGCACCTCGTGGCCGGCAGCCGCCTGGGTCCGCGCGAGGTCCCTGACCTGCGTCTCGATGCCTCCGGTACGCGGCGCGTAGCAGTCGGAGACGTGGACGATGCGCACCGAACCAGGCTAACGGACCCGCCGATCGTGCCGATGGTCAGGTCGGCGAGCGAGAGGAGGACCATGGTCGGCCGACCTGGTCTGCTGCACGGCGGGTTCGTCGTGCTCACCGGCACGCTGGTGACCGTGTTCCTGCTCGGCGGGCTGGCGAGCAACGTCGCCGTCCTGCTGTCCAGCCTCGTGCCCACGGTGGTCTTCGCCGTCCAGCTCCGCACCGGGAAGGCGCCGGATCGGGTGGCCTGGGGGCTCCTGCTCGGCGGGCTCTCGCTGCTGGTCGTGCACAACGCCACCTCGGTGGTCACCGTGGCGACGACCGGCGACCGGGCGAGCGGCGCGGCCCATGTCGCGACCCTGATGATCGGGTACCTGCTGATCCTCACCGGTGGCCTGCTCGCCACCGTGCCGCTGGCCCGGACCGACCCCGGCGGCATGATCGACGCCACCATCATCGGGCTCGCCACGACCAGTCTGGTGTGGACCACCCTCGTCCAGCCCCACCAGATGGCCGTCGGCATCTCGCCCGGCGGACAGCTCAGCCAGCTCGTCCTGCTGCTGCTGGTCAGTGCGATGGTCGGGACGGTGCTCCGGGCGATCGCGACCGCAGCCGACGCGCGCCCCGCGCTGGTCTACCTCACCGTGGCGATCCTCGGCGCCTTCGCAGGCACGCTCAGCGACGGCCTGACCGAGAACCCGGCGACCGGCGAGCGCGCGTGGTGGATCGGTGCGTGCTGGGTGATCGCGAACGTCGCGACGGCCGCCGGGATCTCGCACCCCAGTGCCCCCGACATCGCCGTGCAACCCTCGACAGGTCGCCTGTCGACCCGCCGCCTGGCGTTCCTCGGTGCAGCGCTCGCGCTCAACCCGGTGATCACCGCCGTCGACTACGCCATGGGCCGCGAACCCGACGCCGCCCTGCTCAGCCTGGGCTCGCTGCTCGTGCTGCCGCTGGTGATCGCCAGGATCGTGATCCTCGCGCGGATGCACGCGAGCGCCGAGGAGCGGCTCCGCGAGCTCGCGACGGTCGACGAGCTCACCGGCCTGCCGAACCGACGGGCCCTGTCCGAGCGGCTCGAGGCGCTGATCGCCAGGACCTCGCTCGGGTACTCCCCCGGGGCGGCGGTGCTGTTCCTCGACCTGGACGACTTCAAGGCCGTGAACGACGGGCACGGCCACCGCCTCGGCGACCGCCTGCTCGTCGAGGTGGCGCGACGGCTGCGCCGCACGGTCCGGGCCAACGACCTGGTCGCGAGGTTCGGCGGCGACGAGTTCGTCCTCGTGCTCGAGGGCAGCCCGGACGGTTCGCGGGCCGCGGGTCTCGCGGCGATCGAACGCGCTCTCGAGGCGCCCGTCCACCTCGACGCCCTGGTCGTCACGGTTCGCGCGAGCATCGGCTCTGCCGTGATCCGGCCCGGACAGCCGACCACCGCCGAGCAGGTGGTGTCGGCCGCCGACGCGTCGATGTACCGGGTCAAGCGGGCCCGCCGGTCCGGCGGTCTGGTCACCCAACGGACCGCCGCGAACGCCCCGGACGCCGCCCCCGACCGGTCCCCGTCCTCGGTCTGACGGATCCGGCCGAACGGCCCTCAGTCCAGCGCGGCGCGCACCGCGTCGACCTCGGCGGCGACGGTCGCGGCGTCCACCAGGTCACCGGCCTGGTCGGTCAGCAGCGTCTGCCAGTCGTCGAGCAGCCCGTCGGCCACCCCCGAGGTGACGAGCTCGGCCGTGAGCCGGTCCAGCTCGGCGTCGACCGCGGCGACCGCGTCGGGGTCCGACAGGAACCGCTCGGTCAGCACGTTGCCGCCCCGCCCGGGCCCCGCGCCGCCCGCGGGGCGGCCGCCGGCGGCCTGACCTGCCGCCCCACCCGCGGCCTGTCCGGGAGCCCGGTCCGGTGCCTGACCGGCACCCTGACCCGCACCGGGACCCCCCTGGCCACCGACGTTGGCCGTGCCGAAGCTGAGGTTCTGGTCCCAGGAGACCACCGTCATCAGGCCGGTGTCGGGGTCCCACTGGAGGTAGGAGTTGTTGCCGGGGCCGTCGATGTCGTCGGCGTTGCCCACCAGCTCCTGGACGGCCAGGTAGGTGACCAGGGAGTCGACGTCGACGTGCTCGTCGAGCTCGGCGGCGAACGTCGCGTCGTCCGACTCGTTCAGCCACGCCAGGAACTCGATCAGCGGGTCGAGCGTCTCCGGCTCGCCGGCCTCCTGGTCGAAGATGTCGTCGTACGCAGCGGGGTCGTCCCCGCGGTAGGAGTAGTCGCCACCGGCCTGCGCCTTGTACAGCAGGCTCTCGGACGTGAAGGTGCGAGCGGCCCACACGTCGTCCGGGTTCTCGATCACCAGCCGCAGCGCCGCGTCGCCGTTCACCGAGAACGCGACCTCGGTCGGGGCCTCGGACGCGAGGCCCGCGGCCGCGATGAGCTGGAGCGCGACGGCCTCGTTCACCGCGGTGCTGGTCGAGCTGGCCCGCACCACGAGGGACGTCACGCCGTCCAGCGACTGGCCGTCCACGTACTTGTCCAGCCGGATCAGCCACGGCAGGTCCTCGCCGGGCGTGTCGGCCGTCACGACCCGCAGCGTCGAGTTGCCCTTGAGCCGCATGCCGACGTCGGTGAAGGTCTCGCCGTCGATCGTCACCGTCGCGCTGAGCCAGTCCTTCTCACCGGTCGCCAGGTACGTCGCGATCACGTCGTCGAGGTCGGCCTGGTCGAGCTCGACCTCGATCGTGTGCAGCTGCGAGGTGTCGAAGAACCCGGTCGTCGTCGCAGTGCTGCCCGCCGCCGTGCCCGTCGCGCTGGCGGACGGCGCAGCCGTGGCGGCCGAAGACGCCTCTCCGGAGCTCGCGCACCCGGCGAGGGCGAGCGCGAGCGCGACCACGACCGCAACCGCGGCTGCGCGCGCTGCGGACGCACGGCGACGTACGCTCATCGGACCTCCTCGATCGGGCGCCCCCTAGGAAAGCCGCCCGGTCTCGGGCCCGGCTCGGTGCCCGCTGTGGGTCCGCTGTGCAGCAGGCCGCACCCGGCCTCGGGCTACCCGGTGCCGTCCGCGTCCCGGACGAGGGTCCGTCCGCCTCGCCGACTCAGCCTCGCCGAGTCAGCGTTGCCGGTTCAGCGTCGCCGGCTCACTCCCACTCGATGGTGCCCGGCGGCTTGCTCGTCACGTCGAGCACCACGCGGTTCACCTCGGCGACCTCGTTGGTGATCCGGGTCGAGATGCGCGCCAGGACCTCGTACGGCACGCGGGTCCAGTCCGCCGTCATCGCGTCCTCGGAGCTGACCGGCCGGAGCACCACGGGGTGGCCGTAGGTGCGTCCGTCGCCCTGCACGCCCACCGAGCGGATGTCGGCGAGCAGCACCACCGGGCACTGCCAGATGTCCCGGTCCAGGCCGGCGGCGGTCAGCTCGGTCCGGGCGATCAGGTCGGCGGCACGCAGCACCTCGAGCCGCTCCGCGGTGACCTCGCCGATGATCCGGATGCCGAGGCCGGGCCCCGGGAAGGGCTGGCGCCAGACGATCGCCTCGGGCAGACCGAGCTCGAGGCCGACCGCGCGCACCTCGTCCTTGAACAGCCGGCGCAGCGGCTCGACGAGCTCGAACTGCAGGTCGTCCGGCAGGCCGCCCACGTTGTGGTGGGACTTGATGTTGGCCGCACCCTCGCCACCGCCGGACTCCACGACGTCCGGGTACAGCGTGCCCTGCACGAGGTAGCGGACCTCCTCGCCGTGCTCGCCGGACTCGGCGACGATGTCCCTGGCGGCCTGCTCGAAGACCCGGATGAACTCCCGGCCGATGATCTTGCGCTTGGTCTCCGGGTCCGACACCCCGGCGAGCGCGTCGAGGAACCGCTCGCGCGCGTCGACCGTGACCAGCCGGACCCCGGTGGAGGCCACGAAGTCCCGCTCGACCTGCTCGACCTCACCCGCACGCAGCAGGCCGTGGTCGACGAACACGCAGGTCAGCTGGTCGCCCACGGCGCGCTGCACGAGCGCGGCGGCGACCGCCGAGTCGACCCCGCCGGACAGGGCGCAGATCACCCGGGCGTCGCCGACCTGGTCGCCGATCGACTCCACCTGGTCGGCGACCACGTTGCCCGGCGTCCAGGTGGGCGTCAGCCCGGCGCCGAGGTAGAGGAAGTTCTCCAGTGCGCGCTGGCCGAGCGGCGAGTGCTTGACCTCGGGGTGCCACTGCATGCCGAACAGACCGCGCTCGACGTCCTCGAACGCGGCGACCGGCGAGCCCTGCGAGGTGGCGAGCACCTGGAAACCGTCAGGCGCGGCCTGCACCGCGTCGCCATGGCTCATCCACACCGACTGCTCGACCGGCGACCCGGTGAGCAGGGCGCCCGGCGCGTCGATGCTGACGTGCGTGCCGCCGTACTCGCGCGTCCCGGTACGGGCGACCGTGCCGCCGAGCGCCCGTGCCATCGCCTGGAAGCCGTAGCAGATGCCCAGCACGGGCACCCCGGCGTCGAACAGCTCGGCGTCGACCGACGGCGCACCGTCGGCGTAGACGCTGGCCGGCCCGCCGGACAGGATCACCGCCGCGGGCCTGCGCGCGAGCATCTGCTCGACGCTCCAGGTGTGCGGCACGATCTCGGAGTACACGTGCGCCTCGCGCACACGGCGCGCGATCAGCTGGGCGTACTGCGCGCCGAAGTCGACGACCAGCACCGGACCGGCCGGGCCGGTGTCGGTGGGACGGGGCTGCGCGGGCTGGGGCTCGGTGCTCGGGCTCACGCAGGGAGTCTAGTGAGCGGCCTCCGCGCCGGACCGCACCGTCCGGCCACCGGCGGCGGTCCCGGTGGCGATCTGCGCGTCCGCGTCGGCGTGCACGCGCTTCTCCAGGACGAACGACATCACCGGGACGACGCCGGCGAGCGCCATCGTGACGAGCCGCCCGAAGCCCCAGCGCACGGTGGACCATAGGTCGAGCACGGTGACGAGGTAGAGCACGTAGATCCAGCCGTGGGCGTACGGGATCCAGGAGATCGCGCCGATGATCGCGTCGTCGGCGTGCACGACGTACCTGAGGATCACTTCGACGACGAGCAGCAGCAGCATGGTCCCGGTGATGTAGGCCATCACCCGGTACCGGGTCAGGGCCCCGCGGGCCTTCGCAGTCCAGTCCTTCGCCGCCATCCTCGTCCCTGCTCCTCCGTCACGTCCGGTCGCCGCGGACCATCCTCGCGCACGCCGGGCCGTCGCGCCGGTCAGGGCGCGGGGAGGGCGCAGCGCAGGGCGTCAGGATCGGACCGGGGCACCGCCGAACGCGCTCGTCGCGGGTCGGGCTCAGGGCATCGCGAAGGCGTCGTCGCCCGGCGAGACGTTCGCGTACTTCACGGACGTGCGCGGGCGGGCCATCATCGGCGCGACCGCGTCCCGCCAGGTCGCGTAGTGCCCGGTCTCCTTGTGCGCGGCGGCCGCGGCGTCGTCCCGGTAGACCTCGACGAGCACGACGTGCGTCGGGTCCGCCCGGTCGGTCAGGACGTCGAAGCGCAGGATCCCGGGCTCGAGGCGGCTCGCGCTCGCGTTGGCGGCGGTCGCGGCGTGGAAGGCCTCGACCTGGTCCGCGGCGACGGCGATGTCCACGTGCACCACGAGCAGGCTCATGCGGCGACCCTACGCCGCGGGCGGGCGTGCCGACCGGTCCGTGGGCGGCCGGAAAAGCCGTCGCTCGCTGTCGGTGGCGCGGCCTAGCGTGGACGCTCGTGCGACAGATGCCCTACACCGACCCGGGACGGCCCCCGCTGGCCTCGGCCTCGGCGTACCTGTGGTGGGTCGCGCGCGGCCAGGCCGGGCTCGTGGCCCGCTGCGTGGCGTGGTCGACGGCGGCCTTCGTCTCCGCCGCCGTCCTGCCGTACCTGCTCGGCCGGGCGATCGACACCGGCCTGGACCACGGCGCGGACGCCGCGCTGTGGCGTCCGGTGCTGCTGCTGCTCGGCGTGGGGGTGTTCGGTGCGGTCGCCAACGTGATCGAGCACCGGCGCCTGGTCGAGGGCTGGATCCGCTCGGCGTTCCGCTCGTCGCAGCTGCTCGGGCACCACGTGACCCGGACCGGCGACGCGGTGACCGCGGAGCTGCCGACCGGCGAGGTCGTCGCGACCGTCGCCTCGGACTCGCTGCGGGTCGGCGAGGTGTTCTGGATCGTCCCGCGCCTGGTCGGCGCGATCGCCGCGTACGCGGTCGTCGCGGTGCTGATGCTGCAGGCCTCGGTCGCGCTCGGCGTCGCGGTGCTGGTGGGCCTGCCCGCCGTGGCGGCGATCCTCGCCCTCGTGGTCAAGCCGCTGTCGTCACGCGAGGCCGCCCAGCGCGCCGCCGCCGGTCGGCTCACGACATTCGGCGCCGACACGGTGTCCGGGCTGCGGATCCTGCGCGGGATCGGCGGCGAGGAGGTCTTCGCCGAGCGCTACCGCGAGCAGTCCCAGAAGGTCCGCCGGGCCGGGGTGCGGGTCGCCCAGACCGAGTCGGTCCTGGACGCGCTCAAGGCGCTGCTCCCCGGGCTCTTCCTGGCCGGCGTGGTCTGGTACGGCGCGCACCTCGCGCTCGCCGGCACCATCACCCCGGGCGAGCTGGTGACCTTCTTCGGCTACGCCGCGTTCCTGACCCAGCCGCTCGACGTCGCGACCGAGGCGCTGCGCATCCTGACCCGCGCCGTGGTCGGCGTGCGCCGGATCCTGCGGGTCCTCAGCGTGCCGCCCACCGGGGCCGACACCCGCGAGCACCCGCTGGACCTCGCGTCCCGCGACACGGCCCAGCCGGCGCCGTCGCTGAGCGATGAGGAGTCCGGCCTCGAGGTGCCCGCCGGCCGTCTGACCGCGCTGGTGAGCCACGACCCGGACGAGTCCGCGGCGGTCGCGCTGCGGCTCGGACTGCTCGGCGCGGGCCACGACGCGACCCGGGTGCGTCTCGACGGCGTGCCGCTGGCCCACCTCGGGCTCGCGGAGGTGCGCAGGCGCGTGGTGGTCGCCGAGTCCACGCCGCACCTGTTCACCGGCAGCCTGCGCGACGAGCTCGACGTGCGCGGCGGCACGGACGACGCGGCGCGCCTGGCGGCGCTGCACGTCGCCGACGCCCACGACGTGCTCGACTCGGTGCCCGACGGGCTGGACGGCCATGTCACCGAGAAGGGCCGATCGCTGTCCGGCGGTCAGCGCCAGCGCCTGGCCCTGGCCAGGGCGCTGCTCACCGAGGCCGAGGTGCTCGTGCTCGTCGAGCCGACCAGCGCGGTCGACGCGCACACCGAGGCTCGGATCGCCGAGCGGCTCGCCGCCGCCCGGACCGGCCGGACCACGGTGGTCGTCACCGCGAGCCCGCTCGTGCTCGACCACGTCGACCACGTCGCGCTGCTCGACGGCGGCCGCGTGGTGGCCGAGGGCGGCCACCGCGAGCTGATGGACCGCGGCGACCTCGCGTCCCGCCGCTACCGCAGCGTCGTGTCGCGCGCGGCCGCCGACGACGCGGAGGCCGAACGAGCCCTGGACACCGCGCGAACTCTGGACACCGCGCGAACCCTGGACGAAGACCACACCCGAGAGGAGGACGACCGTGCGACTGCCCATCGCTGACCCCACGATGCTGCGTGAGCACACCGCCGCGCTGCTGCGCCGGCACGGTCGCGCCCTGGCCCTGGTGCTCGTCCTGCACGTGCTCGCGGCGCTCGCCGGCCTTGCCGGGCCGTGGCTGCTCGGCCGGATCGTCGACGCGGTCGGCTCGGGGACCACGACGGGGTTCGTGGACCGTGCCGCCCTCTGGCTGGTCGGTGCCGTGATCGCCCAGACGATCCTGATCCGGTACGCGCAGCGCTCGTCGCGGATCCTCGGCGAGACGGTCTTCGCCGAGCTCCGCGAGGAGTTCGTCACGACCGTGACGCGCCTGCCGCTGTCCGTGGTCGAGCGCGCCGGGACCGGTGACCTCGTCGGGCGGACCACCAACGACATCGACCGCGCGCAGCACTCGGTGCGCTTCGGCGTGCCGCGGATCCTGGTGACCTCGGCCACGGTCGCGCTGACCCTGGTGGCGGCCCTGGTGATCGACTGGCGCGTCTCCCTGGGGCTCCTGGTCGGGGTCCCGACCCTCGTCGCGACCACTCGCTGGTACCTGCGGCGCGCGACCCCGGCGTACCTGCGCGAGTCGGCTGCCTACGCGACCCTCAACGGCACGATCAGCGAGTCGGTGGAGGGCGCGCGCACGATCGACGCGCTCGGGCTCGGCCGGCGCCGCCGCGACCGGATCGACGACGACCAGCGCGAGGCGTTCGCCGCCGAGAGCGCCACGCTCAACCTGCGCACCGTGCTCTTCCCGGGTGTGGACGTCTCGTTCGTGCTGCCGATCGTCGCGGTGCTGCTGTGGGGCGCCTACCTGGTGCAGGCCGGGCTGACCACGGTCGGCGCGGTGACCACGATCGCGGTGTACGCGCTGCAGATCCGGCACCCGATCGGCGAGCTGATCTACTGGCTCGACGAGATCCAGGTCGGCGCGACCTCGCTCGCCCGGATCGTCGGGGTCCGCTCGGTCGAGCCGGACCGCACCGTCGGCCCCGACCGCCCCGCGGGCGAGCAGGTCGACGCGCGCGACCTGCGCTACGCCTACCGCGAGGGCCACGACGTGCTGCACGGCATCGACCTGAGCCTGCGGGTCGGCGAGCGGCTCGCCGTCGTCGGCCCCTCGGGCGCCGGCAAGTCGACGCTCGGCCGGATGCTCGCCGGCATCCACCCGCCGACCGGCGGCACCGTGACCGTGGACGGGGTCCGGCTCGTCGACCTCCCGCTCGAGGACCTGCGCGGACACGTCGCCCTGGTGACCCAGGAGCACCACGTCTTCGTCGGGACGCTCGCGGAGAACCTCCGGCTGGCCGACCCCGACGCGGACGAGGCCCAGCTCCGGCACGCACTCGCCTCGGTCGACGCGCTCGACTGGGCCGAGTCGCTGCCGGACGGGCTCGCGACCGAGGTGGGCTCGGGTGGGGTCACCCTCACGCCCGGCCAGGCCCAGCAGATCGCGCTCGCACGGCTGGTGCTGCTCGACCCGCACACCCTCGTGCTGGACGAGGCGACCTCGCTGCTCGACCCGCGCGCCGCACGGCACCTGGAGCAGTCGCTGTCCCGGGTGCTCGACGGGCGGACGGTCGTGGCGATCGCGCACCGGCTGTACACCGCGCACGACGCCGACCGGGTCGCCGTGGTCGACGACGGCCGGATCTCCGAGATCGGCCCGCACGACGACCTGGTGGCCGCAGGCGGCGAGTACGCCGCGCTGTGGCGCTCCTGGCAGCAGGACTAGCGGTTCCCGGTCGCGGGCCTCAGCCGACGGGATCGGGCGCGACGGCATCACGTTGCGCCCGGTCCCGGGCCTCGTCACCCACCATGCGCCACCACAGCGCCACGGCGAAGAGGCCGAACAACCACCACTGCAACGCGTAGCCGAGGTTGCGCCAGTCGATGCCGGAGCTCAGCCGGCCCGGCGCGGGGAGCATCGTGAGGCCGTCCTGTTGCGGTGCCTCGAGCACCAGGTAGGCGGTGTAGGTCGGGCCGCCCCAGCGGTTGACCAGCTCGGCCGGCGAGATCGCGTCGGTCGTGTCGCCGTCGAACCCGGCACCGACCGCCTCGCCGGCCTGGAGCCACCCGGTCAGCTCGACCTCACCGGTCGGCGCCGGGGCCACGTCGGCCGCGCTCGGCGCCCAGCCGCGCACGACCGCGAGCACCGCGCCGGTGTCGGCCACCCGGAACGGGGCCAGCGCGAGCACGCCGGGCTCCCCGTCCTGGTAGCGGCCCACCACGATCAGCTGGTCCACCTCGAACTGCCCGGACGTGGTCACGTGCCGCGCGACCAGGTCGCTGGTGAACGTGGTCTGCGGCTCGAGCACGTCGGTGAGGTCCGCGGCAGGCGCTGCGGCGGCCTCCTGGGCCTCGGCCTGCGCCGCGGCCTCGCCACGCTGCAGCGCGCGGTCGAGCTGCCAGATCCCGAGCCTGGCGAACACCGCCCCGGCCGCGACCAGCACCAGCAGCATCACGAGCATCCGCGGGCTGCGAGCCGCACGGAGCTTCGCGTGCAGGGTGGGCGTCACGCAGCAACCGTAATCGTCGCGCGACGGGTTCGCCCCGCCCGCGCCACGGCGCTCCCGCTCGGCCCCCGACGCGCTCGGCCGTCCTGCTCGGCCGTGCTCTCGCTCCGCCCCCGACGCGCTCGCCCGTCCTGCTCGGCCGTGCTCTCGCTCCGCCCCCGACGCGCTCGCCCGGCCCTGGTCGACCCGCGCTCGCCCTCCGCCCCCGACGTGCTCGCCCGTGCTCCTCGGCGGCGCTCGCCCCGCCACCGCCAAGGGGTGCCGCGGAGCCCCCGGGTGTGGTGGAGTGAAGGGGCACGATCACAGCCCACCGAGAGGCCTTTGCCTGCCCGTCCCTTGCCCGCCAGGGGTCAAACGTCCCATGTTTGCCACGGTCGTGGCGCAAGACTTTGTCTGACCATGGCAGGGCCTCGGTAGCACAGGAGTCTGATGATGACCGCAGTGCCCTCCACCGCCTGGCAACGCTCCACGTCGGCGGTGAGCGACGACGTCCTCGAACGGATCGACGCCTGGTGGCGAGCCGCCAACTACCTGTCCGTGGGCCAGATCTACCTGCTGAACAACCCGCTGCTCCGCGAGCCGCTCTCCCGGGACGACGTCAAGCCGAGGCTGCTCGGCCACTGGGGCACCACACCGGGCCTGACCTTCCTCTACGCGCACCTGAACCGCGCGATCGCCGAGCGGTCCCAGGAGGTCATCTACCTCACCGGACCCGGGCACGGCGGGCCGGGACTGGTCGCTGCGGCGTACCTGGACGGCACCTACTCCGAGGTCTACTCCGACATCACCCAGGACGCCGAGGGCCTGCGCCGCCTGTTCCGGCAGTTCTCGTTCCCGGGCGGGATCCCGAGCCACGTCGCACCCGAGACGCCCGGGTCGATCCACGAGGGCGGCGAGCTGGGCTACGTGCTCTCGCACGCCTACGGCGCGGCCTTCGACAACCCCGACCTCCTGGTCGCGGCGGTCGTCGGCGACGGTGAGGCCGAGACCGGTCCGCTGGCGACGTCCTGGCACTCGACGAAGTTCGTGAACCCGGCCCAGGACGGCGTCGTGCTGCCGATCCTGCACCTCAACGGCTACAAGATCGCCAACCCGACCGTGCTCGCCAGGATCAGCGAGGAGGAGCTGACCTCGCTGATGGTGGGCTTCGGTCACAAGCCGTACGTCTTCACGGCAGGCTTCGACGACGAGGACGCGGTCTCGATCCACCGACGGTTCGCGGCGCTGCTCGACGAGGTGCTCGACGAGATCGCCGCCATCAAGGAGCGCGCGCGGGCCGGCGACCTGACCCGCCCGATGTGGCCGATGATCGTCTTCCGCACGCCGAAGGGCTGGACCGGCCCGGCGTACATCGACGGCAAGAAGACCACCGGGTCCTGGCGCGCCCATCAGGTGCCGCTGGCCAGCGCGAGGGACTCCGACGAGCACCTCCAGGTCCTGATGGACTGGCTGCAGAGCTACCGGCCGGAGGAGCTGTTCGACGCCGAGGGCCGCGTGGTCCCCGGGATCGCCGCGCTCGCTCCCGCAGGCACCCTGCGGATGAGCGCCAACCCGCACGCCAACGGCGGCGAGCTGCTGCACGACCTACGCCTGCCGGACTTCCGCGCCTATGCCGTCGACGTCCCGACCCCGGGCGGCTCGATCAGCGAGGCTCCGCGCGAGCTGGGCCGCTTCCTCACCGACGTGATCCGGCTGAACCCGACCAACTTCCGGATCTTCGGCCCGGACGAGACCGCCTCGAACCGGCTCCAGGCCGTCTTCGACGTGACCGACAAGCAGTGGAACGCCGCGTTCGAGGGTCCCGAGGTCGACGAGCACCTGGCCCGCGCCGGCCGCGTGCTGGAGATGCTGTCCGAGCACCAGTGCCAGGGCTGGCTCGAGGGCTACCTGCTGACCGGTCGGCACGGCCTGTTCAACTGCTACGAGGCGTTCATCCACATCGTCGACTCCATGGTGAACCAGCACGCGAAGTGGCTGAAGGTCACCGCGGACATCCCGTGGCGCCGGCCGATCGCGTCGCTGAACTACCTGCTGTCCAGCCACGTGTGGCGCCAGGACCACAACGGTTTCTCGCATCAGGACCCCGGCTTCATCGACCACGTGGTCAACAAGAAGGCGGAGATCGTCCGGGTGTACCTGCCGCCGGACGCGAACACCTTGCTGTCCACCTACGACCACTGCCTGCGCAGCCGCGACTACATCAACATCGTGGTCTCCGGGAAGCAGCCCGCGCCCAACTGGCTGGCGATGGACGAGGCGGTCGCGCACTGCACCCGCGGGCTCGGCATCTGGGAGTGGGCCGGCACCGAGCAGCGCGGCGAGGAGCCGGACGTCGTGCTGGGCTGCGCGGGCGACGTCCCGACCCTGGAGACCCTCGCGGCGGCGGATCTGCTGCGGCGCCACCTGCCCGACCTCAAGGTCCGGGTCATCAACGTCGTGGACCTCATGCGGCTGCAGGACGAGAAGGAGCACCCGCACGGTCTGTCCGACCGCGACTTCGACACGCTCTTCACGACCGACAAGCCGGTCATCTTCGCGTACCACGGCTACCCGTGGCTGATCCACCGCCTGACCTACCGTCGGCGCGGCCACGGCAACGTGCACGTACGCGGGTACAAGGAGGAGGGCACCACCACGACCCCGTTCGACATGGTGATGCTCAACGACCTCGACCGCTACCACCTGGTGATCGACGTGATCGACCGGGTGCCCGGCCTGGGGGCGCGTGCAGCGGCCCTGCGCCAGGAGATGGTCGACGCGAGGATCCGGGCGCGGCAGTGGACCCGCGAGCACGGAGAAGACCTTCCCGAGGTGCGTGACTGGGTGTGGCCGGGTGCCGTGGGTACCGCGGCCGAGGAGCTCTCGGCCACCGCAGCGACCGGCGGGGACAACGAGTAGTCGACGACGACGGAGAGAGCAGTGGCACGCAGCATCTACATCACCTCCCCCGAGGGGGACACCGGGAAGTCCACCGTGGCTCTCGGCCTGGTGGACCTCCTGACCAGGACGGTCACCCGGGTCGGGGTCTTCCGCCCGGTCGCCAGATCGGTCGCCCAGCGCGACTACGTGCTCGAGCTGCTGCTCGCGCGCGACGGCGTCGACCTCGACTACGACACGTGCGTCGGGGTCACCTATGACGAGCTGCACGCCGACCCCGAGGCGGCGCTGTCCCGGATCGTGGCCCGCTACCACGAGGTCGAGCGCGTCAGCGACGTCGTGGTCGTGGTCGGCACGGACTACACCGACGTCGCCGGGCCCACCGAGCTGGCCTACAACGCCCGCATCGCGGTGAACCTCGGCGCCCCGGTGCTGCTCGTGGTGCGCGGCGCGGGCCGACGCCCGGACGAGGTGCACTCGGTCGCAGAGGTCGCCCTGGCCGAGCTCCGGACGCAGCACGCCGAGGTGCTCGGCGTCGTGGCGAACCGCTGCCCGGCAACCCTGCTGGAGGAGATGCGCGCCGCGCTCGGCGACGCTCTGCCGACGTTCGCGATCCCGGACGACCAGCTCCTCATGGCGCCGACCGTCCGCGCCCTGATGGACGCCGTGGACGGCCGCCTGGTCGCCGGTGACGAAGAGCTCCTCTCCCGCGAGGCGCTCGACGTGCTGGTCGGCGCGATGTCGATCGAGCACCTGCTGGGGAAGCTCACCGACGGCTCGGTGATCATCACCCCGGGTGACCGCTCCGACGTCCTCGTAGGCCTGCTGATGGCGCACGCGGCCGACGGCTTCCCGTCGCTGGCGGGCATCATCCTCAACGGAGGCTTCTACCCGCCGCAGGAGGTCGGCCGTCTGGTCGAGGCCCTCGGTCAGCGGCTGCCGATCATCCGCTCGGACTACGGCACCTTCCGTGCGGCGAGTGCCGCCGCCGGGACCCGCGGCCGGCTCTCCGCCGAGTCGCAGCGCAAGATCGACACCGCCCTGGCCCTCTTCGAGACGCACGTCGACGGCGAGGCGCTGCTCGAGCGGATGGACGTCTCGCGGCCGACCGTGATCACGCCGCTGATGTTCGAGTGGGAGCTGCTCGCCCGGGCACGCTCGGACAAGAAGCACATCGTGCTGCCGGAGGGCGACGACGACCGCATCCTGCGTGCCGCGAGCACGCTGCTGCGCCGCGAGGTCGCCGAGCTCACGATCCTCGGCAACGAGACCGCGATCCGGGCCCGTGCCAACGAGCTCGGCCTGGACATCTCGGCCGCGCAGGTGATCGACCCGAAGGACGGCGAGCTGCACGAGCGGTTCGCGCACGAGTACGCCGAGCTGCGCAAGCACAAGGGCATGACGGTCGACCGGGCTCGTGAGATCGTCGGCTCGGTCTCCTACTTCGGCACGATGATGGTCCAGCTCGGGCTGGCCGACGGCATGGTGTCCGGCGCGGTCCACACCACGGCGCACACCATCAAGCCGTCCTTCGAGATCGTCAAGACCCAGCCCGGGACGTCCATCGTCTCGAGCGTGTTCTTCATGTGCCTCGAGGACCGCGTCCTGGTCTACGGCGACTGCGCCGTGAACCCGGACCCGACGGCCGAGCAGCTCGCGGACATCGCGATCTCGTCGGCGGACACCGCCGCGCAGTTCGGCATCGCGCCCCGCATCGCGATGCTGTCCTACTCGACGGGCGAGTCGGGGACCGGTGCCGACGTGGAGAAGGTCCGCACCGCGACCGCGCTGGTGCGCGAGCGCCGGCCGGACCTCGAGGTCGACGGACCGATCCAGTACGACGCCGCCGTCGACGCCTCGGTCGCCAAGACCAAGATGCCCGACTCCGCCGTGGCCGGGCGCGCCACGGTGTTCATCTTCCCGGACCTCAACACCGGCAACAACACCTACAAGGCCGTGCAGCGCTCGGCCGGCGCGGTGGCCGTGGGCCCGGTGTTGCAGGGTCTGCGCAAGCCGGTCAACGACCTCTCGCGCGGCGCTCTGGTTCAGGACATCGTCAACACCGTCGCGATCACCGCGATCCAGGCCCAGGCCCTAGCCTCGGTCCCGGCCGCGAGCGTGCAGGACTCTGCGACCGCCGACGTCACCCCGGCCGGAACGGCCGTCACTGGAGGGATCTCGTGAGCACCCACGTCCTTGTCGTCAACTCGGGTTCGTCGTCGATCAAGTACCAGCTGATCGACGTCGAGACGTCCGAGTCCCTCGCCGCCGGCATCGTCGAGCGGATCGGCCTCGAGATGGGTAAGGCCAAGCACGAGGGGCCGGACGGCACCACCACGATCGAGCGTGAGATCCCGGACCACACCGCGGGCATGGCGATCATGATGGCCCTGTTCGAGGAGCACGGGCCGGAGATCGACCCCGCGCACCTCGCGGCGGTGGGTCACCGCGTGGTCCAGGGCGGTGCGATCTTCTCCGGTCCCGCCGTGATCGACGACGAGGTGCTCCAGCAGATCAGCGACCTGTCGCCGCTCGCGCCGCTGCACAACCCCGCGCACGTCGCGGGCATCGTCGCGGCCCGGTCGACGTTCGGCGACGTGCCGCACGTCGCGGTGTTCGACACCTCGTTCCACCAGGGCATGCCGCCGGAGTCCTACACCTACGCGCTGGACCGGGAGGTCGCCGACAAGTACGCGATCCGCCGCTACGGCGCGCACGGCACGTCGCACCTGTACGTCTCGCAGACGACCGCCGAGTACCTGGGGCGGCCGTACGACGAGCTCAACACGATCGTGCTGCACCTCGGCAACGGCGCGTCGGCCAGCGCGGTGCGCGGCGGGGTGTGCTTCGACACCTCGATGGGCCTGACGCCGCTGGCGGGTCTGGTGATGGGCTCGCGCACGGGCGACATCGACCCCGCGGTGATCTTCCACCTGCGCCGCGTGGCCGGGATGTCGACCGACGAGCTCGACGACCTGTTCAACCGCCGGTCGGGCATGCTCGGCATGTGCGGCCTGCAGGACATGCGGGACGTGCACGCAGCGGTCGAGGCCGGCGACGAGGCGGCCCGCACGGCGCTGCAGGTCTACTACCACCGGATCAAGGGCTACGTGGGCAACTACTACGCCCAGCTGGGTCACGTCGACGCGATCGCCTTCACGGCCGGCATCGGCGAGAACGACGACATCGTGCGGCTCAACTCGCTCGCGGGCCTGGAGCGCCTGGGCATCGTGGTGGACCCGGAGCGGAACGCGGGTCGCAAGAAGGAGATCACCGTGATCTCCCCGGACGACGCCGAGGTCACCGTTCTGGTGGTGCCGACCAACGAGGAGCTCGAGATCGCGCGCCAGGCCGTGGAGCTGCTCGCCGTCTGAGCTCCGTCCGAGCCCTACGCATGACGGTGGGCCCCGCGCGAGCGCGCGGGGCCCCCCGGGATGCACGGCCGCGGTGCGGCCCGGACGTCCTGCTCTCGCGCTCCTAGTCGAGCGCGAGGACGTCGCGGACGTGCGGCTCGACGTGCGCCAGGGCTGCCGCGCGTGCCTCGGCCGCCGACGGAGCGCTCCGCGCCGCCTGCGCCATCGCCTGGCAGGTCTCCATGGTGTGCTGCCGCAGCGCGAAGCGCACCGCAGGGATCGAGGCGGGCGACATCGACAGGGATGTCACGCCCATCCCGGTCAGGACCAGCGCCATGATCGGGTCGGCCGCGGACTCCCCGCAGACGCCCACGGGCTTGCCGACCTCGGCCCCGACCTCCGCGGTACCCGCGACGAGGTCGAGGATCGCCGGCTGCCACATGTCCAGCAGGTCGACCAGCTCACCGCGCAACCGGTCGGTGGCCATCGTGTACTGAGCCAGGTCGTTCGTGCCGATCGAGACGAAGTCGACGACAGCGAGCACGTCACGCGCCCGCAGCGCGATCGCCGGGACCTCGATCATCACCCCGACCGTGTCCAGACCGGCCTCGCGAGCCGCAGCGGCGAAGTCCGCCGCCTCCCCCACGGTCGCGATCATCGGCGCCATCACCCACGGGCGGCCCCCGGTGCTCGCCTGGGCCTGGGCGATCGCGGCCAGCTGGGTGGTCAGCAGCTCGGGCGCGGTACGCACCAGGCGGTAGCCCCGCACGCCGAGCGCCGGGTTCTCCTCGCCGGGCTGGGTCACGAACGCCAGGGGCTTGTCCGCACCGGCGTCGAGCGTCCGGATCACGACCTTGCGGCCGCCGAGCGCCGCGAGCGCCCGGCCGTAGTTCGCGGCCTGCTCGTCCTGCGCCGGCGCGGTCTGCGCGTCGAGGAACAGCACCTCGGTGCGGAACAGCCCGACACCCTGCACGGCCGCGTCGGTGAGCCGCTCGGCATCCGCCGCGGTCCCGATGTTCGCCAGCAGCTGGACGCCGTGCCCGTCGGCGGTCGCCCCGTCACCGGTGTCCTCGCCCAGCGCCGCCAGCGCCTCGCGCCGCGCCACGACGGCCGCGACCACCGCGTCGTCCGGGTCGACGGTCACCGTGCCGTGCGCCGCGTCGACCGCGACCACGTCACCGTCGACCAGGGCCGACGCCTCGCCGGCACGCACCACGCACGGCAGCCCGAGCTGCCCCGCGATGATCGCCGTGTGCGACGTCGGGCCGCCCTTCTCGATCACGATCCCCAGCACGTTGTCGAGATCGAGCACGGCCGTGTCCGCCGGCGACAGGTCCTCGGCGACGACCACCGACGGACGCTCCAGCGCCGGCACCCCCGGCTCGGGCAACCCCATCAGCGCAGCGACCACACGGTCCCGCACCGACGCCAGGTCGGTGGCCCGCTCCGCCATGTACCCGCCGACGGCGGTGAACATCTCGATGAACTCGCCGGCGACCTGCCAGACCGCCAACGCCGGGTCGGTGCCCCCACGCACCCGCTCCACCGCCTGCGACCCCAGCGCGGGGTCGGACGCCATCAGGGCCGTCGCCGACAGCACGTCCTTCAGCGTCCCCGACGCCGCATCTGCGCGAGCCTGAAGGCTCGCCGCGACCTGCGAGAAGACCTCCGTCAGGCGGGTCGCGGCCTCCTCCGGATCGCTCGGCGCAGGCGCCGCGGCAGACACCACGGGAACCGGGTGAGCCCGGGCGACCGGCCCGACCACCGCTCCTCGGCCGACGCCGACCCCGCTGATCACCCGCGCCTGCGACATCTCACTGCTCCGCGTCGAGGTCCGTGGCCAGCAGCTCGACGAGGCCGTCCAGGGCGGCCTCGTCCTCGCTCACGAGGACGACCTCCTCGCCGAACTTCACGCCCATCCCCATCACGAACAGGATGCTCGACGCATCGACTCCCGGCTTGCCCGGGCGGGCGATGGTCACCTTCGCCCCGCTCGCGGCCACTGCCTGGGTGAACAGCATCGCCGGGCGTGCGTGCAACCCGACCTTCGACGCCACAGCGACAGTGCGCTCGGCCATGGGTACCTCCGATGTCATGAACAGCGACCCTGTGGTCACCAACGTAGTGCCTCTCGCCGCGGCTGGACGGGGCAGGGCTCGGGAACACGGAGCACCGGCCAGGACGGCCCGTGCGCCGGAAGAGACGGGGCGGGGGGGGGGGGGGGGGCCCCCCCCCCCCCCCGGGGGGGGGGGGGGGGGGGCGCCCCCCCCCCCCGCGC
>NZ_JAOVZU010000008.1:99311-243915 GCF_025717005.1 Actinotalea endophytica
ACACGGAGCCCCGGCCCGGCCGCCCCGGGCGCCGGAAGAGACGGGGCGGGCGCCCCGGGGACGAACCCCGGGGCGCCCGGGTGGTGGCGCGCGCTCCGAGCCACGACGGCGCGCCGGTCCACCGTCAGGGCAGGATCGTCACCTTGATCGCCTCACCCCGGGAGACGATGCCGATCCCGTCCAGGACCTGGTCGAGCGACAGCTTGTGCGTGATGAGGTCGGCCACGGGGACCTTCCCGTCCGCGATGAGCTGCAGCGCCCGCTTGTTGTGCTCGGGGCTGGACCCGTTCGCGCCGACGATCGTCAGCTCGCTGTAGTGCACGAGGTTCGAGTCCAGCGTGATGGTCGGCTTGTCCTTCGGCAGCCCGCCGAAGAACGAGATCCGGCCGCCGCGGGCCAGCATCTGGAGCGCCTGCTCCTGCGCCGCACCGGAGGCCGCCGCGGTGATCGCGACGTCGACGCCGCGGCCGTCGGTGAGCTCGCGGACCTTGGCGATCGGGTCCTCCTCGGAGCTGCAGATCGCAGCGTCGGGGTGAACCAGGTCGGCCGCGAGGTCCAGCCGCTCGCGGGACAGCTCCACCAGGAAGACCCGCTTGGCGCCGTAGGAGCGGGCCAGGCGGACGTGCAGGCAACCGATCGGACCGGAGCCGACCACGACGACGTCGTCGCCGGGGTTGATCTTCACGAGCTCCTGCGCGTTGAGGGCGCACGCCAGCGGCTCGGCGACGCTCGCCTCCTCGAACGACAGGCCCTCGGGGATCCGGTTGAGACCGTCCACCTTGAGCACGTTCTCCGGCACCACCATGTACTCGGCGAAGCCGCCGTCGAAGTGGTAGCCCATCGAGACCTGGTTCGGGCAGATGTTCTGCTGACCCTTGGCACAGAAGTCGCACTCACCGCACGGGATCGCCGCGATCACCTGGACCCGGTCTCCCGCGGCCCAGCCGGCGACCTCGCTGCCGACCTCGACCACCTCCCCGGCGATCTCGTGCCCCATCACCCGCGGCGGGTGGATGTGGTGGTGACCGAACTTGGAGATCTTCACGTCGGTCCCGCAGGTGGAGCAGGCGCGGACGCGGATCTTGACCTCACGGGGGCCCGCGGTCGGTTCCGGCGCGTCCTCGAGGCGGACGTCACCGGGGGCGTGGAATCGGGCGACTCTCATCATTCTCCTTCGGTCGCGGCGCTCGGGGTGAGCATCCGCAGGACGGTGTCCGGATCGTCGGCGAGTCGCAGCGCCTCGGCCCGTTCGGGGACCACGAGGATCTGCGCGAGCTGGGCGAGGATGTCGACGTGCCCCTCGCCCTTCGCGGCGATGCCGATGCACACGGTGGCCGTGTTGCCGTTCCAGTCCACGCCGTCCGGGAAGCGCAGGAAGCACAACCCGTCGCGCACCACGGCTTCCTTGCCGGCGAGCGTGGCGTGCGGGATGGCGACACCTTCACCGATGTAGGTCGAGATGCTCTGCTCCCGCTCGAGCATCGCCGGCGGGTAGTCCTCGGTGACGCAGCCGGCCTCGACCAGGGCCCGACCGCAGGCGAGGATCGCCTCGGTCTTGTCGGCCGCGGTCTCCTGCAGCCGGATCGACCCCGGCGCGAGGAGCTCGGCCGGGTTCGTCTCAGACATCGAACGGCCGGCCGTTCTGCAGGGCCGTGACGACCTTGGTGACGGCGGGGTCACCGAGGAAGAGGTTGAACGGGACGACCGGCGTGCTGCCGGCCACGCCGCGTGCACGGTCCAGCAGGCCGGCGTGCGTGAGCACCAGGTCGGCGTCCGCGGGGATGCCCTGGACCGAGGTGTGCTCGACGGCGATGCCGGACTTCGCGAGCTGCTTCTTCAGGGTGCTGGCGAGCATGGCGCTGCTGCCCATGCCGGCGTCGCAGGCGACGACGAGCTTCTTGACGGCAGCGGGGTCGATGGTGGTCATTGAGAGTCTCCTTGGCTCGGATCAGGCTCGGATGTGGGGTGCACGGCAGACCTGGGGCGGGGAACCGCGGCGCCGGCATAGGCGCCGCGGCCTCCCCCCAGCGCCGGTCGGGGCCGCGCGCCCCGGCCGGGGCCCCAGCTCACGGACGCTGCTGCTTGGACTCCGCCTTGAGCTCGGCGACCTCTTCCTCGGCGGCCTTGAGCTCAGCCTGCACCTCTGCGTCGGACTCTGCCCGGGCATTGCGTCCGAAGCCCATCAGCAGCGCGGCGACCACGAACGACACGATCGTCGCCATCAGGATCGCGAGGAGCGGTCCCCACACGCCACCCTTCGGGAGCATCGCGATGTAGGCGAAGATGCTGCCGGGTGCCGGCGAGGCGACCAGGCCGGCGCCGGTGATGACGGCGGTCGCGACACCGGTGGCACCGCCGAGGATCGTGGCGGCGATCAGCTGCGGCTTCATCAGGATGTACGGGAAGTAGATCTCGTGGATCCCGCCGAAGAAGTGCACGATGATCGCGCCGGGAGCCGTCGGGCGCAGCGCGATCGGGCCGAAGAACATGATCGCGAGCAGCACACCGAGGCCCGGGCCCGGGTTGGTCTCGAGCATGAACAGGATGCTCTTGCCGGTCTCGGCAGACTGCTCCGCACCGAGCGGGGTCAGCACGCCGTGGTTGATCGCGTTGTTCAGGAACAGCACCTTGGCCGGCTCGATGATCAGCGACGCGGCCGGGAGCAGGTGGTTGTCGACCAGCCACTGCACGCCGTTTCCGGCCGCCGTGGTGATGGACTCGACGACCGGGCCGACGATGTAGAGGCCACCGACGGCCATCGCACCGCCGATGATGCCGGCGCTGAAGTTGTCGATCAGCATCTCGAAGCCGGCCTTGACCTTGCCCGCGATGGCCTCGTCGAGCTTCTTCACGATCCACGCGGTCAGCGGCGCGATCGCCATGGCGCCGAGGAACATCGGCACGTCGGTGCCGACGATGACGCCGACGGTCGCGATGGCGCCGACGACGCCACCACGGTGACCGTGGACCATCTTGCCGCCGGTGAAGCCGATGAGCAGCGGCAGCAGGTAGGTGATCATCGGGCCGACGAGGCCGATGCCGGTCAGGCCGGGACCGGAGAAGTCACCCCAACCACCGATCTTGTCGACCGGGATCCAGCCGACCTCGATGAACAGCGCGGTGATGAGGCCCCAGGCGATGAAGGCGGCGATGTTCGGCATGACCATCCCGGCGAGGTAGCCGCCGAATCGCTGGATGGTCGCCTTCGCCCCCGTCCCCGTGACGGTCGGTGTGTAAGCGCTCACTGGAACTCCTTTGTCCAGACGGGCACGAGGCCGGAGGGTCCCCGCGCGGTGGGAGTGTTAGTTGGTACCGACGAGAGGCTGGGGAAGGAACGCGTC
Organism: Actinotalea endophytica; assembly: GCF_025717005.1. Lineage (GTDB taxonomy): Bacteria > Actinomycetota > Actinomycetes > Actinomycetales > Cellulomonadaceae > Actinotalea. The sequence goes on from NZ_JAOVZU010000008.1 coordinate 102,653, forward strand.
GGTCTCGGTGTCCGTCAGGACCACCGCCGCTGCGGGGTCGATGTCGGACGGCCCGGGCATCTGGGTGCCCGGGAGCTGAACGGCCGCGGCACCCCAGGCCAGGGCGGCGGCGAGCGCGGCCCGAGGGCCGCTCGGAACAGCGGAGAGGTAGCCCGCGAGGAAGGAGTCGCCGGCACCCACCGTGCTGCGCGGCGTCGTCACGACGGAGGTGCCGACCAGGACCCCGGAGTCGTCGACCAGCAGTGCGCCGGCGGAGCCGAGCGAGACGAGCACGGTCCCGGCCCCGGTCGCGCGCAGCTCCTCCGCGGCGGCGACGACCTCCGCGCGCGAGGCGAGCGGCCGGCCGACGGCCTCGGCGAGCTCCTCGGCGTTCGGCTTGATCAGGTCCGGGCCCGCGGCGATCGCCTCGACGAGCGCCGGGCCCGAGGTGTCCACGGCGACCCGGGCTCCGCGCGCGTGCACGCGGCGGATGATGCGTGCGTAGACGTCGGTCGGCGCGCCGGTCGGCAACGAGCCGCACAGCACGACCCAGGCTCCCGGGGCGGCGGCCTCGACCGTCGCGTCGACGAGCTGCTCGAGCTCGATCTCGGAGAGTTCCGGCCCCGGTTCGTTGATCTTGGTGACCGTGCCGTCGGACTCGGCGACCGTCACGTTGGAGCGCGTGTCGCCGGTGATGGGCACGGTGATGGCGTCGACCCCCTCGGCGCCGAGCATCTGGACGATCTGCGCACCGACGGGTCCGCCGACCGGGAGCACGGCCCGCGCCGCGACACCGTTCGCCAGCAGCGCACGAGTGACGTTGACGCCCTTGCCACCGGGATGCAGGTGGCCACCGGTCGCGCGGTTGACCTCGCCGACCTCGAGACGGGGCACCTCGACGGTGCGGTCGAGGCTCGGGTTGAGCGTGATCGCGATCACTGCCCGTTCCTGCCCGTTCAGGCCCATCTTGTCTCCATCGACTGTTTGCTTCGTTGGTAATCCCTGTGTCTAGTTGCAAAGCGGGCAGCGTGTCAAGTGCTTCGCAGCAAAACAGACACAATCGGTATGGGACGGGTCAGAGCCCGTCCCCCGGACGAGTGAGGGGGTGAGGGGACGCGGACGAAGCACGCCCGCGCGGAGGACGGGCGAACCCCGCCCGCGAGGTCTCAGGCGCGAACGACGCGCGGTCCGGCCGCCTCGATCTGCTCGGCGAGCTCCGGCTCGAGGCCCACGTCGGTGATCAGCGTGTCGATCACGGACAAGGGGGCGACGTGCGCGAACTCCGACCTGCCGACCTTGGTGTGGTCGGCGAGCACGACGATCCGTCGCGACGCGGCGACGAGGGCACGCTTCACGCCCGCCTCGACGAGGTCCGGCGTGGTCAGACCCTGGTCCACCGTGAGCCCGTTGGTACCCAGGAACGCGACGTCGGCGAAGATGTCCTCCACGTCGCGCTCGGTCCAGCTGCCGACCGCCGCGAGCGTACGACCGCGGATCGTGCCGCCCAGCAGGTGCACGGTGAACGGTGGCCGGCTCGCCAACGACAGCGCGATCGGCAACGAGTGGGTGACCACGGTGAGCTCCCGGTCGGTCGGGAGCAGCTCCGCCAGGCGCGCGGTCGTCGTGCCGGCGTCGAGGATGATCGCGCCACCGTCGGGCAGCTCGTCGAGCGCGGCCTTGGCGATCCGCTCCTTCTGGGTCGCCATGAGCGTCTCGCGCTCGGAGACCTCGGGCTCGAAGCCGAGCCGCTCGACCGGGATCGCACCGCCGTGGACCCGGTGCAGCAGGCCGCGTCGCTCGAGAGCGGTGAGGTCGCGGCGCACGGTCTCAGGGGTGACGTCCAGGATCTCGGCGAGCTCGCGCACCTCGACGCGACCGTCGAGCCGCGCCTTGCCGAGGATCTCCTGCTGCCGCTCGGTCGCGTACACACCCGTCCCTTTCGCACGCCGTCCGGCGACCGCTGCTGCTCGGACCGGGCGTCGACCCGGGCACGACCGCCCTGACAAGCAGGGTAGGGCAACACAAGCGGGCAGAGCCGGACATCGACGGGGGTGCCGCGCCCCGACCCGTGGGGCGGGACGTCAGTTGACGATCGACACCCGGATCTCGTCGGGCTCGAGGTCCTTCGCCGCCGCGAGGGCCGAGACCAGGTGGGCCTCGGCGTCGGCGAGGTCGGAGACGATCACGCTCACGCCCAGCGCCTGGTTGCACCAGACCCGCCACCCCGCACCCTCCGGGTTCGCGCTCGCGGTGAAGTTCTGGATCCGGATGTAGTCGGTCCCGCCCCCGTCGGCCTGCCACCGGCGGTGCGCACCCGTGCAGGCGGCGGCGATCAGGAACTCCGGCGACTGCGCGTGGCCCACGAAGGGTTCGCTCGCGACCAGTCGGCCGCGCCCGTCGCGGATGTCGATCCGGGCGGTGCCCATCGCGGGCGAGCTGAACCGGTAGGTCCACCCGTCCGGCAGCTGGGGCGCGCGGGAAGGAGCGACGACCTCGTCGTCGGTGGCCTCGCCCGACGCGTGCCGGTAGGGCGCGGCTTCGACCTCTGTCTCGGTGCGAGCGGCACGGCGGAAGAGGGGCATCGTCGGTCCTCCGGTGGTCGGGCACATCCTCTACTGAGGGAATCGGGTCCCGTGGCCCCGGGCGCGAGCCGCCGAACGGGTGAACTCAGTGCGGCGTGTACGGCGAGACGACCACCTCGACGCGCTGGAACTCCTTGAGGTCGGAGTAGCCGGTGGTGGCCATCGCCCTGCGCACCGCGCCGATCAGGTTCAACGTCCCGTCCGCCAGGTGACCCGGACCGAACAGGATCTGCTCGAGCGTGCCGGCGGTGCCGACCTCCACCCGCTCACCCCTGGGCAGCAGCGGGTGGTGCGCCTCGGGACCCCAGTGCCAGCCCCGGCCGGGCGCCTCCGCCGCACGCGCGAGGGCTGCGCCGAGCATCACGGCGTCCGCGCCGCAGGCCACCGCCTTGACCAGGTCGCCCGAGCGGCCCACGCCGCCGTCGGCGATCACGTGCACGTACCGGCCGCCCGACTCGTCGAGGTAGTCGCGGCGGGCGGCCGCCACGTCGGCCACCGCGCTCGCCATCGGTGCGTGGATGCCGAGCGAGACCCGCGTGGTGTGCGCCGCGCCGCCGCCGAACCCGACCAGCACTCCGGCCGCACCGGTCCGCATCAGGTGCAGGGCGGCGGTGTACGTCGCCGCACCGCCGACGATCACCGGCACGTCCAGCTCGTAGATGAACCGCTTGAGGTTGAGCGGTTCGCTGCGCCCGGACACGTGCTCCGCGGAGACCGTCGTACCGCGGATGACGAAGAGATCGACCCCGGCGTCCACGACGGCCTTCCAGAGCTGCTGCGTGCGCTGCGGCGACAGTGCTCCGGCCACCGTGACGCCACCGGCCCGGATCTCGGCGAGCCGCTGCGCGACGAGCTCGGGGATGATCGGCGCCGAGTACATCTCCTGCATCCGGGCCGTGGCCTGCTCGGTCGGCAGCTCGGCGATCTCGGCGAGCAGCGGCTCCGGGTCGTCGTACCGCGTCCACAGGCCCTCGAGGTCGAGCACGCCGAGCCCGCCGAAGCGACCGAGCGCGACTGCCGTCGCCGGGCTCATGACCGAGTCCATCGGGGCCGCGACGATCGGCAGGTCGAAGTGGTAGGCGTCGATCTGCCAGGAGACCGAGACCTCCTCGGGGTCGCGCGTCCGGCGTGACGGCACCACGGCGACGTCGTCGAAGGAGTACGCGCGGCGACCGCGCTTGCCGCGCCCGATCTCGATCTCGTTGCTCACCCGGCCAGGCTAGCGGCGACCGCGCCCCTCACGCCGCCAGGCGCGGCAGGGCCTCGGTGAACGCCGGCAGGTCGTCGGCCCGTCGCATGGTGAGCAGCGGGTAGCGACGCTCGGAGACCACGGTCGGCTCGTCGACCCAGATCGCACCGGCGTTGCGGATGTCGGTGGCCAGGCTCGGGAACGACGTGAGCTCCTTGCCCTCCACGACGTCGGCCTCGATCAGCAGCCACGGCGCGTGGCTCGCCGCCGCGATGGGCTTGCCGGCCTCGGCCATCCCCCGGACCAGGGCGACCGCCGCCGGGTCCATCCGCAGCGCGTCGCAGCTGAGCGTCCCGCCGGGCAGCACCAGCATCGCGAGGTCGTCGGGGCACACCTGCGCGAGCGTCCGGTCGACGGGGTACGCACCGGCCGGGGCCGCACCGTCGAGCACCGTGAGCACGCGGCCGGCACGGGGCGCGACGAGCACCGGGCGCCCGCCCGCAGCCAGCACCGCCTGCCACGGCACCGCGAGCTCGGCGTCCTCCACGCCCGTGACGTCGGTGAGGAATCCGACGACGCGTCCCTCGAGCACGGCACACCTCCCCGACCCAAGGCTGCGCCTCCGTGCGCCGTCCCGCATCTCGGCGTGGCGGCTCCGCCGTGTCACCGCCTGCTGGCACAGTGACGAGCGAGGCCCGGGAGGGCGAGCGGCCGGGAGGTGTCCGATGGCGTGGGTCGACCAGCCGCTGGTCGGGTTCGACACCGAGACCACCGGCGTCGACGTCGATCGCGACCGGATCGTCACCGCGGCGATCGTGCGCCGCACCGCGAGCGGGACCACGGTCTCGCGCTGGCTGATCGACCCCGGTGTCGATATCCCGGCGGCCGCCACCGCGGTGCACGGCATCACGACCGAGCACGCGAGGGCATGGGGCGTGGCCCCCCGCGAGGCGCTCGACGAGATCGCCGAGACCCTGGCCTCCGCCGTCGTGCGCGCCGAGCCGGTCGTGGCGTTCAACGCGTCGTTCGACCTGACCCTGCTGGACGCCGAGCTGCGGCGGCACGGGCTGCCCACGCTGCCGGACCGGCTGGGTCACCCGCTCCGCGCCGTGCTCGACCCGCTGGTGCTCGACCGGCACCTCGACCGCTACCGGCGCGGCAAGCGGCGCCTCGCCGACGTGTGCGCGCACTACGGCGTCGCGGCCGAGGGCCTCCACGCCGCCGACGCCGACGTGGTGGCGACCCTCGACGTGCTGGCGGCGATGACGCAGGTCTACCCGCAGCTCGCCGGCACCGAGCCCGAGGAGCTGCACCGCCGGCAGGTCGACGCCCACCGGCTCTGGGCGGAGTCGTTCAACGCGTGGCGCCGGGACCAGGGGCTCGCCGGGCCCGGGGCCGAGACCACCTGGCCGTGCCGGGACGCGCGGCACCTCGGGGGCGCTGCGGTCGCCTGAGTCAGGCCCGCGGGTCCGGCAGCATCAGGCCGCGCACCCGGTCGAACGCGTCGGCGCTCCCCGCGGCGATCATCGGACCGGCCAGCCCGGTCGCCCGGTACGGGCTCGCGTCGACGCCGGCGACGACGCCACCGAGCTCGCGCAGCAGGGCCGTGCCCGGCGCGTGGTCCCACGGCCACCCGGCCCAGTAGCCGAGCGCGTCGACCTCGCCGTCGGCGAGCGCGGTGTACGAGCGGCCCGCCCACAGCGGCACTCCGAGACCGACCTCGAGGCCCTCGGCGGCCGAGCGCTCGGCGAGCACGTCGTCGTGGCCGCGGCTCGGCGCGATCCGCAACCGCGGCCGTTCCGGTCGTGCCGGCGGGGTCAGCCGGGCACCGTCCCGCCAGGCGCCGGACCCGCGCTCGGCGACCCAGGTGTGCCCGCGCGACGGCAGACAGATCCACCCGGCCACCGGCTCGCCCGCCTCGACCAGGGCAACCATGATCGCGTAGTCCGGCGCACCCTCCACGAACGCGCGCGTACCGTCGATCGGGTCGACCAGGAAGGCCCGCTCGAGCTCGGGAAGCGCGCTGAGCAGAGCCGGATCAGCCGCCGTCGCCTCCTCGCCGACCACCGGCACGTCGGGCGCGATCGCGGTCAGCCCGGCGGTGATCGCGTCCTCGGCCGCGGTGTCGACGACGGTCACCAGGTCGCCGGGGCCCTTCGCGCTGACGTCGTCCTCGGACAGGTCCCGGAAGCGAGGTAGCACCAGCTCGTAGGCGACCCGCTCGACCAGGTCCGTGACCGCGGAGATCTCCATCAGCGCGCCGAGTAGTTCGGAGCCTCGCGGACCATCTGGATGTCGTGCGGGTGGGACTCCTTGAGCCCGGCCGCGGTGATCCGGACGAACTTGCCCCGAGCCTGCAGCTCGGGCACCGTGCGCGCACCCACGTAGAACATCGACTGGTGCAGGCCGCCGACCAGCTGGTGCGCGACCGCACCGAGCGGGCCGCGGTAGGGCACCTGGCCCTCGATGCCCTCGGTGATGATCTCGTCGTCGGACAGGTCGCCCTGGAAGTAGCGGTCCTTGGAGTAGGAGCGACGGTCGCCGCGGGACTGCATCGCACCGAGCGACGCCATCCCGCGGTAGCGCTTGTACTGCTTGCCGTTGACGAACACGAGGTCGCCGGGCGACTCGTCACAACCGGCGAGCAGGCCACCGATCATCACCGAGTCGGCTCCGGCGACGAGCGCCTTGGCGATGTCGCCCGAGTACTGCAGGCCGCCGTCGCCGATCACCGGCACACCCGCCGGCCGGGCCGCGAGCGCAGCCTGGTAGATCGCGGTGACCTGCGGCACGCCGACGCCGGCGACCACCCGGGTCGTGCAGATCGACCCGGGGCCGACCCCGACCTTGACCGCGTCCACGCCGGCGTCGACCAACGCCTGCGACCCCTCGCGCGTGGCGATGTTCCCGCCGATCACCTGCACGTGCTCGGTCGCCGGGTCGGACTTGATCCGGCGCACCATGTCGAGCATCAGCCGGGCGTGCCCGTTCGCGGTGTCGACCACGAGCACGTCCACACCGGCGTCCACCAGCGCGGTGACCCGCTCCCACGCGTCGCCGAAGAACCCGACGGCGGCCCCGACCCGCAGCCGCCCCTCGTCGTCCTTGGTGGCGAGCGGGTACTTCTCCGACTTCGCGAAGTCCTTGACCGTGATGAGGCCCTCGAGCCGGCCGTCGGCGTCCACCAGCGGGAGCTTCTCGACCTTGTGCTTCGCGAGGATCGCCTGGGCCTCGGCGCGCGCGATCCCGACCGGCGCGGTGATCAGCGGCATCGCGGTCATCACGTCGCGCACCCGCAGCCGGGCGAAGTCGGCGGGGTCGATGAACCGCAGGTCGCGGTTCGTGATGATGCCCAGCAGCCGCCGGGAGTCGTCGACCACGGGGAGCCCCGACACCCGGTAGGTGCCGCACAGCGCGTCGAGCTCGGCCAGCGTGGCGTCCGGGCCGACCGTGACCGGATCGGTGATCATGCCGGACTCGGAGCGCTTCACCAGGTCGACCTGGTGGGCCTGGTCGGCGATCGGCAGGTTGCGGTGCAGGATGCCGATGCCGCCCTCGCGGGCGATGGCGATCGCCAGCCGGGACTCGGTCACCGTGTCCATCGCCGCCGAGACCAGCGGGATGCGCAGGGAGATGTCCCGGGTCAGCCGGGTGGTGGTGTCGACCTCGCTCGGGACGACGTCCGTCTCGGCAGGCAGCAGCAGGACGTCGTCGTAGGTGAGGCCGACGAACGCGAAGGGGTCGGGATGCTCGCTCACCCGACGATGGTACTTACCGCGACGCGCAGCGCCGGACGCCGTCCGCGTGCCGGAGCCGCCGTGCCCGCCCGGGCGCGCTCAGCTGATCAGGCCGGTCCGCAGCCCGATCGCGACCGCCTGGGCCCGGTCCGCGGCACCGAGCTTGCGGAACAGACGCCGGGCGTGGGTCTTGACGGTGTCCTCCGAGAGGAAGAGCTCGGCGCCGATCTGCGCGTTCGAACGGCCGTGGCTCATGCCCGCGAGCACCTCGAGCTCGCGGCGGGTCAGCTCGGACGTCCCGGGCTGCCGTCGGCCGGGCACCGCCTGGAGGGTGGGGCCACCGGCGGACCGCTGGGTCTGCTGCGGGACACCGGTCGGCAGACCGTGGGCGGCCACCGCGGCCAGCTCGCTGCGGTCGACGTCGGGGGGCAGGTAGCCGCGTGCGCCGAGCGAGACCGCGCGGTCCAGGGTGATCTCGTCCCCGGGCACGGCGAGCATGATGACGGTCGCGTCCGCGCCGAGGCCACGGATCCGGCGCAGCGCCTCGATGGCGCCCACGCCGGGCAGGTGTGCGTCGAGCAGGACCAGGGCGGGTGAGGTGCGCCGCACCAGCGCGATCAGCTCCTCGGCCGTCGCCGCGGACCGCGCGGGTACGAGTGCCGGCACGCCGTGCGCGGCCGCGACGATCCGGTCGCGGACGCCGGCCGAGCCGTGACACACGATGACGCCGGTCATCTGGCTCCTCCTGGTCGTCCCGGGCGGCGGGCGCCGCCCGATGATCACGGCGAAGTGCCGTGCGACTACCTCATCGGCCAGGAAGGGGCGCGACCTTAGGCCCGGACGCGGGTGAACCCGCCATAGCCCGGACGGGTGAACCCTGCGGAGCGGCTCAGCCGGCGACCGCGACGACCTCGTGGCACGCCCCGCCCAGGCTGCGCACGTGGTGCGCACCCGACGGCGCCACGCCGCGCCCCCGACGGTGCCAGAACACCGTGAGATCGGCGTCACGGGCCCCGAGCTGCGTCACGAGCTCGACCGCGAGCGGCGGCTCGGCGGCACCCACCAGCACGACGACCGCTCCGACCTCGGCACCGTGGACCGCGTCGGCGAGCGCGTCCGCGTCGCCACCGGTGAGCACCGCGGCGGGCACCCCGAGCGGCGCGAGGGCGCCGGTCAGCACGTGCGCCTCGAGGTCGGTGGCCGCACCGACCGGAACGACCAGGGCCCTCGGCAGGGCCTCGCGCTCGCCGCTCCTCGCGACCTGCGCGGCGGTGCGGCTGCGCAGCTCGGCGTAGGCGGCGCCCTCCAGGCGGTGGCACGCGCTGTCGCCCGCGGTCTCGAACGTCGGCTCGGCGGTGAGCGCGACGATCGCGGGGCCGACGAGGTCGGCGTACCAGGCGAGCGTGTCGCGCGGGTGCACCCGGGCGAGGAGCCAACGCACGGCCGCGGTGTCCGCCGCCCGGGCCGCCCGGACCAGGGCCTCGGGATCGGCGGGCATCTCGACGTCGGCGTACGCGTCGAGCACATCGGCCTCGGACGGGCCGGTCACCGGGGTACCGCTCGCGAGGGCCGAGCGCGCCGCCTCGCTGGGGGCGACCCCTTCGAGGGTGAGGCGTCGCATGGTCATGAGCCGCGCGACGTCCTCCGGGGAGTACCGGCGGTGCGCTCCGGCGCTGTGCTCGCTCGGCCCGAGCCCGTAGCGGCGGTCCCAGGTGCGCAGCGTCGCCGGAGCGACGCCGAGACGCCGGGCGACGGCCGCGACGGTGAGGGCGGCCTCGGGCTCGGCGGTCACCGCGGCTCCTCCGCCGCGTCCCCGGTGCAGCACATGACGCGATTGTGCCCAACCTCCGGCGCGATTGCCACCAGTGCGGGGTTCGCGCGCCGGCACGGGGCGCTCAGCCACCGCGGCAGGCCGCCATGACGTCATTCTCCCAGCGAACCACCAGCACATTCACAGTGAATCGTTTGGCTCAGGACCTTGACGCGATTGTGAAGCGGTTCTAGGTTGGTCGAAGTTCGTCCCGGCCACTCAGCCTCTCGTCCACTCAGCTTGGAGGACCACCCATGACGGAGATCTCCCGCCTTCCCGGCCCGGTCATGGACCTGTGGGAGTGGCAGTACGAGGGCTCGTGCCGCGAGGCCGACCCGACACTGTTCTTCCACCCGGAGGGTGAGCGAGGCTCCGCGAGGCGCCGTCGCGCGGCCGCCGCGAAGGCGATCTGCGCCGAGTGCCCGGTGATCAACGAGTGCCGTCAGCACTCCCTCGAGGTGCGCGAGCCCTACGGCGTGTGGGGCGGCCTCTCCGAGGACGAGCGGGCCGAGATCCTGGCCCGCCGCGTGCGCCGCGCGAGCTGAGGCACGGGCGCTGCCCGAGGCGGGGCCGGCCCCGAGCCGGTGGATGCGCCTAACCTGAGCTGAGACAGCACGACCCGAGACAGCACGACCCGAGACAGCACGACGAAGCCCCGGACCACACGGTCCGGGGCTTCGTCGATGGTGCTGGGCTCAGCTGACGATCGCGAGGATGTCGCGCGCGGAGAGGATCAGGAACTCCTCGCCGGCGTACTTCACCTCGGTGCCGCCGTACTTGCTGTAGATGATCTTGTCGCCGACCGACACGTCGACCGGCAGGCGCTGGCCCTTGTCGTCGAACCGGCCCGGGCCGACCGCGACGACCTCGCCCTCCTGGGGCTTCTCCTTCGCGGTGTCCGGGATCACCAGACCGGACGCCGTCGTCTGCTCCGCCTCGAGCGGTCGGACGACAACCCGGTCCTCGAGCGGCTTGATGGAGACCGACACTGCGGACCTCCCCTTCACAGTCGTGGGAAACGGATCAGGGCCGCTGGCCCGGTCTCCCGTCGTCGCGGGTGCCGGTCGACCTGACCGCTGCGGCTGGCGACCCAGCACGGGCCGCCAGGACAGAAATCTATGCGTCGCTTAGCACTCGGTCAACACGAGTGCCAGCGGAGGCTCCCGGCGCGTCCGCCGGGACACGTCACGGCACCCCCACGGCCCACCTGGCAGGATCGACGCATGGACGCCGATGCCCTCCACGCCCTGCTCAGCCCCGAGGGCTGGGCGCTGCTCGGCGCCCTGCCGCCGTACGACGACCGCATCACCCTCGCGCTGTCCGAGCGGCTGCGCTCGGAGGGCCTCGACCCCACCCTGGTCGCCGCGGCCCTCACCCAGTCGCGGCTGCGTGCCGCGGGCCGCGCCAAGTTCGACGACTTCGCGGACGGCATGCTGTTCACCCAGTCAGGCCTCGAGCAGGCCACCCGGTTCACGGTCGCCGCGCGGCACGCCCAGCGGTACGCCGCGGCGGGCTGCACCCGGGTCGCCGACCTCACCTGCGGGATCGGCGGCGACGCGATGGCGTTCGCGGCCCTCGGCCTGGGCGTCGTCGCGGTGGACACCGACGAGCTCACCGCCGCGGTCGCGACGGTCAACCTCCGGCACTTCCCCGAGGCCGAGGTCCGCCACGGCGACGGGCTCACGACCGACCTCAGCGGTGTCGACGGCGTGTTCGCCGACCCGGCTCGCCGCACCGCCGCGGGCCGCCGGGCGCACGACCCGAAGGCCTACTCGCCTCCGCTCGACGACGTGCTCGAACTGCGCGCCCGCGTTCCCGCGCTCGGGGTCAAGGTCGGCCCGGGCATCCCGCACGCGGCGCTGCCCGAGGGTGCCGAGACGCAGTGGGTCAGCGTGGACGGCGACGTCGTGGAGGCGGGCCTGTGGTTCGGCCCGCTCGCACCGCAGGGCCCTGGGCTCGGTGCGCTGCTGCTGCGCGGGCGCTCGGCGACCGAGGTGCGCACGCCCCCGGGCGGCGCGCCGGAGGCGGAGGCCGGCCCGCCCGGAGCCTTCCTGTACGAGCCCGACGGCGCGGTCATCCGCGCAGGCCTGGTGACCCTCGTCGCCCAGGAGGTGCGCGGCCACCTGCTGGACCGCACCATCGCCTACGTGACCTCCGACCACCTCGTCGCGACCCCGCTCGCCGCGTCCTACCGCGTGCTGGACGTCCTGCCGTTCGGGGTCAAGCGGCTGCGCACCGCGCTGCGCGAGCGCGGCGTCGGCCGGGTCACCATCAAGAAGCGCGGCACCGCCGTGGTGCCCGAACAGCTACGCACCCAGCTCGACCTGCGTGGCGACGCAGAGGCCACGATCGTGCTGACCCGGGTGCGCGGCGCCCAGCAGGTGCTGATCGTCGAACCGGCGACGGAGGGCTCATGAACACGATCCCGTTCACCCGGTCCGAGCGCTCGACCATCGGCGTCGAGTGGGAGCTCGCGCTGGTCGACGCCGACTCCGGCGACCTGCGCCAGGTCGCCCAGACCGTCCTGGACGCGGTCGCTCCGCCCGGTGGCGGCGAGCACCCGAGCATCAAGCAGGAGCTCCTGCTCAACACCGTCGAGATCGTCACCCGGGTGTGCCGGACGGTCGGCGAGGCGGGTCGCGACCTGCAGCGGTCGATCGAGGAGCTGCGCCGGGTGACCGACCCGCTGCGCGTCGAGCTGATGTGCGCCGGCACGCACCCGTTCGCGCGGTGGAGCCACCAGAAGGTGACCGACAAGCAGCGCTACGCGACCCTGATCGACCGGACCCAGTGGTGGGGCCGGCAGATGCTCATCTACGGCGTGCACGTGCACGTCGGCATCGAGGACCGCGCCAAGGTCATGCCGATCCTGCGGGCCATGCTCACCTACTTCCCGCACATCCAGGCCCTGAGCGCCTCGTCACCGTTCTGGGGCGGCAAGGACACCGGGTACGCGTCGAACCGCGCGCTGATGTTCCAGCAGCTGCCCACCGCCGGCCTGCCGTTCCAGTTCGAGACCTGGGAGCAGTTCGAGGCCTACACCGCCGACATGCTGCACGTCGGCGTGATCGACCAGGTCGACGAGATCCGCTGGGACATCCGCCCCTCGCCCCGCTTCGGGACGCTCGAGATGCGGATCGCGGACGGCTCGCCCAACCTCACCGAGGTGCTCGCGTTCGCCGCGCTCATCCACTCCCTGGTCGAGCACTTCTCCACGTTGCTCGACGAGGGCAAGGAGCTGCCGACCCTGCCGCCGTGGTTCGTGCAGGAGAACAAGTGGCGCTCGGCGCGCTACGGCATGGACGCGATCATCATCCTCAACCGCGCCGGCGACGAGGAGCTCGTCACGGACAACGTCGAGAAGCTCCTGACCGAGCTGATGCCGACCGCCGAACGCCTCGGCTGCCACGAGGAGCTCGGCCAGCTGCGGACCATCCTGCGCAAGGGCGCGTCGTACCAGCGGCAGCGGGCCGTGGCCCGGCGCAACGACGGCGACCTCGGCGCCGTGGTCGCGTCCCTGGTCGCCGAGATGCGGGCCGGCCGGCCGCTGTAGCGCTCTCGACGGCGGACCAGCCCGACGTCGACCACCCGCGCCGCGCAGAGCGGGACCGCGTCGTCGTTGATCGAGGTGCCGTCTGATGTACGTCGAGGTCGACCTACCGCATTGCCGACCACACCACCGACCACCCGCCCGCCGGCCCACTCCTTCCGCAGCCGGCCGGCGGGGTGCCATGCTGCGCGCATGACGGTGCAGGGGGCGACCGGCGAGGCAGCCGCGAGCGACGACCGACGCGCGCGATCCTCGCGCTTCTCGCGTCCGAGGCATCCTGCGTGGTGGATCGCCCTCGGCGTGGCGGTGGTGCTGCTGGTGACGTGGGCTGTCGTCGCGACCCGCCCCGCACTGGTCGACGCCGGTGCGGCCTACACCGATCCGGTGTTCGTCCAGACCGACGACGGCTGGGCGAGCGGCACCGAGGTCTGGTCCACCTGGGACACCCCGGACGGCGGCTGGGTGAGTGTCGCCCTGCAGAACACGCGATCGTGGGCGGTCACGGTGTCGGTGCCGCCGAGAGCTCTCGCCGACCTCGATGTGCAGGTGGCGAACGATGAGGACTGGCTGCACCTGGTCGACCTGCGCCCCGAGTCGCTCGACCTCAGGGACAGCGTGCGCGTGCCCCCGCACGGCATCGTCGTGGCTGCGGTGCACGTGAGCGGGCGGTGCTTCGCTATGGCGGGTGGCAGTGCGCGGTTCGCGGATGCGGTCACCCTCGAGGTGACCGGTCTCGGGCTGACGAGGAACCAGACCCTGGCGCTCCCTGCGCAGTACGAGGCCGGCTACACGACCGACCACACGCCGCCGGCGGACTGCCCGACGCCCTAGACGAGCACCCGGGTCAGCGGCATCGAGGAGTCGACCGGGAGGTCCAGCGGCGAGGGCGGCAGGTCGCGGCGGAGCACGGCGGCCCCCATGGCCGCGATCATCGCGCCGTTGTCGGTGCAGTACTTGATCGGCGGGATGCGCACGTCGATGCCGGCCTCCGCGCACCGCAACGTCGCCATGTCGCGCAGCTGGGAGTTGGCGGAGAAGCCACCGCCGACGATCAGGGTCTCGACGCCGTGCGCGTGGCACGCCGCGATGGTCTTGGCGGTGAGCACGTCGGACACGGCCGCCGAGAACGACGCGGCGACGTCGTTGAGCGGGATCTCCTCGCCCGCGTCCTGCTTGGCCTCGACCCAGCGGGCGACGGCCGTCTTGAGGCCGGAGAACGAGAAGTCGGTGGCGTGCGCGGCCTGGTCCTTCGCGGCGGTGAGGCCGCGCGGGAAGCGGATCGCCTCGGGGTCGCCCTCGCGCGCGAGGCGGTCGATGTGCGGGCCGCCCGGGTAGGGCAGGCCGAGCAGCCGCCCGACCTTGTCGAACGCCTCACCGGCCGCGTCGTCGAGCGTCTGGCCGAGCTCGGTCACGCCCACGGTGTCGTCGAGGAGCAGCAGCGACGAGTGCCCCCCGGAGACGACCAGGGCCATCACCCGCTCGGGGAAGAGCCCGTCGACCAGCTCGTCGACCACCGCGTGGCCGACCACGTGGTTGACGCCGTAGAGCGGGATCTCGAGCCCCACGGCGAGCGCCTTGGCGGCCGCGGCACCGACAGTGAGCGGCCCGACCAGGCCCGGGCCCGCGGTGACGGCGACGGCGTCGAGGTCTCCGAGCTCGATCTCGGCCCGCTCGAGCGCGGCGGACACCACCGGGATCATCTGCTCGAGGTGGGCACGTGAGGCGATCTCCGGGATGATCCCGCCGAACCGGGCGTGCTCGTCCATCGAGCTCGCGACCACGTCGGACAGCAGCTCGGAACGGTCGTCGGTGACCCGCACCACGGCGGCCCCGGTCTCGTCGCACGAGGTCTCCAGGCCGAGGACGAGTCGCGACATGGCTCCAGGGTAGGGCCGGCACGGGCCTCACCCGACCTCGGACCGGAGCGCCTCCAGGTCGGCCGGGCACCGGCCTGGCGCGAGACTCACAGCACAGTCATCCCAGGTCCGGGAATGAAGACAGGGTCGTGCAATGTTCAACTGTCCATGACGCAGACGACCCAGCTCGACACCCTGACCGACCTCGGCGCCCTGGCGCCGCTGTTCCTCGACCGCCGCACGGCACGCGAGTGGTCCGACGAGGCCGTCCCCGACGCTCTCGTGGCGTCGGTCTACGACACCGTACGCTGGGGCCCGACGCTGATGAACACCTCGCCGCTGCGTCTGCTGCTCGTGCGCACCGACGAGGCCCGAGAGCGCCTCGTCGACCACATGAACGACGGCAACAAGGCTCGCGTCCGCAACGCCCCCCTGACGATCCTGGTCGCCGCCGACACCGCGTTCCACGAGCACATGGACGTCCTGGCGCCGCACGTGCCGCAGGCGGGCGAGCGCTTCGCCACGAACCCGGGGCGCGAGCGCCTCGCGCGCGAGCAGGCCTGGCTCCAGGCCGGCTACCTGGTGACCGCGCTGCGGGCAGCCGGGCTCGACGTCGGGCCGATGTCCGGCATGGACGCGGCGGGCATCGACGCCGACCTGCTCACCGGCACCGCGTGGCAGTCCCTGATGGTGCTCAACGTCGGCTACCCGGCGCCCGAGGACTCCGCCTTCCCGCGCGCGCCCCGCCTCGCGGTCGACGAGGCCGTCCGGGTCGCCTGAGCAACCCGGAGCCACCACCTGCCCGGACCGTGTCGGTGGCGCGTGGAAGGCTGACCAGCCGTGGCAGCCACCCCGCAGACGTTGCAGCACGTCGAGCACGGCACCGGGACGCCCGTCCTCGCCGTGCACGGCTGGGGCCCCGACCACCGGATCGTGCTGGGGTGCCTCGAGCCGGTGTTCAGTGCCCGGCCCGGGTACCGGCGCCTCTACCCCGACCTTCCCGGGATGGGCCGCACACCGGCCGAGGTCGACTCGGCGGACGGGGTGCTGGCCGCCCTGCTCGGGTTCGTCGACGCCGCGATCGGCGAGGAACCGTTCCTGCTCGTCGGTGAGTCCTACGGCGGCTACCTGGCGCGCGCCGTGGCCAGAGCACGGCCCGGGCAGGTCCTCGGGCTCGCACAGATCTGCCCGGTCGGCCCCGTCGCTCGCACCGAGCGCGACGTGCCCCCGCTCCAGGTCCTGTGGTCCGAGCCGGACGGCGTCGACGGGCCCCCGAACGTGGTCGCGGCCTTCGCCGACCTCGCCGTGGTGCGTTCACGCGAGGCCCTCGCGCGGTTCACCGAGCACGTGCACCCGGGCCTCGTCGCCGCCGACCAGGCGGCGCTGGCCCGGATCGCGCGGTCCTGGTCGCTGAGCGACGACCCCGACGCCGCGGACCTACCGCCGTTCGAACGGCCGAGCCTGGTGCTCCTGGGCCGTCAGGACTCCGCCGTGGGCTACCGCGACCAGCTCACGCTGCACACCGCCTGGCCACGCGCGACGCTCGCCGTGCTCGACGTCGCAGGCCACAACCTCCAGCTCGAGCAACCGGCGGTCTTCGAGGCGCTCATGGTCGAATGGCTCGACCGCGTCGCCGGACGTCGGCCGCGCTGACCTGCCGCGCCGGCCCGAGCGCTCAGAGCATCAAACGCATGGTCCAGGCGTCGACGTCCTCGGGCTGGTAGTACCGGGGGCGTCGCGCCAGGATCTCGAAACCCTCAGCCGTGTACAGCGCGAGCGCGGCATCGTTGTCCACGGCGACCTCCAGGAACATCGCCGAGGCCCCGAGCCCGCGCGCGTGGTCGAGCAACGCACGCAGGAGGATCCGCCCGAGGCCGTGGCGTTGCGCTCGCGACGCGACCCCGAGGGTCATCACCTGCGAGACGTCACCGTCGAACCACGACCCGGCGTAGGCCAGCACGGCATCCTCGTCGTCGGTCATCGCGACGTAGTACCGCCCCGGGGCGGTGAGCTCGTCGCGGATCATCGGCTCGGTCCACGCGGAGCGCGCGAACAGCTCACGTTCGAGAGCCGCGACCGTGGGCACGTCGGCCTCGACGAGCGAACGCAGGCCCGTCACCCCGTGGCCCGCTTCCGCGCCCCCGGCGGCACGGCATCCGGACGGCGCAGGTACAACGGCTCGGTGGGCTGGTCGACACCCCGGGCGGCGCGGGCGACGGCGAGCCGTGCGAGCACGACCGGGTCCAGCGACGTCGGCCCGCTCGCGGGCAGCCCGACCACCTCGCTCAGGGAGGCGGCCGTGGGGCCGACCAGGACTGCCGCGCCACGGCGCTCCAGGTCGGCCGGGTGCACGACGTCCTCGTTGCCCGTCGCCTCGACGTCACCCTCGTGGGCCGAGGCGCGGAACCAGCCCGCGTAGACCTCCTTGCGGCGGGCATCGGTGACCACCAGCACGTCGCCCTCGGCGCCCGTGTCGAACGCCTGGGCGGCCAGCACCTCGAGGCTCCCGACCCCGTGGACCGGCACCCCGGTCGCGAAGCCGAGCGCCCGCGCGGTCACCAGACCTGCGCGCAGCCCGGTGAACGGCGCCGGCCCGGTGCCCACCGCCACCGCGTCGATCTCGCGCGGGCGCAGCCCGGCCTCGGCGAACACCTCGGTGATCAGCGGCGAGAGCAGCTCGGCGTGGCGACGCTGCTCGGTGGCGG
Source organism: Actinotalea endophytica (assembly GCF_025717005.1). Classification (GTDB taxonomy): domain Bacteria; phylum Actinomycetota; class Actinomycetes; order Actinomycetales; family Cellulomonadaceae; genus Actinotalea. The sequence goes on from NZ_JAOVZU010000008.1 coordinate 120,061, forward strand.
TGCGCACCGCGAGCGCGACACCGTCACGCACCAGCGCCACCGCGATGTCGGCGGACGTGTCGAGAGCGAGGACCAGCACGCGCCCATCCTGGCATCCGCCGACCGCCACCGCGGACCCGGCGCGGGCCGACCCACGGATCAGGGCTCGGGCAGCTCGACGCCGGCCCACCGCGGCCCGACGCCCCGAACCGTCAGGCGACGCGGCACCGCGACGTCCTCCTCGGCGGAACCCTCGGCGACCGCGCCGCCCGCGCCGCCGTGACCGCGGTCGAGGGTCACCTCGAGCCGGTCGGTGGACAGCACCTCGACGAGGCCCTCACCCCACTCGACGACGGTCACCGACTCCTCGAGCGACGTGTCGAGGTCCAGCGCCTCGAGCTCGTCGAGCGAGCCGAGCCGGTAGGCGTCGACGTGCACGAGGGCCGGGCCCCCGCCCAGCGGCGGGTGCACGCGGGCGATGATGAAGGTCGGCGACGCCACCTGGCCACGGACGTCCAGGGCCGCACCGATGCCCTGGACCAGGGTCGTCTTGCCCGCCCCGAGCGGGCCGGTCAGCAGCACGAGGTCGCCCGCCCGAAGCAGCCCGGCGAGGGCCCGTCCGTAGGCACGGGTCGCCTCGGGGTCGGCGAGCGTTCCGGTCAGGGTGTCGGTCATCGCTCCCCCAGGTAGACCCGTGGCACCCGGGCGCCGATCCGCGTCACGATCTCGTAGGAGATCGTCCCGACCACCTGCGCCCAGTCCTCCGCGGTCGGCTCGCCGTCGTCACCCGCACCGAACAGCACCACGGTGTCCCCTGCGGTCTCGGTCGCGTCCGGCCCGAGGTCGAGGACGACCTGGTCCATGCACACCCGCCCGGCCACGCCGAGCCGGCGTCCGCCCACCTGGATCGGCCCTCCCCAGGCATCGGCCGTGCCCGACGCGTGCCGCGGCAGCCCGTCCGCGTAGCCGATCGGCACCAGGCCGAGGACCGTGTCCCGGGTCGTGGTGTAGGCGTGGCCGTAGGACACGCCCTGCCCGGCCGGGACGACCTTGGTCAGCGCGAGGTCCGCCTCGAGCCGCATCGCCGGGCGCAGGCCGTAGTGCGCGGGATCGCCCAGGTGCGGCACGGGCGAGAGCCCGTAGACCGCCAGACCGGGCCGCACGAGGTCGAAGTGCACCGACGGGTCGGTCAAGGTCGCGGCCGAGTTCGCGAGGTGGCGCACCTCGAGCCGCGCGCCGCGTGACTCCGCGAGCGCGATCGCGTCGGCGAACACGCCCGCCTGCGAGCGCACCGTGGGGTGGCCCGGGTCGTCCGCCCAGGCGAAGTGCGACCAGATCCCCACGACGCGCAGCAGACCCTCGGCCTCAGCACCCAGTGCCGCGTCGAGCATCGCGGGCAGCTCCACCGGAGTCACCCCGTTACGGCCGAGACCGGTGTCGACCTTGAGGTGCACGCGCGCGGTACGTCCCGTCGCGCGCGCGGCGTCGATGACCTCGACGAGGGTCCACGCCGCGCCGACCGACAGGTCCACGTCGGCCCGGATCGCGTCGGCGAACGCCGCACCCGGCGCGTACAGCCAGGACAACAGGGGTGCGGTCACGCCGGCCGCGCGCAGCGCGAGCGCCTCGTCGAGCTGCGCGGTACCGAGCCACGTGGCGCCACCGGCGAGCGCGGCGCGCGCGGCCGGCACGAGTCCGTGGCCGTAGCCGTCGGCCTTGACCACCGCGAGCACGGCCGCGGGTCCGGCGAGCTCCGTGAGCCGGGCGGTGTTCGCGCGGATGGCGGCGAGATCGACGACGGCACGGGCGGGGTAGGTCACGGCGCCCATCCTCGCACCGCGGACGCCGCCGCCCGGCACCGTCTCACTGCGTCCATCGTGTCGCCCGCGGGCCCTCTACCGGCGTACCACCACCGGTCGTCCGTCACCGCCGCACGACTCTCCATCGCAGCCTGCGCGTCACCGCCGCACGACGCGGCTCGCCCGACCCCGGCCGGCCGCGACCAGCCGGGCGTTGGCCTCGTCCGAGCGCAGCACCCACTCGCGGGCCGCCGCCGGGCTGCGCCCGTGCGCGACGTGCCGGGCGACCAGCCGCTCGACCCGGACCTCGTCGTCGAGCTCGAGGTACCAGGTCTCGTCCAACAGCGACGCGACCTTGCCCCAGGCCCCGTCGTCGTGCAGCAGGTAGTTGCCCTCGACCACCACCAGCGGGACGTCGCCCGGCACCGGGATCGCGCCGGCGATCGCCTCCTCGAGCAGCCGGTCGAAGCGCGGGGCGTACACGACCGGGTCGTCCGGCCGCTGCCCGCCGAGGCGGGTGAGCAGCGCGACGAACCCCTCGGCGTCGAACGTGTCGGGCGCCCCCTTGCGGTCCGCGCGGCCGAGCCGTTCGAGCTCGGCCTGGGCCAGGTGGAAGCCGTCCATCGGCACGAGCACCGCGCGGCCGCCGAGCGCAGCGACGACCGCATGGGCCAGTGTGGACTTGCCGGCGCCGGGCGGACCGGCGATCCCGAGCAGGGTCCGGCCGCCACCGGCGAGCACCGCGGCCCGCGCGAGCAGCTCGGCGTCGAGGTCCGCCCCGTCGGCGGGCGCGGTCATCCGAGCAGCCCGGCGAGCACGGCCGGGACCGCCGACGCCACGCGCGACGCGGTCACCGGGCCGCCGCCCGATGCGGCCACCGCGGCGCGACCGTGCACGGACGCCGCCATCGCTGCGGCGCGGGCCAGCTCGTCCGGGAGCAGCGACTCTCCCGGAGCCTGCGCGGCCAGCGTCGCGAGCAACGCACCGAGCAGGCCGGCGAGCACGTCCCCGGCCCCCGCCGTCGCGAGCCACGGGGTCGCATCGCCCTGGGCGTAGACCGCCTCGGCGGCGACGACCAGCGTGACCGCGCCCTTGAGCAGGACGGTCGAGCCGGTGCGCGCGTGCGCCTCGCGGGCCCAGCGCAGCGGCTCGGCCTCGACGTCCTCCCGCGCGACGTCGGCGCCTCGGCCGCGGAGCAGGGCCGCGAGCTCTCCGGCGTGCGGCGTCAGGACCGCGGACTCCGCCCGCTCGGGCAGCAGGTCGAGTGCGCCCGCGTCGACGACCACCGGTGCACCGTCGCGGAGCACCGCGGCGAGACGCTCCCGAGCCACCCCGAGCCGCTCGCCCGCGAGACCCGGACCGATCACCCAGGCCTGCACCCGGCCGTCGCCGGCCACGACCTCCGGGTGTGCGGCGAGCACGGTGTGCGTCACGTCCGGCGGGCCGACGTAACGCACCATGCCGACGCCGCCGCCCTGTGCGCCCGCGACGGTGAGCACGGCCGCACCCGGGTACTCCGCGGAGCCGGCGAGCACCCCGAGCACCCCGCGGGAGTACTTGTGGTCGTCCAGCGCGGGCCGGGGCCACCCCACCACGAGGTCCGGTCGTTCGACCCGCAGCACGGCCGGCCGCGCACCGTGCTGGACCAGGACGTCCGTGAGGGCCAGGTCCACCACGCTGAGCACGCCGGCCAGGGGCGCCGCCGGCGGCAGGAGGAGACCCGGCTTGGGCACCCCGAACGTCACCGTGCGGTCGGCCGGCAGCACCGGGCCGGGCACCGTGCCGTCGTCGACGCCGATGCCGCTCGGCAGGTCGACCGCGACGACCGTCGGGCCCGCGTCCCCGGCCTCGGCGAGCAGCGGGTCGAGCAGCTCCACGAGCGATGCGGCCGGCTCCCGCAGCCCACCTCGACCACCGATCCCGAGCAGGCCGTCCAGCAGCACGTCGGCTGCGAAGGCCTCGGCGACCGCGTCACCGACCCAGACCGGCGTGCCCGGGGCGTCGTCGGCCACGGCGAGCACGCGGCCGCCTGCGGTGCGCAGTGCGACCAGGCCGCCCTCGTGCAGCGGCCCGAGCGCCAGGGCGGTCACGTCCGCCCCGCGCCCGGCGAGCACCGCCATGGCGTGCAGCGCGTCGCCGCCGTTGTTGCCCCGCCCGACCAGGGCGACCACGGTCGAGCCCACGACCGGTTCGGCGCGCGCCGCGAGCTCTTCGCGGACCACGCCGGCGAGCGCGGTCGCGGCGCGGTGCATGAGACCGCCGTGGAAGCCGCGCTCGGCGGCGAGCAGCGGCTCCTCGGCGGAACGTACGTCGGCAGCGGTGTAGGCCTCGATCACGCGTCCCATCCTGGACCGCCGGAGCCACCGGCGCAGGTGACGCGCACCCAGCTCCCGCGTTCGCGCCGACGCCGCCGCCGGCACCGGCCCGCCGGACCCGTCTCACGCACCGCGCGCGGCCCCGCGCAGGGGCGTGCCCTCCGTACCATGGGACGGCCCCCTGCCCGGGCGACGAGCCGCAGGAGACGAGGTGAGCGGCATGCAGGACCTTCGTGAGGCCGCCGCACAGCGGATCCTCGTGCTCGACGGCGCCTACGGGACCGCGCTGCAGCACGCGAACCTCACGGAGGCCGACTTCCGGTTCGAGGGGGACGACCCCGAGCGCAGCTACGCGGGCAACTTCGACCTGATCCAGCTGACCCGGCCCGACATCCTCCTGGCGATCCACGCCGAGTACGCCGCGGCCGGCGCGGACATCCTCAAGACGAACACGTTCAACGCCCAGGCGATCTCGCAGGCCGACTACGGCACCCAGGCGCTGGTGCGCCGGATGAACCTCACGGGCGCTCAGCTGGCCCGCGAGGCGGCGGACATGGCCGAGGCCGCGGACGGCAAGCACCGTTGGGTGGCCGGCTCGGTGGGCCCGACCAACCGCACGGCGTCGCTGTCCCCCGACGTCGAGCGCCCGGGCTTCCGCAACGTCACCTACGACGACCTCGCCGCCGCCTACCTGGAGCAGGTCACCGCGCTGCTGGACGGCGGGGTCGAGCTGCTCCTGGTCGAGACGGTCTTCGACACGCTCAACGCCAAGGCGGCGCTGGAGGCCTGCGAGCAGGCGTTCGTCGCGACCGGCCGGCGCGTGCCGATCATGCTCTCCGGCACGATCACCGACGCGAGCGGCCGCACCCTGTCCGGCCAGACCCCCGAGGCGTTCGTGGTCTCCACCGAGCACGCCGACCTGTTCAGCGTGGGTCTCAACTGCGCGCTCGGCCCCGAGCCGATGCACCCCTACCTGCGGGAGATCTCCGAGACCACCGGCGCCCTCGTCTCGACGCACCCCAACGCGGGCCTGCCGAACGCGTTCGGCGAGTACGACGAGACCCCGGAGCAGATGGCGACGGTGCTCGGCGGCTTCGCCCGCGAGGGCCTGCTCAACGTGGTCGGCGGGTGCTGCGGCACGACACCGGAGCACATCGCCGCGTTCGTCGCCGCGGTGGAGGGCGTCGCGCCACGCGCCCCGCGGCGGGCCCCGGACCGGCTCCGGCTCACCGGCCTCGAGCTGCTCGACCTCACGCCTGAGGTCGGGTTCATCAACGTCGGCGAGCGCACCAACGTGACCGGCTCGCCACGGTTCCGCCGCGCGATCCTCGAGGGCGACGACGAGGCCGCGGTCGCGATCGCCGCGCAGCAGGTCGCCGGTGGCGCGCAGATGATCGACGTCAACGTCGACGAGGGCATGCTCGACGGCCCGGCCACGATGGCCCGGTTCCTGGACCTGCTCGCCGCCGAGCCGGACATCGCGCGCGTGCCGGTGATGGTCGACTCGTCGGACTGGACCGTGCTGGAGGCGGGCCTGCGTCACCTGCAGGGCAAGGGCGTGGTCAACTCGCTGTCCCTCAAGGACGGCGAGGCCGCGTTCCTCGAGCGGGCCCGAACCGTGCGCCGCTACGGCGCGGCCGCGGTCGTGATGGCGTTCGACGAGGCGGGCCAGGCCGACAGCTACGAGCGCAGGATCGCGGTCTGCGAGCGGGCCTACCGGCTGCTGGTGGACGAGGTCGGCTTCCCGCCGCACGACATCATCTTCGACCCGAACGTGCTGACGGTGGCCACCGGCATCGAGGAGCACGACACGTACGCGCGCGACTTCATCGAGGCCGTGCGCTGGATCAAGGCGAACCTGCCGGGCGCGCTGACCAGCGGCGGCATCTCCAACGTCAGCTTCGCCTTCCGCGGCAACAACGTGGTGCGCGAGGCGATGCACGCGGTGTTCCTGTCCCACGCGATCGCGGCCGGCCTGGACATGGGGATCGTCAACGCCGGCATGCTCACGGTCGACGCCGACCTCGACCCGGAGCTGCGCGAGGCCGTCGAGGACGTCATCCTGGCCCGCCGCTCGGACGCCACGGAGCGGCTGATCGCGCTCGCCGGGAGCTACGCCGGCCAACAGGCGGCCGAAGCCCGCACCGAGGCCTGGCGCGAGCTGCCGGTCACCGACCGGCTGCGCCACGCACTGGTGCACGGGATCGTCGAGCACGTCGTGGCCGACGCCGAGGAGGCGTACCAGGAGCTCGGCTCGCCGCTCGGCGTCATCGAGGGCCCGCTGATGGACGGCATGGGTGTGGTCGGCGACCTGTTCGGCGCCGGGAAGATGTTCCTGCCGCAGGTGGTGAAGTCCGCGCGGGTGATGAAGGCCGCGGTCGCGCACCTCACGCCGTACATCGAGGCCGAGCAGGCCGCCGCCGAGGCGGCCGGCCAGGCATCGACCGGCAAGGGCACCGTGGTGCTGGCCACCGTCAAGGGCGACGTGCACGACATCGGCAAGAACATCGTGGGCGTCGTGCTGGGCTGCAACGGCTACGTCGTGCACGACCTGGGCGTCATGGTGCCGTCCGAGCGGATCCTCGCCACCGCCGCCGAGCTCGACGCCGACGTCATCGGGGTCTCCGGGCTGATCACGCCGTCGCTGCACGAGATGGTCGCCCTGGCCGGCGAGATGACCCGGCGCGGCCTGACAACCCCGCTGCTGATCGGCGGCGCGACCACGAGCACCGCGCACACCGCGGTGAAGATCGACCCCGCGTACGCCGGCACCGTGGTGCACGTGCCGGACGCGTCGCGCGCGGTCGGTGTGGTCGCCGACCTGCTGGCGCGCCCCGCGGAGATCGCCGTCCGGGTCCGCGAGCAGTACGACGGCGTGCGCGCGCGGCACGCCGAGAAGGACCACGTCCTGGTGCCGCTGGCCGAGGCCCGCGAACGCGGCCACCGGCTCACCGGGCTGCCCGTCCCCGCACCCCGCAAGCCGGGTCGGCACCTGCTGCGCCCCGACCTCGCCGAGCTGGTCGAGGTGATCGACTGGACCCCGCTGTTCACGGCCTGGGAGCTGCGCGGCTCCTACCCGCAGATCCTCGACGACCCCCGCCAGGGCGAGCACGCCCGGTCGCTGTTCGCGGATGCCCAGCGGCTCCTCGACGAGGTGATCGCCGAGGGCTCGCTGCGCGCCGAGGGCGTCGTGGGAGTGTGGCCCGCCGCCCGGCGCGGCGACGACATCGACGTGCTTCGCGCGGGCCCGGACGGGACGGCCGAGACGGTCGCGACCCTGCACACCCTGCGCCAGCAGCGCGAACGGTCCGGCGAGTACCTCGCGCTGGCCGACTACGTGGCCGGGCAGGGCGACCACCTCGGGGCGTTCGCGGTCACGATCCACGGTGCGGACGAGCTCGCCGCCCGCCACGAGGCGAAGCACGACGACTACACCGCGATCCTGGTCAAGGCGATCGGCGACCGCCTGGCCGAGGCGTTCGCCGAGTGGGCGCACCGCGAGGTTCGCACCCGCCTGTGGGGGTACGCCGCCGACGAGGCGCTGCCGGTCACCGACCTGATCCGCGAGCGCTACCAGGGCATCCGCCCCGCGCCGGGCTACCCGGCGCAGCCGGACCACACCGAGAAGCACACCCTCGACGCGCTGCTGAACCTGGCCGAGGTCGGCATCCAGCTCACCGACTCCTACGCGATGACCCCCGCGTCGTCGGTCTCCGGGCTGTACCTCGCGCACCCGGACGCCCGCTACCTCGCGGTCGGGCGACTGGGCCGCGACCAGGTGGCGGACTACGCCGAGCGCAAGGGCTGGACGCTCGCCGAGGCCGAGCGCTGGCTCGCCCCGAACCTCGGGTACGACCCGGCCTGAACGCCGGAACGCCGGAACCCGGACGCCGCGACCGTCCCCACGCCCGGGCATAGGTTGGCGTCATGCGATTCGGACTCTTCATCCCTCAGGGCTGGCGGATGGACCTCGTCGGCATCGACCCCGCGGAGCAGTGGCAGGTGATGCACGGGCTCGCGAAGCACGCCGATGACGGCGACGTCTTCGAGTCCGTCTGGGTCTACGACCACTTCCACACCGTTCCCGAACCCAGCGAGGAGGCCACCCATGAGGCCTGGACGCTGATGGCGGCGCTGGCCGCGTCGACCAGCCGGGTCCGCCTGGGCCAGATGTGCACCTGCATGGGCTACCGCAACCCCGCCTACCTCGCGAAGGTCGCCGCGACCGTGGACCTGATCTCGGGCGGTCGGATCGAGATGGGCATCGGAGCCGGGTGGTACGAGCACGAGTGGGACGCCTACGGCTACGGCTTCCCCGCCGTCGGCGACCGGCTGGGCATGCTCGACGAGGGCGTGCAGATCATGGAGCAGGCGTGGCGCACCGGGTACGCGACGCTCGACGGCCGCTACTACCAGGTCGACGGCGCCCGGGTGTTCCCGCAGCCGCTGCAAGAGGGCGGCATCCCGCTGTGGATCGCCGGTGGCGGCGAGAAGCGCACGCTCAAGTACGTGGCGCGCTCGGCGCAGTACGCGAACATCGCCGGCGACCCGGAGACCTTCGCGCGCAAGTCGGAGGTGCTGCGCGGGCACTGCGAGACCCTGGGCCGGGACTTCGGCTCGGTCGTGCGCTCGGCCAACTACAACGTCGTGATCGGCGCGACCGAGGCCGAGGTGGACGACCGGATCGCCGCGATCCAGGACCGCTACGCCCGCGTGCTGCCGGACAAGGCCGAGCAGATCGCCGCGGAGTTCCGAGGCGGCCCGCTGGTCGGCACACCGCAGCAGATCGTCGACAAGCTCCGTGAGCTCGAGGGCCTCGGGATGACCTATGCGATCACCTACTTCTCGGAGGCCGCGTACGACCGCTCCGGCATCGAGCTGTTCGAGCGCGAGGTGGCGCCGGCGCTGCGCGGCTGAGCAGGGCGCGCGGGCTGCCCCGTACCAAGCCGTCCGCGCGCTCGCGGGGCCGTGCGGGTCAGTCCCGCTCGGCCACGACCATCGCCGAGGCGATCCCGGCGTCGTGCGAGATGGACAGGTGGAACCGGTCGACGCCCAGCTCGGCGGCGCGCGCCGCGACCGTGCCGGTGATCTCGACCTCGGGCGGACCGCCGATCACGCGGTGCACCGTGGCGTCCTGCCAGCTCATGGTGCCGGGCGCGCCGAGCGCCTTCGCGATCGCCTCCTTCGCGGCGAACCGCGCCGCGAGCGACGACGCCGGCAGGTCGCGCTCGGCAGCGGTGAACAGCCGCTCGCGCAACCCGGGTGAGCGTTCCAGGGTCGCCATGAAGCGCGCGACGTCGACCACGTCGATCCCGACCCCGACGATCATGCGCCCACCCTACGGCGGCCGGGTCACAGCAGCGGCGCGATCATCCCTGGCGCGACCTCGAACGCGAACCAGACCACGCCGCCGACGAGGACCAGGTAGCCGAGGACGAGGGCGGCCACGGCCCGGGCCCGCCCCGTCCCAGTGATCCGCGCCTGTCGCAGCCCGACGTGCCCGAGCACCACCGCCACGGGCGCGAGACCCAGCATCCCGGCCATGAGCGCGAGCGTGCCGAGCACGGCGGCACCCGTGGACGCGCGACCTGCAGCGGGCACGGGCGACCGCTGCGCCGGTACGAACGCGAGGCGGTCGCCGGCCGAGCCGGTCGAGGTCGGCGACCACGACGGCCGACCCGGCGTGGTCGGCAGCCGCCAGGCCGCGACGGATGCCGGCGCGCCGACGTCCGTCCCGGCGTACGCGGCGATCACGTCCCTGACACCGGTGAGCAGGGCGAAGCGCCCGGCCGGCACGAGGGGCGGCGCCGTCTCGTCGCGCCGGGGCCGCCCGACAAGAGGCTTCTCCGGCACTCCCCACCGGGTGGCCAACGCCGCGGGCAGACTGCCGGGGGTCCATGGTGCCGACCCGCGAGGCTCGGCCCGGCGCGGGGCGGGGTCCCGTCGCGACGCGTGCCGCGCCGCGAGATCGAGTTCGTTCATCCGAGCCCCCGCTCATCCGATCGGACTACCGGAACGGTAGCGGGGGACGCTCGGGTGGCGGCAGGGCACTACCCCGTTCGGCGCAGGACGAACGGGGTGCTCGGGGCGATCCGGGCATCGGTCCGGACGGTCGGCAGCGCCGGCCAGGGCCCCCTGAGCAGCCGCGCCCGGCCGGGCTCTGCCGTCCGTCCCGAGGCGTCTACTCGACCGTCACGGACTTCGCGAGGTTGCGCGGCTGGTCGACGTCCAGGCCCTTGGCCGCCGCGAGCGCGCACGCGAAGATCTGCAGCGGCACCACGGCGACCAGCGGGGCGAGCAGCGACGCGGTCTTCGGCACGAAGAACACCCGGTCGGCGAACGGCAGCACGTCCGTGTCGCCCTCTTCCGCGATCACCAGCGGCCGGGCGCCGCGCGCCCGGATCTCCTGGATGTTCGAGACCACCTTCGAGTGCAGCGAGTCGCGGCCGCGCGGGCTCGGCACGATGACGAACACCGGCTGGCCGTCCTCGATCAGTGCGATCGGGCCGTGCTTCAGCTCGCCCGCGGCGAAGCCCTCGGCGTGCAGGTAGGCGATCTCCTTCAGCTTGAGCGCGCCCTCCATCGCGACCGGGTAGCCGACGTGCCGGCCCAGGAAGAGCACCGACGGGACGTCCTTCATCTCGACGGCGGCCTCGCGGACCGGTCCGGCCTCGTCCAGCACCTGCTGGACCTTCGCGGGGATCTCCCGGAGGTCGTCGAGGATCTCGGCGATCTCGTCCGGGAACTTCGTGCCGCGCAGCTGCGCCAGGTACAGGCCGAGCAGGTACGCCGCGGTGATCTGGGCCAGGAAGGCCTTGGTCGACGCGACGGCGACCTCGGGCCCCGCGTGCGTGTAGAGCACGGCGTCGGACTCGCGGGGGATCGTCGAGCCGTGCGTGTTCACGATCGCGAGGACGGTGGCGCCCTGCTCGCGCGCGTGGCGGACCGCCATGAGGGTGTCCATCGTCTCGCCGGACTGCGAGACCGCGACGACGAGCGTCTTGGCGTTCACGACCGGGTCCCGGTAGCGGAACTCGTGCGCGAGCTCGACCTCGACCGGGATCCGGCACCAGTGCTCGATCGCGTACTTCGCAACCTGCCCCGCGTACGCGGCCGTGCCGCACGCGATGACGATGATCTTGTCGATCTGGCGCAGCACGGTCTCGTCGACCCGGATCTCGTCGAGCACCAGGTGCCCGGCGGCGTCGGTACGACCGAGCAGGGTGTCCGCGACCGCATGCGGCTGGTCGTGGATCTCCTTGTCCATGAAGGAGGCGAACCCGCCCTTCTCGGCGGCGGACGCGTCCCAGTCGACGGTGTAGCGCTTGGGCGCGACCGGGTTGCCGTCGAAGTCCACGACCTCGACGCCGTCGGGGGTGAGGGTCACGACCTGGTCCTGACCGAGCTCGACCGCCTCACGGGTGTGCGCGATGAAGGCGGCCACGTCCGAGCCGAGGAAGTTCTCGCCCTCGCCCAGCCCGACGACCAGCGGCGAGTCGTGGCGCGTGCCGACGACCGTGTCCGGCGCGTCGGCGTGCACCGCGAGCAGCGTGAAGGTGCCCTGCAGCCGCTTCGCGACGGTCCGCATCGCGGTGGTGAGGTCGCCGTCGTAGGCCCGCGCGAGCAGGTGCGCGACGGTCTCGGTGTCGGTGTCGCTCGAGAAGGCGACGCCGTCGGCAGCCAGCTCCGCGCGCAGCTGGATGAAGTTCTCGATGATCCCGTTGTGGATCACGGCGACCGTGCCGTCCTCCGACAGGTGCGGGTGCGCGTTGCTGTCGGTCGGGGCGCCGTGCGTGGCCCACCTGGTGTGGCCGATCGCGGCGGTCGCGGGTGGGAGCGGCGCGGCCTCGAGGTCGGCGGCGAGCACCCCGAGCTTTCCCGCCCGCTTCGCGCTCACCAGACCCTGCGGCGTCACCAGCGCGACCCCGGCGGAGTCGTACCCGCGGTACTCGAGTCGAGCGAGACCACCCATGACGACCTCGAGGGGCCGCGGCCCCGGCGTCTGGGGACCGACATATCCCACGATTCCGCACATGGCGGGGAGTCTATCCGCGGGCGCTCGGCGGCCACGGGACGGGACCCGGGACCACCGGCGGCTCCGATCGGGCAGACTGGCCCCCGTGGCCGCACCCGAGTTCCCCACGCCGTACGTGGATCTGGACCGGGGCCAGTGGAGCCGCCTGTCGGCGAGCACGCCGCTGCCGCTGACCGACACCGACGTCCTGCGCCTGCGCGGCCTCGGTGACCCGATCGACCTTGCCGAGGTCGATGCGATCTACCGGCCGCTGTCGCGACTGCTCGCCCTGTACGTCGAGGCGACCGGGCGGCTGCACTCGGCGTCCTCGACGTTCCTCGGCGAGTACGCGGGTCGGACCCCGTACGTGATCGGGATCGCCGGGTCGGTCGCGGTCGGCAAGTCGACCACCGCCCGCGTGCTGCGCGAGCTCATGGCCCGCTGGCCGGAGACCCCGCGGGTCGAGCTCATCACGACCGACGGCTTCCTGCTGCCCAACCACGAGCTCGAACGTCGCGGTCTGATGGACCGCAAGGGCTTCCCGGAGTCCTACGACCGTCGCGCACTGCTGCAGTTCCTCGCCGCGGTCAAGGCCGGCAGCGCCGAGGTGCGCGCCCCCGTGTACTCGCACCACTCGTACGACATCGTGCCGGACGACGCCGTGGTGGTCCGCCGACCCGACGTGCTGATCGTCGAGGGGCTCAACGTGCTGCAGCCCGCCAGGTCGACCGCGGCCGGCCAGTCGAGCCTCGCGGTGAGCGACTTCTTCGACTTCTCGATCTACGTCGACGCGCGCGCCACGGACGTGCGGCGCTGGTACGTGGACCGGTTCCTGTCCCTGAGGCACACGGCGTTCGCCAGGCCGGACTCCTACTTCCACCGGTACGCGTCGCTGGACGACGTCCAGGCCGTCGTGCGCGCCCAGGAGATCTGGGACTCGATCAACGCCCCGAACCTCGTCGAGAACATCCTGCCGACCCGGGGCCGCGCCACCCTCGTACTGCGCAAGGGGCCCGACCACGCCGTCCAGCGGGTCCGCCTGCGCAAGCTCTGATCACGCTTCGTCGTCGCGGGCCCGGCTCCGCACGCCTCTGATCAGGCCTCGTCGTCCCGGGTCCCGGCCGACTCGGCGTCCGGCTCCGCGTCGGCATCCGCCTCGGCGTCCGCGTCGGCCTCCGGCTCGTCGCCGGGCCTGCTGGCCAGCGCGGTCCAGCCCATCCGGCGGCCCAGCCGGCTCAGTGCCGGGTCGAGCGCCATCCCCATCAGAACGCCGCCGGCGACCCCGACCATCACGCCGATCCACGGCGAGTTGATGAACAGGTGCCCGGCGGCCGAGCCGATGGCCACCGTGTACCCGGCCCAGGTGACCGCCGCGATCCCCACGAGGGCGGTGAACCGGGCGCGGGGGTAGCCGAGTCCCCCGGCGGTCATGTTCACCGCGACGCGCCCCACCGGGATGTAGCGCGCGGCGAGGATGAAGACCGCTCCGCGCTCGCCCAGCGCCCGCTCGGCCCAGCTCATGGCTTCCTGGACCCGCCGGCCGCGCAGGAACGACCTGCCGCGCAGGTCCGCGCGCTTGCCGATGCTGTACGCGATCTGGTCACCGGTGAACGCCCCGAGCGCCGCGGCGAGGGCCACGGCCCACAGCTGGGGCCCCTGGTGGGAGACCGCGAGGGAGGCGAGCGCGATGACCACGGTCTCGCTCGGCACCGGCGGGAAGAAGCCGTCGATCACCGCGAGGGCGTACTCGGCGACATAGACCCACGGGGAGTCCGCGATGTTCTGCACCCAGTCGGCGATCGAGGTCACCCAGGACACCGCACCAACTCCTTCGCTCAGGAGCCTCACCGTACGGCCCGGCGCCACGGTGCAGGATCAGGGACTCCCCTGATCTCTGCCCGGGGACATGGTGCCGCCCCGCCGGGTCACGCGCATCCACTCGCAGGATGACAAGCGGCGAGCGCCCGTGCTCACCGCCCGGGACGCGTCAGGGCAGGGCGAACCCGAGCTCGGCGGCGGCGCGGGCCGGGGTCGGGTCGACGGCGTAGCGGGCCGCCTCCTCGGGCGAGAGCAGCGAGCGGAGCTCGGCTCCGTCCAGGTAGAGCCGACCGCGGAGGTGATCGGTCTCGTGCTGCACGATCCGGGCCGGCCAGCCGGTCAGGACCTCGTCGAGCGCGGCACCGGTCTCGTCGTGACCTGTCAGTCGCACGCTGCGCCACCGGGGCGTCACGGCTGCATAGCCCTTGACCGAGAGGCACCCCTCGTAGAACGCGACCCGCTCGGTGCCCACCGGCTCGTAGTGCGGGTTGATGATCACGCGGAACGGCACCGTCGCATGCTCGCGCGGGTCGTCCGGGTCGGGCTCGTCGCCCCAGTCGTCCTCGAGCACGGCGAGCGCGAGACCCAGGCCGACCTGCGGAGCTGCCAGCCCCACACCCGGCGCGGCGTGCATGGTGTCGCGCATCGCCTCGATGAGCTCGGCGAGCAGCAGGTCGCTGAGCTGCCCGTCGTAGGGCGTCGCGACCTGCCGCAGCACGGGCCGGCCCGCCTGCACGATGGGAAGCGGCCGCGGTCCGGCCAGCAGCGCCTCGACCTGGTCCGCCATGGTGCTCACGCTCATCTGGTCCTCCCCAGTCGTCGAGGCGTCACGGTCGACGGGACCGCGCGGGTGTCGAGGCAACCCAGCCGTCGTGGGCTACAGGGCGAGCCTGTCACGCACGATGCCCGCGAGGTGGTCCGCGAGCCGTTCGGCCTCGTTCAGCACTGCGGCCTCGACCATCACCCGCACGAGCGGCTCGGTGCCGGACGGCCGCAGCAGCACGCGGCCCGACCGGCCCAGCTCGGCCTCGACGGCCGCGACGGCCGCCTGCACCTCGGTGTCGTCGACCCTGGTGCGGTCGACGCCGCTGACGTTGACGAGGACCTGGGGCAGGCGCGGCACCGTCGCGGCCAGGTCGCGCAGGCGCTCCCCCGCGGCCGCGACGGTCGCGGCCAGGTGCAGCGCGGTCAGCGTGCCGTCCCCAGTGGTCGCGTGGTCGGCCATGATGACGTGGCCGGACTGCTCACCGCCGAGCGAGTAGCCCTGGGCCCGCATCTCCTCGAGCACGTAGCGGTCGCCGACGCCGGTCTGCACCGTCGCGATCCCGGCGTCGGACATCGCCAGCTGGAGGCCGAGGTTGCTCATCACGGTCGTGACCAGGGTGTCCTGCGCGAGTCGGCCGTGGGCCTTCAGCGAGACCGCGAGGATCCCCATGATCTGGTCGCCGTCGACCAGGGCACCGGTGTGGTCCACCGCGAGGCAGCGGTCCGCGTCTCCGTCGAGCGCGACCCCGAGGTCGGCGCCCGCCGCGACGACCGCGGCCTGGAGCTGCTCGGGGTGCGTCGAGCCGCACTTCTCGTTGATGTTGCGGCCGTCCGGAGAGGCGTTGATCACCACGACGTCGGCACCGGCGGCCCGCAGCGCGGCCGGTCCGACCTCGCTCGCCGCACCGTTCGCGCAGTCGATCGCGATCCGCAGACCCGCGAGCGCCTCCTCGCGACCCGGCAACGACGAGACCAGGTGCTCGACGTAGCGATCGGCGGCCAGCCCGAGGTCGTTGGACACCCGACCGACCGCGCTGCCGGTCGGCCGCTCCCACGGCTCGCCGATCCGTTGCTCGATCGCGTCCTCGACCTCGTCGGGAAGCTTGTGGCCGCCGCGCGTGAAGAACTTGATGCCGTTGTCCGGCATCGGGTTGTGCGACGCCGAGAGCATCACCCCGAGGTCCACGGACAGCGCGCCGGTGAGGTAGGCGACGCCGGGGGTCGGCAGCACGCCGAGGTCGATGACGTCCACGCCGGCGCTCGCGAGCCCGGCGATCACGGCCGCGGCGAGGAACTCGCCCGACGCGCGGGGGTCCCGGCCGACGACCGCCCGGGGCCGGTGCCCGGCGAACACGCCCTGTGAGGCGAGCACGTGGGCCGCCGCCACCGACAGGTCCAGCGCGAGCTCAGCGGTGACATCCCGGTTGGCGACCCCGCGCACCCCGTCGGTGCCGAACATCCGGCCCATCTGACCTCCTCGTCCTGGACGACTGTGCCACACGCGCCCGCGTCGGAGCACACCGAGCGGTGCGCACCGGCCGGTACGACCACGGCCCCGATGGAGACCATCGGGGCCGTGCGGAGTCGTGCTCGATCAGCGCTTCGAGTACTGGGGCGCCTTGCGGGCCTTCTTCAGACCGGCCTTCTTGCGCTCGACCACACGCGGGTCGCGGGTGAGGAAGCCCGCCTTCTTCAGCGCCGGGCGGTTGTGCTCGGCGTCGATCGCGTTGAGCGCACGGGCGATGCCCAGGCGCAGCGCGCCGGCCTGGCCGCTCACGCCGCCGCCGGAGATCCGGGCGATGACGTCGAAGCGCCCCTCGACGTCGACCAGGGCGAGCGGGCTGTTCACCAGCTGCTGGTGCACCTTGTTCGGGAAGTACTGCTCGAGGGTGCGGCCGTTGATCTTCCACTGGCCGGTGCCCGGGACGAGGCGCACGCGGGCGATGGCCTCCTTGCGGCGACCGAGCGCCTGGCCAGGCGCCGTCAGGCTCTGACCGCGGCCCGCCGGGGCGGCGCTCTCAGAGGTGTAGCTGGTGGGCGTCTCGCCCTCGAATTCGGTGGTCTCGGCCACGGGTGCTGTCCTCGCTGTGGGGTGGTCGGTGGTCGCCGGAGCGCGCCTTACTGGGCGACCTGGCTGATCTCGAACGGCTGGGGCTTCTGCGCGGCGTGCGGGTGCTCGGAGCCGACGTAGACCTTGAGCTTGCTCATCTGCTGCCGCGACAGCGACGTCTTCGGCAGCATGCCGCGGACGGCCTTCTCGATGGCCCGCTCCGGCTTGGTGGCCAGCAGGGTCGAGTACGGCGTGGCCCGCAGACCGCCCGGGTAGCCCGAGTGGCGGTAGGCGAGCTTCTGGTCGCGCTTGTTGCCGGTCAGCGCGACCTTCTCGGCGTTGATGACGATGACGAAGTCGCCCGTGTCGACGTGCGGGGCGAAGGTCGCCTTGTGCTTGCCGCGCAGCAGTGTGGCGACCTGGGAGGCCAGCCGGCCCAGCACGACGTCGGTGGCGTCGATGACGTGCCAGGTCCGCTCGACGTCGCCGGGCTTCGGGGTGAACGTGCGCACGGTCGTACCTTCGTCTCGCTCGGTGTGAGGTGTGCCGGTCTTCACGACAGTCCGCGAAGATCGGGTGGGCGTCGAGGCGCGCCAAGGCGCAACAAGGACGCACAACGACCTCCAAGAGTACCCGGGCACCCCCGCAAGGGCAAAACTCGTCAGCGCAGCGCGGAGCGGGCGGCCGCACGCACGTCGGCCGTCAGCGCCGCGAGCACGGGCGAGTCCACCTTCCACCGCTGCCAGTGCAGCGGCACGTCCAGCGAGCGTCCGGGCGCGAGGTCGACGAGCACACCCGAGTCGAGCTCGTCGGCGACCGCCACCTCGGGGACCATCCCCCACGCGACCCCGGCCCGGAGCACGGCGACGAACGCGTCCTGGGACGGCACGTGGTGCCGGGCCGGCGGGTCCACCACGCCGAGGTCCGCCAGGAAGCGGTCCTGAAGCGTGTCGTGCCGGTCGAACGCCAGCAGCGGAGCCGACGCCCACCTGCCCGGTCCGGTCGGGTGGCGTTCGGCGAACCCGGGTGCGGCGAGCGCGCGGTACCGCATCGCCCCGAGCGGCGATGCGCTGCAGCCCTGCACCGGTGCCGGGTCCGCGCTCACCGCGGCCATCACGGTGCCGTCGCGCAGCAGGTCTGCCGTCCGGTCCTGGTCCACGCGGTGCACGTCGACCAGCACACCCCGGTCCGCGGTCGCCGCGACCACCGCGGGGAACCAGGTCGACAAGGAGTCGGCGTTCACGGCGAGCGCCAGCGTCACCGGTCCGTGCTCGCCCAGCTCGGTGCGCGCCTCGTGCTCGGCGAGGTCGAGCTGGCCGGCGAGCCGGACGAGGACCGCACCGGCGTCGGTGGCCCTGGTCGGCCGGGCCCGCCGGACCAGCACCTGCCCGGCGGCCTGCTCGAGGCCCTTGATGCGCTGCGACACGGCTGACGGTGTGACGTGCAGCGCGGTCGCCGCCGCGTCGAAGCTGCCGTGCCGGACGACCGCAGCGAGGGTGGCGAGCTGGGCGCGATCGAACATGATAAGAGGATCTCATGTTCCTGTAGAAACATTCGCTGGTCTGCAAGCCGGGTGAGCCCTAGCCTCGGCGCGTGCTCCTCTCCGCGATGACCGGGTTCCTCACCGGGCTGTCCCTGATCGTCGTGATCGGCGCCCAGAACGCCTTCGTCCTGCGCCAGGGGCTACGCCGGGAGCACGTCGGCGTGGTGGTCGCACTGTGCACCGCCTCGGACGCGGTGCTGATCGCGTTGGGCGTCGCCGGTCTCGGTGCACTGGTCCAGGCCGCGCCCGTCGCGCTGGCGGTCGCCCGGTGGGGCGGTGCCGCGTTCCTCGTGGTGCTGGCGGTCGGCGCGTTCCGGCGGGCGCGGACCGCCGAGCACCTCGACCCCGCGGCGACCGGACCCGGGCGGCTCGGCGCCGTCGTCGCGACCACGCTCGCCCTGACCTGGCTCAACCCGCACGTCTACCTCGACACCGTGGTGCTGCTCGGCGGCATCTCGACCCAGCACGAGCCGCGCTGGGCCTTCGGCGTCGGCGCCGCGCTGGGGAGCCTGGTCTGGTTCTCGCTGCTCGGTTTCGGCGCGCGGGTGCTGCGCCCGCTGTTCGCGCGGCCGGGGTCGTGGCGTGTGCTCGACGTGGCGGTCGGCGTCGTGATGGTCGTGGTCGCGGTGTCGCTCGTGCTCGGCTGAGCAGCCAGGGTGCGCCGTTGCCGCCGAGGTGTGACGGTGGGGGCATGAGCAGCGACACACCCGGCACGCGCCCCGACCCCGAGCTCGTGGCGGAGGGCGACACGGATCAGCTGTCGGCGGAGGACACGCTGGTCGACCGTGGGGTGGACGACCTGCTGGACGAGGGTTGGGCCCCGCCGGAGCGGCGGCCGCGGCATCGCCTCACCACGGTGGTGGACGAGATCGCCGGCGACACGATCGACGAACGACTCGACCAGGAGGAGCCCGAGGTCTGGCAGACCGACGTCGCGGGCGGGCCGGGCCGTTGGGAGGACCGCGCGGGCCGCCTGTCCCCGGCGCGCCATGCGTACGACGGGGAGTCGACCGCGAGCCTCGAAGCCACCGACGCGGGCATCGCGGGCGGCGGTGCCGGCGCCGAGGAGGCCGCGATGCACGAGGTCGACGAGCCCTGATCCCCGGCGCGCCACGCCGGCCCGCACCGGCCTGACGCGGACCGCCGACCCCGCCGCCGACCCCGCCGCCGACCCCGCGATCCGTCCCGTGCCGGTCAGCCGAGGACGCAGGACGCCGGCAGGTCGAACCAGCGCAGGTGCTCGAAGTCGGCGCTCACCTCGGGCCGGTCGGCCAGGTCCGGCGCCTGCGCCGACGCGAGCACGGCGGCAGCCTCCACCAGGTGCTCGGCGAGCAGCTCCTCGCCCCCGGTGGGCTCGTGCGCGCCGGAGGTGACCATCGAGCCGTCCGGGGCGTAGTGGACGTCGGTGAGGCGGTGCGGGGGCTCCACGACGCCGTTGCGGTGCCGCCACCGACCGGACACCGGGTCGAACAGGTAGTCGTCGAGCAGCCGCCAGCCGTCCCGCGCGACCATCCGCACGGCCTCGATGACGTAGTCGGCGACGGCGTCGGAGATGAAGTAGTTGAAGTTGACCCGCACCCAGCCCGGCTTGATGCCCTCGCACCCACCCGAGATCTCCCGCTCGAACTCGTGCGACCGCTCGAGGTCGATCCCCAGCAACGCGTGCCCGTACGGCCCGGCGCACGAGCACCCGCCCCGAGCCTGGATGCCGAACAGGTCGTTGAGCACCGCCACCACGAAGTTGTGGTGCAGGTAGCGCCCGGACGGCGCCCGGACCACGAACGACGTGATCGAGAGCCGCTCGGCCTCGACGTTGCCGAGCACCTCGATCGCCGGCTCCGCGCTCCACGCCTCGAGCGCGCGCCGCAGGAAGCGCTCCTCGCGGCGCCGGATCTCCTCGACCCCGACGGCCTCCTTGAGCTGGAACACCAGACCCGCCCGGATCGCCTCGACGATCGCGGGCGTGCCGCCCTCCTCACGGTGCTCCGGGTCGGCGATGTACTCATGTTCCTCGGGGTTGACGAACGTCACGGTCCCGCCGCCCGGCACGTCCGGCACCCGGTTCGCGAACAGCTCGCGACGAGCGACCAGCACCCCGGGCGTGCCCGGGCCGCCGATGAGCTTGTGCGGGCTGAGGAAGATCGCGTCCTTGCGCGCCGCCGGGTCACCGGCCGGGTTCATCTCGATCTGCACGTAGGGCGCGGCCGCCGCGAAGTCCCAGAACGACAGCGCGCCGTGCTCGTGCAGCAGTCGGGCGATCCCCACGGTGTCCGACACGATGCCGGTCACGTTCGACGCGGCCGAGAACGAGCCGATCTTCAGCGGCCGGTCGGCGTACGCCTCGAGCTCCTCGCGCAGGTGCGCCGCGCAGACCCCGCCGTCGGCGTTCTGCCGGATCACCACGACGTCGGCCACGCACTCGCGCCAGGGGATCTCGTTGCTATGGTGCTCGTACGGGCCGACGAAGACCACCGGCCGCTGGCCGGCCGGGATGTGCTGCGCCAGGTGCCACCGATCCTCGAGCTGCGACGGGATCCGCAGGCCCAGGACGCCGATGAGCTTGTCGATCGCGGCCGTCGACCCGGACCCGGTGAACACGACCACGGTGTCGTCGTCCCCGCCGACCGCGTCGTGGATGATCCGCCGGGCGTCCTCGCGCAGCCGCGTCGTCTGCAGGCCCGTGCCGCTGGACTCGGTGTGCGTGTTCGCGTACGCGGGCAGCACGACGTCGCGCAGGTAGTCCTCGAGGAACGTCAGCGCACGCCCGCTGGCCGTGTAGTCGGCGTAGGTGACCCGGCGTCTGCCGTACGGCGTCACCATGACGTGGTCGTCGCCGATCACCGACGCGCGGATGCGTTCGATGAGCGGGTTCGTGGGGAAGGTGTCGTCGCTCACGGCGCGCCTCACTCCTCCGGGTCGATCGGGTCACGCCGTGCACGGGTCTGCTCGGCCCGGGCGGCCAGGTCCTCGTCGGCCGGGTAGCCGACCTCCTCGAGCGTGAGTCCGTGCGCCGGAGCCACGTGGGCCGCAGGGTCGCGGACCCGCGCCGCGAGCAGCTCAGCGGGCCAGGCGGCCGTGCGCCGCCCCTCGCCGACCGCGAGCAGCCCGCCCACCAGGGCCCGCACCATCGAGTGGCAGAAGGCGTCCGCGCGCACGTCGACCACCACGAGCCCGGCGTCCGGCCCGGCCGTGGGGCGACCGACCCGCAGCTCCTCGAGCGTGCGCACCGTGGTGGCCTCCGGGCGCGGCTTGCAGAACGCCGCGAAGTCGTGGTGACCGATCAGCCGGCCGGCGGCGTCGTCCATCGCCGCCTCGTCCAGCGCGAGCCGGTGCCGCACGACCCACGAGCGCCGCAACGGGTCGACGAGCACGGGGTCGTCGGCGATCCGGTAGCAGTAGCGCCGGTACGTCGCCGAGAAGCGGGCGTCGAAGCCCGCCGGGGCAGGCTCGGCCCGGTGCACCACGACGTCGGGCGGCAGCACGCCGGCGAGCCGGCGCACGAGCGCCGTCGCCGGGTCGTCGAGCCGGCCGCGCACCGCGTCCCAGGCCTCGGCCGGCAGGTCGAGGTGCGCGACCTGCCCCCTCGCGTGCACGCCGGCGTCGGTGCGTCCGGCGACGGTGAGCCGCGGCGGCTCGAGCCGCAGCACGGTGCCGAGAGCAGCCTCGAGGGTGCCCTGGACGGTGCGCAGGCCGGGCTGAGCCGCCCACCCGGCGAAGCCCGTCCCGTCGTAGGACAGCTCCAGGCGCACCCGCATCACGGCCCACACGCTACCCACGGGGGTAGCCTCTCCGCGTGAACGCACCCGCCGCCGAGACCGCCAACGACGTCCGCACGCTCGCCGTGGACTGCGGCGGTGGCGGCATCAAGGCCTCGGTGCTGGACGCGCAGGGCACCATGCACGTGCCGCCGGTGCGGGTCCCGACGCCCTACCCCCTGCCCCCCGAGCGGCTGGTCGAGACCGTCGTGGCGATGGCGAAGGACCTGCCCAAGGCGGATCGCGGCACGGTCGGCATGCCGGGCATGCTGCGCCACGGCGTGGTGATCGCCACCCCGCACTACGTGACCAAGTCCGGGCCGCGGACCCGGGTGCTGCCCGAGCTCGTCGAGGCCTGGGCCGGCAAGGACATGGCGGCTGCGTTCTCCGAGGCGCTCGGCTATCCGGTGCTGGTGCTCAACGACGCGGAGGTGCACGGCGCGGGCGTGGTGTCCGGCAGCGGCCTCGAGCTGGTCCTGACGCTCGGTACGGGTCTCGGCAGCGCGCTCTTCGACGGCGGGGTGCTCGCCCCGCACCTGGAGTGGTCCCACGCCCCGGTGCGATGGGGCGTCTCCTACGACATGTACCTCGGCGAGGTCGAGCGGCGCCGTCTCGGTGATGCCGCCTGGTCGCGCCGGGTCCGGCGCGCGATCGACGGGCTGCGGCCCGTGTTCCTGTGGGACCGGCTGTACATCGGCGGCGGCAACTCCCGCCGGATCCGGCCGATCGTGCTCGAGGCCCTCGGCGACGACGTCGTGATCGTGCCGAACTCCGCGGGCATCGTCGGCGGCGTGCGCGCCTGGGGGCTGCAGCGCTCCCCGCTCAGCGAGAGCTGACCGCCTCCCGCGCGTCGAGCTCGTCGAGCGCGCCGAGCAGCACCCTCGAGAACGCCACCGGCGCCACGACGCTCACCAGGTGCGTCGAGCCCGGGACGACGACCAGCCGTGCCCCCGGCGCGGCCCGCAGCGCGCCCCGCTCACCGATCCGGAAGTGGTCCCAGCGCCCGTTCACGAGCCACAGCGGCGCCTGCACGGCCGCGAGGTCCGCCCGGGTGTCGAGCCGCGACACCTCGCGCAGCGCGTCCACCATGACGTCGAGCGCGAACCCCCCGGCACCGAGGTCGGTCGCACCGGGTTCGGGGATCGCCGCGGCGACGGTGCGGGCGTTGAGCCAGGCACCGCGGTCCGGCAGGCGCGCGATCAGCCGGGACGCGAGGGTCCAGCCCCGGGTGAGCGGCCCTCCCGGCCGGGCGGTGCAGCCCGCGGCGACCACCCCGATCGCGTCGTGCGGGTGCCGGGCCGCCCAGGCCAGAGCGAGGTAGCCGCCCAACGACAGCCCGACCACCACGGCGCGTCCGCCGACGGCGTGCACCGCGTCGTCGACCGTGCCGAGCGCGGCCTCGAGCGTGAAGCGTTCGGCGGTCCGGGTGCCGTGCCCGGGCAGGTCGGGTGCGACGACGGCCCGCTCCCCCGAGGCGCGCAGCGCCTCGAGCTGGGCCCGCCACATGGTCGAGGAGGTCCGCAGGCCGTGCAGCAGCACGACGGGCACCACCTGGCTCACCCCGACACCGTACGACGGGCGGGCAGGGCGAGGGGGCCGGACGGGAACGGCCGGCACCAGGTGTTGCTCGGGCGCGACGCCGGCGCCAGGTGTTGCTCGGGCGCGACGCCGGCCCCCGCCGCGCACCGGCGCGACGAAGGGCCCGGACCGCTACGGTCCGGGCCCTTCGGGTGTCGTGCGTCAGGCCTTCTCGGCGTCCTCGGCCTCGGTGACCTCGTCCTCGGTGACCTCGTCCTCGACAGCGGCCTCGTCGACCGTGTCCTGGACGTCCTCGGCCGGGGCCTCCTCGACGGTCTCCTCGACGACGGGCTCCTCGACCTTCGCAGCCTTCTTGGTGGCCTTCTCGGCCTCGCGCACGGTCGCCTGCTTCGGGCTGACCGGCTCGAGCACGAGCTCGATCACCGCCATGGGCGCGTTGTCACCCTTGCGGGGACCGATCTTGGTGATCCGGGTGTAGCCACCCTGCCGCTCGGCCATCGCCGGCGCGATCTCCGCGAAGAGCTCGTGCACCACGGCCTTGTCGCGAACCACGGTGAGCACCCGCCGCCGGGCGTGCAGGTCACCCCGCTTCGCGAAGGTGATCATCCGCTCGGCGAGGGGGCGCAGCCGCTTGGCCTTGGCCTCCGTGGTGGTGATCCGCCGGTGCTCGAACAGGCTCGTGGCCAGGTTGGCCAGGATGCGCCGCTCGTGGGCCGGGCCACCCCCGAGCCGCGGGCCCTTGGTGGGCGTGGGCATGTCGTACTCCTCGTTCGTTCGCTGGCCGCCGTGACCGGCGACCGAGGTGGCTCAGGACAGGTCGTCGTCGGCGTAGTCGCCGTCGTAGTACGTGGCGTCGAAGTCGAGCGGGCTGTCCTTGAGGTTCAGGCCCAGGCCGGCCAGCTTCTCCTTGACCTCGGTGATCGACTTCGCGCCGAAGTTGCGGATGTCGAGCAGGTCGGCCTCCGAGCGTGCGACGAGCTCGCCGACGCTGTGGATGCCCTCACGCTTCAGGCAGTTGTAGGACCGGATCGTGAGCTGCAGCTCCTCGATCGGCAGCGCGAGGTCCGCGGCGAGCGCGGCGTCGGTCGGCGACGGGCCGATCTCGATGCCCTCGGCGTCCACGTTGAGCTCACGCGCCAGGCCGAAGAGCTCGACCAGGGTCTTGCCCGCCGAGGCCAGCGCGTCGCGCGGCAGGATCGCCGGCTTGGTCTCGACGTCGACGATGAGACGGTCGAAGTCGGTGCGCTGCTCGACACGGGTCGCCTCGACCTTGTAGGTCACCTTGAGGACCGGCGAGTAGATCGAGTCGACCGGGATCCGGCCGATCTCGGCGTCGAACATCTTGTTCTGCTGCGCCGAGACGTAGCCGCGGCCGCGCTCGACCGTGAGCTCGATCTCGAGCTTGCCCTTGCCGTTCAGGGTGGCGATGTGCAGGTCGGGGTTGTGCACCTCGACGCCGGCCGGCGGGGTGATGTCCGCCGCGGTGACCTCGCCCGGGCCCTGCTTGCGCAGGTACATCACGACGGGCTCGTCGTTCTCCGAGGAGACCACGAGCTCCTTGATGTTCAGGATGAGCTCGGTGACGTCCTCCTTGACCCCGACGATCGTGCTGAACTCGTGCAGCACGCCGTCGATGCGCAGGCTCGTGACCGCAGCACCAGGGATCGAGGAGAGCAGGGTCCGCCGCAGCGAGTTGCCGAGGGTGTAGCCGAAGCCGGGCTCCAGCGGCTCGATCACGAACCGCGAGCGGAACTCGGAGATGACCTCTTCGGTCAGGGTGGGGCGCTGTGCGATGAGCACTTCGGGGTTCCTCTCAGTGTGCGTCCGCCATATGACGCATCACGAAAACGCCCGTCGGACCTCGGTCCGCCCGACGGGAAAGGCTGGAGTCAGACGCGGCGACGCTTGGGCGGGCGGCACCCGTTGTGCGCCTGCGGCGTGACGTCCTGGATCGAGCCGACCTCGAGGCCGGTGGCCTGGAGCGAGCGGATCGCGGTCTCGCGGCCCGAGCCCGGGCCCTTCACCAGCACGTCGACCTTCTTCATGCCGTGCTCCTGCGCACGGCGGGCGGCCGCCTCGGCAGCGAGCTGCGCGGCGAACGGGGTCGACTTGCGCGAGCCCTTGAAACCGACCTGGCCGGAGGAGGCCCAGGCGACGACGGCGCCCGACGGGTCGGTGATCGACACGATCGTGTTGTTGAAGGTGCTCTTGATGTGGGCGACACCCACGGCGATGTTCTTCTTCTCCTTGCGGCGCGGCTTGCGCGCGGCGCTGGTGGAGCGGGTCTTGGGAGGCATCTGCTGTCCTTCGCTGGTCCGAGAGATCTGGGGCCGGCCGGGCGTCGAGCCGCGGCGCCGGCGGGGCTGCTACTTCTTGCCGGCCTTCTTCTTGCCGGCCACGGTGCGCTTCGGGCCCTTGCGGGTGCGGGCGTTGGTCTTGGTCCGCTGACCGCGCACCGGGAGCCCGCGGCGGTGCCGCAGACCCTCGTAGCTGCCGATCTCGACCTTGCGGCGGATGTCCGCGGCCACCTCGCGGCGCAGGTCACCTTCGAGCTTGTAGCTGCCCTCGAGGTGGTCGCGCAGCGCGACGAGCTCGGCATCGCCGAGGTCGCGGACCCGCAGGTCCGGGCTGATGCCGGTGGCCTCCAGCGTCTGGCGCGCACGCGTGCGGCCGACGCCGTAGATGTAGGTGAGCGCAACCTCGAGCCGCTTGTCACGGGGGAGGTCGACGCCGACGAGACGTGCCATCTGATGCTCCTGTACTGCTCGGAGGTCTGCCGCACAACCCTCCCGCTGCCGCGGGCCCCGGCCTCCGACCGAGGGTGGCGCTCGGACCCGTGGGGGCCCGCGCGCTGGCTGTGCGCTGGTCCGGTCACCCCGAGGGGCGCCGGGTGCCGGCGAGTCGCAAGACCTGCCGGCGTCCGGCTCAAGAGCCGGACGTCAGGACGTCAGCCCTGACGCTGCTTGTGCCGCAGGTTGTCGCAGATCACCATGACGCGACCGTGCCGGCGGATCACCTTGCACTTGTCGCAGACCGGCTTGACGCTGGGCTTGACCTTCATGTCGTTCCTCCGCCGCCGCACGCGCAGATGCGACGGGCGGCAGTTCTCGTTCGGGGGCACGCCGTGACCGGCGAACCCGGGACTACTTGTAGCGGTAGACGATCCGACCGCGGGACAGGTCGTACGGGCTCAGCTCGACCACGACCCGGTCCTCGGGGAGGATCCGGATGTAGTGCTGACGCATCTTGCCCGAGATGTGCGCAAGGACCTTGTGACCGTTGGCCAGCTCCACGCGAAACATCGCGTTCGGCAGGGCCTCGACCACGCTGCCCTCGATCTCGATGACGCCGTCCTTCTTCGCCATGTCCTCCGCTAACGTCGCAACTGCTCTGGCGCCCCACGTCACGGCACGTGGCCAGAGCCACAGACCGACGGGGACGGGACGCACCTGCCTGGCACCACCACGGTCGCGAGACCGGGCAGGCCGAGAACGGACGTACCCAACGGACGATCGTACGCCATGAAGGCCTAGGAGCGAAACCGACCGGGACGCCGCGCGCAAGCGACACGCCGCAGCGCAGCGTGCGGAACGGTCAGGCGACCCACTCCACCGGTGTCACGCCGAACGGTGCGAGGCCCGCCACGCCACCGTCGGCGGCCGTGGTCACCCAGATCCCCTCGGGGCCGATCGCGACGGTGTGCTCCCAGTGAGCGGCACGCTGACCGTCCTCGGTGACCACGGTCCAGTCGTCGTCCAGGACCCGGGTGGTGCGGGCACCGCGGGTGAGCATCGGCTCGATCGCGACGCACAGCCCCTCGCGCAGGCGCGGACCGCGGTCCCGGGTGCGGTAGTTGAGCACCTCGGGCGGCTGGTGCATCGCAGTACCGATGCCGTGCCCGACGTACTCCTGCACGATGCCGTACTCGACGTCCGCGTCCTCGACGACCTGTTCGACCGCATCGCCGACCACGCCGAGCCGGTCACCCGAGGCGAGCGCCGCCACCGCGGCCCACATCGCCCGCTCCGTGGTCGCCGACAGGGCGACATCGGCCGGGTCCGCATCGTCGAGCACCATCGTGAAGGCGGCGTCGCCGTGCCAGCCGTCCACGATCGCGCCGCAGTCCACGGACACCACGTCGCCGCGCCGGATCACCCGGGGACCGGGGATCCCGTGCACGATCTCGTCGTTGACCGAGACGCAGAGCACCGCGGGGTAGCCGTGGTAGCCGAGGAACGACGGTGTCGCACCGGCATCGGAGATCACCTTCGCCGCGACCGCGTCGAGGTCCGCCGTGGTGACACCGGGCTGCACCGCGTCACGCACCGCGGCGTGCGCGGCGGCCACCACCAGCCCGGCCCGCCGCATGCCGGCGACCTGGGCGGCGGTCTTGTACTCGATCCGCTCGCGTCCGAACATCAGCTGCGGACGCCCGCCACCGCGGTAGCGATCCGCTCGGCGACCTCGGCGATCTCGCCGGTCCCCTCGACCGTGACCAGCAGGCCTCGCGCGGCGTACGACGCCGTCAGCGGAGCCGTCTGCTCGGCGTAGATGTCCAGGCGGCGCGCGATCGCGTCCTCGGTGTCGTCCTCGCGCTGCTCGATCGCCGCGCGGCGCGCCATCCGGGCGAGCAGCTCGCCGCGATCGGCCGTGAGCTCGATGACGCCGTCGAGCCGGGTGCCCAGCGACGCGAGGATGTCGTCGAGCTCGTCCACCTGCGTGCAGTTGCGGGGGTAGCCGTCGAGGATGAAGCCCTCAGCCACGTCGGGCTCGGCGAGGCGCTGCCGCACCATGGCGTTGGTGACCTCGTCCGGGACGAGCTCGCCGCGCGAGGTGTAGCTCTGCGCCAGCGTGCCGAGCTCGTCGCCGGCAGCCATGTGGCTCCGGAAGATGTCGCCCGTCGAGATCGTCACCACCCCGAGCCGCTCGGCGAGCAGCGCGGCCTGCGTGCCCTTGCCGGACCCCTGCGGGCCCATGATGACCAGGCGAAGACTCATCTGAGGAAACCTTCGTAGTGACGTTGCTGGAGCTGTGCCTCGATCTGCTTCACAGTCTCCATGCCGACGCCGACCACGATCAGGATGGAAGTCCCACCGAACGGGATGTTCTGGCCCACGTTCAGCAGGATGAAGGTCACCACGGGGATCAGAGCGACGAACGCGAGGTACAGCGACCCGGGCGCGGTGATCCGCGTGATCACGTAGTCGAGGTACTCCGCGGTCGGGCGACCGGCCCGGATGCCGGGGATGAAGCCGCCGTACTTCTTCATGTTGTCCGCGACCTCGTCCGGGTTGAACGTGATGGCGGTGTAGAAGTACGCGAAGAAGATGATCAGCAGCACGTAGATCGTGATGTGCAGCGGCGCGCTCGACGGTGCGAGGTTGTTCGACACCCAGATGACCCAGCCCGAGGTCTGCTCGCCGAACTGGGCGATGAGGCCCGGGATCGCCAGCAGCGACGAGGCGAAGATCACCGGGATGACGCCGGACATGTTGATCTTGATCGGGATGTAGGTGCTGGTGCCGCCGTACATCCGCCGGCCGACCATGCGCTTGGCGTACTGCACCGGGATGCGCCGCTGGGACTGCTCGACGAACACCACGAGCGCGATCACGAGCACCACGACGAGAAGCACGATGGTGAACTTCGCGGCACCGCCCTCACCGCCGGCGATCGACCACATCGAGGTGGGGAAGCGCGCCGCGATCTGGGTGAAGATCAGCAGTGACATGCCGTTGCCGATGCCGCGCTCGGTGATCAGCTCACCGAGCCACATGATCAGCGTGGTACCCGCGGTCATCACGATGATCATGATGAGCATGGTGATGACGCTGGTGTCCGGGATGACGTCCACCGAGCAGCTCGGGAACAGCGCCCCGCTGCGCGCGACGGTGAGGATCGTCGTCGACTGCAGGATCGCCAGGCCGATGGTGAGGTACCGCGTGTACTGGGTGAGCTTCGCGGTCCCGGACTGCCCCTCCTGGTGCAGAGCCTCGAACCGAGGGATCACCACGCGGAGCAGCTGGATGATGATGCTCGCCGTGATGTACGGCATGATCCCGAGCGCGAACACCGACAGCTGCAGGAGTGCTCCGCCGGAGAACAGGTTCACCAGACCCAGGAGGTCGTTCGTGCCCTGGCTCTGGTCCACACAGACCTGGACGTTGCTGTAGTCGACACCGGGGGTCGGCAAGAACGAGCCGAACCGGAAGACCACCATGATCCCGATCGTGAAGAGCAGCTTGCGCCGCAGATCGGGGGTCCGGAAGGCCCGGGCGAATGCGCTGAGCACCTGTCCTCCTGCTCCGCTCGTGGCGGGGTCGTACCGGGGGCGGGCTCGCATGACGGCCGCGCCGTCGGAACCCTAGTCGAGATCGGCGAGTGGTGGGGGCGGGCTCACCGCCCCCACCATCTCAGGCCTGCTCGATCGAACCGCCCGCGGCCACGATCTTCGCGGCCGCCGAGGCCGAGACCTTCTGCACGACGACCGAGAGCTTGACGCTCACGTCACCGTCACCGAGGACCTTCACCGGGGAGCCCTTGCGGACCGCGCCCTTCGCGACCAGGTCCTCGACGGTCACCGTGCCGCCGTCGGGGTACAGCGCCGAGAGCTTGTCCAGGTTGACCACCTGGTACTCGGTGCGGAACGGGTTGGTGAAGCCACGCAGCTTGGGCAGCCGCATGTGCATCGGCATCTGGCCACCCTCGAACCGCTCGGGCACCTGGTAGCGGGCCTTCGTGCCCTTGGTGCCACGGCCGGCGGTCTTGCCCTTGGAGCCCTCGCCACGACCCACGCGGGTCTTCGCGGTGCGCGCGCCGGGCGCGGGCCGCAGGTGGTGCACCTTGAGCATGCCGACCGAACCGGCGGCGGTCTCCTCGACGGGAGCCTCCGCCGCGGCCTTCTTCGCCGGGGCGGCGGGCTTCTCGGCCTTCTCCGCCTTGGGCGCAGCCTTCTCCGCCTTGGGGGCAGCAGCCTTCTCCGCCTTGGCGGCGGACTTCGGCGCAGCCTTCTCCGGCGCCTCGGCAGCGGCCTCGGCCTTCGCCTTGGCGGCCGAGGTGCGCGGCTTGGCCGCCTTCTCCTCGGTCGCCTTCGGCGCAGCCGCCTTCTCGGCGGCGGCCTTGGGCTTGCGCGCAGGCGCCTTCTTCTCCGCCGGGGCCTCGGCAGCAGCCTCGGTCGCGGCGTCCTTCTTCTCAGCCATGGTCAGTCGACCTCCTCGACGGCGACGAGATGCGTCACCGTGGCGACCATGCCGCGGATCTCAGGACGGTCCTCCTTGACGACGACGTCGCCGATGCGCTTGAGGCCGAGGGTCCGCAGCGTCTCGCGGTGGTTCTTCTTGCCGCCGATGGCGGACTTGGTCTGGGTCACCTTGAGCCGGGGCATCAGGCACCTGCCTTCGCCTCGAGGCCAGCCGCCTTCGCGCGCAGCAGCGCGGCCGGGGCGACGTGGTCGAGCGGGAGGCCACGCCGTGCGGCGACGGCCTCCGGCTCCTCCAGGGAGCGCAGGGCCTCCACCGTGGCGTGCACGATGTTGATCGCGTTCGACGAACCCATCGACTTGCTCAGCACGTCGTGGATGCCGGCGCACTCCAGGACGGCGCGCACCGGACCACCGGCGATCACACCGGTACCCGGCGAGGCCGGACGCAGGAACACGACGCCGGCGGCCGCCTCGCCCGTCACGGGGTGAGGGATGGTGCCCTGGATGCGGGGGACGCGGAAGAAGCTCTTCTTGGCCTCCTCGACGCCCTTCGCGATCGCGGCCGGGACCTCCTTGGCCTTGCCGTAGCCGACGCCGACGGTGCCGTCGCCGTCACCCACGACGACCAGCGCCGTGAAGCTGAAGCGACGACCGCCCTTGACGACCTTGGAGACGCGGTTGATCGTGACGACGCGCTCGACGAAGTTGCTGGCCGGGCCCTGGTCGCGACGGTTGTCGCGACGGTCCCCGCGCTCGCGGCGGTCGCCGCTGCGCTCTCCGCCCTGCGTCCCAGTGGTGCTGCGCTGCGGTGCAGCCATCAGTGCTTCCTCTGCTTCCGAACGAACATGACTCGGGTCATCACAGGGCCAGACCGCCCTCGCGAGCGCCGTCGGCCACGGCCGCGACCCGCCCGTGGTACTTGTTGCCGCCACGGTCGAAGACCACGGCCGTGATGCCGGCGGCCTTCGCGCGCTCGGCGACGAGCTCGCCGACCTTGCGGGCCTTGGCGGTCTTGTCGCCGTCCATCGCGCGCAGGTCCGCCTCGAGCGTCGACGCGGACACGAGGGTGCGGCCCTCGGCGTCGTCGACCACCTGGGCGATCATGTGCCGCGTGGAGCGGGACACCACGAGACGCGGCCGCTCGGCGGTGCCGGCGACCTTCTTGCGCAGCCGGAGGTGGCGACGCGTACGGGCGATGGCCTTGCCCTTGCCACGAACAGTGATTGCCACGACTACTTCCCAGCCTTTCCGGCCTTGCGGCGCACCTGCTCGCCGGCGTACCGCACGCCCTTGCCCTTGTACGGCTCGGGCTTACGGATCTTGCGGATGTTGGCGGCCGTCTCGCCCACGAGCTGCTTGTCGATGCCGGAGACCGAGAACTTGGTCGGCGACTCGACGGCGAACTCGATGCCCTGCGGCGGGGTGACCACGACCGGGTGGCTGAAGCCGAGCGCGAACTCGAGGTCCGAGCCCTTGGCGACCACGCGGTAACCGGTGCCGACGATCTCGAGCTTCTTCGAGTAGCCCTCGGTCACACCGGTGACCAGGTTCGCGATCAGGGTGCGGGTCAGGCCGTGCAGCGAGCGCGAGGTGCGCTCGTCGTCCGGGCGCGCCACCACGATGGTGGCCCCGGTGTGCTCGACCGTGATCGGGTCGGGCACGGTGTGCGACAGCGTGCCCTTGGGACCCTTCACGGTCACCACGGCACCGTCGATGGACACGTCCACGCCGGCCGGAACCGGGACGGGGACCTTGCCGATTCGAGACATGGCTGGCTCCTTCCTGGTTCTCAGATCACCAGACGTAGGCGAGGACTTCCCCGCCCACACCCTTGGCCTGTGCCTGCTTGTCGGTCAGCAGGCCGGAGGACGTGGACAGGATCGCCACGCCGAGGCCGCCGAGCACCCGAGGCAGGTTGGTCGACTTCGCGTACACCCGGAGACCGGGCTTGGACACACGGCGCACGCCGGCGAGCGAGCGCTCGCGGTTCGGGCCGTACTTGAGCTGGAGGGTGAGCGTCTTGCCCACCGTGGCGTCGGCCACGCTCCAGCCCGAGATGTAACCCTCGGCCTGGAGGATCTCCGCGATGTTGCCCTTCAGCTTCGAGTAGGGCATCTGCACGGAGTCGTGGTACGCCGAGTTGGCGTTACGCAGACGCGTCAGCATGTCTGCGATGGGGTCGGTCATCGTCATCGGGCTCATGCCCTTCCTCGCCGCGGTATCCCTCTGCTGGGACCTACGGCGTCGTGGTTACCAGCTGCTCTTGGTGACGCCAGGGAGCTCGCCGCGGTGCGCCATCTCGCGCACGCAGATGCGGCACAGCCCGAACTTCCGGTAGACGGCACGCGGGCGGCCGCACTTCTGGCACCGGCTGTAGGACCGGACGCCGAACTTCGGCTTCGCCGCGGCCTTGTTGATGAGCGCAGTCTTCGCCATCTCAGTTCTCCTTGAACGGGAAGCCCAGCTTGCGCAGCAGCGAGCGGCCCTCGTCGTCAGTGGTCGCGGACGTCACGACGGTGATGTCCATGCCACGCACCCGGTCGGACTTGTCCGGGTCGATCTCGTGGAACATCACCTGCTCGGTCAGGCCGAAGGTGTAGTTGCCGTGGCCGTCGAACTGCTTGGGCGACAGGCCGCGGAAGTCGCGGATCCGGGGCAGGGCCAGCGAGACCAGGCGGTCGCAGAACTCCCACATCCGGTCGCCGCGCAGCGTGACGTGCGCACCGATCGGCATGCCCTCGCGCAGCTTGAACTGGGCGATCGACTTGCGGGCCTTGGTCACCTGCGGCTTCTGCCCGGTGATCGCGGCCAGGTCGCGCACCGCGCCCTCGATGAGCTTGGAGTCCTTGGCGGCCTCGCCCACACCCATGTTCACGACGATCTTCAGCACCCGCGGCGTCTGGTTGACGTTCGCGTAGCCGAACTCCTCGCGCAGCGCGGGAGCAATCTCCTCGCGGTAGCGCGTCTTCAGCCGCGGCGTGACAGCGGTCTCGGTGGTGGTGCTCATCAGACGTCCTTACCGGAGCGCTTGGCCACCCGGACGCGGACGTTGCGGGTCCGGCCGTCGCGCTCGATCTGCTCGGTGCGGTAGCCGACCCGGGTGCCCTTCTTGGTCTCCGGGTCGACCAGCATGACGTTGCTCACGTGGATCGGGGCCTCGACGGTCTCGATGCCACCGGTCCGCGTGCCGCGGGAGGTCTGGCCGGCCTTGGTGTGCTTGGTCACCCGCTGCACACCCTCGACCACCAGGCGGTCGGAGTCCGTGAGCACCTCGAGCACGCGGCCCTGCTTGCCCTTGTCCCGACCGGTGATGACGACCACCAGGTCGCCCTTCTTGATCTTCGCCATGGTCAGAGCACCTCCGGCGCCAGCGAGATGATCTTCATGAACCGCTTGTCACGCAGCTCGCGGCCCACCGGGCCGAAGATGCGCGTGCCGCGCGGCTCGCCGTCGGCCTTGAGGATCACTGCGGCGTTCTCGTCGAACTTGATGTACGAGCCGTCCGGGCGCCGGCGCTCCTTGGTGGTGCGCACCACGACGGCCTTGACCACGTCGCCCTTCTTGACGTTGCCGCCGGGGATCGCGTCCTTGACCGTCGCGACGATGACGTCGCCGATACCGGCGTAGCGGCGGCCCGAGCCGCCGAGGACACGGATGCAGAGGATCTCCTTCGCACCCGTGTTGTCGGCGACCTTGAGTCGCGACTCCTGCTGGATCATTGCTTCTGCTCCTGTCGTCTGCCGGTTCTCGCCGCTCCGTCACCGGGGTGGCGAGCCTTGCCGAACGGATGGGTGAGGGCTACTTGGCCTTCTCGAGGATCTCCACCACACGCCAGCGCTTGGTCGCCGACAGCGGGCGGGTCTCCATGATCAGGACGAGGTCGCCCGAACCGGCCGCATTGGCCTCGTCGTGCGCCTTGACCTTGCTCGTGCGGCGCATGACCTTGCCGTAGAGCGGGTGCTTGACCCGGTCCTCGACCTCGACCACGACCGTCTTGTCCATCTTGTCGCTGACCACGTAGCCGCGCCGCGTCTTGCGGTACGGCCGGTGGTCGGCGGCCTTCGTCTCTGCGCTCATCGTCTGCTCCTCGCTCACTGCGCGCTCGAGCCGGGCGCGGTACGGATACCGAGCTCGCGCTCACGCAGGATCGTGTAGATCCGCGCGATGTCGCGACGCACGGCCTTCAGCCGCCCGTGGCTCTCCAGCTGACCGGTGGCCGACTGGAAGCGCAGGTTGAACAGCTCCTCCTTGGCCTTCTTCAGCTCCGCGACGAGGGTGTCCTCGTCCATGCCGTCGAGCTCGGTGGGAGCGAGCTCCTTCGACCCGATAGCCATCAGCTGCCACTCCCTTCACGAACCACGAAACGGCACTTCATCGGGAGCTTGTGCATCGCACGACGCATGGCCTCGCGGGCCAGCGGCTCCGGGACACCGGCGAGCTCGAACATCACCCGACCGGGCTTGACGTTCGCGACCCACCACTCGGGCGAGCCCTTGCCGGAACCCATCCGGGTCTCCGCCGGCTTCTTGGTCAGCGGACGGTCGGGGTAGATGTTGATCCAGACCTTGCCGCCACGCTTGACGTGCCGGGTCATGGCGATACGAGCGGCCTCGATCTGCCGGTTCGTGACATAGGCCGGCTCGAGAGCCTGGATGCCGTAGTCACCGAACGCGATCGTGGTGCCACCCTTCGCCACGCCGGAGCGCGACGGGTGGTGCTGCTTGCGGTGCTTGAGCCTGCGCGGGATCAGCATGACTCAGGCCTCCGTTCCGGACGTGGTGGGCTCGGCGGCCGGGGCCTCGGCGGCGGGCGCCTCGGCGGGAGCCTCGCGGTCGCGGCGCGGACGACGGTCCCCACGGTCCCCGCGGTCGCCACGACCACGCGGCCGCGGAGCGGCGGCGGCCTGCTCGCGGGCGAACTCCTTCTCGGTCATGTCGCCCTTGTAGATCCAGACCTTGACGCCGATCTGGCCGAACGTGGTCTTCGCCTCGTAGAGGCCGAAGTCGATGTTCGCGCGGAGGGTGTGCAGCGGCACGCGACCCTCGCGGTAGAACTCCGAGCGGCTCATCTCGGCGCCGCCGAGACGACCCGAGCACTGCACCCGGATGCCCTTGGCACCGGCGCGCTGGGCGGACTGCATGCCCTTGCGCATGGCGCGGCGGAACGAGACACGGCTCGCGAGCTGCTCGGCGATGCCCTGCGCGACCAGCTGTGCCTCGATCTCGGCGTTCTTGACCTCGAGGATGTTCAGCTGGACCTGCTTGCCGGTGAGCTTCTCGAGCTCGCCGCGGATGCGGTCCGCCTCGGCGCCACGACGACCGATGACGATGCCGGGACGCGCGGTGTGGATGTCGACGCGGACCCGGTCGCGGGTGCGCTCGATCTCCACCTTGGCGATGCCGGCCCGCTCCAGACCCTGGCTCATGAGCTTGCGGATCTGGACGTCCTCACGGACGTAGTCGCGGTAGCGCTGACCGGGCTTGGTGCTGTCGGCGAACCAGCGCGACCGGTGGTCGGTGGTGATGCCGAGACGGTACCCGTGCGGGTTGACCTTCTGTCCCACTAGCGGGTCCTCTCCTTCGTCGGGGTCGGCGCGACGACCACGGTGATGTGGCTCGTGCGCTTGAGGATGCGGCTGGCCCGGCCCTGCGCGCGCGGACGGAACCGCTTGAGCGTCGGGCCCTCGTCGACGTAGGCCTCGGAGACGACGAGCGTCGAGGCGTCGAACGCCTCACCCGCTCGGTCGGCCTTGACCCGCGCGTTGGCGATGGCCGACTCGACCACCTTGCGCACCGGCTCGCCGGCGGCCTGGGGCGCGAACCTCAGGGTCGCCACGGCCTCCTCGGCCCGCTTGCCACGGATCAGGTCCACGACGCGCCGGGCCTTGAGGGGCGTGACACGGACGAACCGCGCCTGCGCCTTGGCTTCCATTGCTGTCCTGCTTTCTGGTGTCGTCGATCGCTCGGGGCGCGCCTCAGCGGCGGCGGCCCTTGCGGTCGTCCTTCTCGTGGCCGCGGAAGGTCCGCGTGGGGGCGAACTCGCCGAGCTTGTGGCCGACCATCGACTCGGTCACGAAGACCGGGACGTGCTTGCGACCGTCGTGCACGGCGAAGGTGTGCCCCAGGAAGTCCGGGGTGATCATCGACCGGCGGGACCAGGTCTTGATGACCGTCTTGGTGCCCTTCTCGTTCTGCACGTCCACCTTCTTCTGCAGGTGGTCGTCGACGAAGGGGCCCTTCTTCAGGCTGCGCGGCATCGGTGCTCTCCTCAGCGCTTCTTGCCGGTGCGACGGCGGCGGACGATGAGCTTGTCGCTCTCCTTGTGCGGGTGACGCGTGCGGCCCTCCGGCTGGCCCCAGGGGCTCACCGGGTGACGGCCACCGGACGTCTTGCCCTCACCACCGCCGTGCGGGTGGTCGATCGGGTTCATGGCGACACCGCGGACGGTCGGGCGCTTGCCCTTCCAGCGCATCCGGCCGGCCTTGCCCCAGTTGATGTTGGACTGCTCGGCGTTGCCGACCTCGCCGACCGTGGCGCGGCAGCGCAGGTCGACGTTGCGGATCTCACCGGACGGCATGCGCAGCTGGGCGTACGGACCGTCCTTGGCGACCAGCTGCACCGAGGCGCCGGCCGACCGCGCGATCTTCGCGCCGCCACCGGGCTTGAGCTCGATCGCGTGCACGACGGTACCGGTCGGGATGTTGCGCAGCGGCAGGTTGTTGCCGGGCTTGATGTCGGCCGACGGACCGTTCTCCACGGTGTCGCCCTGCGCGAGCCGGTTCGGCGCGAGGATGTAGCGCTTCTCGCCGTCGGCGTAGTGCAGCAGCGCGATCCGCGCCGTGCGGTTCGGGTCGTACTCGATGTGAGCGACCTTGGCCGGCACGCCGTCCTTGTCGTGACGACGGAAGTCGATGACCCGGTAGGCGCGCTTGTGGCCGCCACCCTGGTGCCGGACCGTGATCCGACCCGAGCTGTTGCGACCGCCGTTCTTCGGCAGCGGCCGGACCAGCGACTTCTCGGGGGTCGACCGGGTGATCTCGACGAAGTCGGCGACACTCGAGCCGCGGCGACCCGGCGTCGTCGGCTTGTACTTGCGGATTCCCATGGTTGTCCTTGATCCGTTCGGGCCGGCCTCAGCCGACCGGTCCGCCGAAGATGTCGATGGTTCCCTCGGACAGGGTCACGACCGCACGCTTGGTGTCCTTGCGCTTGCCCATCCCGAAGCGGGTCCGGCGCACCTTGCCCTTGCGGTTGATCGTGTTGACCGAGGCGACCTTCACGCCGAACACCTGCTCGACAGCGATCTTGATCTCGGTCTTGTTGGCCCGCGGGTCGACGAGGAACGTGTACTTGCCCTCGTCGAGCAGGCCGTAGCTCTTCTCGGAGACCACCGGCGCGACGAGCACGTCGCGGGGGTCCTTGTTCAGCTCGGTCACTTCGACTCCTCCGCCTCGAGCTCGGACGCCTCGGACGAGGTCGCGACGGCCTTCGCGCCGCGGCCGGCCGGCCGGGTCAGGAAGGCGTCGAGCGCGGTCCGGGTGAACACCACGTCGTCGCTGACCAGCACGTCGTACGTGTTGAGCTGGTCCGCGGTGAGCAGGTGCACCTGGGCGACGTTGCGCAGCGACTTCCACGACGCGTCGTCGGCGCGGTCGAGCACCACGAGCACGTGGCGACGCGGGGTCACTGCGGCGAGCACCGCGAGCGCGGCCTTGGTCGAGACCTCGTCACCGACGAAACCGTCGACCACGTGGACGCGACCGGCGCGGGCCCGGTCCGACAGCGCGCCGCGCAGCGCGGCGGCCTTCATCTTCTTCGGGGTCCGCTGGCTGTAGTCACGCGGCTGCGGGCCGTGCACCACGCCACCACCGGCGAACTGCGGCGCCCGGGTCGAACCCTGGCGGGCGCGGCCGGTGCCCTTCTGGCGGTACGGCTTCTTGCCACCGCCGGAGACCATGCCCCGGGTCTTGGTGGCGTGCGTGCCCTGACGGGCCGCGGCCAGCTGGGCCACCACGACCTGGTGGATCAGCGGAACGTTGGTCTGGACGTCGAAGATCTCGGCGGGGAGCTCGGCGGTGCCGGACTTCTTGCCCTTCGCGTCCAGGACGTCGACGGTCAGCGTCTGGGTGGACTCAGACATGGTCACGCCCCCTTCGCGGCAGTCTTGACCAGCACGACGCCGCCACGCGGACCGGGGACCGCGCCCTTGACGAGCAGCAGACCCTTCTCGACGTCGACCGCGTGCACGGTCAGGTTCTGGGTGGTCTGGCGCACGTTGCCCATCCGGCCGGCCATCCGGACACCCTTGAAGACCCGGCTCGGGGTCGCGCAGGCGCCGATCGAACCCGGCTTGCGGTGGTTGCGGTGCGCACCGTGGGAGGCACTCACGCCGGCGAAGCCGTGACGCTTCATGACACCGGCCGTGCCCTTGCCCTTGGTGGTGCCGACCACGTCGACGGGCTCGCCCGCCTCGAACGCGTCGGCGGCGATCTCCTGGCCCGGCGCGAAGTCGGCGGCGTTCGCGGTGCGCACCTCGACGAGGTGACGACGCGGGGTCACGCCGGCCTTCTCGAAGTGGCCCTTGAGCGGCTTGGTCACCTTGCGCGGGTCGATCGCGCCGAAGCCCAGCTGCACGGAGTCGTAGCCATCGGCCTCGACGTTGCGCACCTGGGTGACGACGTTGGTGTCGACCCGGACGACGGTGACCGGCACGAGCTTGCCGGCCTCGTCCCAGACCTGGGTCATGCCGAGCTTCGTGCCGAGCAGCGCGGTGATCGGCTTCGTGGAAGTCGCAGTCATCGTGATCTCCGGCTCAGAGCTTGATCTCGATGTTCACGTCCGCCGGCAGGTCGAGACGCATGAGCGAATCGACGGCCTTCGGAGTGGGATCGATGATGTCGATGAGACGCTTGTGGGTACGCATCTCGAAGTGCTCGCGGCTGTCCTTGTACTTGTGCGGCGACCGGATCACGCAGAACACGTTCTTCTCGGTCGGCAGCGGCACCGGGCCCACCACAGTCGCACCGGCGCGGGTCACCGTGTCGACGATCTTGCGCGCCGAGCTGTCGATGACCTCGTGGTCGTAGGACTTGAGCCGGATGCGGATCTTCTGTCCCGCCATGGCGTCGTCTGACTCTCTCTCTCGTACCGCTGGAACCCGACCCCCGCACTCGGGCGTGTCGCATGTCGCGACGCACCTCTGCGCTGCGCACCTGATGGTGCGAGGTCGTTGGATGCCTGTCGTGCCCGCTCCCCCGCCTCGAAGAGGCGGCCGGTTCGCGGCCACGTCTCCCGCGCCGCGCACCGCGCCCTGCCGTCTGACGGCAGTTCACAGCGCACCCGGCGCCGGGCAACCTGACTAGTGTGCCAGATGCCGACCCGATCTGGCCAATCGGTCGACCCCGAGGGGCCGTCGAGCTCGTCCCACCGCGTCGGCAGCGGCAGGGCGAGGGCCCGGGCGCGATGCCCGGGCCCTCGACCGGCTCACTTGAGGATCTTGATGACCTTGCCGGAGCCGACGGTCCGGCCACCCTCACGGATGGCGAAGCCGAGGCCCTCCTCCATGGCGATCGGCTGGATGAGCTCGACCGTCATCTCGGTGTTGTCGCCGGGCATGACCATCTCGGTGCCCTCGGGCAGCGTGATGACGCCGGTGACGTCGGTCGTCCGGAAGTAGAACTGCGGACGGTAGTTCGAGTAGAACGGGTTGTGGCGGCCGCCCTCGTCCTTGGCCAGGACGTAGACCTGGGCCTCGAAGTCGGTGTGCGGGGTGATGGTGCCCGGCTTGGCGACGACCTGACCGCGCTCCACCTCCTCACGCTTGATGCCGCGGAGCAGCAGACCGCAGTTCTCGCCGGCCCACGCCTCGTCCATCGA
Source organism: Actinotalea endophytica (assembly GCF_025717005.1). Lineage (GTDB taxonomy): Bacteria > Actinomycetota > Actinomycetes > Actinomycetales > Cellulomonadaceae > Actinotalea. Next base: position 160,714 of record NZ_JAOVZU010000008.1, read on the forward strand.
CTTGTGGAACATCTCGATGCCGGTGACCGTGGTCTTCTGCGGCGCGCGGATGCCGAGGATCTCGACCTCGGAGTTGATCGCGAGCTTCCCACGGTCGACCTTGCCGGTCACGACGGTGCCGCGGCCGGTGATCGTGAAGACGTCCTCGATCGGCATCAGGAACGGCTTGTCCATGTCGCGGACCGGGTCCGGGATCGCGTTGTCCACGGCCTCCAGCAGCTCCTCGACGGACTTGACCCACTCCGGGTCGCCCTCGAGCGCCTTGAGGCCGGACACGCGGACGACCGGGCAGTCGTCGCCGTCGAAGCCCTGCGACGACAGCAGCTCGCGGACCTCCATCTCGACGAGCTCGAGGATCTCCTCGTCGTCGACCATGTCGGCCTTGTTCAGCGCCACGAGCAGGTAGGGCACGCCGACCTGACGGGCGAGCAGCACGTGCTCACGAGTCTGGGCCATCGGGCCGTCGGTCGCCGCGACCACGAGGATCGCGCCGTCCATCTGCGCGGCACCGGTGATCATGTTCTTGATGTAGTCGGCGTGACCCGGCGCGTCGACGTGGGCGTAGTGCCGCTTGTCGGTCTCGTACTCGACGTGCGCGATGTTGATCGTGATACCGCGCTGCTTCTCCTCCGGCGCCTTGTCGATCTCGTCGAACGGCGTGAAGGGGTTCAGGTCGGGGTACTTGTCGTGCAGCACCTTCGAGATGGCAGCGGTCAGCGTCGTCTTGCCGTGGTCGACGTGACCGATGGTCCCGATGTTCACGTGCGGCTTGGTCCGCTCGAACTTGGCCTTAGCCACTGTTGTCCTCCTCGGACTGGGTAGTTGTGCCGAACGATGCAGGTGCCAGGTGACGCCTGCGGGGCGTTGCGGTCGCTACAGGTTGATGGATGTGTTGATGACCGACCTGTGGGACTACTCGCCCCGGGTCTTCTTGATGATCTCCTCCGCCACGTTCTTGGGAACCTCGGCGTAGGAGTCGAACTGCATGGAGTACACCGCGCGACCCTGGGTCTTCGACCGCAGGTCACCGACGTACCCGAACATCTCCGACAGCGGGACGTGCGCGCGGATGACCTTCACGCCCGTCGCGTCCTCCATGGACTGGATCATGCCGCGGCGGGAGTTCAGGTCGCCGATGACATCGCCCATGTAGTCCTCGGGCGTGCGCACCTCGACGGCCATGATCGGCTCGAGGAGCACCGGGTCGGCGCGCTTGACGGCCTCCTTGAGGACCATCGAGCCGGCGATCTTGAACGCCATCTCGGAGGAGTCGACGTCGTGCGACTGACCGTCCACGAGGGTGGCCTTCACGCCGACCAGCGGGAAGCCGGCCAGCACGCCGAGCTCCATGGCCGACTGCACGCCCTGGTCCACGCTGGGGATGTACTCGCGCGGGACGCGGCCACCGGTGACGGCGTTGACGAACTCGTAGAGCTCGCCCTCGGCCGAGTCCAGCGGCTCGAAGGTCATCTGCACCTTCGCGTACTGGCCGGAACCACCGGTCTGCTTCTTGTGCGTGTAGTCGATCTTCTCGACCTTGCGGCGGATGGTCTCGCGGTAGGCGACCTGCGGCTTGCCGACGTTCGCCTCGACCTTGAACTCGCGCTTCATCCGGTCGACCAGGATGTCCAGGTGGAGCTCGCCCATACCGCCGATGACGGTCTGGCCGGTCTCCTCGTCGAGCTTGACCCGGAACGTCGGGTCCTCCTCGGCGAGCTTCTGGATCGCGATGGAGAGCTTCTCCTGGTCGCCCTTCGTCTTGGGCTCGATCGCCACGTCGATGACCGGCTCGGGGAACGTCATCGACTCCAGGACGACCTGCGCGTTCGGGTCGCACAGGGTGTCACCGGTGGTGGTGTCCTTGAGCCCGATGAACGCGTAGATGTGGCCGGCGCTGGCCTCCTCGACCGGGTTCTCCTTGTTGGAGTGCATCTGGAACATCTTCCCGATGCGCTCCTTCTTGCCCTTGGTCGAGTTGATGACCTGGTTGCCGGTGGCCACCTTGCCCGAGTAGACGCGGACGTAGGTGAGCTTGCCGAAGAAGGGGTGCGCGGCGACCTTGAACGCCAGGGCCGAGAACGGCTCGGTGGCGTCCGGGTGGCGCTCGATGTGCTCGGACTCGTGGCCGGGCTTGTGGCCCAGCACGGCAGGCACGTCGAGCGGCGCCGGCAGGTAGTCGATCACGGCGTCGAGCATGGGCTGCACGCCCTTGTTCTTGAACGCCGAGCCGCACAGCACCGGGTAGATCTCGCCGGCGATCGTCAGCTTCCGGATCGCGCCCTTGATCTCGTCCTCGGTCAGCTCCTCGCCGCCGAGGTACTTCTCGAGCAGCTCCTCGTCCGACTCGGCGACGGTCTCGAGCAGCGCCTGACGGTACTCCTCGACCTTGTCGACGAGGTCCGCGGGGATCTCCTCGATGGTGTAGTCCTCGCCCTTCTGGACGTCACCGCGCCAGGTCAGCGCGCGGCGGTAGATCAGGTCGACGACACCGATGAAGTCGCTCTCCGCGCCGATCGGCAGCTGCAGGACCAGGGGCTTGGCCTTGAGCCGGTTGATGATCGTGTCGACGGTGTAGTAGAAGTCCGCGCCGAGCTTGTCCATCTTGTTGACGAAGCAGATCCGCGGGACGTTGTACTTGTCCGCCTGACGCCACACGGTCTCCGACTGGGGCTCCACGCCCTCCTTGCCGTCGAACACCGCGACCGCGCCGTCGAGCACGCGCAGCGAGCGCTCCACCTCGACGGTGAAGTCGACGTGACCGGGCGTGTCGATGATGTTGATCTGGTTCTTCTGCCAGAAGCAGGTCGTCGCGGCGGACGTGATCGTGATGCCGCGCTCCTGCTCCTGCTCCATCCAGTCCATCGTGGCAGCGCCGTCGTGGACCTCACCGATCTTGTAGTTGATCCCGGTGTAGAACAGGATCCGCTCGGTGGTGGTCGTCTTGCCGGCATCGATGTGGGCCATGATGCCGATGTTGCGGACCTTCGTGAGGTCGGTGAGCACGTCAAGTGCCACGGTTGTGGGCCCTTCCTGGGTCGCCCGCCGGGATTACCAGCGGTAGTGCGCGAAGGCCTTGTTCGACTCGGCCATCTTGTGCATGTCCTCGCGGCGCTTGACGGACGCACCGAGCCCGTTCGAGGCGTCGAGGATCTCGTTCATGAGCCGCTCGGTCATGGTCTTCTCGCGGCGAGCGCGCGAGAAGTCGACCAGCCAGCGCAGGGCCAGCGTGGTCTGGCGCGTGGCGCGCACCTCGACCGGCACCTGGTAGGTCGCACCACCGACGCGGCGGGAGCGGACCTCGAGCGACGGGCGGACGTTGTCCAGCGCGCGCTTGAGCACGGTCACCGGGTCCTGGCCGGTCTTCTCCCGCACGCCCTCGAGCGCGCCGTAGACGATGGCCTCGGCGACGGACTTCTTGCCGTCCAGCAGGACCTTGTTGATCAGCTGGGTGACGATCGGCGACCCGTAGACGGGGTCGGTGATGAGCGGCCGCTTCGGGGCCGGGCCCTTGCGAGGCATCAGCTCTTCTCCTTCTTGGCGCCGTACCGGCTGCGGGCCTGCTGGCGGTTCTTGACGCCCTGGGTGTCCAGCGCGCCGCGGATGATCTTGTAGCGAACACCCGGCAGGTCCTTCACACGGCCGCCGCGCACGAGCACGATCGAGTGCTCCTGCAGGTTGTGGCCGACACCCGGGATGTACGCCGTGACCTCGATCCCGGTGGAGAGCTTCACACGCGCCACCTTGCGCAGCGCCGAGTTCGGCTTCTTCGGGGTCGTGGTGTAGACGCGGGTGCACACACCGCGCCGCTGCGGGCTCCCCTTGAGGGCCGGCGTCTTGGACGAGTTCGGCTTGGAAGCCCGTCCCTTGCGCACGAGCTGCTGGATCGTGGGCACTGCGTCTCCGTCTTCTTGGCTTTGAACGTTGTCCTCGGGCCGGGCGCTTCCCGGACCTCGGCCGTGCCGGCCGATCCGACCCCCGCACCCGGGCGTGTCGGGCCACCTGAGCGCGATCCTGCCCGCCATTCTTGTCGAGGCGGTAGGACCGCGCGGTGGTGGACCGGCCACCCGGCCCCGTCACCGCGCCCCATGGCCTTGAGGCCGGGGCACCGCTCTGAAGCGCGCGCGAGAGCCCGACGACGCGGGCACAGGGGCCCACGATACCGACTGCCCCCGAGAACCGTCAAAGCGGGCCGGGCACCGGCACCGGTCCGGGGGACCTTGGCGCCTCACCGGTGGTGGCATCCCCGCTCAGCGTGCGGGGAGGGACCGGCTCACGCGCGCGAGCCGCGGTCCTGCGCCTCCGCGACCAGACTCGCGTACTCCTTGGCCGTGGTCGGTTCGAGCGTGCCGCTGGAGACGTCCGAGAGGTACGACTGCAGGCTCCACACGTACCACCGGCCGTCGTACTCGAGGAGCAGCGCACCACCCCTCCGGGTGCCGGCCGGCGTCCGGTAGAGCACGGCTGCGTCCTGGTAGTCGTCGGCCCCGTAGATCGCCGCCATCTCGGCCGCGTACTGCGCCCAGGCGCCACCTGCCGCGCCCAGCAGGTCGACCCGCTCGACCTGCAGCCCCGCCAGCTCGGTCGGATCGAGGTCGGCGGCGAGCTCTGCCGCCGTGAGATCCGCACCGACGTCGGTCGCCAGCCAGACGTCGCGCTCGGGAGCCGTGAGCTGCCAGACGACCTGCCGCAGCTGCAGGGCGACCTGCCCTTGCCGCAGGCCGGTGTCGATCGCCCGGTACCCCTCGTCCTCGGCCGGGAGCCAGCCGACAGGTGTGACACCGCGCAGGCGCTCGGCCTCCGCCTCGAACGAGTAGCCCTCGACGATCGGGCCGACCGCGAAGGCCTCGGCCGCGCCCGCCAGGTCGCCTGCCGCGACGGTCTCCGCGACCTGCCGGATCGCCTCCTCGGGCGTGGCGAAGCCGGCCGAGGTCGAGCTCGAGGCACCGCTCGACCCACGTGGCCACACCGCCACGAGCCCCACGACGGCCACGACGGCCACGAGAGCCGCGACTGCCGCGATCACCCAGGGCAGGCGCGGCCCGGGTCGCCCGGGCGCCACGGTCTCGTGGGAGGCCGTGCCCGGCGCGCCTTGTGGCGCGGCGTGCTCGACGCTCGGTCCGGTCATCGGGTGCCCCCTTCGTCAGGCCGCGGTCACGTTAGCAGCGGCGGACGGCACGGAGCGGGACCACCGGGACGTGACGAGGGGCCCGCACCGTTGCGGTGCGGGCCCCTCGTCGGGTCGGCCTCGATCAGCGAAGGTCGCCGAAGTCGATGTCGTCGAGCGGGATCGCCTCGCCGCTGCCCATGCCGAGCGGCGGGAAGTCGATCTCGTCGTAGCCGAAGCTCGGGTAGAGCTCGGCCTTGGCCTCCTCGGTGGGCTCGACCGCGATGTTGCGGTACCGGGGAAGACCGGTACCCGCGGGGATGAGCTTGCCGATGATGACGTTCTCCTTGAGGCCCAGCAGCGGGTCGCTGCGACCGCTCATGGCCGCCTCGGTGAGCACCCGGGTGGTCTCCTGGAAGGAGGCCGCCGACAGCCACGAGTCGGTCGCGAGCGAGGCCTTGGTGATGCCCATCAGCTCCGGACGGCCCGAGGCCGGCTGGCCGCCCTCGGCGATCGCCTTGCGGTTCGCGTCCTCGAACCGGCCACGCTCGGCCAGCTCGCCCGGCAGCAGGTCGGTGTCACCCGAGTCGAGCACGGTCACGCGCCGCAGCATCTGCCGCACGATGACCTCGATGTGCTTGTCGTGGATGTCCACACCCTGCGACCGGTAGGTCTCCTGGACCTCGTCCACCAGGTGCTTCTGGGTGGCACGCGGGCCGAGGATGCGCAGCACCTTCTTCGGGTCCACCGCACCCTGCACCAGCAGCTGGCCGACCTCGACGTGGTCGCCGTCCTCGATCAGCACGCGCGAGCGCTTGGTCAGCGGGTACGCCACCTCGTCGGTGCCGTCGTCCGGGGTCAGGACGATGCGACGGGTGCGCTCGTCCTCCTCGATCGCGACCCGACCGGAGTACTCCGCGATGGTGCCCTCACCCTTCGGGGTGCGGGCCTCGAAGAGCTCCTGGACACGCGGCAGACCCTGGGTGATGTCGTCGGCCGACGCCACACCACCGGTGTGGAAGGTACGCATCGTCAGCTGCGTGCCCGGCTCACCGATGGACTGCGCCGCGATGATGCCGACCGCCTCGCCGATGTCCACCAGCTTGCCGGTGGCCAGCGAACGGCCGTAGCACTTGGCGCAGGTGCCCACGCGCGACTCGCAGGTGAGCACCGACCGGACCTTGATGTCGGTCACGCCGGCCGCGACGGCCGCGTCGATCAGCAGGTCGCCCGCGTCGTCACCGGCCCGCGCCACGATCGTGCCGTCGTCGCCGACCAGGTCGGTGGCGAGGGTCCGCGCGTAGACGCTGGTCTCGACCTTCTCGTGACGAACCGTCGTGCCGTCCGGGAGCACCGTGGCGATCGGCAGGGTCAGACCCCGCTCGGTGCCGCAGTCCTCCTCACGGATGATGACGTCCTGCGAGACGTCCACCAGACGACGCGTGAGGTAACCCGAGTCGGCGGTCCGCAGCGCGGTGTCCGCCAGACCCTTGCGGGCGCCGTGCGTCGCGATGAAGTACTCCAGGACCGACAGGCCCTCGCGGTAGTTCGACTTGATCGGGCGAGGCATGATCTCGCCCTTCGGGTTGGCGACCAGGCCACGCATGCCCGCGATCTGGCGGACCTGCATCCAGTTGCCTCGCGCGCCCGAGCCGACCATCCGGTACAGCGTGTTGCGGGCCGGGAAGTTGGCCTGCATCGCCTTGGCGACGTCGTCGGTGGCCTGGGTCCAGATCTCGATGAGCTCCTGGCGGCGCTCGTCGTCGGTGATCAGACCCTTGTCGAACTGACCCTGGATCTTCGCAGCGCGGGCCTCGTACTCCTCGAGGATCGACTGCTTCGACGGCGGGATCGGCACGTCGGAGATCGCGATGGTGACACCCGAGCGGGTGGCCCACCGGTAGCCGGCGTCCTTGAGCGCGTCCAGGCTCGCGGCGACCTCGACCTTCGGGTACCGCTCGGCGAGGTCGTTGACGATGCCGGAGAGCTTCTTCTTGTCGACCGGGCGGTTCACGTACGGGTAGTCGACCGGCAGGAGCTCGTTGAACAGCGCGCGACCCAGCGTGGTCTTGACCATCGCCGCGTCGCCCGGCTCCCACTCCTCCGGCAGGCCGAAGTCGCCGTCACCGGGCACCAGGTCGCTCATCCGCAGGGTCACCTCGGCGTTGAGGTCGAGGGTGCCCTGGTCGAACGCCATCATCGCCTCGGCCACCGAGCCGAACGCCCGACCCTCGCCGACCGCCTCGGGGCGGTCGGTGGTGAGGTGGAACAGACCGATGATCATGTCCTGCGAGGGCATGGTCACCGGGCGGCCGTCGGACGGCTTGAGGATGTTGTTGCTCGACAGCATGAGGATGCGGGCCTCGGCCTGCGCCTCCGCCGACAGCGGCAGGTGGACGGCCATCTGGTCGCCGTCGAAGTCCGCGTTGAACGCGCCGCAGACCAGCGGGTGCAGGTGGATGGCCTTGCCCTCCACGAGAACCGGCTCGAAGGCCTGGATGCCGAGGCGGTGCAGGGTCGGTGCACGGTTCAGCAGCACCGGGTGCTCGGTGATGACCTCCTCGAGCACGTCCCACACCTGCGGGCGGGCCCGCTCGACCATCCGCTTGGCCGACTTGATGTTCTGCGCGTGGTTGAGGTCCACCAGGCGCTTCATCACGAACGGCTTGAAGAGCTCGAGCGCCATCTGCTTGGGCAGGCCGCACTGGTGCAGCTTCAGCTCCGGGCCCACCACGATGACCGAACGGCCCGAGTAGTCCACGCGCTTGCCGAGCAGGTTCTGGCGGAACCGGCCCTGCTTGCCCTTGAGCATGTCGGAGATCGACTTCAGCGGCCGGTTGCCCGGGCCGGTGACCGGACGACCGCGGCGGCCGTTGTCGAACAGCGCGTCGACGGCCTCCTGGAGCATCCGCTTCTCGTTGTTGACGATGATCTCCGGCGCACCGAGGTCGAGCAGGCGCTTGAGCCGGTTGTTCCGGTTGATCACTCGGCGGTACAGGTCGTTCAGGTCCGACGTGGCGAACCGGCCACCGTCGAGCTGGACCATCGGGCGCAGGTCCGGCGGGATCACCGGGACGGCGTCGAGGACCATCGCCTGCGGCGAGTTCGACGTGGTCAGGAACGCGTTGACCACCTTGAGGCGCTTGAGCGCACGGGTCTTGCGCTGGCCACGGCCGGTGCGGATGACCTCGCGCAGCGACTCGGCCTCGGCGTCGAGGTCGAAGGTCTCCAGGCGCTTCTGGATCGCCGCGGCGCCCATCGAGCCCTTGAAGTAGTTGCCGTACCGGTCGCCCATCTGCCGGTAGAGCAGCTCGTCGCCCTCGAGGTCGGCGACCTTGAGGTTCTTGAAGCGGTCCCAGACCTGCTCGAGCCGGTCGATCTCGGCGTCCGCACGCTTGCGGATCGAGGCCATCTCGCGCTCGGCCGAGTCCCGCACCTTGCGGCGCGCGTCGGCCTTGGCACCCTCGGCCTCGAGCTCGGCGAGGTCGGACTCGAGCACCTGCGCACGGGCGTCGATGTCGACGTCGCGGCGCTTGGCGATCTCCTGCTTCTCCAGGTCGATCTCGTGCTGGAGGTTCGGCAGGTCCTCGGTCCGGCCCTCCTCGTCGACCTCGGTGATCATGTAGGCCGCGAAGTAGATGACCTTCTCCAGGTCCTTCGGGGCCAGGTCGAGCAGGTAGCCCAGGCGCGAGGGCACACCCTTGAAGAACCAGATGTGCGTCACCGGGGCGGCGAGCTCGATGTGGCCCATCCGCTCACGGCGCACCTTCGAGCGGGTGACCTCCACGCCGCACCGCTCGCAGACGATCCCCTTGAAGCGCACGCGCTTGTACTTGCCGCAGTAGCACTCCCAGTCCCGGGTGGGACCGAAGATCTTCTCGCAGAAGAGACCGTCCTTCTCCGGCTTGAGGGTGCGGTAGTTGATGGTCTCGGGCTTCTTGACCTCGCCGTGCGACCACGCGCGGATGTCCTCCGCGGTGGCCAGGCCGATACGCAGCTCGTCGAAGACGTTGACGTCGAGCAAGGTGTCCTACTTCCTTCGTCTGAAGTTCACGCAGTCTGTGTCCTGCGGTCACGCGCGCGACCGCGGATGGAACCGAAACGGCTCCGACGAGCTCAGATCTCCTCGATGCTCGAGGCGTTCGGGCGGCGGGACAGGTCGATGCCCAGCTCCTCCGCGGCCCGGTACACCTCGTCGTCGTTCTCCTTCATGTCGATGGAGACGCCGTCCGCGGACAGCACCTCGACGTTCAGGCAGAGCGACTGCATCTCCTTGAGGAGCACCTTGAAGGACTCCGGGATGCCCGAGTCGGGGATGTTCTCGCCCTTGACGATCGCCTCGTACACCTTGACGCGACCAGGCACGTCGTCCGACTTGATGGTGAGCAGCTCCTGCAGCGTGTAGGCGGCGCCGTACGCCTCCAGGGCCCACACCTCCATCTCGCCGAACCGCTGACCGCCGAACTGCGCCTTACCACCGAGCGGCTGCTGGGTGATCATCGAGTACGGACCCGTCGACCGTGCGTGGATCTTGTCGTCGACCAGGTGGTGCAGCTTGAGGATGTACATGTAGCCGACCGCGATCGGCTCCGGGAACGGCTCACCCGAGCGGCCGTCGAACAGCACGGCCTTGCCGTTCTCGTTGACCATCCGCTCGCCGTCACGGTTGGGCGTCACGTGCTCGAGGAGCCCGGTGAGGACGTCCTCGGAGACACCGTCGAACACCGGCGTGGCGACCGGGGTGCCGGGCTCGCTGGCGAGGGCCTCGGCCGGCACCTTCTTGAGCCACTCAGCGGTCTTCTTCAGCTCGGTGATGTCCCAGCCCTGCTTGGCGATCCAGCCGAGGTGGACCTCGAGCACCTGCCCGACGTTCATCCGGCCGGGCACGCCGAGCGGGTTGAGCACGACGTCGACCGCGGTGCCGTCGGCGAGGAACGGCATGTCCTCGACCGGCAGGATCTTCGAGATGACGCCCTTGTTGCCGTGCCGGCCGGCGAGCTTGTCGCCGTCGGTGATCTTGCGGCGCTGGGCGATGTAGACGCGGACCAGCTCGTTCACGCCGGCGGGCAGCTCGTCGCCGTCCTCACGGTTGAACGTGCGGACCTCGATCACGGTGCCGGACTCGCCGTGCGGCACCTTGAGCGAGGTGTCCCGGACCTCGCGGGCCTTCTCGCCGAAGATCGCGCGCAGCAGGCGCTCCTCCGGGGTCAGCTCGGTCTCACCCTTGGGGGTCACCTTGCCGACCAGGATGTCGCCCGCGGAGACCTCCGCGCCGATCCGCACGATGCCGCGCTCGTCCAGGTCCGCCAGGACCTCCTCGGAGACGTTCGGGATGTCCCGGGTGATCTCCTCGGGGCCGAGCTTCGTGTCGCGCGCGTCGACCTCGTGCTCCTCGATGTGGATCGAGGAGAGCACGTCGTCCTGCACCAGGCGCTGGCTCAGGATGATCGCGTCCTCGTAGTTGTAGCCCTCCCACGACATGAACGCGACGAGCAGGTTGCGGCCGAGCGCGAGCTCGCCCTCGTCGGTGGCCGGGCCGTCGGCGAGCGCGGTGCCCACCTCGACCCGCATGCCCTCGTCGACCAGGACGCGCTGGTTGTAGCAGGTGCCCTGGTTGGAGCGGCGGAACTTCTGCAGCCGGTAGCTGCTCTGCGTCGCGTCGTCGTTGGCGACGGTGATCAGGTCGGCGGACACCTCGGTGACCACACCGGCCTTCGCGGCCACGACCACGTCACCGGCGTCCACCGCGGCCCGGCGCTCCATGCCGGTACCGACCAGCGGGGCCTCCGAGCGCACCAGCGGCACGGCCTGGCGCTGCATGTTCGCGCCCATCAGCGCGCGGTTCGCGTCGTCGTGCTCGAGGAACGGGATCATCGCGGTCGCGACGGACACCATCTGCCGCGGCGAGACGTCCATGTAGTCCACCGCGTTCGGCGGCACGAGCTCGACCTCGCCACCCTTGACGCGCACCAGCACCGCGTCCTCGACGAACCGGCCGTCGCCGTGCACCGGGGCGTTGGCCTGGGCGATGACGTGACGGTCCTCGTCGTCGGCGGTGAGGTAGTGCACCTCGTCGGTGACCCGGCCGTCGGTGACCTTCCGGTACGGCGTCTCGACGAAGCCGAACGGGTTGATCCGGCCGTAGGTGGCCAGCGAGCCGATCAGGCCGATGTTCGGACCCTCAGGGGTCTCGATCGGGCACATCCGGCCGTAGTGCGAGGGGTGCACGTCGCGGACGTCCATGCCGGCGCGGTCGCGGGACAGACCGCCCGGGCCGAGCGCCGAGAGGCGGCGCTTGTGGGTCAGACCCGCGAGCGGGTTGTTCTGGTCCATGAACTGCGACAGCTGCGAGGTCCCGAAGAACTCGCGGATGCTCGCCACGACCGGGCGGATGTTGATCAGGGTCTGCGGCGTGATCGCCTCGACGTCCTGGGTGGTCATCCGCTCACGGACCACGCGCTCCATGCGGGACAGGCCGGTGCGGACCTGGTTCTGGATCAGCTCGCCGACCGCCCGGATGCGACGGTTGCCGAAGTGGTCGATGTCGTCGGTCTCGACGCGGACGTCCACCGTCTCGCCGGCGCGCATGCCCGGCAGGGTCGTGACGTCGGCGTGCAGCGCGGCCAGGTACTTGATGGTCGCGACGACGTCCGCCACCGAGAGCACCGAGTCGCTCAGCGGCGCGTCGATGCCGAGCTTCTTGTCGATCTTGTAGCGACCGACCTTCGCCAGGTCGTAGCGCTTGGCGTTGAAGTAGAAGTTGTCCAGCAGCGCGCGGCCGGCGTCGATCGTCGGCGGCTCGCCCGGGCGGATCTTGCGGTAGATGTCGAGCAGCGCCTCGTCCTGGGTCTGGACGTGGTCCTTCTCGAGGGTCTCCAGGACCGCCGGGAACTGGGCGAACTCCTCGCGGATCTCGGACTCGGTCAGGCCGAGCGCCTTGAGGAAGACCGTGACGGACTGCTTGCGCTTGCGGTCCACGCGCACGCCGACCGCGTCGCGCTTGTCGATCTCGAACTCGAGCCACGCGCCGCGGCTCGGGATGATCTTGGCGGTGAAGACGTCCTTGTCGGAGGTCTTGTCCGGGGTGCGCTCGAAGTAGACACCGGGCGAACGGACGAGCTGCGAGACGACCACGCGCTCGGTGCCGTTGATGATGAACGTGCCCCGCTCGGTCATCAGCGGGAACTCGCCCATGAAGACCGTCTGGCTCTTGATCTCACCGGTCGTGTAGTTGACGAACTCGGCGGTCACGAACAGCGGCGCGGCGAAGGTGAAGTCCTTCTCCTTGCACTCGTCCGCGGTGTACTTCGGCGGCTCGAAGCGGTGGTCGCGGAAGGACAGCGACATGCTGCCGCCGAAGTCCTCGATGGGCGAGATCTCCTCGAAGATCTCCTCCAGCCCGGAGGTCTCGGGGACGTCGCCACGACCGGTGGCCTTGGCCTGCGCGACGCGCTCCTGCCAGACGGCGTTGCCCAGCAGCCAGTCGAAGCTCTCGGTCTGCAGGCCGAGCAGATCGGGGACCTCGAGCGGTTCGTGAATCTTGGCGAAGGAGATGCGGCGAGCGCGATTCGCAGTGTCGTTCGGTGCAGAAGGGGTGCGCGAGGCAGCCAAGAGGGGTCCTTCCCTGCGGTCGAGGTACTGCGCATGGCCCGGAAGGCGCAACCCCCCGGCCGTCGAGCTGCTGCTCGCCGATCCAGGGCACGGCGATAGAAGACTCGGGTTATACGGGGTCGCGGACACAGGTCAGCGCAAAGCGCTAGCATACTCGGCTTGGTCAAGATGTCCAAACCGTGACCTGCGATCAGTGCCCGGATGGCCGTCCGATCCGCTACCCTCTGCGCCCGCACGCGGCGAGGCCCGCACCCGGACGGGTGCGGGCCGCGCGCGGCGGGGCGCCGCGGGGCGCCCGGCGCGCGGCGGGACGTCACTTGACCGTGACGGTGGCGCCGGCGCCCTCGAGGGCAGCCTTCGCCTTGTCCGCGGCCTCCTTGTTGACGGCCTCCAGGACCGCCTTCGGGGCGCCGTCGACCAGGTCCTTGGCCTCCTTCAGGCCCAGGCTGGTGAGCGCGCGCACCTCCTTGATGACCTGGATCTTCTTGTCGCCGGCGGCCTCGAGGACGACGTCGAACTCCGTCTTCTCCTCCTCCTCCTCGGCGGCGGCGGCACCGCCGGCGGCCGGGGCGGCGACCGCGACGGCGGCCGGGGCGGCAGCGGTGACCTCGAAGGTGTCCTCGAAGGCCTTCACGAACTCGGAGAGCTCGATGAGGGTGAGCTCCTTGAACGCGTCGATCAGCTCGGCGGTGGTGAGCTTCGCCATGGGGTTGTCCTTCCTAGTGCCCTGCTCGCGCGAGCAGGTGGGGTTGGGGTGCGGAGGGGCGGCTCAGGCCGCCGTCTCCTCGGTCGCCCGCTTGTCGCGCAGGGCATCGATGGTGCGCACGGCCTGGGAGGCCGGCGCGGTGAACAGGTAGGCAGCCTGGTAGAGCTTGGCCTTCATGGCCCCGGCCGCCTTGGCCAGCAGGACCTCACGGGACTCGAGGTCCGCGAGCTTGGTGACGTCGTCCGCGGACAGGGGCTTGCCGTCGAGGACGCCCCCCTTGACCACGAGCTGGTGGTGAGCCTTGGCGAAGTCACGCAGTCCCTTCGCGACGGCGACGGCGTCGCCGTCGACGAAGGCGATCGCCGTCGGACCCTTGAGCTGGTCATCGAGACCCTCGATGCCGGCGTCCCTGGCCGCGATCGCGGAGAGCGTATTCTTCACCACGGCGTAGGTGGCGTTACCGCGCAGCGCCGTCCGCAGCTCCTTGAGCTGCGTCACGGTGAGCCCGCGGTACTCGGTCAGCACGACGGCGCTGGACCCACGGAACTTCTCCGTGAGCTCGGCGACGGCGGCCGCCTTGTCCGGCCTCGCCATGGCACTCCTTCCGGTGGTGGTGCCGCAGGCGAGGTCCGCGAACGAGAAGAGCCCCGTGCGCAGGCACGGGGCTCGGTGCTGCCCGGAGTGCGCTCCGAGCCTGAGTCCTTCACCTGCGCGGGCCTCCGCTACGAGCGGGACTTCGATCCGCCACCTGGCGGTGGCGGACGACCTGCGGTCTTGGGCGCGACAAGGGTACGCGCCCCGCGGGCCGGCGACCAAATCCGGCCGGGCGTCGGGCGTCCCACCGGTTCGCGCGGGCGTCGCCTCGATCAGCCACGGGGACCGCCGACGAACTCCTTCGCGTCAGGTTGTCACAAACCGGGCACGGAGTGCTCTCGACCGGGTGAGGACCCGCACCGGGCCACCGAGGAGAGGATCCCGATGACCGTGACCACCCGACCCGCCGGTCTCACCGGTCGCGACGACCTGCAGCGCCCCGCACCGGTCCGCCCGGCCGGCGTGCCGGCCCCGGCGCCGCTCGACTGCCTGGACTGGCTCACCCGCTCGGCCCGGCCGAGCACCACCGTGCCCAGCGTGCCGGTGCCGCCGCGGTCCGCGAACGCCGGCGCGGGTCGACGCATCGCGCTCCTGGACGGCGGCGTCGACACCCAGCACCCCGACCTGGCAGGTGCGCGGGTCCGCGTGTGGTCCGGCGGACCGGACACCGTCGACGACCACGCCACCGGCCTCGCATCCCTCGTGGTCGGCCAGGGCGCGGCGCACGTGCGCGGCCTGCTCCCGGCCGCCGAGCTGCTCGTCGCGGCGGTCCGGCCGGACCGCGAGGGTGGCGACGCGGTCGTCGCCCGGGCGGTGCGGTGGGCGGTCAACCACGGCGCCGAGGTGATCGTGCTCCCGTTCGGGCGTCAGCGGCTCGGACGACGGATCACCACCACGCTGCACGAGGCCATGGCATCCGGGGTCCGGGTGTTCGCCGCCGCCGGCAACCTCGGCCCCGAGGTGCTGGCCTTCCCCGCCGCCGTCACCGGGGTGGTCGCCGTCACCGGTCACGACGGTCAACGCGTCCTCGCCCAGTGCTGCGAGCGCGCCGACCTCGCCGCACCCGGGTACGACGTGCCGGCAGCCGGACCGCGGCGCCGCGCCTACCTGCAGGGATGCGGCCCCGCCGCGGTGCTGGCCGCCGCGTCACACCTCGCCTGGGTCGACGCCGGCTCGCGCCCCGAAGCACGCGAGCGGGACGGGCTCCTCGGCGGCTGACAGGACGCCGGCCAGCGCTGCGGCCGGGTCGACGCCCTGCCGGATCGCCGCGTGCAGGTGTGGTGCGAGGTCGGCTGCGACGTCGTCGCGCAGCGGGGTCAGGGCCGCCACGACGTTCTCGGCGCCGAGCCGCAGCAGCACGCTCGCCATGCCGAGCGCCTCGCCACCTGGCCGCACGGTGGACCGGCCGACCTCGCACGCCGAGAGCACCACGACCGACCCACGCAGGTCCGCACCCTCGAGCTCGTGCGCGAACAGCGGGCCGTCGGCGAGCCGTACCCAGGAGAAGAGCGGGTTGTCGGGCTCGTGACGACCGTGCACCGCGAGGTGGACCACGCCGGCGCTGCGCAGACCGGCTGCGACCGACTCCGTGGCCGCGGCAGCACCTGCCAGCACGGTGGCGTCGCCCCACGCACGGGCCACCGCTGCGGCTTCGTCCTCGGCAAGCGTGAGCCCGGGTCCGGCCACCGCCAGCACGCCGTCCTTGCGCGGCGCCGGCGCCTGCGCGGTCAGCCGGCTCCCCACGCTGGTCGCGAGCCCCCGGCGGGAGGGCAGCAGGCCCCACGGCAGGGCGACGAACGTGCCGCCGGCCGCCAGCTGCACGGGACCGTGCAGGTCCAGCGGCGCGAGCAGGAGCTCGTCGAGCCTGGCCAGCCCGCGCTCGAGCGAGCCTCGCACCACGGCCCGCAGCGCGTCGGGCAGGTGAACCCCGGCCAGTGCTCGCAGGTCCGCGTCCACCCGGCGCGCGGCCGCAGCCACCACGTCGACCTCGGCGAGGTGGTGCAGCCGGACCCCGTCGCCGTCCACCACGACCGCATGCACCTGGCCGCCGATGCCGACGAGGTCGACCACCGCCTCGTCGCCGCCCGCCAGCTCGTCGACCAGCCGGGCCGCGGTCGGCGCCTCCGGCGGCCCGACCTCGCCGTCGAGATGCCACGACCGTTGGCGCGCCGCGGTGCGCAACCGCTCGACCTCCCGGTGCGCCTCCGCACGGTCCGCGTGGCTGTCCGGCGGGAGCAGGCGTTCCCGCTCGACGGCGAACCTGAGCTCGGCAAGGAGCTCGGCCAGTGCCGGGTCGGACGGCGGGCGGACCCGCGCCGGGCCGGCGAACGTCGCCCGCCCTCGCTCGACCGCGTCGAGCACTCGGGCCGCGTCCCCGGAGCTGAGCGCAGCAGCACTCTCGACGACCACGAGCCGCTCACCGTGCACGGCCGCCGCGGTCACGGCCTCGACCGAGCCGAACTGCCGGCGGTGCGCCGCGAGGAGCCGCTGACCGGCCCGGACCTCGCGACGACCGTCCGACGCGCGACCGTTCGCGAACGCCAGCTCGGCGCGGACCGCGCGCAGCCCGAGGGCCAGGGTGAGCGGGTCGCGGGCACGGGCTCGGCCCGCGGCCTCGAGTGCTGCCGCCGCCTCGCGCCGATGCCCGCCAGTGACCAGGGCCGACGCCCCGACCACCTGTGCCGCGCGCACGACCGAGCGGGGGCTGCCCGCGGCCTCGAGCCGGCCCGCGAGGTCGGCCGACCGCCGCGCGATCCGCGCGCACGCGGCCCGGTCGGGTGCGTCGAGGACCAGGTCCAGCCGCGCCCGCAGCTCGGCGAGCTCCGCGCGGGCAGCCCACGAGACGTTGCCACGCCGCGCGAGGCGTCGTTTGGCTCCGAGCGCCCAGCGCAGGGCCGCCTGCGGTCGGTGCAGCAGCAGAGCGCACTCCGACCGCACGAGCTCGGCCTGGGCCAGGTCCAGCGAGAGGCGCTGGGCCGCGAAGAGCTCGGCGGCCTGGGCCAGGGTCTCGTCGGCCTCGTGCACGAGCCCCGCCTCGAGCAGCACCTGCGCACGGTCCGCGAGCGCGACCCCGAGCGAGACGTCCCCCGGGCTCTCGGCCGCCCTGGCCATCGTGGCGAGCGCCCGGGGCAGGTCGCCCGCGAGGAACTCGGCGTAGCCGAGGTTGTGCCGCGCCTTGAAACCGAGACCGTGCTCGCCGAGGCCGTCGGCCAGCTCCGCACACGCCCGCAGGTCCGCCCTGGCGGGCTCGATCTCGCCGAGCTCGAGACGCAGCGAGCCGCGGTTGAGCAGGATCCGGCAGGCGTCGATCGGCTCCGCGTCGCCCAGCCGGGCCGCCGCACGGTCCAGCGCGGCCAGGGCACGCGCGGTGTCCCCCGACCGGAGCCACAGCAGCCCCTGCTGACCGGCGACCGCGACCCGGAGCGCGTCGGCACCTGCCACGGCCGCCCAGCGGTCGGCGTCGCCGAGCACGGCCAGACCGGCGTCGACGTCGGCGCGGAGCTCGAACTCGCTCATCACCCGGCCGAGCAGGGCGCGAGCGCGCAGGTACGCGCGCTCCGCGGTCTCCCGGTCGGGGTCGGCGCTGCCGTCACCGACGGCGTCGAGCACCCGCCGGAAGTACCGTCCGGCCACCGCGGGCCGGCCGTCGGCGTTGCTCTTCAGGCCGGCCGCCAGCAGGCCGCGGACGGGCTCGAGCGGGTCCGGCCCGCCCGTCCCCGCGCTCGTGCCGCCCCGACCCACCGGCTGATCATCCCGCCGTGCCGAGTCCGTGTCACGACGACACGGGACGGCCGACCGGGGAGCCCGATGACGGCGGTCGGCCGCGCCCGCGGTACGCGACCTACGGCAACGGGAGGCCGGTCGCCGCGACGATCGCGTGCCACGCCGCCTCGCGACGTTCCTTGGCCCGCGCCTGCCAGTCCGCGCCGCCCCCGCCGCCGGCCGCACGCCGCCGGAGCAGCTCCTCGGCGAGGTCGCCGGCCATCACGGGGGCCGCGAACGAGGTGCCGCTCCACACCCCGAAGCCGCCGGTGAACCCGTCGGGGTCGACCGTCGCCCGCGTCTCACGCGGCCGCAGGCCGCGCAGCGCAACGGTGGGTGTCAGGGAGCCGTTCATCGTGACCGGGAACGTGCTGACCACCGCGGCCCCCGTGCGCAGCGCCGTCACCCAGTCCCCGTCGTTGCTCATCAGCGCCGTCGAGCCGTCCGGGTTGAGCGCACCGACGGTCACCACCGGCGGCAGGTCCCACGATCCGGGGGTGACCGGTGTCGGCGGGTCCCACGAGCTCAGCCGGGGCGCGAACGCCGCGGGGTAGCACGGCCGCGTGGTCGCGTCGTTGCCCGCCGAGACCACGACGGCCACGCCGTAGCGGGCGAGCGCGTCGAGCAGCGCGCGGAACGGGCCGTCGAACTCGGCGTCCTCCGGGCGCTCGTGGTAGTAGCCGAGCGAGAGGGTCAGGACGTCGACCGGGTGGCAGCCGGGCCGCCCGAGCAGACCGAGCAGGTGGAAGAGGAGCACTCGGCGCAGACCGGTGAGCAGGTCGGACTCCGCGATCATCCCGTCACCGCCGTACAGCCGGCAGGCGAGCACGGTCGAGTCGGGGCACCGCTGGTGCACGAGGCCGGTGATGAAGGTTCCGTGCGGCGCGCAGGAGTCGAGGCTGCCGGTCAGCGGGCGCCCGTCCATCCCGCCGACGTCGGCGTCGCGCCAGTGCGGCTCGGTCGGTGGGTACGGGCCGATCGGGACGCCGAGCACCTGCGGGTCACGCACCACGGTGTCGCCGACGAACCAGGGGTGCTCGCCGGCACCGGTGTCGAGCACGACCACCACCGGCCGCGCCGGCCCCTTGCCGGAACCGTCCACCGTGGCGTCCGGGTACCGCCTCGAGGGCGCCGGGCCGACCCACGCGACCGGGCTGCGGCCCCCGCTCCCGGCGCGGGCGTACTCGCCCACGGCGTCAGGCGCCGTGTACGGGTGGGGCTCGGTGTAGGGGTGGGGCTCGGTGTACGGGTGCGGCTCGGTGTAGGGATGGGGCTCGGTGTACGGGTGCGGCTCGGTGTACGGGTTCCCGACGATCCCCGTGGCGACCACGAGGTGGTCGAGCGACGCGAGCACACCGGCCTTGTCGACCAGCGCCTCCAGCACCGGCCACACGTCGACCGGCTCGGCGATCGCACGGTTCTCCAGCTGGGCGGTGTAGCCGAAGGCCGCGTAGAGCTCGGCCGCGAGCTCCTCGGGCAGATCCGCCTGGCGCAGCAGCTCGAGGTCGCGCTCGTCGCGGGCGTCGAGACTCACCCGCAGACCCCGCTCCTCGGCGAGCTCCTCGAGCACCTGCCAGCCTTCCGACCCCGGCGCCCCGGCCATCAGGAGCCGGTCACGCAGGTACCACGTGGTCTGCACCGGCATGGCCTGCGGTCGCTGCGGCGCCGTCGCCGGGTCCAGCCGGAGCAGGCGACCCGCCCAGGAGCGGGGCAGATCCCCGTACGCACCCTCGTCGGCCCGGCCGTCGTTCTCCACCATCTACGCCTCCTCGCGCATGCCTCGCACGTCGTTGACTCTCTAGAGCTCGATCACCGGCGTGCTGACCGCCGGCCCGGTGCCGTCCGTGCGCCGGAGCACCAGGCTCGCCGGCCCGCGGGGCAGGTCCTCGATGACGAAGCAGCCCTCGTCGTCGGACTCGGTGCGGACCTCGCCCTCCGGACGCAGCACGTCCACGGTGCACCGCATCGCGGGCGCCACCCAGCCGTCGATCCGCACGCCGGCCTCGCCGGGCGACACGGTGATCATGACGGTGCAGGGGTCGGCCGTGAACGTGATCGTCCGGGCCGTCACCGTCTCCTCGCCACGCAGGGCGAGCTCCGGGGTCTCCATCCGCACCAGCTCGACCATCTCGGCCTGCAGGTCGGCGAGCGTGAGGGCGAAGAGCGAACGCTCCGCCAGCCCGTCGGGCACCGGGTCCACCTGCTGCACCACACGGCCCAGGTGCGTCAGCAGCTCCCGATCGCGGGCATCCATCACCTCGTCGGGCGAGTACTCGCTCATGCCCACTCCCACCTCTCGTCCTGGTCCAGCAACGTGCGCAGCTTGGCGAGGCACCGGCCCCTGGTGACGCCGACCGCGGTCACCTTCATGCCGGTCACCTCCGCGATCGCCCGGTAGTCCGGCCGGTCGGCGCTCGCCACGAAGCGGAGGATCTGCTGGCATCGCGCCGGCAGCCGCAGGAACACCTGCCAGAGACGGCTGTCGCGGTCGTGGGTGAGGACCTCGGCCTCCGGGCCCGGCGACGGCGACGGCAGCTCGCCGGCCTCGTCGGTGTCGTCCGGAAGCTCGCGCGTGTGCGCCTGGTCCCCGCGCTGACGGCGGACCGCCAGCCACGCCGCACGCCGCGCGCTGACCAGCAGCCAGGCGAGCAGGGCCTCCGGCTCGCGGATCGTCCCGGTGTGCCGCACGAAGGAGAGCCACACACCCTGCACGACGTCCTCGGCGTCCTCGCGCGGCACGCCCTGGCCGCGCACCACGTGCCACAGCAGCGGCGTCGCCTCGTGGACGAAGTCCTCCAGGGGTGCGGTGCGTCCCTCGCGGTACGCGAGCAGCGCGAGCGCCGCCCGGTCCCCGAGGGTCGTGTCGCCGGTGTGTCCCGTCATCGCCTGCCGATTCATCGACGGCCGTCCCGCCCACTCGGCGGCGGTCCCGCCAGAGTTGTCGAGACTACGGTCGCCGCGGTGGCCACGCCAGGGGTGCAGGGTGCGCGCATCGGCCACCTCCCGGGGTCGTGGGCGCCTGCTGCGGCGGACCCGTTCACCCTGGAGGGAGGTCGTCGAGCACCGTTTGTGACAACCCCCGGTGTGCGGTGCGTCACACGGTGGCACGCGGCCCACGAGGTGCCCCACACCTCGCACCGGCGCACGCGGTGACGGCGCGCGAGACGCACCGCGCGCCGAGCCGGTGGTGCGGCACACTCACCCCGACGAGAGGAGGGGCGCGTGGCCCATCCGCTGGACGCCGCCGGCTGCGTGGAGCTGGCCGTGCAGGACCGCAACGGCCTCGACGAGTCGAGGCACCTGGGCGCTGTCGTGGTCGTCGATCCGGACGGCGTCGTGCTCGAGTCGCACGGCGACATGACGGCGGCGGTCTACCCGCGGTCGTCGCTCAAGCCCTTCCAGGCCGCGGCGTCGCTCGCGGCCGGAGCACCCCTCGACCAGCTCCAGCGCGTGCTCGCCTGCGCCAGCCACGCCGGCACCGACGAACACGTGGCCGTGGTCGCCGGCACCCTCGCCGCGGCGGGCCTCGACGAGCACGCCCTGGGCTGCCCGGCACGCGCTCCCCTGGACCCGGCGACCGCCGCGCGGGTCGAGCCGAGCCGGATCCGGATGAACTGCTCGGGCAAGCACGCCGCGTTCCTGTCCGCCTGCGCGGCGGCAGGCTGGGACCCGGCGACCTACCTCGAGCCCGAGCACCCGATGCAACGCGCCGTCGTCGCGACCCTCGAGGAGTACTGCGGCGAACGCATCGCGCACAGCGGGGTCGACGGGTGCGGCGCCCCCACGCACGCGCTGACCCTGCCCGCCCTGGCACGCGGTGGGGCGCGACTGCTCGGCCCCGGCAGCAGCCTCGCCGACGACGTCCGCGCGCACCCCTGGGCCCTGGACGGCCGCGGGCGGGCCAACACCCGCACGGTCGAGGCCACCGGGGCGATCGCCAAGGGCGGCGCGGAGGGCTACCTCGTGGTCGTCGCACCATCCGGCGCCGCAGCCGCGATCCGAGTCCTCGACGGCTCGCAGCGGGTCACCGGGTACGTCGCGCTCGCGCTGCTCGCCCGGTCCGGCGCGCTCGACCCCGGCCCGGTCGCGGAGCTGCTCGCCGAGCTGGCCCCGGCCCCGACCGGTGGGGACGACGTCGTCGGCCGGTGGCGGCTGCTGGTCTGAGCACGGATGCGGAACGGCCCGGACCCCTCGGGTCCGGGCCGTTCCACGTGCAGAGAGGGGAGGCGTCAGGCCTCGAGCCGATGCTCGGCCTGCGCTCCTCAGGCCTCGAGCCGATGCTCGGCCTGCGCTCCTCAGGCCTCGTCGGCCTCCTCGACCGTGAGGTTGCGCGTCTTGTTCGGGTCCAGCGGGACGCTCGGGCCCATCGTCGTGGTGACGAAGGCCTTCGTGATGTACCGGCCCTTCGACGCCGCCGGCTTCAGACGCAGGACCTCGTCCAGCGCCGCGGCGTAGTTCTCCACCAGCGCGGTGTCCGAGAACGACGCCTTGCCGATGATGAAGTGCAGGTTCGCGTGCTTGTCGACGCGGAACTCGATCTTGCCGCCCTTGATCTCGGACACGGCCTTGGCCACGTCCATCGTCACGGTGCCGGTCTTCGGGTTCGGCATCAGGCCGCGCGGGCCGAGCACCTTGCCGAGACGACCGACCTTGCCCATCAGGTCCGGCGTCGCGACCGCGGAGTCGAAGTCCGTGTAGCCGTCGGCGACCTTGGCGATGAGCTCGTCGCCGCCGACCTCGTCCGCACCGGCGTCGAGCGCCTGCTGCGCACGCTCACCGACCGCGAACACGATCACGCGGGCGGTCTTGCCCGTGCCGTGCGGCAGGTTGACCGTGCCACGGACCATCTGGTCGGCCTTGCGGGGGTCCACACCGAGGCGGAACGCGACCTCGACGGTCGAGTCGTACTTCGTGGTGGAGGTCTTCTGCGCCAGGCGGATCGCCTCGAGCGGCGCGTAGAGCCGCGTCCGGTCGATCGTCCCCGCGGCGGCGCGGTAGGCCTTGCCGTGCTGTGCCATTGCGTTCTCCTTCAGTCGTGGTCGTCGGGCCGCACAGGGCCCTGCCACTGGACGGGTGCGCCGGTCGGCGCGCCCGGGTCGGTCACTCGGTGACCGTGATGCCCATCGAGCGGGCGGTGCCGGCGATGATCTTCGTCGCCGCGTCGAGGTCGTTCGCGTTGAGGTCGGCCATCTTGGTCTCGGCGATCTCGCGCGCCTGAGCGGTCGTGATCGAGGCGACCTTGGTGGTGTGCGGGGTCGGCGAACCCTTCGCGACACCGGCGGCCTTCTTGATCAGCTCGGCGGCCGGCGGGGTCTTCAGGACGAAGGTGAACGAGCGGTCCTCGTACACCGTGATCTCGACCGGGATGACGTTGCCGCGCTGCGACTCGGTCGCCGCGTTGTACGCCTTGCAGAACTCCATGATGTTGACGCCGTGCTGACCGAGCGCCGGGCCGATCGGCGGCGCGGGGTTGGCGGCACCAGCGTTGATCTGGAGCTTGATCAGGCCGGAGACCTTCTTCTTCGGGGGCATGTGCCTTCCGTTCCGTGTCGTGGGCCGACGCCGTGGGCGATGACCCGGTTGCATGCCCGGCCGGCGAGCGCCGGTCGAGCGGAGGTGAGCCGTTCGCTCAGATCTTCGCGACCTGGTTGAACGACAGCTCGACCGGGGTCTCCCGGCCGAAGATCGAGACGAGCACCTTGAGCTTCTGCGCCTCGGCGTTGATCTCGGAGATCGTCGCCGGCAGCGTGTCGAACGGCCCGTCCGTCACGGTGACGGACTCGCCGACCGTGAAGTCCACGGTGATCGGGGCAGCACCCGTGGCGGCCTTCGCGGCCGCCTTCTCGGGCGCCGGGGCGAGCGTCGGGGCGAGCATCGAGAAGACCTCGTCGAGGGTCAGCGGCACCGGCTGGTGGGTGTGCCCGACGAAGCCGGTCACGCCCGGGGTGTGCCGGACGGCGCCCCACGACTCGTCGGTGAGGTCCATCCGCACCAGCACGTAGCCGGGGATCCGGACCTTGCGCACGACCTTGCGCTGGGAGTTCTTGATCTCCACGACCTCTTCCATGGGGACCTCCACCTGGAAGATGAAGTCCTCCATGTTCAGCGACTGGATGCGGTTCTCCAGGTTCGCCTTCACGCGGTTCTCGTAGCCCGCGTAGGAGTGGATGACGTACCAGTCGCCGGGCTGGCGACGCAGCTGGGTCTTGTACTCCGCGACGGGGTCGACGACCTCGTCCTCGACGGCCTCGTCCTCGTCGACCGGGTCGGCGTCGGCGGCCGGCTCGACGGCGTCCTCCGCGTCCTCGACGACCTCGACGTCCTCGGCCGGCGCGTCGGCCTGCTCGGGCGCGACGTCCTCGGGCACGACGAGCTCCTCGGCCTGCTCCTGAGGCTCCTGCGACACGGTTCGAACCTGCTTTCTGGTGATGACGTGCGGGTGGGCGGGCGACGGCGCGGCCGTCAGCCGCCGAAGACCCAGCCGACGAAGGACCCGATCGCGAGGTCCACCCCGGTGACGAACGCCATGATCACGGCGACGAAGACGAGGACGACGGTGGTGTACCGGACCAGCTCGGTCCGGGTCGGTCGGACGACCTTCTTGAGCTCGGCGACGACCTGCCGGACGAACAGAGCGATGCGCGCGAACAGACCGCGGCGGCCGTCCTTGGACGGCGCCTTGCTGGCGCTGCTGGCGCGTTCGCTCACCGGTGGGTCCTCACGTCTCGTCGTGCTCTGCGGTCACCGCGAGATGCGGTGCCGCGCTGCAGGGCAGGAGGGACTCGAACCCACAACCGCCGGTTTTGGAGACCGGTGCGCTGCCAATTGCGCCACTGCCCTTCGGCGACGCCATCCGGCCGCAGGCATGCTGCAGCATGACGGACGTCAACCGCCGACGGACGAGTGTACGTGGTCCACGGGCGCAGGTCGAACCGGTCGAACGGGCGGCCGAACCCGGCGACGCCGACGCGGTGTGCTCTGCGAGAATGCCGACGTGAGCGAGCACCCCGTGACCCCCAAGCCCCGGATCTCCCAGCGCATCGGCTCCATCGCGGAGTCCGCGACCCTCGCGGTGGACGCCAAGGCGAAGGCGCTCAAGGCCGCCGGCCGGCCGGTGATCGGCTTCGGCGCCGGCGAGCCCGACTTCCCGACGCCGGACTACATCGTCGCCGCCGCACAGGCGGCCTGCGCGGTGCCGGCCAACCACCGGTACACGCCGGCGGCGGGCCTTCCCGACCTGCGCCAGGCGATCGCCGACAAGACCCTGCGGGACTCCGGCTACCCGGTCGCCCCGAACCAGGTGCTCGTCACCAACGGCGGCAAGCAGGCGGTCTACCAGGCGTTCGCGACCCTGGTGGACCCGGGCGACGAGGTGCTGCTGCCCGCGCCGTACTGGACCACCTATCCCGAGGCCATCCGGCTGGCCGGCGGCGTGCCGGTCGAGGTCTTCGCCGGTGCCGACCAGGGCTACCTCGTCACGGTCGACCAGCTCGAGGCCGCCCGGACCGACCGGACCAAGGTGCTGCTGTTCTGCTCGCCGTCCAACCCCACCGGCGCGGTGTACTCGCCCGAGCAGACCGAGGCGATCGGGCGCTGGGCGCTCGAGCACGGCATCTGGGTGATCACCGACGAGATCTACGAGCACCTCACCTACGACGACGCGGTGTTCACCCCGATCGTGCGGGCGGTCCCCGAGCTCGCGGACACGACCGTGGTGCTCAACGGCGTCGCGAAGACCTACGCGATGACCGGGTGGCGGGTCGGCTGGATGATCGGCCCCACCGACGTCATCAAGGCCGCGACGAACCTGCAGTCCCACCTGTCCTCGAACGTCGCGAACGTGTCCCAGCGTGCCGCGATCGCAGCGGTGAGCGGTGACCTCGCGGCGGTGGACATGATGCGGGCCGCGTTCGACCGCCGTCGCCGGACCATCGTCGAGATGCTCTCCGCGATCGACGGCGTCGTCTGCCCGACGCCCAAGGGCGCGTTCTACGCCTACCCGAGCGTCGAGGGCGTGCTGGGCCGCACCATCCGCGGCGTCACCCCGACCACGTCGGCCGAGCTGGCTGCGCTGATCCTGGACGAGGTCGAGGTCGCCGTCGTGCCCGGCGAGGCGTTCGGCCCGAGCGGGTACCTGCGGCTGTCCTACGCGCTCGCCGACGACGACCTCGTCGAGGGCGTGTCCCGGATCCAGACGCTGCTCGGCGAGGCCCGGTAGCCCCGTGACCGCCGCGGCGGCGGGCGGCGGGCGGCCCGCCGGTCTGCTGCTCACCCCCGGCTCGAACGGCGACCCGGACCACCCGCCCCTGCTCGCGGTGGCCGAGGCCGTCGAGCGCGCCGGGGTACCGGTGCGGCGGTTCGGGTTCGGCTCGCCGGACAAGGACGGGCGGGGGCCCGCACCGGCTGCCACCGCGGTCGCGCGGATCCGCGCCGAGGCGGACCGCTGGGCCGGCGAGCTCGGCGTGCCCGCGTCCCGGCTGCTGCTCGGCGGGCGCTCGTTCGGCGGGCGGATGTGCTCGGTCGCGGTCGCCGAGGGCCAGCCGTCCGCGGGACTCGTCCTGCTGTCCTACCCGCTGCACCCGCCCGGACGGCCGGACCGGTTGCGGGTCGAGCACCTGCCGCGGGTCCGCGTCCCGGTGCTCGCGGTGTCCGGCGCCACCGACCCGTACGGGTCGCCCGACGAGCTCGCCGCAGCGTTCGCGGCGGTGGGCGGTCCGCTGACGCACGTCACCGTGGCCGGCCCGCACGTGCCGAAGGACGCTGCCGCGGTCGCCGACACCGTCGCCGCGTGGGTGCTGACGCTGAGCTCCTGAGGTCCGTCACGGCCGCGCAGCCGGTCGGACGCGACCACCCGGCCGTTCGACGGGGCCGGGCATCCACCGATCGGTGGACCCCAGGACTCACCGAAGGATGCTGCCGGCGGGACCTGGCCCCGCGGCACGCTGGAGGCATGACAACGACCGCCCCCGCAGTCCTGGTGCAGGACCTGCACAAGCACTACGGCGCCAAGCGCGCCGTCGACGGGCTGGACCTGCGGGTCGAGACCGGTGAGATCTTCGCCGTCCTCGGACCGAACGGTGCCGGCAAGACGACCACCGTCGAGATCCTCGAGGGCTACCGCAAGCGCGACCGCGGCTCCGTCTCGGTGCTCGGCGAGGACCCGCAGCACGCGGGCCGGGCCTGGCGCAGCCGGATCGGCGTCGTGCTGCAGTCGGCCGACGACCACGCCGAGCTGACCGTACGCGAGATGGTCGCGCACTTCGCCCGGTTCTACCCGAGCACGCGGGACCTCGACGAGGTGATCGCGGCGGTCGGGCTCACCGAGAAGGCCGGCGCCCGGACCCGGCAGCTCTCCGGCGGCCAGCGCCGCCGCCTCGACGTCGCGCTCGGCATCGTCGGCCGGCCCGAGCTGCTCTTCCTCGACGAGCCGACCACCGGGTTCGACCCGGAGGCCCGGCGCTCGTTCTGGGACCTCATCGCGTCGCTGCGCGAGGACGGCACCACCGTGCTGCTCACGACGCACTACATGGACGAGGCCGAGCACCTCGCCGACCGGATCGCCGTGATCCGCGACGGCCAGGTGGTCGCGCTCGACACCCCGGCAGCGATCGGTGCCCGTGCCCAGCAGCACGCGACCGTGCGCTGGCACGACGGCACGCGCCACGAGGAGCGCACCGCCACCCCCACCGCCCTCGTCGCCGACCTGGCCGCCCGCTTCGGCGGCGAGGTGCCGGGCCTCGAGGTCTACCGCCCCACGCTCGAGGACGTGTACCTCGGGCTCGTCGGAGAGGCCACCCGATGACCACCACCGCCACCCAGCCGTTCGTCGCCAGCCGACGGGCCGCCCTGCCGGGCACGCTCTCGCTCGGCCTGGAGCGCACCCGCGCCGAGGTCGTCACGTTCTTCCGCGAGCGCGACGCCGTGGTCTTCGTCTTCGCCTACCCGATCCTGATGCTGGCGATCTTCGCGACGGTCTTCGGGCAGGACGGCACCACCGTCGGCCCCGACCCCGGGATCCCGTTCGCGCAGTACTTCCTGCCCGGCATGGTGGCCACCGGCGTCATGCTGTCGAGCTTCCAGAACCTCGCGGTGTCGATCGCGGTGGAGCGCGACGACGGCACGCTCAAGCGGCTGCGCGCCACGCCCATGCCGCCCGCCGCGTTCTTCCTCGGCAAGATCGGTTCCGTCCTGGTGACCTGCGTCATCCAGATGGGTCTGCTGCTCACCGCGGCCGCGCTGATGTTCGGCGTCTCGCTGCCGACCGAGCCGGCCCGCTGGTGGACCTTCACCTGGGTGTTCCTGCTCGGCACCGCGAGCGGTGCGGTGCTCGGCGTCGCGTTCTCGTCGGTGCCGCGCAGCGGACGCAGCGCGTCGGCCGTGGTGATCCCGATCGTGCTGGTGCTGCAGTTCATCTCCGGCGTGTTCTTCCAGTTCAACGAGCTGCCGTCGTGGATGCAGTCCGTGGCCTCGGTGTTCCCGCTCAAGTGGCTCGCGCAGGGCATGCGTTCGGTGTTCCTGCCGGACTGGGCGCTGCAGATCGAGCCCTCCGGGTCCTGGCAGCACGGCGCGACTGCCGCCATCCTGGCTGCCTACCTGGTGATCGGCCTGCTGGTGGGCGTCAAGACGTTCCGCTGGCGCCGGCGCGACGACGGCTGAACGGAGCTCGACGGTGACAGAGATCCGACCGGAGGCCGGGCAGCCGGAGGGGCAGCCCGGCCCTCGGCCGTCCCTGGACGACCCCGGCGACCGGTCCCACTTCTGGTCCAGGTCGATGCGCGGGTGGGACCTCGCGTTCTACCTGATGACCGGCCTGACCGCGGTCGCGATCCTGATCCTGCAGGAGGGCGCGGACGTGCCCACGGCCGTCGCGCTGGGGCTGCTGGCCGTCCTCGTGGTCGCCTACGTGCTGATCGGACGGCGGGCCGCGCTCACCGACAACCCGCGGCTGGTCGCGGTCTACCTCGCGGTGCTGCTCGTCGTGGTGACCGCGGTCTCCGCGGCCAGCATCGCCGGCAGCGTCCTGCTGTTCATCGGGTTCAGCCAGATCTGGTTCTTCGCCCCGAACCGACGCACCGGCGTGGTGCTCGTCGTGGTCCTCGCGGTCGGGGTGTTCACGGCCATCGGCCTGCGCAGCGGGATCCACACCGCGGCGGACCTCGGCGCGCTGCTGACCCAGGGTGGTGTCACGGTGGCGTTCGCGGTGCTCCTCGGCCTGTGGGTGACCCAGATCGCCGAGCGCAGCGAGGAGCGTGCCCAGCTGGTCGAGCGGCTCGAGGCCGCCCAGGAGGAGCTCGGCCGGACGCACCACACCGCCGGCGTGATGGCCGAGCGTGAGCGGATGGCCCAGGAGATCCACGACACGCTCGCCCAGGGCTTCACGAGCATCGTGATGCTCTCCCAGGCCGTGCGCGCCGACGTCGAGCGCGGCCGGACCTCGGCCGCGGTCGAGCGCCTCGACCTGGTCGAGCGCACCGCGCGGGACAACCTCGCCGAGGCGCGCGCCCTGGTCGCCGCGTTCGCCCCGGTCGGCCTGGACGACGGCGGCATCCGGGCGGCGCTCGAACGCCTCGCCGCACGCTTCGGCGCCGAGACCCGGATCTCGGTCGAGGTCGCCCTGCCCGACGCGCTGCCCGACCTCGGCCGCGAGCGCGAGGTGATCCTGCTGCGCGCCGCCCAGGAGGCGCTGACGAACGTCCGCCGCCACGCCGAGGCGTCCTCGGCCCGGCTCGCGCTCGCGGTCGGCGAGGGCGGCGCGCTCACGCTCGAGGTGAGCGACGACGGCCGGGGGATCGACCCCGAGGTGGTCGAGGGCTTCGGGCTGCGCGGCATGCGCGACCGCGTGACGTCGGGCGGCGGCGAGCTCGAGGTGGCAGCACGGCAGGAGGGCGGCACGCGGGTGCTGGTCGTCCTGCCCCCAGGAGAGGTGGAGCAGTGAGCGTGCGGGTCGTGGTGGTCGACGACCACCCAGTGGTGCGTGCCGGGATCGTCGGCCTGCTGGCCGGGGAGGACGACCTCGACGTCGTCGGGGAGGCCGGCGACGGGCTCCAGGCGCTCGACGTGGTGGCCGCCGAGTCCCCCGACGTGGTCCTGATGGACCTGCGGATGCCCCGTCTGGACGGCGCGGCCGCGACCGGCCGGGTGCTCGCGGCGCACCCCGAGGTGCGGGTCGTCGTGCTCACCACGTACGAGTCCGACGCGGACATCCTGCGCGCGGTCGAGGCCGGCGCGACCGGCTACCTGCTGAAGGACACCCCGCGGGAGGACCTGGTCGAGGCGGTGCGCGCCGCGGCTCGGGGCGAGACGGTGCTCGCGCCGTCGGTCGCACGGCGGCTCGTCGCCCAGGTGCGCGGCGACGACCAGCGCCTCACCGCCCGCGAGCTCGAGGTGCTCGCGGCAGTCGCGCGGGGCGGCTCGAACGGTCAGATCGGGGCCGAGCTGTTCATCAGCGAAGCCACCGTGAAGACCCACCTGCTGCGGATCTTCACCAAGCTGGGGGTCGACGACCGGACCCGCGCTGTCACCGTCGCGATCGAGCGCGGGATCCTGCCGTCGCCCTGAAGTCAGACCTGGACGGCCCGGGTGATCGACAGTGCGTAGATGATCTGCGCGATGCCGATCACGATCGCCGAGATCCCCAGCAGCCACCACAGCACGGCGACGCCGAAGATCGGCGAGAACAGCAGCAGCACGCCGGCGACGATGCTGATGATCCCCGAGACGATCGCCCAGCCACGGGACGGCGCGTACCGCGACATCGCGATCGCGCCGGCCCCGGAGACCACCCACATCGCGCCCGTGATGATGCCGAGGAAGGTCGCCAGGAAGGCCGTCGTCGCCCGCAGGTTGCTGAACGCCAGGATCGCGACCACCACGAACAGCACGCCGAGCACGACGTGGCCGAGCCGCCACCAGCCGCCCCGGCCGGAGCCGAACAGGCCGATCGCGGCGTAGACCACGCCCGCGATGAGGGCGTACGCGGCGATCACGCCGGCGACCACCGCCGCCGTCCGGCCCGGCCAGACGACGATCAGGATCCCGATGATGAGGGTGATCACACCCCCCAGCCCGATCAGGACGCGGATCGCGCCGACGTCAGAGTTGCTGGTAGGGGCACTGAGCTCGGACACCTGGGCCTCCTCGGACGGACGGCGCGTGCTGCGCCGCACAGTTCGATCTTCGCGGTCGGCGGGCGGCCGGACAAGGACCCCCGCGGATCGGACCTGGCCGGGGCCGGGCGCGCGACTGGCAGACTGCCACCGTGCGCGACCTGGCCCGGCTCCCGAAAGCGCACCTGCACCTGCACTTCACCGGCTCGATGCGTCCGGCCACGCTCGCCGAGATGGCCGCCGAACGGGGGGTCCGCCTCCCCCACGCGCTCACCGAGGGGGTCGTCCGGGCACCGGTCGACGAGCGCGGCTGGTTCCGCTTCCAGCGGCTCTACGACGCGGCGCGCGCGTGCGTGCGCAGCGAGGCCGACATGCGCCGGATCGTCGCCGAAGCGGCCGAGGACGACGCCGCGGAGGGTTCCGGTCGCCTCGAGATCCAGGTCGACCCGACGTCCTACGCACCGCACGTCGGTGGCATCACACCGGCCCTCGAGATCGTCCTCGACGAGGCGCGCGCCGCGAGCCTGCGAACCGGCGTCGAGGTGGCCGTGGTGGTCGCCGGCTCGCGCGTGCGCCACCCGCTCGAGGCCCGCACGCTCGCCCGGCTCGCAGCGCAGTACGCCGGCGAGGGGGCCGGCGAGGTGGTGGGCTTCGGCCTGAGCAACGACGAGCGCCGCGGCGACACCGAGGACTGGGCGCCGGCGTTCGCGATCGCGCGGCGGGCGGGCCTCGCCTCGGTCCCGCACGGCGGCGAGCTCCTCGGCGCCGCCCACGTCGCGCGGGTCGTCGAGCACCTGGCGCCGGACCGGATCGGTCACGGCGTGCGCTCGGTGGAGGACCCGGCGGTGCTCGGCTGGCTGGTCGACCGGGGCATCGGCCTCGAGGTCTGCCCGGCGTCGAACGTCTCGCTCGGCGTGTACGCGGAGGACCGCCACGTGCCGCTGCGCGCGCTCACCTCCGCGGGCGCGACGGTCGCCCTCGGCGCGGACGACCCGCTGCTGTTCGGCTCGCGGCTCACCGACCAGTACGAGCTGGCCCGCCACGTGCACGGCTACTCCGACGCGGAGCTCGCCGAGCTCGCGCGCGGCTCGGTGCGTGCGTCCAGGGCCGGCAAGGGCACCAAGGCCCGGCTGCTCACCCAGGTGGACGACTGGCTGGCGTCCTGAGGGGCCCGATTCACTCGTCTGCGCGATCTGCTCGACCCGTCCACGTGCCGATGCACCGATCATGACGCGAGCGGACGAGGTGCGGCTGACGATCACGGCCGATCGGACGACCGGGCTCTCCGCGCACGAGCAGGTCCGCCTCCAGGTGCTCGCCCACCTCGCGACCGGCCGCCTCGCGGCGGGCGACCTCGTGCCCGAGGCCGCGGAGCTCGCCGCCCGCTCGGGGCTGCCCACCGAGACCGTGCGACGCGCGTACGACGAGCTCGAGCGGGCCGGCGTCCTGACGGTCGATGCCGACGCGCTGCACGTCGCGCAGGTGCCCACCACGCTGCCGACCGGCGAGCTGCGCACCGCAGCGGTCCGCCTGGTCACCTGGGCCCGGGACGCCGGCCTCGACGACGACGCGATCCTCGACCTGGTCCGGCGCGCCCTGCTGGGCCTGCCGGCACCGGTACCCGACGAGCCGTCCGTGCCGAGCCCGCGCACGCCGTTCGAGGTGCCCGAGCGTCGCGCAGGAGCCGACGACTGAGGCGTCGGCGGGCAGGTCAGAGCGTCGCGCCGACCAGCACGGGCTCCGGCTCGAGGACCACACCGAACGCGTCCCGGACGCCGTCGCGCACCTGACGCGCCAGCGCGAGCAGCTCGGCCGTGCTGCCGCCGCCGCGGTGGGTGAGCGCCAGGGTGTGCTTGGTCGAGATGCTCACCGGTCCGGGCAGCCCGAACCCCTTCGTGAAGCCCGCGTGCTCGATCAGCCAGGCCGCGCTCGTCTTGACCAGGGTCGGGTCGACCGCACCGAGGCTCGGCCCGGTCGTGGTCGCGGGCACGGACGACCGCACCGGGTAGCGCGGAGCGGCCTCGGGCAGGGCGTCGGCGACCCCGGCGGGCACCACGGGGTTGGTGAAGAACGACCCGGCACTCCAGGTGTCGTGGTCAGCGGGGTCGACCACCATGCCCTTGCCGGTGCGCAGCTCGAGCACCGCGTCGCGCACGTCGGCGAGCGGCGCGCGGTCCCCCACCTCGACGCCCAGCCGACGGGCCAGCTCGCCGTAGCCGACCGGAGCGGACAGCGTGCCGAGCCGGAGCTGGAACGAGACCTCCAGCACGACGAAGCGCGGCGTCGGGCCCCAGCCGTCCTCGCGCATCGAGCGCTTGAGCACCGAGGTGCGGTACCCGAAGCCCAGCTCACCGACCGCGAAGGTGCGGTGCCGCCCGCGCTCGCGGTCCCAGGTGCGGACCGTGGACACCACGCCGGAGACCTCCTGCCCGTAGGCACCGACGTTCTGCACGGGGGTCGCGCCGGTCGCGCCGGGGATCCCCGCGAGCGCCTCGACGCCCACCCAGCCCTGCTCCACGGCGGAGTCGACCACGACGTGCCACGGCGTGCCGGCGGGCACGGTGATGCTCGCTCCCCCGCACGTGTCTCGCGCGTCGACGTGCACGTCGCTGCGAACGTCCCGCACCACGAGGCCCGGGAAGCCCCGGTCGGCCACCACGAGGTTCGACCCGCCGCCGACCACCAGGACCGGTTCGCGTGCGTCGTCCGCGGCCCGGACCGCTTCCACCAGGGCATCCGCGGAGTCGACCTCGAGGTAGCGAGCGGCGGGGCCGCCGAGGTGCAGGGTCGTCAGCTCGGCCAGGGTGGGGACGTCGGGCACGGCGTCACCCTACGCGCCGGCCACGTCCCGCACCGCGCTCGGCAGCGGCTCCAGCCGCCCGCGGCGCCGTCAAGGCCGGAGGGACGCCCGTCCGGCCCGCTCGCGGGCCGGGCGAGGTCAGCGGGCCTTGCCGGCTGCGGTCGGCAACGGCGCGGCGGCCGGCACCAGGAACAGGCCGATGAGCACCGGCACGGCGACCGCGAGCAGGGCGTGCCGGTAGCCGACCTGGTCGGCCAGCAGCCCGATCAGCGGAGGCCCGCCGAGGAAGGCGCTGTAGCCGATGGTGGCGACCACCGCGACCCTCGCCGGTGCGCGGCGCGGTTCGTCGGACGCGGCCGACATGCCCACCGGGAAGCCGAGCGCGGCGCCCATCCCCCACAGCACCACGCCGATCGCCGCGAGCCAGAGGGTCGGGGCCAGGCCGAAGAGCAGCAGCCCGCTGAGCGAGAGGACCGCAAGGATGCGCAGCACGGGCACGCGGCCGAGCCGGTCGAGCAGGCCCGTGCCGAGCAGGCGCATCGCGGTCATCGCCGTGACGAACAGCGCGAAGCCCAGCGCACCGACGTCGTTGCCCACGTCGAAGCCGTCGACCACGGCGAGGCTGACCCAGTCGTTCGCGGCGCCCTCGGTCAGCGCGGCCGCGAGCACCACGAGGCCGATCAGCAGGGTGCGGGTCTCGCGCCACGCGCTGCGCGGGCGCTGCGCGGCGTCGTCCGGGTGGGCGTCGTGGGTGCCCTCCGGCAGGTACCAGCGGGCGCAGGTGACGAGGGCCACGTAGCTGAGCGGCAGGATCAGGCCGAGGTGCAGCACCAGCGGCGCGCCGAGCGCGGCGGCCAGCGCCCCGAGCCCGGCGCCGAGGATCGTGCCGAGCGAGAAGCCGGCGTGGAACCGCGGCATGATCGCCCGGCCCAGCGCCTGCTCGACGGCCGCGCCCTCGAGGTTCATCGCCGCGTCCCAGGTGCCGGTCCCCATGCCGACCAGCACGAGGGCCGTCGCGACCAGCCACACGAGCCCGCCGGCGACGGCAGCCGCGGTCACCAGGAGGCCGATCGCGTTGACGGCCGCGAACACGAGGATCGTGCGACGGGCGCCGAGGCGCTGCACGACCCGGCCACTCAGCGGCATCGCGGAGAGCGCGCCGGCGGACGCCGCGAGCAGCAGCAGGCCCATCTGCGCCGGCTCGACGCCCAGCGAGTCGCGCACCGCCGGGAGCCGCGAGGCGAGGCTGGCGAACGAGAGCCCGTTGAGGGCGAAGGTGACGAACACCGCCCAGGCGGCAGCCTGCGGCGTGGACGTCGTCGTCGGGGTGCTCATGCTCAGCTCGCTACGGGTTCAGCCGGGACAGGGGCGGCCCGCGGCGTCGGGACGGCCGACGCGGGCACCGAGTCCGAGGGTACGGCGGTCGCACGCCGGCCGAGTGCCAGGCCCACGGCCATCACGACCGCGATGCCGAGCACCGCGTGCCGGACCCCGAGCTGCTCGGCGACCAGGCCGATCACCGGTGGCGCCGCGAGGTTCGCCGTGGACCCGAACGCGGAGACAACGGCCACCCGTCCGGCCGCGCCGAGCCCGTCGCCGGTGGTCGCGCTCATCGCGATCGGGATGACCAGCCCCGCACCGAGGCCCCACGCGACGGCTCCGGCGACCGCGCCGGGCAGCGTCGGGGACAGGCCGTAGACGAGCAGCCCGGCGACCGCGAGCGCCATCGAGCCGACCAGCACCGGCGCCCGGCCCAGCCGGTCGATGAGCACGGTGCCGCCGAGCCGGGCGACCGTCATGGCTGCGACGAACGTGCCGAACACCAGGGCGCCGACCGCCTCGCGCGCACCGAACCCGTCGACGACACCGATCGCGAGCCAGGTGTTGGCCGTCCCCTCGGAGAGCGCGCCCGCCATGACGACGACACCGAGCAGCAGCGTGCGCGGGTCACGCCACGCGTCGAGCGAGCCGCGGAGGCCGCCGCCGCGCCGCACCCTGGTGGGCGCTGCGGCCTGGGAGCCATCGGCCGCCGGCGCGCCTGAGCCGGGAAGCACCGACGTGGCGAGATCAGCGGTGGCGAGATCCGCGGTGGGGAGCGCGGATCTCGGGAGAGCTGCGGTGGCGAGCACCGGGACGGGGAGCACGGGGACGGGGAGCACGGAGGCGGGGATCGTGCGCAGCCGCCAGACGAGGCTGACCACCGCGACCAGCGAGAAGTGCACCACGAGCGGGAGGTGCCCCCACGCGGCGAGCGCGCCGAGCCCGGAGCCCAGCACCGAACCGACCGAGAACGCCGCGTGGAACTGCGGGACCACGGTGCGCCCCATCGCGCGCTCGATCCGGACGGACTCGACGTTCAGCGGCACGTTCCCCAGCGCGAAGGACACGCTCATCAGGACGACGCCCACCGCGAGCACGAGGACCGAGCCCATCGCCGGACCGAGGCCGAGCAGGGCGGCCGCGACGGAGAACACCCACGCTGCCACGACCATCGTCCGCCGGCTGCCCCAGCGCTCGGCGAGCCCGCCGGCGACGAGGACCGTCCCGAGCGACGCGATCGCACCCGCGAGCAGCACGGTGCCGAGGCCGCCGGTGCTCAGGCCGAGGTCGGCGCGCACGGTCGGCAGCCGGGACAGCCAACTCGCGACGGTGATGCCGAGCAGCCCGTACAGGCCGAGCAGGGCGACCCGCGCGCGCAGTGCCTCGGGCTCGACCGGCGGGCGAGGCCTCCGCAGCACCCGAGCACCGGGCCGCAGGCGCGACGGGAGCGCCGCGGCGCGGGCGGCTGCCGAGCGACGCGGCACGGCGCCGGAACGCGCGGGGTGGGTGGCGGCTCCGGCCGGGCGGCCGGGGCGTCGGGCGGAGGGTCGGGCGAGCAGGTCGGACAGGCGGGCGGAGCGAGGCACGTGGGCTTCCGGTGGTTCGAGTGGTGGCCCTCGTCGAGCGTCGTCGGTCGAATCGATTCGAGGAGTGGTCTCAAGTGTGACCGTTAGGCTGCCGCTCGTCAATCCGACGCCGTGCGCCGGACGGGTCACGGACTCAGGAGGCCGAGGGATGACGGAGCGGACCACGCTCGCCGACGTCGCCGCGGCGGCGGGTGTGTCCGTGTCCACCGCGTCACTGGCGTTCTCCGGCGCGGGACCGATCTCGGCCGCGACCAAGCAGCGCGTGCTCGACGCCGCCGCGGAGCTCGGCTACACCGGGCCCAGCGCGCTCGGCAGGTCGCTGCGCTCCGGGCGCTCGGGGATCGTCGGCGTCGTGATCGGGGACCAGCTCCGGCGCTCGTTCCGCGACCCGGTGTCCGTCCAGGTGCTCGACGGGCTCGTCGACTCGGTCGGACCCCAGGGGCTCGGCGTCCTGCTGGTCCCCGCGACGGGAGGCGAGGCGGCCGACCCGCTGGTCGAGACCGCACCGATGGACGCCGCCGTGCTGCTCTTCGGCGCACGGCGCGGCGAGGGCACCTTCGAGGCGCTGCGCCGGCGCGGCGTGCCGGTGGTGCTCGGCGAGGGCCCGCGCGGCCTGGACGCCCCGGTGGTCGGGATCGCCGACCGGGAGGGCACCCGCCGCCTCGTGGAGTACCTGCGCGAGCTCGGGCACAGCCGGATCGGCGTCGTCACGCTGCCGCTCGGTGGCGAACGTCGCTGCGCGCCGGTCGACGCGGCCCGGATGGCCGAGCTGGACTGCCCGCCGGCGGAGCATCGCCTGGCCGCCCTGGACGACGCGGGGGTCGTGCCGACCGCCGTGGTCGAGGCGAGCGCCTCGCTCGTCGAGGCCGGCGTCGAGGCCGGGCGCGTCCTGCTCGACGTCGCCGACCCGCCGACCGCGGTGCTGACCCATTCGGACCTGCTCGCCGCCGGTGTGCTGATCGCGGCGCGGGACCTGGGGCTGCGGGTCCCGGAGGACGTGTCGGTGGCCGGCTTCGACGGGCTGAACCTGCCCTGGCTCGCGCCGGACGTGCTGACGTCCGTCGCGCAGCCGTTCGCGGCGAAGGGCGCGGCGATCGGCGACGCGATCACGGCGATCCTGGCCGGTGAGACCCCGGCGGACGTCGAGCTCGAGGTCGAGCTGCGGATCGGCACGACGACCGCGCCGCCGCGGGCCTGAGCGCCTCAGAGGCGGACGAGCACCTGGGCGCGGCCGAGCACCTTCACGCCGGCCGACTCGACCGTGAGGTCGATCCGCGCCGTGCCGGCCTCGGCGTCCACCGCACCGACGGTCGCGGTGATCGCCACCGTGGCGACCCCGGGGTCGGGCACCTCGACGGGGCGGGTGAACCGGACGCCGTACTCGAGCACCCGGCCCGGGTCGCCCAGCCAGTCGACCACCACGCCGACGGCGGTGCCCATGGTGAACATGCCGTGCGCGATGACGCCGGGCAGGCCGACCTCGCGGGCGAACCGCTCGTTCCAGTGGATCGGGTTGCGGTCGCCGCTCGCGCCCGCGTAGTGGACCAGGTCCGCGCGGGTGACCTCGACGGTCCGCGAGCCGACCACCTGGCCGACCTCGAGCTGGGCGCTCATGCGTCCGCCCCCCGCACCGCGAGGGTGGAGACAACGGTGCTCACCGGGGCGCCGTCGGCGTCGGCGAGCTCGCAGCGCGTGGTGACCATGGCGAGCCCGGCGCGCTCGACGATCGAGTCGACGTGCAGCACCGTGACGATCGCGTCACCGGCGACGATCGGCCGGTGGTGGGTGAACCGCTCCTCGGCGTGCACGACGCGGGAGAAGTCGATGCCGGCCGCGGGGTCGGAGATGAGCTGGGCCTCGGCCGCCTGTGCGATGACGACGGCGAAGGTCGGCGTCGCGACCACGTCGGCGTAGCCGAGCGCACGCGCGGCCTCGACGTCGTGATGCGTCGGGTGCGTGGCACCCACCGCCGCGGCGAAGTGCCTCAGGTGCTCGCGGCCGACCAGGTAGGGCGCCGTGGGTGGGTACACCCGGCCCGCGTAGCCCGCGTCGATCGCCATGCCGGAGGCAGGGTCAGCGGGTCTCGCGGTGCGCGGTGTGCTTGCCGCAGCGCGGGCAGAACTTCGCCAGCTCGAGCCGGTCGGGGTCGTTGCGGCGGTTCTTCTTCGTGATGTAGTTCCGCTCCTTGCACTCCGTGCACGCGAGCGTGATCTTCGGACGGACGTCCTGCGTCTTGCTGGCCACGATTCACCTCTGCTGTCGATCGCACGTCGCGCGCCATCCGGGCCGTGCGCGACCTCTTCTGTGTGGTAGCGGGGGCGGGATTCGAACCCGCGACACCACGATTATGAGCCGTGTGCTCTAACCACCTGAGCTACCCCGCCATTCCGGCATCCGCACCACATGGTGCGGGCACCGAGAGAGCCCCGAAAGGGAATCGAACCCTTGACCTTCTCCTTACCATGGAGACGCTCTGCCGACTGAGCTATCGGGGCAGCGCAGGCCAGGGTACAGGAGCGCGCGCGGCCCGCGAAATCCGGTACCCGGCTCTCGCCCGGCACCCTGCGACGCACGTGATCCTGCTCCCGGCCGGCAACCGGAAAGCCGAACGCCCCGGAGATCCCGGGGCGAGCGTGGCAGGTGAGGGATTCGAACCCCCGTAGCTTGCGCAACTGATTTACAGTCAGCTCCCTTTGGCCGCTTGGGTAACCTGCCCGGCCGAGCGCGTCGCCGCGCTGGTGCGGATGGAAGGATAGCAACTCTGCGGGGTGCACCCGAACGCGCCGGGGATCGCACCGCCCGCACACAGCCCGAGGAGGACAGGCATGGCAGGCGACTCGTCGTTCGACGTCGTGAGCAAGGTGGACCGCCAGGAGGTCGACAACGCCCTCAACCAGGCGGCCAAGGAGATCGCACAGCGCTACGACTTCAAGAACGTCGGCGCCTCGATCACCTGGAGCGGCGACACGATCGTGATGGTCGCCAACTCCGAGGAGCGCGTGAAGGCCGTCCTCGACGTCTTCCAGACCAAGCTGGTCAAGCGCGGCATCTCGCTCAAGGCGATCGAGACCTCCGCCCCCAAGCCGTCCGGCAAGGAGTACCGGCTCGAGGGCGCCATGAAGCAGGGGCTGAGCAGCGAGAACGCGAAGAAGATCGCCAAGATCGTCCGCGACGAGGGCCCCAAGGGCGTCAAGACCCAGATCACCGGCGACGAGCTTCGGGTCTCGGCCAAGTCCCGCGACGACCTGCAGTCCGTCATCGCGCTGCTCAAGGCGGCCGACCTGGACGTCGCGCTGCAGTTCGTCAACTACCGGTAGGCCGCCGGCTTCGGCGGCACATGTCCGCCGAAGCCGGGTGGTAGCGGTCGGCGCCGAGCGGGCCGCTACCGCTTCGTGCCGCGCGGTGGTTTCGGCGGGATGGTGCGGGCGTAGGCCGCGGACCGTTCGAGCCACGGCTGCACGTCGGGCGAGGCGAACAGGTCCGGCGGCAGGACGACGTACTCCTTCATCTTGCGGCCGGCCATCGGCTCGAAGATGTGCAGCGGATGGTCGGCCGCGAAGTCCTCGCGGTCGGCCTCGGACATCCTCAGGACGGCGCTCGCGTGGAACAGCGAGAAGAAGAGGTTGCCGTTCATGAAGAGGGCCGGGTAGCCGAACATCGGCCTGCGGACGGCATCGGGCACGAGGCCGACCAGCTCGTCGAACCGCGCGACCACGTCCGGGGGTGACTTCTCGAAGCTGGGCACGGGGACCCCTCTCGGCGGCGCACCCCGAAGGTACCTCGCACCTCGGACACCGGCGGGGCGCGGCCGGCGCGACGCGCTACATGCCGAGCGCGGTGAGGTCGGCGGCGCCGGCCCCGGCCTCCCCGGCCGCATCGGCGAACGACTCGAGCGCGCCCGCGAGCACGTCGCGGGTCTCCGGCGGCATCGTCGCGAGGATCTCGCGCAGCTCGGCGCGACGGCGCCGGGTCACGCGGTCGACCAGGTCCGCCCCGGTGTCGGTCAGCTCGATCAGCACCGAGAGCCGGCTGTCGGGGTCCTCGACGCGGCGCACCCACCCCCCGGCGACCAGCCGGTCGGCGTTCCGGGAGAACGTCGACGGGTGGATGCCCATCCGCTCGGCAACCACGCCGGAGCGCAGCGGGCCGTCGACGGCCAGGAGCACGAGCACCCGGAACTGGGGCAGCGAGACGTGCTCGAGCGCCTCGGACAACGAGCGGGCGACCACCCCGAGCAGGGCGCGAGAGGCGCGCAGGGTCGCGTCGGTGGCGTCGTCGAGGCCCGAACCTCGCCGGTGAGCAGTCATGGGATGTCATGGTACATTAGTTGTATGCCTACAACTCCCGGGGCCGTCGCGCGCCTCAGCACCACAGCACGACGGCTCCGGGGAACCAGCGGCGCGCTCATGGTCATGGCGATCGTGGTCGGCGCGGCCACCGGCCTCGGCGCGGTGGCGTTCCGGTGGCTCATCCAGGCGGCCACCAAGATCTTCACCGGCACGTCCGACTACTCCGCGGTGGGCCTCGGACAGCACCCGCCGCACCCGTGGCTGCCCTGGCTCGGCGCCGGCTTCGTGGTGCTCGCCCCGGTGGTCGGCGGCCTGATCTACGGCCCGATGGTCCAGCGCTGGGCCAAGGAAGCCCGTGGGCACGGCGTGCCCGAGGTGATGCTCGCGGTCTCCCAGAAGGGCGGCCGGATCCCCGGCAAGGTCGCCGTGGTCAAGGCCCTCGCCTCCGCGCTCACCATCGGCTCGGGTGGCTCGGTCGGCCGCGAAGGGCCGATCGTGCAGATCGGCTCGGCGCTCGGGTCGCGGATCGCCCAGACCGCGCGACTCTCCGAGACCCGGGTGCGCACCCTGGTCGCGTGCGGCGCCGCCTCCGGCATCGCGGCCACGTTCAACGCCCCGATCGCCGGAGTCTTCTTCGCGCTCGAGCTCCTGCTGCGCGACTTCCAGGCCGAGTCGTTCGGCGTCGTGGTGCTCGCGGCCGTGGTCGCCTCGGTGATCGGCCGGGCGATCCTCGGCGACGTGCCGTTCCTCGAGCTGCCGTCGTTCGAGCTCCCGCACG
This sequence comes from Actinotalea endophytica, assembly GCF_025717005.1. Classification (GTDB taxonomy): domain Bacteria; phylum Actinomycetota; class Actinomycetes; order Actinomycetales; family Cellulomonadaceae; genus Actinotalea. The sequence goes on from NZ_JAOVZU010000008.1 coordinate 202,370, forward strand.
CCGGGTCCTTCGTGCTGGTGGCACTGCTCGGAGTGCTGGCCGGCGTCATCGGCGTGATCTTCACCCGCACGCTCTACGCCTTCGAGGACGTCGCCGACAAGATCTGGCGCGGCCCCGAGTGGGCGCGACCCGCGGTCGGCGGCGTGCTGCTCGGCCTGCTGCTGCTCGCCATCCCGCAGATGTACGGCGTCGGGTACCCCGTGCTCGAGGCCGGGGTCCAAGGTCAGTACGCCATCGCGGTGCTGCTCGGGCTGCTGATCGCCAAGGTCGTGGCGACCAGCCTGACGATCGCGATCGGTGGCTCGGGCGGCGTCTTCGCGCCCAGCCTGTTCATCGGCGGCATGCTCGGTGCGGCGTTCGGCGCGAGCGTGCACGAGGCGTTCCCCGGCTGGGCCGGGCCGGCAGGGGCGTACGCCCTGATCGGGATGGGCGCCGTATTCGCCGGTGCCGCGCGGGCACCGATCACCGCGGTCCTCATCCTGTTCGAGCTGACCGGCGAGTACACGATCATCCTGCCGATGATGCTCGCGATCGTGCTCGCGACCGGCGTCTCCCGGGCCCTGAGCCGGGACAGCGTCTACACGCTCAAGATCCGCCGGCGGGGCATCGAGATGGACGCCCGCGCGGCCGATCCACGGATGACCGAGAAGACCGTCGGCGACATCATGGAAGCAGCACCGACCGCGCTCGCCCCGGACGTGGCGCTCGAGATCGCAGCGCGGCGCCTGCTCGGCAGCGGACGCGGCTCGCTCCCCGTGGTCGAGGACGGCATGCTCATCGGACAGGTCAGGGCCGACCGGATCGCCGCTGCGATCGAGGACGAGGACACCACCGCCCTCAGCGTGCGCGACGTGCTGGACGACGTCCCGCAGGCCAGGACCGAGACGGTGCTCCGGCGCGGCATGGAGGCGTTGCGCCGACACGAGTACCCCGACGGCGGGCTCGCGGTCACCGACGGCGCCGGCACCCTGGTGGGCTGGGTGACGCACCGCACGCTGCTGCGCACGCTGACCGCTCCGCTGCCGATCGCCGCGTCGGCACCGGCCGGTACCGCGCTGGCCCGGCTGCGGCCGTCGCTGCGCGGTGGGGGCTCCCGGATGGGGACCTCGGCGAGTCGGCGCCAGCGGACCTGACGTCGGGGTCGCGCCGGGCGCCGACGGCGCGGGACCACCGGCCGTCAGCGACGGCCAGCGACGGTCAGCGACCGTGAGCGACCGTCACGCGTACGGGTGGCCGGCCATCTGACGCAGCCGGGAGATCCGGTCCGCCATCGGCGGGTGGGTCGCGAACAGCTTCGCCATGCCGCCGGCGCGGAACGGGTTCGCGATCATCAGGTGCGACACGTCGACCAGGTCGCGGGTGGCCGGCAGCGGCGCCCGTGACGTACCCGCGTCGAGCTTCTCCAGCGCCGAGGCCAGCGCAAGCGGGTCCCCGGTCAGCCGCGCGCCGTCCTCGTCGGCGTCGTACTCGCGGGTCCGGGAGATCGCGAGCTGGATCATCATCGCCGCGATCGGCGCCAGGAACACCAGCGCCAGGGCACCGATCGGGTTGGAGTTGTTCCGGCTCCCCCCGCCGAAGAACAGCAGGAACTGCGCGACCGACGTGATCATGCCGGCGATCGCCGCGGCCACCGACGAGGTCAGGATGTCGCGGTTGTACACGTGCATCAGCTCGTGCCCGAGCACACCGCGCAGCTCACGCTCGTCGAGCATCCGCAGGATGCCCTCGGTGCAGCAGACCGCCGCGTGCTGCGGGTTGCGCCCCGTCGCGAACGCGTTCGGCGCTGCGGTCGGCGAGATGTAGAGCGCGGGCATCGGCTGACGGGCCGCCGTCGACAGCTCGCGCACGATCCGGTACATCTCCGGAGCCTCGAGCTCGGTCACCGGGTACGCGTGCATCGCGCGGATCGCGATCGACGAGGAGTTCCAGTACCCGTACGCCGTGCCCAGCAGCCCGATCCCGGCGAACAGCCACAGGAACGTGGCGTTCCCGGACGACCCGGCCAGCCAGCCGCCGATGCCGAGCAGCACGGCCCACAGCACACCGAACAGGGCTGCCGTCTTCAGCCCGTTGAAGTGCCGACGACCCACGAACGTCCTCCGTCTCCCGGCGCCCCGCGCCGCACCACCGGGCCCCGTCACGGCACCCGAGTGTCCAACGAGGCCGATCGTGCCACGGTTCCCCGGGAGAGCGCCGGACGGTCGCTGAGCGGCGGCTGTGCGGCGCGCGGCCACAGGGCCGGGGATCCCGCGCGACGGGTCAGGGCCGGGGCTCCGGTGACGGATCAGGGCCGGGGCTCCGGCGTGACGGATCAGCGCCGCGTCGGCGTGGCCGCAGAGCTGCGGCGTGGGGCTCAGGCCTGCGGCTGCTCGCCGCGCATCACGGCGAGCATCGAGTCCCGCGGCACGACCTTGATCCGCTCCCGGCCGTGCGGGGCGCCGAGCGACTGCTCGTACGCGTCCAGCAGGGTCCAGCCCTGCCACTCGACGGCGCCGACCCCACGCTCGCGCAGCAGCGTGCGGAACGCCTCGGGGTCGCGCCGGGTCGCTCGCGGCAGCGCGTCCGCGTCGGCGACCAGGTGCCGGATCGTCTCGGTCGCGTCGGACTTCGTGTGCCCGATCAGGCCGACCGGTCCGCGCTTGATCCACCCCGTGGTGTACAACCCGGCGAGGTGCTCGCCGTCCGGGCCGATCACCCGGCCCTCCCGGTTCGGGATCACCCCGGCGACCTCGTCGAACGGCAGTCCGGGCACCGGCGAGCCGAAGTAGCCGACCGCGCGGTACACCGCCTCGACCGGCCAGTCGTGCAGCTGCCCCGTGCCGGCAACCGTGCCGTCGCCGGTGAGCGTGGTGCGCTCGGTGCGCAGGCCGGTCACCCGGTCGGTGCCGAGCACGGCCACCGGCTGGTGCAGGAAGTGCAGGTGGATCCGCCGGCTGGCGGTGAGGTCCTCGGGCTCCTTGAGCGTCCAGTCGGTGAGGGTCTTGACGACCTGCTTGGTCTGGTTCGACGAGTGGATCGCCGCCATCGAGCCCTCGTCGAACTCGAAGTCCTCCGGGTACACGACGATGTCCACGTCCGGGACGTGGCCGAGCTCACGGAGCTCCAGCGGGGAGAACTTGACCTGGGCGGGCCCGCGGCGGGCGAACACGTGGACGTCGGTCACCGGGTTCGCGGCCAGCCCCTCCTGCACGTTCGCCGGGATCTCCGTCGGGAGCAGGTCCTCGACGTGCTTGGCGAGCATCCGCGCCACGTCCAGCGCGACGTTGCCCGCACCGACCACCGCGACGTGCTGCGCCTCGAGCGGCCAGGTCCGCGGCACGTCGGGGTGCCCGTCGTACCAGGAGACGAAGTCCGCGGCGCCGTAGGACCCGGTCAGGTCGATGCCCGGCACGCTCAGTGCGGCGTCCCGGATCGCGCCGGTCGCGAAGATCACCGCGTCGTAGTGGTCCTGCAGCTCGGCGACCGTCACGTCGGTGCCGACGTCCACGTTGGCCAGCAGCCGGATGTCGCCGCGCTCGAGCACCTTGTGCAGCGCCACGATGATCTGCTTGATCCGCGGGTGGTCCGGCGCGACGCCGTAGCGCACCAGGCCGAAGGGGGCGGGCAGCCGCTCGATGAGGTCGATCTCCACCTCGGCTCCGGCCTTGGACAGGATGTCCGCCGCATAGATGCCGGCCGGACCGGCGCCGACCACGGCGACACGCAGGGGACTCACGACGTCTGAACACCTTCCGACTTCACGCACGAACCACGGATCAGCGGGTCTGCGGGATCTCGGGGATCACCGCACGGGCCAGCAGACCAGTGTAGGCGGCTGCTCGCCAGCCGGACGGTCGAGGCCCGTGCCGGTGGCCGGGCGTAGCGTCGCGTCGTGACGCACCCCTCCTCCACGCGGGCGGTCACCACCCAGGGTCTGAACCGCTCCGGCATGACGCAGGGCCTCAGCGCGTACGGGCTGTGGGGACTGCTCCCGCTGTACTTCCCGCTCCTCGCGCCGGCCGGCCCGGTCGAGATCATCGCGCACCGCGTGCTGTGGACCTTGGTGTTCTGCGTCGTCGGGCTCGCCGTGACCGGAGGCTGGCGCTCCGCGGTCACGATGGCGCGGTCCGGGACGATCGTCGCGCGGCTCGCCCTGGCCGGCGTCCTGGTCGCGACCAACTGGACCGTCTACGTCTGGTCGGTGCTGTCCGGGCACACCGTGGACGCCGCGCTGGGCTACTACATCAACCCGATCGTCACCGTCGTGCTCGCGGTGGTCGTGCTGCGCGAGCGGATGCGACCGGCGCAGTGGGTGGCGGTCGGCCTCGGGGTGCTGGCCGTCGTGGTGCTGAGCACCGGCGTCGGCGGGCTGCCGTGGGTCGCCCTGGTGCTCGCGACCACGTTCGGCCTCTACGGGTTCCTGAAGAACCGGCTCGGCGCGCGCGTCACGCCGATGGCCGGGCTCGCGGTCGAGACGGCGGCGCTGAGCCCGCTCGCGCTCGTGTGGCTGCTCGTCGTCGAGCACGGCGGCTCGTTCGTCGGGTACGGCGGGTGGCACTCGCTCGCCCTCGCGGGTGCGGGCGTCGTCACCGCGGTCCCGCTGCTGCTCTTCGCAGGCGCCGTGCGGCGGCTGCCGCTGTCCGTCGTAGGACTGCTGCAGTACCTGACGCCGACCCTGCAGTTCGCGATCGGCGTGCTGGTGTTCGGCGAGGCGATGCCGGCGGTGCGCTGGTGGGGGTTCGCGATCGTCTGGGTCGCGCTGATCGTGCTCACCGTGGACGGCCTGCGGGCCGCCCGGGCACCGCGCCGTCAGCCGGCGACGGTCAGCCAGTAGTCGCCGAAGGCGACCGACGCACCCACCGGGACCCGGACCTTCTGCTCCGGGGCGCACAGGATCTGCTGGCCGTCCTCGAGCGTGACCACCGTGCCGTTGGTGGAGTTGCGGTCCCGGAGCCAGACGCCGTCGCCGTCGACGCCGATCGCGAGGTGGGTCTTGGACACCGAGCGACCGCGGTCGACCACGGCGATCACCTGCACGGGCATGGCCTCGCCCTCACGCGGTGACGGGTTGCGGCCGACGAGCGCCGTGCCCTCCAGCACGACCACGCGGTTGTCCCAGAGCAGCAACGTGGCCCGCGGGCGGGTCTGGGCGCGGGTCGGCGCATAGGCGACCTTGGTGCGCGCGTGGCGCATCCGGGTGCGTTCCACCTCGTCGTCGAGCTGCCGGAACGAGGAGCTCTGCACCTGCTCGTAGGGAGCGGGCGGGACGACCCGTCGGCCCGCACCTGGCGGGTTCTCGGACATGGGGGCCTCCCGGGTGGGGTAGTCGGTCGTCGCCACGGCGGCGGGCTCGGGCGCCTCGGGGGCGGGCGCCATGACACGTTGGGGCTCGGTACGCCGTCTGCGGCGCTCGGTCTCGGACTCGGTGAGCAGGGCTTGCAGGCGCGTGGTCGCCTGGCTCGGCGTGTCCGGCGCCGAGGTGGGGTCGACGCCGGTGCTCACGTCGAACACGATGTCCCGGGCGACGCGATCCTGCCAGCCGCGGCGGCGGTCGTCCCGCGCGGCGGAGACTGCCAGGAACACCGGGCCGACCACGACGACGCACGCCGCGGCGACCACCAGCTCGCGCAGCAGCGCACGGCCCCAGCCCAGGGGCTCCCCTCGGTCGGCCGTGAGCACACGCAGCCCGGTCAGCAGCCGCCCGAAGGTGTACCCGCGGGTCGCGAGCACCCACCACTGCAGCACGGCCTGGACCACCAGGAGCACGACGCCGGCGAGCAACAGGGTCTGCTCGGTCTCCACGGACCCGCTCAGCAGCACGCCGAGCAGCAGGCCGCCGCCGAGCACGAGCACCGCCACGGCGTCGATGACGCGGGCCAGGAGCCGGCGGCGGAGGGTCGCGGGCAGCGAGCCAGGAGTCGGCACCCGACCCACCTCCCTCCGCACGGCACGGCAGAGCACCGCCCTGCAGGCGTGCTCTGGGTGTGCATCGGCACGCCTGACGGCGGGCATGAGCCCGAACGGGTGAATCTTCTGTGCAGGCCGCGCCCGGGCCGCGGTCCGAGCGTGCCCAACGGGAGATCAGCTCGGCGGACGGAAGCTCGGCGGGACGGAAGCTCGGCGGACGGAAGCTCGGCGGGAGGTGGGCTCGGCGGGAGGTGGGCTCGGCGCGACGGAGGCTCGGCGGGACGGAGCTCAGTCCGGCCGGCCGCGCGGCCGACGACGCAGCGAGGCGACCGACCAGCGGGAACGCCACCGCACCCGCCGCGGCACGGCCGAGCGCATCGCCGAGACCGCGTCGTCGACCTGACGCCAGTAGGACTCGACCTCGGCATCGTTGGGCTCGGCACCGCCGAACACGGCCGCGTCCGCACGCACGGCCAGGGTCGCGACCGGGCCGCCGATGCCGACCGCACGCCGGCCGCCGTGCGGCGAGCCCGACGCCCTGGACCCGAACGAGCCCGCGAGCGCCACCGCGAGCTCGCGACGGGTCGCCTGCTCGGGCAGGTCCCGCCGCAGGTCCGTCGCCTCGTCGAGCAGCTCGTCCCATCCGCCGACGACCCTGCGCAACGGCTCCTCCGCCCGACGGCGACGACCCCGCCTGCGCCGCTTGAGCAGTCCGACCAGCAGGGGCGGGCCGAGCAGCAGGACGAGCGGCACCCCACCGACCAGCGCGACCCGGCCGACGATCGCCCACAGCTGCGAGTCCTCGGAGACGTCCTGGTTGTCGTCGGTCTGCGGCTGCTCGGTGTCGTCGTCCGGGGCGGTCACCGGCTGCTGCGGCGGCGGTGGGGGCTGGCGCAGCTGCGGGTCGGCCGCCGCGGGTTCCTCCGCCGTGCTCTGCTCGGGCGTCCGGCTCTCGTCCGGCGTCGGGAAGTAGGGCACCCAGCCGTAGCCGGCGTAGTTGATCTCGACCCAGGCCTGGATGTCGGCGCCGGTGAAGGTCACCTCGTCGCTCGCACCGTCCGGGCGGAAGCCGAGCACGACCCGCGCGGGCAGGCCGCGCTCCCGCGCCATCAGCGCCATCGCCGACGCGTACTGCTCGCCGTCGCCCACCATGGTGGACAGCAGCGACACCATCCGGTCGGCGCCGTGCCCGGACAACGACGCCGCCTGGCCCTGGGCGGTCAGGCCGTGGCTGAACCAGCCCTCGTCGTGCAGCGTCTGGGCCAGCGCGTCGGCGATCAGCGAGGCACGACTCGCGTTGCCGGCGAAGTCCGAGGCCGCGGCGGCGATCTCGTCGGGCACGCGCTGCAGCTCGGGCAGCACCACGGAGCCGCCCTCGGCGCTCTCGAGCGCGTCGGCATCGGGCACCGGCGGCACCACGACCTCGGCCGTCCAGGTCAGGCCGTCCGGGAGCGTGTCCACCATCGCTGCGGTCCCGGTGGCCTCGTTGTAGCGGAGCTCGGACCGCAGATCGGGGTTGGTGAAGGTGATCTGGCGGGTCCAGCCCACCGTGGGCAGCCAGACGAACGGCAGGTGGTCCACCTGCATCTCGACGGTCGCGATCTCGCCCCGCCGGGTCTGCGTGTCCACGTCGCTGCCCACCCGGCGGAACGTTCCCGAGCCCTCAGCCGCCTCGGCGCCCGCGACGTCCCACACGACACCGTCGTAGGCGTCCATCGTCGCGATCCGCACGAGAGCGCCCTCGGGCAGGCCACGCACGGTGAGCAGGTCGGTCTCGTCCCAGTCCTTGACGAACTTCCGGAAGGCCGACAGCGGGCTCGCCTGGGCGGCCGGGTCGAACGGAGGCACGATCTCGTCCCGAAGCACGAAACGCGGACGCTGGTCCACGACCCACGGACCGGTGACCGCACCGAGCGCGCCGACCACCACCGCGACCACCGCGAGCGACGCGACCCGCCGCGGCGCGAAGGTGCCGACCCGCCACGACGCCCAGGTCACGAGCCCGAGCACCATCGCGACACCGGCCACCACCGGGACCACGGTCACCTTGGTGCCCAGCAGCACCGACACCACGAGGACCACGACCGGGACCGCCGCAGCGAGCGCGCCCGTCCGGCGCGAGGCACGCAGCGCGAGGCTCAGCGCGGCCAGGGACGCGACCAGCGCGAGCACGAACGGGGCGACCAGCACCACACCCGTCGCGCCGAGCTCGGGGTCGAGGGTGAGCACCTGCTTCCACGACGTCACCGCTCCGGCGAGCAGGTCGAGCAGGCTCTGCGGCCGCGGCAGCACCCGGAGCACCGTTGCGTCCGGCATCGCCACCGCCGGGCCGACCAGCAGGTACGCGGCGAGCGCGGCGGCCGTCGTCACGGCGGCACCCCAGCGCAGCCGCGCGGACAGCAGCGCCACGATCACACCGACGAGCAGCCCCGCGACCACCGGCGCGATCAGCGTGGTCGCGCCGAAGACCGGCACCAGCGGCAGCAGCCCGAGCGCGATCGCGACGGTGAGGACCAGCACGTCGGCCTCCGGACGAGACCTCATCCGACCATCACCACCCGCCGCAGCAGGCGGGGCAGGTCGGCGAGGTCGCCGAGCCGAGCGGTCGCCAGGGAGCCGTGCACGGCCACCTCGGTCGTCGCACCGACCTGGCAGGTGAGCAGGACCGTCGGCACGCCCGCCGGGATGCGGCCCGCCGCCGCACGCAGCGCCGCGCGATCGGGCATCGAGCCGGTCACGAGCACCACGACCGAGGCGTCCGGCGCCGAGCCGACCACCCACGGCACCAGGCCCTCGCCCGACCGCCCCTGCGAGTCCAGCCGCAACCGGGCCAGGTCGTCGAGCAGGCGACCGGGGTTCTCGCTGCGCAGCCGACCCGCCCCGGCGAGGAACGTCAGGTCGCGCTCGTCACGCAACGCCTGGACCCCGATCGACCCGGCCGCCGCGATCGCGAGCTCGGCCTCGTCGTCGTCCAGGTAGTCGCCGGGCCGGGTGGCGAGGGCCACGGCCGTGTGGGTGCGCCTGGTGTCCTCGAACTGCCGGACCATGAGCGTGCCGGTCCGGGCCGTGGTCCGCCAGTGGATGTGCCGGCGGTCGTCGCCCGGTACGTAGTCACGCAGCGCGTGGAAGGACAGGTCCGAGTCGGAGATCACCCGGGTCGACTGCCCCTCGAGGTCACGCAGCACACCGGCCGCCGCCCCGGCGAGGCGGACTATCCGGGGGTGCACGAAGACCTCGACCGCCTCGGTCCAGGCGACGCGCCTCGAGACCAGCCCCCACGGGTCGCCGCGGACCGAGCGCACCGGACCGACCCGGATCACCGAGCGCCGCGCGGTCGGGATCGCGAACAGGTCCTCGTGGCTCTCCCCCGGCCGCAGCGACGGCAGCGGGAAGTCGGTCACACGCGCGCCGACCGGCAGCTCGACCCGTGCGGGCAGCAGCCGGCCACGCGCCGTGCTGACCACCGCGACGCGTCCCGAGATCCGCTCGCCGGCCACCACGCGCCGCACCGGTACGTCGAGGTCGACCTCGTAGGTGGACCGACCCACGGTGAACACCACCGCGACCGCCATCGCGCCCACGAGCGCGAGGCCCACCACGGTGAGCTCGACCCAGCCCAGCCACCAACCGCCGAACGAGGTCGCCAGCCCGATCGCGAGCAGCACCCACCCGAGCCCGGACACCGGCCGAAGCGGCCGTACCAGGGCCCGAAGGCGTGCCCGCACCCGCACCTCAGATCCTCGTCGCCGGCGGCTCGATGTCGGCCAGCACGCGAGCGACGATCTGGCGGGCGGCGACGCCGCCGAACTCGGCCTCCGGGTCGAGGATCAGGCGGTGGGCCAGGACCGGCTCCGCGAGGAGCTTGACGTCGTCCGGGATCACGTAGCCGCGCCCCTGAGACGCCGCCCAGACCTTCGCGGTGCGCACCAGGGCCAGCGACCCGCGCACCGAGGCGCCCACGACGGTCTGCGAGTCCGCACGGGTTGCCTCGGTCAGCCGCGCGACGTAGTCCAGGACCGCGGGCTCGACGTGCACCGTGGCCGCGAGGTCGGACATCTCGGCCACCGCGGCCGTGGTGATCTTCGCCAGCAGGCCCACCGTCCGGTCCCGCTCGGCAGAGCCCGCGAGGATCCGCACGGTGGACTCCCGGTCCGGGTAGCCGAGCGAGGTCTTCATCAGGAACCGGTCGAGCTGGGCCTCCGGGAGCCGGTACGTGCCGGCCTGCTCGATCGGGTTCTGGGTCGCGATCACCATGAACGGCCGGCCGACCGGGTGCGAGACCTTGTCGACGGTCACCCGCGACTCCTCCATGACCTCCAGCAGCGCCGACTGCGTCTTGGGCGAGGCGCGGTTGATCTCGTCCGCGAGCACGACCTGGGCGAACACCGGGCCGGGGTGGAAGTCGAAGGTGCGGGCGCCCTGGTCGTAGATCGTCACGCCCGTGACGTCGCTCGGCAGCAGGTCCGGGGTGAACTGGATCCTGCTGTGGGTGCCCTGCACCGTCGCGGCGATCGCCTTGGCCAGCGAGGTCTTGCCGGTGCCCGGCGCGTCCTCGAGCAGCAGGTGCCCCTCGGCGAGCATGCAGGTCAGGGCCAGGCGGACCACGTGCTCCTTGCCGAGCAGGGCCTCGCCGACGTTGGTCACGAGCGCGTCGAACGTCTGGGCGAACCACGCGCTCTGCTCGGCGGTCATGCTCACGGGGTGCTCCTGGTCTGGTCGTCGGATCGGTCGTCGTGGAAGAGGTCAGCCACCGCCGCCTCCAGCGCCGCCACCTGGCGGCGGAGCGGGCCCGTCGGGCACCTCGGCCTGGACGAGGTTCGACGCCAGCGACTCGCCCTCGGCGTTGATCGCGTGCACCTCGATCGTCAGCACCGCACCGGCGTCGGCCGAGACCGTCACCGAGAGCCTGGACGCCGACACGGTCCGGGTGTCGACGATCGCGTCGGTCTCGTCGGTCACGACGTAACGGTAGGAGGTGATCGGCGATCCGCCGGTGCCACCCGCCGTCCACCGGAACGTCACCTCGAGCGGCACCGAGACGTCTGCGGGATCGGTGACCGTGGGTGCCTGCGGCACCGTCACGGTCGTGCCCTCGACGGTGACCGCGGCGCTGGTCGCGTCCTTGACGTTCACGGCGACCACGGACACCGAGTGCGAGCCCCCCTGCAGGCCGGTGAACAGGTACGTCGTCTGGGTGGTGACCACCGGGTCGCGTCCGTCGATCGACACCCGGTAGCCGCTCAGGGCCACGCCGCCGGTGTCCGTGGGCGCGGTCCAGGTGGCCCGCACCGCGCCCTGGCCGAACGGCGTCGGGTTCGCCGCCGCGTCCGTGACGGTGAGGCCGGTCACCGCGGCCGGCGAGCTCCAGATCTCGCCCGTGGTCGAGACCCAGGCCGAGACCCCGGCCTTGTTCGCGCCACGCACCTCGATCGTGTAGGTCCGGCCGCGGTCCGCGTCGAACGTGTAGCTCAGCGAGGTGCCCGGCACCTCGACCACCGTGCCGTCGATCCGCACGTCGTACCGCGACACCGGGTCGCCGTTCGGCGCCGCCGCGGCCCACTGCACGGTGATCTGGCGCGCGCCCGAGCCCACCGACGACGTCGTCGCCGTGACCGGGTCCGGTGCGCCCGGCACACCTGCCGGGACCTGGGACGCCGACCATGCGCTCCAGTCACCCGGGTCGGGCGCGTCGTTCAGCGCGCGGACCCGCACGATGTACGCGGTGCCGTTGGCCAGCCCGGTGAAGGTGTACGACGTGGACGCCGTGCTCACCACCGCCGGTCCGGTCGGCGGGGCCGGGCTGATCTCGACCTGGTACTCGCGGATCGGCGACCCGGTGTTCGTGGGCGCGGTCCACGTCGCGGTGACGCGGGCGTCGCCCCAGGCGAGGCTCGCGGCCGCCGGGGCCGCGGGCCGCACGTCGGGTCGGGCGGGTCCGGACGCGGGGCTCGGGTCGGAGTCCCCGACCACGTTGCGGGCGATCACGGTGAACGTGTACTCGGTGTCGTTCGTCAGCCCGGTGATCGTGCAGGTGGTCGTGGGGCAGTCGGTGACGGTGCCACCCGGCGAGGCGGTCACCCGGTAGCCGGTGATCGGCTCGCCGTTCGAGGTCGGGGCGTCCCAGGCGAGCTGGACGGTGGTGTCACCCACCTGGACGATCCGCGGTGCGGCGGGTGCCGCGGGCCGGTCCCGCACCACCAGGGTGACCCGGCCCTCGACCTGCCGGTCGAGGTCACCGGTCACGTCGGCGACCCGGAACCGCACCACGAGCGGACCGACGAAGCCGGGGTCCGGGCGGATCGTGACGCTCGAGCTGTCGAACGCGTCCACCTGGCCGTCACCGGACTCCACGGTGGCGTCCACCACGGACAGCCTGGAGCCCGGGAACGGGTTGAACGCGCCGGTCAGCAGCTGGACCGTGGTCGACCGGCCGGCGACGCCGTCGGACCGGAACACGTCGTTGACCCGGGCGAGCGGCCGTTGGGACGCCACCACCCGGAAGTCGACCTCGGCCGGCAGCGGCGCGAGCCCGCCGTAGTCGATCGCCAGGCCGATGCTGCCGACCGAGCCGCGAGGTGTGGTCGCGTCCGCGGTGAGGGTCAGCTGGGACCCGTTGAGCACCACACCGAACCCCGCCGGGACCGCGGTGGTCAGGGCGTACGTGTAGGCGGAGACGTCGGAGCCACCGATCCCGACCGGGGCGACGACGAACGCAGACAGGTCGACGTTCACCGTGTCGCCGGGACCCACGTCCAGCACCGACGGCACGAACCGCGGCGGGTGGTCCTCGAACGCGAGCACCGTGATCGGCAGCGTGATGACCGCGGTGCGCACACCGGCCGAGCCCGGCACGCCGTCGGCGACCTCGACGGTGACCGAGGCCGGCCCGGCGTAGGACTTCAGCGGCGTGTAGACGAGGGTCTCGCGGTCCACCACCACGACCGGACCGTCGGACTTGGTCGCCGAGACCGCGGTGACGTCGGCGATCCGCGGGCTGCGGCCCGGGGCGACCTGGATCTGCTCACCGAGCTTGATCGTCAGCGACGACCCGGCGAGCACCTGCAGGTCGGCCACGTTGGGGCGGCGGACCGGCGGGAAGTCGCCGAGCGCGGGCACCGTGATGAACGCGTACGCCGAGACGCCGTTCGCGTCCGGCGCGGTGTTGGTGAGCAGGTACGGCAACGTCCGAGGGTTCGGGCCGAGCGTGACCACCACGGTGCCGGTCGGTGTCACCTGCGCGATGTCCGCGACCGACGGGTGCACCGAGACCTGCAGGTCGGTCAGCGGGCCGCTCGGGTTCTCGGCGACCTCGAGCACGTTCACCTCGACCGACGTCGCGTTGAGCGTCTCCGAGGCCGGGACCACCACGTCGCGGGCGACCGGCGGGCTGATGGTCGCGTCGGCACTGACGGTGACCGTGAGCACCGCGGAGTCCTGGCCGCCGCGGTCGTTGAGCGCGGTGTAGGCGATCTGCAGGGTGCCCTCGTCCTGCGGCGTCTGGACCACGATCCGGCGGCCCTCGATCCGGGCGTCCACGCCCTCGGGCACGTCGAGCTGGTCCGCCAGGTGCAGGTCGCCGCCGGACATGTCGACGTCGTTGGCGAGCACGCGCACCTCGACCGAGCGGCCCGGGCGCACCGTCACCTCGTCGTTGCGGGCCACGACCTCGGCCGACGTGCTGGGCCGCGCGGCGATGCCCACCCGGATCGTCGCGACCGCGCGCTGACCGACCCAGTCCTCCACCGCATAGGTGAACTCGTCGGTCCCGCTCTCCCCGGGCAGCGCGGTGTACTCGATCCAGTCCGCGCCCTGGTTCTGCACGATGCCCTTGGACGGCGCGGTGTCGATGCCGAGCAGCGTCACGCCGTCACCGTCGGCGTCGATGCCGGTGAGCGGGATCGGGATCCGGATGGTCTCTTCCTCGAACATCCGCGCGGTCAGGTCCTTGGGGCGCGGCAGCGACTTCGAGGTCGCGTCCGAGGCGTGCACCGTGACCGTGACCGTGCCGGCCGACGCGTTGCGGTACTGGTCCACCACCTCGAACGTCGCCTGGACGGTCATCGGTGTGCTCGGCGCCTGGTACCGCAGCACGTCGCCGGAGACGAACAGCAGGCCCTGGTCGGCCGGCAGCGTGGCCGGCAGCACCGGGTTGAGCGTGATGCTGTCGCCGTCCGGGTCGTACGCGTCGTCGAGCACCGGGATCGTCACCACGCCACCGGTCCGCACCGTGACGCTCACCGGCGGGACCACCGGCGGCTGCTGACCGGTGGCCGCGTCGATCGGCTTGACGCGCAGCTCACCCGTGGTCGACTCGTAGCCGTTCGAGATCGTGTACGGCACCGTCACGGCATGCTCGAGCACCCGGACGGCGGAGATCCGCACGAGCTGGTGACCGAGGATCGCGACCTCCAGGCCCGAGTCCTCCGGCACCTGGACGGACTGCAGGACGAGCACGTTGCCGCCCGGGTCCACGTCGTTGGCCAACGGGTCCAGCACGACCTCGCCGTCCGGTGGCAGCAGCGCGACGTCCAGCACCGCGATCGGCTTCGGTCGGGTCTCCGGCAGCTCCTTGACGTCGATCCGCGCGATGCCGGTGGCCTGCTGCGGCGCTGCGGTGATCACGAACGACACGTAGTACGTGCCCGCGTTGACCGCCTGGAACGTGAACGTCCCGGCCTCGAGGTCGGTGCTGATCGTCGCGCTCGGCACGTCGTCCACGCCGGCCAGCCGGACCGGCTCACGCGAGGACGACCGCACGAAGTCCAGCGGGCTCACGGTGACCGGCTGGCCGACGTAGGTGACCGCGTGGACGGGGTCGATCAACGGCACCAGGGTCCCGGCCGGCCGCACGTCGATGCTCAGGGTCCCGCCGGCGACCAGCTCACCGTCCGAGACCACCAGCTCGACGGTCCGCGTCCCGAGGGTCGTGCCGTCGGAGAAGAACGTGAGGTCGCCGTCCTGGCGTGAGCTCACCGTGCCGCCGCCGTCGACCGTCGCGCTGAGCAGCACCAGCTGGTCGCCCTCGGGGTCCATGAAGTCCGGGAGCACGTCGTAGGTGACGCTCGCGCCGAGCTCGGCCTGGACCGAGCCCGGGTGCACCTGCACCGGTGCCTCGTTCTCGCCGTCCGACCGGATCGTCAAGGTCACCGTCGCGGTGGACGGGGCGCCCTCGTTGCGTCCGTCGCTCACCGTGTACGTGAACGTGGCCGTCCCGGTCGCGTCGGCCGTGGTGACGAGCTGCAGCGCGCGTCCGCCGTAGATCGGCACGACCGTCCCGAACGAGGCCGGCAGCTCGTCGAACTCGCGGATCACGAGGATCCCGCAGTCGCTGGCAGCGTCGTTGTCGATCACCGAGAGGATCGTCGTCCGCCCGGGACGCACGCCGTAGCTGTCCGGCACGGCCCGCGCCTCGCGGGTCTGGTCGGTGCACTCGGCCTGCAGCACCTGGGTGCTCGGTTGCTCGTTGCTCTCCTGCCCGTCGCCCGGGTCGCTCTGCTCGGCGATGTCCGGCCAGTTGGGCTCACGCACCATGTCGTCCTCGGTGGGCACCCAGACCAGGCCGTCGGCGACCGAGTTGAGCACGACGACGTCCCGGTTCACCCGGAACACGACGCGCTGGGTCGCCGAGATCCGCTCCAGGTCCCGCTCGACGGTCCGCGAACCGCAGACCTGCAGGTAGCCACCCTGCCCACCGGCCCACGCGGAGTTCGCGCAGCCCGCCACGAGCACGGGCGCCGCCGGCTCACCCGCGTACGGCGTGGCGTGCTCGACGACGTTGCCGCCGGCCAGCGGCACCTCGAGGAGATCCCCGTTCGCGGTCGCGACCAGGACGTCATCCGCGATCGGTCCCGGCTGCTGGAGCACGAGGTCGGTGCCGTAGCTCGCGAGGTCGACCGTGGCCTGCGACGTGTGCAGCGTGGTGCCGGTCAGGGCGACGAGGCTGTCGCCGACCGCGGTGACCTGGTCCGCGGTGCGCATCTCGCCCGCGAGCGCACCGATCGTGCGGTCCTGCACCTGCCCGCCGGCGAGCTCGATGCGGTGCAGCTCACCGGCCGAGGTGGTCGCCAGGACGGCACCCGAGTCGGCCGACACCACGGCGCTCGCACCGGGGCCGAGGTCGACGTCTCCCGGCACGTCGGTCGCGACCTCGGCGAGGTCGTCGAGGGTCCGGACCCAGAGCCTGCCGTCGTCGGCCATCTCGGAGACCACACCGCGCGCCATCGTCACGTCGACCTCACCGGTCACCGTGACGCTCTGCGGCGCGGACACGCTCGCGGTGTCCACGGCGGCGATCCGACCGGGCTCGACCAGGAGGACCGCGTCGCCGTCCTGCCACACGTCCAGCGCCGTGCTGGTGGCCAGCAGGCCGGCGTTGAGCTCGGACACCGCCGGGTTCCACCGGCCGAGCTTGAGCTCGGCGGCGTTGGTCACCCAGACCGCACCGTCGTCCAGGTCGACCTGCGAGACGGACGCCCCCGGGTACACCAGGGCGAGGCCGACCAGCACCGCGGGCGCGACGACGGCGCCGACGGTGCTCGGCCACCTCCGGCCTCGTGGAGCGGATCGGCTCACGGCGCGCACCCGGTGACCAGCTCGGAGGCACGTCCGTCCGCGGCCACGACCGCCACCTCGATGCACACGAGCCCCGAGCCGTCGTAGTCGACGGCGGCGCTCGCGGTCTCGATGCGCTCGAACACGGGGTCGGCGTCGATCCGGCGCTCGGCCCACAGGAAAGCGTGGCCGGCGGCCGGCTCGGGGTCGGTCCAGGTGAAGGTGACCTTGCCGTCACCCACCGTGCCGACGATGTCCGTCGGCGCTGCGACGGTCGAGTCCGGCACGGCCGCGGTCTGCGAGGTCGTCACGGTCGGCGCGGCACCCGGTGCCTTGGGGTCCAGCGCGGCGGCCGCCGCCAGCACGGCAGCCGTGACGAGCAGGCCGCCGGCGAGCCCGGCCGCCACGACGCGCCCCGTGCGGCGCGGGCGTCGCTGGGTCGGGACCCGCGCGGCCTCGAGCTCGGCGACGTGCCGCCGCCAGCTCTCCGGGACGTCGACGATCTCCTCGGTGTGCACCGGGTCGCTCGGGCGGACGGCCGGCCGGACGGCCGCATCCGGGGCCCCCTGCGCGTCGGCCGTCGCGGTGCTCGCGCCCTGGGCGCTCGCGGCGGGCCCGCCAGCCGTCGCGAGCTGCTCCTCGGCCTCCGGCGAGACGGTCCGGACCGGACGCAGCCGGGTCTGCTGGTCCGCCTCGGCCGTGCCGTCACCGCCGCCCGGGGCGGCCGGCGCGACCGGCAGGTCCTCGGGCAGGTCGAGCGGCGTGAGCGGCAGCATGAGCTCGGCCTCGACCTGCTGCAGGGCGCGGGCCAGCGCCAGCGCCGAGTGGTGCCGGCGGTCCGGGTCCTTCGACATCGCCCGCTCGAGCACGCCGTGCAGCGAGTCCGGCACGTCGCCGCGGCCGGTCCTGGCCAGCGGCGCCCGTTCGATCCGGGCGATCAGGTCGGCCGCGCTGTTCGAGGCGTCCGAGACCTCGAACGGCGAGCGGCGCGCCAGGAGCGAGTAGATCGTCGCGGCGAGCGAGTACACGTCGGACCGCACGTCGCCGCCCGGCTCGTCGGTGAGCATCTCCGGCGGCGACCACGGGATCGACATGCCGACCATCGCGCCTGCCGCGAGCCCCGCGGTGGCTGCGATGCCGAAGTCCGTCAGCGCCGGCCAGCCGAAGTCGGTGACCAGCACGTTGGCCGGCTTGATGTCGCGGTGCAGCACGCCGGCCCGGTGGGCGGTCTCGACCGCCGACGCCAGCCGGATGCCGATCCGCAGCACCTCGGCCACACCCATCCGCTCCGCCCGGTACCGCTGGGCGAGGCCGGGCCGGGAGCAGTACTCCATGACCAGGTAGGGGCGCCCGTCCGGGGCGACGTCCGCCTGGTAGACGGTGACGATCGACGGGTGGTGCGACAGCGAGGCCATGATGTCCGCCTCCGCCCGGAAGCGGGCGCGGGCGGCGTCGTCCAGGGAGGCCGCGAGCAGCACCTTGACCGCCACCGGACGGCGCGGCATCTGCTGGCGGTACAGGAAGACGTCGGCGAAGCCGCCCATCCCCAGGAGTCGGACGTACTCGAACCCCGGGATGACGGGCGGCTGCGAGGCCTCGCGACGAGAGCTCACCCACCGGCCTCCACGAGGAACGTGACGCCCTCACCCAGGTCGACGACGACCCCTTGCTCGACCACGGTCGGCTCGCCGGGGTGCAGCCGCTGCGCGCCCTGCCCCTGGCGCAGCAGGAGGACGCCGTTGGTGGATCGCAGGTCGGTCACCACGACGTCCTCACCGTCCATCCGGACCTCGGCGTGCGTGCGCGAGATGTCCTGGTTCGGGCTCGCGACCGTGATCAGCCGCGGGATCTCGTTGTTCGCGACCCGGGTGACCTGCGGCGCCCGGCCGATCAGCACCGGCCGGTTGAGCGACACCACGAGGCCGGTGGACATCAGCAGCTTCGCCGGCGCGGGGTTGTGCGGGGTGGGGACGGCGAGCTGGGGCACCGCGTCACCCGCCCACTCGGGCAGCTGGCGCCGCAGCGCCACCATGTCCGAGCTGAGCACGGTGAGACCGTCGTGGTCCTCGGGCAGGCCGCGACGCACAGGCGGCGCCGTCGACTCCTCGGGCTCGTCGTCGTCCTGGTCGTTCGGCAGCGGCGGCACCGCGGTGAGCGGGCGTCCGGCGTTGAGCGACGGGACCGCGGTGAGCGAGGGCGCGGGCGGGAGCGGCGGCACGGCGCTCAACGGGTTCGCCGTGGTCGACGACGAGCCGCTCGTCGCGGGCTGCTCCTCCTCGGTGTCCCTCCGCTCGCGACGGACCTGCTCGGGGTCGGCCGACACCGCGCCGAAGGACCCGGTGAGCGGCGAGGAGCCGGTCTCGGCGGGGCCGACCCGCACCGGCTCCCAGGCCGGCAGCATGGCCACGACGTCGGGCTCGTCGTCGGCCGCGCCGTCGTGCTCGGCAGACTCGCGGTCGTCGGCCGGGACGAGCTCGTCGGACGGCGCGGGGCCGGGCGCGGGGGTGGGCGCCGCGACGGGCGCGGGGGCACGCAGGACCGGCTCGGACACCTCGATGGTCGCCACGGGCACCGGCCCGCTCACCGCGGGGCCCTCGCCGGTGGCGGGGCGCGTCGCGGCGGGCTCGGAGATCGGCGCCCGGAGACCGCCGGCGGCGGGCAGCGGGCGCAGCAGCACCGTGTCGGCGAGCAGCACCCCGGCGACGACCGGCAGCGGCCCGCTCTGCGCGGCACGCGGGCCGCTGAGCCGTGCGGCCGTGGCCCCGGGCACGGTCTGCTCGGACCAGGTCGCGACGTTCGCCGCGGTCACGACCCGCGACGCGTCCGCCGTGACGACCTCCGCCTGGGTGGCGCCGCGCACCACCACGTGCGCACCGTCGTCGGTGAGCTGGACGAGGGCGAACGCCGGCGCGGCGGCAAGGCCCGGACCGAGCAGCACCTGAAGGTGGTCGGTGAGCGTCGCGCCGCCCTGCACGGAGGCCCAGAGCTGCTCGAGCAGCTCCGACGCGCAGCCGTCCGGCAGCAGCACGGCCGTTCGGCCTGCGACGACGGCGAGGCCGTCGCCCGGCACGTAGTCGATCCTCATCGGTCCACCTCCGGGACACGGGCGCGCGAGGCGCGTGGGTTGGTCGAGCCGTCACTCAGCTCGTCCCATGGCTTGGCGGCGGCCCGGCGCTCCGCGCCCTGGGCCGTGCTGTCGGCGTCGACGGACCTGGCCGTCGCGACGTCGACCACGATCGCGGTGACGTTGTCCCGGCCGCCGCGCCGCACCGCGGCGTCGACCAGCGCCTCGGCGGCCACCTGCGGGTCGGCCACGTCGGCGAGCACCGCGGCGAGCTCGTCGTCGGCGAGCTCGTCGGTGAGGCCGTCGCTGCACACGAGCATGCGGTCGTCGGACCCGACCGGCAGCAGCCAGTAGTCGGGGTCCGGATCGGGACCGGTGCCGATCGCGCGCGTGATGACGTGGCGGTCGGGGTGCCGGTGCGCCTCCTGGGGTGCGATCACGCCGCGGTCGACCAGCTCCTGCACGACCGAGTGGTCCACGCTGATCTGGCTCAGCGCGCCGTCGGCGAACCGGTACACCCGCGAGTCCCCGATGTTGAACACGAGCCAGTACGAGCCGCCGTCGTGGGTGGCGAGCCCGACCCCGGCGAACGTGGTCCCGACGGTGCGCCCGGCCGGGACGGCCTCCCGCACCCGAGCGGAGATCGCCCGGACCACGACGTGCACGTCGTCCGCGGTGACCACCGGCCGGCCCGCGAGCGAGCTGGCCTCCTCGATCGCGATCCGCGAGGCGACCTCGCCCGCGTCGTGGCCGCCCATCCCGTCGGCGACCACGAAGAGCGGTGGGTAGGCGAGCAGCGCGTCCTCGTTCAGCCGCCGGTACGGACCGCAGTCCGTCGCCGAGCCCCATGCCGCGTGCACGCTCACCCCTCCTCTCCCGATCGCCGTCCGGGCATGATGGCCCGAACGGGTGAACGTCCCCGCCTGCTCATCGGCGCGTTCGTCCCCCGGCATGAGTCCGGCGGGGTGAGAAGTTTCTGCCGATTCGCCCGTCAGGCGGAGCGCTCGACCAAGGCGTGCGCGAACTGCACCAGCGAGTCCCGCACCGAGCCCTCGGGCAGGGTGTCGAGCGCCGCCACAGCCTCGGCCGCACGGGCCGACGCGGCGGCCCGCGTGCGGTCGGTGACCGGGTGCTCGCGCAGCGCGCGCACGGCGTCCGCGAGACTCTCGTCGTCCGAGAGGTCCCCGTCGAGCATGGCCAGCACCTGACGGTCGGCGGCGGACGCCGAGTCCGAGGCGGCCAGGCGTCGCAGCAGCAGCACGGGCATGGTCGGCACGTGCTCGCGCAGGTCGGTCCCCGGACGCTTGCCGGTCAGGCTGCCGTCGTCGGTCAGGTCGATGACGTCGTCCGCGAGCTGGAACGCGAGGCCGATCTTCTCGCCGTACGTCGCGAGCGTCTCGACCACCTCGGGGTCGCACCCGGCGAACATCGAGCCGTACCGCGCGGACGTCGCGATGAGCGACCCGGTCTTGTCGGCGAGCACCTGGAGGTAGTGCTCCACGGGGTCGGCGCCCTCGACCGGGCCGACCGTCTCGTGCAGCTGTCCCAGGCAGAGCCGCTCGAACGTCCGGGCCTGGATGAGCACCGCCTCCGGGCCGAGCCCGGCGGTCAGCGCCGAGGCCTTGGCCAGCAGCAGGTCGCCGGTCAGGATCGCGACCTGGTTGCCCCACACCTCGTGCGCGGCGGGGGCACCCCGACGGACCGGTGCCGAGTCCATCACGTCGTCGTGGTAGAGCGTCGCGAGGTGGGTCAGCTCGACCACCACGGCGGCGTCGAGGACCCGCGGGTCGGCTCCGTCGCCGAGCTCGGCCGCGAGCAGCGTGAGCAACGGGCGCAGCCGCTTGCCGCCCGCGTTGACCAGGTGGCGCGACGTGGCGTCGGCCAGGTGGTCGGCGTGCGAGGCGGCCGCGACGAGGCGCGCCTCGACGGCCTCCAGCCGCCCGGTGAGCCGGGCGGAGAGGTCGTCGGTGAGCGGGAAGGTGACGGTCACCGGACGAAGACCGCCAGGTCGCCCAGTGCGGACAGCACGCCCGACGGCAGCACGCCGAGGAACACCGTGCCGACCGCCGCGATCGCGACCGCGACCGCCGTCGGACCCTCGGAGGTCACGACGGTCGTGCCGGCACGCTCCTCGTCGGGCTCCTTGAAGAACATCAGCACGACGACCCACACGTAGAAGAACACCGCGGCGGCCGACGCGACCACACCGAGCACGGCGAGCCAGGCCTGGCCCCCGGCGATCACCGCGGTGAAGACGGCGAACTTCCCGACGAAGCCCGCGGTGAGCGGGATGCCCGCGAAGGACAGCAGGAACAGCGTGAACGTCACGGCGAGCACCGGGTGGCGCCGGCCGAGCCCGGCCCACTGCGCGAGCGACGTCGCCTCGGCGGTCACCGTGCCACCGGCGCTCTCGTTGACCTCGCGGACCAGGGTCACCAGGCCGAATGCGCCGATCGTCGCCAGGCCGTAGGCCAGCAGGTAGAACAGCACGCCGGTGATCCCGGACTGCTGCAGCGCGACGACGCCGACCAGCACGAACCCGGCGTGCGCGATCGACGAGTACGCGAGCATCCGCTTGATGTCGGTCTGCACCAGCGCGATCACGGTCCCGACCACCATGGTGAGCGCGGCGACCGCGTAGAGCAGCGGCATGACGTCCCACTGCAGCGGCGCGATGATCACGTACACCAGGCGCAGCAGCGCACCGAAGGCGGCGACCTTCGTGCAGGCCGCCATGAAGCCGGTGACCGGGGTCGGGGCGCCCTGGTAGACGTCCGGGGTCCAGGAGTGGAACGGCACGGCGCCGACCTTGAACAGCAGGCCGACCAGGACGAGCACGAGACCGCCCACCAGCAGCGGCGAGAGCGAGGCGCTCGACGCGACGGCGTCGCCGATGCCGGCGAGCTCGACCGAACCGGCGAACCCGTACAGCAGCGCGATGCCGAACAGCAGGAACGCCGACGCGAACGCACCGAGCAGGAAGTACTTGATCGACGCCTCCTGGCTGAGCAGGCGACGGCGCCGGGCGAGGCCGGTCAGCAGGTAGAGCGGCAGCGAGAAGACCTCGAGCGCGACGAACAGGGTCAGCAGGTCGCCTGCCGCCGGGAAGATCATCATGCCGCCGAGCGCGAGCATCATCAGCGGGAAGACCTCGGTCTGCACGAGGCCGCGCGACGTCGCCAGCCGCTCGTAGTCGGAGTTCGGCACCGCCGCGCCACTGGGCGCGAACGCGTCCTCGCCGAGGTCGGTGCGGTCCGCCACGACGAGCATGCTCAGCGCGCCGAGGACCACGAGGATCGACTGGAGCAGCACCGCCGGGCCGTCCATGATCAGCGAGCCACCGAGCGCGCGCACGCCGGCGCTGCCACCCGCCGGGTCGAGGTCGCGCCACTGGAGCGCGAGCATGATCAGCGCGCCGGCGAGCGCCAGCAGGCTGAGCACGAGCTGCGTGATCCGGCGCGCCGAACGCGGCACGAACGCCTCGACGAGGATGCCCAGCACACCGGTGCCGAGCACGATCGCGACCGGCGCGAGGGACGCCCACTGGATCTCGGGCGGGGAGAAGCTCACTGGTCGCTCCCGTCGACGGAGAGGGCGAGAGTCGGGGTGACGTCGTCGACACCGACCTGCTCGAGGGTGACCGACGCGGGCTCGCGCACGAGGTCGAGCGCCAGGGCCGGGTAGAAGCCGAGCACGAGCATGGCCGCGATCAGCGGGCCGACCACCCATCGCTCGCGCAGCGTGAGGTCCTTCATGGGTGGCAGGTCGTCCCGCACCGGGCCGGTGAAGGCCCGCTGGTACGTCAGCAGCACGTACAGCGCGGCGAGCACCACGCCGAATGCCGCGACCACCGCAGCGGCCTTGTACGCGCCGAACGTGCCGACCAGCACGAGGAACTCGCTGACGAACGTCGACAGGCCGGGCAGCGACAGCGCCGACAGACCGGCGACCAGGAACGTCCCGGCGAGCACCGGCACGACCTTCTGCAGACCGCCGTGGTCGGAGATCCGGGCGCTGCCGGACCGGGCGACCAGGAAGCCGGCGACCAGGAACAGCGCGCCCGTCGACAGCCCGTGGTTGACCATGTACAGGCTCGAGCCCTGCACGCTCACCGAGGTGAACGCGAAGATCCCCAGCACGATGAACCCGAAGTGGCTCACCGAGGTGTACGCGATCAGGCGCATCAGGTCCTGCTGGCCGATCGCCAGCAGCCCGCCGTACAGGATCGAGATCACCGCGAGCACGATGATCACCGGAGCGGCCCAGCGGGACGCCTCCGGGAACAGCGGCAGGCACAGCGTGAGCATCCCGAACGTGCCGACCTTGTCCAGCACGCCGACCAGCAGCACCGACGTGCCGACCGGGGCCTGCTCGGCGGTGTCCGGCAGCCAGGTGTGCACGGGCCACATCGGCGCCTTGATCGCGAAGGCGATGAAGAACGCGAGGAACACCAGCCGCTGGGTGGTGGTCGACATCGACACGTTCCCGACCAGGTTGTCGATCAGGAAGCCCTCGTCGCCACGCGGCCCGTGCAGGTAGAGCGTGATGACGCCGACCAGCATGACCAGACCGCCGGCGAGCGAGAACAGCAGGAACTTCACCGCGGCGTACCGCCGGCCGGCCCCGCCGAACGCCCCGATCATGAAGTAGACCGGGATGAGCATCGCCTCGAACAGGACGTAGAAGAAGAACACGTCGCGGGCCGCGAACACCGCGACCATGAACGCCTCGAGCACGAGGATCAGCGCCACGTAGTGCCGGATCCGCGAGCCGCCCTCGACGTGCAGGCCGTCGGGGTGCACGTCCGGGTGCTCGCGCCACGCAGCGAGCAGCACCAGCGGGGTGAGCAGCACGGAGAGCAGCACGAGCGCGAGGCCCACGCCGTCGACCCCGACCGCGTAGCTGACGCCGAGGCTCGGGATCCACGCGGCCTTCTCGGCAAGCTGGTGGACGCCGGCCTGCGAGGTGTCGAACGAGAGGGCGGCCACGACGGCGAGCACGAGCTCGACCAGCGCGACGCCGATGGCGACCGGCCGGGCGTGACGCCGCGCGGCGCCGGGCAGCGCCCAGACGACGGCGGCGCCCAGCAACGGCACCACGATGAGCGTGGTGAGCCAGGGGAACTGTGCGGGCATGGTCACTTCCCTCAGATTCCGAACGCCAGGACGACGGCGACGAGCACGACGACGCCCGCGAGCATGATGGCCGCGTACGAGCGGACCAGACCGTTCTGCAGCCGGCGCAGGCCGGCGCCGAGGCCGACCACCCCTCGCGCCAGGCCGGTGAACGCCCCGTCGACCACGGTGCGGTCGCCGTACACCAGCGACCTCGTGGCGACCTGACCGGGCAGGACGAGCAGCGCGTCGTTGACCTCGTCCTGGTACAGGTCCTTGCGCGCGGCCCGGGTGAGCAGCGAGCCGTGCGGCGGGACGACGGCCACGGCCGACGCCCAGTACTGCCGCCACGCCAGCGCGACGCCGACCGCGACCAGCACGAGCGTCGTCACGGTGATCACCGGGACGGCGAGCACGGGCTCGTGCTCCTCGACATGACCCGTGACCGGCTCGAGCCAGGTGGTGAACGAGCTCCCGGCCGCGAGCAGCCCGCCGAGGCCGGCCGAGCCGACCGCGAGGATGATCATCGGCCAGGTCATCAGCGCCGGGGACTCGTGCGGGTGGCGGACCGGTGCGTCCGGGTCGGTCGCGCCGCCACCGTGACCGTCGGACCAGCGCTGCTTGCCGTGGAAGGTCATGAAGAACAGCCGGGACATGTAGAACGCGGTGATCCCGGCGCCGATCATCGCGGTCAGCCCGAACACCCACGGCTGCCAGCCCTCGCCGCCGTTCATCGCGAACGCCGACTCGATGATCTTGTCCTTGCTGAAGAAGCCGGAGAACGGGGGCACGCCGAGGATCGCGAGCCAGCCGAAGCCGAAGGTCACCCAGGTGACCTTCATGAAGGCCGACAGCCCGCCGAACCGGCGCATGTCCACGGTGTCGTCCATGCCGTGCATGACCGAGCCGGCCCCGAGGAACATGCCGGCCTTGAAGAAGCCGTGCGTGAGCAGGTGGAAGATCGCGAACGCGTAGCCGATCGGGCCGAGCCCGGCGCCGAGCATCATGTAGCCGATCTGGGACATCGTGGAGGCGGCCAGCGCCTTCTTGATGTCGTCCTTCGCGCTACCGACGATCGCCCCGAACATGAGCGTGATCGCGCCGACGATCGCGACCACCAGCAGCGCGGTGGGCGCCCCGTCGTAGATCGGGCCGGAGCGGACCACGAGGTAGACACCCGCGGTCACCATGGTCGCGGCGTGGATCAGCGCGGAGACCGGGGTGGGGCCGGCCATCGCGTCGCCGAGCCAGGACTGCAGGGGGAACTGTGCGGACTTACCGGTGGCACCGAGCAGCAGGAGCAGCCCGATCGCGGTGAGCACGCCCTCGCTCGCCCCGCCGGCCTCCCCGAGCACGGTCGTGAAGTCCGTGGCCCCGAACGTCGCGAAGATCAGCGCGATGGCCACGATCAGGCCGAGGTCACCGACCCGGTTGGCCACGAACGCCTTCTTGGCGGCGACCGCGTTGGCCGTCTCGTGGTTCCAGAAGCCGATCAGCAGGTACGACGCGAGACCCACGCCCTCCCAGCCGACGAACAGCAGCACGTAGCTGTCCGCGAGCACCAGCAGGAGCATCGCCGCGACGAACAGGTTGAGGTACGCGAAGAACCGGCGCCGCGATGTGTCGTGCTCCATGTACGCGACCGAGTAGACGTGGATCAGCGTGCCGACGAACGTCACGAGCAGCACGAAGCTCATCGACAGCGGGTCCAGCCGCAGCCCGGCGTCGACCGAGAACGCCCCGGCCGGGATCCAGGAGAACAGGTGCAGGTCGACGACGCGCTCGTCGGCCGGCAGGCCGATCATCGCGAGCCAGGCGACGAACGCGACGACGAACGCCGCGCCGGACGCCAGCACGCCGATCCAGTGGCCCCACCGGTCGGTGCGCGCGCCGCCGAGCAGCAGCACCGCGGCGCCGAGCATCGGCAGCGCGATGAGCAGCCACGCGGCGGCCAGCACCCCGGTCGCCGCGGTCGGCTCGACCGCGGGCACGGCGGTCAGCAGGTCTGTGGTGAGCATCCGGCGCCCCTCAGCTCTTCAGGAGGTTGACGTCGTCGACCGAGGCCGACCGGCGGGTGCGGAAGATCGCCACGATGATCGCGAGCCCCACCACGACCTCTGCGGCGGCCACGACCATGACGAAGAACGCCATGACCTGGCCGGTGAGGTCACCGTGGATCCGCGCGAACGTGACGAACGCGAGGTTCGACGCGTTGAGCATGAGCTCCACGCCGAGGAAGACGATGATCGCGTTGCGGCGCAGCAGCACCGTGGTCGCTCCCAGTGAGAACAGCAGCGCGGACAGCACCAGGTAGTTCACGAGGCTCATCGCTGCGTCTCCTCGGTGTCGTGGCCCTCGATCTCGTGCCGGAGCTCGTCGTCGACCTCGGCGCGCACGCCGCCGACCCCGCGCTCCTGGCCGCGCACGCGCAGCACCCGTGGCACCGACTGCTCGAGCGGCTCGCCGTCCGGCCCGAGGGCCGGCACGTCCATCGAGTTGGACCGGGCGTAGACGCCGGGCGCCGGCAGCGGCGTCACCACCCCGCCCTCGCCGATCTTCGCGACGCGGGCGTCGGCCAGCTCGCGCTGCCCGATCAGCGGGGTCAGGCGCGGGCGATGGGTGAGCACGATCGCGCCGACCGCGGCCGTGACCAGCAGCGTGCCGACCGCCTCGACCGCGAACACGTGGTCGGAGAAGATCACCGACGCGACGGCCTGCGGGTTGCCGTCGGCATTCGCGGTGTCCAGGCCGGTCGGGGCCAGGTCTCCGGCGCTGAGCACGACGCCGACCAGCACGAACGCGAGCCCGACGCCGAGCAGCAGACCGATCCAGCGCTGCCCGGTGATCGTCTCGACCAGCGAGTCGGACGCGTCGACGCCGACCAGCATCAGCACGAACAGGAAGAGCATCATCACCGCGCCGGTGTAGACGATCACCTGCACGACCCCGAGGAACGGCGCCTGCTGCGCGACGTAGAGGATCGCGAGGCTGATCATCACCAGCACGACGCCCATCGCGGCGTGCACGGCCTTCTTCGCGAACAGCAGCCCGAGCGCGGAGATCACCATCACCGGTGCGAGGAACCAGAACAGCACCGCCTCGCCGGTCGAGGTCTGCCCGGTCTCGGCGAGCGACGCGGCGACCGGGCCGGTGAGGTGGGTGGCCAGCTGACCGGCCAGCTCCGTGGTCACTGTGGTGAGCATCATCGCGACCCCTCCGCCTGCTGCCGCGCCGCGTCGATCGTCGGGTCCTCGGGACGCCACTCGGCGACCCAGTCGACCTGCTCGATCGCAGGCCCGGAGACCTGCCCGCGGTAGTAGTCGGTGTCCTCCGTGCCGGGCGCCATCGGGTGCGGCGCGGCGAGCATCCCCTCGCGCATCGGCGCCAGCAGGTCGGCCTTCTCGTAGATCAGGCCGCGGCGGGTCGGGCCGGCCAGCTCGTAGTCGTTCGTCATCGTCAGGGCCCTGGTCGGGCACGCCTCGATGCACAGCCCGCAGAAGATGCACCGCAGGTAGTTGATCTGGTAGACGCGGCCGTAGCGCTCACCGGGCGAGAACTGCGCGTCGGGCGTGTTGTCCGCGCCCTCGACGTAGATCGCGTCGGCCGGGCAGGCCCAGGCGCACAGCTCGCAGCCGATGCACTTCTCCAGGCCGTCCGGGTACCGGTTGAGCTGGTGGCGCCCGTGGTAGCGAGGCTTGGTCGGCACCTTCTCGAACGGGTACTGCTCGGTGATCGTCGGCTTGAACATCGACGACAGGGTGACGCCGAAGCCGGCGACCGGGGCGAGCATCTGCCCCAGCCAGCCCTTCGTCGGCAGCTGGGACGTGAAGCCCCCGGTCTCGCCGGCGAGGGCCGGCGGCTCGGGCTGGTCACGTGGCGTGAGCTCGTCAGCCACGGGGGTCCTCCTCATCTGCCGAGGGGGCGGTCGGCTCGGACGCGGTGACGGTCGCCTCGACCGTCACGCGGGCGCGCCGCGGCGACGGCGGCAGGGTCTGTCCGGGCAGCGGCGGCACGGGGTAGCCGTCCGCGAACGCGTCGAACTCCTCGGGCTCGCCCTCGGGTTCGGTCGGTGGCGCCTTCTCCGGGATGAACATGCTGACCACCACGCCGACGACGACGATCGCGCCGAGCACGATCAGCAACGTCCGGAGGTCGACGTCGGCGAACCGCCGGACGCCCTGGACCAGCGCGACCGCGACGACCCAGACGAGCGCGGCCGGGATGAGGATCTTCCAGCCGAACTTCATGAACTGGTCGTACCGGAACCGCAGCAGGGTGCCGCGCGCCCAGACGAACAGGAACATGAAGAACCAGAGCTTGACGCCGAACCAGAGCACCGGCCAGTAGCCGGTGTTGAACATCCCGTCGTTGATCGCCGAGATCGGCCACGGCGCACGCCAGCCGCCGAAGAACAGCGTGGTGGCGACCGCCGAGACGTTGAGCATGTTGATGTACTCCGCGAGGAAGAACCACGCGAACTTCATCGACGAGTACTCGGTCATGTAGCCGCCGACCAGCTCGCCCTCGGCCTCGGGGAGGTCGAACGGCAGTCGGTTGACCTCGCCGGCCATGGAGATCAGGTACAGGACGAACGCCGGCAGCAGCGGGATGAACCACCACAGCGGAGCCTGGGCGTTCACGATCTCGCTGGTCGACATCGAGCCCGACATGATGAAGACGCTCACCAGGGACATGCCCATCGCGAGCTCGTAGGAGATCACCTGCGCGGTGGACCGCACCGAGCCGAGCAGCGGGTAGGTCGACCCGGACGCCCAGCCGCCGAGCACGATGCCGTACACGCCGACCGACGCGGCCGCGAGGATGTAGAGCACCGCGACCGGGAAGTCGGTCAGCTGCAGCGGGGTCACGACCCCGAACATGCTCACCTCGGGGCCGATCGGGATGACCGCGAACACCAGGAGCGAGGAGAACACCGAGATCATCGGTGCGACCAGGTAGATGACCTTGTCCGCGGCGCGGACCGTCATGTCCTCCTTGAGCAGGAGCTTCATCGCGTCGGCGAGCGATTGCAGCAGGCCGAACGGGCCGTGCACGTTGGGGCCGGGACGGATCTGCATCCGGGCCACGACCTTGCGCTCGAACCAGATCGCGAACAGCACGCTCAGCAGCAGGAAGACGATGATCCCGACGGCCTTGATCAGCACGATCCACCAGGTGTCGTTGCTGAAGTCGGCCCCGGCCTGCACCGCGGTCACCAGCGGGCTCATGCGTCGTCTCCGTCCGTCGCCGGCCGCGCTGCGGCCACCTGCACCACGGCGCCGGCGTCGACCCGCAGGGTCGGGCGCACGGCAGAGCCGGGCGAGTTCACCGGGATCCACACCACGCCGTCCGGCATCGCGGTGACCACCGCGGGCAGCGTGATCGCACCGTGCTCGGTGCTCACCGTCACCTGGTCGCCGTCGGTGACGCCCAGGCGGGCGGCTAGCTCCGCGCCGACCCGGGCCACCGGCCGCGGCGCGGTGCCGGCCAGGAACGCCTCACCGTCCTGGCAGCGTCCCGCGTCGAGCAGCAGGTGCCAGGTCGCCAGCACCGCCTGGCCGGCGCCGGGGGCGGGCGGCTCGGGGTACACGGCGTGCGGCGCGGGCGTGCGGGCGCCGTCCCAGCCGCCGAGCTGGTCCAGCTCGGCGTGGGTCGCGGCGAGCGTGCCGAGCCCCAGGTCCACGCCGAGCCGGCCGGCCAGGGCGTGCAGCACCCGCTGGTCCGCCAGCGCGGTCGAGGTCAGCGCCTGCGGGAAGGGCCGCGGACGACCCTCCCAGGTCAGGTAGGTCCCCGGCTTCTCGGCGGGCGGCGCGACCGGCAGCACCACGTCGGCACGCTCGGTCACCGCGGACGCACGCACCTCGAGGCTCACCACGAAGGCGGCGTCGAGCGCGCGCAGCGCGAGGTCCGGGTCGGGCAGGTCGGCCGGGTCGAGCCCGCCGACGACGAGCGCGTCCAGTCCCCCGCCGGCCGCGGCCGAGAGGATGCCGGACAGGTCGCGCCCCCGGGTCGCGGGCAGGCGCTCCACGCCCCAGGCAGCCGCGAGGTCGACCCGCGCCGCGTTGTCGGTGACCGGGCGGCCACCGGGCAGCAGGGCGGGCATCGTGCCCGCCTCGATGCCGGCGCGCTCGCCGACCCGACGGGGCACCCAGGCCAGGCGGGCGCCGATCCGCTGGGCGAGCCGCAGCGCCGCCGACAGACCGCCGGGCACCGTGGCGAGCCGCTCGCCGACCAGCACGAGACCGCCGGAAAGGGCTTCGGCAGCGGCTCCGAGGTCGCCGTCGGCACGGCCGGTGATCGCGTCCAGCACCTCGGGCTCGGTGCCCGGTGCCGCGGACAGCAGCGTCGCACCGAGGCGCTCGAGGCCCCGCGACGCGAACGGCGCGACCGAGAACACCCGGGTGCGTCCGGCCAGCGTGCCCTTGCGCAGCCGGAGGAAGACCACGCCGCCCTCGTCCTCGGGCTCGTAGCCCACGAGCAGCACGCCGGACGCGCGCTCGAGGTCGGCGAACGTCACGTCGATGCCGTGGCCGGCGACCGCGTGCCCGAGGAAGGACTCCTCCTCGGCCGAGTGCGGCCGCGCCCGGTGGTCGATGTCGTTGGTGCGCAGCGCGACGCGGGCCAGCTTCGAGTACGCGTAGGCGTCCTCGAGGGTGAGCCGTCCGCCGGGCAGCACGCCGACCCCGGAGCCGTCGAGCGCGGTGGTCAGGCCCTCGGCCGCGACCGTGAGCGCCTCGGCCCAGCTGGCCTCGCGCAGCTCGCCGTCCTCACCGCGCACGAGCGGCGTGGTGAGCCGGTCCGGTGCGGACTGCCAGGTGAACGCGAAGCGGTCCTTGTCGGTGATCCACTCCTCGTTGACCACGGGGTCGTCACCGGCGAGGCGGCGCATCACGGTGCCGCGGCGGTGGTCCACCCGGATCGCGGAGCCGTTCGCGTCGTGCTCGGCGATCACCGGGGTCGAGGACAGGTCGAACGGCCGCGACCGGAACCGGTAGGAGGCTCCCGTGAGCGCGCCGACCGGGCAGATCTGCACGGTGTTGCCGGAGAAGTACGAGGCGAACGGCCGCCCGGACGTGTCGGTCTCGGCGGGTCCGGCCGGGCCGGACAGGACGTCGCGCTCGGGCATGCCGCCGGCGCGGGTGAGCGGCTGGCCGTCCCCGTCCGCACCTGCGAACAGGGACGCCGTGCCGGCACCGTCGAAGCCCAGCACCGCCGGGTCGAACGTGCCGATCTGCTGGCGCGCGCCGCGCAGCTGCAGATCGATGAACTGATCGCCGGCGATCTCGTTCGAGAACCGGGTGCAGCGCTGGCACAGGATGCACCGCTCACGGTCGAGCAGGATCGCGGTGGAGATGGCCAGCGGCTTGGGGTAGGTCCGCTTGACGTCGACGAACCGGCTGGTCCCGCGGCCGTTGCTCATCGCCTGGTTCTGCAGCGGGCACTCGCCGCCCTTGTCGCAGGTCGGGCAGTCCAGCGGGTGGTTGATGAGCAGGAGCTCCATCACGCCGTGCTGCGCCTTGTCCGCGACCGCGGAGGTGCGCTGGGTCTTGACCACCATGCCGGGCGTGGCCTCGAGCGTGCAGGACGCCTGCGGCTTGGGCATGGCCCGCAGGTTGCCCTCACGGTCGGGCGTGGCCACCTCGACCAGGCACTGCCGGCAGGCCCCCGCGGGCTTGAGCAGCGGGTGGTCGCAGAACCGCGGGATCTGGATCCCGATCTGCTCCGCGGCGCGGATCACCAGGGTGCCCTTCGGCACGCTCACCTCGACGTCGTCGATGGTGAACGTCACCTCGGGCACCAGGGCGCCCGAGGTGGCACCCTTCGCCGGGGTCGTCGTCGTCATGCTCCCACCGTTCCCGCCGCGTCGGTGACGCGGCGTGAGTCGAACAGGGTGGCCGCAGCCGGGTCGAACGGGCAGCCCGCACCGTTCAGGTGCGCCTCGAACTCCGCGCGGAACTGCGTGATGCCGGAGGTGATGGTCGAGGTCGCGCCGTCACCGAGCGCACAGAACGCGCGGCCGAGGATGTTGTCGCAGACGTCGAGCAGGGTGTCGAGGTCCTCGGCGCTGCCGCGACCGCTCTCGATCCGCTGCAGCACCTGCACCAGCCAGGACGTGCCCTCGCGGCACGGCGTGCACTTGCCGCAGGACTCGTGCTTGTAGAACTCCGCCCACCGGGTGATCGCGCGGACCACGCAGACCGAGTCGTCGAAGATCTGCAGCGCGCGCGTGCCGAGCATCGACCCGGCCTTCGCGACCGACTCGTAGTCCAGCGGGACGTCCAGGTGCTCGGCCGTGAACAGGGGCGTCGACGAGCCGCCGGGGGTCCAGAACTTCAGCTCGTGACCCTCGCGGATGCCACCGGCCATCTCGAGCAGCTCGCGCAGCGTGATGCCGAGCGGCGCCTCGTACTGACCGGGGTGCTGCACGTGGCCGGACAGCGAGAAGAGCCCGAAGCCGGTCGAGCGCTCGGTGCCCATCTCCTTGAACCAGTCCGCACCGCGGCCGACGATCTGCGGCACCGAGGCGATCGACTCGACGTTGTTGACCACGGTCGGCCGGGCGTACAGGCCCTCGACCGCGGGGAACGGCGGCTTGAGCCGCGGCTGGCCGCGACGCCCCTCGAGCGAGTCGAGCAGCGCGGTCTCCTCGCCGCAGATGTAGGCCCCGGCCCCGGCGTGCACCGTGACGTCGAGCTGGAAGCCCGAACCGCCGACGTCGGAGCCGAGCAGCCCGGCGTCGTACGCCTCCTGCACGGCCTGGAGCAGCCGGCGGTACACGTGCACGACCTCGCCGCGCAGGTAGATGAACGCGTGGTGGCAGCCGATCGCGTAGGCCGTGATGATCACGCCCTCCACCAGCTGGTGGGGGGTGGCCATCATCAGCGGGATGTCCTTGCAGGTGCCCGGCTCGGACTCGTCGGCGTTGACCACGAGGTAGCGCGGCCCGCCGTCCGGCGCGGGCAGGAAACCCCACTTCATGCCGGTCGGGAAGCCCGCACCACCGCGGCCCCGCAGGCCGGAGTCCTTGATCTGGGTGATCAGGTCGGCCGGGTCGGTGCCCAGCGCCGTGCGCAGCGCGGTGTAGCCGCCGTTCGCCTGGTAGGTCGCCATGGACCAGGAGCGGTCGGCGTCCCAGTGCTTCGACAGGATCGGGGTCAGGGTCGTCATCAGGACTCCTCCCGCTTGCCGCCGCGAGCTCGACGAGTGGCCGGCGGTGTCTCGCCGGGCGCGACCCAGCCCTCGCGCCGGGCCAGCCGCAGGCCCACCAGCGTCGCGTCACCGGCGCCGGGCCCCTGGTCCGCACGCCCGTCCGGGAACCCGGCGAGCACGCGGGACGTCTCGCGGAAGCTGACCACCTGGTCCGCGCCGCGGGTGGGACGCACCGGCTGACCGGAACGCAGGGCGTCGACCGTCGCGATCGCCGAGTCGGGCGTCTGGTTGTCGAAGAACTCCCAGTTGACCATCACGACCGGCGCGTAGTCGCAGGCCGCGTTGCACTCGACCCGCTCGAGCGTGATCGCACCGTCCTCGGTGGTCTCGTCGTGCCCGATGCCGAGGTGCTCGCTGAGCTCGGACCAGATCGCGTCGCCGCCCATCACCGCGCACAGCGTGTTGGTGCACACGCCCACGGTGTAGGTGCCGTTCGGGTGCCGCTTGTACTGCGTGTAGAACGTCGCGACCGCGGAGACCTCGGCGGTGGACAGGTCCAGCGTGCCGGCGCAGAACGCGATCCCCGCCGGGCTGACGTAGCCGTCCACCGACTGCACCAGGTGCAGCAGCGGCAGCAGCGCCGAGCGCGGGTCCTCCGGGTAGCGCGCGACCACCGCGGCGGCGTCCTCGGTCAGCCGCGCGAGGGTCTCGGCGTCGTATCCGGCCATCAGCGGTCCACCCCTCCGAGCACGGGGTCGAGCCCGGCGACCGCGACGACGACGTCGGCCACCTGGCCGCCCTCGCACATCAGGGAGACCCCTTGCAGGTTGTTGAACGACGGGTCCCGGAAGTGCGCCCGGTACGGCCGGGTGCCTCCGTCGGAGACCAGGTGCACACCGAGCTCACCGCGGGCGGCCTCGACGGTCTGCCAGACCTGGCCGGCCGGGACCCGGAAGCCTTCGGTGACGAGCTTGAAGTGGTGGATCAGGGCCTCCATCGAGGTGCCCATGATCTCCTTGATGTGCGCGAGCGAGTTGCCCATGCCGTCCGCGCCGATCGCGAGCTGCGCGGGCCAGGCGATCTTCTTGTCGCCGACCATCACCGGGCCGGGGCCCATCTGCTGCAGCCGGTCCGCGGCCTGCTCGACGATCCGGATCGACTGGTAGCACTCCTCGAGCCGCAGCACGGTCCGCGCGTAGGCGTCCGCGTCGGTCGAGGTCGGCACCTCGAAGTCGTAGGTCTCGTACCCGCAGTACGGGAACGCCTTGCGCACGTCGTAGGGCAGGCCGGCCGACCGCAGCACCGGCCCGGTGATGCCGAGCGCCATCGCGCCGGCGAGCGACAGGTGCCCCACACCGACGGTGCGGCCCTTGAAGATCGGGTTGGCGAGCATCAGGTCGCCGAGCTGCTTGAGGTAGCCCCGCACCGCCGTGAGCGCCTCGCGCACCGTGTCCAGCGCACCCGGCGGGATGTCCTGCGCGACGCCGCCGGGCCGGATGTACGCGTGGTTCATCCGCAGGCCGGAGATCAGCTCGAAGACCTTGAGGATCTCCTCGCGCGCGGTGAAGCCGATCGTCATGATCGTGGTGGCGCCGAGCTCGTTGCCGCCGGTGCCGATCGCGACCAGGTGGGAGCTGATCCGGTTGAGCTCCATCATCAGGACCCGGATCGCCTGGGCCCGCTCGGGCACGTCGTCGGTGATGCCGAGCAGCCGCTCGACGGCCAGGCAGTAGGCGGTCTCGGTGAACAGCGGAGCGACGTAGTCCATCCGGGTGCAGAACGTCACGCCCTGCGTCCAGGTGCGGAACTCCATGTTCTTCTCGATGCCGGTGTGCAGGTAGCCGACGCCCGCGCGGGCCTCGGTGACCGTCTCGCCGTCGATCTCGAGCATGAGGCGGAGCACACCGTGCGTCGACGGGTGCTGCGGACCCATGTTGACGACGATGCGCTCCTCGCCGAGGCGCGCTGCCTCCTCGGCGATGTCCGACCAGTCGCCGCCGACGGCCTCGAAGATCGGTGCGTCGTCGTCGGGCAGGGGGGCGCCGGTGGCGTGCGGGGTCTGCGGGCCAGCCATCAGTTGTACGACCTCCGCTCGTCGGGCGGCGCCACGCGGGCGCCCTTGTACTCGACCGGGATCCCACCGAGCGGGTAGTCCTTGCGCTGCGGGTGGCCGACCCAGTCGTCCGGCATCTCGATCCGGGCCAGACCGGGGTGGCCGTCGAAGACGATGCCGAAGAAGTCGAAGGTCTCCCGCTCGTGCCAGTCGTGGCCCGGGTAGACCGGGGTGCTCGACGGGATGTGCGGGTCGGACTCGGGCACCGCGACCTCGAGCCGCAGTCGCCGCGAGTGCGTGACCGACGTGAGGTGGTACACCGCGTGCAGCTCGCGCCCGGTCTCGTGCGGGAAGTGCGCCCCGGAGACGCCGAGGCCCAGCTCGAAGCGCAGGTCCTGGTCGTCGCGCAGCGCACGGCACACGGTGAGCAGGTGCTCGGCCGCGACGTGCAGGGTCAGCTCGCCACGGTCCACGACCACCGCGCCGACCGCGTGGTCGAACGGCACGCCCTGCTCGTCGAGGACCTCGGCGAGGATGTCGACGACCTCGTCGAACCAGCTGCCGTACGGCCGCGGGCTCGCGCCGGGCATCGCCACCGTGCGCACCAGGCCGCCGAACCCGGACGTGTCACCCGAGCCGCGCACGCCGAACAGGCCGGTGCGGACGTCGACGACCTCCGGGCCGCCGGCCGGCGACGACGTGGCCGGCACGTTCTGCGAACCGCCCTCGTGCGCCGCCTCGGTGACCGACTGTGGGGTGTCGGCGCTCTGGTCGCCGACCGGCGCGGACCCGGCCTTGGCAGCCTCCGCAGCGTCCTTCTTCTCCGCGTCGCTCACCGCAGCAGCCCCTTCATCTGGGAGGTCGGGGTGGCCTCGAGGGCGGCGGCCTCGGCGGCCGCGACGGCCTCCTCGCGGTTCACGCCGAGCGGGGAGCTCTGGATCTGGTCGTGCAGCGCGAGGATCGCGTTGATCAGCATCTCCGGCCGCGGCGGGCAGCCCGGCAGGTAGATGTCAACCGGCACGATGTGGTCGACGCCCTGGACGATCGCGTAGTTGTTGAACATGCCGCCCGACGACGCGCAGACGCCCATCGACAGCACCCACTTGGGCTCGGACATCTGGTCGTAGACCTGGCGCACGATCGGGGCCATCTTCTGGCTGACCCGGCCGGCCACGATCATCAGGTCGGCCTGACGCGGCGAGGCGCGGAACACCTCCATGCCGAACCGGGACAGGTCGAAGCGCGGCGTGCCGGTCGCCATCATCTCGATCGCGCAGCACGCCAGACCGAACGTCACGGGCCACAGCGAGGCCTTGCGGAAGTAGCCGGCGAGCTGCTCGATGCTGGTCAGCAGGAACCCGGACGGGGCTTCTTCGATCCCCATGGCCTGCCTCCTTCCTGTCGGTCTCGCGGTGGTACGTGGTGCGACGGCTGGCTGTCGGTCAGTCCCACTCGAGGCCGCCGCGGCGCCACTCGTAGACGAACGGCACGGTGATGAGCACGAGGAAGGTCAGCATCGCGACGATGCCGAACATCCCGAGCTCGCCGAAGCGGACGGCCCACGGGTACATGAAGACGACCTCGACGTCGAAGACGATGAACGTCATCGCGACGAGGTAGTACTTGATCGGGAACCGGCCGCCGCCGATGGCGTGCGGGGTCGGGTCGATGCCGCACTCGTAGGCCTCGAGCTTGGCCCGGTTGTAGCGCTTGGGTCCGATGATCGCGCTCGCGCCGACACCCCCGAGGGCCAGCACGGCGGCCACCGCCATGAGCACGAGGATCGGGACGTACGGGTTGCTCATCGCACCCTCCTGATCAGGCCCGCGAGGGGCCGCCGAGCGCAGGTCACCGGACTGGGCCGGGTCGCAGCCGAGTGTCGTCGGCTCATGCCGCCGGCGCAATTCGCGTCAGAGCGGCGATGAACCGGTCGGACAGGTCCCCGCCCTTCGGGTCCCACACGTCCGACAGCAGCTTCAGCGTGAGGCGCATGAGAGCGGGTCGAGGCAGACCGTACCGCGTCAGGACACGCATGACGTCCGGCCGTTCGATCAGTGTCACGAATGCGCGGCCGAGCGTGTAGTAGCCGCCGAGCTCATCGGCCATGACCTTGGGGTAGGTCGCCAGGACACGCTCGCGCTGGGGATCGGTGGCCCGTGCCCGGGACTGCACCACGACCTCCGACGCCTTGCGTGCGGCCTGCATCGCGTAGGCGATGCCTTCGCCGTTGAACGGGTTGACCATGCCGCCCGCGTCGCCGACCAGCAGCACCCCGCGGTGGTAGAGCGGCTTGCGGTTGAACGCCATCGGCAGCGCGGCCGACCGCACCGGGCCGACCTGGTTCTCCTCGGTGAACTCCCACTCCTCGGGCAGGTGGGACACCCAGCGGCGGAGCAGGTCGCGGTAGTCGATCTTGGTGGCGGCCGCGGTCGAGCTGACCGAGCCGAGCCCCACGTTCGCGGTGCCGTCCCCGAGGCCGAAGATCCAGCCGTAGCCCGGCAGCAGCGCCGAGCGTCCCGGCGGGCCGTCCCACAGCTCGAGGTGGGACTCCATCCACTCGTCGTCGTGGCGGGGGGTGCGGAAGTACGTGCGGACCGCGACGCCCATCGGCTTGCGCTGGTCCTTCTCCAGGCCGAGGGACAGCGCGAAGCGGGACGACACCCCGTCCGCGGCGAGCACGACCGGCGCGCGGTAGCTGGTCTCGGCGCCGTCCGGCCCCTTGGCGCGGACGCCGATCACACGACCGGTGCGCTCGTCGGTGACGGCGCCGACCACGGTGGTCTCCTCGACGATCCGCGCGCCGGCCTTCTCGGCGTGCCGCGCGAGCGCGTGGTCGAAGTCCCGGCGGGTGCGGCTCACGCCGTAGTCGGGGAACGTCTCGGTCTGCGGCCAGGGCAGGTGGATCGTGTGGCCGCCGCCGTGGACCCGCAGGCCCTTGTTCCGGATCCAGCCGTCCTCGGGGCGCATCGGCAGGCCGATGGCCGTGAGCTCGCGGACCGCGCGCGGCGTGAAGCCGTCACCGCAGACCTTGTCGCGCGGGAACGCGGTCTTCTCCAGGACCAGGACGTCCAGGCCGGCGGAGGCCAGGTAGTACGCGGCGGTGGACCCGGCGGGACCGGCGCCGACCACGACGACATCGGCGTCGGGATGCGTCATCGAGCGCTACCTCGTCCTTGTGAAGGGATTCACGAATGGTCCGCGGCAATTCTACTGCCCTGGGACCAAGGCCCTGAACCAGCCCGCCAGGCGGACAGCGTGCCGACGACTGGCGGGACGGGCGATCGGGACGGGCGATCGGGACGGGCGGTCGGGATGGGCGGTCGGGACGGGCGGTCGGGACGGGCGGTTGGGACGGGCGGTCGGGACGAGCGGTCGGGACGAGCGGGTGGGACGGGCGGTCGGGACGAGCGGGTGGGAGCGGGCCGGAGAGGGCGGAGGGGGCCCGCCGGGACTCAGCCGGCCGGGCGGGTGGCCCGGTGCAGCGCGACGATGCCGCCGGACAGGTTGCGGAAGGCGACGTCGCGCCAGCCCACCGACTCCATCAGGTGTGCGAGTCCGCGCTGGTCGGGCCAGGCGCTGATCGACTCGGCGAGGTAGACGTAGGCGTCCGGGTCGCGGGAGACGGCACGGGCCACCGGCGGCAGCGCCCGCATCAGGTACTCCGAGTAGACCGTCCGCAGCGGCTCGCGCACCGGGGTGGAGAACTCGGTGACCACGAGCCGACCGCCGGGCCTGGTGACCCGCAGCATCTCGGCGAGCGCCGCCGGCGTGTCGACCACGTTGCGCAGCCCGAAGGAGATCGTCACCGCGTCGAACGACTCGTCCGCGAAGGGAAGCCGCGTCGCGTCGCCGGCCGTGAACGCGAGGTCGG
This sequence comes from Actinotalea endophytica, assembly GCF_025717005.1. GTDB lineage: Bacteria > Actinomycetota > Actinomycetes > Actinomycetales > Cellulomonadaceae > Actinotalea. The sequence goes on from NZ_JAOVZU010000008.1 coordinate 242,059, forward strand.
GACGGCGACGCTTGCCGACCTCCAGCATGCCGACCGAGAAGTCGCACGGCACCACGCGCACACCGGCCGCGTCGAACGGTTCGCTCGACGTCCCGGTGCCGGCCGCGAGGTCGAGCACCGTCTCGCCGGGTCGCGCGCCGACGGCCTCGACCGTCGCGGTGCGCCAGCGGCGGTCCTGACCGAGGGAGATCACGTCGTTGGTGAGGTCGTAGCGACGGGCGATCCCGTCGAACATCGCGGCGACCTCGTGCGGCCGCTTGTCCAGACTCGCGCGCATGGCCGCCATCCTTGCAGGCGCCGGCGGGCCCGCCCGCCCGGCGTCCGGCCGGCGAGCGGAGCGGTCCGCGGTGCGACGGAGGACCGGGCGGCAGGCGGGCGGACCAGGCGCCCGGTGGGCGGAACCGGCGCGGGCGTGCGGTCGGCGGCATGCCGGTGGGCGTCCTAGGCTGTCCGCCGATGACCACGCATGTTCACCCCGACATGGCGGGCGGGTTGCCCGCTCCGCTGGTCGCCCGCACCGTCGCCGTGGACCCCACGACCCTCCCCGCCGACCTGCTCTCCCTGCTGCCCGCGGACGGCGGCCTGGCGTGGGTGCGGCGCGGTGACGGGCTCGTCGCGTGGGGCGAGGTCGCCCGGCTCCGCACCGGCGGTCCCGAGCGGTTCGCCGAGGCGGACGACGCCTGGGGCGACGCGATGGCGCACGCCGTGGTCCGAGACGAGGTCCAGCTGCCCGGTACCGGTCCGATCGCGTTCGGCTCGTTCGCGTTCGCCGACGACTCCCCCGCGGGCGGGACGCTGATCGTGCCGCGCGTCGTGGTCGGACGGCGCGGAGACGACGCGTGGCTGACCACGATCGAGGTCGGCGCGGTCGCCGCCGCGGTCTCGCCGGTCCCGACCGATCCGCCGCGCCCGCCCGGAGCCGTGACGATGTCGCCCGGCGGGCTCGACGAGGCCGGCTGGCGCGCCGCGGTCGCCCACGCGGTCGACGAGATCCGCTCGGGCGCGCTGGACAAGGTGGTGCTCGCACGCGACGTGGTCGCGCGCACGGCCGAGCCGCTGGACCCTCGCTGGGTGCTGGGCCGCCTCGCCGCCGACTACACGTCGTGCTGGACGTTCGCGGTCGACGGGCTGGTCGGGGCCACGCCCGAGCTCCTGGTGCGCTCGGAGAAGGGCCTGGTCACCTCGCGCGTGCTGGCCGGGACGATCCGGCGCACCGGCGACGACGACGCCGACCTCGCGCACGCCGCGCTGCTCGCGCACTCGTCGAAAGACCTCGAGGAGCACGAGTACGCCGTGGCGTCGCTCACCCGCGAGCTCGAGCCGTTCTGCTCCTCGACCAACGTCCCGGAGACGCCGTTCGTGCTGCACCTGCCGAACGTGCTGCACCTGGCCACCGACGTGACCGGCGTGCTGCGCGGTGCGGACGCGTCGAGCCTCGCGCTCGCGGCCGCACTGCACCCGACGGCCGCGGTCGCGGGCACACCGACGCCCAAGGCCGTGGAGCTCCTCGCCGAGCTCGAGCAGATGGACCGCGGTCGCTACGCCGGCCCGGTCGGCTGGCTCGGCGCGGACGGCGACGGCGAGTGGGGCATCGGGCTGCGCTCGGCCGAGCTCGACGCCGACGACCCGCACCGGCTCCGGCTTTTCGCGGGCTGCGGGATCGTCGCGGCTTCCGTCCCGGACTCCGAGCTGGCCGAGTCCGAGGCGAAGCTGGAGCCGATGCGGCACGCGCTCGGGAGCGAGTGAGGGCGAGCGCGGGCGGCGCGGCGTCGTCGGTCACGTGGCCTCCTGTCGGCGGGCGCCGGTGCGGTGCGGGGACGTCGGTCGAGGGCGCTGGACTATCCGGTGGCCCGGGGC
>NZ_JAOVZU010000009.1 GCF_025717005.1 Actinotalea endophytica
ACCAGCGACGAGACCCGCGCCGCGGCCTACCCTGCCTGGCTACACCACTACAACCACCACCGACCCCACACCGGCATCGGCGGCGCCGTCCCCTCAGACCGCGTTCACAACCTCACGAGGAACTACATCTAGCCCGCGACGTCGAAGACCGTGACCGTCGCGGCGTGCGCGCCGAGGAAGTCCGCGACCACCCGGTGGTCCGGGTGCGGGAGGTAGGCCTCGACCGACTCGGGGCCGGCGAACAGGATCGCCATGGCCCAGTCGGTGCGCCCCTCCAGGCCCTCGATGCTGACGCTCGGACCGCGGTGGATCGAGAGCACCCCGTCGAGGTGTCGCAGCTGGGTGTCGACCAGCCGTGACGCCTCGTCGCCGACGCCCTCGGGGCTTCCGAGGGCCCACTCGACCAGCACCATGTGCATCACGGACGCCACAGTCACCACTCCTCGTCGACATCGGCAGCGAGCCCAGTCAATACCGGTCGGCGTGGGCCGCGCGGGCGGTTCGTCAGGGCGTCCCGGAGGTCGACTGCCGCACGACGAGCTCGCTGGGCGCGACCAGGTCGACCGCGGCCAGCTCGCGGTCGCCGATCCGGGCGATCAGCCGGTCGACCGCCTGCCGGGCGATGTACTCCTTGTCGGGGGAGATGGTGGTCAGCGGCGGGTGGGAGAAGCGGCCGTCCTCGATGTCGTCGATGCCCACCACGGCGACGTCCTCGGGGATCCGCAGGCCGCGCGTGTGCAGCGTGTGCATCGCGCCGAGCGCGAGGACGTCCGAGTAGCAGAACACCGCGTCCGGCGGTTCCCCCTGGTCCAGCAGCCGGGCCATGGCCTCGGCGCCGTCGGCGCGGTGGAAGCGGCGCGTGCTCTCGATCAGTGCGGGGTCGACGGCCTGCCCCGCGTCGCGCAGCGCCGTGGTGTAGCCGAGGGTGCGCAGGCGGGCGGTGTCGTGGTCGTCCTGCGCCCCGATGGCGGCGATGCGTGTGCGCCCGAGGTCGATCAGGTGCTGGACCGCGGTCCGTGCGGCGGCGACGTTGTCGATCGCGACGTGGTCGAACGCGCTCTCGAAGCTGCGCTCGCCGAGGAGGACCACCGGGCGCGCCTGGGAGATGCTGCGGACGTCGGAGAGCCCGATCTCGACCGCCGAGAAGATGATGCCGTCGAAGAGTGTGGAGTCCTGGTCGGCGGCGAACACCCGGCGCTCGGCGCTCTCGGCGGCATCGGTCTGCTCGAGCATGACGCGGTAGTCGTGCCGCTCGGCCGCGGCGATCGTGGCGCGCGCGAGCTCGGCGAAGTACGGCTGGTCGAGCTCGGGGACGACGAGCGCGATCATCCCGGTGCGGCCGCGCCGAAGGTTCCGGGCGGCGGCGTTGGGCCGGTAGCCGAGCTCGGCGATGGCCTGCTCGACCCGCGCCCGAGTCGCGTCGGCGACCCGCGTGGTACCCGTGACGACGTTCGACACCGTGCGGGGTGAGACGCCCGCCCGCCGTGCCACGTCCTTCACTGTCGCAGCCATGATCAGCTCCTCGCACTGCCACGTTGCAAAATCGTGACTTGCTCACGTTGCAATCGACATAGTAGCCTCTTTGCCACGTTGCAAGACACCTGAACTTCCCGGTCGATCGCATTCGACCGACCGGTCCCGTACAGCACACGAAGGAGTGGACATGGGATGGGTGCACAGCACGCAGCGCCGTGGCAGGCGCGCTGCGTTGGTCTCCGGCGCCGTGATCGGCGTCGTCGCGCTCGCGGCCTGCGGAGGACCCTCGGTCTCGGCCGGCGACGAGTCGAGTGCGGACCCCGGCAGCGGGACGACCAGCGCGACGGAGGCGCCCGAGGGCGTGCTCACCGTGCCGGCCGACTTCGCTCCCGAGGGTGAGATCACCATCTGGGACCGCAGCGGCGACCTGTTCCAGGTCTTCGACACCGTGATCGCCAGGTTCAACGAGAAGTACCCGAACATCACGGTGAACCACGTCGCGGTCGACATCGACGCGAAGCTCTCGAACACCCTGATCTCCGGGACGGATGTGCCGGACGGCACGTTCGTCGACGACTCGAAGGTGTCGAGCCTGTCGGAGTACCTCTACGACCTGAGCGAGGTCCTCGCGCCGTACCAGGAGGACATCGTCTCCCAGAAGCTCGACGTCACGAGCAACGACGGACGCTTCTACGGCGTGCCCTGGGACCTCGACCCCGGCCTGCTCTACTACCGGGCCTCGATCCTCGAGGCCGCAGGCATCGACCCGGACTCCATCGCCACCTACGACGACCTCCTCGACGCCGCACGCGCGATCAAGGAGCAGAACCCCGACAGCACGCCGATCCGGCTCGAGTCGGGTGCCTACCTCGGCCAGATGTGGCTGGAGATGTTCGCCAACCAGGACGGCACGAGCATGGTCGACGCCGACGGCAACCTCCGTCTCGACTCGCCCGAGTACGAGCAGATCCTGGGCTTCCTGCAGACCGTGGTGTCCGAGGACCTCGGCGCGAAGGTCGAGTACATGTCGCCGACCGACATCGCGTCGCTGGACGACGGCACGTTCGCCTTCGTCCCGTGGGCGATCTGGTGGGACTACGTCGCCCAGCAGAACCTGACCACGTCCCAGGGCGACTGGCGCGCCATGCTCCTGCCGGCCTGGAGCGAGGGCGGGGCGCGGAGCGGCGCCATGGGCGGCTCGAGCTTCGCGATCCCGAAGGACGCGGAGAACCCTGAGCTGGCCTGGCTCTTCTACGAGTTCCTGGTCTTCGACGAGCAGGGCTACACCACCGTCTACGGGCCGAACGACATCTACCCCGGCGGCCTCAACACGTCGATCCCGAGCTACCAGCCGGCGCTCGACCCCGGGACCCCGCTCTACGAGCCGATCGACGCCCTCGGCGGCCAGGACCTGTGGGCGGTCGCCACGACGGCCGCCGACGAGATGCCCGGCAGCGTCCCGACGCCCTCGTGGTGGCCGAGTGCCGTGGACTACCTCGGCAACAACCTCCAGCGGCTCCTCGACGGAACGATGACACCGGACGAGGTCATCGCCGACTCGACCGAGCAGATCCAGACCAACCTCGTCGACCGGAACTGATCTGCTGATGTCACTCACCCAGGCGGTCACCCGCCGTGGGGGAAGCGGGACCCCGCGGTTGCGGTCGCTCCGGCGGCCGCAACCGCGGCGCATCGCCCCCTACGTGTTCGTCGCGCCGTTCCTCCTGCTGTTCGTGGCCTTCGGCGTGTACCCGATGCTCTTCGCGCTGCGACTCAGCTTCACCAACTGGCACGGCGGGGCCGACGCGCAGTGGATCGGGCTGGACAACTACGTCTACCTGCTGCAGAACCCCCTGTTCTGGCAGTCGCTCGGCAACTCGGCCGTGCTCTGGCTGCTCGTGGTCCCGGCCCAGCTGGCGCTCGGCCTGGTCACCGCGGTCGCGCTGGACAACGCGAAGATGCGCGGGCGGGGCTTCTTCCGGGTGGCCCTGCTCATCCCGTACGTCACGCCCGTCGTGGCGATGGCCCAGGTCTGGATCATCGCGTTCGACCGCGACTACGGGGTCGTGAACGCCGCGCTCGGCGTGCTCGGCCTGCCGGACATCGGGTGGTTGACCACGACCACGTGGGCCAAGCCGACGATCGCCCTGCTGTTCTTCTGGAAGACCACCGGCTTCGTGATCATCATCATGCTCTCCGGGCTCCAGTCGATCCCGCACGAGCTCTACGAGGCCGCCGCGCTCGACGGCGCCGGCCGGACCCGGCAGCTCGTCCAGATGACCGTGCCCCTGATGGCCCGGACGGTGATGTTCATCGTGGTCGTGCAGACGCTCGGGATCTTCCAGATGTTCGCCGAGCCGTTCGTGGTCACCGAGGGCGGTCCGTACAGCTCGACGACGACCGCCGGGCTCTACCTCTACAAGCACATCCAGGTCAGCGACCTCGGCACCGGTGCGGCGAACTCCTTCCTGCTCGTCGTGATCCTCGTCGCCATGTCCGTGGCCACCGTGCGACTCGTGCGACCGAGGGACTGACCATGGCCAACGACACTCTCCTCGCACCGACGGCCAGGCCGGCCCTGGCTCCTCGCCGTCGACGCCGCACGACCAGCGTGGATCGCGCCCCGTCCTGGCTGACCTGGGCCTTCGTCGCGGCCCTGACCGTGGCGTTCCTCGTCCCGGTCCTCTGGGCAGTGCTCTCCGCGTTCAAGCCGGCCGGCCAGATCGTCAGCCAGCCGCTGAGCTTCGACCTGAGCCAGGCGACCACCGAGAACTTCGCCAAGATGTTCCGGGACGTGCCGATCTGGACCGGGTTCGGCAACACCGCGATCGTCCTGGTCGTCAAGGGCGGCCTGACGATGTTCTTCGCGCCGCTCGCCGGCTACGCGTTCGCGAAGTACGAGTTCCCCGGCAAGAACTTCCTGTTCGGCGCCGTCCTCGCGACGCTCATGCTGCCGATCGTCGTGCTGATCATCCCGCTGCTGCTGGAGATGAAGATCCTCGGCTGGGTCAACACCTACTGGGGGCTGATCCTGCCCGGCGCGATCGACGCGTTCGCGATCTTCTGGATGCGGCAGACCATCGCCGCCGTCCCCGACGAGCTGCTCGACGCCGCGCGCATCGACGGCTGCGGGGAGTTCGGGATCTTCTGGCGCATCGTCGTGCCGGTCATCCGGCCCGGCCTCGCGGGGCTGGCTGTGCTGACCACGATGAACATCTACAACGACTTCGTCTGGCCGGTCATCGTCACGAGCTCCGAACGGATGCAGACCCTCCAGGTGGTGCTGTCCTCGCTCGCGGCGAACATCACCGGCCAGACCATCACGGCGGACTTCGCCACCGTCTGGGGCGAGCTCCTCGCGGCGAGCGCCGTGGCGATGGTGCCCCTGCTCATCGCGTTCCTCGTGCTCCAGAAGCACTTCGTCAACGGCATCCTCGCCGGCTCGGTCAAGGGATGACCGGGCCCGCGAGCAACCAGTCCTCGCACCACGAGCACTCAGGGAGAGATGTGAGCACCACCGTTCCCCGGCCCGAGTACCCACGCCCGGACCGCGATCGTTCCCACGACTGGCGCACCCTCAACGGCCGGTGGGACTTCGTCGCCGACCCGATCGGCACGCTCGGCTACGACGAGGCGTCGACGGTGGCGACGACCGAGCACGTCGTCGTGCCGTTCGCGTGGGAGACGCCGGCGTCCGGTGTCGAGCGCACCTGGCTCGAGACCGCCTGGTACCGGCGCGACCTCGACGTGCCGGCCGAGTGGCGCGACCGTCGGGTGTTCCTCTGCTTCGGTGCGGTGCACCACGAGGCGCGCGTCTGGGTGGCGGGCGCGCTGGTCGCCACCCACGTCGGAGGGCACGCGCCGTTCGAGGTCGACGTGACCGATCACGTCCGGTTCGGCGGGAGCGTGCCGGTGGTCGTGCGCGTCTGGGCGCCGAACGACCAGCGGCTGATCGCGCACGGCAAGCAGCGTTCGCTGCCGCCGGACGACTTCGACGGCGTGCAGTTCACGCCGAGCTCGGGGATCTGGCAGACGGTGTGGCTGGAGCCCCGCGCCGCCACGTTCGCGGACCTGGTCGCGCTGCGCGGCGACAGCCTCGAGGCGATCGACGCGCAGGTCCGGCTGGTCGGGCCGCACCGCGCCGGTGCGAGCGTGCGGATCGCCGTCTCGGACGGGCCCGAGGCAAGCGTCGTCACCGGGGAGGACGGCACCGCGAGCACGTCGCTGCCGCTCGCGTCGCCCCGCCTGTGGTCGCCGGCGGACCCGCATCTGTACCAGGTCACGGTGACGGTCGACGGCCCGGACGGTCGCGACCAGGTCGTCTCGTGGGTCGGCCTGCGGCGGGTGGCGCGGCGCGCCGGGTACGTCGAGCTCAACGGCGAGCCGGTCTACCTGCGCGGCGTCCTCGACCAGGGGTACTGGCCGGGCACCGGCATCACCGCGCCCTCGGACGAGGCACTCGTCGAGGACCTGCGGCTCGCGTTCGACTGCGGCTTCAACCTCGTGCGCAAGCACATCAAGCTCGAGGAGCCGCGCTGGCTGCACCACGCCGACCGGATGGGGATGCTGGTCTGGGAGGAGCCGCCCTGCACGAGCCGGTACGACGAGTCGATCGTGGACGTCATCGGCGACCAGCTGCCGGTGATGGTCGATCGGGACGGTAACCACCCGTCGATCGTGATCTGGGGTCTCTACAACGAGGAGTGGGGCTTCGACTGGGCGGTCGACCAGCAGCCCGTCATGCAGGACGCGATCCGCGCGACCCGCGCCCGTCTGGACGCCCTGGACACCTCGCGCCTCGTGGTGGACAACTCGGGCTGGTCGCACGTCGACACGGACCTGCTCGACTGGCACCTGTACGTCGACGACATCGCCACCTGGAGCCGCTGGGTGGCCGAGCTCGCGAACGGGGAGCGTTCGGCCCTGTCGATGCCGCTCGGCCCGGACTGGCGGGTGGACAAGCCGCTCGTGGTCCCCGGTGTCACGCTCGCTGCGGACACGCCGTTGATCAACTCGGAGTATGCGACCGGGTACACGAACTACGAGCGGGCCTGGCAGACCCGGTGGCAGACCCAGGAGATGCGCCGCCACGACCGGATCGCCGGGTACATCTACTGCGAGCTGACCGACATCGAGCACGAGACCGCCGGCATCTACTATTTCGACCGGCTGCTCAAGGACCACGCGGGCCTGCGGCTCGCCGACGTCCACGCGCCCACGACGCTCGTCTTCGACGTCGAGCCGGTGAAGCCGGGGGTCGACGTCGAGGCAGACCCTGCCGGCCGCACGGTGGAGGTCCGGGTGTCCCACCACGGGACGCAGGCGGTGTCGGGCGAGCTGGTGGTCGCATGGCTCCCCGCGCACGCACCGCTCGGTGAGCTGCCACCGGTCGCCGCCGCGAAGGCCGACGTCGTGGCCGAGCCGTACCGGGTGAGCGACCCGGTGACCGTCAAGGTGTCGTCGAGCCCGCTCGGGCCGTGGTCGCGGCTCGGCTTCTGGTTGGTGGAACCCGGGGCGTCGAACGCGGTGGCGCGCGGCTTCCTCGACGTCGGTGTCGTCGAGCCCCCGGTCGGCCTGTCGGCCACGAGGGGCGCCTGATGGCCGGCTACCCGCGCCCCCAGCTGGTCCGGGAGCAGTGGGAGCTGCTCGACGGGCAGTGGGAGTACGAGGCCGACCCGATGGACGTCGGGGTCGGCCGGGGGTGGTCGGACCCGTCGCGCCGGCCGGCGGGTCGCATCGCGGTGCCGTACCCGCCGGAGTCGCCGCTGTCCGGGGTGGGTGTCGACGGCCCGTCGGTGCACTGGTACCGGCGCGAGTGCGAGATCGCACCGCGCGGTGACGGACGGGTCCTGCTGCACCTGGAAGCGGTGGACTTCGAGGCGGACGTGTGGGTCAACGGCATCCACGTCGCGCACCACGTCGGCGGCTTCACCCCGATCCGGGCCGACGTCACCGACGCGCTCGTCGAGGACGGCCCGCAGGTGGTGACGGTCCGCGCCCGCGACGAGCGGACGGACCTCGAGCAGCCGCGCGGCAAGCAGGACTGGCAGAAGGAGCCGCACGAGATCTGGTACGAGCGGACCAGCGGCCTGTGGCGGGACGTGTGGTGGGAGCAGGTGCCGGCGACCCGGATCGACACGCTCCGCTGGCTGCCTGACCCGGCCTCGGGCACGGTCGGCCTCGAGGTCACGGTCGTGGGTCCGGCCCGCGAGGGTCTGGTGGCCGAGTGCGTGCTCGCGGTCGGCGCGGACGAGCTCGTCACGGTCACGGGGAACGTCCAGAAGGGCACGGCCCGGCTCACCGCCGAGCTGCCCGGGGACGTCGCCTCGCTGCGGTGGACCCCGGAGACGCCGGTCCTCCTCGACGCGACGGTCCGGCTGCGCGGGGTGGACGCCGTGCTCGACGAGGTCGGCTCCTACCTGGGACTGCGCTCGGTCGGCACGGGTGACGGCGCCTTCCTGCTCAACGGCGAGCCCTACTACCTGCGGCTCGTGCTCGCGCAGGGCTACTGGCCCGACTCGCACCTCGCGCAGCCGGACGACGAGGCGCACCGCCACGAGGCAGAGCTGGTGAAGGCCCTCGGCTTCAACGGGCTGCGCATGCACCAGACGACGGCCGACCCGCGCTTCCTCGCCTGGTGCGACCGGATCGGGCTCCTGGTGTGGGACGAGTCGCCGTCGGCCTTCGCCTACTCGGCGCGCGCACTGACCATGACGCTCGCCCAGCTGGCGGAGATGGTCCAGCGGGACGTCAACCACCCGTCGGTCTGCGCCTGGGTCCCGTTCAACGAGAGCTGGGGTGTGGAGCACGTGGCGACCGACCCGCGTCAGCAGGCCGCCGTCGAGGCCGGCTACCAGCTGCTGCGGGCGCTCGACGGCACGCGCCCGGTGCTCGGCAACGACGGCTGGGAGTACACGGTCGGGGATGTCGTCGGCATCCACGACTACGGCCACGACCCCACCGCGTTCGCCGACCGGTACGCGAACCTCCCGGAGGCGGTGCGCACCGGCCGGGTCAGTGACCGGCCGATCGCGATCCGGCCGGTGGATGCCGCGACGCCCGTGGTGCTGTCGGAGTTCGGCGGGTTCACGCTCTCGGCCGACGAGCGTGCGTGGGACGCCTACGGTGCCGTCGGGTCGGGGAACGAGCTGCTGGCCGAGCTGGCCGCGCTGGTCGACGCCGTGGTCGCGGTCGAGGGGCTCGCGGGCTTCTGCTACACCCAGCTCACCGACACGCGCCAGGAGACCAACGGTCTGCTCACCGAGGACCGGGTGCCGAAGGCCGACCCCGACGCGATCGCGGAGATCATCCGGCGGTCGGTCAGGGCTCCGGCAGCCCCGCGATGAAGTTCGCCACGAGGTTGAGGTTGGCCTTCTCGATCGCCCAGGGGCCGTCGCCGTTCTGCGCGTAGAGCGGGTCGGCGGTGAGCACGACGACGAGGTCCTGCTCGGGCAGGACGGCGATCTGCTGGCCGCCGTGGCCCCAGGCGAGGTCGTAGGTCCAGGGGCCGGCGTCGATCAGCCACCACTGGTAGCCGTAGGAGGAGTGCCAGTTGGGGCCGACGGCGTAGTACCAGGCGTCCTCGGTGTACTTCTGCCAGGACTGCTCGATCCAGTCGGCGGGGATCACCTGGCGTCCGTCGTAGACCCCGCCGTCGAGGTAGGTCTGGCCGAACCGGGCCATCTCGCGCGCGGACAGGGTGAGCTCCGTGTAGCCCAGCCGGTACCCGGCCCAGTCCACCTGCCAACGACCGGGCGTGGTGTCCAGCGGGTCGAAGAGGTGCTCGGTGGCGAAGCCCATCAAGTCCTCGGAGTCACACGCCCGGGCCACGATGATCGCCAGCAGGTGCGAGGACAGGTTCGAGTAGTCCCAGCCGCTGCCGGGGTCACGCTTCAGCGGGACGTCGACCAGGTTGGCCGGCTCGAAGCCGTGGTAGAGCAGCTCCATGCCCTCGGCCGAGGCCTCGAGCCACGGGTAGCCGGCTCTCATCTGGAGCAGGTCGCGGACGGTGATCTCGTCCTTGCGGGGGTCGTCGAGGCGGGCCTCGAGCTCCGGGAAGTAGGTCATCATCGGCTCGTCGAGGCTGGGCAGGCACCCGTCCTCGAGTGCCAGGCCGACCAGCGCCCCGGTGTAGCTCTTGGTCACCGACTGGACGTTCGTGCTCTGCTGCGGGCTGCCCACGCGGTAGTACTCCTCCGCGACGAGGTAGCCGTTCTTGATCACGAGCAGGCTGTAGATCGTCTCCAGGTGGGCGGCGCGCCAGTAGAGGTCGGCGACCAGGTCGGGGTCGAGGTCCTGGGCCTCGGGGGTCGAGACCTGCCAGCCCTCGACGTCGGGTCCGGGGGCGTAGTCGACCGCGGCGAGCTGTTCGGGCGTCGGGTCGGGTTCGCCGCCGCAGGCCGCCAGGGCCACCGTGGCAGGCAGCGCGCAGGCGAGCGTCGCGACCATCGCGCGGAGACTCCTGGCCGGAAGCCCGCCGGGCGAGAGCCTCCGGGGCGGGAGTCGGCGCGTCGGTGACCGCCCGGTCCGAGCGCGCGGTGCGGCCGTGGTCGGTGGGGTCATCGGGATCGCCTCCTCGCGATCGGGCCCGTCCGCCGGCGGCAGACTCCCACCGTGGCACCCAGGCGGCCGCTGCCCAGGGACGAACGGCCCGCGGGCGCGGCTAGGCTCGCGCGATGCGTGAGCCGTCCTCGCCGGAACGTCGGGTGCTGTCGCGACGGGCGAGCGCGGTCGCCGCGGCGGTGGTCCTCGCCGTCGAGGTCGTCATCGCAACGGTCCTGCGGGACGTCTCGTGGGTCCGCAACGAGCTGGGCGACGTGCTGGCCGTGATGGGCGTCTTCTTCGTATTCACCGCGGCGCTGCCCGACCCGTGGCGTCGGCGCAGCGCCGGAGTCGCGGCTGCCGCCGTCGCGGTCGGTCTCGCCGTGGAGGCCGCGCAGTGGGCTCGGCTCGGTGACCTGCTGGGCCTCGCACCCGGCAGCCTCGCCGCGATCGTGCTGGGCAGCACCGCGAGCGCCGTGGACGTGCTGATGTACGCCCTGGGCGGGGTGCTGGCGTGGGCCGCCTCGCGCGGACTGGCCCGCGTGCGGCGGCGAGAAGCCATCACGATCACCACTTGAACGTACTTGTACAGAGTGGTCTACCCTTGATAATGTCAGCCCTGCTCGACGGCGCGGGACTCCCGCGCCGCGCCTCACCGCCGAGGCGGCATCAGCAACCTCGCGCGGAGACGGGTTCGGCACGCACGTGCCGGACCGGCTTGGACACGACGAGGAGGTTGGGAGATGCCGGAGATCACGCGCGGGAAGGTGGACGCGAACGGCCTGAGCTTCGAGTACCTGCAGGCTGGTGAGGGCCCCCTGGCCCTGTGCCTCCACGGGTTCCCGGACACGCCGTTCACGTACCGCCACCTGCTCACGGAGCTCGCCGAGGCGGGCTTCCACGCGGTCGCACCGTTCATCCGGGGCTACGCCCCGACCGAGCTGCCGCCGCTGCGCAGCCACGTGCACAGCAGCGTCATGGTCGCCGACGCGATCGCGCTCGGCCGCGCGCTCGGTGGTGACAAGGACGCCGTCCTCGTCGCGCACGACTGGTCGGCCGTGGCGGCGTGGGGCGCGCTGAGCAGGGCTCCCGAGCTGTGGGGTCGCTCGGTGATCATCAACATCCCGCCGTTCGAGGTCTTCGGCGAGAACGTCGCGAAGTTCGCGCAGATCAAGCGCGCCTTCTACTTCTGGTTCCTGCAGAACAACCGGATGATCATCGACAAGATCCAGCACAACGACTTCGAGCTGATCAAGGACCTGTGGGGCGAGTGGTCGCCGGGCTTCGACGCGACCGAAGAGCTCGTGCACGTGCGCGAGGCGCTGCCGACGCCCGAGCACATCCAGACCGCGATCAGCTACTACTCGGCCAACTTCCACCCGGAGCAGTTCGGGTCGGCCGCGTGGGCCGGCGAGCAGGAGGCGTCGTGGGCGGGCAAGGTCCCGCAGCCGGTGCTCTACCTGCACGGCACGCAGGACGGGTGCCACATGGTCACCGACGCGCAGCTCGACTACATCTGCGACTACGCGGGCCCGGGCTCGGAGGCGTCCTGGGTCGACGGTGTCGGCCACTTCATGCTGGTCGAGCAGCCGGCCGCGGTGAACGCCACGGTGATGGACTGGCTGAAGCGCACGGCGCCGGTCGGCTGACCGACGCACGCCTGGCCGGTCCGAGCGGCCGGCGGGCTGAGAACACTCGCGGGGTGCCGTCCTCGCGCCGCTCAGGGTGCCGAGCGGCGCGGGGCCCGCACCCGCGAGCCACGACGGTGCGGGCGCAACGGGGCTGCCCGCCGTCAAGCGGGCGGCTGTGCCGCCGACGTGTCGCCGCAACGGTGCGGCGCACGCCCCTCGACGGGGCATGAGCCACTTGGAGCAATCGTGGATCCTCTTCTCTCGATCGGAATCGGCATCGGCGTGCTCGCCGGGGTCTGGACGCAGGTCAGCGCCCTGCTCGCGCTGCCGACCTGGATCGCCTTCATCTCGTGGGCGGCCTTCTACGCCGCAGGGGGCAAGACGCAGGGCCTCCTCAAGGTCCTCCCGACGACGCTGTCCGGCGTCCTGTGGGGCTTCCTGATGGTCCAGCTCGGCGGCCTGATCGGCGGAACGGTCGGGCTCGCCATCGCCATCGCCGTCCTGGCCGTCCTCATGGTCGTCCAGGCCAAGTGGTCGGTGCTGGCCTTCGTGCCGGGTGCCTTCGCGGGTGCGGCGTCGTACTTCGGCAGCGGCCTGCAGTGGCGCGAGACCGTGATCTGCCTCGTGGTGGGCGCGCTCGCCGGCTGGTTGTCCGAGGCTGCGGCGACGTGGCTGCAGGGCCTTGGCCGCCGCCGGGCCGAGGCCGAGCCGGCGGCCTGAGATCAGGCGAGCCCGGGTGGAGTGCTGCGCGCCGCCACCCGGGTTCGCCGCCCCCGTCGTGGCGGCTCGCTTCGCACCGTCCGCGGGGTCTAGAGTCCTTGTCTAGACATGACAAGTGCGAAGGGGGACGACGTGGAGGACGTGCTGCAGCGCGACTCGTCGGTGCCGCTGTATGCGCAGCTCGAGGCCATCCTCCGGGCGAAGATCGCCTCGGGGGAGTGGGCCCCGAACCGCCGGATCCCCTCGGAGAACGAGCTCAACCGGATCTACGGGTTGAGCAGGATGACCGCCCGTGGCGTGCTGACGACGCTGGTCAACGAGGGCCTGCTGTTCCGCGTCCAGGGGAAGGGCACCTACGTCGCACCCCCCAAGATCAACACCGTGTCGCCCGCTTATCGCGGAGTGCGCGAGCAGCTCGAGGCGATGGGGTACGAGACCACCACGGAGCTCGTCGAGATCGGCATCGGTGACGTGCCCGAGTCCGTCCGGTCGCGACTCAAGGTGGGTCCGGACGACGACGTCTTCCACATCCATCGGGTGCGTTCGGTCCAAGGGGAGCCGATCAGCTCCCACCACTCGTTCGTCCCCGCGGCGCTCGCGCCCGGGCTGCCCGACCGGGACGTCGTCACCGAGCAGCTCTGCGTGGTCCTGGACGAGTCCTACGGGCTGCAGATGCGTCGGGTCCACGAGGAGCTCGAGGCGATCTCGGCCTCGCGCGACCACGCGCGCGACCTGAAGGTCCGCACCGGGACGCCGGTCCTGCTCCTCCAGGACCTCATCGCCGACGGCAACGACCGGCCGTTCGAGTTCTCGCGCATCGTCTTCCGGGGCGACAAGGTGCGGTTGAGCTTCGACTACAGCTTCTAGCCGCGACAGCGCCCGGCGAACAGGTTCGGTCGCTTGACTCCCCGCTTTAATGCGTGTACTTGTATGTACAGGTTAGTTCATGACTACGACCTTCAGCCGACGGTGACGTCGGGATGAGGGGCCGGCGGAATCACAGAGGAGTGATGGCAATGGTCGATCTCGCTGCCGTGGACGCGTGGGAGCTCGGCAAGGCGTTCGACCACTCGGTCCTCCCGAAGGACACCACCGAGGAGAAGATCCGCCAGGGCTGCCGTGAGGCGAAGGCGTACAACTGCGCGGCGTTCTACTCGTCCTCGCCGTACTGGACGCCCGTCGTGTGCGAGGAGCTGGCCGGGACCGACGTCCGTCCGGCCGCCGCCGTCGCCTTCCCGTTCGGGTCGGCGACCGCAGCGATGAAGGCACGTGAGACCGACGAGGCCGTGGCCCTCGGCTGCACCGCCGTCGACGTCGTGATGAACATCGGCGCACTCAAGAGCGGGCGGACCTCGGACGTCGCGGCCGAGCTGCGGGACTTCAAGGACGCCGCCGGCGGGGCCCTCACGAAGGTGATCCTGGAGACCGCGTTCCTGAGCCCCGACGAGATCGCCACCGGCTGCAAGCTGATCGCCGACGCGGGCATCGACTACGCCAAGACGTCGTCCGGCCAGTTCGAGGGCCCGTCGATGGAGCACCTCCTGCTGATGAAGGCGACGCTCGAGGGCACGCCTGTGAAGCTCAAGGTCGCCGGCGTGAAGTTCCCCCGCCCGCAGAACGCCTACGCGTTCCTGCTCGCCGGCGCGGACCTGATCGGGACGCGCGCCGTCCCCGAGATCATCGACGCGCTGCAGAGCATGCGTGCGATCGGCCTGGTCCCGGCCCGGCGCTGACGGCTCCCGTCCCACCTCGGCCGGAGATCCCGGCCCTTCGTCACCCGAGAGGCATCGATGCTGACCCCAGAGCTGTTCGCCAAGGTCTTCGACATGGCCGTCCTGGCGCCTGACACCCGAGAGGCCGCGATCCGCGCGGCGTGCGCGCAGGCGAAGGACGTCGACGTCGCTGCGCTCTACACCAACCCGTGCTGGACGCCGGTCGTAGCCGACGAGCTCGCCGGCTCCGGCGTCCGCACCGGAGTCGCGCTCGGGTTCCCGTACGGCACCACGACCCTGCGCACGAAGCTGGCCGAGGCCGAGGAGGCGCTCGCCGCGGGGGGCACGGCGCTGGACATGGTGATCAACATCGGCGCGCTCAAGGACGGCAACCTCGCCCTGGTGCGCGACGAGGTACGCGGGCTGGTCGAGCTGTGCCGCGGGCGCGCCCTGGCGAAGGTGATCTACGAGGTCTGCTTCCTCAGCGACGACGAGATCCGCACCCTCACCGGCATCTGCGTCGAGGAGGGCGTCGACTGGATCAAGACCTCGACGGGCTCCCAGGGACTGCCGGACGCGCACCACCTCGAGGTGATGAAGGAGGGGCTGGTCGGCAGCACGACGCAGCTCAAGCTCTCCGGGGTGCCGCGGCAGTTCACCCTGGCCGCGTGCCTCTGGATGCTCGACATGGGCGTCACGCTCATCGGCACCCGCTCTGCGCCGCGGCTCGTCGACGAGTACCGCGAGCACCTCGCTCGCCTGACCACATCCACTGTGCACGACTGAGAACGCTGGAGGGCACTTCAATGCCGAAGTACCTGGTGGGGATCGATGAAGGCACGACCGGCTGCAAGACGTGCGTCTTCGACGTCGACGGCAACGTGCTGGGACAGGACTACCGCGAGTACCCGTGCCACTACCCGCGCCCGGGGTGGGTCGAGCAGGTGCCCGAGGAGATCACCCCGGCGCTCTTCGCGTCGTGCAAGGCGGCGGTCGAGCGGTCGGGCGTCGACCCGGCGGACATCGTCGCGCTCGCCCTGGCGACCCAAGGGGCCGTGATCGGTCTGCTGGACGAGGACGGCGAGCTGATCAGGCCCTTCGTGGGGTGGCAGGACCTCAGGGGTGAGGAGTCGGTCGACCAGATCACGGATCGGATCCCCGTCCCGGAGTACTACGCGATCACCGGCGACCCGCTCGGGTTCGTGTTCTCGACCACGAAGCTCGCCTGGCTGCGCGAGCACGAGCCGGAGAACTGGGCGCGCACCGCGCTGTTCTCGACCCACATGGACTACTTCATGCGCCAGTTCGGAGCGCAGGAGTACTGGACCGACATCTCCTCGGCGAGCCGCGAGGGCATGTTCGACGTGGACAACCACGAGTGGTCCCAGCGCGTGCACGACGTGCTCGGCATCCCGCTGAGCAAGCGCGCGAAGATCGCGCTCGAGCCGGGCAAGGTCGTCGGCACGCTCCCGGCGCACGTCGCCGCCCAGACCGGCCTGGCCGAGGGCACGCTGCTGTGCATCGGTGCGCACGACCAGAACGCGTCGACGTTCGGTGCCGGTGCGGTGCGCGACGGGACCGCCGTGATGGTGGTGGGCACCTTCGGCTCCTGCTTCGTGGTGACCGACAAGCCCGTCCGCGACCCCGACGGCAAGCTTGTGGTCAAGGGCAACCATGGCGTGGGGAACTGGACGATCGAGGGCTTCTCGAACGCCTCGGCGTCCTCGTTCCGGTGGTACCGGGACGTGTTCGGTGACCTCGAGTCCGCTGCGGCGAGGACCGTCGGCGTCGACCCCTACGAGCTGATCTGCGCCGAGGCCGAGCACGCCGAGCCCGGTGCCGGGGGAGTCACGTTCCTGCCGTACCTCCAGGGCGCGGCGGGAGCCCGCCTCAACGCCGACGCACGCGGGTGCTTCGTCGGGATGTCCTTGGGGACCACGAAGGCCCAGATGGCCCGGGCCGTGCTCGAGGGCATCACCTTCGAGATGCGCGACGTGCTCGAGGCCGAGGCGAAGGCCGGGATCACCGTGGAGACCATCCGCCTGACCGGCGGCGCGGCGAAGTCGCCGTTCTGGTGCCAGCTGATGGCCGACGTGTTCGGCAAGCCGATCGAGTTGCTCCAGACCACGGAGACCGGCTGCCTCGGGGCGGCGCTCTACGCGGGGATCGGCGCCGGCATCTACGCGGGCCCGCACGACGCGGTCGACCGAGCGGTGACGACCACGGCGGTCTACCACCCGGACCCGTCGCGGGCCGCCGTCTACGACGAGGCGTTCGGTCGCTTCGTCCGCATCTACGAGGCGCTCGACGGCACGGTGTTCGGCGCGTCCTGACGGGCGATTGCCGAGCGCCCCGGCGCGCGAACGAAGGAGGAGAGCAGATGAGGCGCTCGACACTGGCCATGGTCCGCGACGCGCACGACAACGGGTACGCCGTGCCGGCGTTCAACGTGGTGGACGACCTGAGCCTCCGCGCGGTGGTCGATGCCGCGGAGGAGGCCGGCTCACCCGTGATCATCCAGGCCTCGCTCAAGACCGCGCGATCGATCGGCGTCGAGCTGCTCACCGAGATGTTCGACGCCGCGACCGCTCGCTGCCGGGTCGACACGGCACTCCACCTCGACCACTGCCCGGACCTGTCGATGATCGAGCGGGTCGTGGCGGCCCGGTGGTCGTCGGTGCTCTTCGACGCGTCGGACCGCGACCTCGGTCAGGCGGTCGCCGAGACCTCGGCGGTGGTCGGGCTCGCGCACGCCGCGGGGGTGGACGTGGAGTCGGAGATCGAGAACATCGTCGGCGTCGAGGACGGCGTGGGCTCGGACGTGATCGTGCACAGCTACTCCGTCGAGCAGCTGGCCGACGCGATCCGGACGACCGGCGCCGACCTCATCGCGCCGCAGCTGGGCACCGCGCACGGTGCGTACCACGGGCGCCCGACCCTGCTGCCGCACCGGGTGCGCGAGCTGCGCGAGCTGGTCGACTGCCCGGTGGTCCTGCACGGCGGCACCGGTCTGACCGAGGCCGAGTTCCGGTCGCTCATCGCGGCCGGCGTCTCGAAGATCAACATCTCGACCGCCGTCAAGCACGCCTACATGGACTCGGCCTACCACTTCCTGAAGAAGGCCCGGGCGAAGGACGAGTGGGACCCGCCGTCGCTGTTCCGGAGCATCGCGGGGGAGATCCGTGCGGTGGCCCTGCGGCACTTCGACATCTTCGGTTCGGCGGGGCGCTCACCCGGGGTGCAGTCGTGACGACCTGCCTGCTCTTCGACTGCGACGGCGTGCTCGCGGACACCGAGCGCGACGGCCACCTGGTCGCCTTCAACCGCATGTTCGCCGAGCTGGGCGTCCCGTTGCGGTGGTCCGACGAGGAGTATGCGCGGCTCGTCCGGATCGGTGGCGGGAAGGAGCGCCTGGCCGCGGCGATGACGCCCGAGGTCGCCGAGCGACTGGGTCTTCGCAACGCCGACGCCGTGGCGCGGGCGATCGCCGGCTGGCACCGGCGCAAGAGCGACCTCTACCGCGAGCTCGTCGCCTCCGGGGCGGTGCCGGCGCGACCGGGGGTGCGCCGTCTCGTCGCCGAGGCCGTCGCGGCGGGGTGGCAGGTGGCGGTCGCCTCGACGTCGGCGCCGGGCTCCGTGCTCGCGGTGCTCGAGCATGCTGTCGGCCCCGCCCTCGCGGCCGAGGTGCGGGTGTTCGCGGGTGACGTGGTGCCGCGCAAGAAGCCGTCGCCGGACATCTACCTGCACGCGCTCGCCGAGCTCGGCGGGTCGCCCGGCGATGCGGTGGTGGTCGAGGACAGCGGGATCGGCCTCGCGGCCGCGCGCGCGGCGGGGCTCCCGGTCGTGGTGACCGTCTCGTCCTACACCGTCGACGACGACGTCACGGGCGCGTCGCTCGTGCTGAGCGATCTCGGCGAGCCGGGGGCGCCGGGCCGGGTGCTGGACGACCCGCTCGACCTGAAGCCCGGGGCCGTCGACGTCGCGCTGCTGCGCGAGGTCATCGCGGCCGGCGCCGGGTAGGGGCAGCAGCCCGATCGGGCGATCTCGCTGGACCATCGTGGTATAGACAAGTATATTCAGCAACAGCGCATGAAGCGCTCGGACGCGATGGAGGCCTGATGTTGACCGTCAACCAGCACACCACCGGCGACGGCCAGCTCGGGCTGCGGACCACGTTCGCCGCGCTCGACCTCGCCCCGGCCCGGGGCCACGAGGAGGTTCTCTCCCGGGTCGGACGCCTCGAGGTCGACCCCGGGCAGGTCGCCCTGATGCGGGAGCACGCGCGCGCCGTGGCCGGCAGCGACCGGTTCCACGACGTGCTCCGCACGTTCCCCACCCCGGCGGGGGAGACACCCCCGGGGTTCCGCATCGAGGCCGCACTGCTCGCCGACGGGCTGCTCGAGGTCGACCTCGTCCGGGACATCGGCTACGGCCGCAACGGTGAGCGCAGGCCGACCGGCGTCATCTTCTCGGCCGACTCGGCGAACCCCTACGAGGTCGCGCCGGTCGCGGGCCTGCTCGGGAACCTCACCTGCAACCCCGGCATCGTCTACGACCTCTTCATCAACAACCCGGACGCCAACATCGGCCACCAGTTCACGACGCTCGAGGAAGTGATGGGCGAGCTCGGGTCGGTCCTCGGGCCGGGTGCCGACGTCAGCGTCGAGCTCGAGAACCCGTTCGAGGACGACTTCGACCGCATCCTCGCCGAGATCGAACCCTACGAGCGGCTGCTCTCGCGGTACCGGCTCGTGGTGAAGGTGCCGCACACCGGGCCGGTGAACGCGGGCAACGTCTCCCGGCTCCTCACCGGCGACGGCCGACTCCCGGACTGGTACGCCGACGCGCGCACCGAGGACTCGTTCCGGTCCCACAACCTCGCGCTCCGGCTGCGCGAGCACGGGTACCGGATCAACTACACGCTGATGTTCGAGCCCTACCAGGCGGCGCTCGCGCTGCAGGCGAAGCCCTACTTCATCAACGCCTTCGTGCGCCACCGGCTGGGCCAGAGCATGCGCATCCGGGAGCTCGTCGAGCTGTACCACCGCACCCACGACCGTCGTCACCTGGAGGCCCTGCGCACCTACCTGGTGGGCGTGGACCACCTCAGCGAGGAGAGCCCGGTACGGGACCTGGTGGACGTCCTGGAGTACGCCGAGGACCTCCTCGACTACCGCCGCCTCGGGGACGCGGAGGGCGCGGACGGCCTGGACAGCCTGCGGCACAGCCTGCGGCTGCTCAAGCAGTGCCACCTCGACGACACCCGGATCATCGTGTGCTCGATGGAGGGACCGCGGAACTACCCGGACATCGACAAGCTCACCGTCGACCCCGAGTTCGCCGACGTGATCGACCGCCTCATCATCACGGCCGAGCCGGCCTACCTGGCGCGGTTCGCGTCGGCGAGCCACGTCGTGTCCTACCAGCGCCGCTTCATGGCCGCCGCCGCGACCAGCGTGCACGTGTGAGGAGGCCGCGATGATCATCGGATTCGGCTCCGACCCGAACGCGTCCGACCTGCGGGCGGCACTGATGGGCCATGCGGTCGCCCTCGGGCACCACGTCGTGGACCTCGGCTCGGACGACCCCGTGTACGCCCACACCGCGGTGCGCGTGGCGGAGGAGGTCGTGGCGGGCCGACTCGATCGCGGGGTGCTGCTCTGCGGTACCGGCATCGGGATGTCGATCGCCGCGAACAAGGTCGACGGCGCCTACTGCGCCCTGGTGGCCGACAGCTACCAGGCGCGTCGCGCCCAGCTCAGCAACAACGCGAACCTGATCGCCGTCGGTGCCCTCGTCACGGGCCCCGAGCTGGCGAAGGTCCTGCTCGAGGAGTACCTGAGCCACGAGTTCGACCCGGGCTCGAGGAGCGCGGTCAAGGTCGACGCGATCCGCAGCTACGAGAGCCGGGCCACCGCGTGAGTGCCGTCCAGGAGCGTCGACCGGTCGCGGACCTCGCGCTCGCGGCCGCACGGGCGCGAAGGTTCGTCCTGCGCATGCTCGAGGCCTCGCCGGCCGGGCACGTCGGCGGGGCGCTGTCGGCGATCGACCTGGTGACCGCCCTCTACACGAGGGCCCTGCGGGTCGACCCCGACGACCCGCGCGCGCCGGGGCGGGACCGGTTCCTGCTCTCGGCCGGCCACAAGGCGCTCGCGCAGTACGCGGTGCTCGCGCTGACCGGCTTCTTCCCGCCGGACCTGCTCGACACCTACGGGGCGACCGGCAGCGCCCTGGGCGGGCACCCGGACATGGCCAAGCTCCCGGGCATCGAGGCCAACACCGGTGCGCTCGGCCACGGGCTCCCGCTCGCGGTCGGCATGGCCCTCGGCCTGAGGCGATCGCAGTCGGGCAGCCGCGTCGTCGTCCTGCTCGGTGACGGTGAGCTCGCCGAAGGGTCCAACTGGGAGGGCGCAGCCGTCGCATCCCACCACAGGCTGTCGAACCTCGTGGCGATCGTGGACGTCAACGGTCTGCAGATCGGCGGGCCGACGGCTCAGGTGATGGGCATGGAGCCGATCGCCGAGAAGTTCCGCGCGTTCGGCTGGGTCGTGACCGAGGTCGACGGCCACGACCTCGACGGGATCCTCGACGTCCTCGACCGCCTGCCGTTCGCTCCCGACGCTCCGAGCGCGATCATCGCCACCACCTGCAAGGGGAAGGGGATCACGGCGATCGAGGGCACCGTCGGCTCGCACTACTGGAAGCCGTCGGCGGCCGAGCTCGCCGACGCCGTCCGCGAGGCCGACGCGGCCGTCACGTCGCTCGAGCGGGAGGTCGCGTCGTGACGGTGCTGGTGGACCCGCGCGCGACGTTCGGCGCTGCCGTGACCGAGGTCGCTGCGCACGACCCGCGAGTGGCTGTGGTCTCCACCGACAGCGGCGGGTCGTCGGGCTTCGGCGACTTCGCGCGGCTCTACCCCGAGCGGTACCTGGAGGTCGGGATCCTCGAGCAGGGCGCGACCGGCGTGGCCGCCGGGCTCGCCACCACCGGCGCGGTCCCGGTGTTCTGCGCGATCGCGCCCTTCGTGACCTGCCGCAACTTCGAGGCCGTGCGGAACGACCTCGGCTACATGCGGCAGAACGTCAAGGTGGTCGGCCGCAACGGCGGCCTGACGTACGCCGACCTCGGGCCCACGCACCATTCGCTCGAGGACTACGCGCTGATGCGGATGATCCCCGGGATGGTCGTGCTCGCGCCGCAGGACGCCGGCGAGATCCGCGGTGCGGTGCGCGCGATGCTCGAGCACGACGGTCCGGTGTACATGCGCATCGGCGGCCCTGCGGTGCCGTCCCTCTTCGCGGACGACGACTTCGAGATCGGGCGGGCGCGGCACCTGCGGACCGGCGAGGACCTCACGGTCGTGTCGACCGGGTACGTCACGCCGGCGGTGCTGGAGGCGGTCGACGGACTCGCGTCCGAAGGCATCGCCGCGGACCTGCTCGGGCTCGGAACCGTCGAGCCGCTCGACCAGGAGGCGATCCTTGCCTCGGCCCTGCGGACCGGCGTCGTCGTCACCGTCGAGGAGCACTACGTCCGTGGGGGCCTCGGCGGTGCGGTCAGCGAGCTGCTCGCGGAGGTGCCCGGTGTGCAGGTGCACCGGATCGGCGTCCGCCACGGGTACGTCTCGACCGGCCGGTACGTCGAGCTGCTCGCGGCGGCCGGCCTCGACGCCCCGGGGCTGACCAGCCGGATCCGGGAGATCGCACACGGCGGGCGGTAGCCACCACCGTGCCCGTCAGCCCTCCGGGATCCCGGCGACGAAGTTCGCCACGAGGTTGAGGTTGGCCTTCTCGATCCCCCAGGGGCCGTCGCCGTGCTCGTCCCAGAGCGGATCGGCCTTGAGCACGACGACGAGGTCCTCCTCGGGCAGGACGGCGATCTGCTGGCCGCCGTGGCCCCAGGCGAGGTCGTAGGTCCAGGGGCCGGCGTCGATCAGCCACCACTGGTAGCCGTAGGAGGAGTGCCAGTTCGGGCCGACGGCGTAGTACCAGGCGTCCTCGGTGTACTTCTGCCAGGACTGCTCGATCCAGTCGGTGGGGATCACCTGGCGTCCGTCGTGGACCCCGCCGTCGAGGTAGGTCTGGCCGAACCGGGCCATCTCGCGCGCGGACAGCGACAGGTCGGCGTGGCCGTGCCGGTAGCCGGCCCGGTCGGCCATCCACTGCTCGGGCTCGATGCCGAGCGGGTCGAACAGGTGCTCGGTGGCGAAGTCCATCAGGTCCTCGCACGCCCGGGCGACGATGATCGCCAGCAGGTGCGAGGACAGGTTCGAGTAGTCCCAGCCGCTGCCGGGGTCACGCTTCAGCGGGACGTCGACGAGGCTTGCCGGCGTGAAGCGGCTGTAAAGCAGCTCCATGCCCTCCGCGGTGGCTTCCTCCCAGGGGTACCCGGCCCGCATCTGGAGCAGCTGGCGGATCGTGATCTCGGTCTTGCGCGGGTCGTCGAGCTGGGCCTCGAGCTCGGGGAAGTACGTGATCATCGGCTCGTCGAGGCTCGGGAGGCAGCCTTCGTCGAGCGCGATCCCCACCAGCGCCCCGGTGTAGCTCTTGGTCACCGACGCCACGGCGCTGTGCTGGGTCGGGCTGCCTGTCCGGTAGTACTCCTCCGCGACGAGGTAGCCGTTCTTGATCACGAGCAGGCTGTAGATCGTCTCCAGGTTGGCGGCGCGCCAGTAGAGGTCGGCGACCAGGTCGGGGTCGAGGCCCTGGGCCTCGGGGGTCGAGACCTGCCAGCCCTCGACGTCGGGTCCGGGGGCGTAGTCGACCGCGGCGAGCTGTTCGGGCGTCGGGTCGGGTTCGCCGCCGCAGGCCGCCAGGGCCACCGTGGCAGGCAGCGCGCAGGCGAGCGTCGCGGCGATCGCGCGGAGCCTCCGGGCCGCGAGCGGTCGGGGCGGGCGCCGCCGGGACCCCGGCCGGCCGATCCGGGCGCGCCGACGCGCCGTGGGGGTCATGGGATCGCCTCCTCGCGATCGGGCCCGTCCGCCGGCGGCAGATCCCTACCGTCGCACGCGGGTGCCCGACCGAAGGGGACGATCGTCCCCGAGGTGCGAGCTACCCCGCGGAGGGCTCGGGCGAACCCTCGGCCCGAGCCCGGAGCAGGTCGCGTCGGGAGAGCAGCGCGAAGGCGATCGCCGCGAGCACCCAGACGACGGCGAACCAGCGTTCGGCGCTCCCGCCGCCGCCGTCCGGCGAGGCCTCGAACAGCACCTCGAACCAGTCCGGTACCAGGACAGTGAGGACCGCGAGCACCGAGGCGACGGCCGCGAGGGCCGCCTCGATCAGGCTGCGTGCACGAGCGGACATGTCGGCGTCCTCTCTTCGGGAGACGGTCGGCTCGGAGTACGACGTGGCTGAGGGCGGCTCAGCTGAAGTACTCCGGGAGCGAGAGCAGGTTGTTGACCTCGGTGTCGTCGGCGACGGTCGCCACGTACTCCTGCGGGTGCACGGGGTCGGGCTGGTGCACCCGGACCTCGGCCATCCGGCCGTTCGACGCCCGCACGAAGACCTCCGTGCCGGCCTGGATCCGCCGGATGACCTCCTGCCTGGTGAAGTCGTACGTGCGCGAGCCCTCGACCAGGCGGAGCCGGACGATGCCGGGTCGCCGGATGCCGTGGAAGACCATGCTGCGGGCGACCGCCCGGAGCCGGACGAGGCCGGTCGGGTTCGTGATGTAGCAGCCGCGGCCGACCGTGCTGACGAAGAGCCGCCGGGTCTGCGGGTGGTAGCCGAAGCCGCTCACCGGCACGCGCGGCAGGTCGTGGCCGCCGATGCCGTCGTTGGCCGGGTACCAGGACGCGCCCCGGTTGTTGCTGCGGAAGACCCCGATGTCGGTCGCGACCCACAGGCAGCGCCGGTTCTCCGGGTCGATCCAGAGGTCCCGCAGCGGGATCACCGGGAGCGCCCCGGTCCCGGCGCCGACACAGGCAGCCCAGGTCGCGCCGCCGTCGAAGGACCGCCACAGCCGGTTCGCGCCGTTGGCGTAGCCGACGTAGACGACGTCCGCGTCGTACGGGTCGACCGCGAGGCACGTCGCGGCCTGCGCCGGTGGGGCGTTCGGTGCGGTGTAGGGCTTGGACCAGCTGGTCGACGTCCCACCGCCGGTGTGCCGCCAGACCTCGCCGTTCTCGGTGACGGCGTACACCCGGCTGGTGCTCGACGGCGCGATGGTGACGCGGACCGGAAGCTGGCTCAGGGTCGCCGAGCGGCTCCAGTTCACGCCGGCGTCGGTGCTGTAGAACAGGCCGTGCCGCGGTCCGTACGTGAGCTCGGTGCCCGCGGAGTTCTTCGCCTTCTCGGTGACCGTGGCGGCCCCGATCACCACGTTCGAGTTGCCCGGGCGCACCGCGACCTCGCGGAACCTGGCGGCGACGGTCGCGCGGTTCATCGCGGCCCACCACTCGGTCAGGCCGTTGCTCGGGTTGCTCCAGGTCTGGGCGCCGTCGGTCGACCGGCGTAGCTGGCCGCTGCCCGGGTTGATGAAGCACCGGTCGTTGTCGTTGGGGTCGACGACGAACATGCCCCACTCGTTGCCGCCGTGGGTGTCGCGCCAGTGGAACGCGGCGTCGGCCGCCACGATGCCCTGGTCCTGCGTGGCGCAGCCGACCATCGTGCCGTTCTGCTCACCCACGCCGATGCTCATCAGCTGAGCGGCCTGGGTGGCGCCGGCCCGCAGCTGCCACGTGCCGCCTCCGTCGGTCGTCCGGTAGACGCCACCGTCGGTGGCCACGAAGGCGACGGCGTCGTCGGTCGGGTGGAAGACCATCTGGTGGTGGTCGGAGTGCGTGCCCGACGTGGGGCTGAACGAGAAGCCGTTGATGCTGCGCTGCAGGTGCAGGCCGCCGATGAACATCCGCCGGTGGTCGCGCGGGTGCACGGCGACGAAGCTCGTCCACTCGTCGTAGCTGACGCCCTCGCTGCCGGCGAGCGCGAGCCAGTTCTCGCCGCCGTCCTCGGAGACCGCGGTGCGAGCGGAGTCGGGCCCGAACTTCGCGACGATCAGGTTCGAGCCGGCCGGGCCCTCGCGGCCGATGGCGAGGCGGACCCAGCCGAGGTCGTTGCCGGTCGGGAAGGGCTCGCTGAAGTTGACGATGATCGCGATCGTCACCAGGTCGCCGCCCACCGGAGTCCACGTCGTCCCGCCGTCCGACGAGCGGTAGACCTTGTCGTTCCAGATCCCGGCCACCAGCCGGTTCGGGTGGTCGTGCGCGATGACGATGTCGGTGGCGTGCCCGCCGAGCACGGTGGTCCACGTCGCGCCCCCGTCGGTCGAGCGGTGCACACCGGTCGTGCTCGCGACGAAGAGCCGGTTGTGGTTGCTCGGGTCCACGACGAGCCGCGAGCACGCCATCCCGACGGACGCCGCCGGTGCGCGCTGGGTCCAGGTGGTGCCCGAGTCGGTGGACCGGTAGACGCCGGCACCGCCGTAGGCCGGTCCGTAGCTCGGCGTGTCCTCACCGGTGGCCGCGTAGACCACGTTCGGTGCGCTCGGTGCGACAGCCACCGCGCCGATCGCGAGGCTCTCCTCGAAGACCCAGCTGGTGCGCCACGTCGCACCGCCGTCGGTGGTCTTCCACACGCCGCCGTTCGCGGCGCCGGCGTAGATGATGTTGCCGTTCGTGGGGTGCCCGGCGAGGGACTTGACCCGCCCGTTGATCGAGCCGGGGCCGAACGGGAACCACGGGCCCACCACGTCGTTGACCTGGTCGATCAGCGGCCACCATGTGCCGATGCTGCCGATCAGCCCGGCGTGGTCGACGAACGAGTCGATGCTCGAGGTGAGGATCAGGTCGATCAGTGACCACTGCGGGCTGGGTCGGGTCGGGACCTCGAGCCGGCGGCCGAGCACCCGGACCGCCCGGGCGCGTGCCCGCTCGGCGGCCCTGAGGTTCGTCATCCCGGCCACGGCGCTCGGGGTGTTCTCGAACCAGGACGCGAACAGGCGCTTGTCGCGCAGGTCGTCGGGGCGGGTGAAGATCCCCTCGGCCGCGGCCCGGCCCACCGCGCGGGCTGCGAACCCGGCGAGGGCGACCTTCTCCAGCGCAGCCGGGTCCTTCGGCAGCGCGACGGCGGCGTAGATGCCGTCCTCGTCGACCGCGCCGTGCAGGTAGCCGCGATCGCTCCAGGCCGAGCCGGGGACCAGCTGCCACTGGCCGGTCTCGTCGTCGAACCGTGCCAGGCGCGCCGTGGCCGGGTCGAGGTCGGTGCCGGACCGCGGGACGATCTTGACGACGGCGTCCGCTGCGTCGGCGGGCAGGCTTACCCGCACGGCGGCGGTCAGGAAGGATGACGCGGGCTCGTCGCCGGGGAGGTCGGTCTCGGTCGCCCGGCCACCGCGTCCGGCACCGACCAGGGACGCGACCCCGCGGGGGACCGCGCCGCCGGGGTCGTGCGGCTCCCGTACCCGGCGCCGCAGACCCTCGGCGTGCTCCAGGGCGGCCGACCGGAGCCGGGTCATCTCCTCGATCGTCGCGGCGTCCGCTGTCGCGCCCGACCCGAGGAACCACTCGGCCTTGCGGCCCATGTCCTCCCAGCCCTCGACGCCTTCGGGAACCTGGATCTCGGCCATCACGTGCCTCCCGGGTGGGGCTCGCGTACCTCATGGGTGGTGTCGAGCGGCGTGCGTTGCGCGCGGCGCAGGCGTGGGGGAGCCCGGGGCGTGGTGCAGGGTGCCGGACTCCTTTGTCCCGTCCCGCATCGTCACAGTTCCACCGTCATGAGTGACCGTCAACCCTTGTCACAGCCCGCTCGGCGCCTTGGCGGGCGCCGTGCACGATCCCGCGGATGCCTGTCGAGCAAAGCCCGGCGATCGGCGGGACAAAGGACTGTGCGATCGCTCCGAACGGTGCGACGATGCGACCGATCGAGTGCTCGGCGCGTCGCGGGATGGAGTCCCATGACGATCGTGGTTCGCGAGCGGGCGACGCGGTCCTTCGCCGGTCGCCGGGCGGTGCGCGCGCTCCGGGTCGGAACGGGGGCCGCCCTCCAGGTCCTGGCGGTCGTGGTCTCGGCGCCCGCCGCGGTGCTCACGTTGTGGTTCCTGGCGGCCCTCGGGGAGCGGGTCGCCGGCTCGGAGGGCGAGCCGGAGTGGGGTGCGCTCGAGTGGGGGCCGCTGCTCGAGGGGTGGCTCCTGTCGCTCGCACTCCTGGTCTCGGCACGGATCGTCGGACGGCGGCTGTCCCGTACGCCGCGCGGGATGGTGCTGTGGTTGCGCCGCTTCCGGCACCGCGACGCCACCGGGGCTGTCGCCTCGGCGCTCGCGACGATCGGACCGACCTGGCGGGTGGTGACGCTCGACGACGCGTCGACGGAGCCGGTCGGCCTCACCGGCGGACTGCGTGCCGCGAACGTGACGCTGACCGTTGCCGCACGGGTCGGCCGTGCGGTCGGTCTCGTCGGCAGGGCGCTCCTCGGTCTCCTCGAGGTGCTCGGGAGGATCGCTCCCTGGGTGCTCACGGCCGCCGTCGGGTGGGTCTGGTACACGGAGGGGGTCGACGGGCTCGGGAACCTCGCCGAGGAGGCGTTCGGCCCCAGCTTCCCGAGCGGCCTCGCGGCGCGTCTCATCTGGGTGGCCTTCCGCGTGCTCGCCGCCCTGCTGGTCGCCGCCGGTGTCGTTGCCGCCGTGATCACCCTGATCCTTCCGTTGAGCACCGTGCTCATGTCGGCCGACGCCTTCGGCGAGAGCCTCTCGAAGGCCGAGTCCGCCAAGACCCGCTCCGTCGACTCGGTCGACGATGCCGTGGCCGCAGCGGCGTCGGCCGCGACGACGAGCCGGCACGCGCTCGCACCCGAGCTGAGCGTCCTGACGGTGAAGGACTCCGTGTGGCGGGAGACCGTCACGCAGCTCGCGCGCCGCGCCGACGCCGTGCTCATCGACGTGTCCGTGATCACCGAGAACCTGCTCTGGGAGGTCCACCAGGCGCTCACGGCGCCGAAGCAGTCGGTCGTCCTCGTCGGGCGCCGCGACAGCGTGGCCACCCTCGCGACCCCGACCTCGCCGGCGCCGCTCGACCCGGCTTCGGCGCTGAACCTGGGCCGGATGCGCGAGCTCCTCGACGGGCGGGAGATCCTCACCTACACGGCCGGCCTGCGGGGCAGGCGCCGGTTCCGGACGATGCTCTACGCCGAGCTGGAGAGCCTGCGGGTCCGGAGGGCCGAGGGTGGGCTGCGATCGACCCTGGTCCTGTCGACGGCCGTGGTGGTGCTCGCGAGCGCCGCCATGCTCACGTACCGCCTCGTCCTGGGCGTGCTGGGGTGACCGGTGACGCCGCAGCACCGCGCACGAGCTCAACGCCCGTCACCCGATTGACCAACCTGCCGGGTCAGTACAGCTAGAGGACCCGGCCCTCGATCACGTCCGGACCGCCGTCATCCCCGCCGGGTCGGCCGCCCGGGGTGGTCATCTGGTTCACGAACCGGTTGACCCGGCTGCGTACGACGAAGCCTCCGACGACGGCGATCACGCCGATGGCGAGCAGGGCGGCACCGAGCACGACGGCGATCCCGGCGAGTCCCGCCGCCGGCTCCAGCAGGAACACCACGCCGAGCACGAGCTGGGCGAGCGCGAGCACCACCAGCGCACCTCGGCTGCGCTGCGTGCGGCCCGAGACGAGGACGGCGGCGTCCCCCGCGGCGCCGATCAGCAGGCCGATCCCGATGGCCCAGCCGAGCACGGAGGTGGAGCCCGAGACGTTGGCGAGCGCGGCGATGCCCGCGACGGCGAGCGCGGCCCCGGTGAGCACGGTGAGGGCTCGGCGCCGGGCCGTCCAGACGGACATCGCCAGGCCCAGGCCCAGCCGGGCGATGCCGGTGATCAGCAGCCACAGCGCGAGGACGACGGTCAGCAGCGTGACGGTCGCGTCGGGGGCGGCGAGCACCAGTCCGCCCGTGCCGGCGACGAGCACGCCGACCACGATGAGCGGCAGCCAGGTGATCGCTGCGGCGGAGCGCAGTGCGGCGGCGTCAGAGGTCACGCGTCGAGCCTAGGCGCGGTTGCCCGCCCGCGCCCGGACGGTCACCTGCTCAGAGGTGCTTCTCCAGCTCACGGAACATCGCGTGCTGGCGGCGCACCTGGACGATCCCCCGGTACGGGTCGCGCGGGCCCTCGTACTCGCTCGAGAGATAGCCCGTGTAGCCGTGCTCGGTGAGCACCCGGAGCACCTCGGGCCACGGGATGTTCTGGTCGACCAGGTTCTCGTCGACGTCGTAGAACTTCGCCTGGATGAACACGACGTGCTCGAGGATGTCGATCAGGTCGCTCGGCGGGACCTTGAGCGCGCGGAGCGGGACCGGGATGTCCTCCTCGTCGTCGCCGAGCCGTGAGTCGAGCTCCTGGATCGCGGGTCTCGTCATGAAGATCCCGGTGTCGATCAGCAGCCCGAAGTTCTTCGTGCCGGTCCGCTCGATGAAGGCGAGGTAGTCGTCGACCACCGGGTGCCTGATCGGTGTCGGTGCGTGGATCTCCGGGCAGATGACGATGTTCTTCTCGGCGGCCAGGTCGAGGGTGCGCTCGACCGCCTCGTCCCAGATCGGGTGCGGGACCAGGTCCTGCGAGACGACGCCGATCTTGGGCCGGACGAACGAGAAGCCCAGCTCGGCGGCCAGCCGGACGTCCCGGGCGAGCGCCTCATGGCCCTCCTGGGCGGTGAGGTCGCGGTGCAGCCACATCCGGCTGTCGATCCACGAGCCGTAGTTCGTCGGCGTGAGGGAGTACTTCTCGAGCAGGGCCTTCCAGGTGTCGATCCACGCCGCCGACGGGTTCGGGTAGCCGGGGATGTTGCCCTCGCCGAGGATCTCGATGCCGGTCGCGCCGAGGTCGTGGATCTCGGCCATGGCGTCCTCGAGCGTGAGCAGCGTGCCCATGTCGCCCGTGAAGCTGTAGAGCGAGACGCCGTGGCGGAGCGGCGACGACGTCGCGGGTCCGAGGAGGGTCAGGCTGCGTTCCGCGTGGAAGACGCCCGGCTGGAACTCGATCGGGATGTAGGGCGCGCGGAGGCGGATGTCGACCGCCACGGCGTGCACGCCCGGCGCCAGGCCTCCGGTCAGCGGGACCTTGACGACCATGGGCTCGTCGAGGGCCCATCGGACGTCGGTCGACGTGCGCAGCTCGGTGAGCGTCATCTCGCGGCCCTGCAGGACGACGCTGGTCTGCTCGTGGTCCCAGGTCCGCCCGTCGACGGCGACGGCGACGCCGTCGACCAGCGAGCCCGACAGCCCCCGGTAGTTGGGGTTGCGGACGAGCAGCTCGAAGCCGGTGACCAGGCCGTCGCTGACCGTGTTGGTGAACCCGCGGTTCTGGATGATGTCCCTGTTCAGCATGGCGCTTCCTTCCCCCGGACGGAGATCACCTTACGGCAAGAAATGCCATAAGGAGCGGGGTGAAGCGCACGGATTCGACAGTTCGTACTCAGCTGCGCGCGGTCGCCGCGTCCAGGTCGAGACGGGTCGGGCCCGCGCCCCCGCAGGTCGGCGGGTCGGCGAGCAGCTCGAGGAGGTATGGCGCGGGGGAACCGCTCCGGTCCCAGGGGGCGGCGACCGCCGAGACGAGCCACTCGGGCGCACCCTGGTCGGGCAGGGGGACCGTGACGAGCCGGGTCGCCTGAGGCTTCCAGGAGACGTGTCGGGGCGCCACTGCGATGCCGAGGCCGCGGTCCACGAGCTCGAGCAGCGTGTGCACGTCGTTGACGCTCATTCCCACGTGCCGGTGGACCCCGGCAGCGGCGAACGCCGCGTCGTTGAGCGGCCGTAGGGCCCAGGAGTCGTGGAAGTCGATGAACGTCTCGCTCGCCAGGTCGCGCAGGCCGAGCCGGGACCGCTCGGCCAGCGGGTGCTCGGGTGGCAGGAACGCGACGAGCGGCTCGCGGCCGAGCTCGGTCGTGATCAGGCCACCGAGATGGTCCTTGGTCGCGACCAGGGCGACGTCCAGGTCGTTGCTCCGCACCAGGCTCACCAGCGTGTGCGAGCCGTCCTGGGTGAACTCGATCGCGACCTGCGGGAACCGGCGCCGGAAGCGCTCGAGCAGGGCGCCGACGTCGACGACGCCCAGGCACTGCTCGGCACCGATCCGCAGCGTCCCGGACAGCTCGCGTGACGCCTGCACCACGGCGTCGCGTGCGGCGGTGGCCTGCTCGAGCATCGCGCGGGCGTGCGGGAGCAGTGCCCGCCCGGCCTCGGTCGGCTCGACGTGCCGGGTGGTCCGGGTGAACAGCGAGGTGCCCAGCTCGCTCTCGAGGCTCCGGATGGCAGCGGACAGACCGGACTGGGAGACGCCGGCGAGGGCTGCGGCCCGGGTGAAGTGCCGCTCCTCGGAGAGCGCGACCAGGTACTCCATCTGCCGCAGGTCCATTGATCGCCTCTGCTTCTGTGTCTTATCGGAAACAGTTGTTGGACTTATAGATTACCGCTGCCTAGGCTCGCCGCGGAACCCGGGGACCCGGGTCCGACACCGATGAGAGGGCAACGATGCTGCAGCGCCGCCTGGGCGACCGGACCGTGTCGGCGATCGGCCTCGGCGGCATGCCGATGTCGATCGAGGGACGGCCGGACGAGGACCGATCGATCGCGACCATCCACGCGGCGCTCGACGCCGGGGTGACCCTGATCGACACCGCGGACGCGTACCACCTGCTCGCGGGCGAGGTCGGCCACAACGAGGAGCTGATCGCCCGCGCGCTGCGCAGCTACGGCGCGGACGCCTCCGAGGTGCTCGTCGCGACGAAGGGCGGCCACCTGCGCCCCGGAGACGGCACCTGGACCCAGAACGGCGACCCGGCCTACCTCAAGCAGGCCGCGAAGGAGTCGGCCACCCGGCTCGGCGTCGAGGCGATCGGCCTCTACCAGTTCCACCGGCCCGACCCGCGGGTGCCGTACGCCGACTCGATCGGTGCGCTGGTGGAGCTGCTCGAGGAGGGCGTCATCGTGCGGGCGGGGATCTCCAACGCGAACGTCGAGCAGATCGACCTCGCCGACCGGCTGCTCGACGGGCGCCTGGTCTCGGTGCAGAACCAGTTCTCCCCGCGGTTCCGCTCGAGTCTCGGCGAGCTCGAGCACTGCGCGAGCAAGGGCATCGCCTTCCTGCCGTGGAGCCCGCTCGGCGGCATCGCGCGGTCGGGCGAGCTCGCCGCCAACCACGAGGCGTTCGCCCGGGTGGCCGAGGCCCACGGCGTGAGCGTCTACCAGGTCACGTTGGCCTGGGAGCTCGCGCTCGCGCCCGTGGTGATCCCGATCCCCGGGGCCAGCCGTCCCGAGTCGGTCCGCGACTCGCTCGGCGCGGCCGACCTCGCGCTGTCCGCCGACGAGATCGCCCTGCTGTCCCAGGCCTGAACCGACCGTCCGACCAACTCTCGAGGAGCACCACCCATGCGTCGCGTGCCACTGTCCACCACCGGGGTGACCGTCCCCAACGTCGTCCTCGGTCTGATGCGCATCCAGGAGATGTCGGACCGGGAGGTGCAGACCCTGGTCGGCACCGCCCTGGACCACGGGATCGACTTCTTCGACCACGCCGACGTGTACGGCTCGTCGCTGCACGGCTGCGAGCGGCGGTTCGCCGAGGCGATGCGCTGGACCCCCGCCCAGCGCGAGCAGGTCGTCCTGCAGTCGAAGGCGGGCATCGTTCCCGACGGCCCGTACTTCGACTTCTCGGCCGAGCACCTCAAGGAGGCGGTCGACGGCTCGCTCGCTGCGCTCGGCACCGACTACCTGGACATCCTGCTGCTGCACCGGCCCGACGCCCTGGTCGAGCCGGAGGAGGTCGCCGAGGCGTTCGACGAGCTGCACGCCGCCGGCAAGGTCCGGGCGTTCGGTGTCTCCAACCACACGCCCGGCCAGATCGACCTGCTGCGCAAGTACGTGCGCCAGCCGCTCGTGGCGAACCAGCTCCAGCTGTCGATCACGCACGCCCCGCTGGTCGCGCACGGCGTCGCGGCGAACATGGACGCGCTCGACCAGTCGGTCAGCCGGGACAACGGCACGCTCGACTACTGCCGCCTGCACGACCTCACGGTCCAGGCGTGGTCACCCCTCCAGGCGGGCTTCTTCACCGGGACGTTCCTCGGTTCCCCGGACCACCCGGAGCTCAACGAGGTCATCGACCGGTTGGCCGCTGCGTACGACGTGACGCCGCTCGCGATCGCGGTCGCCTGGATCACCCGCCATCCGGCCCGGATGCAGGTGGTCCTCGGCACGACGACCCCGCAGCGCGTCGCCGACGCCGCGGCCGGGTCCGACGTCGAGCTGACCAAGGCCGAGTGGTACGAGCTGTTCCGCGCCGCGGGGTACCGGGTGCCGTGACAGTGGGGCCACGGCACCCGGGCCGGGATCGTCAGGGCATCGTCCCGCGGCCGTGGCCACCGCCGAACCCGCCCGTGCCCCGCATGCCGCCCATCCGCTGACCGCCCAGGCCGATCGGGTCGCCGGCCTGGTGGGCGGCGAGGATCGCGTCGGCCTCGGACTGGGTCAGGGTGCCCGCCGCGACCCGCTCCGCCAGGAGGTCCTCCAGCGCTGCGGTCCGCTCGGCCTGGCGGTCGTCGTCGAACGACTGCAGCGCCGCGAGGACGTCGGCCTCGTCGACGCCGAGCGCGTCGGCCAGGGAGGCGGCCTCTGCGGCCTGGCGCTCGGCCAGGGCGTCGTCGGTCAGGTCCCGGCCACGCACGGTCACCGGGTTCTCGGCGTGGAACGCGACCAGGGCCGCGGTCACGTCGTCGGCGGCGACGCCGAGCTTCTCGGCGAGGTAGTCGGCCACCGCGCTCGCGCCGTACCGGCCGGTCGTGCCGTCGGCCGACGCCCAGCCGCCCCGCATGCCTGCCCCGACGCCGGCGCCGAGGCTCGCTCCGCACCACGCCGTGGTGTCGTCGTCGGCGGTGGTGTCCGCCGCGGCGGCGCTCGCGGTGCCCAGCACGCCGGCGATGACGACCGCGCCGGCCGCCAGGCCCGCGCCGATCTTGGTTCGCGCCCTCATCGTGTTCCTCCGTGGTTCTCGTCCGACTGTGTGGTTCCAGCCTCACGACCTCGGATGAGGGCGGTGCCGCGTCGACCGTGAAGCTTTCATGAAGCCCGCGGCGTGCCGGGCGGCACGCCGCGGTCGGGTCGCCTCAGGCGCGGGTCGGGCTGCGCTGCTCGTCGGCCGCGACCACCAGGTTGCGGCCGCGGCGCTTGGCCTCGTAGAGCGAGGCGTCGGCCTGCGCATGCAGCAGGTCGGCGTCCGCGCTCGGCCCGACGGCCACGCCGACCGACACGGTGATCCGGCCACCGGGCCCGCCGGACGTCCCGGCCAGGTCGCTGGCGGCGACCGTCGCGCGGATCCGCTCCGCGGCGTCGTGGGCCCGTGTCCGGTCCGCTCCGGGCAGCAGAACCGCGAACTCCTCGCCGCCGTAGCGGTAGACGACGTCCTCGCGGCGTACGCAGTCGGTGAGCAGGATCGCCAGCCGGCGCAGCAGCGCGTCGCCCGCCACGTGGCCGTGCGTGTCGTTGTACGCCTTGAAGTGGTCCACGTCGAGCATCAGGAAGCCGACCGAGCTGTGCGTCCCGTCCTGGCTCGCCGCGGCGACGTCGCGATCCAGCCGGCGGCGGTTCGCGAGCTCGGTCAGACCGTCGGTCAGGGACAGCTCGGCGAGCTCGTGGTGGTGCTCGACCGTCGAACGCGTCGCGGCGACGATGGGTGCGAGCCGCTCGAGCCGGGTGCGCGCAGGGGCGTCGAACGACCTGCCGGCGTCGCGACGCGCGACCAGCACGCCGGAGACCTGCCCGCCGCCGGTCACCGCGACGGCCAGCAGGGCCGACGGAGGCTCACCCTCGCGCCACGGGGCTGTGGTGGTGCGGCTCTGGGCGGTGTCGGTCACCTGCTCGAGCAGGGCGGTGGCCCGGGCCGTCAGCGGCACCTCGGACGGCGCCGTGTCGGTGACGTGATCCTGGCCCGGGCCGCCGAGCCACGCGGCGCGGTCGGCGCCGGTGAGCCGGCACACCTCGGCGAGGACGACCGCGCAGAGCTGGTCCCGGTCGGTGACCCCGGCCAGGCGACGGCCCGCGTCGAGCGCCGACTCGGCGTCGGCCGTGGCGGAGCGCCGGCGCCGGAGCAGGACGACGGCGCCCCCGGCCAGCGCGAGGGCCAGCCCGGCGGCCCCGCCGATCAGCGCCGTCGCCAGCGGGCCGGGCGACGCGTCCGGTGCGCCGGCCAGCGGCACCCTCCCCGGGAGGTCGGTGGCCGTGGCGTTCGGCCGCACGTCGGGGCTCGGTGCCGGGCCGGTGTCGACCGCCTCGGGCGAGAGGATGCCCGGGTCCGGAGCGAGCGGGTCGGCGGCGGCGAGCGTCTCGAGGTCGTCGAGCGCGCCGACCCAGTCCGGCGCGGCCAGGGCGATCGTCTCGCCGGCCGCGACGGCGTCGAGCGTCGCCTGGGGCAGGGGGGACAGGGCCCGCGCGGTCTGGTCGCCGAGCGCGACGCCGTCCGCACGCAGTCGCCGCAGCGCCTCCGCGCCCTGCTTGTCCGCGGCCTGGAGCCACGCGTGCAGCCCGGCGGTGTCGAGCCCGTCGAGGTAGGAGGCGTACTCGTCGTGGATTCTCGCGAGCCGGGGTGGGACCACGGCGAAGGCGTCGACCTCGACGAGCACGAGCACCTCGCTCTGCAGCGCGACGATCGCGTCCTCGAGGTCCGTGACGACCTGGTCCTGGTCGGTGCCGGCTGCGGGAGCGGCGACGGCGGTCCCGGCCGCGGTCCAGAGCGTGGCGAGCACGACGAACCCCGCGGCGGCGGTACGCAGGGCTCGGAGCGCGACTGTCACGTGCCGTCCATCGGCACTCCGAACGGGTGACATGAGGGTTACCTCATCTGCGTCCGAGGAGTGACATAGGTCCCGCGGCGCAGCGGGCCGATCGGGGCTAACGTTTCGATCGTGGCTGAATCAATCAGGCTTGAATCGAGCCCGGAGCGGCGGTCGGCGACCCAGGAGGCGGCGCTCGAGCTCCTCACCGCGGTGGCCGACCCGGTCCGGTGGGCCGTCCTCGAACGGCTCGGCGACGGGACGCGGTGCGTGTGCGACCTGCGCGCCCAGGTCCCGGTGGCGGCCAACCTCCTGAGCTACCACCTGAAGGTGCTGCGGGACGCGGGCCTGGTGACCACGGCCCGTCGTGGGCGCTGGGTGGACTACACGCTCGCCCCGGACGCCCAGGAGCGGCTCACCGCGGCCCTGCCCACCGTCGGGGCGATCCGCGTCGAGGTGGCCTCGTGAGCGTGACCGAACGGGTCGCGGCGCACCCCGGCCTGCGGCGGTGGTCCTGGGTGGTCGGTGCGGCCGTGGTCTGGGTCGCCGCCTACTGGGCCAACCCGTACCTGTGGGACTGGCTGCTCTTCGACGTCCTCGCCCTCGACCCCGACTCCCGGCTCGGCTCGGGCGTCCACTTCTTCTTCTACGACACCGTCAAGATCGGCCTGCTGCTCACCGGGATCATCTTCGCGGTCACGGTCCTGCGCTCGTTCATGTCGGTCGAGCGCACCCGCACAATCCTCGGTGGCAAGCGCGAGGGCGTCGGCAACGTCGTCGCCGCCGGGCTCGGCGTCGTGACACCGTTCTGCTCGTGCTCGGCCGTCCCGGCATTCATCGGCTTCGTCGCCGCCGGGGTGCCGATCGGCGTGACCATGAGCTTCCTGATCGCCTCGCCGATGGTCAACGAGGTCGCGATCGCCCTGCTGCTCGGTCTGTTCGGGCTCGGCCCGACCCTGCTGTACATCGGTGCGGGCCTGACCGTCGCGATCGTCGGGGGCATGGTCCTCGGCCGGCTGCACGCCGAGCGCTGGGTCGAGCCGTTCGTGTTCGAGACCCGGCTGCGCGGCAAGGTGATCGACCCCGCGATCGGCCTGACCTGGGACGACCGGCTCCAGATGGGGCGCGAGGAGGTCGTCACGATCCTGCGCAAGATCTGGCCGTACCTGCTGGTCGGCATCGGCCTCGGCGCGGTCATCCACGGGTGGGCGCCCGAGGACCTGTTCGCGCGGTACGCCGGCGCGGGCAACCCGCTGGCGGTCCCGGTCGCGGTGCTCATCGGGGTGCCGCTGTACTCCAACGCCGCCGGCGTCCTGCCGCTGGTCGAGGCCCTGCACGACAAGGGCCTGCCGATGGGCACCCTGCTCGCCTTCATGATGGCCGTCGTCGCGCTGTCGCTGCCCGAGATGATCCTGCTGCGCCGGGTCCTGAAGCCCCGCCTGATCGCCACCTTCATCGGAGTCGTCGCCGCCGGCATCCTCGCCGTCGGCTACCTGTTCAACGCCGTCCTGGCCTGACCTACCCGCACCACCCACCAAGGAGAGACACCCGTGAACATCAAGATCCTCGGCTCCGGCTGCGCCAACTGCGTCAACCTCGAGCGCGCCGCCCGAGAGGCTGCCGCCGAGCTGGGCCTGGACGCCGAGTTCGAGAAGGTCACCGACTACGGCGACATCGCGGCCTACGGCGTGATGCGCACCCCGGGCCTCGTGGTCGACGAGCAGGTGGTGCTGTCCGGCCGGGTGCCGACCGCTGCGCAGGTCAAGGAGCTCCTCGCGCCGCTCGCCGGCTGAACCGATCAGAGTCGAGGACGCCGTGTCCGAGCACGTCGACATCGAACGACCGTCCGGCTCCGTCGAGCCGTCACCAGCACTCGCGGCCTCGCGGCTGCGGGACCTGCACCCCGGCTGGCTCGCCGCGGCGATGGGCACGGCGATCCTCGCCGTGGCCACCGACGCCAACCCGGGTGGTGTCGCAGGCCTCGCCCCGGCCGCGCACGCCGTCGGCGCCGTGCTCGCGGTGGCCGCGTACGCCATCGGAGCGATGCTGCTGATCGCGTACGCCGCCCGTTGGGTCCGGCACACCCCGGCAGCCCTGGCGGACCTGCGGCACCCGGTGCTCGGCGGACTGCACGCGACGCTGCCCGGCGCGATCCTCGTGCTGGCCGTGATGACCGCGGCCCTGGGCGAGCGGCTGATGCCTGCCGGTACGGTCACGGCGGTCGTCGCGGTGCTCGCGGTGGTGGGCACGACCCTGGCGTTGGTCTTCGGTGTCGCGTTCGGCTACTCGCTGTTCACCGGTGACGCCCCCGCGGGAGCGGTCAACGGCGGGTGGTTCATCCCGCCCGTCGTGACGGTCATCGTGCCGATGGCGCTGACCCCGCTGATGACTCACGTGAGCCCCGGGGCGGCGCCGCTGCTGCTGTTCATCGGGTACGCGTGCCTCGGCCTGGGCTTCATGCTCTTCCTGCTGGTGCTCGGGATGCTGCACGACCGGCTGGTCCTGCACCCGCTGCCACCGGCCCAGCTGGCACCCTCGCTGTGGATCGCACTCGGCCCGATCGGGGTCAGTGCTCTGGTGCCGATGAACCTGGCCCGAGCGGGACAGATGGTCTTCGGCGACAACGCCGGGGCCGTGATCACGGTGAGCCAGATCTTCGCCACGGCGATCTGGGGCTTCGGCCTGTGGTGGTTGGCGATCGTCGTCGCGCTGCTCGTGCGCTACCTGCGCACCGGCCCGGTGCCGTTCCACATCGGCTGGTGGGGCTTCGTGTTCCCGCTGGGCGCGTTCACCGTGGCCACCATCACCCTGGCTCGCGTCTGGCAGCTGCCCGCGGTCGACGGGTTCGGCGCGCTGCTGTACCTCGGTCTGGTCGCCGCGTGGGTCGTCGCGGCCACGAGGACGGTCGCCTCGATCCGGTCGGGGCAGGTCTGGCGGCGCTGACGGCGTCGGCCTCACGTCGCGGACACCTCGGCGGGCAGGGCTCTGCACGCCCTAGGCTCGACGAGCCCCCACCGACGGATCCCGGAGGAGCCGTGCCCGAGACCTCTCCCGATCTTGAGGTGATGCTGGGCGACCTGCGGGCGCTCGTCGAGACCGAGGCGTCGTCGGACGACGACGCGGCCCTCGCGCGATCGGCCGAGGTCGTGGCCGAGCTGGGGGAACGGCGGCTGGGGGTGGCTCCCGAGCGGGTCCACGGCCCCGGCCACCACCTGCTCTGGCGGTTCGGCGGCGAGCCGCGGGTCCTCGTGCTCGCCCATCACGACACGGTGTGGCCCACCGGGTCCTGGGAGCGGCTCTGGGCGCTCGAGGACGGGCGGGCCAGCGGGCCCGGCGTGTTCGACATGAAGGCCGGGCTGGTCATGGCGCTGCACGCGGTCGGCGGCCTGGCCGACCGGTCCGGGGTCGAGCTGCTGGTGACGTCCGACGAGGAGGTCGGCAGCCCGACCGGACGCGCGATCGTCCAGGAGCGGGCGGCGGCGTGCGGGTCGGTCCTCGTGCTCGAGCCGAGCGCCGACGGCGGCGCCGTCAAGGTCGCACGGGCGGGTGTCGCGAGGTTCCACGTCGACGTCGAGGGGCGGGCCGCCCACGCGGGCCTGGAGCCGGAGAAGGGCGTGAACGCGGGCGTCGAGCTCGCGCACCAGCTCCTCGCCGTGGCCGGGCTCGACATCCCGGACGCGCAGATCACGCCGACCGTCGTGCAGGCCGGGACCGCGGGGAACACCGTGCCCGCCTCGGCCTCCCTCACCGTCGACGTGCGGGTGCGCACGCTCGTGGCGGATGCGGCGGTCGAGGCGGCGTTCGCCGGTCTCCGGGCCGTGCTGCCGGAGGCCGGCGTCAGCGTGCGGCGCTCGGTGAACAGCCCGCCGCTGGAGGCCGCGGCCACCGCGGAGCTGCTCGCCCTCGCGCGCGAGGTCGCCGCGGAGCTCGGGCTCGCCGAGCTCTCGACCGCGACGGTCGCCGGCGCCTCGGACGGGAACCTCGCGGCCGCGGTCGGCGCGCGCGTGCTCGACGGGCTCGGCGGCGTCGGGGGCGGCGCGCATGCGGCCGGGGAGTGGATCGACACCACCCAGCTCGTGCCACGCACCCTGCTGGTCCGCGGGCTGCTCGAACGGCTGGTGGCCGGATGACCGCCCACGAGGAGGCGCAGGCCGCCGCGACGCGCGCCGGCGTGGTGATCCGGCACGCGGACAGCCCCGAGGCGTGCCGGACGGCGACCGCGATCATCGACGAGATCTGGCCGCTGGACAGCGGCAGCCTGGTGGACCCGAACCTGCTCCGGGCACTTCAGCACTCGGGCAGCTACGTCGCACTCGCCGAGGCCGAGGGCGAACCGGTCGGGGTGTGCCTGGGCTTCTTCTCCAGCCCGCCCGACGTCCACCTCCACTCGCACATCGCGGCGGTCCTGCCCGGGTCGGCGCTGCGCGGAGTGGGCTACGCGATGAAGCTGGACCAGCGCGCGTGGGCGCTGGACCGCGGGGTGACCGCGATCGAGTGGACCTACGACCCGCTGGTCCGCCGCAACGCGTGGTTCAACCTGCGCCGGCTCGGCGGCCGGGTCGCGGACTACCTGGTGGACTTCTACGGGCAGATGAGCGACGGCCGGAACCGCGACTTCGGCTCCGACCGGGTGCTCGTGCACTGGGACCTGACCGCGCCGCTCCCGGTGTCTCAGCCGGACGGGGAGCCTGGCGGGCCGGTCGACGAGATTCTCGAGGAGAGCTCCGACGGCCGGCCGATCGTGCTCGGCGCGCCCGCCGCGGACCGGTCGGCGACGGTCGCGGTGCCCGCGGACATCGAGGAGCTGCGTGCCACCGAGCCCGACATCGCCCGGGCCTGGCGCCCGGCGGTGCGCGAGACGTTGGGGGCGGCCGTGATGGCCGGGACCCACACGATCGGCGTCGACGACGCCGGGCGCTACCTGCTCAGGCACCGGGAGGACGCCGGATGAGGATCGACCGGATCGAGCTGCGGACGCTGAACCTGCCGATCGTCACGCCGTTCACCACGTCGTTCGGGACGCAGACCGTGCGTGAGGTGATGATGGTCCACGTCCAGGGGCCTGACGTGGACGGGTGGGGCGAGTGCGTCACGCTCGCCGAGCCGATCTACTCCCCGGAGTACACGGCGGGCGCCCGCGAGGTCATCCGGCGATGGCTGGGGCCGATGCTGCTCTCCGCCGAGGTGCGCACGGCGCGGGACGTCGCCCCCGCGCTCGAGCACGTCGTGGGGCACCGGATGGCGAAAGGTGCCCTCGAGATGGCGGTGCTGGACGCCGAGCTGCGCGCCCAGGGCCGGTCGTTCGCCGAGCACCTCGGGGTGCAGGTCGACCGGGTCCCGTCGGGCGTCTCGGTCGGCATCGTGGACTCGGTGCCCGAGCTGGTCGAGGTCGTCGGGGACTACCTCGAGCAGGGCTACGTGCGGATCAAGCTCAAGATCAAGCCGGGCTGGGACCTCGAACCGGTGCGCGCGGTGCGCGAGGCGTACG
The DNA here is from genome assembly GCF_025717005.1 of Actinotalea endophytica. Lineage (GTDB taxonomy): Bacteria > Actinomycetota > Actinomycetes > Actinomycetales > Cellulomonadaceae > Actinotalea. The sequence goes on from NZ_JAOVZU010000009.1 coordinate 41,317, forward strand.
GCGACATCCCGCTCCAGGTCGATGCGAACACCGCGTACACGCTCGGCGACGCCGCGCACCTGGCCAGGCTCGACGAGTTCGACCTGCTGCTCATCGAGCAGCCGCTCGGCGAGGAGGACCTGCGCCAGCACGCCGAGCTGGCCCGACGGATCGCGACCCCGGTGTGCCTGGACGAGTCCGTGGTGTCGGCGCAGGCCGCGGCCGACGCGATCGCGCTCGGCGCGGCCGAGGTGATCAACATCAAGCCGGGCCGGGTCGGCGGGTACCTCGAGGCCGTCCGGATCCACGACCTCGCGCGGGCCCACGGCGTCCCGGTGTGGTGCGGCGGGATGCTCGAGACCGGCGTGGGCCGCGCGGCGAACGCGGCACTCGCGGGCCTGCCGGGTTTCAGCCTGGTCGGCGACATCTCGGCGTCCGACCGGTTCTACGCGCGGGACATCACCGAGCCGCTGCGGCTCCAGGACGGGCACATCGCGATCCCGGCCGGGCCCGGCTTCGGCGTCGAGGTGGTCCCCGACGCCCTGGAGGCGTTCACGGTCGACGTCGCCGAGGTGCTGCCGGCCTGATCCGGGGCGGTTGCCGGGTGCTCGCGGTCCCTTCGGCGCCACCCGGAAGGTGAGCCTCGTCCACCAGGGTCAACGCTCGCGGCACGCCACGCGGCGGGCCGTGCACCGCCTGCCGGGTCAGGCGGTGGCCGCCACTGTTTCGAGCAGCACCGTGAGGTCGGCCTCGGCGTCCTGACCTGCGACGACGGCGGGTGTGCCGGCCTCGGTGGCCACGTCGGTGATGTCGGTGCCGTCGCCGGTCACCGGCAGCACGACGATCCCCGAGACGCCGAGGGCCATCAAGGACCAGGCCTGCCGCTGCTGGTCGACCTGGGTGTCGGCGGGCAGCGTGACCACCTGGAGCCCGTCGTCCAGCGCCGCGGCCTGCAGCGCGGCGGCGTACTCGGCGGCGCCCTCGCTCTGGGCCGGCAGCACGACGCCGATCCGGTGCGGGACCGTCGCCGCCGAGGGGTCGAGCGCGGCCCCTGCGCCGGTCGCGCCCCCGGTGAGCAGCACTGCTCCGAGTGCGGTCGCGACGAGCGTCCTGTTCATGGTGTCCTCCGTGGTGCGGGCGCGGCGGAGCCGTGCTGGTGGGTGGTCGGGGTGCGGGCGCGGCGGAGCCGTGCGGGTGGTCGGGTTCGGGCGCGGCGGAGCCGCGAGGGCGGTGGGTGGTGCGCACTGCGGCCGGGGCCGCCGTCGGGAGGCCGGGCGAGGTTCAGCCGGTCTCGCCGGCGCTCGTCTCGCCCAGGGCGGCCGATAGTCGGTCCGCAGTACTGACGACCTGCGCGGCGAGCTCGGCGGTTGCGCCGAGCGCCCGCTGGACCGGCAGGCCGATCCCGAGGCAGCCGACGGCATCGCCGCCGTGCCCCTCGAACACCGGGGCCGAGATGCCGTACCCGCCGGTGTGGTTCTCCTCGTCGTCCACGGCGTAGCCCTGCTCGCGGACCGCGGCCAGGTGCGCGCGCAGCGCCTCGGGGTCGGTGATGGTCCGCTCGGTGCGGGCCGGCAGCACCTCCGGGACGGGTGCGAGCTCCCAGGCGAGCAGGCATTTGCCGACGGACGTCGAGTGCAGCGGCAGGTGCCGGCCCTTCTCGAGGACGACTCGCAGCGACTGCGCGGTCTCGTAGGCGTCGATCACCAGTGCCGAGTCGCCGGAGGCGACCGCGACGTGCGCGCACTCGCCGGTCAGCTCGACGAGCTTCTGCAGGTACGGCGAGGCGAGCTCGCGGAAGCGCTGCTGGGCCTCGGTCAGGCCGAACCGCGAGCGCAGCGCCGGGCCCAGGCGGTAGCCCCGGCGCGTCCCTGCCGGGAGCACGGCGAAGCCGTTGTCCGCGAGCGTGCGCAGCAGACGCGACGCGGTCGACTTGTGCACGCCCAGCTCGTACGCGACCTCGTTCACGGCGAGCCCCTTGTGGCGCAGCGCAGGGTCGGACTCGACCTCGATCAGCAGCCGGATGATCGTGAGGCCACGCTGCAGGGAGTCCCGCCCTGCCCCGCGCTCCGCCATCACTGCCTCGCTCCGCCGGTCGGTCGTCTACGGCTGTGACGCTACGGGGGAGCTGGTCCCCGGGCCAAGGATCGAGGTGCCGATCGTTGCGCCAAGAGCAACCCAGGCGTATCGGGGAAGCCGTGCGTTGCGCTCGGCGCAATGACGACGGTTCTCGGAGCGAGTGCGGCGCGCAGTCGCCAGGGTCGTCGCCTCGACGGCCGTGCCGACCTGGGTCCGCCACCCGCGCCGGCTTCCGCCCGGGGCCGACGGCATCGGGTCCGCTAGCCTCCGACCATGCAGCCGGAGCGTCGCGACCAGGTCGAGCCGTGACCGCGCGGCGCGCTCAGCGGCCGGTGGTCCGGATCCGCGACGTCGCGCAGGACGCGGGCGTCTCGCCGCAGACGGTCTCGAACGTGCTCAACGACCAGGGCCGGTTCACCGAGGAGACCCGGGCCCGGGTGCTCGCCTCGGTGGAGCGCACCGGGTACCGGCCGAACCGTGCGGCCAGGCAGCTGCGGACCCGGCGCTCGCGGCTGATCGGCCTGCACCTGCCGGCCGCGCAGCTGAGCGTGAGCAACACCTTCTCGATCGCCTTCGTGCGCGAGGTGATCGAGGCGGTGCGCCGGGTCGACCACCAGCTCGTCGTGCTGACCACGCCGGTGGACTCGCCGGACCTCGACGCCGAGCTGCTGGCTCCCGGCGTGGACGGCTACGTCCTGTTCAACGTCGGTCTGGACGACCCGCGGCCTCGCGTGCTCGTGGACGCCGGGGTGCCGTACGCGCTCTTCGGGCGCGCGCTGGACCCGGACATCCAGGGGTGGATCGACATCGACAACGCCGCGGCGATGACGCCGCTGGTCGACCATCTGGTGGAGCGGGGCTACCGGACGTTCGGCTACGTCACCTACGACGACGACGCGTACTGGACCCAGGAGCGGTGGGAGGGCGCCACGGCCCGGCTCGCGCACCACGGCCTCGCGATCGACCCCCGCTGGTTGCTGCGCGGGACCGAGGCCGAGATCCGGGAGAACGTCGCGCCGGTGCTGCTCGGCCCGGACCGGCCGGAGGCGATCATCTGCGAGTCGGACGCGCTGGCCGAGATCGTCCACGTGATGGCGACCAGGCAGGGCCTGCTACCGGGCCGGGACGTCGCGATCACGGGCTTCGACGCGGTGCCGATGCGGTTCGAGCTCGAGCCGAGCCTGACCTCGGTCGCGATCCCGGTCCGTGAGGTGGCGGACGCCGTGGTGCGGCAGGTGCTCGACGAGGTCGACGGTGCTGCGGCGCCGACCGCGGGCACCTTCCTGCCCACCCGGTTGGCCGTCGGCGGGAGCACCTGAGGTCACGGATCGGCCACGTCGTCGAGTCCGGGGGTTGACGCATCCGTAGGGCGCGTGCGACCGTAGTGCTCGCGTGGTTGATCGTTACATCACGATCCGACCGCAGGATGCCCGGCCCCGGCGTCACCACCCAGACCAAGCCGTCAGGGCATCCGGCCTTCTCGTGATTGATCGTTACATCAGAGATCGAACCTGCACGACGTGGTGAAGGAGAAAACCCCGATGAGCGCTCAGGCGACGGTCGAGCTGCCGAGGTCGGTGGCCCAGCGGGCCCCGCGACGAGGCAGGCGGCGCCGTTCGGAGCTGTGGTTCGCGCTGGCGATGATCGCCCCCGCGGGTCTCGGCTTCCTCGTGTTCTACCTCTACCCGACGATCCGCGGCTTCTACCTCTCCCTGACCGAGTACTCGCTGCTCGGCAGCCCGACCTACGTCGGGACGGAGAACTTCCAGGCGATCGCGCACGACGAGGTGTTCTGGACCTCGCTGCGGGTGACGATCCTCTACGTCCTGATCAACATCGTCTCCCAGACGGTGCTCGCGATCGGGCTCGGGGTGCTCATGCACCGCCTGACCAAGTCCGCGCTGATCCGGGGCAGCCTCCTGCTGCCGTACCTGATCGCGAACGTCGTCGTCGCGCTGCTGTGGTTCTGGCTGCTCGACTACCACATCGGGATCGTCAACGCGGCGCTGGACTCGCTCGGCCTGACCAAGGTGGCCTTCTTCGGCAGCAGCACGTGGGCGATCCCGACGATCGCACTGGTGAACACCTGGCGCCACATGGGCTACACGGCCCTGCTGATCTTCGCCGGCATGCAGACCATCCCGAAGAGCGTCTACGAGGCCGCGGCCGTCGACGGCGCGAGCGAGTGGCGGATGTTCTGGAAGATCACGATGCCGCTGCTGCGGCCCATCCTCGTGCTCGTCCTGGTGATCACGGTCACCGGCTCGTTCCAGGTCTTCGACACCGTCGCGGTGACCACCAACGGCGGGCCCGGGAACGCGTCGCGCGTGCTGCAGCTCTACATCTTCGACCAGGCGTTCGGACGCTCCCACTTCGGGTACGCGTCGGCGCTGTCGGTCGTGCTCTTCGTGATCCTCATCGGCGTCGCGTTCGCACAGATGCGACTCATGCGCGCCGGCGAGTCGGACCTGGACTGAGGGGTGGCACGCATGGCAACGACGATGGACGTTCAGCTCCGGCGCCCGAGGTCTCGGGTCAAGGTCGGCCGCATCGCAGCCTGGGCGCTGCTGGTCCTCATGATCCTCGTGACGGTCCTGCCGTTCCTGTGGATGCTGCGGACCGCCCTGTCGAACAACCGGGCGCTCGCCGCGAACTCGTTCTCGCTGCTCCCGGCGGACTTCACGCTCGGGCCGTTCAAGCGGGTCCTCGGCCTCGCGACACCCGAGGAGGCGCTCGCCGAGGGCGGGTCCGGAGCCTCGCTCAACTTCTGGCTCTACCTGCGCAACTCGACGATCGTCGCGCTCGGTGTGACGACCGGGCAGCTCATCTTCTCCTCGATGGCCGCGTACGCGTTCTCGCGGCTGCGGTGGCGCGGGCGTGACGTCGTGTTCTTCGTGTTCCTCTCCGCGCTCATGGTGCCGCCGATCTTCACCTCGCTGCCGAACTTCCTGACGGTCAAGTCGCTCGGTCTGCTCAACACGCTGCCGGGCATCATGCTGCCGACGCTGTTCATGACGCCCTTCGCGGTGTTCTTCATGCGGCAGTTCTTCCTCGGGATCCCACGTGAGATCGACGAGGCCGCCATGATCGACGGCGCGCGGCCCTTCCGGATCTTCTTCCGGATCATCCTGCCGATGTCGGCGGCGCCGGTGACCACGCTCGGGCTGCTCACGTTCATCACGGTCTGGAACGACTACTTCTGGCCGCTGCTCGTCGGCCGCACCGACGGGTCGCGCGTGCTGACCGTCGCGCTCGGCGTGTTCCGCTCCCAGACACCTCAGGGATCCCCCGACTGGGCCGGCCTGATGGCCGCCTCCCTCATCGCGGCACTCCCGATCGTGCTGCTGTTCATCGCCTTCGGGAAGCGGGTCGTGAACTCGATCGGCTTCTCCGGGATCAAGTGAGGCCTCGTCCTACCCGGACCGCCTCGTCCGCACCTTCATCTGCACCTTCATCTGCACCTTCATCTGCACCTCCATCTGCACGGCACTGCTCAACCCAGCAAAGGAGATCAACCATGAAGTCGACCACGCTACGGCGCGTGGCCCCGCTCGCGGCCCTTCCCCTCGTCCTCGCCGCCTGCGGCGGGGGCGGAGGCTCCGACGCCGGCGGCGAGAGCGGCGGCGGGACGACCCTCAGCTACTGGCTGTGGGACGCCAACCAGCAGCCCGCATACCAGCAGTGCGCCGACGCCTTCCACGAGGCCAACCCCGACATCACCGTCGAGATCACCCAGAACGGGTGGGACGACTACTGGTCGGGCGTGAGCACCGGCTTCGTCTCCGAGACGGCTCCCGACGTGTTCACCGACCACCTGTCGAAGTACCCGGAGTTCGTCACGCAGGGCCAGCTCCTCCCGCTGGACGACTACGTCGCGGCCGACGGCGTGGACCTCTCGCAGTACTCCGAGGGTCTGGCCGACCTCTGGGTCGGCCAGGACGGCCACCGCTACGGCCTGCCGAAGGACTGGGACACGGTCGCGATCTTCTACAACGCGGACATGGTCGCCGACGCCGGCTACGCGCCCGAGGACCTGGCGAACCTCACCTGGAACCCGGACGACGGCGGCACCTACGAGCAGCTCATCGCGCACCTGACCGTCGACAAGAACGGTGTGCGCGGCGACGAGGCCGGCTTCGACAAGAACGACGTCGCGGTCTACGGGCTCGGCCTGCCGGGCTCCGGCGGCGCCAACGGGCAGACCGAGTGGAGCATGTACACCGGGACCACCGGCTGGACCCACACGGACGTCAACCCGTGGGGCACGCACTACAACTACGACGACGAGCGCTTCCAGTCGACGATCGCGTGGTGGTACTCGCTGATCGAGAAGGGCTACATGCCGCCGCCGGAGACCACGGTGGGCGCCTCGATGAACGACGACTTCGGCGCCGGCAAGTACGCGCTGAACGTCAACGGCTCCTGGATGATCAACAGCTACTACGGCTACGACGGGATCAACGTGGGCCTCGCCCCGACCCCGGTCGGCCCGAGCGGTGAGCGCGCCTCGATGTTCAACGGTCTCGCCGACTCGATCTGGGCGGGCACCAAGCACCCGGACGAGGCCGCCAAGTGGGTCGAGTTCCTCGGCTCGACCGCGTGCCAGGACCTGGTCGGCCAGGCCGGAGTGGTCTTCCCGGCCATCCCGAGCTCGGCCGAGCTGGCCAAGACGTCCTTCGCCGACCGCGGCATCGACGTCGACCCGTTCATGGTCCAGGTGCAGGACGGCACGACCTTCCTGTTCCCGATCACCGACCACGCCGCGGACGTGAATGCGATCATGCAGCCGGCCATGGACGCGGTGATGGGCGGCACGGCCGACGTGAGCTCGCTCACCGAGGCGAACGACGAGGTCAACGCCCTGTTCAACTGAGCGACCGCGCCCGGGGCCGGTGCACGCCGGCCCCGGGCGGGTCCGAGGATGGTGCCCCCGGAGCGACGGCACGCGGCCGCCGCGCTCCGGCCGATCCACGACCTGAGGAGGTCCCGTGCCGACCACGGACGAGCTCGAGCTGCCCCTGGCCCCCGGTGAGCTGTGGTGGGGCGGTGCGGTCGCCGACGGCGCCGCCATGCCGTTCGGCCGGGCACCGCACCACCGCGACCTCGCCCGCAACGCGGGCTTCGCCGACGCCGAGCACGACGGGGCGAACCAGAGTGCGCCGCTGCTGGTCTCCAGCCACGGCCGCTACGTGTGGTCCGAGAACCCGTTCGCCTTCACGTTCGCGGACGGGTCGCTGACGGTGTCCGGGGACGACGTGACGGTCGGCAGCGGAGGGGCGACGCTGCGGGACGCCTTCACGACGGCGTCACGGCAGCACTTCCCCGCGAGCGGTACGACCCCCGACGAACGGATGTTCTCCGCGCCGCAGTACAACACCTGGATGGAGAACCCGTTCCTGCCCACGCAGGAGGGGGTGCTCGACTACGTCTCGCGGATCCTCGGCCAGGGGCTCCCGCCCGGCGTCGTGATGATCGACGACCGCTGGTCGCAGGACTACGGGGCCTGGCGGTTCGACGAGGGACGGTTCCCGGACCCGGCAGCCATGGTCGCGACCCTGCACGAGTGGGGGTGCCCCGTGATGCTGTGGGTCGTCCCGTACGTCAGCCCCGACTCGGCGGAGTTCCGCGAGCTCGAGGGCCGAGGGCTGCTGCTGCGGCGTCCGGACGGCGAGCCGGTGGTGCGCCGCTGGTGGAACGGCTACTCGGCGATGCTCGACCTGTCCCACCCGGACGCGCTGGGCTGGCTGCGCGAGCAGTGGGCACCGCTGACCGCGATCGGCGTCGACGGTTTCAAGCTCGACGGCGCGGACCTGCGCTACTACGCCGACGACGACGTCGCGCACGACGCGCCGCGCCCCAGGACCGACCTGTGCGAGGCATGGGCGGCGCTCGGCAGCGAGTACGCGTTCAACGAGATGCGCGCATGCTGGAAGCTCGGTGGCCGGCCCCTGGCGCAACGCCTGCACGACAAGCCCTCGTCGTGGGGGAGCGACGGCCTCGGGTCGCTCATCCCCGAGCTCGTCGCCCAGGGGCTCATCGGGCACCCCTACACCTGCCCGGACATGATCGGTGGCGGGCTGATGACCGGGGTGACCACGCCGGAGACCGTCGACCAGGAGCTCTACGTCCGCTACGCCCAGGTCGCGGCGCTCGCGCCGATGATGCAGTTCTCGCTGTCCCCGGCCCGCGTCCTGGACGCCGAGCACCGCGCGGCCGTCGCGAGCGCGGTCGCCGTGCGTGACGCGCACCTGCCGGTGATCCTCGACCTGGTGCGCTCGGCCTCGCGCACCGGCGAGCCCGTGCTGCGCGCTCTCGCGTACCACCACCCCGGTTTCGAGCACGTCGCCGACGAGTTCCTGCTCGGCGAGGACGTCCTGGTCGCCCCCGTGCTGGAGCCCGGCGCGACGAGTCGGCCGGTCATCCTCCCGCCCGGTACGTGGCTGGACGCCGCCGGCGCACCGCACACCGGGCCCGGCGAGGTCCTCCTCGAGGTCGACCTGCACACCCTCCCCGTGTTCCGGCGGCTGCCGGACGATACCCAAGAGTGAGATGACGATGGCCGAGAAGACCCTGCACCTGCGCCGCGGTGGGACGAGCGTCGTGCTCGAGCTCGGCGACCACGAGCTGCCCTGCGTCGTGCACTGGGGCCCGGACCTGGGCGAGGTCGGCCAGGCCGACCTGCGCGGTCTGCTGCACGCGTCGCGCCCGCCGTACGTCGACTCGCAGCTCACCGCGCCGCCGCGGGTCTCGCTGCTGCCGATGCACTCGGCCGGCTGGCTCGGGCGCCCCGGGCTGCTCGGGTCGCGGGACGGGCGGGACTGGTCGGTGGCGTTCGACTCGGTGCGGCACGAGGTGGTCGACGGCGCGGACTCGGCGCAGGTCGCGCGCCTGGTCAGCGTCGGCACCGACCCGGCCGGCGGACTCGAGGTCCGGACCGAGCTCGAGCTGCACCCGTCGGGGCTGCTTCGGGTACGCGCCGCGGTGCGCAACGTCGGCGACCCCGACTACGCCGTCCAGCTCGTCCAGCCCGCGCTGCCGGTCCCGGCCGACGCGGCCGAGCTGCTCGACATGGCCGGACGCTGGGGCCGGGAGCGCACGCCGCAGCGTCGGCCGTTCGACCAGGGCACCTGGTTGCGCGAGGCCTGGGGTGGGCGGCCCGGCCTCGACAGCGCCACGTTCCTCGCCGCCGGCGAGCACGGCTTCGGGTTCCGGTCGGGCCGGGTCTGGGGCGTGCACCTGGCCTGGTCCGGCAACCAGGTGGTGGCGGCCGAGCGCACCTCCACCGGGTGGCGGGTGCTGGGCGGCGGCGAGCTGCTGCTGCCGGGCGAGATGCTGCTCGCGACCGGCGAGGAGTACGTCTCGCCCTGGCTGACCGCGTCGTGGGGCGAGGGCCTCGACGAGCTGTCCGCGCGCTACCACCGATTCCTGCGGGCACGCCCCGAGCACCCCGGGCGCCCCCGACCGGTGCTGCTGAACGTCTGGGAGGCGGTGTACTTCGACCATGACCTGCCGCGGCTCCTGGACCTCGCCGACCGGGCCGCCGCGCTCGGCGTGGAGCGGTTCGTGCTCGACGACGGCTGGTTCCTCGGACGTCGGGACGACACCCGTGGCCTGGGGGACTGGGTGGTCGACCCGGCGGTGTGGCCGGACGGCCTGGGTCCGCTGGTGGACCGGGTGCACGGACTCGGCATGGAGTTCGGCCTGTGGTTCGAGCCGGAGATGGTCAATCTCGACTCCGAGCTGGCGCGGTCCCACCCGGACTGGGTGCTCGGCACGGCGCACGGTCCCGGGCCGGCCTCACGGCACCAGCACGTCCTCGACCTGACTCGCGCGGACTCGTACGGGCACATCCTCGAGGCGATCAGCACGCTGGTCGCCCGGTACGGGATCGGCTACCTGAAGTGGGACCACAACCGGCCCCTGGTCGACGCCGGGAGCGGAGCGGGCCGGGAGCCGGCCGTGCACGCGCAGACGCTCGCCGTCTACCGGATGATGGCCGAGCTCAAGTCGCGCCACCCCGGCCTGGAGATCGAGTCCTGCGCGAGCGGCGGCGGACGCATCGACCTGGGCGTCATGGCGCTGGCCGACCGGGTCTGGGTCAGCGACTGCATCGACGCGCACGAGCGGCACCGCCTGGTCCGGTGGACCGGGCTCACCCTGCCTCCCGAGCTCATGGGCACCCACGTCGGGTCCGGCGCGGACCACACGACCGGCCGGATGCTCGGCCTGGACTTCCGTGCCGGGACGGCCGTCTGGGGCCACATGGGCATCGAGTGGGACCTCGCGCGGGCGTCGGACTCCGACCTGGAGGCCCTGCGGGCCTGGGTCGCGTTCCACAAGAGCGTGCGTGGCCTGCTGCACACCGGTGACGTGGTCCGCGCCGACCTGCCGGACCCTGCGCTGCAGCTCGACGGCGTCGTCGCCGCGGACCGGTCCGACGCCCTGTTCCGGCTGTCGGCGCTCGACCACGACCTGACCTGGCCCTTGGGCCGGGTCAGGCTCCCCGGCCTGGACCCGGACCGCGCCTACCGCGTCACCGCCGCCGCACCCGGCGACCTGCCGGCTCGTCGCTCCGGGGCGCCACCCTGGGCGGCCGAGGGCGTCGTGCTGCCCGGCCGGGTGCTCGCCGAGGTCGGCGTCCAGGCGCCGTCGCTGAGGCCCGACGAGCTGGTGCTGCTGCGCGTGACGGCGGTCTGACGGCGCGGCCCGCGACCACCGGCGCCGCCTTCACAGGGCTCTCACACGATCAGGACGGCTCCGGCACCGTGGTCGCCCCGGTCGCCGTCGATCCCCGCTAGCGTCCTTGATCGCAAGCGCCGGTGGGCAGGGGGCACACACGGTCCGGCATGCGGTCGATCATGCGCGCCTCCTCGAGGACCGGTGTCCATCGACCCGGGAGGACCCGTGGGACATCTCAGACGCATGCTCGTCACCGCTCTGGCCGTAGCGCTGGGGGCCGTCGGCCTCGTGACGGCGCCGGCCGCCGTCGCGGCACCGGACAGGCTGCCGCTGACCGTGACCAACGACTCCGGCCGCGGCGAGGCCGTCTACCTGTACGTGCTCGGCACCGACCTCGCCTCGGGACGGCTCGGCTGGGTCGACGCCGCGGGCACCTTCACCGCGTGGCCGGCCGGGAGCCTGCCGCCCTCTCCGGCACCCGACGTCGCGATCGCCGGACCGGGCCAGGGCGGCTCGACGACCGTCCACATCCCGCGCGGCTTCTCCGGCCGCGTGTACTTCTCGTTCGGCGAGAAGCTGCCGTTCTCGCTGACGCCGGACGGCCTGGTGCAGCCCGCCCCGTGGGTTGCCGACGACCCGAGCCACGACATCCTCTTCGACTGGAGCGAGCTCACCTACGACGCGTCCGGTCTGTGGTTCAACAGCTCCCAGGTGGACATGTTCGCGGTGCCCCACGAGGTCGGCGTCACCGCGCCGGACGGCACCACCCGGACGATCGGGGCGTTGGTCGCGGGCGGTCGCGACCAGGTGATCGACGCGATGCGCGCCAACCCCGCTTGGGCGAACACCGTGGTCACGCGTGACGACGGCACCGTGCTGCGCGTGCTGGCGCCGGGCAAGGCCGCCGCGGCCGGGCTGCTCGCCGACGGCTACCTCGACGGCTACATCTCCTGGGCCTGGCAGCAGTACGTCGGGCGGGACCTGACGATCGCGCCGTTCACGGACAGTCCGGGCGTGCGGTTCTATGGCCGGACCATCGGTGACGTCATGCGGTTCACGAACACCTCCGGCACGGTCGTCGCGACGTTCACCAAGCCCAGCAGCGCCGACGTGTGGGGGTGCGACGGCAACCTGTTCGCGCCGAACGACGCGGTCGTCGGGCCGATCGCCCGGACGCTGTGCGCAGCGCTCAACCGCGGCACGCTCGGCACGCTAGACGTCCAGCCCACGTCGGACACGAACGCGTTCTACCGGTCGAGCCCGACCAACGAGTACGCCGCCGCCGTGCACGCCGCCATGGCCGACGGGCGCGCCTATGCGTTCGCGTTCGACGACGTCGGCGGGTTCGAGTCGCTCGTGCACGAGGCCGACCCGAGCGCGGCCTCGATCCGGCTCGGGTCGTTCACCGGCGGCTCCGACGGCGGCTCGGACGACGGCTCGGACGACGGCGGGTCCGTGGACGGCTCGACGGTGAGCATCGTCAGCGACTGGAACGGCAAGTGCGTCGACGTGCCGGCGGGCAACTTCGCCGACGGGCAGCGGATCCACGTGTGGACCTGCGACGGCTCGGCGAACCAGGACTGGACGTTCGTCGACGGGACCATCCGGACCCAGGCGGACATGTGCCTCGACGTCGCCTGGGGCTCGACGGCGAACGGCGCAGCAGTTCAGATCGCGACCTGCAGCGGCAACCCGGCGCAGCAGTTCGTCCTCAGCGACGCCGGCGACCTGGTGAACCCGCAGGCGAACAAGTGCGTCGACCTCGCCGACTGGAACCCGGCCGACGGCGCCGTGCTGCAGCTGTGGGAGTGCGCGGGCACCGCCAACCAGAAGTGGCACCTCGGCTGATCTGTCGATCATGAGAAGCCTCGGGCCCCGCGGTCGTGACCGCGGGGCCCGAGATGTTGTCAGGCGTGGATCTCGCCCGGATCCTTCTCTCGCTAGAGGGCGCCGCCCGGCAGTGACCACTTCTGCGCGTTCGTGCCGTTGCAGTCCCACAGCTGGATGCGTGCGCCGTTCGCGGTCGACGAGCCCGGGTCGTCGATGCAGCGCCCGGACGCGGGGTTGCGGTACCCGCCGTTGTACGGCTCCCACACCTGGTTGGGCTGGCCGGGGTTGCAGTCCCAGATCTGCAGCGGCGTCCGGTTGGCGGTGCCCCACTCGGTGGCGTCGAGGCACTTGCCCATGGCGCGCAGGGAGTTGTCGACCAGGGTCCACTTCTGGGCGACCGTTCCGTTGCAGTCCCACAGCTGCACCGCGGTGCCGTTGGCGCTGTCGGCGCCGGCCACGTCGAGGCACTTGTTCGCGATGCCCGAGAGGACCGGGCCGGTGCCGGTGGTGGGGGTGCTCCCGGGCGTCTTGGTCGCGACCGTCACGTAGTCGACCAGCATCGGCCTCCCGGACACGGTCGACGCGTACGGGCCGCCACCGAACGCGTCGGGGAACCCGCCCCCGACGGCGACGTTGAGGATGATGAAGAAGCCGTGGTGCACGGCGTTGTCCCACGTGGTCGCGTCGACCTGGTCGGCGCTCACGGTGAAGAAGTTCGTGCCGTCGCGGTAGTAGCGGATCTGCTCCGGGCTCACGCTCCGGTCGACCTCCACCCCGTAGGTGTGGAAGCTCGTGCCGCAGGTCGCGCAGGTCCGCTCACCGGAGGTGAGGCCGGTGGTCTCGTTGCACGGTCCGCCGGGGTTGGTCCCGCAGTGCAGGGCGGCGAAGTGGCTGCTGCGCCCGTTGATGTTCTCGAGGATGTCGATCTCGCCGAGCGAGGGCCAGCCGGCCGCTCCGGTGCCGCGGGCCGAGGCCCCCAGCATCCAGAACGCCGGCCAGTACCCCGCGCCGTCGGCGGTGGTGACGTCCGGCTGCTTGATCGAGGCCTCGACCCGCAGCACCCCCCCTGCGGGTGCCGCGAAGCTCGTGTCCTGCGTCTCGATGCGGCCGGACGTCCACCCGCCGGCGGCGTCCCGGATCGGCTTGATCGCCAGGTGCCCGCTCCCGTCCTGGTAGACGTTCGCGGTGCTGTCCGTCATGTACTCGATCTCACCGGTGCCCCAGTTCCACGCGCCGCCGTCATAGCCGTGGCCGATGTCGTACAGCCACTGGGAGCGGTCGAGGCCCGAGCCCGCCGCGCCGCCGAAGTCGTCGCTCCACACGGTCGTGAAGCCGCTCGGCGGCGTCGGGACGGCGGCGGGGACGGCCCGTGGCGCGGTCGGCGCTTCCGGGACCGCGGCCTGGGCCGCGGTGCCCGCGCCGAGCGTCGCGATCGTGACCGCCGCGAGCGTGGCCACGACCGCGCTCGTGCGTCTCGGTCGGGAACGGGAGCTGAGGTGCATCTGTCGGATCCGATCTTCCGGAGGAACCGGGACCGTGCAGTCCCGGTCGGCCCCACGCGACCGACGTCGGTGCGAGGGGCGCCCTGCCGCGCGTACCCCAGGGGTGCGTGCGGCGGGACGGTCCGGTGGAGTGCCCGCGAGGCGCACCGCTACGCCGGGTTCGGCGGGCGGTGGCGCGCGGGAGGGGATCCTCCACGGTGCTGGGCGGCATCCCCGGATCGTGGCACCGCATGATCAGGTCGCTCGGGGCATTCGGCCGGATGTGCACAGGATCTGCACAGGATGTCGGCGGGCTCCGCTGACGTCCTCGCGGTCGTCGTCGATCATGGGACGGCGGTCGGCCACGGCGCCGGCGCAGCACGATCCGGGCCCCAGGGGGAGCCCGGCGGACAAGCAGGGGGAGTACGACAGTGGTGAGAAGAAGTAGATCGATGCTCAGTGCGCTCGCACTCGCGTTCGTGGCCATCGCCCCGGTCGCGGTGGCGACGGGGGCACAGGCCCAGGGCCCGGCGGCGACGGCGACGGTGGCGTGCACCGGTGCGCAGTGGAGCGCGACCGCGGTCTACACGGGCGGCGACGTCGTCACCCACGACGGCCACAGCTGGTCGGCCGCCTGGTGGACCCAGGGCGAGGAGCCCGGGACCACGGGCGAGTGGGGCGTCTGGCGGGACCAGGGGACCTGCTCGGGTGACCCGACGGACCCGACCGACCCGACGGACCCGACCGATCCCGCCGCGTGCGCCGCAGCGACGTGGGACGCCGCGACCGTGTACACGGGCGGTGACCTGGTGTCCTACGAGGACCACACCTGGAAGGCGAACTGGTGGACGCTCGGCGAGGCGCCGAGCACCGGCGGCAGCGGCGTCTGGGCGGACCAGGGGACCTGTACCGGCTCCACCGATCCCACGGATCCGACTGATCCGACGGATCCGACCGACCCCACCGACCCGACGGACCCGCCCGGCACGGGTGACGGCTCCGGCCGCGTCGTCGGCTACTTCACCGAGTGGGGCATCTACGGGCGCAACTACCAGGTGAAGAACATCGAGACCTCGGGCTCCGCGGACCGGCTCACGCACATCGTGTACGCGTTCGGCAACGTCCAGAACGGCCGGTGCACCATCGGCGACTCGTACGCCGACTACGACAAGGCGTTCACCGCGGACCAGAGCGTCGACGGCGTCGCGGACACCTGGGACGGCAGCCTGCGCGGCAACTTCAACCAGCTGCGCAAGCTCAAGGCCATGCACCCCGACCTGAAGGTCCTCTGGTCGTTCGGCGGGTGGACCTGGTCGGGTGGCTTCACCCAGGCCGCGGCCGACCCGCAGGCCTTCGCCGAGTCCTGCCACGACCTCGTCGAGGACCCGCGTTGGGCCGACGTGTTCGACGGGATCGACATCGACTGGGAGTACCCGAACAGCTGTGGCAACTCGTGCGACTCGAGCGGCTACGAGGCCTACCCGAACCTGATGCGTGCGCTGCGGGAGGAGTTCGGCTCCGACCTGGTGACCTCGGCCATCACCGCCGACGGGACCTCGGGCGGCAAGATCGATGCGGCGGACTACGCGGGCGCAGCCCAGTACGTCGACTTCTTCATGCCGATGACGTACGACTTCAACGGAGCGTTCAACCCGACCGGTCCGACCGGGCCGCACTCGCCGCTGACGTCGTACCCGAACGAGCCGATCGCGGGCTTCAACTCGACCGCGACGATCGACAAGCTCAGCTCGTTGGGCATCCCGTCGGACAAGCTCCTGCTGGGCATCGGGTTCTACGGCCGCGGCTGGACCGGCGTCACGCAGTCGACCGCGGGCGGCACCGCGACGGGTGCGGCGCCCGGCACCTACGAGGCCGGGATCGAGGACTACAAGGTCCTCAAGAACGACTGCCCGCCCACGGGGACCGTCGGTGGCACCGCGTACGCCTTCTGCAACGGTGAGTGGTGGAGCTACGACACCCCCGGCACGATCGCCGGGAAGATGGCGTTCGTGAACCAGCGGGACCTCGGCGGAGCGTTCTTCTGGGAGCTCTCCGGGGACACCGCGAACGGTGAGCTGATCAGCGCGATCGGCACCGGTCTGGGCTGACCTGGTCGTCGGTGACGCCCCCGGTCGGGTTCCGCGAGGAGCCTGACCGGGGGCGTCACCCTGCAGGGGCGTCGACCGGCGCCGCGTGCGTCAGGGTGTGGCAGGCGGGACCCCCAGCAGGTGGGTCACGAGGCTGTCCACCTCGACCGTGAGATCGGGCCACGGAAACTGGGGGCGGGCCGTGCGCAGGCTCACGGTGCCGTGCAACGCGGTCCACAGGTGGATCGCGAGAAGGTCGGCGTCCGGCCGCCCGGCCGCCTCGACGGCCTCGTCGCGCATCGCGGCGAAGACCTCCGCCCCGGCTCGGGCCACCTGCGCGGCTGCGTCGGCCGCGAGCGTCGGCGCCTCGAACATCGCCCGGTACTCGCCGGGGTGCTCGGCCCCCCAGCGGGCGTACGCGAGGCCACGGGCGCGCACCCGCACGCCGGGCCGGTCGCCGGCCGCGTCCGCCGCGGCGTCGAGCGTCGCGCCGAAGTCCGTGAAGTAGGTGACCTTCACCTCGGCGAGCAGCTCGTCGAGGGTCGCGAAGTGCAGGTAGACCGACGTCGTCGCGATGCCCACCTCTCGTGCGACCGCCCGGAGCGACAGGTCGGCCGGGTCGCCCGTCGTGGCCAGCAGGCGCCTGGCCGCCTCGACCACCTCGCCGCGCAGTCGCGCGCCCTCGCCGCGGCGTGCCCGGGGACGCCGTGACGGCGCACCGGAGCGTGGGCGCCGGGCGTGCTCGTCGGGCCGCGGGTCGGGTGTGGTGTCGGCGCCACCGGCCTGCGGCACCTCGGCGCGATCGGCCATGACGGCCTCCTTCCGCACGCGCTGCCGGTCGGCAGCGGCGACGTTGACGAGTCTAAGGCTACGGGTGTACACCTAATAACACTACAGGTGTAGCCCAAGGTGATCCGACCGGCGGGCGTCACCGCGACGAGGAGGATCCGATGCCCGACTCAGCCGTTCGTCCCGTCGGCACCGGCACGGCGTTCATCGCCGTCCCGCTGGTGTTCGTCGCAGCGTTCGCCGTCCACCCCGACCTGCTCGACCCCCGCCTGCTCACCCCGGGCGAGGTGATCGACAGGGCCCACGGCGCGGCCCTGCTCCAGCTCGGCCACGCCCTGGTCCTGCTCGCCACACCGCTGCTCGTGGTGGTCGCGCTCCACCTCGTACACGTGCTGGACGGCACCCGGGCGCACCGCTCCGGGCTCGCCGGCGGCGCCCTCGCCGTGATCGGCGCGCTCGCGCTCGCGGCCGACAAGGGCGCCCTGTGCCTCACGATGAGCGCCTTCGACACGCTGCCCGAGGACGTGTTCGCGCAGCTGCGCCCCGGTGTCGAGGCACTGTTCGACAAGGCCGGATGGATGGTGCTGGTCTGGGGCATCGTGCTGCTGCCGCTCGGCTTCGCGATCCAGGCGGCCGCGCTCTGGCGCACCGGTGCGGTCCCGCGGTGGCAGGCCGCGTCGTTCCTGGTGGGCATGCTCCTGATCGGCACGCCCGACGGCATGGAGATCGTGAACCTCGCCGGGGCCGCAGCGCTCGGCGTCGCCTTCGTGCCCTGGGGCGTCGGTCTGATCGCCCGGGGCTGGGCCGGACGCGGCGGGACGAGCGCCGTCGGTCCCATCGGCCTGCCGGCGGTCGAGCTCGCGGGCGTACCGCAGACGCGGTAGAGCGATGACCGCACAGGGCTGACGACCCGGACGGTCGACCCGACGAACCTGGAGTGACCTCGACACTGCGTCCGAAAGGTTCCCGTCATGTCCTCACTCGCCAGCTGGTGCTACCGGCGGCGTGGCACGGTCCTCGCCGCCTGGGTCACCGTCCTGGTGGCCCTCGTCCTCGCCGTCGTCACCGCCGGTACGTCCTTCACCACGGTGGCCGACCTGCCCGACAGCGAGTCGGCCACCGCCTACGAGCTCCTCGCCGAGATGGGGCAGGGCTCCGGGACCGCTCAGGGCCGGGTCGTCTGGCACGCCGACGGGGTCGCCATCGACGCCCCGTCCGTCCAGGCCGAGGTCGCCGCGATGCTCGACGAGGTCGCCGCGCTGCCCGGCGTCGAGGCCGTCGTCAGCCCGTACACCGACGCGGGCGCCGGCCAGCTGAACGCCACGGTCGGCACCGCCTTCGCCACGGTGGTCGCCACCGATGCGGTCGACGTCGCCGAGGTCCGGGCGATCACCGATGCCTACGACTCGGCGGTCCTCGAGGTCGCCGCCGGCGGCCAGGCGCTCTCCGAGCTGCCGTCCCCGTCGCACGGCATGGAGGTGGTCGGCATCCTCGCGGCCTTCGCGCTGCTGTTCGCGATGTTCCGGTCCTGGTGGGCCGCGGTGCTGCCGATCGCCACCGGGGTCACCGGCGTCGGCGTCTCGCTGCTCGGGGTCATGCTGCTGTCGCACGTCATGGACCTCGACTCGACCTCGCTGACCATGGGCGCCCTGATCGGGCTCGGCGTCGGGATCGACTACGCGCTGTTCATCGTCAACCGGTTCCGCACGGCGTTGACGGCGGGTGCCGCGGTCTCCGACGCGGTGCGCCAGGCGGTCAGCACGTCGGGGCGAGCGGTCGTGCTCGCCGGGCTCACCGTGATCGTCGCGCTGCTCGGCATGGCCGTGGTGGGCCTCGGGGTCCTCACCGGGATGGGCCAGGCGGCGGCGCTGACCGTGCTGCTCACCGTGCTCGCCGCGATCACGCTGCTGCCCGCCCTGCTCGGTGCGCTCGGCCACCGGGTCCTGTCGAAGCGTCAGCGAGCGGAGCGGGCCGGCGCCGAGCAGGTGGCCGGCCGCGCCGGGCGACCGCGGAGCGCGAGCCGATGGGCGCTGCGGGTGCAGAGGTCGCCGCGGGTCCTCGCCGTGGCCGCGATCGGCGTGCTCGTCGTGCTCGCCCTGCCCGCGACGAGCATGCGGGTCGGCAGCTCGGACGCGACGTCCGACCCGGTCGGGTCGCCGACCCGCGAGTACGCCGACCTGGTCGGCCCGGCGTTCGGCGCGGGCCTCGACGCGACGCTGGTCCTCGCAGCCGAGATCCCGGACGCCGCTGCCGCCGCGGCCTTCGACGCGCTGGTCGGCGACCTCCCGTCGGTCCCCGGGGTCGCGTCCGTGGTTGCCGCGCCGGTCCAGCCGGGCCGGACCGTCGCGCTCGCCGCCGTGACCCCGACGACCAGCGCGCAGACCCGGGCCACGCAGGACCTGGTCGACACGCTCCGTTCGGAGGTCATCCCGGCCGCGGAGCAGGGCAGCGCGCTGCAGGTGTACGTCGGTGGTGAGACCGCCACGAACATCGACCTGTCCGAGGCGCTGATGGGGCGGCTGCCGCTGTACCTGGCGCTGGTGGCCCTGCTCGGGTTCCTCCTGCTGTCCGTCGCGTTCCGCAGCGTGCTGGTGCCCCTGGTCGGCGCGCTGAGCAACCTCGCGACCATCGCCGTCGGGCTCGGGGTGATCACCGCGCTGTTCCAGTTCGGGTGGGCGGGTCACGTGCTCGGCGTCGGCGACGCGGCCCCGACCATGTACATCGTCCCGGTGATCCTGGTCGGCGTTGTGTTCGGGCTGTCGATGGACTACCAGGTCTTCCTCGTCTCGCGGATGCACGAGGAGTGGACCCGGACCCACGACAACGGCCGTGCGATCCGGGTCGGTACGACCGAGACCGCCCGCGTCATCGCGACCGCGGCGACGATCATGCTCGCGGTGTTCGCGTCCTTCAGCTTCGGCGGAGAACGGATCGTCTCGGCGATCGGCCTCGGCCTCGGTGCCGCCGTCCTGGTCGACGCGTTCGTGGTGCGCCTGACGCTCGTCCCGGCACTGATGCGCCTCATCGGCGACCGGAACTGGGCCTACCCTCGGTGGGCGGACCGCATCACTCCTCACGTCTCGGTCGAGGGCGCCGACTCCGACGCCGCCGGGCCGGGGGCCGCCGCGGTCGACACGCGGGTGCTCGAGCACGTGGGCACCGGGACCGACGGGCGGGAGTAGCGCGATGGACCAGCCGCTTCGTCCCGCGTGGCGAGCGTGGGAGACCCGGGTGGCGCAGGTCGGCCGCACCACCCGGGGCGGCTGGGCGCTGACGTTCGGCACGCTGGCCGTGATGCTCACCACCGTCTGGGTGCGCCAGCAGCAGGCGACGTTCCCCGGGCCGGCGCTCCTGATCGCGACGGTCGCGGCCTGGGCGCCCCTCCTGCTGCGCACGCGGGCGCCGCTGATCGTGCTCGGCGCGACCGTCGCGATCGAGTCGGCGCACCTGGCGTTCGTGCCCGTCGTGGACACCGGGCTCACGGCTGCCGAGGCGATGGGGGTCTACCAGCCGGTGCCGATCGCGACGATGGTGGCCGCCTGGACCGTGGCCTCGCGGGCGCCGCGGTGGATCGGCTGGGTCGCGGGCTCGGTGTCCGCGCTGGTGCTGCTGGCCGTCGCGCTCGTCGCGCATCCGCTGGACCTCCTGGCGACCGACCTGGTGATGGCCAACCTCGTGGTCATCGCGACCGGCGCGGGGGTCGGCGTTGCGGCCTGGCGCGACCGGGTCGACCGCGAGGAGCGTGAGCGCGAGGACCGGACCCGGCGGGCCGTGATCGACGAGCGGCTCCGCATCGCGCGCGAGCTGCACGACGTGCTCGCCCACAACCTGACGCTCGTCAACGCCCAGGCGTCGGTCGCCGAGTACCTGATGCACCAGGACGCGGACGCCGCGGCCGAGGCCTTGCGCGGGATCAGCCGGCACACCGCGCAGGCGATCACCGACCTGCGGGCGACCGTGGGTCTGCTCAGGCGCGACGGCGAGGACGAGCCCGCCGGCGAGGACCGTGGACCGGTCCCGGGCCTGGCCCGGCTGGCGGGCCTGGTCGACGACCTGGCGTCGACCGGGGCCGAGATCGAGCTCGAGGTGAGCGGGGCTCCGGTGGAGCTCGACGAGCTCGCCGACCTCGCCGCCTACCGGATCGTCCAGGAGGCGCTGACCAACGCGATGAAGCACGCCCCGGACGCGCCCGTCACCGTGCGCCTCGCCTGGACGGACGGCGGTCTGGAGATCCGGGTGGTCAACGCCGCCCCGCCGCGGCCCGCGGGCCCGGCCCCGGGGACCGGGCACGGGCTGCTCGGGATGCGCGAGCGGGCCCGTGCCGCGGGTGGGACGTTCACCGTGTCGCAGGAGTCGGGCGGCTCGTTCTCGGTGGCCGCATCGCTCCCGGCGCCCGGGCGGTCCCGTGCTGCGGCCGGCGACGAGAAGGGGACGACATGACGATCCGCGTGGTGCTCGCCGACGACCAGGCCCTGCTGCGGGCGACGTTCCGGCTCCTGCTGGACGCGTCCCCGGACGTCGAGGTGGTGGCGGAGGCAGCGACCGGGGCCGAGGCCGTGCGGTGCGCGACGCTCGACCGTCCCGACGTCGTCGTGATGGACATCCGGATGCCGGAGCTGGACGGCATCGAGGCGACCCGGCGGATCTGTGCCGACCCGGCGCTCGCCGGCGTGCGGGTCCTGGTGCTCACGACCTTCGAGGAGGACGACCTGGTGGTGGCCGCCGTGCAGGCGGGTGCGAGCGGCTTCCTCGGCAAGGGCGTGGAGCCGGCCGGTCTGCTCGACGCCATCCGCACCGTCGCTGCGGGGGAGGAGCTGCTCTCCGCCGTCGCGACGCGTGCCGTGATCCGCCGGGTCGTCGAGCAGCCGGCCCGACCGCGGGTCGAGGTCCCGGGCGTCGCGGACCTCACCGACCGCGAACGCGAGGTCGTCGCGCTCGTCGCCGCCGGGCTGTCCAACGCAGAGATCGGCGAGCGCCTGTTCATCAGCCCGGCCACGGCCAAGACCCACGTCAACCGGGCGATGGCGAAGACCGCGGCACGCGACCGCGCGCAGCTGGTGGTGTTCGCCTACGAGTCGGGCCTCGTGGACCGCAGCGCCTGACCGTCGGGGCCGTGCGGTCAGTCCTCGGCCGGCAGCACCTCGAACACGGGGTACTGCGCCGCGACCGCCTCGAAGTCGGCCAGCGGCGCCGCTGGGTCGACCGGGATGTGCGGGCGCCCCCCCCGGCCGGGCTGCCGGGACCGGCGCAGGATCCGCGCGCGCAACGGGACCGGGACCTCCCGGAGCGTCACGGGGCGCCGGCGTCGGCGGACCAGGACCGCCCGGCCCCCGGCCGCTCGCACGTTGCGCACCCAGTTGCACCGCTCGCCGAGCATCGAGACGAGGTACCAGCGCCCGTCCAGGTCGGCCATCCCGAGCGGGAAGGTGGTCGGCCTGCCGGTCGTGCGGCCGGGCACCTCGAGCGTCACCCATCGTCGAGGCTGCAGGCCCCAGGCGAACACCCTCGCCCACAGCCGGGACAGCCGGGTCGCGGTGCGGTCGGCGCGCTGCCCGGTGTACATCCTGCGCAGCGCCGCGTCGGAGATGATCACGCCCATCCGTCCTCCCAGGGTCCGGCGGCGGCGCGTTCGCGGACCGCCGTCATTCGTGCCTCGTCCCACCGGACGTCCGGGTCCGGCTCCAGGTGGTCGTCCAGGATCCGCGCCGCGAGCAGCGCCGGCTCGGTCCACTCCATCGGGGTCGCGCTGCCGAGGGCCGTGCGCTGCCTGGTCGTGGTGAGCAGGTCGGGGTCCGCCATGCCACGGACCAGCGCGCCGGTCGAGGCGCAGCCGAGCGCGAACGACAGGCCGCGGAAGGTCTCGCCGGCGACCAGCCGGTAGCCGACCAGCCCGGCGAACCAGGCGAACACGTCCGCGCGGCGCTCGGTGAAGGCCCGCTCGGTCGCGACGAGCTCGGCGGCGACCTGTGCGCGCAGGTCGGCGTCGGCCAGGCCGCTGAAGCTCACGTGCAGCGCGACGTAGGTCCGCCAGCGAGCCGACCGGGCGACCACCGCCGAGTCGGCGTGCATCACCCGGCGGACCAGGTCGACCACGAGGTCGCGCCGCGACCGCTCGTCCAGCAGCTCCGCGCAGCGCTCGGCGACGTCCCGAGCGGCGTCGGCCACGAGCTCGGCGCCCTCGGCCGTGAGCTGCGTCGCCCGGGCGATCTCCAGCAGCAGGTCCCCGAAGAACAGCTCCTTGGTGGGCCAGCGCCGGTAGACGGACGCGCGCGAGACGTCCGCCGCCGCGATCACGGCCTCCATGCTCAGGTGCTCGAGGCCCACGGCCAGGCCCTGGGTGTCGATCGCGGCCAGCCCGGCGTCCAGCATCCGGCGCTCGGTCTGGGCGTCGGAGAGTCGGGGCCGGCGGGAGGCGGTCGCGGGTGTCCCGGAGGGGCTGTTCATGCCTCCACCATGCCTTGTGAGACATGATGTATCAATAGTCGTCGTGGTGGCGCGTGGAGCGCGCGACGTCCTCCCGTCCGATCCGCTCGCCGACCGACTGCCGCACGGTGCTAGCGTGCTCGCCGTCGCTGTGACCGCTCACAGATGTGCGGTCGCCGAGAGACCTGGACCGGGAGAACCGCTCGATGGAGAGCATCACCAAGAACCGCCAGAGCCCGCAGACCCTGCAGGCCATGATCGAGCGCGCCTACGGCCCGGACCTGGTGCCCACCGGGCCCGAGGACACGTGGCACGAGGAGCTCGGCCACGGCTGGTTCAACGTCGCCTACCGGATCACCCTGCGCGACGGCCAGGCCAAGGTCGTCAAGATCGCCCCGCCGCCCGGGGTCGAGGTGATGACCTACGAGCGCGGCGCCATGGGGATCGAGCTGACGTCGTTGCGGATGATCGCCGAGCAGACCGCCGTCCCGGTCCCGCAGGTGGACTTCGTCGACACCACGCACGAGCTGGTCGACGCCGACTACTTCTTCATGCCGTTCGTCGACGGTGACAACTTCGCCGTCGTCCGCGACGCCCTGAGCGACGAGGAGCAGGACCACTACAACCGGGAGCTCGGCGCCCTGAACCGCGAGCTCAACGCGATCCGCGGCCCGTGGTTCGGTCCGCTCGCCGGTCCCGGCGACCCGTCGTGGCGCGTCGTGTTCGGCGGCATCGTCGAGGACGTGCTGCACGACGGCGAACGTCGGGGCGTCGACCTCGGCTGGGACTACGGCCTGGTCCGCCGGGTGATCGCCGAGCGGGCCGCCGTGCTCGACGAGGTCACCGAGCCCCGGTTCATCGAGTGGGACCTGTGGGACGGCAACGCGATGATCCGCGACGGCCGGATCGTCGGCATCATCGACCACGAGCGCGCGCTGTACGGCGACCCGCTGATGGAGGCCGGGTTCGTGGCCTCACAGCTGCCGGCGTTCGGCGACTCGGCGGCGTTCATGGCCGGCTACGGCTGGGCCGAGCTCACCGAGACCGAGCGGCTCCGGCGACAGCTGTACTGCCTGCACCTCGTGCTGGTCATGATGATCGAGACCGACTACCGCGGGCATGCGGACACCACGCAGTACGACTGGGCGCGTGAGCGCATGGACGAGGTGATGGCTGCTCTCGGCGTGGCCGCGCCCACGACCTGACGGGGCGTCCGGTGGCGCGCACCCGCGACCGCGCGGCAGACCTCGGCACCGCCCCGGTGGGGCGGCTGCTGTGGCACACCTGCTCGCAGACCACGATGTCGGTCGGGGTGTACGGGATCTACGCGCTCACCAACGCCTGGTTCGTCGCACGCGGCGTCGGCGCGACGGCGCTCGCCGGGGTCAACCTGGTCGCCCCGGTGCTCCTGGTGCTCGGCGCGGTGAGCACCACGGTCGGCGTGGGCGGTGCGTCCCTGGTCTCGCGTCGGCTCGGGGCCGGCGACCCCGACGGCGCCGGGCGCGCCGCGGGCAACGCGTTCGTGGTCTTCTGGTCCGCTGCGCTCGCGATCACCGTCGTCGGGCTGCTCGCGATCGAGCCGCTGCTCACCGCGCTCGGTGCGCGAGGCGAGGCGCGTGGCTACGCACGCGACTACGCCGTCGTGCTGCTCGCCGGTGCGATCACCGCGACGGGCTTCTCCAGCCTCGTGCGCGCCGAGGGGCGCATGCGGTTCTCGACCATGCTGTGGGTCGTCCCGGTGCTGGTGCAGATCGCGCTCGACCCGCTGCTCATCTGGGGCCTGCACCTCGGGGTCCGCGGTGCAGCGCTGGGCACCGTCGGCGGTCAGGCGGTCTCGGCCGGGATGAGCATGTGGTTCTTCTTCGTCCAGCGTGACCGGCCGTACCGGGTCGGTCGGGCGGAGCTGCGCCCGCACGGCCCCACCACCCGCGAGGTCGTCACGCTCGGCGCCCCGTCGTTCCTCAGCGGCTTCGGCGCGACCGTGCTGGTCGGCCTGGTCAACAACCTCGTGGTCGCGACCGGCGGGACCGTGGCGCTCGCGGCCTACGCCGTGGCGGCGCGGGTGCAGACGTTCCTCGGGATGCCGCAGGTCGGGATCACCCAGGGTGTGCAGCCGCTGATCGGGTACAACGCGGGCGCCGGGCACTGGGCCCGGGCGGTGCGGGCCCGCGCGCTCGGGCTCCGGGCCACCGTCGGGTACGGCGCGCTGGCAGCCCTCGTCGCCGCTGTGCTCGCAGGGCCGCTGGTCGGGGTCTTCGTGTCCGACCCGGAGATCGCCGCCGACGGGGTGGTCGCGCTGCGGATCACGACGCTCGGGCTGGTCGCCGCGGGCGTGGTCCCGGTCGCCGCGGCGGCCTTCCAGGCGCTGGGCCAGGCGCGGCCCGCCTATGCGCTGTCGATCGGCACCCTGGTCGCGATCAAGATCCCGCTCGTCCTCGTCGGCGCGCGGTTCGGGCCCACCGGTG
Source organism: Actinotalea endophytica (assembly GCF_025717005.1). Lineage (GTDB taxonomy): Bacteria > Actinomycetota > Actinomycetes > Actinomycetales > Cellulomonadaceae > Actinotalea. Next base: position 67,126 of record NZ_JAOVZU010000009.1, read on the forward strand.
TCTGGGTGGCGCTGGCGGCGGGCGAGGCCGTGGCGGCCGTCGCCGCGGTGGCCGTGCTCCGGCGTGCGGGGCGGGTCGGGGAGCCCGCGGTGCTGCCCGCGACGGGCACCCGGGAGTCGCGTTGACGGCCCAGGACACCTAGTCGGGCGCTGCCTCGACCCCGAGCGGGGCCGGGCTCGCGCGCCAGGAGAGTCGCGCCACCAGCACGGCGATCAGCAGCGCGAAGGCGAGGGCCATCCGGCCGTCGCCCCAGCCCAGGCCGCCGACCTCGGTCGACTTGCCGGTCCAGTCCGCGACCGAGGCGCCGAGCGGGCGGGTGAGCACGTAGGCCGTCCAGAACGCGGCGACCGGGTTCCAGTGCCACCACCGGTAGCCGATCGCCGGCACGCAGATCGCCGCCGCGAACAGCAGGACCGAGCCTGCGTAGCCCAGGTGCAGGGTCACCGCGGTCAGGTCGCCCACGGCGGTGCCGGTCGCGAAGGTCGCCGCGACCGCCGCCCAGTAGAACAGCTCGCGCCGCCAGGTGGTCACCGCGTGCACCGAGAGGGTCTCCTCGACGCGCCACCACAGCCAGAAGACGCCCGCGAGGACCGCGCCGTAGCCCAGGCTCGACACCAGGTACGGGACGCCGAGCACGACGTGCACGACGTCGGCGGCCATCGTGCCGAAGATGCCGACCATGACCACGGCGAGCCAGTACGCCCAGGGCGTGTAGCGACCGCGCGCGAGCTGGACCGCGAGGGCCGCGGCGAATGCGACGAACCCGGCCAGCACCGCGACCACCGGGTTGATCGCGAGCACGAGGTAGTCCGAGGCGGACTCGCCGAGCGCCGTCGACAGGCCCTTGATCACCCAGAACGCGGTCGAGATCTCGGCGACGCGCACCGCGGTCGACCCCCACGAGGACGACCAGGAGGACGACCAGGAGGTCGACCGGGCGGACGACCGGGCGGACGGGGGCGGTGAGGTCGGCACGCAGGCATGCTGCGGGCCGGACCTTGGGATTGCCTGGGAGCTCGTCGGCAGGCGACCGCCGGGTGCGTCAGTTGAAGAAGTATTCATGTTGTAAAGTTCGTAGATCGTCGATCGGAGGTGCGCGTGCCGGAGGTCTACCGGGCCAAGGCCGAGCTGTTCCGCACGCTGGGCCACCCCGCTCGGATCCGCATCCTCGAGCTGCTCGCCGAGCGCGACCGCCCCGTCCACGAGCTGCTCGCCGCGATCGACATCGAGGCGTCGAACCTGTCCCAGCAGCTGGCCGTCCTGCGCCGCGCCGGGCTCGTGGACCACCGGCGCGAGGGCGCCGAGGTCGTCTACGCCGCGAGCGTGCCCGGTGTCGCGGAGCTGCTGCGGGTCGCCCGCGCCCTGCTCGCCGACATCCTCGCCGACCAGGCGAGCCTGCGGGACGAGCTGGTCGCCGCACCGGGACCGGCCGAGCCCGCTCCTGACGGCGAACCGCCCGCCGTCGGCCACGCTGCGGAGGCGGTGCCCGAGTGAGCTGGCGGTCGCTGGCCGGACTGATCCGGCGGACCGGCACCGTCGCCGAACCTGCACCACCCCTGCCCGAGGCCGAGCCGGCGGGAGCCGCGGGCGTGCTCGGCGGGTCGCTGCAGATCCGGCACGTCGACGCCGGCTCGTGCAACGGGTGCGAGATCGAGCTCGGCGCCGCGTTCGGTCCGGTGTACGACGCCGAGCGCTACGGTGCGCGGCTGGTCGCCTCGCCGCGTCACGCGGACGCCGTCCTGGTCACCGGTGCGGTCACCCGGAACATGGCCGAGCCGCTCCGCCTCACCGTCCGGGCCACGCCCGAGCCGCGGCTCGTCATCGCGATGGGGGACTGCGCACGCGGCTGCGGCCCGTTCCGCGACGGCTACGGCGTCGTGGGCGGCGCCGACGACGTGGTGCCCGTCGACGCCGAGATCCCCGGGTGCCCGCCCGAACCGGCCGCCGTGGTCGAGGCGCTGCGCCGGGTGACCGGTCGATGACCCCGCTGTGGGTGCAGGCCGCTGCGGCGCTGCTCGCGGTGCTCCTCGCCGTCGTCGCCCCCGCCCGGCTGCGCGGTCGGCTCGCCGGCGCCGCATGTGCCGTGACGGCGGGTGCCGGCGTGTGGGGAGGCGCCCAGGCCATGGCCGGTGGTGCGGGCGTGCTCGTGGTCGGCACCGCGCTGCCGGGCGTCTCGATGACCTTCGCGCCCGACCGGCTCGGGGGTCTGTTCATCATCCTCGCCGGCGGGGTCGGCGTGGTCGCGTCGGTGTACGGGATCGGCTACGCGGCCTGGGCGGCACGGACCACCTGGGCCGGGTTCGCGGTGCTCCTGCTCGGCATGCAGCTCGTGCCCGCGGCCGGGGACGTGCTGGGCTTCCTGCTCCCCTGGGAGCTGATGGCCGGCGGGTCCGCGGTGCTCGTCCTGGCCGAGCACCGGACCAGGCCGAGCGCGCGGCCGGCCGGGGTCTGGTACACGGTCATGACGCACCTCAGCCTGGTCACGATCCTGGGTGGCTTCGCGCTGCTCGTCGTCGCCACCGGCGGTCAGGACTTCGCCACGCTCGCCACCGCGGACCCGGCGGCCTCCGGAGCCGCGTTCGTGCTGCTCACCCTCGGGTTCGCGGCCAAGGCGGGGCTGGTCCCGCTGCACGTCTGGCTGCCGCGGGCGCACCCCGAGGCGCCGAGCCACGCCTCGGCCGCGATGAGTGCCGCGATGGTCAAGATGGGGCTGTACGGGCTCCTCCTGGTGACCGTGCGGCTGCTGCCAGGTGGCCCGGCCTGGTGGGCCTGGACGCTGATCGGGCTCGGTGCCGTCTCCGCGGTCTACGGGATCCTGCAGGCGGGCGTCGCGTCCGACCTGAAGCGGCTGCTCGCGTACTCGACGACCGAGAACCTCGGCCTCATGGTGCTCGCGCTCGGCGTCGCGCTGCTGCTGCGCCCGGCGGCGCCGGTCGCGTCGGCCACCGCGCTGCTCGCGTGCCTGCTGCTCGCGGTGAGCCACGCAGCGTTCAAGACCACGTTGTTCCTCGGTGCCGGCTCGGTGCTGCACGCGACCGGGGAGCGTGACCTGGACCGGCTCGGGGGCCTGGTGCACACCATGCCGTGGACGGCCACCACGTTCGCGATCGGTGCGCTCGGCGCCGCGGCCCTGCCGCTGACCGGCGGGTTCGTCGCCGAGTGGGTCCTGCTGCAGGCCCTGGTTCGTGGCGGCGAGACGGTCGACCGCACGGTCACCGTCGCGACCCCGCTCGCCATCGGGGTGGTGGCGCTGACCGCCGGGCTCGCGCTGCTGACGTTCGTGAAGGCCTTCGGCATCGGCTTCCTCGCACGGCCGCGCACACCCGGCACCCAGCGGGCGCACCGCGCTCCTGTGTCGATGCGGGCCGGCATGGTCGCAGCTGCGGCCGCGGTGGTCGCGCTCGGGGTGGCACCCGGTCCGGTCGCGGTCGCCCTGGCGCGCGCGGTGGACGTCCCGGTCACGAGCACCGGGGTCGCCGGGATCGCGCTGCCCGGTGCCGGGCCCGTGCTCGACCCCGCGCTGGTGGCCGCGCTCGGCCTCGGCCTGACGGTGCCGGTGGTGGCCGCCGTGCTGGTCGCCGCGCGCCGCGCGCCGCGCGTGGTGGAGGTGCCCGCGTGGGGCTGCGGTGCGGTGCGCGACGACCCCCGGGTGCAGTACACGGCGACCTCGTACGCCGAGCCGTTGCTGCGGGTGTTCGACGACGCGCTGCAGCCCGAGCGCGACGTCGAGGTGACCCACATCGCCGAGTCGCGGTACCTGGCGGCCCGCGTCGCGTACCGCCAGGAGCTGTCCGACGTGGTCGAGACCCGGCTCTACCGGCCGGTGCTGCGCGCGGTCGACGTCGTGGCCGACCGGGTCCGGCGGGTGCACAACGGCTCGGTGTCGCGGTACCTGACGTTCGCGTTCGGTGCGCTCGTGGCCGTCCTGGTGGTGGTCGCCCGATGAGCGCCGTGGGCGCCCAGGTGGTCGTCGCCGTGGTCCAGGTCGTCGTGCTGGTGCTCGCCGCACCCGTGGTGGTCGGCGTGACGCGGGAGGTGCGCGCTCGCGCCGAGGGGCGCGCCGGTGGCCGGGTCGGCCAGCCGTGGCGCGACCTGGTCAAGTGGTGGCGCAAGCGGCCGCTGCAGGCGACCGGCACCAGCGTGGTCAGCAGGATCGCGCCCGTGCTGCTGCTCAGCTCGAGCCTCGTCGTGGTGGCACTGGTGCCGCTGGTCACGGCCGCTCCGACGGTGGTCCCCGCCGACCTCCTGGTCGTGGTGTCCGTGCTGCTGGTCGGCACGGTCGCGATCGCCCTGCTCGGGCTCGACGCCGGGTCGGCGTTCGGCGGGATGGGGTCCAGCCGGCACATGATGATCGCCGCGCTGGTCGAACCGACCGTGCTGATGGCGGTGTACGCGCTCTCGGTGCCGGTGGGCAGCTCGTCGCTGTCCGCGATCGTCGACGCGCGCCGGGACGACCCCGCCAGCATCGCGTCGCCCGCCGGGGTGCTCGCGGTGGTCGCACTGGTGGTCGTGGTCCTGGCCGAGACCGGGCGGCTGCCGGTGGACAACCCGTCGACCCACCTCGAGCTCACCATGGTCCACGAAGCGATGCTGCTCGAGGCGTCCGGGCGGGACCTGGCGAGCCTCGAGCTCGGCGGGTGGTTGCGGCTGTCCGCGCTGCTCGGGCTGGTCGGCAACCTCGTGCTGCCGTGGGGTGTCGCGGGCGGGACCGGTCCGGGCGAGCTCGCGCTCGGTGCCGTGGCCCTGCTGGCGAAGCTCGGGCTGCTCGCCGCGGTGCTCGGCGCCGCCGAGGTCGGCGTGGCCAAGCTGCGCCTGTTCCGCGTCCCGGAGCTGCTCGCCGGGTCGTTCGTGCTGGCGTTCCTGGCCGTCACCGCATCGGCGCTGGTGGCCTGATGACGACTCTCGACTCCCTCGCGACGCAGGCGCTCGCGCTGAGCACCGGCGCCCTCCTGGTCACCGCGGCGCTGCTCGTCTGGCGACGCTCCCTGGCCGCCTCCGCGCGGGTGCTCGCCGTGCAGGGCGCGAGCCTCGCGCTCCTGGTCGGCGCCATCGCGCTCGAGGAGCGCGAGGTCGAGCTCGGCGTGGTCGCGCTCGTCGTGCTCGCGCTCAAGGGTGTCGTCATCCCGGCCGTGGTCGCGCGTGGCGTGCGCGTCTCCGGTGTGCAGCGCGAGGACGCGCCGCGGCTCAACCCGACCGCCGGCCTGGTCGCAGCGACCGGCCTGACCACGCTCGCCTATCTGGTCAGCGAACCGATCAGCGCCGCCATCGCCGGGCGTGGCGTGGTCGCCAGCGGCCCCGGCGCGTTCGCCGTCCCGGCGGGCCTGACGCTCGTCCTGGTCGGGCTGCTCCTGGTGGTCACGCGGCGCCGCGCGCTGTCGCAGCTCGTCGGCTTCCTGGTGCTCGACAACGGGATCGCGGCGGTCGCGTTCCTCACCGCGGCCGGTGTGCCGTTCGTGGTGGAGCTCGGCGTGTCCCTCGACGTGCTGCTGGTCGCGCTGATCCTGGCCGTGCTGTCCGGACGCCTGCACGCGGTGATCGGCGCGGTCACCGTCGACGAGCTCGACGAGCTGAGGGACTGATGGCCGGCGTCCTGATCCTGCCTCTGCTCGCGGCCGCGACGCTCGCGCTGCTCGCCGCGGTGACGTCGTGGCGGCCGGTGACCGCCTGGTCCGGCGTCGTCACCTCCGGTGCGGTCCTGGTCAGCGGTCTCGCGCTGGTCGCGCACCGCGGGCCCGTCCCCGAGCTCGCGGGCGGACTGCTCCGGGCCGACGCGCTCTCCGCGTACCTGCTGACCGTGGTCGGCGCGGTCGGGCTGACCGCGACCTGGGCCGGTCTGCCGAGCGCACGCACCGGCACCGCGACGCGGGCGGAGCGGCGCTACGCGGCGATGGTCAGCGTCTTCCTGGGTGCGATGTCCGTCGCGGTGCTCACCGACAACCTCGGTCTGCTCTGGGTGGCGATCGAGGCGACGACGATCGCGACCGCGTTCCTGGTCGGCCACCGTGGCACCCGTCGTGCGCTCGAGGCGGCCTGGAAGTACGTCATGCTCGGTTCGGTCGGCGTCGCGATCGCCCTGCTGGGCGTGGTCCTGCTGTATGCGGCGAGCCGCAGCGCGGGCGACGCGACCCTGTCCTGGGTGGTGCTGACCTCGGGCCGGCTGCCGCTGGATCCCGGGCTGGTCCGGGTCGCCGGGGCGCTCGCCGTCCTCGGCCTGGCCACCAAGGCCGGGCTGGTCCCGATGCACGCCTGGCTCCCGGACGCGCACAGCCAGGCTCCGGCGCCGGTCTCCGCGCTGATGTCGGGCGTGCTGCTCGCGGTCGCGTTCTACGGGATCCTGCGGGTCCAGGTCGTGGTGGACGCGGTCGTGGGCCCCGGGCTCATGCGCGGGCTGCTGCTGACCGCGGGGCTGGGCTCGTTGCTGGTCTCGGCCGCGCTCGTGTGGCGCCAGCGGGACTACAAGCGGCTGCTGGCCTGGTCCAGCGTCGAGCACATGGGCCTGATGGCGGTCGGCGCGGCCGTCGGCGGGCCGCTCGCGCTCGCGGCGGTGCTGCTGCACGTGCTCGGCCACGGGCTCGCGAAGGCCACCGCGTTCGTCACCGCCGGTCGCATCCTCGAGGTCGAGGGGACCAGCCGGATCGACGAGGTCCGTGGCCTGCTCGCCCGCCGGCCGCTGCTCGCGGGCCTCCTGGTCACCGCGGCTGCCGTGCTGCTCGGCATGCCACCCTTCGCGTTGTTCTTCTCCGAGGTCGGCCTCGTCGTCGCCGGGTGGCGGGGCGGCCTCGGCTGGGCGATGGGCGTCGTCCTCGTCGCGCTGCTCGTGGTCTTCGCCGGGGTGGCCCGCGCCGTGCTCGCGATGGTGTCCGGTCCAGCGGCAGGACCCGATCCGGGCGACACTGCGGCGGGGTCGGCGGGCAGAGGTCCGGTGGCGCCGCTCGTCCTCGCCCTGGCGGTCACCGCGGTAGCCGGGTTCCTGTCGGCCTCGGTGGGCGAGGCGATCGCTCGCGCGGTGGCGGTGGTGACGGGATGAGCACGCACCCCCGGCACACCGCCCACGAGGTCGAGGCCGGCCGTCTGGTGGGCGAGGTCGAAGCCCTGCTCGGTGCGGGCGCGCGCCTGGCGCTGGTCGCCGCGCACGACGACGGCCCCTCCGGGTTCCGGGTCGTGTACCTGTTCGCCGACCCGGCGCAGGGCCGCACCGAGCTGGTGCTCCGGGTGCCGCGCGAGGCACCCGCGATCCCGTCGCTCGCATCGCTGTCGTTCCCGGCCGGCCGTTTCGAGCGCGGCCTGCAGGACACGTTCGGGATCACCCCGACCGGTCATCCGCGCCCGCGACGCCTCGTGCTGCACGACCACTGGCCGGTCGACTGGTACCCGATGCGCCGGGACGCGACCACCGAGCCGCGGTTCGGCCCGGACCGCGGCACGTTCTCGTTCGTGCCCGTGCTCGGCGAAGGCGTCTACGAGATCCCGGTCGGCCCGGTGCACGCCGGGATGATCGAGCCGGGCCACTTCAGGTTCTCCGTCGTCGGCGAGACGATCATCCGGATGAAGGCCCGGCTGTGGTTCGTGCACCGCGGGATGGAGAAGCTCTTCGAGGGCCGCACGGCGGCCGAGGGCCTCGCGCTGGCCGAGGTGATCAGCGGTGACACGGCGGTCGGCCACGGGCTGGCGTTCGCGATGGCGGTCGAGGACGCGGCCGGTCTGGTCGTCGACGAGCAGGACCGCCTCGTCCGCGCGCTCCTGCTCGAGCTCGAGCGGCTGCACAACCACGTCAGCGACCTCGGGGCGATCGCGAACGACGTCGGCTTCGGCATCGCGGCCGCCCACACCCAGCGCCTTCGCGAGCGTCTGCTGCGGCAGCACGCAGCGCTCACCGGCCACCGGCTGCTGCGCGGCGGGGTGCGGATCGGCGGTGCCGCGCTCGCGGGTGACGTCGATGTCGCCCTGGTCCGCGGGGTCGCGTCCGAGCTGGCCGAGGTCGTGGACATCACGCTCGGCAACTCGGTGGTGATGGACCGGTTCGTCGGCACGGCCGTCCTGGGCCGCGAGGCGGCCGCCGAGATGGGGGTCCTCGGCTACGTCGCGCGGGCGAGCGGCCTGGACGTGGACGCCCGGCGCGACCACCCGTTCGTCGACCTCGGCGACCGGTTCGCGGTGGTCACCCGCCAGGACGGTGACGTGCACGCGCGCTTCGCCGTCCGGGCCGAGGAGGCGCAGGTCTCGGCGGCGCTGGTCGCCGATCTCGCCGACCGGCTGGACGGGCGTCGCGGGACCGGTCGCAGCGCAGCAGACCTCACCGGGGCGGCGAGCCGGTCGGGGGCGTCGCTCGTGGAGGCGTGGCGCGGGACCGCGTGCCACCGCGTCGAGCTGGACGCATCAGGTCGCACGACCCGGGTCGCCGTGGTGGACCCGTCGTTCTTCACCTGGCCGGCACTGCCGGTCTCGCTCCAGGACACGATCGTCCCGGACTTCCCGTTGGCCAACAAGAGCTTCAACCAGTCGTACGCGGGCAACGACCTCTAGGGCTGCGCGGGTAGGGTCGGGGGCCGTGACGAGTGTCGCCCTGGTCGTTGCGGTGTTCGCCGCGTGCGTGGTCGAGGCGGTCGAGGCGCTGACGATCCTGCTCGCGGTGGGCACCACGCGAGGCTGGCGGTCCGCCCTGATCGGGGCCGGGACCGCCGTCGTCGCGCTCGCGGCGATCGTCGCGCTGCTCGGTCCGGCGATCTCCGCGATCCCGATCGACTGGCTGAGGCTCCTGGTCGGCGGTCTGCTGCTGATCTTCGGGGTCGGCTGGCTGCGCAAGGCGATCATGCGTGCGGCCGGGCTCAAGGCGCTGCACGACGAGGACGAGATCTTCGCGACGCAGGTCGCCGCGTCCCGCACCGCTGAGACCGAGCGACGCGCGCTCGTGGGCGACTGGTACGCATTCACGCTCAGCTTCAAGGGCGTGCTGCTCGAGGGGCTCGAGGTGGTGTTCATCGTGCTCACGTTCGGCACCAACCAGCAGGACGTGCCGCTCGCCGCGTTCGGCGCGGTGGCCGCCGTGCTCCTGGTCGGGGTGCTGGGTGTCGCGGTGCGCCGGCCGCTGGCCCGGGTGCCGGAGAACACCATGAAGCTCGGCGTGGGGATCATGCTCACCGCGTTCGGCATCTTCTGGGGTGCCGAGGGCGCCGGGGTGGAGTGGCCGGGCGCCGACGCGGCGCTGCTCGTGCTGGTCCCGGCGGTCCTCGCGGTGTGCCTGGCCTACATCGCCGTGCTGCGCCGGAGGCCGGAGCTGGCTCTCGGCCGCAGCCTGGAGAGGGTCTGAGCCGTGCGACACCTCAAGGCGTTCGGGGCGTTCTGGTGGGACTTCGTGGTCGGCGACGACTGGCTGGTCGCGGTTGCCGTGGTCGCCGGGCTGGCGATCACCGCAGCGCTCGTCCACGTCGGCGTCAACGCGTGGTGGTTCCTGCCCGTCCTCGTGCTCGGTCTGGTCCCGGTGAGCATCCGGCGCCTGGTCCGGCGCTGAGGCGGCCGATCGGTCGCATCCACGGACCCGGCCGACGGTCACTCCTGAGGCGCGTGCCGCTCCAGGAAGCCCAGCACCTCGGTCTGGTCCACGCCCGGGTAGATCCCGGTGGGCAGGGTGGCGAGCAGGCTCGCGTGCGTGCGGGTGCTCGGCCTGACCTGGCCGCTCCACCGCTCGGCGAGCTCGGGCGGGGCGAGCCGGCAGCAGCGCGGGTCCGGGCAGTGCGAGACGGCGCGCTCGGTCGTGTCGCGGCCGGCGAACCACCACACGTGCGCGAACGGCACGCCGACGCTGATCGAGAACTCGCCCTCGGGCGAGCTCTGCACGCGCGACGTGCACCAGAACGTGCCCGACGGGGTGTCGGTGTACTGGTGGTAGGGGTTCAACCGGTCGTCGACCTCGAAGACCCGGCGCGCGGTCCAGCGTCGGCACACGTGCTGCCCCTCGACCGCACCGAGCGGGTCGGTCGGGAAGACCACGCCGTCGTTCTCGTAGGCCTTGTGCAGCGCGCCGCTGCGCTCGACCTTCATGAAGTGCACCGGGATCTCCAGGTGCCGGGTCGCGAGGTTGGTGAACCGGTGCGCGGCGACCTCGTAGGACACCGCGAAGGTGTCGCGCAGGTCCTCGACCGCGAGCGTGCGCGTCCGCTTGGACTCCGCCAGCAGCGCGACGGCCGCCGCCTCGGGCAGCAGCAGCGCGGCGGCGAGGTAGTTGGTCTCCACCCGCTGGGCGAGCAGCTCGCCGTAGTCGGCCGGGTCGTCGTGGCCGAGCACGTAGCCGGCCAGGGCCTGGAGCACCACCGAGCGGGGGTCGTCGCCGACGTGGCCGAGGTAGACCCGCCGGTGCGCCAGGTCGGTCACCGACCGGGTCGACGGGGGCAGGTCGGTGACGTGGTGCAACGTGAAGCCCAGGTGGTCGGCGAGCTCGGCGACCCCGCGCTGGGAGAGCGGGCCGCCGGTGTGGCCGATCGCGTCGAGCAGGTCGCGGGCCTTCTCCTCGAGCTCCGGGAAGTAGTTGTCGCGCTCGCGCATCTGCTCGCGCAGCGCGGCGTTCGCCCGGCGCGCCTCCTCCGGGGTCGCGGCCTTCTCCGCGAGCAGCCGGCGCACCTCCGACTGCAGCGCCACGATCGTCTCCAGCGCGTCGGTGGGCAGCGAGCGGGACACCTTGACCGTGGGCACCTCGAGGCCGGCGAACAGCGGTCCGCGCTGGGCGCGCTCGAGCTCGACCTCGAGTGCTGCCCGGCGGCTCGGCGGCGACGCGTCCAGCAGGGCGTCGACCGAGACGTCGAGTGCGTCGGCGATCGCGCGCAGCAGGGACAGGCGTGGCTCGCGCAGCCCGTTCTCCAGCATGGAGATCTGCGAGGCGGCGCGGCCGACCGCCTGGCCGAGCTCGGCCAGCGTGAGCCCGCGTGCCTGGCGCAGGTGGCGGACCCGTCGGCCGATCAGCAGCGGGTCGGTGGTGGACTCGGGCACCGCGCGCAACCCCCGGCGGGGGGTTGCAGGGTCGTCGGTGAGGCGAGCGCCATCGGTCGCGTCCATGGCATCCAAGGGTGCAGCGTCCCGCGCGACCTCGCCAGGTTGTGCGGCGCAGAAGAACGCCGATTCTTCCCACGGAAGACCCCGGTTCAACACGGTCCGGTTCCGCTCACGATGGGTCTCGACCGGCCCGACGAGGGGAGACCGACGTGACCACGACCACCGCACGACCCGTCCAGCACCGGCCCGAGGTACCGGCCGTTCCCGGCGCACGGCCTCGCTCGGGCGACCAGCGCCAGACCGCCGACGACCTCCGTGCCGAGTGGGCCACCGACCCGCGGTGGGCCGGCGTACGCCGCGACTACGACGCCGAGGACGTCCTGGCCCTGCGTGGCACCGTGGTCGAGGAGCACACCCTGGCGCGGCGCGGTGCCGAGCGGCTCTGGGAGCTGCTGCACACCAGGGACTTCGTCCGCTCGCTGGGGGCCCTGACCGGCAACCAGGCGGTCCAGCAGGTCCGGGCGGGGCTCGAGGCCATCTACCTGTCCGGCTGGCAGGTCGCCGCGGACGCGAACCTGGCCGGGCAGACCTACCCCGACCAGTCGCTGTACCCGGCGAACTCGGTGCCCGCCGTGGTGCGCCGGATCAACAACGCGCTGCTGCGGGCCGACCAGGTGGAGACCTCGGACGGCGGCCCGGTCCGGGACTGGCTGGTGCCGATCGTGGCCGACGCCGAGGCCGGCTTCGGCGGCCCGCTCAACGCGTTCGAGCTGATGCGGGCGATGATCGCTGCCGGCGCGGCGGGCGTGCACTGGGAGGACCAGCTCGCCGCGGAGAAGAAGTGCGGCCACCTCGGCGGCAAGGTGCTGGTACCGACCTCGCAGCATGTGCGCACGCTGTCCGCGGCCCGGCTCGCGGCCGACGTGAGCGGCGTGCCGACGGTGGTCGTCGCCCGGACCGACGCGCTCGCGGCCGACCTCATCACATCCGACGTCGACCCGCGTGACGCGGAGCACCTCACCGGTGAGCGGACCGCGGAGGGGTTCTACCGGACCCGGCCCGGTCTCGAGGCGGTGATCAGCCGGCAGCTCGCGTACGCCGAGTACGCCGACCTGCTGTGGGTGGAGACCGGCACGCCCGACCTGGGTGTCGCTCGCGAGTTCGCCGAGGCGATCCACGAGCGCTACCCCGGCAAGATGCTCGCCTACAACTGCTCGCCGAGCTTCAACTGGCGCGAGCACCTGGACGACGCGCAGATCGCCGCGTTCCAGGACACGCTCGGCGAGCTCGGCTACGCGTTCCAGTTCATCACCCTGGCCGGGTTCCACGCGCTGAACCACTCGATGTTCACGCTCGCGCAGGGGTACGCCCGCGGCGGGATGACCGCCTACGTCGAGCTGCAGCAGGCCGAGATCGCCTCCGAGGCGGACGGCTACACCGCGACCCGGCACCAGCACGAGGTGGGCACGGCCTACTTCGACCGGGTCTCCACGACCATCGACCCGGCCAGCGCGACCACCGCGATGACGGGGTCCACCGAGACCGCCCAGTTCAGGAGCCACTGATGACTCAGACCACCGACCGTCCGACCACCGACCGTCCGACCACCGACCGTCCGACCCCCGACCCGGCCGGCCGGACCGACCGTCCGAGCGCGCCGGCCGCGCCTACCGAGGCCGTCGGTCCCGAGCGTCCCGCGACAGGAGCCGCGCCCACCATGCACATCGTCGGGCCGCACGTCCCCGGGACGTCGGAGATCCTGACCCCGGCCGCACTGGACTTCCTGGCCGCGCTGCACTCGGAGTTCCTCGGTCGGCGTCACGACCTGCTGGCCGCGCGCGAGCGACGCCGGGCCGAGTTCGCGGCGGGCGTGCTGCCCGACTTCCTTCCCGAGACGTCCGAGATCCGCGCGGACCGGAGCTGGCGGGTGGCCGGGGCGGGACCCGGGCTCGCCGACCGAAGGGTCGAGATCACCGGGCCGACCGACCGGAAGATGACGATCAACGCGCTGAACTCCGGTGCCAAGGTGTGGCTCGCCGACCAGGAGGACGCCACCTCGCCGACCTGGCAGAACGTGGTCGGCGGGCAGTACAGCCTGTACGACGCGGTGCGTGGGCAGCTGGTGTTCGTCTCGCCCGAGGGCAAGCGGTACGAGGTCGGCGAGCAGACCCCGACCATCGTGATGCGCCCGCGAGGGTGGCACCTCGCCGAGAAGCACCTGGTGTTCCGCGACCGCTCCGGTCTGGAGAGCCCCGCGTCGGGGAGCCTGGTGGACTTCGGCCTGTACGTCTTCCACAACGCGCGCCGGTTGATCGAGACCGGCACCGGGCCGTACTTCTACCTGGCCAAGCTCGAGAACCACCGCGAGGCGCGGCTGTGGAACGACGTGTTCGTCACGGCCCAGCGCCTGCTCGGTCTGCCCCGCGGCACGGTCCGGGCCACTGTGCTGATCGAGACCGTCACGGCGGCGTTCGAGATGGAGGAGATCCTCTACGAGCTGCGCGACCACTGCGCCGGGCTCAACGCCGGACGGTGGGACTACATCTTCAGCATGATCAAGAACTTCCGGAACCGGGACGACACCGTGCTGGGGGACCGCGGTCAGGTCACCATGACCGCGCCGTTCATGAAGGCGTACACCGAGCTGCTGGTCGCGACCTGCCATCGCCGCGGCGCGCATGCGATCGGCGGGATGAGCGCCTTCATCCCCAACCGGCGCGACCCCGAGGTGACCGCGCGGGCGCTCGAGCAGGTCCGCGCCGACAAGGAGCGCGAGGCCGGGCAGGGCTACGACGGCACCTGGGTCGCCCACCCGGACCTGGTGCCGGTGGCCCGCGAGGTGTTCGACCGCACGCTCGGGGAGCGGCCGAACCAGCTCGACGTGCTGCGCGAGGACGTGTCGGTCACCGCGGCCGAGCTGCTCGCGGTCCCGCGCGCGGCGAGCGTCACGGACGCGGGGGTGCGCACCAACGTGTCGGTGGGGCTGAGGTACCTCGAGTCGTGGCTGCGCGGCACGGGGGCCGCGGCGATCGACAACCTGATGGAGGACGCGGCGACCGCGGAGATCTCGCGCTCGCAGCTGTGGCAGTGGATCCACCACGGCGTGGTCACCGGCGAGGGCACGCCGGTCACCCGCGAGCACGTCGCCGACGTGCTGTCCGAGGTGCTCGCCGAGATGCCGCGGCACCCCGAGGACCGCTTCGACGACGCCGCCGACGTGTTCGCGGAGATCGCGCTCGGCGACACGTTCCCGACGTTCCTCACCACGGTCGCCTACCCGCGCTTCCTCGTCACGCGTCGGTGAGGTGGGGTCGACTCACCTGGTCGCGCGGTCCCCACGGCCATCCCGTTCGGCGGACGGTCATGGGGACCGCCGACGCTGCGACCTAGCATCCGAGGGCATGAGCCTCGCCGACTTCCGCCGTGAACCGCTCCTGTTCGGTCCCTCGCCGGTGCACCCGCTGCCGCGCCTGTCCCAGGCACTCGGCGGCGAGGTGGAGATCTGGGCCAAGCGCGAGGACTGCAACTCGGGGATCGCCTTCGGCGGCAACAAGGTGCGCAAGCTCGAGTACCTCGTCGCCGACGCGATCGACACCGGGTGCGACACCCTGGTCTCGATCGGTGGCATCCAGTCCAACCACACGCGTCAGGTCACCGGCGTGGCCGCGCACCTCGGCCTGAAGGCCGTCACGGTGCAGGAGGGCTGGGTCGACTACCCCGACCTCGCCTACGACAAGGTCGGCAACATCCAGCTCACCCGGATCCTCGGCGGCGACATCCGGATCGACCCCGCCGGGTTCGACATCGGCATCCGCGACTCGTGGAGCCGGGCGATCGACTCGGTGGTCGCGGCCGGCGGCAAGCCCTACCCGATCCCGGCCGGGGCGTCGGACCACCCGCTCGGCGGGCTGGGGTTCGCGAGCTGGGCGGTGGAGGTCGAGGCGCAGGAGGCCGAGCTCGACACCTTCTTCGACACCGTGGTGGTCTGCACGGTCACCGGCTCGACGCACGCCGGGATGATCGCGGGCTTCGCGATCTCGGACCGGCCGGGGCGGCGCGTGCTCGGCATCGACGCCTCCGGCACCTACCAGCAGACCCGCGACCAGGTCTGGCGGATCGCGTCGTCGACCGCCGAGACGATCGACCTCGGACGCCCGCTGCGGGACGACGAGCTGACCCTCGTGGACGGCTACGTCGGACCCGCGTACGGGCTGCCGGACCGCACCACGGTCGAGGCGATCCAGCTGGCGGCGCGCACCGAGGGGATGCTCACCGACCCGGTCTACGAGGGCAAGTCGATGGCCGGGTTGATCGGCATGGTGCGGTCGGGCGAGATCCCGCCCGGCTCACGCGTGCTCTACGCGCACCTCGGCGGCCAGCCGGCGCTGTCCGCGTACGCCGGGTACCCCGGGCTGGGGTCGCCGGAGCGGGAGCTGTCCCACTAGGGCGTGGTCAGACGGTGGGCTGCCGGTGAGCGGCCATCCACGCCTGTTCAGCTTGGTGGTGCCACCACAGCATCAGTGCGGTGTCCACGGCCAGTGGCACCCACGCGTAGCTCGCGGTCCCGGCGGGTGGCTGGGGCGGGTGGTACCCGTTGAACCACATCCAGATCGCCAGACCGAGCCCGGCCGCGAGAACGACCGACCGATACCAGGGGATGAACTTCGCCCTCACGAACGGGGGTTGCATCTGGCCGGCCTAGGCGTCCGCCACCACGAGCCGCTCGAGCGCGATCCGCAGGTGATCGGCCAGCTCCTCGACCGTGAGCTCCTGGTTCGAGGCGCTCTCCAGCATGAGCCCGTCGATCAGGGCGGCGACGATCTGCAGGGCGACCGGGCGCGGGATCGTCGGGTCGGTGGGTGGCAGGACCTGGTCGACGATCTCGCCGATCAGCGCCGACCACTCGCGGGTCTGCGGGCGGTACTCGTCGTTCCGGGTCGCCTCGAGGAACATCTCGAACAGCGCGAGGTCGTACAGCGGGTCGGCGACCGACTTGTCCAGGAAGATCTCGGTGAGCAGCCGGACCGAGCCCTCGAGGCTCGGCGGCCCCGAGACGGCTCCGACGATCTCGTCCATCCGGGCGCGCTCGATCTCGACGGCGTACGCCATGGTCTGGCGCAGCAGGTCGTCCCGGTCCTTGAAGTAGTAGGTCGTCGAGCCCAGCGGGACGCCGGCGGCGTCGGCGACGGCGCGGTGGGTGAGCGAGGACAGCCCGCCGGTCCCGATGATCCGGACCGCCGCGTCGAGGATCTGGCGGCGGCGCACCTCACCGCGTCCGGGCCTCCGGCCGGCCTCCAGCAGCCGGCTGGATGTGGTGCTCACGGACGTCCTCCTTCAACGGCAGATCCCGGTCAGCGTAGCCTCGTGTGGCCGCTGGTCCGGCGGGCGTTCACCCCGTCGGCGCTGGTCGGGACGTAGGTCCTTTCAGCGTATCCCGTGAACATGTACTTTCGTACACGTTCAGTTCTTGTACGAACGTACACGTTTCCCCTGAGGAGCCTTCATGGCCGCGCACGACAGTCCGTCGACGACGACGGACGCCCCCGCCCGACCCGCGTTCCGGATGTTCGACATGGTGCTGTTCTCGGTCGCGGCGATGCTGCTGCTGTCCCAGATCACCGTGACGGCGTCGGTCGGACCGTCGGCCATCTTCTGGACCGTCGCGATCATCGTGCTGTTCTTCGCGCCGTACGGCCTGGTGACCGCGGAGCTCGGCTCGGCGTACCCCGACGCCGGCGGGATCTACGCGTGGGTGGTCCGGGCCTTCGGGAACCGCTGGGGCAGCCGGGTCTCCTGGTGGTACTGGGTCAACGTCGGCCTGTGGGTGCCGAGCGTCTACCTGATGTTCTCCGGCGCCATCTCGTCGATGTTCTTCGGCGGGGAGCTCAACTTCTGGGTCCAGGTCGCGATCACCGTGGCGCTGATCTGGGTCAACTACTGGGTCAACGCCCGCAGCCTCGAGACCGGCACCTGGGTCTCCAACCTCGGCGCCGGCATCACGCTCGCCGTGATCGCCGCGCTCGCGATCGCCGGCGGCATGTACGCGTCGGCGAACGGCTCGGCGACCGAGTGGTCGTTCAGCGCGATCCTGCCGACCGACGCGATGCCCGCACTGGCCCTCGCGCTCCCGGTGATCATCTACAACTTCCTCGGCTTCGAGCTGATGTCGTCCGCCTCGACCCAGATGGAGAACCCGCGCCGCGACGTGCCCCGCACGATCCTGATCGCCGGTGCGCTGATCGGCGGCTTCTACCTGCTCGCCACGGTCGGCATGCAGCTGATCTACCCGGCCGACGAGATCTCCGAGACCACCGGCCTGCTCGACGCGCTGCAGCGCGGGTTCGGCGACTCCACGGTGGCGCACGTCGTCGTGACCGTGCTCGGCATCGGCGCACTCTTCTGCTTCTTCGCGAGCCTCGTCCCGTGGACCATCGGCGCCAACCTCGCTGCCGCCGAGTCCGCCCAGCAGGGCGACCTGCCGAAGGTCTTCGCCCGCAAGCACCCGGTCCGCGGCACCCCGGTGGGCGCGGCGCTGCTGACCTCGGTGGTCGGCACCGTGTTCACGGTCGGCTACGCCGCGCTCTTCTCGCTGACCGACGGCGCGATCGACGACGTCTTCTGGAACCTCTTCGCGTTCTCGTCGGTGATCTTCCTGCTGCCGTACATCGTGATGATGCTGGCGTTCCGCAAGCTGCGCCGGATCGACCCCGACCGCGTGCGGCCCTACCGGGTGCCGGGCGGCGCCGTGGCGATCTGGGTGTTCACCTGGATCCCGACCGTGCTGCTCGCGGCGGCCGTCGTCTTCTTCGTCTGGAACCCGTTCGACTTCTCGTGGGCGGTCACCGGATCGATCCTGATCGGCCTCGCCGTGACGGTCGTGCTCCAGGAGTGGTTCTGCCACAAGTCGCCGCAGTGGACGCGGGAGCGCGCCCTCGAACGCGGCGACGAGCCCGAGGCCGAGCCCGAGCTCGCCGAGACGCTCTCCTGACGCCGACCCGCCCCTGAGAGGAGGTATCTGACATGACCCGCACCATCGACTCGACACCCGCGGCCGACGGCTACCGCATGCCGGCCGAGTGGGCCCACCACACCGGCTGCTGGCTCGTGTGGCCCGAGCGGCCGGACAACTGGCGGCTCGGCGCGAAGCCCGCGCAGGCCGCGTTCACGGCGGTCGCGACCGCGATCGCCGGCACCGAGCCGGTCACCGTGGCGGTCTCGGCGCGCCAGTACGCCAATGCCCGGACCCAGCTGCCGGACCACGTCCGCGTCGTCGAGATGTCGAACGACGACTCCTGGATGCGCGACATCGGCCCGACGTTCGTGGTGAACGACGCCGGCGACGTCCGGGGCGTCGACTGGGACTTCAACGCCTGGGGCGGCCTGGTCGACGGCCTGTACTTCCCGTGGGACGCGGACGACGACGTCGCCCGCAAGGTCTGCGAGATCGAGGGCCGGGACCGCTACAAGGCCCCGCTGGTGCTCGAGGGCGGCTCGATCGACGTCGACGGCGAGGGCACGGTCCTGGTCACCGAGGAGTGCCTGCTCTCCGAGGGGCGCAACCCCGACCTGAGCCGGGAGGAGATCGAGCAGGCGCTGCGCGACTACCTCGGCGTCGAGGTCGTCGTGTGGCTGCCGTACGGCGTGCACCTCGACGAGACCAACGGCCACGTGGACAACTTCTGCCGGTTCGTCCGGCCCGGCGTCGTGATGCTGACCTGGACCGACGACGAGACCGACCCGCAGTACGAGCGGTCCGCAGCCGCCCTCAAGGTCCTCGAGACGGTCACGGACGCGCGCGGCCGGGAGCTCGAGGTCGTGAAGATCCACCAGCCGGGGCCGATCCACATCACCGCCGAGGAGGCCGCCGGCGTCGACGCCGTCGACGGCACGCTGCCGCGCGAGGAGGGTGACCGGCTCGCCGGGTCGTACGTGAACTCCTACATCGGCAACGACGTCGTGGTGCTCCCGCTGTTCGACGACCCGCACGACGACGCGGCCGTCGCGGCGTACGCCGAGCTGTTCGCGCCGCGCGCCGTGGTCACCGTGCCGGGCCGGGAGATCCTGCTCGGCGGCGGCAACGTGCACTGCATCACGCAGCAGGTGCCCGCCGGGCACTGACGACCTGCTCCGGCCCGGCCGCCCCCTGCCCGGGCCGGAGCAGCTCCACCCCACACACCCATCGGTCGGGACCCACCGGGTCCCCGCCGTGACCGACCGTGCCCACCGACGGGCCCGACCTCAGGAGAACCACCATGACCGTGCGCCACTTCATCGACACCAGCGACCTGACCAAGGACGAGGTCCTCGACATCGTCCGGCTCGGTCTCGCGCTCAAGTCGTCGATCGCCGCCGGCTACTACCCGCCGCTGCTCGCCGGGCGCACCCTCGGCATGATCTTCGAGCAGTCCTCGACCCGGACCCGGGTCTCGTTCGAGACGGCCATGACCCAGCTCGGCGGTCACGCGCAGTACCTCGCGCCCGGCCAGATCCAGCTCGGCGGGCACGAGTCCATGGAGGACACCGCGCGCGTCCTGTCCCGGCTGGTCGACGTCATCATGGCGCGCGTCGCCCGGCACAAGACCGTGGTCGACCTCGCCGCGAACGCCACGGTGCCCGTGCTCAACGGCATGTCGGACTACAACCACCCGACCCAGGAGATCGGCGACCTGATCACGATGGTCGAGCACCTGCCCGCCGGCAAGCGCCTGGAGGACTGCAAGGTCGTCTTCGTCGGCGACGCCACGCAGGTCTGCGCGTCGCTGATGATGATCACCACCAAGGTCGGGATGGACTTCGTCCAGTTCGGGCCCGAGGGCTTCCAGCTCAAGCCCGAGATGCAGGAGATCGGCCGGCGCAACGCGGCCGCGTCCGGTGGCAGCGTGTTCGTCACCGACGACGTGCACAAGGCGCTCGAGGGCGCGGACTTCGTCTACACCGACGTCTGGTACGGCGACTACGAGGCCGAGCTCGGCGAGGAGGAGCGGCTCGCCGTCTTCATGCCGACCTACCAGGTGAGCGCCGAGCTCATGGCGCTGGCGAACCCCGGTGCGAAGTTCATGCACTGCCTGCCCGCCACGCGCGGCGAGGAGGTCACCGACGAGGTGCTCGACTCGGACTACTCGATCGCGTTCGAGGAGGCCGGCAACCGGCTGACCGCCCAGCGCGCGCTGCTGGTGTACTTCCTGCGGCCCGAGGTCGCGAACCCGCACAAGGTCGCCGCCGCGAAGGCCGAGCTCGACGCCGTGCTCGCCGGGATCCTGTGAGGCGCGGATGTCACGCATCGTCATCGCGCTGGGTGGCAACGCCCTCGGCGACACCCCGGCCGAGCAGCAGGCCAGGATCGCGGCGGCGGCCCCGTCCCTGGTCGGGCTGATCGCCCAGGGGCACGAGATCATCGTCTCGCACGGCAACGGGCCGCAGGTCGGCGCCATCAACCTGGCGTTCGACACCGCGGCCGACGCGACCGGGCGGGTCCCGAGGATGCCGCTGCCCGAGTGCACCGCGATGAGCCAGGGCTACATCGGGTACCACCTGCAGCAGGGCCTGCTGGCCGAGCTGCGGCGCGTCGGCATGCCGTGGCACGTCGCGTCGGTGGTCACGCAGGTCGAGGTGGACCCGCGCGACCCGGCGTTCGAGCGGCCGACCAAGCCGATCGGGGCGTTCTACGACGAGGCGTCGGCCCGCTCGATGATGGCCGAGGACCCGACGCTGGTCATGACCGAGGACGCCGGACGCGGGTGGCGGGTCGTCGTGCCGTCACCCCGGCCCGTCTCGATCGTCGAGCGGGACTCGATCCTCAACCTGCTCGACCACGAGTTCATCGTCATCGCGTGCGGCGGCGGCGGGGTGCCCGTGGTCCGGGACGCGCACGGCGACCTGCACGGCGTGCCGGCGGTGATCGACAAGGACTTCGCGTCCGCGTCGCTCGCCGAGGCGGTCGGAGCCGACTACCTGTTCATCCTCACGGCCGTCGACCGGGTCGCGATCGGGTTCGGCACCCCGGAGCAGCGGGACCTCGACGAGCTCGACCTGGCCACGGCGCAGCGGTACATCGACGAGGGGCAGTTCGGCGCGGGCTCGATGCTCCCCAAGGTCCGCGCGGCGATGCAGTTCGCGGCCAGCGGGACGGGCCGCCGGGCGGTCATCTGCTCGCTGGAGAACGCGCCGCTCGCGATGCGGGGGCTGAGCGGGACGGTGGTGCGGGCCGACACCCTGCTGCCGGGCCCGACGGACGGTCGTCGGGTCGCGGCCACGGTCTGATCCGGGGCCGGTGGTGGCCCAGATCCGGCCGTCGGCCCGCGGGCCGGACGTACCCGGACATGCCGAAGGCGGGCCCGCTCTGCGCGGGCCCGCCTTCGGTCTGAGATCAGAGCGGGCGGATCTCCGAGGCCTGCGGGCCCTTCTGGCCCTGCGTGACCTCGAACTCGACCTTCTGGTTCTCCTCGAGAGTGCGGTAGCCGTTGGTCGCGATCGCCGAGTAGTGGGCGAACACGTCGGCGCTGCCGTCGTCGGGGGCGATGAAGCCGTAGCCCTTCTCGGCGTTGAACCACTTCACGGTTCCGGTGGCCATATCGGTGCTCCTTCCAGAGCTGTCAACCGGCAGCGCCTGTCGCCACCGGTCGTCACGATGATTCGTTCGTTCGCTCCAAGAAGGGTGGCAGCCGGGGGGCCCGACCACCGCAAAACGCAAGAAACACAGCAACGGTGTGCCGAGGTTATCTCATTACCGCGCCAAGAGCAGCATTGCCAGGTAGCCTCACCTCACTTGTCGATGTGCTGCCCGGTGCGTTGGCCCCCCACGAGCGGAGCACCATGTCGATCGCAGCCACCCACCCGGCACCTGACGAGGCCCCGCGCGAACGCCAGGTCAGCGCCTACCTGACGCTCAGCCGCCGCGTGCAGGCGGCCGGTCTGATGCGGCGCCGGCACGGGTACTACTGGACGACGTTCGTCGTCCTCACCGGTCTGCTCGGCGGGCTGGTCGCCGCCGTGGTGCTGCTGGGGCACAGCTGGTGGCAGCTCGCGGTGGCCGCCGGTCTCGCCGTCGTGCTCGGCCAGGTGATGTTCCTCGGTCACGACGCCGCGCACCGGCAGATCTTCGCGTCCGGTCGCTGGAACGACTGGGCGAGCCTGGTCATCGCGAACCTGTACGCCGGGATGAGCTACGGCTGGTGGCAGCACAAGCACTCGCGCCACCACGCCAAGCCGAACCAGGTCGGCGCCGACCCGGACATCGCCACCGGGACGCTCGTCTTCCACACGGGCGACCTGGCCGAACCGCGCACGGGCCTTCGCGGCTGGTTCGCCGCTCGGCAGGGCTGGCTGTTCTTCCCGTTGCTGCTGCTCGAGGGCCTGAACCTGCACGTGTCCGGGGTGAAGACGATCTTCGGGCGCGGGCCGGTGAAGCGGCGTCCGGTGGAGATCGCGTTCGTCAGCGCGCGCATCGTCGGCTACCTGGCCCTGGTGTTCTGGTTCATGCCGGTCGGCCTCGGGTTCGCGTTCCTCGGTGTCCAGCTCGGCATCTTCGGGCTTTACATGGGCGCGGTGTTCGCCCCGAACCACAAGGGCATGCCGATCGTGCCGAAGGACAGCCGGATCGACTTCTTCTCGCGTCAGGTCCTGATGAGCCGCGGCATCACCGGCGGCCGGGTCGTCGACTGGGCGATGGGCGGCCTCAACCACCAGGTCGAGCACCACCTGTTCCCCTCCATGCCGCGCCCGCACCTGCGCCGGGTCCGGGCGATGGTCCGCGAGGCCTGCGTCGAGCAGGGCGTGCCGTACACCGAGACCACGCTGGGCGCCTCGTACGGCATCGTCGTGCGCTACCTCAACGAGGTCGGGCTCGCCGCTCGCGACCCGTTCCAGTGCCCGCTGACCGCGGAGCTGCGCTCGGCCCGCTGAGCAGCGGTCACGCCGGGCGGAGGTCCAGCCGGCGCAGCAGCTGGGCGTTCAGCGCGACCACGACGGTGGACAGCGACATCAACGCCGCGCCGACGGACATCGGCAGCGTGAACCCGATCGGTGCCAGCACGCCGGCCGCGAGCGGGACCGCGAGCAGGTTGTAGCCACCGGCCCACCACAGGTTCTGGCGCATCTTGCGGTACGTCGCGCGCGACAGGTCGATGACCGAGGTCACGGCGCGCGGGTCGGACCCGGCGAGCACGACCCCGGCGGAGGCGATCGCGACATCCGTGCCCGCGCCGATGGCGATGCCGACGTCGGCCCGGGCGAGGGCCGGGGCGTCGTTGACGCCGTCACCGACCATCGCGACCTTGTCGCCGTCGGCCTGGAGCTCGCCGACCTTGGCCGCCTTGTCCTCGGGGCGCACCTCGGCGAACCACCGGTCGATGCCCAGCTCCTCGGCGACGGCGCGAGCGACCGGCTCGGCGTCGCCGGTGATCATCGCGACGCTCACGCCGCGGTCGTGCAGCGCGGCGATCGCGGTCCGTGACTCCGGGCGGACGGTGTCCGTCAGGGCCACCGCGCCGAGCACGGTCCCGTCCCGCAGCACGTGCAGCACGGTCGCACCGTCGCGGGACCACCCGTCGGTGGCGGGCAGCGGCTCGGCGCCGGCCTCCTGGAGCAGCCGGGGGCCGCCGACCCGGACCTCGCGGCCGTCGACGGTCGCCCGGACACCGAGTGCAGGCTCGGAGCTGAACTCGCGGGCGGACCGCGGTGCCAGGTCACGAGTGGCCGCGGCCGCGACGATCGCGCGGGCCAGCGGGTGCTCGCTGTCGCTCTCTGCTGCCGATGCCAGCGCGAGGACCTCGTCCTCGTCGGCGCCCGCTGCGGCCACGACGTGGTTCACGGTCGGCTCACCCGTGGTGAGCGTGCCGGTCTTGTCGAACAGCACGGCGGTGACGGTGCGCATGGCCTCGAGCGCGAGCCGGTCCTTGACCAGCACGCCGGCGGCGGCCGCGCGCCCGGTGGCGATCGAGACCACGAGGGGGATCGCGAGCCCGAGGGCGTGCGGGCAGGCGATCACCAGGACGCTGATCGTGCGGACCACGGCGAGGTCCGGCGTGCCGAGCGTCGTCCAGACGAGGGCAGTGAGGGCCGCCGAGCCGAGCGCGAACCAGAACAGCCAGCCGGCCGCGGTGTCGGCCAGCCGCTGGGCGCGCGAGGACGAGCTCTGAGCCTCGGCGACGAGCCGTTGGATGCCGGCCATCGCGGTGTCGTCGCCGGTCGCGGTCACCTCGACCCGCAGCCCCGAGTCGGTCGCGACGGTCCCGGCGGTCACCTGGTCCCCGGGGCCACGCGTGACGGTGCGCGACTCGCCGGTGATCATCGACTCGTCCATCTCGGCGCGGCCGTCCACGACGCGTCCGTCGGCGGGCACCGACCCGCCGGGCCGGACCACCACCAGGTCGCCGACCTCGAGATCGGACGGCGAGACCGTGACGGTGCCCGATCCCTCGACCCGCTCGGCCTGGTCGGGCAGCAGGGCCGCGAGGGCGTCGAGGGCGGAGCTGGTCCGGGCCAGCGAGCCCATCTCGACCCAGTGTCCGAGCAGCATCACGACGATCAGCAGGGCGAGCTCCCACCAGAAGTCGAGCTCGTGGTGCAGGAGGCCGAGGCTCGCGCCGAGCGAGGCGGCCGCAGCCACCGTGATCGCCAGGCCGACGAGCAGCATCATCCCGGGCTGCCGAGCCCGGATCTCGGCGACGGCGCCGGTCAGGAACGGGCGCCCGCCCCAGGCGTACATCAGCAGGCCGAGCACCGGCGAGATCCAGGTGGTCCACCCGTCCGCCGGGAGGTCGTAGCCGATGAGCATCGCGAACATCGGTGAGAACGCGACCACCGGGACCGCGACCACCAGCATCACCCAGAACAGGCGGCGGAAGACGGCCACGTGGTCCCCGTGCCCGGCGTGCGAGTCGTGCCCGGCGTGCGAGTCGTGGCCGGCGTGCTGGTCGTCGTCCGCTGTCGTCATCGGCTCGTGGTCGTGCATGTCGCCTCCTCGTTCCGATACCCCCCCAGGGTATGGTGTGCGACAACGAGGCGCGACTCGGAGGTATTCCCGAGCAGGCGAGAGGATGGCGCCATGGACGCATCGACCGCGCAGCCGGCCGGAGGCGCGCCGACGCGCGTGCTCGTCGTCGAGGACGAGGCGGCCCAGGCTCGACTCACCGCCTCGTACCTGGAGCGCGAGGGGTTCGCCGTGCAGGTCGTGGCGGACGGTCTCCTGGCGCTCGACCGGGCCCGCGTGTGGCAGCCGGACGTCGTCGTGCTCGACCTCGGCCTGCCCGGCCTCGACGGGGTGGAGGTGTGCCGCACGTTGCGCACCTTCAGCGACGCCTACGTGGTCATGGTGACTGCCCGGGTCGACGAGGTCGACCGGTTGATCGGCCTGGCCGTCGGCGCGGACGACTACCTGACCAAGCCGTTCAGCCCGCGGGAGCTGGTCGCCCGGGTCCAGGCGATGCTGCGCAGGCCGCGGGCCGTGACGACCATGCGGCCCGCTGCCGACGCGTCGACCGCGCACGACGTCCGCGAGATCGGGGTGCTGCGAATGGACCTCACCGCCCGGGACGTGCAGGTCGACGGCCGCCCCGTGGAGCTGACCCGGACCGAGTTCGACGTCCTCGCCACGCTCGTCTCGCACCCGGGCCGGGCGTGGTCGCGGACCCAGCTGACGTCGGAGGTCTGGGGCGCGGACTGGGTCGGGGACCCACACCTCGTGGACGTGCACCTGGCGAACGTGCGCCGCAAGCTCGGCGACGACGCGAGCACGCCACGGTTCGTCCAGACCGTGCGTGGCTTCGGGTACCGGCTGGGGGCGTGCCGATGAGCGGATGGCGCCTGGCCCGGGTGGAGCTGTCCGCCCGGCTGCTGGTCGCGTTCGCGCTGGTGGTCCTGGTCGGTGCGGGTGTCGCGTGGGCAGTGGGTGCGCTGGTCGGCCCGAGCCTCTTCCACGCCCACATGCAACGAGCGACCGGTACGGCGGAGAGCGCGACCGAGCACGCCGAGCGTGCGTTCGGCACCGCGGCCGCGCTGTCGCTGTCGATCGCGCTCGCGGCCGCACTGATCGCCTCGACCGTCGTCAGCGTGGTCCTCGCCCGGCGGATCCGTCGCTCGCTCTCGCCCCTGGCCGACGCGGCACGTCGCGTGGCGTCGGGCGAGCGAGACGTGCAGGTGGCGCCTCCGGGGATCGGGCCGGAGCTCGACCGGCTCGCCGAGACGTTCTCCTCGATGGCGGCCCAGCTCGGCGAGGTCGAGGCGACCCGGACCCGGATGCTCGCCGACCTCGCGCACGAGATGCGCACGCCCGTCTCGGTGCTCGGCGGCTATCTCGAGGCGATCTCCGAGGGGGTCGAGCAGGCCGACGAGGAGACGCTCGCCGTGCTGCGTGACCAGACCGCGCGTCTGGCGCGACTCACCGAGGACATCGCCCTGGTGACGAGCGCCGAGGACGGCCGGCTGCGGCTGGACCTGCGGGACGTGTCGCTCGACGAGGTCGTCCGGGCTGCCGTCGGGGCGGCGGCGGCCGCCTTCGCCGAGGCCGAGGTGTCTCTCGAGAGCCGCGCCGAGGCCGAGCTCACCGTGTCCGCGGACCCGGACCGGGTTGGCCAGGTGCTGACCAACCTGCTGGACAACGCCCGGCGGCACACCCCGCGCGGGGGCCGGGTCGAGGTCGCGCTGCGACGCGACGGCGACAGCGCTGCCGTGGTCGTGTCGGACACCGGCGAGGGGATCGCCCGCGAGCACCTGGCGCGCGTCTTCGACCGGTTCTACCGCGTGGACCCGGCGCGGGACCGCGCACGTGGCGGCTCCGGCATCGGGCTCGCGATCGCCCGGGCGATCGCGCGTGCGCACGGCGGCACCCTCACGGCGGACAGTGCCGGTCCGGGTCGAGGAAGCACCTTCACGCTGCGGCTGCCGATCGTGCCGGACGGCCCAGGCCCGGGCGCCGGGACCTAGCCGAGCAGGCCGGGTCCGTACCGGGCGAGGATCGCCGCGGCCAGGAACACCAGCCAGGCTGCCGCGCCGATGGCGTCGACGTCCGCGGCGATCAGCGCCTGCGCCCTGGCCTGCGTCCGCGCCGGGAGGGGCAGGTTGCCGTCCCGGATGTTCACGTGGGTGAGCGAGGTGAACACGAGCGTCGTGGAGACGGTGACGAGCAGGCACCACGGGCACAGTGCGTGGATGACGAACATGGACTGGGTGAACAGCCAGTACGCGAAGACCAGGCCGAGGGTGTAGACGACCTGGGCGGAGAGCATGAACCAGCGGGGGAAGCGCACACCGCCGAGCGAGGCGACCGCGATCGTGATCACGACCGGTTCGGCGACCAGGCCGAGGAACGCGTTGGGGAAGCCGAAGAGCTGCGCCTGCCAGGCCTGGGCGACCGTGCCGCAGCTGAGCGTGCTGGAGATGTCGCAGGCGAGCTGCGTGCCGGGGTCGGCGGCGAGTCTCAGGGCGTCCACCGACAGCACGAACGAGGCGATCAGGCTCACGCACGCCGAGGCGAGCATGGTCGCGAAGATGAACCGGTCGTGGTGACGGATCCGGTGCACGCGCGCCCACACGCCACCTGCTGGCCCCAGGTGGTCGAGGTCGGGCGGCGCGGACGCGGGCGTGGTGGTCTCCGGACTCATCGGCGGTCTCCTCTCGCTGGGACCACCATCGGCACGCCGACCGCAGAAGCGTCTCAGGATCCGTCAAGAACGCATCAAGGTTCGCGCGGTGTCGCCGTCCGGGTCGTCGGCCTGCGCAGCGAACGGCTCGGCGTCGCACTTCTTGACCGTTTCTTCGTCGTTCTCACCGGCAGCCTCACATCTGCGCGTCCGAGGCTGGGAGCAGAACCCGAGAGAGGACATGGACATGATGGGTTGGTACGGAACCGGGATGAGCGGCTTCGGCTGGATGGGCATGGGCCTGTTCTGGCTCGTGCTGATCGGGCTGATCGTCTGGCTGGTGGTCAGGCTGCTGCCGAGCCACAACCAGCCGCAGGCGCCGCAGCAGCTCCCGCCGGTGGCCCCGGTCGCGCCCCAGGCGCCGACCCCGCCGCCGGTCGCGGCGCACGGTGGCGCCGGGCCCGCGCTGGACATCCTCGACAAGCGGCTCGCCTCCGGCGAGATCGACGTCGAGACCTACCGGTCGGTCCGCGCGGCGATCCTCGAGGGGCGAGGGGCGCCCCAGTGACTCGCCGGGCGCGCGGCTGGACGATCGCGGCGCTGGTCGCGGCGGTCGCCCTGCTGGCCGGGTCGGTCACCTGGGCGTTCGGTGGTGGGCTCACGCAGTCGGCCACGGCCGTCGGGTGGCCCATGCGGGCGGGCGCGGTCGCCGACAGCGCTGACGACCTGCCCGCCACCACCGACCTGCCCGGGACCGTGGTGGACGTCGTCGCGATGGACATGGGTCGCGGGATGATGGGCGCCGCCGGCCGCTGGGGGAGCACCCGGATGATGCTCAGGGCCGACCGGGTCGAGGTCGAGGCGGGCACCGTCACGCTCCGCCTGGACAACCGGGGCACGGTCGACCACGAGCTCGTCGTCCTCCCGCTCGCCGACGGGCAGCAGGTCGGTCAGCGCACCGTGGGCGCTGACGACGCGGTCGACGAGTCGACGAGCCTCGGCGAGGCCTCGGCGACCGGCGCCGAGGGCGAGGGCGACGGCATCGCACCCGGGACCAGCGGGTGGGTCACGCTGGATCTTCAGCCGGGCCGCTACGAGCTGGTCTGCAACATCGACGGGCACTACGCCGCGGGCATGTACACCCTGCTGGTGGTCACCTGATCCGGACGCCGGGCTCGGCGCGCGCGCAAGCCCGGGTCGGGTCCGCCGCACCGGGGTGAGGAGAACCTCAGGTGCGCCGTTCTCGCGCCGATATGTACGGCTGACCGCCGTCGACCGAAGCAGGGGCCCCCGCACATGAGCGCAGCACCATCCGTGGGCCTGCCGTCGACCCGTCCCGGTGCTGCATGGCGCGAGCACGCCGTCATGACGGCGGTGGTCTGCGTGGCGGTCGTGGTCGGCCGGGCGACCAGGCTCCACGGCGGCGAGCTGGCGGTGATCTGGCCCGCGGCCGGGGTCGGGGCCCTGTGGGTCGCCCGGTCGTGGACCCGTCGGCGCCAGTGTGCCGCGGCCGTCGGCCTGCTCACGGTGGTGGCCGGTGTGCTGAACGCGATCACCGGGGCCGGGCCGGTGGTCGGCGCCGCGCTCGGGGTGGTCAACGGGCTCCAGGCCGCGGCGTGGTGCTGGCTGCTGGTCGCCGTGCAGCGCCGTCTGGGACGACGTCCGCTGGTGCTGCGCGGCGCCGCCGACCTGCTGGTCGCGACCGGGGCCGCACTCGTGGCCGCGACGGTCGCGGGGCTGGGCGCGGCACTCGTGCTCCACGCCACGTCCGGGGCCGTCGTGCTCGACGTGCTCGGCCACTGGGTCCTGCGCAACGCGACCGGGATCGTCGTGGTCGCCGCACCGGCCATCGTGCTGCTCGACGACGAACGGCCCCGGGTCGGGCCGGCGGACCGTCGGCCGCTGGGTGAGGTCCTGGTGGTGCTGCTCGCCGGCGCTGCGCTGACCGCGGCCCTGTTCGGGGTCCTGGACTCCCCGGCAGCGGCGTTCCTGGTGCTGCCGGTCGCGATCGCGGTCGCGGAGCGCTACGGGGCGAACGTCGCCGGCGTGCACGCGGTCGTCGCCGGCGCGGTCGTGGTGTACGCGACGTTGCACGGGTTCGGCCCGCTCGCCGTGCCGAACCCGCACGAGGCCGCGTTCCTCGCGCAGGCGCTGGTCGGTGTGCTGAGCCTGGTCGCGCTGTCGCTCGGGCTGCGCAGGGACCGGAGCCTCGCGGCCGAGGGCCTGCTCGCCGCGTCGGAGGTGCGCTTCCGGCACGCGTTCGGCACGGCGCCGATCGGCATGGTCATCGTCGAGGTGAGCAGCGCGGGAGCGCCCGGACCGATCCTCGAGGCGAACGTGACGGCGACCGAGTTCGCCGGCCGGTCGCTGGACGAGCTGCGGGCGATGGGCCTGGAGGCCCTGGTGCACCCCGAGGACCGTGGGACGGTGCGACGCTGGCTGGCGCGGGTGTCCCGGGTCGGCGAGGCCGGGTCGACCGTCGAGGTCCGGTTCCAGGGCGCCGACGACCGGATGATCTGGGGCGTGCTCTCCGGACGCCGCGTCGCGAACGAGGCGTCCGGGTCGGCGCGGCCCTCTCTGCTCTGCCTGATCGAGGACGTCACGGCCCGGCACCGCGCGGAGGCCGCGCTGCTGCGCCAGACCCTGCACGACCCGTTGACCGGGCTGCCGAACCGCACCCTGCTGCACGACCGGATCGCCGAGGCCACGGCCACCGGCGCGTCCGCGGGCCTGCTGTTCTGCGACCTGGACGGGTTCAAGGAGATCAACGACACGTTCGGTCACGCGGCCGGGGACCGAGCGCTCCGCGAGGTCGCCCATCGGCTGGCGTCGCGGATGCGCCCGATCGACACCGTGGCGCGGCTCGGCGGCGACGAGTTCGCCGTGGTGTGCCCGGGGATCTCGACCATCTCCGAGCTCGAGCGGGTCGCGACCCGCCTGATCGACGTGCTCGACCGCCCGCTCGGGGTGGAGTCGGGCGAGGGGTTCCGGGTCGGGATGAGTGTCGGCGTCGTGGTCGTCGGCCCGGGGACCGAGGCCGAGGCCGCCCTGGCGTGCGCGGACGCCGCGATGTACGAGGCCAAGCGTTCCGGGCGGAACGCGATCCGTCCGTACGGCGAGATGTTCGGCGGCGCCGTGCCGACCCTCCTGCCTGCGCTGCGGACCGCGCTGCGCGAGGAGCAGTTCCGGCTGCACGCCCAGCCGATCGTCGACCTCGACACGGGCGCGACCCTCGCGGTGGAGATGCTGCTCCGCTGGGAGCACCCGACCCGCGGCCTGCTCGGCCCCGGTGAGTTCCTTCCGGCGTTGGAGACCAGCACGTTGATGGAGCCGGTCGGACGCTGGGTGCTCGCCGAGGCGTGCCGGGTCGGCGGGAGCTGGGCCCGGTCGCTCGGTGACCGGACGCCGAGCATCCACGTGAACGTCGCGGCGGCGCAGCTCGAGCACCCGCACTTCGTCGAGCACGTGGTGGACGCGATCACGGCCGGCGGGCTCCCGGCGGACCGGCTAGTGCTGGAGATCACCGAGACCAGGATGCCCAACCTCGACAGCGTGCTCTCGCTGGGGCTGGACGAGCTGCGTCGCCGCGGCGTCCGGATCGCGATGGACGACCTCGGGACCGGGTACGCCGGGCTCAAGCAGCTGTCCGAGCTGCCGCTGGACATCGTGAAGCTCGATCGCGAGTTCGTCTCGCACGGCGGGCGCGACCCGCGCCGGGACGCCGTGATGCGGGCGGTGCTCGGGCTGAGCGAGGCCCTGGGCGTCGAGCCCGTCGCCGAGGGTGTCGAGACGGCGGCCCAGGCGGAGATGCTGCGCCGGGCGGGCTACCGCACCGCTCAGGGGTTCTGGTTCGGCAGGCCGGAACCGGTCGGCCCGGTGCCACCGGCGAACCGTCGGCTCGACTCGGTGTCCGCTCGCGCCTGAGGTCCCGCCCAGGTCGGGCGCCTGCTGGTGCCCGACGCGCGTCCGGCCGGCGCGCGGCCCGTGTCGGGGGTGGTTCGCGCGCCCGGAGCAGCGTCCGACCGGCCTGACCAGCACAGACTCAGGATGTGATGGGATGTGATGCGTCACATCGCGACCATCTGCCGAGGTCAGAGCGCCGTGCACGCACACGAGCGTTACGAAAATGTGATGGCCTGTGTCTAGCCTGAGCACGGAATGTGAGCGCTAATATCCATCACACGACCCGTCGCGCGGGTTGGCGAGGCAAGACCCCGATACCGGCGATGGCGCCGGACCAGAACGAGGAGGTTTTGGATATGCGGAAGCGGATCTTGGCCGGGATGGCGCTGCTGGGTTCGGCGGCTCTGGTGGTGTCCGGATGCTCGTCCGGCAGCGACTCCGGCAGCGCGAGCGGCGACACGATCACCGTGGGCTTCGCCCAGACCGGTTCGGAGAGCGGCTGGCGCAGCGCGAACACCGAGTCGATGAAGGCCGCCTTCTCCACCGACAACGGCTTCGACCTCGTGTTCAACGCCGCGGACAACGACCCGGCCGCGCAGATCGCCGCGGTGCGCTCGTTCATCAACCAGGGCGTCGACGCGATCGTGATCGCCCCGATCGTCGAGGACGGCTGGGACGACGTCCTGACCGAGGCCAAGGACGCCGGCATCCCGGTGGTCCTCGAGGACCGCACGGTGACCGCGTCCGAGGACCTCTACGCCACCTGGGTGGGCCTGGACTTCAAGCTCGAGGGCGAGAAGGCCGGCGAGTGGGCGGCCCAGACGTTCACCGAGCCGACGAAGATGGTCGTCCTCGAGGGCACGACCGGGTCCGCCCCGGCCAACGACCGGGCCGAGGGCTTCGACGCGGCCATCGCCGGCACACCGATCGAGAAGATCGACTCGCAGACCGGTGACTTCACCCGTGACGGCGGCAAGTCCGTCATGGAGGGCTTCCTGCAGAAGTACGGCGTCGACGGCATCGACCTGGTCTACGCGCACAACGACGACATGGCCCTCGGTGCGATCGAGGCCATCGAGGCCGCGGGCGCCACGCCGGGCGAGGACATCAAGATCGTCTCGATCGACGCGGTCCACGACGGCATGCAGGCGCTCGTCGACGGCAAGATCAACTACATCGTCGAGTGCAACCCGCTGCTCGGCGACAAGGCCGCCGACCTGGTCAAGAAGGTGCTCGCCGGCGACGCCGTCGACAAGCGCACCATCGTCGAGGACCAGGCGTTCGACCAGGCCGCCGCCGAAGAGGCGCTGCCGGACCGCAAGTACTGAGCGGACCGACCTGCGCCGACCTCCCCGCCAGGCAGGCCGGCGCAGGGAGGACCGGCCGACCACTCGCGCGAGGACGGCGTCGGCACGACACCGACGCCGTCCTCGGCCCGGACTCACGAGGAAGTGACCAGCGCATGCGTGCGGACACCCCCCCGATCGTCGAGATGCGTGGCATCACCATCCGGTTCCCCGGGGTGCTCGCGCTCGACGGTGTCGACTTCCTGCTGCGCCCCGGTGAGGTGCACGCACTGATGGGTGAGAACGGCGCCGGGAAGTCGACTCTGATCAAAGCGCTCACCGGGGTCTACGCGGTCGACGACGGCACCATCACGGTCGCCGGGGAGCGCCGGACGTTCGCGACGACCGCCGACGCGCAGGCGGCGGGCATCTCGACCGTGTACCAGGAGGTCAACCTCTGCCCCAACCTCACGGTGGGGGAGAACGTCATGCTCGGCCACGAGCCGCGCCGGGGACGCACCATCGACTGGCGCGCCACGCACACCGAGGCCGAGCGGCACCTGCGGAGCCTGGGCCTCGAGCTCGACCCGCGGACGTTGCTGTCCACCCACTCGATCGCGATCCAGCAGCTGGTCGCGATCAGCCGCGCCATGGTGCTCGAGGCCAAGGTGCTGATCCTGGACGAGCCGACCTCGAGCCTCGACCGGGACGAGGTCGAGCAGCTGTTCGGCGTCATCCGGGACCTGCGTGACTCCGGGGTCGCGATCCTGTTCGTGTCGCACTTCCTGGACCAGGTGTACGAGATCTCCGACCGGATCACGGTGCTGCGCAACGGCGCCCTGGTCGGTGAGTACCCCGTGGCCGACCTGCCGCGGGACGCCCTGGTCACCAAGATGATCGGCCGCGAGCTCGACGACCTCGAGGCGCTGTCGCGCTCGGCGCACCGCGTGATCGACCGCACCGGCGAGCCCGTGCTGCGCGCCGAGGGCGTCGGCCGTCGCGGTGTGCTCGAGCCCGCGGACCTCGAGGTCTACGCCGGCGAGGTCGTCGGTCTCGCGGGCCTGCTCGGATCCGGCCGGACCGAGCTGGTGCGGCTGCTCTACGGCGCCGATCGTCCCGACCACGGCCGCGTCGCGGTGCACGGCAGGCCGGCCCGGATCACCTCGCCGCGGCACGCGATCGACCGGCGGATCTCGTTCTCCTCGGAGGACCGGCGTGGGGAGGGCATCGTCGCGGACCTGACGGTCGCGGAGAACATCGTGCTCGGCATCCAGGCGCGCAAGGGCTGGATGCGCAAGATCCGCAAGAGCGAGCAGGACGCCGTCGTCGCCGAGTACATCGAGGCGCTCGGCGTGCGGCCCGCGGACCCGCAGCTGATCGTCGGCAACCTCTCCGGTGGCAACCAGCAGAAGGTGCTGCTCGCCCGCTGGCTCGCGACCGCTCCCGAGCTGCTCGTCCTCGACGAGCCCACCCGCGGCATCGACGTCGGCGCGAAGGCCGACATCCAGCACAAGGTCTCCGAGCTCTCGGCCCAGGGACTCTCCGTCATCTTCATCTCGTCGGAGCTGGAGGAGGTGCTTCGATTGGCCCAGCGGATCGCGGTGCTGCGGGACCGCAAGAAGATCGGCGAGCTCGACTCCGGCGACGTCGACCTGGACGGGCTGATCGACTACCTGGCCAACGAGGGCAAGGGGAGTGCGGCGTGATGCGCATCTGGAGGCACCGGCTGTTCTGGCCCAGCGCGGCGCTGGTCGTGCTCGTGGCGGTCAACGCGATCGCGCGGCCGCAGTTCCTGCGGATCACGCTGCAGGACGGCGAGCTGTACGGCGCGCTGATCGACATCCTGCGCAACAGCGCGCCGCTGATGCTGGTCGCGCTCGGCATGACGATCGTGATCGCCACGCGGGGCATCGACCTGTCGGTCGGTGCGGTGATGGCGGTCTCCGGCGCCGTCGCCCTGACCATCATCGACGGCTCCGGCGACCCGGGCGCCACGGGCACGGTGCTCGTCGCGGTGGTCGTGGCGCTGCTGGTCTCCCTGGTGCTCGGGGCCTGGAACGGGTTCCTGGTGTCCGCGCTCGGGATCCAGCCGATCGTCGCGACCCTGGTGCTGATGCTCGCCGGCCGCGGCGTCGCGCTGCTGATCACCGGGGGGTTCATCACCACGGTGAACTCCGCACCGCTGGCATACATCGCGAGCGGCTACCTGACCGTGCTGCCGTTCGCGTTCATCATCTCGGTGGTCGTCATCACCGCGCTCGGCCTGGTCGAGCGCCGGACCGCGCTGGGGGTCCTGACCGAGGCGGTGGGCATCAACCCCGAGGCGAGCCGGCTGGCCGGCGTCCGGTCGCGCGGCATCATCTGGGGCGCCTACATGGTCAGCGGCGTGCTCGCGGGCCTGGCCGGGATCATCTACGCCTCGAACATCAAGGCGGCCGACGCGAACGCCGCCGGGTTCCTGATCGAGCTGTACGCGATCCTCGCGGTGGTCCTCGGCGGCACGTCGCTGGCGGGGGGCAAGTTCTCCATCGCCGGGACCGTGATCGGCGTGCTGATCATCCAGACGCTCGACTCGACGATCCTGTTCCTCGGCGTCCCGTCGGCGCAGAGCCCGGTGTTCTTCGCGTTCGTCGTCGTCGCCGTGGTGATCGCGCAGTCGCCGCGGACCAGGAACGCGTTGCGCGCCCTCGGCGGGGCGAGGCGGCCGCGAGCGGCGGCATCCGTCCAGGACCGGCCCAAGGTGGAGGTGGCCTCGTGAGCGCGGCGATGACCGGGACGGTGGCCGCGGAGCGCCCCACCTCGACGTTCCAGACCTTCCTGTCCCGGCGTGCCGGGATGATGCCGACCTTCGCCGCGCTGATCATCCTCGTGCTGCTGTTCGTCGGCGCCGAGGCGTTCCTGCGGGGTGACTTCATCACGCCCGGCAACATCTCCGCGCTGCTGCTCGACAACGCCTACCTGGTGATCCTCGCGGTCGGCATGACGTTCGTGATCCTGACGGCCGGCATCGACCTCTCGGTCGGCTCGGTCATGGCGTTCACCGGCATCCTCGGCGCCCAGCTCCTCGCGCGCGGCGTGCCGGCGTGGCTGGCGATCGTCACGATGCTCGCGGGCGGCGCCGTGATCGGCCTGCTGATCGGCACGCTCGTGCAGTACTTCAGCGTCCAGCCGTTCATCGCCTCGCTCGCCGGGCTGTTCCTCGCCCGAGGCCTGGCCTACGTGGTGAGCCTGTCCTCGATCAAGGTCGAGAACACCGGCGTCCTGTGGCTGCAGACCAACCGGATCAGGGTCGGCGACTGGTACATCACCCCGACCGGCCTGATCGCGCTGCTGACCGTGGCGGTCGCGGCGTTCGTGCTGCACCTGACGCGTTTCGGCCGCACGATCTACGCGATCGGCGGCAACGAGCAGTCCGCGCGGCTGATGGGTCTGGACGTGGGCCGGACCAAGGTCGCGGCGTACGTGATCAGCGGTTTCTGCGGCGGGCTGTCCGGCCTGGTGCTGACGGCGTACTCCGGTGCCGGCTACCCGCGCAACGGCATCGGCACCGAGCTCGACGCGATCGCGGCCGTGGTGATCGGCGGGACGCTGCTCACCGGTGGCCGGGGCTACGTGCTCGGCTCGCTCGTCGGCGTCTTCGTCTACGGGACGATCAAGACGATCATCTCGTTCATGGGCGCCGAGCAGTCGTGGATGCAGATCATCATCGGTGCCCTGCTCCTGCTGTTCATCGTCGTGCAGCGGGCCATCGTCGCGCGGTCGGAGCAGCGGCGGTAGTCATCGGGGCGTCGGTGAGGGCGACGCCGGGCCCCGCTCGGGATAATGGCGCGGTGGACGGAGCGCGGCCGCTGCTCGAGTTGACCGGCGCGACGGTGCGTTTCGGTGCCGACGCGGCGCTCGACGACGTCTCGTTCCGGATGTTCCCGGGCGAGGTCCACTCGCTGATGGGTGAGAACGGTGCCGGCAAGTCGACCCTGATCAAGGCCGTGACCGGCGCGCTGGCGCTCGACGAGGGCACACTGACCCTCGACGGCGACGAGGTCAGGTTCCCCACGCCGCACGACGCGCAGCGGGCCGGGATCAGCACCGTCTACCAGGAGATCGAGCTCCTGCCGAACCTCTCGGTGGCCGAGAACATCCTGCTGGGCCGCGAGCCGCGCGCCCACGGCGTGGTCAGCCAGCGCCGGATGCGCGACCAGGCCCGCGGCATCCTCGCCGACCTCGGGCTGGACATCGACCCGGCGTCGATCCTGGGCACCCACTCGGTGGCCGTGCAGCAGCTGGTCGCGATCGCCCGGGCGATCTCCACCGACGTGCGGGTGCTCGTGCTGGACGAGCCGACCTCGAGCCTCGACCTGGACGAGGTCGGCGAGCTTTTCCGGATCATCCGTGAGCTCAAGGCGCGTGGGGTCGCGATCCTGTTCGTGTCGCACTTCCTGGACCAGGTGTACGAGATCTGCGACCGGGTGACGGTGCTGCGGGACGGCCGGCTGGTCGGCGAGTACCTCACGCGCGAGCTGCTGCGGATCGACCTGGTGCACAAGATGCTCGGGCACGACGTCTCGGACTACAAGGCGCGCCAGCGCGAGCCCGTCACGCAGCCGGACGCGCCCGTGTTCCTCAGCGCGCGCGGCGTGACCGCGCGCGGCATCGGGGCGGCGGACCTCGACCTCGGTGAGGCGGAGATCGTCGGCATCGCCGGGCTGCTCGGATCGGGTCGCACCGAGCTCGCACGGGCCCTGACCGGGGCCGCGCACCTGGATGCCGGCATCATCCGGATCGAGGGCCGCGCCGCCCACCTGGACTCCCCGAGGCGCGCCATCTCGCTCGGTGTCGTGTACTCCTCGGAGAACCGTCGCGCCGAGGGCATCCTCGCCGAGCTGTCGGTGCTGGAGAACATCACGCTCGCGCTCCAGGCCCACCGCGGCATCTTCCGGCGGATCCGGCCGGCCCGGCAGCGCGAGCTCGCGCAGAGCTGGGTCGAGGCGCTCGGGATCCGACCGCCCGACCTCGACCGGCCGGCCGGCACGCTCTCCGGCGGCAACCAGCAGAAGGTGCTGCTCGCCCGGCTGCTCGCGCTCGCGCCCCGCGTGCTCGTGCTCGACGAGCCGACGCGTGGCATCGACGTCGGCGCCAAGGTCGACATCCAGAACCTGGTCGGCGAGCTCGCGGACAACGGCCTGTCCGTCATGTTCATCTCCGCCGAGCTCGAGGAGGTCCTGCGGGTCGGGGACCGCGTGGCGATCCTGCGCGACGGACGGATCGTCGAGACGCTCCGCTCGGGCGACATGACGGTCGACTCCCTCCTGGCCCTCGTGGCCCAGCCCGACGAGCAGGAGGGCTGAGCATGTCCGACGGCAAGCCGGCCCGGGCCGCGAACATCTTCGACGTCGCCCGTCTCGCGGGGGTCTCGCACCAGACGGTCTCGCGCGTGCTCAACGGTCTGCCCAACGTGCGTCCCGCGACCCGCGAGCGCGTCGAGCAGGCCATCGCCCAGCTGCGGTACAGCCCGTCGCCGGCGGCCCGGTCGCTGGTGTCGCGCCGGACCCGGACGATCGGCCTGATCGCACCTGCCGTGTCCGACCACGGACCGATCCGGATCGGGATGCACTTCTCGATGGCGGCCCGCGCGGCCCGCTACAGCGTCGACATGGTCACCACGGTCGACGACGACCCGGGCGCGGTCCGGGCCGCGATCGAAGGCCTGCTGCGCCAGCGGGTCGACGCGATCGTGCTGATCGTGATGGACATCGGCGTGCTGGAGATGGTGCGCGGCCTCGACCTGTCGGTGCCCGTCGTGGCGGCGGCGTCGTCGGCCCGGCGCAGCCCGCTGCTCGTGCAGATCGACCAGTACCGGGGTGCGCGCTCCGCGGTGCGCCACCTCGCCGAGCTGGGCCACACGCGTATCGCGCACATCGCGGGACCCGCGCGTGCCGCGGACGCGGTCGAGCGGGTCCGCGGCTGGCGCGACGAGCTCGCCGAGCGCGGGTTGCCGGTGGTCGACCTGGTCTACGGGGACTGGAGCGCCGCGGACGGGTACCGGATCGGGCGGGAGATGGACCTCGAGCCCGGGATGGCGATCTTCACGTCCAACGACCTCACGGCCCTCGGGCTGCTCTCGGCGCTGCGCGAGCGGTCGATCAGCGTGCCGGAGGACGTCAGCGTCGTCGGCTTCGACGACATCCCGGAGGCCGCCTACCTCTACCCGCCGCTGACGACCGTCCGCCAGGACTTCGCCGCGCTGGGCGAGCTCATGCTGCAGAAGGTGCTGGTCGCGCTCGAGGAAGGCGAGGGCGAGACGACGGACACGCCCTTGCCGACCCACCTGATCGTCCGGGAGTCGGCCCGTCGCCGCGGTGCGGACCCGGCCGACCCGACGGAGGCCGCCGAAGCGGACCCGCGGCTCGCGTGGCGCGAGTAACGTTCGCCCCACGGGAATGCCAAGGAAGCCACCCGGAGGCTGCGATGAAGCGTCGCCCGATCATGCTCGTGCTCGCCGGAACGGTCGCCGCCGTGGTCGCGGTACCCCTCGCAGCGTCGGCCGTCGAGGCCGAGGGCTGCTCCGGGTCCGTCACCACCACCGATGCGGCCGGAGCAGAGCTCGGCTCGGTCGAGGTCCCCGGTCCGGGCGCGACGCAGGCCGACCCCTTGCCGGTCGACCCGGCCGGCACGGTGGTCTGGTCGGGCAGCACCGACGCGGTCATCACCAACGGGAGCTGGTCGATCACGGTCGGCGGCGTGCGGGTCGCGAGCGGTGACCTCGAGAACGCCGACGGCGAGACCTCGGCAGGCGGCACCGAGAACCTCGCCGACGCGTTCGCCCCGATCGCGTGGGCGCTGCGGGGCAGCATGGTGATCCCGGTCAGCGGCACGCTCACGGGTGACGGCGGCTCGTGCCACGGCAGCGGCTGGATCACCGGGACGGGTGCGGTGACCTCCTCGCCGATCTTCTGGAGCGGGCTCGGGCTCGGCGTGATCGGGCTGCTGATGTTCATCGGCATGTTCGCGGGCACGAAGGTCGTGGCCGGCGGCGCCGCGGCGGCGGGAGGTGCGTCATGACCACCGACGTGCGGCGGCGGCCCGTGCTCGGGTTCTTCGCAGGTCTGTTCCTCGGGCTCGGTGTGGGCCTCGTGCTGATCGTGCTCGGCGTGGTGCCGGCGACGATCGCCTGGCTCGCGGCTCCGCCGATCGCCGGGATGGTGCTCGGCGTGCTGCTCGCGTACGTGGCGCCGGTCCGCGGGCGGAAGGGCGACACGTCGCCGGAGCCGACGTAGTCCGCGACGCCGGACGGCGACCCGTCGCACGTACGGTGGGCGCATGACCGAGCCCCGCACCCGTCCGTTCGCCCAGGTCGACGTGTTCGGCACCGGTCCCTGCCTGGGGAACCCGGTGGCCGTCGTGCTCGACGCTGCGGGCCTCACGGACGCGCAGATGGGCCGGTTCGCGCGATGGACGAACCTGTCCGAGACCACCTTCGTGCTGCCGCCCGAGGACCCCGGCGCCGACTACCGGCTGCGGATCTTCACCCCGGGCGGCGAGCTCCCGTTCGCCGGGCACCCGACG
The DNA here is from genome assembly GCF_025717005.1 of Actinotalea endophytica. Classification (GTDB taxonomy): domain Bacteria; phylum Actinomycetota; class Actinomycetes; order Actinomycetales; family Cellulomonadaceae; genus Actinotalea. Next base: position 107,438 of record NZ_JAOVZU010000009.1, read on the forward strand.
CTCGGGTCGGCCCACGCCTGGCTCGAGCACGCCGGTGTACCGCGGGTCGAGGGCCGGGTGGTGCAGGAGTGCGGGGCGGGCCTGGTCGAGATCAGGATCGGGGACGGCGAGCCGGCGTTCGCGGCACCGCCGCTGGTGCGGGACGGCGAGCTCTACGAGGCGGACGTCGCGCGGTTCACGGCGGCGTTCGGGATCACGCGGGACCGGGTCGTCGCCCATCAGTGGGTGGACAACGGACCCGGCTGGGCGGTGCTGCAGCTCGCCACGGCCGACGAGGTCCTCGCGCTCGACCCGGACCTAACCCGGATCCCGGACGCGATGGTCGGCGCGGTGGGCGCCTACCCGCCCGGGTCCGAGCACGCCTTCGAGCTGCGTGCCTTCGCACCCCGGGTCGGCATCGGTGAGGACCCGGTGACCGGCAGCCTGAACGCGTCGGTCGCCCAGTGGTTCGCCCGGACGGGCGCCGCGACCCCGCGCTACCGGGTGGCGCAGGGGGCCCGGGTCGGCCGGGCCGGGTCGATCGCGATCGCCGCCGACCCGGACGGCACGGTGTGGGTGGGCGGGAGCGCGACGTCGCTCATCCGGGGGAGCGTCACGCTCTGACCGGGGCGTCGCCGCTCGGGGCGTCGGTCGTTCGCCCGCAGGAGCTTCGCCCAGGCTGACGCCCGGGACGGTGCGGGGCCCTGCGTGCTGCCCGGTACCGTGGTCGCCCGTGACGTCCCCTGACCGGCCCGGCCGGCGCGCAGTGTTCCTGGACATCGACGGCACCTACGCCCAGCGCGGGATCGTGCCCGAGGCGCACGTGGCCGCGGTCCGGGCGGCCCGCTCCGCGGGCAACGCCGTGCTGCTGTGCACCGGGCGGCCGAGGTCCATGGTCCCCGAGCGCATCATGTCCGCCGGGTTCGACGGCTTCGTCGGCGGCGCGGGCGCGTACGTCGAGGTGGGTGGCACGGTGCTCGCCGACCGGCGGTTCCCGGCCGACCTGGCCGCCCGTGCGGTCGAGGTGCTGGACGCCCACGACGTCGCCTACCTCCTGGAGGCGCCTGACGTGCTGCACGGAGCCGTCGGGGTGGACGAGCGCCTGGCCGTCCACTTCGCCGCGCGGTTCCCGGACGCCACCAGCCCGGTGCCGCACGACATCCTCGACCGGCTCGTGTTGTCCGCGGACCTGACCACGGCGTCCTTCGGCAAGATCACCTGCTTCGACTCCTCGACGCCGATCCCGGCACTGGTCGAGGAGATGGGACCGCAGGTCGCGGCGTTGCCCGCGTCGATCCCGGGCCTCGGCGAGCGCGCCGGGGAGATCTACCTGGTCGGCGTGCACAAGGGCATCGGGATGCGACTGGCGGCCGAGCACCTCGGCCTGCCGATGGCCCAGGTCGTGGCGGTCGGCGACGGCCTCAACGACCTCGAGATGGTCGCCGAGGCCGGTGTCGGCGTCGCGATCGAGGGCGCCGACCCGCGGCTCCTCGCGGTCGCCGACCGGGTCGCGCCGGGTCCCGAGCGCGCCGGCCTGGTGACGTTGTTCGACGAGCTCGGTCTGGTCTGAGGCCTCCGGTCGGGCCCGACGGCCTCGGTCCGGTCCGATCGGGCCCCGCTGCCGGGCCGGCGGCTCCGGCCGGTGATCAGCCCACGGCGTCCAGGTCCGAGGCCAGCATGGCGGCCAGCTCGTCGAGCGCTCCGGCCCCCGCCTCGTCCGCCGTCGAGAGCTCGACCTGCTGCCCCTGCCGGACGCCGAGGCCCATCACCATGAGGATGCTCGACGCGTCGACGCTCGGGCCTCCGGCGGGGCCGATCAGCACCTGGTGGCCGCACTGCGCGGCCGCCTTGGTGAACAGCGCGGCGGGTCGGGCGTGCAGCCCGGAGGCGGCCCCTACGGTCACGGTCCTGCTGAGCATCGTGTTGCCCTTCGTCATGTCTCGGTGCACAAAAAAGACCTGGGAAACGTCGCTCTCGCGAGTTCCACCAGGTCTTGCCCGACGGGTGTCGGTCACAATCCGTGGCCACTGGTATAGGGCCACGTGTGCCACGGAGTCAAGTCCTTCCGGGCCTCATGGCATCGCCCGGGACAGCGCGCGAGCCTGCGCCCGGAGCCCGGACCCGGGCGCGCGGGTCCGCTTCGGGGCACGCGGTGACCTGCGACGATGATCACCGGGCTCGGCGGTGCGGCCGGGCGGACCGAATCTCGACGACCAGGACCTGAGTCCTTGACGGCCGGGTGCCTCGGTGGCTACCTTCGTGTCTCGGATGCCGGTTTCGGTATCCCCGAAGTCTGGGATTGTTACTGCGCGGCAGGCAAAACCCGAGTCGGATCTCGTTCGTTGTGCGAGATCTCGTCTCGGGTTTTTTTGTTGCCCGAAAGGCATGCCCCAACGGCGGACATGACTGATTCGAGGAGGAATCGTGGCAACTGCGAGCAAGTACGAGGTGCTCGCCGACGCCGTCCTTCGGGGCGTCGGTGGCGAGAGCAACGTCGCGTCGGTGACGCACTGCGCGACCCGACTTCGGTTCACGCTGAAGGACCGGGACAAGGCGGACAAGGCTGCGGTCGAGGCGACCCGTGGTGTCATCACGGTCGTCGAGTCCGGCGGCCAGTTCCAGGTCGTGATCGGCAACACCGTCAACAACGTCTACGAGGCCCTGGTGGCCAAGCACGACATCAAGGCCGGCGACGCCGTGCAGGGCGGTCTGCTGGCGAAGGCGATCGACCTGATCACCAGCATCTTCACGCCGTTCCTGTGGGTCCTCGCGGGCACCGGTCTGCTGAAGGCCCTGCTGGCGGTCTGGGTCAAGCTCCAGCCCGAGGCGGCCGCGAACTCGACCTACGCGATCCTGTACGTGGCCGGCGACGCACTGTTCCAGTTCCTGCCCATGCTGCTCGCGGTGACCGCGGCGAAGAAGTTCAAGGCGAACGTCTACACGTCGCTCGCGATCGCCGGCGCGCTGATCTACTCGGCGACCATCGCGGTGATCCCGAACGCCGACGGCGTCTCGGTCACGCTGCAGGGCTTCGCCGGCGGCGACCAGCTCACCTTCATCGGGATCCCGGTGATCATGGTGAGCTATCTGTCCGCCGTCATCCCGACCATCCTCGCGGTCTATGCCCAGGCCAAGCTCGAGCACCTGCTGACCCGGGTGCTGCCCGAGGCGATCCGCAACTTCGTGACCCCGATGCTCGTCGTGGCGATCATCGTCCCGCTGACCTTCCTGGTCATCGGCCCGGTCTCCGACTGGGTCGGCACCGGCCTGTCCAACGGCGTCAACTGGCTGTGGGGCCTCAGCCCGGTGATCGGCGGCGCGCTGATGGGCGCCTTCTGGCAGGTGTTCGTGATCTTCGGCGTGCACTGGAGCTTCGTCCCGGCGATGATCCAGGACCTGTCCACCCAGGGCTACTCGCTGCTCACCGGTCCGCTGTTCGCCGCCGTGCTCGCGCAGGGTGCCGCCGCCGCCGCGGTGTTCGTCAAGACCCGCAACAAGGAGCTCAAGGAGGTCGCCGGCCCGGCCGCGATCTCGGGCATCCTCGCCGGCATCACCGAGCCCGCGATCTACGGCGTCACGCTGCGCCTGAAGCGGCCGTTCGTCTACGGCGTGATCGGTGGTGCGATCGGTGGTGCGATCGCCGCGGCCGGCGGCTCGGCCGCCGAGGGCTTCGTGCTCCCGGGTCTGATCACCCTCACCTCGACGATCAACATCGGCTCGTTCGCGATGCAGCTGCTCGGCACAGGTCTCGCCGTGGTGATCGCGTTCGTGCTCACCATGGTCCTCGGGTTCAAGGACCTGCCCTCCACGGCCGAGGCCGTCGCCGAGCCGGAGGATGCCGGCGAGGTCGCCTCCGAGGCGGTCGCGGTGACCGCGCCCGCGATCGGCACCGTCGTGCCGCTCGACGCCGTCCCGGACAAGGTCTTCTCGTCCGGCGCCATGGGTGCCGGTCTGGCCGTCGTGCCGGCGGTCGGCGAGGCGTTCGCGCCGGTGTCCGGCGAGCTGGTCACCGTGATGCCGCACGCCTTCGGGATCCGCACCGACACCGGGCTCGAGGTGCTCGTGCACGTCGGCCTCGACACCGTCGAGCTCAAGGGCCGGCACTTCACGGCGGCCGTCGCGCAGGGCGCTCGCGTCCGGGCCGGCGACCTGCTCACCCAGTTCGACCTCGCTGCCATCGAGGCGGCCGGCTACAACCCGATCACGGTCATGATCGTCACCAACAACGGCCCGTACTCGGCCGTCGTCCCGGTGGCCACCGGCGACATCGCCAAGGGCGAGGTCGCGCTCGACCTGGTCGGCTGACCCGACGGGCGGGGGGGGGGGGGGGGGCGGCGCGGGCCCCGGGGGGCGCCCCCCGCCCCCCACCGGGGCGGCGCGGCCCCCCCCGGGCCCGGCCCCCCCGCGGCCGGGCGGCCCCCCCCCCCCCCCCCCGGCCGGTTCCCACTCGACCCCCGTCATCGGGTGCACGGCAGCACCCGACTCGTCCCGAACGGAGAACTGCTCATCATGACCACGTCGAACCCCGTCGTCTTCCCGGACGGTTTCCTGTGGGGTGGTGCCACCGCCGCCAACCAGATCGAGGGTGCCTACGACCAGGGCGGCAAGGGGCTCTCGATCCAGGACGTGATGCCGAACGGCATCGTCGCGCCCCGCACCGAGGTTCCGACGCCGGACAACCTGAAGCTCGAGGCGATCGACTTCTACCACCGCTACGCCGAGGACATCGCCCTGTTCGCCGAGATGGGCTTCTCGGTGTTCCGGTTCTCGATCGCCTGGTCCCGGATCTTCCCGAACGGAGACGAGGAGGCCCCCAACGAGGAGGGTCTGGCCTTCTACGACCGGGTCCTGGACGAGCTCGAGAAGCATGGCATCGAGCCGCTCGTGACGATCTCCCACTACGAGACCCCGCTGCACCTCGCCGAGACGTACGACGGCTGGGTGTCGCGTGACCTGATCGGCTTCTACGAGCGCTACGTGCGGGTGCTGTTCGAGCGTTACGGCCACCGGGTCAAGCGCTGGCTCACGTTCAACGAGATCAACTCCGTCCTGCACGCGCCGCTGCTGTCCGGCGGGATCAACACGCCCAAGGACCGGCTTGCGCCGAGCGCACTGTTCCAGGCGGCCCACCACGAGCTGGTCGCGAGCGCCCTGGCCACGAAGATCGCCCACGAGACCGACCCCGACATCCAGGTCGGATGCATGGTCATCGCGATGCCGATCTACCCGCTGACCCCCGCCCCCGCGGACGTGCTCGCCGTGATGAACGCCGACCACGCGAACCTGATGTTCTCCGACGTGCACACCCGCGGCGCCTACCCCGGCTACGCGCTGCGCTACTTCCGCGAGAACGACATCGAGCTCGACATCACCGACGAGGACCGCGAGATCCTCACGAACACCGTCGACTTCGTGTCCTTCAGCTACTACATGTCGCTGTGCGAGACGGCCGACCCGACCAAGTCGGCCGGCGAGGGCAACATCATGGGTGGTGTCCCCAACCCGCACCTGCCCGCCTCGGAGTGGGGCTGGCAGATCGACCCCGTCGGCCTGCGGGTCGTGCTGAACCAGTTCTGGGACCGGTGGGGCAAGCCACTGTTCATCGTCGAGAACGGGCTGGGTGCCAAGGACCGGCTGGTCGAGGTCGACGGTGTGAAGACGGTCGTCGACGACTACCGGATCTCCTACCTGAACGACCACCTCGTGCAGGTCGCCGAGGCGGTCGCGGACGGCGTGCAGGTGCTCGGGTACACCTCGTGGGGCCCGATCGACCTGGTCAGCGCCTCGACCGCGCAGATGTCCAAGCGCTACGGCTTCATCTACGTGGACCGGGACGACGACGGCAGCGGCACCCTCACCCGGTACCGCAAGAAGTCCTTCGACTGGTACGGAGAGGTCATCCGCAGCAACGGCGCCAGCCTGACGCGATGACGACGGCGACGGTCGAGGTCCCGCTGCGGGGCCTCGACCGCGGGCAGGCGCTCGGGCAGGATCGGCTGGGGTGCCGCGGCTCTCGAGGGCGAGAGGGGATGGGCGTGAAGGTCCTCAAGGTCTTCAACAACAACGTCGTGCTCGGCGTCGACGACCACGGCGCCGAGCTGGTGCTGCTGGGTCGGGGGCTCGGATTCCAGATGGCCCCCGGCGCCGAGATCGACCTGGAGCGGGTCGAGCGGCGCTTCGTCCCGAGCGGGGCGACGACGCCCGAGCGGATCGCGGCCTTCGTCGACGAGATCCCGCTGGCCGACATCGAGCTCACCGAGCGGGTCGTCGACCTGGCCCGGCAGCGACTCGGCGGGCACGTGACCGAGAACGTGCTGATCCCGATGGCGGACCACCTCAGCTTCGCGCTGCGTCGCGCCGCCGAGGGCGCCGGGGAGATCGAGTACCCGTTGCAGTGGGAGGTGCACTCGCTCTACCCCGCCGAGGTCGCGGTCGCGCGTGAGGCGCTCGACCTCGTGGCGGCCGAGCGGGGTGTGCGGCTGCCGGACGTCGAGGCCGTGCCGCTCGCGCTGCACCTGGTGAACGCCCAGTTCGGCGCGGCCGACCTGAGCACCACCGTGCAGATGACCGAGCTGCTGCGCGAGGTGATCGACATCATCGAGTCGGAGTACCAGGTCGAGATCGACGAGGGCAGCGTCGACGTCGCCCGGTTCGTGACCCACCTGCGGTACCTCTTCGTGCGCCAGCGGGCGGGCAAGAAGCTGCGCGAGACACCTGAGGAGCTGCACGCGGCCCTGCGCAGCGCGCGCCCCAACGAGTACACCTCGGCGGGCCGGATCGGCACGCTGCTCGCCGACCGGTTCGGCTGGGCGGTGACCACCGACGAGATCCTCTACCTCGCGCTGCACGTGAGCCGGCTGGTCGACGCGGCCGTCGCGGGCGGCGGGTCATGACCCTTGTGGAGGCGCTCCTGGAGGCCGTCGGCGGGCGCGCGAACGTCGCGTCGCTCACCCGGTGCTGGGCACGGCTGCGCTTCGAGCTGCACGACCCCGAGCTGGTGGACCAGGCCGCGATCGACGCCCGGCCCGAGGTCGTCATCGCGGTGCACCAGCACGGACAGTTCCAGGTCGCGTTGCGCTCGGGCCTGCTCGAGACGTTCGATGGGCTCACGGACCTGCTCCGCTGACGGGGAGTGCGATGGCGCACCACGGGTGGTTCGCCCGGGCCGGCAACGGCCTCGGCGTGTGGCTGTACCGGCGGTTCGACGGGCGGCTGTCGAGCTCCGGCAAGGACGTGCACGTCCTGCTCCTGACCGTGCCGGGCCGGCGCAGCGGCCTGCCCCGGTCGGTGTGCGTCCGCTACCTCGAGGCCGCCGGCGGCCTGGTGGTCTGGGGGACCGGTTCCGGGTCGAGGCGCGACCCGGACTGGTTCGAGAACCTCCGCCGCGTCGAGGTCGCCGAGGTCCAGGTCGGTGCGCGGGCGTTCCGCGTCGCGCCACGCGAGCTCGTCGGGTCGGAGCACGGCGAGGTCTGGCAGGGCGTGATCCTCGCCCAGGCGCCCGAGGTGGCGCGCTACGCGGAGCGGGCCGGCCGGGTCATCCCGGTCGCGGTGCTGGTCGCCGCCGCGTGAGCGAGGCGGTCGGCCAGGTACGCGGCGTCACGCCCGACGCCGTGGATCATCGAGGACGCGAGCGAGTACTGGAACAGCTGCCCGAGCAGGTACAGGCCGGGTTGGCCGGCGACGACGCCGCGGTCGTGGACGGGTAGCCCGTCCGGTCCGAGCACCGGCAGGTCGAGCCAGGAGAAGTCGGGCCGGAACCCGGTGCTCCACACCACGGCGGCCACGTCGAGAGTCGTGCCGTCGTCGGTCACCGGCCGGCCGTCCACCACCCCGGCGATCCGCGGCACGCGGTGCACACCGGCGGCGGCGAGGTCGGCGCTCTTGACCCGGACCAGTGGCCCGCTGTGCCCGAGGACGCCCGCGCGGGCGCGCCGCCCGATCGGCGTGCGCAACGTCAGGACGTGCGAGAACGCCGCGAACACCACGAGCGTCGCCAACCGTGCCGCGGGGCTCTCGATCCGGAACGGGATCTGGCCCGGGTGCCGGCCGGCCAGCAGGACGCGCCGCGTGGCGGACAGCTCGAGTGCGATGTCGGCTCCGGAGTTGCCGGCGCCCACCACGAGCGCGTCGCCGTCGGGCAGGTCGGACGGCCGGTGGTAAGCGGACGAGTGCAGCTGCGCGATCGCCGGGTCGAGCTCGGCGGCGAACGCCGGGACGCGGGGCAGGGCGTCGAAGCCCGCCGCGAGCACGACCCGCCGGGCCAGGACCCGCCCGTCCGGCGTCTCGACCACGAAGCGGTCGTCCTCGCGCCCGACCCGCGTCACGCGCGTCCCCGTGCGCACGGGCAGCTGGTGCTCGGTCGCGTACGCCTCGAGGTAGTCGGAGAACTCCTCGCGTCCCGGGAACGCCCACGGTGAGCCGGGGTACGGCGTCCCGGGGAGCCCGCTGTAGCGGGCCGGGGTGAACAGTCGCAACGAGTCCCAGCGGGTGCGCCAGGCGTCACCGACGCGGGCTCCCGCGTCGAGGATCACGAACGACTCACCGAGCCGGGCCAGGTGGTAGCCCATCGCCAGACCAGCCTGCCCGCCCCCGACGACCACGGTGTCGAACGTCTCGCTGTGGAACCGCTCGTCGAACTGCTCGGTGACCATCGCTCCTCCTCGGAACGGAAATTCACCCGAAGCACCTTCGGACAAATATAGGATAGGTCCGTGGCAGGCGGAGTCAAGAGGCGGAGCTATCGGTCCGACGTGCGCGCGGCCCGGGCCGCCGAGACGCGGGACACCGTCCTGCTCGCCGCGCGGGAGCTGTTCACCGACGAGGGGTACTCCGTCCCGATCAGCCGGATCGCCGAGCGTGCGGGCGTCGCGCTGGACACCGTCTACGCGAGCGTCGGGCGCAAGCCGGATGTCGTGCTCGCCGTGATCGACATGGTGCTGGGCGACTCCGACCGACCGATCCCGGCCGAGCAGCGCGAGTACGTGCAACGCATCCGGGCGGCGGCCACGGCGCGCGAGAAGATCGAGATCTACGCCGCGTCCCTCGCGCACCTGCTTCCGGCCACGGCGCCGCTGCAGGAGGCACTGCGCGAGGCGGGGCAGACCGACGCGGGCTGTGCCGACGGGTGGGCCGCGCTCGACGAGCGCCGCGCTCGGAACATGCTGCTCTTCGCGCAGGACCTGCGGGGCACCGGCGAGCTCCGCGCCGACCTGGACGACCAGGCCGTCGCCGACGTCGTCTGGTCGATGAACAGCGCCGAGTACTTCACCGTGCTGGCCCGTCGCGGCTGGAGCCCGGACCGGTTCGGACGCCACCTCGCGGACGCCTGGACGCGGGTGCTGCTGGACCCCGCGGTCTGGGCCGGCGACGGCTCGGTAGAGTCCCCGGCGTGAGCGAGCCCGACCGCGCCGAGGACTCCTCGGCCGAACCCCTGGACGCCCGCCGGTTGCGGCGCGCGGTGCTCGTGGTCGCCGGCCTGAACTTCGGCTACTTCTTCGTCGAGTTCTCGGTCGCGCTCGTCGCCGGGTCGATCGCGCTGCTCGCGGACAGTGTCGACTTCCTCGAGGACACCGCCGTCAACCTGCTGATCTTCATCGCTCTGGGCTGGCCGCTCGCCCGGCGCGCCATGGTCGGCAAGGGCATGGCACTGATCATCCTCGGGCCTGCGGCACTGGCCGGGATCGAGGCGATCCGGCGCTTCTCGGACCCGGTGGCACCGGAGGTGGTGCCGCTCGTGCTCGCGTCGCTCGGTGCGATCGTGGTCAACGGCGCGAGCGCGTGGCTGCTCGCGTCGGTCCGGCACCACGGCGGGTCGCTGAGCCGGGCCGCGTTCCTCTCGGCGCGCAACGACGTGCTGGTCAACCTCGCGATCATCACGATGGGCGTCGTGACCGTGTGGACCGGCTCGGGCTGGCCCGACCTGCTGCTCGGCTGCTTCATCATCGCCCTGGCGTTCCACGCCGCGTACGAGGTCTGGGAGGTCAGCGAGGAAGAGCGCCTCGCCGCCAAGGCGCTGGCCGGCGAGGACCTCGACTGACGGCAGGGGCTCCCGGGTCGGGGTGCACCACGGTCGCTCAGTCGCTGCCGCCGGTCGCGCGGTCGTCCAGCAGGGCCGCCGCCAGCAGTCGCGCCATGAGGGCGGAGTACTCCGCCGCGCTCCACCCGAAGCCGTCGACCAGCGGGTCGTGCAGCGAGCTGCTGAGTACCGTCATCGCCTCCGCCGCGCGTCGCGTCGAGAGGCTCGGGCGAAGGTGGCCGTGGCGAGCGAGCGCCTCGGCGTTGTGCACCATGCGGGCGAGCCGACCGTCGTCGATCTCGGTGAGCAGGTCTGCTGCCTCGGGGTCCGCGGCGGCCGCCTCGCGGACCAGCGCGAGCACGGGCGCGGCCCGCTCGCCGACCTCGGCCGACAGGCGCGCCCAGGTCCCGATCACCTCGAGCGGGTCGTCGGCCACGGACGAGACAGCGTCCGACCGTTCCTCCGCCGGGACCGGCCCCGTTCCTTCGAGCGCCTGCTGCCACACGGCCCGGACCAGCCCGGCCTTGCCGCCGAAGGACTTGTAGATCGTCTCGACCGAGACCTCGGCGCGCTCGGCCACCGCGGCGACGGTCGTCCCGGCGAAGCCTCGCTCGAGGAAGAGTGCGCGGGCCTGGTCCACCGTGGTCCGCCGCCGCTCCTCGGCAGCGCGGCGGCGCCCGCTCGCGTCGTACCGGCGCCCCTTGACGGGTGTGCTGTCCACGGCGCAGACTCCTTTCGTTACAGGAAACTGTATCGAAAGGTGGTCGTCCCTGTGGAGCACTCGCCGCACGTCCTCGAACCTGATGTGGTCGACCGGCTCATGGCGGCCACCAACGCGCACGACCTCGATGCCCTCGTCGCGTGCTTCGCGCCGGACTACGTGCTGACCGACCCGGTGCACCCGTCCCGCGGCTTCACCGGGAACGAGCAGGTCAGGCGCAACTGGGCGGCGATCCTCGCGGGAGTCCCGGACCTGACCTGCACGGTGCACGCCCGGGCCGACGCCCCGGCCGGCTCGGGAACCACCACGGTGTGGCTCGAGATGTCGATGACCGGGACGCGCCGGGACGGCGCGCCGCACGAGCTCGTCGGGGTCATGGTCTTCGGCGTCCGGGACGGCGCGATCGCCTCCGGACGGTTCTTCCTCGAACCGGTGGACCACGCGGCGGTCGACAGCGACGCGGCGGTGCGCGCCGCCATGGGGGCGCAGGGCCGGTGATCAGCGTCGTCGGTGGAACGGGGCGGCTCGGCGCAGCGCTCGTGCCGATGCTCACGGCCACCGGGGCCGAGGTGCGCGTTGTCTCGCGCCGCGGCGATCTCCCCGGCGGGCTCGGTGGCCTCGTCCGCGACGTGGTCCGCGCCGACGTGCGCGAGCCGGCGAGCCTCGCCGCCGCGGTCGCCGGCGCCGAGCTCGTGGTCTCCGCCGTGCACGGCCTCACGGGTCGCGGCGTGTCACCGGAGTCGGTCGATCACCGAGGCAACGTCGCCCTCGTCGACGCGGCCCGGGCGGGCGGGGCCGGGGTGGTGCTGGTCTCGGTCCGCGGCGCCGGACCCGCGGGCAACGAGCTGCAGCGCGCCAAGTGGCGGGCCGAGGAGCATCTGCGGGCCAGCGGGATCCCGTGGACCGTGGTGCGCGCGCCCGCGTACCTCGAGCTCTGGCAGGACGTGCTGCGCCGGTCCGCCGGGCGCGGCGGGCGACCGGTCGTGCTCGGACGGGGGGTGAACCCGATCGCGATGGTCGGCGTGGATGCGGTCGCGCGGGCGGTGGCCGACGTGTGCCTCGACGACCGCCTGCGCGGCCGGGTGGTCGACCTGCCCGCCGACCAGAACCTCACGCTCGACGCGCTCGCCGCATCGATCAGCGCGTCGGGTACCCGGCCTCGGCACGTGCCGCTCCCGGTGGTCCGGGCGCTCGGGCAGCTCCTCCGGCCGGTCAGCCCCGGTGCGGCGCGGGTCGCGAGGCTCGCCATCTGGATGGACACCGCGCCGCTGCAAGCGCCCGGCGCCTGAGGCGGCCGCCCGGCGCCTGAGGCGGCCACCCGGCGCCTGAGGCGGCCACCCGGCGCCTGAGGCGGCCACCCGGCGCCCCTTCGCGGCCCCCGCGCCGCGCCGGGGCGGTGCGTCGGCTCACCGCGTTGCGGAGCGGGTGGTGGTGTGCGTGACTGGCAGCGCACAAACCCCGCAGCCCGCCGGCTGCGCTCGCCACAGGAGATGACCACGTCGATGACCACCCAGCAGCCCGCCCCGCTCGCCCAGATCGGCGTCGTCGGGATGGCGGTGATGGGCTCGAACCTGGCGCGGAACTTCGCGCGTCACGGGTACCGGGTCGCGCTGTACAACCGCACGGCAGCGAAGACCGACGAGGTGGTGGCGGCGCACGGGGACGACGGCGAGTTCGTGCCTGCCCACGAGCTCGCGGCCTTCGTGGCGAGCCTCGAGCGGCCGCGCCGGGTGGTGATCATGGTCAAGGCGGGTGGGCCGACCGACGCGGTGATCGACGAGCTGGTGCCGCTGCTGGAGGACGGGGACATCGTCGTCGACGGCGGGAACTCGCACTTCCCGGACACGATCCGGCGGGAGGCCGCGCTGCGGGAGAAGGGTCTGCACTTCGTGGGTGCGGGCATCTCCGGTGGTGAGGAGGGGGCGCTGAACGGTCCGTCGATCATGCCCGGCGGGCCGGCGGAGTCGTATGCGGCGTTGGGTCCGATGCTGGAGGAGATCTCCGCGCACGTGGACGGGGTGCCGTGCTGCACGCACGTGGGCCCGGACGGTGCGGGGCACTTCGTGAAGATGGTGCACAACGGCATCGAGTACGCCGACATGCAGCTGATCGGTGAGGCCTACGACCTGATGCGCCACGCGCTGGGTGCCGCGCCGGCCGAGCTCGCGCAGGTGTTCGCCACCTGGAACCAGGGGGATCTGGACTCGTTCCTGATCGAGATCACCGCCGAGGTGCTGGCGCAGACCGATGCGGCGACCGGCAAGGCGTTGGTGGACGTGATCGTGGACCAGGCCGGGCAGAAGGGCACCGGGCGGTGGACCGTGCAGGCCGCCCTCGACCTCGGGGTGCCGGTGACCGGGATCGCCGAGGCGACGTTCGCCCGTGCGGTGTCGTCCTCGGTGCCCCAGCGTGAGGCGGCCAAGGACCTCCCGGGGCACGCCGGCACCTGGGAGGTCGCCGACGCCGACGCGTTCGTCGAGGACGTGCGCAAGGCGCTGTACGCGTCGAAGGTGGTGGCGTACTCCCAGGGGTTCGACCAGATCGCCGCCGCCTCGGCCGAGCACGGGTGGGACATCGACCGCGGGGCGATGGCCCGGATCTGGCGAGGTGGGTGCATCATCCGCGCCAAGTTCCTGGACCGGATCACCGAGGCCTACGAACGCACCCCGGACCTGCCGCTGCTGATCGCCGACGCCTACTTCGCCGAGGCCGTGGCCGACGGTGTCGCGGCCTGGCGGAGGGTGGTCTCCGCCGCCGCGCTCAACGGCGTGCCCGCTCCGGCGTTCGCGTCGTCGCTGGCGTACTACGACGCGTTGCGTGCCGACCGGCTCCCCGCCGCGCTCATCCAGGCACAGCGTGACTTCTTCGGCGCACACACCTACCAGCGCACCGACAAGCCCGGCACCTACCACACCCTCTGGTCGGGCGACCGCAGCGAGACGCAAGCCTGAACGTCCCACCTGGCCCGCCCGGGTCTCGGGCGGCGGGTGCCGGTCGATCTGTGGTGGTCGAGCCGGTCAGCGGCCGACGGTCTCCACCATGTGCCACCCGTCGCCGACGGGTGTCTCGCTCTCGGGCAGGTCGACCGCCGCGATGACGACGTTCGTCCCGGTCCCGGAGACCTTCTCCCACCTGCTGCCGTAGGTGACGTCGACCTTGAGCTCGGGTGGCTCAGGCGCCAAGGTGGCGTCCTCCAGGAGCTCGGTCGTGCCGTCCTCGCCACCGGCGGTCCAGAACACCCCGGGGTGGGGGTGGTAGCTGGCCCACTCCCACTTCCATTGGCGCTGGACCTGCTCCCAGTGGCAGATGGTCTCCGTCGTCTCGGGCATGTGTGCCACCTCCCTCGTGCGCGCCGTCGCGCACGCGTTGGTCCGATCCTGGCACTGTCCACCCCCGCACGCGCAGGGGACCAACGGCCTTGACTGCCCGGGTCACCCGAACCGACGCCCGGTGAGGGCCCGGTTCGGGTGACCCCGCGGCCTATCGGACGATGCCGAACTCGCGCAGCAGCTCGCCGATCTGGTTGTCGTCGATCTTGCTGGCCACCAGCCTGCGGCCCAGAGCGCCGCCCGGGACCTTCACCTCGGCCCCGTCGCGCAGCCGGTTCGTCGCGGCGAGCAGCGTGCGGATGTCGTAGGTCGAGCCGAACACCTCGGGCACACCGCGCTCCACACCGAGCAGCGTGTAGACGGCCTCCATCGGGGTGCGGACCGAGTACTCGGTGGTGAAGATGCAGTCCCGGCCGCTCTCGGCGAACTGGCCGATGAACGCGAAGTTGACCGAGCCGGCGGGGACCACGTCGGGTCGGTCGCCGGCCTGACGCGGCATGAAGAACGAGGTGACGTACGGCATCATCACCGGCACCGTCGTGGCGCCGGAGGCCGCGAGCTCGTCGATCTGGTCGACCGGCACCCCGAGGTGGTAGAGCCACTCACGGGTGATCTCCTCACCCGTGCAGTCCTGCATCGGCTTCTTGACGTAGTCGCCGGGGCGGTCGACGAACAGCGAGTACACCCACACGACGACCTCGCCGGGCTTCTGCTGCTTGAAGTGCGGCTGGCGGTTCACGGTCCAGCTGAGCAGCCATGCCGAGTCTCGGGCGGTGACGATCCCGCCGGTCACGACCTTGCCGCTGAGCGGGTCGCGCTTGGCGACCTTCTCGATGTACCCGGGGATGCGCGGGTCGTGCGTCGTCACGGTGGCCGACTCCCACTTGGTCTGCGGGATGTGCGCCCCGAACACGTCGGGACGGCCGAACGCGGGGTCCTTCGCGGCGATCCGGCGCCACAGGTCCCACGCGGGCGCCGGTCCTTCGTCGAGCCGGGCGGGGGTGTGCTGGTCCCCGTTGTCGGAGTTCTCCGTGAGCGACCCGATCGTCATGAGCAGCAGGTCGTCGGCACCGAGCTCGGTCGACCCCTGCTCGCCGTGGCGCAGCCAGTGCACCCGGGTGGCCTGCTTGCGCTCGCCCGCGATGTCGAAGTCGACGTCGGTGACCTCGGTGCCGAACTCGAACCGCACGCCGTGGTCGAGCAACCAGGTGTAGAGCGGCAGCACGAGCGAGTCGTACTGGTTGTACTTGGTGAACTTCAGCGCGGTGAAGTCGGGCAGCCCGCCGATGTGGTGGATGAACCGGTGCAGGTAGAGCTTCATCTCCAGCGCGGAGTGCCACTCCTCGAACGCGAACATCGTCCGCCAGTAGAGCCAGAAGTTGGAGTCGAGGAACTCGCGGCCGAACACCTCGTCGATGCGCTTGTTCTCCATCTCCTCGCGGGTCGCGAGGAAGACCTTGACGACCTCCTTCTGCGCCTTCTCGCCGAGGGTGAACAGCCCGTCGGTGTGCGCGTCCTGGCCGCGGTCGACGGTGGCCCGCTGCAGCGAGTAGTTCGGGTCGTCCAGGTTGAGCCAGTAGAACTCGTCGAGCACGCTCGCGCCCTCGACCTCGAGCGACGGGATGGACCGGAACAGGTCCCACAGGCACTCGAAGTGGTCCTCCATCTCCCGGCCGCCGCGGATCACGAAACCGCGCTCGGGCTCCTTGATCCCGTCCAGGGCGCCTCCCGGCAGCTCGAGGCGTTCGAGGATCGTGATCTTCTCGCCCGGCATGTGGCCGTCCCGGATCAGGAACGCGGCGCCGGCGAGCGAGGCCAGGCCCGCGCCGACGAACAGCGCGGTCTTGTCCTCCACGCCCGCGGGCTTGCGTGGGCGGGCGAACGCCTCGTAGTTGCCGCTGGTGTATCGCATGGGATGTCCTTCCTGGTGGTCGGGTCGTCGGCGCGCGCGGGCGCGCGCAGGGCGGTGGGGTGGTGCGTCGGGCGGAGCGCTCAGCCGACGTCACCGGTGGCGGCCGTGTCCGGGCCCGCCGCGGACAGGAGGAAGCCCCGCACGACCTGCGCGACCTGGGCGCGCAGCTCGCGTCCCGGATCGGTACCCGGGTGGAGGCCGTTCAGCGGCTGGACGAGCAGGAGGTTGAGCACGGCGAAGACCGTCCGCGCCGCGCGCTCGGCGCCCTGACGCGCGGCGGGCGTGGTGGTGCCGGCCGAGCTCAGCAGCCGCTCCGTGATGCGGAGCTCGAGATCGGCGACGATCTGCAGACCTTCGGCGCGGTAGCGCTCGGTGGGCGGGCCGAACAGCAGCTCGCGCTGGTAGTCGGCGGCGTCGCCCAGGTCGTGCCCCCAGGTCAGGACCGGCTCGACGAGCGCGCACACCGCGCGGGTGACGTCGGGTTCGTCGGCGGCGGCCCCGGCGCCCTCCGCGACGGCCGCCGCGAGCCGCTCGTTGAAGACCATGAGGAAGAGCTCGCCCTTGGTCGCGGCGTAGCGGAACACCGTGCCCGTGCCGACGTCTGCGCGGTCGGCGATCGCCTGGGTCGTGACGTTCTCGAAGCCGCGCTCGGCGAACAGCTCCGCGGCGGCCGAGAAGATCCGGTCGCGCTTGTCCTGCTTGGACCGTTCGCGGCGGCCGGGGGTCGTCGACCGCTCGGCGAGGCCGGGATCGCGCTTCGTGCGCGTGCCGGCCGTGACGTGGCCCGTCCGGTCTCCGGAACCCACCACGACGCCTCCCTGTCGCTGCGTGCCGCGACGTGGTCCGTCGGGCATTTCGGATCGTGCTCAAAAATGAGCGTACTCCGAAATTGGGTCGACGGCACAACCCCGGTCGTCCGAGCGGGTGAGTGTGGGGCGCGTGGAGGGCCCGAGCGGCGCGGCGGGGGAGGGGGCCGAGCGTGCGCCGCGGTCGACGCCGGGTCGGTCAGGTCCTGGGCGAGCTCGCCGGTGCGGGGCGCTCGCGGTCGTGGCCGGCCGACGGCCGCGCCGTCGCGCCGGTGTGGATCCCCTCCATCTTGCGGCTGTGGATCGCCTCGTGGATGCAGCACTCCCGGGTCAGGCGGGGGCGCGGCGTCTTCGTCGTGGACATGGCGGGTCTCCCTGGTGGGTCGCGGTAGCAATCGAGTCTCATTATCGTTAGTGGCGGCGACTCTGACCAGGCCCGCGGGCCTCGATTGCGGGACGTCAGGCCCTGGCGGCCCTGCCCCTGCACCGTCCGCATACCCCCAGGGGTGTGTTCTTCGCCGCATTCCACGGATGGCGGCGTGACATAGGGCCGGACCGGAGTCAGAGTGAAAGACGTCTCGTTGCCCGCGTGGCGCGTGACGCGTGCCTCGTGCCTCCGCGCCTCGTGCCCTGCGGGTGGTCAGCACTGGACGGAGCGCAATGACGAGCTCTTCCGACGCCCTGAGGTCGGACCCTGCCCCTACCCCACCCATCCCTGGCGCCGGGCCGGGCCTCCCGGTCGTCGACCGCGTGGACATCTCCGACGTCACCTTCAGCCTCGAGGTGCTCCATCCACAGATGGCGCGCGCCGCGCGGGCCGGCCAGTTCGTCATCGTGATGACCCACCCCGAGGGCGAACGGGTGCCGCTCACGATCGCCGACTTCGACCGGGACCGCGGGACCGTCACGCTCGTCGTCCAGGCGGTCGGCAAGACCACCCGCGAGATGCAGCAGCTCTGCCAGGTCGGCACGGACCTGCACGGCATGGCCGGGCCGCTCGGCGTGCCGAGCACGATCGGCAGCGCGCGGACCGTGGTGTGCGTCGGCGGTGGGCTCGGGGTGGCGCCGGTCTACCCGCAGGCCCGCGCGTTCCACGAGCGCGGTGCGACCGTGATCGGCGTGCTCGGCTTCCGCAACGCCGACCTGGTGTTCTGGGAGGACAAGTTCCGCGAGGTGTGCGACGAGCTGATCCTGTGCACCGACGACGGCTCGGCCGGCATCCAGGGCCTGGTCACCGACGGGCTGCGGCTCGCGCTCGAGCAGCACCCCGACGTGGCGGAGGTCGTCGCGATCGGACCGCCGGTGATGATGCAGGCGTGCGCCGAGGCGACCCGGCCGCACGGCATCAAGACGGTCGTCAGCCTCAACCCGATCATGGTGGACGGGACCGGGATGTGCGGCGGCTGCCGCGTCCGGGTGGGCGACCAGGTGCGCTTCGCCTGCGTGGACGGGCCGGACTTCGACGGCCACGCCGTCGACTTCGCCGACCTCCGCTCCAGGCTCGGTCGCTACCGCGGCGAGGAGGCCCAGGCCCTGGACCACTGGTACCACGCGTGCCGGCGGGCCGAGAACGCCGTGGCCGACGACCTGATCCCGGCGCCGACCGGCCAGGGAGCGTGACATGGCCAAGCGAACCATCCGCAGCATCCCGCAGGACCGAACCCCGGTCCGCGAGCAGCCCGCCGCCGAGCGGATCGGCAGCTTCGACGAGGTGAACCTCGGCTACGACGCCGACGAGGCCGCCCGCGAGGCGCAGCGTTGCCTGTTCTGCGCCGACGCGCCGTGCATGTCGGGCTGCCCGGTCTCGGTCGACATCCCGGAGTTCATCCGCAAGGTCTCCGACAAGGACGTCCAGGGCGCCTACGAGACGATCGCCCGGACGAACCTGCTGCCCGCCGTCTGCGGGCGGGTCTGCCCGCAGGAGTCGCAGTGCGAGAGCGTGTGCACCGTCGGCGGCGCCCTCGAACCCGTGGCGATCGGGCGGCTCGAGCGGTACGTCGGCGACCTGGCGATCAGCGAGGGCTGGTCGCAGCGTCCCTACGTGGTCCCGACCCCGTACCGGGTCGGCATCGTCGGGTCCGGCCCGGCCGGGATGGCCTGCGCCGCCGACCTCGCGAAGGCCGGCTGCCAGGTCACGGTGTTCGAGGCGCTGCACCTGGCCGGCGGCGTGCTGCGCTACGGGATCCCGGACTTCCGGCTGCCCAACGAGGTGATCGACGCCGAGATCGCGGCACTCGAGCGCCTCGGCGTCGAGTTCCGGACCAACACCGTGGTCGGCCGGCTGTTCACCGTCGAGCAGATGGTCGACGAGATGGGCTTCGACGCGGTGTTCATCGGCACCGGCGCCGGCTACCCGACGATGCTCGGCATCCCGGGCGACTCGCTCGGCGGCGTGCTGTCCGCCAACGAGCTGCTGACCCGGGCGAACCTGATGAAGGCCCGGGACTTCCCGATGCACGACACCCCCATCCCGCTCGGCACCCGCGTCGCGGTGGTCGGCGCGGGGAACACCGCGATGGACGCGATGCGGGTCTGCCTGCGGCTCGGCGCCGAGTCGGTCCAGTGCGTCTACCGGCGTTCGCGGGCCGAGGCGCCCGCTCGCGCGGAGGAGCTGCACCACGCCGAGCAGGAGGGCGTCGAGTTCCACTGGCTGACCAACCCGGTCGCCGTGCTGGACGACGGCGAGGGCAACGTCCGCGGCCTGCGCTGCCAGCGCATGGAGCTCGGCGAGCCGGACGAGTCCGGCCGCCGGCGCCCGGTCCCCGTCCCGGGCAGCGAGTTCGCACTGCCGTGCGACCAGGTGGTCTTCGCGATCGGCACGAACGCCAACCCGATCATCGGGCAGACCTCGAAGCTCGTGCTCAACCGACGCGGCTACCTCCAGGTCGACGACGCCTTCGCGACCTCGATGGTGGGCGTGTTCGCCGGGGGCGACATCGTCACCGGTGCCGCGACGGTGATCGAGGCGATGGGTGCCGGGCGGAAGGCCGCCGCGAGCATCAAGCGGCACCTCGGCATCCGCGACACGAGCCTCTGGTACGACGACCCCGAGGGTGCACGGTTCGGGATCGCGGCGCACGAACGCAACTTCGTCCGTCTGCGCCTGGCCGAGCGCGAGCCGGCGTACTCGGCCGGACCCGCGTCGGGTGCCCCGACCGTCCCCTCGACCTCCACGGCGGTGACCGCACGATGACCACGACGTCCGAGTCCGTCCCGCTGCCGGGTGCGCACCCGGCAGGTGCCGGCGCGCAGGTGACCACCGTCCCGGAGCACGTGGTGGAGATCATCAGCGACTCCGGCGAGGGTGCGCAGCGCTGCGGCCAGTCGTTCGGCGCGATCGCGGCGCGCACCGGCAACGGTGTGTGGACCGTCGAGATCATCCCTGCCGAGATCCAGCCGCCCGCCCGCAGCGTCGCCGGTGCGAGCGGCAACCGGGTGCGTCTCGGCTCGAGCCGGATCACCAACGGCGGGGACGCGGCCGACCTCGTGGTCGCGTTCAACGAGCAGGTGCTGCTCGGCCGGGTGCACGCCAACGAGCTCAAGCCCGGCTGCACGATCCTGCTGGAGAGCATGTGGCGCGCCCACCGCAACCCGTCGATCGCGGCGTCCTACGCCGAGGCGTTCGACGCGCTGGTCGCGTCCGGCTACCGGGTCGTCGAGGTCCCGATGGAGCGGGAGTGCCGCAAGCTGGTGCCGGACACGCGGCGCGGCAAGAACATGTTCGCCCTCGGGATGCTGTGCTCGATCTACCGGCTCGACCTCGACCTCGCGCGCGACCAGGTGGCGCTCACCTTCCGCAAGAAGACCCGAGCCCTGATCGAGACGAACACGCGGCTGCTGGTCGCGGGCTACGAGTGGGCCCGCGAGCACCTCGACCTCGCGTTCCACATCCCGGCCGCGCCTGCCGCGCAGGACCAGGTGGTCCTCAACGGCAACATGGCTCTCGCGCTCGGCGTCGTGGCCTCCGGCATGGAGGTCTGCTCGATGTACCCGATCACGCCGGCGACGTCCGCCTCGCACTACCTCAGCGAGATCTTCCCCAAGGTCGGCGGCGTGGTGCACCAGGCCGAGGACGAGATCGCCGCGTGCACCTTCGCGATCGGCGCGTCGTACGCCGGCAAGTGCGCCGTGACGATCACCTCCGGACCGGGCTACTCGCTCAAGCAGGAGGCGATCGGCCTCGCGGTGATGGCCGAGATCCCGCTCGTCGTGGTCGACGTGCAGCGTGGCGGACCGAGCACGGGGCAGCCGACCAAGGTCGAGCAGGGCGACCTGCTCACGACGGTCTTCGGCAGCCACGGCGACGCGCCGAAGGTGGTCATCGCGCCGAGCTCGATCGAGGACTGCTTCTACTCGGTGATCACCGCACGGCGGATCGCGGAGACCTTCAACATGGTGGTCGTCGTGCTGTCCGACGCCAGCCTCGCGACCGCGCAGCAGCCGTTCCCGCGCCCGGAGTTCGACCCCGCGTGGCTCGCCCCGCCGGTCGACCAGAGCCAGGTGCCCGAGGGCCTCGCGCCGTACGCCTGGGACGAGACCACCGGCCTGTCCCGACGCTTCGTGCCGGGTCAGCCGGGCGGCATGTACACCCTCACCGGCCTCGCGCACGACACCGCGGGCAGCGTGGCCTACGACCCGGACGCCAACGAGCAGGGTCTGCACGCGCGCAGCCTCAAGCTCGCTGCGCTGCAGCGCACGCTCACCACGCCGACGGTGCACGGCGACGAGTCCGGCGACCTGCTGGTGATCGGCTGGGGCTCCACCAAGGGTGCGATCGAGGAGGCCGTGGACCGGGCCCGCGACGACGGGCTGCGGGTGTCCTCGCTGCACCTGCGCTTCGTGAACCCGCTGCCCTCGGGCCTGAAGGAGATCATGGACCGCTTCGGCCGCGTGATGACCGTGGAGGGGAACTGGGGCGACCGGCCCGACGACCGGATCATCGACGAGTCGAACCGTCGGTACACCGCGCTCGCGATGCTGCTGCGCTCGCGCTACCTGGTCGACGTCGACTGCTGGAGCGAGGTCGGTGGCCAACCCCTCAAGCCCGGGCGGGTGCACCGGGTGATCACCAGGAAGCTGGGCCGGTCATGATCGACTTCAGTCGCGACGGCGTCGCCGAGTGCTTGCTCCGCCTCTACGACGAGCGGGTCGAGATCGAGGGGTTCCAGAAGGGCGTGCCGCGCTGGTGCGCCGGCTGCGGCGACAACGCGGTGCTCGCCGCGCTGCAGCGCCTGCTGCGCGACGAGGGGCTGCGCCCCGAGAAGACCGTGTTCGTCTCCGGGATCGGCTGCTCGAGCCGGCTGCCGCACTACATGAACACCTACGGCTTCCACGGCATCCACGGTCGCGCGCTGCCGGTGGCGGAGGGCATCCGGCTGGCCCGGCCCGACCTCAACGTCTTCGTCAACACCGGCGACGGCGACTCGTTCAGCATCGGTGCCGCCCACTGGCTGCATGCCATCCGCTACAACATGCGGATGGTCGTGATGGTGCACGACAACCAGATCTACGGCCTCACCAAGAAGCAGGCCTCGCCGACCTCGCCCCGGGGCACCAAGAGCAACACGACGCCCCGGGGTTCCTACCTCGAGGGCCTCAACCCGCTCACCGTCACGCTCGGCGTGCAGAACGTCTCGTTCGTCGCGCAGGTCGCCGACTGGATCCCCGAGGTGCTGTACGACGTGATCCAGGCCGCCTTCCACCACGACGGGCTGTCGTTCATCCGGATCGTCCAGCGCTGCCCGGAGTGGATGCCGGACAACTTCGACCGGTGGCTGCACGACCCGGCCAAGGTGACGCTGCTGCACCACCCGACGTCGCTGTCGATCAGTCCTGCCCTGGCGCGGCTCTACCCCAACCACCTCGAGCACGACCCGTCGAACATCCACCGGGCCCGCGAGCTCGCCTCGGTGCAGGACCCGGTGCCGATCGGCATCCTCTACCACGACCCGACCGTGCCGAGGTACGACGAGATCCTCCGGGCGGACGCGACCCACTCGGGCACCGCGGTGCGCCGGCTGCTCGACGCCGAGTTCGACAAGTTCGCGGTCCAGGGAGGTGGCACCCGTGTCTGAGACCTTGCAGACCGACCGTGCGGCCGGGCCGGAGGGCCGCCCGGAACGGACCAGCTCGCAGGACCGGGCGTCGTTCTACCTCGCCGGTCACCGGATGCACACCCACCTCGGGGACGTCGCGTTCGGGCTCCGCTCGGCGCACTTCGCCCCGTTCCGGCGGCTCGACGAGCTGCGGTACGACTATCCGCTGGTGCTGGCCGACGGCGACGACGTGCACGGCACGATGACGTCGCTGTCCGGTCTGGTCGACGACCTGCTGGCCCGGGTGGCCACCGGCGACGACGCGGACCGGCTGCGTCACCACGCGATGCTTCTCGAGCACGAGGTGCGGGTCCGCGCGAACGGCGGACGCGCCCGCCTGTCGGCGCTGTGGGACCAGGCGGTCGACGCGCTGGTCGCCGAGCACGGGTCGGACGACCTCGCGGACAGCCTCGCGCGGCTGACCGTGGCCCGGGACGTCGACGGCGCCGTGGTGGCCTGCACCCGCGAGACCCCGCGGCACGTCGTCGGGCACCTGTGGCGGCTCGTCCAGCGTGAGCGGATGGGGCACCTCACGGCCAGGGTCGCGCGCCTGCGCGGCGCGCTGCAGGACATCCTGGACGCCGAGCAGGCCGACTCCCCGGCGGGGCTGGCCGCGGCCCGGCTGGCCGGGTCGTTGGGCCCGGTGGTCGGCGCGGAGGTGGACGCGGCGGCGCTGTCCCGGCTGCTCACCGAGAACCGGCCGAGGTTCGTGCTGCCGGACAGCCGGCGCGAGCGCGTCCAGGGGCTGCTCGACGTGCTCACCTCGCAGCGGTTCGTGCCGTGCGACCTGGAGGGCGGTCTCGAGGGCACCGAGCTGTACGGCTTCGAGTACACCGACGTCGGTGAGGCGATCGCGGCCTACCACGAGCGGTACGAGCCGACCGCGGAGCTCGCGAAGGCCCTCGTCGTGGCCGAGATGGAGGCCGACGGCCGCTACCGCGACGAGATCCACGACTCGCTCTTCGCGTCCTGGAGCGTCGCCGACCTGGACGCGGAGACGCTGGCGATCTTCCCCGAGTACCTGGTGCGGGTGGACGCCGAGCAGATGAGCGCCGAGGAGAGCGTGGCCCTGCTCGAGGCGCTCGCCGCCGGCATCCCGCTCAAGGTGATGGTCCAGGTGAACGACCTGCTGCGGGGCTACTACCCGAGCGAGCGCCAGGCGCACAGCGGGGTGTCCGCCCGGATGCTCGCGAGCGCGGCACTGACGTCCGGCGAGTCGTTCGTGCTGCAGTGCGCGAGCGCGGCGCTCTTCCACGCGCGCGACCGGATCATCGCCGGCGCGAGCGCGCCGGGGGCCGCGTTGTTCGTGGTCTACTCCGGCGAGGGGGAGTGGCTCGACGACCTGCCGCACTACCTGGCGTCGGCCGCGGCGATCGAGTCCCGCGTCTTCCCGTCGTTCTCCTACGACCCGTCGGCCGGGGACACCTGGGCCGAGCGCTTCGCGCTGGCCTGCAACGTCCAGCCCGAGCGGGACTGGCCGGTGCACCGGCTCACCTGGTCGGGCGCCGACCTGCAGCGCGTGACGCAGGACGTGCCGTTCACCGCGGCCGACTTCTGGGCGTGCGACGCGCGGCTGGCGCCGCACCTCGCGGTCGCGGCGGAGGACGGTTCGGACGGCACCGTGGTGCCGTTCGCCGAGCACGTCGCGGCCAACCCGGGGGCGTGGGCCGACGAGCTGCCGTACCTGCTGATGATCTCGCGTGACGACCGGCTGCACCGCGTGCTGGTCGACCGGCCGCTGGTGCACATGACGCAGCGGAGCGTGGAGGCCTGGCGGCGGTTGCAGGAGCTCGGCGGCATCCACAACTCGTACGTGACCCGGGAGCTCGCCTGGCAGCGCGAGGCGTTCGAGGCCGAGCGGGCCCGGTGGGCTGCCTCGGTCCCGTCCGCCACGACGGCGACGACGGCGCCGGGCGGGTCCGCGGCGACCGGCGGAGCCGGGGATGCGAGCGTGCCGGGCGCGACCGAGGTGGACGACCTCGGCGAACCCGACGCGCGCGACCCCTACCTGCCGTGGATCGAGACCGCGCGCTGCGCGACCTGCAACGAGTGCACCGCGATCAACGACCGGATGTTCACGTACAACGACAACCGGCAGGCCTACATCGCCGACCCGGACGCGGGGACGTACGCCGAGCTCGTGCTGGCGGCGGAGAGCTGCCAGGTCGCGATCATCCACCCGGGCCGTCCACGCAACCCGAACGAGCCCGGCCTGCCCGACCTGGAGAAGCGCGCGGAGCCGTTCGCGTAGGGCTACCGTGGCGAGCACCGACCCGCGCGACGAGGCGCGTGCCGACCCAGCTGGAGAGAGGCTCCTGTGACGCGCGTGCCGCAGCCCGCAGTCGAGCGGATGGTGCCGCTCGCCGGCCACCCGCTGGTCGTGGAGATCGAGCTCGGCCAGCCGGAGCTGGTCGCGCTGACCGCGGCGATGTGGGCCACCGCGTCCGGCGCGTCGGCGCTCTACTTCGCCTTCGTCGACCCGGGGCGCTACACGCTCGAGGAGTACCCGGACGGCACCGTCCTGCACCGCCCGATCGACCCGGACGGCGTGGACGAGGGCTGGCAGGAGACCCAGGCGCACGTGGAGGCCCACCTGCGCGAGGTGCTGGGGACCGACGGCGTGCCGTGGGAGTTCCGCTACCTCGCGGGCCGGGCGGACCGGGCGCTGACCCACCTGGCCCGCGCCGTGGACGCGGCGGGGTTCGTGGTGGGGACCCGCGCGCCGGGGCCCGGCGCCAAGGTGCGCGAGGTGCTCGAGGGCTCGCTGGTCGCAGGCCTGAGCCATCATCAGCACCGACCGGTCCTGGTGGTGCCCCTCGAGGTGGTCGACTGGAAGGCCAGCCACTGGAGCTGAGTGGCCGCTGACCGCCCGGCCGTCGCCCGCCGCGGGCCGCTCAGGCGACCGGCGTCACACCGAGCTCGCCGAGCAGGGCCTCGATCCGGCGGCGGATCTCGTCGCGGATCGGTCGCACCGCGTCGATGCCCTGACCGGCCGGGTCGTCGAGCGCCCAGTCCTCGTAGCGCTTGCCCGGGAAGACCGGGCACACGTCGCCGCAGCCCATCGTGATCACGACGTCCGAGGCCTGGACCGCGCCCGTGGTCAGCACCTTGGGCTGCTCGGCCCGGATGTCGACGCCCTCCTCGAGCATCGCCTCGACCGCGACCGGGTTGATCTGGTCGGCGGGCATCGAGCCGGCGGATCGCACCTCGACGGCGTCGCCGCCCAGGTGCCGCAGCCAGCCGGCGGCCATCTGCGAGCGGCCCGCGTTGTGCACGCAGACGAACAGCACGGACGGGCGGGTGGGGGTCGTGTCGGTCACGGGGTCTCCTCGGGGTCGGGGCGGACGGTGATGCGGGCGGGGTCGAGTCGGGGTGCCAGGTCGTCGACCCGGCGGCCGAGCTCGGCGATCGCCGCCTCGAACGCGGCGTCGCGACCGGCCGGGACCGGGTCGGGCACGGACCAGTGCGCGTCGGCGAGCCGTCCGGTCTCCTCGTGCGCGCGGTCGCACACCGTGACGACGAGGTCGGTCGCGGCGAGCACGTCCTGGACCGCGCGGGGCGGCTCGAGCGTCCCGAGGTGGTGCCGGGCCGCGGCGCGCGCCGCCCCGGGGGCGACGCTGCGCGCCGGGTGAGTGCCGGCCGAGGTGGCTGGCAGCGGGCTGGTCCGCCGCCAGAGCGCGGCCGCGAGCTGCGACCGTGCGGAGTTCGCGGTGCACACGAAGACGACCCGCTCGGGGGGGAGTGCCGTCGCGCTGCGGACCGGCACGAGCTCGGCGAGCGCGCCGGGCACGAGGCTCAGGTAGGTGCGTCGCCGGTCGCCCTCGGACCGGCGACGGCGCACCAGGCCGTGCTCGAGGAGCAGGTTGACGTGGTGGGCGAGCAGGTTGGACGTCATGCCGAGGGACTCGGCGAGCTCGGACGGGGACCGGTCGCTCCACGCGAGCAGGTCCACCACGGCGAGGCGCCCGGGGTCGCCGAGCACCGCGTGCAGCGCGGCGCGCCGCACGACGTCGGCACTTTGGTCAGTGGTCATTGAGTCAATGATCGCTGACCAGAAGTGTGCGGTGCAAGTCGGACTCGGGCCCGGGCCCGGGCCGGAAGCCCGGTGCCGCTGGTGCTCTGCGGTGCTCGCAGGTGCTCTGCGGTGCTAGCCCAGCACGACCCGGCCGCGCCCCTCGCCCTTGGAGACGTGCATCGCGGCGTCCGCGCGTGCGGCCAGGTCGTCCGCCGAGGTGCCCGGCGAGCCGATCGCGACGCCGATGCTCGCGCGGAGCCCGACGATCCCCTCCGACAGCGCGACGGGTCCGCTGAGGCGTTCGCGGAGCCGCTCCGCGATCGCCGTCACCTGGTCCGGGTCGGCGAGGTCCGGGCACACGACGAGGAACTCGTCGGCCCCGAGCCGCCCGACGTGGTCGCCTCCGCGCAGCACGGTGCCGATCCGCTCGGCGACCTCGAGCAGCATCTCGTCGCCCACCGCCCGGCCGAAGGTCTCGTTGAGCCGGGCGAACTCGTCGAGGTCGACGCACACCACGCCGGTGAGGGCGCCGCGGGCGGCCTCGAGCGCGGCACCGAGCGCGAGGATCACCGAGTCGCGGTTGAGGCACCCGGTCAGGGCGTCGTGCGAGGCCCGTTCGCGCTCCTCCTCGAGGACCCGCGCGGTCGCGGTCACGTCGTGCAGGGAGACGAGGGCCTCGCGGGCGTCCCGTGGGCCGGTCACCGCGACCACCGTCGCGGCGCAGCGGCGGGCCTCGCGGTCCCCGACGGCGCTCACCTCGACCTCGAGCTCCTGCTGCGCCCCGGACCCGAGTGCCTCGACGACGGCCGCCACGAGCCTGGCCCGGTCCGCCGGGACGAGGGGCTCGACGTGGTCGTCCAGCGCCGTGCCCGACGCCGACCCGAGGATCTGGGTGAGCCGGGGGTTGGCGAAGACGACCCGGTGCTCGCCGTCGACCTGCATGACGCCGGTGGGCAGCGCGTCCGCGAGCCGGCGCAGGCGCACGAGATCGTCGTCACCGGTCGGGGGCGTGGCGTGGCTCATGACAGTGCCATCGGTGCCTGGCGGCGCTGGGCTGAGCCTCCGTGCGGGTGACATCCGATGACTTGCCCGACTCCTCGACGCATCACGGCTACTCCGTGTCCGCGCCCGCCAGCCGCGCGTCGTCCGCGTCCCGGCGGGTCTTGATCAGGGAGGCGATGGCGGCGACGGCGAGCACCACGACGATGACGCCGAGCGAGACGAGGGTCGGGATGGCCGGCGCCCACTCGACGGGCTCGCCGCCGTTGATGAACGGGACCTCGTTCGTGTGCAGCGCCTCGAGCACGAGCTTGACCCCGATGAAGCCGAGCACCACGGCCAGGCCCTCGGACAGGTACACGAGCCGCTCGAGCAGGCCGCCGAGCAGGAAGAACAGCTGGCGGAGCCCGAGCAGCGCGAAGGCGTTCGCGGTGAAGACGATGTACGGCTCCTTGGTCAGCCCGAAGATCGCCGGGATCGAGTCCAGGGCGAAGAGCACGTCGGTCGTGCCGATCGCGAGCATCACCACGAGCATCGGGGTCACCAGGCGCCTGCCGTGCTCGACCACGGTGAGGCGGTCGCCGTGATACGCGGTGGTCGAGGGGACCACGTGCCGGACCCAGCGCAGCAGCGCGTTCTCGTGGAACTCCGCCTCGGTGTCGTGGTCCTCCCGGGCCAGCTGGATCGCCGCGTACACCAGGAACGCGCCGAACAGGTAGAAGACCCAGCTGAACTGGGCGATCACGACCGCGCCGACGGCGATGAAGGCGCCCCGGAGCACGAGCGCGATCGCGATCCCGACGAGCAGCACCTTCTGCTGGTACTCGCGCGGCACCGCGAACCGGCCCAGGATCAGCAGGAAGACGAACAGGTTGTCGACGCTGAGCGACCACTCCGTCAGGTAGCCCGCGAAGAACTCGGTCGCCCGCGCCGCGCCGGCCGTCACGAGCATCCCGATCCCGAAGAGCACGGCGAGACCCACGTACCCGGCCGACCACGCCGCCGCCTCGCGGAACCGGGGCTCGTGCGGCGTGCGCAGGTGGACGAAGAAGTCGAACGCGACCACGGCCAGCACGCCGGCCACGGTCGCGGCCCACACCCAGAACGGGACGGTCACCTGACTCCTCCGGTCGCGTTGGTCGATCACGCTACGCGGGGCGCCCCGCGGCGCCAAACCATCCCACGGGTGCCGAGGTGGGCGCGTGGTGGAGGTAGGTTCTGTTCCGCGTGCGGCGGTCGCCCGCGGACGACGCCGCGCCGGCCGGCAGCGTTCCGGCCGGGTCCGACGGGGTGCAGACGGGAGGCGACCCGCGATGGCTGGCTCGCAGTCCGCCCTGCGCGAGGCGAACCGGGCGATGGTCGTCGAGACCATCCGCCGCTACGGGGGTCTCACCCAGGTCGAGCTCGCCGCCGCCACCGGGCTGTCCGCCGCGACCGTGTCGAACATCGTGCGCGAGCTGCAGGGCGCGGGCGCGGTGGACGTGCGCACCACGATCCGCAGCGGTCGCCGCGCCCAGCTCGTCACGATGGCGCGCGGCACGGGTCTCGCGGTCGGCGTGCACATCGGGGTGCGGCAGATGTCGCTGACCCTCGCCGACTCGGCCCACGAGGTGCTCATCGAGCAGAGCCTCCCGCTGCCGCACGAGCACCGCGCGGACACGAGCCTGGACCGTGCCGCGCTCATGGTCGTGGACCTGCTCGAGCGGGTCGGCTCGTCGCTCGGCGAGCTGCTCGGGATCGGCATCGGGCTCCCCGCACCGGTCGACGTCGCCACCGGGACCATCTCGGTGCCCGGGATCCTGCGCGGCTGGGACGACGTCCCGGTGGCGCAGGTGATGTCCAAGCGGCTCGGCGTGCCGGTCTTCGTGGACAACGACGCGAACCTGGGTGCGCTCGCGGAGAGCCGGCTCGGCGCGTCCCGGCCATTCCAGGACTCGGTGTACGTCCGGGTCGCGCACGGCACGGGTGCGGGCATCGTGCTCGCCGGCCAGCTGCACCGTGGCTTCGCGGGAACCGCGGGCGAGATCGGCCACGTGCAGGTCGACGCCGCGGGGGACGTCTGCATGTGCGGCAGCCGGGGGTGCCTCAACACGGTCACCGGTGGGCCGGCGCTGATCGAGACGCTCCGTGCCAGCCGCGGACCGCTCACGATGGCGGACATCATCGGCCTGGCCAGGCGTGGCGACCCGGGGTGCCGGCAGGTCGTGGGCGATGCCGGTGCGCTGATCGGCACCGTGGTCGCCGGTCTGGCGATCGCGGTCAACCCGCAGTGCGTGGTCGTCGGCGGCGAGCTGGCCGAGACCGGTGAGACCCTGCTGGCCCCGATGCGCGAGGTGATCCGCCGCCGCGTACCGCTGAACCACATCGCACCGCTCGAGGTGCTCAAGGCCGAGCTCGGCACGCGCGCCGAGTCGCTCGGCGCGGTGCTGCTCGTGCTCGAGAGCACCGACCTGTTGACCCACTGGTTCGACGACCAGACGGGGAGCTGACATGACGACCCCACAGCAGGGCACCGGACCTGCCCAGGAGGAACCGATGACCGCAGGCACGACGCAGCGCCGGCCGCTGCTGTCGATGCGGCAGATCACCAAGCGATTCGGCGCGGTCGAGGCGCTGGTCGGCGTGGACCTGGACGTGCACGCGGGTGAGGTGGTCGCCATGGTCGGCGACAACGGCGCGGGCAAGTCCACCCTCGCGAAGGTGATCGCCGGTGTGCTCCAGCCCGAGGCGGGACTGATCGAGCTCGGCGGCGAGGAGGTGACCGTCCCGACGCCGGCCGCGGCCCACGCGCTCGGCATCTCGATCGTCTTCCAGGACCTCGCGCTGTGCGAGAACCTCAGCGTCGCCGACAACATCTTCCTGGGCCGCGAGCGGCGGGTGATGCGCGGTGGCCCGATGGACCGGGACGGCATGGAGCTGGCGGCGCGCTCGATCCTGCGGGACCTCACGGTGAACATCCCGTCGGTCCGGACGCCGGTGCGCGAGCTCTCGGCAGGGCAGCGTCAGGCCGTCGCGATCGCGCGGACCCTGACGAGCGAGCCGCGCCTGCTGGTGCTGGACGAGCCGACCGCCGCGCTGTCGGTGGTCCAGACCGCCGAGGTGCTCACCCTGGTGCAGCGGCTCCGCGACCTCGGACTGGGCGTGATCATCATCGGCCACAACCTCGCCGACCTGCGCGCGGTCTCGGACCGGATCGAGGTGCTCCGGCACGGCCGGAACAACGGCTCGTTCGAGTCCGCGACGGCGCATCCGGAGGAGATCATCGCGGCGATCGCCGGGGCCGGCAGGGTGCCCGAGCCGCGCTGGTCGACCGCTCCGTGATTGCGTTCAGCGGTTGTACCCAATTGCCGGGCGGCCGCCCGGACCTGCCCGCCTGCGCCCGAATGGGTTGTTGAGACGCGCCTCGGACACATCGCCGTCACGGTTCGGTAACGACAACCGGAGCCTTGCCTTCAGAAGTTGACGACAAACTCTCGCGGCCCCTAGCGTCCGGAGCGACGTCGACGACCAGGCAGTGGTGCCTGGCGGGACGCAGCAAGGAGCGGCAGGTCATGGCAGACACGCCAGTCGTCCTCGAGATGAGGTCGATCACGAAGGTCTTCCCGGGTGTCCGGGCACTCGACGATGTGTCGATGACGGTGCGCGCCGGCGAGATCCACGCGATCTGCGGCGAGAACGGTGCGGGCAAGTCCACCCTGATGAAGGTGCTCTCGGGCGTGTACCCGCACGGCACCTACGAGGGCGAGATCGTCTACCACGGCGAGGAGATGCGCTTCAAGGACATCAAGTCCTCCGAGCGCGCCGGGATCGTCATCATCCACCAGGAGCTCGCGCTCATCCCCGAGCTGTCGATCACCGAGAACATCTTCCTGGGCAACGAGGTCGGCGGCCGGTTCGGGATCGACTGGGACACCGCGCGGGTCCGGGCCGCGGAGCTGATGGCCCGGGTGGGCCTGGACGCCTCGCCGGACGAGCAGGTCAAGAACATCGGCGTCGGCAAGCAGCAGCTGGTCGAGATCGCCCGTGCGCTGTCCAAGGACGTGCGGCTGCTGATCCTGGACGAGCCGACCTCGGCGCTGAACGAGGAGGACTCCGAGCACCTGCTGGACCTGCTGCGCGGTCTGCGCAGCAAGGGCATGACCAGCATCATGATCAGCCACAAGCTCAACGAGATCACCGCGATCGCGGACTCGATCACGATCATCCGGGACGGCAAGACGGTCGAGACCCTCGACACGGCGACCGGGCAGGTCGACGAGGACCGGATCATTCGCGGCATGGTCGGCCGGACCCTGGACCACCGGTTCCCCGAGCACACCCCGAAGATCGGCGAGACGTTCTTCCAGGTCCAGGACTGGACCGTCGAGCACCCGCAGGTGCCGGGCCGGCTGGTGTGCAAGGCCTCGACCTTCCACGTGCGCCACGGCGAGATCGTCGGCTTCGCCGGGATCATGGGGGCCGGTCGCACCGAGCTCGCCCGCTCGTTGTTCGGACGTTCGTACGGGCGCTACCTGGGCGGCCAGATCTGGATCGACGGTCGGGCCGTCGAGCTGCACACGGTGCAGCAGGCGATCGACCACAAGGTCGCCTACGTGCCCGAGGACCGCAAGATCCAGGGCCTGAACCTGCTGGACACCATCACCGACACGATCGTCTCGGCCGATCTGCATAAGATCACCAACCGTGGGGTCCTCGACTTCGACGCCGCACACCTGGCCGCCGAGGAGTACCGCACGTCGCTGAACATCAAGACCCCGTCGGTGCGTGAAGGCGTCGCGAAGCTCTCGGGCGGCAACCAGCAGAAGGTGCTGCTCGGCAAGTGGATGTTCCCCGAGCCCGACCTGCTGATCCTGGACGAGCCGACCCGCGGCATCGACGTGGGCGCCAAGTACGAGATCTACGGTCTCGTGCACCGGCTCGCCGACGCCGGCAAGGGCGTCATCGTGATCTCCTCCGAGCTGCCCGAGCTGCTCGGCATGTGCGACCGGATCTACACCATCTTCGAAGGTCAGATCACGGGCGTGGTGGACCGCGCGGACGCCACCCAGGAGAACCTCATGCGCCTCATGACCGGCGCGACCCAGACCACGACCCACTGATAACGGCTAAAGGACCTCAGACGATGAAGTCGCTCAAGGAGCTCTTCGGCGGCGGCGCCCGCCAGTTCGGCATGGTGTTCGCCCTTCTGGCGCTGGTGCTGATCTTCCAGATCAGCACGGGCGGCAAGGTGCTGACGCCGACGAACGTGCAGAACATCATCAACGGCAACAGCTACGTGCTGATCCTCGCGATCGGCATGGTGCTGGTGATCATCGCCGGGCACATCGACCTGTCGGTCGGCTCGGTCGCGGCCGTGGTCGGCATCATCGTCGCCCTCGCGATCCGGGACTGGGGGATCCCGTGGTGGCTGGGCGTCCTGCTCGGCCTCGCCGTCGGGGCCGTGATCGGCGCCTGGCAGGGATTCTGGGTGGCGTACGTAGGGATCCCAGGCTTCATCACGACGCTCGCGGGCATGATGTTCTTCCGCGGCGCCAACCAGTACATCGGCAAGTCGAACACCATCCCGGTCCCCAAGGAGATCCAGTACCTCGGCGCCGGCTACCTGCCCGAGTGGGGCCCGAACACCGGTCTGAACAACTCCACGCTCGTGCTCGGCATCGCCGCGATCGCCGCGGTGGTGTGGGTCGAGACGCGTCGCCGCCGGTCTGCGGTCCGCCTGGGTGCCGAGCCGGCCCCGGTGTGGGTGTCCGCTGTGCGGGTCGTCGCGCTCGGCGCGGTCATCGCCTACCTCACGTTCCTGTTCGGCGGCGGCCGGGTCGGCACCTCGTTCCCGTTCTCCGGCGTGATCCTCGCCGCGCTCGTGCTGATCTACGGCTTCCTGTCGACCCGCACCGTCACCGGCCGGCACGTCTACGCCGTGGGTGGCAACAAGGTGGCTGCGTCGCTGTCCGGCGTGAACATCCGCCGCACGAACTTCTTCGTGATGATGAACATGTCGGTGCTCGCCGCGCTGGCCGGCATCGTCTTCATCGGCCGGTCCACCGCGTCCGGTCCGTTCGACGGCACCAACTGGGAGCTGGACGCGATCGCCGCGGTCTTCATCGGTGGCGCGGCGGTCTCCGGCGGTGTCGGCACCGTGGCCGGATCGGTCATCGGTGGTCTGGTCATGGCGGTGCTGAACAACGGCCTGCAGCTGATGGGCGTCGGCTCCGACCTCACCCAGATGATCAAGGGCCTCGTGCTGCTCGCCGCGGTCGCCTTCGACGTCTACAACAAGGGCGGACGCACCTCGATCTTCTCGAGGCTGTTCAAGTCGCGGGGCGGTGACGGCACCGCGAACCTGACGCCCGCGGTGGCCGGAACGACCTCGATGCAGGGCTGATCCCAACCCCAAGCTGACCCCGGCCGGACCCGGCGGGGCTGCCCGACCGCACCCAAAGATGGGTGCCCAATCAGGAAGTGGTGACACCACACATGAAGAAGTTGACACTCGGGCTGGTGGCCGCGAGCGCGGCCGGGGCCCTCCTCCTCACCGGCTGCTCCTCGTCCGACCGCACCGACTCGACCTCGTCGTCGACCGAGTCGGCCTCGGAGGCCGCGGGCTTCGCGGCGGACGCCACCATCGGTGTCGCCCTGCCGCAGAAGACCTCGGAGAACTGGGTCCTCGCCGAGGACCTGTTCAACACCGGTCTCGCGGACGCGGGCTTCAACCCGATCGTGCAGTTCGCGAACGGTGGTGTGACCGAGCAGCAGAACCAGATCTCGGCCATGATCGAGCAGGGCGCCAAGGTCATCGTCGTCGGTGCGATCGACGGCTCGCAGCTGGGCACCCAGCTCGAGGCCGCCGCGGCCGACGGCATCAAGGTGATCGCGTACGACCGCCTGGTGAAGAACACCGAGGCCGTCGACATGTACGTGGCGTTCGACAACTACCAGGTCGGCGTGCTGCAGGGCACCGCGCTGCTCCAGGGCCTTGCCGAGCGCAAGGGTGACGGCCCGTACAACATCGAGCTCATCGCTGGCTCGCCGGACGACGCGAACGCCACGCCGTTCTTCCTGGGCGCGATGAGCGTCCTGCAGCCGAAGATCGACGACGGCACGCTCGTGGTCGTCTCGGGCCAGACCTCGTTCGAAGAGGTCGCGACCCAGGGCTGGAAGGCTGAGAACGCCCAGAAGCGCATGGACACCGTTCTGGCCGGCTTCTACACCGACACCGAGCTCGACGGCATCCTGTCGCCGAACGACACCCTGGGCCGCGCGGCGATGACCGCCGTGGCGCAGGCCGGCAAGGAGACCCCGGTCGTCACCGGCCAGGACTCCGAGGTCGAGTCGGTCAAGTCGATCATGGCCGGTGAGCAGTACTCCACGATCTACAAGGACACCCGCGAGCTGGTTGCCCAGACGATCAAGGAGATCACCCTCCTGCAGCAGGGCCAGGACCCGGAGATCAACGACACCGAGTCCTACGACAACGGCGTCAAGATCGTGCCGTCCTACCTGCTCACCCCGCTGATCGTGACCAAGGACAACGCGGCCACGGTGTACGCGAACGACACCACGCTCTTCCCGCTGACCCAGGGCTGAGCGAGAGCATGACCGGGTTCTGACCCGGCAGGCGGGGGCGGGTCCGCAGCGGACCCGCCCCCGTCGTCGTGCCGGTGGGGCGCCGCGAGCCACGACGGATGGGTCACGGCGCGCGGCCCACGACGCGCGACCGACGACGGTGGCAGGCTGGAGCGGTGCGGACGCGCCGCCGGGAGGAGAGACGATGAACGTGCCGGGCGACGGTGCCTACCTGGCTGCGCAGCGCGCAGACCTGCTGCGGTTCACGACCGGGGCCGTGCGCCCCGAGGGTTTCGGCTGGCTGGGTGACGACGGCGTGGTCGACACCACCCGGCCGGTGGAGCTGTGGATCACGTGCCGGATGACGCACGTGGCGGCGCTCGGTCTGCTCGCCGGCGAGGAGCCGGCCGCGGGCGGGCCGGACCGCACCGCGCTCGCTGCGCTCGTCGACCACGGGGTCGCGTCGCTGCGCGGGCCGCTGCGCGACGCCGAGCACGGTGGCTGGTTCGCCGCCGTGGACGCCTCGGGTCCGGTCGCGACCGCGAAGCAGGCCTACGGCCACGCGTTCGTCGTGCTCGCCGCGTCGTCCGCGGCCGCCGCTGGTGCCGCCGGCTCCGACGAGCTGCTGGCCGAGGCGCTCGAGGTCTCCGCGTCGCGGTTCTTCGACGACGAGACCGGGTTGAGCGTCGAGGAGTGGGACCGTGCCTGGACCGCGCTGGACACCTATCGCGGGGTCAACGCGAACATGCACACGGTGGAGGCCTACCTCGCCGCCGGTGACGTGACCGGTGACCGGGTCTGGCACGAGCGGGCCGGACGGGTCGCCGCGCACGTGGTCGCCTGGGCGCGGGCCAACGAGTGGCGGATCCCCGAGCACTTCGACGCCGCGTGGCAGCCCATGCTGGAGCACCACCGCGACCAGCCGGCGCACCCGTTCCGGCCCTACGGCGCCACGGTCGGGCACGGCCTGGAGTGGGCGCGTCTGCTGCTGGCCGTCGACGGGACGCTCGGCCCGGCGGCGCCCGCCGGTCTGGTCGACGCGGCCGTCGCGCTGTACGACCGTGCCGTCGCGGACGGCTGGGCCTCCGACGGCGCCGACGGGTTCGTCTACACGACGGACTGGGAGGGGCGGCCGGTGGTGCGCGAGCGGATGCACTGGGTGCTGGCCGAGGGCGTGAACACCGCGCACGCGCTGCACGGCGTGACCGGCGACGCGCGCTACCTCACCGACGAGGCGAGCTGGTGGGCCTACGCGGACGCGTACTTGATCGACCACGAGCTGGGGTCCTGGCACCACGAGCTCGACCCGCAGAACCGCCCGTCGGCGACGGTGTGGCCCGGCAAGCCGGACACCTACCACGCCTACCAGGCCGCGCTGCTTCCCACGGTCCCGCTCGTCCCGTCGTTCGCCGCCGCGCTCGCGGCTCGCTGAGCGCCGGCGGGCGGGTCCGGCGGGCCGTCGGTCCAGCCGCGCGGCCGGGACCGCGCGGCTCGGGCCGGAAGACCGACGTCGTGCGTACGGGTCGGGTCAGGCGCCGAACGCCTGGTCGATGGCCTGCTGCAGCGACTGCGCGTACGCCTCGCTGGTGTACGTCGCGTGCGAGACCATCGCGATCGACGCGCTCTGCGCGCTCACGGCCTCGGAGTTCAGGGTCGGGATCGCCTGCGAGGAGATCATCTGCGACTTCGAGTCGTTCGAGCTCTGCGTGCCGCTCGCGTCGGTGATCGAACCGTTGCTCACCGTGATCGTCACGGTCACGGTCCCGTACCGCATGCTCGTCGTGGCGGTGTACGTGCCGTCGGCGGCGGTGCTCGACGACGACGTGTCGGAGGAGCTCGACGAGCTCGACGACGAGTCGGAGGAGCTGCCGGACGAGGTCGAGGAGTCGGACGAGCTCGACGAGCTGCCGGACGAGGTGTCCGTGCTCGACGAGCCGGTGCTGGACGAGTCGGTGCTGGAGGAGTCGGTGCTGGAGGAGTCGGTGCTGGACGACCCCGTGCTCGAGGCGCCGGCGTCCGTGCTCACCGCGGAGCTCTCCGCGCTCGACGCGGTGACGGACTGGTTCGTGCTCGTCGGGTAGAGCAGTGCGGCGATCACGGCGGCCGTCGTGCCGGTGGCCGCGAGCAGGATGCGCTTCATGGGTGCTGACTCCTTCGGTGAGATGGGACCACAGTGGCCGACGGTCCTGCCGCGGTGCTGAGCGAATCCCGGGAGTCCGCTGTGAGACTCGCGCCCCTCACGGGTTTCCCCGGCAGCAACCGTGTCGTAGGTTCGCGACAGGAGCCGTGACGACGAGGTCGCGGCGGGTTGCAGGGAGGTCGGCCATGCGGATCAGCGACGTCCTCAAGCTCAAGGGCGACCGGGTCGCGACGATCGACCCGACCAGGCTCGTGCGTGACCTGGTCGTCGAGCTCGGCGAGCAGGGCGTGGGTGCCCTCGTGGTCTCGATCGACGGCCGGAGCATCCACGGGATCGTCAGCGAGCGCGACGTGGTGCGGCGGCTGCGCACCGACGGGGCCGGCGTCCTCGACCTGCCGGTGTCCGCGATCATGACCGCGGACGTCTACACGTGCGAGCCGAGCGCCACTGTCGAGGAGCTCATGGAGGTCATGACCGAGCGGCGGTTCCGGCACGTGCCGGTGGTCGTCGACGAGCACCTGGCGGGGATCGTCAGCATCGGTGACGTGGTCAAGCACCGGATCGCCGAGGTGCAGCTCGAGCGGGACCACCTGACGGCTTACATCACCGGCTGAGCCGCACGAGGAGCCCGGGCGGGCGACGGACGAGACCGACCAGGTCTCCCCGTGGAGCCCGCCCCTGCCGGGGACGTTCGCCTCTTCACACCCGGCCCGGGTCGGGCGCATGCTGGTCCTGTCACCGGGAAGGCCGGCCGGGCACGAGGACGACGAGGCGTGCCGGCGACGAGACCCTCGGGCCTCCGGGCGCTGCTACCGCTCGCCCGCCCTTCCTCCCCGTCCTTCAGACGGTCGCGTGCCACCGCCTCCCCGGCGACCCCGGCCCCCACCGGGCCGGGATGCAGCGAGGAGAGGTGAGCAGCCATGACACGGCTGGTCCGGCGCGAGCCGGCGGCCCTGGACATGCCGAGCTGGCTCTCGAGTCGACTGGACCCGTGGTGGCCCGAGCTGATGACGAGCCTGGTCGGGGCCGAGCCGATGCGGGTGGAAGAGGTGCGTGACGGCGAGCACCTGGTGGTGCGGGCCGAGCTTCCGGGGATCGACCCGGACAAGGACGTGGCGATCACGATCGACGACGGGGTGCTGACCATCTCGGCCGAGCGGACCGCGCGTTCGGAGGAGAAGGAGAAGGACTCCTACCGGAGCGAGTTCCACTACGGCTCGTTCAGCCGGACCCTGCCGCTGCCGAGCGGAGCCACCGACGCCGACGTCACCGCGACCTACAAGGACGGGGTCCTCGAGGTTCGCGTGCCGGTTCCGGCCGAGCCCCCGACACCGACCGCACGGACCGTTCCGGTCACGCGCGGCGAGTGAGGTCGTGGGGCCGACGACGCGGGGCCGGTTCGTCGCGGCCGGCCCCGTGCACCGACGCTGCGCGCGCCGTCCGGCGACGCGTCGAGAGCCGCGGTTCGCCCGCATCCGACCTGATCATGCTCATTTTTCGGGACGGAAGACCCAGACGGGTGACCTTGTTTGACGCGGGCCAACGGAACGAGCACTATTGAGCCCAGACAGTGCGCGTCGCCTGCCCCCTGCGCGGCGCGCACTGTCCTTTTTTCTGCCCGGGCTCGTGCAGCGGCCGCCGCCTGCGCCGAAGCGGGACACCGCCGTCCGTGGCGGGCTCGGGCGCTGTGCGGCGTGGTGACCGCGGACCGGGCCGGGCCGCGGTTAGCGTGCTGACGTGATCCCCGCGCACGACTCCGGGCTGCAGCCCGATCGCGGCCCGAGCGCTCCGCCGGTCGCGCCAGTGACGACCGCGGATCTGGTCGCCGGTTCGCTGGCGAGGTGGCGCGAGCTCCTGGTGGGGGCTGCCGGGGACTCGGCGCTGAGCGACGTCGGCCGGCTGGGGGACGCGCAGCTCGACCTG
This sequence comes from Actinotalea endophytica, assembly GCF_025717005.1. GTDB lineage: Bacteria > Actinomycetota > Actinomycetes > Actinomycetales > Cellulomonadaceae > Actinotalea. The sequence continues at coordinate 146,935 of NZ_JAOVZU010000009.1, forward strand.
TCGGCCGCGCACCCCTCGGGCATCGCGCAGCTCTTCGCGGGCCGTCCGACGCGGTTGTCCAACCTGGTCCGGGAGGGGGCCGCGCTCGCCCAGGCAAAGCGGCGCGCGCGGGCGGTCGGCGCAGCGGCCGAGGAGCACGCGCTGCGCAGCGGTCTGGCGACCGCGTTCCTCGCGATCGGCGTCGCGACCTGGAACGACCCCGGCGACGTCGGCAACACCGGTGGCACCGTCGACTCGGCGACACCGCCCGGCGACGACACGGTGCCGCGCGAGATCGACGGTGACACCGTGCCGAGGACCTCGCCTGCCGAGCCTCGGCAGATGCGGGCGCCCGTGCTGCTGCGTCCGGTGACGGTGACGCCGCGTGGCCGCGGCGAGGCCGACTACGACCTGGTCCTCGAACCCTCGCTCGAGATCAACCCGCTGCTCGCGGCGGCCCTGCGCCGCCGGGGCGCGCTCCTGGACCCCACCTCGCTCGCCCGGGGCGCCTTCACCGCCGCCGGCTTCGACCCCCGACCCGCACTGGACCGGCTCGCCTCGCTCGGCGACGCGGTCCTGACCGACTTCACGCTCGAGGACCGGGTCGTGGTCGGGACGTTCGTGCACCCGGAGCAGATGCTGGTCGACGACCTCGACGCGCTCGCCCCACGGCTCGCCGAGCACGAGGTGGTCGCGGCGCTCGCCGGCGATCGGCGGGCCTCCGGCGCGCTGGCCCACCCGCTGCCCGCGGTGCTGCGCGGTGACCGGGGCCTGGACCAGGAGCGCGGTGTCGGCGACCTCGACCAGACCCAGGCCTACGTGCTGGACGTCCTGGCCGCCGGTCACCACCTGCTGCTCGACGCTCCGGCAGGTGCCGACGTCGCCGGCACCCTGGCCGCCGTCGTGGCGGATGCCGCGGCCGCGGGCCGTCGCGTGCTCTACGTGGCGGGCCACCGGCGTGCGGCCCTCGCGCTGACCGAGCGCCTCGCCGCGCTCGGCCTGGACGACCTCGCGCTCGACGTCGCGCCGGACTCGGGGTGGCGCGGTCAGGTCGCGCGGCGCCTGCTCGGCGCGATGACGATCGAGCCGATCCTGGTCGACGGGGAGAAGGTCGACATCGTCGACCGCGAGCTGCTCGCCCGACGTTCCCGGCTGGCCGGCTACGTGGCCGCGCTGCACACCCGGCGCGAGCCCTGGGGCTGCTCGGCGTACGACGCGCTCCAGGCGCTCGCCCGGCTCACCGCCACGCGGCCCGCACCGCGCACGACGGTCCGGCTGACCGCGCCCGTCGCCGAGTCGCTGACGGCCGAGCGCCGTGCTCAGGCCGCCGCCGACCTGGTGACCGTCGCCGGGCTCGGCGCATTCACCACGAGCACGACCACCACGGCCTGGTACGGCGCCGACCTGGCCACGCCGGAGCGGGCGAAGGCGACGCTGGCGCGGGTGGAGCGGCTCCGCGACACGTTGCCCCAGCTGCACCTCGAGACGATCGCCGTCGCGCGGTCGACCGGCCTCGTGCAGGCCGAGACGCCGGCCGAGTGGGCCGAGCAGCTGCGGATGCTCGGCGGCGTGCGGCACGCGCTCGACGTGTTCCAGCCGATCGCCTTCGAACGCTCCGCTGCGGACATGATCGCGGCGACGGCCAGTGCGCAGTGGCGGACCGAGCACGACGTCTCGATGCCGGGCCGGGTCCGCCGCCGGCTGCGCCGGCAGGCCAAGGACCTGCTGCGTCCGGGTCGGCCGGTCGCCGACCTGCACGCCGCGCTCGTCGACGTGCAGCACCAGCGTGAGGTGTGGCAGGCGCACTGCCCGGCGGGGGGCTGGCCACGGCTTCCCGAGGGACTCGCCCGGATCGAGGCGGACCACCGCCAGGTCGCGGAGGACCTCGAGCTGCTCGGCGCCACGCTGGCCGGCACGTCCGCCGGCGGTGACCTGGCGTCCCTGCCGTGGGCGGCGCTGATCGACCGGCTGCAGCGGCTGCACGACGACCAGGCCGCGCTCGTGACGCTCCCGGAGCGAACCGCGATGCTCCAGGACCTGCGCAAGCGCGGGCTCGGCGAGCTGCTCGACGACCTCGACGCGCGGCACGTGGCGGCCGGTGTGGTCTCCGCCGAGCTGGATCTGGCGTGGTGGAGCACGGTGTTCGAGGAGATCGTCCGGGACGACCCGGCGATGGCGGCCTACGACGGTGCGGCGTTGGCCCGGCTCGCCGCGGAGTACCGCACGCTCGACCGGCGCCACCTGTCCGACCGGGCCGTGCTGCACGTGGCGGCGTTCCGCGAGTCGCTGCGCCAGCGGCTGCACCGCTGCGACGAGCAGACCCAGTCGCTGTTCGGCGAGATCGTCGAGGAGCGGTTCACCAGCCTGCGCACCGCGGTCGAGCGGTACCCCGACGTCACGCGCCACCTGCGCCCGTGCCTCGTCGTCGGTCCGATGCTCGTCCCGCACGTCCTGCCACCGACGCGTGACGAGGACCTGCTGATCCTCGACGCGGCCGAGCACCTGTCGACCGAGCTCGTGGTCGGCGCCCTGGCGCGGGCCAAGCAGGTCCTCGTGGTCGGCGACGTGCGGTGCTCCACGGGATCGGCCGTCCGCGACCTCGCCGAGATCCTGCCGACCGTCGCACTGCGGTCCGACGCCGTTCCGCGTCACCCGCGCCTGACGGACTTCCTCGCGGCCGCGGGCTACGGCGACGCGCTCACCCCGACGCCGGTCCCGTCCGCCGCCGGCCTGCTCCGCGCGGAGCGGGTGGACGGCAGCGGCATGCCGGGGCCCGACGGCTCGGTCGCCTCGACCCGGGCCGAGGTCGATCGAGTCGTCGAGCTGGTCGTCGACCACGCCCTGACCCGCCCGACGGAGTCGCTCGCGGTGGTCTCGCCGTCCAGCGCGCACGCCGACCGCGTGCGCGAGGCGGTCCTCGCCGCGGTGCGGGAGAACCCGGCGCTCGGTCCGTTCTTCGACCCGGCCGCGCGTGAACCCTTCGCCGTGCTCGACCTCTACGCGACCGAGGGACTGCGTCGCGACGCGATCGTGCTCTCGGTCGGCTTCGGCCGGACCCCGCACGGCCGGGTGCTGCACCGGTTCGGTGCGCTGGCCGACGACGACGGCCGGGTGCGGCTGCTCCAGGCGGTCGGCGGGGTGCGGCGACGCCTGACCGTGGTGTCGACCTTCGGCGCCGACGACCTCGATCCCGAGCGGCTCACGTCGCCCGGGCCGGTGCTGCTGCGCGAGCTGCTGCTCGCCGCCGCCGAGACTGACTCCGAGGATGCCGGGCAGCCGCCGCAGGGCCCGGACCGCCTGGTGCTCGACCTCGCCGAGCGGTTGTGGCGGATGGGCCTCACGGTGGCCATCGACCACGGGTCTCCGGGTGGACCCCGCATCCCGCTGGCCGTGGGGCACCCCGACCTGCCGGACACGTTGCTGGTCGCGGTGCTGACCGACGACGAGGAGTACCTCGCCGAGCCGAGCGTGCGGGTGCGCGACCGTCAGGTCGCCGAGCGCCTCGAGCGCCTCGGGTGGCACGCCGTCCAGGTCTGGTCCGCCGCGGCGTTCCTCGACCCCCAGGGTGAGGCCGACGCGGTCTGCCAGGCCGTGGTCGACGCCTACGCCGAGCGCACCCGCCACCGCCCCGTCGTCCAGCCGCGTGCTGTCCCCGCGGTCGCCGAGGCGGAGCCGGATCGGGCCGACGACGTGGTGGCCGTCAGCGAGCCGCAGACCGCGGGCGTTCCCGAGCCTGCGGTCGACGGGGTCTCCGCCGCTGTGACCGATGACGTGCCGGAGCCCGAGTCGCCCGACGTGCTCGAGCCCGACCCGAGCGAGGCACCGGAGCCCGACGCGAGCGCGGACCCGGAGCCCGGGCCGAGCGAGGTCTCCAGCGAGCCGGACGCACCCGCCGGTTCGCCGCACGGGGACGTGGTGACGGCGGGCGGGGCCGGTGACCAGGGTGTCCTGGAGCTGCGACCGCAGCGTCCGGAGGTGCCGCGAGGGCTCCCGATCGCCGCGTACACCGACGACCAGCTCGACGAGCTCATGGCGTGGTTGCTCTCCGACGACGCAGAGCGCGACGAGGCTCAGCTGGCAGCGGCGCTGCGCTCGGAGCTCGGCCTGACCCGGCACGGCAGCCGGATCGACGCGACGGTCCGCGCGGCGGTGAGTCGCGCCCTCGCACGATGAGCGGAGAGACCGACCCGGCCGGTGGTCCCGGCGAGCTCGACGCGCCCGACGCCGCCGGGAGGCCTGAAGCCGCCGAGCACACCGGCGACCCTGCGCCGGCCGACGCCACCGAGAGGCCAGAGGCCGCCGAGCGCACCGGCGACACCGAGGCGGCCGACGCCGCTCCGGACGGCACGTCGCGTCCCCGGCGCCGCGGCTATCGCCGCGCGGTGGGCGGGACCCGGCCGACCGACCAGGACGAGCCCGAGCCACGAGCGCCGCGGGCGCCGGAGGACACCGACACCGCCTGGGGCGAGCGCCCCGACGGCGACGACGACGAACGCATCCTGCGGGAGGTGCCGCCGCACTGGTGAGACGGGCGGCTCAGGCCGAGGCGTCCCTCGCGAGCAGGTCGCGGATCTCGGTGAGCAGCTGGATGTCCGCCGCCGGGGCCTCGGGTTCCACGGGGGCCTCCTCGGCCTTCTTGCGGCGTGCAGCCAGGGTGTTCATCGGCAGGACGACGATGAAGTAGACGGCCGCGGCGATCAGCGCGAAGTTGAGCGCCGCGTTCAGGACGACTCCGATCTGGAGCGGCGCGGTGCCCTCGCGCAGCGTGATGTCCCACAGGTTCGTGAGGTCGGGCTGGCCGAAGACCGCCGCGATGAGCGGGTTGAGGAAGCCGTCCACGACGCTCGCGACGACGGCGCCGAAGGCGGCGCCGATGACCACGGCGACCGCGAGGTCGACGACGTTGCCCCGCATGATGAAGTCCTTGAAGCCCTTGAGCACTGGTGCCCTCCAGAGGTCGAGGTGAAGGCCGCGAGCCCGGCGACGCCGCGAGTCCGGCGACTGGTCCGAACGGGTGACGGCCGTGCGCGGGTGATCATGTCACGACGACCGCCGCGAGCGAGCAGTCGGCCCGTACGCCGATCACGGCCTGGGCCTCGGAGGAGGTGACTGCGACGAGCACCGAGCGGTCGTCGGGCTGGTCGACCACGACGGCGGCGTGGGCGAGGGCACCCTCCGGGGTGCATCCCGGCGCGAGCAGATCCACCCGGTCACCCGGTCTGAGCAGGGCCGCGGCGTCGACCTCGACCGGCAGCACGACGCTCCCCTCGGGAGGGTCCACGGCGAAGCGCTCGCCCGCGAGCAGGGTCGGCACCAGGGGCAGGCCCTCGGGCACGGCGACCGCGACGGCGCGGCCCAGCAGCCCGGACGGGTCCGCGCCGCTCGCGGACGGAGGCGACGCGAGCGTGGCGAGCCGGAGGTCGCCTGCGGTCAGCTCGGCGCCCGCGGGCACGTCACGCGCGGCGACGAGCACCTCGGTGCCAGGGCTCTGCGGAGCCGTCGCGACCCGCACCGCGGTGAGCAGCACGGCCACGGCGACCAGGGCGGCCAGCACCGGGCGGGCGCGCCAGAACCAGATCCGGACGAGTAGCAGCACGGGCACCGGTGCATCCTCGGCGCGGACGGCGACCCGTCGTGCTGGGTGCGCGGTCGCAGTGGATCGGCCTGGCCCAGGCGGGTCCGTGGACCGGCTCAGCCGGCCGAGGAAGCTGCCTTCGCCGAGCCACCCGAACCGGACCCGCCCGAGCCCGAGCCACCCGAACCGGACCCGCCCGAGCCCGAGCCACCCGAACCGGACCCGCCCGAGCCTGAGCCACCTGTGGAGCCGGAGGACCCGCTGCCGGACGAGGACCCGCTGCCCGACGGACCCGACGAACCCGAGCCCGAGCCCGAGCCCGACGACGAGCCCGAGCCCGACGACGATCCTCCGCCGGACGACGAGCCGGACCGGGCGCCGGGCTTCTTGCCGCCGTTGCGGGAGTCGTTCCGGTAGAAGCCCGAACCCTTGAAGACCACGCCGACGTTGCCGAACAGCTTGCGCAGCGGCCCGCCGCACTGGGGGCACTCGGTGAGCGCGTCGTCGCTGAACGCCTGCTGCGCGTCGAATCGGTGGTCGCACGCCGTGCAGGCGTAGGAGTAGGTCGGCACTCTTCCTCCGAGGTCGGGTTTCCGCCCGTTAGTCTCGCACCGTGCCCCGCCGTCGCGCTCTCCGCGTCCTCGCCGTGGTCGCCGCCGCCGTTGTCGTCGCCCTGGTGGCGGTCGTCGCGGTGGGCGTCGTCCTGGTTCGCCGACCCCTGCCGGACCACTCCGGCTCCGCGACGCTCCCGGGGCTCGACGCCGAGGTGACAGTGCTTCGCGACGCCCGCGGTGTGCCGTCGATCTACGCCGACACCCCCGAGGACCTCTTCCGGGCGCAGGGCTACACCGACGCACAGGACAGGTTCTTCCAGATGGACCTTCGCCGGCACGTGACCGCGGGCCGGCTCGCCGAGCTGGTCGGCGACGACGAGCAGGCGATCGCCTCGGACAAGGTCGTCCGCACGCTCGGCTGGCGGCGGGTCGCGGCGGCCGAGTGGGAGATGCTCGACGACACGACGCGCGGCTACCTGCAGGCCTACGCCGACGGGGTCAACGCCTACGTCGAGTCGCGCGACCTGACCGGGCTCGGCGTCGAGTACGAGGTGCTCGGCGCGCGCGTCACGCTCGACCAGCCCGAGCCCTGGGACCCGATCGACTCGCTCGCGTGGCTCAAGGCGATCGCCTGGGACCTGCGCAGCAACGACCGCGACGAGGTCTCCCGGGTGCAGGTCTACGCCGCCGTCGGCGACGTGAGCCTCACCGACGAGCTCTTCCCGACCGCGAGCGCCGCCACGCCGATCGTCGGCGGTGAGGTCGAGGCTGCCTCGTCGGTCACCGATGTGGTGCTGGGCAGCGGTGCGCAGCGCGCGATGGAGCTCGCGGACGAGGCACTGGCCGCGGTGCCCCACCTGCTCGGCAGCGGCGACGGGCTCGGCTCCAACTCGTGGGTGGTCTCCGGCGAGCACACCGCGAGCGGCGCCCCGATGCTCGCGAACGACCCGCACCTCGGGCTGTCCGCGCCGGGGGTCTGGTCCCAGGTGGGCCTGCACTGCACCCAGGTGGGCACCTCCTGCCCGTTCGACGTCTCCGGCTTCTCGTTCGCGGGTCTGCCCGGCGTGGTCGTCGGCCACAACGCGGACCTCGCCTGGGGGCTGACGAACATGGGGGCGGACACCTCGGACTTCTTCCTCGAGCGGACGGACCCGGAGGCCAGGACGTACCTTCGGGACGGCGAGCAGATCGCCCTGGAGCGGCGCACCGAGACGATCGAGGTCGCCGGCGGGGACCCGGTCCAGCTCGAGGTGCGCACCACGGTGCACGGCCCGATCGTCTCCGACGTCCTCGACCCTCTGCTCGGCGCCCCGGTGCCGAGCGGCGGGACGGGCACCTCCGCGGTCGCGCTCGCCTGGACGGGCCTGGAGCCCGGCACGACAGCCGCCGCGATCTTCGCGATGGACACCGCGAGCGACGCCCAGGACGTCGCGCAGGTCGCCGGGCTGTTCGAGGTGCCGGCGCAGAACATCGTGTTCGCCACCACGGACGGGCAGATCGGCTACCAGGCGCCCGGGCGCATCCCGGTGCGTGCCCGGGTGACCGACGGCCCGGTGCCCTCCGACGGCACCTGGCCCCGTCCGGGCTGGGACTCGCGGTACGACTGGCAGGGCTGGGTGCCGGTCGACCAGCTGCCCGCCGAGGTCGACCCGCCCGAGGGGTTCATCGTCGCCGCGAACCAGCAGGTCACGGCGAGCGGCGAGGGGCCGTTCCTCGCGCGGGACTGGGACTACGGCTACCGCGCCGCGCGGATCCGGGACCTCCTCGAGACCGCGATCGCCGACGGCACACCGCTCGACGTCGCCGCCATGCAGCAGATCCAGGTCGACGACCGCACCGGGCTGGCCGACTTCCTGGTGCCTGCCCTCCTGGCCGCTCCCGTGCCGGACGAGTTCACCCGTGAGGCCGTGGCGCTGCTGCGGGACTGGGACGGTCGGATGGACCAGGACAGCGCGGCTGCCGCGTACGTCGCCGCGGTCTGGGACGAGCTGCTCTCCGAGACCTTCGACGACGACCTGCCCGAGTCCCAGTGGCCGGACGGAGGCGACCGCTGGTACGCCGTGGTCGCCGCGCTGCTCGAGCAGCCCGCCAGCCCGTGGTGGGACGACCGGACGACGGTGAACGTCGTCGAGACCCGCGACGAGGTGCTCTCGCGCTCCCTCGTGCAGGCCCGGCTCGAGCTCACCGTGCAGCTCGGCAAGGACCCGTCCGGCTGGCAGTGGGGCCGCCTGCACCGCGCCGCGCTGCACCACCCCGTGCTCGGCAACGGCACCGCACCCTGGCCGGTGGGCTACGTCGTCGACCCGACCCCGGTGTCGGTGCCCGGCGGTAGCTCGATCATCGACGCGATGGCCTGGGACGCCGCGTCCGGCTCGTACGACGCGGTGTCCGGACCGTCGATGCGGATGGTGACCGACCTGGCCGACTGGGACGCCGCGACGTGGGTCGTGAGCACCGGGACGTCCGGTCACCCCGGGAGCAGGCACTACACCGACCAGATCGGCGCCTGGGCGGAGGGCCGGCAGTACCCCTGGCCGTTCACCGCGGACGCGGTCGACGAGGCGGAGCGGGCGACGCTCACGCTGCGCCCCGCCGGCTAGGCCCACGCGGACGCCGCGTCCGGTCGCCGCGCGCAGGGAGCGTCGGGCTGCCGCCGCCGCCGTGACCAGCCGTCCGGCGGAGAGGCCCGCCGGCGGTCAGACGGGCAGCATCCGCCAGCCGGACGGGGTGGCCACCCCGTCGACCTTGCGGTCGTGCGCCTCGACCGGCAACGGGTGCGTGTCGACGTCGTAGATCTCCTCGGGCCAGACCACGGCGAGCACGACGACGCCGGGCCGCACGTGCTCGAGGACCCGGTCGTACCAGCCGCCGCCGTGGCCCAGGCGCTGCCCCGAGGTGTCGACCGCGAGCGCCGGGACGACGACCGCGTCGGCCTGCGCCAGGACCTCGGCGTCCATCGTCGGTCCGGGCGGCTCGGGCGGGCGTCCGGGTGCCCGCTGCTCGAGCTCGTCGGTGCTGGTCAGCCAGGCCCACTGGCGCTGCAGCCCGGTGCCGAGCACGGGGAGCAGGACGCGGGCGCCGCGACCGGCGAGCCGGTCGAGCAACGGGACCATGCCGGGCTCGTTCGCGCGCGATGCGTAGGCGGCGACCGTCGTCGCACCCCTGACCTCGTCGAGGTCACCGACCACCTGGGCGAAGTCCAGCGCCGAGCGTTCGCGCTCGCGCGGCGAGCGCTTGTCCCGCTCGGCGATGATGGCGCGGCGCAGCTGGTCCTTCACCACCGGGAGTTCGTCGCCGTCGCCGAACGGCACGTACGGCTGGCCGATCGAACTCATGGCGCCACCCTCGCACACCCGGTGGCGCCGTGGCGCGGATCAGCGAGGGCGTGGCGCGCACCTCTCGGGATGAGGTCGGCCGCGGGCACTGCCTAGCATGCTCATCATGGAGTTCGACGGCCTCGCCCGTGCCCGATCGCTGATGCGTGACATCGGTGTGCACCCGCACGCGATCGAGGTGTTCTCCTACTACTACCGGGTGCTGGCGGAGGGCGAGACCGGGGTGCTCGCCGAGAGTGACCTCGAACCGGTCGCCGAGCTGCCGCACATCGACGACCTCGAGGTGGACGACGACGCGGCGGCCGAGGCGCTGCGCCGCACGGTCGTGGTCAAGCTCAACGGCGGCCTGGGCACGTCGATGGGCATGGACCGGGCGAAGTCGCTCGTCGAGGTCCGTCCCGGCCGGAGCTTCCTGGACCTGATCGCCCAGCAGGTGCTCGACCTGCGATCCCGGTACGACGCCGACCTGCCGCTGCTGATGATGAACAGCTTCCGCACCCGCGAGGACACGCTCGCGGCCCTCGGCGCGCACCCCGAGCTGCCGATCGACGGGCTGCCGCTGGACTTCCTGCAGCACCAGGAGCCGAAGCTGCTGGTGGACGACCTCACGCCGGTGAGCTGGCCGGCGGACCCGTCCCTGGAGTGGTGCCCGCCGGGCCATGGGGACATCTACACGGCCCTGGAGACCTCGGGCGTGCTCGCGATGCTGCTCGAGCGCGGCTACCGGTACATGTTCGTGTCGAACGCGGACAACCTCGGTGCCTGGCCGGACCCGCGCCTGGCCGAGTGGTTCGCCGGCGGCGGGTTCCCGTTCGCCGCCGAGTTCTGCCGCCGGACCGCGGCCGACCGGAAGGGCGGGCACCTCGCGCGCCGCCGCGCCGACGGCCAGCTCGTGCTGCGGGAGCTCGCCCAGACTCACGACGAGGACGCCGAGGCCTTCGGCGACGTGGACCGGCACCGGTTCTTCAACACCAACAACCTGTGGCTCGACCTGCACGCACTGGACGAGCACCTGCGGGCCGGGCACGACGTGCTCGGGCTCCCGCTGATCCGGAACGTGAAGAACGTCGACCCGTCCGACCCGAGCTCGCCGCGGGTCGTGCAGATCGAGACCGCGATGGGCGCCGCGATCGGGGTGTTCGACGGGGCGGCGGCCATCGAGGTCGACCGCTCGCGCTTCCTGCCCGTGAAGACGACGAGCGACCTGCTGGTGCTCCGCTCCGACGCCTACCGGCTGAACGACGGCGGCGAGCTTGAGCTCGCGACGGGCGGCGTCGCGCCGCTGGTGCACCTCGGCGACGCGTACAGGCTGCTCCCCGACTTCGACGCGCGCTTCCCGTCCGGGGCGCCCTCGCTGGTGGGCTGCGAGAGCCTCGTGGTGACCGGCGACTGGACGTTCGGTCGCGACGTCCGGGTGCGCGGTGTGGTGCACGTGGCCGGCGAGGGCGGGACGATCCCGGACGGTGCCGTGCTCGACGACGCGCTGCCCGACGGTCGAGTGCCCGAGGGATCGCCCGCTCCCGGCGGCTGAAGCACGCCGGGCGACGGGTCCCCCCGCTGCCGGTGTGACGCTGCCATGATGGCGCCCTGATGAGAAGCGTCGCAGACCACCTCGCCGCCGTCCTGGACGCGGCGCGTCCGGTCGCGGCCCTCGACGTGGTGCTCGCCGACGCCGAGGGCTGCGTCCTCGCCGAGGACGTGCACGCTCCGCACGACGTCCCCGGGTTCACCGTGGCCGCCTGCGACGGCTACGCCGTGCACGCCTCCGACGTCGGCCTGCGCGGGCCCGGTCCCGCGAGCGAGGTGACCCTCCCGGTGGTCGAGGACGTCGCGGTCACCGCACCCGAGCCGCTGCGGCTCGTCGCCGGGGCCGCTGCCCTGGTCGCAGCCGGTGCGCCGGTGCCGGCCGGTGCCGACGCGGTCGTGCCGCTGGACCGCACCGACCGTGGCCGGGCACGGGTGGTGATCCGAGGCGGCGCGGAGCCGGGGGAGAACCTCCGCCCCGCCGGGCACGACGTGCCGGTCGGAGCCACGGTCCTCACGCGCGGGACCCGACTCGCGGCGCGGCACCTCGCCGTGGCGGCCGCCGTCGGGCGGGGACGCCTCGCGGTGCACCCCCGGCCGCGCGTCGTGGTGATGACGGTCGGCGACGAGCTCGCCGAGCCGGGGCGCGCCGCCCGTCCGGGCACCCGCCCGGACGCCAACGGGCACGCGCTCGCCGCTGCCGCTAGGGACGCCGGTGCGAGCGCGCTGCGCGTCGGACCGGTGGGCGACGAGCGCGGCGGGCTGCGCGAGGCGATCGCGGACCAGCTGGTCCGGGCCGACCTGCTGGTGCTGACCGGCGGACTGAGCCCGGGGCCATGGGACACGGTCGCGGACGTGCTCGCGCCGCTCGGCACCGTGCGCTTCGACCAGGTCGCGATGGCCCCTGGAGGGCGGCAGGGCTTCGGCACGGTCCGGGTGCTCGACGACGCGACGGACCTGCTGCACCCGGGCGGCCTCGGCACCGGGGGCTCGGGGGTCCCGCTGTTCGCGCTGCCCGGGGATCCCGTGGCAGCGCTGGTCTGCTACGAGGTGTTCGTCCGGCCCGCGCTGCGCGCGATGGGCGGCCACTCGGACGTCTACCGTCCCTCGCTGCGGGCGGCCGTCGCACGCCCGATCAGCTCGCCGGCAGGGCTGCGCCAGTTCGTGCCCGCCCGTCTGAGCGGCTCGCCGTCCGAGGGCTACGTCGTCGACCCGCTCGGTGGGGCAGGCGACCCGTCGCTCGCCGGGTTGTCCGCGGCCAACGCGCTGCTGGTGGTGGGCGAGGACACCACCCGGGTCAGGGCCGGCGACACGCTCGCCTGCCTGGTGCTGGACGGATGAGCATGGCGAGGGGTTGGCCGGCCGTGCTCCGCGAGGGCGACGTGGTGCTGCGTCCGCTGCGGCGCTCCGACGCTCGCGCCTGGATGGCCGTGCGGCGCGACAACGCCGACTGGCTCGCGCCGTGGGAGGCGACCTCGCCCGAGCCGGCGCGCGGCCCGGCGCCGACCTTCGGCCAGTACGTCCGGATGCTCCAGCGCCAGGGGCGACGCGGTGAGGCGCTGCCGTTCGCCGTCGTCCACCAGGGCGAGCTCGTCGGTCAGCTGACCGTCTCGGGGATCCAGCGGGGCTCCGCGCTGTCGGCGTCGATCGGGTACTGGGTGAGCCGGCAGGTCGCGGGCCGCGGCATCATCCCGACGTCGGTCGCGCTCGCCGTCGACCACTGCTTCGGGCCCGTCGGTCTGCACCGCGTCGAGATCGCGATCCGGCCGGAGAACGCCGCCAGCCTGCGGGTCGTGGCCAAGCTCGGCCTGCGCGAGGAGGGGCTGCGCGAGCGCTTCCTGCACATCCAGGGCGGTTGGCGCGACCACCGCACGTTCGCGGTGACGACGGAGGAGGTCCCGGGCAGTCTGATCGCCCGGTGGCGCGCCGTCCGGGGCACCGAGCCCGGCACGGGGCCCGACACGCCGCGACGCGTCCGCTAGGGGCGATCCCCGGGCGCCTACCGTCAGCGTGTGGGGAAGGACACGGGCGGCCTCGTGGTGACCGCGCTGGCCGCGCTGTGGATCGTCTACCTGGTCCCGCAGCTGCTCCGGCACCGTCAGCAGCTCGCCGAGGCCAGGCTCGACGACCGGTTCTCGGAGCATCTCCGGGTGCTCCGGGTGGCCGATCCGGACCTACCGTCCGGGGCGCACGCCCCGTCGCACGGCCGGGTGCAGCTGCACCCACGAGGAGGGGAACGGACGATGTACCGACCACAGTCCGTGGGCGACCGCGTGAGCGCGGACGCCGCCCACCTCACCGCCGCGGAGCACGCCGCACGTGCCGCGGCGCTGACCCGTCGCGCTGCTGCTGCACGGCGGCGCGCGGCCCTGGCCCTCACCCTGCTGATGCTCACCGCCGGTGCCTGGGTGGGTGCCGCGCTGGGTTCGGTGTCCGTGGCGCTCGCGGTCGCGCCGACCGCGCTGCTGACCGCGGTGCTGGTCGCCGGCCGTCGCGCGGTCCTCGCGGGGCAGCGTGCCGACGTGGCCTGGGCCGAGGGCGCAGCGCGTCGTGCGGCACGCCCACGTCCGCACGTACCCGGGCGTCCCGTGGCCGTGGGCCGCGCCGTGCACCCGTCGGAAGCGATCACCGAGGTGATGGCCAAGGTGCCCACCGGCCCGGTGCGGGCGACCGCGTCCAGGGTCCTGGCGACCGGTGAGGTCCCCGTCGTCGGCGAGGTGCCGATGGTGGGGGAGCCGGACCGGGTGTCGAGCGACCCGCGGCCGGCACGACCTGCGGCCTCCGCGGACGAGGACGACCCGGCCGTGTGGGTGCCGGTGCCCGTGCCGCCGCCCGCCTACACCCTCAAGCCCGAGGCGCGTCGTCCGGAGCCTCGTCCGCTGACCGGGCAGCAGCCCGTCGCGACCGGCGTGGCCGCGACCGAGGACGGCCACGGCGGTGAGGAGCCCGAGCGTCGCCCCACGACCGGAGGCATGGAGCTCGACGCGATCCTGGCCCGGCGCCGGGCATCCGGGGAGTGACCGATCCCGAGTTCGGGCCGGCGTCGATGGGGTGCTAGCCTTGTCCACGCTCTGGGGCTGTGGCGCAGTTGGTAGCGCGTCTCGTTCGCAATGAGAAGGTCAGGGGTTCGAATCCCCTCAGCTCCACCCCAGAACGGCCCGGCGGACCCGCCGGGCCGTTCGTCGTTCCCGGGTTGCCGAGCGTGCGTCGGGCGGCGTCTCCCGGGCGGCCAGGACTGGAGGACCGATGGCAACCGTCGTGATCGTGGGTGGGCACGGCCGGATCGCGCTCGAGCTGGCGCGCCGGCTCAGCGGGCGCGGCGACCGGGTGAGGTCGGTGGTGCGGAACCCGGAGCACGCCGACGACGTGCGCGCGGCGGGCGCCGAGGTCGTGGTGCACGACCTGGAGACCGGTGCGGCGGCGGACCTCGCGGCGGTCCTGGCGGGGGCCGACGCGGTGGTGTTCTCCGCGGGTGCCGGCGCCGGTTCCGGTGTGCTGCGCAAGCGGACCGTCGATCTCGGCGGGGCGCTCGCGACCATCGACGCCGCCAAGCAGGCCGGGGTCGCACGGCTGGTGCAGGTCTCGTTCCTCGGAGCCGCACTGCCGACGGCGCCGGGCACCGACCCGGTGTTCGCGGCCTACTGGGACGCGAAGCGCCAGGCGGACGACGCGCTGCGGGGCTCCGGCCTGGACTGGACGATCGTCAAGCCGGGTCGCCTGCTCGACGGGCCCGGGTCGGGCAGCGGTGAGGTGAGCACCGCCGACGGCGCGCGCGGTGCTGCGACGCGCCGCGCCGACATCGCGGCGCTCGTCGTGCTGGCGCTCGACGACCCACGCGCCGTCGGCCACGAGCTCGTCGTGACCGAGGGCGACGTCCCGCTCGCGGCGGCTCTGGACGCGGCGCTGGCCTAGCGTCGGCGGCGCCGGCCGCCCGGGGCCCGGCCCGCCCGGGCATGCCCGCTCAGCCGTGCCCGCTCAGACCCAGCTCGGCAGCCACATGTGCAGCTGCCAGAACCGGAACGGCACCGTCATCGCCGTCCAGATCGGGTAGTAGAACGCCGTCACCACGACGATGAGCACCGCGGCGGCGATCACCGCGTACAGACGCCAGCGGGGCGCCGGCGGTGCCCCGGGATCGTGCATCCGCAGGAAGCGTGCCCCCGCCCAGGTCAGGCTGAGCGCGAGCCAGGGCAGCATGACGATCGCGTAGAACGTGAAGATCGTGCGGTCCCAGTACAGGAACCAGGGCAGCCAGCCGGCGAACAGGCCGCTCACCGCCGCGACCGCGATCCCGTCGTGCCGCCGGATCGCCCACCACACGCACGCCGCCACCGCGATGGTGCCGAGCCACCAGATCAGCGGGTTGCCGAGCGACGTGATGGCCTGCGAGCACTTGTCGGCGCCGCACAGCTCCTGCGCGGGGGTCGGCGACTCGTAGTAGAACGACGTCGGCCGCCACTGGATGAGCCAGCCGACGGCCTTCGCGGCGTAGGTGTGCTCGGACGTGAGGTGGGTGTGGAACTCCCACATCTGCCGGTGGTACTCGACGAAGGAGCGCAGCACGTCCGGGAGCCAGGTCACCCCCTCGCCGGGATGGCGCACCGCCCAGGTCTTGCCGTAGGCGCCCGGGGTGCGGAACCAGCTGAACCAGCCCGCGAGGTAGACCACCACCGAGACCCCGACCAGCGACACGAAGGCCGGTCCGGCGTCGCGCAGGAACGCGCCCTGCCACCACGAGCGCAGCCCGACCCGACGCCGGGCGACCGCGTCCCAGCCCACCGTGAGCAGGCCGAAGAACGCGACGTACCAGATCGCCGACCACTTCACCCCGCAGGCCAGGCCGAGCAGCACGCCCGCGAGGAGCCGCCAACCACGGAAGCCCAGCGGTGGCCCGAGCGCGCCGACGCCGCCGGCCGCGACGAGCCGCTCCAGCCGTTCGGCGGTCCGGTCGCGGTCGATCAGCAGCGCCCCGAACGCGGCCAGCAGCAGCGGCATCAGGACGCCGTCCAGCAGCGCTGTCCGGCTGTGCACGATGGCCAGGCCGTCCAGGGCCAGGATCAGCCCGGCCGCCGCGCCGAGCGCGTCCGAGCGGAACAACCGCCGCGCGATCCGGGTCAGCAGCAGCACCGCGAGGATCCCGGCGACCACCGAGGACAGGCGCCACCCGACGCTGCTCTCGGCGCCCAGCAGACGCAGGCCGCCCGACAGGATCCACTTGCCGATCTGCGGGTGGACGACGTAGGACGCCTTGTCGAGGTAGCTGTTGACGTCACCCGCCTCGAACGCGGCGTTCGGGTCCTCCGGCCACTGCGCCTCGTAGCCGAGGTGCATCAAGGTCCAGGCGTCCTTGACGTAGTAGGTCTCGTCGAAGACCAGCGCGTGGGGACGGCCGAGCGCCGGCAGCCGCAGCGCGGCTGCGAGGGCCGTCACCCCGGCTGCGACGAGCCACCCACGCAACCGGTGCTCGCGCAGGACCGAGGCGGGACGCACGGGCACAGGCTACGGCGTCGGCCGGGGTCCTGGGCCCGTACCCTGGCCCGGTGAGTCCCGTGGTGCTGGCCGCGACGCCGATCGGTGACGTCGGCGACGCCTCGGCCCGGCTGCGTGAGCTGCTCGCGACCGCCGACGTGGTCGCCGCCGAGGACACCCGGACCGTCCGTGACCTGGCGCGGCGGCTGGACCTGACGATCACGGGTCGGCTGGTCAGTCACCACGAGCACAACGAGGCGGGCCGGGTCGCGGAGCTGCTCGAGGTGGCCGGCGCCGGTGGCACCGTCGCGGTGGTCAGCGACGCCGGCATGCCGACCGTGTCCGACCCCGGGCTGGTGCTGGTGCGTGCGGCCGTCGAGGCCGGGGTCCGGGTCACCGCGCTGCCCGGGCCGTCGGCCGTCCTGACCGCGCTCGCGCTCTCCGGCCTGCCCACCGATCGGTTCTGCTTCGAGGGTTTCGTGCCGCGCAAGGCCGGTCCTCGAGCGGCCGCACTCGGCGCGCTCGCACACGAGCCGCGCACGATCGTGCTGTTCGAGGCGCCGCACCGGCTCGCCGCGACGCTCGCCGCCGCCGCTCAGGCCTTCGGTGCCGACCGGCCCGCCGCAGTGTGCCGCGAGCTGACCAAGACCCACGAGGAGGTCGTCCGGGCGCCGCTCGGCGAGCTGGCCCGGTGGGCGGTCGAGCACGAGCCACGGGGCGAGATCGTGCTCGTGGTGGGGGGTGCGACCGACGCGCCCCCGGCGCTCGAGGACCTCGTCCCGGAGGTGCTGGCCCGGACCGACGCCGGCGAACGGCTCAAGGACGCGGTCGCCGCCGTGGCCGAGGCGACCGGGGTCGCCAAGCGCGAGCTCTACGCCGCCGCGCTCGCCGCACGCGGACGCTGACCGGGCGGGCCCCGGGGGCGTGCCCGGTCAGCGCTGCGCGCGCGTCCCGAGAGGTGCGCGTCAAGCCTTCTCGGACGGCACCAGAAGGGCCCCGGCCGCAGCCATCTCGGCTCGCGCGGCGGCACCCAGCTCGGCCGAGACCGGGACGGTGAGGTCGGTCAGCACCCGCGTGCCCAGCCCCGCGGCCAGCGCGTCGAGCGCGGTCGCGCGCACGCAGTGCGACTCGGCGATCCCCACCACGTCGACGTCGGTGATGCCCGCGTCGGCCAGCACCGTGCGCAGGTCGCGGTCGTCCCCGGTGCTGCCGTCGAAACCCGAGTAGCCCGCCGAGTACTGGCCCTTCTTCACCGCGGCGTCGGCCGCGAGCCCCGAGAGCGCCGGGTGCAGCGCGGCGGTCGGGGTCCCGGCACGCCCGTGCGGCGGCCAGGTGTCGACGAAGTCGGGTTCGTCGGGCGGGGTCGCGAAGTGCCGTCCCGGTTCGACGTGCCAGTCCTGCGTCGTCACCACGAGGTCGTAACGGTCGCGGTGCGCCGCGGCGTAGCCGGCGATCGCCAGGGCGACCGCGTTGCCGCCGTCGACCGGCAGCTCACCGCCCTCGCAGAACGTCGGCTGGACGTCGACCACGATCAGCGCACGGCGGGTGTCGGCCATGGACCTCACCCTAGGCGGCGTGCGGGACGCGGGCAGGGCGGTGAGACTGCCGTCATGCGCACGCACACCGGCGGCGTGATCAGGGCCGCGCTCGCCACGGCCCTCGCCGCGACCCTCGTCGTGGCCCTCGGCGCGTGCACCGTAGGCGGCGCCGGCCCGACGGCCACGACGAGCGCGCCGGCCCGCGCCTCGACGAGCGCCACGGCACCGGCGTCGACGAGCACGTCGCCCGCAGCTCCTGCGACACCCGCCGACCCCTTCCCGGCCGGGCCGACGCTGCCCGCGGCCACGGCGACACCGCAGGACGTCGTCACCGGGCTGGACGCGCCGTGGGACCTCGCCTTCCTGCCGTCCGGCGCGGTGCTGGTCACCTACCGGGACCTGACCACCGTCTCGATGCTCACCGCCGACGGCCCGGTCACGCTGACCGGCCCGGGCGCGGACCTGCTGGCCACGGACGCGTACACCGAGAGCGAGGCCGGGCTGCTCGGCATCGAGGTGTCCCCGGACTTCCTCGACGACCGCCTGGTCTACCTCTACCGGTCGACGCCGTCCGGGAACCAGGTGGTGCGCGCCGAGCTGTCGCCCGACGGCACGCTCGGCGACCTCCAGGTGCTGCTCGACGGGATCCCGCACAACAGCTACCACGACGGCGGCCGACTCGCGTTCGGCCCCGACGGGTACCTCTACGTCACCACGGGGGACGCGGGCGACCGCCCGCTGTCGCAGGACACCGGCTCACCGGCGGGCAAGATCCTGCGGATCACGGCCGAGGGCCAGGCTGCGCCAGGCAACCCGATCGACGGCAACCCGATGTGGTCCTACGGGCACCGCAACGTGCAGGGCGTCGGCTGGACGAGCGACGGCACGATGTACGCCAGCGAGTTCGGCTGGGACACCTGGGACGAGCTCAACGTGATCACGCCCGGGTCGAACTACGGCTGGCCGGTCGTCGAGGGCGTCGGGCACCGCAGCGGGTACGTGGACCCCGTGGTGACCTGGCCCACCGACGACGCGTCGCCGAGCGGCATCGCGGTGACCGACGACGCGGTCTACCTCGCGGCGCTGCGCGGTGAGCGGCTCTGGAAGGTCCCGCTCGCCGACGGGGCGGTCGGCACCCCCGTGGTCGGGCTCGACGGCCTCGGCCGGCTCCGGGACGTCGAGGTCGGGCCGGACGGCGCCCTGTGGATCGTGACCAACAACACCGACGGCCGGGGGAACCCACGAGCCGGGGACGACCGGATCGTCCGGATCACGCCTCCGTGACGGTCGCCCGGGCCCGGTGCGCCACACGCCGCCCCGCCGCGCGCGCTGCCTAGACTCCCGGCCATGACGGCGACCGGCGTACAGGTCGTCGACCGCTCGTCCGTGCGGGTGCACAGCGCCGAGGACGCGGTCGGCGCCGTGCTCTCCGCGCTCGGCGTGGCCGCGGTGATGCTGCTGGCGGTCTACGCGCACGCCACGACCACCGGGGTCGCCGAGGACGTCCAGGGCATCGACGCGCTGCTCGGGCAGATCCTCGTCGTGCCGGTCGCGGTGATCGCGGGGATCGTCGCGATCACCGTGCCGGTGATCGTGCTGGTGGACCTCGCGGTCCGCGGTTCGGGGCGTCAGGTCCTCGACGCGCTGCTCGGCGCGGTCGGTGGGGCCGTCCTCGCGGGCGTCGTGGTGCTCGTCGTGCAGTGGGTCGGCTCGGACGCCCTCGTGCGGGGGCTCGCCGCGCCCCGCGGTGGAAGCTCGATCCCGCTCGAGTGGGCGACGCTCGCCGGACTGCTCACCGTCGCGGGGCCGCGCTCGGCGCGGCGTCCGGTCGCCTGGTCGCAGAACGCGCTCGCGGTCGCGATCGGCGTCCAGCTCGTGGCCGGCCGGGTGTCGCTGCCCGGCGTCGTGATCGCGGTCCTGCTCGGGCGACTGGCCGGCAGCGTCGTGCGGCTGGTCTCCGGCGTGCCGACCGCACGCGCCTACGGCCCGGCGCTCGTCGAGGGGCTCGGCCGGGTCGGCATCGCACCGCTGCGGCTCGTGCGTCAGCCCGGTGACGGTCCGCGCACCTACGCCATGACCACGTCCGACGGGCCTCTTGTGCTCACCGTGCTCGACGGCGACCGGCAGGTGCTCGGTGTGCTGACCCGACTGTGGCGGTCGCTGCGCCTGCGCGGCATCGAGGGCCGCGCCTGGCAGTCGTTGCGGCAGGCCGCCGAGCGCGCGGCGCTGGTGGCGCACGCGGCGCGCACCGCGGGCACCCGCACCCCCCAGGTCGTCGCGGTCGGGCAGTCGCGAGACTCGATGCTGCTGGTCACCGAACCCGCGCCGGAGCGAACCCTGGCGGACCTCGACGACCTGCCGGCCGAGGTCGCCGACGAAGCGCTGGTCGACGCGTGGCGCCAGCTCCGCACGGCGCACCGGGCCGGTCTCGCGCACCGGTCGCTGGACGCGTCCGCGGTCCGGGTCACCAACGACGGCCAGGCCTGGCTGGTGGGCTGGGCCGACGGCGACATCGCGGTCCCGGACCTGACCCGGCGGATCGACGCGGCGCAGCTCCTCGCGGTCCAGGCGCTGACCGCCGGCGAGGCCCGGGCGCTCGACGCCGCCCGTGCGGTGCTGCCCGGCGGTGAGCTCGCCGCGCTGGCGCCGCTGCTGCAGCCGGTCGTCATGCCTCGCACGACCCGCACGGCGTTGCGGGATCACCAGGACGTCCTCGCCCGGCTCCGCGAGGCACTCGCCGAGGACCTCGGCGACGCCGAGATCGCACCGGTACGGCTCACCAGGTTCTCGCTCGGCACGCTGATCACGGTCGTGCTGCCCGTGGTCGCGATCGTCGTGGTGCTGGCGAAGATCAACGTCGACGAGGTGGTCGCGGCAGTCGAGCAGAGCGACTGGCGCTGGGCCCTGGCCTCCTTCCTGCTCGGGATCGCGACGTTCTTCGGTGCGGCCCTGACCGTGCAGGCGTTCTCGCCGGTGTCGTTGCCGTTGTGGCGGGTGACGCTGGTCCAGGCCGGGGGAGCGTTCCTCGCGCTGGCGACACCGGCGCACCTGGGCGCCGGTGCGTTGAACGTGCGGATGATGATGCGTCGCGGCGTGAACGGGGCGCTCGCCGTGGCGACGGTGGCGCTCGTCCAGCTGTCGCAGTTCGTGGTCACCGTGGTGCTGCTGGTCGTGGTCTCGGTGGCCTCGGGGTCGGAGGCCGCCACGGCGCTGATCCCCAGCGGTGGGACCCTCGAGCTGATCGCCGCGGCGGTGCTGCTGGTCGCAGCGCTGCTGCTGGTCCCGCAGATCCGGCGCTGGGCGCTGGCCAAGGTCATGCCGATGCTCGAGCAGGTGTGGCCGCGGCTGATCGACGTGATGGGTCAGCCCGGGCGGGTCGTCGTCGCGGTGGCCGGCAACGCGATCCTCACGCTCGGCTGGGTGCTCGCGTTCGACACCGCGCTCGCGGCGTTCGGCGTCCATCTCTCGCTCATCCAGGTCGCCGTCATCTACTTCGCGGGGAACCTCGCGGGGTCTGCCGTGCCGACCCCGGGCGGGGTCGGCGGCATCGAGCTGGCGCTGATCGGTCTGCTCTCCGCGGCCGGCGTGAACGCCGGTGTCGCAGCGTCCGCGGTCCTCCTGTTCCGGGTCGCGACCTACTGGCTGCAGATCCCGATCGGCTGGCTGGCGATGCGCGTGCTGCGCCGGGTGGGCGAGCTCTAGCGGCCCGTCCGTCGACCTCGCGGGGCGTCCGAGCGCACGGTCCGGGGTCCTGCTGCGCGATCACTAGGATCGGGGGCCATGGCCCACATCCTGTCCGCCGTCGCATGGCCCTACGCGAACGGTCCTCGTCACATCGGCCACGTCGCCGGCTTCGGTGTCCCGTCCGACGTGTTCAGCCGCTACATGCGGATGGCCGGCCACGACGTGCTGATGGTCTCCGGCACCGACGAGCACGGCACACCGATCCTGGTGCAGGCCGACAAGGAGGGCGTCTCCGCCAAGGACCTCGCGGACAAGAACAACGCGATCATCGTCCAGGACCTGGTGGACCTCGGGCTGTCCTACGACCTGTTCACCCGCACCACGACCGGCAACCACTACGGCACGGTGCAGGAGCTGTTCACCACGGTGCACCGCAACGGCTACATGGTCGAGCAGACCACCCAGGCGGCGATCAGCCCGTCGACCGGTCGCACGCTGCCGGACCGCTACATCGAGGGCACCTGCCCGATCTGCGGCTACACCGAGGCCCGCGGCGACCAGTGCGACAACTGCGGCAACCAGCTCGACCCGACCGACCTGATCGACCCGCGCTCGAAGATCAACGGCGAGACGCCCGAGTTCGTCGAGACGCAGCACTTCTTCCTCGACCTGCCGGCGCTGGCCGGCGCGCTGGGTACCTGGCTCGACGGCCGCGAGGCCACCGGGCTGTGGCGCCCGAACGTGATCAAGTTCAGCCAGCACCTGCTCGAGGAGGTCCGCCCCCGGGCGATGACCCGGGACATCGACTGGGGCATCCCGATCCCCCTCGAGGGGTGGCGTGAGCAGCCGACGAAGCGGCTGTACGTCTGGTTCGACGCGGTGATCGGGTACCTCTCGGCGAGCATCGAGTGGGCGCGCCGCCTCGGCGACCCCGAGCGCTGGCGTGACTGGTGGAACGACCCCGAGGCCCTGTCGTACTACTTCATGGGCAAGGACAACATCGTCTTCCACTCCCAGATCTGGCCGGCCGAGCTGCTCGGCTACAACGGCCAGGGCGACCGGGGCGGCGAGCCGGGCCGGTACGGCACGCTGAACCTGCCGACCGAGGTGGTCTCCAGCGAGTTCATGACGATGGAGTCCAAGCAGTTCTCGACGTCCCGCGGCCACGTGATCCTGGTCGGGGACATGCTCGCGCGGTACCAGCCCGACGCGCTGCGCTACTTCATCAGTGCCGCGGGACCGGAGACCTCCGACTCCGACTTCACCTGGTCGGAGTTCGTCCAGCGGACGAACTCCGAGCTGGTGGCCGGCTGGGGCAACCTGGTCAACCGCACCGCGACGATGATCGCCAAGAGCTTCGGCGAGATCCCGGCCGCCGGGCCGCTCGAGCCGGTCGACGAGGCCGTGCTGGCTGCCGTCCGGACCGGGTTCGACACGGTGGGTGGGCTGATCGGCCGCCACCGGCAGCGCGCCGCGATCGCCGAGGCCATGCGCGTCGTCGGCGAGGTGAACAAGTACCTGACGGCGACCGAGCCCTACAAGATGAAGGACGAGTCGCAGCGCGAACGTCTCGGCACGGTGCTGCACGTCGCGGCGCAGTGCGTGCAGGACTGCAACACGCTGCTCGCGCCGTTCCTGCCGCACTCCGCGAACCGCGTCCACCAGGTCCTCGGCGGCGAGGGCGAGCTCATGCCGATGCCTCGCGCGGAGCAGGTCACCGAGCTCGACCCGGACAACGGCGCCGGTCTGGCGACGTACACGATCATCACCGGCGACTACTCCGGGACGCCCGCGTGGGAGTCCCGCCCGGTGCAGGTCGGCGCGCCGGTGGCCAAGCCGACCCCGGTGTTCACCAAGCTCGACCCGTCCGTGGTCGACGAGGAGATCGCTCGCCTGGCCTCGACCGAGCAGTGAGCCCGCGCCCGTGAGCCGCAAGCGGCGCGACCGGTCGTGGCCCGGCGTCCCCGAGCCGCTGCCCCACCCTCTCGTCGACAACCACACCCACCTCGACCACGTGCTCGAGGTGACCGACGGGTTCGGCTGGCGGGAACGGTCCGCGGACGGTCCCGGCCGGGCGTGGCTGGACCGCGAGCCGCGGGTGGCCGACCACCTGGAGCTGGCCGCCCGGACCGGGGTCACCCGGCTGGTGCAGATCGGCTGCGACCTGCCGGCGATCGCCTGGACCGAGCGCACGCTCGCCGACCCGGCCGTCGCGCCGGCGCTGCTCGGTGGCGTCGCCATCCACCCGAACGAGGCCGTGCTGCACGCGGGCGTGCGGGAGGTCGCACCGGACGGCCTGGACCCGGACCCGCGCCCGCACCACGACGTGCCACTGGCCGACGCGATCGCCGAGGTCGCCCGGGTCGCCGCGGCCGACCCGAGGGTCCGGGTGATCGGCGAGACCGGCCTCGACTTCTTCCGGGCGGGCGAGGCGGGGCGCGCGGTGCAGCGCGAGGCGTTCCGGGCGCACATCGCGCTCGCCAAGGAGCTGGACCTGGTGCTGCAGATCCACGACCGGGACGCGCACGCCGAGGTGGTCGAGGTGCTGCTCGCCGACGGCGCTCCACCACGCACGGTGTTCCACTGCTTCTCGGGCGACGCCGAGCTGGCCCGGACCTGCGCCGAGCACGGCTGGTACGCGTCGTTCGCCGGCCCGGTCGGCTACCCCGGGTCGGCCGATCTGCGCGCCGCGCTGCACGCGACGCCGCCCGGCCTGCTGCTCCTCGAGACCGACGCGCCCTACCTGCCGCCGCATCCGTGGCGCGGTCGCCCGAACGGCCCGTACCTGGTCGCGGAGACGGCACGGCAGGTCGCCGACGAGCTGGGCACGGCTCTCGAGCGGCTGTGCGAGCAGGTCTGGCGCACGAGCACGGAGCTCTACGGACCCTGGTGAGGGTCCGATTCCTCCCGTCGTGCCCCGCTCGGGACCTTCTCCGCTTTCGCCGACCGTGTCCATTCCGTTACCGTTCTTCGGTCCGTGCCTGCTCCGGAGAGACGACTGATGCGACTGCCGACCACCGTGCGACGCCCCGCGAGGGTGTCCGCACGCACGCGTCTGGTCGCGCAGACCCTGGTGCTGACCGCGGTCGTGGCGGGCACCACCGGCTTCGCCGCACTGCACAAGCAGGTCACCCTCGAGGTCGACGGGTACGCCGCGCCGGTGACCCTCTACGGCCGCACCGTCGCCGACGTGCTGGCCGCGCGCGGCGTCGAGGTCGGTGAGCACGACCTGGTCACGCCGGCCCTGGACGCGACCGTCTCGAGCGACAGCCGGGTGGTCGTCCAGCACGCCCGCGAGCTGCAGGTGGTCGTGGACGGGCAGGAGCGCACCGTGTGGAGCACGGCGCTCACGGTCGGCGGCGTGGTCGACGAGCTCGGCCTGCGCGACTCGCGGACCTCGGTGTCCCGATCCTCGGCACCGGGTCGTGACGTGCTGCGGCTGTCGACGCTGAAGCAGGTGCACGTCGCGGTCGACGGTTCCACGCTCGACCTGAGCACCACGGGCGCCACCGTGCGCGAGGTCCTCGCCGACGCCGGGGTCGTGCTCGGTGAGCACGACCTGGTCTCGGTGCCGCTGGACGCGGCCGCGGTGGACGGGCTGGTCGTGATGGTCACCCGGGTGCAGACGGTGATCGGGTCGCAGACCGAGACCACTCCGTTCCAGACGGTCCGCCAGGACGACGCCTCGCTGCTCAAGGGCAACGAGGTCACGGCGACGCGCGGCCAGGACGGATCCGCCGTCGTCACCTACGAGGCGTACACGGTGGACGGTGTCGAGATCGGGCGGACCGTGCTGACCGAGTCGGTGCTCACCGAACCGGTCGACGAGGTGATCCGGGTCGGCACCGGCGAGCTGCCGCAGGTGGCCGCGGTCGAGCCGGGCACGGCGCGCGCGGTCGGCCTGGAGATGGTGCTGGCCCGGGGCTGGGACCAGCAGCAGTTCGCCTGCCTCGACTCGCTGTGGTCGCGGGAGAGCGGCTGGCGGGTGAACGCGAGCAACGCGTCGAGCGGCGCGTACGGCATCCCGCAGGCGCTGCCCGGCTCGAAGATGGCCGCGTTCGGTGCCGACTGGCGCACCAACCCGGCGACCCAGATCGCCTGGGGCCTGAGCTACATCTCGGGGCGGTACGGCACACCGTGCGGCGCGTGGGGCTTCTTCCAGTCGCACAACTGGTACTGACGGTCGCCCGGGCGCCGAGGCCCGTCCGGCCGGCACCCGCGCAGGTGCTCACCTTGATCTGCACACACCTCTCACACCGTGGGTCGAATCTCAGGTCACGATTCGGTTACGGTCGATGCAGGCGTCGTCAGAGGCGCTGCAGCCCCCGCCCGTGAGCGGTGGGCCCGACGGCCGGATCAGGGAGTCCGGACCAGCCGGACCGTGGTCATGGACCCGGTCATCCCCCCTTCTTGTCGGCTGGGCGCCAGTAGTGGCGCAGCTCCCTGTGCCCGGATGGCACGACGACTGGATCTCGGTGACCTTCTCCGCTCTGCGCCGCGTGTTCGCGCGACCCACGCCCTCCAGCACCACCCCTGACCAGACCCCCGAACAGACCCCCGACCAGGCCCCCGGCGAGACCGCCGAGACGGGCACCACCCGACCGCTGGCCCGACGACTGCGCGTCCCGGTCGTGATCGCGACCGCCGGGGCGCTCGCGCTCACCGGCGGCGGCATCGCGCTCGCCCAGGCGCACAAGGTCGTGACGCTCGACATCGACGGCGCGACCCAGCAGGTCTCCACCTTCGCCGGTGACGTCGACGGCCTGCTCGCCGCGCAAGGTGTCGAGCTCGGCGAGCACGACTCGCTCTCGCCGGCCGGCACGACGGCGCTGCAGGACGGAACCGCGGTCGTGGTGCGCCACGGCCACGAGCTCACGCTCTCCGTGGACGGCACGGAGCAGACGGTCTGGTCGACGGCGCTGTCCGCGCAGGACGCGCTCGACTCGTTGGCGCTGCGCGGCGAGGACGTCCGGCTCATGGTGTCCCGGTCGCACGACCGCGCCGAGCTCCCCGTCGACCTGACGGTGAGCGGCTCGGTCGACGTCGTCGCCGACGGCCGGACCACCACCGTCGACGGCGCACAGAGCCTCGCCGACGCACTGGGCAAGGCACAGGTGCTCCTCGCCACCCCGGACCGGGTGCAGATCCTGCCGTCCGGGGACGCGGGACGGTTGACCGTCCTCGTGCAGCGGGTCGTGGTCCACGAGACCACCGAGACCCAGGCGATCGACTTCGACACCGAGACGCGGTCCACCGACAGCCTGTACAAGGGGCAGAGCCGCACCGTGACCCAGGGTGTCGCGGGTGAGCGGACGCTCACCTACGAGGTCACGCTCGTGGACGGTACCGAGGAGTCCCGGACCCAGCTCGGCGACGACGTGACCACCGAGCCGGTCACGGCCGTCGTCGAGGTCGGCACGAAGGCGCGGCCGGTGGCCACGACCTCGTCGAGCTCGTCGAGCACCGTGAGCGGCGACGTCTGGGCCCGGCTCGCGCAGTGCGAGTCCGGCGGCAACCCCACGGCGGTGTCCTCGAACGGCCTCTACTACGGGCTGTACCAGTTCTCGCTGCCGACCTGGCGTGCGATGGGTGGCTCCGGCCTGCCGAGCCAGGCGTCGGCCGCCGAGCAGACCCAGCGGGCGCAGGCGCTGCAGGCACGTTCCGGCTGGGGCCAGTGGCCCTACTGCTCGGCCAAGCTCGGCCTGCGCTGAGCCACCGGGCGAGCGGAGTCCCGAGGTCCGGTCCCACGACGGGGGCCGGACCTCGGCGCGTTCGGGCGCGGCCGTCTGGCCCTAGGCTCGCGGCATGACCCAGGCGTTGCTCGGACCGAGCCAGGTGCGCGAGCTGGCCGGTGCGCTCGGCGTGCACCCGACCAAGACCCTCGGGCAGAACTTCGTGGTGGACCCGGGCACCGTGCGCAAGATCGTCCGGGTCGCGCGGGTGTCGGCGGGTGAGCGCGTCGTCGAGGTCGGCCCGGGGCTCGGCTCGCTCACCCTGGGGCTGCTCGAGGCCGGGGCGTCGGTGGTGGCCGTCGAGATCGACCCGGTCCTGGCGGGCGCGTTGCCGAGCACGGTCGCGTCCCGGCTGCCCGAGGCCGCCGACCGGCTCACGGTCGTCGGCGCCGACGCCCTCGACGTCCGGGAGCTGCCCGACCCGGCGCCGACCGCCCTGGTCGCGAACCTGCCGTACAACGTCGCGGTGCCGGTGCTGCTCTCCTTCCTCGAGCGGTTCGACTCGCTCGAGCGCGTGCTCGTGATGGTCCAGGCCGAGGTCGCCGACCGGCTGGTCGCCGCGCCCGGGTCGCGCACGTACGGCATCCCGTCGGTCAAGGCCGCCTGGTACGCGCACGCCCGCCCGGCCGGGCCGATCGGCCGTGCGGTGTTCTGGCCCGTGCCGCGGGTCGACTCCGCGCTCGTCTCGCTCGAGCGCCGACCCGTCCCGGTGACCGCTGTGACCCGCGAGCAGGTGTTCACCGTCGTCGACGCGGCGTTCGCGCAGCGACGCAAGATGCTGCGCTCGGCGCTGGCCGGGCTGGCCGGGTCGTCGGCCGCCGCCGCGGAGGCGCTGGCTGCAGCCGGCGTCGAGCCGACCGACCGTGGCGAACGCCTCACCGTGGAGCAGTTCGCCGCCGTCACCGAACGGCTGGTCGCTGCCGGGGTCGCGCTCGGTGGCTGAGCCGCGCGTGGCCTCCCGGTCGGGCGGGGCCGTTGCGGTACCCGCCCGCGGACCCGCGAGCAGGCCCGCGGGCACCGTGCCAGAGTGGGCGTCGTGAGCACCCGTGACGCCGTGACGGCCCGGGCGCCGGGCAAGCTCAACCTGAGCCTCGGCGTCGGGCGTCGGCGTGACGACGGGTACCACCCGCTGGCCACGGTCTTCCAGGCCGTGTCGCTGTACGAGGAGGTCGTGGCGACCGCCGCGGACGAGCTGACGGTCACCGTCGAGGGACCCGGCGCGGAGGTCACCCCCACCGATGCGACGAACCTCGCATGGCGCGCCGCCGAGCTGGTCGCCGCCGAGGTCGGCATCGAGCCGGCCGTGCACCTGCACCTGCGCAAGCAGGTCCCGGTGGCCGGCGGGATGGCCGGGGGCTCGGCCGACGCAGCCGCCGCGCTGCTGGCCTGCGAGACGCTGTGGGACGCGGGCCTGACCCGCGAACGGATCGCGCTGCTCGCCGGCGAGCTGGGCGCCGACGTTCCGTTCCTGCTGCACGGGCACACCGCGGTGGGCACCGGCCGGGGCGACCTGATCAGCCCGGCGCTGTGCCGCGGCCGGTACCACTGGGCGCTGGCGACCCGGCGCAGCGGCCTGTCCACGGCCGACGTGTACGGGCGCTTCGACGACCTCGCCGAACCCGGCCTGGCCGACCCCGAGCCGGACCGGGAGCTGCTCACCGCGCTGCGCGCGGCCGATCTGGAGGCCGTGGGGCGCAACCTCGGCAACGACCTGCAGGGCGCCGCGCTCGAGCTCGCGCCGGACCTCGCGCAGACGGTCGCCGCGGCACGCAGCGCCGGGGCGCTCGGCGTCGTCGTGACCGGCTCGGGTCCGACCGTCGCCGCGCTGGCCCGCAGCCGCCGCCACGCGATGGCGATCGGTGCGGCGGTCACCGCCGCCGGCCAGGCCGACGAGGTCGCCTGGGTGGTCGGCCCCGTCGGCGGGGCGCGCGTGCTGTGAGTCACCTGCTCGGCCTGGACGGCGTGGGCCTGTCCGTCGGCGTCCGCACGCTGTTCGACGGCGTGAGCCTGGGCCTGGACTCGGGCGACCGGATCGGCATGCTCGGCCCGAACGGGTCGGGGAAGTCGACCCTGCTGCGGCTCATCGCGCGGACCCAGGTGCCGGACAGCGGGCGCGTCACGCACGTGCGGGGGTTGCGCGTCGGGCTGCTCGACCAGCGGGACCCGGCGCTCGACGGCACCGTGCTCGACGCGGTGCACGGCGACGCCGCGGAGCACGCGTGGGCCTCGGACGCCGCGATCCGCGAGGTGCACGACGGGCTGCTGGCCGACGTCGCGCTGGACGCGGCGGTGGACACCCTGTCCGGCGGTCAGCGCCGCCGGGTCGCCCTCGCGGCGCTCCTGGTCGCCGACCTCGACGTGCTGCTGCTCGACGAGCCGACCAACCACCTCGACGTCGAGGGTGTGGCCTGGCTCGCCGAGCACCTGGTGCGCCGGTTCACCGCCGCCGACGGCGCCCTGGTGACCGTCACCCATGACCGGTGGTTCCTGGATGCCGTGTGCTCCCGGACGTGGGAGGTCACCGGGACGGGCGACGTCGCCCCGCTCGACGGTGGCTACGCGGCGTGGGTGCTCGCCCGCGCGGAGCGCGCCAGGACGGCACAGGTCGCGGCCGAGAAGCGCTCGAACCTGCTGCGCAAGGAGCTCGCCTGGTTGCGCCGCGGAGCGCCGGCCCGCACCAGCAAGCCACGCTTCCGGCTCGACGCGGCCGCAGCGCTGATCGCCGACGAGCCCCCGCCGCGGGACACCACCGAGCTCGTGCGCCTGGCGACGTCGCGGCAGGGGAAGGACGTGGTCGACCTCGAGGACGTCACGGTCGGCTACCCGGGCGCCCCGGCGCTGCTGGACGACGTGACCTGGCGGCTCGGGCCGGGTGAGCGCTGGGGCCTCGTCGGGGTCAACGGGGCAGGGAAGACCACGCTGCTCAAGGTGCTCGACGGGCAGCTCGCGCCGGACTCCGGGCGGGTGCGCCGCGGCAAGACTGCCGTCGTGGCGACCCTCACGCAGGACGTCGCGGAGCTCGACGAGCTGGCCGACCTGCGGGTCGTGGAGGTGGTCGAGCGCGAGCGGCGCAGGGTCGTGGTGGGTGGCGCGGAGCTCACCGCCGCCCAGCTCGTCGAGCGGCTCGGCTTCGCGCGCGGGCGCAGCCAGACGCTGGTGCGCGACCTGTCCGGCGGTGAGCGGCGCAGGCTCCAGCTGCTCCGGCTCCTGGTCGGGGAGCCGAACCTGCTCCTGCTGGACGAGCCGACGAACGACCTGGACACCGACACCCTCGCCGCCCTCGAGGACCTGCTGGACGGCTGGCCGGGCACGCTCGTCGTGGTCTCGCACGACCGTTACCTGCTCGAGCGGGTCTGCGACCGCCAGGTCGCGCTGCTCGGCGACGGCGCGCTGCGTGACCTGCCCGGCGGGGTCGAGCAGTACCTCGAGCTGCGCGCGGCCGCCCGGGAGCGGGTCGACCTCGCCGGGACGGGGCCCGTGCCCGAGGCGCCGCCGACGCCGGCGGGCCCGACGCCTGCGCAGGCGCGCCAGGCCCGCAAGGACCTGGCGCGCATCGAACGCCGCCTCGAGCGGCTCTCGGCCGACGTCGACCGGCTGCACGCTTCGATGGCGGCGCAGGCGGCCGACCACGCGGCGCTGCTGCGCCTGGGCGCCGAGCTGCGGGACGTCGAGGCCGAGCGCGCCGCGCTCGAGGACGAGTGGCTCGTGGCCGCGGAGACGGCCGGCTGAGAGCCGGGTCCTCACCGGGGAGGCGCGGCCTGGCCCCGGGCGCGGTGTGCTCGGACCCGGGCGACGACCGCGAGACCCCCGAGAACCGTCGCGACGGGTAGCAGGATCATCATGGTCGGGAGCTGCCAGAGCACGGGGACGACGACGTCGTCGGACCACGCGCCGAGCTCGAGGGAGCAGGTCTCGACCGAACCGTCGGGCGATGTCGCGCACGTGCCGGGGCCGTAGACGATGTAGAAGGCGTGCCGCGCCGATATCAGCGCCATGAGCGCGGCGGAGACCAACCCGGGGACGAGGCGTGCCCGGCGGGCCAAGAGAGCGGTCCCCGCGCCGACCAGCGCGGCGGCGAGCAGGTTCCAGACCCCGGCGGCGGTCGTGGCCACGATCACGTCGCTCAGCCGTGGGAGCACGGGGTGGGCCATGTCGTAGGACTGGTTCACGGTGGGGAACCACGAGGCGGTGTAGGCCACGGAGGTCAGTGCGACCCAGCCGACGAACCCCGCCAGCCCGAGCAGGGCCATCGCCGGCCGGTGCACCAGGTCGTGCCACCCGAGCCTCGGCACTGCCCGCAGCGCCTGGCCCCACCACCATCGGCGTGCCGCACGCTCCCCCCGGGAGGCCGCGACCCCTGCGCGCGCCTCGGCGAGATCGCCGAGCAACTCGTCCTCGTCCCGGACGAGCCCGGCCAGCACGAGGGTGAGCAACCGCTCGAGGGCTCCGGTGGGTCCGAGGGCGGAGGCCGGGTCCGCGGCGCGACCGGCTCCGCGCTCGTCGGGGCTCATGCGGGGCCCCACTGCGGGGCCGAGCCCCACCGCCGCGCGGCCCGCTCGCGCTCGGCGGCCAGCACCTGGTGCCCGGCCGTCGTGAGCCGGTACTCCCGGCGAGAGCGGCCGCCGCGCACGGGCAGCGGGTCGGTGGTGCGCGAGGTCAGCAACCCCTTGGTCTCCAGGCGCGACAGGGTGGTGTAGGTCGCGCCGACGGACAGCTCCCGGCCCCGCTCCGCGCTGACCTCCTCCCGGACGAGCAGCCCGTAGGCCGACCCGTCGTGCCGCGCGACCGCGAGCAGCACGTCAAGTTCCAGAGCGCCGGTCGTCCGCATGTGTCTTACTTTGTAGAACAAATCCTGGATCGTCAATCGTCGCGCGCAGGACGCCGGGCCGTCCGGTCAGGCGTCGAACGGCGCGACGAGCACCCGCAGCAGCTCGGCCAGACGCGCGCGGTCGGCGGGCTCGAGGTCGGCCAGCAGGGTGCGTTCGACGTCGAGCAGGTCGGCGAGCGCTGCGTCCACCCGGGCCCGTCCGGCGTCGGTGAGCCGGACCAGCACGCCGCGGCGGTCCGCCGGGGCCGGCCCGCGACGTACCAGCCCCCGGGCCTCGAGCCGGTCGATCCGGTTGGTCATCGTGCCGCTGGTCACCATGGTCTGGGTGACCAGGACGCCGGGGGAGAGCTCGTACGGGGCCCCGGCCCGGCGCAGCGCGGAGAGCACGTCGAACTCCCACTGCTCCAGGTCGTGGTTGGCGAACGCACCGGACCGTGCCGTCGCGAGGTGACGGGCGAGGCGGGTGATCCGGGACAGCACGGCCAACGGCTCGACGTCGAGGTCCGGGCGCTCGCGGCGCCAGGCCTCGAGGATCCGGTCGACCTCGTCGGTCCGCAGGGTCATGCCTGACCGCGCAGGCTCGGCTTGACCTGGAGACCCGACAGCCCGTTCCACGCCAGGTTCACCAGGTGGGCGGCGACCTCGTCCTTCTTGGGCTTGCGGGCGTCCAGCCAGTACTGCCCGGTGAGCGCGACCATGCCGACCAGCATCTGTGCGTAGATCGGCGCCGTGCGCGGGTCGAGACCGCGTCGCTTGAACTGCGCCGCGAGCAGGTGCTCGACCTGCATCGCGACGTCGCCGATCAGGCTGGAGAAGGTCCCGGTGGACTGCGTCACGGGGGAGTCGCGCACCAGGATGCGGAACCCGTCCGTGGAGGACTCGATGTAGTCGAGGAGCGCCAGCGCGGTGCGCTCGACCAGCACCTGCGGGTGGCCGCCGGCCTCCAGGGCGCCGGTCAGAGCCCCCGTCAGGGCCTGGATCTCGCGGTCCACGACGACCGCGTAGACGCCTTCCTTGCCACCGAAGTGCTCGTACACGACGGGCTTGGACACCTCGGCCCGGGAGGCGATCTCCTCGACGCTCGTGCCCTCGAACCCCTTCTCGGCGAACAGCTGTCGGGAGACGTCCAGGAGCTGTTCGCGGCGCTGGGCAGCGGTCATCCTGGCGCGAGGGGGTCGAGTGGTGGCCACCCGCCCATCATGCCGTGCCATCCGGTCCGGGCTGGCAGACTGGCCCGGCGGCGCGTCAGCGCCGAACGCTCGCGGGCGGTCCGCCCTGGTGTAACGGCAGCACGCAGGCCTTTGGAGCCTTGCGGTCCAGGTTCGAATCCTGGGGGCGGAGCCCGAGCCGGACCCGTGGCCGGCGGTCGGCCCGCGGTCTCAGCGACCGCGGGGCGACGGTAGAGTGGCCGCGGCCGACCTCGCAGGTGAATCGACGGGAGTCCTGGTGACCGCAGCTCGACCCGCCGCCGTAGTCGTCCTCGCCGCAGGTGAGGGCACCCGGATGCGGTCGACGACACCCAAGGTCCTGCACGCCCTCGCGGGCCGCACGATGCTGGGGCACGCGATCGGCGCGGCGAGCGACCTCGAGCCGGACCGCCTCGTCGTCGTGGTGCGCCACGGGCGTGACCGGGTCGCGGCACACGCCCTCGAGCTCGCCCCGAGCGCCCTGATCGCCGACCAGGACGAGATCCCGGGCACCGGTCGGGCCGTGCAGTGCGCCATGTCGGTGCTCGACGCGGCGGCCGCGGCCACGGCGGCGGGCACTGGTGACGGTGCGGGGATGCCGGCCGGGACCCCGCTGGCCGGCGAGCCGCTGCCCGGCGTCACCGGACCCGTCGTCGTGATGGCCGGCGACATCCCCATGCTGGACGGCGGCACCCTGGCCGAGCTGGTCGCCGCGCACCTGGCGGACGGCAACGCGGTGACGGTCCTGACCACCGAGGTCGCGGACCCGACGGGCTACGGCCGGATCGTGCGCGAGCCCGGGACGGGTGACGTGCTGCGGATCGTCGAGCACCGGGACGCAACCGCCGAGGAGCGCGCGATCGCCGAGATCAACTCCTCGGTGTACGTCTTCGACGCGGCGGTGCTCCGGTCCGGCCTCGGCCGGCTCGGTCGCGACAACGCTCAGGGCGAGGTCTACCTCACCGACGTCCTCGCGCTCGCGCGGGCCGACGGCGGCGCGGTGCGCGCGGTGCGGGTCGACGACCCGATGATCGTCGAGGGGGTCAACGACCGTCTCGCCCTGGGCCGGCTGGCCGCGGAGATGAACCGCCGGATCCTCGCCGACTGGATGATCGAGGGCGTCACCGTGATGGACCCGGCGAGCACCTGGGTGGACGTCGACGTCGAGCTCGCCGCCGACGTCACGCTGCTGCCGGGCACGCACCTCGCGGGCCGGACGGTGGTCGATACCGGAGCCGTGGTCGGCCCGGACACCACGGTGCGGGACTCCACGATCGGCGCCGGCGCCCAGGTGGTCCGCAGCCACGTGCTCGGGTCGCAGGTCGGTCCGGACAGCCTGGTCGGTCCGTTCTCCTACCTCCGGCCCGGTACGGACCTGCGCGAGCACGGCAAGATCGGCGCCTACGTCGAGACCAAGGCCGCCACGATCGGCGCCCACTCGAAGGTGCCCCACCTGTCCTACGTCGGCGACGCGACGATCGGTGAGCACAGCAACGTCGGCGCGGGGACGATCTTCGTCAACTACGACGGCGTGACCAAGCACCACTCGACGGTCGGTGACCACGTGCGGATCGGCTCGGACAACGCCCTGGTCGCGCCCGTGTCGATCGGGGACGGCGCCTACACGGGCGCCGGTTCGGTGATCCGGCGGGACGTGCCCGCCGGCGCTCTGGGCATCAACACCGCCCCGCAGCGCACGATCGACGGCTGGGTGCTGCGCCGCCGGCCGACCAGCCCGTCGGCGACCGCTGCGCGTGCTGCGCTCGGGGTCACCGAGGAGGAGCCCACGGCCCTGTCACCGCAGGCACAGCTGGAGCTGCGAGGCCATGCGCGCGGCCAGGACAGCGATGACACGAACGGCCGTGATGGCACGAACGACAGTGATCGCACGAACGACAGTGATCGCACGAACGACAGTGATGGCACGAACGAAGGGCAGCCGCGGTCATGACCGGGATCGTCTCGACCGACGGGGAACGACGCCTCGTCCTCATCTCGGGCAGGGCGCACCCTGAGCTGGCGGACGACGTCGCACGCGAGCTCGGGGTCGAGCTCGTCCCGACCACGGCCTACGACTTCGCGAACGGCGAGATCTACGTGCGGTTCGGCGAGAGCGTGCGCGGTGCGGACGCCTTCGTGCTGCAGAGCCACACGTCGCCGATCAACCAGTGGATCATGGAGCAGCTGATCATGGTCGACGCGCTCAAGCGCGCCTCGGCCAAGACGATCACCGTGATCCTGCCGTTCTACGGCTACTCCCGCCAGGACAAGAAGCACCGCGGCCGCGAGCCGATCTCGGCCCGGCTGATGTCCGACCTGTTCCGCACGGCCGGCGCGGACCGGCTGATGAGCGTCGACATGCACTCCGCGCAGACCCAGGGCTTCTTCGACGGCCCGGTCGACCACCTCTGGGCGATGCCCCTGCTGGTCGACTACGTGCGGACCCGGGTCGACCCCACGAACGTCGCGGTCGTCTCGCCGGACGCCGGTCGGATCCGGGTCGCGGAGCAGTGGGCCGCGAAGCTCGGCGGCTGCCCGCTGGCGTTCATCCACAAGACCCGCGACATCACCCGGCCCAACCGGGCCGTGGCCAACCGGGTGGTCGGCGACGTCGAGGGACGGACCGCGATCCTCACCGACGACCTGATCGACACCGGTGGCACGATCGCCGAGGCGGTCCGGGTGTGCCTCGCCGCCGGTGCGAAGGACGTGATCGTCGCGGCGACCCACGGTGTGCTCTCCGACCCCGCCGCGCAGCGGCTGTCCGGCTGCGGCGCGCGCGAGGTGGTCGTCACCGACACGCTGCCGATCGACGAGGAGCGCCGCTTCGAGCAGCTCACCGTGCTGTCGATCGCTCCCCTGCTCGCCCGGGCCATCCGCGAGGTCTTCGACGACGGGTCGGTGACCTCGCTCTTCGACGGCGCGTCCTGATGGGTGACCCCGGCTTCCGTCGCGGTGGTGGCATCACCACGGTCGGCAGCGGCCGGGTGCCCGTGGTGCCCGACGTGGCGGTCGTGCGGCTCGCCGCACAGGCCTCGGACACCTCGGCGCGGGCTGCGCACGAGGCCGCCGTGGAGGCCGCCGAGGCGCTCCTCGTGGCGCTCCGGGCGGCCGGCGTCGCGGACCGCGACCTGCGCACCGCAGCGACGCACGCGTGGACGGATCCCGGTGCCACGGTGCAGGAGGGGGAGCAGACCGCGACCCGGCTGCCGCGCACCACGGTGACGATCGCCGTCGAGGCGCGGCTGCGCGAGCTGGTCCGAGCGGGCGAGGTGATCGGCGCTGCGCTCGAGGCCGCGGGTGACGCGGCCCGGCTCGAGGGCACCACGCTGCAGGTGTCGGACCAGTCCGCCGCTCGCGGCCAGGCGCGCGAGCTGGCCTTCGCCGACGCGGTCGCTGCCGCGCGACAGCTCGCCGCGCTCGCCGGCCGTGAGCTCGGCCGAGTGATCGACGTGCGTGAGTCCGGGTCCGGCGACGTGGCGCCGGTGGCCGGGCGGATGGCGATGCGGGCCGCCGCGGCCGTGCCGGTCGAGGCCGGCGAGCAGGAGGTCGTCGTCGAGGTCGTCGTCCGGCACGGCTGGGCGGACGTGGACGACGCACCCCGGACGAGCGGCTAAACTGTTCCGGTTGCCTCGGCGAGGGAGAGCGGGCGGGCTGACCTGCCTGCGGTCTCCGTGATCGACGCGGTGCGCCTGGCGCGCCCGCTGTCCCGCGCCTGGGCACACCGCCCTTCCGGGGTCACCACCCCACGAGACAACAAGGAGTACCTGTGGCTGCCACGTCCGAGAACAAGCTCGCCGCGACGATCCGCACCGAGTTCGGCAAGGGCGCCGCGCGTCGACTGCGCCGTGCCCACCAGATCCCGGCCGTGCTCTACGGCCACGGCACCGACCCGCAGCACATCGCGCTGCCGGGCCACGAGACGATGCTCGCGCTCAAGCACGCGAACGCGCTGTTCACCCTCGACATCGAGGGCACCGAGCAGCTCGCCATCGCGAAGGACGTGCAGCGCGACCCGGTCCGCTACGACATCGAGCACGTCGACCTGCTCGTGGTCCGCAAGGGCGAGAAGGTCACGGTCGAGGTCGCGGTCCACGTGACCGGCGAGTCCGCCCCGGGCACCATCCACATGGTCGAGGCGCAGACCGTCACGGTCGAGGCCGAGGCGACCAACCTGCCCGAGGCGATCGAGGTCTCGGTCGAGGGTCTCGAGGCCGGCGCGCAGGTGCACGGGTCCGCCCTCGTCCTGCCGGAGGGCGCGACGTACCTGGGCGACCCCGAGGCCGTGATCGTCACCGTCACCATCCCGAAGGCCACCGAGGCCGAGGGCGAGGCCGAGGGCGCCGAGCTCGAGGTCGAGGCGGCCGAGGAGTCGGCGGAGACCGCCGACGAGGCCTGAGCGACTGCTCACCGCCCTGCGTCCGTGGTGGCGCAGGGCGGGCGGAGGTGACATGACCACACCGTGGCTCGTGGTCGGCCTCGGCAACCCCGGTCCGGGGTATGCCGGCAACCGGCACAACGTCGGGCAGATGGTCACCGGCGAGCTCGCCAAGCGCGCCTCGACGGCATTCGGGTCGGACCGGTCGCGCGCGAAGGTCGCCGACGTTCGTCTGGGCATGCTGCCGGGCGGGGTGCCCGGCCCCCGCGTCCTGCTGGCGCAGCCCACCACGTACATGAACGTGTCCGGGGGGCCGGTCGCGGCGCTCGCGCGCTACCACCAGGTGCCGGTCGACCGCGTCGTCGTGGTGCACGACGAGCTCGACCTGCCGTTCGCTGCCGTGCGGCTCAAGTCGGGTGGTGGCGAGGGCGGCCACAACGGCCTGCGCAGCATCAGCCAGGCGCTCGGCACGCGCGACTACCTGCGCGTGCGGGTCGGCATCGGGCGCCCGCCGGGGCGGATGGATCCGGCGGACTTCGTGCTGGCCAACTTCAGCTCGGTGGAGGCCAAGGAGCTGCCGTGGCTCGTCGACGCCGCTGCGGATGCGGTCGAGATGCTCGTCGTGCAGGGGCTCGCGGCAGCCCAGCAGCGCTTCCACTCGGCTTGAATCGATATGGAGGTCACGGCCGGGTCACGGACTCGTCCGGCGCACGTTCCGAACGGGTGAAATCGGGCATTGGGGACATCTCAGGACCAATACCCCGCGGTAACCTCGGGGTGACCCCCAGCCGATCTGCCCGCTGCGTGCGAGGAAGAGGTGGCTCGTGACGCTCGCCATCGACCGCTCGCTCGACTGGCCCGTCGTCCCTGACCGTCGTGGTGCCGCCGTCGAGCCGCGCCGGTCCTGGGCGTCCCCCCAGCCTGTCGAGTACCGCGGTACGCCGTTCAACGACGCCGCGCTCACGTCCCAGCGATGGCCGCGCATCGCGACGGTCTACCGGCACCGCACCATCGCCCTCGACGCGGTCTTCGCCATGGTGGTCTCGGCCGCCTTCCTGATCGGTGTCCTCGGCCCCGTGTGGGACGTCGTCTTCCTGGCGGCCTCGACGGCCGCCGTCTTCTGCCTGCTGGTCTGGATGCGCCAGGGCTACGACCCCCGCCTGCTCGGCGACGGGCCCGAGGAGTTCCAGGCCGTGCTGCGCGCCGGCGCCATCGGCGCCGCCATCGTCATGGCGTTCTCGTACGCGACCAAGGCCGAGGTGTCGCGCCTGCTCGTCTTCGTCGGGGCCCCGACGCTGATCGCCGTCGTCGCGCTGGTCCGCTACGCCCACCGGCGCTTCCTGCACCACGCCCGCGCCGACGGCCTCGCGATGCGGAACACCGTCGTGGTGGGCCCGGAGGAGGACGTCGAGCGGATCGCGCGGCGACTGAGCCGGTCGAGCCACCACGGCTACCGGCTCACCGGGGTATGCCTGCCGAGCGTCGGTCAGGTCGAGGACGTCGCCGACCTACCGGTGGTCGGGGCGGTCGCGGACGTCGCCCAGGTCGTGGTGGACCGCGCGGTCGACGTCGTGGTGGTCGCCGGTCCGGCGCTGTCGCCCGATGCGCTGCGTCGTCTGTCCTGGGCGCTCGACCGGGTCGGAGCCCAGCTGGTCGTGGTTCCGGGGCTGGTCGAGGTCACCGGGCCCCGGATCACGCTGCGCCCCACGGCGGGTCTCTCGCTGCTCGAGCTCGAGGTCGCCGCACCTCGTCGCCGGCTGATCGCCAAGACCGCGATGGACCGGATCGCCGGTGCTCTCCTGCTGATGGTCGCCTCGCCGATCATCGCGCTCGCCGCACTGTCGGTGCGTGCGACGTCGCGCGGGCCGGCCTTCTACCGCCAGACCCGGGTCGGGGTCGACGGCGCACCGTTCACCATGTGGAAGCTGCGCAGCATGTACGTCGACGCGGACCGCCGGCGCTCGAAGCTCGCCGAGCAGAGCGACGGCAACGGGATGCTCTTCAAGATGCGTGACGACCCGCGGGTCACCCCGGTCGGTCGCGTCCTGCGGCGCTACTCGCTGGACGAGCTGCCCCAGCTGTTCAACGTGGTGCGCGGCGAGATGTCGCTCGTCGGGCCGCGCCCGCCGCTCGGCGAGGAGGTCGCCCGGTACGAGGACGCCGCCCATCGGCGCCTGCGGGTGCGTCCCGGGCTGACCGGGCTGTGGCAGGTCTCCGGCCGCTCGGACCTGTCGTGGGAGGAGTCGGTCCGGCTCGACCTGCGCTACGTCGACAACTGGTCGGTCATGATGGACCTGATGATCCTCTGGAAGACCCTGCGGGCCGTGCTGCGGCCCAGCGGCGCTTACTGACCCACGACGACTCCGCCGACCGCGTGCCGGTCGAGGGGGGGGGGGGGGGCGGGGGGGGGGGGGGGGGGGCCGGGGGGGGGGGGGGGGGGGGGCGGGGGGGGGCACCCCCGACGCCTCCGCCGACCGCGTGCCGGTCGCCGCGACGGGGCCCCGGGCCGGGCGGACCGGGGCCCCGTCGCGTCGTGGGATCAGCCGCGGTTGACCTTGAAGGCCGTCCCGTCGCTGAAGGTGTTCCCGGAGATGGTCGAGATGCTCGACGTCGTGAGCGGCGTGATCACCGCGCAGTGGTCGATGCTCTGCCCGACGCCGAAGGCGTTGTCGAGGATCTGCAGGCCCTGCACCGGGCCGTAGGACTTCTCGGCGACGTTGATCGTGCACACGCCGTTGTCGGCGATGTTGCCGGCGAAGGTGAGGTTCGAGACGGCGGCCCGGTCCTGGGTGATCATCAGGCCCGCGTTGGTCGAGCCGGTGAGCACGTTGTTCCGGATCTCGATGTTCGAGCCACCCTGGATCTGGATGCTGTCCGAGTGGGTGTCGTGCCCGGCCGGGGTGGTCGCGTAGTAGAGGTTGTCGTGCAGCCACGAGTCCTCGACGACCACGTTCCCGCCGGTCAGCTTGATCGCGTCGACGACGCCGTGGACGTTGACCCGGGTGAAGGTCACGTTGTTGCCGACGAAGCCGTCGACGCCCCAGGTCGGGTAGTCCGCCACGATCTCGGAGTCGATGATCCGCACGCCCGTGTAGCCGGAGCTCTGCACCAGGGCCATCTCGGTCGTCAGCCCGTCACGGCCGCGGACCACGGTGTTGATCACCGTGACGTTCGCAGCCTTGATGCGCAGGTAGCCGCGGATGTCGAGCGAGTCGACGACGGCGCCCGGCGTGGTGATCGTCAGGTCACCCTCGTGCACGGTGAGCGCGGTGCCGGCGGGCACGCCGGTCGTGGTCGGGCCGGGGACCTGGGACTGCGCGGGCGCGACGTCGGGCGCCGGCGTGGGCTCCGGGGTCGGCTCGGGCGTGGGCTCCGGGGTCGGCTCCGGGGTGGGCTCGGGAGCGGGGGCCTCGATGGTCACGGTGAGGCACGGGAAGGTCGTGCTCGAGCCCGGGCCGACGTTGATGCCGGTCGCGCAGACCTCGTGGGTCCCGGGAGCGGCCGGCAGCACTCCGGTGAAGCCGGTGGAGTCGCCGTACTGCGGGAACACCTTCGCGACGTCCGGACGCGGGCTGCCGGTGGTCAGGTCGCTCCGCACGCCGTCGATCGCCACCGCGACCGTGATGGGGTCGGTGCTGTCGGGGTCCGCGGCCCAGCCGGCCACGGTGATCGAGTCGGTCCCGGCCGTCACCTTGTCGAGGTGGCCGACGACGTCGTGCTTGAGGACGGCGACGGTCCGGCAGCCGAGGTCGGTGTCGGAGCCGAAGCCGACGTTCGTCGCGGTGACGCAGACCGTGTGCTCGCCGAGGGAGGCAGGAGCGGAGAGCGTGAACGAACCGGCAGCGGTGCTCGGCTCGAGCGCGACACCGGCGGCAGCGACCGTGGTGGCCGTGGTCGTGGTCGGCGCACCGTCGATCGAGACCTGCAGCTTCACCGGGTCGAGCGTGTCGGCGTCGGTGACCCAGCCGGTGAGGAGGATGCCACGGGTCGACAGGTCCTCGGTCGCGGCGGTGAGCTCCCCGACCGGCGAGTGCTCGAGGACGGTGACGGTGCGGCAGCCGAGCGCGGTGTCGCTGTAGCCCTCGACGTCGAGCGCGACCGCACACACGGTGTGCTGGCCGGGGTCGGCGGCGAGGTCCGCGGTGAAGCCGTACGGGGTCGTCGCGGAGGCCTGGACGACGCCGGCGTCCGCGCCGTCGAGAGTCAGGGCCACCGGGGTCTGCGCGGCGCTGTCCGCGTCGTTCGCCCACCCGATGACCTGCAGGCCGCCCAGCCCGGTGTCGGTCACGGAGGAGAGCTCACCCTCGGGCGCACGCCCGACCACGGTGACCTCCATGCAGGGGAACGTGGTGTCGCTGGTCCCGGCGATGTCCAACGCGGTCGCGCAGACCTCGTACGTGCCGGGCGCGGCGGGGATCTGGCCGGAGAAGCCCACGGCGGAACCGAGGTCGGGGATCGCCTTGGCGACGTCCGCCCGCTCCTCGGACGCGGTGAGCGTCGCGGCGGGCACGCCGTTGAGCGAGATCTCGACGTCGACCGGGTAGGACGAGTCGCGGTCGGCCGCCCAGCCCGCGACGTCGATCGCGCCGAGCGTCGGAGTCGCGGCGTCGAGGTGCCCCACGGGCGCCTGGTCGGCCACGGGCACGTCGACGGTCACGCACGGGAAGGTCTTGTCGCTCCCGGAGCCGATGTTCACGGCCCGCACGCAGACCTTCTGCGAGCCGCCGGGGGCTGCGGCGTTCACCGAGAAGCCTCGGTACCCGCCGGCCGCGGTGAAGACGCGCG
Organism: Actinotalea endophytica; assembly: GCF_025717005.1. Lineage (GTDB taxonomy): Bacteria > Actinomycetota > Actinomycetes > Actinomycetales > Cellulomonadaceae > Actinotalea. The sequence continues at coordinate 189,503 of NZ_JAOVZU010000009.1, forward strand.
CGACATCGGGGCGCGGCTGGTTGGCGAGGGTCGAGGTCGACCCGCCTGCCACGGTGACCACGACGGTGACGCTGGCCGTCGAGTCCGGGTCCCAGGCCCAGCCCTCGACGTGCACGCCGCCGTCGACGCCGACGACCACGTCGACGTTGCCCACCGGCTTGCCGGTCTTCGGCACGGCGTCGGCCGCGCTCGGTGCCAGGACAAGTCCGGCTACGGTGAGGAGCAGTGCCGCGGCTCGGCCCCGGCCCCTCCAGTGTCGCGCTGTCATGTTGTGTGTCCCCCTCGCTAGGAGCGATGTTGATCACCCGATCGGGTGCGTCCATCCGAGGGATCGGCAGCGAGGGGGAGTGCTGAGGGTTTTGCAGGTGGTGACTGTCTCGCCACGAGGTGGCAAAACGGTGCGATCCGGGCAGGTGTGGCGAGCGTCACACCGGTTCCCGGCAACGACGTGGCTCACCGGCACACGGGCATGCACGAGGGGCCCCGTCCGGCGTGCGGACGGGGCCCCTCGTGGTGCGGGCTCAGTTGCCGGGCGAGACCCGGAAGGTGGGGCCGTCGGTGAAGGGGTTGGCGGTGATCGTGGAGATCTTCGTGGTGGAGTCCGGGCCGATCACGGCGCAGTGCGGGTTGAGCTGGCCGGCGCCGAACACGTTGTCGGCGATGGTCAGGCCATGGATCGGGCCGTAGGACTTCTCGGCGATGTTGATCGTGCACGCGCCGTCGTCGGCACGGTTGTTGGTGAACGTGACGTTGGAGACGTCTCCGCGGTCCTGGGTGATGATCATCCCGGAGTTGCGGGTCGAGGTGAGCACCGAGTTGCGCACGGTGATGTTGGTGCCGACCTGGATCTGCACGTTGTCGTTGTGCGTGTCGCCGCCGGAGGGCGTGCTGGCGTAGTAGAGGTTGTCGTGCAGCCACGAGTCCTCGACTGTCACGTTGTCGCCGGTGATCTTCACCGAGTCGACCACGCCGTGGATGTTGACCCGGGTCAGGGTGAACCCGGACCCGACGATCCCGTCGATGCCCCAGGTCGGGTACTGCGCGACGAGCTCGGAGTCGATGATCTTCGTCCCGGTCGACGAGGCCTGGACCAGGGACATCGAGCCGGTCAGGCCGGACGCGCCGCGCACGATGGTGTTCTTCACGGTCACGTTCGGGGCCTTGATCCGCAGGTAGCCGCGGATGTCCAGGTTGGAGATCACCGCACCGGGGGTGGTGACCGTCAGGTCACCGTGGTGCACCGTCAACGACGTCCCCGCCGGCACGCCGACCGGCAACGACCACGACGACGGCGTTCCGGTCGTCGGGCTCGGGCTCGGTGACGGGCTCGGCGATGCCGTCGGGCTCGGTGACGGGCTCGGGCTCGGCGATGTCGTCGGGGTCGGGGTCGGGGTCGCTGATGCGGTCCCGGCCGGCAGGTCGAGCGTGCGGCAGCCGAGCGGGGTGTCGCTGCCCGGGCCGACGTTGAGTGCCACGGCACAGACCTTCGTCGAGCCGGACAACCCGGAGAGCGACGAGGACCATCCGGTCGCTCCGTCGGCCCACGGGATCACGGTGGGCACGTCGGGCCGCGCTTCACCGGTCGAGACGGTGCTGGTCGCGTCGCCGGCGGTGAGCCGCACGGACACGGCGCCGGTGGCGTTCATGTCGTCGGCCCATCCTCGGACCGTCACGGTGCCGTCGTCCTGGGCGGCGACCACGTCGAGCGAACCCACCGGGTCGTCGTTCACGACGTTCACGGTGCGGCACGGGAACGAGCGGTCGGAGCCGGGGCCGACGTTCTGCGCGACCACGCAGATCGTGATCTCGCCGCCGCGGGTCGGCACGGTGGTCGCGAAGCCGCGGTTGCTCCCGGCCTCGGGGAAGACCCGCGCGACGTCCGGTCGGTAGGCGGTGGCGGTCTTGACCACCGTCTGGCTACCGACGTGGAGCTCGACGGTCACCGGATCGGTGGTGTCGGGATCCCACGCCCAGCCCTCGACGCGGACGCCTCCGTCCACGGCGACGACCTTGTCGACGTTGCCGATCGGCGGACCGGTGCGGGTCGCGGCCTGGGCCGAGGACGCGGTCGTCGCGACGAGCGCCGCCACGGCGAGGACGGCGAAGCCCGTGCGACGGCGCGAGGGGCGAGTGGTGGTGGGGGCGGCATGTCGACCCCTGGCGACGGCCAGGGTATGGCGGCCATGCGTCATGCGGGTGCTCCATCTCGTCGGGCGGCTGTGCGTCGCTCGCGGGTTCGCACGGGAGTTCGCGCGGGCCGGTGTCGAGGGCCGGCATGGATAACGACGTGATGGAGATAGTGTCACGGAAATATAACGACGTCACCCATTCGGGTGAGTGAGTTCGGCCACAGTGGGCCATCTGTGCAGGTCAGAGCGACGTCCGGGGTGTCGAATTCGCATCCGAGGTCACCATCCGGGGGCATGCGAAGGGCCCCGTCCGGGGGTCGGACGGGGCCCTTTGCAGCTGCGGTGCTCAGGTGCCGGGGTTGACCCGGAACGCGGTCCCGTCGGTGAACGTGTTGCCGGTGATCGTGGAGATCGACGTGGTGGAGTCCGGGCCGATCACGGCGCAGTGGGAGTTGGTCTGGCCGGTGCCGAAGATGTTGTCGGTGATGGTCAGACCGTTGATCGGGCCGTAGGACTTCTCGGCGATGTTGATCGTGCACGAGCCGTCGTCGGCGTAGTTGTTGGTGAAGGTGACGTTGGAGACGTCGCCGGTGTCCTGGGTGATGATCATCCCGGTGTAGCGGGTCGAGGTGAGCACCGAGTTGCGCACGGTGATGTTGGTGCCGACCTGGATCTGGATGTTGTCGTTGTGGGTGTCGTGGCCCGAGGGCGTGCTGGCGTAGTAGAGGTTGTCGTGCAGCCACGAGGAGTCGATGGTCACGTTGTCGCCGGTGATCTTCACCGAGTCGACCACGCCGTGGATGTTGACCCGGGTCAGGGTGAACCCGGACCCGACGATCCCGTCGATGCCCCAGGTCGGGTACTGCGCGACGAGCTCGGAGTCGATGATCTTCGTCCCGGTGGACGAGGCCTGGACCAGGGCCATGGACCCGGTCAGGCCGGACGCGCCGCGCACGATGGTGTTCTTCACCGTCACGTTCGGGGCCTTGATCCGCAGGTAGCCGCGGATGTCCAGGTTGGAGATCACCGCACCGGCGGTGGTGACCGTCAGGTCACCGTTGTGCACCGTCAGCGACGTCCCCGCCGGCACACCTGCTGCGACCTGGTCCGGGCCGGTCGGCGCGAGGGTCCAGACGCCGCCGTGGGAGCTGACGTACTCGTCGCTCGCGATGAGCTGGCCGATCACCTGCTCGAGCCGGGTGCCGCGCTGGATGGCGGTGACCCAGGTGGTCCGGCCGGACGAGTCGATCTTGCGGCCGAGCAGGTCGCGGTAGAAGCCGTCGATCACCGTGCCCAGGTGCTCGGCCGAGTTCAGGAAGCCCATCGAGACCGAGTACCGCGAGGTCCCGGAGTGGAGCTTGCCCACCCAGTAGGAGACCTCCGAGCTCGACGCGCTCCGGCCGAGCACGTGCCGGTACAGACGCGACACCCAGGTGGCGTCGGAGTTGCCGGACTGCTGGTAGTACTCCGGCGCCGCGAGGAAGCCTGCCTCCATGTTCTGCAGCGTCGAGCCCCTGCGCAGGAAGGCCAGCCACGAGGACATGCCGGCCGACTCGGGGCTGCGGCTGAGGTACGTCCAGTACGAGCTCTTGATCAGGCGGCTGCGGTACTCGTCACTCGCGGTGATGGAGTTCGCGACGGCGATCCGCGGGGTCCCCGACATCAGTGCGGTCGTCCACGACGAGAGGCCCGCGCTGTCCGGCTTTCGGTCGAACAGGTCGCTGTACACCGACGTCACGTAGGTGCGGATCTTCTCCTCCGCGGTGGTGGCGGCGTGCGCCGGTGAGGCGGGCGCCACCATGACCACGAGGGTCGCCAGGGCTGCTGCGACCGCGGCGGCGCGCTTGCGCACACCGGGTCGGAGGGAACGAGAGAATGGCCCTGCGGTGATCACGTATGAGCTCCGTCGGTTCGGTAGCCTGGCTGGCCCTTGGAGGCCCCATGGCTTTGCGTCCCCGCCTCGCGGCGGGTTTGCCTTTTCGTCTTCGGATGGTCGGCTCGAGCTGCACCCGGGCGGGGGCATCTCCTCACGATCGCTCACCCGTCCGGGTGGCGAGTGGGGGCGGTCGTGAGCGCCGTTCGTGTGAAAGTACAGGCGCTCGAAGGGTGAATTTCCAGGGATTGTGAAGAAGATCACAGACGCATAACGGCCAGATCAACCCAAAACCGGACAACTCCCCGCAAGTCGTGACCCGTTCGGCGGAGCATCGTTCTCGAGCCGGCCGGCCCTGGCCGGCGCCCTGCTCAGTTGCCGGGTGAGACCCGGAAGGTGGTGCCGTCGGTGAAGCTGTTGCCGGTGATCGTGGAGATCTTCGTGGTGGAGTCCGGGCCGATCACGGCGCAGTGCGGGTTGGTCTGGCCGATGCCGAACACGTTGTCGGCGATGGTCAGGCCATGGATCGGACCGTAGGACTTCTCGGCGATGTTGATCGTGCACGAGCCGTTGTCGGCACGGTTGTTGGTGAAGGTGACGTTGGAGACGTCGCCGGTGTCCTGGGTGATGATCATCCCGGTGTAGCGGGTCGAGGTGAGCACCGAGTTGCGCACGGTGATGTTGGTGCCGACCTGGATCTGGATGTTGTCGTTGTGGGTGTCGTGGCCCGAGGGCGTGCTGGCGTAGTAGAGGTTGTCGTGCAGCCACGAGGAGTCGATGGTCACGTTGTCGCCGGTGATCTTCACCGAGTCGACCACGCCGTGGATGTTGACCCGGGTCAGGGTGAACCCGGACCCGACGATCCCGTCGATGCCCCAGGTCGGGTACTGCGCGACGAGCTCGGAGTCGATGATCTTCGTCCCGGTCGAGGAGGCCTGGACCAGCGACATCGAGCCGGTCAGGCCCGGCGCGCCGCGCACGATGGTGTTCTTCACGGTCACGTTCGGGGCCTTGATCCGAAGGTAGCCGCGGATGTCCAGGTTGGAGATCACCGCACCGGCGGTGGTGACCGTGAGGTCACCGTTGTGCACCGTCAACGACGTCCCCGCCGGCACGCCGACCGGCAACGACCACGACGACGGCGCCGCGGCCGGAGGACTGGACGTCTGGCTCGCGCTCGGCGACGGGCTCGCGCTCGGTGACGCGCTCGGCGACGGCGATGCGCTCGCGCTGGGCGAGGGGCTCGAGGACGCGGTCGCGCTGGGCGACGGGCTCGGCGACGGGGTGGCCGACTGCGACGTGACGGGTGGACGACCGGCGTCCTCGGGCGTCGCCGGCGGGTCGGTGACCGCCGCCGACGAGGTCGGGGCCGGGGTGGCCGGGGCGGCACTGCGCACCGCGGACCGGGACGCCGTGGCCGCGTCCCGGACGGCATCCACCGCCGGGAGCGCGGCGAGCGACGCGGGCCGGTCGACCGGAGCGGCCGACGCGGAGAGGGCTGCCCCGGTGGCGAGGATCGCGGCGGACGCCAGCACCCAGATCCGTACCAGGCGACGCCCTGGTGCGGACGAGAACCAGCGTTGCTGCCGGCCGCCCGCAGGAGAGTCTCGCCGCGTGCGGGCGGGAGCACCCGCAGCGCGGTGGCGTCCGGGCATGCAGGTCTCCCGTGGCTGGGCGGCAGATCGGGTTCACTCTACTCACCCGAACGGGTGAGGTCCCCGGTTCAGGAAGCGGACTTCCGCCGCGCGCCGAGCCGGACGACGTCGATCACGCCCCGAAGGTCCGCCCGGACCCTCGGCACGACGAGCCAGGCGAGGCCGTAGACGGCCGCGGTGGTCAGGGTCGCGGCGGCGAGGGTGAGCACGCTCGGAGCGTCCTCGAGGAGGACGACGAGCAGGGCCGTGGGCACGGCCGCCGCGGCGGCGACGGAGAGCATCCGCAACGCTCCGACGATGAGGTCCCGGGCCGGCAGCGCGGCCCGTCGGGACAGCCACCACAGCGACAGCGGCCAGGTCAGCGCGGGCGCGAGGGCGTACCCGGCGGCGACGCCGACGACCCCCCACGTGCTCCCGACCAGGATGCAGGTGATCCGCACGCCGGCCGAGACGAGCGTGTAGTGCAGCAGGTCGGTGGTGAGGTCCCTCGCCAGGTACACCCAGTACCCGACGTAGGCGAGCGTCTGGAACATGCCGGCCAGCGCGAGGAACCGGAGGATCGGGACGACGCTGAGCCACTGGTCGCCGAGGAAGATGGCGGTGATCGGCTCCGCCGCTGCGGCGACGAGCCCCAGCCCGGCGACCAGGGTGTAGCCGAGCGCCTGCTGGCCGCGGATCACGTAGTCGCCGAATCGCTTGGGCTCGCCCTGGAGGCGGGAGAGCACCGGTAGGGCGATCGTCGTCGTGGGTGCCCGGAGCTGGATCAGCGGCGTCATGAGCAGCCGGAACGCCCGGTTGTAGTAGCCGAGCGGGCCGGCTCCGAAGCGCATGCCGATCACCAGCGCGTCGGTGTTGTTGCTGGCGTACCCGATCAGCTGCGTGCCGACCAGCTTCCAGCCGAACGACAGGAGACCCCGCATCGGGACACCCGGCGCGGCAGCCCGGGCAGCCATCGGCCGCCGATCACGTACCCGATCAGCAGCGTCAGGGACTGCGCGACGTTCTGGGCGACCAGGGCCCAGTACCCCCAGCCGGCGAGCGCCGCGAGCACGGCCGTGACGAGCGCGACCGCCGGCGCGGCGAGCTCGGCCGCGGCGGTCCAGGCGAACCGGAGCCCGCGCACCAGGTCGGCGCGGTACTGGGTGGCGAGGCCGTTGAACACGAACGTGACGGACAGCACCTTGGCGAGGGTGGCGAGCTCGTCCCTGCCGTAGAGCGTGGCGATCAGCCCGGACGAGGCGATCACGATGCCGGCCAGCAGGACCCCGATGCCGGCGTTGATCCAGAAGAGGTTGGACCGCTGGGCCTTGGACAGGTCGGGTGCCTGGATGGCCGCCGAGGACAGGCCGAAGTCCCGGAAGATCTCGCCGACGCCGACGATCACCGTGACCATCGCGAGCAGGCCGTAGTCCTCGGGGGCGAGCAGACGGGCCAGCACCGCGACCGAGAGGATCTGCAGCGCCATCCGCGCGCCCTGACCGGTCAGGGTGATCATCGCGCCGCGGGCCGCCGTGTGGCTCAGCCGCGGCGGTGGGGCAGCCGGCTCCTGCCCGGCGGCGGGCTCGCTCACCGCGCCGTCGTCCCGAACGGCGCCGCGCTCACAGCAGCCCTCGCAGGGCGTCCTCGGCGGGGCGGAGCAGCGCCTGCGCGCGGTCGACGACCGCGTCGCTCTGCTGCGCCAGGTCGTCCGTCAGCCGTCGCATCACGTCGGCGACCGGGTCCTCGGCGGTGCGCAGGTCGACCGTCGCACCCCAGCCGAGCTCGCCGAGGAGCGGGGCGAACTTGCGCGAGTAGGCGAGCGGGATCGCGGGCGTGCCGACCGAGAGCGCGTTGAGGCACGCGTGCATCCGCGAGCCGATCACCAGGGTCGCGGAGGCGACGGTCTCGCGGACCTCCTCCAGGCCGGCCGGAACCACGGCCTCCAGGCCGCGGGCGGCCGTGAGCTCACGCACCGCGGGCACGTCGTTGTCCGGGTGGTCGGAGTCCAGGACGTGGGCGAGCAGGGTCACGGTCCGCCCCTCCGCGCCGAGCCGGTCGAGCAGGTCGGTGACGGTGCGGCGGTAGGCGGCGGCGTCGACGTGCGGTCCGGGGCGCCACAGCAGCCCCGAGACGTTCAGCACGACGTCCCGGTCGCGCGGCACGTCGGGTTGTGGCAGCGCGAAGACGACGTCCGTGGTGTGCACGTCCGGCGTGCGGCCGAGCCCCTCGGCGCACGCGGCACTCTCGCCGTCGCGCACCATGACGAGGTCGGTACGGCGCAGGGTCCAGCGGCCGAGCGCACGGCCGAGCGGGTGGTCGAACGGCCCCACGGTCTGCGGGCCGAGCACGAGGGGCACCTTCGCCTGCGCGACCAGCTCGGCGAACGCCGTCATCCGCTGCAGGCGCCGCACGCCGTAGATGTCGGCGAACGAGTCGCCGGACCTGGTGTCCACGACCAGGTCGAAGCCGCGCAGCCACGCCATCAGACCGGCGCGGCCGGTGACGCGCTCCTTGACCAGGGAGCGGGTGCGGCCGATCGGCATCGGGGCGGCGCCCCGACCGAAGTTCTGGTGCTCGACCTCGACGTCGGGCCACACCCGGCGCAGCAGCGCCTCGGTGCCCTGCGCGAGAGCCCGGACGCCGAGGTTGGGTGAGGTGTCGCTGGCCCAGGTGACGAGTGCCCGCATGCAGCCCTTCCGTTCCTGGTGCGTGGCCGCGCCGGCGACCCGCACGGTCGACGACGCCCGGCTCACGCGCGACGGTCGTCGGCGTGCGGACAATGTACCCACCTGCCGGCCAGGGCCCGAGTCGTGGCCGGGATTTCACCCCATGTCGTCGATGACCGCGAGCACGGCCGCGCGGTACCGCGCGGGGGTGAACCGCTCGTGGGCCTCGTCGTGGCCCCGTTCGGCCAGGGCCGTGCGCAGGTCCGCGTCGTCGATCAGCCGACCCACGGCCTCGGCGAGGGCGTCGGCGTCACCCACCGGCACGAGCAGCCCGGTACGGCCGTCGTCGAGGACCTCGGCCAGCCCCTGGACGCGCGAGGCGACCACCGGGCGGCGGGCGAGCATGCCCTCGACCGCGACGTTGCCGAACGGCTCGGCACGGGACGGCACGAGCACCACGTCGGCCGCGGCGAGGTGCGGCCAGGTCGGGTGGACGTAGCCGAGCAGCTCGATCCGTCCCGCGAGGTCCGGTCGCGCCGCGCGGTCCGCGATCTCCGCCTCGAACCACTCGTAGCCCTCGAACGTCGTCCCGCAGATCGCCAGCTCCACGTCTCGCCCGGCCTCGACCAGCCGGGCCACCGCCTCGACCGCGACGTCGGTGCCCTTGCGCGGCGAGAGTCGGCCGACGAGCACGAGCCGCCACGGGGCGCCCGCCTCGTGCTCGGCAGGAGCCGGTGGTTCGGCGGGCCCCGGGACGCCGTTGTGCACCACGGTGATGCGTGGGGCGAGCACCGGGAGCACGTCGGTCAGGGCTCGACGTGCGGCAGCGCTGTTCGTGATCACGTGGTTGGCGAGCAGCAGTGGAGCGGCGAGGCCCGCCCGCAGCACGCGGTGCTGGTCCTCCTCCGCCTCGTGCACGTGGCACAGCACGGGGATCCGGGCGAGCCGGCCCGCCAGGGCCCACACCGGGATCGTCACGGTGTTGACCAGCAGCACGTCGGGGCGCTCGCGCCGCATCCGCGCGCTGAGCCGCACGGTGGCGACGAGCGTCCGGCCGACGAGCCCGGGAAGGCGGGTCGGCCGCAGCAACGCCTTGCGCAGCACGGGGAACGACTCGACGGTCACCGTCGCGCCGTGCTCGCGCAGCAAGGGCACCAGCGGGCCGTCGGCGGGCAGCGCGACCTCGACCCGCCGTCCGGCCCCCACGGCCGCCGCGACGGTCTCGAGCATCTGGCGGTCCGAGCCGTACAGGTCCGGGGAGGGGTGGGCGATCAGCAGCGAGCTGCCGCGGCCGCGGGGCCTGCGACGGCGCAGCTGCCGGATGCAGCCGGCCGCCAGCCCTTCCAGGGTGCCGCGGGCCGCCGCGAGCACGGGTGCCGGCGAGCGCAGGAGCTGACGCCGGCCGCCCCGCAGCACCACCTCGCGCGCGTAGCCCGGGGCGCCGAGAGCCCAGCGCGCTGCCGCGCGCGCGCTCAGGTGGGTACCGGCGAACAGCAGCCGGCCACGGGTCATGTAGCGGTAGTAGACGGTCGACTTGGCCCGGGTGCCCGCCGTCGCCTGGGTGCCGCCGGCGTCGTGCACGGCGGAGAGGTCCTGACGGACCACGAGCCGCCCACCGGCCCGGCGGACCCGGCGCGACAGGTCCACGTCCTCCCAGTAGAGGAAGTAGTCCTCGTCGAAGCCACCGACCCGCTCCCACATCGAGGCCGAGATCGCCAGGGCCGCACCGGACAACCAGTCGGGCTCTGCCGGCGCACCGGACGAGCGGGTCCGCCCGGTGGCGACGTCGAGCGTCCCGCCGTTGTGCCACATGCGCCCGTCGGGTCGCGCGGTGACCGGGGCGACGACCGCGTCCGGGTCGGCTCGCACCGTCTCGGCGAGCGCGTCGACGGTCGCGGCGTCGATCTCGAGATCCGGGTTCAGCAGGACCAGGACGTCCGCGCCGAGCTCGAGCGCCCGCGCGACGCCCAGGTTGACCCCCGCGCCGAACCCGCCGTTGTCGCGCGGCGCGACGAGGTCCCAGCCGCGGTCGGCGGCGAGCCGGGCCACGTCGGCCCGCTCGGCGGCGGTGGACCAGTTGTCCACGACCACCATCGCGGTGCCTGCTGGGCTGGTGCCCGGTGAACCCGCGGTGGCGAAGTTCTCGGCCAGCAACCGGCTGGAGCCGTAGGAGACGACGATGACGGCGGTCAGGGGTGCCACGGATCACCACCAGGCTCGGGGACGTCGCCCGAGCGTACCGTCGGTGATCAGCGCTCTGCCGTTACGATCGTGGCCACTCACAGGAGGGAGCGGGATGACGGACGACGCGGGCGGGGCGCCGCCGCTGCATGTGCTCGAGTCCTTCCGAGCGCCGCGCACGACCACGAACCCCTACCTCGTCCTGCTCCTCCGGTCGTTCCCGGCCGACGTCGAGGTCACCACCTTCTCCTGGCCGGCCGCGCTGCTCGGCCGCTACGACGTCTTCCACGTGCACTGGCCCGAGGTCGTCGTGGACCGGCGCAACCCGGTGCGGGCCGCGGCGGCCGCCACCCTGTTCGCCCTCGTCCTGCTGCGCTGCCGGCTGCTCGGCGTGCCGATCGTCCGGACCGTGCACAACCTTCGCCCGCACGAGCGACCGCGCTGGACGACGGCCGCCGCCCTGGCCCTGTGCGAGCGGTGGACGGCCTCCTGGATCCGGCTCAACGAGCACACCCCGACGCCCGCCGGCGCGCCGGTCACGACGATCCCGCTCGGCCACTACCGCGAGTGGTTCGCCGACGTCACCCCGACGAGTCCGGTGCCCGGGCGGCTGCTGTGCTTCGGCCTGATCCGGCCCTACAAGGGCGTCGAGCGGCTGCTCGAGGTCTTCACCGGCATGCCGGACGAGTCGGCCAGCCTGCGGGTCACCGGCCGTCCGTCCACGCCCGAGGTCGCCGCCGCCGTGCGAGCCGCAGCGGGTGCCGACCCGCGGGTGTCGCTCGCGCTCGAGCACGTGCCGGACGACGTCATGGTGCACGACACCGGTGAGGCGTCGGTCGTGGTGCTGCCGTACCGCCAGATGCACAACTCGTCCGCGGCCTTCCTCGCGCTCTCCCTCGACCGTCCGGTCCTGGTCCCGCGGAACGCGGTGACCGACGCGATGGCCGAGGAGGTCGGCGAGTGGTGGGTGCGGCGGTTCGAGGACGAGCTCGACGCCACCGACCTGCACGACGCGCTGGAGGCCACCCGGCAGGCGCCGCCCGCGCCGCCCGACCTGTCCCGCCGGGAGTGGCCGGACCTCGGGCGCGCACACGCCGCGGTGTTCCGTGCCGCGCACGACGCGGGTCGACGGGGCCGGCGGGCCCGTGCCCGGAACGTGCCGGCACCCGGGCCGGCGTCTGACGGCGACCGGGCGCCGACCGAGAGGACGACGATGACGACCCTGCGGGTGGGGCTGATCGGGACGCGCGGCGTGCCCGCGCGCTACGGCGGCTTCGAGACGGCCGTCGAGGAGGTCGGTCGCCGGCTCGCGGACCGGGGGCACGAGGTCATCGTCTACTGCCGGCCGGTTCCCGGCGAGCCTCGCCTGGAGCACTACCTCGGCATGCGTCTGGTCCACCTGCCCGCCGTGCGGCACCGTGCCCTCGAGACGCTGTCGCACACGGCGCTGTCGGTGGGCCACGCCGTGGGCCGGCGGCTGGACGCCGCGGTGCTCTTCAACGCGGCCAACGCGCCGCTGCTGCCGGTGCTGCGGGCCGCCCGGGTCCCGGTGGCGACGCACGTCGACGGCCTCGAGTGGCGCCGGGCCAAGTGGGGCCCGCGCGGGCGGCGCTACTACCGGGCCGCCGAGGCGCTCTCGGTGCGGTGGTCCGACGCGCTGATCGCGGATGCGCAGGGCATCGCCGACTACTACCAGGAGGAGTTCGGAGCGCCGACGCGGCTGATCGCCTACGGTGCACCGCTGGTCGCGCCCGGCTCGGACCGGCTCGCCGAGCTCGACCTCACCGAGCGGGGGTACCACCTGGTCGTGGCGCGGTTCGAGCCGGAGAACCACGTCGACATGATCGTCGAGGGATACGCGCGCAGCGCCGCGACCCTGCCGCTCGTCGTCGTCGGGTCGGCGCCCTACTCCGAGGCGTACACCGCCCGGGTCCACGCCGTGGCGGACGACCGGGTGCGGTTCCTGGGCGGCCTGTGGGACGCCGAGCTGCTCGACCAGCTGTTCGCCAACGCGGCGACGTACCTCCATGGCCACTCCGTCGGCGGGACCAACCCGGCGTTGCTGCGAGCGATCGGTGCCGGCGCCCCGACGATCGCCTATGACGTGAGCTTCAACCGTGAGGTGCTCGCCGGCGACGGGGTGTTCTTCTCCGACCCCGGCACCGTGGCCGAGCGGATCACGGAGGCCGAGGCCGAGCCCGCCGCCCGGGTCGCCCGTGGCGAGCGGCTGCGCGAGCGCGCCAAGGACTACGACTGGGACGACGTCGCGGCCCGGTACGAGACCCTGCTCGGCGACCTCGCGGCACGGCGGGTTCGCCGGCCGCGCCTGTCCGGTCGCCGCCGTCCCGAACCACGACCCGAGGAGACCTCGTGAGCTACACCTTCTCCCAGGCGCTCGCCGCGCTCGGCGGCGCACAGAAGGCGGCGGCCCGAGGCGCGCCCGCCTACTCGAGGTTCGTCAACCGCCGGCTCGGACGCGTGCTGGCGGCGGCGGCCGCGGTCGTCGGGCTCACGCCGAACGGTGTGACCGGCATCAGTGCGCTGTTCACCTTCTCCGGGATCGCGGTGCTCGCCCTCGCGCCGGTGGGCCTCCTCCAGGGGGTGACCGTGACCGTGCTGCTCGTGCTCGGGTACGCGTTCGACTCCGCGGACGGGCAGCTCGCGCGGCTGCGTGGCGGCGGCAGCCCGGCCGGCGAGTGGCTGGATCACGTGGTCGACTCGATCAAGGTCGTCGCCCTGCCCCTGGCGGTGCTCCTCGCGCTGCGCCGGACCGACCTCAGCGAGACGGTGCTGCTCGTCCCGCTCGCCGCAGCCGTCGTACAGAGCGTGTCGTTCTTCACCATGATCCTCACCGAGCAGTTGCGGCGAGCGCACGGCACCGTCCCGCTCGCGGCGAGCGGCGGTGCCGGTGCCTGGGTGCGCACCCTCGTGGCGGTGCCCACCGACTACGGCGTCCAGTGCTACCTGTTCGTGCTGCTGGCCTGGCCGGTGGCCTTCGCCTGGGGCTACGGCGTCGTGGTCGTGGCCAGCGCGGGGTACCTGCTGCTGGCGACGGTCAAGTGGTACCGCGAGATGCGCGGGCTCGGCCGCCCGTCGGCAGCCTGACGCCGCGCGGCGGACGCGTCACGACCGCGGGCGGCGTCAGTCCCGGACGAGCTCCAGGACCTCGGTCTGCGGACCGGACCAGGAGCTGACCACCACGAAGCCCGCGTCGGCGAGCAGCTGGTCCTCCTCCGCCGCGGCCGCCGGCCGGTCCTCGCGGCGCAGCACCCACAGCGTGTCGACGCCCGCGAGCTCGTCGGCGGACGCCGCGAGCGACCGGGAGGTGCCGAACAGGGTCCCGCCCTCGGCGGGAGAGGCGATCAGGGTGATGTCCACCAGACCGGTGAACGGCTCCGGGTAGGCGATGGCCGCGGTGCGCAGCGAGCGGAGCGCGACCCCGTCGACCAGGTCGTCGCGCGGCCCGAAGTACACGCCGTCGCCGGGTGCGGTCCGGCCCTCGAGCTCCGCCGCGACCAGCGACCAGTCGGACCCGCTCTTCGCCGTGACGGTCCGCTGGGAGAGGTACACCGGAGCGACGAGCACGGCGAGAGCGACCAGGACGCCGGTGGCCGTCCTCGTACTGAGCTCGCGGAGTCCTGCCGCCACGAGCATCGCCATCGCGGGGGCGGCGATGCCGAAGTACCGCGCGTTGTACAGCGTCGGCTCGACGAGGGCCGCCGCGAGGGTGAGCACGGTCGGCACCGCGAGCCACGGCAGCGCCCACGGGACGACGGTGCGCTGGTCGCGTCGCAGGAGCGCGACGGCGACCAGCGCCCAGCAGGCGAGCGCCACCACGACCGACGCGAGCTTCCACCACTCGCCCGGGGCGAACGGGGACGCGTCGAGCGTGCCCGACCCGGTGGTCGGGGTCGGAGTCTCACCGAGGAACCACTGGTCGACCACGACCGACCGCAGCAACGTCAGCGGCCCGCGGTCGGGGACCCCGAGCTGGCCGCCCTGGCCGAGGCCGAGCAGCACGACCGGGCTGCTGAGCACGGCGCCGCACGCGGCCGCGGCGAGGACCTCGAGCGACTGCCGCAGGTCGCGTCGGGTCGCGACGGTCACCAGGTGTGCGACCGCCACGAGCGCGACGTAGAGGTTGACCGCGACCCCGAGCCCGAGCAGCACGGCGTAGCCCGCGTAGAGCCAGAACCGCCGGCGCCGCAGCGCCGCCTCGAGGATCACCGTCGACCAGACGGCCAGGGCGGCGGCGAGCGCGAACGGCCTGGCCTCGATCCCCGCCCAGGTCAGCCGGGGGAGCGCCATCGCGACGAACGCCGCGTACAGCGCGGTCCGGTGGTCGGCGAGCCGGCGGGTCAGCAGGTAGACGCCCGCGACGGCGGCGCCGATCGCGATCGCGCTGGGCAGGCGGAGCCCGAGGGGAGAGGTGTGCACGAGGGCGACCCACGGGTGCATCAGCACGTAGTAGGTCGCGTGCACGGCGTCGATGTGGTCGATCAGCCGGGTGAGGTCGGCGAGGCTCCGGGATGAGGCGGAGATCGTCGCCGCCTCGTCGGACCACAGGCTGACGTGCCAGGAGCTGATCGCGGAGACGACGGCCGCGAGCACGCCGAGCACGAGCGCCGTGGCTCCCGGCGGGCGTCCCCGGCCGGGGCCCGGCGCGGTGTCAGGGCTCCGCGGCTCGCTGTCGGCGGCCACGCGATCAGGCGGGGCGATCGCTGCGCTCTCGGGCTGTCGCCACCGGCTCGCCGGGATCGGCCCAGCCGGCCAGCCGCGGCTCGGGGACCCGGGACGAGGCGGCCACGGCGCTCGCGTCGATCTCCTCGGTGATCGCGTCCGTGATCGCCTCGGTGACCGCCTCGGGCGCGTCCGGCTCGGCCGGAGGGTGGTCCTCGCCGGACGGCTCGACGCCGTCACCGTCGTCGACCGACTCGCCGCCCAGGGCAGCGTCGTCAGCGACCGACGTGCGGTCCGGGCCGGGCTGGTCCTGCTCGGCGACCTGCTCGTCGCGCTCGACGGGAGCGTCGAGGTCTCCGCGGGCGCCGATCTCGTTCGCGTCGGTGTCCGCGACCCGGTGCCAGGTCGGTGCGAGGGCGTCGCCGTCGCCGAACGGCGAGTGCTCGCCGCGGAGCCGCTCCGCGTCCGGACCGAGCGGGGTGAGCTGCGGTGCCACGTGCTTGTGCGACGCCATCGGCCGCACGGTGCTCAGGCGGCGAAACCGACGCTTGCTGCGGCCGCTCGTCTGGCCGTAGCCGTACTTGAGGTCGCCCCGGTAGCCCTGAGCGCCGTTCAGCAGCACGCCGAGGACGTGGGCCCCGACCGCGTCCAGGCTGGCGAGGGCCTCGGCGAGGTCCGGGCGGCGCACGCGCTTGCTGCGCGCGACGACGATCGCTCCGTCGGTGCGGTGGGCGAGGATCGCCGCGTCGGTCACGGCGAGCAGCGGTGCGGTGTCCAGGATGACCATGTCGTACCGCTCCTGCGCCTCGTGCAGGAAGTTCTCCATCGCGGTGGACTCGACGAGCTGGCCGGGGTTCGGCGGGATCTGTCCCGCGGCGATGACGTCGAGCCCGTGGACCTGCCACGGCTGCACGACGTCGCCCAGCTCGGCCTCGTGGATGAGCACCCCGGAGAGCCCCGCGCTGCCTTCGAGGCCGCACAGGTCCGCGACCGACGGCGAGCGCATGTCGGCGTCCACGAGGAGCACCTTGGCGCCCTTCTCGGCCATCACGAGGGCGAGGTTGATCGCCGTGGTGGACTTGCCCTCGCCCGGCAGCGACGAGGTCACGACCACGCACCTCAGCGGCCGCGACGCGTCGAGGAACTGCAGGTTCGTCCGTAGGCGCCGGTAGGACTCGGCGAGCGGGCTGTGCGGGCTCGTCGCGACCGCGAGCGAGTCACGGCGCAGCGCGGAGTCCTGCGGCACCTGGCCGAGCACGGTCCGCGACGGGATCTGCGGGATGTCGCGCTGCGTGCGGACCCTGGTGTCGAGCTGGGCCCACAGCACGACCGTCACCAGGCCCAGAGCGAGACCGAGGACGAGGCCGATCGTCGCGGTCAGACGCGGCCGGGGCGAGAACGGTGCCAGAGCAGGCGCCGCCTGGGACACCTGGGTCATCTTGAGCGCGGCGGTCCCGTCCGAGGCGGTCGGGGCCAGCTCGCTCACCGTCGAGGAGAGCTGCGCGGCCACCGCGTTCGCGATGTCGGCGGCCCGCTGGGGGTTGGCGCTCGCCACGGTGATGTCGATGAAGTACGAGTTCAGCGGCGAGTCGGCCTGCACGGACCGGGCCAGGGTCCTGGCCGAGACGCCGAGCTGGAGGTCCTCGATGACCGGCTCCAGCACGACCGGCTTCGTCGCGAGGAGGACGTACGTCTCCATCAGGTTGGACGTGTAGGTGGAGCCCTGGGCCAGCTCGGAGATCGTGTCGCCGCGGGCCGCGGTGAGGTACACGGTGCTCGACGAGCGGTAGAGCGGTGTCTCGGTCGCGGTGGACGCGTAGCCGAGCGCCGCGCCGATGGTGGCCAGCACGAGGATCACGAGCCACCGCTTGCGCAGCACCGCCAGGTATTCACCCAGTTCCATGCACAGGCTCCCTGCTCGTCCGACGTCGGGACCACCACGCGCGCACTCGGGGGCGGCGGCGGGTGGTGCGTTCCCCCAGTGTCGCGCCTCGACGGCGATCCAGTTGCACCGGGGGGCGTTTTCACCCGCCCGGACCTGGTGTGTGCGGTTTGTCCCCACCATGGTAGATGGGTCGGCAGGACGTAGTGTGGGCCGGTCGTTCCGCGAGCCGTCGCGGCAGTCAGGTGTGATGAGGAGGCCGGATGTCCAGCGACGCGGACCGCGGCATGCGACGTCGGGTCGTCGTGACGTGGGTGGTGGTGCTCGCACTGGTGGCGGTGGTGGTCGTCGTCGGCGCGCTGTCGGGCCGCGGGACCGGGGACGCCGCCGAGCCCACCGCGACGGGCTCGTCCACCGCGACGAGCTCGACGACCGACTCGGCCGAGCCGTCCGCGGGGGCGACGGACACCGAGACCGCCGAGCCCGAGGTGGACCCGACCACCGAGGCCCCGGACGCCGGGGACGACCCGACCCCGGTGGAACCGACGATCCCGGTCGACGAGAACGAGCAGCCGATCCCCGGCGCCCGACCGAGTGCCCCGCCGGTCGACCTGACCGACCCGGCCGCGCCGGCCCAGGGCCTGCGGGTCGACCTCGCCAACATGGAGTCGGTCGAGGGTGAGGCGACCATCCCCGGCGAGGTCGGCGGACCGGCCCTGCGGGTCACGGTCCAGGTGACCAACCGCACGGACGCCGACGTCAGCCTGACGAGCGCCGTCGTCAACCTCTACTTCGGTGCCGACCAGCGGCCCGCGGTCGGCCTGCTCGAACCCGGCGCGCGCGACTTCCCGGCCAGCGTGGCCCCGGGCGCCTCGGTGACCGGCGTGTGGGTGTTCAACGTGCCCCTGGACCAGCGCGACCAGGTGCTGGTGGAGGTCGACCTGTCCGCCGACGACACCGTGGTGCTCTTCTCCGGCGCGGTCGGCTGACGCCATCCGGGCGCCTGCGCGCCGGGCAGATTCACCCGATCGGCGTGGTCCTTTTTGTCCGTTTCGCCGTACGGTGGTGCTACCCGACCAAGGCTCCGGTGGCCGGCCCATCCCCCCCGCGCCGACCCGCCGCGCCCGGAGGAGTTCGCCATGCGACGTCGCCCGTTGTCCCGTCTCGTCGCCGTGATCCTCGGGCTGGCACTCGTCGGAGTCGCCGCCCCGGCAGCTCAGGCGGATACCGCTCCGACCGCCGCGGGACTGCCCGCCACGGTGTCCAGCGACCCGCTGCCCACCGTGCAGATCAACGGTGTGGTGTGGAACCAGCTGATCGTCGGGAGCACCGTCTACGTCGGCGGCGAGTTCACCTCCGCCAGGCCCGCCGGGTCGCCGGCGGGCACCAACGAGGTGTCGCGGACGAACCTGCTCGCCTACGACCTCACCACCGGTGTGCTCGACCCCTCGTTCCACCCGTCGACCAACGCGGCGGTCAAGGACCTCGCGGTCTCGCCGGACGGGTCCACGCTCTATGTCGCGGGCTCGTTCACGTCGATCGACGGCCAGACCCGCTACCGGGCCGCGGCCTTCGACGTGGCGACCGGCGCGCTGACCTCCTGGCGGCCGGTGATCAACTCGCGGGTGAGCGCGATCGCTGCGACGGCGACCACCGTCGCGATCGGTGGCATCTTCACCACGGTCGGTGGCGTGACCCGCAACCGGGTCGCCACGGTGAGCGCGGCGACGGGCGCGCCGCTCGCGTTCGACGCCTCGGTGGACGACCACGGCGTGCTCGGCGTCGCGATCTCACCCGATGCGACGACGCTGGCGATCGGCGGGAACTTCACCACGGTCGACGGCTCGAGCGACCCGGGGTACGGCCTGGCCAGGCTGGACCTGGCCACCGGTGACCTGCTGCCGCTGCCGCTGAACTCCGAGATCCGGGACGCGGGTGACAACTCGGCGATCCTCAGCATCGAGGGCGACGCCTCGGGCTTCTACGGCACGGGGTACCACTTCCACCGGGCCGGCAACAGCGAGGGCGTGTTCGCGGCGAGCTGGGACACCGGCGAGCTCATCTGGCTCGAGGACTGCCACGGGGACACCTACTCCGCCTACCCGGTCGGTGACGTCGTGTACGTCGCGAGCCACAAGCACTTCTGCGGCAACACAGGCGGGTTCCCGCAGACCACGCCGTGGACGTACCACCGCGCGACGGCCCTGAGCAACGCCGCGATGCGCGTCAACACGGCCGACTACTGGGGCTACGGCGACCACCCGGGGACCCCCGCACCGGAGATCCTCACCTGGTACCCGGACTTCAACACGGGTACCTACACCGGCCTCACGCAGGGTCCCTGGACCGTGTCCGGCAACTCCGACTACGTGCTCTACGGCGGAGAGTTCACCACGGTGAACGGGACCGCCCAGCAGGGCCTGGTGCGCTTCGCCCGCGTCGGGCTCGCGCCGAACGCCGACGGTCCGCGGCTGACCTCGTCCGCGTTCTCGCTCAAGGCGACCTCCGGCGCCACCGGCGAGGTGCACGTGACCTGGTCGGCGAACTGGGACCGGGACAACGAGACGCTCACCTACCGGCTGTACCGGTCCTCGACCGCGTCGACGCCGCTCGTGGTGCGTCCGGTCACGGCCAAGTTCTGGCAGCTGCCGAACCTGGGCTACACCGACCGGGGTCTCACACCAGGGTCGAGCCAGCGCTACCGGGTCACCGCGACCGACGCCTCCGGCAACGTCGCGATGTCGGACTGGGTGACCGTGACGGTCGCCGGCTCGGGGTCCACCGGCGCGTACCTGGCGCAGCTGCGTGCCGACGAGCCGTACGCGCTGTGGCGGCTCGGCGAGTCGGGCGGCAGCACGCTCGACGACACGATCGGGTGGGACCCGCTCACCCGGGGCTCGGGGGTCGGCCTCGGTGTGACCGGCGCGATCTCCGGTGACGGCGACACCGCGGCGAGCTTCGACGGGACCTCCTCCGGGATCGCGATCGGGACCGCGGCGGACAACGGACCCTCGACGTTCTCGGTCGAGGCGTGGTTCCGCACGAGCTCGTCCGCCGGCGGCATGATCGTCGGGTTCGGCGACCGGCAGTCCGCGCTGTCCAGGACCGTGAACCGGCACCTCTATGTCGACTCCGGCGGACGGCTGAGCCTCGGGATCACGGCGATCTCGTTCGTGACCCTGCGCAGCTCGCAGCGCGTCGACGACGGGCAGTGGCACCAGGCGGTCGGCACGTACTCCGACGGCGTGGCGACGCTGTACCTCGACGGTCAGGTCGTCGACACGCGCAACGACATCCCGATGATCCGCCAGCTCTGGGGCTGGTGGCACGTCGGCGGGGACCAGATGAGGAACTGGCCCAACCGCCCGGCCAGCGACTACCTGGCCGGGACGATCGACGACGTGTCCGTGTACCGCTCGGTGCTCACGGACGCCCAGGTGGCCCAGCACTGGTCGCTCGGAACGAGCGGCGTGTCCCTGAACGACCCGCCGACGGCTGCGTTCACGGCGACGCCGGGGCTGCTCTCGGTGGCGGTCGACGGCTCGGCCTCGTCCGACCCGGACGGCACCGTCGTCTCCTACGCCTGGACCTTCGGCGACGGCGGCACGGCCACGGGCGCGACGGCGTCGCACGACTACGCGGCGGGCGGCAGCTATCCGATCACCCTCACGGTGACCGACGACCTCGGCGCGACGGACACGCTCAGCCAGGTGGTCGACGTGCCCGAGCCGCCCAACCAGGCGCCGACCGCGAGCTTCTCGTCGTCGGTCACGGACCTCACGGTGACGCTCGACGGGTCGTCGTCCACGGACCCGGACGGCACGGTCGTCTCCTACCTGTGGGACCTGGGTGACGGCTCGACCGACACCGGAGCCACCACCAGCCACACCTACGCGGCCGGCGGCACCTACACCGTGGAGCTCACGGTCACCGACAACGACGGCGCCGTGGGATCCGTGACGGGGGACGTCACCGTGGTCGCCCCCGAGCCGGGTTCGGCGCTGGCCTCGGACGACTTCAGCCGCACGGTCTCCGGTGGCTGGGGCTCCGCGCAGGTCGGCGGCGCGTGGACCACGACCGGCACGGCGAGCCGGTTCGCGGTCGACGGAGCCGTCGGTCAGCACCTGCTCGCCGGCGGCGTGACGCTCGTGTCGGCGCTGGACGGCGTCTCCTCGGCGTCGACCGAGCTGCGTGCGGTGCTGTCCACCGATGCGGTGCCGACCGGCACCGGCGCGTGGATGCACCTCGAGGCGCGCCGGGTGTCGGCGACGAGCTGGTACGGGGGGCGGGTCCGGCTGCAGCCGGACGGCTCGGTCCAGCTGCACCTCACTCGCGGCAACGGGTCGCCATTCCTCGGCATCGTGGTGCCGGGCCTCACGTTCACCGCGGGCGACCGGATCGAGACCCGGGTGCAGGTCGAGGGCGCCTCGCCCACGACGATCCGGGCCAAGATCTGGAAGGTGGGGGACGCCGAGCCGGCCGACTGGCAGCTGGTCGGCACCGACTCGACCGCCGGCCTGCAGACCAGCGGTGGGATCGGCTTCCAGAGCTACCTCACCTCGGCCGCGAGCGCGCTCACGATGACCGTCGACGACGTCTGGGCCGGCGAGGTCGGCACGGTGCCGGGCAACCAGGCACCGGTCGCGGCGTTCACGGCCACGCCGTCGAACCTGGACGTGGCGCTGGACGGGACCGGGTCGTCGGATGCGGACGGCACGGTGGTCGCGTACGACTGGGCCTTCGGTGACGGTGCCACGGGCAGCGGTGCGACGACGTCGCACACGTACGCCGCCGGGGGGACCTACACCGTGACGTTGACGGTGACCGACGACCAGGGCGACACCGGCTCGGTGACCCACGACGTCACCGTCAGCGAGCCCGGCACCAACCAACCTCCGGTCGCGGCGTTCACGGCCACGCCGTCGAACCTGGACGTGGCGCTGGACGGGACCGGGTCGTCGGATCCGGACGGCACGGTGGTCGCGTACGACTGGGCCTTCGGTGACGGTGCCACGGGCAGCGGTGCGACGACGTCGCACACGTACGCCGCCGGGGGGACCTACTCCGTGACGTTGACGGTGACCGACGACCAGGGCGACACCGGCTCGGTGAGCCAGGACGTCACGGTGACCGAGCCCCCGGCCGCCGGGGTCGTCGCCGCCGACGCGTTCACGCGCACGGTCGCGAACGGGTGGGGCGACGCGGACACCGGTGGGACGTGGACGACGGCCGGCACGGCCGGCCGCTTCGCCGTCGACGGTCAGGTCGGCACGTTCACCCATGTGCCGGGGCTGACCCTCGGCGCGTCCCTCGGGTCCGTCTCGGCCCTGTCGACCGACACCGTCGTGACCATCTCGCCGAGCGTGGTCCCCGACGGCAGCGGCGGCTGGGTGCACGTGCAGGGCCGTCGGGTCTCGGCGACGGAGTACTACGGTGCCCGGCTGCGGTTCAACGCGGACGGCACCGTCCAGCTCCACGTCACGCGCGGCAACGGCACGCCCGTCGCCGGCGGCGTGGTGCCCGGGCTGACCGTCGGTGCCGGCGACCAGGTGCGGGTCCGGGTGCTGGTGGAGGGCAGCGCGCCCACCACGGTCTCGGCCCGGGCATGGCTCGCCGGCGACACGGAGCCGACGACCTGGTTCACCACGACCTCGGACGCCACGGCCGCGCTCCAGGCGCCCGGCGGCATCGGCCTGCTGGCGTACCTGAGCAGCAGCGTCACCAACGGCCCGGTGGTCTTCGCGTTCGACGACCTCGAGGTCACCAGCCTGGGCTGATCGGGGCGACCGTCGGGGCTCGCACCGGGTGCGGGCCCCGACGTGCTGCTCGAGGCCCCGCGACCGCTCTGCCGCGACGCCCGGGCGGCGGGACTTTTCACCCATGCGGCCGGGTGGAATTGTCCGATTTGCCGCTTATCCTTGGGCCGAGCACGGGCTTCCGTGCGGTGCGTGCAGTGCCTCACGAGGAGCCCCCCCATGTCTCGTCTCTACCAGCGACGCCTGTGGGCGGCCACCGCCGCCTCCGCGATCGTCCTCGTCGGCCTGGCCGCGCCACCGGCGGCGGCCGACACCGCGCCGACCACGGCCGGGCTGCCCGCGACGGTGTCCTCCGACCCGTTGCCGACGGTCCAGATCAACGGCGTGGTGTGGAACCAGCTGATCGTCGGCAACACGGTCTACGTCGGTGGCGAGTTCACCTCGGCCCGGCCGGCCGGGTCCCCGGCAGGCACGAACGAGGTGCCGCGCTCCAACCTGCTCGCCTACGACCTGACGACCGGCGCGCTCATCACCTCCTTCGCGCCGGTGGTCAACGCGCAGGTCAAGGACCTCGCCGTGTCGCCCGACGGGAGGACGCTCTACGTCTCCGGGTCGTTCACGTCGATCGACAGCCAGACCCGGTACCGGGTCGCCGCGTTCGACGTCGCGACCGGCGCGCTCACCTCATGGCGCCCGGTCGTCAACTCGCGGGTCGACGCGATCGACGCGACGGCCACCACGGTGGCGATCGGTGGGATCTTCACGACCGTCGGCGGGGTCACGCGCAACCGGGTCGCGACGGTGAGCGCGTCCACCGGCGCGCCGCTGGCCTTCGACGCAGCGGTGGACGACCACGGCGTGCTCGGGCTGGCCATCGCGCCCGACGAGGCGTCGGTCGTGATCGCCGGCAACTTCACCTCGGTCGCGGGCTCGAACGACCCGGGCTACGGCCTGGCTCGGCTCGACATGACCACCGGTGCGTCGCTCGCGCTGCCGGTGAACTCGGTCATCCGGGACGCGGGGGACAACTCCGCGATCCTCAGCCTGGAGGCGGACGAGAACGGCTTCTACGGGACCGGGTACCACTTCGGCCGGGCGGGCAACAGCGAGGGCGTGTTCTCGGCGAGCTGGGCCACCGGTGAGCTGACCTGGCTCGAGGACTGCCACGGCGACACCTACTCGGCCTACCCGGTCGGTGACGTGGTGTACGCCGCCAGCCACAAGCACTACTGCGGCAACTCCGGCGGGTTCCCGCAGACCACGCCGTGGACGTACCACCGCGCGACGGCGATGACCAACGCCGCGATGCGCGTCAACACGGCCGACTACCTGGGCTACCCGGACCACCCCGGGACCCCCTCGCCGACGATCCTCTCGTGGTGGCCGGACATCAACGCGGGCACCTACACCGGCAAGACGCAGGGTCCGTGGACGGTGACCGGCAACGCGGACTACGTGCTGTACGGCGGTGAGTTCACCGAGGTCAACGGTGTGGGCCAGCAGGGTCTGGTGCGGTTCGCCCGAACCGACCTCGCCCCGAACGACGACGGCCCGCGGCTGACGTCCTCGGCGTTCACGCTCAAGGCGACCTCCAGCGCGACCGGTGAGGTGCACCTGACCTGGACCGCGAACTGGGACCGGGACAACGAGACCCTGACCTACCGCCTCTACCGGTCCTCGACGGCATCGACGCCGCTCACGCTGCGGTCGGTGACCGCGAGGTTCTGGCAGCTGCCGATCCTCGGCTACACCGACAAGGGGCTCAGCCCCGGGTCGAGCCAGCGCTACCGGGTCACCGCGACCGACGCGTTCGGCAACGTCGCGATGTCCGACTGGGTCACGGTGACGGTCGCCGGGTCCGGGACCACCAGCCCGTACCTCGCCCAGGTCCGCGCCGACGAGCCCTACGCCTTCTGGCGCCTGGGTGAGACGTCCGGCACCACGCTCGACGACACGATCGGCTGGGACGACCAGACCAAGCTGTCCGGCGTGACCCTCGGGGCCACCGGCGGCATCGCGGGCGACACCGACGGCGCTGCGACCTTCAGCGGCTCGAGCAGCAACGGCTACACCTACGGCACCGTCGCGGACAACGGGCCGCGCACGTTCTCGGTCGAGGCCTGGATCAACACGACCACCACGACCGGCGGCAAGATCGTCGGCTTCGGCACCCGTCAGACGGGCACGTCGACGGTCGGTGACCGGCACCTCTACCTCGACAACTCGGGCCGGGTGAACTTCGGCACCCAGTCGCTGACGCTCGACACCGTGCGCAGCACGCAGGCGGTGAACGACGGCAAGTGGCACCACCTGGTCGGCACGTACACCGACGGCGTCCTGAAGCTCTACGTGGACGGCGCGCTCGCCGCCTCGCGCAGCGACGTCTCGATGATCCGCGAGCTGTGGGGCTGGTGGCGGATCGGCGGCGACCGGCTGAACGGCTGGCCGAACCGTCCGAGCAGCGACTACTTCAAGGGCACGATCGACGACGTCGCCGTGTACCGCTCGGTGCTGTCGGCCGCGCAGATCCAGCAGCACTGGCTGCTCGGCTCCACCGGCGTCGGGTCCAACGTGGCGCCGACCGCAGACTTCACCGCGACCCCCGGGGTCCTCTCGGTCTCGGTCGACGGCAGCGCCTCGGTGGACACGGACGGCACGATCGCGTCGTACGCCTGGCAGTTCGGTGACGGCGGGACGGCGACCGGCGCCACGGCGTCGCACACGTACGCGGCCGCCGGCACGTACACCGTGACGCTCACGGTCACCGACGACGACGGTGCGACCGGCACGCTCAGCAAGGTCGTCGACGTCCCAGGTGTCCCGAACGTTGCGCCCACGGCGGCGTTCACGACCTCCGTGGCCGACCTGACGGTCGACGTGGACGGCTCGGGGTCGACCGACTCCGACGGCGTCGTGACCGCCTACGCGTGGGACTTCGGTGACGGTGGCTCGGCTACCGGCGCCACGGCGTCGCACACCTACGCGGCGGCCGGGACGTACACCGTGACGCTCGCGGTCACCGACGACGACGGTGCGGTCGGCACGAGCGCCCAGCAGGTCACGGTGACGGCCCCCGAGCCGGGGACCGCGCTGGCGTCCGACTCGTTCGGCCGTACGGTCTCCGGCGGCTGGGGGACCGCGCCCGTCGGCGGCGCCTGGACGACCACAGGGACCGCCAGCCGGTTCTCGGTGGACGGCCAGGTCGGCGTGCAGTCGCTGGTCGCCGGCACGACCCTGACCTCGTCGCTCGACGCCGTCTCGTCGGACTCGACCGAGGTGCGGGCAGTGCTGTCGGCGAGCTCCGTGCCGACCGGGACGGGCGCGTGGGTGCACGTCCAGGCTCGTCGCGTCTCGGCGACGAACTGGTACGGGGCACGCGTCCGGCTCCAGCCGGACGGCTCGGTCCAGCTGCACCTGACGCGCGGCAACGGCACCGCGGTCTCCGGGATCGTGGTCCCGGGCCTGAGCTTCGCCGCGGGCGACCAGCTCAACGTCCGGGTCCAGGCCGACGGGACCTCGCCGACCACCGTGCGGGCCAAGGTCTGGAAGGTCGGCTCCACCGAGCCGGACGCCTGGCAGGTCGAGACGACCGACACGACCGCGGGCCTGCAGACGACCGGCGGCATCGGCTTCCAGAGCTACCTCACCTCGAGTGCGGCGAGCCCGGTGTCGATCACGGTCGACGACCTGTGGGCCGGTGCGGTGGGCACGAGCCCGGTCGTCGTGAACCAGGCGCCGGTGGCGGCGTTCAGCGCCACGCCGGCGGGGTTGTCGGTCGCGGTGGACGGTTCGGCGTCGTCGGACGACGGGACCGTGGTCTCCTACGCCTGGGACTTCGGTGACGGTGGTTCGGCGACCGGTGCGACCGCGTCGCACGACTACGCGGTCGGCGGGACGTACTCGGTGACCCTGACGGTCACCGACGACCAGGGCCTGACCGGTCAGCTCTCCCAGGACGTCACCGTCTCCGAGCCGGGCGTGAACCAGGCGCCGGTGGCGGCGTTCAGCGCCACCCCGGCGGGGTTGTCGGTCGCGGTGGACGGTTCGGCGTCGTCGGACGACGGGACCGTGGTCTCGTACGCCTGGGACTTCGGTGACGGTGGTTCGGCGACCGGTGCGACCGCGTCGCACGACTACGCGGCGGGCGGGACGTACTCGGTGACCCTGACGGTCACCGACGACCAGGGCGTGACCGGTCAGCTGTCGCAGGACGTCACCGTGACCGAGCCGCCCGCGGCCGGCGTGATCGCGGCCGACGCGTTCGCGCGGACCGTGTCCGGCGGCTGGGGCACGGCGGACACCGGCGGGGACTGGGCCCTGACGGGCACGGCGAGCCGGTTCGCGGTGGACGGCACCGCCGGGACCATGACGCTGGTCCCGGGGCTCACGCTCGCCACGGCCCTCGGCTCGGTGTCGGCGACCTCGACCGACACGGTCGTGACGATCGCGCCCAGCGTGATCCCGAACGGCAGCGGCGCCTGGGTGCACGTCCAGGGCAGGCGGGTCTCGGCGACCGAGTACTACGGCGCACGGCTGCGGCTCAACGCCGACGGCACCGTCCAGCTCCATGTGACCCGCGGCAACGGGACGGTCGTGGCGGGCGGCACGGTGCCCGGCCTCACCCTGGCTGCCGGGGACCAGGTGCGGGTCCGGGTCGAGGTGTCCGGGACCAACCCGACTACCGTCCAGGCACGCGCGTGGAAGGTGGGCACCGACGAGCCGACGACCTGGTTCGCGACCGCGACGGACACCACCGCGGCTCTGCAGGTGCCCGGCGGGGTCGGCCTGATCGGGTACCTGACCAGCAGCGCGACCAACGGGCCCCTGGTGCTGGCCTACGACGACCTCGAGGTGCTCGACCTCAACTGACCGTCGGACGACGAGGGCCCCGCGCTGCGGCACGGGGCCCTCGTCGTCGTCACCCGCAAGCGTGACGATGGTCAAGTTTCACCCTTCTGGCGGGGTAGAAATGTCCGAATTGCCCCGTACCCTGGGCCGGAAGCACGCGGGACTCCCCTCATGCCGCGCGCCGACCCCGAACGAGGAGCACCACATGTCTCGACCTGCCCCGAGGCGCCTCTGGGCCGCCGTCGCCGTCATGTCACTCGCGATCGTCGGGGTGGGAGCTCCAGCGGCGTACGCCGACACGGCGCCCGCGTCGGCGACCGAGCCGCTCACGGTCTCCTCGGACCCGTTGCCGACCGTGCAGATCAACGGCGTTGCCTGGGTCCAGCTGATCGTCGGCAACACGGTGTACGTCGGCGGCGAGTTCACCTCCGCCCGTCCGGCCGGGTCGCCGCTCGGCACCAACGAGGTGCCGCGGTCGAACCTGCTGGCCTACAACCTGCAGACCGGCGTGCTGATCAGCTCCTTCAACCACGTGGTCAACGCCCAGGTCAAGGACCTCGCGGTGTCGCCCGACGGCAGCACGCTCTACATCGGCGGCTCGTTCACCCAGGTCGACGGGCAGAACCGCTACCGCGCCGCGGCGATCGACGTGGCCACCGGAGCGCTGACCTCCTTCCGCCCGGTCGTCAACGCCACGGTCACGGCGATCTCCGCGACCGACACGACGGTCTGGCTCGCCGGCTCGCTCACCAACGTCAACGGTCAGGCACGGCAGAAGGTCGCGGCGGTCAACGCCGGTACGGGTCTGGTCACGCAGAGCTTCACCGCCACCGTGGAGAACGGCACGCCCCTGGCGATGGTGCTCGCGCCCGACCAGGCGTCGGTCGTGATCGGTGGTTCGTTCACCAGCGTCTCCGGCTCGAGCGACCCCGGCTACGGGCTCGCCCGGCTCGACTCGACGACCGGCGCGGTGCTGCCGCTGCCGGTGAACACGTACATCCAGGACGCCGGTACCGCGTCGGCGGTCCTGAGCCTCGAGAGCGACGGGGAGCACTTCTACGGATCCGGCTACCACTTCGGCGGCGGCGGGAACATGGAGGGGTCGTTCTCGGCCGACTGGGCGACCGGCAGCCTCACCTGGGTCGAGGACTGCCACGGCGACACCTACTCGGTCTTCCCGGCCGGCGACGCCGTCTACTCGGCGAGCCATAAGCACTACTGCGGCAACTCGGGCGGCTTCCCGCAGACGACGCCGTGGACCTACCACCGCGCGACCGCGACCACGAAGACGGCCGAGCGGATCAACACGGCCGACCCGTACGGCTACCCGGACCACGACGGCGAGCCGTCGCCGCAGTTCCTGAACTGGTACCCGGACATCAACGTCGGCACCTACACCGGCAAGTCCCAGGGGCCGTGGACGGTCAGCGGGAACGACCAGTACGTGCTGTACGGCGGCGAGTTCACGATGGTGAACAGCACAGCCCAGCAGGGGCTCGTGCGCTTCGCCATGCCGTCGACCGCGCCGAACCTGGACGGGCCGCGCTCGTCGGGTGCGAACTTCTCGATCTCGGCGACCTCCTTCGCGACCGGGACGGCGCGGGTCAGCTGGTCGGCCAACTGGGACCGCGACAACGAGACGCTGAGCTACGCGCTCTACCGGAACAGCACCGCGAGCGACCCGATCTACACCACGACGCTCACGACGCCGTTCTGGGACCTGCCGCGGATGGGCTTCACCGACACCGGCCTGACACCCGGGTCGACGGCGAGATACCGGGTGATCGCGACCGACCCGTGGGGCAACTTCGCGATGACCGACTGGGTGACGGTCACGGTGGCGGACTCGGGCGACCTGTCGGCCTACGCCAGCGATGTGCTCAACGACGGCGCCTCGACCTACTGGCGCCTCGGCGAGCCCTCCGGTGACGTCGCGTTCGACTGGGCGGGCTTCGACGACGCCACCGTCGGCACCGGCGTGACCCGCGGGGTCGCGAGCGCGATCGGCGACAGCGACCAGGCGTCCTCGTTCGACGGCACGTCGAACGGCACGGTGATCAGCCAGAACCTGATCCAGGGGCCGGACACCTTCACGCTCGAGGCGTGGTTCCGCACGACGACCACCGCGGGCGGCAAGATCGTCGGCTTCGGCAACGCGTCGTCCGGCGGTAGCAGCAGCTACGACCGGCACGTCTACATGAACACCGCGGGCCAGGTGGTCTTCGGCGTGTGGATCGGCAGCCAGGCCACGGTCGCCTCGTCGCAGGCCTACAACGACGGCGAGTGGCACCACGTCGTCGCCTCCCTCGGGTCGAACGGTGAGCGGCTCTACGTCGACGGTCAGCAGGTCGGCTCGCGAGCGACGCCGACCGCCGGACAGGCGTACCAGGGCTACTGGCGCGTCGGCGGCGACACCGGCTGGGACGGCACCAGCTACTTCGCCGGTGACATCGACGACGTCGCGATCTACCCGACGGTGGTCGACTACCAGACGGTCGTCGACCACTTCACGGCGGGCGGCGGCACCGTCGAGCTGCCGCCGGTGCCGGCCGACGCGTACGGCGCCGCGGTGCAGAGCCTCCTGCCCGACCTCTACTGGCGGCTCGACGAGACGTCGGGCACCGACGCGGCCGACACCGGGTGGTTCGACAACCCGGGTGTGTACCGCAGCGGCTACACGCTCGGTACCGACGGTGCGCTCACCGGGGTCGCCGACTCCGCCGTCACGTTCGACGGCGTCTCCGGCCTGGTCTCCAGCGCGAGCACGTTCGTCAACCCGACGACGTACTCCGAGGAGCTCTGGTTCCGGACGACCTCGACGAACGGCGGCAAGCTGATCGGCTTCGGCAACAACGCCACCGGCACGTCGACGAACTACGACCGGCACGTCTACATGGAGACCGACGGCCGGCTGACGTTCGGTGTGTGGACCGGCCAGACGAACACCATCACGTCGCCGCTGTCGTACAACGACGGCCAGTGGCACCACATGGTCGCGACGCAGTCGTCGGCCGGGATGGTGCTCTACGTCGACGGCGCGGCGGTGGGCACCAACCCGCAGACGGCGGCCCAGAGCTACACCGGGTACTGGCGCGTCGGCGGTGACACCACCTGGGGTCCGCAGCCGTGGTTCGCCGGCGACATCGACGAGGTCGCGGTGTACTCCCAGGCGCTGGACGCCACGACCGTCGCCGAGCACTACGAGCTCGGGGTCGGCCCGGTGAACCACGCGCCGACCGCCATGATCTCCGCGTCCACGACCGACCTGACCGCGAGCCTGGACGGCTCGGGCTCGACGGACACCGACGGCACGGTCGTGGGCTGGGACTGGGACTTCGGCGACGGGGAGACCGGTTCGGGCGAGACCGCGTCGCACACCTACGCGGCGGCCGGGACGTACACCGTCACCCTGACGGTGACGGACGACGGGGGCCTGGCGGACTCCACGTCCGTCGACGTCACGGTCACCGACCCGCCGCCGAACGTGGCCCCCACGGCCGTGATCGGATCCACGGTGACGGACCTCGACGTCGCGCTGGACGGCTCGGGCTCGACGGACACCGACGGCACGGTCGTGGGCTGGGACTGGGACTTCGGCGACGGCGAGACCGGTTCGGGCGAGACCACGTCGCACACCTACGCGGCGGCCGGCACGTACACCGTCACCCTGACGGTGACGGACGACGTCGGTGCGACGGACTCGACCACGGTGGACGTCACGGTCACCGAACCCCTGCCGGTGAACGTGGCGCCGACGGCGTCGTTCGTGCCGACCCCGACCGACCTGACGGTCGCGCTGGACGGCTCGGGCTCGACCGACACCGACGGCACGGTCGTGGGCTGGGAGTGGGACTTCGGCGACGGGGAGACCGATTCGGGTGAGACCACGTCGCACACCTACGCGGCGGCCGGCACGTACACGATCGTCCTGACCGTGACCGACGACGGCGCTGCGACCGGGACCGCGAGCCAGGACGTGACCGTGACGGCTCCGAACCAGGCGCCGACGGCCGTGATCGGATCCACCGTGACCGGGCTCGGCGTCTCGTTCACCGGTTCGGGTTCGACGGATCCGGACGGCACGGTCGTGGGCTGGGACTGGGACTTCGGCGACGGTGAGACGGCGTCCGGCGAGACGGCGTCGCACACCTACGCCGCGGCCGGCACGTACACGGTGACCTTGACCGTCACCGACGACATCGGTGCGACCGGGGCCGTGACCGCGGACGTCACTGTGGCGGAGACGAACCAGCCGCCGGTGCCCGCGTTCACCTTCGTGCCCACCGACCTGAGCGTCGCCGTGGACGGCTCGGGGTCGACCGACCCCGACGGCACGGTCACGGGCTGGGACTGGGACTTCGGCGACGGTGGGACGGCGTCCGGCGAGACGACGTCGCACGCCTACGCCGCCTCCGGGACGTACACCGTGACCCTCACGGTCACCGACGACGGCGGTGCCCAGGCCTCGCTGCAGCACGACGTCACGGTGACGGCGCCGGTGGTCAACCAGCCGCCGACCGCCGCGTTCTCCTTCGTGCCCACCGACCTGACCGCGTCGTTCGATGGTTCGGCTTCGTCGGACTCGGATGGCACGATCGCGGGCTGGGCGTGGGACTTCGGTGACTCGCAGAGTGGGTCGGGTGCGACGGTGTCGCATGCGTATGCGGCGGCCGGTACGTACACGGTGACGCTCACGGTGACCGATGACGGTGGTGCGACGGGTTCGGTGTCGCACGACGTCACGGTGAGTGAGCCGGTGGGTGGCGCGTTGGCGCAGGACGGGTTCTCGCGTCTGGTGCTGTCCGGCTGGGGTTCGGCTCCGGTGGGTGGCGCGTGGTCGGTGTCGGGTCCCTCCGGTGGGCTGTCGGTCGACGGTTCGGCGGGTGTGCAGGTGCTCGGTGCGGGGCAGACGGGGTCGGCGTGGTTGGGCGGGGTCTCGTCCGACTCGACCGAGGTGCAGGTCTCGTTCTCGGCCGACAAGGTGCCCTCGGGTGGCGGTGCGTTCGTGTATGTCGCGGCGCGTCGGGTCTCGGCGACGAACTACTACGGTTCGCGGGTGCGGTTGCGCGCGGACGGCACGGTCGAGCTGTACCTGACGGCGGGCAACGGGACGCCGGTGTCGGGTGTGGTGGTCAGCGGGTTGACGTTCGCGGCCGGTGATCAGCTGCAGATGCGGGTGCAGGCCCAGGGCACGAGCCCGACGACGTTGCGGGCGAAGGTCTGGAAGGTCGGGACGACCGAGCCGACGGCCTGGCAGCTGGAGTCGACCGACTCCACGGCGTCGCTGCAGGTCGCTGGTGGGGTCGGGGTGTCGACCTACCTGTTCAGCACGGCCGCCAACGCACCGGTCACCTTCACCTACGACGACCTGTGGGCCGGACCCGTCGGGTCGAGCCCCGGCGGCCCGGTGGTCCCGCCGGCGAACATCGCACCCGCTGCGGCGTTCGGCTGGTCGACGGCGGCCCTGGTGGCGTCGTTCGATGGTTCGGCTTCGTCGGACTCGGATGGCACGATCGCGGGCTGGGCGTGGGACTTCGGTGACTCGCAGAGTGGGTCGGGTGCGACGGTGTCGCATGCGTATGCGGCGGCCGGTACGTACACGGTGACGCTCACGGTGACCGATGACGGTGGTGCGACGGGTTCGGTGTCGCACGACGTCACGGTGAGTGAGCCGGTGGGTGGCGCGTTGGCGCAGGACGGGTTCTCGCGTCTGGTGCTGTCCGGCTGGGGTTCGGCTCCGGTGGGTGGCGCGTGGTCGGTGTCGGGTCCCTCCGGTGGGCTGTCGGTCGACGGTTCGGCGGGTGTGCAGGTGCTCGGTGCGGGGCAGACGGGGTCGGCGTGGTTGGGCGGGGTCTCGTCCGACTCGACCGAGGTGCAGGTCTCGTTCTCGGCCGACAAGGTGCCCTCGGGTGGCGGTGCGTTCGTGTATGTCGCGGCGCGTCGGGTCTCGGCGACGAACTACTACGGTTCGCGGGTGCGGTTGCGCGCGGACGGCACGGTCGAGCTGTACCTGACGGCGGGCAACGGGACGCCGGTGTCGGGTGTGGTGGTCAGCGGGTTGACGTTCGCGGCCGGTGATCAGCTGCAGATGCGGGTGCAGGCCCAGGGCACGAGCCCGACGACGTTGCGGGCGAAGGTCTGGAAGGTCGGGACGACCGAGCCGACGGCCTGGCAGCTGGAGTCGACCGACTCCACGGCGTCGCTGCAGGTCGCTGGTGGGGTCGGGGTGTCGACCTACCTGTTCAGCACGGCCGCCAACGCACCGGTCACCTTCACCTACGACGACCTGTGGGCCGGACC